>NZ_CP049989.1:0-2400000 GCF_011388215.1 Hydrogenophaga crocea
CCCGCTGGAGTCCGAGCGCTCGGCCCATGTGATGGTGCAGGGCTGGCCGCCCATGCCCGAGCCCAAGACCTTCAGGCTGCAGAACGGCAGCACGCGCACCGTGCCCGACCGCCGGCCCTCGCCGCAGACCCTGCAGGCCGAGCCCGTGGGCCCCTGGCCGGGCGCGCCGCTGCAGCCCACGGCCGCGAACCTGCTGCTGGCCGGCGTGGGCCCGGGCGCCTGGGCCGACCGCGCCGACGAGCCCGACCTCATGGTCGACGGCACGCTGCGCATCGTGCCGCTGCGCGCCGACGCCAGCTTCGGCGTCTCGGGCCACGACCCCGACCCGCGCGGCATGCCGGTGCAGGGCGCCGACGGCGCGGTGGGCGGGCATGTGGTGGACCTGTGGGTCGACCGCGCCGAGATGCTGTTCCGCTACCTCGAGCTCGAACTGCCCGACGCGCGCCGCGTGCTGCTGCCGATCAACTTCACGCGCATCGGCAACGACCGCGTGCGCGTGAAATCCATCCTGGGCGAGCAGTTCATGGACGTGCCCGGCACCGCCAAGCCCGATGCGGTCACCCTGCTCGAAGAGGAGCGCATCGTCGCCTACTACGGCGCCGGCACGCTCTACGCCACGCCCGAGCGCATGGGGCCGCTGCTGTGAGCCACCGCCATACCCCGCCCGGCCAGCACGAACACGATTTCGAGGCCGCGCACGGCCTGCCCGAGGCGCTGCCCGCGGGCGAGCGGCTGCTGTGGCAGGGCGCGCCCGACTGGCGCGCGCTCGCCTGGCACGTGTTCCACGTGCGCGAGGTGCTGGTGTACTTCGCGCTGCTGCTGGGCTGGCGCGCGCTCGACGTCGGCCTGGCCGGCGGCGGCCCGGGGCAGGCGCTGCTCGCGCTGCTCTGGCTCACGCCGCTGGCCGCGCTCGCGCTGGGCCTGCTGGGCGTGCTGGCCTGGCTCAGCGCGCGCACGGCGGTCTACACCGTCACCACACGCCGCACCGTGATGCGCGTGGGCATCGTGCTCAGCGTCACCTTCAACCTGCCGCACCGCCAGGTCGACGGCGTGGCCCTGCGCCCGCGCGCGAACGGCCGCGGCGACCTCGCGCTGCAGCTCGCGCCGGGCGAGCGCATCGGCTGGCTGCACCTGTGGCCGCACGCGCGGCCCTGGCGCGTGCGCCGGCCCGAGCCCGCGCTGCGCTGCATCCCCGACGCCGCGCGCGTGGGCGCGCTGCTGTCGCAGGCGCTGGCCGAACGCCCGCTCGCGCCGCTGGCGGCCGCGCCGGCCGCGGTGGCCCGGCCCGCCGCCCGCCCCGACACCGCCCTGGCCTGAGCGCGCCGCCATGTCCGCCCGACCCGCCGCCCCGCCCGCGATCGCGGCCCCGCGCCTGGCGGCCTGGCCGCTGCTCGCGCTGGGCGCGCTGCTGCTGCTCACGGTGGCCGCGGTGGCGGTGTCGCGCTGGAGCGCGCCGGCACCCATGGCGCTGTCGGCCGATGGCAGCGCGCCCGCCGTGCTCGCCTACACCTTCCACGACCGCGCCGACGGCGCCATCGACGTGCGCCGCGTGCCCGACGCCGCGCTCGTGCACACCGTGCCCGCGCAGAGCAACGGTTTCCTGCGCGGCACGCTGCGCGGCATGGCGCGCGAGCGCAAGCGCCGCGGCATCGGCCCCGAGCGGCCGGTGCACCTGGTGGCGCACGCCGACGGCCGGCTCTGGCTCGACGACCCGGCCACCGGCTGGCGCGCCGACCTCAAGGCCTTCGGGCCCACCAACGCCGCGGCCTTCGCGCCGCTGCTGCCCCCGCGATGAGCGAAGAGGAGACCCGCATGGACGCCGACACCCGAACCCCCAACGACGCCACCCGCAGCGCGCTGCAGAACACCGTGCTCACGCCGCGCTTCTACACCACCGATTTCGAGGCCCTCGAACGGCTCGACATGACGCCCGTGCGCGCCGAGTGGGACGCGATGATGGAGGAGTTCCGCGCCGACTCGAACACCGACCACTTCCAGCGCCCGCCCGAACTGGCCGGCCAGCATGTGCCGCTCGACCCCGAGCTGCACAAGGAATTCCTCGACTTCCTCATCAGCTCCTGCACCTCGGAGTTCTCGGGCTGCCTGCTCTACGCCGAGATCCGCCGCCGCGTGGCCAACCCCGACATCAAGGAGCTGATGGCGCTGATGGCGCGCGACGAAAGCCGCCACGCGGGCTTCATCAACCAGTGGCTCAAGGACTTCGGCATCGGCGTCGACCTGGCCCACCTGGCCAAGGCCAAGAAGGCCACCTTCTTCAAGCCCAAGTACATCTTCTACGCCACCTACCTGTCCGAGAAGATCGGCTATGCGCGCTACATCACCATCTACCGCCAGATCGAGCGCCACCCCGAGCTGTGCTTCCACCCGATCTTTCGCTGGTTCGAGCGCTGGTGCAACGACGAATTCCGCCACGGCGAGGCCTTCGCGCTGATCATGCGCGCCCAGCCCGGCCTGCTCGGCGGCCTCAACAAGGGCTGGATCCGCTTCTTCCTGCTCGCGGTGTTCGCCACCATGTACGTGCGCGACCACACCCGGCCCGCGCTGCACCAGGCGCTCGGGCTCGATCCCACCGCGTACGACCATCAGGTGTTCCGCATCACCTCCGAGATCACGCGCCAGGTGTTCCCGCTGATGCTCGACATCGACCACCCCGCGTTCCACGCCGGCATGGAGCGGCTGCGCCGCCTGGGCGCGCGCGCCGAGGCCGCGCGCGAGCGCGGCGGGCTCGGTGGCGCGCTGGTGCGCGCCGGCTGCGGCGTGGCCGCGGCCGCGGTGTTCGTGCGCCTGTACCTGCTGCCCACGGTGCCCAACACCCTGCCGCAGCAGATGCGCGTGTCGCCCACCTGGTGATCGCGCGCGCCGCGCCGGAGCCCCGCCATGACCCAGCACGTCTACCCCGTTCTCTACGTGCTGCTGCTGTGGTGGTTCAGCACCGGGCTGATCCTCTACCTCAACGGCCTGCCGCGCTGGACCTTCAAGTGGACGCTGATCGGCGCGAGCTTCTTCCTGTTCCTGGGCTTCGTCTGCCTCTACGCCTCGCGCGACGACCTGCGCATCACCGGCGCCTACCTCGGCTTCACCGGCGCGCTGCTGATCTGGGCCTGGCAGGAGGTGGCCTTCGTGCTCGGCGCGGTCACGGGCTCGCGGCGCCAGCCGCTGCCCGCGGGAGCGCGGGGCTGGCGCCGCGTGGTGCTGGCCTGGCGCACCGTGTGGCACCACGAGCTCGCGCTGCTGCTGCTGGGCGCGGGCGTGCTGCTGATCACCTGGGGCGCGCCCAACCCCAGCGGCTGGTGGACCTATGGCGTGCTCTACGTGATGCGCCAGAGCGCCAAGATCAACCTGTTCCTCGGGGTGCGCAACCTCGCCGAGTCGTTCCTGCCGCCGCACCTGGCCTACCTGCAGAGCTATTTCCGCCGCGGCGGCAACCGCTTCATGCACGGCTCGCTGCTGCTCGGCGGCCTGGGCGCGGTGGCGCTGTGGTGGCAGGCCCTGCACCCGGGAACCGGCCCCTTCGAGGCCAGCTCCTACACCTTCGCGGCCATGCTGCTCACGCTCGCGGTGCTCGAACACCTCTTCATGGTGCTGCCCATACCGTCCGACGGCCTGTGGGCCTGGGGCCTGCGCTCGCGCACCGGCGGCGACGAATCCGGTTGACAAGCTGAATTGACAGTTCAGAATCGTCCAATCGAACTGACACCGGGTGAACCGCATGGCCAACGCCTATCCCTTCTCGGCCATCGTCGCGCAGGACGAAATGAAGCTGGCGATCCTGATCACCGTGATCGACCCCAGCCTGGGCGGTCTGCTGGTGCTCGGCGACCGCGGCACCGGCAAGTCCACCGCGGTGCGCGCGCTCGCCGCGCTGCTGCCGCCCATGAAGGCGCTCAGCGGCTGCCGCTACGCCTGCGACCCCGACGACCCGCGCCACCAGTGCGACGAATGCAGCGCGCGCCGCGCCAGCGGCCGCCCGCGCGTGGCGCGCGTGGCCGTGCCGGTGGTCGACCTGCCGCTGGGCGCGACCGAAGACCGTGTGGTCGGCGCGCTCGACCTCGAGCGCGCGCTCGCGCAGGGCGTCAAGGCCTTCGAGCCCGGGCTGCTGGCGCGCGCCCACCGCGGCTTTCTCTACATCGACGAGGTGAACCTGCTCGACGACCACCTGGTCGACCTGCTGATCGACGTCGCCGCCTCGGGCGAGAACGTGGTGGAGCGAGAAGGCCTCTCGGTGCGCCACCCGGCGCGCTTCGTGCTCGTGGGCAGCGGCAATCCCGAAGAGGGTGAGCTGCGCCCGCAGCTGCTCGACCGCTTCGGCCTCGCGGTCGAGGTCACCACGCCCACCGATCTCGACACGCGCGTGGAGGTGGTGAAGCGCCGCGACGCCTTCGAGCGCGACCCGCAGGCCTTCCACGACCACTGGCGGCGCGAAGACGAAGCGCTGCGCCGGCGCATCCAGCGCGGCCGCGACCGCCTGCCCAGCGTGGACGTGCCCGACGCGGTGCGCCAGAGCGCCTCGCGCCTGTGCATGGCGCTCGGCGCCGACGGCCTGCGCGGCGATCTCACGCTGATCCGCGCCGCGCGCGCGCTGGCCGCGCTCGAGGGCGACGGCGCGGTGGCCTGCCAGCACCTGCGCCGCATCGCGCCCGCGGCCCTGCGCCACCGGCTGCGCCGCAACCCGCTGGACGATTCGGGCTCCACCGCGCGCGTGCAGCGCGCCGTGGACGAACAACTGGCGGTGGCCTGAGGTGAACGCCGCGGCCGATGCGGCCACCGCCGCCGCGCTGATGGCGGTGGACCCGCTGGGCCTGGGCGGCGTGTGGCTGCGCGCCGCGGCCGGCCCCGAGCGCGACGACTGGCTCGCCCAGCTGCGCGGCGGGCTGCCCGCGGGCCGCGCCTGGCGCCGCGTGCCGCTGCACATCCGCGACGCCGAACTGCTCGGCGGCCTCGATCTCGCGGCCTCGTTGCGCGAGGGCCGCGCGATCGCGCGCGACGGCCTGCTGCTTCAGGCGCACGCCGGGGTGCTGCTGCTGCCCTCGGTGCAGCGCCAGGCGCCGCACGTGCTGGCGCACCTGCACCGCGTGCTCGACACCGGCGAGCTGCCGCTCGAACGCGAAGGCCATGCGGGCGCGCGGGCGCTCTCGCTCGCCGTGGTGGCGCTCGACGACCGCGCCGATGACGAAGACCCGCAGGCGGGCCCATGCGCGCCCGGCCTCGCCGACCGGCTCGCGCTGCACATCGAACTCGGCGCCGCCGGCCTGCCCGCCGGCACGCCCTGGCCGCCCGAGGCCGTGGCCGTGGCGCGCGAGCGCCTGCCCGCGGTGGCCGTGCCCGAGGCGCTGCTGCGCGAACTCTGCGCGAGCGCGCAGGCGCTGGGCGTGGCGTCGCTGCGCGCGCCGCTGCAGGCGCTGCGCGTGGCGCGCGCGGCCGCCGCGCTCGACGGGGCCGTGGTGGTGCACACGCGCCACGCCGCGCTCGCGCTCGCCTGGGTGCTGCTGCCGCGCGCCACGCAATGGCCCGCGCCCGAGGCCAAAGCCGAGACCGAGACCGAGACCGAGACCGAAGCTGCGCAGGCGCCATCGCCCGAGCCCCACGCGCGCGAACCCCACGCGCCCGAAGCCGCAAACGTTTCGCCCCCCGACAGCCCCGGGATCGCAGCCGACGATCCCACCGATCCCGCTCCCGAACCGGCCGAGGCGCTGTTCGACGCCGCGCGCGCCAGCCTGCCTGCGGGCCTGCTCGCCGCGCTCGCTCAGCGCCTGGCCCCCGCGCCCGGCCGCGGCGGCGCGCGCAGCGCGACGGGCCGGGGCGGCCCCGCGCAACGCCTGTCGGCGCGTGGCCGGCCGCTGGGCGCGCGGCGCGGCCGGCCCGACGGCCTGCAGCGCCTGAGCCTGATCGACACGCTGCGCGCGGCCGCGCCCTGGCAGGCGCTGCGCCGCCGCGAGGCGCCTGCGGCGGCCGCCGGCCCGCGCGTGCACGTGCGCCCCGACGACCTGCACGTGACCCGCCGCCGCCAGACGCCGCAGGCCACCACGCTGTTCGTGGTCGATGCCTCGGGCTCGTCGGCCCTGCACCGGCTGGCCGAGGCCAAGGGCGCGGTCGAGCTGCTGCTGGCCGACTGCTACGTGCGGCGCGACCGCGTGGCCCTGCTCGCGTTCCGCGGCACCGGGGCCGAGCTGCTGCTGCCGCCCACGCGCTCGCTCGCGCGCGCCAAGCGCAGCCTCGCGGGTCTGCCCGGCGGCGGCGGCACACCGCTGGCCACCGCGCTCGCGCAGGCCGGCGAACTGCTGGGCGCGCTGCAGCGCCGCGGTGAAACGCCGCAGCTCGTGCTGCTCACCGACGGCCGCGCCAACATCGCCGCCGACGGCTCGCCGGGCCGCGAGCGGGCGGGCAGCGACGCGCTGTGTGCCGCGCGCCGCCTGCGCGGCTGCGGCGCGGCGGCGCTGCTCATCGACACCTCGCCCATGCCGCACCCGCACGCGCGCGGCGTGGCCGATGCCATGGGCGCGCGCTACCTGCCGCTGCCGCACGCGGGCGCGGGCGAACTCTCGCGCGCGGTGCGCGGAGCGCGTCCGGCCGCGGCGGCCCTGGCCTGAGCACGGCCATGGGCGAGGCCGCACTCGACTGGGCGCGCGACGGGGCGGCCTGGCCGCACCGCGCGCACAGCCGCTTCGTCGACGCGGCCGGCCTGCGCTGGCACGTGCAGCACTGGCCCGCGCCAGCGCACAGCGGCGCGCCCTGCGTGGTGCTGCTGCACGGCACCGGCGCGTCCGCCCACTCGTGGCGCGCCCTCGCGCCGCGGCTCGCGCCCCGGGCCGAGGTGGTCGCGCTCGACCTGCCGGGCCACGGCTTCACCAGCGCGCCCGCACCCGAGCGCCGTGCCGCGGTGTTCACGCTGCCCAGCATGGCGCGCGCGGTGGCCGCGCTGCTGGCCACGCTGGGCCAGCGGCCCGCGCTGCTCGTGGGCCATTCGGCGGGCGCGGCGCTGGCGCTGCAGATGGCGCTCGACACCTCGGTGCGGCCGCGCGCGGTGCTGGGCCTGAACGCGGCGCTGCTGCCCATGGGCGGGCCGCTGTGGCCGGTGATGGCCTCGTCGGCGCGCTGGATCGCGGGCCGCGAATGGATCACGCGCGGCCTGGCGCGGCGCGCGCAGCAGCCGACGCTGGTGCGCCAACTGATCGAGGGCACGGGCTCGCGGCTCGACGCCGAGGGCCAGGCGCTGTACGCGCGGCTGGTGCGCTCGCCCGTGCACGTGGCCAGCACCCTGGCCATGATGGCCCACTGGGAGCTGCCGCCGCTGCTGGCGCGCCTGCCGGCGCTGCGCACGCCGCTGCAGCTGCTGGTGGGCGAGGGCGACCGCACCGTGCCGCCCTGGCAGTCGCGCCACCTGTGGCACCGGCTGCCGTTGGGCGTGCGCCTGCCGCTGATCGCGCTGCCCGGGCTCGGCCACCTCGCGCACGAGGAAGACCCCGGGGCCGTGGTGGCCGCGGTGGACGCGCTGCTGCACGAGCCGGCGCGCGCGGGCTCGCTGCGCTGGCCCGCCACAGGCCGTTGAGTGGACGGCCGCTGAGGGCCGGGGCGCTGCGTTCAGGGCTGCGGGCGACCGGGTCGCACGGCGTCGCCGGGCGCGCCCGGCGGCGTGGCGCCCAGGCTGCGGTCGAGCTCGGCCGCGAAGGCGCTGTCGTCGGGCACCTGCGTGCGCGCGAGCGCCCAGAGCCGGCGCGCCTGCGCGCTGTCGCCGCGGTCGTGCGCGAGGCCGCCCGCGATCGCGAGCGCCTTGGGGTGGTCGGGCGCGAGCGCGAGGGCGCGCGACACCAGGCGCTCGGCCTCGCCGTCGGCCGCGCCGTGCGCCACCAGGTACAGGTCGGCGCGGTCGGCCAGCCACTGCGGCACGTCGGGCCGCAGCGCGAGCGCGCGGCCGAAAGCGGCCTCGGCCTCCGCGAAGCGCTGCAGTTCGGCCTGCAGGCCGGCCAGCCAGGCCCAGGCCTCGGGCGCGCCGGCCGCGGCCGCGCCCGCGGGCGTGTCGCCCTGCAGCGTGGCGCTGAGCTGCGCCACCAGGGCCTCGGTCTCGCGGCGCGCCTCGCGCTCGCCGTCACCGGGCGCGCGGGCCACCGCCTGCGGGTCGCCCGTGAGCGCATACACCAGCACGGCCACCAGCGGCACCGCCCACAGCGCCGCGGGCCGCCCGGCCGCGGCCACGCGCGCCTGCCACAGCGGCCACAGCAGCAGCGCCGTGAGCGCGGCCGCGCTCAGGCCCAGCACCAGCAGCGCGAGCGCGACCGGGGCGGTCATCGGACTGCCCTCCGTGCGGCGCACGGCGGGGCCGAGCGCCTTGGGAGCGGCCCGGCGGCGCTCATGCCTCACCCTCCGACGCGCCCGCGCCGGCCGTGCGCAGCCGCCGCCACAGGCCCAGGCCGCCGAGCGCGAGCAGCGCGAACGGGCCCCACCAGAGCAGCCAGGTGCGCGCGTCCACCGGCGGGCGGTAGCGCACGAAGTCGCCGTAGCGCGCGGTCATGTAGTCCATCACCTCGCGCTCGCTGCGGCCCGCGGCGAGCTGCTGGCGGATCTGGGCGCGCAGGTCGAGCGCGAGCGGCGCGGTCGAGCCGGCCACGGTTTCGTTCTGGCAGACCAGGCAGCGCAGCTCCTCGGCCACGGCCTGCGCGCGCGCCTCGATCGAGCCCGGGTCGGCCGCGGCCGCGAGGCTGGCGGCGCACAGCGCGGTGGCGGCGGCGGCGCGGCGCAGGGCGGGCAACAGGGGGCGGGACAGGGTGGGGTGGTGTGTCATGGCAAGGCCCTCAGCCGTCGGGGTGCACCAGCAGTGGTGCGATGGTGTCGCGCAGCACCTCGGGCGTGAGCATGCCCACGTGCTTGTGCACGATCACGCCGCGCGCGTCGACCACGTAGGTCTCGGGCACGCCGTACACGCCCAGGTCGATGCCGAAGCCGCCCTGGGGGTCGAGCAGGCTCATGCGGTAGGGGTTGCCGTGGCGCTGCAGCCAGCGGCGCGCGGCCTGGGGTTCGTCCTTGTGGTTCAGGCCGACCACGGGCACGCCGGTGTCGCGCGCGAAGGCCACCAGCAGCGGGTGCTCGGACTGGCAGGCCACGCACCACGAGGCCCAGACGTTGATCAGGTGCGGCTGGCGCGGCAGGTCGCCCGGGCCGAGCGTGCGCGCGGGGTCTTCGAGCGTGGCGAGCGCGAACGCGGGCACCGGCCGGCCGATCAGCGGCGACGGCACCTCGCGCGGCTTCAGGCCCAGGCCCGCACCGAGCAGCGCGAGCAGCAGCACGAAGCCGGCCAGCGGCCACCAGGCGCGCTTCATGGCGCGCCCTCCGGCGCGGGCAGCGCGGGCAGGTCGGCGGCCACGGCGCGTGCGCGCCGATCGCGCCGCGCCGCCGCGGCCACCCCGCCGCCCAGCGCCATCAGCGTGGCGCCCAGCCAGATCAGGTTCACCCAGGGCTTGTGGTGCACGCGCAGCGCCCAGCTGCCGTCGCCCAGCGGCTCGCCCAGCGCCACGTACAGGTCGCGCGAGAGCCGGCGGTGGATGGCGACCTCGGTCATGGGCATGCGCAGGCTGTCGTACACGCGGCGCTGCGGCCGCAGCGTGGCCACGGGCTCGCCCGCGCGCGTCACGGCCACCGTGGCCTGCACGGCGCGGTAATTGGGGCCGCGCAGCGCCGCCACCTCGCTCAGCGTGTAGCGGTGCCCGCCCAGGTCGAGCGACTGGCCGGGCAACAGGCGCACGTCGCGTTCCTGCTGGCCGTGCGTGACCAGCGTCGCCCCGGCCACGAACACCGCCACGCCCAGGTGGGCCAGCACCATGGCGTGCTGGCCGCCCGGCAGCGCGCGCAGGCGCGCCCAGGCGCCGTGTTGCGGCGCCTGGCGCCAGCGCTGCAGGGCCTGCCAGGCCGTGGCCAGCGCGATCCACAGCGCCAGCGTGAGGCCCACCAGCAGGCCGGGCTCCACGCGCGCGAGCGCCAGCGGCAGCAAGGCCGCCGCGGCCAGCGCGAGCAGCACCACGCCGCGCAGCGCCTGTGCCAGCCGCGGCAGGTGGTCGCGCTGCCAGCGCACCAGCGGACCCACGCCCATCAGCAGCAGCGCCGGCATCATGAGCGGCAGGAACACGGCGTTGAAGTAGGGCGGCCCCACCGAGAGCTTGCCCAGGCCCAGCGCGTCGATCACCAGCGGGTAGAGCGTGCCCAGCAGCACCGCGGCCGTGGCCACCACCAGCAGCAGGTTGTTCACCAGCAGCAGCGCCTCGCGCGAGAGCGGCGCCACCGGCCCGCCGCGCGCGGCGGCCGGAAAGCGCGCCGCGAACAGCGCCAGCGAGCCGCCCGTGACCGCGGCCAGCAGCGCGAGGATGAACAGGCCGCGCGTGGCGTCGGTGGCGAAGGCGTGCACCGAGCTCAGCACGCCCGAGCGCACGATGAAGGTGCCCAGCAGCGAGAGCGAAAAGCCGCCGATGGCCAGCAGCACGGTCCAGGCCCGGAAGGCGCCGCGCTTCTCGCTCACGGCCAGCGAGTGCAGCAGCGCCGTGGCCAGCAGCCAGGGCATGAACGAGGCGTTTTCCACCGGGTCCCAGAACCACCAGCCGCCCCAGCCGAGTTCGTAGTAGGCCCAGAAGCTGCCGAGCGCGATGCCCAGCGTGAGAAAGGCCCAGGCGCACAGCGTCCAGGGCCGCGAGGCGCGCGCCCAGGCGGCGTCGAGCCGGCCCGCCATGAGCGCCGCGAGCGCGAACGCGAACGGCACCACCAGGCCCACGTAGCCCATGTAGAGCAGCGGCGGGTGGATCACCATGCCCGGGTCCTGCAGCAGCGGGTTCAGGTCGCGCCCCTGCAGCGGTGCGTCGGCCAGGCGCGCGAAGGGGTTGGAGGTGAACAGCACGAACAGCAGGAAGCCCGCGCCCACCAGGCCCATCACGCCGAGCACGCGCGCGCGGGTCGCTTCGTCGAGCGCGTGCGTGCGCCAGGCCACGGCCGCGCCCCAGCCCGCGAGGATCAGCGCCCACAGCAGGATCGAGCCCTCGTGGTTGCCCCAGACCGCGGTGATGCGGTAGACGAGGGGCAGGCTGGTGTGCGCGTGCTCGGCCACCAGCTTCACGCTGAAATCGGTGTCGATGAAGGCCTGCGTGAGGCAGGCGTAGGCCAGCGCGAGCGCGGCCAGTTGCAGCCAGGCCGCGGGCACGGCCAATGCCATCCAGGCCGCGTGGCGTTCGCGCGCCGCGCCCAGCAGCGGCGCCACGCCCTGCAGCAGCGCCAGGGCCAGGGCCAGCGCGAGCGCGTAGTGGCCGAGCTCGGCGGTCATCGCGCCTGCGCCTCCTTGAGCGCGGCGGCCGCTTCGGGCGGCATGTAGTTCTCGTCGTGCTTGGCCAGCACCTGGTCGGCCACGAACAGGCCGTCGGCGCCGAGGCGGCCCTGGGCCACCACGCCCTTGCCCTCCTGGAACAGATCGGGCAGCAGGCCGTGGTAGCGCACCGGCACGCGGTGCGCGCCATCGGTCACCTCGAAGCGCAGCAGCAGGCTGGCGCCGCCCTCGCGCTGCACGCTGCCCTGCTGCACCAGGCCGCCGATGCGGAACGCGCGGTCGTGCGGCGCGGCGCGCTGCACCACCTGCGTGGGGCTGTAGAAAAACACCAGGTTGCTGCCGAAGGCGCGCAGCACCAGCGCGCTCGCGCTGCCCAGCGCGCCGAGGCCGAGCAGCAGCACGATCAGGCGTTGGCTGCGCCGCGTCATGGCGCGTCCTCCGCGTCGGGCCCGGGGCCAAGCGCCAGGCGGCGGCGTTGCAGCCCCCACAGTTCGAGCGCGAACGCCAGCCCGCAGGCCAGCAGCGCGCCCCACACGTAGGGGCCGCGCCCGTCGAGCAGCCAGAGCTGGTGCAGCGTGTTCATGTGCCCCTCCGGTCGGGCCGGGCCCAGGCGGCGTGGCCTTCGCGTTCGAGCAGCAGCACGCGCAGCCGCAGCAGCGCCACCGCGATCGCATAGCACCAGAACGCGGCCACCATCAGCAGCATGCCCAGCAGCATGGGCGTGGCGATGCTGGGCGGCTTGTCCAGGCTCACGCTCGCACCCTGGTGCAGCGTGTTCCACCAGCGCACCGAGAAATAGATGATGGGGATGTTCACCACCCCCACCAGCGTGAGCAGGGCGCTCGCGCGGTCGGCGCGGCGCGGGTCGTCGATGGCCGCGTGCAGCGACATCACCCCCAGGTAGAGGAACAGCAGCACCAGCTCCGACGTGAGCCGCGCGTCCCACACCCACCAGGTGCCCCAGGTGGGCTTGCCCCAGAGCGATCCGGTCACGAGCGCGAGCAGGGTCATGACCGCGCCGGTGGGCGCGAGCGCGTGCGCCATGGTGGCCGACAGCCGCGCGTTGAGCACCAGGCCCAGGCCCGACCACGCGGCCATCGCGAGGTAGATCAGCATGGACATCCAGGCCGCGGGCACGTGCACGTAGATGATGCGGTAGGCCTCGCCCTGCTGCGCGTCGGTGGGCGCGACCACGAAGCCCATGTAGAGGCCCGCGCCCGCGAGCAGCACGGCGCTCAGCGCGAAGAAGGCCCACCAGCGGCCCGCGAAGCGGTAGGCCGCGGGCGGCGAGGCGTAGCGCCACCACAGCGGGGTGGCGGAGGTGCCCGAGGGCAGGGTGGTGGCCATGGGATCTCCCTTCATTCGTTGGCGATGCGCAGTGCCTGCGCCGCGGCCCAGGGGCAGCCGGCGAGCCCGAGCAGCAGCAGCGCGCCCAGCACCGAGAGGTGGGCCGTGGGGTCGAGGCCGGCCTGCACCGCCTCGGCCGCGCCAGCGCCGAACACCAGCACCGGCACGCACAGCGGCAGCACCAGCAGCGTGACCAGCGTGCCCGCGCCGCGCAGGCCCACGGTGAGCGCCGCGCCCACCGCGCCGATCAGGCTCAGCAGCGGCGTGCCGATCAGCAGCGACAGGCACAACACCCCGGTGACCGGCAGCGACAGCCCGAACTGCAGCGCCAGCAGCGGCGCCACCCCCGTGAGCAGCAGGCCCGAGGTGGTCCAGTGCGCGAGCGCCTTCACCAGCACCAGCAGCGGCAGCGACTGCGGCGCGAGCAGCAGCAGGTCGAGCGTGCCGTCGCGGTGGTCGCTCGCGAACAGCTGCTGCAGCGAGAGCATGGCCGCGAGCAGCGCCGCCACCCAGGCCAGGCCCGGGCCCAGGCGTTCGAGCAGCGCGGGCGCGGGGCCCAGGGCCAGCGGCAGCAGGCTGGCCACGAGCGCGAAGAACACCGGCACGCCGAGCACGTCGCTGCGGCGGCGCAGCGCGAGTCGCCATTCGCGGCGCCACAGGGCCAGCGCCATCGGCCACAGCGCAGCCAGGCCGTCGGCGGGAGCGGGCGGCACGGCCGCGGGCGCAGGCGTGGGCCGGGCCATGGACCAGGTATTGGGTTTCACAGCCGCACCTCGATGGCCGGTGCGCCGTCGTGCGGCAGGCCCTGGTGGTCGCTGAGCACCACCACGCCGCCCGCGCGCCGCTGCGCCGCGATGCGCTCGCGCAGCCAGCCGTTGGCCTCGGCGTCGAGCGCGTTGAAGGGTTCGTCGAGCAGCCACAGCGCGCGCGGCGGCGGCAGGGCCAGGCGTGCGAGCGCGCAGCGCTGGCGCTGGCCTTCCGAGAGCGCGCGCACCGGCTGGTCGGCCAGGGCGCGCACGCCGGTGGCGTCGAGCGCCTGCCGCAGGGTCTCGTTGGTCACGGTCTGGCCGCTCAGGGCCTGGGCCCAGCGCAGGTTCTCCAGCGGGCTCAGTTCGTCGGCGAGCGCGGCGCGGTGCGCGAGGTAGATCTGCTCCTGGCCGATCTGCTCGCGCGCCTGCGGCAGCAGGCGGCCGCGCCAGCGCACCGTGCCTTCGCTGGGCGTCTGCAGGCCGCAGAGCAGGCGCAGCAGCGATGTCTTGCCGCTGCCGTTGGCGCCGTGCACGCGCAGCAGGTCGCCCGCGTGCAGAACCAGCGAAAGCCCGCCGAACAGGCGCCGGCCGCCGCGTTCGCAAGCGAGTCGCTCCAGTTCCAGCAGGGCAGGCATGCACGGTCTCCTGGCGGCACGCCGGGCCGACAGGGGTGTCGGCTTGGGCGTCAATCAAACTGGACGATAAGTTGAAAACTTGTTTGTCAGTTTGTGTTGACACTTATATCATGGGCCGCATGCCGATGGAACCCACCGACCCCGCCGCCCATGCCCCGCCTGGCGACACCCGGCCCCTTGCGATCGTGATCGGCAGCGGCTTCGGCGGCCTGGCCGCCGCGGTGCGGCTGGGCGCGCGTGGCTACCGCGTGACCGTGCTCGAACGGCTCGACGAACCGGGCGGGCGCGCGCTGGTGCACCGCCAGCAGGGCTTCACCTTCGACGCCGGGCCCACGGTGATCACCGCGCCCTTCCTGTTCGAGGAACTGTGGGCGCTGTGCGGCAAGCGCATGGCCGACGACGTGCAGCTGCGCCCGGTCGATCCCTTCTACCGCATCCGCTTCGACGACGGCACGGTGTTCAACTACCGCGGCGACGCCGAGGCCATGCGCGCGGAGGTGGCGCGGCTCGCGCCCGCCGACGTGGCCGGCTACGAGCGCTTCCTGCGCGTGAGCGAGTCGATCTTCCGCGTCGGCTTCGAGCAGCTCGCGCACGTGCCCTTCGACCGCATCGGCGACATGGCGCGCGTGCTGCCGGCGCTGCTGCGGCTGCAGGGCCACCGCACGGTGCACGGCCTGGCCAGCCGCTACGTGCGCGACGAGCGGCTGCGCACGGTGCTCACCTTCCAGTCGCTGCTGGTGGGCGGCAACCCCTTCGCCACCACCTCGGTGTATTGCCTCATCGCCTTCCTCGAAAGGCGCTGGGGCGTGCACTACGCGCTCGGCGGCACGGGCCAGCTCGTGAAGGGCCTGGTGCGGCTGATCGAGGGGCAGGGCAACCGCGTGCGCTGCCGGGCCCCGGTGGCGCGCATCTGCGTGGAGCGCGGGCGCGCCACCGGCGTGCGCCTGGCCGACGGCGAGACCCTGCACGCCGACGTGGTGGTGTCCAACGCCGATTCGGCCACCACCTACCGCGAGCTGGTGGCGCCCGAGCACCGGCGCCGCTGGACCGACCGCCGCATCGAGCGTTCGCGCTACTCCATGAGCCTGTTCGTTTGGTACTTCGGCACGCGGCGGCGCTACCCCGAGGTGGCGCACCACACCATTGCGCTGGGCCCGCGCTACCGCGGCCTGCTCGACGACATCTTCACCCACCACCACCTGGCCGACGACTTCAGCATCTACCTGCACCGGCCCACGGCCACCGACCCGTCGATGGCCCCGGAGGACTGCGAGGCCTTCTACGCCCTCGCGCCGGTGCCGCACCTGGCCAGCGGCACCGACTGGACGCAGGCCGCCGAACCGTTCCGCCAGCGTGTGCAGGCGCGGCTGGAGGCCACGCTGCTGCCCGACCTGAGCCGCAACGTGGTGACCTCGCGCGTGATGACGCCGCTCGATTTCCAGGACCGCCTGGGCTCATTCCGCGGTGCGGCCTTCGGGCTCGAACCCGTGCTCACGCAAAGCGCCTGGTTCCGCCCGCACAACCGCAGCGAAGAGGTGAATGGCCTGTACCTGGTGGGCGCGGGCACGCACCCGGGCGCGGGCCTCCCGGGCGTGCTGTCGTCGGCGCGCGTGCTCGACACCGTGGTGCCGCCCGCATGAACCGCGTGCGCGGGGCCGGCGCGCCGGCGCAAGAAGACTGGGACAGCGCGACGCTCGCGGCCTGCCGCGCCGCGCTGCGCACGGGCTCGCGCTCGTTCCACCTGGCCTCGCTGGTGCTGCCCGCACGCGTGCGCGCGCCGGCCAGCGCGCTCTACGCGTTCTGCCGCGCGGCCGACGACGCGGTGGACCAGGGCGATGACCCCGCGCGCGCCGTGGCCGCGCTGCGCGCCCGCCTGGGCCGCGTCTACGACGCGCCGCAGCGCGGCACCGAGGGCATGGCCCTGCCCGAGCGCGCGCTCGCCGCGGTGGTGCACCGCCACGGCATTCCGCGCGCGCTGCCCGAGGCGCTGATCGAGGGTTTCGAATGGGACGCCCAGGGCCGCCGCTACGACAGCCTGGAGGCGCTGTGCGACTACGCCGCGCGCGTGGCCGGCACCGTGGGCGCGATGATGGCCCTGCTCATGGGCGTGCGCAGCCGCGCCGCGCTGGCGCGCGCTTGCGAGCTCGGCGTGGCCATGCAGCTGTCGAACATCGCGCGCGACGTGGCCGAGGACGCGGCCCTGGGCCGGCTCTACCTGCCGCAGGACTGGCTGCGCGAGGCGGGCATTGCGCCCGACGCGTGGCTGCGCGCGCCGCACGCGGGGCCGGCGCTGCACGCGGTGGTGGCGCGCCTGCTCGCCGTGGCTGACGACCTGTACGCGCGCGCGGCGGCCGGTGTGTCGCAGCTGCCGCTCGATTGCCGGCCGGGCATCAACGCCGCGCGCCTGCTCTACGCGGCCATTGGCCACGAGGTGCTGCGCCGCGAGCCGCGCGCCGCGCTGCAGCGCGCCGTGGTGCCGCGCTGGCGCCAGGGCTGGCTGCTCGGCGAGGCCTGCTGGCGGCTGCTGCCTTCGGCGGCCGCGCTCGATGCCGCGCCGCTGCCGGCCGTGCGCGGTCTGGTGGACGCGGTGGCGCTGCCCGCGCGCGAGCCGCCCGCGGGCGCCGAGCGCCTGCTGCTGCTGTTCGAGCGGCTCGAACGCGGCGAGCGCCGCGAGGGCTTGCGGACCCTGCCGGCGCGCGCGGCACGGCGGGTGTCGCCATGAGCTCGGGCCTGCTGATCGCGCTCGAAATGGCCGGCGTGCTGCTGGTGGCCGTGGGCTGGGGCGTGTACGAGCTCTGGAAGCTGCGCCAGTGGCGCGAACGCGATCGGCAGGCGCGCGCGGACGCCGAGGACCGCCCCGGCGACGAGCCGCCGCGATGAGACCGGGCCGGCCTCAGGCGCGGCGCGGCATGCGAAAGGGCAGCATGGCCTGCACCAGCGGGCGCTGCCAGCGGTCCAGGTCCACGGTTTCGTGGATGGCGTCGGCGGGCCAGCCCAGCAGGCGCGTGCGCAGCACCGAGCGGGCGTAGAAGGGCCCGTCCTCGAGCGGCTGGTGCAGGCGCAGCGGCGCGCCGGCGTCGGCGCGCGCGCGGCGGCGCAGGCCCCAGGCGCTGCGCGGCAGGCCGCTCATGGGGGGCGGCTCGGCCACGCGATGCACGGCACCCGTGCCCCCGAAACGCAAGGCCCACTGCGCGTGGCTGCCGTCGCGCCGCGTGGCGTCGTAGAACACCGCGCAGCCCTCGCGGCCGATCGCCGCGCGCGACCAGTCCCAGCGCTGCAGGTCCTGCGCGATGGGCCGATCGCCGCGGTTGCTGTCCAGGTAGGCGCGGCCCTGCCAGCGCAGCGCGGGCGCATCCAGCGCCACCTGCACGCGCGCCACGGGTGCGATGGGCGTCCAGCGGTGCCGGCCCGCCGCGTCGAGCGGGTAGTCGGTGGCGTGCAAGGCCTGCGGCCGCACGCGGATCTCGCCCTCGATGCGCCGGCCCCAGGGCGCGGTGCGCTCGCGCACTCGCAGGCACAGCCACTCCCCGTCCCAGGCGATCTCGCTCGGGCCGATGACCAGCGCATCGCGGCCCTGGCGCACCGCGCCCGCGCCGCGCTCGGTCATGGTCCAGCCGCGCGGCGCGCCCGCGTCGGGGCCGGCATAGAGCGCGAGGTTGACCGCGCAGTGGTCCAGCGCCCGGCCGCGCCCGCGCTGCTGCGCCCAGGCGTAGTAGGGCGAGAACACGCTGCCGATGAAGACGATGGCGGTGAGGCCGTGGCGGCCGTCTTCACTGAGCGCGTCGAGGTACCACCAGGCGTAGCCGCCGTCGGGCACGGGCGCGTCGAAGGCGAGGGGATCGCTGCCCATCACGCTGGCGCCATCGGCAGGCCCAGGGCCTCGCAGGCGCGTTGCGCCGCCAGCCGACCCGAGAGCGCGGCCATGGGCAGGCCCGGGCCCGGGTGCACGCTGCCGCCGGCCAGGCTCAGGCCAGGCACGGCGCTGCGCGCGGCCGCGCGCGCGAAGCTCGACCGCCAGCCGTGCGGGGCGCGGCCGTAGAGCGCACCGCCGCTGCCGGGGTAGCGCGCCGCGAACTCGGCCGGCCCGCGGCGCAGCAGGCCCTCGCGCGGCCCGCCCAGCGCGATCGCCAGCCCCGCGTCGGCCAGGCGCTGCTGCACCTGGCGTTCGCAGGCGCGCAAGGCGGCCGCATCGGGCTGGCCCTGCCCGCCGTGGCCGAGCGCGGGCGCGTTCACCAGGCACAGCAGGCGGTCGTGCGGCGCGGCCGTGCCGGTGGCGGCCTCGCGGTCCTGCGCGCAGAGGTAGATCGTGGGGTCGGCCGGCAGGCGCCGCTCGCCGAACAGCTGCTGAAACTCGCGCGGACCGTCGTGCGCGAAATACACGTTGTGGCGCAGCAGATCGGCCGCCTGGCGCGGCACCACCGCGGTCCAGGTGAGGGCCGAGAGCGAACGCGCGTGCGCCGCCACCGGGGCCGCCGCGCCCCGCGCGCCATCGCCGAGCAGGCCGGCCGGCAGCGCCGACACGTCGCCGTTGAACACCACGTGGTCGGCGGCCACCACCTCGCCGCCCGCGAGCACCACACCGGCCACACGCGCGCCGCGCCAGTGCAGCGCGCGCACCGCGCAGCCGCAGCGCAGCGGCACCGCGCGCGCACGCAGCCAGCCCACCAGCACCTGCGCGAGCCGGTACAGCCCGCCGGGCAGCGACCACACGCCCTGCTGCTCCACGTGCGCCACCACCATCAGCGTGGCGGGCGCGAGCTGGGGCGAGCCGCCGCAGTAAGTGGCGTAGCGGCCGAACAGCTGGCGCAGGCGCGGGTCGTGGAAATGGCGGCCGAGTTCGTGCCAGAGGCTGTGAAAGGGCGCGATGCGCGCCAGCCCGTGCGGCCCCTGGCGCGCCACACGCCAGGCCAGCGACCAGGGCGTGGGCCGCTGCGCCGCCATGAAGCTGTGCAGCAGTGTGTCGTGCACGCCGCGGATGCGCTCGCAGAAGGCGCGGTAGCGGTGCGCCTCGGCCGCGCCCGCGAAATCGCCGATGGCGTCGAGCGCGGCCGCCGGGTCGGCGGGCAGGTCGAAGCGGCTGCCGTCGGGCCAGTGGTGGCGCGCGAGCACCGGCAGCCGGGTGAGGCCGGTGGCGTCTTCGAGCGACTGGCCCGCAAGCGCCGCGAGTTCGTCGAACACCCAGCGCATGGTGAGCACCGTGGGCCCGGCGTCGAGCAGGTGTTCGCCCAGGCGCACCGGTTGCAGCTTGCCGCCCGGCGCGTCGGCGGCTTCGAGCACGCAGACCTCGGCGCCGCTGGCCGCCAGGTGCAGCGCCGCCGCGAGGCCGCCCACGCCCGCGCCTACCACCGCCACGCGGGGCGGACGGGTCGATTGACCGATGCGGTCCGAATGTCTACATTGCATGACACATTATGTGTCACGTTATCGTGACAACCAACCGAGGAGTCACCCATGAAAGCCATCACCCGCATCGAGCAGTCCCTGGCGGCGGCCATTGCCCTGGGCGAGGACGGCAGCTGTCCGCCGCGGCTCGCGGGCGCGATCCACCACGCGGTGTTCCCGGGCGGCGCGCGCATCCGGCCGCAGATCTGCCTCGCGGTGGCGCAGGCCTGCGGCGAGGACGACCCGCTGCTGGCCGACGCGACCGCCATCGCGCTCGAACTGCTGCACTGCGCCTCGCTCGCGCACGACGACCTGCCGTGCTTCGACAACGCCGACATGCGCCGCGGCCGCGCCTCGGTGCAGTGGGCCTACGGCCCGGCGCTGGCCGTGCTCGCGGGCGATGCGCTGATCGTGCGCGCCTTCCAGACCCTGGCCATGGGCGCCTGCCATTCGCCGCTGCGCCTGCCCGGGCTGATGGCCACCGTGGGCGCGGGCGTGGGCACACCGGGCGGCATCGTGGCCGGCCAGGCCTGGGAGTCCGAATCGCGCGTGGTGCTGGCCGACTACCAGCGCGCCAAGACGGGCGCGCTGTTCGTGGCCGCCACCATGGGCGGCGCACAGGCCGCGGGCGCCGACCCCGAGCCCTGGCGCGCGCTGGGCGACGGCCTGGGCCTGGCCTACCAGGTGGCCGACGACATCCGCGACGCCGCGGCCGACCCGGCGCTGATCGGCAAGCCCGTGGGCCGCGACGTGGCCCTGGGCCGCCCGAGCGCGGTGACCCAGCTCGGGCTCGAAGGCGCGCTCGCGCACTTTCGCGGCCTGATCGCGCAGGCGGCGGACGCGATCCCCGACTGCGAGGGCGGCTCCGGCCTGCGCCAGCTCGTGCTCGGTGAGTCCGAGCGCCTGATCCCCGCGTCCATGGCCGAGGCCCTGCGCCAGCGCGCCGCGCTCAGCGCCATCGTGTCGGCCTGAGCGCCGCGCCCATGTTCCGCTGGCGCGACGCCTGGCGGCGTTGGCGCAACCAGCGCCTGAGCGACCCCGCGTTCCGCGAGCGCGCCATGGCCTCGTGGTGGGGCCGGCGCGCGGCGCGGCGCAGCGCGGCGCGCCTGTTCGACGTGGTGGCCGGCTTCGTCTACTCGCAGGTGCTGAGCGCCTGCGTGGAGCTCGACCTGTTCGAGCGGCTGCGCGGCGGGCCGGTCGCGGCCGAACGGCTCGCGGCCGAGACCGGGCTCGACCCCGCGGCGATGCAGCGCCTGCTCGGCGCGGGCGTGGCCATCGGCCTGTTCGAGCCCACCAGCGACGGCCGCCTGGCCCTGGGCCCGCTGGGCGCGCCGCTGGTGGGCAATGCCGCGGTGCTCGCGCTGGTGCGCCACCACGGCGCCTTCTACGCCGACCTGGCCGAGCCGCTGGCGCTGTTGCGGCGCGCGCCCGGCGGCGGGCGCGTGGCCGCGCAATGGCCTTACGCAGGCCACGCGCAGCCGCAGGCGCTCGACGGCGCGAGCGTGTCCGCCTACACCGAGCTCATGGCGGCCTCGCAGCCGCTGGTGGCGCAGCTGCTGCTCGACAGCCACCCTTTCGAGCGCGCGCAACGGCTGCTCGACGTGGGCGGCGGTTCGGGCCGCTTCCTGATGGCCGCGGCGCGGCGCGCGCCCGGTCTCGAGCTGCACCTGTTCGACCTGCCCGCGGTGGTGGCGCGCGCCGCGCCCGCGCTGGCCGCGGCCGGCCTGGCCGATCGCGTGCGCCTGCACGGCGGCGATTTCCTGCGCGACCCGCTGCCCCAAGGCATGGACACCGCGACCCTGGTGCGCGTGCTGCACGACCACGACGACCCCGAGGCGCTCGCGCTGCTGCGCCGCGTGCACGCGGCGCTGGCGCCGGGCGGCGTGCTGCTGGTGGCCGAGCCCATGGCCGGCACCGCGGGCGCGGCCGGCATGGCCGACGCCTACCTCGACCTCTACCTCTGGGCCATGGGGCAGGGCGCCACGCGCAGCGCGGCGCGCATCGGCGAACTGCTGGCGGCCGCGGGCTTCGAAGCGGTGCGCGAGTGCCCGACCGCGCTGCCGCTGCAGGCGCGCGTGCTGCGCGCGCACAAGGCGGGCCTGTCAAACAACCGTTCGGAAGTCGGTGTAAAGACAAGTTGACATTTATAAATGTCAGCTTACGATGACGTTGTGACCTCCGAACTCGACACCCTTGCCATCGTCCTGCACCAGCCCCGAGCGCTGCGGCCGGACCCGCTGCGGGTGTGTGCCCCGGGCGCGGCCGACGTGTTGGTGCAGGTGGGCTGGAGCGGTATCAGCACCGGCACCGAACGCCTGCTGTGGGATGGCCGCATGCCCGCCTTCCCTGGCATGGGCTACCCGCTGGTGCCGGGCTACGAATCGGTGGGCGAGGTGGTGCACGCCGGCCCCGAGGCCGGCCTGCGCACGGGCGACACGGTGTTCGTGCCCGGCAGCAACTGCTTCGGCAGCGTGCGCGGCCTGTTCGGCGGCGCATCGCGGCGCGTGGTGCTGCCGGCGGCGCGCGCGCTGCGCATCGACCCCGCCTTGCGCGAGCGCGGCGTGCTGTTCGCGCTCGCGGCCACCGCGCTGCACGCGCTGCGCGCCTGCGCCGAGCCGGTGGAGCTGATCGTGGGCCACGGCACGCTGGGCCGCCTGCTGGCGCGGCTGGCGCTGCTCGAGGGCGCACAGCCCGTGGTGTGGGAAACCGATCCCCAGCGGCGCGGCGGTGCGCCGGGCTACGCGGTGGTCGACCCCGCCACCGACGAACGCCGCGGCCTGCGCTCGGTGATCGACGCGAGCGGCGACGCCGCCGTGCTCGACGCACTGATCGCGCGGCTGGCCCCCGGCGGCGGCCTGGTGCTCGCGGGCTTCTACGAGCAGCCGCTCTCGTTCCAGTTCGCCCCGGCCTTCATGCGCGAGCTGCGCCTGCGCGTGGCCGCGCAGTGGCAGCCCGACGACCTGGCCGCGGTGCGCGCGCTGGTCGACAGCGGCCGGCTCGATCTCGATGGCTTGATCACCCACCAGCGCGCGGCGCGCGAGGCGCCCCAGGCCTACGCCACCGCGTTCGGTGACCCGGACTGTCTCAAGATGGTTCTCGATTGGAGGGCTTGCCCATGAATTCCGTCAGCACCCTGGCCGCACCGCGTGAGGCGCCGCTGCAGTTCCACCCGCGCGAGGCCCTGCGCGCCGAGGCCGCGATGGAACCCGACCCTGTGGCCACCGGCCCGGTGACCAAGGAGACGCAGATCATCGCGATCTACGGCAAGGGCGGCATCGGCAAGAGCTTCACGCTCGCCAACCTCAGCTACATGATGGCGCAGCAGGGCAAGAAGGTGCTGCTGATCGGCTGCGACCCCAAGAGCGACACCACCAGCCTGCTGTTCGGCGGCAAGGCCTGCCCGACCATCATCGAGACCAGCTCGAAGAAAAAGCTCGCGGGCGAGGCGGTGGCCATCGGCGACGTGTGCTTCAAGCGCGACGGCGTGTTCGCGATGGAGCTCGGCGGCCCCGAGGTGGGCCGCGGCTGCGGCGGGCGCGGGATCATCCACGGCTTCGAGACGCTGGAGAAGCTGGGCTTTCACGACTGGGGCTTCGACTACGTGCTGCTCGACTTCCTGGGCGACGTGGTGTGCGGCGGCTTCGGCCTGCCGATCGCGCGCGACATGTGCCAGAAGGTGATCGTGGTCGGCAGCAACGACCTGCAAAGCCTCTACGTGGCCAACAACGTGTGCAGTGCGGTCGAGTACTTCCGCAAGCTCGGCGGCAACGTGGGCGTGGCCGGCATGGTCATCAACAAGGACGACGGCACCGGCCAGGCCCAGGCCTTCGCGCAGAACGCGGGCATCCCGGTGCTGGCCTCGATTCCTGCGCACGACGACATCCGCCGCAAGAGCGCGGCCTACGACATCATCGGCAAGCCCGGGGGCACCTGGGGCCCGCTGTTCGAGGAGCTCGCGCGCAACGTGGCCGAGGCGCCGCCGCGGCGGCCCAGGCCGCAGACGCAGGACGAGCTGCTCGGCCTCTTCAGCGCCGACAGCGTGGGCCGCGACGTGGTGCTCGAACCCGCCACCAGCTTCGACATGTGCGGCCGCCAGGACGCGGTGCGGCCCAGCCTCGAAGTGGTCTACGACGAAAGCTGAGCGCCCCATGAGCGACGCCCAGCCCGGCGGCCCCGCCCGCACCATCCCGATCCGGTCCGTGCCGGCCGATGCGCCCGCGCCGCTCGCGGGTGACGGCGCGGGCTGCCACAACGGCCGCGAGCA
Source organism: Hydrogenophaga crocea (assembly GCF_011388215.1). Taxonomy (NCBI): domain Bacteria; kingdom Pseudomonadati; phylum Pseudomonadota; class Betaproteobacteria; order Burkholderiales; family Comamonadaceae; genus Hydrogenophaga; species Hydrogenophaga crocea. The sequence goes on from NZ_CP049989.1 coordinate 23,692, forward strand.
GATGCAGGCCGCGGCCCAGGCCGCCGGCAAGGGCGAGACGCTCGCGCGCTACGCGGCCGACTACCCCAAGGCGCCCGACGCCGGCCCGCACGACCAGCCGCAGAGCATGTGCCCGGCCTTCGGTTCGCTGCGCGTGGGCCTGCGCATGCGCCGCACCGCCACCGTGCTCAGCGGCTCGGCCTGCTGCGTCTACGGCCTCACCTTCACCTCGCACTTCTACGGCGCGCGCCGCAGCGTGGGCTACGTGCCCTTCAACAGCGAAACCCTGGTGACCGGCAAGCTGTTCGAGGACATCCGCGAGGCGGTGCACGGCCTGGCCGACCCGGCCCGGCTCGACGCCATCGTGGTCATCAACCTCTGCGTGCCCACCGCCAGCGGCGTGCCGCTGCAGTTGTTGCCGAAAGAGATCAACGGCGTGCGCGTGATCGGCATCGACGTGCCGGGCTTTGGCGTGCCCACCCACGCCGAGGCCAAGGACGTGCTGGCCGGCGCCATGCTGCGCTACGCGCGCAGCGAGGCCGAGGCCGGCCCGGTGGCCGCGCCGCGCGGCGGCCGCGGCGCGCTGCCCACGGTGGCGCTGCTGGGCGAGATGTTCCCGGCCGACCCCATGGTGGTGGGCCGCATGCTCGAACCCATGGGCCTGGCCGTGGGGCCGGTGGTGCCCACGCGCGAATGGCGCGAGCTCTACGCCGCGCTCGACGCCACCGTGGTGGCCGCGATCCACCCCTTCTACACCGCGAGCGTGCGCGAGTTCGAGGCCGCGGGCCGGCCCGTGGTGGGCTCGGCCCCGGTGGGCCTGGACGGCACGCAGGACTGGCTGCGTGCGGTGGGCGAGGCCGCCAACGTGGCGCCCGAGCGCATCGCCGCGGCGCGCAACGCCATGCTGGGCGCCATGCGCGGCGTGCTCGCGGCCAACCCGGTGCGCGCGCGCATCACGCTCAGTGGCTACGAAGGCTCTGAACTCATCGTGGGCCGGCTGCTGGCCGACAGCGGGGCCGACCTGCGCTACGTGGGCACGGCCTGCCCGCGCACACCCTGGAACGCGGCCGATGCCGAGTGGCTGCAGGCGCGCGGCGTGCACGTGCAGTTCCGTGCCTCGCTCGAACAGGACCTGGCCGCGCTGCGCGAATGGCAGCCCGATCTGGCCATCGGCACCACGCCCGTGGTGCAGGCGGCCAAGCAGGCCTGCGTGCCCGCGCTGTACTTCACCAACCTGATCTCGGCCCGGCCGCTGCTGGGCCCCGCAGGCGCGGGCGCGCTGGCCGAGGTGATCAACGCCGCGGTGGCCAGCCGCGCGCGCTTCGACCGCATGAAGGCATTTTTCGGGGAGGCCGGCAGCGGCCACGCGGCCGGCGTGTGGGAAGCCGCGCAAGGCGTGCCGCGCGAGCGGCCCGAGTTCAAGGCCGAGCAGCGCCGGCTGATGGCCAAGGCCGAACGCCGCCGCAAGGCCGAGGAGATGATCTGATGCTGGTGCTCGACCACGACCGTGCCGGCGGCTACTGGGGCGCCGTGTACGTGTTCACCGCGATCAAGGGCCTGCAGGTCGTCATCGACGGGCCCGTGGGCTGCGAGAACCTGCCCGTGACCAGCGTGCTGCACTACACCGACGCGCTGCCGCCGCACGAGCTGCCCATCGTGGTCACCGGCCTGGCCGAAGAACAGCTGGGCCGTGAAGGCACCGAGGGCGCGATGCGCCGCGCGCACGCCGCGCTCGACCCCGAGCTGCCCGCGGTGGTGGTCACGGGTTCGATCGCCGAGATGATCGGCGGCGGCGTGACGCCGCAGGGCACGAACCTGCTGCGCTTTCTGCCGCGCACCATCGACGAGGACCAGTGGCAGTGCGCCAACCGCGCCATGTTCTGGCTCTGGAGCGAGTACGGCCTGCGCCACGTGCCCGAGCGGCCTTCGCCGGCCGAGCGCGCGCCCGGCGTGAAGCCGCGCGTGAACCTCATCGGCCCGTGCTACGGCGCCTTCAACATGCCCAGCGACCTGGCCGAGATCCGCCGCCTGGTCGAGGGCATCGGCGCCGAGATCAACATGGTGTTCCCGCTCGGCAGCCACCTGGCCGACGTGCAGAACCTGGCCGATGCCGATGTGAACATCTGCCTGTACCGCGAGTTCGGCCGCATGCTCTGCGAGGCCCTGGGCCGGCCCTACCTGCAGGCGCCCATCGGCCTGCACAGCACCACGCAGTTCCTGCGCACGCTCGGCGAACTGCTGGGCCTGGACCCCGAGCCCTTCATCGAGCGCGAGAAGCACAGCACGGTCAAGCCGGTGTGGGACCTGTGGCGCTCGGTGACGCAGGACTTCTTCGCCACCGCAGGCTTTGCGGTGGTGGCCGGTGAGACCTACGCGCGCGGCCTGCGCCACTACCTCGAGGGCGAGCTCGGCCTGCCGTGCCGCTTCCAGGTGTCGCGCCAGGCGGGCAGCAAGACCGACAACGCCGAGGTGCGGCGCCTGCTCGCCGAGCGCTCGCCGCTGATCGTGTTCGGCAGCTACAACGAGCGCATCTACCTGGCCGAGAACAGCGGCGCCATGATGCGCGCGAGCTTTGTGCCGGCCTCGTTCCCGCTGCCCATCGTGCGCCGCGCCACGGGCACGCCCTTCATGGGCTATGCGGGCGCCACCTACGTGCTGCAGGAGGTGTGCAACGCGCTGTTCGACGCGCTGTTCCACATCCTGCCGCTGGGCACCGCGCTCGACGCCGGCGAGCCCACGCCCGCGCGCGCCGCGGCCGAAGCGCGGCCCTGGGACGACGAGGCGCGCGCGCTGCTCGAACGCCTGGTGCGCCAGGAACCCATGCTGGTGCAGATCTCGGCCGCCAAACGCCTGCGCGACCGCTGCGAGGCCGACGCGCAAAAGGCCAGCGAACCCAGCATCACCGCCGAGCGCGTGCAGCGCTCGCGCGCGGCCTTGCTCACAGGGGCCGGTGCATGAACGCGCACCGCCCCTCCGTCTGTGCAACCGGCGCCGCCGGTTGCCCCCCCAGTCGCGCCATCCGGGGCGGCGACCCTCTTCCGCGGGGGCGGTTCGCGGTCAAGGCCGAAAGGCATTCAAGGAGAACGTTATATGTCTGATAGCAGAGGTGGTTCGCTGTCCGGACTCACGGACAGTGAGGCCAGAGAGTTCCATGGCATCTTCGTCACCAGCTTCATCGTCTTCACGCTGGTTGCCATCGTCGCGCACTTCCTGGCGTGGCAGTGGCGGCCCTGGCTGCCGAGCGTGAACGGCTACGCGATGCTGTTCGAAGACATCAAGAACGTGGCCGCTGCCTACACGGCCGTGGCCATCAGCGCCTGAGGAGACACGTCATGTGGCGACTCTGGACCCTGTTCGACCCGCGCAGAACCCTCGTGGCCCTGTTCACGTTCCTGTTCGCGCTGGCCCTGGTGATTCACTTCATCCTGCTCAGCACCGACCGCTTCAACTGGCTCGAAGGGCCGGCCAAGAAGACCACGGTGTCGCAGAACGCCCCGATGCCGGGGGCGGCCACCGCTTCGAAGTAAGCGCCACCGCGGGTGGGCGGTGTCCGGTGCCTTGTGCCCGGCCCGCCCGCCCGGTTTCCCCGCCGGCACGGGCGGCTGCCCGGTTCGCGAATGGAGAGCGACCATGTCCATGCTCAGCTTTGAAAGAAAGTACCGCGTGCGCGGCGGCACCTTGCTCGGGGGTGACCTGTTCGACTTCTGGGTCGGTCCGTTCTACGTCGGCTTCTTCGGCGTCACCACCATCTTCTTCAGCGTCGTCGGCACGCTGCTGATCGTGTGGGGCGCCTCGCAGGGTCCCACCTGGAACCTGTGGCAGATCAACATCGCCCCGCCCGATCTCAAGTACGGCCTGGGCATGGCCCCGCTCATGGAGGGCGGGCTGTGGCAGCTCATCACCGTGTGTGCGCTCGGCGCCTTCGGCTCGTGGGCGCTGCGCGAGGTCGAGATCTGCCGAAAACTCGGCATGGGGCTGCACGTGCCCGTGGCGTTCTCGTTCGCCATCCTCGCGTACTTCACGCTGGTGGTGGTGCGGCCTGTGCTGCTCGGCGCCTGGGGCCACGGCTTTCCCTACGGGATCATGAGCCACCTCGACTGGGTGTCCAACACCGGCTACCAGTACCTGCACTTCCACTACAACCCGGCGCACATGCTGGCGGTGAGCTTCTTCTTCGCCACCACCTTCGCGCTCTCGCTGCACGGGGCGCTGATCCTCTCGGCCACCAACCCCGCGCCCGGCGAGCCGGTGAAGTCGCCCGAGCACGAGAACACCTTCTTCCGCGACACCATCGGCTACTCGATCGGCACGCTCGGCATCCACCGCCTGGGCCTGTTCCTCGCGCTGTCGGCGGGCTTCTGGAGCGCGGTGTGCATCGTCATCAGCGGACCGTTCTGGAGCCGTGGCTGGCCCGAGTGGTGGACCTGGTGGCTGAACCTGCCGGTGTGGCGCTGAACAACGACAACCCGAGGAGACGAGCATGGCCACCGAGTACCTCAACCTCTTCACGCGCGTGCAGGTCGATGCGCCCTCGTACCCGGGCATTCCGGTGGACCGGGGGCAGGCCGAGCGCGAAGGTCCGCCGATCCACGTGCACCTGCTGGGCCGTCTCGGCGACGCGCAGCTCGGCCCGATCTACCTGGGCTGGTTCGGCCTGGCCTCGCTGATCTGCGGCTTCATCGCGCTGGAGATCATCGGCCTGAACATGTGGGCCTCGGTCAACTGGGACCCGATCGAGTTCGTGCGCCGCCTGCCCTGGCTCGCGCTGGAGCCGCCGTCGCCGGCCTACGGCCTGTCGATACCACCGCTCAACGAGGGCGGCTGGTGGCTGATGGCGGGCTTCTTCCTCACGCTGTCGGTGCTGCTGTGGTGGGTGCGCATGTACCGCCGCGCGCGCGCGCTCGGCATGGGCATGCACGTGGCCTGGGCCTTCGCGGCGGCGATCTGGCTCTACCTGGTGCTGGGCTTCATCCGCCCGCTGCTCATGGGCAGCTGGGGCGAGGCCGTGCCCTTCGGCATCTTCCCGCACCTGGACTGGACCGCGGCCTTCTCGATCCGCTACGGCAACCTGTTCTACAACCCCTTCCACATGCTGTCGATCGCCTTCCTGTACGGCGCGACGCTGCTGTTCGCCATGCACGGCGCGACCATCCTCGCGGTGAGCCGCTTCGGTGGCGAGCGCGAGATCGAACAGATCGTGGACCGCGGCACCGCGAGCGAACGCGCAGCCCTGTTCTGGCGCTGGACCATGGGCTTCAACGCCACCATGGAATCCATCCACCGCTGGGCCTGGTGGTTCGCGGTGCTGTGCCCGTTGACCGGGGGCATCGGCATCCTGCTCACCGGCACCGTGGTGGACAACTGGTTCCTCTGGGCCGTCAAGCACGGCGTGGCGCCGGGCTACCCGGCGGCCTTCCCGGCGGTGGCCGATCCCGCCCTGTTGCAAGGAGTCAAGCCATGAGCCCGTCGCTGCGAACCCTGGGGCGCCGTGCCGGCGTGACCTGCCTGGTGCTGGTGGCCCTGCTGCTGGCGGCCTGCGAACGCCCGCCCATCGACACCGTGCAACGCGGCGCCCGCGGAACCGGGATGGTGCAGGTCTACAACCCGCGCACGCTGGCCGCGCAGATCCCGGCCAACCAGCCACCGGCCGATGCGCCCGCGGTGCCCGCGGTGCCGGGCGCGCCGCTGGCGGGCGCGGTGTACCAGAACGTGAAGGTGCTGGGCGACCTCGATGTGGGCAACTTCACCCGGCTCATGGTGGCCATGACCGGCTGGGTCGCGCCCGAGGGCGGCTGCAACTACTGCCATTCGAACGACGGCAACTTCGCCTCCGACGCGAAGTACACCAAGGTGGTGGCGCGGCGCATGCTGCAGATGACGCAGGACATCAACACCAACTGGAAGTCGCACGTGGCCGAGACCGGCGTGACCTGCTACACCTGCCACCGCGGCCAGCCGGTGCCGGCGCAGGTGTGGTTCACGCCCCCGGCCGACAAGCAGGCCGCGCGCATGGCCGGCGGCAGCGCCGGGCAGAACCAGCCGGCGCCGCAGGTGGGTCTGGCCTCGCTGCCCGGTGATGCGCTCTCGCCCTACCTGCTGCAGCAGCAGCCGATCCGCGTGGCGGGCACCACCGCCTTGCCCAACGGCAACCGCAGCTCCACCAAGCAGGCCGAGCACACCTACAGCCTGATGATGCACATGTCGGCCTCGCTGGGCGTGAACTGCACCTACTGCCACAACAGCCGCGCCTTCGGCGAGTGGTCCGAGAGCACGCCGCCGCGCCAGACCGCGTGGCACGGCATCCGCATGGCGCAGTCGCTCAACACGAAGTACCTCGAGCCGCTCACCGACACCTTCCCGATCGAGCGGCGCGGCGTGAACGGCGACGTGGCCAAGCTCAACTGCGCCACCTGCCACCAGGGCGCGTACAAGCCGCTCTACGGCGCGCCCATGCTCAAGGCCCACCCCGAGCTGGCCGGGCCGCTGGGCGAGGCCATGGCGCGCGCCGCGGCCGCGGGCTCGCCGGTGACGGCGGCCGCACCCGCCCCGGCCACGGCCGCGCCGCAAAAGCCCTGAGCCGGTCCGGCGCGCTCAGCCCGCGGCCTGGGCCGCGAGCGCGCCCGCGGCGAGGCTGGCCACCGCGATCAGCGTGAGCCGGCGGCGCAAGGGCAGGTACCAGCCGGGCAGGGCGGTGGCGCGCGCCAGGGCGTGGTCCTGCTGCAGGTGCAGGAGAAAGCCGCCCGCCAGCACGATCGCGCCCGCGGCGGCCGGCAGCGCGGGCCAGGCGATCGCGGCCCAGCCGATCAGCGAGGGCACCACGCTCCAGACGAAGGCGCGCTGGCGCCAGCGCCCGTCGAGCCCGGGCTGGGCCATCGCCAGGCCCCAGTGCAGCGCCCCCACGAAGCTCAGGATCACCGCGCCGTAGGCCAGCAGCGCGTGCAGCGCGGGCGCGCGCCACGCGGGCAGCAGCCAGGCGGCCAGGGCCAGCGCCCCGAAGGGCAGCAGGCCGCCGTGGCCGAGCCAGGACACGGCAACGGGGAGCTTGTCGGACGGGGTGTTCATGGGGCGGTGTGCAGGCGCGCACGGTGCGGCGCGGCGGCATGGTAAGCAAGGCGCACCGCGCCTGCCGGCGCTCGGCTATTGGGCGCAGCCCGCTTCAGCGGAACACGCCGATGGCTTCGGCCAGGCGCTCGGCGCGCTGGCTCAGCGAGGCCGAGGCACTGCGCGACTGCTCCACCAGCGCGGCGTTCTGCTGCGTCATCTGGTCGAGCTGGCTCACCGCGCTGCTCACCTGGCCGATGCCGCTGGTCTGCTCGCCGGCCGCGCGGCTGATGGCCTCGATCATCTGGGCCACCGTGCGCGTCTCGCGCAGGATGGATTCCATGGCCTGGCCCGCGCGCTCGGCGAGCGCGGCGCCGCCGTCGACGCGCTCGGTGCTCTCGGTGATGAGCTGCTTGATTTCCTTGGCCGCCGTGGCGCTGCGCTGCGCGAGGTTGCGCACCTCGCCCGCCACCACGGCGAAGCCGCGGCCCTGTTCACCGGCGCGTGCCGCTTCCACCGCCGCGTTGAGTGCGAGGATGTTGGTCTGGAAGGCGATGCCGTCGATCACGCCGATGATGTCGCTGATGCGGCGCGCGCTGGCGCTGATCTCGCCCATGGTGCCCACCACGTCGCCCACGATGCGGCCGCCTTCGCTGGCCGCCTCGCTGGCGCTGGCCGCCTTGCGCGCCGCTTCGTGCGCGGTCTGGCTGGTGTTGTTGACCGTACCGGTCATCTGCTCCATGGAGGCCGCGGTTTGCTGCAGGCTGGACGCGGCCTGCTCGGTGCGCCCGCTCAGGTCCTGGTTGCCGCTGGCGATCTCGCGGCTCACCGCCGTCATGCCGCCCACTTGGGCCGACACGTCGTCGAGCAGCGCGCGCAGGTTCAGGCCCGCCTGGTTCACCGTGCGCTGCAGCAGGCCGATCTCGTCGACGCGGTCGAGCGCGGCGCTGCGCGTGGGCTGGCCCGCGGCCACCGCCTGGGCCTGCTGCACCACCGCGCGCAAGGGCCGAACCACCTGCGCCTCGATCCAGCCGGCGAGCGCCGCGAAGCCCAGGGCGATCAGGCCGGCCGAGACCTGACCCGCCATGCCATCGCCGTTCCAGACCGCCTCGGCGACCGCGAACAGCGCGATCAAGGCCATGGGGCCGTAGACCCGGGTGCGCAGCGAGGCCACCTGGCCCCAGGAGCGCCAGGCCATCAGGCCCCGGTGCACGATGAGGCCCTTGTGAAAGGCCAGCCGGCCCTGCGTGCCCGCCACGAAGCGTGCGTACACCGCATCGGCGGCCTTCACCTCGGCCGGCTCGGGCTTGGTGCGCACCGACATGTAACCCGCGAGCTGGCCGTTGCGCACGATGGGCGTGGCGTTGGCGCGCACCCAGTAATGGTCGCCGTCCTTGCGCCGGTTCTTCACCAGCGCGGTCCAGCTTTGCCCCGCCTTGAGCGTGGCCCACATGTCGGCGAAGGCCTCGCGCGGCATGTCGGGGTGGCGCACCACGTTGTGCGGCTGGCCCATGAGCTCTTCGCGTGTGAAGCCGCTCACGGCCAGGAAGGACTCGTTGGCGTAACGCACGTGGCTGTGCTCGTCCGTGGTGGACAGCAGGGTGGCGTCCGCAGGGAAGGGGAACTCGCGCTGGGTCACCGGAAGGTTCTGTCGCATGCCGATCTCCTGAAGGGGGGGTGTCCTGGGATGTCGGACAAAGCCGGTTTGTCTTGAACAAATTTTTTCAAAACCCTTTTGAATCAAGGGAATTGCTTGGGCGGCTGTGGCACCATGCGCGCCGTTTCCCGGCCGAACCCGCACCGCCATGAACCGTTTTTTCCGGCTGCTCGGGCCCGCGCTGCTGCTGGCGGCCCAGGCCCAGGCGCAGACCCCGACCGCTCCCATGCAGCCCGTGGGCCGCTTCGAGATCGACCGCACCGAAGTGACCGTGGGCCAGTTCCGCGCCTTCGCCGAGGCCACGGGCACCGTGACCGCGGCCGAGCGCGCGGGCGGCGGCAGCACCTACGAAGGCGGCTGGCAGCAGCGCGCGGGCTGGACCTGGCGCGCCCCCTTCGGCACGCCCGCGCAGCCCAACGAGCCCGCGGTGCACGTGACGCACGCCGAGGCGGCCGCCTACTGCCGCTGGGCCGGCAAGCGCCTGCCCACCGACGCCGAGTGGGGCGAGGCCGCCTACACCGAGCGCCGCGCCAGCCCGCCGCCGGGCTTCAGCACCGGGCGCACCTACCCCTATCCCACGGGCGAGCGCCCGTTGGGCGCCAACTGCCTGGGCGACTGCGGGCCGACCGCGAGCGTGGGCAACGCCATCACCTCGCGCGGGCGCGGGCACGCGCCGGTGGCCACCTCGGCGCTGGGCGTGAACGGCCTGTACGACATGGGCGGCAACGTGTGGGAGTGGGTGGACAGTGGCCGCGGGCCCGAGCAGCGCACGCGCGGCGGCTCGTGGTGGTACGGCGCCGAGCAGATGCGCGACAGCCTGGTGCAGACCAAGCCGGCCGACACGGCGGTGGTCTACATCGGCTTTCGCTGCGCGCGCGACCTGCGGCGCTGAGGGCGCTGAGGGCGCTGAGGGCGCTGAGGGCGCTGAGGGCGCTGAGGGCGCGTGCGCCGCTCAGTCCTGCACCGTCTGCCGCACCGCGCGTTCCCAGCGCGCCATGGCCTCGGCGGCGCGGGCGCGGTCCATGGCGGGCTCGAAGCGGCGCTCGGCGCGCCACTGGGCCGAGAGTTCGTCGGTGCCGGCGTACACGCCGCAGGCCAGGCCCGCGAGGTAGGCCGCGCCCAGGGCCGTGGTCTCGGTGACGGCGGGGCGCACCACGGGAATGCCCAGCAGATCGGCCTGGAACTGCATCAGCAGGTCGTTGACGGCCGCGCCCCCGTCCACGCGCAGTTCGGCCACGGGCGCACCGCCCGCGGCCTGCACGTCGCGGCTCATGGCGGTGAGCAGGGCAGCGCTCTGGAAGGCGATGCTCTCGAGCGCGGCGCGCGCGATGTGGGCCAGGGTGGTGCCGCGCGTGAGGCCGGTGATGGTGCCGCGGGCCTCGGCGTTCCAGTAGGGCGCGCCCAGGCCGGTGAAGGCCGGCACCAGCATCACGCCGCCAGCGTCGGGCACGCTCTCGGCCAGGGCCTGCACCTGCGCGCTGCCCTCGATGGCCTTGAGGCCGTCGCGCAGCCACTGCACCACCGCGCCGCCCACGAACACGCTGCCCTCCATGGCGTACTGCGGCGTGGCCGAGGTCTGCGCCGCGCTGGTCACCACCAGCCCGTTGTGCGAGGGCTGGAAGCGCTCACCCGTGTGCATGAGCAGGAAGCAGCCCGTGCCGTAGGTGTTCTTGGCCATGCCGGCCGAGAAGCAGGCCTGGCCGAACAGGGCCGATTGCTGGTCGCCCGCGACGCCGCAGATCGGCAGCGCGCGGCCGAAGAGCGCGGGGTCGGTCTCGGCAAAGGCGCTGCTCGAGGGCTGCACGCGCGGCAGCAGCGAGGGCGGGATCTGCAGCAGCTGCAGCAGCTCGGCGTCCCAGGTGTTGTCGTGCACGTTGAACAGCATGGTGCGCGAGGCATTGCTCACGTCGGTGGCGTGCACGCGCCCGCCCGTGAGCTGCCAGACGAGCCAGCTGTCCACGGTGCCGAAGGCGAGCTCGCCGCGCTCGGCGGCGGCGCGCGCGCCGTCCACGTGGTCGAGCAGCCAGCGCAGTTTGGTGGCCGAGAAGTAGGCGTCGACCACCAGGCCGGTCTTGGCCTGGATGGTGGGGGCATGGCCTTCCTCGCGCAGCCGGGCGCACAGCGGCTCGCTGCGCCGGTCCTGCCAGACCAGCGCGTGGTGCAGCGGGCGCCCCGTGCGGCGGTCCCACAGCAGCGTGGTCTCGCGCTGGTTGGTGATGCCTATGGCCTGCACCTGCGCGGCGCCGACGCCGGCCTGGGCCAGCGCCTCGCGCGCGGTGGCGAGCTGCGCGTTCCAAATCTCCATCGGGTCGTGCTCGACCCAGCCGGGGCGCGGAAAGATCTGCGGCAGCTCGCGCTGGGCCATGGCCACGGCGTGGCCGTCGCGGTGGAACAGGATGCTGCGGGAGCTGGAGGTGCCCTGGTCGAGGGCGAGCAGGTAGGTCATGGCGGGATGTGACGGGCCGATGCGCAGCGCACCGCGCGCAATGGTCGCACAGCCCGGGGGCGCGCGGTGCGCGCGCCCCCCGCCTCAGCGCTCGATCACGACCAGGTTGTAGGGCCGCGCATCGACCGGCACCGCGCTGCCGCTGAAGGGCGTGAGGTTGCCGTTGGCGGGGTCGATGTCGAGCATGTGCGTGAAGATCGCGTGGAAGTCGGCCGCGTAGAGGTGGTCGCCTTCGGGGTTGGTGGTCAGGTACTCGTAGCGGCCCGCGTGCGCGAAGCCCGTGCGGGCCGTGAGCGCGCCCGTGGTGGTGTTGATGTCGAAGGCGCGGATGCCCTGGTTGGTCGCCACGTAGCCCACGGTGCCGGCGCCATTGGTGGTGAACGACAGCCACTCCCAGTCGGAGCCGCTGCTGCCGTAGCCGCCGGGCTGCAGGTCGGTGAGCTCGCCCGTGGTGGGGTCGATGCGCAAGGCGTGCAGCTTGGCCTGGTAGACCACCGGGTAGACGAAGTTCCCTGAGGGGTGCACGCCGATGCCGTAGGGCTGGCCGGCCAGCGGGTAGGGGCTGCCCGCCACCTCGGTGAGCGCGCCGGTGGTGGCGTCGATGCGGTAGGCCGAGAGGTTCTGCCCGTTCTGGTTGGTCACGTACAGGAAGCGGCTGTTGGGCGTGATCGCGATCTTGGTCGGGATGTTGCCGGCCGCGTAGGGGCTGCCCGGCAGCGGCGTGAGCGCGCCGGTGGTGAGGTCGACGCGGAAGCCGCTCACGTTGCCGCTCTGGCTGTTGGCGGTGTAGGCGAAGCGGCCGTCGGGCGTGACCTGGATCGACGTGGGCTGGCTGCCGGCCGCGAAGGGGCTGCCCGCCACCGGCGTGAGCGCGCCGGTGCTGGCGTTGACCGTGTAGGCCGAGACGTCGCTGCTGCCCAGGTTGGCGCTGTAGAAGAAGGCCTGGTTGGGGTGCAGCGTGAGCCAGCGGTTGTTGTCGCCCGCCGCGTACGGCGAGCCCGGCAGGGCGGTGCGCGCGCCGGTGAGGCGGTCCATGCTGTAGCCCAGGATGCGGTCGTTGTTGTAGTCGGTGACGTAGACGAAGGACAGCGCCGTGGTCGTGCAGGCCACGCTCACGTTGCCCACGTCGGCCGTGGCATTGCTGCCGCTGCCGTTGCCCACCGTGCAGCCCACGCCCCGGCTGGCCGCGCCCTGGGTCACCGCGTACGCGGTCTGCGTGGCGATCGGCGTGGAGAACTGGAACGCGCCGTTGGCGGTGAGCGTGAGCGGGTCGGCGCCGTTGTTGTAGAGCGTGACCTGCTGGTTCGCGAGCAGGCCGCTGAGCGTGCCGCCGATGGTGTGCGCCGTGGCGCTGCACTGCACGTTCACGTTGCCCACGTCGGCCGCGAGGCCGCTGCCTTGTGCGTTGGCCACGGTGCAGGTCTGGCCCGCGGGCTGCGTGCCCACGGTGACGGCGTAGGCGCTTTGATCGGCCACGCGCGTGGCGAAAGCGTAGGGGCCGTCGGCCGAGACCACGGTCGCGTCGCCGCCGTTGTTGAGCAGGGTGACGGTGGCACCCGCGGCCAGGCCGGCCACGCTGCCGCCCACGCCATGGCTGCTGGCCGCGCACAGCACGTTCACGTTGCCCACGTTGGCGAGCACACCGTCGCCGGTGGCGTTGCTCACGGTGCAGGTCTGGCCGGCGGGCTGGGTGTCCACCGACACCGCGTAGCCGCCGTTGCGCGCCACGCGCACGGCGAAGGTGTAGGCGCCGTTGGCCGAGACGGTGATCGGGTCGGCCCCGTTGTTGCGCAGCACCAGCGATTGCCCGCCCGCCAGGCCGCTCACGCTGCCGCCCACGGTGAAGGTGGTGGCCGAGCAGTTCACGCGCACCTGGGCCACGTCGGTGTCGCGGCTGGCGCCGGTGGCGTTGCTCACGGTGCAGGTCTGGCCCGCGGGCTGCGAGGCCACGGTGACGGCGTAGCGCGCGTTCACCTCGGTGGGAAAGGCGAAGCCGCCATCGGCCGACAGCGCCAGGGGCGCGCCGCCATTGAGCGAGAGCGTGAGGCCCGCGCCCGAGAGCCCGCTGACGCGGCCGGCCACGCTGAAGCTGGGGGTGCCGGGCGTGCCGCCGCCGGCGTTGGCCGTGGGGGATGGGGTGTTGCCCGAGCCGCAGGCCGCCAGCAGCACGCTGCTGCCCAGGGCCAGAACGGAAAGCGATCGGTGAAGGGGACGGAACAGGATGGCGTCGAGGGCGCGCATGCGTGGCATCGTGTTGATGGAGGAAGGGCGCACTATCGTTTGCATAGCAATCCATCCAAAGATGGAATAGCGCCCGAAAAACCCCTCACTTGCGCGCTGGCGTCGGTTGTTGCCTGCCCGGTTCAGCGCGCTGCGGTTGCGCGCACCGGGGCCCCACGGGGCTCAGGCCGCGGTCCTGGGGGTCTCGTCGGGCAACGCCGCAAACCGCACCCGCACCGCAAAGCCGCGGCCGTCGATGCCGGTGCCGGTGCTCAGGCTGGCGCCGTGCAGGCGCACGATGCCGGCCACCAGCGACAGCCCGATGCCGCTGCCGCGCCCGCCACTGCTGGGCAGCCGGTGGAAACGGCGAAAGATCGCCTCGCGCTCGTCGGGCGGCACGCCGGGTCCGTCGTCGGCCACCTCGACCCACGCCGCCTCGCCAAGGGGCGAGGGCTCGAGGGCGCAGCGCACCCGGACACGGCCCGCGGGCAAGGTGTAGCGCAGCGCGTTGTCCACCAGGTTGCGCAGCAGGATGCCGACCTCGTCGATGTTGCAGTCGAGCGGGGCGGGCGACAGGTCGAGCGTGAGCGAGCGCTGCCGGGTCTCGGCCACGATCTCGAACTCGCGCGCCACGTGCAGCACCAGCACCGCGAGGTCCGCGCGTTCGCGCTGCGGCGCACGCTCACCGGCGTTCAGGCGCGCCAGGTCGAGCAGCTGCTCGGACAGCCGCGTGTTGCGCTCGGCCACCGCCACCAGTTTGACCAGCGCCGCGTCTTTCTCGGGCGCGGTGCGGGCCCGCAGCGCCACATGGGCTTGCGTCTGCAGCGCCGCCAGCGGGGTGCGCAGCTCGTGCGCGGCGTCGCCGATGAAGCGGCGCTCGTTCTCCACGGCTTCGTCGAGCTGCGTCAGCACGCGGTTGAACGAGGCCACCAGCGGCCGCAGCTCGCTGGGCAGGTGGTCGGTGGCCAGGGGCGTGAGGTCGAAGGCCACGCGCTGACGCAAGGTGGTCTCCAGCTCGGCCACCGGCCGCAGCGAACGCCGCACCGCCAGAAAGGTGATCAGGCCCGCAAAGCACACCAGGGTGGTGAGCAGGCCCATGAACACCAGGGCCTTCTGGCGCAACTCGGCGTCGAGTTCGCGGTGCAGGCGGCCCACCTGCACGTGCTTGCGCTGGCCGCCATCAGACACCGAGTACACCCGCCAGCGCTGGCCGTCCACCACCAGGCTGGCAAAGCCGTTGGCGAAATCGGGTTTGAGGGCGGTGGCGGGCGCGCCCGGCGTCGCGGCGATCAGCCGGGTGCGGTCGCTCCAGACCTGAAACGCCAGCTTGGGGTCGTCGGACAAGGTGCTGGGCTTGGGCGACAGGCCCGGTCCCGCCGCGCGATCGTCGGCGTGGGCCGGGATGGCCCGGAGGATGTGCGTGGCGAAGTTGCGCAGGCCGTTGTCCGCGATGCTGGTTTCGGTTTGCTTGAGGAAGAACCAGAGCGCCACCAGCGCCACGGCCCAGCTGGCCAGGATGGTGACGACCAGCGCCCGCAGCACGTTGCCGCGCAAGGAGTTGGTGGGCCCTTTCATGGCGGGGCCTCGCCGATCATGTAGCCGTGGCCGTGCAGCGTGGTGATCAGGTCTTCGCCGAGCTTGCGGCGCAGCTGGTAAACGAACACCGCAATCGTGTTGCTCTCGATGCCGCCGCCGCTGCCGTACACCACGTCCTCGAGGTGCGCCCGCGTGACCACGTGGCCGGGGCGTTCGAGCAGGGCGATCAGCGTGCGGTACTCGTGCGCGCTCAGCGACACGCGCTGACCGCCGCGCGTGACCAGCCGGCGGCTGCGATCGACCTGGATGTCGCGGTAGGTGAACACCGGCACCACCCGGCCCTGGCTGCGCCGGATCACCGCCCGCACGCGCGCCCAGAGCTCGTCGACCTGGAACGGCTTGACCAGGTAGTCGTCGGCGCCCGCGTCCAGCCCCTGGATGCGTTCGCTGAGCTGGCCGCGCGCTGTGAGGATGATGACCGGCGTGACGTCGTAGCGTTCGCGCATGGCCTTGAGCACCGTCAGGCCCGATTCGCGCGGCAGGCCGATGTCGAGCAGCACCGCCGTGTACGCGTGGTCGCTCAAGGCCAGCCGGGCACCGGCGGCATCGCCCACGTGGTCGATCTGCCACGCGTTCTGGCGCGCGCCCTCGCACACCGCGTCGGCCAGCATGGCGTCGTCTTCCACGAGCAGCAGGTGCATGTTGTCGGTGTTCCAGGGGCCAGGGGCGCGAGGCCGCGATTGTGGGCGCACGCGATGAAGACCGGATGAAGACGCGGCGCGCGGGCGGCCGCCGGGTGGCGTGCGCTTCATGAGTCCTTCATTCGGATAACAACTTTTTAAAGCCGCTTGACCAGCATGCGCTGCGCGGCCACCGACGCCGGTGCCGCCCGACCTTTCCCTGTTCATCGCTTTGGAGTCTGCTTTCATGACACGGTCCCCGAACCCCTTCCGCCCCTTGTCCGGCCACCAATCCGCGGCCGCTGCGGGCCTCACCGGCCTGGCCTTGTGCACTGCGCTGGCCGCCACACCGGCGCTCGCCCAGGAGGCCGAGATCCCGCGCGGCGAGTCGCGGTGGGGCATCGGCCTCGGGGCCGACGTGCGCCAGCAGCCCTACCGCGGCGTGGACAACGCGAGCACCGGCATTCCCCTGGTGTACTTCGAGAACCATTGGGTTCGTGTGATGGGCCCGAGCGCCGAACTCAAGCTGCCTTCGGCCGGTCCTTTTGCTTTCCGGCTCAAGGCCCGCTACAGCGATGAGGGCTACAAGCCCTCGGACAGTGCGGCGCTGGCGGGCATGGCCGAACGTGAGGACGGCATCTGGCTGGGTGGCGAGGTGATCTGGCAGACGCCCTACCTGAACCTGTCGGCCGAGCTCATGGGCGATGCGTCCAGCCACAGCGAGGGTCGCCAGTTCCGCCTGCAGGCCGATCGCCGCTTCGACTTCGGCGCCTTCAGCGTGACGCCGCGGCTCGCCGCGATCCGGCTCGACCGCGAGTACGTGGGCTATTACCACGGCGTGGGTGCGGCCGAGGCCACCGCCGGCCGCCCGGCCTACGGGGGCGAAGCCGCCACCAACGTGGAGGCCGGTCTGCGCGTGGACTACCGCCTCGATGCCAAGCAGACCGTGTTCCTCGACCTGCGCAGCACCCGCCTGGGCAGCGCCATTGCCGACAGCCCGCTGGTGGACCGCTCGCGCGTCAGCGGGGTGCGCGTTGGCTACTTCTATCGCTTCTGAGCGGGGTGCCGCATGAGCAAACTGACGCGCAGACGTTTCGTGCTGGCCGGGGTGGGCACCGCGGGGGTGCTGGGCATCGGCTGGCTGGCCGCGCCGCCCCGCCAGCGCCTGGTGGCCGGCACGCCGCCCGACGGCCCCGCCGGCAGCCACCGCCTCAATGGCTGGGTGACCATCGGCGTCGACGATTCGGTGACGGTGTCGCTGTGCCGCATGGAGATGGGCCAGGGCATCTCCACCGGCATCGCCATGCTGCTGGCCGAAGAGCTCGACGCCGACATGGACCGCGTGAGCGTGGTGCCGGCCTTCGATGACCGCATCTACAACAACCAGGCGATCGCCGCCAAGATGGCCGAGACCTTTGACCCGCGCCAGGAGGGCCGCCTGCTCGCGCCGGTGGCCGATCACCTGCTGCGCAAGCTCGCGCGCGAACTGCCGGGCCTGGCCATCACCGGCGCGTCCACCAGCATCCGCGACCAATGGCTGCCCATGCGCGAGGCCGGTGCGTCGGCGCGGCAAATGCTGCGGCAGGCCGCGGCCCGCGAATGGTCGGTGCCGGTGGGCGAATGCCGCACCACCCTGGGCCGGGTGGTGCACGCCTCGGGGCGCAGCCTGTCGTACGGGCAGCTCGCCGAGGCCGCCGCCGGCCTGCCGCTGCCGGGGTCGGTGCGCCTGAAAACACCGCCGGAGTTCCGCCTGATCGGAACGCCGCTGCCGCAGATCAACGCCGCCAGCAAGGCCGATGGCACCGCGGTCTATGCCATGGACCTGATGCCCGATGGCCTGCTGTATGCGGCGGCGCGGCTGTGTCCGGTGCTCGGTGGCGCGGTGCAGCGGGTCGACAAGGCGGCCGCCGAGGCGCTGCCCGGTGTGGCCGCGGTGGTGGTGCTGGACCCCCAGCCCGGCGGCATGGCCGGGCGCGGGCACACCGCCGGTGGCGTGGCGGTGGTGGCCAGCACGCCGCACGGCGCACTGCGCGGCCTCGAGCGCCTGGCCGTGGACTGGAACCCGGGCGACGCCGCCGGGGCGAACAGCGCCGAGGTGATCGGCACCCTGCGACGCGCGCTCGACAGCGACGAGGCCACGGTGCTGTACCAGCGGGGCGATGTCGATGCCGCCTTGCGCGGCGGTGGCACGGTGGTCGGCGCGCGCTACGAGGTGCCCTTTCTGGCGCACGCCGCGATGGAGCCGATGAACTGCACCGTGCGCTTCGACCGCGACAGCGCCGAGGTGTGGGTGGGCTGTCAGGGGCCGGCGGTGGTGCGCGGCGTGGTGGCCGAGGTGCTGGGCCTCGAACCCGAGCGGGTGCGGGTGCATCCCCAGCTCATGGGCGGCGGCTTCGGTCGCAAGACCTTCACCGACTGCATTGCCCAGGCGGCGCAGATCGCCCGCGCCGTGCCCGGGCGCGCGGTGCAACTCATGTGGACCCGCGAGCAGGACATGACCCACGGCTACTACCGGCCCGCCATGGCCGCCCGTTGCGAGGCGGTGGTGGACACCTCGGGCCGGGTGAATGCCTGGCATTACCGGCTGGCGGGCTCCAGCATGGGCCAGCCCGCGCTGATGACGGTGACGCGCGACGGGGCGTCCGACATTGCCTACGAGTTCGATCACATGCGTGTGCAGCACGCCATGCTCGAGTCGCCGGTGCCGGTGGGCATCTGGCGCTCGGTGGCCCATTCGTTCAACGCCTTCTTCGTCGAAAGCTTCATGGACGAACTCGCCGCCACCACCCGCACCGATGCGGTCGCTTTCCGCCGCGCCCAGCTCGCGGGCAAGCGGCGCCAACTGAACGTGCTCGACACCGCCGCGAAGCTGGCCGGCTGGGGCAAGCCCCTGCCGCCGGCCCCCGACGGCGCGCCACAGGCGCTGGGCCTGGCCCTGCACGCGTCGTTCGGCAGCGTGGTCGCGCAGGTGGCCCGGGTGTCGCTCGGCCCCGAGCGCCGCATCCGCGTGCACGAGGTCACCTGCGTGGTCGACTGCGGCCTGGCCGTCAACCCGAACCTGGTGCGCCAGCAGATGGAGGGCGGCATCGTCTATGGCCTGTCGGCGGCCCTGCACGGGCGCATCGACATCGAGGGCGGCCAGGTGCGGCAATCGAACTTCGACGGCTATCCCCCGCTGCGCATGAACGAGTGCCCGGCGATCCAAACGCACATCGTGGCCAGCAGCGAGCCGCCCGAGGGCGTGGGCGAGGTGTCCACGCCCCCGATCGCCGCGGCGGTGTCGAACGCGGTGTTTGCCCTCACCGGCATGCGGCTGCGCCGCCTGCCCCTTTCGTTGGCCTGAACCCAGGATGAAAACCATGCTTCTGAACATCAACAACCAGGCGGTGAACGTCATCGCCGACCCCGACACCCCCCTGCTCTGGGCGCTGCGCAGCGAACAGCGGCTGGTGGGCGCCAAGTACGGCTGCGGCAAGGGCTTGTGCGGCGCCTGCACCGTGCACCTCGACGGGCAGGCGGTGCGGTCGTGCTCGATGCCGGTGTCGGCCGCGGTCGGCCGGCGCATCACCACCATCGAAGGCATCGACACGCCCGAGGCGCGCGCGGTCAAGGCCGCGTGGCGGGTGATCGACGTGGCGCAGTGCGGCTACTGCCAGAGCGGCCAGGTGATGTCGGCCTGCGCGCTGCTGGCCAGCAAGCCCGCGCCCAGCGACGCCGACATCGACGCGGCCATGAGCGGCAACCTCTGCCGCTGCGGCACCTACCCGCGCATCCGCGCGGCCATCCACCTCGCGTCGCGCTCGCTCTGAGTCAGCTGTTGGCCTCGCCGAGCACCAGCACCTCGTGCACGGTGCTCGCGTGGTCGCCGCCGACGCGGGTGCCGCCGCCGAACACATGGATGCGCTGGCCCAGCGTGGCCGCGCCCAGGCCGTGGCGCGGGGTGGGCAAGGGCGGCAGGGCGCTCCAGCGGTCGCCCGCGGGATCGTAGACCCAGGCCTCGGCAAACACCTTCTGCTCGGGCACCCACTGCTCGCCGCCGAACACGTACAGCCGCCCGCCGTGGGCCGCGGCGGCCAGCCCGCCTTGCGCCTGCGGCATGGGCGCCCGCACCGACCAGCGACCGGTCGCCGGGTCGTACACCTCGAGCGCCGCCACGTTGACCTGGCGCAGCGAGCCGTCGGGCTGCCGCAGCGCCTGGCGGCCGCCCACCACGTAAAGCCGGTTTTCGATCACCGCGCTGGCCGCGCTGTTGCGCGCGGTCGGGGCGTCCGCGATGGCCGACCAGCCGCCGCGCGCGGGGTCAAACACCAGGCCGCGCGCGGTGTCGACGTGGCGGTTGAAATGGCGCGCCGTGTCGTCCTCGCGCACCCGGCCGCCCACCAGGTAGAGGCGGCCGCCCAGGCCGGCCAGCACGCCCTCGGCCGACGCGTAGGGCAGCGCGACGCCGTCGCGCCAGCGGTTGGTGGCCGGGTCGTACACCCAGGTCTCGGCTTGCGCCCGCCAGTTCGGGAACCCGCCACTGAACCCGCCCACCCCGTGAATCTGTCCACCCGTGGCGGCCAGCGCGATGTGGTGCCGCGCCTCGGGCAGCGTGGCCAACCGCGTCCATCGGTCGGTGGCCGGGTCGTAGGACTCGAAGTGCGCGGAGTAACCGGTGTTGGGGTTGAGCAGCCCACCCGCCACGTAGAGGCGGCCATCCAGCACCTCGGGGTAAAGCTCCTGGCGCGCCAGCGAGGGCGCGGCCGCGGTGGTCCAGCGCGGCGCGTCGGCGCGGGCGAGGGCGGGGCGCAGCAGGGGCGTGGTGGCCAGGGCGGTGGCCCATCGCAGGGCGTCGCGTCGTTGCATGAAGGGTCTCCGGTGATGCCTGAAGGGGCGGTGCCCGATGCTAGGCAAGCCGGTGCGCCAGAACCAGCTGCACAATGCTGAACAGATTCATTAGCCATGCCAAACAATGTTCCGTGTCCCCCTGAGTGACCTGGATGTGTTCGCGGCGGTCGCGCGCCACCGCAGCTTCCGCCGCGCGGCGCTCGAACGCGGCGTGTCGCCGGCGCTGGTCAGCCAGACGGTGCGCCGCCTCGAGCAGGGCCTGGGCGTTGAACTGCTGCGCCGCACCACCCGCAGCGTGGCGCTGACGCCCGCGGGGGAGCAGCTGCTGCAACCCCTGGCCCCCGCGCTCGACGGCATCCGCGGCGCCATTGAACGCATCAACGCGCACCGCGGCACGCCCATGGGCCGCCTGAGCATCAACGCCCCCGCACCGATCGCGCAGTTCGTGCTGGCGCCGCTGGTGGCCGAGTTCCAGCGCCTGCACCCGCAGATCGAGCTGGAGCTGGTCGCCGAGGCGGCCAAGATCGACATCGTGCACAGCGGCTTCGATGCCGGCGTGCGCTTCGACGACGACCTGCCGCAAGACGCGGTGGCGGTGCCCATCGGGCCACCGCAGCGGTACGCGGTGGTGGCGTCGCGCGCCTACCTCGCGCAACGGCCGGCGCCGCTCACGCCGGCCGCGCTGGCCGAGCACGCCTGCATCCGCCGGCGCTTCCAGGGCGGCGGCCTGTTTGAATGGGTGTTCCGCAAGAAGGGCCGCTCGGTGCGGGTCAACCCGGAGGGCCCGCTCACCTTCAACGACGCGGTGATCGCGGTGCAGGCGGCGGCCGCCGGGGCCGGCATTGCCTACGTCAACGAGCACTACGCGCGCCCCGCCATCGAGGCGGGCGCGCTGGTGCGCCTGCTCGACGATTGGTCGCCCGGCCTGGGCCAGCCCTTTCTCTACTTCCCGCGGCAACGCCACGTGTCGGCCGCGCTGCGCGCGTTCATCGACTTCGCGCGCGTGCGGCGCGTGCGCTGACGCCGCTTTCCCGGCGCCGGCGATGAGCGGCGCACCGGCCGCTGTAACCTTTTTCGAGACCGCGACGACAGGCTCCCTGTCCGGCCCGCCCGCTTCCCCGCGGGCGAGGCCGCACACCCCCAACGGCCATCCCGGCCACCTTCAGGAGCCTGTCCCATGTCCACCGCTGTTTCGTCCACCGTCGCCTCCACCCTCGCCCTGGCGCTCGGCACCGCCCTGCTGATCGCGGCCACGCCCGCGGCCCACGCCCAGGCCGCCGCCGACACCGAGAAGTGCTTCGGCGTCGCCCTCAAGGGCAAGAACGACTGCGCCGCCGGCCCCGGCACCACCTGCGCGGGCACCTCGCGCGTGGACCACCAGGGCAATGCCTGGTCCAAGGTGGCCAAGGGCACCTGCACCAAGACCGTGTCCAAGACCTCGCCCACGGGCTTTGGCCAACTCGAGGCGTTCAAAGAGAAGAAGGCCTGAGGCCGCACGCCCCGCACGCCGCGCCATGCCCATGAACGCGCAGCCGCTGGCCGGCATCGGCCTGAAGGACGAGCACATGCTGCCCCTGCTGCAAGGCGAGGCCGGCGCGGCGGACGTGGGCTTCGTCGAGGTGCACGCCGAGAACCTCATGGTCGACGGCGGGCCGCGCCTGGGCCGGCTCGACCGCTTGCGCGAGCGGCTGCCGCTGTCGGTGCACGGTGTGGGCCTGTCCATCGGCGGCGCGCAGCCGCCCTGCGAACAGCACCTGGAGCGGCTCGCGCGCGTGCTGCAGCGCCACGAGCCGCGCTGGTTCTCCGAGCACCTGGCCTGGTCGGGCCACGGCGGTCTCTGGTTCAACGACCTGCTGCCGCTGCCCTACGACCGGCCCACGTTGCACCGCGTCTGCGCGCACATCGACCGCGTGCAGACGCGCCTGCGGCGCCCGCTGCTGCTCGAGAATCCGAGCACCTACCTGGCCTACGCGCGCTCCACCATGGACGAGGCGGGCTTTCTGATCGAGGTCGTGCGGCGCACCGGCTGCGGCGTGCTGCTCGACGTCAACAACGCGCACGTGAGCGCCGTCAACCAGGGGCAGGACGCGGCGGATTTCATCGAGCGGCTGGTGCGCGGTCTGCCCGCGGGCGCGGTGGGCGAGATCCACCTCGCGGGCCATGCGGTGGATGCCGATGCGCAGGGCGCGCCGCTGCTGATCGACAGCCACGGCGCGCCCGTGGCCGAAGCGGTCTGGTCGCTCTACCGGCAGGCCATAGCGCTGCTGGGCCCGGTGCCCACGCTGATCGAACGCGACCAGGACGTGCCCCCGCTGGCGCGCCTGAGCGCCGAGGCCCGGCGGGCCCGGGCGCTGATGGCGGCGCTGCCCGTGCCCGACGAGGTTGACCCGTGAGCGCGCTGCTCTCGGCCTTTGCCGCCGCGCTGCGCGCGCCCGCACTGCCGCCGCCGCCCGGCCTGTGCGCCTGGAACGGCTCCGACGTGCGGACCCGCTTCAACGTGCACCGCAACACCTTTGTGGCGGGCCTGGTGCAGGCGCTGGGCGACACGCTGCCCGTGTGCCGCCAGGCGCTGGGCGCCGAGACCTTCGATGCCCTCGCCAAAGCCTATGTGCACGACGACCCGCCGCGCTCGCCGGTGCTGTCGGCCTGGGGCCAGGGCTTCGATGCCTGGGTGCGCGCGCACCCGCACGCCGCCTCGGTCTGGCCCTGGCTGGCCGATCTCGCGCGGCTCGAGCGCGCCCGCGCGATCGCCTGGACCGCGGGCGATGCGCCCGCGTCGAGCGCTCCTGAATTCGCAGCGCTGTGCGCCCAGCCCGAGCGGCTGGCGCGGACGCGCTTCACCTTGCACCCGTCGTGCCAGGTGCTGCGCTTCGACTGGGGCGTGGTGGACTTGTGGGTCGCCCACCAGGGCGCCGAGCCGCCCGCGGACCTGGCCGTGCACGAGCGGGCCGACGCCGCGCTGGTGTTGCGCGACGACGCGCGGGACGGGGCGGTGCTGGTGCTGCGGCTGGCGCCGCCCGCGGCCGCCTTCGTCGAGCGGCTGGCCCAGGGGCAGACATTGGGTGAGGCCGCGCTGGCCGCGCCGGCCGCGGGCGTCGACCTCGCGGCCTGCCTCGCCCTGTTGATCCGCCACCGCGCCATCGCGGGGCATGCACCGCCTGGAGACCTTCCATGAAGCCGACGCTGACCCACCGCCTGTTCGTGTTCACCGGGGGCTGGCAGGCGCGCGCCGAGGCGGCGCGCTGGCCCGGCGATCTGCTGGCGCTGCTGGCGCGGATCTCGATCGCCGCGACCTTCTGGCGCTCGGGCCAGACCAAGGTCGAGGGCTTTGCGGTCGACCTGGTGGACGGCGTGTTCGAGTGGGGCTGGCCGCACCTGGCGCCGCAGGCCGTCGGCCTGTTCCGCGACGAGTACGCGCTGCCGCTGCTGCCGCCCGAGGCGGCCGCGCTGATGGCCGCGTGGGCCGAGCACCTGCTGCCGATCGCACTGCTGCTGGGGTTGGCCACGCGCCTGTCGGCGCTCGGGCTGCTGGGCATGACGGCGGTGATCCAGCTGCTGGTCTACCCGGGGGCCTGGCCGATCCACGGGCTGTGGGCCGCGGTGCTGCTCATGCTGGTGCTGCGCGGGCCGGGGCGGTGCTCGGTCGACCACGTGCTGGCCCGGGCGGTGCGCGACCATGGCGTTTGAGACCTCGGCCCGCGTGGCCGCATTTGCCTGGCCGGCGCCGCCGCTCGACAATGCGCCGGCCCCTTGCCACGCCCGCCCCCGATTGAGTGCCGCCCCCGACGAATTCGAGAACGCGCTGCGACCGCTGTGGCTGCGCGCCCAGGCCGGTGACGAAGCGGCCTACCGCGAAGCCCTGCAGCGCATGGCCATGCGGCTGCGCCAGCACCTGCGCCGGCGCATGGCGTCGCTGCCCGACGAGCTCGAGGACCTGGTGCAGGAAACCCTGCTCGCGCTGCACCTGCAGCGCGGCTCTTACGATCCGCAGGTGCCCGTGACGGCCTGGATGCTGGCGATCGCGCGCCACAAGCTGATCGACCTCTGGCGCCGGCGCGGCCGGCAGGACGCCTTGCACGACCCGATCGACGATGTGGACGGTGCGCAGCTCGTGGCCGCCGCGCACGACGAAGGCGCGCAGCGCGACCTGAGCCAGTTGCTGGCCGACCTGCCGGCGGCGCAGCGCGAGGCCATCGTGCTGACGAAGATCGAGGGCTTGTCGGTGGCCGAGGTGTCGGTGCGCACGGGCGCCAGCGAATCGGCGATCAAGGTGCAGGTGCACCGCGGCCTCAAGCGCCTGGCCGATCGGGTGCGCCGATCGTGAACGGGCCGACGACACCGGAAGCGAATCCCCATGAAGACCGATGACCTGATCCTTCTGCTCGCGCAAGGCGCGGGCCCGGCGCCGCGGGCGCAGGCCTGGCGCCGCCTGTGGCCGGGTGCGGTGCTGGGCCTGCTGGCCAGCATCGCGCTGGCGGCCTGGCTGCTGGGCCTGATCCCGGCCGGCCTGTACCGCGAGGTCGCGCCCTGGTTCAAGATCGTCTACGCGGGCGCCATGGGCGTGAGCACCGGCTGGCTGGTGATCCGCCTGAGCCGGCCCGTGCCCCGCTGGCGCGGGCCGCTGCTGGCGGTGGCGGCCGTGCTCGTGGCGGCCGTGCTGGTGGGGCTCGCGGGCTGGCTCGCGAGCCCGGCGGCGAGCCGCCTGCCGGGCCTGCTGGGCCATTCGTGGACGCGCTGCTCGCTCAACGTGATGGCCTTGTCGCTGCCGGCCCTGGCCGCGGCCTTCTGGGCCCTGCGCGGGCTCGCGCCGACGCGACCGGTGCTGGCCGGGGCCGGCGCCGGCCTGTTCGCGGGCAGCCTCGGGGCGCTGGGCTATGCGCTGTCGTGCACCGAACTCGCGCTGCCCTTCGTCGCGCTCTGGTACACGCTGGGCATGCTGCTGAGCGGCGCGCTCGGGGCGCTGCTGGGGCCGCGGCTGCTGCGCTGGTGAGCCCGCGCGCCCGGCCGCGTGCGCAGGGCAGGGGGAGCAGCGCCGTCGGGCGGCCTTTCACGGGGTGAGCACATGGGGTAAAACGCCGCATGTCCCGCGCCGCCGCCCTCATGCACCGGGCCACCGAGGCCCTCACCTCGGCGATCTACGACGCCGCGCTCGACCCGCTGCACTGGCCCGCGGTGCTCGCACACCTCAAGACCTGCTTCCGCACCGAGGCCGAGACCTTCTACGTGCTCGACTTCGACACCCGCCGCCTCACGCAGGCGCACCTGGCGGGGATCACGCCGCACTGGATGGCCTGCTTCGATGGCTTGTACTTTGCGCCCGACAACCCCTGGAACGTGCACTCCGAGGCGCTGCACCGGCTGGGCATGGTGCGCACCAACGAACGGCTCGACGCCTACACCCGCGAGCGCGGCGTGCTGTACCGCTCGGCGTATTACCAGGAGTGGATGCGCCCGCAGGGCTTTCGCTACAGCCTGGGCAACACCCTCACCAACGAGCGCAGCGGCATCGTCAACGTGACGCTGCTGCGCGCGCCCGATCTGCCCACCTTCAGCGCGCGCGAGGTGCAGCTGTTCGAGCGCCTGAGCGGCCACTTCGCGCGCGCACTGCGCATCCGCGAGCGCTTGGGCGCGGCGGCGCTGCGCCGCGATCAACTGGCCGGCGCGCTCGACAGCCTGCACGGCGGCGTGCTCATCGTGACGCCCGATGGGGCGCTGGTGCACGGCAACCGCGCCGCGCTGCAAACGCTCGCGCAGGCCGACGCCCTGGTGTACCGGCAGGGTCGCGTGCAGGCGGCCCGGCCCGCCTGGCAGCCCGCGCTGGCGGCGCTGTTGCAGGCGCACGCACCGCGGCCCGGCGGCCTGGCAGCGTCCACCGACACGCTGGTGCTGCCGCGCACGGGCGCAGGCTTGCCCTTGCGCGTGCAGGCGGCGGGGCTGGCGCTGCCGCTGTCGTCGGCGCAATCGCACCGGCCTTGCGTGCTGCTGGCGCTCTCGGGCACGCCCCACGACCCGCCGCCCTCGCGCGCCGACTGGCTGCGCCAGGCCCATGCGCTCACACCCGCCGAGGCGCGCCTGGCCGAGGCGCTGCTCGATGGCCTGAGCCTGCGACACGCCGCCGAGCGCCTGGGCCTGACCTACGGCAGCGCGCGCACGCGGCTCAAAGGGGTGTTTCACAAGACCGGCGTGCGGCGCCAGGCCGAGTTGGTCGCGCGCCTGCAGCGCGAGCTCGCCACGCCGCTGCGCCCGCACTGAGCGCACCCTGAGCCCGCGGCCCCGAACCTCCCATTTGGGAGGTGTCGTGCGCGGCCCGGCGACCTAGCATGGGCGCACCACCACCGAGGGGAGTCGCCATGCCTCACACCGTTTTCCGGGGGGCTTGTGCCGCGCTGCTGTCCATGGCCGCCGCGCTGTGCCAGCCTGCCGCCGCGCAACCATCGTTCGACATCGTGGGCCTGCGCCCGGGCATGACCGAAGCCGAGGCCATGGCCGTGCTCAACACCCACCGGCCCGGCATGCGCGTGCAAAAGCGCAGCATGACCTACAACTACAGCGACGGCGTGCAGCAGCTCAACACACCGCCGTTCCTGTACGAGCTGTGGGTGACCTTCGACGACGCCCAGGGCCGCGAGGATTTCCGGCTCTACTTCGCGCCGCCGCCCAGCGCTTCGCGCGTGCTGGGCATGACGCGGCAGATGAGCCTCAAGGCCCCGCCCACGCAGGCCCAGCTCGGTGCCCAGCTGGCGCAGCGCTACGGCCCGCCCACCACCAGCGGCAAGAGCAACAGCACCCTCAACCAGGTGTGGGGCGAGCCCGGCAAACCCACGTGCTGGCGCAGCACGCCCAACACCACGGTGATCGGCGTGGGCGAGGCGTCGGACATCCTGAGCAGCCTCAAGCGCGGGCAGGAGAAGGGTTATGTGCCGCGCGATCCGTCCACCTGCGGGCTGGCCGCGGCCGCGAGCCTGTCCGGCGATCCGGTGCACAACCTGATGGTGCGGCTGGTGGACTACGGCGCCTGGGCCAGCACGCACCAGAAGGCCAGGGACTGGGTGGAGCAGCAGCGGCAAGAGGCCGTGAAGGCCCGGCTGTCGCGCGGCGCAGCGCCCAAGCTCTGAGCGGCCATGAACGCGCGTTCGTGTTGGCTGGCCCTGGGCTGCCTCGTCGCCGCGGCGGCGGTGTGGGCCCAGCCCGCGGCGGGGCCGCGCTTGCTGTTCGCCGGCGTGGCCGAGCGCCTGCCCACGGCCGACCAGCAGGCCATCTTCCGACTGCTCGACTACCGGGTTGCGCCGGGCGGCAAGGCCCTGGTGGCGCCCGATTGCGGCGAGATCGCGCACGAGACCCAGGTGCTCGACCTCAACAGCGACGGTGTGCCCGAGGTGCTGGTGATCGCGGGCAATGGCTGCACCTCGGGCCACACCGGCTCATCGGTGTTCCTGTTCGTCAAGAACGCGCAGGGGCGCTACACGCAGCAGCTCGGCTTTCCGGGCGCGAGCGTCACGCCCTTGCCCACGCGCAGTCAGGGATGGCAGGACCTTCGCATCGGCACCGCGGGGTTTTGCGAACCGGTGTGGGCGTGGAAGGGGGCGGCCTACGACCTGCAGTGCAGCGTGGAAACGCAGCGCCGCGGTTGCCAGGGGCTGGGGCCGGTGAAGCTGTGCCGGCGATGACCCGCGGGTGCCGCCCTGTGCCGGATGAGGATCACCATCCACGAGAAGGATCGCCATGAATCGCATCGCTGCCCTCGTGCTCGGTCTTGCGGGTCTGTGGTTTCTGCTGCTGGCCAGCCCGCGGTCCGCCGGTGAAGCGGCCGTGAAGTACGCGTTCGCCGCCATCCTGCTGTGGTCGGCCTACAGGCGCCTGCGCGCCGCTTCGAAGAAGACGGCCGAGTACCGCATGCAGGCCGACGGCGAGTGGACGCGGCTCACGGTGTTGCCCGCAGCGCCCCCGACGCTGTGGTTTCCCGCGGGTCTCGCGATCGTGCTGGGTGCCGGCGTGGTGGGCAGTGGCGTGGCCTACCTGTGGGTGCTGGGTTTGCTGTTCGCAGCGCTGGCATGGCTCACCTTGCTCAAGGACCACCGGGGCGGCAAGCCCGCGCGACCGCGCAGCCTGCGCGTGGGTCCGCAGGGCATCGAGACGGAGGGCACGCTCTTGCGCAAGGACGACATCCATCGCCTGCGCATCAGGAACCAGTTCGCTGGGGGCGCCGAGATCGTCTACGACGCCGCGCGCGGCCTGCCCACCGGTGTGGCGATGGGGCTCGCGGGCCGGCGTGCGCTTGCCGAGGTTGCGTACCGGGTGGAGGTGGAGGCCGCAGGGAAGGCTCATGTGCTCGCCGCAGGACTGGATGAGGTGACGGCCGCTGGCCTGGTCACCGAGATCGGCAAGGCCTTGGAGCGGCGCTGAACGGCTGTCTGTCGAAAGCGGGGCGCCCGCTCGTGTCACACGGCTTGCGCGTCAAACGTCTTGTGGGCAGAGGCCGAATCGACCTCTGCCCATCAACGACTTCAAAGGACGCTGTTTCATGGACCGCGCTGTCTGGTTTCAATCATCTCCCGAGGGTGCAAAGGCGATTGGCGCGCTGCACCACTTCGTCACCCAGGGCACCCGCCTGCCGAGTGCACTGACGCATCTGGTCTTCCTGCGGGTGTCGCAGATCAACGGCTGCGCGCATTGCATCGACATCCACACCCGCGACCTGCTCGCCGAAGGCATGTCGGTGGACAAGCTGGCGCTCGTGCCGGTCTGGCACGAAGCGCAGTACCTCTTTTCGGCGCAGGAGCGCGCGGCCCTGGCGTGGTCCGAGGAGGTGACGCGCATCGCCGAGACGCATGCCAGCGACGACGCCTACGCGGCCGCACTGGCCGTGTTCGGCGAAAAGGATCTGGTGGATCTGACCCTCACCATCGCCGCCATGAACGCCATCAACCGCATGGGCATCGGCTTTCGCATGAAGCCGCGGGCCAAGGCGTGAGCGATCGCGGCCCTATCGGGCAGGCCGGCCAGGGCCCCGGGGGCGGGCCGGCGGCGCGGTCTCGAAGGTCAGGTTGCCCCAGTGGCTGTCCCAATCGAACCGCCCGGGATCGGTGGACGGCACCATGTGCACGACGCTGACCATCCACACGCCACGCCAGGGCAAGGCCAGCGATGCCTGACCGCGGGTGTCCGTGCGGGTGCGCAGCACCGTCAGTTGCCCGCCGCGCTGGTGCCAGGCCTTGAGCAGCGCCTGCCCGAGCGGCCGCCCCTCGAACAGGACCTGCATCGAAAGCGCCTGGCCGGGCGCCAGCGCGAGCGGGTTGGCGATCGGCACGATCTCCAGGGTCTGGCCGATCGTGCGCCGGTGGGTGTCGTCGCTGCGTCCGCCCACGCGCAGCAGCGTCTTGACGTGGCGGCGGTAGCGTTCGCGCACCGGTGAGGCGTCGGCGGGCCTGGCCTGGCGTTGTGCGAGCACGTGGTCCAGCCCCTCCTCGCGCAGGTAGGCGTTGAAGGTGTCGGGCGCCAGGGTGACGCTGAACGCCTGGGTGTCGAGCGCGATCATCTGGGTGCCCGGCTTCTCGAAGGCCAGGGCCACGCGGTCCTGGCCGAGATCGGCGGGCAACAGCGGCGTGAGCAGCTGTTCGGTGTCGGCGCCGAAGACGCGCAGCGCCTCGGCGATGGGGCGCCCGAATCCCACGGGATCGCCCACGAAATGTTCGCCCACCCGAAGCGCCACCTCGACCGGCTCCCGCGCCGCGGGCGAGAAGCGGTCGGGCATCATCCAGAACTCGTGCGCGAAGGCCGTGTGCGCCCAGAGCAGGGCCGCGGTGATGAGCAGCGGTTTCATGTGAAGGGGGGACCGGCGCGTGGCCGCGCCGGTCCCCGTGGGGTTGACGGACCGGGCGCCGCTCAGACGGTGTCGTCCACCGGCAGCGGCTGGTTGTCCACCGGCTCGGGCGTGCTGGTTTCGCTGGTCTGGGCGATCAGGCGGTTCATGTACTGCAGCAGGGACTGCACCGAGTTGCCCATGAAGGGCATGGCGGCCTGGGCCTGCGGCGCAGCGGGCGGGGCGTCGCCACCGCCGCCACCGCAGCCGCTCAGCAGGGCACCGGCCAGCACGAGGCCGAGCGCGGGTTTCAAGGGAATGTGTCGCATGGAACGTCCTTGGTGTGCCGCCGCGCTCACTGCAGCTTCATCGAGCCCGGGTTGGGCGTGTTGAGGTACGGGAAGCCGGGCAGGAACGGCACCACGGCCTGGTCCACCGCGTCGTGCACGTTGGCCGATTGCGCGCCCAGCGGCACGCTCGACGGCCGGCAGGCCGAGGCCAGCGACGGCACCCCCGGCACGCCGTTGAGCCCCAGCGCGTTGTTGTCGCCGTTGATCACGCACAGGCCGCCGAGCATGGCCACCAGCGCGATGTCGACCACGTCGTCCTTGGGCCGGCGGCCGTTGGGGAAGCCGGCGTTGTCGTTCACCTTGTTGGGGTCGGTGTTGAGCGCATTGCCGGCCACGCCCAGGCGGTTCTGGTTGGCGAACGGCACCGGCGGCACAGCGGTGTTGAGCCGCAGCATTTCCGACGGCGCCACGGTGGCCGGCTTGTTCACACCGGTGATGCCGGTGAGGAAGGTGGTGAGCAGGTCGGTGCGCGGCAGGTTGGTGGGGGCCACGCCGGCGGGGTTGCCCACCAGCACCTGGCCGAGCAGCGCGGGCAGCGTGGGGTTGCTCACGTAGGCCAGGAACTGGCCGTCGTCCTTGGGCGCCGAGGCGTTGAACTTGTCCTTGTCCGGCAGGCCGATCACCACCTCGTTGACCAGCGGGTTGCCCAGGCGCGAAACCTGGGTCCAGGCGCCACCGGCCTTCTCGCTGGCCTGGTGGCCCGAGGGCGGCGCGCCATTGAGCAATCGGGCCTGGCGCAGGCTGGCCGTGGTCCAGCCGCCGATGACCGTTTCAGCGCCCGCGGTGAGGCAGCTGCGGTGCACCTCGAGGGCGAGCGAGGTCACGTTCTGCTTCTGGATGTAGTGGTTGCCGTTGGCGCCCTCGGCGTCCTTGAGCGCGGGGTTGAGCAGCACCTCGGCCGGGGCATCGACGAGGTCGAAGATGCGGCCGAGGTTGACCGCGAAGCCCTCTTGGCGCTGACCCACGAACACCCGCGCCGGCATGGCGCAACCGGGGATGGTGACGGTGTGGATGTGCTTGTCGGCGTAGGCCTTGTAGGCCGCGGCATCGCCCAGCGTTTTCTGGCCGATGTAGTCGACCGGCTTGGGCAGCGACGCGGCCACCACCTGGGCCGCGCCCTTGCGACGGTCGCCGCGCACCACCGTGAGGCTGTAGGTCTCGGCGAGGTTGAGGCTGGCGTCGTTGACGGCCGCGACCGTGCCCGACTGGATCAGCGGGATCGGCACCGAGGTGTTGCCGATGGACAGCGGCGTGCCCTTGAGGTTGTTCTTGAAGCGGAACTGGAAGGTGATGTCTTCGCGCGCGTCGCCGTTGTTGTCGATGTGGATCTCGTACAGCGCGTTCGGGTCCATCGAGAAGTAGTTGGGCCCGCCGTACGGGCCTTGCAGGGGCTGGTAGTTCGCGATCATGGTCACGTAATCGGATCGACCGCCGGTGCCGTCCGCGGCCACGCCTTCGTAGCTGCGGAACATGTAGAAGTCGGTGCCGTCCACCTTCGGGCTGGTGGTGATGAACGGGGCCTCTCGGTGGCTCGATGCGATGGCGGCGCTGGCCACCGCCATCAACAGGCATCCTTTCGCAAGGGATGCGGGCTTGAGTGTCATGGCTGTCTCCTGGTTTGTGGGTGCCGGGCTCGGCCCACGGGATACGCGCCGGGAGACGGAGTGGATGTGGCGCGCGGGATCACCCTGGGCGCTGATCGGGTATCGGGGCCGTGCGGGCCTCGCCGCAGGCGCCAGCGCGCGACGCGCGGTTCAACACCCCATGAGGCAGGACTTGTCCAGCGACACTTCGATCGTCTGGCCATCGGCGGGCACGACGACGCGCTTCTCGAAAGTCACACCTTCCTGGAAGGCATAGGTGTTGACCGTGATCTGGTTGTTCGAGCCGATGTAGCGGCCGCCCGCGGTGTACACGTCCGTGCGGCCGATCACTTCTTCCTGGTTGCGGGTGCGCTCGTAGGAGAAGTCGGTGATCAGCAGGTATTCCCCGGGCGGCATGTTGGTGAACACGAAGCTGCCCTTGTCGTCCAGGATCTTGGTGCGCATGAAGTGCTTCAGGATGGCCTGGGGAATCTGCTTGGGCATTTTCTGATCGCGCTTGACCTGCTCGTACCAGGCCTTGAATTCGTCGGTCATCCAGATCAGGCCCACCGCCTGGCTGCCCTTGGGTGGGTACTTCTTGGCGGCCAGCAAAGCACCCTTGAAGTAAGCCTGCCCTTTGATGACGGACGTGCCCAGCGGGCGGATCTCCGCCGTCGCTTCCTTGAGCGACTGTCCTGCGAATGTCCGGCCCTCCATGCAGTCGAGCATGGCGTTGCGGGCCAATGCCAGACCGTCGTAGTCCAGGGAAAAGACCGTGGTGCTCTCCATGCGCAGTTGCATGTTGTTTTCGCGGTCCCGCATCGACTTCAGGGTTTGCCGGATGTCGCCCACGGGGACGGCCAGCACGCCGTCCGGCGAACCCGCTTGCCGCGGAAACTGCTTGGCCGGCAGGCGCGTGGGTGGCAGGTCTTGCTGCACCAGTTCGACCTGCACGTCTTGCACCGCGCTGGACACGGGGATGTCGCTTCCGCTGAAGAGGATCACGGCATGGGCCGACTTCGGCGTCGGCCCCAGTATGGTGAGCCCCGGTGGGTTCTTGCTCGATGAAACGAACTTCACCGAACAGTTCATGCGCGGCTGGGCAGGGTCTTCACGCAGCATCCACACACCCAGGCGCGACTTGGTGACCACCTTGGTGTTGCCCTCGGGCAATGCCGGATCCGACGCAGCAAGGGCGTTGCCTGCGAGGCAGGTCAGCACCAGCGCGCCGAGCATGCCGCCAGCCCGGCGGGCGGCACGGGCCATGCGTTCGAAGGATGGCTCGGTGCGGGCTTGCGCGCGTTCTGGCATGGCTTGCTCCTCGGCCAGGCTTGTGCCGCCTTGCGGGCTCAGCTGCCCTTGCGTTTGCAATTGGGCGGATTCGTCATGCCGAAGCTCAGCAGGTTGCCGCCGTTGATGATGCAGGTGTATTCCTTGCCATCGCGCGCCTTGACGGCGTAGAAGGTGTTGGTGCCTTCCGTGCGACGGTCGAGCAGCGCCAGTTGGTCGGGCGACATGGCGAGCACGCCCGCCGCTTCAGACTTCAGGCGTTCGTCGGAAAGGCTGTTGGTCGAGGCAGCGATGCTGCCGCAGCCGCTCAGCGACGTGAGCATGACCAATGCCAATGCGAGGGATGTGATTTGAGCCATTCGGGTCGTCACCTGTGGTTGTTGCGGGGATCGGCTCGATGTTAGGCAGCGGGCAACCCCGCTTGAATAGCCCAAAAGGGCAGGTGCCCGGCGCTGCCGCTAGGCGCCGAAGACCTGGCCCAGGAAGGCGCGCAACTGCACCGCTTTGACGGGCTTGGCCAACAGCCTCAGGCCCGCGGCTTCGGCGCGTTGTGCTTGCGCGTCGCCCCTGTCGCCGGTAAGCACCAGCGCAGGCAATTCCTTGCCGAGCCAGGCACGCACCGCGATCACCGCATCGACGCCGCTGTCGCCGCCCGCGAGCCGCAGGTCGGCCAGCACCGCTTCGGGCTGGAAGCCATCGGCCAGGTGCTGCCGTGTGCGGGCCACGTCTTGTGCCGAACGCACTTCGCACCCCCAGGCAGAGAGCAGGTCCGTCAAGGCCGCACGCGAGTCGGCGTCATCTTCAACCACCAGCACACGGCGCCGCGTCAGCGGGGTGTCCTGCGGCATGGCCGGCGCGGCGATGGGGGATGGCGTTGCATCGCACAGCGGCAGCGTGATGCGGAACACGCTGCCCTGCCCGGGCGTGGACTGCACCTGCACGCGCAGATCGAGCAGATCGCTCAGGCGCTTGACCGTGGCCAGACCCAGCCCCACGCCCAGCCGCCGGTCTCGCGCCGGATTACCCACCTGGTAGAACTCTTCAAAGATGCGCGACAGTTCGTGCTCGGCAATGCCGATGCCGCTGTCCTGCACGATGACTTCGACGCGATCGCCCTGCACCCGCGAGGCCAGGCGCACCATGCCCTGTGGCGTGTAGCGCAAGGCGTTGGACAGCAGATTGGCCAGCACGCGGGCGACCAGGCGGCGGTCGCTGCGCACCGTCAGGGCACTGCTGTCGACTTGCAGCTGCAGGCCTTTGTGCGTGGCCTGCAGCGCATGGGTGCGCGCCACCTCGCGCAGCAGCGCATCGAGCGCGAACGCTTCGAGCCGGGGCACCACGGCGGCGGCATCCACCTGCGCCAGTTCGATCAATTCGTCCACGATCTGCGCCATGCTGTCCACGCATTCCACCAGGCGCGCGGGCACGTCTTCGGAGCGCGCTGCTGCACCGTTCTCGTTCAGCGTGTGCGCGAGCAAACCCATGGCATGCAGGGGCTGCCGCAGGTCGTGGTTGGCCGCGGCGAAAAAACGCGTCTTCGCGTCCTGGGCCTGCTCGGCGCGCTGGTTCTCCCGCCGCAAGGCCTCGATCAACGCGGCGTTCTTGCGCCGTTCGGCCTGCGCTTGAGCCAGCGCCCGGGCCTGCTGGCGCCCGCCCTGCAAGGTGTACAGGCTGGTGGCCACCACCAGCGCGGCCAGCGTGAGGTGGTACGTGCCAGCAATCCACAAATCGCGCAAGGCCAAGGGCCCCATCACGCAGACCACGAACGCGACCAGCACCGGGTAGAACGGCGGCAGGGGCACCGTCGCGCCGATGACGATCGTTGCCGCGACGATGTGCAACAGCGACTCGACCTCCGGCGTCGCCGGCTGCAACCAGATCAGGCTCAAGGAACCGAGCAACACGCCCTGCAGCAGGATGGTGCCGAACGCCCAGGCGGCCCAGCGGTGGAGGCGATCGCGCGCCGGCCGCAGCCGGTGGTAGCGGCGTGCGCCGGCCATGCGCGCCACGCCGACGAACACGAAAGCGAGCATCCAGCCATCGGCCGCGTCGAACCCTTCACCGCTTCGGAACGCCCCGTACAGGATCAGGGCCCCCAAGGTCGTCATCAACGAGGTCAGGGAGGTGAATCGAAACAGATGGTCGATCTGCTCGCTCTCGAGCCCCTCGAGCCAGACACGCACGCGCGGCCACAGCATCTACAACAGCCCCTGCTCGCGTGCCCGCACCAGCAGGTGGGTTCGGTTGCGCGCCCCCAAGGTCTCCAGCAGCGCCGTGACGTGCAGCTTCACCGTGCGCTCGGCAATGCCCAGCTCCAGTGCAATGCGTTTGTTGGGCTGGCCTTGGGCCAGCAGGGCCAGCACCTCCATCTGCCGCGCGGTGGGCCCGGCCCCGGCGGTGGCGCGCCGGGTGTCGTTGTCGAACACGGCCTCGCCGTCGGCCACGCGCTGCAACGCCGCCAGCAGCCCCTGTAGGGAACTGGACTTGCCCAGGAAGCCGCTGGCGCCGGCCGCCCGCGCGCGCTGCGCCAGCACAGGGTCTTCATCGCCGGAGATCAGCACGCGCGCAACCAGGGGAAAGCGATCACCGAAGTGCCGCAGCCCGGCAAGGCCGTCGGTGTCGCCCAGGCGGTAGTCGATCAGCACGATGTCGAGGTCCGGCTGTGCCGCAGCCTGGACCAGACCGTCCTGGATGGTCGGCGCCGTGAGCACTTCGATGCCGGACGCGCCTTGGCTCAAGGCCTGGGCAAACCCGAAGCCAAAGAGCGGATGATCGTCGATCAGCAGGACCTTCATCGGCGCGAATGTAAGCGACTGCGTGGTGGTGATGCAGCATCCGATTCGTCGGTGTGCCGAGGGGCGGTCACGCAGGTCGAGGCCGGCATGTGCACCGCCTGGATCGCCCAATAAAAAAGCCCCTGCACTGCAGGGGCTCCAGACTCGCTGGCGGTGGGGGTAGGCCGCGCTGAACCCGTCTCAGGGTCGAACGCGCACTTGAGCCGTCGGTTGTGATGCCTCGAGAGTTTCGCTGCAGCGAGCCATGAGTGCTCGCCGCTCGCCAGCCTTTAAAAAAATGCGCGCGCGCGCACGCGCGTTTTAGAGAGGTGGTATCGCGGTGGGAGTTGGCAAGCGGGTCCACTGGCCTTGCGTAGCGCTAACCGGGTAGTCGGGTCCCCAGGCGTACGCCATCAGAGCACGGCCACCGATGAACTGATGGATGACCCATCGGAAGTGGGCTCGGATGCAACATTGATGAGGTATGCGGCAGCCAGCTGCTTTAGCCGTGCTCGTTGTGCCGGTAGCGAGGATCCGCGCGCCGCCATGCATCGTGTCGCCCTTGGCCACCTGCGTTGTGCTCTCCTGGTCTTGGTCTATGTCGATAGCCTGTCGTTTTGGAGCCTTGCGGTTCCCGATGCGGGAACCGCAGGGGGGAACGGCAGGGGGCGGGCTGCTTCAGCCCTTGCTACCCCAGGTGCCCGCTTTTCTGCGCGAGTGGGTCAGAGGCAGGTACACGTCCAACTCGGTGAGCAGCACCAGCTCGTGCAGCACATTGCCGCGCGCCTGTTCAGCTTCCACGAGGCGACCCAAGACGCTTGGGCACGACCACAAAAGTGTGGCTCACCCTGCAGGCCCGGCACCAAAAGCACTGTGGTGGCTCACATCACGTTGGACTTCCCCCCTGTTTAGGCGGTTGAGCCAGCGACGCGCTGGCGCCGCCAATGATCTCGACACGTGTCGGCCGAGTCCCAGCGTCATCCGATCGCTGGTTCCGTGTGGCGACCAGCCAGCAGGGAGGCATCCAAGAGCCGGTACTTTGCGCTGTAGTACCGGTCAAGCCGCCATTCCTGAACCAGCTTGAGTGCCAGTTCGAAATCTTCATAGGGCAGGCCATAAAGCCGGGTGAGGTTGAAAGGCTCTTCTGACTCCAAGGCCAGCACGAGGGCGGCGAGCACGGCCGACCGCGACGATGCGGGATCTGCCTGAATCAGCTTCCGAACGGATTTGATGGCTTGCATGGGGGCTCCTGACAAGGAACGCGGACCATAAGCGCGGCCGTGCGGCCGGTCAATCCGGTGTCACCAAACCGTCACGGCGCGCGCAAAGGCCACTCGTGCGGCCGTGCGCAGCGGGCCGCGTTGTCAATGCGCCGTTCGGACCAGGGTTCGTGCACCGCGGCCCAAAAGGCCCGGACAAACAGACGTGCGCGGGTCAAGCGCCGTTCACGGTCGGCGAAGAAATTCCGGGGCTCCCCCCCACTTTTTAAGGAGCCCTTAATGTCCGACAGTCCTCAGGATGTCTCGCGCCGCCAGCTGCTGCTGGGCGGCACCGGCGCGGCGGTTGCCGCCGCCTTCGGCGGTCCCATCGCCGCGCTGGCCAACACGGTCGATCAGGCGTACACCGCGCAGTGCCTGCCCGACGACGCTTCGGTGCGCACGGACAGCCCCTACGGCCCCGTGGCCCCGGTGAACGACCAGACCACCGGCCTGCCCCTGGTGCAACTGCCCGCGGGCTTCACCTACAAGAGCTACGGCTGGGCGGGCGATGTGATGAGCGACGGCCTCATCACGCCGAACTCGCACGACGGCATGGGCGTGGTGCTCTCGCGCCGGGTCGGTCGCAGCAACGAAATCATCCTGGTGCGCAACCACGAGCGCTCCACCAGCAGCAGCGCGGCCAACATCGTGGGCGCTTCGCGCGAGAGCGTGGCCAAGTACGACACCGGCATCACCGGCACCAGCTACCAGATCGGGGGCAACACCAACCTGGTCTGGCGCGATGGCAGCTGGGTGTCGAGCTACGCCACGCTCGGCGGCATCTACCGCCCGTGCGCGGGCGGCGCCACCACCTGGGGCAGCTGGCTCAGCAACGAGGAGATCCTCAGCAACAACGTCAGCAGCACGGGCAAGAAGCACGGCTACATCTTCGAGGTGCCGGCCGACACCAGCCTGAACGCGGCCGATCCCACGCCCATCGTGGCCATGGGCCGCATGGCGCACGAAGCCAGCGCCATCGATCCCGCGACCGGCTACTGGTACCTCACCGAAGACCAGGGCAACGCCAACACGCTGTACCGCTTCCGCCCGAACAACCTCAGCGGCGGCCTGGGCAGCCTGCACCAGGGCGGCCTGCTCGAAGGCCTGGCCGTGGTCGGCCAGCCCAACGCGGACCTGCGCTATCCCACGCTGTGCCAGGAGTTCCAGTGCGCCTGGGTGCCGGTGGACAGCCCCGACGCCGATGCCGCCACGATCTCGACCACCGTCGGCTCGGTGACCGGCAGCGGCCCGTTCCGCGGCGCCTATGCGAACGGCGGCGCGATCTTCGGCGCCAACGAAGGCTGCTGGGTCGCCAACGGCACGGTGTTCTTCACCGACAAGGCCACCAGCGCCGCCGGCAACGGCCGCCCCGCGCGCAGTGGCGTGATCTGGGCGCTCGACCTCGCGACCCTGGTGCTCAAGGCCATCTTCGTGGGCCGCGACCGCGTGATCGGCAACTCGCCCGACAACATCTGCGTGAGCCCGCGCGGCGGGCTGCTGTTCTGCGAGGACGGCGGCACGTCCAGCCCCACCAGCGGCACCATCGTCGCGCAGGAGCTCAAGGTGCTCACGCCCGAAGGCAAGACCTACACCTTCGCGTCGCACAACTTCAACTTCACCAGCGCCCAGATGCAGGCCGTGGGCAAGGCCGGCAGCAACGCGGGCAACCACCGCAACACCGAATGGGCCGGCAGCGTGTTCAGCCCCGATGGCCGCGTGCTGTTCGTCAACCTCTACACGCCCGGCGTCACGCTGGCCATCACCGGCCCGTGGAGCAAGGGCAGCCTCTGAACCCCCAGGAAGCCACACCATGAAATCCCTTGCCTATTCCCTCATCGCGGCCCTGGGCCTGAGCGCGGGCGCGCAGGCCGCCACCTTCGAAGGCGTGGTGGCCGGCACGGCCACCCACACCGAGTACAGCGAACCCGGCCTGATCTCGTTCGACCTGGACTTCGCCTCGCTCGGCACCACGACGCTGCGCTACGTGGTCGAAGCCGCCGACTTCGGCAGCCTGAGCTTCAACGCGCTGCTGATCAACCGCATCGGCCTCGGTGGCGTGGGCGTCACGGGCTATCGCGTGGACATCGGCGCCGGCCTGTTCGCGTCCGTGGGCACGGCCTACCGCGAGTTCTCCGAGTCTTATGCCAGCGTCGACTTCAACGGCTCGAGCGCCGTGGTCGATTTCGGCATGCCCGAGTTCTACGACGTGCGCCTGGGCGATCCCAAGGGCTATGCGGGCAACGTGAACTGGTCCATCACGGGGCTCAACGCCGGCGACGTGCTCAACATCTCGGTCACGGCCGTGCCCGAGCCCGAGGGGCTGGCGATGTTGCTCGCCGGCCTGGGCGCGGTGGCCGCCTTCGCGCGCCGCCGCCGCAGCGCGGCCTGATCCCGGCCCGCGGCCCGCGGCCCGTGTCCGAGGCCCGGGCCATGGCCCGGTCTTCGCCGGGCCCGTCGAACGCCCATCCCGCGCATGCCGTTGGATGGGCGTTTGTTTTGAAGCCGCAGCTGCAATGGTCTTTTCGGATCAGCGCGGCGCGCTTGGCGCACAGCAAAGCCGTGATGCTGGCTGACCATCATCACGCAGGCCTTTGACAGGGTGCCGCTCGGGGCACCCGCAGGTGCCCACGAACACGCCCATGCCGCTCCGATCCGCACACCACCGCCCCGTTCCCTCCACCGCGCGCCTGCGCCGCCTGAGCCTGGCCATGTCCCTGGCACTGCCGCTGTCGGCCATGGCCACCGACGTGCCCCAGGCGCTGCCCTTTGCCCAGAACTGGAGCAATGCCGGCCTGATCACCACCGCCAACAACTGGTCGGGCGTGCCGGGCATCGTGGGCTATGTGGTGGCAGGGCCCACCACCGGCGGCATCGATCCGCAGACGGTGCTCGCGCCCTCGACCGACGTGAACGTGGCGCCGAACCAGACCGCGCCCAACACCTACAGCACCGGCGGCGTGGCCGAGTTCGCGCTGGCCGACCCGGTGGTGGCGCTGGCCGGCTCGAACGGCGCGCACGCGCCCAACATCGTGCTGCACCTGGACACCCGCGGCAAACAGGCCGTTCGCGTGCGCTACGTGCTGCGCGATCTCGACGGCTCCAGCGACAACGCCATCCAGCCCGTGGCCCTGCAGTACCGCGTGGGCCGCAGCGGCAACTTCATCAACCTGCCCGCGGGCTTCGTGGCCGACGCCACCTCGGGTCCGAGCCTGGCCACCCTGGTGACCCCGGTGGACGTGGTGCTGCCCGCCGCCGCCGACAACCAGGCCGAGGTGCAGGTGCGCATCATCACCACCAATGCGGCCGGCAACGACGAGTGGGTGGGCATCGACGACATCCAGGTCGACGGCGACAGCCTGGGCGGCGGCGTGAACGCGCCCATCGCCACCACCTGCCCGGCCAACGCCGCGTTCGACACCGGCACCGGCGGCAGCTTCGCCGTCTCGGCCAGCGACAGCGACAGCGTGGTCAATGGCGCCACGCTCGCGGCCAACACGCCCGCCGCCATCACGCTGTCCGCGTTCACGCCCGCCACGCTCGAAGGCGGCAGCGCCAGCGCCACCATCGCCGTGGCCGGCTCGCTGGCCGCCGGTTCGTACCCGGTGCAGATCAACTTTGCCAACGACGAGCTGCAGACCGCGAGCTGCACCGTCACCATCGCCGTCGAAGGCACCACCCCGATCCCGCAGATCCAGGGCAGCGGCGCGCGCAGCCCGCTCGAAGGCCAGCGCGTGACCACGCGCGGCGTGGTCACGCGCATCAACAGCAACGGCTACTTCCTGCAAGACCCGGTGGGCGATGGCGATCCCGCCACCTCCGACGGCATCTTCGTCTTCACCAGCACCGCGCCCACGGGCGTGGTCGCGCTCGGCAACGAGCTGCGCGTCACCGGCACCGTCACCGAGTTCGCGGTGGGCACCGGCGCCGAGGCGCAGGCCCGGCCCGTGACCGAGCTCACCGGCACCACCGCCACGCTGGTGAGCACCGGCAACAGCGTCGCGCCCGTGGTCATCACGCTGCCCGAGGTGGCCGATGGCGAACTCGAGCGCTACGAAGGCATGGTGGTGCGCATCGCCTCGCCGCTGACGGCCTCGCAGAACTTCTTCCAGGGCCGCTACGGCCAGGTCACGCTGGCGGCCGAGGGCCGGCTCGAAAAGCCCACCAACCGCCACCCCGCGAACTCCGCCGAGGCCCTGGCCATGGCGCAGGACAACGCGCGCCGGCGCATCCTGCTCGACGACGGCAGCACGCAGCAAAACGTCAACCCCACGCCCTACATCGGCGCCGACAACACGCTGCGCGCGGGCGACACCCTGCCCGACGGCCTCACCGGCGTGATCGACTACGGCCTGGCCACCAACCTCGCCGACGGCCTGAGCGACTACCGCATCCACCCGATCGGGCCCGTGAACTTCGTGCGCAGCAACCCGCGCCCGGCCACGCCGCCCGCGGTCGGCGGCAACGTGCGCGTGGGCAGCTTCAACGTGCTCAACTACTTCAGCACCATCGACCAGGCCGGCGCCTCGTGCTTCCCCGGTGGCACGCGCAGCGACTGCCGCGGCGCCGACAGCGCGCTCGAACTCACGCGCCAGCGCAACAAGATCGTGCCCGCCATCAACGGCCTGGGCGCCGACATCGTGGGCCTGATGGAGATCGAGAACAACGGCAACGGCGCGGCGCAGGACCTGGTGAACCAGCTCAATGCGGCCGCCGGCGCCGGCACCTGGGCCGTGGTGGGCCTGCCCACGGGCGGCACCGGCACCGACGCCATCCGCGTCGCCATGATCTACAAGCCCGCCCGCGTCACCCCGTACGGCGCCGCGCTCAGCGACACCGCGGCCATCCACAACCGCCCGCCGCTGGCGCAGACCTTCCAGCTGTCCAATGGCGAGCGCTTCACCGTGGTGGTCAACCACTTCAAGTCCAAGGGTTGCGACAGCGGCTCGCCCGCGGCCGACCTCGACCAGGGCGATGGCCAGGGCTGCTTCAACGACCGCCGCCAGCAGCAGGCGCAGGCACTGCTTGGCTTCATCGGCCAGCTCCAGGCCACCGACCCCGACGTGCTCGTGATCGGCGACCTCAACGCCTACGGCAAGGAAGACCCCATCCTCACGCTGGCCGGCGCCGGCCTGGTCGACCAGATCGACCGCTTCAACGGGCTCGGCTACTCGTACGTGTTCGATGGCGAGGCGGGCTACCTCGATCACGCCTTGGCCACGCCCACGCTGAGCGCCCAGATCACGGGCGCGCGCCACTGGGCCATCAACGCCGACGAGCCCTCGATCATCGACTACAACACCGAGTTCAAGGTCGGCGATCCGCAGTGCAGCGGCAGCTGCAGCCCCGACTATTACCAGGCCAGCGTGTACCGCTCCTCGGACCACGACCCGGTGCTGGTGGGCCTGTCGCTGCTGCGCCCGGTGCAGGGCACGGCCGGACGCGACACCTTGGTCGGCGGCGCGGGCGATGACCGCATCACCGGCGGCCCGGGCGCCGACACGCTCACCGGCGGCGCGGGTGCCGACACCTTCGTCTACACCGACCTGCGCGACGGCATCGACACCATCACCGACTTCACGCCCGGCACCGACCG
The DNA here is from genome assembly GCF_011388215.1 of Hydrogenophaga crocea. Lineage (NCBI taxonomy): Bacteria > Pseudomonadati > Pseudomonadota > Betaproteobacteria > Burkholderiales > Comamonadaceae > Hydrogenophaga > Hydrogenophaga crocea. The sequence goes on from NZ_CP049989.1 coordinate 66,726, forward strand.
CATCGACCTGAGCGCGCTGCTGGCCGCCATCGGCCAGAACCCCGCGAGCGCGATCGCCGACGGCGTGGTGCGTCTGGTCGATACCGCGGCCGGCCTGAGCCTGCAGATCGACAGCGACGGCAGCGCCGGCCCCATCGCGGCGCGCCCGCTCGCGGTGCTGCGCGGTGTCACCGCGGGCCAGATCCAGCCGGCCCGCGACCTGGGCCTTTGATTTCCACCTCCACAGGACCGATCCCATGAAGAACCGTTTCACCCTGGGCGCGCTCGCCGCGTCGCTGATGCTCGCCGGCAGCCTGAGCGCCGTGCAGGCCGAAACCCTCACCATCCTGCACATCGGTGACCAGGAGTCCTGGCTGATCTCGGCCCAGGGCAACCTGCGCAACGACGCCAGCCAGCCGATCTCGTTCTACGGCGGCATCGACCGGCTGGCCACGGTGGTGGCCAACCGCAAGGCCGCCGCGCCCGGCACGGTGCTCACGCTGAATGCGGGCGACTCCTTCCTGCCCGGCCCGCGCCTGACGGCAAGCTTCGCCAACCTCGCCACCGCGCACCCCGACGGCGGCCAGGACTTCTACGACGCCATTGCCAACCGCCGCATCGGCGTGGACGCCACCACCTTCGGCAACCACGAGTTCGACCTCGACAACACCGGCCCGGTCGCCGCGCGCTTCGCCCAGGTCTCGGGCACCACCTACCTCTCGGTCAACCTCGACTTCTCGGTCACGCCCCAGTTCGCCGACCTCGCGGCGCAGGGCAAGGTCGCGGCCTCCAAGGTGTTCACCACCGCGGGCGGCAAGAAGGTCGGCGTGATCGGCGTCACCACGCCGCTGCTGCCCTCCATCTCTTCGCCGCCGGCCGGCATCATGAAGAACTGGAGCGCCGGCAACAGCGAGCTGCAGAACCTGCAGGCCCTGCTGCCCCTGGTGCAGGCCGAGATCGACGACCTGCGCAACAACCAGGGCGTGAGCGTCATCGTGGTGATGAGCCACCTGCAGAACGCGCAGAACGAAACCGGCGTGATGATTCCCGGCCTGCGCGGCGTGGACCTGGTGATCTCCGGCGGCGGTCACGAGCTCATGACCGACAGCGACGACCTGCTCATCAACAGCGGCGTCGCGCCCACCTACACGCAGCACCCGATCACCGCGCTCGACGCCGAAGGCAAGGCCGTGCCGCTGGTCACCGGCCACTTCGGCAACCGCTACGTCGGCGAACTGCGCATCGACGTGGACGACAGCACCGGCCGCGTCAAAGGCCTGCTCGGCTCGAAGATGATCCGCGTGAGCGGCGCCGCGGCCGACGCCGACGCCGTGACCGGCGACGCCACCATCCAGGCCCAGGTGGTGCAGCCCGTCAGCAGCTACATCGCCGCGCTCAACGCCCAGGTCATCGGCACCACGGGCGTGAAGCTCAACGGCCCCACCCACGTGGCCTGCTCGCCCGCGCCCTGCCAGTACGTCGCGGGTGTGCGCAACGCCGACACCGGCCTGGGCAACCTGGTCGCCGACGCCCAGCGCTTCGCCGGCAAGGCCGAGGTCGCGATCCAGAACGGCGGCGGCATCCGCACCAGCATCGCGGTGCCGGGCAACGTGACCGTGGGCGACACCTTCAACGTGCTGCCCTTCACCAACCTGGTCAAGCGCGCGCCGGCCATGAACGCCGCGCAGCTCAAGGACCTGATGGAGCACTCGGTGGCCGCCTCCACGCCCACGGGTAGCGCCCAGGGCCGCTTCGCCCAGGTCTCGGGCATGCAGGTGGTGTACGACACCACGCGCACGCCGCGCGGCACCGCCGTCGGCAGCGGCGACCGCATCCGCCGCATCGTGCTCGACGATGGCACCGTGCTGGTCGACAACGGCCAGGTCGTCTCGCCGCGCGTCTTCTCGTTCGCCACCATCGACTTCACCGCCAACGGCGGCGACGGCTATCCCTTCGCCGCCAACGGCGTGGTGTTCGAGAACAACGTCAACACCATCACCTACCAGGAAGCGCTGGCCAGCTTCATCCGCGCGCCCAAGGCCGAAGGCGGCCTGCAGCGCCTGAACGCGGCCGACGGCGACGAGATCACCGCCAACATGTACGGCATCGAGAACGCCTTCGACCGCCACGGCCGCCTGATCGACCTCGCCGTCGCGCAGTCCACGCCCGGCATCGTGATCAACGGCACCGCCGGCCGCGACACCCTGGTCGGCACCGCGGGCGACGACGTGATCACCGGCGGCGCGGGCGCCGACACCCTCACCGGCGGCGCCGGCGGCGACCGCTTCGTCTACACCAGCGTGCGCGACGCGGGCGACACCATCACCGACTTCACGCCCTACGCCGACAAGATCGACTTGAGCGCGCTGCTCGCCAGCCTGGGCGTTGTCGGCGACGGCGTGGCCAGCGGCCACATCGGCCGCGTGGACGTCATCGGCGGCGTGCAGCTGCTCATCGACACCGACGGCAGCGCCGGCCCGATCGCGCCGCGCCCGCTGGTGCTGCTCAAAGGCCTGACCGCGGCCCAGTTCGTGCCCGGCCGCGACCTCATCGGCAACACCGCTCCCTGATCCCGCCCATCCCTGAACCGATCTCTTCACCCAAAGGAAAGCCATGAAAACCACCCGCCAACTGCTCGCCGCGGCCGCGCTGATCGTGACGGGGGTGGCCCCCGCGCTCGCGCAGGGCACCACCTTCCAGAACGGCAGCTTCGACGCCGGCCAGACCGGCTGGACGCTCTGGGGCGATGCCCAGATCCGCACCACCGGCAGCAAGACCGCGGTGCTGTCCACCGCCACCACCGCGTACGAAGACGACGCGCCGCTGCCCGCGGGCTTCAACAACAACAGCGGCGTCTCGCCGGTCAACTTCTACGAAGCGCCCAGCATCGCGGGCCTGCTGCCCACGGCGCTCGACATCGGCGGCTACGCGATCGAGGCCTCGGCGATTTCGCAGGACTTCTTCGCCACCGCGGGCGACACGCTGTCGATCAAGTTCGACTGGGCCTTCCTGTCGACCGAATCGATCAACCCCGACTTCGCGTTCATCGCCATCAACGACACCGTGGTGAAGTTCACCGACGCGTTCACGCTGCCCAACGTGAGCACCTTCAACAGCACCTTCGGCGATTTCAACGATGTGGCCTGGGGCTGGTCCAACGCCTCGTTCAGCTATACCGCCAACGCCAGCGGCGCGGTGCGCCTGGTGCTCGGCGTGGTCGACCTCAACGACGACCTGAGCACCTCCGAGCTGCGCCTGGACAACATCAGCGTGAGCGCGGTGCCCGAGCCCGAGACCATCGCCATGCTGCTGGCCGGCCTGGGCGTGATCGGCGCCGCCGCGCGCCGCCGCGCGCCGGCCCGCACGGCCGCCTGAGACGGCGCTTCGTTCAGCCCGCCGCCACCGCCTTGCCGCGCCGATGACGCAGCCAGCCGCCCAGACCCGCCAGACCCGCGAGCCACAGCAGCGCGGTCTCGGGCTCGGGCACGGGCGACACGCTCACGCGCACGATGAGGTCGTCGAAGTCGGGGCGGCCCTTGTCGCGGCCGATGTTGAAGAACAGCAGCGCGCTGCTGGCGTCCTCGGACAGCACCAGCGCGTGCGGCCGCAGGTGGCCCCAGCGCGCGCCGACCAGATCGTCGAGCACCGACAGATCGACCCGGCCGGCGCTGGCCTGCTCGAAGCTCAGGCTCTGGCCCAGCGTGAAGGGCAGGCGCTGCGCGTCGCGTGCGGTGTCGTGGCGGCCTTTGGCGGGGTGGTCGTGGCCCCAGTGGCTCCAGTGGCCCCAGTGGCTCCAGTGGCCCCAGCCCCAGCCCGGCCGGTCGGCCGCCTCGGTGCCGACCACGGTGAAGCTCAGCGTGGCCGGCCCGTCGAGGACCAGCCGCGCGTTGCGCAGCACGCTGTCCAGATCGAAGCCGCCGGTGTAGGTGGCCGCATCGCCCCACCAGACCGGGTCGAAGCGCGAGGGCAGGTCCAGGGACTTGCCGCCCTGAGTGGACAGCGATTGCGCGTGGCCCAGCGAGGCCGCCAGGCCCAGCGCCAGCACGGCGGCGCGGGCGATCGAACGAACGGTTTGCATCACGGTTTCCTTGGCTGTGGCCGCGCCTGGCGCGGCCGGATTCATCACGAAGACATCGAGGAGCGGTACACCCTTCGGCAGGCCTGACGTCGAACACCCCATCGTCGAGACCCCGGTGAAGGGCTGCTGGCCGGAATTTTCCGGGCCGCGGTCCTGCGCTGTGTGTCTTCGCGTGCCTGGGCGCGGGCATATCCATGGTCCGATCGGATGATTCCGGAGGCGCGGTGCGAATCCCATCCCCTGTCGTGCGGCGGCGTGCCGCGCTCTGGTGCCTGTTGGCCGCGCCGCTGACGGCCGCAGCGCTCGAGGGCGGGGCTGGCGCGTCTGACCCGCAGGCGGGCACGCCGGCCGCCGCCGTCGGCAGCCTGTACGCGGCGCAGCGCCTGCTCTCGGGCGTGCTGATCGATCGGCAGTGGGTGCTCACGGCCGCGCACGCGGTCAACGGCGCGGTGCCGGCCGAGGTGGTGTTCCGCTCACCGCTGGCGGGCGGCTTCGTGGCGCGCGCCCGGGCCGTGCACGTGCACCCCGGGTTCGTCACCGGCCAGGTCGACCTCGCGCTGGTGCAGCTCGAACGCCCGGCGCCCGCTGCGCTGCCGCCCGCGCCGCTCTACACCGGACCCTTGCTGGGCCACATCGTGCACCTGGTCAGCCACGGCGGCAGTACCACGCTGATCACCACCGGCGAGAACCGCGTCGACGCGCTGCAGCCCGATGCCGCGGGCCGGCCCTTGCTGTACCTGTTCGACCAGGACGGGCCCGACCTCTCGAGCAACGTGATCGGCCCGGCCGTGCCCGCCAACGGCACGCTGGGCGCGGGGCGCGAGGCCACGCTCGCCGCGGGCGATTCGGGCAGCGCGGCCTTCGTGGTGCTCGATGGCCGCTGGGGCCTGGCCGGCATCAACACCTTCCAGGCCACGGTCACGCCCAAGGGCGGCGGGCCGGTCGGGCGGCTGGCCGGGGGCATCTGGCTCGCGCCGCAGGCGGCCTGGATCGCGCGCGTGCTGCGCGGCGAAGCGGCCGACGCCAAGCCCTGATCAGGCCTCGGGCCGCAGGCCGAGCGCGGCCTGAAAGCGCGGCGGCACCGCCACCAGCATCGAATGGTGGCGCGCCTGCACCTCGCTGGCCGTCACGATGCGGTGGGTCTGGCCGCGCCACAGGTCGCGCAGATCGGCCCAGCGCCGGCCCAGCCAGGTGCGGGGCAAGGGCGGGGCGGCATGCCAGGCGAAGCGGTAACCCAGGCCGGCGAGCAGGCGCACGGCCTCGGGCTGGCCATCCCGGAACTCGGCCAGGTGCTGCTCGAGCACGATCAGGGGCTGGCCACGCGCGATGGCGTTCAGGCCGCCCTTGAGCACTTCGGTCTCGAAGCCTTCCACGTCGATCTTCATGAAATCGGGCCCGCGCCCGTCAAGCGCCAGATCGTCCAGCCGCTCGATGTCGATCGACACCTTGCGATCGCCCTGCGCGGACGCGTTGCGCAGCGACGAGCCGCCCAGGTTGGTGGCGTGTTCGAACAGCTCGAAGCGCCCCGCCTCGCTGCCCAGGCCGACCCTGCGCGCGTGGATGCGCGGGTCCCACTGCGTGTTGAAGCGCAGCAGTGCGAAGGTGTCGGGATGGGGCTCGAAGGCATGCACCGCGGCGAAGCGGCGCGCGAAGAACAGGCTGTGGTTGCCGATGTTTGCGCCGACGTCCAGGGCCACGCCCGCGGCGAACGTGGCGGCCAGCGGCTGCAGGAACGCGAACAGCAGCGCCAGTTCGTCGCGTTCGTAGACGCCGTGCTGGTTGATGTCGATGCCGATCAGGTCGTTGGCGAAGATCGCCATCTTGTGGCCGCGTTGCGCCGCATGCACCGCCGCGCGGCGCAGCAGCGCACGGGTGATGTAGCGGTCCACCAGGGCCCCGACGGGCTGCGCCTGGCGCACGCAAAGCAGGGTGGCGGCCTGGCCGGGGGCGGAGGGGGTCGAAGGCGTCATGGGCGGGCTGTCGGTTGGCGCATCAGCGCGGTGCGATGGGCGGGGGGCGCAGGGCAGGGCACACGGCCACGCCATAGCCGGACCCCGAGCGGAACAGGCGGTCGAGCGCGGCCGGCACGTCCGCGCGCCGGGGCGGCAGCCGGCAGGCATCGGCATCGGCGCGCGCGTGCAGTGCGGTCATCGGCACCAGGTCCACCGCCTCGCGCGCACCGGCGGGTGGGCATCCCTTGAGCCGCGGCTCGTAGGCGGGCTCGAAGGCGTTCGCGGGCCGCAGCAGCGTCAGCCAGGGCGGCACGCCGCACACCGCCACCCCGCGGTCCTGCAGTTGCCGCAGCGGTCCGAGCGCGGCCGCGGCATCGGGCCGCTCGCGCCAGGCGCTCACGCCATCGCGCAGCAGCGATTGCGCCAGCCCCGCGCTGGCCAGCAGCGCGCACAGCAGCGCCGTGGTCCGCGCTGCGGTCGGCCCGGGCGCGCGCGGCGGCGCATCGCGCAGCGAGGCCAGCAGCACCACGAACAGCGGCGCCAGGTTGTACCAGGCCGGCGGCACGCGCAGGCCGAAGTACGCCACCAGGGGCAGCAAGAGCAGCAGCGCGGGCCGCCGCCAGCACGCCAGCGCGAACACGCCCGCCATCGCCAGCCCCAGCAGCGGGAAGAAATCGCTGCGCACGAAGTACACCAGCAGGCCGCCGTCCTGGCGGCCCGCGAACTGGCTGCCCTGCTGCGACAGGCCGGCCAGCAGGTCGGCAAGCGGGAACGGATAGGCCAGCACGATCAGGCCCTGCACCGCGAGCACGGCCGGCAGGCCCAGGGGCGCGCCCCGCCACAGGGCCCGCTGGTCGTGCGCGTCGAGCGTGAGCAGCGCATGCGCTGCCGCCAGCAGGCAGGCCGTGGGCTGCGTCCAGGCCAGCAGGCCGATGCTGGCCACCCAGGCCCAGGCCATGCCGCGCACGCGCCATGCATGGCCCAGCAGCGCGATGGGCATGGCGAGCGTTTCGGGCCGAAAGCCCAGCTTGGCCTGCAAGGCACCAACCACCGCGATCAGCAGTGCGGTGGCCCACACGCCATGGCGGCTGCCGAAGCCCCAGGCCAGCGCCAGGGCCGTCAGGCCCATGGTGATCGCCAGCGCGATGAAGCCGCCCTGCAGCGAGCAATCGGGATTGAGCAGCGACAGCAGCCCGGGCCAGGCAATGCCGTGCCACACGTAGCGGTAGGCGCCGGTGGGGTCGAGCGGAAAGATCGGCGTCTCGAAGACGCCGCTGGCGCAGTGGTACTGCGCGACCGAGGCAAACAGCACGCCGTCGCCCACCGGGGCCGGCAGCGGCAGCGCCGCGAACACCGCCACGCGCGCCGCCAGCAGCGCCAGCGCCAGCGTGGCCAGCGCGCTGTCACCACCCCAGCGCATCGATCACCTCGCCGGCCCAGCGCTCCATGGTCGGCAGCGTGGGCAAGGGCCGGTCGAACAGGCCCGGCCGCTGCACCCGCCGCAGCATGGTCTGCAGCGCCGCCGCGAAGCCGGCCTCGCCGGGCTCGGCGATCAGCACCCAGGGCGTGCCTTCGAGAATTTCGCTCACACCCGATTCGCGGTTGAGCACCACCGCGCAGCGCCGGTACAGCGCCTCGATCGCCGGCAGGCCGAAGCCCTGGCGCGCGGGCATCAGGAACACATGGGCCAGGCGGTACAGGTCTTCCAGCCGCGCGTCGCTCACGAAGCCGTGGAACACCACGCGATCGGCGATGCCCAGCGAGGCGGCCAGCGCCTGCAGTGCGTCGCCCTCGGGCCCCTTGCCCGCGATGTGCAGCCGCCAGCGCGGCCCGCCCGGGTCGCCGGCGGCCAGCGCGCGCAGCATCCAGTCGATGCGCTTGCTGGCCTGCAGCCGGCACACGCTGAGCAACTGCACCTCCTGCTCGCTGCGCAACGGCAGTTCACCGGCGATGCGGCCATGACCGCCCAGGTAGTGCACCTGCGCACGGCGCCCATAGAGCCGGTGCATCTCGTGCGACAGCGCCTGCGTGTTGGTGAGCAGTTGCTGCGCCGCGCGCACACCGCGGCCCGTGGCCCAGTCGCGCACGCGCAGCCTCATGCGCTCGCCCACCGTGTCTTGCGGCGCGGGCGAGAGCAGGCTGTAGGTGTCGGGGATGCGCAGCTGGAAATGGCGCGCGCCCACCAGCCCGGCGTGCATGGCCGACTGGATGTTGAACAGCGCGGGCAGCGGCGAGCCCATGGCCCGGATGCGCGCCAGCGCAGCGCGCAGCGCCCAGGCCTTCACCGGTCCGCCGGCCTCGGGCCGCAGCTGGTGCACGCGCAGCGGCAGCGTGGCGTGGCGCGCCAGGTCGATGTGGTCGTGGTAGCAGAGCACACAGTGCGGCTTGCCGCGCGCGTGCAGGCCTTCGCTGAGCGCGAGGATCACGCGCTCCTCGCCGCCGAACTCCACGAACTCGGGCTGGAAGATCACGGCCTCGCCGGCCGCGGGAAACGAATCGCCAACGCTCATGGAACGGTCCTCGTGTCGGTGCGGCCTTCGGTGGCCGCAAGCCGGGCGAGCAGGGCGCTCAGCACGGCGTCGCGGTCGATGTGCTGCTCGGCGTGGGCGCGCGCGCGCTGGCCCAGCGTGAGGCGCCGCGACGGGCTGTCCATCAGCGATGCCAGCGTGGCCGCGAGCGCGCGGTCGTCGCCCGGCGGCACGCAGGCCCCGCAGCGCGAGACCACGTCGGCCAGCTCCGTGCCCTCGCGGCAGGTCGCGATCACCGGGCGTCCGCTGGCCAGCATGTTGGTGAGCTTGGAAGGCAGCACCAGGTCTTCGGCTTCCACGCTCTGCGGCAGCAGGTGCACGTCGGCCAGGCCCAGCAGATCGCCCAGCCGCTCCAGCGGTTGCAGCGGCAGCAGCCGCAGGTTGGGCAGGCGGCGCGCCGCCTGTTCGAGCTCGGCCTGCATCGCGCCCTGGCCGCACACCACGAACACGATGTCGCTGCGGTGCGCGAGGTGCTGCGCGGCGCGCGCGATCACGTCCAGCCCCTGCTTGGCGTTCCAGGTGCCCGAGAACAGGGCCACACGCACCCCGTCGGCCAGGCCCAGCTCGGCGCGGTAGGGGCTGGGGCCGGCGAGCGGGCGCACGGTCTGCACGTCGGCCCAGTTGGGAAACAGGCAGCCCCGGGCTTCGTCCACGCCCTTGCGCCTCAGGTGCGCGAGCATGCGCCCAGAGATCGTGGACACGGTGTCGAAGCGGCGCAGCAGCCACGATTCCAGGCCCAGGGCCGTGCGGCGCAGCGCGGCGTGGCGCAGCAGGCCCATCTGCAAGGCCACGTCGACCTCGAAGTCCTGCACATGCAGCCACGCCTGGGCGCCCGTGGCCCGGGCCGTGAGCCACCCCATGGGCGCGCACAGCAGCGCAGGCGCCACCACGATCACCGCGTCGGGGCGCCAGGCCCACTGGCGCAGCATGGCCGGCAGCGAGGCCAGCGCAAAACTCGCGAGGTGCAGCACGCGCTTGAGGCCCCCCGGGTGCCGCGGCACCCACAGCGGTGCGCGCCACACGCGCACACCCTGCCACGTGTGCTGGCGCCAGGCCGGACGGCGCCAGCCGGCATCGACCTGCCAGGCCGGGTAGTAGGGCGGCGCGCACACCACGCGCACCTCGTGTCCGCGCGCGGCCAGCCAGGCCGCCATCTCGCCCGAGTACTTGCCGATGCCCACGGGTTCGGGGGCGAAGTTGGTGCTGTAGACGAGGATCTTCATGGCCGGGGTTCGCGGGCCGCGGCCTCGCGCTCCTTGACCTTGAGCACGATGAAGTACTCGTAGATGCACTGCAGCAGCGCGTAGCGAACGCCGGCCATGCCGTCGAGCAGGCCGCGACGCCACAGCAGCATGTACAGCAGCTTCACCAGCGGCCGCGCGGGCAGCCGGTAGAACAGCGCCTTCTGGTGCACGCGCCGCTGGTTGAAGTCGGCGCCGAACAGGGCGATGCGCCACGAGGGCCGGGCGATCGCGCCCTGCACGATCAGATCGGCCTCCATGCGCGAGTACTGGTTGTGCTTGTGCAGCCAGTGGTCCAGCCCCTTCGAGAACGGGTAGTGGTCGAATGGCGCCTGCAGGTCCTCGATGCCGCCATCGACCTGCAGCACCTCGTTGATCTCGCGCTCGTAGCGCACGTGCGGCGGCCGCACCAGGCGCACGTAGAAGGGCGAGATCTGCGAGTGCCTGAGCCAGCGTCCCCACCAGATGTCGCGCCGGCGCATGCGCGCGGCCACCACCCCGGCGGGCGCGCGCTGCACGAAGCGGCCGATCTCGTCGCGCAGCGCTTCGGGCAGGCGCTCGTCGGCGTCGAGGATCAGCACCCAGCGGTGCTTGAACGGCAGGGCCAGGCCGGCGTTGCGCTGGCTCGCGTAACCCGTGAAGGCGCGCTGCGTCACCGTGGCGCCCGCGGCCTGCGCCAGGGCCACGGTGCGGTCGTCGCTGAGCGAGTCGAGCACGTGCACATCGTCGCTCCAGGCCACGGTGGCGAGGCAGCCCGGCAGGTCGCGCTCCTCGTTGCGCGTGAGCACCAGCACCGACACCGGCAGATTCGCTGGCGCGCTCATTGAACGGCCCCCCGGCGCCGCTGGCGCACCCGCACGGCGGGGTGGCCGGCCCACACCGTCCATGCCTCGTCGACCGATCGCATCAGCACCGAGCGCGCGCCGAGCACGCATCCCGGCGCCAGACGCACGCCGGGCCCGACGAAGGCCTCGGCGCAGACCCAGGCGTGTTCGCCGATGTCGATCGGCCGGGCCACGAGCTGGAAGTTGGGCGAATCGATGTCGTGGGTGCCGCCGCACAGGTGCGCGCCCTGCGAGATCACGGCCCCCGAGCCGATGCGCAGCGGCCCCATGTTGTAGAGCGTCGCGCCATCGCCCACGCCCACCCGGTCGCCGATCTCGAGCTGCCAGGGCGCCCAGATGCGCACGCCCGGGTACACGTGCACGTGCCGGCCCAGGCGCGCCCCGAAGGCCCGCAGCAGCGTGCTGCGCCACGCGTGCGCGGGCCGCGGGCTGGGGCGAAACAGCAGCAGCCATACCAGTCCCCAGAGCGCGCGCGCGAGCCGGTTGCCCAGCGCGAACGAGGCCTGCGTGGCCGGGTCGTTGCCCTGGACGATCATGGCCGCCCCAGCGCATGCGCGACGTCGATGAGCGACTGCGCCATCGCATCGACCGAGAACTGGCGCCGAAAGAGCGCGCGCGCCGCCTGGCTCATGGCGTGGCGCTGGTCCGCGTCGAGCGCGAGCCAGTGGGCCAGCAGCCGGCGCATGCCCTCGGCGCTGTCCGTGTTCACCAGGCCGGCGCCGGCCGCCTGGATCTCGCGCCAGATGTTCACCTTGTCCGAGATCAGAACCGGCAGGCCGCAAGCCAATGCCTCGGCCACGGCGATGCCGAAGTTTTCCTGGTGCGAGGGCAGGGCGAAGGCCTCGGCCAGGTGCAGCGCGCCCCACTTGGCCTCGCCGCTGAGCATGCCGGTGAAGTGCACGCGGTGGGCCACCGAATGCCGCCTGGCCAGCAGCTTGAGGCGATCGAGCTGCCCGCCGTCGTCGGGCCCAGCGAACACCAGGTGCAGGCCCGGGTGCCTCGGTGCCTCTTCGCCGAAGGCCTCCACCAGCAGGTCGCAGCCCTTCTTCTCGTGCAGCCGGCCCAGGAACAGCAGCAGCCGCTTGCCGCGCAGTTCGGGATACGTTTCGAGAAACCGCTGCGCCAGGCGCGGCCCGTCTTCGGGGGGCGGCCGCGTGCCGTAGGCCACCACCTGTTCGCGCGCGGCATAAAGCCAGAACGATTCGCGCGCGAGGCGGCGTTCCTCTTCGCTGGTGAACAGCACGGCCGCGGCGTCGCGCAGCACGCGGTAGTCGCCCCAGGGCCAGTACAGCCACTTCTTGAGGTGCTTGAGCGGGTAGGTGTGCTTGAACCAGGGGTCGAGCATGCCGTGCGTGAACACCACGTAGGGCAGGCCCATCGCGCGATGGGTGTGCCAGGTGGCCAGGCTGTGGTACTGCCAGAGGCCGTTGACCACGGTGAGGTCATAGCGGCGCGCGTGCTGGCGCAGCCAGCCCGAGAGGCCGCGGTGGAAGCCGTACTTGCCGTGGCCCGGGCCGATCGCGTGCACCGTGAGCGGGTGTTCGCGCACGTGCGGCATGGACGGGTCGTCGAGCGCGACGATGTCGACCTCGTGCCCCATCTCGCGCAAACGCAGCCCGCGCTGCAGCACCCCTTCCATCGGGCCGCCGCGGCGGGGATCCACGGTGGGCAACACGTGCAGCAGTTTCATGCGACCGCCTGTTCCTGGGTGAAGGACCGGTAGAGGAAGCGGGCCCAGCCGCGGTGGTTGCCCACGGTGTGGGCGGCGCCGGGATGCAGCCACTGGTGGATGGGCACGGCAAAGCCGGTCTTGGGCCGTTCGAGCACCGGCGCCGGCAGCTGCGGCGCCACCGCCCGCGCCACCGCGCGCTTTTCGCGCGTGGCCGACAGGCCGGGCAGCTCGCGCCATTGCCGCAGCAGCGTGCCGTCCACGAACGGCACGCGGATCTCGAGCGAATGCGCCATGCCGGCCCAGTCGGCGTCGCGCAGCAACTGGTGGCGCATGTACCACTGCATCTCGAGTGCCGAGAGCGCCAGCCGCGGCGAGCGAAGACCACGGGTACTCGCCTGCAGGCGGGCCAGCGTGTCGAGTTCGGCCAGACCTTGCGCGGCGAGCTCCGGGTCCATCAAGGCTGGAATCTCCCAGGGCATGAACAGCGCACGCCGCAGCAAATAGGCGCCACCGATCGAGCCGCCGTACTCCACCAGGCCGGCGTACTTCGCCGAGGGCAGCAGCCCTGGCATCCGGCTCATGGCGTGGCGGATGCCCAGTCCCAGGTGAGGCACCCGGGCCAGCGGCTGTATTCGCCGCTGCAAGGTCGGCACCTGGCTGAAACTCGGGTAGGAGCCGAACAATTCGTCGCCGCCAATGCCCGATAAAGCCACCTTTAGGCCTTGTGCAGCGGCCGACTTGGCCACGAACCAGGTGTTGATGCCATCGACGGTGGGCTGGTCCATCGCGTGCATCAGGGCTTCGCGGTCCTTTGCAAAGTCAGACGCATTGAAGCGGTGCAGGTGGTGTTTTGCGCCGAGCTGGCTGGCCACTTCCGCCGCCAGCGCGGCCTCGTCCTGGCGGGTGCCCGCGTACTCGTCGAAACCGAGGGTGACGGTGTGCAGGGCCCGGTGCCTGGCGGCGCAAGCCGCGATCATGGTGGAGTCCAGTCCGGCCGACAGGAATACGCCGACCGGCACATCGGCCACCATGTGCGCGGCCACGCTGTCGTCCACCGCGCGGGCGATGTCGTTCAACGGTTCTGCGAGCGGATCGCGCCGGGCCTCTTGCGCGCACAGCAGGCCATGAAGTGGGCTGTCGAAGGGCACCGCGCCGCCGGCTTTGCCGTCGCGCACCTGCATCCAGTGCCCTGCAGGCAGGGCCCGGATACCCTTGTAAAGCGTCCAGGGGTCCGGCACCGATCCCCACAGCAGGAAACCCGCGTGGCCAGCAGGCTCCGGTCGACGGTCGACGTCCGCTTCCAGCAACGACTTGACTTGTGAGGCGAAGCGCAGCGTCGCGCCATCGTCGGCGACGTACAGCGGCTTGACGCCGAACGCGTCACGCGCCAGAAACAGCGCGCGGCTGGCCGCGTCCCAGATGGCGAAGGCGAACATGCCGCGCAGGCGGCCGAGCATGGCCGGGCCGTCGCGCGACCACAGCTTGAGCAGCACCTCCGTGTCGGACGCGGTGCGCATGGCCACGCCGCTGCGCACCAGGTCTTCGCGCAGCGCCGCGTGGTTGTAGATCTCGCCGTTGAAAACGATCTGGTTGCCGTTGCGTTCGTCGCGCATCGGTTGGGCGCCGCTGTCGTCGGTGGCGATGATGGCAAGGCGCCGGTGCGCCAGCGCAACCCGCCCATCGCTTGAACACCACAGGCCTGCGCCGTCGGGTCCTCGCGCTCGCATGCGCTCCCGCATGCGCATGAGCTCGTCCAGGTTCACAGGAGAGGCGTCCGGGTGGTAGGCCAGCGTGCCGGCGATTCCGCACATGGGTCAGCGTCTTTCGGGTGTCGGCATGGCGGCGGCAGGCGTGGCGGTATCGCTCAGCAAGCGCGCGTAAATGCGGAGGTATTGATCGATGGCTTTGGAGGCCTCGAAGCGGCGCGACCAGGCCACGCAGGCGGCGGCCCGGCGGCGCCGCTCACCGGCGGGCACGTCCAGCAGCGCCTGGAGCACCTGCGCGCCATGGGCTGCCCAGGCGTCAATGTCGTCGCTGGCATTCAGCAAGGGCAGGTAGCGCGATTCGGGTCCCCCGATCTCGTTCATGGGGGCGTCGTCGGTGGTGATCACCGGGCAACCGCAGGCCTGCGCCTCGATGATCGGCCAGCCGAAGCCTTCTGCCAGGCTCGGAAACAGCAGCGCCTGAGCCAGCGAATAGGCCGCCTGCAGCGCGGTGTTGTCGAGGTTGTAGAGAAACCGAACCTGGGCCGTCGGGGGAAGCGCATGGACAGCCTGTCGAATAGCCGGGCTTTGAGGCACCCCCACCAACCACAGCGGCAGTGGCTGCGAATGGCGGAGGACGTGCTGTGCATAAAGGCGCAACACCCCCTGCACGTTCTTGTACCAGCTCCCACCGCTGACGTGCAGCAACATCCCGGGACCCGGCACGGGGTGGCCCGCGGCCTCGAGGATGCCTGTCGCGGCCTCGGCCGTCATCGGTTCATAGGGGTGATTCATACCGTTGTGAACCACCTCGCAAGTGGTGGCCTGCAAGCGACTCAACCGCAGCAAGTCTTCCCGGGTCCGTTGGGAGATGCAGATGAAGTGCCTCGCGTGCTGATAGCCGTGGCGAATGAAGCGCTGATAGAGCCGGCCAGTAAAGCGTGTGGGGTTCTGCGGAATCTCGCCGAGGGCGCTGCGAAGCGCGAGCAGATCGTGCACGTGGACGACATGCGGACGGTCCTGCAGGCGCGGCGCCCAGGGGCCCTGCGCCTGATCGGTGAGCACGAAAAGGGTGTCTGCGGGCTCTCGCGCCACAGCCCCTCTCAACCACCAGGCGAACAACAGGTACTGATCGACGTAACCGGCCCATTTGCTCAAGGCGCCACGCTGTATCCATGCACGCAGCCGGGCGGGCGGCGCCCACACCTGCACCTCGTGACCGCGCGCTTCATACGCCGATCGCAACATGCCTGCAAAGCGCGGCATGCTCTGCGAATCCATGAACGCCGGGTGGGCCAACAGCACGATGCGCACGGCTCAGGCCCTCCCGGGCTGGAGCCCGCGCGCGGGTTCGGCGGGCAGGGCGTCGACCGAGGGCCGCGAGCCACCGAACAGCGCGCCCAGCGCCCGCGCCACACCGGCCACCAGCAGGAACAGCACGATGTTCTGCGGCAGGTTGCGCACGGTGCCGATGAGCCAGGCGTGCAGTGAGTCGTTGCTCAAGCCGTTCTGGAACAGCTTCCAGACCAGCAGCATGCCCACGGCCGACAACATCACCTGGCCCCGGCGGTGCCGGAAGGCCAGCAGGTCCATCGCCGCAAAGGCCAGCAGGCAGCCCGCGAAATACATCGCCAGAAAGGCCGGCCCGGCCACGCCGAGGCCTTGCGCGAGCATGGAGCCGGTGCGCCGGCTGCCCAGCGCGGCGCCCTGGCTCAGATGGCTCAGGTAGTCGCCGATAGAGAACTCGAGCGCCTTCTTGTCGATGTCGATGCCCAGGCGGCGGATCACCGGGTCGGGCAGCGCCACCCAGAACATGTCGAGCGTGGTTTCAGTGAGCAACTGCCGGTCGCTTTGCGTGAGCGTGCTCGCGAAGTACAGGGCGTTGTCGTGAAACTTGGTTTCGACCAGGCGCGCCAGCAGGGGGTTGTCGAAGTAGTGCTCGTCGTACTTGCGCAAGGTGTCGGCGCGCTGCTCCTCGCGCACGTTGGCGAGCTCCTCGGGGCGCGTCCAGTAGTGAAAGGTGTTCTGCACCATCTGCACCGCCGACACGCTGCCGCGCGCCTTGCGCGCCACCACCATGGCCGTGGCGAGATCGCTGAGCGGAATCGACAGCGCGGCCAGCACCAGGCCGGCCACGGCCACCTGCAGCACGCGCTTGCCCGACACGGGTTGCGCGCTGCGCATCACGCCGAGCAGCACGAACAGGCCGACCGTCACGAAGCCCGACAGCATCACCTGGCGCGCGTTGGCGGCCAGGCCCAGCAGCACCACCAGGCCGGCAAAGAACAACAGGCCCAGCCACTGCTGGCGCCAGCGGCTGTAGGCCTCGCCGAACTGCAGCATGTACATGGGAATCAGGAACGGCGCCCAGGCCAGGAACGACAGGCCCTGCATCACCTTGCCGAAGGTGCTCTCGCGGCCTGCGCCCAGCAGAAAGGCCAGCAGGCCCACATAGCCCGTGAACCACAACACACCGGTGCTGGGCGTGGCATACAAGCCCAGGCCGCGCAGCCATTGGCGCGGCAGCGATTCGCCGTGCGCCCCGGACGGGCTGAGCACCCAGCGGTAGCCCGTGTGCGCGAGCATGGCCAGCAGCTGGAAACCGGCCAGCATGCCGAAGGTTTCCAGCGGCAGCCGCAGGTTGCCGGCCAGCGAGGTGCCGTACGCGGTCTGGCCCAGCAGCGCGCCCAGCTGGGTGGTCACGCAAAAGCCGAACAGCGCGAAGGTGGACAGCGGGTGGGTCTGCAGGGCCGGTGTCCACAGCAGGTAGAGCAGCACCGCCATCGACGAGGCGAAGGCGATGCAGGCCGAGGCGATGTTGTCCGCTGCGGGGTCGATCAGCAGCTGGCCCGCCAGCGCCCCCAGCGAGAGCGCCATCAGCAGGTACAGCACGAACCGGCCGGTGCTCGGGGCGGCAGATCGACGGACCGGGGGCGTGTTCATGGGGGCGCGGGGTGGATGGGGGTCAGCGTCGGCTGGCCAGCGGCAGAAAGCGTTGGGCGCGCTGGCGCAACCACGTGCGCTGGTCTTCGGGCAGCCGGCTCAGGAAGGCGGCCATCAGCGCGCCCGTGCCCAGCAACACCCCGCTGCAGACCGCGGGGCCCCACGGCGGCACCCAGGCGATCGCCAACATGGCGGCCACGCACACGGCGGCCTGCAGCAGCGCGAACCGGAACAGGCCCTGCGGCCACACCAGGCCTTGCTGCGCCATCCAGCGGCGCGCCCGCACCAGCATCGTGACGGCGCTCGCGGTTTCCGCCGCCAGCAGCACGGCGGCCACGCCGCCCATGCCCAGCCGCCCGTCGAGCCAGACGATGCCCGCGACGGTAAAGCCCGCGAGTGACGCGGCGGTGACGAACTGCACCCGCAGCAGGTTGTTGCCGACCACGATGGACTCGGCTGGGCGCGCCAGTGCAAACACCAGCATGGCCGCGGAGAAGAGGGCGAACACCGGCGCGTCGAAGGGCAGCTTGCCCTGGGTCCAGGCCTCGAACAAGGCCGGCCCGAGCGCCTGCAGCAGCACCAGCAGCGGGCCGAGCATGAACACCACCAGCAGCCAGATGAAGGCGAAGGTGCTGTCGATCGCGCCCTGACGGCGATCGCGCAGAAAGCCCATGAACTCCGGAAACAAGGGGTCGATCACGGTGGCCACGCCCTGCAAGGCCAGGTTGCTCGCGGTACGCAGCGTGGTGAACACCACCGCGGGCGCGGCGCCCAGCGTGGCGCTCACCAGGACGCGTGTGCCTTGCTGGCGCACCAGGCCGAGCAGGCAGGTCAAGCCGAGACCGAACGAGGCCAGCAGGTTGCGCCAGCCCAGCCGCCACGAAGGCAGGCCCAGCCGCACCCGGTGGGCGCGCGCGATGCCCCACAGGTCGGCGAGGTACAGCAGGTGCAGCGCCAGCGTGAGCAGGCCCAGTGCGATCGACAGTTGCAGCAGGCCCGCGCCCCGGTGCAGCAGCCCGGCGGTGGCCACGGCGTTGGCCAGTGCGATGCCCACGCCCCACCAGGCGGCGCGCGGAAAACGGCCGAAGGCGCTCGCGACCCGCCCGTACAGCCCACTGATGCAGACCGAGAGGTAGGTGGTTCCGCAGTGCACCAGCAGCGCCGTGGTGGCTTCTGCGGTCAGCCGCGGCGGAAGCAGGCCATCGAGGTCGAACAGGCGCGCGGCCTGGCCGCTCAACGCCAGCGCGCCGAGCAGCAGCCATTCCGCCAGCCCCAGCGCCAGGCTGAAGGGCAGGGCGGCCGACAGCAGCGACGAGATCGCGCGGGCATCGCGTTGCGGCACGCGCAGGATCTCGTTGCCCACGTAGGTGTGGTGGGCGTAGCTGAAGATGCCCACGAAGCTGCCCACCGACACGATCACCAGCCAGCACCCGTACTGCTCGACAGGCCAGTGCGTGAGGAACACCGGCACCAGCCCCACCTGGGTGACCACCATCACGCCGATGCGCGCCCATGCCGCCAGGCTTCCCGACAACACACGTGCGGCGGTTCCCATGGCGCTGCTCAGGCGTGCTCGCTGTGCATCGCCGCCTCGATCACCGTGGCCGGCCCTTCGTCGAGCGCGGCGCGCAGGATGCGCTGCATCACGCGCTCGTTGTGGTGTCCGTCGCGCTGGTAGCGCCGCTGCCCGGCCTGCGCAAGGCGATCGCGCCGCGGCTCGTCGGCCAGCAGGGCCGCGCAGACCTCGGCGCATTCCTTTGCGTCGCGCCAGAACACGGCCTCTTCGCCCTCGCGGTACAGCCGCTCGTGCTCGTCGGTGCGCTCGGCGCACAGCAGGCCGCCGAGCGCGGGAATTTCCAGCGAGCGCGTGGTGTGGCGGTCGCGGTTGTCGTGCGAGAGCAGGCCCAGGTTCACGCGCGCGCACTGGATGGCGCGCGCGTAGTCGTCGCCGCCGATGGCGCCGCCCGCCCAATGCGCCTGCAGGCGTTTCCACTCGGGCGCCTTGTGCCAGTTCGGGCCGCGGATGGTCAGCGGCACGCCGCGTTCGATGAGTTCGAGCAGGAAGGGACCGCGGTCGGGAAACCAGGAGCCGAGGAACAGCACGTCGCTGCCCCATGCGATCCGGTCGAGCGCCGACACGGCGCGCGGTGCGTGGCTGACTTCGTCGGCGCTGCGGAACACGCGCATGCAGCGGCGTGCACCCAGGCGTCGCAGCTCGGGCAGGTTCTCTTCGCGCACCACCACGAGCAGGTCGTAGTCGGGCACGGCCTGCCGGTAGGCGGCGAAGCGCGCGCCGTCGCGTGGCCCTGTGGGGTCGTCGATGTTGTAGTTGACGATGCGTCGGGCGTGCCGGCGCAGCCGCGCCACCACCTGCGGCGTGACCCACTCGCCGCCGTCCACGTGGCAGACGTCGAAGCGACGCTGCCCCAGCACGCGCTGCAGGCCGCTGTCGATGCGGCGGCCGAACCAGTGGCCGCCCACGTGCCAGGTCCAGCGGTCGACCCAGGGGCTGGCGGGCAGCAGCTCGCGCAGGTCGAGGTGCTCGACGCTCGCGCCCAGCCGTCGCAAGGCGCGTGCGCGGTCCAGGCAGGTGCCGCTGCGCGGGCCGAGGTAGAGCACGCTGCAGCCGGCCGGATTCATGCCGCAGCCTTGTCGAGGAACACCTCGCGGTACACCGCGCGCAGCCCGTCTTCCAGCCGGCGCTGCGGGCGAAAGCCCAGGGCCGTGAGGCGGCTCACGTTCATGAGCTTGCGCGGCGTGCCGTCGGGCTTGCTGCGGTCGAACTCGATCGCGCCTTCGTAGCCGACCACGCGCGCCAGGGTTTGCGCGAGCTCGCGCACGGTGAGGTCTTCGCCCACGCCGATGTTGATCAGCGGCGGCTCGAAGCGGCCGGTGGCGGCCTCGTCGCTGCCCAGCAGGCTGTCGAAGCCCGCGTCGTCCAGGCGCATCAGGTGCAGGCAGGCGGCGGCCATGTCGTCGCTGTGCATGAACTCGCGCCGCGGCGTGCCGCTGCCCCACACGCTCACGCTCGGCGCGCCGTTCACGCGGGCCTCGTGGAACTTGCGCATGAGCGCGGGAATGACGTGGCTGCTCTGCAGGTCGAAGTTGTCGCCGGGCCCGTAGAGGTTGGTGGGCATGGCCGCCAGAAAGCGCGTGCCGTGCTGGCGGTTGTAGCTCCAGCACATCTCGATGCCGGCGATCTTGGCGAGGGCGTAGGCGCGGTTGGTGGGTTCGAGCGGGCCGCCGAGCAGGTGAACCTCCTGCAGCGGCTGCGGCGCCAGGCGCGGGTAGATGCAGCTCGAGCCGAGGAACAGCAGCCGCTGCACGCCGTGCCGCCAGGCCTGGTGGATGGCGTTGGTCTGGATCAGCAGGTTGTCGCGGATGAAGTCGGCCGGTTGCTCGCGGTTGGCGAGGATGCCGCCCACGCGCGCCGCCGCCAGGAAGACGTAGGCCGGGCGTTCGCTGGCGAAGAAGCGTTCGGTGGCCGCGGCGTCGGTGAGGTCGAGCTCGGCGTGCGTGCGCAGGATCAGCCGCCGGTGGCCGCTGGCGCGCAGGGCCCGCACGATGGCCGAGCCGACCAGGCCGCGGTGGCCCGCGACGTAGATGGGGGCGTCGAGGTCCACGGCCTCACTCCTGGTACTCGTAGGCCGGAAACCCCGCGAGCTTGACCATCGCGTCGCGGCGCGCGATCTGGTAGTCGGTGAGCACCATTTCGCGCACCAGCTCGGGCAGGCCCACGCGCGGCGCCCAGCCGAGCTTTTCCTTGGCGCGGCTGGGGTCGCCCAGCAGCGTCTCGACCTCGGTGGGGCGGAAGTAGCGCGGGTCCACGCGCACGATCACGTCGCCTTCGCTGACCTTGAGGTCGCTGCGGCTGGTCGATGCCACCACGCCGGCTTCGTCGATGCCCTCGCCCACCCAGGTGAGCGCGATGCCCAGCTCGGCCGCGGCCATTTCCACGAACTGGCGCACGCTGTGCTGCACGCCGGTGGCGATCACGAAGTCCTCGGGCCGGTCCTGCTGCAGCATGAGCCACTGCATCTCGACGTAGTCGCGCGCGTGGCCCCAGTCGCGCAGCGCGCTCAGGTTGCCCAGGTACAGGCAGTCCTGCAGGCCCAGCGCGATGCGCGACAGCGCGCGCGTGATCTTGCGCGTGACGAAGGTCTCGCCGCGGCGCGGGCTCTCGTGGTTGAACAGGATGCCGTTGCAGGCATACATGCCGTAGGCCTCGCGGTAGTTCACCGTGATCCAGTAGGCGAACAGCTTGGCCACCGCGTAGGGGCTGCGCGGGTAGAACGGCGTGGTTTCGCGCTGCGGCACTTCCTGCACCTGGCCGTAGAGCTCGCTGGTGCTGGCCTGGTAGAAGCGGCAGGTTTTTTCGAGGCCGTGCTGGCGGATGGCTTCGAGCAGGCGCAACGTGCCCATGGCATCGGTGTCGGCCGTGTACTCGGGCGTTTCGAAGCTCACCGCCACGTGGCTCATCGCGCCGAGGTTGTAGACCTCGTCGGGCCGCACCTGGCCCACGATGCGCGCGAGGTTGCTGCTGTCGGTGAGGTCGCCGTAGTGCAGCACCAGGCGGCGGTCTGCCTCGTGCGGGTCCTGGTAGAGGTGGTCGATGCGGTCGGTGTTGAACGACGAGGCGCGCCGCTTGATGCCGTGCACGCGGTAACCCTTGGCCAGCAGCAGCTCGGCGAGGTAAGCGCCGTCCTGGCCGGTGATGCCGGTGATGAGTGCGGTTTTGGGGGTCATGGTGCGTTCGTTGGGTGGAGCGCGAGGCGCGTTGCGGTGTCGAGTCCGGCGAAGCGGCCGCGCAGGGCCGGGTCGATGGCGGCGACCATGGCCGCCGCGAAGGCGGCCTGCACCGCGTGGCCGCGGCGGTGGTCGCGGTCGATCGATGACACGCGCACCAGCATGCCGTCGGGGATGCGCCGCTCGAGCAGGCCGTAGCGCATCTCGGTGAGCTTCTTGTCGAAGCCGCCTGCGGTGATGTGGTCGCCCACGACGGTCCAGTAGGTCACGGGCTCGAAGCGCTGGCCCAGGTGGGTGCGCATGCGGCGCGCGGTGATGGTCTGGTCGGCGAGCGCGAGCGGGAAGGTCTCGATGTGTTCGAGCTTGAAGCCCTGGGCCGGATAGCAGACCTCGGGCAGGTGCAATTGCAGGTTGTCGGTCTGCGCCTTGCCGTAGGCGATGGACAGCATGATGCGGTAGCCGTCGGCGTGCGCGTAGGTGCGCGTGAGCACCTGGGTGTAGATGGCGTCGATCGTGCGCTGCAGCTCGGGGTCGACGATCTGCACCGGCACGTCGCCGAGCTCGCGCCAGTCGGCGAAACGCGGCGGCACCATGGCCTTGAGGTCGATGGGAGCGCGCACGTCGGCCAGGCTGCCTTCGGGGCGCAGCGCCTGCGCCAGCGCGGCGCCGCCGGCCATGAGGCCGCCGAGAAGCAGGTGTCGGCGCGGGATCGTCATGGTCAGGCTCCCAGAACGGCGGGTGGCGGGGCCGGGGGCTGGCCGCGCAGGCGCTCGACGAACTGCAGCAGGTTGTCGAAGCCGATGATGAGGATGAGCGCGCTCAGGAACAGCACCATGCCCGCAAAGCCATGCAGGAAGCCCTGGCCGGCTTCGTTGCCGAAGTGGTAGGTGATGAGGCTGAGCGCCATCACGCGGATCACGTTGGCGGTGAACGAGATCGGCACGATCAGCAGCGCCAGGCCGACGTTGCGAAACAGCGAATCGCGCCGCACCAGGTTGAGGTAGAGCAGGCCGAGCGCTTCCAGCGTGAGCAGGGTCTGCAGGCCTGCGCAGGCGTCGGCCACGAGCAGCATGTACTGGCCGATCTGCAGCACCACCCCGTTGCGGCCGATGGGGTAACCGAAGGCGTAGAGCACGTGCTCGGCCACGTAGGACACGGCCATCTTCATGGGCATGGTCACCACGTCGACCACCTGAGGCGGCAGCGGCACCATGAAGCCCATGAAGAACAGCGCGAACCACTGGGCCTTGAGCGCGGACCAGCCACGCAGCACCACGATCAGCCCCGCGAGCAGCCAGATCACCGAGCCGACTTCGAACACGCCCACGCCCTGCGAGCGGCCCAGCGCATAGAACAGCAGGGCCAGCGCCACGAGCGGCCAGCCCCAGGCGCTGGGCTGCCGGCCTTCGGCGGCGGCTTCCATGGCGCCCCAGTTGCGGTACAGCAGCCACAGCGAGATGCCGAGCACGATCGGCCCGTGCATCTGCTCGTCGCGCGCCCAGGGGCCGGTGAAGAGGTCGGCCAGCGTTGGCACGTAAAGGACACACAGGCCGGCCAGAATCGGCAGCCAGGCCAGCCAGCGCTGCACCGGGTTCGCGCGGTCCCCGGCCGAGAGGAAAGGATCGTTCGTGTTCACGTCAGTCTCGAGACTTGTGCGCGGATCGCGCCCGCAGGCGCGCCGGCTGGTGCTGGGCGTGTTCGCCTGCCTGCTGATCTGGGTCGGGGGCAACCTGGTGCACGCCCAGGTGGCCGAGGTACTGGTGTCGCCCTGGGACAAGCTGGTGCACCTGACGCTCTACACCGGCGTGGCGCTGGGCGCGGGCCTGCTGCTCGGCGTGCGGCGACCGCGCGACCTGTGGCGCTGCTTTCTGCTGGCCCTGCTCGTGGGCGTGATGGACGAGGGGCTGCAGTTCTTCGAGCCCGGCCGCTCGGTGGACGCCGACGACCTGCTGGCCAACGCGGTGGGCGCGCTGCTGGGCACGGCACTGCACGCGCTGCATTGGCGCTGGCGCGCCGGCCCGCGGGCCGACAGCGAGGACTCGGCGCTCACGCGTCATTGAGCACCGTCCCCACCAGGGCGACCCCGGTGTCTTGCAGGCGGCGTGCGAATTCGCCCGCGCCGCGCAAGGTTGTGCGGTTGCGCCGCGCCACGAGCACGGCCGCGCCCACGCGGGCCGACAGGATCTCCGCGTCGGCGCAGTCGTGGCCGGCGGGCGTGTCGATGAGCACCACGTCGTGCTGGGCGATGGCGGCATCGAGCAGTTCGGCCAGCGCGGGGCTGCCCACCAGCTCCTGCGGGTTCGGCGGCGTGGTGCCCGCCGGCAGCACGCGCAGCCCCGGCAGCCCGGGCACCTGGGCGATGACCTCGGTGCCCACGCGACCCGCGAGCACGCCGGCCAGGCCCGCACTGGGCTCGGTCTTGAACAGGGTGTGCAGGCGCGGACGGCGCAGGTCGCCGTCGATCACCAGCGTGCGCTGCCCCTGCTGCGAGAAGGCCACCGCGAGGTTGGCCACGAGGAAGCTGCGGCCGTCGCGCGGCTGGTGGCTCACCACGGTCAGCACCTTGCGCAGCGGCTCGCCGTTGAACCAGCGCAGCATCAGCTGGCCGCGCAGCGCGCGCATCTGCTCGGCCACGTTCGAGAAGGGCTTGTAGGCCGTGACCAGCTCGCGCGAGAGGCCGTCGCTGGCGTCCTGCAGGTAGCCGTAGTTGAACTGCTTGGCCAGCGCCGATTCGAGGTCGCCGCGCTGGATGAGCCGCAGCGCGATCGCGGCCTCGCCGAAGGGCAGGCGCTTTTCGCGCTGGTGCGCGATCACGCGCGGGATGTCGTCTTCGCGCAGCAGACCGCGCGACACCAGGATGTCGCCGATGGCGCTGCCCATGCGGGCGCTGCGCAGGCGTTCGGGCGCGTTCACTGGACGGCCCTCCGTGCTGCGCACTGCGGGGCTGAACGCCTTGGGAGCGGCCCGGCGGCGTTCATGCACCCCCCTTGGCCAGGCGCGGCGCGCGCATCATGCGGCGCGCCGAGGACACCTGGCCCAGCAGCGGCAGCTCGCCGAACAGCGCGAGATCGTCCACCGAGCGCACGCGGCGCTGCAGGAATTCGAGCGCCATGGCCAGCATCACGCCCAGCAGGCCGCCCAGGAACATGGCCAGCGCCACGTGCAGCCGGGTGCGCGGGCCCGAGGGCTTGCCCGGCGGCGTGGCCGGGTTGAGCACCGAGATGTTGGTCTGGTTGGTCTGGCTTTCGAGCGTGCTTTGCGAGGCGCGCCCGCTCAGGGTGTCGAACAGGCGCTGGGCCGATTCGATCTCGCGCCGCAGCACGTTGATCTGGTCGCGCTGCTGGTTGATCTCGAGCACGCGCGCCTTCTGCGCTTCGAGCGCCGCGCGCAGCTGGCCCTCGCGCTGGCGGTTCACTTCGTAGGTGGTGTTGATCGAGCCGGTGATCTTGGTGGTCTCGGCGCTCAGCTGCTCGCGCAGCGCGTTGAGTTCGGTCTGCATGCGCTGGAACTGCGGGTGGTTCGCGCCGAGGTTGATGCTGGCTTCGTTGAGCCGCGCTTCCTGGCGCGCGATGTCGGCCTTGAGGCCATTGATCAGCGGGCTCTGCATCACCTCGGCCAGCGAAGCGCCGTCGTTGCGCAGGCGTTTGCTCTGGCTGTCGGTGGTGCTGGCCTGGATGGCGGTGAGCTGGCTGCTGGTCTCGTTGAGCTTGGCGGTCTCGAAATCGAGCCGCTCGTCCACCGAGGTGATGCCGTGGCGCTGCTGATAGTCCGACAGCGCGGCCTGGGCCTTCTCGAGCCGTTCGCGGGCGGCGCGGGTCTGCTCGTCGAAGAAGCCCGCGTACTGGCGCGCGGGCTCGGTGCGCAGCTCCACGTTCACGTCCACGTAGGCCTGGGCGAAAGCGTTGGCCACCGCGGCAGCGAACTGCGGGTCGTTGCCCACGTACTCGATGTTGATCACGTTGCTCTCGCGCGAGGGCTTGACCTCGAGCGGCAGCTTGATGCGCTCGGACAGCCAGTCGACCAGGTTGCCGCGGCCGCCGGTGTCTTCGGCCCACTGGGCCTGCACGGCCGCGCTGCTGTCCATGCGCAGACTGCGCACCACGCGGCGCGCCACGCGGTCGCTCTTGATGATGTCGACCTGCGTGGCCATGTAGCCGGGCGCCATCAGACCGGCCAGCATCATGCCGCTCACCGGGTCGGGCGATTTCACGTCGAGCACCACCGAGGCCGTGGCCGTGTACTGGCGCGGCGACAGCAGCGACCAGGTGGCGGTGGCGCCGACCACGAGGGCGAAGGTCACCAGCAGCACGAGCCAGCGCGCGCGCAGGATGAGGAAGAACTGCTGCGGGGTCATCGCGGGTCTCTCAGAACAGGCTTTCGCGCAGCTGCAACACGTCGTTGGGCTGGATGCGCTCGGTCATCGCGGGCTCGAAGGTCTGCACCGTGCCGTCGGCCTGCGTGCGGTGCAGCTGCAGCCGGCGCAGCGTGCCGCGCGGCGTGGGGCCGCCGGCCTGGGCGATCGCCTGCATCACGGTGAGGTCGCGGTCGACGCGGAAGGCGCCCGGGCGCTGCGCTTCGCCGAACACGTAGAACATGGGCGCGCGGTGCACGTAGACCACGTCGCCGGCCTGCAGCAGCAGGTCTTCGGCGCTGCCGGGCTGCAGGAACAGGGCGGGCAGGTCCACCGTGCGGCGGAAGGGCTTGCCCTCGCGCTCGCCGCTCACGATCACCACGTCGTCGCCCGAAGGCGTGGCGCCGCCCGCGTTGGCGAGCATGTCGGTCAGGCGCGTGTTGGTGCTCTCGAGCGGGAAGCGCCCCGGGCGGCTCACCTGGCCCAGCACCGACACCTGGCTGCCGCGCACCTGTGTGAGCAGCAGCGTGACCTGCGGGTTCTGCAGGAAGCCGCCGGTGCGCAGCGCCTCGGCGATGCGCCGCTCGGCCGCGGCCACCGTGAGGCCGCCCAGGCGCACGGTGCCGATCAGCGGGTAGCTGATGGTGCCGCTCTCGCTGATGCGCGTCTCCAGCGTGAGGTCCTGGTTCTGGAACACCTGCACGCGGATCACGTCGCCGGCCGCGAGCGGGTAGTCGCCCGAGGAGGGCGACTGCGCCCACGCCGGCACGCAGAGCACGAGCACGGCCCAGGCGCGCACGAGCCAGGTCAGGCCGACGAGCCGCCGCATCACTTGAGCCCTTGCAGGCCGCGCTCGATCACGCTGGCGTCAGGGTCGTCGGTCTTCGCGGGCTCTGCCGTGACCGAGGGCGCCGCAGGCGCTGCCGCGGCCGCCGGTGCCCGCGCCGCTGCCGCCGTCTGCTGGAACTCGCCCATGTAGGTGATGGGCGTGGCGGCGCGCAGCCGCTTGATCTCGTTGCGCACCGTCTCGGTGGTGCCCAGGTTGCCCAGGTATTGCACGATGCCGGGCGTGGCCACCTCTTCGCTCACCGGCACCTGGCGCGACGACGCGACGCGGATGAGGGTCGCGCCTTCGCCGGCGGGCACCACCAGGCTCTGGCCGTCCTTGAGCGCGTGCAGCTTGGGCAGCAGGTCGAGCGGGATCTGCTCGGCCGTGCGCGTGGCGCTGCCGCCGCCGAAGGCGATGCCGCGGGCGCGCAGCGCGTCGGCCACCTCTTCGATGCGGCGGCCTTCGCGCGCCATGGTCTGCAGCAGCTCGAGGTTGTCGCCGAGCTTGACCACGCGGATCTCCTGCAGGTTGAAGACGCGGCGCTCGGCGAACAGCGCCGGGTTCTCGCGGTAATAGGCCCGCACCTGGTCGGGCTCGGGCTTGGCGCTGGCGCCGGCCACCTGCTGCAGGTAGGCGCGCGCCAGCACTTCGCGTCGCGCGGCCTCGAGCTGCGCCACCACCTCGGGCGAGCGGTGCAGCTTCTGCTCGGTGGCCTGGTCCACCGCGAGCTGCTGGTCGATCAGGCGCTCGAGCGCCGCGCGGCTGGCCGCCTGCACGGCTTCCTTGCTGCTGGTGTTCACGGGCGTGCGGCTGAGCACCTGGTTGATCTGGTGCACCGAGATCTCGCTGCTGCCGACCTTGGCGGCCACCTGCGTGGCTTCGCCCGAGGCCGATGCCTCCTTCTGGCCGCAGGCGGCGAGCAGCAGCGCGGCCGAGGCGGCCAGGGCGATCGCGCCCAGGCGCGGTGCGAGGGAAACGGGGGGCTTCATGGTGATCACTCCGGGGGGACGGCCGCGAGGCTGCGCGGCGATCAGGGTTTGAACAGGGCCTGGCCGTCGCTGCCGACGATCTCGCCCCAGCGGGCCTGCAGGCTGTCGAGCGCCGACGGGGGCAGGGCCGCGTAGCCCAGTTCCTGCGCCATGTCGCCGCCGCGCTGCAGCGCCCACTGGAAGAACTTCAGGCTCTGGGCAGCCTGCTCGGTGCGCTCGGGCTTGCGCGGCATGAGGATGAAGGTGGCGCCGGTGATGGGCCAGGCCTCGGGCGGGGACGCGTGCGTGAGCATCTGCGCGCTCGAGGCCTTCCAGTCGATGCCCTGCGCCGCGGCCGCGAAGGCCGCGGTGCCCGGGGCGGGCCACTGGCCGGCCGCGTTCTGCACCAGCACGTGGGTCAGGCGCGACTGCTGCACATAGGCGTACTCCACATAGCCGATGCTGTTGGGCAGGCGGCCCACCAGGCCCGCCACGCCAGGGTTGCCGCGCCCGCCGGTGCCCAGCGGCCAGGCCACGGTCGCGCCTTCGCCGAGCTTGCTGCGCCACTCCTCGTTGGTCTTGCTCAGGTAGTTCGTGAAGATGAAGGTGGTGCCCGAGCCGTCGGAGCGGTAGATCGGCGAAATGGTCGCGTCGGGCAGTGCCAGCGTCGGGTTGAGCGCACGGATCGCGGGATCGCTCCAGCGCGTCACGCGGCCGAGGTAGATGTCGCCCAGCACCTTGCCGGTCAGGCGCAGCGCGCCCGGGGCCACACCGCGCAGGTTCACCACGGGCACGACGCCGCCGATCAGCGCCGGAAACTGCACCTGGCCCTTGCGCGCGAGCTCGTCGTCCTTGAGCGGTGCGTCGGTGGCGCCGAAGTCCACGGTGCGGTTGTCGATCTGGCGGATGCCGCCGCTCGAACCGATGGCCTGGTAGTTCACCTTGATCCCGGTTTCCTTCTGGTAGGCATCGGCCCACTTGGCGTACGCGGGTGCGGGAAAGGTGGCGCCCGCGCCGGTGATCTCGGCCGCATTCGCGGCAGCGGCCATGCAGGAGAGGGCGATCAGGGAGGCACCGATCCGGAGCCTGGTGGTCGAGAACATGGGACTGCTTTCAGCGTCGGACGGGAGCGTTGGGTGCGGACCAGTCTAGGAAGGCAGTACGTCAGATCCGTGACCGCCACGATGGTCCGAAAGAACCATGGGCCGGCACCGGTGGCGCGCCCCGCGTGCAATCAAAACGTCACCCCGGCTTCCTACGATCGCGCCACTTTTCATCACTGCTGTCACATGGCTGCGCAAATTCTTGTGGTCGAAGATGAGCCGGCCATCCAGGACCTCCTGAGAGCCAACCTGCTGCGCGCGGGGCACGAGGTGCGCTGCGCGGACGCGGCCGAGCGGGCGCGCGAAATGTTCACGCAATGGCAGCCCGATCTGGTGCTGCTCGACTGGGGCCTGCCGGGCATGTCGGGCGTGGACTTCCTGCGGCTGTTGCGCGGCGACCCGAAGCTGCGCGACGTGCCGGTGATCCTGCTGTCGGCGCGCAGCGAGGAGCGCGACAAGATCGCGGGCCTGGAGGTGGGGGCCGATGACTACATCACCAAGCCGTTCTCGACGCGCGAGCTGATCGCGCGCATCGGCGTGGTGCTGCGCCGGCGCGCGCCGCAGGTCAATGCCGAGGTGGTGCGCCTGGGCAGCATCGTGCTCGACCCGGCCGCCATGACGGTGAGCGCGGCCGGCATACCGCTCAACATCGGCGGCACCGAGTTCCGCCTGCTGCATTTCCTCATCACGCACGCCGACCGGGTCTACAGCCGCTCGCAACTGCTCGACCACGTCTGGGGCAGCCATTACGTGGGCGACGACCGCACGGTGGACGTGCACATCAGCCGCCTGCGCAACGCCCTGCTGCCCGCGGGTATGGACCGCATGATCCGCACCATCCGCGGCAGCGGTTACAGCTTCAACGTCAACGGCACAGTGTGAAGCGCGCGGGCCGCACCGGTCGGTTTGTGTGCGATGTGTTGCCTGCCTTGGCGCCAGGCATGGTTCTTTTGGAGGAGTAGTGCTCTCGCCATCGTGCGCAACCTGCTCCCAAAGCGCCGTTGTAACCCGCGCTTCACGGGCCTTTCCTAACCTTCGATCGTTGGCGCAACGCCGCCTGTCATCGGTCCGGAGTCACCACCCATGAGCCTTTCCAACCACGCGCGGGCGCGGCATGTCCGCGGTTTCACGCTGCTCGAACTGCTGGTGGTGATGGTCATCATCGGACTGCTCGCGGGCTTCGTGGGGCCGCGCTTCTTCTCGCAGGTCGGCAAGTCCGAGGTGAAGACCGCCAAGGCGCAGATCACGTCCATCGGCAAGGCGCTCGACCAGTTCCGGCTCGACGTGGGTCGCTACCCCACGACCGACGAAGGCCTGGCCGTGCTCTTCGAACGCCCGCAGGGCGAGGCGCGCTGGAACGGGCCCTACCTGAGCAAGGCCGCGCCGCCCGACCCCTGGGGCCAGCCCTACGTGTACCGATCGCCGGGCGAGCACGCCGAGTACGACCTCATGTCCTATGGCAAGGACCGCCAGCCCGGTGGCAGCGGCGAGGCCGAAGACGTCGTGAGCTGGTGAGGCCCCATGCGCTATCGCGTGCTGTCGCTGCAGCCCGATCTGCAACGGGTGAGGCTCACGGTCGATGCGGTCGACGAGGCCGACGCCCGGCGCCAGCTCGGTGCGCGCGGCCATGAGGTGATCTCGCTGCGCGCCGACCGTGGGCCCTGGGGTGGCGCGCGCGGCGCGGCCTTTCCCCTGGTGCTGTTCAGCCAGGAACTGCTGGCCCTGCTGCGCTCGGGCGTGGGCATCGTGGAAGCGGTGCAGACCCTGCAGGAAAAAGAAGGGCGAGGCGCCACGCAGGCCGTGCTCGAACGCGTGAATGCGTGCCTGCGCGAAGGCCAGCCGCTGTCGGCCGCGCTGCAGGCACAGCCGCAGGCCTTCTCGCCGCTGTACGTGGCAACGGTGCGCGCCAGCGAGCGCACCAGCAACCTGGCCGAAGCGCTCGAACGCTACGTGGACTACGCGCGCCGCATCGACGAGGTGCGCGGCAAGCTGGTGAACGCGGCCATCTATCCGGTGCTGCTGGTGTTGGTGAGCGCGCTGGTGGTGCTGTTCCTGCTCGCCTACGTGGTGCCCCGCTTCGCCCACGTGTATGAAGACCTGGGCGATCGGCTGCCGCTGGCCTCGCGCTGGATGTTGGCCTGGGGCCAGGCCATCGAACAGCATGGCCTGCTGCTGCTCGCGGGGGCGGGCGCGCTGGCGGCGCTGGCGCTGTCGGCGCCGGGCCGGCGCCTGTGGGGCCTGCTGCTGCAGCGGCTCTGGGCCCTGCCGGCCGTGGGCGAGCGGCTGCGCGTGTTCCAGCTCGCGCGGCTGTACCGCACCGTCGGCATGCTGCTGCGCGGTGGCATCGCGGTGGTGCCCGCGCTCGAAATGGTGCAAGGGCTGCTGTCGCAAAGCCTGCGGGCCGATCTGGGCGCCGCCACCGAGGCCGTGCGCAACGGCCGCCCCTTGTCCGCGGCCTTCGCCGAGCACCGTCTGACCACACCGGTGTCGCTGCGCATGCTCGCCGTGGGCGAGCGCACCGGCGCCATGGGCGACATGCTCGAACGCGCGGCCGCGTTCCACGACGACGAACTCGCGCGCTGGGCCGAATGGGCCACGCGCGTGGTGGGGCCGGCGCTGATGCTGGTGATGGGCGTGCTCATCGGCGGCATCGTGGTGCTCATGTACCTGCCGATCTTCCAGCTCGCGGAGAGCATCCAGTGAACGCCCCCACCGATCTGCAGGCGCTGGTCGCGCCCTACGACACCGCCATGCTGCGCAACGCGCTGCGCGAGGCGGCCGCGCGCGGCCTGCCCCTGGTGGCCCTGCTCGAAGCGCAGGGCGAAGACCCGCAGGTGCTGTCGCTGCGGCTGGCGCGCAGCGCCGCGCTGCCGCACTTGGACAGGCACGCGCTCGACGCGCTCACGCCCGCCTTCGACGCCTTGCCCTACACCGAGGCGGTGCAGCGCGAATGCCTGTTCATGCGCGACCCCGCCGGCGCGGGCGTGCTCGTGGTGGCCAACCCCTTCGACGCCGACCTGCAGGCCTGGGCCCAGGAGCGCGTGCGCTGCCCCATGGCGCTGCGCGTGGCCGCGCGCGGCGACATCGAGGCCTGGCTCGCACGGCACGAGGAAAGCCTGCGCGCCATGGACGGCCTGTCGAGCGAGCAGGCCGGCACGGCCGACGACGCGCGCGCCGAAGACATTTCGCTGCGCAGCATCGGCGAAGACACCAGCCCCGTGGTGCGGCTGGTCAACTCCACGCTCTACGACGCGCTCAAGGCCGGCGCGAGCGACATCCACCTCGAGACCGGCCCCGGCGGCATCGCCATCAAGTACCGCATCGACGGCGTGCTCGCCTCGGTGGGCCACATCGCGGGCAGCGACACCGCCGACCAGGTGGTCTCTCGCATCAAGGTCATGGCCGAGCTCGACATCGCCGAGCGCCGCGTGCCGCAGGACGGCCGCTTCAAGGTCGCCGCGCGCGGCCGGCGCATCGACATCCGCGTCTCCATCATGCCCAGTATCCACGGCGAAGACGCGGTGCTGCGCGTGCTCGACAAGGAGCGCCTGGCCGATGCGGTGAGCGGCCTCACGCTCGACACCCTGGGCTTCGACGCGGCCACCAAGGACGTGCTGCGCGGCCTGTGCCGCCAGCCCTACGGCATGGTGCTGGTCACCGGCCCCACGGGCAGCGGCAAGACCACCACGCTGTACGGCGCGATCAACGAGATCCACAGCGGCCACGACAAGATCGTGACCATCGAAGACCCGGTCGAATACCAGCTCGGCGGCGTGCTGCAGATCCCGGTCAACGAGAAAAAGGGCCTCACGTTCGCGCGCGGCCTGCGCTCCATCCTGCGCCACGACCCCGACAAGATCATGGTGGGCGAGATCCGCGACGCCGAGACGGCGCAGATCGCCGTGCAGGCCGCGCTCACCGGCCACCTGGTGCTCACCACGGTGCACGCCAACAACGTGTTCGACGTGCTGGGCCGCTTCACCCACATGGGCCTGGACCCGTACAGCCTGATGGCCGCGCTCAACGGCATCGTGGCGCAGCGTCTGGTGCGGGTGCTCTGCAAGGAATGCTCGGTGCCCGCCGCGGCCACCGACCTCATGGCCGCGCCCGGCGAAGGCCAGTGGCGCAGCGCCTGCGGCTGCGCGGGTTGCCGCGGCACCGGCTACAAGGGCCGCAAGGCCGTGGCCGAGGTGCTGGTGCTCGACGACGAACTGCGCGAGGCCATCGTGGGCCGCGAACCGGTGCGGCGCATCAAGGAACTGGCGTTCGCCAAAGGCACGCGCGAACTGCGCGAAGCCGCGCTGGCCCTGGCGCGCCGCGGCGAGACCAGCCTGCAGGAGGTGCAGCGTGTGGTTCGCTGACACCGCGGTCCCCGCCGGCCTGCTGGCCGACGGCGCCGTGCTGCTGCCTGCGCGGCGTGCGCACGGTGAGCCCGAGCTGCGCGCGGCCGCGGCGCCCGCAGCGAGCGATGCGCCCTGGCAGGCCAGCCTGGACGCCCTGCTGGCCCTGCTGCGCGCGCCGGGCCGGCGCCCCGCGGCGCTGAGCCTGAACCTGAGCGCGGCTTTCGTGCGCTGGCACCTGCTGCCCTGGCCCCCGGGCGCGGGATCGCCCGCCGAGCTCGACGCCGCGGTGCGCCTGCGCCTGCGCGCAGTGCACGGCGCGGCCGTCGAAGGCTGGCTGCTGCAGCGCGCCGAGGGCGTGCCCGGCCAGCCGGTGCCGGTGTGCGCGATCGACCAGGCCCTGTTGCAGGCCGTGCGCAGCGGGCTGGCGGGCGCGGGTTGGCGGCTGCACCGCCTGCAGCCGTATGCCGCCGCGGCCTTCGATCACTGGCGCCCGGTGTGGCGCCGCGGCGCGGCCTGGCTGGCGGTGGTCGAGGCTGATCACCTCACGCTCGCGCTCGTGGACCGCGGGCGCTGGGCTGCGCTGCGCAGCGTGCGTTGCCACGGCGGCGACAGCGCGGCGCTGCAGGCCGCGTGCGCCGGCCTGCAGGCGCGGCTGGCCCTGGAGGCCGAGCGCCCGGTGCCGCCCGACACGCCGCTGTATCTGACCGGCCCAGTGGCGCACGAGCACGCGGGCACGGACCCGGTGGCCGGGCAATGGCTGCGGCCCGAAGGCGGGCCCGCGTGGTGCGACGGCCCCGCGCGGCTGGCCTGGGGGCGCTGAGCATGGCGGCCCTGAACATCGACTTCGCCCACCCGCGCCCGCGCCACCCGCGGCTGGCCTGGGGGGTGCTGGCCCTGGGCGCGGCCGGCCTCGCGCTCGCCCTGCTCGACCACCAGGCCGCGCGCGCGCAACACCGGCTTGCCGAGGCCTCGCTCGCCCAGGTGCGCGCGGTGCCGCGCGCGCGCACGGTGGCCGCCGCGGCGGCGCCCACGCCCGAGGCGCAGCGCGCCACCGAGCGCGCGCGTGCGGCGCTTGTGAGGCCCTGGGGCGCGGTGTGGCGTGAACTCGAAAACACCCTGACCGGCGACGTGGCCCTGCTCGGCATCGACGCCTCGGCGGCCCGGCTGGACACGCGGCTGACGGCGGAAGCGACCGGCATGGAGCCCGCCGTGGCCTACGTGGAGGCCCTGCGCGCCTCGCCGCGCGTGCGCTCGGCACAGCTCACGCACCACGAGCGCCGCGAGGTCGAGGGGCAGCCGCTGCTGCGCTTCACGGTCGAGGTGCGCTGGGAAGGGGTGGCCCCATGAAGCCGGCGCGCAGCCCCGTGTGGCGCTACCGCCTGCAGCGCGCGGGCTGGCCCGCCTGGCTCGGCGGCGCCATGGTGCTGGCCGCCCTGGCCATCGGCCCCTGGGTGAGCGACCCCTTGCACACCGAGGCGGCGTCGCTGGCCGCGCAGGCCGAGCGGCTGCGGCGCGCCCAGGCGCAGCGGCCGGCCGATGTGCTGCAGCGCGCGAGCGACCAGGGCGCGGCCTTCGTGGCCGAGTTGCCCGCGAGCGATGCCGCGCTGGCCGCGGTGCAGGACCTGCACCAGCTTGCGCAACAGCACGGCGTGCGCCTGGCCTCGGGCGAGTACCGGCTGGTCGCCGAGCCCGGCCAGCGCTGGCAGCGCTACGAAATCAGCCTGCCCGCGCAGGCCAACGACCTGGCCCTGCGCCGCTGGATGGCCGACGCGCTCAACCGCTGGCCCAGCCTGGCGCTCGACGACTGGAGCGTCTCGCGCGAGCAGGCCGCGCAGGACGCGTTGCAGGCGCGCGTGCGCTGGTCCTTCTACCTCCGGAGCCCCTCATGACCCGGTCGCTGCTGCTCTATGGCGGCCTGGCCGCCACGCTGATGGCCGTCTGGTACACCGCCGGCCTGGACGCGCCGGCCGATGCGTTGCTGGTGCCGGCACGGCGCGCCGCGGCGCCCGGCGCTGCCATGCCGGCCGTGCCCGCGCCCGCGCCCTCCGCCGTGGCCGCAGCCCCGATCGCCGGGCCCGTGGTGCGCATGGGCGAGGAACGCATGGCCGCGCCGCGCGGCGCGCTCATGGGCGCGCGCGACTGGCGGCCACCGCCGCCACCGCCGGCCCCGGCACCGGCCGTGGCGGCGGCGCCGCCGCGCGCGCCCCAACTGCCGTTCCAGTACCTGGGCCGCCTCGACGACGAGGGCGGCACCCGGGTGTTCCTGAGCGAAGGCAACCAGGCCCGGCCGCACGTGGTGCGCGTGGGCGACCGCCTGCGCGACTACCAGGTCGAGTCCATCAGTGCCCAGGGCATGGGCCTGATCTACCTGCCCCTCAACCAGAAGCAGCAACTGCTGTTCGGAAGCGCCCCGTGAAACCTTTGACCGTGTCCCGCCACGCCGGCCTCGCACCGGCCGTGCTGCTCGGCCTGCTGCTGGCGGGCTGTGCGTCCCATCCGGCGATCCAGGAAAGCGAAACGCTGTATGCCAGCGGGCGCGGCGAAGAGGGCGTGCAGCGCCTGGAGAGCGCGATGCGCGAGTCGGGCAGCGACCGCGAGTTGCGCGCCGCCTACTTCCGCCAGCGTGACCGCGTCTCGGCCACACTGGTGGCGCAGGCCGAGACCGAACGGCTCGAAGGCCGGCTCGACACCGCGCGCGAGTTGTTCGATCGCGCGCAGCGGCTCGACCCCAACAACCCGCGCGTGCGCGACGGCCTGATCGGCCTGGACAACGAGGTGCGCGTGGCCACGCGCATGGCCGAGGCGCGCCAGCAGATCGAGCGCAAGCAGGGCGAGCAGGCCGAGCGCACGCTGCGCGAAGTGCTGCGCAGCGCGCCCGGCCATGGCGAGGCGCGCCGCCTGCTCGAACGCCTGCGCGCCGAGGCGCCGCGGCCCGCGACCGCGCCCACCGCGCTCGCCGAAGCGCTGAGCAAGCCCATCACGCTCGACTTCAGGGACGCGCCCATCAAGTCGGTGTTCGACGTCATCGCCCGCACCAGCGGCGTGAACTTCGTGTTCGACAAGGACGTGCGCGCCGACACCCGCGTGACGCTCTTCGTGCGCAACACCAGCGTCGAGGAGGTGATCCGCATCGTGCTCACCACCAACCAGCTCGACCGCAAGCTGCTCAACGACAACACGCTGATGGTGTTTCCGGACACGCCCGCCAAGGCGCGCGGCTACCAGGAGCTCGTCACGCGCAGCTTCTACCTCGCCAACGCCGACGTGAAGCAGGCGCAGACCATGATCCGCACGCTGGTGAAGTCGCGCGACATCTTCATCGACGAGAAGCTCAACCTCGTGATCGTCAAGGACACGCCCGATGCGGTCCGCCTGGCAGAGCGCCTCATCGAGTCGCTGGACATGGCCGAACCCGAGGTGATGCTCGACGTCGAGGTGCTCGAGGTCACGCGCAGCCGCCTGCTGGAGCTGGGCGTGCGATTCCCCGACCAGATCGGCTACGGCCGGCTGCAGAACGACCTCACGACCACCATCGTCAACAACGGCGTCACGCAGAGCAACACCACGCCGGGCGGCCGCCTCGCCGAGGGCTTCATCGACCTGCAGAACCGCAGCGGCCTGACCTCGTTCGTGGCCAACCCCGCGCTCACGCTCAACCTGCGCAGCCAGGCCGGCACCGGCAACACGCTGGCCAACCCGCGCATCCGCGTGAAGAACCGCGAGAAGGCCAAGATCCACATCGGCGACAAGCTGCCGGTGTTCACCACCACGTCCACCGCCAACGTGGGCGTGTCTTCGTCGGTGTCCTACCTCGACGTCGGGCTCAAGCTCGACGTCGAGCCCAACGTGTACCTCGACAACGAGGTGGCGATCAAGGTGGCGCTCGAAGTGAGCTCGGTGGTGCGCGAGATCACCGGCCCGGCCAACGCGCTGGCTTACCAGATCGGCACGCGCAGCGCGGGCACGGTGCTGCGCCTGCGCGATGGCGAAACGCAGGTGCTCGCCGGCCTCATCAGCGACGAAGAGCGCAGCAACGCCAACCGCCTGCCGGGCCTGGGCGACGTGCCCGTGCTGGGGCGGCTGTTCTCGAGCACGCGCGACAACTCGGGCAAGACCGAGATCGTGCTGCTGATCACGCCGCGCGTGGTGCGCAACGTGGCCCGCCCCGAAAGCGCCGATTTCGCGCAACCCGCGGGCTCGGAGGCCGCCGTGGGCGTGGCGCCGCTGCAGCTGCAGCGCACCGCGCCGCGCAACCTCTCGGTGTCGAGCAGCGGCGGCGCGTCCGCGCGCCTGCCGCTGCCGCAGGCCGTGCCGGCGCCGCGCGAAGCGGCCGATGCGCCCACCGAGGCCGCCGCCCCCGAGCCCGGCGCGGGCCGCGAGCTGCGCGAGGGCGGCGCGCCTGCGGCCAGCGCCACGCCCGCCGCGCCCGCGAACGCCGCCGCCGAGGGCGCTGCCAGCGCGCCGGATCGCGCGGCCGAGTCCACGCCACCGGCCAACCCCTCGTCGGTCACGCTCACGCCGGTGGCGCCATTGGCGCCCGCCACGCCGGCCACGCCGGCCGCACCCCGGTGATGCCCATGCAGGCCCTGCAGCGCGGCTTCACGCTCATCGAACTGGTGGTCACCGTGGCCATCGTGGGCGTGCTCGCCTCGGTCGCCGTGCCGCTGGTGGAGGTTCAGGCGCAGCGCGCGCGCGAGAGCGAGCTGCGTGCCGCGCTGCGCCAGATCCGCGAAGCGATCGACGCCTACAAGCAGGCCTACGACGAAGGCAAGCTGCCGCAGCGCGTGGGTGCCAGCGGCTACCCGCGCTCGCTCGACGAACTCGTGCAGGGCGTGCCCGACGTGCGCAGCCCCGACGGCAGCCAGCGCCTGGTCTTCCTGCGCCGCATTCCGCGCGACCCCATGAGCCCCGACCTGGACGCCCCGGCCGCCAGCGGCTGGGGCCTGCGCGCCTACGGCAGCCCGCCCGACGAGCCGCGCGCGGGCGAGGACGTGTTCGACGTCTATTCGCTCTCGCCGCGCCGTTCGCTGCGCGGCGAGCCCTACCGCCAGTGGTGATGCGCATGCGATCCCGCGGCTTCACGCTCATCGAACTGCTGGTGGTGATGGCCATCGTGGCCACGCTGCTCACGCTGGTCACGCCGCGCTACTTCGCGCAGGTCGAGCGCGCGCGCGAGGTCGCGCTGCGCGAAACCCTGGGCGTCACGCGCGCGGCCATCGACCGCTTCCACGGCGATCACGACCGCTATCCCGCGAGCCTCGAAGAACTGGTGGACAAACGCTACCTGCGCAGTCTGCCGCTCGACCCCGTGACCGAGCGCAGCGACAGCTGGGTGCTGCTGCCGCCCCCCGGGCGCGCCGACGGCGAAGCGGCGGGCGGCGCGGTGTGGGACCTGCGCAGCGGCGCCGTGGTGGAGGGCAAGGCCTATGACCAGTGGTGAGCGCATGCCGGCGCCGCGGGCCCGCCGCCAGCGGGGCATGGGCTACCTGCTGGTGCTCTTTGCCATGGCGGCCATCGGCATCGGCCTGGCGGGCACGGGCGAGGTGTGGCGAACGAGCGCGCAGCGCGAACGCGAAACCGAGCTGCTGTTCGTGGGGCAGCAGTTTCGCCTCGCGCTGGCCTCGTACCGCGACAGCAGCCCGCCCGGCACGCCGGTGGCGCCGCAGAGCCTGGACGAGCTGATCGAAGACCCGCGCTTTCCCAACGCGCGGCGCCACCTGCGCCGGCTCTGGGCCGACCCCATGACCGGCAAGGCCGAGTGGGGGCTGGTGGTGGCGGGCGGGCGCATCGTGGGCGTGCACAGCCTGGACACGCGAGAGCCGCTGCGCAGCGCCTTTCGCGCGCGCGACGCCGAGCTCGCCGGCGCGAGCTCGTACGCGCAATGGATCTTCAAGGCTGCCGAGATCCGGCAGCCCCTCAGCGACCCGTCCGTTTCGCCGAACGCCCCCCGGAGCCCCCCATGACCACGACCCCGCTGCCCTTCGTTCGACTCAACGCCAGTGACCTCGAGCATTTGCTCATCACCATCGAGCGCTCGCTCGAGGTGCAGACGCACGCGCAGTTCTACCTCTGGGCCCAGGGCGCTCTGCAGGGCTTCATTCCCCATGAGGCCATGT
Source organism: Hydrogenophaga crocea (assembly GCF_011388215.1). Classification (NCBI taxonomy): domain Bacteria; kingdom Pseudomonadati; phylum Pseudomonadota; class Betaproteobacteria; order Burkholderiales; family Comamonadaceae; genus Hydrogenophaga; species Hydrogenophaga crocea. Next base: position 106,123 of record NZ_CP049989.1, read on the forward strand.
GGTGCGCCTGGGGCAATGTGGACACGATCCAGCTGCGCGTGCAGATGTTCGCGCGCGGCGTGATCGCGCCGCGCGTGGAACAGCAGATGACCGATCCCACCGACGGCATCCTGCCGCGCCTGGTCGACGACTGGTTGCGCGGCGGCCGCGCACCGCGCCTCATCAGCAGCGCCGGCGGCGACCAGATGGGCCGGCGCCAGCTGATCGGCGACCTCAAGCGCTGCGGCTTCGAGCATGCGGCCGTGCACGGCGTGCGCGAGGTGCAGGGCGACTACGGCAGCTTCTTCGTCTTCGCGGGGCTCGACCGCGTGCCCGACCACCGCACCGCCTACATGCTGGAACTGCTCATGCCGCACCTGCACCTGGCGCTGCACCGCATGCGCCAGCGCGAGACCCACGAGGCCTGCGCCGAGGTCGCGCCTGTGACCATCCTGTCCAAGCGCGAAATCCAGGTGCTGCACTGGGTGCGCAACGGCAAGACCAACACGGAGATCGGCCAGATCCTGGGCATCAGCCCGCCCACGGTGAAAAACCACGTGCAGAAGATCATGCGCAAGCTCAACGTGAACAACCGCGCCCAGGCCGTGGGCAAGAGCGCCACGCTGCGCCTCGTGACGCACGCCGACCTCGGCTGAGCAGGCCTTCGCCCGGCGGTGGGCCGGACGGGTCCGATGGTCAAAAACGTGACGCAATTCACCCTCTGAACGGACTATCGGCCGCCGGGAACACGGCGGCGGCCCCGCAAAGTTCGGTTTCTACAGTCCATCTCGTTCAACGAAGAAGCCATGGCGGTTTTGGAGTTGGCAGACGAAAGAAGTTCCTTCAACTTTTTCCTTCTCAGGACTGGACCCGACATGAAACTCAAACTCATCGCAGCCGCCGCTGCCTTCGCCGCTGCCGGCGCTGCGCACGCGGCCATCGCCCTGCCCACGGCCACCGGCAACAGCGACCTGGTCGCCAGCTTCTACAGCGTGGCCAGCAACTCGTCCGTCTATTTCGACCTCGGCGTGTCGATGTCCGACTTCGCCGCGGCCACGGGCGGCGCCTCGGGCACCGGCATCAAGCTGGTGTGGGACCTCGACGCCGGCACCTTCCAGGACCTGAGCGCCGCTGCCACCGGCCTCGCGACCCAGGCCATCAACTACGGCAGCGTGTTCACCAGCTTCCTCGGCGAGGTCTCGCTGGGCGACGTGAAATTCGACGTCAAGGCCGGTGACCGCCAGTACTCGGGCCTGCAGCCCGCGGCCGGCGCCGTGAGCCTGCTGACCACCAGCGCCGCGCCCACCGTGAGCTCGACCAACTCGAACCTGCTCACCGCGCTGACCAACCTGAACACCGCGTTCGGCTTCATGAACGGCGACACCACGAGCTCGACCCACAGCGACGCCGCCGGTGCCAACAAGTTCGACGAAGGCGACAACGCCCAGCAACTGGCCTACCTGAACGCCCAGGGCGAAAACATCAAGGTGCTGCCGTTCCAGACCGCCGGCTCCATCGCCAACCCGCTCAACATGTTCCTGGTGAGCTACACCACCGGCATCAACCCCGCGGCCGTGACGACCTACGCCGGCCAGTGGAGCTTCGACTCGGTGACCAACCAGCTGATCTACGCGACCGCGCCCGTGCCCGAGCCCGAGGCCTTCGCGATGCTGCTGGCCGGTCTGGGCCTGATGGGCGCGATCGCCCGCCGCCGCCGCACGCAGGCCTGAGCGCCTGACACCCCATCCCCGTCTTTCATCCAAAGGTTTCTCATGAAGCTCAAGCACATCGCCGCGATCGCCAGCCTGGCGGCCGCCGCTCCCGCCTTTGCCGCCACCGGCTCGCTGCAGGCGCTCTACAACGTCACCGCCGCGCGCACCGTGTACATCTCGGGCGCCTCGGCCCTCACCGGCTCGCTGGCCAGCGCCGTGGGCGCGCTCTGCCAGGGCGGCGTCGCCAACGTGCGCACGCTCAGCGTGGGCGGCAGCACCAGCGACGGCCGCGTGTTCGTCTGCACCACCTCGTCGGCCGGCCCGGCCGCGGGCGTGTTCAACGCGCCCTTCGCCGTGGTCAAGCGCGACACCAACGGCTCCTTCGACGGCGTCGGTCCGGTGATCAAGGGCAGCGCCCTGACCACCTGGGCCAACGTGGGCAACTGCGACGACGTGGCCCTGAACTGCGCGCGTGACACCACCACCGCCATCGTGCCCAACGGCGGTCTGTCCGACGTCGAAACCGCCATCTGGCGCGGCCTGAGCAACACCGGCGCGCTGAGCCAGCCGGTGCCCGTGCCCACCGGCATCACGCTCGAAACCGGCTTTGCCGGCCAGGGCTTCGGCATCATGGTCAGCGAAGAGCTCTACAAGGCCATGCAGACGCAGCAGAAGGCCGCCGGCCGCCTGCCCTCGACCTGCACCGTGGGCGACTTCACGGCCGGCGCGTGCCAGCCCAGCATCTCCAAGGCCGAGTACACCGCCGTGGTGCGTGGTGACGCCTTCAACTACGCCTTCAATGCCGCGCTCACGGGCACGAACGACCCGATCAACCTGTGCCGCCGCGTCGAGACCTCGGGCACCCAGGCCGCGTCGAACGCCTACTTCCTGAACAACCCCTGCGGCAACGGCAATCCCACGTTCGGCGCCATTCCGCCCAAGGCCGTGGACTTCAGCGGCGGCACCGCCGTGAGCTGGACCAACGGCGTGGCCGGCGCGACCGTGTCGGGCAACTACGACGACTTCGGCGGCCAGTTCGGCCTGTTCGAAGGCTCGGGCACCGGCGATGCGCGCAACTGCGTGATCCGTCGCAACAGCGGCAACAACCCCAACAACGTGGCCGACAGCCTGGGCAAGTACGCCATCGGCTTCATCTCGCTGGAGAACGCCCCGGCCGCCGGCTGGAAGCTGATCAAGCTCGACGGCGTGTCGCCCAACGCCTACGAGTCCACCGCCGCCGGCGGCTGGACCGTGGACAACGACCAGCGCCGCACCGTGGTGCAGGGCCGCTACGACCTGGCGCCCGAGTTCGAACTGCTGTACCCCACGAACAGCCCGTTCGCCGGCTTCTTCAGCGCCCTGAAGACCGCCTTCTCCACGCCTTCGGTGCTGAACACGCGCGGCATCTTCATCTCGCCGGCCGGCGCCAACACCTACACGGCCTTCCCCACGCAAGTGGCCAAGGGCACGCGCGCCGGCAACTTTTGCGCGCCGCAGAGCCTGACCGAGTAAGCCTCGGTTGAACAGGCCGTCCGGGCCCCCGCGGGCCCGGATCGGGCCGGACCATCCTCCAACCATCTGCCGGCAACGGCAGATGGTGTTTGTCTTCCTGGGCTGGGGTTTCTGATGCCTGCTGTTTTTCCGCGCGCCTGGCGGCGCGCCACCGGTGGCCTGCTGCTGGCGCTGTGCGCGTCGGTGCAGGCGCAGGACGCGCGCTTCGACGTCTTCGAGTACCGCGTCGAAGGCACGAGCCTGCTGCCGGCCATCACCATCGAACGCGCGGTGTACGCGCACATGGGCGAGAGCAAGACGCTGGCCGACGTGGAGAAGGCGCGCGAAGCGCTCGAGAAGGCCTACCACGGCGCTGGCTACCTCACGGTGCTGGTGAGCATTCCGCAGCAGCGCGTGGACGGCGGTGTGGTGCGCCTGCAGGTCACCGAAGCGCCGGTGGACCGGCTGCGCGTGACCGATGCGCGCTTCTACAGCCCCGAAGACATCAAGGCCGCCGCGCCCTCGATGCAGGAGGGGCAGGTGCCCAACTTCCAGGACGTGCAGGCCGAGCTCACGGCCCTCAACCGCAGCCCCGACCGCCGCGTGACCCCGGTGCTGCGCCCCGGCAAGACGCCGGGCACGGTGGAAGTGGACCTGAAGGTGCAGGACCGCTTCCCCTTCCACGGCAGCGTGGAGCTCAACGACCGCTACAGCCCCGACACCACGCGCACGCGCGCCAGCGCCAACCTGCGTTGGGACAACCTCTGGGGCCGCCAGCACAGCATCGGCCTCACGGTGCAGACCGCGCCCGAGAAGCCCAGCGAGAGCCGGGTGTTCTCGCTCAACTACACGCTGCCCCTGCAAAGCGGCGGCTTTCTCGCGCTCTACGGCATCCGCTCCGACTCCGACGTGTCGGCCGTGGGCGCGCTCAACGTGGTGGGCCGCGGCGATATCTTCGGCCTGCGCTACATCCGCCCGCTGCCGGGCAGCGACGGTTTCTTCCACAACGCCAGCTTCGGCATCGACCACAAGGACTTCGACCAGTCGGTCAACCTGATCGGCAGCGGCGGCTTCAACACGCCCATCGCCTACACGCCCTTGAGCATCGGCTGGGACGGCACCTGGCTCACCGCGCAGCGTACCACGCGCGCGGGCCTGTCGTTCAACTTCCACACCAGCGGCCTCGGTGCAAGCGAACAGGAGTTCGCCGACAAGCGCTTCATGGGTCGGCCTTCGTACATGTACCTGCGCGGCCATGCCTCGCAGGAACGCACGCTGGCCGGCGATTGGGGCATCGACTGGCGCGCGAGCGGCCAGTGGGCCGACCAGGCGCTGATCTCCAACGAGCAGTTCGCCATCGGCGGCCTGGACACGGTGCGCGGCTACTACGAGTCGGCCGCGCTGGGCGAGCTCGGCCTGGCGCTGAGCGTGGAGGGCCGCAGCCCCAACCTGGCCAAGCGCTGGCCTTCGCTGGCCGACACCTTCAGCGAACTGCGCGCGCTGGCCTTCGTGGACGCGGGCCACGTGCGCGTGATCGACCCCATCACCGAAACCCGCAAGTACACGCTGGCCAGCCTGGGCCTGGGCCTTCGCGCGCGCGGGCCGAACGGCCTGCAGGCGGCCCTGTGGTGGGCCTACCCGCTCAAGGCCCTGGGCAGCACCGCGCGCGGCGAGCAGCGCCTGCACTTCAGCCTCGCCTACGAGTGGTGAGGCCGCGCCTCGCCGCCGCACCCCCAACCTTGCTGATCACCGCCCCGAGGAGAACCCCGCCATGAACCGCCAACGCCACCGCATCGTCTTCAGCCGCCACCTCGGCGCCCTCGTGGCCGTGGCCGAATGCGCGCGCGCCCAGGGCAAGGCCGCCAGCGGTGCACGCGCCGCGGGCGCGGCGCTCGCGGGCGCGCTGCTGCTCACGGCCACCGCGCACGCGCAGAACCTGCCCGTGCCCAGCGCGGGCGTGGGCATGCCCTCGTTCGTGACCTCGGGGCAGGCGGCCTACCAGACGCTGGGCAACCAGGCCTTCGTGAACCAGGTGGGCAACAAGGCGATCCTGAACTGGCAGAGCTTCAACGTGGGCGCGGGCCACAGCGTGCAGTTCCGCCAGGTGCAGGACCTCGCGGGCAACCAGCTGGTGCCGGGCGCGAGCTTCACCACGCTCAACCGCATCTGGGACATCAACCCCAGCGTGATCGCGGGCAGCATCGGCCAGGCCCCGGGGCAAAAGGCCAACGTGATCATGGTCAACACCAACGGCATCGCCTTCATGGGCGGCTCGCAGGTCAACCTCAACAGCTTCACGGCGAGCTCGCTCAACATCGCCGACCGCTTCATCACCGAGTCCTTCGTGCCCGGCGACGGCGTGGCCCAGTTCCAGGGCGACACCGGTTTCATCAAGGTCTTCGAAGGCGCGCAGATCAGCGCCGGCAACTTCGGCCGCGTGATGCTGCTGGCTCCCACGGTGGTCAACCGCGGCGAGGTCAAGGCGCCCGATGGCCAGGTGATCGCCGCGGCCGCGAGCAAGGTCTACCTGAGCAGCGCGGGCGCCGACAGCAACGTGCGCGGCCTGTTGGTGGAGATCGACACGCCCGCGGCCGCCACCGGCCTGGACGTGGCCAACACCAGCGTGCGCGACGGCGTGCTCGACGGCCGCGCGGTGGCGCTCACCAACGCCGCCGAGGACAAGCTGGGCGCGGTGACCAACCGCGGCACCCTGGCCTCGGACCGCGGCAACGTGACCATGATCGGCCTGTCGGTGAACCAGTCGGGCATCGCGCGGGCCTCGACCTCGGTGGTGGCCAACGGCTCGGTGTACCTGGTGGCGGCCGATCGCGCCATCGACGCGAACGGCCAGCGCCTGGCCAACGGCGCGCAACGCGGCGGCCGCGTGGTGCTCGGCGCGGACAGCCGCACCGAGGTCACCATCGACGAACAGACCACGATCGACGCCGCGACCGGGCAGCCCAAGCCGCTCACCTCCACCGACAACCCGCAGCTCGGCGGCAGCGGCCTCGACCGCCCCTCGGTGGTGGCGGTGACGGGGCACGACGTGCGCATGGAAGGCGGGGCCGCCATCACCGCGCGCGCCGGCCGCGTCGCGCTGACCGCGCTCGACGCGCCCGGCGCCGCGAGCCAGCTCGTCGAGGGTGGCGTGCCCGCCTCGTCATCGGCCAGCCTGCACATCGCCGACGGCGCGCGCATCGACGTCTCGGGCCTGGACGACGTGCAGGTTTCGGTGGCGCGCAACAGCGTGGCCGTCGAACTGCGCGGCGACGAGCTCAAGGACTCGCCCATCAACCGCAACGGCCCGCTGCGCGGGCGCACCGCCTACGTGGACGTGACGCGCGCGCTCGCCAACGCCGAGGCCGGCCTGCCCACGCTGATCGCCGAAGACAGCCTGGCCGCCTACGCCGCGCGCCTGGAGCGCACGGTCTCGGAGCGTTCGACCCAGGGCGGCCAGATCGAGCTCTTCAGCCAGGGCCAGGCGGTCGTGAAGAGCGGCGCCACGCTCGACGTCTCGGGCGGCAAGGTCACCTACACGCCGGGCGTGGTGAAGACCTCGCTGCTCGTGAAGGACGGCAAGCTCACCGATCTCGCCGACGCGCGCGCCGACGTGGCCTACAGCGGCATCGCCAACCAGTACGTGGTGGACCACGGGCGCTGGAACGTCAAGGAGACCATCGAGCTGCCCAGCACCTGGCAGTACAACGCGGGCTATGTGGAAGGCAAAGCCGCGGGCGGGGTGCAGGTCTTCGGCATGAAGGCCACGGTGATGCAGGGCCAGGTGCAGGGCCGTACCACCGCGGGCAGCCTGCAGCAGCGCGCGGGCACGCTGCCGCGGGGCGCCACGCTCACGCTGGGCTACGACGACCTCAGCGCCGCGCGCAACGCGGTGAGCACGCTGGCCTTGCCCACGCGCGACTTCAAGATCAACCAGCAGGTCGTGATCGGGCAGGGCCTGGCGCGCCTGCCCGACGGTTACCAGGTGGGCGACGCCCTGCCCGACGAGCAGGCGCGCCAGCTCAACCTGGACAGCGGCCTGGTCGGCGAAGGCAAGGTGGCCAACCTGCGCGTGCTGTCCAACCAGGCGGTGGTGGTGCGCGATGCGCTGCGCACGCCGCAGGGCGGTTCGGTGTCGCTCACCGGGGCCTCGGTCGACGTGCAGGCCGGCATCACGGCGCGCGGCGGTTCGGTGAACCTGCTCGCGCGCAACACGGCGGGCACCATGCCGGTGTCGGCCTCGGGCGCGGTGCCCGACCCGGTGCTGCGCCTGGCCGACGGGGTGCGCATCCGGACCGAGGGCGTGTTCACCAACGCGCGCGCCAGCGCGCCGGGCGACCGGCAGGCCACGGTCGCGCTCGACGGCGGCAGCATCCAGCTGCGCGCGGAAAGCCAGGCCAACGGCACGGTGCAGGCCTCGCGCGGCCAGGTGCTGCTGGGGCAGGGCGTGCGGCTGGACGCGAGCGCGGGCGCCGCGCTCGCGGCCGACGGCAGCGTGCAGCAGGGCGCGGCCGGCGCCGTGACGATCGCGGGCCACACGGTGCAGGGCTTCACGGGCGACACCGCGCAGGCCTACGGGGCCGACCGCGGCGGCTCGCTCACGCTGGGCAGCCAGCGCATCCAGGTGGGCGGCGCGGCAGCGGCCACCGCCGGCACGCTCAACCTCGACCCGGCGTTGCTGTCGCGCGGCGGCTTCGGCACGGTCCAGCTCAACGGCATCGAGCGCGTCGAGGTGGCGGCCGACACCACCGTGGCGCCGCGCCTGCAGAACCGCGTGCTCGACGCCAACGCCCCGGCGCGCGCGAGCGGCACGGCCATGGCCGAGGTGTCGTCGGTGGTCACGCGCAGCGACGAGCAGCGCCGCGCGGTGAACCTGGGTCTCTCGGCGGGGCAGAGCGAACTCGGCGTGGGCACGGTGGTGGTCAACGCGGGTGCGCGCATCGAGGCCGATCCGGGCGCCACCGTCACGCTGTCGGCGCGCGACGCCATCGTCATCGACGGCACCGTGCGCGCGCAGGGCGGGCGCATCAGCGCCACGCTCGACCGCAGCACGGGCCAGGCCAACACGCCGGGCAACGTGAACCCGATCTTCCTCGGTGCCCGGGCCGTGCTCGACGCGTCGGGCACCTTCGTGGGCTACACCGATGCGAGCGGCGCGCGGCAGGCGCGCCGCTTCGACGGCGGCACGGTGGAGCTGCTCGCCAGGTCGGGCTACGTGGTCACGCAGCAGGGCGCCACGATCGACGTCTCGGGCGCTGCGCCGCAGACCCTGGACCTGCCCAACGAGGCCGGCGGCGTGGGGCGCACGCTGGGCACCGACGGCGGCACGGTGCGCATCCGCGCCGAAGAGGGCGCGCTGCTCGACGGGCGCCTGCTCGCGCAGGGCGGCACGGCGAGCGATCGGGCCGGCACCTTCGAATTCACGCTCAGCCAGTACGTGCAGCAGCCCGCCGGTTCGCCGCCGCAGCCGCCCATCACGCTGCGTCTGGACAACAGCGTGGCGCCGCAGACCGCGGGCCTCACGCCGGCCTCGGCCATTCCCAATGCGTCGGGCACGCGCGCCACGCTGAGCGCGCAGGCGCTGGAGCAGGCGGGCTTCGACCGCATCCGCCTGAGCAGCCGCGACGGCATCGCGCTGGGCGACGGCCTGGCGCTGGGCGAAGGCCGCGCGCGGCCGCTGCGCGAGCTCACGCTCGACGCGGCCCGCATCCGCACCGACAACGGCAGCGCGCGGGTTCAGGCCGAGACGGTGCGCCTGGGCAACTTCGACACCGGCCGCGTGGCCGCCAGCGGCAACGCGCAGACCGCGGGTTCGCTGCAGGTGCAGGCCGGGCAGATCGAGGTGGCGGGCAAGCTGCAGTTCGAGGGCATGGGCGCGGCGCGGCTCGAGGCCCGCGACAGCCTCACGCTGTCGGGGCTGAGCAATGGCAGCACGCGCCCCACGGGCGCGCTCACGAGCTCGGGCGATCTCACGCTGAGCGCCGCCACCGTGTCGCCCTCGACCTTCAGCGACTTCACGGTGCAGGCCGACGGGCGCCGCCTGCGCATCGAATCCCCGGGCGCGGCGCCCGCGCAGCCGCTGTCGGCGCAGGGCCGGCTCACGCTCAAGGCCGCCGACATCACCCAGGCCGGCGTGCTGTGGGCGCCGCTGGGCAGCATCGACCTGCAGGCCACGGGCGCGCTGTCCTTCGAGCCCGGCAGCCTGACCTCGGTGGCGGCCACGCCGGGCAGCGTGCTGCCCTTCGGCAAATTGGTCAACGGCCGCGACTGGGTGTACGACGTGGACAGCACACGCGTGCCCGCGGGCCAGATCCCGGTGGCCGGCCTCGAAGGCAAGGCCGTGCGCGCCAGCGGCGGCACGGTCAAGCTCAAGCAGGGCGCGCGCATCGACCTCTCGGGCGGCGGCGACCTGCAGGCCTACGAGGTCACCGTGGGGCCGGGCGGTTCGAGCGACGTGCTCGCGGCCGCGGGCACCTACGCCATCCTGCCCGGCTACCGGGGCGGCACCGCGCCGGTCGACGCGCAGGAGGCCCGCGGCTTCGACCGCGCGGTGGGCGATGCGGTCTACCTCTCGGGCGTGCCGGGCCTGGCCGACGGTGTCTACACGCTGCTGCCGGGCCACTATGCCCTGCTGCCCGGCGCCTACGCGGTGCGGCTGGACAGCCGCGCCGGCGCGGTGCTGCCGGGCCAGGCCTACACGCGCGAGGACGGCATCCGTGTGGCCGCGGGCTACTTCACCGACACGCGCGCCAACGCCACGCGGTCGTCGCAGTGGCAGGGCATCCAGGTGCTCAGCGGCGATCAGGTGCGCGAGCGCGCCGAATTCACCGTGGCGCGCGCCTCGTCGTTCTTTGCGGGCGGCAGCCGTCCGCAGGACGCGGGCCTGCTGTCGGTGCAGGCCACGCAGGCCGGGGCCGGCGCGATCGCGCTGGGCGCGCAGGTCTCGGGCCGCGCGGGCGGCGACGGGCGCGGCCTGGCGCTGGACCTCGCCGCGCCCGACCTGGCCATCGTGGGCGGCGGCGCCACGGCCCCGGCGGGCGCCACGGTGATCGACACCGCGCAGATCGCGGCCATGGGCGCGGACAGCATCCTCATCGGCGGCGTGCGCAGCACCGCGAGCGCCAACGGCCAGGCGGTGACCACGGTGCGCACCCAGGCCAACCGGGTCACGCTGGCCAACGACGCCGGCCACGCGCTGAGCGCCGACGAAGTGATGCTCAGCGCGCGTGACCGTATCGAGCTGCAGGACGGCAGCGTGGTCGAAGGCCAGGGCGCGCAGCGCGCGCGCGAGGCGGTGCAGGTCGACGGCAACGGCGCCTTCGTGCGCGCCGCGTCCTTCGACGCCGGCTTCGAGCGCACCGGCAGCCCCGACGGCAGCACCGGTGTGCTGAGCGCGGCCAGCGGCGCCACGGTGCGCGCGTCCAGCGCCATCGTGCTCGATGCGACGCGCGACAACGCCTTCGGCGGCCAGCTGCGTTTCGAAAGCGGCGGCCAGCGCACCAAGGGCCACTTCGCCCAGGGCGCTTCGCGCTTCAACTTCGGCGCGGTGCCGGCCGGCACCAGCGGCATCACCTACTCGCAAAGCGCGCTCGACGACTTCGCGGACCTGGCCTCGCTCACCCTCACGAGCTACAGCAGCTTCGACTTCCACGGCGGCGTCACCGTGGGCCAGGCCGATGCCCAGGGCCGCGCCACGCTGGGGGCGCTGCGGCTGCAGGGCGGGGCCATCCGCGGCGTGAACAACGACGGCCAGACCGCCACGCTGCGCGCCCGCTCGCTGACCCTGGCCAACCCCGGCGGGCCGGTGGCGGCCGGCGCCACGGCGAGCGGCAGCGGTGCCTTGCGCGTCGAGGCCGAGCAACTGGTGCTGGGCACGGCCACGCCCCAGCCCCTGCCCGCGGGCCAGACCACCGACAACCGCGGCCAGGTGGCCGTGGCCGGCTTCGCCCAGGGCGTGAGCGTGCGCGCCGACGAGGTGCTGGCGCGCGGCAAGGCCGCCCTGGCCGTCGACGGCACGCTGGCCGTGTCGACCGCGCGCATCGCCGCCGACAAGGGCGCCGACCTCGCGCTGTCCAGCAGCGGCGCCATGGCCGTCACGCAACACGCGCCGGCCGCGGCCCTGCCCGGGTCGCAGGCGCTGGGCGGGCGCGTGTCGCTGCAAGGCCCGTCGGTGCGCTTCGACACCCTGGCCAGCCTGCCTTCGGGCCAGCTGGCCATCACGGCGGACAGCGGCGAACTCGAGCTCGGGCCGAACGCGCGCGTGGACGTGGCGGGCCGCCGCCTGGCCTTCGGCGACGCCAGCGCGGTGTCGCCCGGCGGCGCGGTGCAGCTCACGGCCAAGGCCGGCAACGTCCGCGTGCAGCCGGGCGCGCGCATCGACATCTCCGCGCCCGCCGACGCCGATGGCGGGCGGCTGCAGATCGACGCGGTGGCCGGCACCGTGTCGCTGGCCGCCGGCAGCGTGGCGGCCGGCACCGCGGGCGCGGGCGAAGGCGCGCGGGTGGCGATCGATGCCGGGCGGGTGGACAACTTCTCCGACCTCAACGCGGTGCTGGAGGCGGGCGGCGCCAGCGGCGCGCGCAGCGTGCGCGCGCGCACCGGCGATCTGGTGGTGGCGCAGGGCGACACCGTACGCGCGCACGAGATCGCGCTCGCGGCCGACGCGGGCCGCGTCGCGGTCAACGGCACGCTCGATGCCTCGGGCGCACAGGCCGGGCGCATCGGCGTGCTGGCCGGGCAGGACCTCACGCTCGGCGGCCAGGCGCTGGTGCAGGCGCGCGCCAGCGCCGCGGGCGAGAACGGCGGCCAGGTGCTGCTGGGCTCGCGCGAGGGCACGGTTGCGCTGCAGGGCGGCAGCCGCGTGGACCTCGCGGGCGGGCAGGGCGGCCGCGGCGGCACGCTGCAGTTGCGCGCCCACCGCACGGGCACGGGCGGCGCCGCGGGCACGGGCGCGGGCGCCGGCACCGGCGTGGCCGTGGCGCGCGTGGACGGCACCGTGGCCAACGCCGCCGCGATCCACATCGAGGCCGTCAAGGTCTACGAGGGCAAGACCACGCTGACCGCCACCGGCGCGAGCACCGGCAGCACCCTCAGCCGCAGCGACGTGGACAGCCAGAACACCGCGTTCGCGGCCTCGCACGGCGCCATCAAGTCGGCGCTCGGGCTGGACAGCGACCCGCGGGTGCACGTGCTCAATGGCGTGGAGGTGCGCTCGGCCGGCGCCATCACGCTCGCTGCCGACTGGAACCTCGACACCAGCAAGGCGGGCGGCGAGCCGGGCGTGCTCACGCTGCGCGCGCAGGGCAACGTGAACCTCAACAACAACCTCTCCGACGGCTTCGGCGTGGCCACGCCCTGCACCACGCCCACCTGTGCACCCAACGCGCCCTCGGTGGCGGTGCTGCGCGCGGCGCCCTCGTGGTCGTACCGCATCGTGGCCGGCGCCGACGCCAGCGCGGCCGACCCGCTGCAGCTGCGCCCGGCCGATGCCGACGTGGTGCTGGCCAGCGGCAAGCTGGTGCGCACGGGCACGGGCAGCATCGACGTGCGCGCCGCACGCGACATCGTGCTGCAGGGCAATGGCAGCGTGATCTACACCGCGGGCCGCGTGGCCGACAGCCTGCCTGGCTACGCGACCCCGAACAACCTGCTGCGGCCCGTCTTCGCGCAGGACGGCGGCGACCTGAGCCTGCAGGCGCAGCGCAACATCACCGCCCAGCCCTCGACCCAGCTGTTCTCGGACTGGCTGTTCCGCCAGGGCGCGGTCAACCTGGGCACCGGCGACTTCACGCAGACGCCGTCGTGGTGGGTGCGCTTCGACCGCTTCCAGCAGGGCGTGGGCGCGCTCGGCGGCGGCGACGTGAGCGTGCGCGCGGGCCAGACGGTCAAGGACCTCGCGGTGTCCGCGCCCACCCAGGGCCGCACGGTGGGCGCCCAGCCCGGGGCCGCCACCACCACGGTGACCGGTGGCGGCGACGTGCGCATCGAGGCCGGCGCCGACGTGCTCGGCGGCGCCTGGCTGGCCGGCGATGGCGCGCTCAACGTGCGCGCCGGCCGCAGCGTGGGCGCCAGCGACACGGCCGTGCTCACCGGCGCGGCGCCGCTGGCGCCGGTGATCGCGCTGGGCGACGCCCGGGCCCGCGTGACGGCGGGCGGCGACCTCAGCGTGCAGCAGGTGCTGAGCCCGCAGGCGCTGGTGCAGTCGCCGGCCAACCTGGTCACCGGCATCGGCCTCACGCAGCCCGCGCGCAGCCTGTTCACCACCTATGGCGACGACAGCGGCCTGCAGGCGCAGTCGATCGCGGGCGACGTGCGCCTGATCGCCTCGCGCGATGCGCTCGAAAGCGCCTACCCCGCGCTGGCCACGCTCGAAGGGCGGCGCGTGGCCGACGCGGCCTACGTGATGCCGCCGCAGCTGTCGATGACCGCGCTGCAGGGCTCCGTCTCGGTCGGCACCAACTCGCGCGATCTGCTGCTCGCGCCCTCGCGCCAGGGGCAGCTGGCCCTGCTGGCCGCCGACTCGGTGAAGATCAACAACCTGGTCACGCTGAGCGACCAGGGCAGCGGCGTGGTGCCGACCGCGGCACGACCCGCGCTGGTCAACACCGCCTCGGGCGACCTGAGCCTGCCGGGCGTGATCGTGAACCCCGACGCGCCGCGCGCCAGCGACCACGCGTCCACGCCGGTGCACGGCGCCGACGCGGCGCCGGTGGTGGTGGTCGCGCGCGACGGCGACGTGGCGGGCTTCTACAACCCGGCGCTGCAGCAGCTCTACGGCGGCATCCAGAGCGCCAAGCCGGTGCTGGTGCAGGCCGGGCGCGACGTGCAGGACCTGAGCGTGCTGGCGCAGCACAGCGACGCCGCGCAGACCTCGCGCATCGAGGCCGGGCGCGACCTGCGCTTCTCGGGCAGCCAGCGCCGCGAGCGCGCGCGCATCGCGCTGTCCGGACCGGGCGCGCTCGAGGTGACGGCGGGCCGCGACATCGCGCTCGGCACGTCGGCGGGCATCAGCTCGCGCGGCAACCTCGACAACCCCAACCTGCCCGAGGCCGGGGCCGACCTGCGCCTGGCCGCGGGCGTGGGCCCGCAGGGCCTGCAGCTCGAGAACGCGGTGACGCGGCTGCTGCAGAAACTCGATGCGGGCACGGTGGACGACAGCAGCCTGTGGCAGGCGCGCTGGCTCACGGGCGACGCCACGCTGCAAGCCGGCAACGCGCGGGCCGCGGTGCAGGCGGTGGCCGCACTCGACGTGGCGCAGCAGCGCCTGAAGGTGCGCGAGATGCTGTTCACCGCCTTGCGCCAGACCGGGCGCGACTCGAACGACGCGGCCAGCGGTTACGCCGGCAACTACCAGCGCGGCTACGACACGATCGAGTTGCTGTTTCCGGGCATCGGCCAGGCCGGCCAGACGCGCTACCAGGGCAAGGTCGACCTGTTCGCCAGCCGTGTGAAGACCGAGCGCGGCGGCAGCATCGACGTGCTGGTGCCGGGCGGCGACCTGGTGGTCGGGCTGGCGAACACGCCGGCCGATCTGGTCAACGTGGGCAGCAACGTGCTCGGCATGGTGGTGGCCGGGGCCGGCGATCTGCGCGGCTTCTCGCGTGGCGACATGCTCGTGAACCAGTCGCGCATGCTCACGGTGGGCGGCGGCGACGTGCTGCTGTGGTCGAGCGAAGGCGACATCGACGCCGGCCGCGGCAAGAAGACCGCGTCGGCCGTGCCGCCGCCGCTGATCGCCATCGACGCCCAGGGCAACGTGACGCAGGTGCTGCAGGGCGCGGTCTCGGGCTCGGGCATCGGCGCGCTGCAATCGGGCGCCACGCCGGCCGGCGACGTCGACCTGATCGCGCCCAAGGGCACGGTCAACGCGGGCGACGCGGGCATCCGCGCGGGCAACCTCAACATCGCCGCGCAGGTGGTGCTCGGCGCCGACAACATCTCGGTGAGCGGCACCAGCACCGGCACGCCGGTGGCCGACACGAGCGCCGTGACGGCCGCCGCCTCGGGCGCCACCACGGGCGGCGACGACGCCTCGCGCGTGGTCGAGTCGCTCAACCAGGCCGCGGCCGAATCGGCCAAGGCGGCGCAGGAACTCGCGAGCGCGTTGCGCCCGTCGGTGGTGCGCGTCGAGGTGCTGGGCTACGGCGAATGAGCGCGTGTGGCGGGGCCGATCGGACCTCGATAGTCCGATCGGCTCACGCCACGTTTCTGACACAAGCGCGCCGCCGTCGCTTCTTAACGTCGCTGTTTTGCCGCGCGACCGCGGCCTTCGTTCTCACGACCATGAAACGTTTTCTCGCCCTGTTTGCGCTGGTGCTCGCGCTGCCCCTGTCCGCCCATGCCTGGTGGAACGGCGACTGGTCCGCCCGCAAGAAGATCACCCTGGACACCGCCGCCGCCGGCATCGGCAGCGAGGTGGTGGACGTGCCCGTGCTGGTGCGCCTGTCCACCGGCGGTTTCGACTTCCTCGCGGCGCAGGACAACGGCGGCGATCTGCGCTTCGTCGCTGAAGACGACAAGACCGTGCTGGCCCACCGCATCGAGCGCTTCGACAGCGTCAACGAGCTGGCCTTCGTCTGGGTGCGCGTGCCGCGCCTGGCGCCGGGCAACAGCACGCAGCACGTGTGGCTCTACCACGGCCACCAGGCCGCGCCCGCCGCGCAGGCGCTGCCGGTCTACGACGAGGCGCAGTGGGCGGTGTGGTCGATGAACGAGGAACAGGGCCTGCCGCAGGACAGCACCGCGGCGGGCCACCACATCGGCGCCGGCGCGCTCACGCCGGTGCCGGCCGGCCTCGTCGGCGGCGCGGCGCGGCTGTCCAACGGCGCCGGCCTGCAAAGCGGCGCTGCTTCGCTCGCCGCGGGCAGCGGCTTCACGCTGTCGCTGTGGGTCAAGCCCGAACAGGCCGATGGCCAGTTGCTGGCCTACGGAAGCCTGAGCCTGGCGCTGGCGCAGGGCACGCCGGTGGCGCAGGTCGGTGCGGCGCGCGCCGCGGCCCCCGCGCCGCTCTCGCTCAACGCCTGGCACCACGTGGCTGTGAGCTGGGGGGGCAACGCGCTCACGCTGTTCGTGAACGGCCAGCCCGTGGCCACGGCGAACGCGGCCTTCGTGGGCGCGCCCGCGCTCACGCTGGGCGCGGGCTTCACGGGCGAACTCGACGAGGTGCAGGTCTCCACGGTGGCGCGCAGCCCGGCCTGGGTGGCGGTGCTGGCCGACAGCCAGGGCATGGCGCCGCGCCTGGTGCGCCAGGGCCCCGAAGAAAGCGCTGGCGGCGGCGAACACACCGGCTACTTCATGGCCACCATGAACAACCTGACGGTGGACGGCTGGGTCGTGACCATCATCTGCGTGCTCATGCTGTTCGTGGCGCTCTACGTGATCTGGGCCAAGGCGCTGCTGCTGGCCCGCGTGGAGAAGAGCAACCCGCGCTTCAGCGAGGCCTTCCAGCGCCTGAGCGAGCAGCTGCGCACGCTCGACGCCGATGCGCGCGAACACGCCAGCCGGCTCGACGCGCTGACCGCGCAGCAGGCGCAGTTCCGCCACTCGCCGCTGATGCGCATCTACGAGGTCGGCGCGCGCGAGCTGAAGTCGCGCTTTCATTTCGGCGACGAGCGCGCCTCGGTGGTGCACCCCGATGGCGTGAGCGCGCCGTCGGTGAGCGAGCGCGCCATGCTCGCCGTGCGCGCCGCGCTGGACGCGCAGATGACGCGCGAGCGCGCGCGGCTGGACCGCAACATGGTGTTGCTGACCATCGCGATCTCGGGCGGGCCCTTCCTGGGCCTGCTGGGCACGGTGGTGGGCGTGATGATCACCTTCGCGGCGATTGCCGCCGCCGGCGACGTGAACGTGAACGCGATCGCGCCCGGCATCGCGGCCGCGCTGGTGGCCACGGTGGCCGGCCTGGGCGTCGCGATTCCCTCGCTGTTTGGCTACAACTACCTGCAGACCAAGATCAAGACCTTGTCCAACGACATGACGGTGTTCGTGGACGAGTTCGTGACCCGCATGGCGGAAACCTACGGGGACTGAAGATGGCCAAGGCCCAGGAAGACGGTGCCGTCTACGACGACATCAACATCACCCCCATGCTGGACCTGTCGTACGTGCTGCTGGTCATCTTCATCCTGATGACCACGGCCTCGGTGCAGGGCATCCAGGTGAACCTGCCGCGCGCGAGCAACACGCCCAGCCTGGCCAAGCCGTCCACGCGTGCCATCACCATCACCAACACCGGCGCGCTCTACCTCGACGCCTACCCCATGGCCACCTTGGCCGACCTCGAGGCGCGGCTGCTGCAGTTCAAGGCCAACACGCCCGAGTTCCCGGTGATCGTCAAGGGCGATTCGGCGGTGCAGTACGAGAAGGTGGTCGAGGTGCTGGACCTGCTCGGGCGCATCGAGCTCAACCAGATCGGCCTGGTGACGCAGCGCCCTGCGCGCTGAACGTGCGGGTGCCTCATGTCCGAAGCCCCCAAGCGGTACGCCCGTCTGGTGCTCGTCGCGCTGCTGGCAGCGCTGGCGATCGCGCTCGTGGTCTGGCTCTACCAGCTGTTCTCCAAGCCGGCCGAGGGCCCGCGCAAGCGCGCGGTGCAGGAGATCGAGCTCGTGAAGCCGCCCCCGCCGCCGCCTCCGCCCAAGACACCGCCGCCGCCCCCGCCGCCGCAGCAGCAGGAAAAGATCGACGTGCCCAAGCCCGCGGCCTCGCCCGCGCCCACGCCGGCGCCCGACGCGCAGCCGCCCGGGCCCACCTCGTCGCTGCCGGGCAACGGCAGCGGCGATGCCTTCGGGCTGCCGCCCGGTGACGGCCGCGCCAGCATCGGCCCCGTGGGCGGCGGCGGTGGCGGTGACCGCTTCGCCTGGTACGGCGCGCTCGTGCGCGAGCGCATCACCGAGGCGATCCTGCGCGACGAGAAGCTGCGCAAGGCGCAGGACTACCAGCGCGTGGTCAACGTGTGGGTGAGCGCCAGCGGCGCGGTCACGCGCGTGGAGCTGGTGGGCGCGGCCGCCCAGCCCGAGCTCGACGAGGCCTTGCGGCTGGCCCTGCGCAACCTGGCCCCGGTGCGCGAGGGCGCACCGGCCGACATGCCCCAACCGATCCGGCTGCGGGTGTCCGCCCGCTCCTGAAACCCTTTCATCCGATCCCAGACGAGAACGCCCATGAACCAGCAGCCCTTTGCCTTTGCCCTGCGCCCCGGCGTCCTGGCCGCGGCCCTGCTCATCGCCGGCGCCGCGCAGGCGCAGACCGCGGGCAGCGAGCGCGAAAGCCTCGAAACCCTGCGCCAGACCACGCTGCAGCTCATCGAAGCCCTGGTGCAGCAGGGCGTGCTGCCGGCCGACAAGGCGCGCGCCCTGGTGGCGCAGGCCGAGGCGCGGGCGCGCGCCACCGTGGCCGAGCAGCAGAAGGCCGAGCAGAACACGGTGCGCATCCAGTATGTGCCGGCCTCGGTGCGGCAGCAGATCGCCAACGAGGTGCGCGAAGAGGTGGTGGCCCAGGCCAAGGCCGAGCGCTGGGGCGACGTGAACGCGGTGCCCGAGTGGGTCGACCGCTTCCGCTTCGACGGCGAGATCCGCGTGGGCTACCAGCGCGACATGTTCGACAAGACCAACGCGCCCGAGGTGTTCCAGCAGATCGCGGGCCAGAACATCAACAACACCCTGATCGACCGCGACCGCGAGCGCCTGCGTGCCCGCCTGGGCCTGACCGCGCGCGTCACGCAGGACGTGACCGCCGCGCTGCGCCTGACCACCGGCAGCAGCAGCGACCCGGTGTCGACCAACCAGACCCTGGGCAACTACGGCAGCAAGTACAACTTCGCGCTCGACCGGGCCTACCTGCGCGCGCGCTCGCAGGACGTGCTGCCCTGGCTCACCACGACCGCGGGACGCATCCCCAATCCCTTCTTCAGCACCGACCTGATGTGGGACGACGACCTCGCGTTCGACGGCATCGCGCTGCAGTACGAAGACCCCGCCGCGAGCACGCGCGAATGGCGCCCCTTCGCCACCGTGGGCTGGTTCCCGCTGCAAGACAGCGAGCGCTCGGCGAGCAATGCCGCGCGCAGCCGCTCGCTGCTCGCCGCGCAAGGCGGCGTGGAATGGGTGCCCAGCAACGAGTTCCGCGCCAAGGTCGGCCTGGCGCTGTACGACTTCCGCAACGTCAGCGGCGTGCGCAACGACTTCAACAGCGTCACGCAGAACGGCACGCAGCCCGCGTTTCGCCAGAAGGGCAACACGCTGTTCAACCTGTCGAATCCGACCAACTTCAGCGGGCCCTTCGGGCTCGCGGCCGATTACCGCGTGCTCAACCTCACGACGGCGGTTGACTACACGCTGTTCAACCCGGTGCACCTGATCCTCGGTGCCGACTACGTGAAGAACATCGGCTACAGCCAGGCGCGCACGCTGGCGCGCACCGGCCTGAACCTGGCGCCCGAGGACCAGGGCTACATGCTGCGCGCGGCCATCGGCATGCCCAACATGCTGCTCAAGGGCGACTGGCAGCTCTCGCTGGCTTACCGCTACCTCGAGGCCGACGCCGTGCTCGACGCCTTCACCGATTCGGACTTCCACCTCGGCGGCACCAACAACAAGGGCTTTATCGTCGGCGCCCAGTACGGCCTGAGCCGCAACACCTGGCTCAGCGCGCGCTGGCTGTCCAGCCGCGAGATCTCGGGCCTGCCGCTTTCGATCAACAGCCTGCAGGTCAACTTCCATGCGCGCTTCTGACGGCGTGACGGCGCTGCTGGTGTGCGCGCTGCTGGGCGGCTGTGCCTCGCACGGCGAGCAGGCGCTGGCCCTCCGCGAGCGCCTGGAGCAGGGCGCGTCCACACCCGAGGACCAGCAACGCTGGTTCACCAGCCCGCAGGCCACGGCCGAGGCCGCGCGCGCCGCGCGCGAGCAGCCCCCGCGCCTGGCCACGCCGCTGGACCAGCGCCTGCTGAACGCGGCCGCCGAGGGCGACGCGGCTGCCGTGCGCGAAGCCCTCAAGGAAGGCGCGCTGGTGAACGCCACCGACGCACTCGGGCGCACGCCGCTGCTGCTGGCGGCGCGCGCGGGCGACCTCGAAACCGCGCGCGTGCTGCTGCGTGCGGGCGCCGAACCCGAAGGGCGGCCCCACGCGGGCGCCACGCCCTTGTCGGCCGCGGTGGTGCGCGGCCACCTGCAGATGGTGCGCCTGCTGCTCAAGGCCGGCGCCGAACCCGACGCCGCGCCGCCCAGCGAGCCCACGCCGCTGGTGCTGGCGGCGCGCCTCGGCCTGGGGGGCGTGGCGCAGGCGCTGCTCGCGGCCGGCGCCAACCCCGAGGCGCGTGACCGTTCGGGCGACAGCCTGCTGCTCATCGCGATCAACAGCGACCAGCCCGCGCTGCTCGATGCCCTGCTCGCGCGCGGGGCCGACCCCAACCGCGCCGACAGCAGCGGACTGTCGCCCCTGTACTGGGCCGAACAACTGCAGCGCCCCGACCTCGCCCTGCGCCTGCAAGCGGCCGGCGCGCGCGACGGGCTGCGCCAGCAAAGCCTGCGCGCGAGCGGGCCCTACCGAACGGAGGATTTCTGATGGTCTGGCACAACACCGGCGTGCGCGCCGTTCTCGGCGTGGTGCTGTTGGCCCTGTGCGTGGGCGTGTCGGCGCAGGACGACAAGCGCAGCCAGCGCGAGCGCGAGGCCCTGCGCCGCGCCCAGCAGCAGGCCCAGCGCGCGACGCAGGAACTGGGCGCGCTGCAGCAGCAGCTCGCGGCCGCCGAAGCGGCGCGTGCCCGGCTCGACGGCGCGGCCCAGGCGGCGCAGCAGCAGGCGCGCAGCGAGGCAGCGCGCGGCCAGCGCCTGGCGCGCGATCTCGCCGCGGCGCGCGAGGAGCGCGATGCGCTGGCCCGCGACAAGGCCGCGCTCGAAGCGCAGCTGGCGCAAGCGCAGGCGCGCGCGAGCCGCCTGGACAAGGAGCTGGCGGCGGCCACCGAGCGCGGCCGCGCGCTTGATGGCCGCCAGGCCACGCTGAGCCAGGAACTGGCCGCCTGCACGCGCCGCAGCCAGGGCCTGTACACGACGGGCCGCGCGCTCATCGAAGACTGCCGCCAGTACCACGCCGACAAGCCCGCGCTGAGCCTGGAGGCCTTCACCGGCCTGCGCCGCGTGGGCCTGGAGAACACCTTGCAGACCTACCGCGACCAGCTCGATGAGCACAAGCCTGTTGCCTTGCCCGCTCAGCCCTGAGGGCCGAGCGCGGCCGCGCTCTTTCTCGCGCCGCCTGCTCGGGGGCAGTGCGCTGCTCGCCGCAATGGTATCGGCGCTGGCGGCCTGTTCGGCCACGCCCCACGAAACGCACCACGCCGAGACGCCGGCGCCGCTGGCGCAATCGGACTGGGTGCAGGCCTCTGACTTGGCCGACCTTGGCGACACGCCGGGGTGGCGCCATCAGCGCTACGGCCAGCAGCGGCCCACCGACTACGAGCCCGGACACCACCAAGGTCGCGCCGCCTTGCGCGCCCGCAGTGAGGCCGGCAACAGCACGCTGCGCCTGCCGCTGGCGCGCGCGGTCGAGCCCATGCTGCGGCTGCGCTTCTCCTGGTTTGTGCCTCGGCTCAACGACAGCGCCGACCTGCGCGACGCCGACATTGACGACGCGGTGGTCCGTGTGATCCTGACCTTCGATGGCGATCGTTCGGCATTCCGTGCGCGCGATCATCTGCTGTCCGAAATCGTGCAACTGGTCACGGGCGAGCCGCTGCCACAGGCCACGCTCATGTACGTGTGGGATCACCGCTACCCGGTGGGCACTGTGATCGCCAATCCCCACACCGAGCGCATCCGCATGTTGGTGGTGCAGTCAGGCGCCGAGGGGCTGGGTCGCTGGAGCGACATCGAGCGCGATGTCGAGGCCGATTACCGGCTGGCTTTCGGCGAAGCGCCTGGTCGGGTCACGGGCCTGGGTCTGATGAGCGACTCGAACAACACCGGCGAAACCGTGCAGGCCTGGTTCGGTCCGCTGGCCGTGAAGGCGCTTGGCCGAGCCGTCCCGGGCTCAGAAGCTCGCGTTCAAACCGAGTGATAGCGCGCGGCTGTCGAAGGTGGCGCCGGGGTCGGTGCTGAACCGGCGCACGCGCTGCCAGCGCAGGTCCAGGCTGGCGTTGTCCTGCACCGACCAGCGCAGGCCCAGAGACTGGTCGCGCGTGCGGTCGCGCCGGGGGTCGGGGGCCTGGCCCGGCGGCGGTTGCAGGGCACGGCGGCGCTCCTCGCCGGTCTGCAGCGTGAGCGCGAGGCGCGGCGTGATCGACCAGTTGGCCAGCAGCGACCAGCGCTGCGTGCGCGCGATGCTCGATTGCGCGGTCTGATAGCTGTCGGTGTCTTCGCTGGCGCTCCAGCGCAGCAGCGTCTTGGCGGTGGGCGTCCAGTTCAAGTTCAGGCGCGTGTTGGTGGCGTCGTAGTCGCGCAGCGCAAGCCGCTGGTGGCGCCGCTGCACCCGCGCGAGGCCGGCGTCCACGCTGAGCTGGCCGGTGGCGGGCCAGGCGAGGTCGAGCAGCCACTCGTCCTGCGAGAAGCCGTTGTCGCGCAGCGGGTCGGGCGTACGCAACGGGTCAAGGGTTTCGCCGCGACCGCTGCGCAGGCGCAGTACCGCGCTGCTGCCGCGCGCGGTGTCGTGGCGCAGGCCGATTGCGCCCGAGCGCAGGCGTTCGCTGGCCTCGCCGAGCAGCGGCTGCTGGTTGACGTTGCTCGTGTCGCGCACATCGGCCAGCAGGCTCCAGCGCGCATCGACCTGCCAGCGCAGGTCGGCGCTGTCGTCGCGGCGCAGGCGCCGGTTACCTTGCGTGAGCACGCTGGCGTCGGCGAAGCTGTTGACGCTTTCGTCGCGCTGAGAGCGCAGCGTGCCCGTGATCCAGGGCGTGACGGCCCAGCGCCAGCGCAGGTCGTGGTTGCGCGCGAGCAGATCGAGCTGCGGATAGCGGTCGTAGGCGTAGTCCACCAGGCCCAGGTCGGCTTCAAGCCGCTGCAGGCCGAAGTCGTGCGCGTAGCGCAGACCCACGGAGCGCAGTCGCACGGTCTCGCCGGCATCGGCGCGGCCAAGCACGCGCTGCGGGTCGGCGCCGTCGGGCAGGCGAAACAGGTTGTCGTCGTGCTGGATGCGGTAGCCCGCGCTCAGGCTCAGCCCGTCCTGCGGCTGCGCGCACAGCGGTGGGCCGGCCAACCCCAGGGCCAACCCCAGGGGCAGCGCCAAGGCCGGCGCAGGGAGGGTGCGCAGGCGGCGCACCGCGCGGCGGCCGGCTTGCATCAATAGGCCTGCTGGTCCTTGAAGACCAGGCGGATGGTCTTGAGGATGATGAGCAGGTCGAGCTTGAGCGACCAGTTGCGCAGGTAGTCGAGGTCGTGCGCGATGCGGCCTTCCATCTTGTCGAGGGTGTCGGTCTCGCCGCGGTAGCCATTGACCTGGGCCCAGCCCGTGATGCCGGGCTTGACCTTGTGCCGCACCATGTAACCCTTGATGAGCTTGCGGTAGAGCTCGTTGTGCGCCACCGCGTGCGGCCGTGGGCCCACGATGCTCATGCGCCCCTGCAGCACGTTGAAGAACTGCGGCAGTTCGTCGAGCGAGGTGCGGCGCAGCACCGCGCCCAAAGGCGTGATGCGCTGGTCGTTGCGGCGCGCCTGGGTGATCTGGGCGCCGTCTTCGATCACCGTCATCGAACGGAACTTGTAGACCAGGATCTCTTCGCCCGACTGGCCATAGCGGCGCTGCTTGAAGATGACGGGCCCGGGCGAGCTGAGCTTGACGGCGATCGCCAGCGCGAGCAGCAGCGGCGACAGCACCAGCAGGATGCACAACGACAGCAGGATGTCGCTGCCGCGCTTGAGCAGGCCGTTCATGCCCTGGAACGGCGTGTCGCACACGGAGATCACGGGCACACCGCACAGCACGGTGGGCTTGCTCTGGATCAGGTCGGTCACGAACAGGTCGGGCACGAAATAGATCGAGGCCGTGGTGTCCTTGAGATCGTCGAGCAGCTTGAGGATGCGCGGCTGCGAGGCCATGGGCAAAGAGATGTAGACGTGGTCGATGCCCTGCTGGCGGATAACGTCGGCGAGGCTGTCGAAGCGGCCCAGCAGCGCAAAGCGTGGCTCGGCGGGCAGGCGCTCGCGCGAGCGGTCGTCTACGAAGCCGACCACGTGGAAGTTGTGCAAGCGCGCGTCCTGCAGGTTGTGCGCGAGCTGCAGGCCCTGGGCGTTCATGCCGGCCACCAGCGCGCGCACCGGCGGGCCCTGCCACCGCACCAGGGCTGGGGCGGCCGCGCGCAGCGCGAGCCAGGCCGCGGTGTCCAGCGTGGGTACCAGCGCCATCCAGCCGCCGATGACCTCGTGCGGGAACAGCTTGACGTAGCCCGTCGTCCAGCCCGCGGCCAGCAGCAGGCCGAAGGTGGTGGCCCAGCTCAGCGCCACGTCGAGCAGCAGCATGCGGACCGTGCCGTTCAGCCGCGAAGGCCCGGGGAACGTCATGGCGAACACGACCACGGCGAGCAGCAGGTATTCGGGGTGGATGCCGCCGTCGAGCAGGCTGGCCAGGCTCCAGAGCACGGTCACGCCGAGCACGGGGCTGGTCGACACCTCGAGCACGTTGAGCAGGCTGCCACGCGAGGTGGCACCGCCCGCGCTGGCACTGCGCGTCGGGGGGTGTTGACCGGGGGTGGTGGCGTCGAGCACGGGTGGCCGTTGAGACACTTAATTGCCACGAGTGTGCGAGGCCTTTGTGACAGCTTCGATGCGCGCCGCCCCACCAGGCCCCGGCCAGGGCCCGCATGGTCCGTTCGGACCATTCGGCCGCGCCCGACCCCGAAGCGTCATGGAGCGCTGCCACAGTGCGCGTATCCCCCCACCCACCCGGCAGGAAGCACCATGGACAGGCAGCGACGCGACGGTTTGAAGCACATCTCGGTCTGGGCCGGCTTGGTGGCCGCGGGCCCGGTCTGGGCCCAGGCACCGGGGCCGCGCAGCGCGGCGGCGCTGTCGGCGATCGTGGAGGCCCTCACGGGCGCAAAGGTCGAGGCCATTCAGGCCGGTCCACTTCCCGGACTGCACGAGGTCATCGTGCGTGGCAAGGTGCTCTATATCGACGACAGCGGCGAGCACCTGATCCAGGGGCAGATTGTTGAAATCGCTCAGCGTCGTTCGCTGACGGCCGAGCGCGAGGCGGCATATCTGCGCGCCACCACACCCGTGCTGAGTCTCAAGGACCTCAACCTCGCGGATGCGATCACCTATGTGCGGGGCAAGCCCAGTGAAGGCCGTGTTCTGGTGACATTCGAAGATCCCCGCTGCGGGTTCTGCAGGCAATTGCACACGTTGCTGGACGGCATGCGTGACCTCACGGTGCATACCTTCCCCGTGTCGTTTCTCGGGCCAGAGTCGCGAGCACTGAATGAGCGCATCTGGTGCTCGGGGTCGCGTGTGCAAAGCTGGAACGAAGCCATGGCTGGCAAACCCGTCGCCGGAGCAGCGGCTTGTGAATTTGGCGCACTTGATCGCAATATGGCATTGGCCGAGCGATTTCGTGTGCGAGGGACGCCCACCATCTTTACCGCAACTGGACGTCGATTTGACGGTGTTGTCGGGTTGGATGCCATCGAGTCTGCTCTCGCGAGCGTGGGTTGATTCCCTTGCTTGTAATTCCACAAAGAGAGTTCACGCCACCGACCGCCCAAAGGGCGCTTATCTTCGGTTTTGCTGTTCCATTGGCGCGCTCAACACAGCACCGCTATGTGCACGTTGTGGTCCCCTCGATTTCCTGAGCCTGTCAGAAGTAGAGGTTGGGGAACAGTTTGACACGGTACTCGACCGGTGGGATTCGGCCGAGAGCTTCATGGGGTCGGTGGTGGTTGTAGCGGTGCAGCCAGTCGGCCGTCATGTCGCGCACTTCCTGCAAGCTGTTGAACACGTAGCAGTCGAGCACCTCGGTGCGGTAGGTCTTGTTGAATCGTTCGACATAGGCGTTTTGCGTGGGCTTTCCGGGTTGGATGTGCTGCAAGGCGATGCCCTTGTTCTGAGCCCACTGGGCCAGGGCGTGCGCGATGAACTCGGGGCCGTTGTCCAGGCGAATCGACAGCGGCGCACCGCGCACCTCCACCAGTTCATTCAAGGCCCGGATGACGCGCGCAGCCGGCAGGCTGGTGTCGACCTCGATGCGCAGGCCTTCACGGTTGAACTCGTCGATGACGTTGAAGGTCCTGAAGCGCCGCCCCGACCACAGCGCATCTGCCATGAAGTCGCAGCTCCAGCCCTGATTGGGCTGGCCGGCGGCGTGCAGGGGCTGTTTGATGCGCGCGGGCAGCCGCTTCTTGCCGCGCCGGGGCAGGTTCAGCCGCAGTTCGCAGTACACGCGCCAGAGCACCGTCCTGCCCCAGGGCTTGCCCTGATGGTGGGCGCTGTCGTACAGCAGCCCGAAGCCGTGGCGCGGGTTCAGTGCCATGTGGGCCTGGATGAAGGTGATGCCCCCGGAGTCGTCGCGTGCGACGGGCCGGTAACGCAGCGTGGAGCGGGCAATGCCGCTGGCCTGGCAGGCCCGTCGCTCGCTCATGCCATGCTCGGCCACGAGGGCCTGCACGACCATCTCGCGACGCTCCGGGGTCAGAGCTTTCGGTCGACGACATCCTTGAGTGCGTGGTGCATGAGCGCCAGGTCTGCGTACATGCGTTTGAGCTTGGCGTTCTCGTCCTGCAGCTGGCGCAGCTGCGACAGGTGCGAAACCGTCATGCCCGAGAACTGGCTCTTCCACTTGTAGTACGTCGGCTCGCTCACGCCGTGCTTCCTGCACGTCTCGCCGACCTTCGCACCCATCTCGACCTCCTTGAGGAGGCCGACTATCTGCGCTTCACTGAATCTGGACTTCTTCATGTAGAGACTCCGCTTGGGGGGATTCTCTACCTCCGGGTGGTTCAGGTTTTCGAGAGAGCTTCACTAGTGATTGACCACATCGGTGGTCGACGTGACGATCCGGCTCTATCGGGATCGGCCAAATCCCGGGTTTGAGAGAAAACCTCCCACAGCCACCTCAAGATATCCGCTCCCGGTACTTTTGAGAGCCGAGAGAAATCTCCCAGCCCCCCGCAACCTCGCGCCACGCCTCGCATTCACCCAACAAAAAAGCCCCTGCACTGCAGGGGCTCCAGACTCGCTGGCGGTGGGGGTAGGCCGCGCTGAACCCGTCTCAGGGGCACACGCGCACTAGATCTGTTGGTTGTGATGCCTCGAGAATTTCGCTGTAGGAGCAATTGAGCCCTCGCTTTTCGCCGGCCTATAAAAAAAAGGCGCGCGCACGCGCGTTTTAGAAAGGAGGTATCGCGGTGGGAGTTTGCAAGCGGGTCCGTTGGCCGTGTGTATCGGTTCTAGATTCCATCTCGTCGTGGTGCCTGCGAAATCGACGGTGGCCCGGCCCGCTGCATCCGATACTGGGGGGCGACACAGTCACTTGCCAAATCAGCGTGCCCAATGACGAGCCTTCCGCACCACAAAGTCGATAAGCGTGCGCGTAGCCACCGTCTGGTAGCGGTCGGGCATTCGAAGCAGATACATGCGCGTGCCGAAAATACTCAGCCTCCAGGTATCGAGGGCCGTGACCACGCGGCCCGAAGCCAGGTCGGGCTTGACCACGTAGTCGGGTACAAGACCCACGCCCAACCCCGCCAGGATGGCCTCGCGCAGGAACTGGAAGTTCTCGGACGCAAGTGTGGGGCGTAGCGTCAACTCCTGGCGTTCGTTGCGGCGATAGGCCGACACGCGCAGTTCGCGGCCACTGACCGCTGAGGTGATCAACGGGCACCGCGCGAGCGCATCCAGCCGATCAGGCATGGGGTTGCGTTTCGCGTGGTCCGCGCTGGCGCATACCACGTAACGCACGCTGGCGAGTTCCGTCGCGACCATCTGTTGAGGCGGCTCGGACATCACTCGCACGGCCACATCGACCTCTTCGCGAAGCAGATCGTCAACACGGTTGTCGAACAGCACGTTCAGTGCGATGTCAGGGTATTGGCGCTTGAAGTCGATCAGCCAGTCGGACATCACCATGTGGCCGAAGCCCGTGGGCAGGCTCAATCGCACTTGGCCATGCAGTCCCTTGCCCAGCATGGCAACCGACTCGCGTGCCGCCATCACCTCTTCCCGGATGACCTTGCCATGCCGGTAAAGACGCTGTCCCGCTTCGGTGAGGTCCACACGCCGGGAGGTGCGGCGCATCAGCTGCAGGCCCAAAGACTTTTCCAGTTGGCTCAGGTGGTAGCTGATGTTCGCCCGGCTCATCTTCAGCTGCCGGGCAGCCTCGCTCAAGTTGCCGGCTTCCACGATGTCCACGAACAAGGCAAGGGCGTTGGAGTCCATGTTTGGGCGTCGAAAAAATTTGACGTTGCTTGCATTTTCTTTGTAATTGTCAAACTCGGTCGATGCTTCAACAATGCCGGCAATCCGTTGGAGATCCCATGCCCCTTGACCAAGACACCTTTCATTTGTTGAGAGACAGCGTTCAGCGCTTTGTGCGTGAGCGGCTGATGCCTGCAGAAGACCATGTCGAAGAGTACGACGAGGTTCCGGAAGACATCGTGAGCGACATGCGAGAGCTGGGGCTTTTCGGGATCTCGATTCCCGAGGCTTATGGCGGCATCGGTTTGAGCATGGCGCAGGAATGTGAAGTGGCTTACGAGCTGGGGCAGACGGCATTGGCCTTTCGCTCGGTCGTGGGCACCAACATCGGCATTGGCTCACAAGGCATCCTGATGGATGGCACGGAGGCTCAGAAGACCGAGTACCTGCCGCGCATTGCCAGTGGCGAGTTGATCGTTTCCTTTGCCTTAACCGAGCCCGATGCCGGGTCAGATCCCGCCTCGCTCAAGACCCGCGGTGTGCGCGATGGCGACGACTATGTGCTCACGGGCGCCAAGCGCTACATCACCAACGCGCCGAGAGCGGGCGCATTCACCCTCATGGCCCGCACCGAAGGGCCCGGGGCCGGTGGCATCACGGCCTTCATCGTGCCAGCCGATGCGCCGGGGTTGTCCCTGGGCAAGGCCGACAAAAAGATGGGTCAACGCGGTACCAAGACCTGTGACGTGAACCTGGACGCGGTGCGGGTGCCGGCTGCCAACATCATCGGCGGTGAACCCGGCAAGGGTTTCAAGACCGCGATGAAAGTGCTCGACCGGGGCCGTTTGCACATTTCGGCGCTCGCCTGTGGCATGGCGCATCGCATCCTGAGGGAGAGCGTCGCCTATGCACAGCAGCGCAAGCAGTTCGGCCAGCGCATCGGAGACTTTCAGCTCGTACAGGCCATGCTGGCCGACAGCCAGGCCGAGTTGCTGGCGGCCTGGTCCCTGGTGCGCAGCGTCGCTCAAGACTACGACGCCAAGCCTGCTGGCGTCACCGACCCGCAGGTGAGCATGCAGGCTTCCTGTGCCAAGTTGTTCAGCACCGAGATGGTTGGGCGGGTGGCGGACCGTGGTGTGCAGATCCACGGTGGGGCGGGGTACATCAACGATTACAAGGTCGAACGCTTCTATCGCGATGTCCGGTTGCTTCGGCTGTACGAGGGCACGACCCAGATCCAGCAACTCGTGATCGGCAAGCAGCTCATGAAGACGGCCTGATCTCCTGCGGACTGTCTGAGGGGCGGTCAGGTAAATAGACGTCGATGGCCGAGGGGCCGTAATCAATGCCTTCTTGAACGAGGGAAGCGCCAGAGCAGAGTCCAACATCCTGGAGGCCGCACAGGCTGGACTCGCCTGGCAACAAAGCCGGTGTGCAGACGCGCTTCAATCCGGTCAGCCAGACCCACCGGTCTGGTCGGTCGTCGCCCCGGCAGTAGTAAGCGCGTGGAGGTGTCGTGAACAGGTTGCCGAAGAACTTGCCTTCCAACCGCGAAAAGGACGCGCGCTCCCGCTCGTCGGCGTGCAATGAGGTTCCCGGCGCTGCCTGGGGCTGGCGCAATGACAGGAGAACAGGCACACCGAAATGGTTCGTTCTGGCCAGCAGGCAGGCAGAGACGAGTCGCTGCGCTTCAGGCTGCAGCGCCTGGTGGGCCCACTCGTTCGCGAGGCCCATTTCGCCTGGGAACACGTCGGTCGCCTCACCGGGCCGCGACGGCGGTACCACGACACGCGTGTCCGGGCCAAGCGCACACGAAATCAGGTATCGGGCAAACGCCCGTTCGAAGGAATCGCCCGTTCGAAACGACAGCGACGAAGGCATCACAGGCGCCTCCGCCTTGAATGGCGAGGGCGCCTTTGTTTGCGCACTGGCGACCAGGGTGGTCATTGCCAGCGCCTGGCACAGACGGGATCGAATGCGCATTCGCACCTCAGGCCTTGCGGTGTTCGAAATCGGACGGGCGCTGGCAACGCTGGGCCGCGATCAATTCAGCAGCGGGCGCGAAGCGAGCGACTCCAGTGACGACGCTTCGCCTTGGGTCTGCGATGGCGTGCGCTCAGGCTGCTTGTCGGCAGGGCGAAGACTGTTGAGTCGAAAACCGTTGATGCGGAATCCGTTGCCCGTGATGCCGTTCATGTGAAGCCCGTTGAAGTTGAGACCGTTGTAGGTGAGGGCGTTGTAGGTCAATGCAGCCTGCGCAGACGTAGCAAGCACGAGCGCCGCCGCGGCGGTGAAGAGATGGGAAGCTTTCATGGGATGTTGGTAGTGAGGGATGGAGATGTCCACGATGTGTGGACGGTTGGCCCCGCGCCGTCGAGGAAGCGGGACACGCCGGGGGCATGCGGCGCATGTGCGCGAGAAGCGGTTCCCAGACGCGAGGCGATTTTGTTGGGTGGTGCTTTGGCGTTTCGGGGCATTTGCGTCAGAGACAGGGCGAATCGGACATGAAGCCTTCGCAACGCAAGATCACGGTGGCACTGCTGGCCATCCCCGAGGTGGGTGCCGCCACCCTTTACGGCATTCACGACGTTCTGGCGGGGGTGCACCGCGACTGGCAAATGGTGCACCGAGGCCCGGCGATGACTTCGCCTTTCAGGCCGTTGGTGGTCAGTCGCGATGGCGTGCCTTTGCGTGTCGGCAACGGCGTTCTGGTGACACCCGATGCGGGCTTGGCCGATCATCCTGTGCCCGACGTGATCTGCGTCACCGACGTGATGCTTCCACCGGAGTTCGATGTGCGGGCGCGGTATGCGAGCGAGATCGCCTGGCTTCGCCAGGCCTGGCAGCGCGGCGCAACGCTTGCGTCCGCTTGCTCGGGGGCCTTGTTGCTGGCGGCGACCGACCTACTGGATGGATTCGATGCCACGTCGCACTGGGCGTATTGCGATCATCTGGCACGTCAATACCCGCGCACACGCTGGAACGCCGACAGAGGCCTGGTGGTGACCGGTCCTCAGGGCCGGATACTGATGGCGGGCAGCGGGAGTTCCTGGCACATGCTCGCGCTTGCGCTGGTCGCACGCCACGTGTCTGCCGAAGACGCCATGCGCGTGGCGCGCATCAACCTGTTCAATCTGGACGAGACCAGCCCGCTGGCCTACGCATCATTGCTGCGTTCAGCCACCAGCGATCCGCTGATCGAACGTTGCCAGGCATGGGCCGCCCACCACTACAGAAGCGCTGCACCGGTCGCCAAGATGAGCAGCCTCTCTGGTTTGAGCCAGCGGACCTTTCAGCGGCGTTTCTACGCTGCAACCGGCATGAGCCCCCTTGATTACGTGCACATGCTGCGGCTTGAGGAAGCCAAACAGATGTTGGAATCAACCACCCTCTCTGTCGAGGCCATTGCGCGCGAAGTGGGCTACCAGGACGTGGGTTTCTTCAGCCGCTTGTTCAAGCGCAAGGTCAGCCTGAGCGCGGTTCAGTACCGGAATCGATTTTTCGCGTTGGGCAGTCGTTTGCGCGCGCTGAGCGCTTGAGGAACAACGGTGCGGCTTCAGTGGCTGGTTGGTTCCGTCGCGTCGGCTCTTGAAGTCCCCGTGTTCAGGGTACTCAGCACGAGACTCAGCAGCCTGGCCGCGAAGTCTTCATCGATGGGCGCGTGATCGAACAGCAGTCGGTACCACAGCGGTCCGAACAGCATATCGAGCACCAGTTCATGGTCGCAGTCGGGTGCGATCTCTCGGCGTCTCTGCGCGCTCAGCAAAAGCCGCAGGCCAGCTTCTCGCCGCGGAATGATCACCTTGTGTTTGATGAGATCGGAGGTGGTCGTGTCGTATTGCGCCTCGGCCACGAGCGAACGCAGGATTTCGCGCCAACTGTCATCGTTCACGCGGCGGATCGTGGCCATCAGGTAGCGGTGCAGTTCTTCGCGCAGGTTTGGGGCGTCGGGCGTGATGACGTCACCTGGAATGCCAGCCATGTAGAGGTCCAGCAGCAACGCGCCCTTGGTGGGCCAGCGCCGGTAGATCGAGGCCTTGGACACACCCGCGTTGCTCGCCACCCGCTCGATGGAGAAATGCGCATAGCCCGCGGAGCGAAGCAAGTCCCTCGCCGCGGTGAGGATGGCCTCATGGGTCTGGGGATTGCGCGGGCGGCCGCGTCCAGCGCGGTCGGCAGCTTCAGCCGGGTGGGAGCGGGTCATAGGGGTTTCCCCTTATATAAGGTACGGTGCGTACCGTTTTATATTTTACGAAACGGCACGTGCCGTATTTTGGAGGTGTTTCATGAGTTCCCGCCTTCTTCGTGGTCTGTTGCTGGCCATGGCTGCGTTGACGCTGAGCGTCGCCCAGGCTGCCTCGTTCAAGTGGGCATCGCAGGACGACGCGACCACCCTCGATCCGCATGCCTTCAACCACGGCATGACCTTGACGCTCCTCAACCACATCTATGAAGGCCTGGTGCGACGCGACAAGGACATGCGCATCGAGCCGGGTCTGGCGGTGCGGTGGGAGCAGCCCACCCCCACAAGTTGGGTCTTTCACCTCCGCCAGGGCGTGCGCTTTCACGATGGTTCGCCGCTGACGGCGGAAGACGTGGCGTTTTCGATCGAGCGCGCGATGCACAAGGACTCTGACATGAAGGTGTTTGCCGCATCGATCGTGTCGGCCAAAGCCCGAGATGCCAGCACGGTGGTCATCGAGACGGCCTTCCCCAATGCCGCGCTGCTCCAGTCGTTGCCGGAGCTGCGTGTGATGTCCAAGGGGTGGAGTGAGCGCAACAACGCGACCACGCCCGCCAACATGCGTATGAAGCAGGAGAACGCAGCCACCCGCCAAGCCAACGGCACCGGCCCGTTCAAGTTGGAGAGCCGCGAACCGGACGTTCGAACGGTGTTGGTCCGCAATGAGCAGTGGTGGGGCAAGCACACCACCAACATCCAGCGAGCGGAGCTCGTGAAGATCAGCTCCGACGCCACACGGGTCGCCGCGCTGTTGTCGGGCGAGGTCGACTTTGCCTATCCCATCCCGCTCCAGGATGTGCCCCGGCTGGACACGAGCGATCGTGTGAAGGTCATGCAAGGCCCAGAAATCCGTGTGATGTTCCTGTCCTTGGACCAGGGCAGCGACGAACTCAAGTACGCGAACGTCAAAGGGAAGAACCCCTTCAAAGACCAACGTGTTCGGCAGGCGTTGTATCAGGCCATTGATATCGAAGCCATTCGCACACGGATCATGCGCAACAGCGTGAAGACCACGGGCATCCTGGTGGCCACGGGCGTCAACTCGGTCGATCCCGCGGCCAGCCAGCGCCAGTTTCCTTTCGATCCCGAGGCGGCGTCGCGGCTGATGGCGCAAGCGGGCTATGGCAGCGGATTCGAAGTCACGCTCGACTGCCCGAACGATCGTTACGTGAACGACGAACAGGTATGCATCGCCGTGGCGTCCATGCTGGCGCGCATAGGCGTCAAGGTCGCCGTCAATCCGCTGCCCGCGGCGCGCTTCTTCCAGAAGATCGGTTCTGGCGACAGCAGCTTCAACTTCTTCGGCTACACGCCGAGCAACCTCGATGCTTACAACACCCTGGAGGTGATCATGGCCAGCCGCCAGGGTGGCTCCGGCCAGTGGAACGTGGGCCGGTACAGCAACCCGCAGGTCGATGCGCTCATCCAGCGAGTGCTCAGCGAAATGGATCCGCGGCGGCGCACCGAACTCGTGACCCAGGCGCTCAGCCTGCACAAGCAGGACGTGGGTCACATCCCGCTCTACCAGCAAGGTCTGGCCTGGGGTATGAAGAAGTCGGTCGACGCCGTGCTGCAGATCGACAACCGGGTCAACCTCAACCACATCTCGGTGAAGTAGGTCCATGCTCGGATTTCTTCTGCAGCGATTGCTCGCAAGCGTCGGCGTGATGCTCGTCGTCACCGTCATCGCTTTCACACTGTTCCAGTTCGTCGGCGATCCCGTGAACCAGATGTTGGGCAACGAAGCGAGCGAAGCCGACCGCTCGCGCGTGCGTGCCGAACTCGGACTGGACGATTCCGTGGCGACGCAGTTCGCCCGCTACGTCGGGCACTTGGTCAGCGGCGATCTCGGACAGTCACTGCGGCAAGGTCGACCCGTGGCCGAGATGTTCATGGAGCGCCTTCCAGCGACCCTGGAGTTGTCCTTGGTCGCGGGGCTCGTGGCCGTCGTGGTGGGCGTGGTGATGGGTGTAATGGCGGCGATCCGGCCGAATGCGTTGCGGGCGCGACTCGCCATGCTGGTTTCCCTTGCAGGCGCCACTTTGCCGTCGTTCTTGATCGGCATCCTCCTCATCGTTGTCTTCTCGGTCCAGTTGCACTGGCTGCCATCGTATGGACGGGGCGTGACCACCGCCATCGGCCCGTGGACCACCGGCCTCATGACGGGGAGCGGATGGGCGCACCTTGTGATGCCGGTCATCACCCTGTGCCTCTTTCAACTCGCGCTGATCGTTCGCCTGTCCCGCACGGAAATGATGGAGGTCCTGAAGTCCGACTACATCAAGTTTGCGCGTGCACGCGGCATCCCTGAATCGCGCATCCGCTACCGACACGCATTGCGCAACGCGCTGATCCCCGTGATCACCGTCGCAGGGCTCCAGTTGGGCACCATCATCGCCTTCGCTCTTGTTACGGAGACCGTGTTTCAGTGGCCTGGGGTGGGCATGTTGTTTGTCGAATCGCTGGCCTTTGCCGACATACCGGTGCTTGCGGCCTACCTGTGTTTCGTATCCCTGGTCTATGTGGCGATCAATCTCTTCGTAGATCTCGCTTACCTGGCCGTCGATCCCCGCCTGAGAGTGAGCGCCACATGACCAACCTCATTGAAAGCATCAGTGCCTACCAGGATGAGCTGGTTGCCATCCGCCAAGACTTCCACAAGAACCCGGAACTGGGGTTCGAGGAACACAGAACCGCCGCGAGGATCGCGGCCTATCTGAACGCATTGGGCATACCGACCCACACCGGCATTGGTCGCACGGGCGTGGTGGGCGTGATCGAGGGGCGATCCACCACCAGCGGTGCATCGGTTGGGCTGCGTGCCGACATGGATGCATTGCCCATCATTGAACTGGGCCAGGCGCCTTACAAGTCATGTGTGCCCGGCCGTATGCATGGCTGCGGCCATGACGGCCATTGCGCCATCCTGCTCGGTACTGCACGTTACCTCAGTCAGACCCGGCGATTCAATGGAACGGTCTATCTGTTCTTCCAGCCGGGTGAAGAAGGTCATGCGGGCGCCCGCGAGATGATCCAAGAGGGGCTCTTCGAACGGTTTCCAGCACAGCGCGTGTTTGCATTGCACAACTGGCCTTCCTTGCCCGCAGGCCACGTGGGACTGAACGAGGGACCGATGATGGCTGCGATCGACAGGATCCACATCCGTGTGCAAGGCAAGGGCGGTCATGGTGCGCATCCGCACCAGGCGATCGACCCGATCCTGGTGGCTTCGCAGATCGTGTCGACCGTGCACACGATCGTCAGCCGAAGCGTCAACCCGGCCGACTCGGCCGTGGTCAGTTTTCAGTCGATCCAGGCCGGCTCGCCCGATGCGCTGTCGGTGATTCCAGACGGCGCCACCCTCGATGGCATGGTGAAGTGGTTCAAGCCACAAGTGCAGGACGTGGTCCGTCGACGCTTGCACGAGGTGGTCTCCGCTGTGGCCGCCGCCCACGGTGCGCATGCCGAACTGCGCTACGACGAGCTTTACCCGCCGACGATCAACACCCCTGGTGAAGCCCGCCTGCTGGCTTCGGTGGCCCAGCGTTTGCTCGGGCACGACAAGGTAGACGCCCAGATGGAGCCCAGCATGGGATCCGAGGACTTTGCTTTCATGCTCCAACAACGGCCTGGGGCTTACTTCCGCCTCGGCCAAGGCATGCAGGAGGGGCGCTTCCTGCACCACCCCATGTATGACTTCAACGACACGACGATACCGGTGGGCAGTGCCCTTTTCTCGGCCCTGGTCGAGGAGGCGATGCCGCTATGAGGCTTCATTGGCACCAGTGGTGGGACAGCGATGTCGGCTACAGCTTCCGCACCTCGCCGACGGCCATCGTGGCCGCGGTGATCGCGGCCATCTGCATCTTCTGCGCGGTGTTTGCCCATTGGGTGGCGCCGCACAACCCCTTCGACCTTGCCACGCTCGACCTGATGAACGCGCGCCTGCCCCCCATGTGGCAGGAGGGCGGCAACCCGCAGTTCGCGCTCGGCACCGACGACCAGGGCCGCGACATCCTGTCCGCGCTCATGTACGGCGCGCGCATCTCGCTGGCCGTGGGCCTGGCCTCGGTGGTGCTGTCGGTGCTCATCGGCGTCACGCTGGGCCTGCTCGCGGGTTTCCTGGGCGGCTGGATCGACGCCTTCCTCATGCGCCTGTGTGACGTGATGCTGTCGTTCCCGCCCATCCTGATCGCGCTGCTGATCGCCGGTGTGGGGCGTGCGCTGTTTCCCAACGCGCACGAGACGCTCGCCTTCGGCGTGCTCATCATCTCCATCACGCTCACCGGCTGGGTGCAATACGCGCGCACGGTGCGCGGCTCCACGCTGGTCGAGCGCAACAAGGAATACGTGCAGGCCGCGCGCGTGACCGGCGTGGCGCCGCTGCGCATCATGGGCCGCCACGTGCTGCCCAACGTGCTCGGCCCGGTGCTGGTGCTGGCCACCATCCAGGTCGCCACGGCCATCATCACCGAGGCCACGCTGTCCTTCCTGGGCGTGGGCGCGCCGCCCACCTCGCCCTCGCTGGGCACGCTCATCCGCGTGGGCAACGACTACCTGTTCTCGGGCGAGTGGTGGATCACCATCTTCCCGGGCCTGATGCTCATCCTCATCGCCCTGAGCGTGAACCTGCTGGGCGACTGGCTGCGCGACGCCCTGAACCCCCGGCTCCGTTGAACATGAGTCTTCTGCAAGTCAAGAACCTCGTCGTCGAGTTCCCCACGCGCCGCGGCACGCTGCGCGCGCTCGACGACATCTCCTTCGACATCGCGCCCGGCGAGATCCTGGGCGTGGTCGGCGAATCGGGCGCTGGCAAGTCGCTCACGGGCGCCTCCATCATCGGCCTGCTCGAGCCGCCGGGGCGCATCGCCTCGGGCCAGGTGCTGCTCGAAGGCCAGCGCATCGACCACCTGCCGCACGAGCAGATGCGCCGCATCCGCGGGCGCAAGATCGGCGCCATCTTCCAGGACCCGCTGACCTCGCTGAACCCGCTGTACTCGGTGGGCCGCCAGCTCATCGAGACCATCACCACGCACCTGCCGGTGAGCCAGGCCGAGGCGCGCGAGCGCGCCATCCAGCTGCTCAAGGACACCGGCATCCCCGCGGCCGAGCAGCGCATCGACCACTTCCCGCACCAGTTCTCCGGCGGCATGCGCCAGCGCGTGGTGATCGCGCTGGCGCTCGCGGCCGAGCCGCAGTTGATCGTGGCCGACGAGCCCACCACCGCGCTCGACGTGTCCATCCAGGCGCAGATCATCACGCTGCTCAAGACCATCTGCAAACAGCGCGGCGCGGCCGTCATGCTGATCACGCACGACATGGGCGTGATCGCCGAGACCTGTGACCGCGTGGCCGTGATGTACGCGGGCCGCATCGCCGAGATCGGCCCGGTGCACGAGGTGATCAACCACCCGGCCCACCCCTACACCCGCGGCCTGATGGCCTGCATCCCCGACATGACCGAAGACCGCGAGCGGCTGCACCAGATCGACGGCGCCATGCCGCGCCTGAACGCCATCCCCAAGGGCTGCGCCTACAACCCGCGCTGCGAGCGCGTGTTCGATCGCTGCCACGCCGAGCGGCCCGAGCTCATGGACGCGGGCGCCACGCGCGCCGCCTGCTGGCTCTCGAGCGGAGCCGCTGCATGAACGCCACCGTGAACGCCACCGTGAACGACGACACCCCGCTGGTGCGCGCCACCGACCTGGCCAAGACCTTCGACGTCTCGCCGCCCTGGCTCAACCGCGTGATCGAGCGCAAGCCGCGCCAGCTGCTGCGCGCCGTCGACGGCGTGAGCTTCGACATCCCGCGCGGCCAGACGCTGGCGCTGGTGGGCGAGTCGGGCTGCGGCAAGAGCACCGTGGCGCGGCTGCTCGTGGGCCTGTACGAGCCCACGCGCGGCGGCTTCGAGTTCGACCGCCAGGACGCGCACGCCGCGTTCAAGACGCCCGAAGGCCGCGTGCTGCGCCGGCGCATCCAGATGATCTTCCAGGACCCGTACGCGAGCCTGAACCCGCGCTGGCGGGTCGAAGACATCATTGCCGAGCCGCTGCGCGAGCACCAGATCGAGTCCGACCCGGTGAAGCTGCGCGAGCGCGTGGACGGCCTGCTGCAGTCGGTGGGCCTGAGCCCGCTCGACCGCGTGAAGTACCCGCACCAGTTCAGCGGCGGCCAGCGCCAGCGCATCTCGATCGCGCGCGCCCTGGCCACGCAGCCCGACTTCCTGGTCTGCGACGAGCCCACCAGCGCACTCGACGTGTCGGTGCAGGCGCAGGTGCTCAACATCATGAAGGACCTGCAGCGCGAGCGCGGCCTGACCTACCTGTTCATCAGCCACAACCTGGCCGTGGTGCGCCACGTGAGTGACCAGGTGGGTGTGATGTACCTGGGCCGCCTGGTGGAACTGGCGCCCAAGCACACGCTGTTCGAGCAGCCGCGCCACCCCTACACGCGCATGCTGCTCGACGCGATCCCCAAGATGCACGACACGGGCCGCGCGCGCACACCGGTGCAGGGCGAGGTGCCCAACCCGCTGAACCCGCCCAGTGGCTGTGCCTTCAACCCGCGCTGCCCGCACGCCAACGAGCGCTGCCGCAACGAGCGCCCCGCGCTGCAGACCCTGGGCGGCATCCGCATCGCGTGCCACGCGGTAGCAGAAGGGCGGATACGATGAATCAGTTAAGCCAGCCGTCGGCAACGTCGATGGCGAGCTTACCGGTAACGCCGCCAGCCTCCAGCGCCTTATGTGCTACAGCCATCTCGCTCACAGGCCAGACACGATCAACGACCGGACGCAACTGGCCTTGTTCGACGAGGTAGGCGAGGGTAGCCAGG
This sequence comes from Hydrogenophaga crocea, assembly GCF_011388215.1. Classification (NCBI taxonomy): domain Bacteria; kingdom Pseudomonadati; phylum Pseudomonadota; class Betaproteobacteria; order Burkholderiales; family Comamonadaceae; genus Hydrogenophaga; species Hydrogenophaga crocea. The sequence goes on from NZ_CP049989.1 coordinate 145,704, forward strand.
TTCTCGCCCAGCTTCTCCGGTTGCCGCTCGTACTCGAGCGGTGCGGTCATCATGTTGTAGTGAACGGTGATGCTTTTCATGAAGGCCCCGCTGCGCAGCCCGTCGATGGCCGAAGGCACGATGCACACCACCTGCGAAAGCGGTGCCATGGCGGACATGGTGACGTTCATGTTGTCGCCACCCACGGTCTCCAGGGCCACATCGAATCCACGTCCCTGCGTGCTTTCCAGAAGACGATCGGCATAGTCCTCGGCGCGGTAGTCGAGGCAGGTGTTCAGACCCAGGCGATCGCGGCAGAATGCCAGCGATTGCGATGAGCCGCAGGTCACCACCGGGCGTGCGTTCAGCAGCTGGACCAGCTGTGCGGCCACGTGGCCCACACCACCCGCGCCGCCGTGAATCAGAACGGTCTGGTCTTCCCTCAGGTTGGCACGATCCACCAGTGCTCCCCAGGCGGTCAGGCCAACCAGTGGCAAGCTGGCGGCCTCGACGTGCGTCAAGGCCTTCGGCTTTCGAGCGATGACACGGTGATCGACGGCAATGAATTCCGCATTGGCTCCTTGGCGCATCAGGCTGGGGCAACCGATGACCTCGTCGCCGACTTGCCATCCCGCGACCTTGCTGCCGAGCTCCACGATGCTGCCTGAAAAGTCGTAGCCCAGCACCAACGGAAATTCGCGTGCAATCGAACGTGCACTGGACGGGCGACGTGCTCGCAAGTCCGCGGGGTTCACCGAAGTGGCGGCCACACGCACCAGCACGTCGTGAGGGCGCAGTGTGGGCATAGGCATATCGCAGACGCGCAGCACGTCTGCGCTTCCGAATTCGAACTGGGCAATGGCCCGCATGGGGGTCTCCTGTTGGCAATAGGGGGCAAGTGGTGTTCTGGCCAGGGCTTATGCCGACCGCGTGATCTCGGGCACGGCCTCGAAGAGGTCGGCCTCCAGGCCGTAGTCGGCCACGCTGAAGATCGGGGCTTCGGGGTCCTTGTTGATCGCGACGATCACCTTGGAGTCCTTCATGCCGGCCAGGTGCTGGATGGCGCCCGAGATGCCCGCGGCGATGTAGAGCTGCGGCGCCACGATCTTGCCGGTCTGGCCGACCTGCAGGTCGTTGGGCGCGTAGCCCGCGTCCACCGCGGCGCGGCTGGCGCCGATGGCGGCGCCGAGCTTGTCGGCCAGCGGCGTGATGACCTCGGTGAACTTCTCGGCGCTGCCCAGGGCGCGGCCGCCCGAGACGATGATCTTGGCCGCGGTGAGCTCGGGGCGGTCGCTCTTGGCGATCTCGCTGCCCACGAAGGTGCTCTTGCCCGAATCGGCCACGGCGCTGGCGCTCTCCACGGCGGCGCTGCCACCGCTGGCGGCGGCGGCGTCGAAGCCGGTGGTGCGCACGGTGATGACCTTGACCTTGTCGCCGCTCTGCACGGTGGCGATGGCGTTGCCCGCGTAGATCGGGCGCTCGAAGGTGTCGGCGCTCACGACCTTGGTGACGTCGCTGAGCTGCGCCACATCGAGCAGCGCGGCCACGCGCGGGGCCACGTTCTTGCCCGAGGCGGTGGCGGGGAACAGGATGTGGCTGTAGTTGGCGGCCAGTGCGATGACCTGCGCGGCCACGTTCTCGGCCAGGCCGTGGGCGAAGCCCTCGGCGTCGGCGTGGATCACCTTGCTCACGCCGGCGATCTGGCTGGCCGCCTGGGCGGCCGCCGCGGCGTTGTGGCCCGCGACCAGCACGTGCACCTCGCCGCCGCATTGCGCGGCCGCGGTCACGGTGTTGAGGGTGGCGCCCTTGATGGCGGCGTTGTCGTGTTCGGCAATAACCAGTGCAGTCATTTCAGTGCGCTCCTCAGATCACCTTGGCTTCGTTCTTGAGCTTGCTCACAAGGGTGGCCACATCGGGCACCTTCACGCCGGCGCCGCGCTTGGGCGGCTCGCTCACCTTGAGGGTCTTGATGCGCGGGGCCACGTCCACGCCGAGGTCCTCGGGCTTGATGGTCTCCAGCGGCTTCTTCTTGGCCTTCATGATGTTGGGCAGCGTCACGTAGCGCGGCTCGTTCAGACGCAGGTCGGTGGTGACCACGGCGGGCATGGCCACCGAGAGCGTCTCCAGGCCGCCGTCGACCTCGCGGGTCACTTTGGCGTTCTGGCCGTCGATCTCGACCTTGCTCGCGAAGGTCGCCTGCGGCAGGCCGGCCAGCGCGGCCAGCATCTGGCCGGTCTGGTTGCAGTCGTCGTCGATCGCCTGCTTGCCCAGGATCACCAGGCCGGGCTGTTCCTTGTCCACCAGCGCCTTGAGCAGCTTGGCCACGGCCAGCGGCTGCAGTTCGGCATCAGTCTCGACCAGGATGGCGCGGTCGGCGCCGATGGCCATGGCCGTGCGCAGCGTTTCCTGGCACTGCGCCACGCCGCAGGAGACGGCGATCACCTCGGTGGCCGCACCCTTTTCTTTCAGGCGCACCGCCTCTTCCACGGCGATCTCGTCGAAGGGGTTCATGGACATCTTCACGTTGGCGATGTCCACTCCGCTGCCGTCGCTCTTCACGCGGACTTTCACGTTGTAGTCGACCACGCGCTTGACGGGGACGAGGATTCTCATGCGTGAGCCTCCTGTGTTGATCCGGGCGGCGGTCCGAAAACGCTGGCCCGCAGCCGTTCAACGGCCATGAGCATGGACGTGCTCTCCAGTGAGGAGGTATCGCCCAATGCCTGGTTTTCGAGTGCGCGGCGCAGCATGCGCCTCAGAACCTTGCCGTTGCGTGTTTTCGGAAGCATTTCGATCCAGTGGATGGAAGCTGGCGCGAATGGCTTGCCAAGCCCGGCGCGAACAGCGGTTGCCACCGCCTGGGCCAGTTCGGGCGTTGCCAGCGATGGCGATTCGGGCACGACCACCAACACCAGCCGCTGGCCCTTGACGTCATCGGAGAGGCCAACGGCCGCGATGTCTCGGACACCCTGGATGCGCGCCACTTCTTCCACCTCGGCCGGCCCAACACGCTTGCCGGCGATCTTCAGTGTGTCGTCCGAGCGCCCCTTGATGAAACTGTGGCCATCCGCGTCTTGCAGCAGCAAGTCGCCATGGGTCCAGACGTCGGGAAACTGCGACCAGTAGGCATCGAAGTAGCGCTCTGGCTCTTGCCAGAAGCCATGCGTCATGCCGACGAAGGGGCGGCGAATGACGAGCTCCCCCACGGTGTTCCTGCACGGAAGACCCGCGTCGTCGTAGGCGACCACATCGGCCGCCAGCGATGCCGCGTTGAAGCCCGAGGCTTTGATCGGGCGGGTGACCACGTTGCCCAGGATGGCGCCCGAAACCTCCGTGCCGCCGGTGTAATTGATCACGGGGGCACGGCCGTTGCCGAAGTCGTTCAGGTACCAATCGAAGACATCCTCGGGCAACACCTCGCCGGCCGAGATGAGAACCTGCAAGTCGGACCTCGGTGCACTCAGACTGCTGTCGGCGTTCTGCATGAGGCCCCTGAGCAGTGTCGGCGAGGCACCGAAATGGGTGACCTGATGCCTGCCGATCATGGCCCCCATGCGGCTCCAATCGGGGTGGTCGGGTGCGCCGTCGTAGCACACCAGTGTGGCCCCCAGGCACAGCGCACCCACGATGGTGATCGGGCCGACGATCCAACCCAGGTCACTGGGCCAAAGCCACCGATCACCGGATTTGAGATCAAAGTGATAGGCGCTGTCCTCGACGATCTTGACTGGAAAGCCACCGTGGGTGTGAACCGCGCCCTTGGGGCGTCCTGTGGTCCCCGACGTGTAAACGATCATGAAAGGATCGTTGGCCCCCATGGCTTCGATCGAATCGATTGATTGATCGCGTCCCACGTCAGACCAGGGCATGACCGCTTTCCCGGCGATCGAGCGCGCAGGAGCCTCTGTCGTGATGAAAACCACGCGCAAAGCGGGCAACTGGCGCGTGACGAGCACCAGGCGCTCCCACAGATCGGTGGTTTGGCCTCGGCGAGTGAGGTGTCTATCGGTGATCAACGCCCGCGCATCGCAGGCCTGCAGTCGAGCCACCATGGCGTCGGCCCCGAAGCCCGTGAACAGCGGAACGGCGATGGCGCCAAGCGCGCTGATCGCGAGGAACGCCACCACCGCATCCTTGCCCATGGACAACATCAGTCCGACCCGGTCGCCGCGGCGGATACCGCTGGCGCGCAACCCTGCAGCCTTGCGCAAGGCCTCTTGCCGAAGCTCGAAGTAGCTCAGCTGCTGCACCCGGCCGTCCTCCTGCTCACAGATCAATGCGATCTGGTGCCGACCAGCGTCACTCTCGCCGCGGCGCAAGGCGTTGTGAACCCAGTTCAGTTCGCCTCCAGCGAACCAGTGGGGCAGCCGCGGATCGCAACCCTCGGCGATCAGTGCGTCAGGCCAGCGGAACCACTCGAAGCCCAAGTGGCGCATCGCGGTCTGATGAAAGCGGAACGTGTCGTCCAACGAGAGCCGGTGTAACCCGTCGTAATCGCGAACGCCGAGCATGGCGCACAGGGCGTGAATGTTCGAACGCTCGATCGTCTGGGGGGCGGGCGTCCAGGCGAAGTCAGTGCCAGCACTCATCGATCGCGCTCCTGATGCAGCACACGAAACTGCGGCTTGCGCTTTTCCGCGAAGGCGGCGACTCCCTCCCGAGACTCGGCGCTGCCATAAAAGAGCGCGAGCGCCTCGAAACCAAGTGCCGACACCGCGCGAAGATGCTCGGTATCGGCGTTGAACGAGCGCTTGGCGATGGCGATGGCCGTTGGGCTCAGCGCAAGAATCTCGTCACACCACCGCTGCACTTCGTCGTCGAGTTCGTTACGAGGAACAACCGCGTTGATCCAGCCCATGGCCAGGGCTTGATCGGCGCTGTATCGCCGGCACAGGAACCAGACTTCGCGGGCGCGCTTTTCACCGAGAACGCGCGAGAGCAAAGCGGTGCCGAAGCCGGGGTCGACGGAGCCCACCTTGGGGCCGACTTGCCCGAACTGTGCATGGTCGGCGGCGATCGCCAGGTCGCACACCGTCACCAGGACGTTGCCCCCGCCGATGGCGTAGCCGTTCACCTTGGCGATCACGGGTTTGGGAACGTCGCGGATCAGGCTCTGCAGTTCGTCCACCGGAAGCCCTATCGCTCCGCGCCCCCCGTAGCCGCCGTCGCTGTGTGAGGACTGATCGCCACCCGTACAGAAGGCCTTGTCGCCCGCGCCCGTCAGGACGATGACGCCGACGGATCGATCGGCGCCTGCCTGTCGAAAGGCGTCGAGCAGTTCCTCGATCGTCTGCGCACGGAAGGCGTTGTATTTTTCTGGTCGGTTGATCTGAATCTCGGCGACGCCTTTGCGCCGATTCACGGTGATGTCTTCGTATTTCATGCTTTCTCCGCAATGTCTTCCACCGTGGCATGGGCACCAGCGATCAGGTCATCGACCGCAATGCGCATCAGGTGTCGGGGCGTTCCGCCCCCGGTAATGACGCTTCGTCGCAAGGTGATCTTGCGATCGATCACGACGGTCGTGGGCTTGTAGAAGCCCATGGGCGCAACGCCACCAGGCAGGTAGCCGGTGTGCTCGATCACCCGGTCGTGCGAGCACAGACGCAGCGAGGTGGAGCCCATGAGTCGCTGCAGCTTTCGGCGGTCGACCCGGTCCGAGCCCGCCAGCACGGCCGCGACCACAACCGCGTCGTCCTCGAACAGCAGGGTTTTCACGATGTCTTCCACGGGGCAGCCGACCTGTTCCGATGCCGCGCTTGCCGTTGGCGCTTCGTGATCGAGTTCGATCAGCTCGAAGACAAGCCCCTCCGTGCGGCCGTGGCGATCCAAGGTGTGCTGATTGCACCGTGTCGTGGGAGCAGCGGCGGGCGCAGTTGTCACAGTCGACTCTCCACCACCGACAGCGCCTCGTCCAATGCCTCGAGTCCGGCATCGAGCTCGTGCTTTTCGATGGTCAGCGGCGGCGCGATGATCATCACGTTGTAGCGGCCATAGGCATGAACGCCGCGTTTGAGCAGTTCCGTATAGAGCGTTCGCATGGGGCCGATCCATCGGGGTGGTGCCAGCGCACCAGGGGCTCCCTGGTTTCCCGGTCACGCACCAGTTCGATGCCGAAGTGAGCACCCAAACCGCGCGCGTCGCCGATGATCTTGTGGCGTTCGCGCAGTTGCTGGAGACCGGTGTTGAGCCACTTCTCGATGGATTTGGCCCGCTCGAACAGGCCTTCTTCCAGATAGACCTCCAGCGCAGCCAGGCCGCCCGCGACAGCGAGCACATGGCCCGCGTGTGTGTGCCCGACATCGAAGAGATGGGTGTCGAAGTGACGCGCCACCTTCTCCCGCACCAGGACGCCGCCCAGGGGGGTGTAAGAGGCGCTTGCACCTTTTGCAAAGGTGATCATGTCGGGTTGAACGCCCACGCGCTGTGCCGCGAATGGCGCGCCACAGCGCCCGAACCCCGTCATGATTTCGTCGAAGACGAGCAGGATGCCGTGCTCGTCACAGAGTTGGCGCACACCCTCGAGATAACCCCGCGGATACAGCACGAGACCACTGGATCCGGTGACCGGTTCGATCAGGATCGCGGCGACGTTCTGTGCGCCCTCATGCGAGAGCACCATCTTCAGGTGATCGAGCGCCCGCTGTGCCTCCTCGGGGCCGTCGGTGGTGTGAAAGGGGCTGCGGTAGGGATAGGGCGCCACGAACTTGGCGAAGCCGGCGGGGGCGGGAATGGGGTCGCGCCAACGGTCAACGCCCGTCAGTGCGCTCGAGCCCAGCGTACTGCCGTGGTAAGAGCGGTAGGCCGTGAGAACCTTGGACCGGCCGGTCACCAGGCGCGCGATCTTCACCGCATCGTCGTTCGCTTCGCCACCGCCGCAGGCGAAATGAACCCGCAGCCCCTCTTGCCACGGGGAAATCTTCTGCAGCAGCTCCGCATAGCTGGCGCGCACATCATTGAAGTAGCTCGAAGCGGTCCAGCAAAGGCGCTCGGCCTGCGCTTGAATGGCTTTGACGACTTTGGGGTGCCCGTGTCCCAAGGAGACGGCGACATACCCACTGGTGAGATCGAGAAATGCCTTGCCGTGCTGATCGTAGAAGTACGAGCCCTTGGCGTGGGTGATCACCGGGGGATTGAGATTGCCTTGAACCGACCACGGGACCAGCACCTGGCGGTAGCCGGCGCCGAGTTGCTCTGTGCTCAGGCCCTGAATTTGAAGATCCATCGTCTGCCTTTCGTTGTGAATGAGAACGAGGGCTAAGATAATTGACCCAAAACCCGCTCGCAAACGAAAGCTTTTGCCCTCTTAGGGTTAGTTTTATTGAGTCATATGTCTCGTCGAATTCCTCCGCTTCTGGCTGTTCGGGCGTTTGAGGCCGCAGCGCGCCAAGCCAGTTTCTCGAAGGCGGCAGAAGAGCTGTTCGTGACCCCGGGTGCGGTGGGTCATCAGATCAAGCTTCTGGAGGCGTCACTGGGTGTGAAGCTCTTCGAGCGTGGGCCGCGATCGGTTGCGTTGACCGACGTGGGGCGCCGGTACTTCGGGGAGGTGCAAGCGGTGCTGGAGCGCCTGGAGATCTGTTCGGAAGATGTTCGTCGGACCGCTCAGTCCAATGAGGTGACATTGACCGCCATGCCCTCGTTCGTCACGCGCTGGCTCATGCCCCGCCTGGGGCGCTTCCAGGCCAGCAACCCGGACGTCGAGGTGCGCTTGCTGGCGTCGGTTCCCCCCGTGGATTTTTCCCGGGATCGCGTCGACCTCGCCATTCGCCTGGGCGCGGGCAACTACCCTGCCATGCAAGCGGTGGAGATCATGCGGGAGTACTTCCTGCCCGTTGCCAGCGAAGCGGTCGCCGCACGTGTGGGGGCCAAAGGCGGCCCCACGCGGCTGTTCGAAGCGGGTTTGCTGCACGACGAGTATGAAGTGCGCATCCCCGATCAAATCGACTGGCCGCGGTGGGCCCGGATGCGCTTCGGTAACAGTGTTGCAGACGCCAAGTGGAGCCGTGGCATGCATTTCTCGCACTCTTACCTCACGCTGGACGCGGCAACCGCGGGCCAAGGTGTGGCGATGGCGTCGTCGGTGCTCGCAGGAACGGCCCTCATGGAGGGCAGCCTGCTGCCGCTCGATGAGCGATGGCTGCCCGGACCATATGCCTACCGTTTGCTCTACCCGAGAGACAGGCCCCCGAGCGAGCGGGTTGAGCGCCTGGCCCAATGGATCGAGGCCGAAGCGCGCGCGTTTCTGGAAGGCTTGAACAAGCGATTCAAGCTTCCCATGGGGTGAGGGCCTTGGTTCAGGCCGCCTGCGGCGCGGTTGCACCCGTGTCACGCAGGGGTGCCAGCACGCGTCGCAAGAGTTGCTGATTCATGCCGCTGTGAGGCCTTTGTGCCAGCCGCTCACGCACCAATGCCTCGGCCACCGAACGCTTGCCACTGCGCAAGGCGGCCTCCATCAGGGTGAGGTCGATCACGTCGCGTTGCGCGTGGCTGCCTCCGAATCGGTTGGAAATGGAGCGTGCACGCCATAGCGACTCGATGGCATCGCCGAACCGGCCGCGCCAGAATGCGGCAAAGCCCGACACCAGGTCTGCACCCGTCTCACCCGCCCAGCGAGCGGCTTCGCTGCCTTGCCCTGCGGCACGCAGACGGGCCTCAAGCTTTTGTACATCGGCCATGCGATCTGCACCCAGCCAAGCCATGGAAGCGTGCCAGTCGTTGAAGGCGTAGCTGTGGCCGTCAGCGTGAGCGTTCCAGGCATCACCGAGTTCGTGCCAGCGGTCCCCAACGTCATGTCCCGCCAGCTGAAGCCTCCACAGAAGGGCAGAGGCATCGACCATGTCCGCCGCCACCGCGCTGCGGCTGGCGCGAATGGGTCCGTCGTAGAGCCTGAACACGGCATCGATCTGGCCGAGCTCCAGGTGACACAGCGCGCGATGCCACCAGTTGTGGATCTGGAAAAAGTTGTCATCACCGCTCCAGTGTGGCTCGCGCGACATTGCCCAACCCACGCCGTCCTCATGGCGGGCCTGCATTTCCATGACGTGTGCGACCGCGTGATGGGCCCAGCAGTCCCGCGCCTCGAGCTGGATTGCAGCGCGCCCCAGGTCTTCGGCTTGCGCGTATTGGCCGTTCTCTTCGAGACCGAAAGCCAGCATGCCCAGCAGGAAGTGACGGCCCGGTGTGTCGGCCGACCATTGCGGCAGGGTACGCGCAATGCGGTCGCGCAGATTGCGGGCGTTGGCGCGAAAGAAGTCCACCAGATGTCCCACCTGGAGAGCCACGATGTCGAGTGGCCATTCCGTGTGATGGTGGTCGAGGCGGTTTGCCGCCGCCGACCATTTCCCGGCGAGGATGTGGCGTGCTGCGACGAGATGCGACTGTTCGCGTTCGTTGAGAGGCCAATCGGCCACCTCGGCCAGCAACTCACGCGCGGCTTCGGATGCTTGCGGCTCGGTGGCCACTGCCATCAGATGCACCTTCAACAGTGCGGCCATGGCGAATCGCGGCGCTGTGGCCAGCGCTGCGTCGAGGGCGCCGATAGGGTCGCCCCTGTAGAGGTTGAAAGCGTTGACCGCTTGATCGAAATGTGCTGCCGCTTCTCGGCTGGCGCCAGTGAGGGAGAGCCCCTGCGCGTCGGTAATCATGTTTTTCACTCCGTGGTCTTTTCAGGTCTTTCAGCGCCGCTGCTGCGCGCCGAATACACAGCAGCGATGCTGCGTTCGCCACTTTAGGAACCTTGGTTCGCGATTACCATCCTCGCCCCGCCGAGTTTTTTAGCCGAGCCGCCGGACATGTCCAACTTCGACGCCACCAGTGCCCTGAGCGACATACTGCGCACGCTTCGCTTGCGGGGCGGAGTGTTCGTAGAGGCCGAATTCGGTGAGCCTTGGTGCGTGCTGTCTCAGGTGGGGCCCGAGGACTGTGGTGAGTTCAGCCCCTTGCCTCGGGAGGTGATCGCCTACCACTATGTTTGTGAAGGCGCGATGTCACTGCGCGTGGAAGGTGATGCCGATGCCGTCGAGCTGCGTGCAGGCGATCTCGCCATCTTGCCGCGCAACCATCGCCACCGATTGGGCAGCGACCTGACCGTCACGCCTCTGTCGGTGGAAGAAATCGAGCATCAGGCTGCAGGGGGCGGTTTGATGCGCGTCATGCACCCCGGACAAACTCGGGGGGCGCGCTTCTTCTGCGGCTACCTGGGTCATGACAATGTCAACGATCCCTTGATCCAGGCGTTGCCTCATGTCCTTCATCTCTCCGTTGGCGATGCGACGTCTGCCAACTGGCTGGAGAGCTCCATGCGTTTTGCAGCACAGCCGCAGAGCGCACCCCACGGCTTGACGCCCAGCGTACTCAGCCGTCTTGCAGAGCTTCTCTTTGCACAGGCCGTACAGCAATACGTTGAACTTCAACCCGAAGGCAGCACGGGCTGGCTCGCCGGACTTCGCGATGCCAGGGTGGGACGCGCATTGGCACTTCTGCACGCTGATCATCAGCGCGCGTGGACCACCGAGGAATTGGCACACAGCGTGGGTGCGTCCCGTTCGACGTTTGCCGAGCGTTTCACCTCGCTGGTGGGTGAGCCGCCAATGCGTTACCTGGCGAGGCAGCGCATGCGCCATGCGGCGCAGCAACTCCGCGAATCCGATGAGCCGATTGCGCGTATCGCTCAAGCCGCGGGCTATGAGAGTGAGCCAGCCTTCCACCGAGCCTTCAAGCGAAGTTTCAAGACTTCGCCAGCTGCATGGCGGCGTGAACAGACAGCAACCCATCTGTTCGGACGAGCGCGACCGCCTTGAGAGATCACCTTGACCGAGACAGCCCAGGCTTTGACGTTCAACGAGAAGCTTGATGCCGGTCAAGGGAGGTCGCTGGAGGCGGAGAGCACCCACCTCCGCAAGCTGCTGACCCACTCGATGCTTGATCGACGCGATGCGCGAGGTGCCCCATAGAAAGCCGCGGAGGCACGTTGGGGGGCGTTCGGCCGTTGCGGGATCTGGGTCTGAGCGAACGCCAGGTGCTGCGGCTGGTGGGCCTGTGCGCCAGCACGGTCAGAGGGACGAGGCCGAGATCTGCCGACGTCCATCTGTGTCGCTTCATGAAGCAGCGGTGGCCGACTTTGGAAGGTACTGCGTCACGTTCGCAAGGGCGCGCGACACATAGGCCTCCTTTTCTCCGACGGGTGCGACGTAGTGCATCGCGCTCCTGGCGGCCTCGATGCCCTCGATGCGGGCGATGATCCAGGTCGCGAGGTACTGAGACGCGAGGCAGCCTCCGGCCGTGGCGACGTTGCCGCGCGCGAAGAACGGTTGGTCCAGCACGCTCACGCCCGCCTCGAGCACCCATGGCTTCGTCGTGAGGTCCGTGCAGGCGGATACGCTGGCCAGGAGCCCCAACTTGGCGAGCACCAGTGCGCCCGAGCACTGTGCGCCGATCAACTGTCGTGCGGGGTCGAGCCGAAGTTGCGACATGAGCGCGGCGTCGGCCACGACCTCGCGTGTCTGTATGCCGCTGCCAACGATGACGGCATCGGCGGCGCTGGCGTCTTCGAGCGAGGCTTGGCGTTCGATCACGACACCGTTCATGGAGCATACCCGCTCCGTCGGGCTGGCGATCGACACGCGCCAGTCCGACCGTTTGATGCGGTTCAGGATGCTCAGTGCGATCAACGAGTCCAGTTCGTTGAAGCCTTCGAAAGTGAGGATGGCGATGTGCATGACGGGTACTGCCGTGGCGATGAATCGTTGATCGGGCGTGATGCTAGATCGACGATTCAGTACGATCAAATAATCGTCATGGATACGCTTGCGCATGCCAATCGCCCGCTACAAGGAACTGGTTGACCGTTACGCCGCGGAGATTCGTGCAGGCCAGCTGGCGCCAGGAACCCGCCTCCCGACGCATCGGGCCCTCGCGACCCGCGAAGGTCTGGCGCTCGTCACGGCGTCTCGCGTGTATGCGGAGCTGGAGGCAATGGGGCTGGTCAGCGGCGAGACGGGCCGGGGAACATTTGTCCGAGAAGCCACCCTTCCGCGCGGCCTGGGTATCGATCAGCATGCGGCGGCCGCCGGCGTGGTTGATCTGAACTTCAATTACCCGGCTCTGCCGGAACAGGCAGATCTCCTCCGCACAGCGCTTCGGCAGATCGCGGCATCGGGGGACCTCGAGGCGCTGTTGCGTTATCAGCCGCATGGCGGTCGCCCACACGAACGCGCGCTGGTGGCGGAGCACCTGGGGGCCCGGGGGTTGAGCGTGACGGGCGATCAGGTCCTGATCGTCGACGGTGCGCAGCATGGTCTGGCGACAACGGTCATGGCCTTGTTGCAACCTGGGGACGTCGTGGCCGTGGATGCGCTGACCTACCCGGGCTTCAAAGTACTGGCCGAGCAGCAGAGGCTCGAACTCTTGCCGCTGCCTGATTCCGGCCAGGGTCCGGATATCGATGCGCTGGACTCCGCGTGCCGGCGCCGTCGGGTCAAGGCCGTCTACGCGATGCCGACCCTGCACAACCCGCTTGGCTGGGTCATGAGCGCTTCGCGTCGGCGGCAACTGGTGGCGGTCGTTCGCCGCCACGGTCTGCTGTTGATCGAGGATGCCGCCTATGCCTTCCTCGCCGACGATCCACCCGAGCCTTTGGCTGCCCTTGCATCGGACTCGACCGTCTATGTCTCCGGACTCTCGAAGAGCGTTGCCACGGGGCTTCGCGTGGGGTTTGTTGCCGCCCCGACGAAGTGGATTCCGCGCATCGCGCGCGCGATACGCGCCACGACATGGAACACCCCGGGTGTGATGACGTCCATCGCCATCGGCTGGCTGGTCGACGGCACGGTAGATCGATTGGAGGCGGAGAAGCGCCAGGACGCCGAGACGCGACAGGCACTGGCCTCCGAGGCGCTGCAAGGTCTGCGGACCTTGCGCCATCCGGCGTCGTACTTCCTCTGGCTGCCGCTCCCGCAGGATGTGCGCGCCGACCGAACCGCAGGAGCACTCATGCGGGCTGGCATCGCGGTGTCGACAGCCGAACCGTTTGCCACGACCGATCATGTCCCGCATGCCTTGCGACTGGCGCTCGGCTCTGTCCCACACGACGATCTGAAGCGAGCCCTTGCGCGGGTGCGTCAAGAGGTCGAAGCGCCAACGCTTTGACCTCTGTCTGCCGCGGCCCAATGGCCGCGTTGCGCCGAGGTGAACGGTGGTCCGCTTGGTGCCAACGGCAGCCTGCTGCAGTCAGATGTCCGAAAGGCCGCTATCGCTGCAATGTGGAAGTTGTCGAAGCAATTGAACTGGCTGCACATCCCCGGCAGCGGTCAGCCCGCGCTGCCTTGAGATCACCTCGAGTAGCGCAGCGGCAGACCAGGCTCCCAACCGCGGCCGCGGTCGTCAATCTGGATCGGGCGAAGTTCCCATTTGGCGAGAAGTCACCTGTTGGCGGCTTGAGAGCGCAGCTGCCGGCACCTTTGAGAGCAGTGAGAACGGCCTCAGCCCTCCGGCAACCCCGCGCCACGCCTCGCATTCACCCAACAAAAAAGCCCCTGCACTGCAGGGGCTCCAGACTCGCTGGCGGAGAGAGAGTCTGTCAAACGCTAGGCGCTGAGCGGTTCCCAGCCGTAGCACTGCATCAACCCCCATTTGCCCCCCCGCCACGGGGCTGCTAAGGGCTCGGCGGAGCCCCGTGCCACTTGAGCAGCGGCGATTTGACATTGCCCACCGTCCATTGCGACGCGGATATCATCTTTCGGGCTGGCCTAGAGGAGCCTCAACTAGGCTTTCAAGCAATCGATCGAACCTGCCTTGCTTGCCGCATGTCCGAAGATCCGATAGAGGCTGCGCTATCGCGACTGGCTCGCGACTGTAGGAGTCTTGAAGAGTTCAAGGCGCGTGTCATTGCGTCTTATGGTCAGGCGCAGCTTAATCACGCGCTTTCAATCGCGAAACACCTGGGGCGGTTCGAGTCGATGTCTACGGTCCAAGGCACGGCAAGTTCAGGTGAAAACCAGTCGCCTTCCGCCATTTCGCAAGAGGGAGTAGCAGTGCAGATCCGATCGTTTTTTCTAGGCGCGACCAAGATCGCAGTGGCCATAGTGGTGTCTTTCGTGGTGCTCGCGGCGCTTGCCTTCGGGGTATGGAAGGTGTTCGATGCTCAGAGGATCAAAGAGGAGGAAAGCCAAGCAGTTCTGCGGGAGTGGACGTCGCAGACAAAGTCGTTCTTAGGATTCGATGTCTCGGCTAAGACAAAGTGGCTCGACAGTCGCGTGTATGTATCCGTTCACCTCAGCGACGCTCCTCACTACATGGTCGACGCTCCACTTCGAGAAGAGAATCTTGGCAGAGGAATCTTTGTTCAGTTCACTGACGCTGATGGGTTCAAAGTATTCGAACACTTGGTGAAGCTGTCGGACCTCAGCCGCAACGTGGACAACGAAGGCAAGGCCATTGGATTTGAGACTCAGTTTGATGAGTTCATGCCCATTGATGCATACAAGCGAGTTCAAGGCTTCACAGTTCGATGGAACCTCATCACAAAGATGTCTCAGCCTGCGCCGGAGCCGCGTGAACCTCCGCGCCCGGAGCAAGCAGGGGCCGACCACTGCGCACCAGGTTTGACTCGCGCCGAAAGGCTGAAGCGGTTGTCACGGTTCGGTCAGGTTCGCGAGACAGGCCTTGGCGAGTATTCGGCTGGTGCACGCTCGGTGACTTTCTTGAGTACCGGTGAACTGCTCAACTGCCGATGAGGCAGAAGTGACTCGCGCCACCTAGCCGTGGTCCTCACTTCAGCGTCGATTGGCTGGGCCGACCAGCCGTTGACACGCGCGACCTGGCGATAGTCCACCGTCAGTTCGTCTTGCTCTTGGATATCGCGCAGGGCCACCATTGCGAGGCCATTGGCGACAGCCTCAAAGGCGCAGTTTGGCATGGGGGAGTGATTGGTTCGTCGCCCAGCGACAGTGCGGCAATCACCAAGCCTTGCAAGTGCTACTACTTCGCCCGCTCGGATTGAGCGGAGGCAGAACAGACCGACGCCCTCAACCGGCGAAGGCCGGACCTCGAATTTGTCGAAGCATGCGGGCATGTCGGCATGGTCTGACATGTCCTCAACGACCGCGCGGACCCCTGCCTCTGTAAAGCCGTACTCCGCCAGGATTGTGGTCCCCTCGATTTCCTGAGCCTGTCAGAAGTAGAGGTTGGGTTGGCGCGTGGCGTGATCCCGCAAATTCAGAGCAGACCAGCAGTCGTGACGCAAGAATGGCAAGGGTGCCTTGAGACCCCTTGCCGCCATGAATCTTCCAGCTCCTCACGCTATCGCCCGTGCCGAGAAGCGCCTGGGCAACTGCATCCGCCAATGCCGGCGCCGCCGCGGCTGGACCCAGCACGAGTTCGCGTCACAGATTGGCACCTCCATCGGCTTGGTTCGCCGCATCGAGCGTGGTGGATCGAGTGTCTCTCTGTTGATCGTGATGCGTGGCGCGCTGCACCTCGGATTGCTTAGGGAGTTCAACCGGCTGCTGGCCATCCGGCATCGGCAGTACCGCGACAGGCGTGGCCGCTGCGGACATTCGACGCCGCGCCCGGCCGTGGTGGCTGCGCCTGAGCAGGCGACGGTCGACGTCGTTGCGCCGCCTGAAAACCCCCAGCAGCTGCTTCATGAGTCCCAAGCTCGCCTGTTGGATCACCTCACGGTCCACCTTGGGCATACGTCTCTGGTGCTTGGGAGCCTCAAGGTCTATGCGCAGAACGACGAGTTGTTTTCCGAGTTCGCCTACGACGTGAGCTGGCTGAGCAGCCCCCGCTACTTTCCCGTCTCACCCGACCTGGCCCATACGGCAGCGCCTCAGCGGTTCACGCCGCTGCAGGGGGAAGACCTCAACGTTTTTGCAGCATTGGCAGAGACCGCGCCGTCCGGCTTCGGGCTGCAGGTGATGAGCAAGGCCAGCGAGATTGGGCTGCTCGGGGCGTCTAATTGGGAGGGTAGGGCGCTTCGTGCTCTGGAGGGATTGAAGGCCGTGCCCAACGTCGTGCGCCTGGGCGCCCTGCGGCTTGTTTCGTCAGGGGAGTCCCCAGAGGAACTCTCTCATTCTCGCCGCACGCTCCCCCGCGAATCAGATCTGCCTTCCCTTGCTGCGGCTGTTCACGCCTTTGAGGGCGGGACCGTGAGCTCTGCGCAACTGCAACTGCTGATGACGAGCGCCACCGCTCTTGGCGGCTCACGCCCCAAGGTCACTTGGTTGGGCAGGGACAACGACCTATGGGCTGCAAAACTCCCCAAGCGCTTCGGTGACTCTCTGCCCAATCGCTCAGAGGCCTTGGCCATGTCGCTGGCCGCGATGGCCGGGATCGACTGCGTCACTGTCACTCTGCGGCACTCGCCGTCAGGCCCCTTCCTGATCGCACCGCGGTTCGACCGGGCAAGTGACGGCAAGCGCAAGCCCGTTCTGTCCGCCCGGAGCATGCTGCACGCCAACGAGTGCGATGTCATCAGCCCACTGGAGCTCCTGGGTGTGATGCGCGAGCGGTGCCTCGATTTCTCATCAGACGCCCGCGAGCTGTGGCAGCGTCTGCTGTTCATGTGCCTCATCCGTCAACCGGGCGATGAGTTGCGCAAGATCAGCTTTGTCTACGCGGGGAACGGGCTGTGGCGTCTTGCGCCGGCGTATGGCCTGCGCCTGCATTCCTTCTCGATGCAGTCGTTGAAGGCGCAGCAGGCAGCTGGGTCAGGGCTCGAGATGAGGCTCTTGCCCTTGATGAAGGCGTCAAGCGCATTTGGCATGGAGCCTAAGCTGGCACTTGATCAGTTGCGCTGGCAGCTCAATGTGCTCGCGCGTTGGAGGGATCAGGCGGGACAGTTGTCGGTGGGCATGAGCCAGTTCGACATGGCGCAGTTTCAGCACGCCATGACCCAGACGGCCATTGAGGGTGCGACCCTTGCCGCGAAATGTTTGCGGGAGCTCGACATCGCTTAGCCATAAGGTCTAAAGCCCAAGCCGGACGGCCTCAAGCGTTTCCGTCCGCCTGATTCGCCGCGTTAGGCGATCGACGCCAGCAGATTCACGATCGGCGCGTCCTGGGGGCTTGTGAGGGCCTCGGTCAGCTGCGTTGATGGCACGAGCATCACCGCCTGCGTCTCCCAGCCCATGTCCGCCGGGTTACCCCCGACCCGCTCGGCGAGGTAGTAGCGGGTGTAGCTCTGGGTGCGAGGAACGTCGATGAGGTGCCTGATCAGCCTCACTTGCAGTCCGCTCTCTTCGAACACCTCCACCAGGGCCGTCGCCTGGGCCGACTTGCCGTCCATCGTGCCCTTCGGAAACGTCGCCTGGTAGCCTGCAAAAGCGTTGCTGGGCGCCACGACCCAGATTCGGCCGTCAGCCTCGCGGATGACCGCACCGGCGGCCTTCTTGTAACCCTTAGGAACCTCGAAGGGCGGCTCGACAATCGATTGGCTGACTGCCAGGGCTTCCCAGCCCTCGTCAGAGGTGGGGGCGTCTGACCAGCGCCTGATTGCGATGCCGTTCACTGAGGCCGGCATTTCGCCCTCGGGCACCACGCAGGCAGTAGCGCTCGGATCGGACCAGGCGGAGAGGGGCGTGGGGCTGCTGGGATTCTTCAGCCGTACAGGCGCACCTTGATCGTCGGGCCTGGGGTGAAAGACAGGCGCGCTCATGAGGAACCTGCCCCAGCCGACCGCGTACGGCCGCGCTTGGTGGGGGTGCTCGTGAACACGTTGGGCTCTTGCTGGAGCCGGTAGAGGACATCCCACACCCCGTGATACAGGTGAGCCCGGGCAGCACCCTGGCGCTGCTTCACGGCATCCTTGAAGTTCGAATAGTCAAGGTGCTCAATAAGTCGCGCCATGGCGGCAGCAACCGCCGATTGGGGCGCAACCGCCCTAAAGCGGTAGTCATTGACCGAGCTCTCCTGAATCGGGCCCAGTTCAGCGAGGTACTGCGCTTGCAGCGCTTCCAGATCCGAGCGCACGCGGGCGCGGACGGTCAATGTCTTGTTTTTGATGTCCGTGGGCTTGCGAACCACGCTGAAGAACCCGATGGGGGTGATGAGCCACATGCTGGCGCTCCCTGAAATGACGAATGGCCCCGTGGCCGAGCGCGACCAAAGGCCAGTGACCGCCATGATGGACAACACCGCTTCCGCAAGCCACAGGCGATAACCCTTTAAGCGGGCACGGCTGCCACCAGCAGTTCGGTGCCGAGATGCTCAGGTCTTGGTGCGCTTGAGCCGCTTGTAGCGCAAGAGTGTCAGGCGCAGCAGCTCTGGCAGGTCCATCTCCAAGCCCAGCGACAACTTGTGCAGCACGGTGAGCGAGGGCTGGTTCTGCGCCAGCTCCACCTTGGCCACGAACGTGCGGTTGACGGCTGCTCGGTGGGCGAGCTCTTCCTGGGAAATGCCCAGTTCGCCCCGGCGCGCCTTCACCTCCGCCGCGAAGGCCTGCATGAGGTCGGGGTTCTGGGTACTGCGCACCGCCGCACTGTCATGCGAAAGTACTGTTTACACACCCGTATATATGGTACAAAACGCGCCGCCTGAAGGGGACTCGAACCCATTCAATTCAGCGTGAAGTCAAGGCCTGCCATGAGGCACTGGCCAGACCCCAACCAGCGGGAGCGTTCTTTGAGATCACATCTTTCACACTTGGTGGCGGGCGCTGCCATGTTTGCCGCGCTTCTCGGCGCGCTGCAGCCCGCCCCGGCTCGAGCAAGCGGAGAGCCATGGGCCATTGAGTACACCGAGCGCCTGGGCGCGCAAAGCGCCTATTGCTTCGGCAAGAGCTGTCGCGCAGCGGAGCAGCAATACGCCGCCAAGCTCCTGCGCGTCTGCATCAACCGAGATCCGAAGACCGCTGGTTTCTTTACGCAGGGCGACTGGGTGGTTTCGGTGGGGCCGGACGGGCCTGCAACTTGCCGCGAGCGACTGCATGCGGACCCGGCCAAGAAGATCCTGTATCTGCAGGCGAACTTCCTTGGCGGTACCCGGTTGGATACCCGTGCGCCTGCGACCATTCGATGCGAGCCCAACCCATCGGGTCAGGTGGAATACAACCCATGCGAGTCCACCTTTTTCACCCCGAACCCGTCCAACCCGCGGTTCATGTTCCTGAACGGTGATGCGATTCACCGTGTGGTTCGTGATGCCAAGGTGGTTGACAGCATCGAGCGCTACTTGCGCGAGGAGGACATGCGGCGCGCCGAGCAGCAGCGCGCGCAATACCTGGCAGATTTTCAGAATGCCAAGGGGTCGCTGATCGCGCTGCGCGCTTTCGAGCAGAAGTACCGGGGGGATGATCCTGACCAATTGATCGAGCAGCTAGCCGATGTAAAGCGTGAACTGCAGCTGCAGGAGTACCGCGAGCGGTATGCCCAGGTCAACTCCACATCGTCAATGCTGGCGTTCATTGAGGACTACCGGGACAACGATCCCGATGGCAAAGTGCCTGGCGTTCGCCGTCGTCTGGATGCGGAGTTGCAGCGCCAGCGAGACCTGGAAGCGGCAGAGACCAAGCGCAAGGAGGCGGAAGAGTTGCAGAGCCAGCTCGCCGAGATCGAGCGCGACATCATCTGGTGCAAGCGGCGCACTCAGGCTGCGAGGCAAGTCATTGCCCGCGAGGAGGAGATTGGGCGAATCTCGGGTTTCGTGAACAAACGGCTGATGCGAGAGGCTGGGGAGCAAATCGTGGCCTGTGAGGAAAACAACCCCAAGCGCTTCGCGGAGTACCAACGGCGCGGCGGGCGCAAGAGCTACGCTCAGCTGCAGTGATGTTCGGGCCCGGTGGGCGGTCTTCGGGACGCGGCAGTCGCTTCTCTGAATGCTGCCGATTCAGTTCCGCAGCGGCTGACAGTGAGCAACTTCTGGTTAAACGAGAGCACGTGTTCCCGCGGGGATTTTCCGCACCGTCCCATAAACGGATCCGCGACCTCCTTCTTTCCGCTGTGAGGTAGCACGCTACCTGAACGAATTGGACCGTTCACCGGTTGCGATGAATGGCGATGCGGTTGATCAGAGGCTCGTGGCGAGGATCCCTACTTCATGAATATCGGATTGGTGCCGCCGCAGCTAGACTTCCGCAATCGGCCATAAGCGGTCTGCCGCAAGTCAGACTCGTCAACCGAATCATATGCTTCTCGTCATGCCCAAATTTTCCCGGGGAGGCGCATCTTTGTTTCCGAAGTACTTCGCTCGCGTTTGCTGGCTAGCACTACCAATCCTCCTTCTCGGGTGCTCATCCTTGCCAGAGGTGGAAGGCCTTAAGCAAGTCACAAAGCCCAGATGCATCGTCATTAGCTCACCCTTCTTGATAACGTATCAGCCAACTCGGCACGTTCGTGGCCTATTGCCCGGAACCTACTCAGCTGTTCTTGAGAACGAGCTCGGGACCTTCTTCAAAGGAAGCGGGCGTCTCGTCGTGTACGGGGCGCATCCCTCGCACACCGCTGACAAGAAGTACCACTTTTTTAACGGCGGATTGTGGATACCTCGTCAGCCGAATCAGAGCATTCGTTTCTATTCGTACTTCGAACCAGAAAGCTACACAGCGCCAAGTATCGAAGCGTACATGGCGGCGACTCGCCAACCACCTGCCCTACCAGACGCAAATGAACGAGCTGTTCAAGCGGTTGCATCAGGCGCTCCCGTCGGACCAGCAGTCACGGGTAACGTCGTGGGCAACGCCGTTGTGGCGGCGCTCATCGAAGGAGGCCGTGGCGAAGTGACGCCTTGGGTTCAGCATCCTGAAGATGCGGAGCTGCAAGTATTCCGAACGAAAGTCATCGAGGATGAATCGGGACGCCCGTGCAGTGAGCCGCGAGTTCGCTAGTCGCGAATTCAGTCGGTGTTTGTCACGCTGACGTCAGATGACACTTGAGGTCCGCTATGGGCCCGTAGCAGTCCGTTTCGACGTGTGTACGAGCGACCGCCTTGCGGCCATGCTGTCACCGGCTAGTTCTTCGGCACTCGCGCGAGGCCTTGGCACCTAAGACCGGCGCCACCTTCACATAGGCCAGCTCGCTGATCAGCTCCACCAGGGTCTGCGTCACGATCACGGCGGGCACCCACGGCACGGCGCCGGGGATGGCCAGGCCCAGGGGCAGGACCACCAGGGAATTGCGCGTGGCCGAGCTGAACGCCACGGCCCGGCCTTGGTCGGGCGGCAGGCGCCACAAGCGGGCCAGACCCCAGCCGAGCAACGGGGCCGCGATGGCGAATGCCACGTAGATCGCGGCGACCTGGCGCACGGCATCGAGTGCCTGGCCGAGCTGCGGCGCGACGGATGCGACAACCACGAACAGCACGGCAGCCGTGGCCGGCACGGGCATCAGGCCGAGCCATCCGACGACGCGATCCCCAGCCGTCGAGCGCGCGGCCCACGCCTGGCAGATGGCCGCGAGCGACAACGGCACCGCGATCAGCCAGATGAAGGCGTGCAGGAACGGTCCCCACTGCACCAGGCCTGCGGCTGCATCACCCATGAACAGGCTCAGGTAGACCGGCAATAGCACCATCTGCGCGGCCAGCAGCAGCGGCGTGGACGCCAGCAGCGGCTTGGCGTCGGCCTTGCCCAGATGCGCGAAGGTCACCACGTAGTCGATGCAGGGCGTCAGCAGCACCAGCAGCACGCCGATCCGCAGCAGCGGGTCTTGCGGCATCCAGGGCAGCAGCACGGCCACCAGCACCGGCACCATGACGAAGTTGGCCAGCAGCAGCGCGCCAAGGAATCGCATGTTCGACAGCGCACGCCGCAGCTCGGTCAGCGGCACTTGCAGAAACGTGACGAACAGCATGAAGGCCAGCAGGGGGTCAATGGCCGGTGCCATCGCCGTGGAGGCCGGCCACTGCCAGGCCACGATGCCCGCGAGCATCACGGCGGCGAAGTAGATCGCGACCTGGCGGATTTCGAGAAGGGAGCGCAGGGAAACAAGGGTCATGCGTGCGTGTAGGAGGCTATGAGGCGGATTTGGGGCCGCAGCCGCAGCCCCCGGGAGGCAGGGTGCACGCGGCTGGCGTGGATGCGCTGGAATTCTCGCAGCCAGCCTTGCGCCCTCGCCTTATCCACACGACGGCACCGACTGAGGCGACCAGCACGATGGCAATCAGCAAGTTCACGACCGTGCCCAGCTCCAGGCTCCAGCCGGCCAGCAAGGCGGCGAAGGCGGTGCCGCCGAGCAGCGGCAGCATCAGCGGGATGGAACAGCAGGCGGCGCACGCGCCGGCAACCCCCAGAACGGCAAACAAGGGCTTCTTCATCGTCAGCTTTCAAGTATGCGGATACATTCCGCACATCTGAATCTAAAAGCTCAAGCAACTTGAGATGCAAGCCCTGACGCCAGAACAGTATTTGTCCATCGGCACTGTGGCCCGCCGGGCGGGCCTGGCTGTCTCGGCCGTCCGGTACTACGAGGAGGTCGGCTTGGTGGCACCCGGTGCCCGCAGCGAGGGCGGGCACCGCGTGTACCCGCCGGCCGTGGTGGACGTGCTGAACCTAATCCGGCATTGCCGCGATCTGGGATTCAGCGTCGATAACACCCGGGCGCTGCTGGCCCTGGCCGACAACGCCGACCGGGACTGCCAGGACGCACGAGACATCGCCGCGTCGCACCTGGGTGCGGTGCGGGCCAAGATGATCGAGCTTCGGCAGTTGGAGCGCAGCCTTGCGCGCTTCGTGCAGGACTGCGATCAGGAATGCGCGGGCGGGCCGGCTGCGCAATGCTGCATCTTCGAGGACTTGCGCAAGGAGCGACGGAAGGCGCCACCCAACGGCGGATGTTGTTCGGGGTGAGTGCGACGTGGTGCCCGGGCCAGGCCCCCACTAGATGCTGAGCAGGGTTCGTAGGGCTCTCGACAGCTATCCTGGCGCTACAACCCCTACGACTGCTACACGCCCGAGAACTGACCTTCGACCAAGCGCGACGAATGGCTGCAACTGGCCGAGAGCAGACGTCAGGTCGCAGCTCTGTCCCGCCCTCTCTGTCCAACGGAGTCTCATTCCGC
This sequence comes from Hydrogenophaga crocea, assembly GCF_011388215.1. Lineage (NCBI taxonomy): Bacteria > Pseudomonadati > Pseudomonadota > Betaproteobacteria > Burkholderiales > Comamonadaceae > Hydrogenophaga > Hydrogenophaga crocea. Next base: position 168,675 of record NZ_CP049989.1, read on the forward strand.
CGGTGTACTTCTAGAAGGCGTCGGTCAACTCTGGCATCGGCATTGGCCTGCAGGCCAGACGGACTGCTGTCCGACATTGATCCGATCACTCGTCAGCTGGTGCGTCGTCGGAGCTAGGAACCTGCCTGATCTGCCGTTCGATGTCGTCTGCGAAAGTGGAGCTGCCCGTCACGCACAACTCCCTCTGCCAGTTTGTAGCTCTTGCCGTCTGCGTCCTGTCCCATCAGATCCATCGTCATGCCGTCCGGCAGGGCGCCGATTGGGCTGGCGTTGTTGAGGATCTGCAGGTCGGTATGAATCAGCCTGTTGATTCGAAGGTCGCCGGATCCAGGTGAGCCTACATAGGCCGGTGACCGCTTCACTCCGACCCTAGCTTCAAGTTTCGACCCAAGGCAGCTCTCCGCCAGCAATTTCCAGTGTAAGTCAGACCGGTCCAGGCAAGCCGTTTGCAGCAAGAAGCGCGACACGAGCCTCATCCAGCACCTCGACCAGCTCGTTCACAACAAACTGCCGGCTCTCGATGTCAAGCCAAGCTTCGCCTTACAGCACATGAGCCAGCCGGTAAGCCCGCTCCAGCAGGGCGGCGGCCGCAAGCAGCTCCGGTTGTCCGCTCATGGTCTGTCAGTGGGCCTGGACCAGGTTGGCTGCGCCCAGACCGATGAAAACGATGAAAAGTGCCTTTTGGAACGCTGGGCCGGCGAGGCGGCCGCGAAGCACCTCCCCAAGCCTGAGTCCGCCGAATGCACCGAGCAAAGCCCCGCACACCGCGATGGCAACGGACGACGAGACGGACCCGAGCGGCGCGGACATCTGTATTCTCACTGCGAGTGAGAGGGTGGCAACGGTGAATGACAGCCCCAACGCTTGCACCATCTCATCCTTGCTCAGCCTCAGCGTCTGCAAGTAGGGAACCCAAGGCAAGACAAAGACAGCCGTGAGGGCCGTGACAAACCCGGTGGTCGTGCCTGCAAGCAGGCCGAGCCATTTGCTCGAAAGCGAAAGATCGGGCAGGCGGGGTCGCCACAGGCCCCAAAGGCCATAGGCCACGAGGATGCCGCCGAGCCAGCCCCTGGCCACTTGCGCAGAAACGGCTCCTCCAAGACCCGGTGCGCTGACGGTCACGATCGCTATCGCCAGCCAGCCTGGCCACAGCCGGGCAGCGAGCGCGCGCAGGTGAGGGCCACGGCACTGCGCGACGTTGGTCGCCAACGAGGGGATCACGAGCAGCGCAGCCGCTTGCACCGGTGGCATCCACAAGCCCAGCAAGCTGATGGCCACCGTGGGCAGCCCCATGCCGGTGATGCCCTTTACGCTGCCAGCGAGCACAAAGACCATGACCACCATCAAGAGCTGCAACATGTCCATGCCCGATGGTGCCGGCACAGCGCATGTGCTGTCCATCGTGCAGTCGCGAACACATCCTTCGTGAATTCCGTAGGATGGCCACCATGAGCACCGCCAAGCGCCGTACCACCGATTACCGCATCGATCCGTTTGACCTGCATCTGTTTGCCGCTGTCGTGGCGCATGGAACTATCACAGCTGCTGCTTCGGCCGTGAACCTCTCGCTGGCTGCCGCGAGTGCGCGCCTCAAGGCTCTGGAGGACGCGACCGGATCGCACCTGCTCGAGCGCTCCAAGTCCGGTGCGGCGCCCACCGATGCGGGACGCGCTTTGCTGCGCCACGCCAATCGCGTGCTGGCTGAGCTCGAATCGCTGCATGTGGAGATGGCGAGCTTTGGCCATGGCTTGCGCGGTACGGTTCGGCTGCTGTGTAACACGGCCGCCATGACCGAGACGCTGCCGCGCACGATCGGACAGTTTCTGGTGAAGACCCCTGACCTCGATGTGGACGTGCAAGAGCTACCGAGCGAGGCGGTCATTGACGCCTTGCGCCGTGGCACGGCCGAGCTGGGCATCGTCGCCGATCACGTCGATACTTCCGGGCTGCTGGCGCAACCTTGGGTCGATGACCGTCTGGTGGTGCTGTGGCCAGAGCACTGGTCGCTGGGCCGCCGCCGCTCGATAGCCTATGGCGAATTGCTCGAGCACCCCTTGGTGGGCTTGGCCTGGGACAGTGGACTCAGCCGCTTTCTGGCGGCCCAGGCCAGCCGCAGTGGCCGCGTTCCGCGCCATCGAGTACGTCTGGGCGGCTTTGACGCTGTGGCCGAACTGGTCGCTGCGGGCGTGGGGGCGGCGGTCATGCCCGAGAGCGCTGCCGCGCGCTTTGGCATGGACGGTACCCGCATCGTCCCACTGTCAGATGCTTGGTCTCGCAGAAAACTGCTCGTTTGCATGACCCCCGCAGGGAGTGGGCTCTCCAGCGTATGCGCTCTGGCCGATGCGCTGCTGAAGATGCAACCGACGCTCATTGGTCGATGACTCTAGGACGCATGGTCGGGTCATGGGGAACGACTGCTTCTGGCCGTTAGCGGAAGTCTACCGTGAGCGTTCAAGCACATAGAAATTTTCCGATGTCATAGAACGAAGCTAAGCCGTCGATGTAGTCGGTCAACGCATTGCCAAATGCGTTTGGTTCTGTCGCCTGAGACGGCGGAAGATCCATGCCAGCGAGGCTGATCTGCTCACAGGCAAAGCAATCGACGTATGTGCACCTATTCCCCGATGCTTCTGGACACTATGAAGGAGCGCTCTTCTTTAGAGGTTCTGCATCTGCCTGGGGTCGGTGGCGCGCTTCAGTCGAAGCCGTCTGACTGCACCTGTTTGCAGATTCCCCGAGCTGTGTCCACGGATCAATGGCTGAATATGGAGAGCCGGCTCATCGCCTCTCGCTTACCGATTTTCTTGATCTCAAGGATCTTGTCTTGCTGGGCCGCACGCGGTGTTGTTTGACCGCTCTCCCACTTGTAAACCGACAAGGCAGATACCTCCAATAGCGCTGCCATCTGCGCTTGGGTCAGACCCAGTCGCTTGCGAATGACGAGTAGCCCCTCAGCGGTATATCCAGCTGGTCGCCTGCCGCGGCGCGGGCTTTGCGCTGCTGGACTTTCCTCGGCAGGCTTGGCTTTGCTCATCTGCTTGGCCAGTTGCTTCGTCGCGTCCTGCGCCGCTTTGAGCTCACGCTTGAGCGCTGCGATCTCGCCGCGGTGTGACGCCACCGTCTTTCGCAAGAGCTGAATCTCAGATTTCAGCTCTTTGCGCGCCAGGCGCGCAATTTCGGACTTCAGGGTGCTTGCGAGGTTAGGCATATGCGCATGCTACTTGCCGAAGATTAAGAAGGCCATCTTTGCATCGTGTTCTTTGGCTTTGGACGAAGTGCCTGCACAGGTGCGCAAGCAGCAAGCCGTACTCTGGGCAAAGATGGTGCTTGCATTCTTGAGATGGCGCCTCGCCCAGATCCCGCAAGAAGCTCAAACCCGCATCGCCGCCCAGGTGGTGGTCTTCGCATGTTCCGCGAAGTCCCTGCGCGTGACGCCTGTCTTGTTCTTGCGGGTCCAAACCACTCCCGTGGGGAGCATGTAGGTCACACCCACCTCGGGCGGCATGCCCGATGCGTCGAGATCGCTGCGGGTCGACTTTCTCTGCGTTGGCCGGCCAGCCATCGTATTGAGCTCGGTAAGCGTTTGCTCGGCCTCGATGCTGGTCATCATCTTCACCAGGTGCACCACAGCATCGCGCTTGGTCTTGCCCATGGTCTTGAGTTTGTCCGACAGGAAATTGAGCGTCGACTCGAACTCCCGCGTCGACTGCTGCTGCGCCTGACGGATCAATTCTTCGGCGCGCGCCTGAAGTTCTGCCGCACTCATCTGGGCCAAATCGCTTTCAATCACGTGATTCTCTGTTTCGCCGCGTCGGGCGCTAGTACGTTGTCGGGCAGGTTCGCATTTTGACGTGGTGCCCGGGTACACCCTGACGAGAGTGATCTTCCACCCGAAGTCGTTCCTTCGTCCCCCTCACTAGTCGGCAAGCCCATCCTGGATGATTGCTGCAGCAATCTCCCCCGCGATTGCTTGTGCCGCGGCCCTCCACGACCATTCACCAGTGAGCTCTGACCCTTCAGTGGCATCAAGTGCGATCGACAGTCGATCCTCAATCTCGGCACGAATGGCGGTTATCGATTGGACATCTACGTGTTGGCAGTGCTTGACTCGGTGAACGACCACCGCGTCAAGCGCCTGTTGGACGACCTCGCTAAACGCCCTGGGGTCCAAGCCGTCTGTTTTCATGGATGAGTTGCGCAGTTTTGCGTTTCAAGCGGCCGCTCCCGGGGCAGGCCAGCGTATGTGGCTGAGGGGTTCAGCCGTGCAAGTTGCTTCTTGAGCTCACGCACGATCGCCTCAGGCGTGTAGAGCGCCTTGACAGCACTTGGCGGATCCTGATGAACCCATGGTGGCAAACGTCGAAACTCTTCCATGCTCGAAACGCCAAACCAGTGGGCTTGGGGTCCTAGATCCATGGCCGCGAAGATCACCAAATCGCCTGCAGGCAGAGACTTCTTGAGCAGCAGCCACCGGTTTCCCGCTTCCGAGGGGTGCGGCCAGCAAAGCTGAACTCTTGCGCGGATGCCATTCTCAAGGATCAGAACCCGGCTCCTGGTGTGGGGTGTGCACTCGATGCCCTCACGCACGAGAAGCTTGACGAGGTCATACTGAACCAGATCACCGATTGCTCGTGCCACCAGTATCTGCTTCAGGTGGTGTTCTCGCACCTTGCCAACGTCTCTGCCAGCCAGCCGCATGGCGGCTTGGAGCGAGCCGAACGCACGGTTGTACGTTTCCTTTGACGGCATCCCCGTTCTCTCAAGATCCACCTGGCTTAGCAGGGGGTTCTTCTCGAGTTGGCGTCGCAGCGCTTCAAGAAGCTGATCGTTGGTGCGCCTCTTGAACCGACGTCGCTGCAGCTTGCACTGCACCGTGTCCCAGAGAGCTCGCGAGATGACTGGTTCGATCACACCGTCAGCACGCGTTTCGCGCTGATGGTTCTTCTTCTGTCGATAAGCTCTTCCCCAAACGAAGTTCCCTATGAACGCCTCGTTGCGCAGGAGTAATGAAACCGTGTCGTTCGTAAAGCGCTGACCGTTACCCGTGAGGACCCCTTCGTATTGGAGCTGTCGCGCAACAGACTTGAGCGACCCGCCTTCTGCGGCGTACATCTGAAAAATCCGCCTCACCAGATCGACCTCCCATTGAGGTCCGTGTACCCAGGCGACCCGCTCGGCCTGCGAGCCTTTGGGTTGCTTTCGTCCGAGCAGGCGCCGCTTCCCCAGGCGATCTACTGCCACGCGCGTGAGTCCCAGCGGGGGCAGGGGCCCGACTTGGAAGCCGAGTCGAATGGCTCTGTCCTGGCCGTCGCGGCATTTCATGCCCAGCTCGCGTGAGTATTCGGCCGCCATCGCGCGCTTGATGGTTTTCAGAAGCGCAGTCATCGCGTCTTGCTTGGCACCGAAGCTCTCTTTGACGTACACAACGGACACACCGTGCAGCCGACAGGTGTATTCGTAGTAGGCGGCGGCGTCGATATCCTGAAACCGGCCCCAGCGGCTGACGTCGTACACCAAGACAGTGTCAAAGGGCCTGGGGACCTCCATCACGTCGCGGATGAGGCGTTTCATGCCTTCCCGGTTGGCGATCCGTAGGCCACTCTTGGCAGCGTCCTCGTAGACGTCAACCAACTCGATCCCGTTGATGAGCGAGTAGTCCCGAATCGCATCGAGCTGCATGCCGATGGACAGATCCTGGTGATCGGTGGACATGCGGACGTAGGCCGCTGCTCGTATGACCTTGGCGCTGTTGTCGGCTGCATCCATCGTCAGGCTCCGGTTGCTCAGTCGCTCACCATGATGCGCCGGAGTGCCGGAAATGGCGAGCTTGCTGCGATCTGCCAATCCGCGGACGTATCCAGCACATTCATCAACGCGCCGCACATAGCAAGCGGTGCGTTGAATCATGACCAAACACCACGGCTACTGCCGATTCGACTTGGGTCTTCGCTGATGCAGAGCGTTACTACCTATGCGCCGCTGTTGGCGTAGGAGAACCTCAATGAAACGCGCTCCGTCGAAGACCTGTAAGCCAGCTTCCAAATCCCCCGCCAAGGCCTCCTCAAAAGCCACCGCCAAAACCCCGTCCAAGCCGAAGGCTCCTCAGGCCTCTGCTACCCGCCGCAGCCCCGCCAAGTCCGCTCGCCCTGCGGCCAAGCGCGCGCCCCAGAAACTCACTCCCACCCTCGCCGCCGTACCCCCCACCGCCACCAAGAAATCCCAGCTCATCGCCTTGCTGAGCTCCGGCGCCTCCATGGCCCAGATGACCGAGCTCACCGGCTGGCTCCCCCACACCGTACGCGGCATGCTCAGCGGCTCACTCCGAAAACGCCTGGGCCTGAACGTGCAGCACAGCCTGCAAGACGGCGTTCGGGTCTACCGCATCGTCCCGGCCGGGGAGGAGGTGGCCCAATGAGCTTTCCGGCAGAGATCCTGACCGCCGAGCGCGACGTGCTCGTCTCGCGCTGGAAGGCCGCCTTCCACCGCGAGCCCCCGCCACGCGTGCACACCAGCCTCATGCGCCGGGTGCTCGCCTGGCAGGCGCAAATCGAGGCCAGCGGCACGAAGACGCCTTTTTCCTCTCTGGCCCAGCCCCCATCGTCCAAGGCGGCCCCGCTGCTGCCTCCAGGCACCCGCCTGCTGCGCGAGTGGCAGGGCGCCACCTACGAGGTACTGGTCCTCCCAAAGGGCTTCCAGTACGGCGGCAAGACCTACACCAGCCTCACCGCCATCGCCCGCACCATCACCGGCACGCCCTGGTCGGGCCCGGCGTTCTTCGGGGTCAAGCGCTGATGGCGTCGAAGTCATCTGCCAAGGCCTTGGTCGCCGGCACGACCGGTACGAGCGGTGCGGCCGGCCAGATGGGTTTTCCGACGCTGGCTTGCGCGATCTACACCCGCAAATCCTCCGAAGAGGGCCTGGAGCAGGATTTCAATTCACTTCACGCCCAGCGCGAGGCCTGCGAGGCCTTCGTGCTCAGCCAGAAGAGCCTGGGCTGGACGCTCAACCCCACCACCTACGACGACGGCGGGTTCTCGGGCGGGAACGTGGAGCGGCCAGCGCTGAAGCGGCTGATCGCCGATGTGGAAGCCGGCAAGGTCAAGGTGATCGTGGTCTACAAGGTCGACCGGCTCACCCGGTCGTTGGCTGATTTCGCGAAGCTGGTTGAACTCTTCGATGCCAAGGGGGTTTCCTTTGTCTCGGTCACCCAGCAGTTCAACACCACCACCTCCATGGGGCGGCTGACCCTGAACGTCTTGCTGTCCTTTGCCCAGTTCGAGCGCGAGGTCACGGGAGAGCGTATCCGGGACAAGATCGCCGCATCCAAGCGCAAGGGCCTGTGGATGGGGGGAGTGCCTCCCGTGGGCTACCGGGCCAAGGGCCGAACCTTGGAGCCTGAGGCCCCGTACGCTGTACGGATTGCCGAGATCTACGCGCTGTACCTGCAGCTCAACTGCGTGCGCAAGGTGGCGGCCGAGCTGCAGGCCCGTGGCTGGCTCACGCCCGAGCGGGAGAACAAGCGGGAAGGATTTGGGGGCAACAAGCCGTTCAGCCGGGGACACCTGTACCGGATCCTGAGCAACCCCATCTACGTGGGTCTGCTCCCCCACCGAGGAGAAAACCACCCCGGCCAGCACCCGGCGATCGTGGAGCAGGCGCTGTGGGACCAGGTGCAGCAGCGCCTGGAAGCCAACCGCCAGGGACACAAGAGCCAATCCAAAGCGGCAGCCCCGAGCCTGCTCAGCGGCAAGCTCTTCGATGAAACCGGGCGCAGGCTCATCCCGTCGCACACCCGCAAGGGCAAAAAGCAGTACCGGTATTACGTGACGCCAGCCGACGACCCGGGTGAGCCGATCCGGCTGCCGGCCAGTGAACTCGAGAAGCTGGTGGTCCGGGCGATCATGGAGTGGAGCGCGAGTGAAAAGCGGGTGCTCGATGCCGTGGGCTGGAAGGACGCCAAGCGGGCCCAGGAAGCGCTCACCGGTGCCAAGAAGCTGGGGCAGGCGATTCAGCATGAAACAGGCGCACAAATCGCTAAGGCGGTGCGCCGGGTGGAGGTGGCGCCTGAGGAGGTGCGCGTCACGCTGGACCTGGTGGGCTGCGGGGTGCTGAAGGCGGAGATGAAGTCAGAGACAAAGTCCGCGACCCAAAACGGAGCAGGGCAGGGGAGTACCACGATCTCAGTGCCAGCGAAAAGAAAACGCTGCGGCATGGCGGTGCGCCTAGTGATCGGAGATAACGCCGCGGGGCAGACCACGAAGCGCGAGCCTGACCCGACGCTCGTGGCGCTGATGGCCAAGGGCAAGGCCTGGCTGCAGCAGTTCACTCGCGAAGGGCAGTCGATCGAGGAAATCGCCGAGCGCGAGAAGTTCAGCGTGCGCTACGTGAATCGGGTGATCAACATCGCGTTGCTGGCGCCGGACATCGTGCAGGCGATCGAGAAGGGTGAGCACCCTGAGGAGATCAATGCGGCCAAGCTGCTGACTTCGGTGCCGTTGCCTGAGGCCTGGGGCGCTCAGCGAGAAATGCTCCGGGTGGGAGGGCGGGCGCAATGACTGGCTTCAGGGAGCAGAGGCGTCACCGCTGCCCGGCAGCTGCTGGGACACAAAGTCCAGCACGGCCAGGCGCTGAGCGATGGACAAGCGGTGAAAGGCGAGGAGCAGGGCGGCTTCGTCATCGCTGGACGCGTAGAAGTAGGCAACTGGGACGTGCAGGACGTCGGCCAAGCGAGCCACCATGGAGTGATCTGGCGCGTGTTTGCCACGCTCGTACTGGTTCATCCGTGCACTGGCCGACATCTCGTCCACGCCGGCCAGCACGCCCAGCCGCTCTTGAGACAGCCCAGCCGCCAGCCGCGCGGCTTTAAGCCTCTTCGGAAAAACCAACAACACGCACCCCGTCTACGTCCAAGGCCGGGATCGTCTTGTTAACTCATGCGCTCTACACTAAGAAATACTGAGTGTAAGATGGCAATTAGATGGTGCTTGAAAGTGCGATTGCGTAAACGAGGGGAGGGTCGCTTGTAGGAGCAAGGGGTTCCGGTGAGTGTTCGTGATTCAAATCTAGAGCTGATTTATGAAAAACCTGATGATTCTTGTTTTGGTCGTGATGCTGTCGGGCTGTTTGCCCGATTCAATTTCGTTTGGCGGCGATAAGCCTGGGGAGGAAAAGATTGAAGAGGGCGCGGTGACCGCGGACGCGGGCACGTACTTCCGAAACCCGTCTTTGTACCTGGGCAAGCCCGTTTATCTGTACCTGCGTGAGGTGCAGGGCCCCACGAAGGAGCGGGTGTTCATGTCGCTGGACGAGCGCCCGCTGTTTCAACACACCGGGATGATCCCCACTGCCAAGTTGTTGGATCAGTGGCTGCAGGCCGGTCTTGATCCGGATGGCAACTACACCGTCACCTTCCGTGTGACCACGACGATTGAGATTCCAGGGACCCCGCCGGTTTACAAAACCGAGTTTGATCGATTTATCGTTAACACCGAGGACGGCCCGTCCATTGAAAATGGCCGCCGGCCAATGAATCTGACGTTGATCGATAGCCTGCCGCAAGAGCGGGTGAGGCGCCCAATTGCTAAAGTGGTCAAAGAGATCGAGAGCATTGCGCTCCATCCCGAGCGGTACGTTAATGGTCGCGTGCGCTCAGCGTTGACGATTCACAAAGACAAGCTTCGGGTACATGACGACAAGAGCTGGGTCGTCAAGTACAGGGACCTCAATGTCTTGCTGCCCAACTCCATCGCTCGATTCGACGCAACCGCGATGCCAAGTCTGTTCGACCTCGCTGTAGCTGGCACGCTCGAGTCGAAGAGGGATGGGTACTGGCTGACGGCTGATCAAGTCGGGTACCTTGTGCCAACCCGTTGAACTCGGCACGCACGGTGCGACGCAACTTCGTGTGAGGAGCCATTGGACCAGGCCTGGCTTTCAGCTCGTGTCGAATGGCGTTGGGCTGCTGTGCAGCGGTTGCGGTCGCTCAAGTAGCGGAATCGACATGCCGCAAACGGCTCTAAAGCAGTCAGCTATCTCGCTCGGCCCGACCTCGGGCGGCACTGTCAACGTCAGAGCTAGACAACATGTCGCCGAGCCCCGGCGAGCGGGCGGCCGCCTCCACTTGCGCAGCGCGTTCTCGTGTATCTCAAGGTCGGGCGCGTCACACGCTGTGGATAGCCGCTACCGGAGTCGGATCGGTCGCTTCGCATACCACTTCCACACACGCTCGAGGCCGACGCGGGTCAGGAAATTTTTGATCCACCGACTACGTTTACTGATGTGGTCCACCTGCTCCATGACGGACAACGCTCTCTCGGGAGGGAAGGCGCTCAGCACACGATCAATCGTCTTATTTACCGATCCCCGTTTTCCTTTCACGTCCTCGATGCCGGGCACAGTCGCGAAGTGCGCCGCCCACGATTCCAGCATCTCCTTCGGAATCTCCGCGACCCCATGATTGAAGATGATGGCGTCGGCGTACAAGCGTTGTTCGTCAGTGCACGTTGGCTCTGACAGCAGCCGCCGAAACCACGCGAGCATGTCCGCGGCTTGAAGTCCGGGCTCGTTGTCGTCGCTCCGGAAGACTGGTTTCGGTCCCATCAGCGCTTGGACTTCTGGCGCCTGCATCTGTCGCATGGGCTCGTACCAGATGGCCGCATCGGTCCCAAGCTTCCCTTGCTCATCGAAGATGAAGTTGATGGGACCTTGCAAGCCGAGCTCATTCACGGTCCGGGCCGAAGTGACCGCGAAGGCGATGAAGCATGAAAAGTAAGGGTGCCGGAGATCGTAGGGCGAGTGGTCTTCAAGAATCTCCTTGAAGTCGCGGGTACTCACAGACACCTCCACCGACACCGGCCGGTGATTCGCGATGACTTCGACGAGCTGCCGCAGCTTGATCAGTCGTTCGTCGTGAGACCAACCCTTGAAGGACTGCGTCATGTGCAAGGTGCTGAGTGGCTTCCCTGCCTTGAGCGCGGCCAGCCAGTCCCAATTGAACGCCGGCCAGCGATCCTCAGGAAGCATGTACCCGGCGAGAAAGAGCCGTCGCTCACCGACATGCGAGGTGGAGTCATCCACGTACGCGAGTAGCACGATCCCTCCCTGTTGTGGCAGTTCGAATGGTATCCGCGAACAAAGCGGGAATAATTCGCGGATGGCGGATGAGCCTCGGATTCATCACTACATCCCGCAGGCGTACCTTCGAGGCTTCGGCTGGAAGAATGGGAAGAACTGGTACGTGAACGCGGCGGACCTGAAGAAGCTCGCGTACTTTCAGCCGAACACGAAGAACGTCTGCGCAGAGCGCGACTTCATGCGCTTTGAGACGAAGGACCATCCTCCGGACAAGCTCGAAAAGGAGATGGCGAAGTTCGAGGGGAAGGCACGTGAGGCGATCCTCCGGATCGAACAGACGAAGACGTTTGAAGGCGAGGACAAGCTCATGGTCCTCAACCTCATGGCGCTACTGGCCGTGCGCCATCCCCAGATGCGCGAGAACATGCGCGACTTCACTGAGCGCGTTTCGAAAGTGACGATGAGCATGGCCCTCGCGACGAAGGAGCGCTGGGAAGGGCAGATGCGTCAGATGAAGGGCGACGGCAAGCCCGTCAATGAGAACGTCACCTACGAGCAGATGAAAGAGTTTCACGAGCGTGGCGAGTACAAGGTCACCGTCCTCCGAGAGCTCCAGATCAAGAGCGAGCTGAAAGTACTCGATACCGTCCTTCGAACACTCGTCGGTCGGAAGTGGAAATTGCTCTACGCCGCACCGGATCAGGGTGAGTTCATCACATCCGATCATCCAGTGGTTATCACTTGGAACAACCCGGACAAGGTGCCGCCGATGATGCGGCATAGCCCTGGCTTCGGCATGATCGACACAGAGGTCATCTTTCTGCTCACGCACTCCTGCTGCTTGCTGGGTCGCTTCGAGGGGATGGAGGACGGCGTGGAAGAGGCGCAGGGGATGCTCATCGCCATGTGCAACACCCGCATGTTCTCGCACGCGTTCGACTTCGTATTCACGGTGGACAAGCGCTTTCCGTACATGATGCCGCTGAACGACCCGTGCTGGGACGATCAGTTCATGCAGCGGGCGAAAGACTACCGCGACAAGCACCCTCCGAAGGAGGAGAAGGTCATCGAGTGGAGCGCTGAGAAAGGTCCGCCGATGCCAAAGGCAATGCCGATGCCGGACCGCGAGGAGCGGTGGAGAGCGGCTGGCTTCAGCCAGGCTCCGCACCGACCGGAAGAACAATGAGCTCGATCCGCGGATTCGTTTTGTCGTAGTCTTTCCGGAGCGTGAGCTCCACGATCTGCGAGTCATCCTCCCAAAGCAGCCCGGTACCTGCATCCAATAGGATGCGTATTGAAGTTGTCAATGTCGCGCTTCCTCTTCGTGCCTAAGTAGAACGTGACCGACACACGAAGAGCCTCGGTGAGTGGGGCTCGGTGGGACTGGATAGGGATTCCATGCGACGGGCCGAGGCGAAGCTGCTGCGTGTGCCGCGGACAAGAACCTGGGCGCCGCGCAATTGTTGCTCGGTCATACCTGGTTCAAGGGTACCGTCCAAAATCTGCAATCTAGGCAGGCGGAGATGAAGGTTTCCTACCTGAAACGCTCTTGGGAGACGCCCTGCGCAGCGCACCATCTGATCGCAGGTCAGTAGGGTGCTACAAGCGGGCAACAAGAAGCGAAATTCGGGCGTCTGCGAGGCGGTCGTTCTTGCCGACCGATACGATCGGCAGCCAAAGGTGCTTCAGAGGCAACACACGGGCGCCCGTTCCCTGCCAATCGGGGTCGCTCGCCCCGTATGTGAGCCAACGTCCGGTATCAGTGACCGCCGTCATTCGAGCGGTTCATCTGGACGGGCCGCACCCAGTCTGCCGCGGACCTACCCTTCAGTCAGCAGCGTTCAGTAACCGCAGAGCGGGCGAATCCGAGTGCTGCTGCGTGTGGCTAGCCCTGTAGACTCCGGGCGCCGCGCGGCTCGCGCGGCAATTCGCAATGAAAACAGGAGCTCTCGAAGCATGGCAACTGCAAAGAAGGCGGCCCCGAAGGCCGCCGCCAAGAAGTCCGCGGTCAAGTCCAAAGCCGTGAAGGCCGCCCCCAAGGCTGCTGTGAAAGCTGCGCCAAAGGGCGCCGGCGTGCTGAAGCCGATCAAGGAAACCTTCAACAAGACGAGCCTGGTGAATCACCTGGTGCAGGCCTCCGGCACTGACGCCAAGACCGTCAAGAGCGTCCTAGGTTCGCTTGAAGCCACGATCCATGCGTCGCTGTCCAAGAAGGGTGCTGGCGCTTTCACGTGGCCCGGCGTGCTCAAGATCACCGCGCTGCAGGTCCCGGCCAAGAAGGCGCGCAAAGGCATCGATCCGTTCACCAAGGTCGAGCGCATGTTTGCAGCCAAGCCGGCATCGGTGAAAGTCAAGGCGCGCTTCTTCAAGAAGGTGAAGGACGCTGCGCTGTAATAGGCAAGGTCTCCAACGCAAAGGGCTCCCACGGGAGCCCTTTCTTCTGCGCGCTCTGAATTTGCCCCTCGGTTTACCAATTGAGTACTATGGGCGCATGCCTAACCTCGCCCAAACCCTCAAGCAAGAGATTTCGCGCATCGCTCGCAAGGAGGTTCGTGAGGACCTAGCGGCGCTTCGCAAGTCCGTCACTGCCCACCGTTCCGAGATAGCCTTGCTCAAGCGGACAGTCAAGGAGCTCGGCACGCAGCTACGCTCGGCACAGAAGGCGGTGATGCACGCTGCACCGGCCGTTGTCGAGCAGAAGGACGCAGAGCGACCAGGGCGCAAGCGAAGCTTCAATGCCGATCGGCTAAAGGCGAAGCGCCAGGCGCTGGGGATGAGTCAGGCGCAGATGGCGCGACTGTTTGGCATCTCCTCCCTCAGCTTGTGGAAATGGGAATCCGGTCAGGTTACCCCGCGCGCCTCGATGCTCGAGCGCTACTTTGCGGCCATGAGCATGGGTAAGCGCGAAGCCTGGAAAGTAATCGAGGCCAACTGACCAGGCGGCGCGGATGGCTCGCGCTGCATTGCCGCTACCGTTTGGGTGCAATGTGGGAACAGCGCCCGCTTCAGACTGGTGTGAGTCACTCGGGCTGCATGGCTGGATGTCGGCTCTGTCGAACAGCGGTCAACTGACATTAATCGACTCAGGGCAGGCTCTTCGTCGGAGACATCCGCATTGAAACCAAGCCCGCGGAACGGACGCCATTAGGGCACTCACTTTTTCTCAACGGCGCTCTTGGCACTCTTGGACTTGGCGGGTGTGGCCGGTTGCGTCGAAGTCGTCCCCGACAACTTGGGCGCGCCCACCGTTGGAACATTGCCCGCCGCCTGGGCGCCCTGCCACAAGAGTCTGTTTTTGGCTGATTTCAAACTCCATGTTCCCGCGTGCATGCCGACGACGATATTGAGTTGGTATGAAGTCTCCATTGCGGCAATCATTTTGAGGTGCAGCGCGCGGGCTGTGCCGCCAACGAACAACGTCGGTGCGAGGTGTCCCTTGCGTGCAGGAGCAACCTCGGTTCCGTTTGGGTACCAACGGTGCGCTGTGACCAACATGCCGACGAAGCTCACCATCAATTCCGGAAAGGGATTCATGGATTTGCACTCGTGCGCAGCCACGACCTGATCGCTCTTGACTGAAAAGAGCTTGCGCTTCCCTGCAGCGAAGTCCGCGTTGGTGGCCGCGTCAATGGTGGAGTCCTTCAGTAGCACCAGGATGTCAGGTGTGAACCGGATGTCCGATGCGACATGAGACTCGACACGGACCTGCTGACGCACCTCGAACTCGCCATCTTTGCCACTGAGGGTCACGTAGGAGAAGTTGGCTGGGTTGCCGGAGGGCGAGGTCAGGTACCTGTATTCCCTGTTCTTCAGGTTTTCGAGCGCAAGTGTGTAACCCTGACGCTTGTAGAAGCGCAGAAGCGCATGCAGGCAAGCAATTTCGAATGCCGCCGAGAGTTGCCTCTCCGTTGCGCTGAGTACGAGCTTGTGATCGGCCGCGAACTTGGTCATGAGGGCCCGGGCTAGCGCGAGCCAAGCTGGAACTGAGGGGGGTGACGTGGTTGCCAAGACTCAGCCTCGCTCCAGCGTGCGTTCGAACGAAGCAACGGCAAACACCACATCTCCACAAGTGTTGGAATGCAGCCAACTCTGCTGTAGCTTGAGCATATCGACCATCACCAGAAAGTCCTTCAATGCAACCTGTACGTTGCCTGCCGTCTTTCGACTGAAAGTCGCTGTGCCATGTCTGACCGGAATGGTGCTTCCGAGTCCCTCGGGACCCGCCTTTGCTGCCGCTTGGATCGGTCCAAGGACCTGCTGGTAAACGCTATTCAGGACAAAGAGGACTTGCAGACGTTCGTCGCTCCAGCCACGTCTTCGAATGAAGCTGACGTTTTCGTCTTCGCGTCCAGCCAAGAAGGCAAGTTCTCGCTCCATTGCGTCGATGCGACGCAGTACACCGCGCCGCACCCGAGCGTCCAGTGAACGGAGTACCGGGTCAGCAATACGGCGAACTGAAGGCGTCATGCGACATTTCCCTCGTAAACAAGGCCAGTTTTGTTGCAGATTTCCAGATGCACGCGTTGCTCTGAAGGTCAGGGGATCGAAAGTCGAAGGGTGGGGCTTGACGACGAAATCGTTAGCGACCGCGTGGCTCGCGAGATGGCAACGTAGAACAGTTTTGCCTGGGCGAGGCGCTCTCTCGCGAAGTGCGAGGCATCCGGTATGACGACGTGGTCGAACTCAAGGCCTTTGAGCAGCAGTGGCGTCGAGACGGTTCGCCGGGGAAGATTACGCCCTGAACTGCTTACCCTCTGGCGCACGATCACCGTCGCCTCAAGCATCGCCGTAACCCTGCCTGATGCCAGGTCCGAAACGGCCCGCTCGCAGTCTCGCCACAGTTCGCCCCTGTATAGCTTCCAACGGGGCCGCTTGCGGGCCAAGTTCAGCAACTCGGCGGCTGCAGAGGCGCCGTCGCCTTCGCCCAGGGTCCTTGCAGCCTCCAGCATGCGCGCTCTAATCGCCTCGTCGTCCAAGTCCACCGGCTCGCCTTCTGCTGGAGTCCGCTTATGAAAGCAGTCGTCGATGAGGGATGTCACAGACCGCAGACGGGTCGCTGCGTCTCCCGCCCTATCCCACTCAGAGGCGAACTGGCGCAGGCGATTTGCCGCAATTTCCTCGATGGCCTGGTATCCGCCATTGGCGGCCCTCGCAAGCCGGTAGCAAAGGCCTTTGTTGCAGTGGATGGCTGCGAAGCTGCCCTCTTTTCCTTCTAGCCCATTGAAGAGGGTTCCCATGTCGAAGGCATCGCCCGATGATCGAAAAGAGATGCGAGGATCCCTGAGGTCGATAGACTCGCCCCTAATTAGCTTGCTCCGAGTCTCAGAGATCCATTCGCCCAACTCAGGATTCTTCCCGGCCCAACGGTAGGGTGTCTCAAGAGCGCCGGCCAACGGGAAGGTGGGATGTATGTCCCGATCCCAGTCCAAGGTCGCTCCGGCGAATTCGAAGATGCCTTGCATAGGGTCGCCGAAGATCAAGGTGGACACGATAGACGACAACTCAGCGGCAAGCTGGTGCTGCAGCCCATTGCAGTCTTGATACTCGTCGATCAGGATACGGTCGTAGGACGCGGCAACAACCTGGCGGATGGCGGGCACGCGGAGGGCCAGGGTCGCCCCCCGATGAAGTTGATCCCATTCGTCAGCGCTTTTTGGCATGTCGGATGGCGGCTTCGCCACGCCTGGGAAGGAGTGGGCGTAGCGCATGCACCACCCCGCAATGGTGTCCACGGCAACCCTTGAGTGCGCAATGCCCAGCCGCTTGAGCCTGCTGCGGATGGCGTGGACTCCCGCATGCGTATGCGTGAGGATCAATGCGCGCTGCCCTATGGCGGCGATGTTGGCGATGATCTCCGTCTTGCCATGCCCCGCGGGCGCGACCACGGCTGCATTGCCCAGGGCGGAGAGCTGCACTGCATCAGGCATACAGCCAAGCCTCGGCTTGTGAGAGGGCGGTAGCCAGTGGGGATCCCGAATCCTCCTCTGCGATCCTCCAGACCAGGGGTGACACCGCCCGGCCTAGCCTCTGGTCCTTGAACCATTTCTTCTTGTGGGCAACATCGGCGATGGCTTCGCGCAACTGTGCGCCACTGAGCACCGTGAATATCTCCCAGGCATCGAAGTCGAGCCGTATGATTGCGACATCCAGATCAGCGATCTTGTTGTCCAAGCAGCTATCGACCGAGTCGGCTGTGTGCTCTTCGCGAGCAAATGCCAACAGGGCTTGGACCATCTCATCGCTGGCCGCGTGGATGATGGCCTGCTCAGTGTTGAGGCCCCCTCCATACTCGAACACGGGTATGCCTGCAACTGCCAGGGCAGCCGCCTCATCCGCCTTCATGGCTGCATCGGAGTCGCGATAGACCGCGACTGTGTATCCCAGCGCGGCCAGCGCTAGGGCAATGGCCGGGGCCTGGGCGCCATTGCCATCGGCGATGGTTGAGCCAAGATGCTCAATCGGCTGGCCCCCGCGCCTCTGGGACCACTGCTCGCGGATCCCCATCAACAAACCCAATTCTGTGTTGCCTTCCGTAACGAGGATGCGCCGCCCGAACAAGGCCCGAGGCATGTATCGAAGCAGGGGCTTGAGCAGATCGGGAGAGCTTGGCCGGACAACGCTGGCTGCGCGCCCGGGCCTGGCGGTCGCCACGACGCGGACGCTCTCGGCCCCCGCTTCGCCCAGTGCCACGTCCGAATGCGTGGTCATCAGGATTTGGCCCGTTGGCTTTCCTGCAGCTGCTGCGAGCGCCTGGTCGCCTTTGAGCTGGGAGATGGCGCCGAGGATCCGGTGGGGCTCAAGTCCATGTTCGATTTCATCGACAAGCACGATCGCGCCCTCCGCGATTGCGGACTTCTGGATGGCTAGCGTTGCCAGCCGCCGGGTCCCCAGACCGGCAAGGCGCAGCGGAACACCGTTGTCATGAAGCGCGATCGACCCCGATGAAAGACCGGAGCGGCCAAGCTCAAGGCCGGGCTCATAGGCGCCTTGTACGTAGGCTCCCAGGCCCTTGGCGAAGCCCTCTGCACGCGAAGCAGCGTCCGCAAGCGATTGGATCTCCCCTAAATTGGCGCTCGCCCGCGCCGCGCTGTAGGCCTCGGCCAGCCTGCCAGCCGCTTCCTTGCTATCCCCGGTGAGCTTGGCGAGAACCGAGCCTTGTCCCCATGCTAGATGACGGGCGTCCTCGCCGGCCAATCGCACCACGCCAAAGAGGGCCCGATCTCGATTGGACAGTGTTCGCGGCTCATCGATGCGGTCGCACACCAGCTCCCAGACGGGCTCCATCGTGGCATCAACCGTGAGCCGCACCGTCAGGACGGGCTCATCATCGTCCTCAGGCTCGTCGCGAAGCTCTCCGACTGATGTCCAGCCCCGGATGTAAAGGCCAAGGCGCTCATCGGATTTCAAGGCTTTGGAGAGCTCGCCTGCCGTCACCTCGACCTTTATGGGCATGGTGGTGTCGCCGTCTAGGAAGTCCGGCTCCGTGAAGGAGAACCAACGGGACGAAAGCGCGGCTTCGACCGCGTCAAGGAGCGTGGACTTGCCCGAGTCTCCCGCGCCAATCAGGCAACAGAACGGCGAACCTGGCTTCCATTCCAAAGTGGCGATGCCTCGAAAGTTCTGGATCCTGAGCTGTCTGATCTGCATGTGCTCCCTTTCGCCTCCGGGGTGCTGACTCTTGAATTGCACCCTGAAGATAGTATGTCAATGGACCCGTCCTGTTCGCGTCTGATGTGAAGCACACGGTGCGCCAGAATGTCGGCGGGCGCGGATCCATTGCGCCAGGGAGATGGAGATGGAGATGGCAAGGGTGTACCCCCTCCGTTTTGGAGAGCAGGGCAAGTACGAGCTTACTGAGGCGGCGCTCAAACACATATTCGTCGGTGAGACGGCTGTCCGTCCGGTCAATGCGCTCGGCAAGCGAATGCCCGAAGTGGTCCTGTCTGGGGGGCTTCACACATGGACCGGTTGGGAGCAGCTGCTAAAGGAACACGCGGGCGTCGTGCACCTGCTCGAGTACGACGTCGACTGTCACGTCGATTGGTTCTATGCGCGGGAGCTTCAGAACGGTGTCATTACTCTGAAAATTCCGCGAAGGATGTTTACAGGCGACGCGGCTGCTATCACCAGGATGCCGGACGTCAACTACAAGTCAGGCTATTTATGGAAGACCCTGTACCCGTTGGGCTACTCGGAGGACGACGTCATCAAGACTCTCGCCGAGGCCCTTGAGAACCTGGATCGGGAGGACTCCACGCATCCGACGGCGGCGCAACCGGCCGGCCTACTGTACGGGTACGCATTGCTTGATGAGCCACTTAAGTCCATGAAACTGCGCATTCAGGTGCGGGGCAATCAGATTCAGTCGGCTTTCCCTGCATGGGAGCAGCCGGCGACCGGCAACAACGGCAAGCCTTACTCTCACTCCGACTCGATCAATTTCGCCATCGCACGATCTACTGTGCGCCATGAGCACTATGCACGTGTCTGGGGCAGCGTGTTCCCCTCAAATCGTTTCAGTGCTGATGAACTGTTGAGGCTCACTCCGGCGTTCATCTTGCAAAGAACCAGACGCGATCCGACCGTTCGCATCGCCAAATGGCGCAAGGAGCGCGAGACGGAATTGATGGCACATGCGTCGGCGCTGCAACTCGACGAGCTAAAGCGAGTAGTGGCCTACGTGAGCAACTTCGTCTGCAGCAAGGATCCTTTCGGCGTGCAGTCGAACCTGTATCTCCACTGCGCAGATGAGATCCGACACATCGAACCGTTTTTCAATGCAGCCCAGTTGAGCGAGAACGTCGCCGAGTGCATCCAGGTGCTGAGTCACTACGACTTGGGGCACGGTACTCGACTGGCCATGGATGCGATGGTGAGGTTCATGCGGATGGCCATCGTGCACACCGGTGGGCTCAACACGCTGATGTTCAAAAGGGTTCTTGGCGAGTTCGTGGAAGCTGCTTCAGGGCATCATGACAAGGACTCGCTCCGAGAGTTCTTTGCCGCGCTTGCAGCTTCGCCCTGCCGAGCCTCGCTGTATACGGAGTTTGATCTCAACCCATTCGTGAAGAAGAACGACGAGATGGGGTGGTCGGTGATCGGCGTATCGGAGGTCGACATGGAGTTAACGCCAGACCACCTCTTTGAGTTCATTGCTTTCAATCTGGGTGAGAACTACCTGCGCTTCTCAAAGGATCAACGTTTGGCGATCGCCAAGGGGCTTCATTCGCGACGAGATCAGATGGAGTTGGTGGTCGACGCAATGTCCCTACTATCAGGCCGCGACTTTCAGTTCTTCATGCCCGTACGGTTGGATCCAGCGCAGATCGCGGAGAAGTCGCCGCCAGCCGAAGACGATCTGATCACAGTCGCAACGGACTACGGTCGAATGTTGGTCATGTACAGGCAGCGCGTGGTGGGCGAGGACCCTGCAGCCTACGCGGCCGAAGTCAACTATGAGCGGGCCGGAACCCCGGAGTTCTTCGAACTGATACGCCAGAAGCACAAGCGCAGCTTCGTACTGGCGATGCACGAGAACATGCTGAAGAAGCTGATCGACTACGCGGCTGGCGTGGGTTATGCGAGGCTGAAGACGAAGTTGGAGACCACGCTCAATCAGCTCCCGAGAGAGGCCATCCCGCTCCCGAAGGCCATTCCCGCCTATCTCACGCAGGGGCGAGCTCAGCCCGCCCCGTTCGTGGGCGACACCGCTGCGTTGGTTCAAGCTATCGTAGGCAATGGGGGAGACGACGCATCGGCGATCGAATGACTGGAACGGATCAGCTTCAACTAAGCGGTGGGATCTCAACGAAAGTCCTGTGACTCTTTCTCGTGCCTGCCCAGCATCGAGGATATTTGAGTTGATTGCGGTTGATCCGAACCGCCAGTGCGCTGGCTTATTTAAACGCCGGGCGGCGACCTGACGCGAGTGGCCTAGGTCGAACACTTAGCCGACTTGAGGCGGGCGAATACGAACGCGTTGACGACTGGCGCGAACCGGGCGAGCGGCTCGACGCTACATTGAGTCGCTTGCACGACGCATCTAAACGGCAGCGACCGCTTGGTGTCACAAAGAAGTCCGGAAACTCAAAGCGCCGTAGGACCGCAACCGCTGCGTAGCCGAAGTCCGGGATCCGTGTGGCGGCTCAAGACTGGACCGAGACGTTCGCGTCCGCGAATCGAACGTCAGCGGCCTCCGAAACCGGCCCTTCGAGCGCGCTGGCGACGAGCCACAGCTGAATCTCTGAAGTAAATGGTCAACGCCAACTCCACTCACTTCTTGAGCGGCACGACGTCGGATTCCTGCTGCCCTAACAGACGGCCAAGCTGACGAAGTGCCTCGACCTCATCGGATACCACGGGGCAACCGAACGTCTTGTCGAGGGCAAGCTTTCCACTAGTCAACAACACTCGCAACGGGTTCTCAGTCAACATAAGGTCGTGATACCCCACCCCTGCAGTCCCGTGGTGAAGGTCGCGCAGAAAGTTGCCGGTGAACTTTCGCTGGGCATCTATTCGAATGCCCGCGTGACTCATTGAATGGATGAAAAACGTAGGCATGCGCTTGGCCATCTTCAATGGGGCCAGACGAAAAGCATTCACCAGCAGAGTACGCAGCGTCGACCGGAGGTGAAGTACTTCCTCACCACTGAGGGAGTCGCGTTGATGACCTCTCTCGGCGAATATCTGCAACGCTACGGTCAACGCGTCATCGGCGTACACATCCAAAGAACCAGCGACCTCAGCAACGAACGCTTGTTCGAACGAGCGAATCTCACTCTGGTACTTTCGCATTTCAGAGTTGAGACGCGCCGCCGTCTCCTCAAACTTGAGCGAGGTATTCAGATGCGAGCTTGAGGTCTTCATCAGCTCGGAGAAGGGCATCTCCCAAAGCTCATCGACCAAGCACTTTTGAAGCACCCGGTTATCTTCTCTAGACAAGCTCTTGGTTACGGGCAATTGGGGCCCAAAGATGAAGCAACCCTTCGTCCAAGACTTCTCTATCAGTGCCCCCCTAGCATCTTCAACGTCAGGAGTCCGTAGGAATTCCTCCAGCTCTTGACGTCCGCGTATCTGCTCGGTTTGCAAGGCAACCCCAAAGCTCAAAGCATCAAACACCTGACCGGTGGCCATTCGAGTCGCGTCGTCGGTCTGGGAAGAGAGCTCCATAAAGGCCACATCACTCACCGGGCAGACCAACTGGCTCGCACGTACCCCCGCTTGCATTTGCTCCAAGAGCTGCAAATGCTCAGCCCTCTTTGGCTTACCAAGCCATGCGTCACGAAGAAATACCCAGTATCTTGTGTCGAGGTAAATTTTCTTGCGGCTTTTGACCCGTCGACCAACCTCAGCCACTCGCTGGCTAACATGGTCTGCAATGCTCACTTGCGGATTGCTCTGATGCTCCGCAAAGAGCTTCTCGCGATCAATCATTGGCGCTCCTAGATTCGCTTTGCCGACATTTCACTCCAGGGCAGGCCGCGGTAGTCATCGCTGAGCTTCTTGAGGACGTGGTGACCAGCGATCAACTAACCGACCGCATCAAGTGCTACTTGTTGGGCATCACCATTTGGGCACCGAAGGAACTTGCCAACTGCGAAATGCTTTTCGACCTTGCCAAAGATCTGCAGCACGCAGGTCATCGTCGGAGTGCAGACGCCAATATGCCTTGAATATTTGCGGAGCCTTGAAGCTGTGTTCTACAGAATGGAGCCTTTCGTCCGAACTCGCTCGCCCTGTTTCTCCGAGTTGCTGGAGAAGACCATACTGGAGCGGTTGCAGAGACATCGATAACCAACTTCACTTCGCCGCTGCTTTTCGAGCCTTCTCGTTGGCTCGGTCAACATAATCCTTACCACGCTCTACTGCTACCTGACTGTTTGAGAATCGACCAATATTGAGCTTGGGCTGGGCACTTCCTTCACCCACATAGCAAACCCACCCCTCGGATGCTCCCCAGAAAGAATAGAACCATCGCGCCTTGATGCGCCATCCGCAGTACTCGACGTTCACCACGTTCTGGGAATTGATGGATTGGCTTGCCATTGGTGCAGTCTAACTAGCCGACCGCGCATAGCCGCCGCTCGGGCTCGCGCTGGTCGCCGGACTGGCATCGGCTGCATGGCGCATACCGTGAGTACACCCGCCGACGTCGAACTGCTTCTCACGCTGCAGTGCGGACCTTGACGCGCTGCCTAAGCTTCAGTGCTCGGGCGCGTCCCTTGGCCCAAGGCCACGGATGCACGGACTGACCGGTGCGTGGTTGGGCTGTAGAACTATCTGTGACCTGAGCGATTGACCACATCGCGGGCAGATGTGGCGATCCGGCTCTAACGGGATCGGCCGGATCCCGCGTTTGAGAGAAAACCCCTCGTGGCCCGCCCGAGAGGGCCACTGCCGGTACTTTTGAGAGCCAAGAGAAATCTCCCAGCCCCTCGCAACCCCGCACCACGCCTCGCATTCACCCAACAAAAAAAGCCCCTGCACTGCAGGGGCTCCAGACTCGCTGGCGGTGGGGGTAGGTCGGAGCGAACCGTTCTCAGCGGTTTGGGTGTCGATGGCAACTCCAGTGCGAATGCTGGAAACCCTTCAAAGAAGTGCGCGCGCGCACGCGCGCGTCTTGCACGGGAAAGGCCGAATTTCTGCTCCAAGTTGTTCGCAGCGGTTTGGTTGCCGGGGCTGCTCCTTTCTGGGTTGCGGCTGACGCGGTTGTGCGTGCGTGGGTACGTGCAGCCTTTGGTCATCTGCGTTGTGCATTTCCCTTTCTTGGTCCAAAGCGATCGCCTGTCGTTGTTGGGCCTCTGCGGTTCCCGGTGCAGGAACCGGAGAGGGTGACCTGCCCGGTTTCTTCAGTCCAACAGTTTCCAGGAAGATGGCTCCCAACCTGCGAGGAGCCCATGAGGAAGAGCCGATTCAGTGGCCGCCCACAGCGACGTGTACCCGCCACGGTGCTACTGCACCACGCGCACCGCGCGCTCGCGCACTTCGGGTGAGAACTTGTTCGACTTCTTGTTCATGGCCCAATCCTCTCGGAGAAATGAGCCTTCTCAAATCCCGGGGCGGTTCATGGAGTTCATCGCCAATGCCTTGGCCCAGTGGGCTCAGAGCAAGGGCATCGCCATGCAGCACATCCAACCCGGCAAACCCACGCAGAACGCCTACGTCGAGCGATTCAACAAGACCTACCGCACCGAGGTGCTCGATTGCTACGTCTTCGAGTCACTGCAGGAAGTACGTGACATGACGGTCGATTGGCTGCATCGCTACAACCACCAGCGCCCCCATGAGTCCCTCGGCCGAATCCCACCGGTCGAGTACCGTGTCAAACTGTTCCCCAACCTCTACTTCTGACTGGCTCAGGAATTCGAGGGGACTTCAACAATGGGGTGGGCGCATAGCGCGCTTCGCTCAGGGCCTCGCAATCAGCCCCGTTCGGTGGAGCACATGTACAAGTTCCTGCATTGCGCTTACCGGGGTCGCTCACCCTGGGAAACCACCCGGATGTCCTTGTCGACGGCACCTGTTCAGTGACCAGAGATCCCGGTATCGTTCGGTCCAGGAGTTCGAACTTGTCCTCAGCCATCAAGATCTTCCAGGGGCGTTTCGGCAGGGTTGCTCTACTAGACATGGACGCACCGCTGGTGGGGCACGCCCATCATCATTGCCACATCCTGATCAAGGCGGGCGGTGCCGACAGCGCCTTCCGCGTGCGGGGAGAGCGCGCACCGCTCACGGACGACACCGCCGTGCTCGTCAACGCCTGGGAACACCACGCCTACGAACACGAAGCGCCTCCCGGTGCGCGCACGCTGATCCTGGCGCTCTACATCGAGCCCGGCTGGCTGGCCGAGCTGCAGCGCTCATTGGCACTGTCCGGCCATCCGCGCTTCTTTCCCGAACCCTGCGTACGACTCACCGAAGCCACCCGCAAGATGGTGGAGGAGTTCGTGCTCGAACTCTGGTGGGACGATGAGGTCTCTCCCGGACGCCTGGAGGATCTGCTGTTCAATCTCATCATCGCCGTGGTCGAGAGCTATTCGGGCTGGCGCGATCTGGCCAGCCTGCTGCGCAGCAAACCGCCGGTGGCCATGGACCCCCGCATCCGCCACGCCATCGCCCTCATGCGCCAGGATGTGGCGCGCGAACTCGACGTCGACGGACTGGCCGCCGCCACCGGTCTGTCGCGCGCCCACTTCTTCACGCTGTTCCAGCGCGACACGCGCGTGACGCCGCTGGTCTACGCCAATGTGCTGCGTTTCGAGGCGGCGGTGCAGCGGCTCACCCGCAGCCAGGAACCGGTGGGCGATGTCTCGCACGAACTCGGCTTCTCCGCGCCCAGCCATTTCTCGCGCTTCTTTCGCGCGCACCTGGGTATCACGCCCAGTGACTACCGCCGCAAGGTCAACCTGTTCGAGCCGCCGGCCGGCCCACGCTCGCACGTGATCTGAGCGTGTCCGCAAAGTCACCAGACTTTTTGGACAGCCGGCAGATCGGCCGGTCATTCGCCCGACGCTGTCGATAACGCGCGCACCTCCTGCCTCCTGACACTGGCGCTGCACATGAACTGCAGCCGCTACGTCGGCACAGGAGACAAGCTTGCACGCAGAACCTTCACTGGTGGGTGCCGCCCGGCAGGCCTGGGTCGGCCAGCGCATGGAGCGGCTGGAAGACGATGCCCTGCTGAACGGTCGCGGCGCCTACGCCGATGACCTGGGCACACGCCCGGGCACGCTGCACGCGGCGGTCCTGCGTTCTCCCCATCCGCACGCCCGGCTGCTCGGCATCCACACGCAAGCGGCACTCGCCCTGCACGGCGTGCGCGCCGTGCTCACCGGCGCCGACGTGCAGGCCTGGGCCCAGCCCTTCGTGGTGGGTGTCAAGCAGCCAATGCAGCACTGGGCCCTCGCTGTGGACCGCGTGCGCCACGTGGGCGAACCGGTCGCCGTGGTGGTGGCCGAGGACCGCTACATCGCCGAGGACGCGCTCGATCTGCTGCGTGTCGAGTACGAGCCCCTGCCGGTGGTGATGGACATCGAACGTGCGTTGCAGGACGGCGCTTTGCCGCTGCACGAGGCGGTGGGCAGCAACGTGGTGTCGGACCGGGAGTTCTGTTACGGCGACCCCGGGGCGGCCTTTGCCCAACCCGGCGTGCGCACCGTTCGCACCACCGTGCACTACCCGCGCAACAGCTGCCCGCCCATCGAATGCGGTGTGGTGATCGCCGAGCACCTGCCTGGCGACGAGGGCTACGACGTGCTCTCGAACTTCATGGGGCCGTTCTCGCTGCACGCGGTGATGGCTATGGCCCTGAAGGTGCCCGGCAACAAGCTGCGCCATCGCGTGCCCCGCGATTCGGGGGGCAGCTTCGGCGTCAAGCAGGCGGTGTTCCCGTACGTGGTGCTGATGTGCCTGGCCTCTCGCAAGGCGGGTGCGCCGGTGAAGTGGGTCGAGGACCGCCTGGAGCACCTGAGCGCGGCCACCTCTGCCACCGCGAGGCTGACCACCATCGAGGCCGCCGTCACGCCCGAGGGCCGCTTGCTGGCGCTGCGCTACGACCAGGCCGACGAGGTGGGCGCCTACCTGCGCGCACCCGAACCCGCCACCTTCTACCGCATGCACGGCGCGCTCACCGGCGCCTACGCCATCGAGCACTTGGCGGTCCGCAACCGCGTGGTCGTGACCAACAAGACCCCCACCGGCCTGGTGCGTGGCTTCGGTGGGCCACAGGTGTACTACGCGCTGGAGCGGCTGATGGACCGCATCGCGGTCGAACTGGCCATCGACCCGGTGCAGCTGCGCCTGCGCAACTACGTGCCGGCCGACGCCTTTCCCTACACCGCGGCCGCCGGCGCGGTGCTCGACTCCGGCGACTACGCGCGCCTGACCCACATGGCCATGGCCGAAGCCCATGCCCGGCAACTCGGCGAGCGTCAGCGCGCGGCGCGGGCCGCGGGCCGGCTCTACGGCATCGGCGTGGCCGCCATCGTCGAACCGTCGGTGTCGAACATGGGCTACATCAGCACCGTGCTGACGGCCGAACAGCGCGCCAAGGCCGGGCCCAAGAACGGCGCCATCGCCAGCGCCACCGTCGCCATCGACCTGCTGGGTGGCGTCAACGTGACCATCGCCTCCGCCCCCGCAGGCCAGGGCCACATGACGGTGTGCGCCCAGGTGGTGGCGGACGTGTTGGGCCTGCACCCGACCCAGGTGGTCGTCAACGTGGAGTTCGACACCGCCAAGGACGCCTGGAGCGTGGCCGCGGGCAACTACAGCAGCCGCTTCGCCGGCGCCGTGGCCGGCACGGTGCACCTGGCCGCGCAGCGCCTGCGCGACAAGCTGGCGCGCATCGCCGCCGCGGGTTGGGGTTGCGACTGCGCCGACATCGGCTTCGAGGGCGGCAAGGTGTTCAACCGCCGACAGCCAGCGCAAACCCAGTCGTTCACGCGACTGGCTGCCAGTCCGCACTGGGCCCCTGCGCTGCTGCCGGCGGGCGAGACACCGGGTCTGCGCGAGACCGCCTTCTGGACGCCCGAGACCCTGCGCGCGCCCGACTCCCAGGACCGCGTCAACACCTCGGCCGCCTATGGGTTCGTGTTCGACGTCTGCGGCCTGGAGATCGACCCCGACACCGGGGCGGTGCGTGTGGACCGCTACATCACGGCGCACGATGCCGGGCGTCTGCTCAACCCGGCGCTGGCCGACGGCCAGATCCGCGGTGCCTTTGCGCAGGGACTGGGCGCCGCCCTGCTTGAGGAGATCCGCTACGGCGCCGACGGCAGCTTCCAGAGCGGCACGCTGGCGGATTACCTGATGCCCACCACGTGCGAGACACCCGATCCGGTGATCGTGCACCTGGAGACACCGAGCCCCTTCACGCCGTTGGGCGCGAAAGGCCTGGGCGAAGGCAACAACATGAGCACGCCGCCCTGCGTCGCCAATGCCTTCGCGGACGCGCTGCGTCCGCTGCGCGACGTCGCCGACATCCGACTGCCGCTCACGCCCGATCGCGTGCTCCGTCACTTGCAGACGGCCGACCCCGCGCCGCGCCACCCGAAGGCGCCTGTCCCCGCGTCGGTTGCGGCGGGCGACGGTCTGTCGCTTGCCGCGCAAGGCACGGTGGCCATTGCCGCACCGCCCGAGCGCGTCTTTGCCGTGCTGCTCGACCCCGCGGCGCTGGCCCGCGTCATCCCGGGTTGCCACGCACTGCAGGCCGATGGCGAGAACCGCTACCGGGCCGATGTGACGGTGGGCATCGGGCTGATCAAGGCGCGCTACGAAGCGCGCATCACGCTCTCCGACATCGAGGCGCCGCACCGGCTGCGGCTGGCCGGCAGCGGCAGCTCCAGCCTGGGCACGGGAGCGGGCGATGGCCTGGTGCGGCTGGAAGCCACGGCCGGTGGCACCTTGCTGCACTACGACTACCGCGCCCAGGTGGGTGGCAAGGTGGCCATGGTGGGCAGCCGCATGCTGGAGGGCGCGGCGCGCGTGATCGTGGCGCAGCTTTTCGAATCGCTAGGGCGTCAGGCCGCGGGCGGCGATGCCGCGCCGGTGGCCTGGTGGCGCCGCTTGCTGCAGCGCCTGGGAGTCAAGGCATGAAGCCCGCGGCGTTCGACTACGTGCGCGCCGACAGCGCTGCCGTCGCCGCCGAGCTGCTGCAGCGCCATGGCGAAGGCGCACGCATCCTGGCCGGAGGTCAGTCCTTGATGGCCGTGCTCAACATGCGGCTGGCCCAGCCCGCGCTGTTGATCGACATCTCGCGTAGCGCCGAGCTGGCGTCCATCGCGGTGGAGCCCGGCGTATTGCGCATCGGCGCGGCCGTCACGCAAGCGCAGTTGCAGGCCCATCCCGATGTGCCACCGCTACTGGCGCTGGCGATCCCGCACATCTCGCACGTCCAGATCCGCAACCGCGGTACGGTGTGCGGCTCTATCGCGCACGCCGACCCGTCGGCCGAGCTGCCGCTGTGCCTGGTGGCCTTGCAGGGCACGGTGCACCTGCGCAGCGCACGCGGCCGCCGCCAAGTGGCTGCCAACGACTTCTTCACCGGCCTGCTGAGCACCGTGCGCCGGGCCGACGAACTCATCGAAGCGGTGAGTTTCCCGCGCCCCGCCGCAGGTCAGTCCTTCGGGTTTGCGGAGCACGCCCGCCGCCACGGCGATTTCGCGCTGTGCGCGGTCGCGGCGATCGCCCATGCACAAGGCATGCGGGTGGCGGTGGGCGGCCTGGGTGACCGGCCGCACGCCGTCGAATTGCCGCCGTTGGCCGATGACGCGCTCGACGATGCCCTGAACGAACTCGCGTGGTCGCTCGACGTTCGTGATGACGCCCACGCCAGCGCGGCCACGCGCCGCCACCTGCTGCGCCGTCTGGCGCGACAGGCCATCCAGCAAGCACGGAGACCTGCATGAACCACCCCGTTCTCGAGCGCGAGGCCTTGCACACGGTGCGCCTCACCCTCAATGGCCGCACGCGCAGCGGTCAGACCCGACCGCGGCTGCTGCTCAGCGATTTCCTGCGCCATGAACTCGGTGCCACCGGCACCCACGTGGGCTGCGAGCACGGTGTCTGCGGCGCCTGCACGGTGCGCATCGACGGCGTGGCCGCCCGTGCCTGCCTGACGCTGGCGGTCCAGGTGGACGGACGCCAGGTCGACACCGTGGAGAACCCCGGCGGCAACGACGCGGTGCTGGACGCACTCAAGGCCGCCTTCAAGCGCCACCATGCGCTGCAGTGCGGCTTCTGCACCGCGGGCATCCTCATGTCCAGCGCCGACTGGCTGCAGCGCCAGCGCGCCAACGGCCAGGTGCCCGACGAGGCCGCGGTGCGCGACATGCTCAGCGGGCACCTGTGCCGCTGCACCGGCTACACGCCGATCGTCAACGCCGTGATGGAGGTGGCCCGTGCTTGATCTCGGACGCACCTTCCTGCAAAGCGTGGACCGCGCGGCCGCAGCCACCGCACTGGTCGATGGCGCCCTGCGCCTGAGTTGGTTTGAATGGGCGCGTGCCATCGGTGGCGTGCAACGCGGTCTGGCGGCCTTGGGCCTGCGCCCGGGAGATCACGTCCTCGGGGTGCTGCAGAACCGGCACGAGGCCGCCACGCTGCACTGGGCCTGCCAGTTTGCCGGCCTGGTGATGACGCCACTCAACTGGCGCGCCAAGCCGGAGGAGATCGATTACGCGCTGGGCGACTCGGGCGCGAAACTGCTGGTGTACGAAGCGGTGTCGCAGGAGGCGGTCTCGCAGTCGCTGCTGGCACGGGCCGTGGTGCGCATCACCGTTGGGGATGTGGCCGGCGACGACCCCCGCTTTGCACAAGCCTTCGCCGAGCTTGCCGATCCGACGCCCTTGGCGCGGGCCGAAGACCTATCCCTCATGCTGTACACCTCGGGTACGACCGGAGCGCCCAAGGGCGTGCCGCGCCGGCAGCGCGCGGAGCGCGTGGCCGCCCTGGCGCACGTGGCGCAGAACCGCTATGGCTACGGCGAACGCACGCTTGGCGTCATGCCGCTCTACCACACCATGGGCGTGCGGTCGCTGCTCACCATGGCACTGGTGGATGGCCGTTTCGTCTGCATGCCCCGCTTCGACGCCGCGGCCGCGCTGCGCGCGATCGAAGCCGAGCGCGTGAGCCATCTCTACCTCGTCCCCACGCTCTATCACGACCTGCTCTCGCACCCCGATTTCAAGCGCACCGACACGCAATCGGTGCGCAAGCTCGGTTTCGCCGGCGCGCCCATGCACGACGCGTTGCTGCTGCGCCTGCAGCAGGCCTTCCAGCCAGAGCTGTTCGTGAATCACTACGGCAGCAGCGAGATCTACACCTTCTCGATCAACCAGAACGCCGTGGGCAAGCCCGGGTCGGCCGGCCGCGCGGGCATCAACACCCGCCTGCGGGTGATCAAGCTCGACTCGAAGAACCCGCAGCATGTGGCTGCACCGCTCGAGGAGGGCCAGATCGTGGCCGACCTGCTCAGCGACGAAGCATTCGAGGGCTACCACAACCGCCCCGAGGCCAATGCGCGCAGCCTGCGCGACGGCTGGTACTTCACCGGTGACACCGGCTATGTCGACGAAGAAGGCGATTTGTTCGTCACCGGCCGTGTGGACGACATGATCATCAGCGGCGGCGAGAACATCTCGCCCGTCGACATCGAATCCGTGCTTTCGCTGCACCCGTCGGTGGATGAAGTGGCGGTGGCCGGACTCAAGGACGAGCGCTGGGGCCAACGTGTGGTGGCCTTCGTGAAGGCGCGCGACAACGTGGCCGCCGAATCGCTGGACGCGCATTGCCGCGCCTCCGACCTCGTGAACTTCAAGCGCCCGCGCGAGTACGTGTTCGTGCGCGAGATCCCCAAGTCGCCCGTGGGCAAGGTGCTGCGCCGCAAGCTGGTGGCCGGCGAGTTCGACGCCGCGCCCCCACCGCTGCCCGCCGTGCCACCGGCCTGACGGCTGCCTCCCTTTCGTTTCTCCCACCCCCCGCAAGGACGCCATGCAACTCAATGACCTGAAACACCCCGCGCTCACCCTGAGTGCTGCGTTCGACGGCTACCGCGTCGAGATCGACCCCGCGCGCCAGCGCGCCGACATCGTGCTCTGTCGACCGCCGTTCAACGTCATCTCGATGACGCAGCGCGAGCAGTTGCGCATTACCTTCGAAGCCCTGGACGCCAACGACGACGTGCGCGTGATCGTGCTGCGAGCCGAAGGCGAACACTTCTCCAGCGGCGGCAACATCAAGGGCTTTCTCGAGGCCTCGCCCGAGCACGTGAGCAAGCTGGCCTGGAACGTGGCCGCACCAGCCCGCTGCAGCAAACCGGTGATCGCTGCCGCACGCGGCTATTGCTTCGGCGTCGGTTTCGAGATCTCCCTGGCCTGCGATTTCCGCCTGGTCACGCCGACCACGCTGTACGCGCTGCCGGAACAGAAGCTGGGGCAGATCCCCGGTTCGGGCGGCTCGGCCCGGCTGCAGAAGATGGTCGGCATCACGCGCACCAAGGACATCGTGATGCGCAGCCGCCGCATCGCCGGTCCCCAGGCCTGCGACTGGGGCGTGGCCACCGAGTGCGTGCCCGACGCCGAACTCGAGGCCGCCACCGACGCGCTGGTCGACGAACTGCGCGGCTTCTCGCCGCTGGCCCAGCGTACCGCCAAGAAGCTGCTCAACGACACCGAGGACTCGCCCCTGTCGATCGCCATCGAGCTCGAAGGGCATTGCTACTCGCGCCTGCGCAGCTCGAACGACTTCCGTGAAGGCGTGGAAGCCTTCCACGACAAGCGCCGCCCTCGTTTCAACGGCACCTGATTTCCCCGCCGCCACCACCACCCCACCTGAGGAGACAGACATGAACACCACCACCCTTCGCACCGCATCCCTTCCGCTGGCGCTCGCCCTGGCCGGTTTTGCCGGCAACACCCTGGCACAGGCGCAGCCCATCCGCATCGGCGTGGTCACGCCGCTGTCGGGCACCTACGCCGGCATCGGCCAGCAGGTGAAGTGGGGGCTGGACCTGGCCGCGCGCCAGATCAACGCCGCCGGTGGCGTGGCCGGGCGTCCGCTGGAACTGATCTACGAAGACGAGGAGGCCAACCCCGCCGTAGCCGTGCAGAAAGCCGAGAAGCTGTTCCAGGTGAACAAGGTCGACTTCCTCACCGGCACCGTGAACAGCGGATCCACCCTGGCCGTGGGCCAGCTCGCCGAGCGCAACGGCCGCCTGATCGCGACCACCGTGTCGTTCGCGGACTCGATCACCGGCGACAAGTGCTCGCCCAATGTGTTCCGCGTCAACGCGAGGGCGGGCATGCAATCGGCCGCGCTGGCCGACTGGGTCGCGGGCACCAAACCCAACGCCAACGTGTTCTACCTCGGACCGGACTACGAGATGGGTCGCAGCACGGTGGCCGCCTTCAAGTCTGCCGCCGAGGCCAAGGGATCGAAGTCGGTCGGCGAGGTGTTCGCACCGCTCGACAACAAGGACTACTCACCCTTCTTCGGCCAGATGCGCTCGGCCCGTCCGGCGGTCATCTACACGTCGGTGGCGGGCAACGACACGGTGCGCCTGTTTTCGCAGATGGCCGAGTTCGGCATCAGCCGCAACGTGCAGGTGGTGGGCGCCTCTGGCACGGTGACCTCGCAGAACCTGCCCGCCATCGGCAAGGCCGCTGACGGCTTCGTGACCGGCGTCGGCTATGCCACCAGCATCGACTCACCCGAGAACCGCAAGTTCGTGGCCGACTTCGAAGCGGCCAACAAGTCTGCGCCCGACCTGTACGGCGCCGACAGCTACGGCGTGCTGTTCTTCTACAAGGCCGCGGTCGAAAAAGCCGGCAGCACCGACACCGACAAGGTCCGCACCGCGATGCGGGGCCTGCAATGGAGCACGCCGCAGGGCACCAAGACGATGCGCGCCGGCGACCACCAGGCCATGCAGGACATGTATGCCATGCGTGTGAATGGCGGCAAGTTCGAACTCGTGGGGCAGGTCAAGGCGGACGCGGCGATCGGTCCCGACGTCTGCAACCGCTTCTGATCAACGCCTGGAGCCCAACACCATGAGCAACGCCCTGGAATGGCTGCAGTTCGTGCTGGCACCGCAGATGATCAATGGCCTTTCCATCGGCGTGGCCGTGGCGTTGATGGCCCTGGGCCTGACGATCATTTTCGGATTGCTGGATGTCATCAACATGGCGCACGGCGAGTTCTACGCCATCGGTGCCTACCTGGCCGTGGCCCTGTTGGGCCTAGGGCTGTCGTTCTGGTGGGCGCTTGCCCTCACGCCGCTGCTGATGGCAGTGTTGGGTTACGCCACCGAACGTGGCCTGATCCAGCGCGTGTTCCACAGCAAGGACCGCCACACGCTGACCCTGCTGCTTACTTTCGGCGTGGCGGTGGTGCTCGAAGACGCGCTCAAGATCGTCTTCGGCGCCAACCCGCTGCGCATGGAGGCGCCCATCAGCGGCGCCACCGAGATGGTGGGTTTGTTCTTTCCCAACTACCGCCTGTTCGTGATGCTGTTCGGCGGCGCGCTGATCGCCGCCGTCTGGCTGCTGGTGTTCCGCACGTCGGTGGGCGCGGTGGTGAGAGCTGCCGCGTACGACCGTCACATGAGCGCTTCGCTCGGCGTGCCGGTGCACCGCGTCTATGCCGCGACCTTTGCCTTCGGTGTGGCGCTGGCGGGCATTGCGGGCGTGCTGCTCGCGCCGATCTATTCGGTGTTCCCCACCATGGGGCGCGACTTCGTACTCATCGCCTTCAGCGTGGTGATCATCGGCGGCATGGGCTCCATCAAGGGCGCTGTGCTGGCCGGTCTGCTGCTCACGCAGGTGCAGTCCATCTCCAGCCTCTACATCTCGCCGGTGTGGAGCGATCCGCTGCTGTTCGGGATCATGGTGCTGGTGCTGATGTGGCGTCCGCAAGGGCTGTTCGGAAAACTCGGGAGCGCTTGAGATGACCACACCCGCATCTCCTTCCGCGATCGCCTCGGGGCGCAAGGCCATGGACGCCCTGGCTCCCCCGGCACGGCGACGCTCCGCCGCGTCATGGCTGGCCATCCTGTTCTTTGCCGGGGCCCTGGTGTTCGGCGCCACCGCGCTCGCCCTGGGCGACGTGTTCTACCTGCGCCTGGCCACGGAGGCCCTGATCTTTGGTGGTCTGGCGCTGTCGGTGGACCTGCTGCTGGGTCGCGTCGGATTGCTCCCGCTGGGACAAGCCTTGTTCTTCGGCCTGGGCGCGTACGTGTCGGCACTGGTGCTCAAGCATTGGAGCGACTCCCTGTGGCTGGCCATGGCCAGCGCGCTGGCGTTCAGCATGGTGGCCGGCCTCATCGGTGGCCTGATTGCCATACGTTCCAAGGGGGTCTATTTCGCGCTCATCAGCTTCGGCATGGCGCAGGTGCTGTCCAAGGTGATCTACAACATGCGCGAGCTTGGGGCCTCCGACGGCATCATCGGCGTGCCCGCAGCCACGGTGATCCCCGGCCTGAACTCGGGCACGCCCGAAGGATTCTTCCTGCTGGTGCTGGCGTTCATCGGCGCGATCTACATCGGACTGCGTTACCTGATGGACACCCCAGCGGGCCGCCAGCTCGATGCCATCCGCACCAACGAGCACCGCGTGGGCTTTCTCGGGGTCGACCCCTGGCGCTACAAGTTGGGCGCCTTCGTGGGGGCCGCCTGCATCGCGGGTACGAGCGGCGCGCTCTACCCCATGCTGCGCGGGTTCGTTTCGCCCGAACTGATGTTCTTCCAGGTCTCGGGCAATGCGGTCATCAACGTCATCGTCGGTGGGACCGGAACCTTGATTGGGCCGCTCTACGGCTCGGCCATCCTCACCGGTCTGCGCTCGGTGGTGGGGTCCTTCACCGCGCATCACCACATCGTCATTGGCGTGATGTTCGTGATCGTCGTCATCGTGATGCCACGCGGCTTGATCGGCTATGCCACGCCGGCACTGCAGCGCTGGCTGGACCGCCGCCACCCGCGCAAGGAGATCCGCCCATGAGCGCCATCCTCTCGGTTCAGGGCCTGAGCGTGCAGTTCGGCGCTTTGAAGGCCGTGCACGACGTGAGCTTCGAGGCCCAGCCCGGCCGCATCACCGCGGTCATCGGGCCCAACGGGGCAGGCAAAAGCAGCCTGTTCAACCTCATCAGCGGTGCCATCCGCCCCACGGCCGGCAGCGTGCGCTTCGATGGCCGGGACGTCACCAGCCAGGCACCGCACCAGCTACTGGCCAACGGGCTGTCGCGTTCTTTCCAGATCACCAACCTGTTCTTCGATCTGACGGTTCGCGAGAACCTTCGCCTGGCCGCACAGTTTCTGGAGCGTGGCCGCGGCCTGTTCCGGCCACTGGTGCGCAGCACCATCGCCTCGCACCGGGTCGACGAGCTTCTCGGTCAGTTCGAGCTGCGCGCCAAGGCCGACGAGCTGGCCGGCTACCTGTCGCATGGCGAACAAAGACGTCTGGAGATCGCGGTGTCGTTGGCCTCGCGACCGCGCATGCTGCTGCTCGACGAGCCCACCCAGGGCATGAGCCACACCGACACCCGCGAAACCGAGTCCCTGATCCGGGGCCTGTCGCGTGACCACGGGCTGTCCATCCTGCTCGTCGAACACGACGTCGATCTGGTGATGCAGTTGTCGGACCACGTGGTCGTGATGCACCAGGGTCAGAAGCTGGCCGAGGGCCCACCGGCCGAGGTGCGCGCCAATCCGGCGGTGCAGGCCGCCTACTTCGGGGAGAAGCACTGATGCTCGAACTCAAAGGCGTTCATACCCACTACGGTCTGAGCCACGTGCTGCAAGGCATTGACCTGCGCGTGGGCAAGGGCGAGGTGATCGGCCTGTTCGGACGCAACGGCGTGGGCAAGACCACCGTGATCAAGACCATTGCGGGTTGGCTTTCTCCGTCGAGCGGACAGGTGCTGTTCGATGGCGAGCGTCTCGACGGCGTCAGTGCCGATCAGATCTGCCGCCGCGGTATCGGCCTGGTGCCCGAGGACCGGCGCATCTTTCCCGGACTCACCGTGGAAGAGAACCTGCGACTGGGCCAGATGCAGTGCCCATCGCGCAGCCGGGCCGAATCCCGTCGGCGCCTCGACGACACCTACCAGCGATTCCCCCGGCTGGCCGAACGGCGGCGCCAGATGGGTACCACCTTGTCAGGTGGCGAGCAGCAGATGCTGGCGATCGCGCGTGTGCTGGCGGGCGCTCCGCGCCTCCTGCTTATCGACGAACCCACAGAGGGGCTAGCGCCGATGATCGTCGACGAGATATTCGAGCTGATCGGCAAGCTGGCCCATGAAGGGACACCAATAGTGCTTGTCGAGCAGAACGTGCATCGCGCGTTGAACCTGACTACGCGGCACTATCTGATCGAACGTGGTCAAGTGGTCGCCGAGGGTAAATCAGCCGATCCAGGCGACCGTCAGGCGCTAATCGGCCGCATCAGCGTGTAGTCCCGCCAGCACGGTTGGCGGCGGCTGCCGATGTTCGCGAGCAGTTGTGCATTGATGGTGGGACTGTCGTGAATCTAGGGGAGAAGCAGTCTGTTCGAGTGGTCGCAGGTGTCGCAACTCGCACTGTTGGCCGCTTCGATCAGCCTTGCCGTCTGATTGGCACTTTGTCAGCGTAGCCCAGGGCCGCAGAAAGTTTCGCACCTTCCTCCTTCAGCAAGGTCACACAAGCATCGACGCGCTGTGCGTCCATTCGAACGCTGGGGCCAAAGACGGCAAGAGACCCTTTTACACGTCCGTTGCTGTCGAAATAGGGCACAGCGACGGCCACGGCACCCTGTATCAGTTCATCACGACTTATCTCGTATCCCCGTTCTCGTATGGCCGCGAGCTGCTTGAGATAGCTCGCAACGTCAAACTGGGTTGCACCCTTGTCCTCCAGATACACCTCGGGCAAGGCTGTGTGCGCTAGGATCACGCGGCCGCTGGCGCCCAGGGTCACGTCTGTGCTGTACCCAACTCCGCGCTTGAAACTCAAAGGCTGCGCACTTGGCAACTCGGCAACACAAGTGCGGCTGCGGCCTTGATGGACCAATAGAGATACCGTCTCACCCGTTGCTTCCCAAAGCCGGCGCATCATGGGCTGCGCCACGCTGGCGATGTCCAAGCCCGCTCCCCACACGTGCGCCAGATTGGCCACCGATGGGCCGAGCTCGAATCGCTGCGGCTCACCCGACGAGACGATGAAGCCCTTGTGCTCCAGCGTGCGCAGCAGTCGGTACAGCGTGGGGCGACTCAGGTTCACGCGCCGGGCCAGTTCCCCAGCCGTTAGCCGGTGGTCGGTTGCCGTGAATGCCATCAGGATGTCCAGCGCCCTGTCCACCGCGCGGACACCTTCCCCTGCTTTTTCAGCCGTTTCCATGCTTTGTGCTCCTGACAACCCGGCGATTGTCGATCTTACGGAATCGATATGTCCATCTGATGGACATGATGTCTGGCTGTTGACATAGATCAAGTGTGTCCACATAATGAATCAACTGTCCATCAGGAGGACATATTTCATGTGGAGACACAAGCAATGAACAAGGAAATGTCGGAGACCCTGACCCGCGTGGGTCCTGGCACCCGCATGGGCGAACTGCTGCGCCGTTACTGGGTGCCCGCGCTCGCATCGAGGGAAATCGCCGAAGCCGACGGACCGCAGGTACGCGTGCAACTGCTGGGCGAAAAGCTGCTGGCCTTTCGCAACACGGAGGGCCGCGCCTGCCTGATCAGTGAGTTCTGCTCGCACCGTGGCGTATCGCTGTACTTCGGTCGCAACGAAGAAAACGGCATTCGTTGCGCGTACCACGGCGTCAAATTCGACGGCGACGGCAAGTGCGTGGACGTCCCGTCTTCGCCCCAGTCGTGCGCGCGCATGCACATCAAGGGCTATCCCTGCGTGGAGCGCGGCGGCATCGTCTGGGCGTACATGGGTCCAGCCGAGCACCAGCCCGC
Source organism: Hydrogenophaga crocea (assembly GCF_011388215.1). Classification (NCBI taxonomy): domain Bacteria; kingdom Pseudomonadati; phylum Pseudomonadota; class Betaproteobacteria; order Burkholderiales; family Comamonadaceae; genus Hydrogenophaga; species Hydrogenophaga crocea. The sequence goes on from NZ_CP049989.1 coordinate 207,193, forward strand.
CCCGCCCGAAATCGAGTGGTGCACACTGCCCGAGAGCCACGTGTACGTGTCCAAGCGGCTGCAATACAGCAACTGGCTGCAGGCGATGGAAGGTGGCATCGACACCGCGCACGTGTCCTACGTGCACCGCTACGAGGTGGACACCGACCCGATGCACCAGGGCGTGAAGGCGCTCGACTACATCAAGGCCGATGGCAACGTGGTGTTCGAGATCGAAAAAACGCCATACGGCCTGGGTCTGTTCGGCCGTCGCAATGGCGAGCCCGACTCCTACTACTGGCGCGTCACGCAGTGGCTGTTCCCCTGGTTCACGCTGATCGCGCCTTTCGGCGAGCACGCACTGGGTGGCCACGTGTGGGTCCCCATCGACGACCACCATTGCTGGGCGTGGAGCATCAACTGGCAGCCCTTCCGTCCGCTGACCGACGAAGAGCGTTCGGCCATGGAGGCAGGTCAGGGCATCCACGTGGAGTACGAGGCCCCGGGTAGTTTCGTCCCCAAGGCCAATCGCGACAACGACTACCTGATGGACCGTGTGGCGCAGCGCGAGAAGCGTTCGTACAGCGGCGTGTTCGGCTTCTCCGCGCAGGACTACTCCCTGCAGGAAAGCATGGGCCCGATCCAGAACCACGAGGCCGAGCAACTGCTGCCCACCGACAAGGCCATCGTGATGGCGCGTCGCATGCTGGCAGAAGCCGCAACGGGAATTGAACAGGGGATCACTCCTCCTGCGCTGGACGCCAGCCAGCAGCGGGTGCGGCCCGCCGGCGTCCTGCTGCCCAAGGAGCAGAACCCCGTCGAGTGGGCCAAAGAGCATCTGGCCAACAGCATCGAGAAGCCGGTTTTCACTCTGTAAGGGCCTGAGCCGGCCACACACACCAACCATAGGAGACAAGACATGTTCCCACGCCGATCCCTTCTCGCCGCCGCCCTGCTGGGTGTGGCCGCCGCCAGCCCCTCGTGGGCTCAGAGCGCGGCCGACTGGAAGCCCATCAAGCCGGTGCGCATCATGGTGCCCATCGTGGGCAGCACCAACGACGTGCTCGCCCGCCTGGTGGCGCCCAAGCTGCAGGAGGTGTTCGGCCAGCCCTTCGTGGTGGAGAACAAGGGTGGCGCGGGCGGCAACATCGGCGCGCTGGACATCGTGCGCTCCGCGCCCGACGGCCACCACCTGCTGGTGGGCTACAACGGGCCGCTGGCCATCAACGTGAGCCTCTTCAACAAGATGCCCTACGACCCGATGAAGGACCTGGCGCCCATCACGCTGGCGGTGAAGTCGCCCCAGTATCTGGTGGTGAACCCGGCCACGGGCATCACCAGCGTCAAGGAATTCATCGCAACCGCCAAGACGAACCCGCAGAAGTTGAACTACGGCTCGGTCTCGGTGGGCAGCGCCTCGCACCTGACGATGGAGATGTTGAAGTCGGAGGCCGGCTTCAACATCACGCACATCCCCTACCGGGGCGCCGCACCCGCGGTGTCCGACCTGGTGGCCGGCATGGTGCAGACCGGCTTCTTCGTGCCGGGCAACGTGCAGGGCTTCGTCAAGGAAGGCAAGCTGCGCTTGCTGGCCAGCACTGGCCTGAAGCGATTCCCCAGCACGCCCGATGTGCCCACGCTGGCGGAGTCGGGTCTGAAGGACTTCGAGGCCACTTCGTGGATCGGCTTCCTCGCGCCGGCGGGTACGCCGCCGCACATCATCAAGCGCTACAACGAAGAGATGGTGAAGATCCTGAAGTCGCCCGACATCCTGGCCCGCCTGCACGAGATGGAGTTCGAGGTGGTGGCCGGCACGCCGCGCGAGTTCAGCGCCTGGATCTCGTCTGAGATCACGCGCTGGGGCAAGGTCATCAAGGACAACGGCATCAAGCTGGATTGAGGACAGGCATGGCATCGTTGCGACTGGCCGGCCGCGTGGCCATGATCACGGGCGGGGGCGCCGGCATCGGCGCGGCCGCGTCCGCCCTGTTCTGCCGCGAGGGCGCGGCGGTGGCGATGGTGGACGCTGACGCGCAGGCGCTGGAGCGCACGCGCGCGGCGATCCTCGAAGCGCAGCCCGAGGCGCGCCTGTTGTGTGTCGCGGCCGACGTGTCGGACCCGGCGCGAGCGCAGGCCGCAGTGGCCCACTGCCTGGACGATTGGGGCGCGCTGGACGTGCTGGTGAACAACGCCGCCATGCGCAACTACCTGCCGGCGGCCGAGGTGTCGCCCGCCGACTGGCAGGCCATCGTGTCGGTGAACCTGGCGGGCATGTCCAACTACTGCCAGGCCGCGCTGCCGGCGCTGCGCCGCTCGGGCGCGGGCGCCATCGTCAACGTGTCCTCCTGCTACGCTGTCACCGGCCGCAGGGGCATGGCGCTGTACGACGCCACCAAGGCCGCACAACTGGCCTTCACACGCACCTTGGCGTTCGAGGAATCGGCGCACGGTGTGCGCGTCAATGCGGTATGCCCGGGATCCACGTTGACCGATTTTCACGTGGGCCGCGCTTCGGCGGCGGGCAAGAGCGTGGAACAGCTCAGCACCGAACGCAAGGACACCTCGCTCATAGGACGCTGGGCGCGCCCTGAGGAGATTGCCTGGCCGATCCTGTGGCTCGCCTCAGGCGAGGGTTCCTTCATCACCGGCACCACGCTGATGGTGGATGGCGGCCTTCACATCATGTGAGGGATAGGCGATGACGACTGCCACCCTCAAGGCCCGCGTCCATTGCCTGCGTTACGAGGCGCGCGACGTGGTGAGCGTCGAACTGCGCCCCGAGCACGCGGGGGTGGTGTTCCCGCCGCACGCGCCTGGTGCGCACATCGACCTACACCTGGACAACGGCCTAGTGCGCAGTTACTCGCTGCTGAACCCGGCCGGTGAGACCGGGCGTTACGTGGTCGGCGTGCTCAAGGACCGCAAGAGCCGCGGCGGTTCAGTTTTCGTGCATGAGCAGTTGCGCGTGGGGCAACTGCTAACGATCTCGGCACCGCGCAACAACTTTCCTCTGCACGATTCGGCCGCGCATTCGGTGTTCGTGGCCGGCGGAATCGGCATCACGCCCATCCTGTGCATGCTCGACCGCCTGTCTGCCTCAGGGCGTTCGGCTGACCTTGTTTACTGCGCGCGCTCGCGCGCAGATGCGGCCTTCCTAGAGCGCCTGAACGAGCTAGCCTCGCCCACGCTGCGCGTGCACTGGCATTTCGACGACGAGGCGGGTGGGCCCCCGGACCTGCGCGAACGGCTGCGTCCGTTTGCCAAACACAGCCACTTCTACGCCTGCGGACCCGGTCCGATGTTGGACGCCTTCCTGTCGGCTTGCGAAGTGCTGGAGTTGCCTAACGCGCATATCGAACGCTTCGCGGCTGTGCCGACACTGACCGCGTCGACCGAGCCCACGACCTTCACCCTGGAATTGCGTCGCAGCACGCGGCGTATTGAGGTACGTGCCGACTGCTCGGTGCTGGACGCCATGCTGGAGGCAGGACTATCGCCCGATCACAGTTGCCGCGAGGGGCTTTGCGGCGCTTGCGAAACGCGCGTTCTTGCGGGCGAAGTGGAACACCTCGACAGCATCCTTACCGAAAGCGAACGTGCGGCGAACAAATCCATGATGATCTGCGTCTCTCGATGCAGATCTAGTGTTCTGGTGCTTGACGCCTAGGACGCTTGGTACTCAAGTCGCAGTCACCTTAACAAGGTCTCTGTGAAACCGGCAGCAGCCCAGAGAGCTGGTGGAAGTCCGTGGCGCACTTACGAAGCTGGATTCGCTCACTCCCGTGAGGCGACGCCTAACCCTTCGCTGGAGCGGGACCTCCACCGGAATGGCACTCGGCCCTCGAAGCGCTCGATATCGTCATCCGATTGGCGGGCCAAGCGCCATCCAGGTGCCGGCCCCTCAGCTCAAACGTTGAGCGTCCGCTCCGGAAGTACCCCACCGCCTGCTCCTGGCCGATAGCGGCAGTCTAGCCACACCCCAGCCCCCGGCAAGATTTCGCTCCAGTCGTTTCGTGGAAGAACGACTGCAACGGGGTACTTGGCGCCCACTTAGAGCTGACTATCGACCGGCAGCAACCGCTGCAGTGCGGACTATGGCGCGCTGCCTTAGCTTCAGCATGCTGGCGCGTCCCGTGGCCCAAGGAAACGGATGCGTTGGGCTGACCGATGCTTGGTTGCGCGGTCGAACCAGCCTTGACTCGGGCGAGTTCACATCGTTGGCAGACCTGTCGATCCGGACCTATTGGGATCGGCCGAATCCCGGATTTGAGAGAAAACCTCTCGTGGCCCGCCCAAGAGGGCCACTCCCGGTACTTTTGAGAGCCGAGAGAGATCTCCCAGCCCCTCGCAACCCCGCACCACGCCTAGCGTTCGCCCAACAAAAAGCCCCTGCACTGCAGGGGCTCCAGACTCGCTGGCGGTGGGGGTAGGCACGACTGAACCCTTCTCAGGCAGAAGTTAGTGAGCGTAAACGTATGGTCTGTTGCAGACCTTAAAAAAAAAGCGCGCGCACGCGGGCGCGCGCGCAAAAAAGGAAATTTGCCGTTTGAGTTTGCAAGCGGTACCCCGTGTCCACGCTTTTGTTGAGGACGCATTTTTGTGCAGCACCGCAAAAATTTAGATCTGTGAGATCGGTGATGGCAGGCTCTCTTGATTCGCTTCGAACTAGGCCTTGTCACTTTTTTCAAGATGCCCCACAAAGCCACCAGATCGAGCTACGAAGCCTTCCTCGCCGATGTATGTGGTTGGGGTGAGGGCTGATGCTTTACCCAGCTTAGGCTCGTCCCTCGCACGTACGTCTACTGCCTTTAGCGATCCCCAGGACCAGTGGTCAGATCTTCGGCGCCCCTTTTTGCTCTTTCTCTCCCATTCGTCGGTCTTGTCTGCCGTGGGTCCTATGTTTCGCTGACATTCTTGGCTCGGTGCGGATAGCGTGGCCTTGAGGTAACGGATGAGCGCGGACAGTCAGTGAGCCTGCGGTTCCCCCGAAGGGAGGAACCGCAGGAGGAACCGCAGGAGGAACCGCAGGAGGAACCGCAGGAGGAACCGCAGGAGGAACCGCAGGAGGAACCGCAGGAGGAACCGCAGGAGGAACCGCAGGAGGAACCGCAGGAGGAACCGCAGGAGGAACCGCAGGAGGAACCGCAGGAGGAACCGCAGGAGGAACCGCAGGAGGAACCGCAGGAGGAACCGCAGGAGGAACCGCAGGAGGAACCGCAGTGAAGTCCCCTCGAATTCCTGAGCCAGTCAGAAGTAGAGGTTGGGGAACAGTTTGACACGGTACTCGACCGGAGGGATTCGGCCGAGGGCTTCATGGGGACGATGGTGGTTGTAGCGGTGCAGCCAGTCGGCCGTCATGTCACGGACTTCCTGCAGGCTGTCGAATACGTAGCAGTCCAGCACCTCGGTGCGGTAGGTCTTGTTGAATCGTTCGACATAGGCGTTCTGCGTGGGCTTGCCAGGTTGGATGTGCTGCAGGGCGATGCCCTTGCTCTGAGCCCACTGGGCCAGCGCGTGGGCGATGAACTCCGGCCGTTGTCCAGGCGATCGACAGCGGCGCACCTCGCACCTCCACCAACTCGTTGAGCGCCCGGATGACGCGCGCAGCAGGCAAAGCTGGTGTCGACCTCGATGCGCAGGCCCTCGCGGTTGAACTCGTCGATGACGTTAAAGGTTCTGAAGCGCCGCCCTGACCACAGCGCATCGGCCATAAAGTCGCAGCTCCATCCCTGGTTGGGCTGGCCTGCGGCGTGCAGGGCTGTTTGATGCGCGCAGGCAGGCGCTTTTGCCCCGCCTGGGCAAGTTCAGCCGCAGCTCGCGGTACACGCGCCACAGCACCGTCTTGCCCCAGGGCTTGCCTTGGTGGCGGGCGCTGTCGTACAGCAGCCCAAAGCCGTGGCGCGGGTTCAGTGCCATGTAGGCCTGGATGAAGGTGATGACCCCGGAGTCGTCGCGTGCAACGGGTCGGTATCGCAGCGTGGAGCGGGCGATGCCGCTGGCCTGGCAAGCACGTCGCGTCGCTCGCTCATGCCGTGCTCGTCCACGAGCGCGCGCACGACCAGCTCACGACGCTCCGGGGTCAGAGCTTTCGGTCAACGACGTCCTTGAGCGCGTGGTGCATGAGCGCCAGGTCGGCGTACATGCGTTTGAGCTTGGCGTTCTCATCTTGCAGTTGGCGCAGCTGCGCTAGATGCGAGACCGTCATGCCCGAGAACTGGCTCTTCCACTTGTAGTACGTCGGCTCGCTCACGCCGTGCTTCCTGCACGTCTCGCCGACCTTCGCACCCAGCTCGACCTCCTTGAGGATGCCGACTATCTGCGCTTCGCTGAATCTGGATTTCTTCATGTAGAGACTCCGTCTGGGGGAATTCTCTACTTCCGGGTGGTTCAGGTTTTCAGGGGGACTTCAAGCGCACCTACACATGGATATCCTGAGCAGGTGCTGTCAATTCGTCAATCACAGATCTCCCAGGAATCTGAAAGATGTGCCGTGCTAGATCAGCGCATGAGTTTGACCTAGACTGCTTGAGCCATCTCTTCGCTTTGCATTCTTAACGGGTCAAGACCATGCCACTATTCGCTAGTACCCTTCAATCTCTCCAGCAAGCTGGTCAGGCTATTCACGATAGCCGAGAACAGCTTAAGGCAGAGGTGGCTCGCCACACCGAACGGCTCGTCTCAGCCATGGCAAGTCAGCCACTGGCGCCTGGCGTCGACAGCGCTTTCGCCCAGGTAAAGCAAGTGGCAAGGCTCCATCAGGAACTTCAAGCCCTAGAGGGTCAGCTGCTCACCATCTACCAGGCCGCTGAACAGATCAAAGGCGAAGAGATTCAGGTGATCGAGGCACTTCCGCATCGACGCTCGCGAGTCGAATCGGCTACCTCGACGGCTGAGGATGCTTGCCTGGTAGCCCATCCTGGCCCTCGCAAGTCCCGCAAAGCTCCACCAGCCAAAGAGACTCAAATGCACCGCGCGTCAAAGCGACGAGGCGGTCGGGTCAGTGCTAACGACGAAAAGGTCTTAAAGGCTCTACGCCGCTTGTTGAAGGTGCATAAGGGGGAGCCACTTTCTCAGTCACAGATCGCGAGTGAGGCGGACATTCCGGTAGGCTCAATCGCAGCCTCCATCAAGAGGCTCTTAGAAGTTAGGCGCGTGATACAGGTCGAGCGTGGCATGTACCAAATGACCTGAGTGTCAGTTTTGCCGATGCACTGAATTTTCGGGTGAGCGACGTCGCTGGAGGATTCGTCGCTACCAAGGTCGATTGAGAGCCCTTAAAAGTTACTGGCGACGTCGAAAAAACGGAATGAGTATGCGCAAGAGTCGCTCAAACGACTGGTACTTGCGCATGATCTAGACCTCAGTCGCTTCAAGCTTTTGCGTGTTTCCGATCGACAAGCGTTGGATCGCCCTCAGCGAGTTGGCCTATCTCCAGCCATTCGATGTTATCCAGCTTGAGCCGGGTTACCTGCTTGAAGGAGTCCATTAAGTGGTCTTCCACATCGGCCGGTATGCCTGTCGGCTTGAGCTCTGCGCGCAATGTCATGGTCTCTCTGTGGCCTTGCGCCTCCACGACAAGCTGCACACGGCTGAGTGCTGGTACGCGACTGAGCACTTCCTCAATGTTGCGAGGATAGACAAACACCTCGCGTACTTTGACACCCTGGCCAACGCGACCCTGCAGAAGGCCAATTCGGTCAACGAGGCCGTCATCTGTCTGGCTCAACGCCTGGGCGACGTCGCCTGTGCCGAATCGAATCAATGGCCACCCGCTCTCCAGGGTCGTAACCACTATCTCGCCGGTGCTGCCGATCGGCAGGGGTTCGCCCGACACTGGGTCGCACACCTGCACCATGCGCTCAGGGTGGATGCGGTACCCCTCTAGTCCATCTTCTTCGTAACCGATGAGACCAAAGTCACCGGTGGCATAGGCGGAGAACGTGTCGATGGCATAGCGCTGCTCAAGATCGCGTCGCTTCTGCATCCAGTTGCCCATTTCCCCGCCCAGCATGGCGTTCTTGACGCGCCAGTCACGAGGCAATTCGCAGCCCATGCGTTCCAAGGTTTCGGTCAAGGTAATGAAGAAGCTGGTTGACGCACAAATGCAGGTGATGCCCAACTCCAGGATGAGTTGGGCTTGCTGTTCAGCGCCGCCCGGACCGCAAGGGATGACCGTGGCCCCGGTAGATGCGATGCCTTGGTCGAGCAAAAGGCCAGCGGGCACAAGGTGGTACGACCAGGTGTTCAGCACGCGATCGCCGGGTCCGATACCCGCTTGACGAAAGACCTGTGCGAAGCCGCGCCCACTGACGTCGCTTGAAAATTCAGGCTCATAGATTGGACCCGGTGATACAAAGATGCGTCGAATGTCGCGTTCGTCTGCGGCCAGGAACCCGCCAAAAGGGGGGTGCGCTCGTTGGAGGGCGAGGAGTTGGTCTTTGGTCGTGACGGGAAGACGGGCAAGATCACTGGCGCCGTGCAAGTTGGCCGGCTCTATGGCCGCCCGTTCAAAAATGGCCCGTATGGCTGGAGCTTGTCGGTAAGCGTCGGTTTGAATGCGCTGAAGCGCTGCGAATCGGTTGGAGCGTGGGGACGTGGTCATGGGGCGGCCTGTGGATCACTTGCCGGTGAAACGCGGCGCACGTTTTCCCTGGAAGGCCTCCAGTCCTTCCTGAAGGTCAGCGCTGAAAGCATGAACTTCTGACGCCAGAAGCTCCAAGCGAAGTGCCGTGTCCTCTGGTTGGTCGAGCCCGTCGTCAACCAGTGCCTTCATGCGCTGAAGGCCCAGGGGACTCTTGGTGGCAATGGTGTCTGCCACCTTCTGGGTCGCCGCAGCGAGTTGCGCGTCGTCCACGACTTGATTCACCAACCCGGCCTCCCGCATGTCCTCGGCTGAAACGAACTCCCCGGTGTAGAGGAGGTACTTGGCACGCGTCGGGCCAATTACACGGGGGAGGCGCACCGAGCCGCCACCGCCGGGAAGCAGGCCGTAGTTGGCGTGCGCATCGCCAATCTTTGCACTTTGGGCTGCGATAACCAGGTCGCAGCACAGCACCAACTCCAGGCCGCCAGCGAGGGTAATGCCGTTCAGTGCGGCAATCACAGGCTTGGGGAACCGGTCCAGGCGGTTCATGGTCCGCAGGACACCCGCGAGAAAGGCGCTCGTGCCGTGCTCGCCCAACTGACCTCGTACGTACTTGAGGTCCGCCCCAGCGCAGAAGGCGCGGCCGGTGCCGGTGAGAACAACGGTCATTACGTCGGCGCGCTCGAGCGCCTGGTCCAGGGCTGTGTCGATGGCTTGGAGGACTTCTGGCGTGAGCGAGTTCATTGCATCCGGGCGGTTCAGGCGGATCCAAAGAGATCGATTCCGGACTTCGGTAACCACCACTGAATCTGACATGTCTTCTCCTTTAGAGGCGTACTTAGGGTTCCCTCGATTCTTTCTTTTGACTATCGGGTAAGTAACTCGGTGATTTCCCTTACCAATCAGCAAATCAACTTACCGTAGAGTAAAAACCAAAGGAGTTGCTATGAAGTCATCTAGCGAAGGCGGTCGTCTACCGTTGGCGGGAGTCAAGGTGGTGGAGTTCGAGGGAATCGGTCCAGGCCCCTTGGCGGGCCTTCACCTGGTACAGCTAGGCGCGAGCGTCACCCTGGTCGCCCGCCCCGGTCGAGGGGCTCTGCCACCAGAAATGACCCCGCCAACCGATAGCTTGATCAACCGCGGCAAGCACCGCGTCACGCTGAACCTGAAGACGCCACGAGACCAAGCGATTGCCATGGACTTGATCGCCCAAAGTGATGCCTTGATTGAAGGCAATCGACCGGGGGTGATGGAACGGTTAGGTCTTGGGCCTAAAGACTGCGCCAAGGTAAACCCCCGCCTCGTCTACGGCCGCATGACGGGCTGGGGACAGGATGGCCCGCTGGCCCAAGCTGCCGGCCACGACATGAACTACGTGGCACTGACCGGACTGATGTCTCTGACGGAGACACCCGGCCATCCACCGATCTTGCCCCCCACGGTCTTGGGGGATGCGGCAGGGGCCTTGGGTCTGACGATGGGAATCGTCGCCGGGCTGTTCGCCGCGAGAAATGGCGAAGGGCAGGGCTGCGTCGTCGACGGAGCGATTGTGGATGTGCTCGCGCTTCTCGCGCCTCTGGTTCAGCTTTTACGCAAGGGAGGCGCCCTGGAAGGGGTGGAGCCCAGCGTGTTTCATGACTCACCGTTCTATGACCGCTATCGGTGTGCGGACGGTCGATACATCACGGTGGGCGCTATCGAGCCTCCGTTCTATGCGCTTCTTCTGGAAAAGATGGGGCTGTCGGATGTGGATCCCGCTCACCAGATGAACAGGGCGTCGTGGCCGGCACTGAAGGTCCGACTGGCTGAGGCATTTGCGTCGAAGTCAAGCCGCCATTGGACTAGGGAACTGGAGGGCACGGATGCTTGCTTCGCGCCCGTCCTCACCTTGGGAGAGGCGGCGAGGCATCCCCACAACGCCAGTCGTGGCTTGTATCGCCTGACCTCCGATGGCGACGTCGAGACGGCGCGGGGATTGCGCTTCCTGCCCCTGGTTGAACGGGGCCATTTGGAGTCATCCCAATGAGGGTTTACCCCTCTCAAATTTTTTTAGTTTTACTCTAGAGTAAAACAAATGCACGGCAGGTAAACATGATTCTGGCTGCCGGCTTTCAACAGACATCAGGAGACCGAACATGAATGACATCTACGTGATTGGGGTTGGCATGACGCCGTTTGGCCGACACCTCGACCTGGACATGAAGGCGCTCACCAGGCAGGCGGTGGAGGCAGCCATCGCGGATGCCGGTGTGCAGAAGGAGCAGTTGGAAGCGGCCTTCTTTGGCAACACTTCGCAAGGACACATGGAAGGGCAGCACATGATTCGCGGGCAGATTGCCTTGCGCGCCATGGGCATTGGTCGAATTCCAGTGGTGAACATTGAGAACGCCTGCGCCAGTGGCTCCTCTGCGTTTGCGCTGGCGTGTAGCCACTTGAAGTCCGGTGCGGGCGATGTCGCTCTCGCAGTGGGAACCGAGAAGATGTTCTCCACCGACAAGGCGCGAATGTTTTCCGTGTTTGACAGTGCCTGGGATATCTCTCGTGCACACGAGATTCGAGATTCCCTCATGAGACTGGGCCGAGACGTGACAGTGCCCGAAGGAACGACCTCGCCCAAGCCTTACAGCGTCTTCATGGATGTGTATGCCGCTTTCGCGCGCTCGCACATGCGCACGTTCGGCACGACGCAGCGGCAGCTCGCGGCCGTGGCTGCCAAGAACCACGCCCACTCGGTGCACAACCCACTTTCTCAATATCGAGTGGCCTACACCATCGACGAGATCCTGGCGGCGCCACCCATCACCTATCCGCTGACTTTGCCTATGTGTTCGCCCATCTCTGATGGCGCGGCGGCTGCGATCTTGTGCACAGGCGAGGCCCTCAAGCGCCTCAACTTGGACGCCCGGCGAGCGATCCGCGTGTTGGCCACGGTGGTGCAAAGCGGCTCAGATCGCGAAGAGTCGGATTACCGCTCGCACTGCACGGCGCTGGCCGCCAAGAAGGCCTACGACCTGGCGGGCGTCGGAGCTGCAGATATCTCAGTGGCTGAGGTCCATGACGCTACCGCCATGGGCGAAATCATCCAGTCCGAGAACCTTGGCTTCTGCGAGTTCGGCATGGGAGGCGTCATCGCGGAGCGAGGTGACACAAGCCTCGGAGGGCGGATTCCGATCAACCCGTCTGGAGGTCTGGAGTCCAAAGGGCACCCTGTCGGGGCTACTGGGCTTGCACAGATTCACGAGCTGGTTACTCAGCTGCGAGGGGAGGCGGGGAAGCGCCAGGTTGAAGGCGCTCGACTTGCGCTCGCCGAGAACGGCGGTGGCCTGGAAGGCATTGAAGAAGCGGTGGCCTGCATCACGATCCTTGGCCGCTGACCCGAAGAACAAAGAACGAAGTAGGAGACAACATGGACATTCAAAACGTGGTGGCACTCGTCACCGGAGCGGGCTCGGGTTTGGGCTTGGCCACCTGCCAGGCGCTGGTGAAGGCGGGCGCCAAGGTGATGGCGGTGGACGTCGATGAGGAGCGCTTGGTCAACAGCGTGCTGCCGCTGGGACCCAATGTTCGCATTCAGCGGGTCGACGTGTCCAACGACGCTGAGGTGAAGGCCGCCGTCGACTTTGCGGTTCAGGCATTTGGGTCGCTGCAGGTGGCGGTGAACTGTGCCGGCATTCTTGGGCCGTGCAAGACCTTGAGCAAAGGTGAGTTGTTCCCCCTTTCGCTCTGGAACCAGGTCATTGCCGTCAACCTCACTGGCACGTTTAACGTGATCCGACACGCGAGCCTGGCGATGTCGCGCAACACAGCCAACGACGACGGCGAGCGAGGTGTGATCGTGAACACCTCTTCCGGTGCAGCTTGGCAGGGTCAGATGGGGCAAGCAGCCTACAGCGCCACGAAGGCAGGGGTGATGGGGTTGACGCTGCCCGTCTCACGTGACCTGGCGCAGCACGGCGTGCGGGTTGTTTCCATTGCACCGGGCCTGTTCGAGACGGGCATGTCAGCAGGTATGCCGCCCAAGGTCTCACAAGGGCTGATCGACCACTCGATTCTCTTCCCGCATCGCATGGGGCGACCGCAGGAGTTCGCTTCACTGGTTCAACACATCGTCGAGAACGCGTACTTTAACGCCACGACCATCAGCCTGGATGCGGGTACTCGCTGATGGTCCAGTCCCTCCAAAGAACGAACTGAACCTGTCACTGGGACTGACCGCAAAGGAGTTTCCATGCAAGTAAGACGACTGATGGATCACGGGGGAAAAACATGAGTGATCTTCCAGGGGGTAAGCCGCCTCAGATCGTGCTTTCCGCAAACCATCTGCTTCTGCAGTTTGGGGGCATCGTGGCCCTGAACGACGTTTCCATCGATGTACACGCCGACGAGCTGTTGGCGGTGATCGGGCCTAACGGCGCAGGCAAGTCGTCGCTGATGAACTGCTTGAGCGGCTTCTATCGTCCCAAGGCAGGCGAGATCCGCCTTGGCGAACACTCCATCCGAGGCATGGGCACGCATGAGGTCGCGGCCCGTGGACTGGCCCGGACGTTTCAAGGTACCCACATCTTCTCGGGCATGACGGTGATCGAGAACCTGATGGTGGGGCGTCACTTGCACATGCGCACCAACCTGATCCAGTCGTTCTGCCACTTCGGACCCGCTGTGCGAGAAGAGGTGGCTCACCGGGAAGCCGTGGAGGAAATCATCGAGTTCCTGGAGATCGAGTCGATCCGTCACGTGCCCGTTGGCAGCCTGGGTTATGGGCTTCGCAAGCGCGTCGACCTGGGGCGTGCACTGGCACAAGATCCCAAGATCCTTCTGATGGACGAGCCCATGGCAGGCATGAACACCGAGGAGAAGGAAGACCTGGCCCGGTTCATTCTGGACGTGAGAGAGGCAAAACGCATCCCCATCGTGCTGGTTGAGCACGACATGGGCGTCGTCATGGACCTGGCGGATCGGATTGCTGTACTGGACTTCGGGAAAAAGATTGCTGAGGGAACGCCCAAGGAGATCCAGTCCGATCCCGCCGTTTTGAAAGCCTATCTGGGCGAGGGGGTGGCATGAACATTCGCATGGCAACACTGCCGCAATTGCTGCGTGATCACGCCCGCCAATCACCGAAGCGGCTGTCTCAGCGACACAAGACGCGCGGTATCTGGCGCGAGTACGACTTCTCGCAGGTCCAGCGCAATGTCATGGACTTGGCCTTAGGTCTTCACCAATTGGGCATTCAACGGGGAGAGACGGTCGCCATCATCGGGGAGAACGAGCCTCAGCACTACTGGGCCGAATTCGCGGCGCAGGCCATTGGGTGCAAGGTGATCTCGCTGTATCCAGACCTCACCGCAGACGAAGTGCAGTACCTGCTGGAAGACAGTGAGGCCGTCTGCCTCTTTGCGCAGGATCAGGAGCAGGTGGACAAAGGGTTGGCGGTGAAGGCGGCAACTCCTAACTTACGGCACATCGTGTATTGGGACGACACGGGCATGTGGTCGTACCACGACTCCATCTTGCGCAAGTTTCATCAGTTGCAGAGCGAGGGCCGGGCTCTTGGCGAGAAGGATGCTCTGCTGTACGACCGTCTCGTTGATCAGGGCTGTCCCGACGACATTGCAGTGCTTTCGTACACCTCGGGCACCACGGGCAAGCCCAAGGGGGTGATCCTTTCCCATCGCAGCCTGGTCGACAACGCTCAACGCCTGATCAATGCCACCAAGGCCAGGCCTGGCACCCAGTACCTGAGCTACATCGCGCCAGCCTGGGCCACAGAGCAGTTCATGGGCGTGGCCCTGGGCATTGGTCTGCCCATGGTGGTCAACTTTCCTGAGGGTCCTGAGCAGGTGCTGCCCAACATCCGCGAGCTGGCGGTCGAGGCCATGACGTTTGCCCCTCGGCAATGGGAAAGCATGGCGTCATCCGTGCAGGCCCACATGCTCGACGCTGGCCCCGTGCGGCGGGGCATTTACGAGTGGGGTTTGCAGGTGGGGCATGCGGTGCACGTCGCGCGCTTGGACGGCAAACCGGTCTCATGGTGGAAGCGGGCTTTGCTGCCCCTCGCCAATGCGCTGGTCCTGAGGCCCTTGAGAGACCAACTCGGCCTGACGCGCCTAAAGGTGGCCATTTGCGGCGGTGCCACCATGGCCCCAGATGTGTTCCGTATGTTCCATGCCATCGGCGTTCCCTTGCGAAACATCTATGGCTCAACCGAGGTGGGGCTGCTGACGAGCCACCAGGGCGACCGTTTTGATCTGGAGACCGTGGGTCACTGGATGCAGACGCACCCGGAGGCAGGTTCTTCCCTTGAATGGATGCTCACGGCCGATGGTGAGTTGTGCGTCAAGGGAGGCAGCTCGTTTCTGGGCTACTACCGACGCGAAGGATCTGTCGAGGCCAAGGTCAAGGACGGTTGGTACCAGACTGGCGATGCGGTCACCAAGACGGACCGAGGTGAGTTGGTGTTCCTGGAGCGCATGTCTGACCTGAAGCGCCTCGCCAGCGGCCAGACCTTCCCACCTCAGTTTGTGGAAACGCGTCTGCGATTCAGCCCGTTCATCAAGGACATCATGACCGTCGGAGACGAGAGGCGCGACTTCGTGGCCGCGCTCATCAACATCGACATGAGCGTGCTGTCTCGCTGGGCAGAAGACAAGCGCATTGGTTTCTCGACCTTCACGGACCTCTCCCAGCGTCTTGAAGTCGCGGAGCTCCTCAGCCGAGAAATCGCGCGGGTTAATCAGTTCCTGCCGGCCCATGCGCGGGTGCAGCGCTTCGCCAATTTCCCGAAGGAACTTGATCCCGATGAGGGCGAGTTGACCCGATCGAGAAAGTTGCGCCGAGAGTTTCTGGAAGAACGTTATTCGGCGCTGATTCAAGGTCTCTACAACGGGGCGCCTGAAGTGACCGTGGACATCCCAGTGACCTATCAGGATGGGCGTCGCAGCCAGTTCACCGCGCAGGTTTTCATTCGCGACGTGGCGTCTGCCACGCCCAAGTCCGGTCTTTCCAACGGGAGAAGGCGATGATTGATTTTCTGAATTACCTGATCAATGGCGCGCTGACGGGCCTTTTGTATGCACTGATTGCCATGGGTTTTGTGGTGATCTATCGGGCATCGAAGGTATTCAACTTCGCTCAGGGGGAGTTGGTCGTCTTCGGCGGGTACATGGTCTGGTGGACAGTGATTCAAATGGGACTGCCGCTGTGGATAGGCCTGCCAGTGGCATTCGTGAGTGCGGCAATCTTTGGACTAATGATTGAGCGAATCTTCTTCGCGCGATTGGTCGGTGAGTCCATCTTTTCAATGGTGATGGTGACCATCGGTCTTCTGATCCTTATTCGGGGCGTGGTTCTGGTCCTGTTCGGTCCACAGGTCCGCGCCTTTCCGATGGTATTTCCGATTGAGCCGCTGATATTTGGCGACATCCTGATTTCACGCTCGATGCTCTATGGCGGGTTGCTCACGATTGCCATTGGTTTCGGACTTTCGTGGTTCTTCAATAAGACCCGCGCCGGCCTGACGATGACCGCGGTGGCCGAGGATCACCAGGTGGCGATGTCCATGGGAATCTCAGTGCAGCGATCGATTGCCTTCGCTTGGATTCTTGGTTCCATTCTTTCGACTTTAGGTGCCATGGTCCACCTGAGTGGTCGATCAATCAACATGCTGAGTTCTGATATTGGTTTGGCGGCGCTTCCTGTAGCTCTGCTAGCAGGCTTGGAATCGCTTGCCGGTTTGTTGCTTGCTGGGGTGTTGGTGGGAGTGATTCAAGGGTTGGCTTCTGCCTATCTCGACCCCCTAGTCGGCGGGGCAATTGGCTCAGTCTTTCCATTCATCATCATGTTGCTGATGCTCTTGATTCGTCCAACCGGCATGTTCGGGTGGAAAACCATTGAAAGGGTTTGAACATGGATCCCGCAGGAATTTTTTCAACCTCCTATCGTCAGGATCAATCGCTCATCCGGACGCGAAATCAGGCCATCACCCTGCTGCTGTTTATTGTGGCGCTGTTTGCCCTGCCGATGTTCGCTGAGGTGCGATCGGTGGCAGTGATGACTTCGATGCTCATCACTGCAGTGGTAGTCCTTGGTCTGCAAATTAATACTGGCCTGGCCGGACAGGTCAATATTGGCCAGGCAGCATTCATGGGGGTGGGTGCGTATTCGACGGCTGTGCTGGCCAGCAAACTGCATCTTCCGTTCTGGTTGGCGTTGCCTGCGGGGGGTGTGTTCGCAGCGCTTTTCGGCGTCATATTTGGTCTCGCTGCTGTCCGGATCAAGGGCTTCTACCTCGCGCTCACCACGATTGCAGCGCAAATCCTGTTTCACTTCTTTGTGCTCAACCTTCCGCAAAAATGGTTGGGTGGCTCAAACGGCATCACCATGCAGCCTGCGGAGCTGTTTGGCTTCAAGTTTGAGTCGGATGCTGGCGTGTATTACCTGTGTCTTGTGGTGGCGATGATCATGATCGCTGGAGGATACGGAATTGCGCGCAGCCGACACGGACGAATTTTTGCAGCCGTCCGTGATGACGACGTTGCCTCGGGGATGATGGGTATCAATGTGGTCAGGACAAAAGCCCTGGCATTTCTGGTGGGTGCCTTTTATGCCGGCATTGGTGGTGGTCTTTGGGCTTACTACGTCCGCTTTGTGACGATTGACCAGTTCACATTGATTCATTCGATCTGGTTTATCGCCATGATCATCGTGGGCGGTATGGGTTCGATTACCGGCGCATTGATTGGAGTGTTCGTCATTCGAATGGCCCAGGAGTCCATCACGTCCATGGGGCCTGTGCTGATCGAAAGAATTCCATTTCTTGGAGGAGACCTGGTGTTCGCGGCCATGAATATTTTTCTCGGCGGCATCATTGCGGGCTTCCTGATTTTTGAGCCTCGTGGCCTGATGCACCGTTGGAATATTGCAAAGCGGTCGTATCGGATGTGGCCATACCCCTATTGAGATCGCTATTTATTTCAACCCCATTTTTGCGCTGGTGGGCGGTTGATTTTGGTTGAACAGCGTGACCACAAAGGAGACAAGCAAATGATTCAGCAGACGATGGCCGTTTCTGTCAGCGCCCGCCAGGCCTTGGGTTCGGTGATGTTCTTGGCCGCCTTGGGTTGCGGTAGTGCCGCTCACGCTCAAGCGACATACAACATCGCCGGTATCGCAGACTTTACCGGCCCCTTCGCCGATGTTATGAAGGACATCACAGGCTGCCGCCGCGGGGTTCTTGACTGGTGGAATGATGAGGTGGGCAAGTCGCTTGGCGTGACGCTGAAGGTCAAGGAGCACGACGCCCGCTATGACGTCGCCCAGGTTGCCTCGCTCTGGCCAGGTATCAAGGCGGAGCTGAACCCTATCGCCGCTTGGGGCCTCGGCGGCCCGGACAGCAACGCGCTGCAGCAACGACTGCCCAACGACAAGATTCCGCTGCTGCTGGGCACGGCCGGCTATGGATTTGCCTGGAAGGGCGACAGCTGGGTGTTCAATGCCCGGGCCACATATCCGCATGAAGCGGCAGGCTTCTACACCTGGTATCAGAAGAAGATGGGGAGCGCCCCGCTGAAGGTGGGGGTGATCTCCTCTGAGGTTTCTCCTGCTTATGTGGACATCCACAAAGGCGTGGAGCGTTTTGCCAAGGACAACCCGCAGGTTCTGGAGATTGTTGAGACGATTTACACCGAGGCACAGCCGACGGACCTCACGCAGCAGGTGAGCCGTCTGCTCCGCAAAGGGGCGACGGTAATCCAGGTCTTTAACAACACGGCATCGGTGGTGGCAACCCGACGTGCGCTGCAAAGCTTGGGCAAAGGCAATATTCCCTTGGTGGTCAGCGCACATAACGGATTGCTGTCATCCGGCAAGGCGTTGGGCGACCTCAACCAGATGGAGGGAAGTTACGAGGTCTATGGCATGGCCATTCCGACGGACGACCCGACCACTGCTCGAGCCTTTTTCGAGAAGCTGCGCACCCAGTACAAGACCCAGGCCAACTTCACCTCGCCTTGCATGATGGGGCTGGCCACTTCCCTGCTCACTGTTCGCGCGGTGGAGCAGGTGGTAAAGGCCAAGGGGCCTGCTGGGGTGACGGGAGCTGATGTCCGCGCCGCTTTGCAGACCAATGCCGTTCCTAGCGAACGAACCTTTGGTGTTTTGCCCAACGTCAAGTTCAGCAACGAGGCGCCGTTTCCGACTTCTGGATTGGCCGTAAACATCGGAACGATTGAAAAGGGGAAGTACAAGCTGATCGAGCAGAACGCTCCCGTTCCAAACGTGAACAAGTGGTAATTGACCGGATCTCCAAGCCCGCGGCTGCAGGCTTGGAGTGACAACTGTCGGAGTTGCCTGTGCTTGAACTAAATAACGTGGAAGTCCTTTACAGCGATGTGATTCTGGCTGTGAAGGGGATTACAGCGCGCGTACCACAGGGCCAGTGCGTCACGCTGCTTGGCGCCAACGGCGCGGGCAAGAGTACGACGCTCAAGGCGATTTCAAATCTGATCCGCACCGAAGATGGTCGGGTCACCGCGGGATCGATCACGCTCGACGGCACCAACATCACCGGAGCCAACCCGGTAGAGGTGGTGCGCCAGGGTCTCGTGCACGTCATGGAGGGGCGCAAGGTCCTTCGTCACATGACAGTCGAACAGAACCTGGTGGTCGGTGGGCACATGGGTAGCGGGCGAGAGGCTAAGGAAAGGCTCGACGAGGTCTATTCCCGCATCAAGCGCTTGGCCGCCCTGCGCGACCGAACCGCAGGGTATTTGTCTGGAGGCGAGCAGCAACTTCTGGTGATTGGTCGCGCATTGATGTCCCAGCCCAAGCTGGTGATGATCGATGAACCATCGCTCGGATTGGCCCCCTTGATGGTGGAGGAGGTGTACGGCCTTCTTTCCGACTTGAAAGCCAGCGGTCTGACTTTGCTGATCGTTGAGCAGAACACCCGCGTTGCGCTCGAACTCGCGGACTACGGCTATGTGATGGAGAGCGGCCGCATCGTGTTGGAGGGGCCTTCTGGTCAGCTCAAGAGCAATGAGGATGTTCGCGAGTTCTACCTCGGCTTGACGGTGGAGGGGGAGCGCAAGAGCTTTCGGGACATGAAGCACTATCGTCGCCGCAAGCGCTGGCTCGGTTGAACTGTATTTTTTGACACAAAGAAGTTAAATCCAAGGACATCAGATGAGCAGTGTTTCCAACGCTTTCCTCAGCGAACAAGAGGTCATGATTCGGGAATCCGCGCGCCGCGTAGCGCAGGAGGTGGTGGCTGTCACGGCGGCGCAGCGAGACCAAAGCAGTGAATGGCCCCATGCCGAAATCCAGTCCGTGGCCGAATTGGGGTTTATGGGCATGCTGGCCCCTCAGTCGTATGGGGGTGCAGGACTTTCTTTTGTTGAGTATTGCTTGGCCATCGAGGAATTCGCCGCAGCAGATGGCGGCTTTGCCACGATGATGCACGTGCACAACTCATCAGCGCATGTCTTATGCAATTTTGGCACTGAGGAGCAGAAGGCTCAACACCTGCCTGGTCTGGCCTCGGCCAAGAACATCGGTGCATTCCTGCTGTCAGAACCACATGCCGGGTCGGATACCGCTGCCATCCGAACATCTGCTAAGCGCGATGGCGATCACTATGTGATCAACGGCAGCAAGCAATGGATTTCCAATGGCAGCGAAGCGGGGTTCGCTTTTGTGGTGGCAGCCACTGGCGAGCCTGGATCGCGCAATCGATTCAGTCTGTTCATTGCTGACCCCAAGGATCCGGGTTATCAGGTGCTCCGAATCGAGAACAAGCTCGGGCAGCACACGGCTCACACTGCCCAGATTCAGCTGGACAACCTGCGCGTTCCGGCCGGCAATCTGGTGGGCGAAGAGGGGAGGGGATACGGAAAGGCCCTGTCGCTTTTGTCTGATGGGCGAATCGCGATTGCCGCCCTGGCCATTGGTGTCGCACGTGCGGCGCTTGAAGCGGCCATTCGTTACGCCAAAGATCGGGAGGCCTACGGTAAGCCGATTTCGGCACTCCAGGCCGTCAGCTTTGATCTGGCCGACATGGCGATGCAGGTCGAGGTGGCCCGGCAGTACATGATCTATGCCGCGCGCCGGCGAGATGCGGGGCTTCCCTCAGACAAAGAGGCTTCGATTGCGAAACTGTATGCCAGCGAGATGGCAGAGAAAGTCTGTTCGGCGGCCATCCAAGTTCATGGCGGCTACGGCTACGTGTCGGACTTTCCGGTGGAGCGCTATTACCGAGATGTTCGTGTGACCAAGATCTACGAAGGCACCAGCCACATCCAGAAGCTGATCATCGCCCGCCAGATCTTGGCTGAATGAGTACCTGGGCACGCTGCCGAGGGCGGCTGCCCGGACTCGTTAGATATCATGGCTCACTCTCCAGTTTCTACCCCTAGCAAAGCACGACGTCTGATCTTATGAGCCAATCCATCGACGCAGAACCGAAGCCACGGGCGCGTTCAGCGACCAAGCGCACCACCAAGGGGGCGAGGTGGAACAATGCTGTCAGTGGTGCGGATGAGCAGTACGAACTCAAGCGGCAGGCCGTGATTGCCGAAGCATCCAAAGCCTTTGGGCGCCATGGGTCACAGAACGTCTCTCTGGACGAAATTGCCAAGGCCCTCAACGTTACCAAGCCTGCGCTCTACTACTACTTCAAGAGTAAGCAGGAGCTCATTTACGAGTGCCATGAACTGGCGATGAAGATTGGCGATCAGGTGTTGAAGGACGCGATTGCCTCAGAGTCCACTGGATATGGTCGGGTCACGGCTTTCATCCGGAATTACATCTCACACCTGACGGATCAGATGGGTGCTCCGGCGATCCTGCGCGACTTCTCCGCCATGACGCCGGCAGATCGCAAGAAGATCACCGTGCGCAGAAGGAAGTTCGACCTCCAGCTCCGCAACATTATTGAAGAGGGCATTCGCGACGGTTCAATCGCCCCCTGTGATGCACGGCTCGCGGTATTCTGGTTTATGGGAGCGATCAGTTCCATTTCGCAGTGGTACCACGCCGATGGCAGCCTCACTGGCGACCAGGTGGCGGAGGTGTTCATCCGCTTCCTGGCCGATGGCATCCGTCAGCGGGCGACGAATCCGGTTCTCATCTGAGCCGGGAGGGCGAACGCCCGCTTCATTGGCGAGAACGTTCGCGACCAGCAGGCATTCGCGATACGGTGTCGGCGGTGCGCGCCATCAACCGTGAACTTCTCTGTTTCGGGTAAGCAAGCTTATCGCCTCAATCATTACCAATCACCACGGGTACTGCCTCTACGGCTTGAATCACAACTGATGTAGAGCGTTACTACCTCCGTGTCGCTGTATGGCATAGGAGATTTACGTGAAACGAACTGCATCGACCGCAGCTAAGCCCAACTCTGCAAAGACCAAACCGAAGACATCAGCCGCTAAGCTCGCGCCATCTCGATCTCTCTCGAGGGTGGTTGTAGCGCACTCGTCCAAGAAGGCTGGCAGGCAGCCAAACTCGAAAGCTGAACTGGTTGCGCAAGCGCAACCTCATGGAGCCGCTTCCGGAGAAGGTCCATCGAGCAAGCAATCGCAAGTGATTGCTTTGCTCAAGTCAGGCGCCGGGGCCTCAATGGCCCAGTTGATTGAGGTGACCGGCTGGGTGCCGCACACCGTTCGAGCAATGATCAGCACGGCTTTGCGCAGGCGGCTTGGCCTGAATGTTGAGCTGAAAGTTGAAAACGGTGTGCGCGTCTACCGGATCGTGGAGGTGGCCGGCCAATGACGGAGCTGGAAGTTATCCGGACGGCCAGCCGGGATCTCCTCGTGACCCGGTGGCAGGTGCGTTTCAACGTCAATCCACCACCCCGGGTTCACACCGAGCTGTTGCGCCGCGTTTTGGCCTGGCATGTCCAAGTCGAGGCCACTGGTCAGAAGGTGACCTTGCATCGTCCTAGCTCTGCATCGGTAGATCGGACAAGGTCGCTACTTACGCCAGGCACTCGGTTGTTGCGGGAGTGGCGTGGCACTACCCATGAGGTCTCGGTCTGTCCCGATGGGTTCGACTACGCAGGGAAGACCTACAAGAGCCTCTCTGCCATCGCTCGTGCCATTACCGGTACACCTTGGTCAGGTCCCGCGTTCTTTGGGATCAAGCGCTGATGGCGGCCAAAAAGTCAGGGAGTCTTTCTGCTCCCCAGGTCGATCCCTCGCTGGCTTGCGCGATTTACACACGCAAGTCGTCGGAGGAGGGCCTGGAGCAGGACTTCAACTCCCTTCACGCCCAGCGTGAGGCGTGTGAGGCTTTCGTGCTGAGCCAGAAGAGCCTGGGCTGGACCCTCATGCCGACCGCCTACGACGATGGTGGGTTTTCCGGCGGCAACGTCGAGCGACCCGCCCTCAAACGCCTCATCGCCGACATCGAAGCGGGCAAGGTCAAGGTGATCGTGGTCTACAAGGTCGATCGCTTGACCCGGTCGCTGGCTGACTTCGCCAAGCTGGTGGACCTGTTCGATGCCAAAGGCGTTTCCTTCGTCTCGGTGACCCAGCAGTTCAACACCACCACCTCCATGGGGCGCCTGACGCTCAACGTCTTGCTGTCCTTCGCTCAGTTCGAGCGCGAGGTGACCGGTGAGCGCATCCGCGACAAGATTGCCGCCTCCAAGAGAAAAGGCTTGTGGATGGGTGGTGTGCCACCGGTTGGCTACCTGGCCAAAGGACGCACGCTCGACCCCGAGGAGCCCCATGCAAGTCGTGTCCGAGAGATCTACGACTTGTATCTCAAGCTCAACTGCGTGCGCTTAGTCGCGGCAGAACTGAAGGCGCGGGGATGGTTGACGCCAGAGCGTGAAAACAAGCGTAAGGGGTTTGGTGGGAACCGGGCTTTCAGCCGCGGGCACCTCTACCGGATCTTAGGTAACCCGATCTATGCGGGCATGGTCTGCCACAAGGGCGAGAACTTTCCCGGGATGCATCCGGCCATCGTCGAGATGGATCTTTGGACGCAGGTCCAGCAGCGGCTGGAGGCCAATCGACAAGGTCACAAGACCCAGGTTAAGGCGAAGAATCCCAGCCCATTGAGCGGCAAGCTGTTTGATGAAACGGGTCGCCGGCTAATCCCATCCCACACCCGAAAGGCCAACAAGCGGTACCGTTACTACGTGACACCGATAGACGACCCAGGGGAGCCTATCCGACTACCTGCGGATGATCTGGAACAGCTCATCGTCCAGGCCATCGTGAATTGGTCTTCAAACGACAAGGAGGTACTGAATGCCGTGGGATGGAAGGACGCCAAGAGGGCGGCCGATGCCTTGAAGGAGGCGAAGCATCTGGCCACAGTCTTGCAGCACAAGCCGAAGACAGAACTGGCTTCCCGAATTGCTCGGGTCGAGGTAACTCCCAGCCTGGTGAGGATTTGGCTCAATCTGGCGAGTTCCGGGCTGCGCAAGGATGGCTTGGGACCTAAAGAAGCCATCATTGAGGTGGCTGCTGAGCGCAAGCGCAGCGGCATGGCTGTGCGGCTGGTCATCGGTGACCAGCGCCCCGGCAAACTGCAGATGCGTTCTCCTGATCCGACCCTGGTGTCCTTGATGACCAAAGGAAAGACCTGGTTGCAGCAGTTCACACAAGGCGGGCAGGCGATCGAGACCATTGCCGAGCGCGAAAAGCTCAGCTCCCGATATGTAAACCGGGTTATCAACGTCGCGCTGCTGGCGCCTGACATCGTGCAGGCGATCGAGCGAGGAGACCACCCGGAGGATCTGAACGTGACCAAGCTAATCACGACAGTGCCATTTCCTGTGGACTGGGATCAGCAGCGACAGCTATTGGGGATCGGATGACCAAGTCAGCCTTCGCGTGTTTGCTTGGGGTACATCGTTCCTGCCTGACGCGATACGAGAGCGAGGAGCTTGGGGCGCCACCGAAGGTCATCAACGATTGCCTGCGTGCAATAGCAGCACACCTGAATCCCATCTCAAGCGCAAGACCGCCGCTGGCGCAAGCACTTCACCACGCACGACAGGGGGTGGAGCTACTAGAGCGCGCTACCCCGTCGTAAGCGTTCGATGGAACACCTGAAAGATGGCGATCGAGCACAACCGGTCCAGGATATGAGTGTTGGATAGACCCCGCTGACTGCGGATATGACTGACGAACGACAGACGCCATCACACGGCCCGCCACACATCGATCAGGTCGGCTTGGGCGTCATAGATGCCGATCGCAGGCAAGAGACCAGTGCCAGCTCGTACCAACCTAGACGTCGAAATCCGCATGCGAAGCCACGGCCGTCATCAATACGGCGATCCAGTGGATCGCGACCATAAGCCGCATCACGATCTGCGGCCCGAAGGGAAAGAAATGCTCTCGCATCTTGGCCACCAGCAGCCACATAAGAACGGCAGTCCGACGGGATCTCGCTCACCTCATCGTTGCCTCGCTCGTTGTACCCCTCGATGAGATTGAGCTTGCGAAAATTCGCGTCGATCAGTTGCCACAGTGCATCCGCCGTGCCAGCGGGCTTGTACAACGCGAATGTGGCCCCTACACTGCGTCAGTTCGCTGCAATCCAGTCATCGAAATCCGCATGCGCAGCCACGGCCTCCATCAACACAGCGATCCAGTGGTTGCGACCATAAACCGCTGCACGATCTGCGGCCTGCAGGGAAAGAAATGCTCTCGCATCTTGGCCACCAGCAGCCACATAGGAACGGCAGTCCGACAGGATCTCGCTCACCTCATCGTTGCCTCGCTCGTTGTACCTTTCGATGAGATTGAGCTTGCGAAAATGCGAGTCGATCAACTGCCACAGTGCATCCGCCATGCCGGCGGGCCTGCGCAACGCGAACGTTGCCCCTACACCTTTTAAAGCTGGGTTCTTATGCAGCATCACTTGGATGAACGGCTCATCGGGCAAGTGATCTGAATAGGCATGCAAGTACTGCCGGCGGCCAGCCGCGCAAAGCCAATCGTCGTTCTTGATCGAATTGCAGATTGAGCAGCAGGGAACCAGGTTCAGCGGGTGCACAGAGAACTCTGGAAACTTTTCCGCAGGCAAGTAGTGGTCGAACGTTTTGGGCAGTGTGGTCCCGCACATCGGGCAGTACTTCAGGCGCCGTTCGGGCTGCTCGGCTTTGATGTCCCGCTTGAGTTCTTTAAGCGGCTGGGTGGCTCCGCCATAACACGCGCGCAGCGCTTCGCTGATCTGCCGGGCCTGGACGTTGGGTTGCAGGCTCTCCAACGCACCAAGCGCAACAGCTTGCGCATGGTCCTGGTACCTTTGGGTCAGTAGGGCGTGGTTGGCCACCAGTAGGCCTCGTGTTCCATGGTGCTTGCTGTCGCGGATAGACACATATCGACCAAGGTAATTCGCGGGCTCGGGCAGCGGACTCAGAGGCTTCACCGATTGCCCCCTGCCTTTTTGCCGTACTGCGCCAGGAGATAGGCCTGTGCAGACAGACTCAAGCCCTGCTCAAAACGTGCTATGACCTGCTGAACCGATTCGGTCTGTGCAAGCTCCTTGAGCGTGCGGCGATACACACTGTCCACCTCATCGGTCTCGAACACATGCCGCGTCAACTCCGTGACGCTTTCCCCGAAGCTCTCAAGACCCAGGGGTTCGGCTTCGGTCACGTTGCCCATGCGCTGGAACATGAGCACCCGTTTAGCCGGAATCTCCTGGATGACGATCGGCGAGTGGGTGGCGACAACGGCATAGGAATCTGATTCCTCGAGAATGTCCGAGAGAACGAGGAACAGGCTGGCCACAGCGTTGGGGTGCAGATGGGTCTCCGGTTCGTCAAACAACACGATGGAGTTGGGCTGAATCCAAGCCAGTAGAGCCGTGACGAAGTGCGCAAGTATCGATTGCCCTGAGCTGAGCAACGACAGCGCTTTGTCCTCCAGGTTGTCCGAGCCGATTTCATCCTCCAGGTCCATCGTCAGCTGAGCGCTCAGGTCGCCCAGAATCGCCTGCATGTAGCTTGTCCATTTGCGCTGGTCACCGCGCTCGCGGATACGCGCCTGATTGGCGCGGTAGCTATCGATCAAGGCGCTGCGCGAGAGGATGCCCTTGTCGTTGCGGATACCGCAGTACACGTAACTGCTGGAACTGTCCTGGTGCGGTCTCTTGAAGCGGTCAAACGCGCTGTAGGAAATTGCGATGACCCGCGTGAAAAGTGGCCGACCCAGCGGGAACCGTGTCTCGCGCTCATTCAGTTTTTCGGCCGAAGTCCGGGCGATCTGCGCCAGATCGGCAGCCAGGCTCGCCATGAACCGCGTCTTACCCACCGCGTTGCGGCCGATGATGCCCACGATGCGCCCGGGCACAGGATCCTCCGCGTAGAAAGCGAAACGCGCAGTGACCTCTGCTTCGGCCCCCTCGATGGCCCCGACGTAAGTGAAATCCAGTTTCTCAGTGACTTTCACGCCGGAAGCCCAGGGCCTGCCAAAGCGGCGCGCTCGGTGAGCTCCGTTTTCGCGCATCAGGGCGTTTCGGAATCCGGAAGTTGGCTCGAAATCGGCCGCCAGCGCCGGAAGCCAGGCGATGTCCCGCAAGGCCGTCAAAACGTCGCCGGCTTGCGCTCCCATGAGCTCATGAAGGCCCTTGTAATAGTCATCGTCCTGCCCGAGAGAGACGAACGAATCGTCCAACGCTTGGAACGACTCAGGCAGCACAGTGCTCTTGGCCAACCCAATCGCTTCACCAGGAGCACTGACCCGCTGAAGGACCTTCAGCGTTCCAAGGTGTGTTTGATAATTTTTTTCATCGACATAGGTCATTGAAGTCCCCTCGAATTCCTGAGCCAGTCAGAAGTAGAGGTTGGGGAACAGTTTGACACGGTACTCGACCGGAGGGATTCGGCCGAGGGCTTCATGGGGACGATGGTGGTTGTAGCGGTGCAGCCAGTCGGCCGTCATGTCACGGACTTCCTGCAGGCTGTCGAATACGTAGCAGTCCAGCACCTCGGTGCGGTAGGTCTTGTTGAATCGTTCGACATAGGCGTTCTGCGTGGGCTTGCCAGGTTGGATGTGCTGCAGGGCGATGCCCTTGCTCTGAGCCCACTGGGCCAGCGCGTGGGCGATGAACTCCGGGCCGTTGTCCAGGCGAATCGACAGCGGCGCACCTCGCACCTCCACCAACTCGTTGAGCGCCCGGATGACGCGCGCAGCAGGCAAGCTGGTGTCGACCTCGATGCGCAGGCCCTCGCGGTTGAACTCGTCGATGACGTTAAAGGTTCTGAAGCGCCGCCCTGACCACAGCGCATCGGCCATAAAGTCGCAGCTCCATCCCTGGTTGGGCTGGCCTGCGGCGTGCAGGGGCTGTTTGATGCGCGCAGGCAGGCGCTTCTTGCCCCGCCTGGGCAAGTTCAGCCGCAGCTCGCAGTACACGCGCCACAGCACCGTCTTGCCCCAGGGCTTGCCTTGGTGGCGGGCGCTGTCGTACAGCAGCCCAAAGCCGTGGCGCGGGTTCAGTGCCATGTAGGCCTGGATGAAGGTGATGACCCCGGAGTCGTCGCGTGCAACGGGTCGGTATCGCAGCGTGGAGCGGGCGATGCCGCTGGCCTGGCAAGCACGTCGCTCGCTCATGCCGTGCTCGTCCACGAGCGCGCGCACGACCAGCTCACGACGCTCCGGGGTCAGAGCTTTCGGTCAACGACGTCCTTGAGCGCGTGGTGCATGAGCGCCAGGTCGGCGTACATGCGTTTGAGCTTGGCGTTCTCATCTTGCAGTTGGCGCAGCTGCGCTAGATGCGAGACCGTCATGCCCGAGAACTGGCTCTTCCACTTGTAGTACGTCGGCTCGCTCACGCCGTGCTTCCTGCACGTCTCGCCGACCTTCGCACCCAGCTCGACCTCCTTGAGGATGCCGACTATCTGCGCTTCGCTGAATCTGGATTTCTTCATGTAGAGACTCCGTCTGGGGGAATTCTCTACTTCCGGGTGGTTCAGGTTTTCAGGGGGACTTCAAGTTGCTTTCGGAGCGAAAAGCCCGCGTGGTGTATGTCGACGACGACGAAGTTCTCACCTTTTTGATGGAGCGCCTGTTCGTGCGTGCGGGCTATCAGATCAATACCTTTAACGACCCTATGGTCGCACTGGACTGGATCGCCCGCCCGGATACGCAGGTAGACCTCATCCTCACTGACTACAACATGCCTCGCACCAACGGTATCGAATTCGCCCGAGCGCTGCGGGCCGCCGGTACAAATATCCCGGTGGCCATCATCACAGGACACATCACGGAGGTTCTGCGACAGCAGGCCGATCAACTGGGTGTGTACGGCATCGTCTACAAACCCGACAGTGCTGACGGCATGTTCCAGGAAATCGACCGCATGGTGGGTGAGTTGATGTTGCATGCAGATAGTCAAGCCTAAACGTTAACACCTGTGACGATTGAGCAGCCAAAACACGGATGACGATCTCATGCCTCGTGCGTCAAGGTGGACAACCTAACCCATCTACTCATAGGCGGTGGCCCAAATGCACGCCTCTGCCGCATTAAGAAAGTGCTCAGGCGCCCAACTCCATCGGAGGCTGAAATTTTTTGTACCCAGTTAGGTTCCCTCCTTCTCTAAATCTGCCAAATCGGCCTCGAAGCACCATTGGGGTGATTGCCGAGGAGAGCAGGTCGTCGATTGATTTGAAGAACTTGCAATGTTTCTCGTTAAACAAAAATCACATGCACTTTGGAGTTGAATCATGCCCTTAAATCGCAAACTTCTATTGATTAACGGCATTTTGATAGCCCTCCTGGTCGCCCTGAGCGCGAGTGTCTGGTTTGCCATGGGCAAGGTGGCTGGCGATGCCGCGCGCATCAACAACGACAACGTGCCCGCACTGCTGACCATAGCGGACATGGAGCTCAACGTCACCCGCACCTCGCTGCAGTTGCGCCACGGCATCCTGGCGCGCGACTCGCAGGAGCGCGATGAAGCTCTGGCCGATATCTCCACCAAAAAGGTCTTGCTGGCCAAGCTGCTAAGCCAGTTGGTAAAGGATAACGCCGCCCCAGAAGACGGCGAGTCCGTGCAATCGCTCGCCAGGCTGCTCGATTCCTTCTGGCAGGAAGGCGAGGCCAACGTCGCGCTCATTCAGCAAGGCCGTAAGGAAGAGGCTTTCGCCTACTTGGTGGACCGCACCATTCCCGCCCGCAATGCCCTCCTCAAGCCATTGGGCGAGCAGAAGCTTCGTCTAAGCCAGGAACTTAGCGCTAACGTGGAGGGCGTGCGCTCCATGGCTACGCTCGATCGCAACTTGGTGGTGGGCGCAGCCCTGCTCATCACCCTGGCCCTGACCGGCCTGGCCATGTTCTTGATGCGCATTACACGCGAACTCGGCGCTGACCCGCATGTCCTTAAGGCTGCTGCCGATGCCGTGGCCCACGGCGATCTCACCATCGACATCCCTTTGCGCCCAGGCGACACCACCAGCGTGATGGCCGCCCTGCGCGCAATGGTGGCTCGGCTTGAAGAGTCAGTGCGCGGCGTGCGTCAAAGCGCCGAGAGCGTGTCTCTGGCCAGTGGCGAGATCGCCTCCGGCAACTCCGATCTCTCCGCACGTACCGAAAGCCAGGCCAGCGCCTTGGAAGAGACTTCAGCCTCTACCGAGCAACTGCGCTCCGCCGTGCGCAGCACCGCTGACAACGCCGCCCTGGTCAATGAAGCGGCTCGCACCGCCAATGCCTTGGCCGGAGAGAGCGGTCAAACCGTGGCTAAAGTGGTGACCACCATGTACGGTATCGAAGAGAGCAGCCGTCGCATTCAAGACATCATCGGAGTGATTGAGAGCATCGCCTTCCAGACCAACATCCTAGCGCTCAACGCGGCAGTGGAGGCCGCTCGCGCCGGCGAACAAGGCCGCGGCTTCGCCGTCGTAGCCAGCGAGGTGCGCTCGCTCGCCCAGCGTTCTGCCACCGCTGCCAATGAAATCAAGCAGCTCATCGAAGCCAGCGGCGAGCGCGTCCAACAAGGTACAGACATGGTGGCCCAAGCCCAAGAGGTAATGCAGCGCATGGTGGCCTCCATCAGCGAGGTCTCGCAGTTGGTGGAATCCATCAGCCTGGCCAGCCGCGAGCAGAGCGCCGGGCTTGACCAAGTGGGTCAGGCAGTCAGCCAGATGGACCAGTCTACCCAGCAGAACGCCGCCATGGTCGAGCAGATGGCCGCCGCTGCCGCCAATCTCTCTACCCAGGCTACCGGCCTGCTCGAGACCGTCTCCACCTTTCAACTACGCCCAAACGGCATAGGTCAAGACTAGCAAGGGACAGAGATGCGTATTGCCGCGCTGGATGATGACGTGTTACAGCTGAACCTGATTCAGAGCAGCGTCAAATCCATTGGCCATGACTGTGCTGTTTTCCAAAGCGGTCTGGCCTTGCTACGGGAACTGCGCCGCAACACCTTCGACCTCCTTATCGTCGATTGGCAGTTGTCCGATATCAGCGGCCCCGACGTGGTGCGCTGGATTCGCGCCAACTGCGAGCACGCCATGCCCATTCTTTTTCTGACAAACCGCAGCGACGAGCGCGACCTGGTCGAAGGCCTGGACAGTGGAGTTGACGACTACACGGTCAAGTCTGCGCGGGTGAGCCTTGACGCTCGCTGCCACATCTGCGCGGCGGACATTCCCGATGGCAATCTCTAACTTTTCGTATCGTCAAGCAAGGCCTCAAGTAACCGATTGCCCACACAGTTCAGTAGCCGAACTGCGGATGTACAAGCGCGGGAGGGGAATGACTCCACTCGTTGCGTTATTGGACACCGGCTTGGAGACTTTATCGTTGAATCGAGCAGAGGTGCTGGCGATGCATTTGGCAGCGGCAGCGGGGATTGACGCAGTCCGGGTTAGGCTGCTCAATCCGGTGCAGCGGCCTATTCTCGTTGGCGAGCGCTTTGACCGTACTGAGGTGGGCGAGCGCCGTCCGTTCCTGTCTGCACGTAGCCTGCTCCTAGCCCACGGGCGTGATGACGTCGGGCCCCTTGACCTGCTGCAAGCGATGCGCGTGCATTGCAGGGATCATTCCGGTGACGCTAGTCAGCTATGGCAGCGTCTCGTTTTCATGCGGCTGATCTGTCAGCCGGGTAACGATTTGCGAAAAATCGGATTCCTTTATGCCGGTCATGGGCGTTGGCGTCTTGCGCCCGCGTACGGCTTGCGCCTTTATCCGGCTTTCGAGCCAAACGATGAGGCGGTGGCGAGCGGGAGTCCCCGGCTTACTTTGAAGGAGCTCATGGTGAGGGCGGAGGAGTTCGGGCTTGGCCCTGATCAGGCTCGGTGGCACCTCAGTCGCCAGCTGAACAGCCTCGGACGCTGGAAGACTATGGCCTCGCAGTTTTTCGTTCACATGAGCGCACTGGATATCGTGCTGCTCGAGCCAGCGATACACAACTCGTTGGTCGATGGTGCGCGCTTGCTGAGGGTGTTCCCGAGTTCGACCTGACCGTAGCGACGTCCTCGTGGCCTGAACATGCTTTAGCCACTATCTGTATCGACAAAAGCGCCGGGTAGAGAGAAACCAGCGCCAAAGCAGGGCAAGGGGGCTGCTAGCTGTATTTCGGAGAAGTGAGAGACGGGGTGCCATCGGCCGCAACCCCGCACCGCGCCTAGCGTTCGAACAATAAAAAAGCCCCTGCACTGCAGGGGCCTCAGACTCGCTGGCGGAGAGAGAGGGATTCGAACCCTCGATACAGGAGAACCTGTATGCCGGATTTCGAATCCGGTGCATTCGACCACTCTGCCATCTCTCCGTGTCGAAGCCCGCGATTCTAGCAGGCTGAAGACCCGGGTTCGCACGGCCCGCGCACGCCGCTTGCCAGTGCGACAATGCGCCGACTTCCAGCCCCTACATGCTCGTCGACACCCAACCCGCCACGCACCAGCACGCGCCAGCCGCCCCCGAGGTGCGCGACGCCTGGGTCAATGCCCAGCTCATTGGCGTCTTGATGGATCACCTCGGGCCGACGGTGCTGGCCTCGGCGGTCTTCGTGCCGGTGCTGGCCATGCTCATGTACGGCGAGGTCTGGACGCCGGGCCTGGCGCTCTGGGTCCTGGCGATGCTGGCCATGCTGGGCTTTCGCTACCACCTCATCGGCCTGTACCGTCTGCGGCACGACAGCGTCGAAGGCCCGCAGCGGCAGCAGTTCATCGACCGTTACCGCTGGACCTGGCCCGCCGCCGCCGTGCTCTGGAGCGTGCCCGTGGCCCTGAGCTACCTGCAGGCCGATTTCATCACCCAGTTCGCGTGCGCGCTGCTGGTGCTGGGCCAGGGCCTGCTCACGCTCAACGCCTACAGCGCCTACCTGCCGGTCTACCGCACCTACACGCACGGCCTCGCGGGCTCGGTGCTGGTGGGGCTGCTGGTGGGCGCCTTCCTGCACATGCACCAGCCCGACGTGGTGCGCTCCACGGCCATCTTCATGCTGCTGCTGCTGTCGTTCTGGTTCCTGCTGCTCATGGCCGGCGCGCGGCTGCACCAGGTGCACCGATCGAGCTTTGAGCTGCAGTTCTCCAACCAGGAACTGATCGACTCGCTGACCCTGCAGACGCGCGCCTCGCTGCGGGCCGTGTCCACCAAGAACCGGTTTCTGGCCTCGGCCGCGCACGACCTGCGCCAGCCGGTGCACGCGCTGAGCCTGTACGCCGACTGGCTCGCGAGCGAGCCCGAGATGGCGCGCGACATCGCGCCGCGCATCCTGCAGTCCACGCGCGCCATCAACGAGCTGTTCGACTCGCTGTTCGACCTCACGCGCATCGACGCGGGCAACTACAAGGTGCGCCTGCAGCATGTGGAGGTGCAGAAGCTGTTCGCCGACCTGCGGCTGCAGTTCGAGCCCGTGGCCTCGGGCAAGCAGCTGCAACTGCGCACGCGCGCCCACCCGATCACGCTGTGGTCCGATCCGGTGGTGCTGCGCCGCATTCTCGGCAATCTGGTGTCGAACGCCTTGCGCCACACCCAGCGCGGTGGCGTGCTGATTGCCTTGCGCCAGCGCAAGGACATGGTGGTCTTCGAGGTCTGGGACTCGGGCGTGGGCATCGCACGCGAGCACCAGCAGGCGATCTTCCAGGAGTTCTTCCGGGTGTCGCAGCACCAGGGCACCGAGGACAGCCTGGGCCTGGGGCTCACCATCGTGTCCAAGCTGGCGGCGCTCATGGGCTACCAGCTTGCGCTGCAGTCGGAGGCGAACCGGGGCAGCGTGTTCCGCGTGATGCTGCCGGCCTACACGCAGCAGGCACCGGGCGAACAGCCCCAGCCCACCATCATCCAGGCCAGCGCGGCCTGAGGCAGCCCCGGGGCTGCGGCGCAGGTTCGTTCAGCTCAAAGATCGAGCAGGCCGGCGGTGCGGGCCAGGTGGCTGGCCTGCGAGCGGCTCTTCACGTTGAGGCGGCGGAACAAACGCCACAGGTGCACCTTCACCGTGTGTTCGCTGATCTGCAGTTGTTCGGCGATGTCGCGGTTGGACAGGCCGCGGTCGAGCATGACCAACAGCTGTTTCTGGCGCTTGGACAGCTTTTCGGGAATGGTGGGAGCGTTCTCGTCCTCGATCTCGTCGGCGAGGAATTCGCGCAGCACCTTGGCGATCTGGGCTGCGCCCGCGGATTTCTCGACGTAGGCATCGGCGCCGGCTTCGCGCGCGAGGTCTTCGTAGTCGGAAGAAGGCGAGGCCGACAGCACGATGAGCGAGGCGTCGGGCAGCATCTGGCGGATCTCGCGCACGCCGGACACGCCGTTGGTGTCGGGCAGCTTGAGGTCCAGGCACACGAGTTCGGGCTCGCCATGTTCGGCGATGGCCTTGCTCACCGAGGCCAGCCGCTCGAGTTCGACGACCTGGGTCGAGGCGCGCAGGCGGCGCAGCAACATGACCACGGCCTCGCGCATCAGCGGATGATCGTCAATGACAAAAATACTCATGTCGCAGGGCGCACTTCATGATTTGGACTGACAGCGCAGCATAAAGGCATAACTGTCGTTTGGCGAGGGCGGCAATCCCCCGAAAGAGGGCGCGCGCTCGGCGGGCCGGGCGTGCAGCGCCGCGGAGCGGGGGATTGTGACCCAATTCAGGCGCCGGCCTCCCGCAATGCCTTGAGCGCAATCGTGACGCCTTCCACATCATCGGGTGCGATCAACTGTTGCGCCATTGCATCGAGCGCAACAGATCCCTCCCGCTGCAGGCGGGCCATGGCCTGGGCGGCGTCGCGCGGCGCGGCGAAGCCGCGGCTTTGCAGCAACACCGCGCCCTTGGCATCGGTGAGCTTGAAATAGAACTGACCGTCCTTCTCGCGGTACTGCTTGAAGGCCGGCAGTGCCGCCTTGGCGGCCTTGGCCGGGCCGCCGGACGGCGCGGCCTGGCGGTCGAGCGGGCGCAGGCCCACGGCGTGGCGCAGGCGCTGGGTGAAGGGGGTGGCGATGGCGCGGGCCTTCTCGGCCCCCATGCGCAGGGTCTGTTCGATGCGCGCCGGATCCTGGATCAGCGCGTCGTAGACCTCGCGCAAGGGCGCGATCTCGCGGTCCAGGCGCTCGAAGAGCCGCTGCTTGGCCTCGCCCCAGGCGATGCCCTCGGCATAGGCCTTGGCCAGGGCGGCGGTCTCGTCGGCGCTCGCGAAGGCCTGGTAGAGCTGGAACAGCGCCGAGCCCTCGGTGGCCTTGGGTTCGCCGGGTGCGCGCGAGTCGGTCACGATGCCCATGATGAGCTTGCGCAGTTGCTCGCGCGGCACGAACAGGGGGATAGTGTTGTCGTAGCTCTTGCTCATCTTGCGGCCGTCCAGGCCGGGCAGCGTGGCCACCTGCTCCTCGATGACCGCCTCCGGCAGCGTGAAGTGCTCGCCATAGAGGTGGTTGAAGCTCGAGGCCATGTCGCGCGCCATCTCGATGTGCTGGATCTGGTCGCGCCCCACGGGTACCTGGTGGGCGTTGAACATCAGGATGTCGGCCGCCATCAGCACGGGGTACATGAACAGGCCCGCGGTCACGCCGTCGTCGGGCTCGGCACCCGCTTCGTGGTTCTTGTCGACCGCAGCCTTGTAGGCGTGCGCGCGGTTGAGCAGGCCTTTGCCGGTCACGCAGGTGAGCATCCAGGTGAGCTCGGGGATCTCGGGGATGTCGGACTGGCGGTAGAAGGTGACCTTCTCGGGGTCGAGCCCGCAGGCCAGCCAGGTGGCCGCGATCTCCAGCGTGGAGCGTTGCACGCGCGCCGGGTCGCCGCTGGTCTTGATCAGCGCGTGGTAGTCGGCGAGAAAGTAGAAGCTCTCGACGTTGTCCAGGCGGCTGGCGCGCACCGTGGGCCGGATGGCGCCCACGTAGTTGCCCAGGTGGGGCGTGCCCGAGGTGGTGATGCCGGTGAGGACGCGTTGCGTTTTCATGGGGAGCGGGTTCAGAGCAGGAGCAGTCGCACGGGGGTGAGCAGCCATTCAATGGCGGTGCCCGTGAGGGTCATGAGCGGGCGCAGCCAGTAGTCGCCCACGAGGCCGGTGACCACGAGGGCCAGCACGATGAAAAAACCGTAGGGCTCCACGCGCGACACGGCCACGGCCTGCTTCCAGGGCAGCAGGCCCACGAGGATGCGGCCGCCGTCGAGCGGGGGCAGCGGGAACAGGTTGAAGGCGAACATCACGAGGTTGACCGTGACGCCCGCACGGCCCATGTCGAGCCAGAAGCGTTCGCTCACGCCGAGTGCGATCAGCACATAGACCAGCAGCACCCAGCCGATGGCCTGCACCAGGTTCGAGGCCGGGCCGGCGAGCGCGACCCAGATCATGTCGCGCTTGGGGTTGCGCAGCCGCCCGAAGTTGACCGGCACCGGCTTGGCGTAGCCGAACAGGAACGCGCCCGCCGTGGCGAAGTACAGCAGCAGCGGCATGGCGATGGTGCCCAGCGGATCGATGTGCTTGACCGGGTTGAGCGTGACGCGGCCGAGCTGCCAGGCCGTGGGGTCGCCGAAGTGGCGCGCCACGTAGCCGTGCGCCGCTTCGTGCAGCGTGATGGCGAACAGCACCGGGATGGCGTAGAGGGTGACCGTCTGGACGATGAGGGCGAAATCCATGCGTGGATTGTCCCAGACGCAGGATCAGAGCCCGAGCGGCGCGAGCGCGCCCTGGCCTTCGCGCACCACCTCGGGCTCGCCGCCCGTGCCCATGGGCACGAGGTCGAGCACGGTGGTGGGTTCGAGCGCGCAGGCGCCGGCGTCGATCACGGCGTCGATCTCGTGCTGCAGCCGCTCGCGGATGGCCTCGGGGTCGTTGAGCGGGTGCTCGTCGCCAGGGAGGATCAGCGTGGTGGCCAGCAGCGGCGCGCCGTGCAGTTGCAGCAGGTCGAGCAGCGCGCGGTGCTCGGGCACGCGCAGGCCGATGGTCTTGCGCGAGGGGTGGCTCACGCGGCGCGGCACTTCCTTGCTGGCTTCGAGGATGAAGGTGTAGGGGCCGGGCGTGGCGAGCTTGAGCAGGCGGTACTGGCGGTTGTCCACCTTGGCGTAGCTCGCGAGCTCGCTGAGGTCGCGGCACAGCAGCGTGAGGTGGTGCTTGTCGTCGACCTCGCGGATGCGGCGCAGCCGGTCGGCCGCGGCCTTGTCGTCGAGCTGGCAGGCCAGCGCGTAGCTCGAATCGGTGGGCACGGCGATGACGCCGCCGCGCTCGAGCAGCGATACCGCCTGCTTGAGCAGGCGCGGCTGAGGGTTGTCGGGGTGCACGCTGAACAGCTGCGACATGGCTCAATCCTCCGGCGGTGCGATGGGCAGCGAACGGCTGCGGGTGGCGCGCCAGCCGCTCACCGCGCCGCACAGCACGATGAGGGCGATGCCGGTGAGCTCCACCGTCCCCGGCACGTGGGCGAACACCAGCCAGCCGAACACCATGGCGAAGGCGATCTGCGCATACAGGTACGGCGACAGGGTGGAGGCCGGCGCGCGCTGGAACGCCATGATGAGCATCAGGTGGCCCACCGTGCCCATGCTGCCCACGAGCACCAGCAGGCCGAAGGTGCGCGCGTCGGGAATGGCCTGCCACACGAAGGGCAGCAGCGCGCTCGACACGAGTGCGCCCACCCAGCCGGTGTAGAGGTGCATGGTCAGCGGGTCTTCGGTGCGGGCCATGCGCGCGGTGAGGATCTGGAACCAGGCGCTCATGAACACCATGGTCAGGGGCAGGATGCTCGCCCAGCCGATGTCCTCGCCCTCGGGCCGCACCACCAGCAGCACGCCCGCGAAACCGCCCGCCACCAGGGCCCATTGCCAGGCCGACACGCGCTCGCGCAGCACGGTGGCGCCCAGCAGCGTCACGGCCAGCGGCGTGAACATGAGAATGGCCGTGAACTCGCCCACCGGCATCTGCTGCAGCGCCACCACGCCCATGAGGCTGAGCGAGAGCAACAGCGCGCCGCGCAGCAGCTGGAAGCGCGGGTGCGCGGTGCGCCAGGCGGCGCGCCCGCGCAGCGGCAACAGCACCGCCGTGGTGGCCACGGCATGGAACAGGTAGCGGAACCACACGATCATGAGCACCGGCATCACGGCGCCCACCAATTTGACGGTGGTGTCGAGCAGGCCGAAGCAGGCCGTGGCCGCGACCGCCAGGCCGATGCCGGCGAGCGTGCGGGTCGGAAGCAGGGCGGCGGCGGTGTTCATGCTTGGGGGGCGGCTCAGGCCTCGGGCGCGTCCACGGGCAGGCGCTGCTCGCGCGCCGTGAGCCAGCTCGCGCTGGCGCCGCACACCACGATGAGCGCGATGCCCGCGAGCTCGAGCGCGCCCGGCACATGGTGGTAGACCACCCAGCCGCACAGCATGGCGAAGCCGATCTGCGTGTACAGGAAGGGCGAGAGCGTGGACGCCGGCGCGCGCTGGAACGCGAGGATCAGCAGGAAGTGGCCCACCGTGCCCATGAGCCCGACCAGGCACAGCTGCGCGAGCGTGCGCGCGTCGGGCACGGCCTGCCACACGAAGGGCAGCGCTGCGCTGGCCACCAGGGCACCGACCCAGCCGGTGTAGAAGTGCAGGGTCATCGGGTCTTCGGTGCGGGCCATGCGCGCGGTGAGGATCTGGAACCAGGCATAGAGGAACACCAGGGTGAGCGGGATCAGCGCGGCCCAGCCCACCACGCCGGCCCCCGGCCGCACCACCAGCAGCGCGCCCGCGAAGCCGCCCGCCACCAGCAGCCAGCGCAAGGGCTTCACGCGCTCGCCCAGGAACAGCGCGGCCAGCAGCGTCACGGCCAGCGGCGTGACCATGACGATGGCGGTGAACTCGCCCACGGGCATGTACTGCACCGCGAGGAAGGACATGCCGCTCACCGACAGCAGCAACAGGCCGCGCAGCAGCTGGAAGCGCGGGTGTTCGGTGCGCCAGAGCGAGCGCCCGCGCAGCGGCAGCATCACGGCCGTGACCGCCACGGCGTGGAAGGCGTAGCGGAACCACACCGCGAGCAGCACCGAGACCACCGCGCCCACCACCTTCACCGTGGTGTCGAGCACCGCGAAGCAGGCGGTGGCCGCGACGAGGAAGCCGATGCCGGCGAGCGCCTGGCCAGGCCGTGGGGCGATGGCCATCAATGGACCCGCTCGGCCAGCAGCGACCACACCGGCGTCACGCTGCCGGGCAGGTCGGGCAGCTTGCCCAGGTCGGTGTGGCTTTCGTCGGGGCTGTGGAAATCGCTGCCGCGCGAAGCGGCCAGGCCGAACTCGGCGCAGAAGCCCGCGTACTTGGCGTACTCGGACGTGCTGTGCGCGCCCGTGACCACCTCGCACGCCTGGCCGCCGTGCTGCCTGAACTCGGAGAACAGCGCGTACTCCTCGGTGGGCGTGAACTTGTAGCGGCCCGGGTGGGCGATCACGGCCACGCCGCCCGCGCCCGTGATCCAGCGCACCGCGTCGCCGAGCGCGGCCCAGCGGTGCGGCACGAAGCCGGGCTTGCCCTCGGTGAGGTACTTGCGGAACACCTCGGGCACGTCGCGGCACACGCCGCTGTCGACCAGGTGGCGCGCGAAGTGCGAACGCGAGATCAGGTCGGGGTTGCCCACGTAGCGCAAGGCCCCTTCGAATGCGCCCTTGATGCCCACCTGGGCCAGGCCGTCGGCCATTTCGCGTGCGCGCTGCTCGCGCCCGCCGCGCGTGGCGCGCAGGCCATCGAGCAGGGCCGCGTTGCCGGGGTCCATGCCCAGGCCCACGATGTGGACCGTGGTGCCCGCGAAGGTCACCGAGATCTCGACGCCCGTGAGGTAGGGCAGGCCCAGGTCGCGCGCCGCGGCCATGGCGCGGTGCTGACCGCCGAGCTCGTCGTGGTCGGTCAGGGCCCAGAGCTCCACGCCGTTGTCCTTGGCGCGCGCGGCCAGCACCTCGGGTTCGAGCGTGCCGTCCGAGAGGGTGGAATGGCAGTGCAGGTCGGCGTTGAGCAAGGGGTTCACCCGGGCGATTTTAGGTGCCGCGCCATGTCCCCGCTGTCGCCGTTGTCACCGCAGCGGTCCCGCTCAGCCGGTGTTGCGCAGGCCGGCCGCGATGCCGTTGATCGCGATGTGGATGCCGCGGCGCAGCTTGCCGTCGTCGTCGTGCGCGAGCGCGCCCGCGCGGTGGCGGCGGATCAGCTCGACCTGCAGGTGGTGCAGCGGGTCGATGTAGGGGAAGCGGTGCTCGATCGAGCGGCGCAGCGCGGCGTTGCCGGCCAGGCGCTCGGGCTCGCCCGTGATCAGCGCCAGCGCGTCGACGGTGCGCTGCCACTCGGCCTCGATGGCGCTGAACACCTTGCGGCGCAGCGCCTTGTCCTCCACCAGTTCGGCGTAGAGCGAGGCCAGAGCCATGTCGCTTTTGGCCAGCACCATGTCCATGTTGGAGAGCAGGGTGCTGAAGAACGGCCAGTCGCGGTGCATGCGCTTGAGCAGCGCGGCGTGTTTCGGGTCGTCGGCCACGAAGGCCTGCACCGCCGCGCCGAAGCCGTACCAGCCGGGCAGCGTGAGCCGGCACTGGCCCCAGCTGAAGCCCCAGGGAATGGCGCGCAGGTCTTCGATGCGGCCCGTGGCCTTGCGGCTCGCGGGGCGCGAGCCGATGTTGAGCTCGGCGATCTCGCGGATCGGCGTGGCGCCGAAGAAGTAATCGGCAAAACGCGGTGTGTCGTAGACCAGGGCGCGGTAGGCCGCCATGCTCGCGCGCGACAGCGCCTCGGCGGCCTTGAGAAAGGCGGGCGAGGCTTCGCGCGTGGGCTGCAGCAGCGTGGCCTCGAGCGTGGCCGCCACCAGGGTTTCGAGGTTGCGGCGGCCGATCTCGGGGTTGGCGTACTTGGCGCCGATCACCTCGCCCTGCTCGGTCAGGCGGATCTGGCCGCGCACCGTGCCCGGCGGCTGCGCGAGGATGGCCTGGTAGCTCGGGCCGCCGCCCCGGCCCACGGTGCCGCCGCGGCCGTGGAACATCCTCAGGCCGATGGCCTTTCCGTTGCCCGCATTGAGCTCGTCGAACAGCTTCACGAGCGCGGTCTCGGCGCGGTAGAGCTCCCAGTTGCTCGTGAAGATGCCGCCGTCCTTGTTGCTGTCGGAGTAGCCGAGCATCACGTCCTGCTCGCCATAGCCGTCGGCCGCACCGCGCTGGACCATGGCGCGCACGCCCGGCAGGTCGTAGTAGGCGCGCAGGATGGGCGCGGCGTTTCGCAGGTCCTCGATGGTTTCGAACAGCGGCACCACGATGAGGTCGGCCACCGCGCCCTGCGCCAGCGTGCCGCGCACCAGGCCGGCTTCTTTCTGCAGCAGCAGCACCTCGAGCAGGTCGCTCACGGTCTCGGTGTGGCTGATGATGGCGTGGCGGATGGCCGCCGTACCGAAACGCTCGCGGCCGCTGCGCGCGGTTTCGAAGATAGCGAGTTCGCCCTGCGTGTGCGCGCTGTAGGCGGTGCCGGGCACGCGCAGCGGGCGCACGTCGTTGAGCGCGCGCAGCAGCACGGCGCGCTTGGCGTCCTCGCCGAGCGCGGCGTAATCGGGCTCGATCTGTGCCGCCGCGAGCAGCTCGGCGACCACCGCTTCATGCTGGTCGGAGCTCTGGCGCAGGTCGATGGTGGCGAGGTGGAAGCCGAACACCTCGACCGCGCGGATCAGCGGGCGCAGGCGCGCGTCGATCAGGGCCGCGCCGTGGTGCGCGCGCAGCGAGGCCTCGATGGTGCGCAGGTCGGCGAGGAATTCGGCCGCGTCCGCATAGGCGTTCTGCGGCGCCACCGCGTGGCGCGCGGCCTCGCCGCCCGTGAGCGCCTTGAGCGTGGCGGCCAGGCGCGCGTACATGCCGGTGAGGGCGCGGCGGTAGGGCTCGTCCTGGCGGTGGGCGTTGGTGTCGGGCGAGCGCTCGGCCAGGGCCTGCATCTCGGCGCTCGCGCCCACCAGCATGCCCGACATGGACAGCTCGCCGCCCAGCAGGTGCACCTGCGTGAGGTGGTGGCGCAGCGCGAGATCGGCCTGGCGCTGCAGCGCGAGCTCCAGCGTGGCCGCGGTGACGTTGGGGTTGCCGTCGCGGTCGCCGCCGATCCACTGGCCCATGCGCAGGAAGGGCGCCACGGGGCGGCCCAGCCCGGCCTCGAGCTCGGCGTACAGGCGCGGGATCTGCGACAGGAAGGTGCTTTCGTAGTGGCTGAGCGCGTTCTCGATCTCGTCG
Source organism: Hydrogenophaga crocea (assembly GCF_011388215.1). Classification (NCBI taxonomy): domain Bacteria; kingdom Pseudomonadati; phylum Pseudomonadota; class Betaproteobacteria; order Burkholderiales; family Comamonadaceae; genus Hydrogenophaga; species Hydrogenophaga crocea. Next base: position 249,343 of record NZ_CP049989.1, read on the forward strand.
GCCACGCTGAGCTTGGTGAAGCGCAGCAGGCGCGTCTGCCATAGCTGCGTCACACGGGCGCGCATCTGCGCCTCGATCGTGGCCTGCTCGCGCGGCAGCGCTAGGTCGCGCTCGGCCAGTAGCCGCGCGATGTCGCGCTCGGCGTCGAGGATGCTCTTGCGCTGCACCTCGGTGGGGTGGGCCGTGAGCACGGGCGACAGGTGCGCCGCGGCCAGGGTGTGCGCCACGGTATCGGGCGTGAGGCCCGCGGCCTGCAGGCGCTGCAGCGCCAGGCCCAGGCTGCCGGTTTGCAGGCCCCCCGCGCGCTCGTGCACCGCGCGGCGGCGGATGTGGTGGCGGTCTTCGGCCAGGTTGGCGAGGTGGCTGAAATAGGTGAAGGCGCGGATCACGCTCACCGTCTGGTCGGCGCTGAGCGACTTGAGCAGCTTCTTGAGCGCCTTGTCGGCCGCGCGGTCGGCGTCGCGGCGAAAGGCCACCGAGAGCTGGCGGATGCGCTCGATGAGCTCAAAGGCCGCAGCCCCTTCCTGCTCGCGGATCACGTCGCCCAGGATGCGGCCCAGCAGCCGGATGTCTTCGATGAGGGGGCGGTCCTTGTCGTCGCGCCGGGCGGCGCGCGGAATCGTTCGGCTCATGGGGGGCTCGCGCGGCGGCGAGAGGACGGGGACGAGGGGCGGAGACAGCGGGGCGCATGCTAGCATCGACCGCGAGCCCGCGGGTTCCGAACCGATTACCAACCGCCGGACTCTCACGGGCGCTTGTTCCCGCCAGTGTCTGCATGCCCATGTCCCAGTCCACGCCCCAGGCCATCACCATCGCCACCCGCGAAAGCCGTCTCGCGCTGTGGCAGGCCGAACACGTGAAGGCCCTGCTCGAAGCGCGCGGCCACCGCGTCACCCTGCTGGGCATGACCACGCTGGGCGACCAGATCCTCGACCGCACCCTCTCCAAGGTGGGCGGCAAGGGCCTGTTCGTGAAAGAGCTCGAACTTGCGCTCGAAGACGGCCGCGCCGACATCGCGGTGCACTCGCTCAAGGACGTGCCGATGGAGTTGCCGCCCGGCTTCGCGCTGGCCTGCGTGATGGAGCGCGAAGACCCGCGCGACGCCTGGGTGTCGCCGCACTGCGCTGGCCTGGCCGATCTGCCGCCGGGCGCGGTGGTGGGCACCTCGAGCCTGCGCCGCGTGGTGCTGCTGCGCGACGCGCTGCGCGCCCTGGGCCGTGGCGACGTGCGCATCGAACCGCTGCGCGGCAACCTCGACACGCGGCTGCGCAAGCTCGACGAAGGCCAGTACCACGCCATCGTGCTCGCGGCCGCCGGCCTCAAGCGCCTGGGCCTGGGCGCGCGCATCCGCGCCATCTTCGAGCCCGAACAATCGCTGCCCGCGGCCGGCCAGGGCGCGCTCGGCATCGAGGTGCGTGCCGACCGCCACGACCTGATCGAAGCCCTGCGCCCGCTGGCCCACCAGGCCACCTGGCTGCGCGTGGCCGCCGAACGCACCGTCTCGCGCGCGCTCGGTGGCAGCTGCTCCATGCCGCTGGCGGCCCATGCCGACTGGCTCGGCGAACGGCTGCGCCTGCGCGGGGCCTGGGGCGAGCCCGAGGGTCAGGCGCCGCTGCTGCGTGCCGAGGCCGTGGCCGAGGTGGCCGACCTGTCCGCCGCCGAGGCCTTGGGCGCGCGCGTGGCCGAGGCGCTGCGCGCCGGCGGCGCCCACGCGCCCGCACAGGAGGCCTGAGCCGTGCCCGCGCCGATCGACGCCCGGGCAGACGCAGGGCGCGTGCAGCGCGTCGTCGTCACGCGGCCCGAGCCCGAGGCCACGCGCTGGGTGCAGGCGCTGCGTGAGCGCGGCTGGACCGCCGACGCCTGGCCGCTGCTGCGCATCGCCGATCCCCACACCGGTCCCGAACGCGACCGGCTTGCCCACTGGCGCAAGGCCTGGACCTCGCAGGACGCGCTGATGTTCGTGAGCGCGGCCGCGGTGCAGCGCTTCTTCGCCGACACCCTGTCGCCCGACAACGGCAGCACGCGCTTCTGGGCGCCCGGCCCGGGCACGGCGCGCGCACTGTCGCAGGCGCTGTGGCCGCTGGGCATCGGCGAAGACCGCATCGACATGCCGCCGCGCGAGGCCAGCCAGTTCGACTCCGAACACCTGTGGCCCGTGATCGCCGGGCAGGTGCAGCCGGGGCGGCGCCTGCTCGTGGTGCGCGGCGCGTCCGAGGGCGGCGCCGACGGCAGCCTGCCGGGGCAGGGCCGCGAATGGTTGATCGAGCGCTGCCGCGCGGCCGGGGTCGAGGTGGAGGCCTGCGTGGCCTACCGCCGCGAGCTCATCGAGCCTGGCCCGGCCGACTTTTCGCGGCTGCGTGATTTCACGGGCCGCGGCCAGGTCTGGCTGATCAGCAGCAGCGAGGCCCTGCAGGCGCTGCAGGGCCACTGGCCCCTGGGCGCGCGGGCCGCCGCGCTGGTCACGCACCCGCGCATCGCCGAGGCCGCGCGCCTGCTCGGTTTTGCCGAGGTGGTGCAGGCCCGTCCGGCCCTGGCCGACGTGATGCGCGCCCTAGAATCCTGGAACGGTTCCCCATGAACGCCGCTGTCCCCGATCCCACCCCGTCTTCCTCGGCGCCCGCTGCGGCCCCCGCCGGCCCGGGCCCCGCGGCCGACCGGCCGCGCGCCGCCAACGGCCTCGTGCTCTTCGTGCTGGCCGTGGCGGTGGTGGCGCTGGTGATGTGCGGTCTGCTCTGGCAGCGCCTGGGCTTCACCCAGGAAGAACTCGCGCGGCGCGCGCGCGACGCCGAGGCCCAGGTGGTCGAAGCCCGCACCCTGGCCTCGCAGGCCGAAGCGCTCACCCAGGAGCTGCAGGCCCGCCTGAGCGTGGCCGAGGTGCGTCTGTCCGAGGTGAGCCTGCAGCGCAGCCAGCTCGAAGAACTCATGCTCTCGCTGTCGCGCTCGCGCGACGACAACCTGGTGCAGGACCTCGAGGCCAGCCTGCGCGTGGCCCTGCAGCAGGGCCAGCTCACGGGCAGCGCGCAGCCGCTGATCTCGGCCCTGCAGGCGGCCGACCAGCGCATCGCGCGCGCGGCGCAGCCCCGCTTGAACCCGGTGCAGCGCGCCATCGCGCGCGACATCGACCGCATCCGCGGCGCTGCGCTGGCCGACATCCCCGCGCTCGCGAACCAGCTCGACGAGCTCGTGCGCCAGGTCGACGGCTGGCCCACGGCGAACGCGGTGGGCCAGTCGGCGTCGGCCGCGCGCACGCGCGCCGCGGTGGCGCGCGAGCCGGCGGTCGAAGCCGCTGCCCCCGGCGCCGGCGACGCGCCGGCCCCGGGGGCCGACGGGACCGCACCCGGCGCCTGGCAGCAGGCCGTCGCGCGCTGGAACGCGTGGTGGTCGGCCACCTGGGAGCACACGTTGCGGCAGGCGCGTGACCTCGTGCGCGTGAGCCGCATCGACCAGCCCGAAGCCGCGCTGCTGGCGCCCGAACAGGCCTTCTTCCTGCGCGAGAACATCAAGCTGCAACTGCTCAACGCGCGCCTGGCGCTGCTGGCGCGGCAGCTGCCCGCGAGCCAGGCCGACGTGCTCGCGGTGGAGAACCTGCTGCGGCGCTACTTCGACACGCGCTCGCCAGCGGTCAACAACGCGCTCGGCAGCCTCGGCCGCCTGCGGCGCGACCTGGTGGCGCAAGACCTGCCGCGCCCCGACGAGACGCTCGCCGCGCTTGCCGCGGCGGCGCGGGGCCGCTGATGCGCTCGCGTCAACGTGGCGCCATGCGCAGCGTGTTCTGGCTGCTGGGCCTCGCGGCGCTGGCGGTGGCGCTCGCACTGCTCGTGGGCAACAACCGCGGCACGGTCACGCTGTTCTGGCCGCCATGGCGCTTCGACGTCTCGTTCAACTTCTTCCTGTTCGCGCTCATCGCGGGCTTCGTGCTGGTCTACGTGGCGCTGCGCGCGCTGGCCGTGGTGCGCGAACTGCCCACGCAGGCGCGGCGCTGGCGCAGCCTGCAGATGGAACGCGCCGTGGTGGGCTGGGTGCTGGACGCGCTCGCCAACCAGCTCGCCGGCCGCTTCGTGCGCGCGCAGGGCGCGGCGCGCAACGCGCTGCAGCACCTGCAGGGCAGCACCAGCAACGACTGGCCGCGGCGCGCGCAGCTCGAGGCGCTGGCCCACCTGCTCGCCGCCGAAAGCGCCCACGCGCTGCAGAACCGCGCCCAGCGCGACGAGCACCTGCAGGCCGCGCTGCGCCCCGAGGTGGCCAAGGCCTCGCCCGAAATGGCCGAGGGCGCGCTGTTGCGCGCCGTGCGCTGGGCCGTGGAAGACCGCGACCCCGAGGCCGCGCGCAGCCGCCTGGCCGAGTTGCCGCAGGGCGCCGCGCGGCGCATCCAGGCCTTGCGCCTGAAGCTGCGCGTGGCGCGCCTGGGCGAAGCCACCGACGAGGCGCTCGAAACCGCGCGCCTGCTCGCCAAGCACCGCGCGTTTTCGCCCGAGGCCGCGGCCAGCATCGTGCGCGGGCTCGCGCTCGACGCCCTGCGCGATGCCCATGATCTCGCCCAATTACAGCGCGTGTGGGACGGGCTCGACGAGAGCGAACGCGGCGTGCCCGCGGTGGCGCTCGCCGCGGCCGACCGCGCCCATGCGCTGATGCGCCTGGACGCTGCGGGCGACGAGGGCCTGCAGGCCGACACCGCAGCGCGCGTGCGGGCCTGGCTCGAACCGTTGTGGGAACAGTTCGGTGCGCTCGAGGCGGGCCAGCAGGCGCGGCTGGCGCGTGTGTTCGAACCCGAGCTCGAGCACCTGGACGCAGCCGGCCTCGCGCGCCTGGAGAACCTGCAGCGCCAGTGGCCGCAGAACCCGCACCTGCAGTACCTGGCCGGCCAGGCCTGCCTGCACCGCCAGCTCTGGGGCAAGGCCGCCCAACTGCTGGGCCAGGCCCGCCACGGGCTCAGCGACACCACGCTGCAGCGCCGCACCTGGCGCGCGCTCGCGCGCCTGGCCGAAGAGCGCGGTGACAGCGCCGCCGCGGGCGAGGCCTGGAAGCAGGCGGCCTTGCTCGACTGAACGGCGGCCGCTGCCGCGGCGGGCGCCCGGCCCGGCGCCGCAGGCCCCATGAAAAAAAGCCACCGCGAGGTGGCTTTTTTGTGGGGAGCGCAGCGCCGCAGCGCCGCGCGGGCCGGGGCTCAGCGGGTCTCGAAGGGCAGCACGACCTGGCTCAGGTCCTTGCGCGTTTCCACCAGCACCAGCGGGCCCTCGTCGAGCACGACCACGGGTTTGGGCTCGCGCGGCACGTGGACGGGCTTGGGCTCGGCGGCGATCGCGGCCTGCGCCTGCGCCACCTTCTCGGCGTCGGAGTTCACCCACTCGAGGCCGCTGGCCGCGGCCACGGCCTGCAGCTCGGGCACGCTGAGCGTGTAGGCCTGCACCGCGGGCATGGCGCGCGCGGTGGTCGGCGCCGCGGGGGCTGCCGGCGCGGGAGCGGCCACGGGCGCCGGGGCGGCGCTCACCGGGGTGGGCGCGGCCACCACCGGCGCCGCGGGTGCGGCGGTTGCCGCGGCCGGAGCGGGCATGGTGAAGTAGCTGCGCACGGGCGCTGCATCCTGCTCGGCCGCGGTGTCGGCCGCCTCGGCCATGGGCTGCGTGTCGCCGGCTTCGGCGGGGGCTTCGCCGCCTTCACGCGCCGGGCGCTCGCGGCGATCGCCACGGCGGTCGCGGCCATAACGGTCGCGGCTGCGGCGCTCGCGCGGGGCCTGCTCGTCACCACCCTCGGCGCTGCCTTCGGCCGTGGTCACGGCCTCGGCCTGGGGCTGCTCGGCGCTCTCGTCGGCGCGCGGGGCGTCCTGGCCCTCGGGGCGGCGGCGCTCACCGTCGCGGCCACGGCCGCGGCCGCCGCGTTCGCCACGCTCGCGGCGCGGGGGCTGCTCGCTGCCCTCGGCGGCTTCGCTCGCGGGCACGGCCTGGGCCAGTTCGTTCGTGGCGTCGGCGGGGGCGGCCTCGCGGCGCTCGCCGCGGCGTTCACCGCGGCGGCCTTCGCCTTGTCGCTCAGGGCGTGCCTGCTCGCTGCGCTGGCCTTCGGCGCCAGCGTCGCGCGGGGTCGCGCTGTCGCGCTGACCTTCGCGCTGGCCGTTGCGGCCTTCGGGACGGGCTTCGCCGTTGCGGCGGTTCTCACCGCGGTTGCCCCGCGGCTGGCCGTCGGCCCCGGCTTCGCGCGGCGACTGAGCCTCGCGCTGGCCGTTGCGGCCTTCGCGGTTGTCGCGGCCCTCACCACGCTCTGCGCCACGGCCACCGCGGCGGCCACGGCCACCGTCGCGGCCGCCTTCACGGCGGCCTTCGGTGCGCGCGCCGTCGCGCGCGGCCGGGGTGGCAGCGGCGGGCGCCGGGGCGGCCGGCGCGGGCGCTGCGCCGCCGCCGAACAGGCCCTTGAGCCAGCCGAAGAAGCCTTTTTCGGCCGGGGCAGCGGCCACCGGGGCCGGGGCCACGGGCGCAGCCACCGGGGCGGGCGCGGGCTGCTCGGGCTTGGGCACGGCCACCGGCGCGGGCGCGTCGGGCAGCACGCCCTTGATCACGGGCTCCTGCTTGTTGGTGCGCTCCTGGCTGCGGCGCGTGAAGCTGGCCACGTCGTCGACTTCCTCGGCGAGCTTGTAGCTCGAGTCGAGGTTGTCCAGGCGCGGGTCGTCGTGCTTGAGGCGCTCGAGCTTGTAGTTGGGGGTGTCGAGCGACTTGTTGGGCACGAGCAGCACGCTGATGCGCTGCTTGAGTTCGATCTTGGTGATCTCGGTGCGCTTCTCGTTGAGCAGGAAGCTGGCGACCTCGACCGGCACCTGCACCAGCACGGCGGCCGTGCTGTCCTTGAGCGACTCTTCCTGGATCACGCGCAGGATCTGCAGCGCCGAGGACTCGGTGTCGCGGATGTGGCCGGAGCCGCCGCAGCGCGGGCAGGGGATGGACGCGCCTTCGTTGAGCGCGGGCTTGAGGCGCTGGCGGCTCATTTCGAGCAGGCCGAACTTGCTGATGGAGGCGAACTGCACGCGGGCGCGGTCCTGGCGCAGCGCGTCGCGCAGGCGGTTCTCGACCTCGCGGCGGTTCTTGCTCTCCTCCATGTCGATGAAGTCGATCACGATCAGGCCACCGAGGTCGCGCAGGCGGGCCTGGCGGGCCACTTCGTCGGCGGCCTCGAGGTTGGTGCGCGTGGCGGTTTCTTCGATGTCGCCGCCCTTGATGGCGCGCGCCGAGTTCACGTCCACGGCCACCAGGGCTTCGGTCTGGTCGATCACGATCGCGCCGCCGCTGGGCAGCTGCACGATGCGGCTGTACGCGGTCTCGATCTGGTGCTCGATCTGGAAGCGGCTGAACAGCGGCGCGTCGTCGCGGTAGCGCTTCACGCGGTGCCCGTGCTCGGGCATCACGTGGCTCATGAACTGGTGCGCCTGCTCGAAGATGTCATCGGTGTCGATGAGGATCTCGCCGATGTCGCTGTTGAAGTAGTCGCGGATGGCGCGGATCACCAGGCTCGATTCCTGGTAGATCAGGAAGGCGCCCTTGCCCGATTGCGCGGCGCCGTCGATCGCGGTCCAGAGCTTGAGCAGGTAGTTCAGGTCCCACTGCAGCTCGGGCGCTTCGCGGCCGATGCCGGCGGTGCGCGCGATGATGCTCATGCCGTTGGGGTACTCGAGCTGGTCGAGCGCGGCCTTGAGTTCGGCGCGTTCGTCGCCCTCGATGCGGCGGCTCACGCCACCGCCGCGCGGGTTGTTGGGCATCAGCACCACGTAGCGGCCGGCCAGGCTGATGAAGGTGGTGAGTGCGGCGCCCTTGTTGCCGCGCTCTTCCTTCTCGACCTGGACGATGAGCTCCTGGCCTTCCTTGATGACGTCCTGGATGCGCGCCTGCGACGGCGACACATTGCCCTGGAAATACTGGCGCGCAATTTCCTTGAACGGCAGGAAGCCGTGGCGGTCTTCGCCGTAGTCGACGAAGCAGGCTTCGAGCGAGGGCTCGACGCGCGTGACCACCGCCTTGTAGATGTTGCCCTTGCGCTGTTCGCGCCCTTCGATCTCGATCTCGTAGTCGAGCAGTTTCTGCCCGTCCACGATCGCCAGGCGGCGCTCTTCGGCCTGCGTGGCATTGATCAGCATGCGTTTCATGTTGCGTTCCCTTCGTGCTGCACACACGGCGGCGCTCGGGCCGAATTGCCCGGGCCGCCCGTCAGGCCGGGAAGCCGCACACGCAACGAACGCAGGAGGAATTGCCGGAGAGCCGTGACCGGGCGGTGGGTGGCGTCGCGCGCATCGGGCGCAGCGGCACCACGGCCGGGTCGGGCATGGGCGCGTGGAGTCGGATGCAGGGCAAAGGGCCTCGAGGGCCGCCGGCGACCAGGGGGTCGGTGGCGGGATCGGGCCGGGTTCTTTGCGGTGTCTCTTCGTCCTCGCTCAGGCCCCGTTGCGGGTGGGCCTGGGCGATCGGGGTATTCCGTTGTCTGTTCGTTGTGGGTCTGCGGATTCCACCTCGGCGTCCACCGGACGGTGGGTGGCTGGCGGTGCAGTGGATCGCACCGGGAGCCGCCCTCGGGCCGGGTGCCTTGGCTGGCCACCTTCCCCCATTGCAGGCTGCCGGCATCCCCGGACCAGCCCGTGCCGCCGTGGCTGCCTTAAACTCCAAGGCAAATCAACCACTTACAGCACACAATGGGCGCCGCGCATTATAGACACGTCCCCACTGGCGTGGTGCGCCCATGAATCCGCCTGCAGCCCCCGCCGTTCGCCACCTCACCGTCGATGAGGAATCCCAGGGGCAACGGCTCGACAACTTCCTCATCCGCGAACTCAAGGGCGTGCCCAAGACGCATGTCTACCGGATCATCCGGTCCGGCGAGGTGCGCCGCAACAAGGGCCGCGTCAGCGCCGACGACCGCCTCAATGCCGGTGACGTGCTGCGCATTCCGCCGATTCGGCTGTCGGCGGCAATCGAGGCCAAGGCCGAAAAGCCGGCGCCGGCGCGCGAATTTCCGGTGGTCTACGAGGACGATGGCCTGTTGGCGATCGACAAGCCGGCCGGCGTGGCGGTGCACGGCGGCAGCGGCGTGAGTTTCGGCGTGATTGAACAATTGCGCAGGGCGCGGCCGGCGGCGCGCCTGCTCGAATTGGTGCACCGGCTCGACCGCGAAACCAGCGGTTTGTTGCTGATTGCAAAGAAGAAAAGCGTGCTGAAGGCCGTTCAGGACCAATTCCGCGAACGCGAAACCGGCAAGACCTACCTCGCGCTGGTGGTGGGCAGCTGGCCGGCGCGCAAGAAGGTCATCGATGTGCCGCTGCACAAGTTCCTGCTGGCCGATGGCGAACGCCGGGTGCGTGCGACCACCGCCGACGACCCCGACGGCATGCGCGCGATCTCGCTGGTGAAAGTGGCGCAGCAATGGCCGGCAGGCGCCGACGGCCGCCCGGCGCTGAGCCTGCTCGAGGTGACCATCAAGACCGGCCGCACCCACCAGATCCGCGTGCACCTCGCCAGCGCCGGCCACCCGATCGTCGGCGATGATAAATACGGTGATTTTGAAATCAATCGTCAATTGGCGCGGGCCGGTTTCAAACGCATGTTCCTGCACGCCTGGCGATTGCACCTGCGCAACCCGCTGACGCAGCAGCCGTTGGCCCTGTCGGCGGAATTGCCACAGGAATTGAAAAGTTGCATTGAGACGCTGTGATTCGGGAATAGAATGCCGGCGTGCCGGTGAATGGCCGCGGCCAACAACGCCGGGTTGAGCACGAACCCTCCCCCTAGCAGAAGGACCGATCAATGGCAACGTATTCCGAGTTGATGGCGCAGGCGCAAAACCTGATGGCGCAGGCCGAACAAGCGCGCAAGGCCGAACTGGCCAGTGTGATTGCCGATATCAAGGCCAAGATGAAACAATTCGGCATCACGCCGGCCGATCTGGGCGGTGGTGCGCCGGTGGCGGGCGGCAAGCGCGCGGCCAAGCCGGCGTCGGCGCCCAAGTACCGCGGTCCCAACGGCGAGCTCTGGGCCGGCGGCCCGGGCCGCAAGCCGCAGTGGGTGCGCGACGTGCTCGCGGCCGGCAAGAGCCTCGACAGCTACCGCATCTGATCGCCGCCGCGGCGATCACCCACCAAGGCCCGCTTCCCGCGGGCCTTTTGCATGGGTGCGTGGCGCCGCTGGTTATGCTCGCGCGATGCATCAGGTTCTGTTGGTTTGCATGGGCAACATCTGCCGGTCGCCGCTGGCGAGCGCGGTGTTGCAGGCCGAGGTGGCGCGCCGCGGCCTGCAGCAGCGGGTGGGGGTGGATTCGGCCGGCGTCTACGACGGCCATGCCGGCGAAAAGGCCGACAGCCGGGCGCGCAAGCTCGCCCGGGCGCGCGGTTACGAGGCCATCGAGCGCGAGCGTGCGCGCGGCGTGACGGCGCAGGACTTCGATCGCTTCGACCTCATCCTCGCCATGGACCGCAGCAACCTGCGGCGGCTGCAGCAGCTGTGCCCGCCCGAGCACGGCCACAAGCTCCACCTCTACCTGGCCTACGCGGGCCAGGGCGACGCCGAGGTGCCCGACCCGTACTACGGGCCGGTCGAGGGGTTCGAGCTCGTGCTCGGCCTGTGCGAACGCGCCAGCGGCCCCGTGCTCGAGCGCCTGCTCGGCGCGCCGGTTCAGACCCGGTAGTGCTCGCGGTACCAGCGCACGAAGCGCGTGATGCCTTCGGCCAGCGGCGTGGCCGGCGCAAAGCCCACCCAGTCGTGCAGCGCGCGCGTGCTCGCGTAGGTGGCGGGCACGTCGCCCGGCTGCATGGGCAGCAGGCGTTTGGTGGCCTCGCGGCCGGTCGCGCGTTCGATGCAGGCGATGAAGTCGAGCAACTGCACCGGGTCGTGGTTGCCGATGTTGAACACGCGGTGCGGCGCGCCGCCCTCGGTCTCGGGCGTGGCGGGCTTGTCGAGCACGCGCAGCACGCCTTCCACGATGTCGTCGATGTAGGTGAAGTCGCGCTTCATGTCGCCGTGGTTGAACACGTCGATGGTGCGGCCTTCGAGCACGGCCTTGGTGAACGAGAAATAGGCCATGTCGGGCCGGCCCCAGGGCCCGTAGACCGTGAAGAAGCGCAGGCCCGTGGCGGGCAGCCGGTAGAGGTGGCTGTAGGTGTGCGCCATCAGCTCGTTGGCCTTCTTGGTCGCCGCGTACAGGCTCACCGGGTGGTCGACCGGATCGGTTTCTTCGAACGGCATCTTGGTGTTGCCGCCGTACACGCTGGAGCTGGACGCGTACACCAGATGTTTCAAGCCCTGCGCGCGGCAGCCTTCGAGCACGTGGCCGAAGCCCGTGAGGTTGCTCTCGAGGTAGGCGTGCGGGTTCGTGATCGAGTAGCGCACGCCGGCCTGGGCGGCCAGGTGCACCACGGCGTCGAAGGGCTGGCCGGCGAACAGCGCCTCCATGCCCGCGCGGTCGGCGAGGTCGAGCCGCTGGAAGCGAAAGCCCGGCAGCGCCTGCAGGCGCTCGAGCCGCGCGTGCTTGAGCGCCGGGTCGTAGTAGTCGTTGAGGTTGTCGATGCCGGTGACGGTGTCGCCGCGCCCGGTCAGGCGCAGCGCCGTGTGCATGCCGATGAAGCCGGCGGCGCCGGTGAGCAGGATGTGCATCCCGCGATCGTAGCCGGCCCGGCTTTCAATCTGCCCAGATCACGGGCTTGCCGCTGCGCTCCCAGGCCTCGTAGTGGCGCGCGTACACGTCTTCGATGCGGTTGCGCTTGACCTTGAAGGTCGGCGTGATCATGTCGTTGTCGACCGTCCACGGCGTGCTCACCACCACGATGCACTGCAGCTGCTCGTGCGGGTCGAGCGAGGCGTTGATGCGCTGGCGGTGCTCGGCGAGCGAGCGTTCGTAGGCGCCGCGTTCGTCGAGGCTCTTGAGGCGCTGGGCCGCGTCGGGCGTGAGCATCACAATGCCCAGCGGCTGGCCCAGGTTGGCCCCGGTGACCACGCAGGCCTCGATGCCCTCGTGCATCACGAGCTTGTCCTCGATGGGCGCGGGCGCCACGTACTTGCCCTTGCCGGTCTTGAACAGGTCCTTCACACGCCCCGTGATGCGCAGCAGGCCGCCGGCGTCGATCACGCCCTTGTCGCCGGTCTTGAGCCAGCCGTCGGCGGTGAAGGCCTCCTGGCTCTTCTCGGGTTCCTTGTAGTAGCCGAGCATGAGCGCGCGGCTGTGCATCTGGACCTCGCCGGTCTGGGGGTCGATGCGCTGTTCGACGCCCGGGTAGGTCGGGCCCACCGTGCCCTGCTGGTTCTTGCCCGATTCGGTGATGTGCGAGAGCGCGAGGTTCTCCGTCATGCCGTAGCCCTCGTTGATCGGGATGCCCAGCTTCGCGTACCACTGCAGCAGCGCGGGCGGCATGGGCGCGGCGCCACCCGCGGCGAACTTGCACTGGTCCAGGCCCAGGGCCTTCTGGATCTTCTTGCGCACGATGCCGCCCAGCAGGGGGATGCGCAGCAGCCGGTCGAGCTTGGCCGGCGGCATCTTGGCGTGGATGCCCTGCTGGAATTTCACCCACAGGCGCGGCACCGAGAAGAACACCGTGGGCCGCGCGCGCTGCAGGTCGGCTGCGAAGGTGTCGAGCGATTCGGCGAAGAAGATGTGCATGCCGGTGCGCAGCCAGCCGTGTTCCACGAGCATGCGTTCGACCACGTGGGCCAGCGGCAGGTAGCTGAGCATGCGGTCGTTCTGCGTGAGCGGGATGCGCGCCAGGCCCTTGTCGAGCGCCCAGGCGAAGTTGCCGAAGGTGTGCATCACGCCCTTGGGCATGCCCGTGGTGCCCGAGGTGTAGATCAGCGTGGCGAGGTCGTCCTCGATGCGCACCGGGCGCCCTTGCAGCGGCGCCGTGCGCGCGCAGATCGCGTCCCAGCCTTCGTAGGCCTCGATCGCGTCCACCGGCGAGAGCGGGTAGCTGATGCAGGGCAGACCGGCGGGCACGCCGGGCTTCATGCCCTCCCAGCCATCGAGCTTGCCCACGAACAGGGCTTTGGATTCGCTGTGCGCGAGGATCTGGCGGATGGTCTCGGGCGCGAGCGTGGGGTACAGCGGCACCGACACGTAACCCGCCATCCAGATCGCGAGGTCGCTCATCATCCACCAGGCGCAGTTCTTGGACAGGATGGCCACCTTGCTGCCCGGCGCCCAGCCCTGCGACTGCAGGTGCGCGGCCATGCGGCGCACCTGGTCGGCGATCTGGCCCCAGGTGAAGTCCTGCACCGCGCCCGCGCCCATGGGCTGCGTCAGCGCGATGCGCCCGGGGGCGCTTTGCTCCCAGTGGTACAGGCGTTGCAGGGCCAGCAGCTCGTCGGCGATCTTCGCGCTCATCGGGGTCGTCTCCTTGGTTGGTCGTGAACCTGTTGAGCCTAGCGAGCGCCGGGTGTTCCCTGCAGTGGGTTTTCCCGTGTCGCCCGCGCTTTGGAGAGCTCTCTCCAGAGCCTTTATGCTGCGGCGCATGCAAGACACCGAACTCCAGATCCTCGAAGGCGTGGCCGGCGAGCCCGGCGCGCAGCCCGTGGCCAGCGTAATCGTGCTGCACGGCCTGGGCGCCGACGGCAACGACTTCGTGCCCATCGCCCAGGCCTTCGACCTCTCCGCCATCGGCCCCGTGCGCTTCGTGTTCCCCACCGCGCCGGTGCGCCCCGTCACCCTCAACGGCGGCTACGCCATGCGCGCCTGGTTCGACATCTTTCCCCCGAGCGCCGACCCGGCCCAGCCGCGCCGCGAAGACGAGTCCGGGCTGCGCGCCTCGCAGCGGCAGGTGCAGGCCCTGATCGATCGCGAGGTGGCGCGCGGCGTGCCCGCGCAGCGCATCGTGCTCATGGGGTTTTCACAGGGCTGCGCCATGACGCTGCTCACCGGTCTGCGCGCGCCGCAGCGGCTCGCGGGGCTGGTGGCGCTTTCGGGCTACCTGCCGCTGCCCGGCAGCACCGCGGCCGAACGCAGCGCGGCCAATGGCCAGGTGCCGGTGTTCCTGGCCCACGGCGAAGACGACGAGATCGTGGTGCTGCCGCGCGGCGAGGCGGCGCGCGACACGCTGCAGGCCCTGGGCCATGCGGTCGACTGGCACACCTACCCCATGGGCCACAGCGTGTGCCCCGAGGAGGTGGCCGACATCAACCGCTGGTTGCTGCGCGTGCTGGCCGCTGCCGCCTGAGCCAGGCCAGCAGCGGGCCGCCGTACAGGATCAGCGCCAGCGCGGCGCCGATCAGGGGCAGGGCGACGAACACCCAGCCGTTGAGGCGCTCGCCCCCGAGCCACACGCCCACCGCGAGCGCCACCACCGGGTTCACGAACGAGTAGCTGCCCGCGAGCGCCGCGCTGGTGTTCTGCAGCAGCCAGAGGTAGGCGTTGAGCGTGACCATGGTGCCCAGCACCACCAGGTAGACCCAGGCCAGCGCCGACACCGCCGAGACCTGCGCGAACTGGAAGCTGCGCGCGCCGGGCTCGAACAGCAGCGCGGCCACCGTGCCCAGCAGGCCGCCGAGCAGCCACTGGGCGGCCGATGCCATGGCCGGTGCGGGCAGCGGGAGCTTGCGCGAGGCGTACGAGCCGACGCTCCAGGCCAGCGGCGCGCCGAAGGCGCACAGCGTGCCGAGAACGGTGGTCGAGAAATCGCCCTCGAGCGCGAGCAGCAGCGCGCCCGTGGCGCCCAGCACCAGGCCGATCCAGCTCGTGACGGGCACACGTTCGCCGCCCCAGCGCGTCCAGAGCGCGAGCCACATGGGCATGGTGGTGACCACCGTGGCCATCAGGCCCGAGCCGATGCCCGCCTGCTGCGCGAGCACCACCAGCGCCATGGCCGCGAAGGCCATGAGGCCGCCGATCAGCGCGCTCGCGCGCCACTGCGCGGCCGTGGGCCAGGCCAGGCCCTGCCAGCGCGCGATGGCCAGCATGGCCAGGCCCGCGGCCAGGAAACGCACGCCGTTCATGAGCACCGGCGGCAGGGTCTGCATGGCCACGCCGAGCGCGTAGTAGGTGGTGCCCCAGACGATGTAGACGATGAGCAGGGCCCCGGCGACCCCGAAACGGTTGAAAATGGACGGCATGCAGCCACCTGGCATGGAAAATGTCCGGCGAAATGCCGTGGGGCCGTATTTTGATCAGAACTGAGCCAGCATGCAAGCAAATATCCAGCTCGACGACACCGACGCCAGAATTCTTACGGCGCTGAGCGCCGACAGCCGTCGTTCGTACGCCGACGTCGCGGCCGAGGTGGGCCTGTCCACGGCCGCGGTGCACGAGCGCGTGAAGAAGATGCTCGAGCGCGGCGTGATCGAGCGCTTCTCGCTGCGCGTCGACCCCGAGCGCGTGGGCCTGCATTTCACGGCCTTCGTTGCCATCCGCAACGACGGCGGCGCGCACTGCCGCGACATCGCACCGCGCCTGCGCGAACTGCCCGAGGTGCTGGAGCTGCACAGCGTGGCCGGCGAGTACGACTTTCTCGCCAAGGTGCGCACCACGCACGCCCGCGGGCTCGAAGACGTGCTCTACCAGATCAAGGCCATTCCGGGCGTGGCGCGCACCACCAGCACCGTGGTGCTCAACACCGAGTTCGAAGAACGCCCGCTGCGCTGGCCGGGCAGCGCGCCCGCGGCCTGAGCCGGTACCGGTTCAGCCGCCGGCCACCAGCGAGGCCGCCAGGCGGTTGTGCCGCTCCACCAGCGGGCCCAGGTCCACGGTGGCGGTCTGGCCGTCTTTCACGAGCACGCGGCCATGCACCACCACGTGCCGCGCCGTGGGGCTCGCGCACAGGAGCAGCGCGGCCAGCGGGTCGTGCACCGCGCCGCCGGCCAGCGCCAGCGTGCCCAGGTCGAACAGCGCAAGGTCGGCGCAGCGGCCCGGCTGCAGCGAGCCGATGTCGTCGCGCCCGAGCACGCGCGCGCCGCCGCGCGTGGCCAGCCAGAGCGCGTCGCGCGCGGTCATCTCGGCCGGGCCCAGGTCGCAGCCGAAGAAACGGCGGCCCGCGCGCTCTTCGGGCGGCTGCATGGCGCGGCCCACGCGCGCGAGCAGCATGGCCTGGCGCGCTTCGTTGAGCAGGTGCGCGGCGTCGTTGCTGGCGCTGCCGTCCACGCCCAGGCCCACCGGAACGCCCGCGTTGCGCATGCGCCGCACCGGCGCGATGCCCGAGGCCAGGCGCATGTTGCTGCAGGGGCAGTGGGCCACGCCGGTGCGTGTGGCCGCGAACAGCGAAATGCCCTCGTCGTCGAGCCGCACGCAGTGCGCGTGCCACACGTCGTCGCCGAGCCAGCCCAGTTCCTGCGCGTACTGCGCGGGCGTCTTGTTGAACTTCTCGCGGCTGTAGGCGAGGTCGTGGTCGTTCTCGGCCAGGTGGGTGTGCAGGCGCACGCCCTGGCCCTTGAACGAGCGCGCGAGCGCGGCGCTCTCGCGCATGAGCGCGGGGCTCACCGAAAACGGCGAGCACGGCGCGAGCGCGACCTGCAGCAGCGCGCCCGGGCGCGGGTCGTGCCAGGCCTCGATCAGGCGCTGGCTGTCGCGCAGGATGTGGGCCTCGTCTTCCACCAGCGCGTCGGGCGGCAGGCCACCCGCACTCTCGCCCACGCTCATGCTGCCGCGCGTGGCCACGAAGCGCATGCCCACCGCCTGCGCGGCCTCGATGCTGTCATCGAGCCGCGCGCCATTGGGGAACAGGTAGAGGTGATCGCTCGACGTGGTGCAGCCCGACAGCAGCAGCTCGGCCATGGCCAGCTGGGTGGACACGCCGATCATCTCGGGCGTCAGGCGCGACCAGATCGGGTAGAGACCGCGCAACCAGCTGAAGAGTTCGGCGTCCTGCACGCCGGGCACGGCGCGCGTGAGGCTCTGGAACATGTGGTGGTGCGTGTTCACGAGGCCGGGCAGCACGATCTGCCCGCGCGCATCGATCACCTCGTCGGCCTGCTGCAAGGCCGGCGGCAGCTCGGCCGCGGGGCCTATCCATTCGATGAAGCCGTCGCGCGCGAACAGGCTGGCGTCGCGCCATTCGGCGCAGCGCGTGAGGTCGTCGTGGTCGAAGCAGGCGAGGTAGCTGGCGCGGTGGACGAGCAGGGTGGCCATGGGCGATCGCGGCCGGTGGGCCGGGGTGTGGACAATGCCGGGTTGGTCCGATTCTGTTCCATCGATCGCGCGGGGCCCTTGCCGGCCCACCGCCTCCCAAGCTTATGCCCCTGGTGAACGACCCCCGCGCCCTGCTGCGCCACCTCTACGATGCCGCGGTGCGCCGCGCGCTGCCGCTGCACAACACCGCCGCCTTCCTGCCGCCGCCGCCCAAGGGCCGCACGGTGGTGATCGGCGCGGGCAAGGCCGGTGGCGCCATGGCGCAGGCGGTGGAGGCGCTGTGGCCGGCCGATGCACCGTTGTCGGGGCTGGTGGTCACGCGCTACCACCACATCCCGCCGCGCCCCGCGGGCCTGCCCGAGCGCATCGAGGTGGTCGAGGCCTCGCACCCCGTGCCCGATGCCGCGGGTCTCGCGGCCGCGCAGCGCATCCTGAAGCTCGTGCAGGGCCTCACGGCCGACGACCTGGTGCTGTGCCTGATCTCGGGCGGCGGTTCGGCCTTGCTCACGCTGCCCGCCGAGGGCCTCACGCTCGACGACAAACAGCGCATCAACCGCGAGCTGCTGCTCAGCGGCGCGCACATCGGCGAGATGAACACGGTGCGCAAGCACCTCTCGCGCATCAAGGGCGGCCGGCTTGCCGCGGCCTGCGCGCCCGCGCAGGTGGTCACGCTCACCATCAGCGACGTGCCCGGCGACGACGTGAGCGTGATCGCCAGCGGCCCCACCGTGGCCGACGCCAGCACCTGCGCCGACGCGCTCGCCATCCTCGACCGCTACCGCATCGCCGTGCCCGCGCCGGTGCGCGCGGCGCTCGAACGCAGCGAGCTCGAAACGCCCAAGCCCGGCGATGCGCACCTGGCGGGCCACCACACGCACCTGATCGCCACGCCGCAGCAAAGCCTGGAGGCCGCGGCCGAGGCCGCGCGCGCGCTCGGCCTCCAGGCGCACATCCTGAGCGACGAGATCGAGGGCGAGTCGCGCGAGGTCGGCAAGGTGCACGCGGCGCTTGCGCGTTCGGTGGCGCTGGGCCGCAGCTGCTTCGAAGCACCCTGCGTGATCCTGAGCGGCGGCGAGACCACGGTGACGGTCAAGCCGCGCCCCGACGGCGCGCCCAAGGGCCGCGGCGGCCGCGCGGGCGAGTTCTGTCTGGGCCTGGCCCAGGCCCTGGGCGGCCAGGAACGCGTGTGGGCGCTCGCGGCCGACACCGACGGCATCGACGGCGTGGAGGACAACGCGGGCGCACTGGTCACGCCCGACACGCTCGCGCGCGCCGCGGCACTGGGCCACAAGGTGACCGACCACCTCGAACGCAACGACGCCTATGGCTACTTCGCGGCCATCGGCGACCTGGTGGTGACCGGGCCCACGCACACCAACGTCAACGATTTCCGCGCGTTGCTGATCCTCTGATCGCCACGCGCGGCCCGGGCGACGGGTGGCGGGGCGGCCTCGCGGACGCTGCAATATGCTGTACGCCCATACAGTACTGTTCCCGTGCCTGCCATGACCGACACCATCATCCCCGTGGGCCTGCTCAAGGGCCGCGGCGTGAGCTTTCGCCAGCCGCACCGCTTCGAATCCGCGCAGCGCAATCCCTTCGACGACGGCTGGGGCACGCTCGACGAGGCCCAGGCCGAAGCGCAGCCGGCGCCCGCCACCAGCGTGAGCTGGGAGGACGCGCGCAGCGCCATCACCACCAACGCCTCGCCCGACATCGGCTTCCTGCACGGGCTCAACCCCTACCGCGGCTGTGAGCACGGCTGCGTGTACTGCTACGCGCGGCCCAGCCACAGCTACCTCAACCTCTCCCCCGGTCTCGATTTCGAGACCCGGCTCATCGCCAAGCGCGGCCTCGCCGAGGTGCTCGCGCGCGAGCTGCAGCGCCCGGGCTACCGGCCCGAGCACATCGCCATCGGCACCGTGACCGACGCCTACCAGCCGATCGAGCGCGAACTCAGGCTCACGCGCGCCTGCCTGGAGGTGCTCGCGCGCGCCCAGCACCCGCTGGCCATCGTCACCAAGGGCAGCGGGGTCGAGCGCGACATCGACCTGCTCGCGCCCATGGGCGCGAACGGGCTGGCCGCGGTCTACGTCACGGTGACCACGCTCGATGCCCGGCTCGCGCGCGTGCTCGAACCGCGCGCGGCCGCGCCGCACCGGCGCCTGCGCACCATCCGCACCCTGGCCGAGGCCGGCATTCCCGTGGGCGTGAGCGTGTCGCCGCAGATCCCCTTCCTCAACGAAGACATGGAGCAGGTGCTCGAAGCCGCGCGCGAGGCCGGCGCGCGGCGCGCCTTCTACCAGGTGCTGCGCCTGCCCTGGGAGCTCTCGCCCATCTTCCGCCAGTGGCTCATGCAGCACTGCCCCGATCGCGCGGGTCGCGTGATGGCGCGCATCCAGGACATGCGCGGCGGCCAGGACTACGACAGCGACTTCGGCACCCGCATGAAAGGCAGCGGCCCCTGGGCCGACCTGCTGCGCCAGCGCTTCCACAAGGCCTGCACGCGCCTGGGTTACCAGCAGGAGCGCACGCCCTTCGACACCACGCGCTTCACGCCCGGGGCCTTGTCGGCCCAGGGTCAGCTGTTCTGATCGAGCAGCGCGAGCGCGTCGTCGGCCCAGTAGCGCACGGCGTTGTAGTAGCCCTCCCACACGCAGCCGTTGCAGCCGCGGCCACAGCAGGTGGTGGGCTCGGGCGGCGGCGCGCGCAGGGCCTGCTCGAGCGCGATGCCTTCGCGCTGCGCGCGGTGGCGCAGGTGCGCGATCAGCGCGTGCGCGGTGGCAAGGTCGGCCGGCATCAGGTCGGCGGCGCGGATGCGGCGGAAGCGCTTTTGCTCGAGGCCTTCGAACCGCCCCGTCTCGTTGAACATGGCCGCGGGCCGCACCCACAGGCCCTGGGCGCCGTAGAGCGCGCGGTACAGCACCAGCGGCTGCAGCGTCTCGCTGCAGCGCACGGTGTCGATCACCTCGTACCAGCCGCCCTTGTAGTGGCGGTACAGGCCCGGCGGGGTCGGGGTCAGCGGGGGCAGGTCGTGGTCGGTCACGCGGGGAGGGGGGCAGGGGAGGCAGGGGGGGCAGGGCGGTCGGGCGCGAGTGTAGGGTGTGGCCAGGCCGGGGGCGTGATGCGCGAGCGCGAGCGGCCTTCGCGCCAGGCCGCCTGCCACACGGGCAGCGTGGCGTGCGGGTCGTCGCCCAGGCCGCGCACCACGCAGGCCGTGGCCGCGCCCGTGGCCGCGGCCTGCGCCAGTTGCTCGGGCGCCAGGATGCCGCCGATCGCGACCACCGGCAGGCCCGCCATGCGCACCCACCAGGCGAGGTTGTCCAGGCCCTGCGGCACCCAGGGCATGGCCTTGGTGAGCGTGGGCCACACCGGGCCGCAGGCCACCATCGCGGGCGCCGCGCCGCGCGCGCGGCACAGTTCCCACAGGCTGTGCGAGCTCAGGCCGAGTTGCAGGCCCAGGGCCTGTGCGGCCGCGATGGCCGCACGCTCGGTCTCGTCGAGCGACAACCAGTCCTCCTGGCCCAGGTGCAGCGCGGGCGCGCCGATGGCGAGCGCGCTGCGCCAGTGGTCGTTGACCACCAGCGTGGCGCCGTGGGCCTGCGCAGCGCGCAGCGCCTCGCGCAACTCGGGCACGAGCGCGGGGTGGTCGCGTTCGGCCTTGATGCGCAATTGCACCAGCCGCGCGCCGGCCTCGGCGCAGGCGCGCACGCGCGCCGCGCTGTCGACGATGGCGTAGACGCCAGCATCGGGCCGCGCGTCGCGCGGCGGCACCCAGGGGATGCGGCGGTCGCCGCACGAGAGCACGGGCAGGTCGGCCGCGCTGGCGTGGTCGGGCAGGCGCGCGAGCACCGCGGCGTCGGCCGCGACCCAGCCCTGCGCGAGCGCGGCCTCGAAGCGCGCCGCGTGGTCGGCGGGCCCGCTGCGCGGGCGCGCCAGCCAGCCCTGCGCGTGCGGCGTGTCGAGCCAGTCGTGCGTGTCGCCCGTGATCACCACGGCCGCGGCGCCGCGCGCGCGCAGCACGCGCGCGAGCATGGGCACGGGCGTGTGGCCCGCGAGCAGGTTCAGCCGCGCGGCGGCTTCGCGCGCACCGATGCGCAGCACAGGCGATTCGCTCATGGCGGGCCTCATCCGATCAGCAGCGGCCGGCCGGCCACGGGTGTGCTGGCCACGGCCATGTCCTGCGGCGCCATCACGCCGGCCTCGAAGGCCAGGCGGCCCGCGCGCACCGCGTCGCCGAAGGCGGACGCCATGGCCACCGGGTCGCGCGCCTGCGACACGGCCGAGTTGAGCAGCACAGCGTCGAAGCCGAGCTCGAGCGCCTGCGCCGCGTGCGAGGGCGCGCCGATGCCGGCGTCGACCACCAGGGGCACGCCGGGCAGCCGCGCGCGCAGCGTGCGCAAGGCCCAGGGGTTGAGCAGGCCCTGGCCCGAGCCGATCGGCGCGCCCCAGGGCATGAGCAGTTCGCAGCCCGCATCGAGCAGGCGCTGGCAGCTCACGAGGTCGTCGGTGCAGTAGGGGAACACCGCGAAGCCCGCGCGCACGAGCTCGGTCGCGGCCTCGAGCGTGCCCCAGGGGTCGGGCTGCAGGGTGTGCTCGTCGCCCACCACCTCGAGCTTGATCCAGCGCGTGCCGTGCAGCTCGCGCGCCATGTGGGCCAGGGCCACGGCCTCGCGCGCGCTGCGGCAGCCCGCGGTGTTGGGCAGCAGGTGCAGGCCGCGCGCGCGCAGCTCGGTGAGCAACTCGCCCAGAAAGCCGTTGTCGCCCGCGGCCGCGAGCGTGCGCCGCAGTCCCACGGTGACCACCGCCGCGCCGCTGGCGGCGATCGCGTCGCGCAGCACCGCGGGTGAGGGGTAGCCCGCGGTGCCGATCATGAGGCGGCTGGGCAGGGCTTTGCCGTAGGCGGTCCAGGTCTCGGTTGCGGTGTTCACTTTCAGCCTCCAACGATGGCTTCGAACGTGACGACCACATCGCCCGCGCGCAGCGGCGTTTGCGCGCGTGCTTCGCGCGGCACGAAGCGCGCGTTGAGCGCGGTGGCCACGCGCGCGGGGTTCACGCCCTGCTGTTCGAGCAGGGCCGCGAGGGTGAGGCCTTCGGGGCAGGGCAGTGGATGGTCGTTGAAGTGCACGGTGGCCTCAGGCGGTGGCGGTGTCATGGGGGTTCTCCAGGCCCGCGGCGGCGAGCGCGTCCTGCACCAGCGCGGGGGCGATCAGCCAGCCGTGGCGGAACAGGCCGTTGAGGCGCAGCAGGCCGCTTTCGTGGTGCACGAAGGGCAGGTGGTCGGTGCGCGCGGGGCGCAGGTGGCTGTCCAGGCGCTCGATGCGCGCCTCGGCGAGTTCGGGCACCAGGCTGTGCGCGGCGCTCAGCAACTCCACGGTGCTGCGCAGGCTCGGCGCCGAGGTGTCTTCGCTTTCGATCTCGCTTGCGCCCACCACGATGCGTCCGCCCGGGCGCGGCACCAGGTAGACGCGGTGGCGCGGGTGCAGCAGGCGCAGCGGCCGCGCCAGTGGCACGCCGGGCGCGTGCAGCCACACGAGCTCGCCGCGCACGCCGCGCAGCGCCACCTGTGGCCGCGCGCCCAGGCCGCGCGTGTCCACCGCGAGCTCGCAGCGGTGTTCGCGGCCGTGGCTGTCGCGCAGGCGGCCCGGGTCCACGCTGCAAATGGCGGTGCCCCAATGCCAGCGCACGCCCGGGGCCTGCTCGGCCAGCGCCTGCAGCAGTTCGCCGGGCAGCACCTGGCCTTCGCCGGGCAGGTGCCAGGCCAGCAGGCCGGGCGCGAGCGCGGGTTCGAGCGCGCGCTGCTGCGCCGCGTCGAGCGGCTCGGGGGCCGGGGCTTCGGGCACGGCCGCGATGCGCGCCAGCACGCGCGCGGCCGCGCCGCGGTCGCTGCCGTGCGCGAGCAGCAGGCTGCCCTGTGTGCGCACCAAGGGCTCGGCGCCCCCGAGCGCGGCCCCGATGGCCTGCCAGCGCGGCAGCGAGCGCCAGCCGAGCCGCGCGATGCGCGCATCGGCGTGGTCGAGTTCGGCGATGGGGCTGAGCATGCCGGCGGCGCTGAAGCCCGCGGCGCCGGAACGCCCGCCTGGGGAACCCCCACCTGTATGGGCTGGGGGCGGTGGGCACGGCCCGTCGGCGGGGTCGAACACGCTCACCGAATGCCCGGCGTGCGCGAGTCGCCAGGCCATGAGCCGGCCCGCGACGCCCGCGCCCGCGATCGCGATGCGGGCCATGGCTCAGCCCTTCTTCAGCGTTTCGAGCGGCACGTAGAACGCGCCGCCCGCGGCCTTGAACGCGGCCGACTTCTCGGCCATGCCGCGCTCGGCGTACTCGCGCACGTCCTGCGTGATCTTCATCGAGCAGAACTTGGGGCCGCACATGGAGCAGAAGTGCGCTTCCTTGCTCGAGTCCTTGGGCAGGGTCTCGTCGTGGTAGGCCTCGGCGGTGTCGGGGTCGAGACCGAGCGCGAACTGGTCGCGCCAGCGGAACTCGAAGCGCGCCTTGCTCATGGCGTCGTCGCGCGCGCGTGCGCCCGGGTGGCCCTTGGCGATGTCGGCCGCGTGGGCCGCGATCTTGTAGGCGATGATGCCCTGCTTGACGTCGTCGCGGTCGGGCAGTCCCAGGTGTTCCTTGGGCGTCACGTAGCACAGCATGGCCGTGCCCATCCAGCCGATCATGGCCGCGCCGATCGCGCTGGCGATGTGGTCGTAGCCCGGGGCGATGTCGATGGTGAGCGGGCCCAGGGTGTAGAAGGGCGCCTCGTGGCAGTGCTTGAGCTGCTCGTCCATGTTGGCCTGGATCAGGTGCATGGGCACGTGGCCGGGGCCTTCGATCATGGTCTGCACATCGTGCTTCCACGCGATCTGCGTGAGTTCGCCGAGCGTGCGCAGCTCGGCGAATTGCGCCTCGTCGTTGGCGTCGGCGGCGCTGCCGGGGCGCAGGCCGTCGCCGAGCGAGAAGCTCACGTCGTAGGCCTTCATGATGTCGCAGATCTCTTCGAAGTGCGTGTAGAGGAAGTTCTCCTTGTGGTGCGTGATGCACCACTTGGCCAGGATGGAGCCGCCGCGCGAGACGATGCCGGTGCGCCGCTTCGTGGTGAGCGGAATGAAGGGCAGGCGCAGGCCCGCGTGGATGGTGAAGTAGTCCACGCCCTGTTCGGCCTGCTCGATCAGCGTGTCGCGGAACACCGCCCAGCTCAGGTCCTCGGCCACGCCGCCCACTTTTTCGAGCGCCTGGTAGATCGGCACGGTGCCGATGGGCACCGGTGAGTTGCGCACGATCCAATCGCGCGTGGTGTGGATGTTCCTGCCCGTGGACAGGTCCATCACGGTGTCGCCGCCCCAGCGGATCGACCACACGAGTTTTTCCACCTCTTCCTCGATGCTCGAGGTGACCGCCGAGTTGCCGATGTTGGCGTTGATCTTCACCCCGAAGTTGCGGCCGATGGCCATGGGCTCGAGCTCGGGGTGGTTGATGTTGGCGGGAATGATCGCGCGCCCGCGCGCCACCTCGTCGCGCACGAACTCGGGCGTGATCCGCTCGGGGATGCGCGCACCCATGGGGTTGCCGCGCAGGCGCGCCTCGCGCTCGGCGTCGCCCAGGTATTCCTGCATCCACTCGCGCTTGCCGTTCTCGCGGATCGCCACGTACTCCATCTCGGGCGTAACGATGCCCTGCCGCGCGTAGTGCATCTGGGTCACGTTGCGGCCGGTCCGGGCGCGGCGCGGCGTGCGCTGCAGCGCCGCGGCTTCGGCGCGCAGCGCGGCGAGGCGCTCGGTCGCACTTGAATTCGGGGCCTCGTGCTTCGCACCATCGTCGAGCGCCTGGCGTTCACGGCCCGCGTAGGCCTCGGTGTCGCCGCGGGCGTCGATCCAGGCTGCGCGCACCGGCGCCAGGCCCTGGCGCACGTCGATCTGCGCCGTGGGGTCGGTGTAGGGGCCCGAGGTGTCGTAGACCGTCACGCGCTCGCCGTTGGTGAGCGCGATCTCGCGCATGGGCACGCGAACACCCGGCAGTGCGCCGGGCACGAAGACCTTGGTGGAAGCGGGAAAGGGCTCGCGCGTCAGCGTGAGCAGCGGGGCAAAGGTGTCGGGGGCGTTCATGGCGGTCTCCAGAGGGCGGGCAAACACGGCGGGGTGTCTGCTCCGGAGGACCGCCAACGGGGGCGCGCCACGGGCCCTGCGCCCACCAAGGGCCTGGCCATGACACGCCCGGTGTGGGCATGCGCTCTTCTTTCGCCGGTACTAGCCGGATCAAGTTCACGGGTTCGGCTTCACAGCCATCTCAGCGCGGGCCTTTGCAGGCCGGTGCACCCCGGAGCAGCGCGCAGTGTACGCGGCAGCCGCGGGGGGCCGTCAAGTCAGGCCTTGCCGCAGGCTTGCAGGTAGCGCGGCTCGTTCTCGAGCACGTGGCCGCGCAGCAGCGCCGCGGCCTTCTTCGGGTCCTGGTCTTCCACCGCGTCGACCAGCACCTGGTGGCTGGACACCGCGTTGCTGATCGGCGAGCGGTGGCGCAGCGCCGTGAGCTGGTGGCGCAGCAGCTCGTAGCTCGCGCGCAGGTACTGGTTGTCGCAGCACTCGAAGAAGGCGTGGTGGAAGCTCATGTCGATGCGCGCGAGGGCCGGCAGGTCCTTGGCGCGCTCGGCCACCTTCATCTCCTTCACGCACTGCGCCATGCGCTGCAGCAGCGCCTGCGGGTGCGTGGCCATGGCCTCGCGCAGCGCCTCGATCTCGACCATGGCGCGGAACTGCAGCAGGTGTGCGAGCTGCTGCGGCGACAGCGTGAACACGAAGGTGCCGCGCTGCGGATGGATCTCGACCAGGCCCTGCGACTGCAGACGCACCAGCGCTTCGCGCACCGGCGTCTTGCTCACGCCCATGCGCGCCGCGAGCTGCGCCTCCGACACCTGTTCGCCCAGCTTCAGGTCGCCCGTGACGATGGCCTCGCGGATGCGTTCGCCCACCACATCGGTGAGCAGGCGGGGGCGTTGCAGTTCAAGGGCGGCGTTCATGGGGATGAGGCTCGTGAGGCCGCGAGTATAGGGTTATTGCTGATTTGAGATCTGAGATATCAGATACGATAGCCGACACCGCGTCAAGCAGAACAACCCGGAGACACGCCTTGAGCTCCCCGCCTTCCGCCGCGCCCGCGCATCCGCTGGCGCGCGCTTTCCTCGCCGCCAACCGCTGGGCGCTGATCGGCCTGCTCGGTGTGATGGCCGTGCTGGTCATCGGCAATGTGATCACGCGCTACGCGTTCGGCCATTCCTATCCCTGGGTGGAAGAGGCCACGCGCTACATGATGATCTGGGCCGCCTTCCTCGGCGCTGGTCCTGCGCTGCGCGTGGGCGGGCACATCGCGATCGACACCTTGCAGGTGGCGCTGCCGCCTGCGCTGGCGCGCCTGCTGCGCGCCCTCATCGTGCTCATCGTGGCGGCCACGCTGGCCCTGGTGCTGTGGCTGGGCATCGAATACGTGGACTTCGCCTGGTACCAGGAGTCGCCCGTGCTGGGCTGGTCGCTCGGCAAGGTCTACCTCGCGCTGCCGCTGGGCGCGGCGCTGATGCTGGTGCACCTGGCCATGGTGGCGCGGCGCTGGATTGTCCAGGGCGAATGGGAGCGGGTCGAGGGCTTCGACCCCCAGGCCCTCTGAGCACGGAGCACGCACGATGACGACCGTTCTCGGCCTGGTGTTTCTCGCCCTCATGGTGCTGGGCGCACCCATCGCCTTCGCCATGCTCATCGCCGGCCTCGTGGCCGTGTGGCTCAAGCCCGGCCTGAGCGAACTGGTGGTGATGCAGAACCTCTTCAGCGGCCTCGACAGCTTCCCGTTGATGGCCATTCCCTTCTTCATCCTCGCGGCCGAGCTCATGACCGGCGGTGCGCTCACCGACGTGCTGCTCAGGTTCGCCGCGCGGCTCGTGGGCATGCGCCGCGGCGGCCTGGGCCACGCCAACATCCTCACGCTCACCTTCTTCTCGGGCATCAGCGGCTCGGCGCTGGCCGACGCCGCAGGCCCGGGCGCCATGCTGATCAAGATGATGCGCAAGGCCGGCTACCAGGACGCGTACGCGGCCGCGCTCACCGCGAGCACCGCCATCGTGGGACCCATCATCCCGCCCTCGATCATCATGATCGTCTACGCGCTGACCGACACCAGCGTGACCATCACCGGCCTGTTCCTGGCGGGCGTGGTGCCGGGCTTTCTGATCGCGCTCTCGCTCATGGTGGTCAACCACTGGATCAGCGTGAAGCGCGACTACCGATCTTCGCCCGACCTGATCGACCCTGCGCCGCTGCTGCGCCTGTTCTGGCGCGCGCTGCCCGCGCTCATGCTGCCGGTGATCATCCTGGGCGGCATCCACCTGGGCATCTTCACGCCCACCGAGGCTTCGGCCGCCGCGGTGCTCTACGCGCTGATTGTGGGCCGCTACGTGTACGGCACGCTGCGCTGGTCCATGCTGCCCGACATCCTGTTCCGCTCGGCGCTGATGACCGCGTCCATCCTGTTCATCGTCGCGACCTCGGCGGTGTTCGCGTGGGTGCTCACGGTGGGTCAGATCCCGCAGCAGATGGCGGCCTGGATCGCGGGCATGCAGCTCTCGCCGATCGAGCTGCTGATCGCGATCAACGTGCTGTTGCTGCTCGTGGGCATCTTCATCGAGCCGCTGCCGGGCGTGATGATCATGGTGCCCATCCTCGCACCGCTGGCCGAGGCCGCGGGCCTGAACCCGCTGCACTTCGCGATCGTGGTGATCGTGAACCTCACGCTGGGCATGGTCACCCCGCCCGTGGGCGGCCTGCTGTTCGTCACTTCGGCCGTCTCGGGCGTGCGCATGGGCCCCATGGTGCGCGAGATGGCGCCCATGCTGGCGGCGCTGTTCACCGTGCTCGCGCTGCTCACCTTCGTGCCCGCTTTCTCCACCTGGCTGCCCAACCTGCTGGGCTACGCCCACTGACCCTTCCCCCAAGACCCACCACCGCAAGGAGACATCCCGTGAAACTGCACCGCAAGCACTTCCTGACCGCCGTGGCCGCCGCTGCGCTGGCCTTCGGCGCCGGCCCGGCCTTCGCGCAGAAGGTGCTCAAGTACACGCACTTCCAGCCCGCGGGCAACGACCAGCCCAAGCACGCCGCCGCGCTCGCCTTCAAGGAGCACGTGGAGAAGGCCACCAACGGCTCGATCAAGGTCGAGCTCTACCCCGCGGGCCAGCTCGGTCCCGCGCAGCAGGTCATGGAAGGCCTGCGCCTGGGCTCGGTGGAGCTCGCCGTGGTGCACGACGGCGGCATCCCCGGCGTCTACAAGACCTTCAACATCTTCGGCCTGCCCTTCCTGTTCAACGACCACGCGCACGCCTACGCGGTGCTCGACGGCAAGTTCGGCCAGGAGCTGGCAGAAGACATGCGCAAGCGCACGGGCATCCGCCTGATGGGCTACGCGGACAACGGCATCCGGCACTTCACCAACAGCAAGCGCGCCATCCGCACGCCCGAGGACATGAAGGGCCTGAAGATCCGCGTGCAGCCCAGCCCGGTGTTCGTGAAGCTGGTCGAATCGCTGGGCGCGAGCCCGACCGCGATCGATTGGGGCGAGCTGCCCGCCGCGCTCGCGCAAGGCACGGCCGATGGCCAGGAGAACGGCGTCACCAACATCATGGCGGCCAGCCTGTTCCAGCACCAGAAGCACATCACGCTCGACGGCCACGTGTACAGCCTGCACGCCTACATGGTGAGCGAGCGTTTCTTTAACGGCCTGAGTGCCGCGGAGAAGCAGGCCGTGACCGAGGGCGTGGACAAGGCCAAGAAGATCCACCGCGACATGACGCGCGCGCAAGACCTCTCGGCCAAGAAGGTGCTGACCGAGAAGGGCATGACGGTGACCGAGCTCACGCCGGCCGAGATCGACCGCTTCCGCAAGGTCGCCCAGCCCGTGGTGCGCGCCTACCTCGAAGCCGAGGTGAGCAAGGAGTGGACCGAGAAGCTGCTGCAGGCCGCGGCGACCACCAAGTGAGCGGGCGTCCGACCCTCGACCGCCTGGTGGTGGCCCTGGACGACGGCTACGCCGCCTACGACCAGGAAGAGGCGCTGCTGGCCGAGGTGGGCGCGCGCTTCGAGCTGCGCCCCTGCCGCCGCAACGAAGACGCGGCCATCGCCTCGGTGGCCGACGCCGACGTGCTGCTGGTGCGCGAGTCGCCGGTGACGCGGCGCGTGCTCGAGGCCGCGCCGCGCTGCCGCGCGGTGATCCGCTACGGCATCGGCGTGGACAACATCGACCAGGCCGCCGCGCGCGAGCGCCGCATTGCGGTGGCCAACGTGCCCGACTACGGCACCGACGAGGTCAGCTCGCAGGCCGTGGCGCTCGCGCTCGCGGTTTCGCGCCGCATCGGCCTGCACGACGCCGAGGTGCGCGCGGGCCGCTGGTCCACCGGCGTGCTGCAGCCCATGTACCGGCTGCGCGGCCGCACCCTGGGCCTGGTGGGCTTCGGCCGCATCGCGCGCATGACGCTGGACAAGCTCGCGGGCTTCGGCTTCGGCCGCGTGCTGGTGCACGACCCCAAGAGCGAGCTGCCCGCGGGCGTGCAGCGCGTGGACATGGACACGCTGTGTGCCGAGGCCGATGTGATCTCGCTGCACGCGCCGCTCAACGAACACACGCGCCACCTGCTCGATGCGCGCCGCATCGGCCTGATGCGGCCCACCGCCATCGTGGTGAACACCGCGCGCGGCGGGCTGGTCGACACGCAGGCGCTGTACGAAGCGCTGCGCGAGCGCCGCATCCTGGGCGCGGGGCTCGATGTGTTCGAGCAGGAGCCGCCGGGCGCGCACCCCATCTTCACGCTGGACAACGTGGTGGTGACCAACCACATGGGCTGGTACAGCGAAGAAGCCATGCGCGAGCTGCAACGCAAGACCGCGCTGGAGGCCGCGCGCGTGCTGCGTGGCGAAGAACCCCTGCACTGGCTCAACCGCTGGTGAATTCCTGAACGACGACTGGAGTGGAAATGGACAAGCAATTGCAGACCCTGATCGACGGCTTCAACCAGGTGGCCGTGGCCTCGGTGGCCGACGCCGTGGACAAGGTCTGTGGCCGCCGTGGCTACATGGCGAGCGACATCAAGCCGCGCATCAACGACAAGCGCATCTGCGGCCCGGCGGCCACGGTGCTCGAAGCGGCCACCGATGAATTCGTACCGCCGCAGCACGCGCTGGACCTGATCGACGAGGCCGAGGCCGGCAGCGTGATCGTGATCAGCATCGAAGGCGGCGAGCCCGATGTGGCGGTGTGGGGCGGGCTGATGACCGCGGGCGCGGTGGCCAATGGCCACGCGGGTGCGGTGCTCGACGGCGGCGTGCGCGACCTCACCGAGATCCGGCGCGACTACGGCTTTCCCGTGTACGCGCGCGACGTGAGCCCCGCCACCACGCTGGGCCGCTACCGCACCGTGGCCTCGCAGGTGCCGGTGCGCGTGGCCGGTGTGATCGTGCACCCGGGCGACATCGTGGTGGGCGACGTGGACGGCGTGGTGGTGGTGCCGCGCGAGCAGGCCGCCGAGGTGCTGCGCGTGGCGCGCGAGATCGACGAGCGCGAGCTCGAGCAGGCCCGACTCATCATCGCCGAGAAGTCGCTGCGCAAGGGCCTTGCCAAATATGGCCGCATCTGAGCCCAAGCCAGCCACGCCCGGGGCCGCGGACATCGTGGCCTACGGCGAGGCCATGGTGGAGTTCAACCAGACCGGCGAGGGCGGCGGGCGTCAGTACCTGCAGGGCTTTGGCGGCGACACCTCGAACTTCGCCATTGCCGCGGCGCGCCAGGGTGCGCGCGTGGCCTACCTGAGCGCGCTCGGCGACGACCCCTACGGCGCGATGCTGCGCCGCCTGTGGGATGAGGAGGGCGTGGACCACACGCACGTGGCCACCGACCCGGCCGCGTTCAGCGCGATCTACTTCGTCACGCACGGCGAGCGCGGCCACCAGTTCAGCTTCTTCCGCACCGGCTCGGCCGCGAGCCGCATGACGCCCGCCACGCTGCCGCGTGCGCCCATCGAGGCCGCGCGTGTGCTGCACCTGTCGGGCATCTCGCTCGCGATCTCGCCCAGCGCCTGCGACGCGGGCTACGCCGCGATCGACTGTGCGCGCGCCGCGGGCACCTGGGTCTCGTTCGACACCAACCTGCGCCTGAAACTGTGGAGCGTGCAGCGCGCGCGCGCCGTCATGAGCGACGTGATCGGCCTGTGCGACATCTGCCTGCCCAGCTACGACGACGTGGTCGCCATCACCGGCCTGACCGAGCCCCATGCGCTGGTGGACCATTGCCTGCGCCTGGGCGCAAAGACGGTCGCGCTCAAGCTCGGCGAGCAGGGCGCGATCGTGGCCAGCGCGCACGAGCGCCACCGCATTGCGCCCGCGGCCTGCCGGCCGGTGGACGCCACCGGGGCGGGGGATGCGTTCGGCGGCGCCTTCGTGGCGCGCCTGGTGGCCGGTGACGACCTGGCCAGCGCGGGGCGTTACGCGGCCACGGTGGCGGCGCTGTCGACCGAGGGCTACGGCGCGGTGGCGCCGATCCCGCGCGCTGCGCAGGTGCGCGCACTCACACAGGCCGCAAGCCATCCCGCGGCGGATCGACCGCGCTCAGCCGGCTGAGCTTGCGTCGGGCGCCGGGGCTGAGCCGCGCGAGCGTGCGCACGACCTCGGCCGTCGACACCGCCTGGGCGTTGCGGGGCAAGTGGGATCGTGCCTGCGCCAGCACCTCCGCATTGCCCTGCACCCAGCCGATGCCGTCCACGATGCCGCGAAGGATGTGGGGCGCGGCCGCCGCGGCGGTGTCGCGCAAGCGCTCTCGGGCGCGCTGCTCGGCCAGGGCATCGAGTGCGCGCAGGCCGCGGCGGATGTCGAGCAGTCGCTGCTAGCTGCTCTCTTTGAGCCGCTGCATGGCCTCGCGGCCCCCGTCTTGCGACCCCGAGTCTTCCAGCTGTGCGTCGATCCGCATCTGCAAGGCGGCGCACTCGGCTTCCGATTTGTTCAGCCGTCTGTGCTGCCGTTGTTCGGCCGGGGTCAGGAATTCGTGGCTCGTGAACAGCCCGCCGTTGGCCTGGAAGGCCACGTTCCAGAAGTCGCACATCGCCTCATCGAGGTGCTGGCGCCAGTCGGCGGGCAGATGCCCCGAGTCGCCGACGCGCCGGGCGAGCCGTTCAAGCCCGTCCACCAGCCGCCCGAGCTGGGCGATCGAGCGGTCGTCGAGGCCCTGGCGTTCGCCGGGCGCCAGATCGATCACGCTCAAGCGGTCGGGGACACCGGCGCCGTCGCCCTCCGTGAAGATCAGGTTGGTCCAGTTGTTGCTGCCGCAGCCGTCGGGGGCCAGATGGTCGTGCAGGCCCACCAGGGGCCCCACCACGAGCGTGCCGCCGATCGCGCGGCCGATCGCCGGGTTCGCCAGCAAGGCGGCGCGCTGGTCCCGCGGCGCGTCGCTGATGGACACGCCGCGGATGGCCTCCTGCCGCACGACCACGCCACCCACCTCGAGCGACGACTGGATCTTCTGCAGGGGGCCCAGGCGATCGGGTGAGGCCCTGGCGGTCTTCAGGCGTTGCACCTGTCGCGGGGAGGGTGCGTCGGACACGTGGTGGCCGAAGCCAAACGGCAGGGCCTGCGCGGCGGTGCTGGCCAGGTGGTCGAG
The DNA here is from genome assembly GCF_011388215.1 of Hydrogenophaga crocea. Taxonomy (NCBI): domain Bacteria; kingdom Pseudomonadati; phylum Pseudomonadota; class Betaproteobacteria; order Burkholderiales; family Comamonadaceae; genus Hydrogenophaga; species Hydrogenophaga crocea. The sequence goes on from NZ_CP049989.1 coordinate 282,067, forward strand.
CGCGCCATAGACCTGCAAGGTGGCTCTGGCTTGCGCCGGGTCTTCGACCTTGACGATCTCGTCGACGCGCACCGCTTGCCGTTTCGGCTCGGCCACCTGGAAGGCGGGCGGGCTCTTGGGGTCGCCGGCGTCACGGTGGATGCGCGGGATGCGGGGCGGGTCGTCGGGCGCCCGGCGCGCGCGCGGGGCTTGCAGCAAGGGGCCGGATTCGGAGGACCCGACGAGGCTGGACGCATCGGATGCATCGGACACATCGGACCCATCGGATGTGTCGGAGGCCGACCGCTCGGCCGCGCGCGCCGGTGGCTGGGCGCGCGCCTTGGCAAACGCTCTGCGTCTGCAGCAGCTGGGTGCTCACGATCAGGGCGCCGCCGGCGCCGTTCTTGGACAGGGTTGCGGTCTGCGCGGGTTTGGCGGCCAGATCGCCCCGGAGTTGCTCGCGCACCGCTTCGCGGTGCTGCTCGTAGGCCGTCACGGCGTCCACGCGGGACCATTCGAGGCAGAGCTCCTGTCGCAAGAGCTGCAGGTAGCGCCGGGTGTGTGATCGTTCCTCGAACGTTGGCACCACCGCGTCGATGCCCGCGATCTGGCGCTTGAGCTCGGCGTGGCAGGCCTGGCGCTCGGCGGCGCTTGCCGGCACCGGCTCCCGGCCGCGTGGGGTGGACAAAGCGCTGCTGGCCGCGCAGAACTGGCGGAAGACGCGCTTGACGGTGCGCGGATCGGGGTCGTTGCTGCCCAGGGTGCGCAACAACGCTTCGCGGTGGCGCTGGGCGCGTGCCTGGCGGTACGCGTGCAGCTCGGTGCGGTAACGCAAGCGGTCGGTCAGGGCCAGCAGCCTGCTGGGCCGGCTCGCCGGGGCCGGCACCAGCCCGCGCGCGGCCTGCAGGGGGTGCAAAGGCGGCCCGTGCGGCACGGGCGCTGCCCTGGCGCGGCGGGGGGCCGACGGATGGAGGCTGTTGGGTTTCATCGCGGAGCCGATCGGGAACCTGGGATCGTTCTGGGTTACTTGCTCGACACCCCGGTTCCGCGGCCCGCCGCCCTGCGGCCATGGCCTAGGCCCATCCCACGCCTGCGGTGGCGCGGCGAAGGCCGGCGCGGCATAGTGCGGGGTTCCCGTCCATTCCCTCAGGAGGCTCCCATGAAGAACAACCCCGTCGGCTGGTTCGAGATCTACGTGCAGGACATGCCGCGCGCCCGCGCCTTCTACGAGGCCGTGTTCCAGGGCGCGCTGAGCCCGCTGGCCAACCCCGAGGGCGATGCATCGGGCACCGAGATGTGGGCCTTTCCCTCGGGCATGGACACCTACGGCTCGCCCGGCGCGCTCGTGAAGATGCCCGGCTACCCCTCGGGCAGCGGCGGCACGCTGGTGTACTTCTCGTGCGCGGATTGCGCCCAGGAGGCCGGCCGCGCCGCTGCGCACGGTGGCAAGGTCTTCAAGGACAAGTTCTCCATCGGTCCGTACGGCTTCGTCGCACTGGTGACCGACACCGAAGGCAACCTGATCGGGCTGCATTCCATGGCCTGAGCGGCCTGCAGCCCCGGCGCGGCGTTCAGTCGAGCAGCGATCGCAGCACCGGCTGCTGGCTGCGGCGCAGCCGCGTGGTGCGCTGGAAGAACAGGCTGTTGGGAATGCGCAGGTGCGTCGGCTCCTGGCCGTCCACCGGGTCTTCGCGCAGCGTGGTGTAGATCAGGTTGATGTCCATCACCTCGCCGGCCAGGCCGGGTTTGTCGCCGCCTTCGAGCAACTCGATGTGGTCGTGCAGACCGAAGGGGCGCGAGGTGTAGATCAGCACCGCCGAGAAGATGTTGGACAGCACGCTCCAGGCCGCGAAGAAGGCCACGGCGCCCACGGCCACGAAGCCCGAGAACGCGGTCCAGATCACGGTGGCCGACACACCCACGCGGTCGAGGATCCACAGCAGCGCCGCGCCCACGAGCAGCAGTGTCACGAGGCGCTTGGTGCCCACGACCAGCTCGAGCGGCACCTGCTTGTCGGCGCTCACGCGCGAGATGAAGCGGTGCAGCAGCGAGCGCAGCAGCAGCATCAGCAGCACGATCAGCGCGATCTGCAGGCCGACGGTGATGAGTTCGATCCAGGGGAGGGCCCAGGCGGGCAGAACGGATTGCATGGGGAGGCGCATGGGGAAAGGCCGGCCGGGCCGGCGCGCGCAGGGCGCGGTCTGACAGACCCCGCATTGTGGCTTGGGCGGGACTACTGCCGGGGGTAGGCCTTTCGGATGCGGGTCGGTCCGGTGGCCTTGGCGGGGACCCAAGGCCCGTGTCATCACACATAAGTCACGACAGGTGGGTGCACCCGTCAACACTCCAACCCGTGAGGCTCTCCATGCCCATTCACCTTTATACGAACAAAAACCCGCACATCCCGACCCGCGATCTGCCTGGCGGCATGCCGGCCAAACTGGTCCGGGGCGCCAAGGACGTGCTGCAGCACGGCTTGCGCGTCGGCAAGGCCGTGGTTCTGCTGCCGCGCCACTTGAAACAGCAGATCTTCAATGGCGGTCCCAAGCGCTGGATCGATCCCAGCCGCAGACAGTTGCGCAAAGGGGTGCTGCAGCAGGCCAAGGCCGGAGAATTGAGGCGGCAGGCCTTGAAGGTCGAGAACGACCGTCTCGAAGCCGCGGCCAAGGCCGTCGGCCAGACCGAGAGCGCCCCGGCGGACCCCAAGTTCCAGGAGAAGGCCGAGCGCCTCAAGAAGTTGGGGCGCGATTTGAGCCAGCCCATGAGCGAGAGCAGCCCGAAGGACAGGGCTGAGAAGGCTCGCCTGGACCAGCGTCTGTTGAAGAAGGCCCGCAAGATCGAGGAGGCATACGCCATGCCTCGCGTGGCCGCCGAAGAAGCGCCCGATCAAGCAGCCCTGGAAGAGAACCACCGCAGAGTGAGCGTGGCGCTGGATGCCTACCAGGACGGCATCCAGGGGTTCGTCACTGACGAGAACCTCAAGGAGGCGGATTTTCACAAAGTCACCCGCCATGTGCTGAGGCTCATGGAAGCGCACGGCATGATCGAGTCAGCCCTGGTGCAGCAGTTCGACGCCCATTGCGCAGCGCGTGCGAGGGCCCCCGATGCGCAAGACCGCTTCAATCCAGCGCTGACCCGGGCGCTCGAAGAACATTCCCTCGTCCGCGCCAACGTCGGTCAGGCTTGGTATCGCGCTGGCTTGGTGCTTCCCGAGGTGGCGGATGCACCGAACACCGACACGTCTGGCAATCTGTTCACATCCGAGGCCATCAAGGCTTGGTACTCGACGCCAGCGAAGGCCGACAAAGCCTGAGCGGCCCTCACCCCCTCCCCAGCGCCTTCAGCACTTCCTCGGCCGTGGCCGGCGCGTCCATGGCCCCGGGCTGGCCGCCGGCGCGGGCCACCGCGTCGCGCAGCGCCTCGTACACGCTGATGGCCAGCATGAACGGCGGCTCGCCCACGGCCTTGCTGCCGTGCACGTTGTCTTCGCGGTTGGCCTCGGGCCACAGGTCCACGCGCCAGTGGGGCGGCAGGTCGCCCGCGGTGGGGATCTTGTAGGTGCTGGGCGCGTGGGTTTGCAGCTTGCCCTGGGCGTTCCACACCAGTTGCTCGGTGGTGAGCCAGCCCATGCCCTGGACGAAGCCGCCCTCGATCTGGCCGATGTCGAGCGCCGGGTTGATGCTGTGGCCCACGTCGTGCAGGATGTCCACTGCGAGCACGCGGCTCTCGCCGGTGAGCGTGTCGATCGCCACCTCGCTGCAGGCCGCGCCGTAGGCAAAGTAATAGAAGGGCCGGCCCTTCATCGTGGTCTTGTCGTAGTGGATCTTGGGCGTGCGGTAGAAGCCGTCGCTCCAGAGCTGGATGCGGTTGGCATAGGCCGCACCCACCACGTCCTCGAAGCGGCGCGTGGTCTTGGGGGTGTGGATCTCGCCGTGCGCGAAGCGCACCGCGCCCGCACCGCAGCCGTCGAGCCCGGCCACGAAGGCCGCGAGGTTGTCGCGCACGTGGCGCGCGGCGAACTGCGCAGCGCGGCCGTTGAGGTCGGTGCCACTGCTGGCCGCGGTGGCGCTCGCGTTGGGCACCTTGCTGGTGTCGGCCGCGGTGCAGAGCACACGCTCGCAGGGCACGCCGAGCTCGTCGGCCACGATCTGCGCCACCTTGGTGTTCAGGCCCTGGCCCATCTCGGTGCCGCCGTGGTTCACCATCACGCTGCCGTCGGTGTACACATGCACCAGCGCACCGGCCTGGTTGAACAGCGTGGCCGTGAAGCTGATGCCGAACTTCACCGGCGTGAGCGCCATGCCCTTCTTGATCACCGGGCTCTGGGCGTTGAAGGCGTCGATCGCGGCGCGGCGCTCGGCGTAGCGGCTGGTCTGCGCGAGCGTGGTCAACAGCGGCTCGAGGATGTTGTCTTCCACGCGCATGTCGTAGTGCGTGAGGTCGCGCTCGCCGATGCCGTAGAGGTTGCGCAGGCGCACCTGCAGCGGGTCCAGCCCCAGGTGGCGCGCGATGTCGCCCAGGATGCGCTCGATCGCGATCACGCCCTGCGGCCCGCCGAAGCCGCGGAAGGCGGTGTGGCTCTGGGTGTTCGTCTTGCAGCGGAACGAGTCGACCGCCACGTCTTCGAGGAAGTAGGCGTTGTCGCAGTGGAAGATGGCGCGGTCGGCCACCGGGCCCGAGAGGTCGGCGCTGAACCCGCAGTTGACCAGCATCTGCAGCTGCAGGCCGCAGAGTCGGCCGTCGTCGCCAAAGCCCACGCGGTACTGGTAGGCAAACGGGTGGCGCTTGCCGGTGATCATGAAATCGTCGTCGCGATCGAGCCGCAGCTTCACGGGCCGGCCCAGGTGGTTCGCGGCCACGGCCGCCCACACCGCGAGGTGGCCGGCCTGCGTTTCCTTGCCGCCGAAGCCGCCGCCCATGCGCCGGCATTCCACGGTCACCGCGTGGTTGGCGATGCCCAGCGCGTGCGACACCCAGTGCTGCACCTCGCCCGGGTGCTGGGTGCTGCTGTAGACCCACCACTGGTTCTGCTCGAGCGGCAGCACGTAGGCCACCTGGCCTTCGAGGTAGAAGTGTTCCTGGCCGCCGACCTCGAAGCCGCCTTCGAGCACGTGCTTCGCGCGCCGCAGCGCGGCCTGCGCATCGCCGCGCGCCACGTGCACCGGCGGCAGCACGTAGCTGCGCTGCTCGTGCGCCTCGTGCACCGTGAGCACGGGCGGCAGCGCCTCGATCCGGGGCGTGACGAGCCGGGCGGCGCGGCGCGCGGTCATCACGTCGTCGGCCACGATGAGGCCGATCACCTGGCCCATGAACTGCACCGTGTCGCGCGCGAACACCGGCTCGTCGTGCGCGAAGGCGGCCAGCACCGGGTCGCCGGGGATCTGCCCGGCGCCCACGAAGCCGCGCACGCCGGGCAGGGCCAGCGCGGCGCTGGTGTCCACGCCGAGCAGGCGGCCGTGCGCCACGGGCGAGCACACCGGCGCGGCGTGCAGGGTGCCGCGCACCTCGGGGATGTCGTCGATGTAGGGAGCGGCGCCGGCCACCTGGGCGCGCGCGCTCTCGTGGGCGCGCGACACGCCCGCGGCCGGGGTTTTCAGGGGCAGGGCTTCGGGGGCATTCATGCCAGGGCCTCCAGGTCGGGCGCGTCGAGCCGCAGCGCCGCCAGGCCCTGCTGGTCGTGCCAGAGCCGGCGCAGCAGGTTGCCCAGCACCGCGCGGCGGTAGTCGGCGCTCGCGCGCATGTCGCTGATGGGCTGGAACTCGGCGCGCAGCACGGCGGCCGCGGCCATCACGGTGTCGGCGTTCCAGGGCTGGCCGCGCAGCGCGGCCTCGGTCTGGCGCGCACGCACCGGCGTGGCGGCCACGCCGCCGGCGCCGATGGACGCTTCGCGCACCACGCCGCCGTCGATGTGCAGGCGCACGGCCAGGCAGACGGCGGAGATGTCGTCTTCGAAGCGCTTGCTGATTTTTTCGGCGCGCAGGAATTCGCCGGCCGTGGGGCGCGGCACCTTCACCCAGCACAGCAGCTCGTCGGGGCGCATCACGTTCTGGCGGTAGCCGCTGTACAGGTCTTCGAGTTGCAGCTCGCGGTGCGCGATGGCGCGGCGCTTCGCATCCCAGCGCATCAGCACCACGCTCGCGCCCAGCGCGATCAGCAGCGGCATGGAGTCGCCGATGGGCGAGCCGTTGGCCACGTTGCCACCCAGCGTGCCCGCGTTGCGCACCGGCAGGCCCGCGAAGCGGTGTGCGAAGGTGCCGAGCTGCGGACGCTCGGCCACCAGCGCGGCGTATGCGTCGGTGAGCGACACGCCGGCGCCGATGGCGATGTGGTGCGGGTAGGTCTCCACGCGGCGCAGCTCGGCCGCGCCGGTCACGTCGAGCAGTTCGGTGTAGGTCTTGTGCTGCTTGGTGATCCACAGGCCCACGTCGGTGGTGCCCGCGATCACCTGGGCCTGGGGCCGTGCGGCGCGCGCGCGCAGCAGGGCCTCGAGCGTGGCCGGGCGCTGGTAGCCGCCCTCGGGCGCCGGGCCCAGGGTGCGCAGGCCGCGCAGCACGGCCGCTTCGTCGAGCCGCAGTTCGGGCGGGCAGGGCAGGGCGCCCATGCGTTCGGCCGCGTCGAGGATGGGGCGGTAGCCGGTGCAGCGGCACAGGTTGCCCGAGAGCGCGGCCTGGGCCGTGGCGCGGTCCACCCCCTGGCCGCCGCCGGTGTTTTCGTACAGCGCGTACAGGCTCATCACGAAGCCCGGGGTGCAAAAGCCGCACTGGCTCGCGTGGCACTGCACCAGGGCTTCCTGCACCGGGTGCAGCGCGCCGCCGTCGCCGGCGAGGTCTTCCACGGTGAACACGGCCTGGCCCTGCACCGAGTGCGCGGTCTTGATGCAGGCGTTCACGGCCTTGAGCCGCAGCCGGCCTTCGACCGCCTCGCCCAGCACCACGGTGCAGGCGCCGCAGTCGCCCTCGCCGCAGCCTTCCTTGGTGCCGGTGCAGTGCAGGTCTTCGCGCAGCACCTGCAGCAGGGTGCGGTCGGTGGGCACGGCGGGCAGCGTCACGGGCTGGCCGCGGCGCCAGAAGCTGAGGGGTTGGCAGGCGGGGTGGCTCATGCGCGCCAGCATACTGGGGAGGGTTCAGGGCATCATATGGGTTTGCATATGTTGCCGATGCCCGCCCCACGATGCCACTGCGCCTGAGACCGTCATGAAATACGGCCCCATGTTCGATCGCATCGACCTGCACCTGATTCGCGTGCTGCACACCGTGCTCACCGAACGCAGCGTGTCGCGCTCGGCCATCAAGCTCGGCATGTACCAGCCCGCGGTGAGCGCCGCGCTCAAGAAGCTGCGCGAGCTCGCGGGCGACCCGCTGCTGGTGCGCTCGGGCGCCGGCATGGTGCCCACCGAGGCCGCGCTGCGCATGATCGAGCCGGCCGCGGCCATCCTGCGCAGCGCCGAGGTGCTGTTCTCCGACGCCCGCGCCTTCGACCCGGCCACCTCGCGCCACACCTTCAGCCTGGCCGCGAGCGACTACCTCGATCCGTTGTTCCTGCCGCAGTTGGTGACGCAGATCAAGGCCGCGGCGCCGCAGTGTGCGATCGACATCCACCCGCTCTCGGGCGACGCCGACTACCGCCACCACCTGGCCCAGGGCACGGTGGACGTGGTGATCGGCAACTGGCCGCAGCCGCCCGACGACCTGCACCTGGGCCGCCTCTTCGGCGACGAGGTGGTGTGCCTGGTGGCCAACCACCACCCCGCGGTGCGCCGCGGCTGGGACGAGGCGGCCTGGCTCGCGGCCGAGCACATCGCGCCCACACCCACCCACCCGGGCGCGCGCGGCTTCATCGACGACCACCTGGCCAGCCAGGGCCTGTCGCGGCGCATCAGCGCGCGCTGCCCGCACTTCGGGCTGATCCCGGCCATGGTGGCCGGCAGCTTGCTGGTGCTCACCACCGGCCGCCAGTACTGCGAGCGCTACACCGGCGTGCTGCCGCTCACCATCCTTGTCCCGCCCCTGAAGTTCCCCCGCATGATGTATTACCAGCTCTGGCACGAACGCACGCACGCCTCGAACGCGGCGCGCTGGCTGCGCGAGCAGATCAAGTCCGTCGCCGCCTCGCTGCGCGCGTCGCCCGCCCCCCGCGCTGCCGAGGCCGCATGACGAATTCCCCCACCCCCCGCCTGCAACTGGAAGGCATCACCAAGCGCTACCCCGGCGTGGTCGCCAACAACGGTGTCTCGCTCACCGTGCAGCCTGGCGAGATCCACGCCGTGCTGGGCGAGAACGGCGCGGGCAAGTCCACGCTGATGAAGATAATCTACGGCGCGGTCAAGCCCGACGAGGGCAGCGTGCTGTTCAACGGCCAGCCCGCGCAGGTGCGCAACCCGCAGGCCGCGCGCGCGCTGGGCATCAGCATGGTGTTCCAGCACTTCAGCCTGTTCGACACGCTCACCGTGGCCGAGAACGTGTGGCTGGGCCTGGACAAGAGCCTGTCGCTGGCCGAGGTCGCGGCCCGCATCCGCGCCAAGGGCAACGAGTACGGCCTGCCGATCGACCCCGAGCGCCCGGTGCACACGCTGTCGGTGGGCGAGATGCAGCGCGTGGAGATCATCCGCGCGCTGCTCACCCAGCCGCAGCTGCTGATCCTCGACGAGCCGACCTCGGTGCTCACGCCGCAGGCGGTGGAGAAGCTGTTCGGCACGCTGAGCCAGCTCGCGCGCGAGGGCTGCAGCATCCTCTACATCAGCCACAAGCTGCACGAGATCCGCGCGCTGTGCACCGCCTGCACGGTGCTGCGCGGCGGCCAGGTCACGGGCGTGTGCGACCCGCGCGAAGAAAGCAACGCCTCGCTCTCGCGGCTGATGATCGGCGCCGAGCCGCCCGAGCTCGAACACCGGCCGCTGCACGCGGGCGCGCCCGTGCTGCAGGTGCGCGGCCTCACGCTGGCCAGCGACGACCCCTTCGGCACCGCGCTGGCGGACGTTGCCCTCACCGTGCGCGCGGGTGAGGTGGTGGGCATCGCGGGCGTGTCGGGCAACGGCCAGGGCGAGCTGCTGCGCGCGCTCTCGGGCGAAGACATGCGTGCCCCCGCCGGCAGCGTGCAGATGACCGCGGCCGGCGATGGCGCCGCCGCGCAGGACGTGTCGCGCCTGCCGCCGGCGCGCCGGCGCGCGCTCGGTCTGCACTTCGTGCCCGAGGAGCGCCTGGGCCGCGGCGCCGTGCCCACGCTGTCGCTCGCGCAGAACCTGCTGCTGTCGCGGCGCGACGCGGTGGGCGCGCTCGGCTGGGTGCGCGTGGGCGCGCTCAAGCGCCAGGCGCAGGACATCATCGAGCGCTACAAGGTCAAGGCCAACGGGCCCAACGCGGCGGCCAAGTCGCTGTCGGGCGGCAACCTGCAGAAGTTCATTGTGGGCCGCGAGATCGAGGCGAAACCGCGGCTGCTGATCGTGAGCCAGCCCACCTGGGGCGTGGACGTGGGCGCGGCCGCGCAGATCCGCGGCGAGATGCTGGCGCTGCGCGACGCCGGCTGCGCGGTGCTGGTGGTGAGCGAGGAGCTCGAGGAGCTGTTCGAGATCTGCGACCGCCTGCACGTGATCGCCAAGGGGCGCCTGTCGCCCAGCCTGGACCGCGCCGACGCCACGGTGGAGCGCATCGGCGAATGGATGTCGGGCCTGTGGGACGCCGACCAGAACAACAACCAGGAGACCGCCCATGCTGCGGCTTGAAGTCCGGCCCCAGCCTTCGGCGCTGTGGGGCTACGCGTCGCCGCTGCTGGCGCTGCTCATCACGGTGCTGATCGGCATCGCGCTGTTCGAGGTGCTGGGCAAGGACCCGGTGCGCGGCCTGCAGGTGTTCTTCTGGGAGCCCATCAAGAGCGGCTACGCGATCTCCGAGCTGCTGGTGAAGGCCACGCCGCTGCTCATCATCGCGCTCGGCCTGGCGGTGTGTTTCCGCTCCAACGTGTGGAACATCGGCGCCGAGGGTCAGTACATCATCGGCGCGATCTTCGCGGGCGGCGTGGCGCTCATGGCCGACAAGACCACCGGTGCGTGGATCGTGCCCGCGGTGATCCTCGCGGGCATGGTGGGCGGCATGCTGTGGGCGGGCCTGACGGCGCTGCTGCGCGACCGCTTCAACGCCAACGAGATCCTGGTGAGCCTGATGCTGGTCTACGTGGCGGTGCAGGTGCTCAATTACCTGGTCTACGGCCCCTGGAAAGACCCGGGCGGCTACAACTTCCCGCAGACCAAGACCTTCGAGCGCGTCGCACAGATGCCGCGCCTCATGGACGGCTCGCGCGTGAACATCGGCCTGCTGTTCGCGCTGCTGGGCGTGGCCGGCGTGTGGCTGTTCCTGTTCCGCACCGTGTCGGGCTACGCGCAGATCGTGGGCGGGCTGGCGCCGATGGCCTCTCGCTACGCGGGCTTTTCCTCGCGCAAGGCGCTGTGGGTGGCGCTGCTGGTATCGGGCGGCGCGGCCGGCCTGGCGGGCGCCTTCGAGGTGGCCGGCCCGATCGGCCAGCTCACGCCCTACGTGCCCGCGGGCTACGGCTTCGCGGCCATCATCGTGGCCTTCGTGGGGCGGCTGCACCCGGTGGGCATCGTGTTCTCGGCCCTGCTCATGAGCATGTTCTATATCGGCGGGGAGCTCGCGCAGTCGCGCCTGGGCCTGCCCAAATCGATCACCGGTGTGTTCCAGGGCCTGCTGTTGTTTTCGCTGCTGGCCTGCGACACGCTGATCGCGTACCGCGTGCGCTGGAAGAAGGGTTGAGCATGGAACCGTTTGCACTGCTGCTGGCCGCCACGCTCAATGCGGGCACCGTGCTGGCCATCGCCTCGCTGGGCCTGCTCATCAACGAGAAGGCCGGCATCGTCAACCTGGGCGCCGAGGGCATGATGCTGTGCGCCGCGCTCGCGGGCTTCGCCACCGTGGTGCACACCGGCAGCACCTGGCTGGGCTTTGCCGCGGGCATGGGCGCGGGCGCGCTGCTTGCGGCCGTCTTCGGCGTGCTGGTGATCTGGCTCAACACCAACCAGTACGCCACCGGCCTGGCGCTGAGCCTGTTCGGCGGTGGCTTCTCGGCCTTTGCGGGCGCGCGCTACGTGCAGGAGACCCTGCCCGAGCAGGTGCGCTGGGCCATCCCGGGCCTGGCCGATCTGCCCTTTTTCGGCGCCGCGTTCTTCCGCCACCACCCCATGGTCTACGCCTGCGTGGGCATCGCGCTCGGGCTGATCTGGTTCCTGTACCGCACGCGCGCCGGCCTGGTGCTGCGCAGCGTGGGCGAAAGCCCCGAATCGGCGCACGCGCTGGGCTACCCGGTGCGGCGCATCCGCCTCATGGCGGTGATGGCGGGCGGCGCGCTCTGCGGCCTCGCGGGGGCCTATGTGTCCACCGTGTACACGCCGCTCTGGGTCGAGGGCATGATCGCCGGCAAGGGCTGGATCGCGCTCGCGCTCACCACCTTCGCCACCTGGCGGCCCGCGCGCGTGCTGCTCGGGGCCTACCTGTTCGGCGGCGTCACCATGCTGCAGTTCCACCTGCAGGCCATCGGCGTGCAGGTGCCCAGCCAGTTCCTCACCATGCTGCCCTACGTGGCGACCATCGTGGTGCTGGTGCTGATCTCGCGCAACCCGACCTGGATCCGCGTGAACATGCCTTCCTCCATCGGGAAGCCGTTCTATCCCGGTTCATAATTTGCTTTGCTTCCGATACCCCCCACCCCTCCGAGACACCCGAGGACATCCATGACCGACCTGAACAAGAGATCCCTGATGAAGGCCGTGGCGCTGAGCGCCGTGGCCGGTGCCGTGCTGATCGGCTGTGGCAAGAAGGAAGAGGCCGCCGCGCCCGCCGCCCCGGCGCCCGCGCCAGCCGCGGCCGCCAAGCCCGAGCCGCTGAAGATCGCGTTCGCCTACGTGGGCCCGGTGGGCGACGGCGGCTGGACCTTCGCGCACGACAACGGCCGCAAGGCGCTCGAAGCCGAGTTCGGCGACAAGATCAAGACCAGCTTCGTCGAGAGCGTGCCCGAGAGCGCCGACGCCGAGCGCGTGATCCGCGACATGGCGTCCAACGGCAACAAGCTGATCTTCGGCACCACCTTCGGCTACATGGAGCCCATGCTCAAGGTCGCGGCCGACTTCAAGGACGTGAAGTTCGAGCACGCCACCGGCTACAAGACCGCCGAGAACATGCGCACCTACGACAGCCGCACCTATGAAGGCGCGTACATGGCGGGCGTGATCGCGGGCGCGATGACCAAGAGCAACACCCTGGGCGTGGTCGCTTCCATCCCCATCCCCGAGGTGATCCGCAACATCAACAGCTTCACGCTGGGTGCGCAATCGGTGAACCCCAAGGTCAAGACCAAGGTGGTGTGGGTCAACGGCTGGTTCGACCCGCCGAAGGAAACCGAAGCCGCGACCTCGCTGCTCAACGGCGGCGCCGACGTGCTGTTCCAGAACACCGACTCGTCGGCCGTGCTGCAGACCGCCGAGAAGGCCGGCAAGCGCGCCTTCGGCTGGGACTCCGACATGACCGCCTACGGCCCCAAGGCCCACCTGGGTTCGGCCGTGATCAACTGGGGTCCGTACTACATCAAGGCCACCAAGGACGCGCTGGAAGGCACCTGGAGCACGGGCGGCGTGTGGTGGGGCCACAAAGAGGGCGCGATCGACATGGTTTCGATCGCCGACGACGTGCCCGCCGAGGTCAAGGCCAAGATCGACACCATCAAGGCCGGCCTCAAGGACGGCAGCTTCCACCCCTGGACCGGCCCGATCGTGGACCAGTCGGGCAAGGAAGTGCTGGCCAAGGGCGCCAAGGCCGATGACGCCTTCCTGGGCGGCATCAAGTTCTACGTCAAGGGCGTGGAAGGCAAGGTCCCGCAGTAAAAGGGGCTTCCTGCCGCGTTGCAAGAAAGCTGCCTTCGGGCAGCTTTTTTTGTTGGAATGTGCCCATGCTCGAAAAACAACTCTGGCACCCCGTGCTCGACGCGCACGCGCTGCGCGACGCGCCGATCGCGGTGACCTTGCTCGGCGAGCCGCTGGTGCTGTGGCGCGACCACGGTGCGGTGCACGCCTGGGCCGACCGCTGCCCGCACCGCGGGGCGCGGCTCTCGCTGGGTCGCGTGCTCACCACGGTGAACGGGCCGCGGCTCGAATGCCCGTACCACGGCTGGCAGTTCGCCGGCGGCGCGGCCGCGGGCCAGTGCCAGCACGTGCCCGCCGCGCCCGATTTCCGCCCGCCCGCGGGCCATGCCGCGCAGGTGTTCGAGGCCTGCGAGCGGCACGGCCTGGTGTGGGTGCGGCTGCAGGCCGGCGCCGACGCGGCCCTGGCCGAGCCGCCCGCGTTCCCCGAGGCCGACGACCCCGCCTGGCGGCGTGTGGTGTGCGGGCCCTATGCCGTGGCCACCAGCGCACCTCGCCTGGTCGAGAACTTCCTCGACCTGAGCCACTTCGGCTTCGTGCACGAAGGCTGGCTGGGCGAGCGCGGCCACGCCCAGGTGCAGACCGGCCAGGTCACCGAAGGCGCGCAGGGCCTGCGCGTGGTCCAGGCGCGCGCCTGGCAGCCGCGCGCCTATGCCGAGGCCGAGGGCGGCGCCTGGATCGACTACACCTACGCCGTGCCGCACCCCTTCGCGGCCGTGCTGCGCAAGGAGGCGCGCGAGGGCGACCCGGTGCGCAACGCCATTGCGCTGTTCATCCGCCCCGATGGCGATGGGGCGTGCACCGCCTGGTTCGTCATGGCCACGCACAACGACCCCGCGAGCGCCGAGTCCCTGGTGGCTTTCCAGGACGCGGTCTTCGCGCAGGACCGCCCGGTGGTCGAGTCGCAGCAACCCAAGGCCCTGCCCATCGGCCGCACCGCGCCCGTCACCGAGGTGCATGGCCCGGCCGATCGCGTGAGCAGCGCCTACCGCCGTTACCTGCAACGCCTGGGCATCGCCCTGGGCACCCTTTGAGCACACCCATGACCCCCGCCGAACTCGCCGCCCGCCTGCCCAAGGCCGAACTGCACATCCACATCGAAGGCTCGCTCGAACCCGAGCTGATCTTCGCGCTCGCGCAGCGCAACAGCGTGGCGCTGCCCTATGCCAGCGTGGACGCGCTGCGCCAGGCCTATGCCTTCACCGACCTGCAGAGCTTTCTCGACATCTACTACGCGGGCGCGAGCGTGCTGCTGCACGAGGCCGACTTCTTCGACATGGCCTGGGCCTACCTGCAGCGCGCGCACGCCGACCACGTGATCCACGCCGAGATCTTCTTCGACCCGCAGACCCACACCGCGCGCGGTGTGGACATCGGCGTGGTGATCGCGGGCCTGCGGCGCGCCTGCGACAAGGCGCAGGCCGAGTTCGGCATGACGAGCGCGCTGATCCTGTGCTTCCTGCGCCACCTCAGCGAAGCAGACGCCTTCGCCACGCTGGAGGCCGCGCTGCCTTACCGCGGGCACTTCATCGGCGTGGGCCTCGATTCGAGCGAGGTCGGCCACCCGCCGTCCAAGTTCTCGCGCGTGTTCGCGCGCTGCCGCGAGCTGGGCCTGCGCATCGTCGCGCACGCGGGCGAAGAGGGCCCGCCGGCCTACATCCGGGAAGCGCTGGACGATCTCCGGGCCGAGCGCATCGACCACGGCGTGCGCAGCCTCGAAGACCCGGCGCTGGTGGCCGAGCTCGCGCGCCGGCGCACGCCGCTCACCGTGTGCCCGCTGTCCAACCTCAAGCTCTGCGTGGTGAACGACCTGCGCGAGCACCCGATGAAGCGCCTGCTCGACGCCGGCCTGTGCGCCACCGTCAACAGCGACGACCCGGCCTACTTCGGCGGCTACCTCAACGCCAACTTCGTGCAGACGGTGCAGGCGCTGGACCTCTCGCGCGAGCAGGTGATCACCCTGGCCCGCAACAGCTTCGAAGCCAGCTTCATCGATGACGCGACGCGGGCAAGCTACTTGGCGCGGGTGGAGGCACTGGCTGGCTGATCGCCGCCGCGTGCGCCGAGGCGGGCGCGATTGGGGTTTGACGCAAATCAGCAACGGGCGCTGTCCGCGGCCTAGATTGGGCGCGTCTGCATTCGATCCCGGAGCCCCGCGATGCGTCGTCCATCCGACTTGCTGATCATGTGCTGTTGCGTGCTGCTGCTTTCCTGTGGCGGCGACGGCGGCCTTCCGTACACACCGCCTGCGCCCACGGGCTGGGTGAGCATCGACCCGCCCGCGGTGAGCGCCACCGTCTGCAACGAGGTGCTGCTCTCGGGTGAGGCCTTCATCAGCCCGACCTTCTGGCACTGCTGCGGCGGCACGGCTGCGGAGATGACGGCGGTGACGGTGACCTGGCGCAACGACACCACGGGCGCGACCGGTACGGCCAGCCAGACCGTGCAGACCGGGCTGCTGGTGCCGCTCTACGATCACCGGTGGACGGCCACCGTGCCGCTGCAGATGGGCACCAACCGCGTGACCGTGACCGCCACCGGTCCCGCCGGCCTGAGCGGCACGGCCCAGGCGTCGATCGACAAGACGGGTCCGTCGTTCACGCTCTCGGGACGGGTCATCACCGACGATGGTGCGTGGGGCATCGGCGAGCTTGAAAGCGGCGTCCGCGTGGACCTGAGCGGTCCGGTGGGCGCCACTGGCCGACCCGCCAGCGGCAGCGCGCAAGGCGGCTACACCGTGAGCTGCCTGCCACCCGGTCAGTACACCGCCACACCAGCGTCCGGCGCGCTGCCCTTCGGCTTCCAGCCCGCCGCGCGCACGGTGAACATCGTGGCCGCCGACGTGACGGGCGTCGACTTCGAGGCACCCGCGCACCGCCTGTCCGGGCGCGTGAGCTGGGCATCCAGCGGACTGCCGAGCACTGCCGAGTGGATGACGCTTGGCGGTGGCACCTCACCGCTGGTGCGCGCGGTCAACGCGCAAGGCGAATACGGCCTCGTGGTGCCCGATGGCACGTATACGGTGGCCCCGTCCGACCCCTTGTGCCCCGGCTGCGCCTACGTTCCGGCGCTGCGCAATGTGAACGTGCTCGGGGTCGATGTGGGCGGACTCGACTTCCTGCGTCAGTGAAGGCCTGAACACCGTTCGCCTACAATTCGCGCCGCGCGAGCCGGTGCTTCCCCGGCTCGCGTTTTTTGTTCACCGGAAGCCATGTAGAGGAACACCATGTACAAAAACCTCGCGGCCTGGCGCGCCTTCGCGCCGGCATTGGCCGCCTTGTTTTTCTCCCCCCTGTCGCCGGCCGAGCCGGTCAAGCCGCCGGTGAAGGCCGCGTTCGTCTACGTCACGCCGCTCACGCCCGCTGGCTGGGTGCGACAGCACGAACTGGGCCGCCAGGCGGTGCAGGCCGCGCTGGGCGATCGCGTGCAGACCCGCTTCGTCGAGAACGTGCCCGAGGGCGCCGACGCCGAGCGCGTGATCCGCGACCTCGCGCAGCAAGGCCACCACATCATCTTCACGCCCAGCTTCGGCTACATGGAGCCCACGCTCAAGGTGGCGCGCGATTTCCCGAACGTGAGGTTCGAGTCGATCACGGGCTACAAGGCCGCGCCCAACGTGGCCACGGCCAATGCGCGCTACTACGAAGGACGCTACCTCGCGGGCGTGGCCGCGGGCCGCATGGCCACGCAGGCCGGCTACGTGGCGGGCTTTCCCATTCCCGAGGTGATCCAGGGCATCAACGCCTTCACGCTGGGCATGCGTTCGGTGAACCCGCGCGCCACGGTGAAGGTGGTGTGGCTGGGCGAGTGGTTCAACCCGCCGCGCGAGCGCGACGCCGCCATGACGCTGATGAACCAGGGCGCCGAGGTGCTGGCCTTTCACACCGGCAGCACGGCGGTGATGGTGGCGGCGCAGGAGCGCGGCAGGCTCGCGGTGGCCTACCACTCCGACATGCGCAATGTGGCGCCCGACGCCCAGGTGGTGGCGGTCACGCACCGCTGGGGCGATTACTACACCCGCCGTGTGCAGGCCGTGCTCGACGGCACCTGGCGCAGCGAGCAGGTGTGGGGCGGCGTGGGCGCGGGCTTCATCCGCGTCGAGGGCTTCGGCCGCAAGGTGCCCGAGGCGGTGCAGAACGAGGTGAACGCGCGCCAGGCCGACATGGCCGCGGGCAAGCTGCCGGTGTTCGCCGCGCCCGCGGGCCAGCCGCTGCGCGACAACGAGGGCAAGGTCGCCATTCCCGCAGGTCAGCGCCTGAGCGATGCGCAGATCCTCGAGATGAACTGGCTCGCCGAGGGTGTGGTGGGCGGCATCACCCGCTGAGCGCCATGGCCGCCATCCGCGTGGCCGTATGGCGCTCGCGGGGCGGCCCGGTAAGCTCGCCCCCATGAAAGCCTACCGAGCCCGGCTGCTGCGTTTCGACGACGCGAGCGGCCAACCCCTGTACGACGAAGACGGCCTGCTGGTGGTGGGCCCCGACGCCCACGGCCAGGCCGTGGTGCGCGCCGCGGGCGCGCACGCGGCGCTGATCGATCGCTTCCCCGGTGTCGCCGTGGAAGACCTGCGGCCGCGGCTGATCACGCCCGGTTTCGTGGACCTGCACATCCACTACCCGCAGACCGACGTGATCGGCGCGCCCGCCGCGGGCCTGCTGCCCTGGCTCGAGAACTACACCTTCCCGCACGAGTCGCGCTTCCACGAGCCGGCGTACGCGCGCGGCGTGGCCGAATTCTTCCTCGACGAGCTGGCGCGCAATGGCGTCACCACCGCGCTCACCTTCGCCACCTCGCACCCGGCCTCGGTGAACGCCATGTTCGAAGCCGCGCAGGCGCGTGGTCTGCGCTTCATCACCGGCAAGGTGCTGCAGGACCGCCACAGCCCCGACGGCGTGCGCGACCACACCGAGCAGAGCCTGATCGACACCGAGGCGCTGATCCGGCGCTGGCACGGCGTGGACCGGCTGGGCTACGCGATCACCCCGCGCTTTGCGCCCACCAGCACGCCGGCGCAACTGCGCGGCGCGGGCGAACTGGCCGCGAAATACCCGGACGTGTGGATCCAGTCGCACGTGGCCGAGAACCTCGACGAGATCCGCTGGGCCGCCGAGCTGTTTCCCGACAGCGCGAGCTACCTCGGCGTGTACGGCGACTTCGGCCTGCTGCGCGAGCGCGCGGTGTACGCGCACTGCATCCACCTGAGCGCCGCCGACCGCGCGCTGATGGCGCGCACCGGCACGGTGGCGGCCGTGAGCCCCACCAGCAACCAGTTCCTGGGCAGCGGCTTCTTCGACTACGCCGCGGCCGATGCCGCCGGCATGCGCTACGGCCTGGCGAGCGATGTGGGCGGTGGCACCAGCTTCTCCCCGTTTCGCACCATGCTCGCGGCCTATGTGGTGGGCCGCGAGGGCCAGACCAAGCCCGGCCTGAGCCTCACGCCCGCCCAGCTCTGGTGGCAGCACACCGCGGGCGCGGCGCGCGCGCTCGGGCTCGAGGGCGTGGTGGGCAACCTGCTGCCCGGCTGCGAGGCCGACTTCGTGGTGCTGAACCCGCAGGCCACGCCCCTGCTCGCACGCAAGACGGCGCAGGCGCACTCGCTCGACGAACTGCTGTTCGCGCTGATCGTGCTGGGCGATGACCGCGTGGTGGAGCGCACCGTGATCGCGGGGCGCTAGCCGCGCGCGGCACGGCGCCGCCATGGCCGCGGTCGGCGGCCTTTACGCGAAATTGACGCGCGCCGCCCGATCCGGAATGGAGACTTTACGGCCCTCCGTTGAACACTGAGACCGTGCCCTGGACCGAGCCCTTCGCTGTGCGAACGGGCGCCGGGACCGGGCGGGTTCTGACGGTGACTGGAGGGTCCGACATGGTGGTGTTTCTTCTTGTGTTCGCGCTGGCGATCGCGCTGGGCTGGCCGCTGGGCCACTACCTCGCGGCGGTCATGCGCGGTGGGCCGATGCGCGGCGACGGCCTGTTCCGCTGGCTCGAGCGGCCCTTGTACGCGCTGCTCGGCACCGACCCCGAACGCGGCATGGACTGGCGTGCTTATGCCGGGGCCTTTCTGCTGAGCAACGCGGTGCTGGGCGCGGTCGTCTGGGTGATCCTCATGACGCAGGCCTGGCTGCCGCTCAATCCCGACGCGGCGCCCAACATGTCTTGGGACCTGGCGCTGCACACCATGGTCTCGTTCCTGACCAACACCAACCAGCAGCACTACGCGGGCCAGGCCCAGCTGTCCTACCTGGCCCAGGCGACGGCCATCGTGGCGCTGCAGGTGGTCACGCCGATGATGGGCCTGGCGCTGGTCGCGGCTACGCTGCGCGGCCTGTTCGGCGGCCGCCACGCCGACGCCCGCCAGGCCGAAGGCGCGCAAGACGCGCCGGTGGACCTGGGCAACTACTGGGCCGACGTGATCCGCCCCACGCTGCGCTTCATGCTGCCGCTGTGCCTGGTGGGGTCGGTGCTGCTGACCAGCCAGGGCGTGCCGGCCACGCTCGCGGCGGGCCCGGTGGCGGCGCCGGTCGATGCGACGGTGGCGATGAAGGAACAGAAGATCCCGCTCGGGCCGGTGGCGCCGATGGTGGCGGTCAAGCAGCTGGGCACCAACGGCGGCGGCTGGTACGGCCCGAACAGCGCGATGCCGCTGGAGAACCCCACGCCGCTGTCCAACGGGCTGCAGACGCTCGCCATCGTGCTGATCCCCGTCGCGGTCGCCTTCATGGTCGGCCCCTTCACGGGGCGGCGCAAATTCGCCGCGCTGGTGTTCGGCACCATGCTCACGATGTCGCTGCTGTCGGCCGGCCTGGCGCTGTGGTCCGAGGCGCACTCGGCGACCGCGCAGGACATTGCGCTGATGGAGGGCAAGGAGGTGCGCATCGGCGCCGATGCCTCGGCCCTGTGGGCCGCGGTCACGACGCAGACGTCCAACGGCTCGGTCAACAGCATGCACGACTCGCTCGCGCCACTGACCGGCCTGGTCGCCATCGCCAACATGCTGATCAACGCGATCTGGGGCGGCATCGGCTGCGGCCTGCAGCAGTTCATCGTCTACCTGCTGCTTGGCGTGTTCCTGGCGGGCCTGATGACAGGGCGCACGCCCGAGCTGTTCGGCCGCAAGATCGAGGCGCCCGAGGTGAAGCTGCTCGCCGTGCTGGTGCTGCTGCAGCCGCTGGTGCTGCTGGGCCTGACCGCCTTCACGCTCGCAGTGCCGGCCATCACAGGCAACTCCAACCCCGGCTTCCACGCCATCAGCCAGGTGTTCTACGAGTACGCCTCGGCCTTCGCCAACAACGGTTCGGGCTTCGAGGGCCTGGGCGACGGCACGGTGTGGTGGAACGTCTCGTGCGCGGCCGTGCTCGCGCTCGGCCGCTACCCCGCGCTGATCGTTCCGCTGGCCATCGCCGCGCGGCTCGCGCGCAAGCGCCAGGCGCCGGAAAACGCGGGCACCTTGCAGATCGAAACCCCCACCTTCGCGCTCGCGCTGATCGCCGTCATCGCCATCCTGACGCTGCTGCAGTTCATGCCGGTGCTGGTGCTGGGCCCGGTGGCCGATCACCTGAGCCTGGTCGCGCGTTGAGGAGAACCGCCATGAACGACACCAAGTCCCTCCAGCATCCCCTTCCCGTGCCGCGGCGCGAGGCCCGTGGCCTGCAGACGGCCATGTTCGACGCCGTGCGCAAGCTCGCCCCGCGGCACATGGTCAGGAACCCGGTCATGGCCGTGGTCTGGCTCGGCACGCTGGTCACCGCCGTGGCCACACTCGCGGGCTGGGCGCAGCCGGGCTTCGGCTGGGCCGTGACCGGCATCCTGCTCATCACCGTACTGTTCGGCAATTTCGCCGAGGCGCTGGCCGAATCGCGCGGGCGCGGGCAGGCGGCCTCGCTGCGGCGCGCGCGCCAGGACCTGATGGCCCGGCGGCTGGACCCGGCCGGGCGCGAGACCGGCGTGCCCGCGGCCGAACTGCGCCCCGGCGATCTCGTGGTGATCGAAGCAGGCCAGCCGGTGCCGGCCGACGGCGAGATCGTCGAAGGCCTGGCCACCATCAACGAGGCCGCGGTGACCGGCGAGTCGGCGCCGGTGCTGCGCGAGGCGGGCACAGACCGCTCGGGCGTGATCGGCGGCACGCAGGTGCTGTCCGACCGCATCGTGGTGCGCGTGACCGCCGAGCCCGGCCACAGCTTCCTCGACCGCATGATCGCGTTGGTGGAGGGCTCGAACCGCCAGAAGACGCCCAACGAGATCGCGCTGGGCATCCTGCTCGGGGTGATGACGCTGAGCTTCCTGATCGTGGTCGTGACGCTGCCCTTCATCGCCGGCTTCGTCGGCGTGCCGGTCAACGTGGTGCTGCTGGTTGCCCTGCTGGTGTGCCTGATCCCGACCACCATCGGCGGCCTGCTGCCCGCCATCGGCATCGCGGGCATGAACCGCGCGCTGCAGGCGAATGTGCTGGCCAAGTCGGGCAAGGCGGTGGAGGTGGCCGGCGACGTGGACGTGCTGCTGCTGGACAAGACCGGCACCATCACCCATGGCGACCGCCAGGCCACCGCCTTCCATGCGCTGGCCGGCGTGGACGCCGCGCAGCTGCGCCAGGCCGCCCTGCTGGCCTCGCTGGCCGACCCGACGCCCGAGGGCAAGTCCATCGTGCGGCTGGCGCGCGGCAAGGACGAGACGCTCGACGGGCCAGCGGGCGCGCACTTCGTTCCGTTCTCGGCGCAGACGCGCATGTCGGGTGTGGACCTGCCCGGGGGCCGCAGCATCCGCAAGGGCGCGATGGACGCCATCGCGCGTCACGTGCAGGCCCAGGGCGGCGCCGTCCCCACCGAGCTCGAGGTGCGCGCGAGCAGCGTGGCGCGCAAGGGCGCGACGCCGCTGGTGGTCAGCGATGGCCGCCACGTGCTCGGCGTCATCGAGCTGTCCGACGTGATCAAGCACGGCCTCAAGGAGCGCTTTGCGCGGCTGCGCGCCATGGGCGTGAAGACCGTGATGATCACGGGCGACAACCCGCTCACGGCGGCCCACATCGCGGCCGAGGCCGGGGTGGACGACTACATCGCCGAGGCCCGGCCCGAGGACAAGCTCGCGCGCATCCGCGCCGAGCAGGCCGGCGGGCGGCTGGTGGCCATGGTGGGCGACGGCACCAACGATGCGCCCGCGCTGGCCCAGGCCGACGTGGGCCTGGCGATGAACGCCGGCACGCAGGCCGCCAAGGAGGCGGGCAACATGGTCGACCTCGACAGCGACCCGGCCAAGCTGCTCGCGGTGGTGGAGATCGGCAAGCAGCAGCTCATCACGCGCGGCGCGCTGACCACCTTCTCGCTGGCCAACGACGTGTCCAAGTACTTCGCGATCCTGCCGGCGCTTTTCGCGGCCGCGATCCCGCAGATGGCCGCGCTCGACGTGATGCGGCTCGGCAGCCCGGCCAGCGCGGTGCTGTCGGCGCTGATCTTCAACGCCATCGTCATTCCGCTGCTGATCCCGCTGGCGCTGCGCGGCGTGCGCTTCAAGCCGTCGGGCGCGACGCAGCTGCTGCGCAACAACATGCTGATTTACGGGGTCGGTGGCGTGGTGTTGCCCTTCATCGCGATCAAGCTGATCGACCTCGTCCTGTCCGCCCTGTTCACGCTTTGAGGAGCCGACCATGTCGTCGCACATCACCCCTTCCGATCGCGGTCTGCTGCGCGGTGCCATCGGCCTTGCCGTCGTCTCGCTGCTGGGCTTCGGTCTGCTGTACCCCCTGGTCGGCGTCGGCCTCGGGCAGGCGCTGTTCCCGCAAGAGGCCAAGGGCAGCCTGATCGAGCGCGGCGGCCGGGTGCTGGGCTCGTCGCTGGTGGCCCAGCCCTTCGGCGATGCGCGCTACTTCCAGCCGCGCCCATCGGCCGCCGGCTTCAACCCCATGGCCGCCTCGGGCAGCAACCAGGCGCGCACCAACCCCGAGCTGCGCCAGCGCATCGACGAAACGCGCAGGGCCGTGGCTGCGCGCGAGGGCGTCGATGCGGCCGCCGTGCCGGGCGAGCTCGTCACGCAATCGGGCGGCGGGCTCGACCCGCACATCGGCCCGGCGGCCGCGGCGATCCAGGTGGCGCGCGTGGCGCGCGTGCGCGGGCTCGCACCCGCGGTGGTGCAGGCGCTGGTCGACCGGCATACCGAACCGCGCCAGCTCGGCCTGCTCGGCGAGCCGCGCATCAACGTGCTTGAACTCAACCTGGCGCTCGACGCCCTTCACCCATAATCGGCCGCGATCAGACCGAAGCGGGCCATGGGCGCCGAACACACCGAACAAGCCGACGCCCTGCTGGGCGAACTGCAGCGCCAGACCGCCGGGCGCCTGACCGTGTTCCTGGGCGCGGCGCCCGGCGTCGGCAAGACCTACGCCATGCTCGCGCGCGCGCGCGAACTGCACCGCCAGGGTGTGGACGTGGTGATCGGCATCGTGGAAACGCATGGCCGCAGCGAGACGCAGGGCCTGGTCGAGGGCTTGCCGCTGTTGCCGCGCAGGCAACTGGCCTACCAGGGCCGTGCGCTCGAAGAGATGGACCTCGACGGCCTGCTGGCGCGCAAGCCGGCGATCGCGCTGGTCGACGAGCTCGCGCACCGCAATGCGCCCGGCAGCCGCCATGAACGCCGCTGGCAGGACGTGGAGGAACTGCTCGACGCGGGCATCGACGTCTACACCACGGTCAACATCCAGCACCTGGAAAGCCTCAACGACGTGGTGCACCAGGTCACGGGCGTGCGCGTCAGCGAGACCGTGCCCGACGCGGTGTTCGAGCGCCTGCGCGACATCCGCCTCGTCGACCTGCCCGCGCGCGAGCTCATCGAGCGCCTGAACCAGGGCAAGGTGTACCTGCCCGATCAGGCCGCCCAGGCGCTGCAGGCCTTCTTCTCGCCCTCGAACCTGACCGCCTTGCGCGAACTGGCGATGCAGACCGTGGCCCAGCACGTGGACGCCGACCTGCGCGAGACGCGCGTCGCGCGCGGGCTCGAAGGCCTCGCCCTGCAGCGCCACGTGCTGATCGCCATCGACGGCCGCGGCCACTCGGAGTACCTGGTGCGCGCCGGTGCGCGCATGGCCGAACGCCGCGGCGCGCCCTGGTCGGTGGTGACGGTCGAGACCGGCCGCCAGGCCGACGCCGCGCTCCTGGAGATCGACAAAGCCTTCGCGCTCGCGCGCAACCTCGGCGGCGAGACCGAGGTGCTGCACAACACCGACGTCACCCAGGCCATCCTCGACGCGGCGGCGGTGCGCAGCGCGCGCTCCATCGTCATCGGGCGCACGCGCGAGCGGCCCATCGCGCGCATCTTCAACCGCACCCTGACGCAGCAGCTGCTGCAGCGGGGCGCACGCTACGAACTCACCATCGTCGGCACCCCGCTGGCGCGGCAGCGCGCGCAGCGGCTGCCCGGTCGCTCCGGTGAAGGCCTGTGGCGTCGCGAGGCCTGGCTGATCGCGGGCGCCAGCGTGATCGCCACCGGCGCGGCGGCCCTGGCCGAGGCCCTGCTCGATCTGCAGGACCTCTCGCTGATCTTCCTGGTCGCCGTGACGCTCGTGGCCTCGCGCACGCGCATGACCTCGGCCGTGATCACCGCCGTGTTGTGCTTTCTCGCCTACAACTTCTTCTTCATCGAGCCCCGGCTCACCTTGCTGATCAGCGCACAGCGCGGGGTCGCCACCGTGCTGCTCTTCCTCGCGGCGGCCTTGATCGCGGGGCGGCTCGCCTCGCGGCTGCGCATGCAGGTGGTGGCGCTGCGTGCGTCGAACGCGCACGCCACGGCGATGCAGAGCCTGGGCCGGCAACTGGCCCAGGCCGCCGACCTCGGACAGGTCATCACGGCGGGCTCGTCGGTGCTGCGCTCGACCCTGCAGGCCGAGGCCTGGATCCGCATCGGCGAGCAGAGCGGCCCGGCCGCCGCAGACACGCAGCTCAGCGACAAGGACCGCACGGCCGCCGACTGGACACAGCAGAACGGCCAGGCCAGCGGGCGTTACACCGACACGCTCTCGAGCGCCGCATGGTGGTTCCTGCCGCTGGGCGCGGACAAGGAAGCGCTCGGTGTGGTCGGCCTGCGGTTTCCGGCGGCCATGGGGCGCTTGTCCTTTGAGCAGCGCCGGCTGGCCGAGCGCATGGTGGAAGACATCGGCCAGGCCGCCTTGCGCACGCGCCTGGTGTCCGAGCTCGAGGCGGCGCGCGTCTCGGGCGAGACCGAGCGGCTGCGCTCGGCGCTGCTGTCGTCGGTGTCGCACGACCTGCGCTCGCCGCTGTCGTCGATCATCGGCGCGGCGGACAGCCTGATGCGCTACGGCAAGGACATGGGACCGGCCGACCGGCACAGCCTGCTCGAGACCATCCATGTGGAAGGCGAGCGGCTGGACCGCTACATCCAGAACCTGCTCGACATGACCCGGCTCGGCCAGCAGGGCCTCACGCTCACGCGCGACTGGATCGGCATCGACGAGCTCGTGGGCTCGGCCTCGCGGCGCCTGCAGCGCTACGAGCCGGCGGTCCGCATCGAGCACGACATCGAGCCCGGCCTGCCCCCGATCCACGTGCATCCCGCGCTCATCGAACAGGCCTTGTTCAACGTGATGGAAAACGCCGCCAAGTTCTCGCCGCCGGGCGAAGCGGTGCGCGTCCGGGTCCGCCGCACCGACGACGGCCGGCTTCGCGTCGACATCTCGGACCGCGGGCCCGGCATTCCCGAGCCCGAACGCCGGCGCATCTTCGACATGTTCTACAGCGTGGAGCGCGGCGACCGGGGCAAGAACGGCACCGGCCTCGGACTCACCATCGTGCAGGGCATCGTGGGCGCGCACATGGGCAGCGTCGAAGCGCTGCCGGGACCCGAGGGCCTGGGCACCACCGTTCGCCTGAGCCTGCCCTGGGGCAGTTATCCAACCACAGAAAGCCCGGCCCATGACAGCAACGCCAGCTGATGCCGCGACGGCCGCGCCGCCCGCACGCATCCTCATCGTGGATGACGAGCCCCAGATCCGCAAGTTCGTCGACATCAGCCTGCGCTCGCAAGGCTATGCCACGCTGCTGGCCGCCACCGGCCAGGAGGGGCTGACCGCGCTGGCCAGCAAGGGCGCCGATCTGGTCGTGCTCGACCTGGGCCTGCCCGACCGCGACGGCCGGCAGGTGCTCGCGGAACTGCGGCAGTGGTCCGATGTGCCCGTGATCGTGCTCACGGTGCGTGCCGACGAGGCCGAGAAAGTCGCGCTGCTCGATGGCGGGGCCAACGACTACATGACCAAGCCTTTCGGGGTGGACGAGCTGATGGCGCGCATCCGCGCTTCGCTGCGAAGTGCCCGGCCCGGCCGCGAGGCGGCGGCCGTGCTCGACGACGGTCACCTGCGCGTCGACCTCGCGGGCCGCGAGGTCCACCTCGATGGCCTGCCCGTGGCGCTCAGCCGCAAGGAATTTGCCTTGCTCGCGCTGCTGGCCGGGCAGCCTGGGCGGCTGATCACGCAAGGCCAGATCCTCAAGGCGCTGTGGGGCCCCACGCACGCCGATGACGCCCACTACCTGCGCATCCTGGTGTCCAAGCTCAGGCACAAGCTCGGCGACGACGCCTCGATGCCGCGCTACCTCATCACCGAGCCTGGCGTGGGCCTGCGCTTCGTTCTCACGGACAAGCCCGGCGCGCGTCAGCTGTAGCTCAGCGCGCGCGCCTTGCCCCAGAACACGCGGTACATGAACAGCGTGTAGACCACGATCACCGGCAGCGTGATGGCCACGCCCACGAAGATGATGGTGAGCGAGTTGGTGGCGGCCGCGGCCTGCCACACCGTGAGGCGGCCGATCACGATGTCGGGGAAGATGCTGTAGGCCAGGCCGAAGAAGGCCAGCACGAAGATCAGCACCGTGTTCACGAACACCAGCCAGCCGTAGCCCGCGGTCACCAGCGCCGGCCGCGTGACCACCCAGTGCACCGCGAAGAAGGCGGCCGCGCACATCAGCGGCACCGGGAACAGCGCGAAGATCTCGGGCACGCCGAACCACTTGCCGACCACCGCGGGGTTCACCAGCGGCGTGGCGGCCGAGATCGCAACCAGCGCCAGGCCCATGGGCCAGATCACGCGCCGCGCCCACTGCACCGCCTGCTGCTGCAACGCGCCATCGGTCTTCATGATGAGCCAGCCCGCGCCCAGCAGCACGTAGGCCGCGGGCAGCGTGAGCGCGATGCCCAGGCTGAACAGCAGACCCAGGCCGCCGTTGTCGAAGCCCGTGATGTAGCTGCCCAGCATCCAGCCCTGCGCCATGGTGGCCATGAGCGAGCCCACGAAGAAGGCGCCGTTCCAGAACGGCAGGTAGCGCGTGGGCGCCTTCACGCGGAAGTCGAAGGCCACACCGCGCAGGATCAGGCCGATCAGCATCACCGCCACCGGCAGGTACAGCGCCTGCAGCACCAGGCCATGCGCCTTGGGGAAGGCCACCAGCAGCACGCCCACGCCCAGCACCAGCCAGGTTTCGTTGGCGTCCCAGAACGGACCGATGCTGCTGATCATCACGTCCTTTTGCAGCGCGTCGCGGCCCAGCGGCAGCAGCAGGCCCACGCCGAGGTCGTAGCCGTCGAGCACCACGTAGGCGAGCAGGGTCAGGCCCATCACGGCCATGAAGAACAGGGGGAGGAATTCGGCCCAGCTCATGGTCACACCCCCGCCTTGCCGAGTTCACCCGCGGGCGCTTCAGGCGCGTGTTTCACCGGGTGCTCGGCCATGTACTTGAGCACGCCCACGTAGGTCACGAGCAGCAGGCCGTAGACGATGCAGTAGGCCGTGAGCGTGAGCGCCACGTTGGCCGGCGCGATGCGCGTGGCCACGTCTGCCGTGTGCAGCAGGCCGTAGACGATGTAGGGCTGGCGGCCGATCTCGGTGACGTACCAGCCGGCCAGCGTGGCGACCCAGCCCGAGAAGCTCATGGCCGCGAGCGTCCACAGCAGCGGACGCGGCAGCGTGGTCTCGGCGGCGCGGCGCTGGGGCCAGAGCTTCCAGGCGGTCCACGCGGCCACCAGCAGCATCAGCATGCCCATGCCCACCATCACACGGAAGGCGTAGAACACTGGCGCCACCGGCGGGTGGGCCTTGGGAAAGTCGGCGATGCCCTTGAGCTCGCCGTCCCACTCGTGCGTGAGGATCAGGCTCGCGACCTTGGGCACCTGGATCGCGAAATGCGTCTTGCCCGCGGCCTCGTCGGGAAAGCCGAACAGCGTGAGCGGCGCGCCGCGCTCGGTCTCCCAGATGCCTTCGATGGCCGCGACCTTGGCCGGCTGGTGCTCGAGCGTGTTG
Organism: Hydrogenophaga crocea; assembly: GCF_011388215.1. Lineage (NCBI taxonomy): Bacteria > Pseudomonadati > Pseudomonadota > Betaproteobacteria > Burkholderiales > Comamonadaceae > Hydrogenophaga > Hydrogenophaga crocea. The sequence goes on from NZ_CP049989.1 coordinate 310,248, forward strand.
AGGCCGTGCAGGTCGCCCACGAAGATCTGCAGCGGGATCACCAGCAAGGCCGCAAAGCCCGCGGTGCGCAGCGCCTTGTGCGTGCCGCGCGTGGCGCTGCCCTTGAGCAGCTGCCAGGCGCACAGGCCCGCGATCAGGAAGGACGCGGTGAGCGCCGAGGCCAGCAGCTTGTGCGCGAGCCGGTAGGGGAACGAAGGGTTGAAGACGATGGCGAACCAGTCGGCCGCGATGAATTCGCCGTTGACGATCTGGTAGCCCGCGGGCGTCTGCATCCACGAGTTCAGGCTCAGGATCCAGAACGCCGACAGCGTGGTGCCCAGCGCCACCAGCGTGGTGGCGATCAGGTGCACGCGCTCGCTCACGCGGCCCCGGCCGAACAGCATGATGCCCAGGAAGCTGGCCTCGAGGAAGAAGGCGGTGAGCACCTCGTAGCCGAGCAGCGGGCCCGCGATGTTGCCGGCCTTCTCCATGAAGCCCGGCCAGTTGGTGCCGAACTGGAAGCTCATGACGATGCCCGAGACCACGCCGAGCGCGAAGGTCAGCGCGAACACCTTGGTCCAGAAGTAATAGGCCTGCTCCCAGGCCTCGTCGCGCGTCTGCACGAAGCGGATGCGGAAGAACAGCAGGAACCAGCACAGCGCGATGGTGATGGTGGGGAACAGGATGTGGAAGCTGATGTTCAGCGCGAACTGGATGCGCGAGAGCAGCAGGGTGTCGAGGTCCATGGGGTTCTCCTGGGGGGGCTCAGGCCGCGTTCTTGTCGGTGCGCGCGGCGCCTTTGCCGGTCAGCCGGTCCTTGAGTTCGAGCACGCGCGTCACCGTAGCGCCCATGCCCATGAGTTGCAAGGCCGTCTCGGGCGCGAGCTTCTGCACGTCGTCGAACCAGGTCATGAGCCGGTCGATGAGGTCGTGCATCTCGCGCATGCGCTGCTGCGCGTGGCGCTCGGCCTCGGTCTTGGGCGTGTCGAGCAGCGCGGTGCGCAGCATGGACAGCGTGGGTTCGATCTCACGGCGGCGGCGCTCCTCGGCCAGCACGCGGAAGATTTCCCAGACATCGGCCGGGGCCTCGAAGAACTCGCGCCGGTCGCCCGCGAAGTGGCGCAGGCGCACCAGCCGCCAGGCCTGCAGTTCCTTCAGGCCCATGCTCACGTTGGAGCGCGAGAACTCCAGGGTTTCGGCGATCTGGTCCGCGCACAGGGGCTCGGGCGAGAGGTAGAGCAGGGCATAGATCTGCCCCACGGTGCGGTTGATGCCCCAACGGCTGCCCATTTCGCCGAAGTGGGCGACGAACTCGCGGTTGAGCGCAGGAAGGTGGTCTTGCAGCGGCATGGCCGGCACTGTAGCCGCACTCGTCTGAAATTTCAGTAATTACTGAAATTTCAGGATGCGCCGCAGGGGCATGCCGAACGGGGCTGGGGCAGACTGCGGGGCCTGTCCACCCCCATTGCTGCCATGGCCACCCTCCAAGCCCCTGCCGATCCCGAATCGAACCCGCGCGTGAAGGCCGTGTTCGACGACATCCGCGCCACGCGCAAGACCGACTTCGTGAACAACCTCTGGCGCACCCTGGCCTTCGACGCCGACCTGCTCGAGCGCACCTGGGCCGAGGTGAAGGCGGTGATGGCCGCGCCCGGCGCGCTGGACCCGCTCACCCGGGAGCTGATCTACATCGCGGTGTCCATCGCCAACAGCTGCGGCTACTGCGTGCACTCGCACACCGCGGCCGCGCGCGCCAAGGGCATGAGCGACGCCCAGCACGCCGAATTGCTGGCCATCGTGTCGCTGGCCGCCAAGACCAACCACCTGGTCACGGGGCTGCAGGTGCCGCTCGACCCGGCCTTCGACGCGAACCGGCCCTGAGCGTGGCGCAGAGCGACCGCCTCACTTGGTGAGGATCAGCTTGTTCTGCGCGGTGAGGCTGAGGCGGTAGACCTGGCCGGCGTGCTCGATGTAGACCTCGCGCCGTCCGCCGCTGAGCTCGGCGTACGGCACGCGTGGGGCCGGCGCTGGCGCCGCGGCGGCGGGCGTGGCGAGGGTGGAGGGGGGCGGGGCGTTCGGGTTCACGGCCCCAGTATAAACACAAATGCGAACTATTCTCATCGGTTCGGCGCAGCGGCAGCGTCCGGGTGTGCGGCCCTGCCTACAATCGCCGCCCATGAGCATCAAGAGCGACAAGTGGATCCGCCGCATGGCCGAACAGCACGGCCTGATCGAACCCTTCGAGCCCGGCCAGGTCCGCCAGGTCGAAGGCCGCAAGGTGATCAGCTACGGCACCTCGAGCTACGGCTACGACATCCGCTGCGCGCCCGAATTCAAGGTGTTTACCAACATCCACAGCACGGTGGTGGACCCGAAGAACTTCGACGAGAAGAGCTTCGTGGACATCAACGCCGACGTCTGCATCATCCCGCCCAACAGCTTCGCGCTGGCGCGCACGCTCGAGTATTTCCGCATCCCGCGCAACGTGCTCACCATCTGCCTGGGCAAGAGCACCTATGCGCGCTGCGGCATCATCGTCAACGTCACGCCCTTCGAGCCCGAGTGGGAGGGCTACGTGACGCTGGAGTTTTCCAACACCACGCCGCTGCCCGCCAAGATCTACGCGGGCGAAGGCTGCGCGCAGGTGCTGTTCTTTGAGAGCGACGAGGTCTGCGACGTGTCCTACAAGGACCGTGGCGGCAAGTACCAGGGCCAGGTGGGCGTGACCCTGCCCAAGGCCTGAGCCCGGCCCGGCCGCGCGGGCGGCCCTTCGTCACAGGAGCCGCACGATGAAATGGGAAAACAACCGCGAGTCCGACCAGATCGAAGACCGGCGTGATTCGCCCGGCGGCTTCGGCGGCGGGCCCCGCCTGGGCGGCGGCCGCGGCATCGGCCTGGGCACCATCGTGGTGGCGCTGGTGGCGGGCTGGATCTTCGGCATCAACCCGCTCACCATCCTGGGCGCGCTCGAAGGCGGCGGTCTTCCCGCGCCCGCGTCGGTCGAAGCGCCCGCGGTCCGCACCGGCACCCCGGGCGACGACATGGGCCGGTTCGTGGCCGCGGTGCTCGGCGGCACCGAAGACGCCTGGGACGGCATCTTCCGCGCGGCCGGCGCGCAGTACCAGAAGCCGCGCCTGGTGCTGTTTCGCGGCGCCACGCCCACGGCCTGCGGCACCGGTCAGGCCGCCATGGGGCCCTTCTACTGCCCGGGCGACCAGAAGGTCTACATCGACCTGAGCTTCTACGACACCCTGCGCCGCCAGCTCGGCGCGCCCGGCGATTTCGCGCAGGCCTACGTGATCGCGCACGAGGTGGGCCACCACGTGCAGAACCTCATGGGCATCACCGACCAGATGGAGCGCCAGCGCGCACGGCTGAGCCAGCGCGAATACAACGCGCTGTCGGTGCGGCTCGAGCTGCAGGCCGACTGCTTCGCGGGCATCTGGGCCCACCACAACCACCAGAGCGGCAACGTGATCGAGCCGGGCGACGTGGAGGAGGCGCTGAACGCCGCCGCGGCCATCGGCGACGACGCGCTGCAGCGCCAGAGCCAGGGCCACGTGGTGCCCGACAGCTTCACCCACGGCACGAGCGAGCAGCGCCAGCGCTGGTTCCGCACCGGCCTGGACACGGGCGATGTGCGCGCCTGTGACACCTTCAAAACCGCCCGCCTGTAGCGGCTTTCGCCCCGGATTCGGCCCCGGCAGGGTCGGATGCGACAATGGCGGGCTAATTCTGTGGTCTGCCCTGGCTTTGCCGGGGTGGGTCACCCGACCCTGATATGACCCAAAGCTTCTCCGAACTCAATCTCGCGCCGGCGCTCGCGAGGGCCGTGGCCGACATGGGCTACGAGACCATGACGCCGATCCAGGCCCAGGCGATCCCGCAGGTGCTCACGGGCCGCGACGTGATGGGCGCGGCCCAGACCGGCACCGGCAAGACCGCCGCCTTCAGCCTGCCGCTGCTGCAGCGCCTGCTGCGCCACGAAAACGCGTCGACCTCGCCGGCCCGCCACCCGGTGCGTGCGCTGGTGCTGCTGCCCACGCGCGAACTGGCCGACCAGGTGGCCGAGCAGATCAAGCTCTACGCCAAACACACGCAGTTGCGCAGCACCGTGGTGTTCGGCGGCATGGACATGAAGCCGCAGACGCTCGAGCTCAAGAAGGGCGTGGAGGTGCTGGTGGCCACACCGGGCCGCCTGCTCGACCACATCGAGGCCAAGAACTGCGTGTTGAACCAGGTCGAGTACGTGGTGCTCGACGAGGCCGACCGCATGCTCGACATCGGCTTCCTGCCCGACCTGCAGCGCATCCTGAGCTACCTGCCCAAGCAACGCACCACGCTGTTGTTCTCGGCCACCTTCTCGCCCGAGATCAAGCGCCTGGCCAACAGCTACCTGCAGAACCCCATCACCGTCGAGGTGGCGCGCTCGAATGCCACGGCCTCCACGGTCGAGCAGCACTTCTACCGCGTCGACGACGACGACAAGCGCGGCGTGCTGCGCCAGATCCTGCGCGAGCGCGACCTCAAGCAGGCCTTCGTGTTCGTCAACAGCAAACTCGGTTGTGCGCGCCTGGCGCGTTCGCTCGAGCGCGACGGCCTCAACACCGCGGCGCTGCACGGCGACAAGAGCCAGGACGAGCGCCTGAAGGCGCTCGACGCCTTCAAGCAGGGCAACGTGAACCTGCTGGTGTGCACCGATGTGGCCGCGCGTGGCCTCGACATCAAAGACGTGCCCGCGGTGTTCAACTTCGACATCCCGTTCAACGCCGAGGACTACGTGCACCGCATCGGCCGCACCGGCCGCGCAGGGGCTTCGGGCCTGGCGGTGTCGTTCGTCTCGGGCAAAGACGCACGGCTCGTCGGCGACATCGAAAAGCTGCTGGGCAAGAAGCTCGAGATCGAGGCGATCGAGCTCGAAGCCGAGCGCCGGCCCAGCGGCCGCTTCAACGACGGCCAGCGCACCTGGCGCGACGAGTCGGCGCGCGAACCGCGTGAGCCCCGCGAGCCGCGCGCCGCCCGCCCGCACCCGGCCCCGCGGGCGCCCCGCGCCCCGGCCGACCCCTTGTTCGATCAGCCCTACGAGGCCAAGGCTGCCAGCGACGCGCCGCCCGCCTGGGAAACCGCGCAGCGCAGCGCCGCCCCGCGCGGCCTGTCGCCCAACATCAAGACGCGCCGCAAGGTGGCCGCGCTGTTCAAGGCGCCCGCGCCGGCGCCGGCCGAGAACGGCTGACGCGCCGCCGCCGGCTCAGTCGCCGCCCGGCGCCTGCGCCTGCGGGCAGCGCTGTTCGAAGAGTTCCACCGCGTCGCCCTGCAGGCGCACCGCGGTGAGGCAGCCGCCCCAGACGCAGCCGGTGTCCAAGGCCATCAACCGCGGCGTCATCAGGCGCCCCAGCGTGGACCAGTGGCCGAAGGCCACCGGCACCTCGGCCGTGCGGCGGCCGGGCACGGCGTACCAGGGCATGAAGCCCGCGGGCGGGGTGGACGCAGCGCTCTTGGTCTTGAACTCCATCTCGCCCTCGGCGCTGCAAAAGCGCAGCCGCGTGAAGGCGTTGACGATCACGCGCAGGCGGTCGTCGCCTTCGAGCGTGGGCGTCCAGCGCGCGGGCGTGTTGCCGTACATGGCGTGCAGAAAGGCCGACCAGTCGGCGCTTTGCAGCACCGTTTCCACCTCGTGCGCGAGCTCGAGCGCGTCGGCCGCGCTCCACTGGGGCAGCACGCCCGCATGCACCAGCAGCCAGCCGCGCTCCATGAGCGCGAGCGGACGCTGGCGCAGCCAGTCGAGCAGGGCGGGGCGGTCGGGGGCGTCGAGCAGGGCACCGAGTGTGTCGCTGCGGTGCGGCGGGCGCACGCCCTGCGACACCGCGAGCAGGTGCAGGTCGTGGTTGCCGAGCAGGGTCTGCGCGCTGCCGCCCAGCGCCATCAGCCGCCGCACCGCGGCGAGCGAATCGGGCCCACGGTTGACGAGATCGCCGAGCACCACCAGGCGGTCGCGGCTGGGTGAAAAGCCCACGGTGTCGAGCAGGCGGCCGAGCGCGCCGTCGCAGCCTTGCACATCGCCGATCAGATACAGTGCCATGCTCCGATTATGGATTTCGTCCTCATCGCCTTCCTGACGCTGCTCAATGGCGCTTTCGCCATGTCCGAGCTGGCGCTCGCCTCGAGCCGCCGCGCGCGCCTGGGGGCCATGGCCGAGGACGGCGACAAGGGCGCCGCCACCGCGCTGCAGCTGCTCGAACACCCCACGCAGTTCCTGTCGTCGGTGCAGGTGGGCATCACCTCGATCGGCATGCTCAACGGCATCGTGGGCGAGGCGGCTTTCAGCGACGACCTGGGCCGCTGGTTCCTGAGCCTGGGCCTGGATCCGCGCGTGGCCGGCGTGCTCGCCACGGCACTCGTGGTCACGGCCATCACCTTCATCACCATCGTGTTCGGCGAGCTGGTGCCCAAGCGCATCGGCCAGCTCTACCCCGAGACCGTGGCGCGCTGGGTGTCGCGCCCCATGGCCGCCGTGGCCCAGGGCGCCAAGCCTTTCGTGTGGCTGCTCACGCACACCACGCAGTGGGTGCTCAAGCTGCTGCGCGTGGACAACAGCGCGGCCCAGGTGGTCACCGAAGAAGAGATCAAGGCCAGCCTGGCCGAGGGCGTGGACGCCGGCATCATCGAGGCGCAGGAACACCGCATGGTGCGCAACGTGTTCGGGCTCGACGACCGACAGCTCAACTCCATCATGCTGCCCGCGTCCGAGATCGAATGGCTGGACGCGCGCGACAGCATCGACGAGGCCTTGCGCAAGGCCGGCGCGAGCGGGCATTCGTGGTACCCGGTGTGCCGCAACGGCCTCGAAGACGTGGTGGGCGTGATCCACGTGCCGCAGCTGCTCGCGCTGCAGCAGCGCGGCGAGCCCGGGACCGTGGGCGAGCATGTGCAGCCCGCGGTGTTCGTGCCCGAAACCCTCAGCGGCATGGAGCTGCTCGACCAGTTCCGCGCGCGCGCCACGCGGCTGGTGTTCGTGGTCGACGAGTACGGCGTGGTGCAGGGCCTGCTCACGCCGCGCGACATGCTCGAGGCCATCACGGGCGAGCTCTCGCCCGAGCAACCGGTCGACGCCTGGGCGCGGCCGCGCGAGGACGGCGCCTGGGAGATCGACGGCGCGATGCCGGTGGCCGAGCTCAAGTCGCGGCTCGACATCGACGGTTTCCCCGACGAGGACAAGGGCCGCTACGCCACCGTGGCCGGCCTCATGCACTCCATGGCGGGCACCCTGCTGCAGCGGGGTGAGTTCGTCGACGGTGCGGGCTGGCGCTTCGAGGTGGTCGCGCTCGACGGCCGCCGCATCGACCGCGTGCTCGTGACGCGCCTCGCGCCGCCGGCCGACGACGCGCCGCCGGCCGAGAGCGACGGCTGATCGCTCAGCCCAGGCCCCACCACGCGGGCAACAGCGCGCGCACCTCGGGGTCGGCAAAGCGGCGATCGAGCAGCAGCAGCGCGCCGCGGTCCTCGGGCGTGCGGATCAGCCGGCCCGCGGCCTGCACCACCTTGTGCAGACCCGGCACCAGGTAGGTGTCGCGCCAGCCCGAAGCGCCCTGGCGTTCGAGCCGCTCGCGCAGCGCCTCGGTGAGCGGCTCGGGCGGCGGCAGGCCCAGCGTGGCCACGCTCACGCCCACCAGCCGGTCACCGGGCAGGTCGATGCCTTCGGCGAACACGCCGCCCAGCACCGCGAAGCCCAGGCCCTGGCCGCCCGGCGCGAAACGCGCGAGAAAGGCCTCGCGCGCGCCTTCGTCCATGGCGCGCGACTGCGCCCACACCGGCACCTCGGGCGCGGCGGCCCGGAACGCGGCCAGCGCCTGTTCGAGGTAATCGAAGCTGCTGAAGAAGGCGAGGTGGTTGCCCGGCGTGGCGCGCACGTGCGCCACCAGCTCGTCCACCAGCCGCGGCAGCGTGCGCGCACGGTCGGCCCAGCGCGTGGACAGGCCGTGCGCGATGCGCAGGCGCAACTGCGCCGCGCTGAAGGGCGAAGGCACGTCGATGTGCGCCGTGTGCGCGTCCAGACCCAGCAGCCGCTGCGCGTGGTCCAGCGGGGCGAGCGTGGCCGAAAACAGCGTGGCCGCGTGGGCGCCGGCCCAGCGCGGCTGCAGCAGCTCGGCGGGCAGCAGGCAGCGCAGGGCCAGGCGCGGGCGCGGCCGGCCGCGGCGCGCGGGCGCACCGGCGCTGCGCTCGAACACCGAATGCGGCCCGAAGCGCTCGGCCACGCGCAGGAAGTGCAGCACGTCGAACAGCCAGGGCTGCAGCGGTAGGCCGGCCTCGGGGTGTTGCGCCATGAAGTCGCCGAGCGCGCTCAGGTGGCGCTGCAGCGTGCTCACGAAGCCGTCGGGCGGGTCGTCGTCGAGCTGCGTGCCGCCCGACCAGTCGCGCGCCAGCGCCCCCCAGGCGCGGTGCACGCTGTTCATGGACGCGGCGAGCGCGCGCGGCGCCTGTGCGCGGCAGGCCGCGAAGCGCAGCGGGTCGAGTTCGGCGCTGTGCATCTGGCGCGCGCGCTCGACCAGGTTGTGGGCTTCGTCGAGCAGCAGCTGCACGCGCCAGCCCTCGGCCTGGGCCATGGCCCAGGCCTGTGCGTTGAGGTCGAACCAGTGGTTCACGTCGCCCACCACCACGTCGCTCCAGCGCTGCATCTCCTGCGCGAGGTAGTAGGGGCAGATGCCGTGCGCCAGTGCCACGGCGCGCAGCGCCTCGCGGTCGAGCAGGCCGCGCTGCACCGCGGCCGCGCGCGCCGCGCCCAGGCGGTCGTAGAAGCCGCGCGCGAGCGGGCACGAGTCGCCGTGGCAGGCCTTGTCGGGGTGTTCGCAGGCCTTGTCGCGCGCGAGGCGTTCGAGCACACGCAGCGGCTGCGCGCGCAGGCGGCGCAGGCCGTCGAGCGCGACCGCGCGCGTGGTGCCCTTGGGCGTGAGCACCAGCAGCTGGTCGCTGTCGGCCAGCGGCATGGCGCGCAGCGCGCCGAACAGCGTGGCCGCGGTCTTGCCGATGCCCGTGGGTGCCTGGGCGAGCAGGTGGCGGCCCGCGCGCTGGGCGCGGAACACGGCCTCGGTGAGCGCACGCTGGCCGCTGCGGTAGCCGTCGAAAGGAAAGGGCAGTTGCGCGAGCGCGGCGTTGCGCGCGCGGCGGTGGGCCTGTTCCTGCAGCGCCCAGTCGCGGTAGCGCTCGCACAGCGCCTGCGTGTGGGCGGCGAGGGCCTCGCGCGTGTGGCGCTCCACCAGCACGGTCTCGCGGCCGCTGTCGATGTCGAAGTACACCAGCGCCACCTCGATCGCATCGAGCGCGTCGGCTTCGCAGAGCAGCCAGCCGTACACGCGGGCCTGCGCCCAGTGCAGCGCACGCTGGTTGTCGGCGATCAGCGCCGGGTCGCCGCGGTGGGTCTTGATTTCCTCGACGCGCGGCGTCTGCGGGTCGTAGCCGTCGGCGCGGCCCTGCAGCCACAGCCCTGCGCAGGCCGCGGCCAGCGTGCGCTCGCGCTGGTAGGGCGCGGCGCGGCGCGCTGTCACGGTCGCGTGGCCTTCCATGCCGGCGAGCGCGCTGGGCGCGGGCGTGAAGCGGTGGTCGAGGTCGCCCGTGCGGGCCGCGAACGCACACAGGCTGCGAACGCCCACGCGGGGCGGTTCGGGCGGGCGCGGTGCGGTGTCGGCGGTCACGGAGCGGGGCATCATACGGGCCCCATGGACGCCTTGCCCCTGACCCGGCGCCACCACCAGCGCCTGCGCGACATGCACCGCTCGGCTGGCTGGCCCTGCCACGATGCCATCGAGATCGACCTGCTGGCCGCGGGTTATCTCGAGCGCCGGTTCGGCCCGCAGGGCCACGAAACCCTGCGGGTGACCGACGCCGGCATCGCGCTGCTTGCGCGGGCGCAGCAGCGCAACCGCGCGCAGCGCGACGCGCACGAGCGTCTCGTGGCGCGCGTGGCGCAGGCGCAGGTGCGCGAGGGCCGGCTCGCCTGGTGCGGCCTGTCGCTGCGCGCGCCGCTGCCGCGCGACGATGGCGGCCAGGACTGGGCGCTCGCGAACCCCGACGTGTTCTCGATCCGCCGCAGCTCGCGCGCCGACTGGCTGGAGCCCGTGGTGCACGAGATCAAGGTGAGCCGCGCCGACCTGCGCGCCGATCTGCGCCAGCCCGCCAAGCGCGGGGCCTACCTCGGCATGGCGGGCGCCGTGTGGTACGTGCTGGGCCGCGACGCGCGCGGCCGCGCCATCGGCGGCGCCGACGACGTGCCCGCCGAATGCGGTGTGATGGCCGAGAGCGATGAAGGCCTGCGCGTGCTGCGCGAAGCGCCGCGGCGCCCGGTGCCGGCCTTGCCGCTGCACGTGTGGCTGGCCCTGGCCCAGGCCACGCCCACGCCGCCCGACGAGCCGGCCCAGGCCTGGCTGTGAGCCCGGGGCCGCACCCCCGGGCCTGACAAACGCGCCCCGCCGCGCGGCTCGTCCATGTGGCCGAGTGCGTGGGGATTCGTGCCTTCGCAGTATCGGCAGCGCCTGGCCCGCGGCCGACCATCTGGCCCCACCCGCCCGGGCACACCGGGTACCCGTATCAAGCAGGGGCCTTGCCATGAAGCGCATTCCTCTCCCCGCCTTGTTCGCGATCAAGCTGATCGTTCTGGCCTTGGTCTGGTCACTGGGCAGCGGCCACCGGGCCGATGCCTCCGCGCAGGCCGAGGTCGCGCGCCTGCAGGCCCACAACGCCGATGACAACGACCTCTTCGGCGGCGCGCTGGCGCTCTCGCGCGACGGCCGCGTGCTGGTGGTGGGCGCCGACCTCGAGGCCGGCCGCGGCGAAGACAGCGACGACAACAGCCTGCCCGGGGCGGGCGCGGTCTACGTGTTCGAGCGCGACAGCGAGAACCACTGGGTCGAAACCGCCTACCTCAAGGCCCCGGTGCCCACGGCCGGCGGTGCGTTCGGCTTCGCGGTGGCCCTCGCGGCCGACGGCCAGACCCTCGCGGTCGGCGCGCCCTTCGAGCCCAGCGACGGCATCGGCAGCGTGCACCTGTTCCACCGCATCGGCACGCAGTGGTCGCACGGCGAACGCCTGCGCGCCCCGCAAGGCGCGCAGCGTTTCGGCATCGGGCTCGAGCTGTCGGCCACCGGGTCCGAACTCGCCGTGGCCGCCACCGGGCCGCAGCGCAGCCTGCAGGCCCATGTGTTCGGCTGGCGCGCGGGGCGCTGGAGCGCCCAGGGTGTGCTCGAACACCCCGCGCGGGGCGACGCCTCGGCCAGCCCGCGCCTGGCGTTGTCGGGCCAGGGGCGCCGGCTGGCGCTGGCCAGCACCGGCGATGCGCGCGTGCAGGAGTTCGACGCCACCGCCACGGGCTGGTCGGCCGGCGCGGTGATCGACCGCCCGTTTGCGGGCCGCGACGAACCCGCCGCCTCCGTGCAGTCGGTGCTGCTGTCGAACGACGGCCGCACGCTGGCGGTGAGCGGCACCACGGGCTGCATCGGCGTGCACGTGGACGAAGCGGCGCAGGCCTGGCGCGCCCAGGCGCGGCTGCAGGCCGCCCCGGGTGGCGTGTCGCTGGGCCACGGCATGGCGCTGTCGGGCGACGGCCGGGCGCTGGTCGTGAACGCCGCCGACAACGTGCCGCACGTCTACCGTTTCCAGCGCCACGCCGGCGCCTGGTACCCCTTGCCCGGCGTCACCGAACCCGATGGCCGCGAGGGCCTGTTCGGTTCGTCGCTGGCCCTGTCCGCCGACGGCCGCTGGCTCGCGGTGGGCGCTCGCCTGGAGGCGGGCGAGGCCCGCTGGCCCTGGACACGGCCTGCGGGGCCGGGCGCGGGCTCGGTGCATGTCTACGCACCCGGTTGAACGAACGATGTTGAAGGAGAAGAGACCTTGAACCTTTGGCTGTTGGCCCCTTGTCTGGGGGCGGTGTTGTTGGCGGGTTGTGGGGGAGGCGGCACGGACAGCGCCAAGGCGCCTGCACCTGCGCCTGCACCCGCACCCGCGCCTGCGCCTGCGCCTGCGCCTGCGCCTGCGCCCGCGCCAGCGCCTGCACCGGCACCGGCACCGGCACCGGCACCGGCACCGGCACCATCGTGGGCGTTCTCCGCGGCGGGGCTGCCCGACCGGCAGCTGCGGTTTTCGTGGACCGGGGCCGACAACACGGTGCCTCACTCGATCATGTCTTTCCGCGAAGACGGCTTCGGGGGGACCCTGTGCGCAGCCCCACCCGGCCCGCTGTCGTGCGACTCGGTCCGCTTCCTCAGCCTGCCCGACGTGTTCGACCTCACCTACGTCGGCAAACAATCGCTGTGCCTGGGCAACTGCCCGCCCGACCCCACGCTGGCGGGTGCGGGGGGCCTGCCCGAAGCAGTCGGCGAGGTCACGGCCGCGGGCATGACCGACACCGCGCAGTTCGGCCAGACGCTGGCCATGGCCGAGAACCTGGTCATGGCGGGGTCGTCGTACAGCGTGCTGGCCGTGGGCGCGCCGGGCTGGGGCAGCGAACAGGGTGTGGTCAAGCTCTTTCGCCGACCGAGCGCGGGCGGCCGCTGGACCGAATACCAGACGCTGGGCGACAACCTGGGCCTGAAGGCCGGTGACGGCTTCGGCCGCAGCGTCTCGCTGTCGGCGGACGGCAAATGGCTGGCCGTGGGCGCCCCCGGCGACGACGAACAGAAGACGCCGGTGTTCGGCACCCAGTTCGCCACCGAGGTCGGCGGCGGCATCGATTCGGGGGCGGTCTACGTCTTCCAGTTCAACGCAGGCACGGCCGCGTGGGCGCCGCAGGGCAAGCTCAAGGCGGTCAATGCGCGCGCGCACATGGAATACGGCGGCGCGGTCGCCCTGAACGGCGACGGCCGCGTGCTCGCGGTGGGCGCGCCCTTCGAAGACGGCCTTGCGCGCGGGGTGTATGCGTTCGCCACCACGCCCGCGACCGACGCCACCTACGACGCATCCAGAGACCCGCTGGCCCAGGACACAGGCGCCGTGTACGTGAACACCCGCACCGGCACCTCGTGGTTTTTCGACAGTTTCATCAAGCCCACGCCGCAAGGGCCCGCGGCGTCCAACACCACGGCCACGGCGCAGGCCCGCTTCGGCCAGGGCCTGGCGCTGGACCCGGGCGGAACGGTGCTGGCCGTGGGTTCGCCCGGGGCCTCGTGGAACGGCAGCTTCGCGGGCGCGGTGCAGGTGTTTCGCCAGTCGTCGTCGACCTGGTCGTTCCAGCAGGACCTGGCCTTGCCGTCGTGGACGAGTTCCACCGCGCCCGGCCTGCGCTTCGGCTCGGCGCTGGCCCTGTCGGCCGACGCCGCGACGCTCGCGGTGGGCGATCCCGAATGGAACAGCCCCGATGGCACGCTGAAGGCGGGCGCCGCGCGCGTGTTCGCGGCCGACAGCGCCACGGGGGCGTGGGCGCTGCAGCAGACGCTGCAACTGCCCGCCGAGCAGCTGGGCGCGTTCACCCGCTTCGGCAGCAGCCTGGCCCTGGCCGAGCAACCGGCCACGCAGTACAAGCGGGCGTCGAGCGTGCTGATGGTGGGCGCGATCGAAGACGACAGCGGCATGGCCGGCCTGCAGCGCCCCGACGAACTCAAGAGCGACCGCTCGAGCGTGGTGAAGGAGTCGGGCGCGGCCTACCGCTTCCGGCGCCTGCCGGCCCAGACCAACTGGGCGCTGCAGTCCCGCCTGAAAGCCCCGGTGCCGCGGGTCAACGCCTTCTTCGGCACCTCGGTGCTGATGGACTCGCAGGGGTTCGACACGCTGATCGGCACCCGCGGGGCCAGCGCCGCGGTCTACGAGTACTGAGCGCCCGGCCGCGCCGCGCGCAGCAGGCGCAGGCCGTTGAACACCACGAGCAGGCTCGCGCCCATGTCGGCGAACACCGCCATCCACATGCTCGCGCCATCGGCCAGCGCGAGCACCAGGAACACCGCCTTGATGCCCAGGGCCAGCGCGATGTTCTGCCACAGCACCGCGTGCGTGCGGCGCGAAAGGCGGATGGTCTCGGGCAGCTTGCGCAGGTCGTCGTTCATGATGAGCACGTCGGCCGCCTCCATCGCGGTGTCGCTGCCCGCGCCGCCCATGCCGAAGCCGATGGTGGCGGCGCTGAGCGCGGGGCCGTCGTTGATGCCGTCGCCCACCATGCCCACCGGGCCTTCGGCGCGCAGGGCCTCGATGGCCGCGAGCTTGTCGTGCGGCAGCAGCGGCGCGCGCACCTCGGTGATGCCCACCTGCTGCGCGATGTGCCGGGCCGTGGCCGCGTTGTCGCCCGTGAGCATCACGGTCTTCACGCCCAGGGCCTGCAGCGCGGCCACGGCTTCGCGGCTCGTGGCCTTGGCGGTGTCGGCCACGGCGAACAGCGCGAGCACGCCCGAAGGGCCGGCCAGCAGCGTGACGGTGCGGCCCTGTTGCTCGTGTTCGCGCATCTGCGCCTCGAGTGCGGGCGAGCACTGGTGGCGCTCCTCGATCCAGCGGTGGTTGCCGAGCACGAACGCGCCGCCGTCCACCTGCCCGGACACGCCGCGGCCCGCCTCGGCGGCGAAGCCGATCACCGGCAACGCGGGCAGCGCCAGCCCCGTGGCGATGGCCTGCGACACCGGGTGGTCCGAGCGCGCCGCCAGGCTGGCGGCAATGCGCAGCACGGCATCGGCCGAGGGCGTGGCGGTGAGCACCGCCTGCGCCACCAGGCGTGGCCGGCCTTCGGTGAGCGTGCCGGTCTTGTCCAGCGCCACGGCCTTCAGGCGGCGCGCTTGCTCCAGGTACACACCGCCCTTGATGAGGATGCCGCGGCGCGCCCCGGCCGCCAGGCCGCTGACCACGGTGACGGGCGTGGAGATCACCAGCGCGCAAGGGCAGGCGATGACCAGCAGCACCAGCGCCTTGTAAACGGCGTCCGCCCAAGTCCAGCCCAACAGCAGCGGCGCACCCAGCGCCACCGCGAGCGCAAGCACGAACACCGCGGGCGTGTAGACGGCCGCAAAGCGGTCGACGAAGCGCTGCATGGGCGCGCGCTGGCCCTGGGCCTGCTCGATCGCGTGGATGGTGCGCGCGAGCACGGTGTCGGCCGCGGGGCGCGTGACCTCGAACACCAGTTCGCCGTGCTGGTTGATGGTGCCCGCAAACACCTCGTCGCCCGGGCCTTTGTCCACCGGCAGGCTTTCGCCGGTCACGGGTGATTGGTCGGCCGCGCTCTGGCCCTCGCGCACGCGGCCATCGAGCGCGAAGCGCTCGCCGGGCTTCACGCGCACGCGCGCGCCCACGGGCACCGCCTTCGCGTCGCGCAAGGCCCAGGCGCCATCGGCCTGCTGCACCTCGGCCTGCGGCGGCGAGAGCGCGAGCAGCCCCGCAATGGCGTTGCGTGCGCGCTCGACCGAGCGCGCCTCGATCAGCTCGGCCAGCGCGTACAGCGCCATGACCATCGCGGCCTCGGGCCATTGCCCGATCAGGAAGGCGCCGGTCACGGCCACCGTCATGAGCGCGTTGATGTTGAGCTGGCCCTGGCGCAGCGCCGCGGCGCCCTTGCGGAACACGCCGGTGCCCGCGAGCGCGATCGCCAGCGCCGCCGCGCCCATGCCCGCGAGCCGCCAGGGCCCGGTGTCGGGGCCGAAGAAGTGCATGAGCTCGGACAGCAGCGCCACCGCCAGCGCCGCGACCAGGCGGCCGATCTCGTGGCGTTGCGTGCGCGCGGTGGCCTCGGCGCTGGGCGGCGCGGTCAGCGTTTCGGTGCGCAGGCCGATGGCCTCGATGGCTTCGACGGCGCGCGGCCAGAGCGCGGGCGGCGCTTCGATGCCCAGGGTGCGCGCGGGCAGGTCGAAGCGCAGGCGGCCGATGCCGGCCAGGTCTTCGAGCACGCGGCGCACCTGGGCCTCTTCGGTCGGACAGTCCATGGCGGGGATGCGCAGCAGCAGTTCGCCCGGCGCGGCCGCGCGCGCGGCGGTGGGCGCCGCGGTCGCGCCACAGGCCGGCCCGCTGCAGCAGGCAGCGGGGGTGTGGCCATGATCGTGATCGTGGTGGGCAGGCTGGATGGGGTGCGGGTCGTTCATGAAGGCGTTCCAGGGGTTGCGGGTATTGCAATCCCTGAAGCAGCTACAGGGTCAAGCCCCTACACTGCGGGCCGTCATTGCCCGGAGCCGCCCATGAAGATCGGTGACCTTGCCAAGGCCTCGTCCACCCCCGTCGAGACCATCCGCTACTACGAGCGCCAGGGGCTGATGCCCATGCCCGCGCGCAGCGAGGGCAACTTCCGCGTCTACGAGGCGTCGCACCTCGAGCGGTTGCAGTTCATCCGCCATTGCCGCGGGCTGGACATGTCGCTCGACGAGGTGCGCGAGCTGCTGCGCTTTCGCGATGCGCCCGAGAGCGATTGCGGCGACGTGAACGCGCTGCTCGACGCGCACATCGGCCACGTGAGCACGCGCATCCGCGAGCTGCGCGCGCTCGAGCGCCAGCTCAAGGAACTGCGCCAGCGCTGCACCGACGCGCGATCGGCCGACCGCTGCGGCATCCTGCACGGCCTGTCGGCCGCGGCGCAAGAAAAAACGCCCGTGGGCACCAAGGCCCACGGGCATCTTCGTTCGGTTCACGCGCACTGAGCCGCGCGGCGCGCGCGTCAGGCCAGCATGTCGGCCCAGATGTTGTTCGCCCAGCCCAGGGCGTAGGCGCCCTCGAGCTCGCTGGCCGCGCTCGACAGACCGCCCGAGCCCGGCACCGTGACCATGGTCTTCTGGGCCGCGTCGTAGCGGTGCACGCTGGCCACGTGCACCACCTCTTTGGCGGTGACGAAGCTGTAGCAGGTGTTCGCGTACAGCGGCTGCTGCGGCGGCTCCTTGCCCTGCAGCAGCGACACCACCGCGGCCGCACAGGTCTTGCCGTGCTGGTTCGCCATGTGGCCCGACTTGGGCATGGCCGGCGCGATCTGGATCGCGTCGCCGAGCACGTGGATGTTCTTCGCGGCCTTCGATTCGAAGGTCAGGAAGTCGACCTCGCACCAGCGCGCGTTGGCCGTGGCCAGGCCGCTCTTGACCGCGATGGCACCGGCGCGCATGTCGGGCAGCACGTTGGCCACGCCGGCCTTGAAGTCGTCGTTGAACTCGAACTTCAGGGTGTTGGTGGCGGCGTCCACGTCGACCAGCTTGTGCTTGGGGCGGTACTCGATCAGGCCCTTGTAGTGATCGCTCCAGGCCTTGAGGAACAGGCCCTTCTTCGAGGTGATGTCGTCGTTGGCGTCGAAGATGACCACCTTGCTTTTCGGCTTGGCGACCTTGAAGTAGCTGGCCACCATGCAGGCCCGCTCGTAAGGGCCGGGGGGGCAGCGGTAGGGCGCGAGCGGGATGGCCAGCGCGTAGGTGCCGCCGTCGGGCAGGGCCTTGAGCTGCTCGTGCAGCGCCGCGGTCTGCGGGCCGGCCTTCCAGGCATGCAGCACCTTGTCCTGCGCGCCCGCCTTGTTCATGCCGGGCAGGGTGTTCCACATGAAGTCGATGCCGGGCGACAGGATCAGGCGGTCGTAGGGCAGGGTGGCGCCGCTGGCGAGCTTCACCGTGCGCTTCTCGGCGTCGATGCTCTCGACCATGTCGCGCACCACCTTCACGCCGTGGCGCCTGGCCAGGTTGTCGTAAGGCACGGTGATGTCGGCCAGGGTCTTGTGGCCGCCCACCACCAGGTTGCTGAGCGGGCAGGACACGAAGTTGGCATTGGGCTCGACCAGGGTCACGTCGATGCCGTTGTCGGAGAACAGGCGAACGTACTTGGCCGCGGTGGCGCCACCGTAGCCACCGCCCACCACCACCACCTGGGGCCGCTTGCCCCCGATCGAGGCGCAGCCCGTGAGCAGGCCCAGGCCCGCGACCGCGGAGCCCGCGCCCAGCGTCTGTACGAATTGACGGCGTTGCATGCTGGGGCTCCTCACTTTTTCTGGGCCGCGAAGTAGGCGGCGATCTGGGCGAGCTGCTCGTCGGAATACCCCTTGGAGAGCTGGTGCATGATGGTCGCGGGCCGCTGGCCGTTCTTGAAGGCCAGCAACTGCTGCTGCAGTTCGTTCTTGTCGCGGCCGGCGAGACCGATCATGCCGGGTTCGGCACGGCCGTTGGTGCCGTGGCAGTTGGCGCAGGCGGCGGCCCAGACCTTGACCTGATCGACCTGGGCTTGCGCGCTGAACGCGCTCGCCAGCAGCGCCGCGGCGGCCAGCCATCTCCTCGTGTTTCGCATGGTTGTCTCCGATTGCGGGGTGGGGGAAGGTGCATCCAAAACTGTAGCAGCGCCGGGCGCCGTGCCCGCCGGCCTCCGCATTGGAAAACGGAAGTGCGGTCGCCGGGTGAAGGGTTTTTACCAATCCGAATATCAGCACATAACGATAGATTTGCGCACTCGGATCCAAGCATCACAGGGAACACGACCGTGTCGAACGTTTTCGATCACACCATCGGCCGGGTGCGGCCCGCGCCGGAGAACCACCTCGGCGCCGAACAGATGGAGCAGGCGCGCAAGGCGCGGCGCAGCTTCATGGGCAAGGCGCTGGCCATGGGCGCGGGCGCGATCGCGGCCGGCCAGGCCACGCGGGCCCGCGCGGCCGAAGGCGACCCGGCCATTCTCGAACTGCCCGAGCACACGCGCGGCCTGGGCCGGCCCGTGGCCGAGCGGCCCTACGGCCTGCCGAGCCAGTGGGAAGCCAACCTGCAACGCCGCGAGAGCCCGGGCCTCACGCGCGTACCGCAGGCCTCGGTGAGCTTCACGCCGCTGCAGGGCCTGTTCGGCATCATCACGCCCAGCGGGCTGCACTTCGAGCGCCACCACCAGGGCTGGTGGGACATCGACCCGAGCAAGCACCGCCTGATGGTGCACGGCCTGGTCAAGCGCTCGCGCGTGTTCACCATGGACGAGCTGATGCGCCTGCCCAGTGTCTCGCGCATCCACTTCATCGAATGCGGCGCGAACTCGGCGCCCGAGTGGGGCAACGTGGCCCTGCCCACGGTGCAGTACACGCACGGCATGGTGAGCTGCTCGGAGTTCACCGGCGTGCTGCTGTCCACGCTGCTCGACATGTGCGGCATCGACCGCAAGACCGCGAAGTTCGTGCTCGCCGAGGGCGCGGACGGCTCCTCGATGACGCGCACCATAGCCATCGAACGCGCCCTGGACGACTGCATCGTGGCCTGGGGCATGAACGGCGAGATGCTGCGCCCCGAGAACGGCTACCCGCTGCGCCTTGTGGTGCCGGGCGTGCAGGGCGTGAGCTGGGTGAAGTACCTGCGCCGCATCGAGGTGGGCGACCAGAAATGGGCCACCAAGGACGAGGCCGTGCACTACATCGACCTCATGCCCGACGGCACCCACCGCCAGTACACCGGCATCCAGGAGTGCAAGAGCGTGATCACCACGCCCTCGGGCGGGCAGATGCTGCTCGACAAGGGCTTCTACAACGTGAGCGGCCTGGCGTGGTCGGGCCGCGGCCGCATCCAGCGCGTCGACGTGAGCGTCGACGGCGGGCGCAACTGGCGCACCGCGCGGCTCGAAGGCCCGGTGCTCGACAAGGCGCTGGCGCGCTTCAACATCGACTGGGTCTGGGACGGCAAGCCCGCGATCCTGCAAAGCCGGGCCATCGACAGCACGGGCTACGTGCAACCCAAGATCAACCAGCTGCGCGCGGTGCGCGGCACGCGCTCGATCTACCACCAGAACGCCATCCAGTCGTGGCGCGTGGCCGAGAGCGGCGAAGTGTTCAACGTTCAGGTGTATTGAGGTCCGCCCCATGACGCGCAGATTCATCTTCGCCGCCCTGGTGCTCGCGGCCGGCGGCGCCTTCGCGCAGAGCAAGCCCTGGGACCACATCGGCCGCGAGGCCACGCCGGCCGAGATCAAGGCCTGGGACATCGACGTGCGGCCCGACTTCAAGGGCCTGCCCAAGGGCTCGGGCAGCGTGGCGCTGGGCGAGAAGGTGTGGGAGGCGCAGTGCGCCTCGTGCCACGGCAGCTTCGGCGAGTCCAACGAGGTGTTCACGCCCATCGTGGGCGGCACCACGAAGGCCGACATCGAGACCGGCCGCGTGAAGAACCTGGTGCTGGGCAGCAACTTCCCGCAGCGCACCACGCTCATGAAGGTGGCCACGGTTTCCACGCTGTGGGACTACATCAACCGCGCCATGCCCTGGAACGCGCCCAAGACGCTCAAGACCGACGAGGTGTACGGCGTGCTCGCGTACATCCTGAACATGGGCGACATCGTGCCGGCCGACTTCACGCTGTCCGACCAGAACATCGCCGAGGTGCAAAAGCGCATGCCCAACCGCAACGGCATGGCCTTCCACGAGCCCTTGTGGAAAGCCGATGGCAAGGGCGATGTGAAGAACGTGGCCTGCATGAAGGACTGCCCGACCGAGGCCCAGGTGCGCTCCTCGCTGCCCGACTTCGCGCGCGACGCGCACGGCAACATCCTCGAGCAGAACCGGGTGGTGGGCCCGGTGCGCGGCGCCGACACCACGAAGCCGCCCGTGAAGGCGCCGCTGGGCAGCGCGCCGCGCCCCGCGGCCGTGGTGGCCGCCGCCGCGCCGCTCCCCGCCGCGGGCGGTGTCGACGTGAAGGCGCTGCTCGCGGCCAATGGCTGCACCGCCTGCCACGGCGTGAGCAACAAGATCGTGGGCCCGGGCTTCACCGAGATCCTGGCCCGCCACAAGGGCCGCGCCGACCTCGAGAGCTACCTCACGCAGAAGATCCGCAACGGCGGCAGCGGCGTGTTCGGCGCCGTGCCCATGCCGCCCCAGCCCCAGCTCAAGGAAGGCGATGCCCAGGCCATCGCGCGCTGGATCGCCGCCGGCCCGCGTTGAACGCCTCCGCGTTTTCCCCCTGCTGCCTTACCCGAGGAGACATTAGTCTATGAGCATGAAGTTGGCCTTGCGCGCCCTGGCGTCATGGGCCGCCCCGCCGGTGCGCCTGCGCCGCCGTCCGTAAACTCACCACCCTTTCCCGCATCCGCTTCGCAGAGGAGTTCCCCATGAACCACACCCGCCGAGACGCGCTCAAGACCACCGGTGCCCTTGCCACCCTCGTGAGCATGGGCATCGTCACCCAGAGCCAGGCGCACGCCGCGCTCGAGCGTTCCGCCTTCGAAGGCAAGAGCCTGGCCGATGCCCTCAAGGCCGTCGGTGGCACCCCCGCCAACAGCGACCAGGTCAGCGTGGTCGCGCCCGACATTGCCGAGAACGGTGCCGTGGTGCCCATCGGTGCGGCCAGCAAGCTGCCCAACACCACCGAGATCTTCCTGATCGTCGAGAAGAACCCCATGCCGCTCGCGGCCGCGTTCACCATCCCCGCCGGCACCGCGCCCGAGGTCTCCACGCGCCTCAAGATGGGCCAGAGCTCCAACGTGATCGCGGTGGTCAAGGCCGACGGCAAGCTCTACTCGGCGACCAAGGAAACCAAGGTCACCCTGGGCGGCTGCGGCGGCTGAGCGGCCACCGTCCCCCCACGAACCCACGAACACAGGAGTCCCACATGGCTGATCCGATGCGCATCCGCGCCGCCGTTGCCGACGGCGAAACCACCGTTCGCGTGCTCATGTCGCACGTCATGGAACCCGGCACCCGCCGCGACGCGGCCGGCAACCTCATCCCTGGTCACTTCATCACCAACGTCGACGCCACCCACAACGGCAAGACCGTGCTGTCCGCCCAGTTCACCGGCGCCGTGGCGCAGAACCCGTTCCTGTCCTTCAAGTTCAAGGGCGGCGCCAAGGGCGACAAGGTGGTCGTGAAGTGGAGCGACAACAAGGGCGACTCGCGCACCGACGAAGCGACCATCGCCTGATTTCCGCCGCCCGCGCGCGGCCTGACAACAAGAGGAGACTCCCATGAAGCACCCCGTTCTTCGGGTGGCGCTGCTGGCGGCCGGCGTGCTGGCCGCCGGCGCCGCGCAGGCGCAAGCATCCACCGCGGAAGGCATCGCCAAGTACCGCGAGATGCTGCAAGACGGCAACCCCGCCGAGCTGTTCGAGATGAAGGGCGAGGAACTCTGGAAACAGAAGCGCGGGCCGAAGAACGTGTCGCTCGAACAGTGCGACCTGGGCAAGGGCCCGGGGGTGATCAAGGGCGCCTTCGTCGAACTGCCGCGCTTCTTCAAGGACACGAACCGCATCGAGGACCTCGAAGGCCGGCTCATCACCTGCATGGAAACGCTGCAGGGCTTCAAGGGCGAAGACATCCGCAAGACCGCCTTCGGCCGCGGCGAGATGGCCAACGTGACCGCGCTGGCCACCTACGTGGCCACGGCCTCCAAGGGCATGAAGTTCAACCTGCCGCAATCGCATCTGCAGGAAAAGCTCATGTACGAAACCGGCAAGCGTCTGTTCTTCACGCGCGGCGGCACGCACGATTTCTCGTGCGCCTCGTGCCACGGCAGCGACGACAAGCGCATCCGCCTGCAGGACCTGCCCAACCTCACCAAGAACCCGGGTGACGGCATCGGCTTCGCGGCCTGGCCCGCGTACCGCGTGTCGAACTCGCAGATGTGGGGCATGCAGCTGCGCCTGAACGACTGCTTCCGCCAGATGCGCTGGCCCGAGCCCAAGTTCGGCAGCGACGCCACGCTCGCACTGAGCACCTACATGGGCGTCAACGCCAAGGGCGCCGAGTCCATCGTGCCCGCCATCAAGCGCTGACCGGAGGCCCGCCATGAAACGCCATCACACCCTCGCCGCCCTCGCGCTGCCCGTGCTGCTCGCCGCCTGCTCGATGGGGCCTTCGCCCGCCGACATCGACAAGGCCACGGCCGACATCCTCAAGAGCTCCTTCCAGGCCCGCGGCATCGCCACGCTCGACCGCCTCGACCAGGACCAGGCCAACGCGGCCTGCGTGCAGGCCGACATCAGCGGCAAGCCGCTCGACGAGAAGCTCGCCAAGGCCGTCGAAGAGGCCAACATGAAGACCATCCGGTGGCCTTCCGACGGCAAGTTCCTCGGCGACTGGAAGCAGGGCGAGGCCATCGCCCAGAGCGGCCGCGGCCTCACCTGGACCGATGCCGCCAACCAGCCCAACGGGGGCAACTGCTACAACTGCCACCAGATCAGCAAGGAAGAGATCTCGTTCGGCACGCTGGGCCCGAGCCTCTACAACTACGGCAAGCTGCGTGGCGTCACCGACCCGGCCAGCGCCGCGTCCAAGCCCATCGTGGAATACACCTGGGGCAAGCTGTACAACGCGCGCGCCTACAACGCGTGCTCGCAAATGCCGCGCGCCGGCCACAAGGGCATCCTCACCGAGCAGCAGCTCAAGCACGTGATGGCGCTGCTGCTCGACCCGAACTCGCCCGTGAACAAATGAGCCTCGGACGCCGCGACTTCCTGCAGATGCTGGCTGCCGCCAGCGCCGCCGGCATGGCGCTCGAGCACCGCGACGCGCTCGCGGCCGCACCCGCGGCCGCCGAGCGCTTCTACGACGTGCCGCGCTACGGCAACGTGAGCTTCCTGCACTTCACCGATTGCCACGCGCAGCTCACGCCGGTGCACTTTCGCGAACCCAGCGTGAACCTGGGCGTGGCCGAGGCCGTGGGCAAGGCGCCGCACCTGGTGGGCGAGGCCCTGCTCAAGCACTTCAACATCCGCCCCGGCACGCGCGAGGCCCACGCCTTCAGCTACCTCGACTTCGCCCAGGCCGCGCGCACCTACGGCAAGGTGGGCGGCTTCGCGCACCTGGCCACGCTGGTGAAGCAGTTGCGCGCGCAACGGCCGCACGCCTGGCTGCTCGACGGCGGCGACACCTGGCAGGGCTCGGCCACCGCGCTCTGGACCAACGCCCAGGACATGGTCGACGCCTGCAAGAAGCTGGGCGTGGACATCATGACCCCGCACTGGGAGTTCACCTTCGGTGCCCGGCGCGTGCAGGAGATCGTCGAGAAGGACTTCAAGGGCCGCATCGAATTCCTGGCGCACAACGTCAAGACCACCGACTTCGAAGACCTGGTCTTCAAACCCTACACGCTGCGCGACATGAACGGGGTGCCGGTGGCCGTGATCGGCCAGGCCTTTCCGTACACGCCCATCGCCAACCCGCGCTACATGGTGCCCGACTGGACCTTCGGCATCCAGGAGGACCACCTGCAGAAGATGGTCGACGAGGTGCGTGGCAAGGGCGCGCAGGTGGTGGTGCTGCTCTCGCACAACGGCATGGACGTGGACCTCAAGCTCGCCTCGCGCGTGCGCGGCATCGACGCCATCCTGGGCGGCCACACGCACGACGGTATGCCCCAGCCCACGGTGGTGAAGAACGCCGGCGGCCAGACCCTGGTGACCAACGCCGGCTCCAACACCAAGTTCCTCGGCGTGCTCGACTTCGACGTGCGCGGGGGCCAGGTGCAGGGCTACCGCTACAAGCTGCTGCCCATCTTCGCCAACCTGCTCAAGGCCGACGTCGACATGCAGGCCCACATCGACGCCGTGCGCGCGCCCTACAAGGACAAGCTTGGCGAGAAGCTCGCGGTCACGCAGGACACGCTGTACCGCCGCGGCAACTTCAACGGCTCGTGGGACCAGCTCATCTGCGACGCGCTGATCGAGGTCAAGGGCGCCGACCTGTCGTTCTCGCCGGGCGTGCGCTGGGGCACCTCGCTGCTGCCGGGCGACACGATCACGATGGAACACCTGATGGACCAGACCGCCATCACCTACCCGTCGACCACGCTCAACACCTTCACCGGCGCGCAGATCAAGGAAATCCTCGAAGACGTGGCCGACAACATCTTCAACCCCGACCCCTACTACCAGCAGGGCGGCGACATGGTGCGCGTGGGCGGCATGCAGTACACCATCGCGCCCAACGAGCGCATGGGCAGCCGCATCCAGAACATGACGCTCAAGGGCCGGCCCGTGGAAGCGGACAAGACCTACAAGGTGGCCGGCTGGGCCTCGGTGCAGGAAGGCGTGAAGGGCGAGCCCGTGTGGGACGTGGTGGCCACGCACCTGCGCAGCCGCAAGGTGATCAAGGGCGTGAAGGTCAATGCACCGCGCATCGTGGGCATGGCGGGCAACCCGGGCATCGCGGCATGAAAAAAGCCACTGCCCTCGCGGGCAGTGGCTGTCAAAAACCTTGGAGAGAGAAGCGGGGGCCGCGGCTGCGGCCCCCGGGTCACGATCAGAAGTCGTGACGCACGCCCACGGCGTACAGCTTGCGGTCGGCGATCTTGGTGCCGGCGGCGTTTTCGGCCTTGCCGTTCAGGAAGGCGGCGTACACGCGGGTGCGCTTGGACAGGCTGTAGGTGGCGCCGGCCGAGAAGCCCGACGACTTGGCGGAGGTCACGCCGGCCAGTTCGGACTTGTTCGTGGCGTAGCCCACCGAGAAGTCCCAGGCGTCCACGGGCATGTTGGCGCCGATGGTGTAGCCGGTGGATTCCAGCGTGCCCTGCTCGGCCTTGTTGTAGCCGCCCGAGACGCGGAACATGCCGAAGTTGTAGGCGCCGGCGATGGTGGTGTACTCGCGCTTGGACGCGGCCACTTCGTTGTCCTGCTCCTGGTAGCCGATACCGGCGTCCAGGCCACCGGCGCGGTAGCGCACGTTGAGGGCGGTCACGTCACGCTTGACGGGGGCGGCCTGCTCGTCGAAGCCGTAGCTCACACCGGCGGTGAAGCCGCCGAACGAGGGCGACTCGTAGCGGATCTGGTTGCTGGCGCGCGACGAGTAGTCGGCCACGTGGGCGACGGCCACGCCACCGACGCTGTTCACGTAGGCGACCTTGGTGGGCGAGAACTCGGAGTCCCACAGGTTGCTGCTCACGCTGATGTCGCGGATGTCGTCGAACGAGGTGTCGTGACGGCCGAGCTTGATGGTGCCGAAGCCCGCCTGCAGGCCCACGATGGACATGCGGTTGAAGCTGAAGCCGGCGGCGGTGCCGTCGTCGACCTTGAGTTCGCCTTCGAGCTGGAAGATGGCTTTCATGCCGCCGCCGAGGTCTTCGGTGCCGCGGAAGCCCAGGCGGCTGGTGCTCAGCAGGCCGCTTTCGAGTTGCGAGACGCTCTTGGCCACGCCCGGGGCGCCGGCCTTGTTGGAGCCGACGGACGCGTCGAGACGGCCGTAGATGGTGACGCTGGATTGCGCCAGGGCGGCGCCGCTGAGGGTGGCCAGGGCGGCCAGAGCGATCAGGCTCTTTTTCATGGAATGTGCTCCGTAGGGGTCGTCGGTCCCCTCTGTGGGGGTCCGTGCCTCCCGCACCGTGCGGGACGACGGGCGTATTCCAGCGGCCGAAAATAACCGTCCGATTACATTTCTCCGGGTTAACCCCATTTACAACGATGCACCGATGCGGTGTGGGGGCATTCCGCCACGTGTCACAAAGTTGTGCACCAACGCACCAGCGTGGTGTGCCGGCAATCCCGTCCGGCGTCCGGGCCCGCTGATAATGACCCGTCGGATCAACCCGAAGCCCGCTGCACACCGCGCAAACGGTCTTCACCAGCCCTCCCTCATCCATGCAAAAGTTCGTCAAATTCGCCTTGGGCGGCGTCGCCATGTCGGGCTTGTGGGGGTGCGCAACGCCGGCCTCCGAAGCCAATCTCGGCAACCCGGCGCCATTGGCGCAATCGGTGCTCGACGGAAAGGTCCGGCCCAATGAGTACCTGAGCATTGGCCAGCAAGCGACCACCCTGCCTTTGTGCGTGTTGATCGTCTATGACACGCCCATGGCGGTGGCGGCCACCGACTGGTTGCTGGGCAACGGCGCGGACGTCAACCTCGATTGCCGAAACGACCCGTCCAGTGGAAAGCCATTGAACATGGTGGCGCGTGCCATGGGATATGCCATGGCCGAACGGAATTCACCCAAGGTCGCTTTTCTGCAGGGCCGTGCGGACCAGCTGATCCAGCGGGGGGGCAAGACGGCCGAAGGGGAATCGAGCAGGCAGTCGGTGCTGGCCATTGCCGAACATTGGGGAAAGGTCTCCAGTGAGCAGAAGGCCTACAGCGAGCAATGGCTGCGGGAAGAGCGGCAAAAGAACGCGCAAATGCTCAAGGACCTGGGCGCTGTCGCGGTCGGGGTCACCGGTGCCTACATCGCCGCCCGGCAAGCGGGATCGCTGGAGTCCCCGTCCGCTGCTCGCTCGGCGGGGGCATCGGCCGGGCCGGCAATGACCGGCAACCCGGCCACGGTCGCCGCTGCGAAAACCCAGCCCTCTACCAGCTCGTCCGACCCAGCCTCCAGGCCATCTGCCGACCAAAGCACACCCGCTCGCAAAACCTATCCGTTTCAAGACACCAAGGCTTACGCATCCGAAGGCATTGGCCATGAGAGCCGGCAACAGGCGCTTCAATCCTTGCATGAACAGCGCCAGCAATTGGAAGGCGTGTTCATGGGCCATGCCCCCGAATGGCGGGTGGTCCGGCAGGAGGAGCCGGTCTGCACGCAGCACGGCAGCCGTTTGGGCAGCAGTTCAAAGGACCATTGGCGCTGCACGATGAAGGTGACTTACGCGGGGCAGTCCTGGCTGGATCAAAACAATGCCGGCCGATCGAATGGAACGGGAGCCACGCGTTGAGCCATTGACCAGGGAATCCGCGCCACGGCGCACGCCCCGGGCCTACCGCCCAACAAAAAGCCCGCCAGGGTATCCATGGCGGGCTTTTCTTTTGACTTGGTGCCGGAGAGAGGAGTCGAACCCCCGACCTTCTCATTACGAATGAGCTGCTCTACCAACTGAGCTACACCGGCGAAGCTCGGCATTATAGCCAGCCCCGCAGGGGTGTCAGCCCTCGCGGTGGTAGGCGGTGATGCGGTCGACCTCGTTCTTGCTGCCCAGGATCACGCTCACGCGCTCGTGCAGCTTGGTCGGGTTGACGTCGAGGATGCGCTCGCGGCCATTGGTGGCGGCGCCGCCGGCCTGCTCGACCAGCCAGGCCATGGGGTTGGCCTCGTACATCAGGCGCAGCTTGCCCGGCTTCTCGGGCTCGCGCTTGTCCCAGGGGTACATGAACACGCCGCCGCGCGTGAGGATGCGGTGCACGTCGGCCACCATGCTGGCGATCCAGCGCATGTTGAAGTCTTTGCCGCGCGGGCCTTCCTTGCCCTGCAGGCATTCGTCGATGTAGCGCTTCACCGGCGTGTCCCAGTGGCGCATGTTGCTCATGTTGATCGCGAATTCCTTGGTGTCGGCGGGGATCTTCACGTCTTCCTGCGTGAGCACGAACGAGCCCTGCTCGCGGTCGAGCGTGAACATGGCCACGCCGTCGCCCACGGTGAGCACCAGCGTGGTCTGCGGGCCGTACACGCAATAGCCCGCGGCCACCTGCTTGCTGCCGGGCTGCAGGAAGTCGGCCTCGCTCACGCCGGCGCCGCTGCCTTCGGGCTTCTTGAGCACGCTGAAGATGGTGCCGATGCTCACGTTGACGTCGATGTTCGACGATCCGTCGAGCGGGTCGAA
Organism: Hydrogenophaga crocea; assembly: GCF_011388215.1. Taxonomy (NCBI): domain Bacteria; kingdom Pseudomonadati; phylum Pseudomonadota; class Betaproteobacteria; order Burkholderiales; family Comamonadaceae; genus Hydrogenophaga; species Hydrogenophaga crocea. Next base: position 338,601 of record NZ_CP049989.1, read on the forward strand.
CAGCAGCAGGTACTCGCCCTGCGGGTAGCGGTTGGGCACCAGGTAGATGCTGTCCATCTCCTCGCTGGCCATGGCCGCGAGGTGGCCGCCCCACTCGTTGGCCTCGATCAGCACCTCGTTGGCGATGATGTCGAGTTTCTTCTGCACCTCGCCCTGCACGTTCTCGCTGTCGGCCGAGCCGAGCACGCCGCCGAGCGCGCCCTTGTTGACCGCGTGGCTGATGCTCTTGCACGAGCGCGCGACGACTTCGATCAGCAGCCGCAGCTGCGAGGGGATGTGGCCGTCGACGCGTTGTTTCTCGACGAGGTAGCGGGTGAGGGAGATGCGTTGGCTCATGGCGCTGGGGGTGGGGTTCAGTCTTCCGAGAGGGCGCGGGTCACGACCTCGCGCACGTCGTTGCTCAGCTCGGCCTGGGCGGCCACGCGCGCGATGGCTTCGCGCGCGGCGCTGCGGTAGGGCTCGGCGAGCTTCTTCCAGCGGTCGAGCGCGCGCGCCAGGCGCGCGGCCACCTGCGGGTTGAAGCGGTCGATCTCGAGCACGCGGTCGCTCCAGAACACGTAGCCCGCCGCGTCGGCGCGGTGGAAGGCGCCCGGGTTGGCGTTGCAGTAGCTGAAGATCACGCTGCGCGCGCGGTTGGGGTTGCGCAGCTGGAAGTCGGGGTGGGCCATGAGCTGGCGCACCGCGGGCAGGATGTTGCCGCCGCGGTCGGGCGCACCGGCCTGCAGCGCGAACCACTTGTCGAGCACCAGGGCCTCGTCGCGGAACATGGCGTGAAAGCGCGGCAGCGCCTCGCGGGCCAGCGCGTGGCCGCTCACCACCAGGGCCGACAGCGCGTTGAAGCGGTCGGTCATGTTGCCGGCGTCCTTGAAGCGCTGGTAGGCCTTGCCCGGCCACACGGCGTCGCCGCTCTGGCGCGCGTCCAGGCACAGCATGGTCAGGGCCATGCCGGCCAGGGCGCGGCGGCCCGCGCTCAGCGGGTCGGGGCGGTAGGCGCCGTTGTCCCTGTGCTGCTCGTAGGCCCAGGCCCAGTCGGCGTGCAGGGCCTGCGCGAGCTGCTCGCGCATGGCTTCGCGCACCGCGTGCACGCGCTGCGGGTCGACCACCTCGAGCTGCTCCGAGATGTAGGTTTCGCTGGGCAGCGTGAGCGTGAGCTCCTTGAAGGCGGCGTCGAGCGTGTCGTGGCGCAGCACGGCGCGCATGGCGTCGATGAAGGCCGCGTCGAGCGGCTGCGCCACCGGGCCATCGGCGCGCACCGCGGCGAGCGCGCGGCGCAGCGCCAGGCGCTGGCCGGCTTCCCAGCGGTTGAAGGGATCGCTGTCGTGCGCGAGCAGGGTGAGCAGTTGGGCATCGCTGTCGGCGTACTCGAGCACCACGGGCGCCGAGAAGCCGCGCAGCAGCGAGGGCACGGGTTCGCTGTCGATGTCGTCGAAGACAACGGTGGCGCTCGCGTCGGCGAGCACCACCAGGCGTTGTGATTCGGGCAGCGGCAGTTCGCGGCCCTGTGCATCGAGCAGGCCCAGCGCCACCGGGATCAGGAAGGGCTGCTTCACGGCCTGGCCCGGCGTGGGCGCGCAGTGCTGGCTCAGCGTGAGCGTGTAGCGGCGGGCCTCGGCGTCGTAGCGGCCTTCGGCGCGCACGCGCGGCGTGCCGGCCTGGCTGTACCAGCGCTTGAACACCTCGAGCTGGCGCGCCAGCGCGCTGTCGGGGTTGGCGTCGGCGATGGCCTGGGCGAAGTCGTCGCAGGTCACGGCCTGGCCGTCGTGGCGCTCGAAGTAGAGCTTCATGCCGCGCGCAAAGCCCTCGCGGCCCACCAGGGTCTGCATCATGCGCACGACCTCGGCGCCTTTTTCGTAGACCGTGACGGTGTAGAAGTTGTTGATCTCGACGTAGCTGTCGGGGCGCACCGGGTGCGCCATGGGGCCCGCGTCTTCGGGGAACTGCGCGGTGCGCAGCACGCGCACGTCTTCGATGCGCTTGACCGCGCGCGCCGAGGGCTCGGCGCACAGGTCCATGCTGAACTCCTGGTCGCGAAAGACGGTGAGGCCTTCTTTCAGCGAGAGCTGGAACCAGTCGCGGCAGGTCACGCGGTTGCCGGTCCAGTTGTGGAAGTACTCGTGGCCCACCACCGATTCGATGTTGGCGAAGTCGGTGTCGGTGGCGGTGGCGCTGTTGGCCAGAACGTACTTCGTGTTGAAGATGTTCAGGCCCTTGTTCTCCATCGCGCCCATGTTGAAGTCGCTGGTGGCGACGATCATGAAGCGCTCGAGGTCGAGCGGCAGGCCGAAGCGGGCCTCGTCCCAGGCCACGCTGGCGATCAGCGACTGCATGGCGTGTTCGGTCTTGTCCATGTCGCCGCGGCGCACGAAGACCTGCAGCAGGTGTTCCTTGCCGCTGCGCGAGACGATGCGCTGCTCGCGCGCCACCAGGTTGCCCGCGACCAGCGCGAACAGGTAGCTGGGCTTGCGGTGCGGGTCGACCCACTTCGCGAAGTGGCGGCCATCGGGGAGGGGGCCTTCCTCCTCCAGGTTGCCGTTGGACAGCAGCACCGGGTAGCGCGCCTTGTCGGCGCGCAGCGTCACGGTGTAGCTGGCCATCACGTCGGGCCGGTCGAGGAAGTAGGTGATGCGGCGAAAGCCCTCGGCCTCGCACTGCGTGAAGAAGGTGCCCTGGCTCACGTAGAGCCCCATGAGCTGGCTGTTCTTCTCGGGCGCGCAGGTGGTGAAGATCTCGAGCGTGAAGGGCTCGTTGCCCTCGGGCAGGTTGTCCAGCACGAGCTGGCCCGCGTCCATCTTGAACGAGCAGCCCGCGCCATTGACCAGCACGCGCGCCAGGTTCAGCTCTTCGCCGTCCAGGCGCAGCGGCTGCGCGGCCACGGCGGCGTTGCGGCGCAGCGTCATGCGGTTGAGCACGCGCGTCTTGGCCGGGTCGAGGTCGAAGGTGAGTTCGACCGTGTCGATCCAGTAGGCGGGTGGTGCGTAGTCTTCACGGCGCACCACGGTGGTGGGCCCTTCACGCAGAGAACTCATGGTCAGACCCCCTGTTTGAGCGAAGCTTCGATGAAGGCGTCGAGATCGCCGTCGAGCACTTTCTGGGTGGCCGAGATCTCGACGTTGGTGCGCAGGTCCTTGATGCGGCTGTTGTCCAGCACGTAGGAGCGGATCTGGTGGCCCCAGCCGACGTCGGTCTTGGTGTCCTCCAGCTTCTGCTGCTCTTCCATGCGCTTGCGCATCTCGTGGTCGTACAGGCGCGAGCGCAGGCGTTTCCAGGCCACGTCGCGGTTGCTGTGCTGGCTGCGGCCGTCCTGGCACTGCACCACGATGCCGGTGGGGATGTGCGTGAGGCGCACCGCCGAATCGGTCTTGTTGATGTGCTGGCCGCCGGCGCCGCTGGCGCGGTAGGTGTCCACGCGCACGTCGGCCGGGTTGATCTCGATCTCGATCGTGTCGTCGACCTCGGGGTACACGAAGATGGACGCGAACGAGGTGTGGCGGCCGCCCGAGCTGTCGAAGGGGCTCTTGCGCACCAGGCGGTGCACGCCGGTTTCGGTGCGCAGCAGGCCGAAGGCGTATTCGCCCTCGACCTTGATGGTGGCGCTCTTGATGCCCGCGGTGTCGCCGGGTGTTTCGTCTTCCACCGTGGTGGTGAAGCCCTTGCGCTCGGCGTAGCGCAGGTACTGGCGCAGCAGCATGCTGGCCCAGTCGCAGGCCTCGGTGCCGCCGGCGCCGGCCTGGATGTCCACGAAACAGTTCAGGGGGTCCGCCGGGTTGTTGAACATGCGGCGGAATTCGAGCCGCTCCACCTCGGCCTGCACCTTGGCGGCCTCGTCGGCGATGGTGCGCAGGCCGGCTTCGTCGTTGTCGGCGGCCGACATCTCGAACAGCTCGCTGTTGTCGGCCAGTTCACTGCCGAGCCGGTCGAGCACCAGCACCACGTCTTCGAGCGACTTGCGCTCCTTGCTCAGGTCTTGCGCGCGCTTGGGGTTGTCCCAGACGGTCGGGTCTTCGAGCGCGGACTCGACTTCCTTCAGCTTCGATGCCTTGGCATCGTAGTCAAAGATACCTCCGCAGTTCGACCACCCGGGTGCTGAGGTCCTTGAGCTGGCTCTGAATGGCGTTGATCTGTTCGGCGTCCATGGTCGTTCCTGCGGTCAATCGGGCAAAGGCGCGATTTTCTCATGGCCGCAGCGGCGGAGCGTGGGGGCCTCACGATCCGGCGCCGGGCCGCCCCAAGCCGGATCAGCCCCCTCGGGGGGCAGCGACCCGCGCAGCGGCGGAGCGTGGGGGCATCAATACCGCCAGGTCGCGCCGAACATCACCGCGGCGGTGCCCAGGATCTGCACCTCCAGGCCGGCGCGGTCGGTCAGCCGGTAGCCCACCGCGGGCACGATGGCCGGCGAAAAGCCGCCCACGTTGCCCGGCACCTTGTTCTTGTACTGGCCCACGTAGCCGTAGATCACGCCCGCGCTCACCTGGGCGTACACCTGGGGCCAGTTCGCAAGCAGGTTGTTCCAGCGCTTGCCCGCGTAGAGGTAGCCCGAGGGCTGGCCGAAGGAGTTGCGAAACAGGGAAAGGCCGCAGAAGCGGTCGTCGGGCAGGTGGCGGTTGAGCGCCAGCGCGAACACGGGCCGGTGCTCGGGGTCGTGCGACCAGTGGTGCGTGTACGGCGAGGCGAACACCTCGTAGGCCGCCTGCCCGTCGGGCAGTGGGTCGTCCCAGCCCGGGCAGGCATTGAAGGCGAAGGCGGGGCCGCTGCAGAGCAGGGCGGTCAGGAGGGGCAGGCGTCGGAAATGCATCGCGCGAGTCTGCCACCGCCGCGGGCTGCACCTGTGTCCAGGTGCATCGAATCAGGTTTTGTCCGACAGGAACGCCTCGATCAGGGCGGCCAGCAGGGCCGGCTGGTCGTGGTGCATCATGTGCCCGGCATCGGGCACCACCTCGTGCCGCAGGTTGGGCACATGGCCGATGCGCTGCAGGAATTCGGCCAGCGTGTAGCGGCCCTTCCACCACTGGCCCAGGCTGTCGTCACCGGCCGTGACCACCAGCGTCGGCGCGCCGATGCGCTGGTACACCGCGATCGCCTCGTCGGGCCGGAACAGCACCGCGTTGCTCACCTTGTGCGCCGAATCGCCCAGGATCGCCCAGCGGCCCTCGCTGTTGGGCCGGGCCCACTGGCGCGCGAGCCAGTCGGCCTTGTCGGGCGCCAGGCGCGGGTTGGTCTTCATGAGTCGGCGCGCCACGCCATCGGCGTCGGCGTAGTCGCTCAGGTCCATGTCGCCGCGGCGCTGGGCGCGGATCTCGTCGAGCCAGTGGGCGTAGCGCGTGGGCGCCTGCGCCGGCACCGAGGCCGGCATGCCGAAGCCTTCGAGGTTCACCAGGCGGCGGATGCGCTGCGGCCGCGCGCCCGCGTACAGCGTGGCCACGTGGCCGCCCATGCTGTGGCCCACGAGGTCCACCGCGCGGTCGCCGAACAGGGTGTCGAGAAGCGCGTCGAGATCGCCCAGGTAATCGGGGAACCAGTAGCTGTCGGGCGCGGGGCCGTCGAAGGTGGTGTCGCCGTAGCCGCGCCAGTCGGGCGCCACGATGTGGCGCTGCTCGCGCAGCGCGTCCACCACGAACTGCCATGACGCGGCCACGTCCATCCAGCCGTGCACCAGCACCAGCGGTGGCCGCGAGGGGTCGGGTTCGCCCCAGCTGCGCACGTGGTAGCGCCAGCCGCGGATGGGCAGGAAGTCGCTGCGGGAGGGGCGTTGCACTTGGTACATTCGATCGATCATAAAGACGCGAGAGGAGACACCCATGCGCCGCCGTCAAGACCGCGACACCGCGCCCGCTGCCGCGCCGGACCTGTACGCGAGCCTGCATGCGGGCTTTCGCTGGCGGGTGCCCGAGGCCTTCAACATGGCCGAGGTCTGCATGCGGCGCTGGGCCAACGATCCCGATACCGCACGCCAGACCGCGGTGATCGCCACCGCCCCGGACCAACCCGACCGCCGCCACAGTTACGCCGAGCTGTTCGCGCAGGCCAACCGGCTGGCGAACGCGCTGCAGGTGCTGGGCGTGCAGCGCGGCGATCGGGTGGCCATCGTGCTGCCGCAGCGTTTCGAGACCGCGGTGGCCTACATGGCGGTGCTGCAGCTCGGCGCGGTGGCCATGCCGCTGTCGCAGCTCTTCGGCCCCGAGGCGCTGCAGTTCCGCCTGCACGACAGCGAGGCCGTGCTCGCGGTCTGCGACGCCAGCACGCTCGCCGCGGTGCAATCGGTGAGCGCACACTGCCCGCGCCTGCAGGACGTGATCGCGGTCGACGCCGCGGGCGGCAGCGCACTCGACTGGACCGCACTGCTCGCACAGCAGCCCGAGGGCTTCGAGCCCGCGCACACGCGCGCCGACGAGGCCGCGGTGCTGATCTACACCAGCGGCACCACCGGCAACCCCAAAGGCGCGCTCATCCCGCACCGGGCGCTGATCGGCAACCTCACGGGCTTCGTGTGCAGCCAGAACTGGTTCGGCTTCGATCCCTTCGACGCCGCGAAGCCTTCGCAGGCGGTGTTCTGGTCGCCCGCCGACTGGGCCTGGACCGGCGGCCTCATGGACGCGCTGCTGCCCACGCTGTACTTCGGCCGGCCCATCGTGGCGCACAACGGCCGCTTCTCGGCGCAGACCGCGTTCGAGCTGATCGAGCGCCACGGCGTGACGCACAGCTTCCTGTTTCCCACCGCGCTCAAGGCCATGATGAAGGCCTTTCCGCAGCCGCGACGGCACTTCCGCCTCGCGCTGCAGGGCCTCATGAGCGCGGGCGAGGCCGTGGGCGACGCGGTCTACCACTGGTGCCGCGACGGGCTCGGCGTGCCGGTCAACGAGATGTTCGGCCAGACCGAGATCAACTACGTGGTGGGCAACTGCACGCGCCTGTGGCCCGCCAAGCCCGGCAGCATGGGCAAGGGCTACCCCGGCCACCGCGTGGCGGTCATCGACGAGGAGGGCCGCGAATGCCCCGTGGGCGTGCCGGGCGACGTGGCGGTGCACCGGCTCGACGTGCACGGCGAGCCCGACCCGATCTTCTTCCTGGGCTACTGGAAGAACGAGGCCGCCACGCGCGGCAAGTACACCGGCGACCCGGCGGACAGCTGGTGCCGCACCGGCGACCTCGCGGTGCGCGACGCCGACGGCTACCTCTGGTACCAGGGTCGTGCCGACGACGTCTTCAAGGCCGCGGGTTACCGCATCGGCCCCAGCGAGATCGAAAACTGCCTGGTCAAGCACCCCGCCGTGGCCAACGCCGCCGTGGTGCCCAAGCCCGACGCCGAGCGCGGCGCCGTGGTGAAGGCCTATGTGGTGCTGTCGCCCGGGCGCGCGGGCGACGCGGCGCTGATCGCCGAGCTGCAGGCCCACGTGAAGGGCCGGCTCGCGCCCTACGAGTACCCGAAAGAGATCGAGTTCATCGACGCCCTGCCCATGACCACCACCGGCAAGGTGCAGCGGCGCGTGCTGCGGCTGCAGGAGGAAGCGCGCGCGAAGGCCGCCGCGCGCTAGCCGCCCAGGACCTTGGTCAGGCGCGCGGCCGAGGCGCGCAGCGCGTCCACGAACGCAGGCTTTGCGCGCGGCTCGGGCACCGTGAGCGTGAGCGCGCCCACCAGCTCGTGCCCGGTGCGCCACACCGGCGCCGAGATGCCCACCAGGCCCGCCACCCGATCGCCCGTGAGCGCCACGTAGCCGTCGCGCCGCACCTGCTCGTGGAGCTTGCCGCGCGCCCCGGCGAAGGCCATGAGCACGCGCCCGCCCGCGCCGCGGTTCAGCGGCAGCAGATCGCCCGCGCGCACGTGGTCGCGCAACAGGTGCGGCGAGTCGACGCGGAACAGCACCAGACGCTGATCGCCCTGGCGCACATGAAAGGCCACGCTCTCCTGCGTGCGCGCCCCCAGCGCGCGCATCTCGGGCAGCACCAGGTCTTCCAGCGAAAAGGCTTCGGCGTGCAGCGCCGCGAGGCGGGCGATCTCGGGCCCCAGGGCCCAGCGGCCTCCGGGCGTGCGCTGCACCAGGCCGCCATGGGCCAGCGAGGCGAGCAGACGCAGCACGGTGCTGTTGTACAGGCGTGTGCGCTCGGCGAGTTCGCTCACGCCCAGCGAGCGGTCGCCCGGGCGGAACGCGGCCAGCAGGCTGATCGCGCGATCCACCGCAGCGGCACCACCGGGAGCGGCGTTGTCGTCGGCGACCGAGGCGTGGGAAGACTTGCGGGGCATGGGCGCACTCCGGCGGTTTGACAGGCCTGTGACCGGTTCTTATCATCGGTCCACAGTACAGAACTAATAGTCCATCCTACAGACTAAACAATGTCATGACAACCGATGTCCTCATCAGCGAGGTCGGCCCGCGCGACGGCCTGCAGAGCGTCAAGGCCACCATGCCCACGGCGCACAAGCTGGCCTGGATCGACGGCCTGCACGCCGCCGGCCTGCGCGAGATCGAGGTCGGTTCGTTCGTGCCGGCGCGGCTGCTGCCGCAGATGGCCGACGTGGCCGAGGTGGTGCGGCACGCGCTCACCAGGCCCGGCCTCACGGTGATGGCGTTGGTGCCCAACGTGCGCGGCGCCGAGGCGGCGCTGGCCAGCGGCGTGCACAAGCTCACGTTGCCGGTCTCGGCGAGCGAGGCGCATTCGCTGGCCAATGTGCGCAAGACGCGCGCGCAGATGGTCGACGAGGTGCGCGCGGTGGTGGCGCTGCGCAGGGCCAGCGCGCCGAAGGTGCGCGTGGAGGCCGGCCTGTCCACCGCCTTCGGCTGCACCCTGCAGGGCCCCGTGCCCGAGGACGACGTGGTGCGCCTGGCCGTGGCGCTGGCCGAGGCCGGCGCCGACGAGATCGGCCTGTCCGACACCACGGGCATGGCCAATCCGGCGCAGGTTCGGCGGCTGTTCCGGCGCGTGCGCGCCGAGATCGGCGAGCGCACCGGCGCGGCCCACCTGCACAACACGCGCGGCCTGGGCCTCGCCAACTGCCTGGCCGCGCACGACGCGGGCGTGCGCACCTTCGACAGTTCGCAGGGCGGCCTGGGCGGCTGCCCCTACGCGCCGGGCGCCTCGGGCAACGTGGTCACCGAAGACCTGGTCTTCATGTTCGAGGCCATGGGCGTGCGCACCGGCGTCGACCTCGATCGCCTGATGGCTGCGCGCGAGGCCTTGCGCGCCGGCCTGCCCGGCGAGCCCCTGTACGGCATGACGCCCGAAGCCGGCCTCACGCGCGGCTTCACCTACGCCGACGGCCGTGTCCCGGCCGCGATGAAAGGCACTGCATGAACCCTTCCCACGAACTGCCTCTGAGCGGCCTGCGCGTGGTCGAGCTCACCCACATGGTGATGGGCCCGACCTGCGGCCTGATCCTGGCCGATCTCGGCGCCGAAGTGATCAAGGTCGAGCCGCTGGGTGGCGACAGCACGCGCCGCCTGCTGGGGTCGGGCGCAGGTTTCTTCGGCACCTTCAACCGCAACAAGAAGAGCCTCGCGGTCGACGTGAAGGACCCGCGCGGGCGCGAGATCGTGCTGCGCCTGCTGGCGCGCGCCGACGTGTTCAGCGAGAACTTCAAGAGCGGCGCCATGGACCAGCTGGGCCTGGGCCACGAGGCGCTGACCCGGCTCAATCCGCGCCTCATCAGCGTGTCGCACAAGGGCTTCCTGCCCGGTCCCTACGAACACCGCACCGCGCTCGACGAGGTCGTGCAGATGATGGGCGGCCTGGCCTACATGACCGGTCCCGAAGGCCGGCCGCTGCGCGCGGGCACCAGCGTCAACGACATCATGGGCGGCATGTTCGGCGCCATCGGCGTGCTCGCGGCGCTGGCGCAGCGCGAAAAGACCGGCCGCGGCCAGCGCGTGCAGAGCGCGCTGTTCGAGAACAACGTGTTCCTCATGGCGCAGCACATGATGCAGTTCGCCGTCACGGGCAGGCCCGCCGCGCCCATGCCCGGGCGCATCAGCGCCTGGGCGGTGTACGACGTGTTCACCGTGAAGGACGGCGAGCAGGTGTTCCTGGCCGCCGTGAGCGATTCGCAGTGGGCGCTGATGTGCGAAGCCTTCGGCTTCGACGACTTGCGCGACGACCCGCGCCTGGTGGGCAACAACGCCCGCGTGCAGGCCCGCGACTGGATGCTGCCGCTGCTGCGCGAGCGCTTCGCGGGCTTCAGCGCCGCCGAGCTCGGCGCGCGCTTCGAGCGCATCGGCCTGCCCTACGCCCCCATCACGAAGCCGCAAGACCTGTTCGACGACCCGCACCTGCTCGCCAGCGGCGGGCTGGCCGAGGTGTGCCTGCCGCCCGACACGAGCTGCGCCGGCCGGCCCGTGCAGACGCGCACCGCGCTGCTGCCCATCACGCTCGATGGCGCGCGGCCCGGCGTGCGTTCAGCGCCGCCCGCTCTCGGTGAACACAGCGAGGCCGTTCTCACCGAGCTCGGCTACACGCCGGCCGAGATCGCGCAGCTGCGCGACGCCGGCGTGCTGGCTCAGCGCTGCGCCGCGGTGGCCGGTTCGGCCACGTAGATCTCCACCCGGCGGTTCAGCGCGCGGCCCTGGGGCGTGCCGTTGTCGGCCACGGGTTCGCGCGAGCCGCGGCCGTCGGTGCTGATGCGCGCGGCCGATACGCCGCGGCCCACCAGGTAGTCGCGCGTGGCGTTGGCGCGGTCGAACGACAGCGGGTTGTTGATCGCGTCGCTGCCCGAGCTGTCGGTGTGGCCGATGATGGACACCTGCGTGGCCTGGTTCTGCTGCAGCGTGGTGGCGAACTGGCCCAGCACGCGCACCAGCGTGGGGCTCAGCGTGGAGCGGCCCGAGGCGAAGCCCGCGTCGGCCGGCACGTCGAGCTTGAGGCGGTTGTCGGCGGTCTGGCTCACGCCGATGCCGGTGCCGGCCGTCGCCGCTTCCATCTGCTTTTTCTGCTCCTGCATGCGCGTGGACCAGATGTAGCCGCCCAGCGCACCCGCACCCGCGCCCAGCACCGCGCCCTGCGCCGCGCCCTTGGAGCCTCCCGTGAGGCCGCCCAGCACCACGCCGGCCGCCGCGCCGATGCCCGCGCCCTTGGCGCTGTCCCGTTGCGTTTCGCTCATGTTGGCGCAGCCCGTGACGGCGATGGCCGCGGCCACGGTGAGCAGGGTCAGGCCGCGCGTGAAGGAAGAGGGGGAGGTGTTCATGAAGGCGTTCCTCGCGGTTCGTGGATCGGAGAGGTCGGAGGGGCCGCGGCACAGGCACCACGGTCCGTGGGTTGAAGACCACCGCCTAAACTTACACCCCGTCCGGTATCTGTGCCGTAGGACGTATCTGAATTTACAAACCCTTTCCACCGCTCCGATGAAACACCTGCCCTTGGGCCAGAGCCCGCTGCACGTCTCGCCCATCTGCCTGGGCACCATGACCTTCGGTGAACAGGTCGACCAGCCTACCGCCCACGCCATCCTCGACCGCTCGCTCGAGCGCGGCGTGAATTTCATCGACGCCGCCGAGATGTACTCGGTGCCCGCGCGCGCCGAAACCTGCGGCGCCACCGAAACCATCATCGGCCACTGGTTCGCGCGCACGCCGGGCCTGCGCCAGAAGGTGGTGCTCGCGACCAAGGTGGCCGGACCCTCGCGCGGCATGCCCTGGATCCGCGGCGAGGTGTCGGGCCTGAGCAAGGCCGAGATCGTCAACGCCTGCGAAGGCAGCCTGCGCCGCCTGCAGACCGACGTGATCGACCTGTACCAGATCCACTGGCCCGCGCGCAACGTGCCGGCCTTCGGCGCGCTGTACTTCGACCCGTCCAAGGACAAGCCGCACGCGTCCATCCACGAGCAGCTCGACGCCATGGCCGACCTGGTCAAGGCCGGCAAGGTGCGCGCAATCGGCCTGTCCAACGAAACACCCTATGGCGTGCACGAGTTCGTGCGCCTGGCCGAGCAGCACGGCCTGCCGCGCGTGGCCACGGTGCAGAACCCCTATTGCCTGATCAACCGCAGTTACGAGAACGGCCTCGACGAAAGCTGCCACCGCCTGGGCGTGTCGCTGCTCGCGTATTCGCCGCTGGGCTTCGGCCTGCTCACCGGCAAGTACGACGACACCGGCCTGGTCGGTGACCACGGCCGCATGGCGCTGTACGACAGCATGCGCAAGCAGCGCTGGGGCCGGCCCGAGGCGCTGGCCACGGCCAGGCGCTACAACGCGCTCGCGCGCGAACATGGGCTCACGCCCGCGCAGCTCGCGCTGGCCTTCTGCTACCGCAACTGGCGCGTGGCCAGCACCATCATCGGTGTGACCAGCGTGGCCCAGCTCGACCAGTGCCTGGACGCCTGGGACGTGGCGCTCACGCCCGAGCTGCTGACCGCGATCGACCAGATCCGCTGGGAATCGCGCGACCCCGCGCAATGAGCAAGAAGGCCGCACACGTCAGTGAAACGCCCGCCACCGCCTGGCTCAAGGCGCACGGCGTGGCGTACACCGAGCATCCCTACGAGTACCTGGAGCACGGCGGTGCGCAGCACAGCGCGCAGGTGCTGGGCCTGGACCCGTTCGCGGTGGTCAAGACCCTGATCATGCAGGACGAGGCCGCGCGGCCCCTGGCCGTGCTCATGCACGGCAACCGCACGGTGTCGACCAAGAACCTTGCGCGGCAGATCGGCGCCAAGTCGGTCGAGCCCTGCAAGCCCGAGGTGGCCAACCGCCACAGCGGCTTCCTGGTGGGCGGCACCTCGCCGTTCGGGCTCAAGCGCGCCATGCCGGTGTGGGTCGAGTCCACGGTGCTCGAACTGCCGAAGATCTGGATCAACGGCGGGCGCCGCGGCTTCCTCGTGGGCATCGATCCCGCGGTGCTCACCGCGCCTCTGGGCGCGAAACCGGTGCAGTGTGCGCTGGCAGAATGACGCCCCCTGTCGACATCGAGTGAGGAGACACTCTTGCAAGCGTTCTACCCCGCGCTGGCCACGCTGGCCGCGTACCTGATCGGATCGCTGTCGTTCGCGGTGCTGGTGAGCCGCCTCATGGGCCTGTCGGACCCGCGCACCTACGGCAGCAAGAACCCCGGCGCCACCAACGTGCTGCGCTCGGGCAACAAGGCCGCGGCGGTCATCACCCTGCTGCTCGACGCCTTCAAGGGCTGGTTGCCCGTGGTGCTGGTGCAGGCCTATGGCGAGCGCTTCGGCCTGGGCGCGGGCACCGTGGCGCTGGTGGGCTTCGCGGCCTTCCTGGGCCACCTGTTTCCGGTGTTCTTCCGCTTCCAGGGTGGCAAGGGGGTGGCCACGGCGGCCGGCGTCATCCTGGCCTTCAACCCCTGGCTGGGCCTGGCCTCGCTGGCCACCTGGCTCATCATCGCGGTGTTCTTCCGCTACTCGTCGCTCGCGTCCATCGTCACCGCGGTGTTCGCGCCGGCCTACTACCTGCTCGGCGCCGACGTGGCCTGGGACGCGCCGGGCGCCATGGTGCTCGGCCTGGCCGCCATGGCCGTGCTGCTGGTGTGGCGCCACGCCGAGAACATCAACCGCCTGATCGCGGGCACCGAAAGCAAGCTGGGATCGAAGAAGAAATGAGCCAGGACATCACCCGCGTCGGCATGGCCGCGCGCTACAGCGAAGCCGCCGTGTTCAACGGCATCGTGTTCCTCGCGGGCATGGTGCCCGAGCGCGGCGACGTCGACATCCGCGGCCAGACCGAGGACGTGCTGCAGCAGGTGGAGCAGCGCCTGCGCGAATGCGGCAGCGACAAGTCGCGCATCCTGCGCACCGAGATCTTCCTCACCGACATCCGCGACATCGCGGCCATGAACGAGGTCTGGGACGCCTGGGTGGTGCCCGGCGCCGCGCCGCCGCGCGCGACCGTGCAGGCCGCGCTGGCCAACCCCGCCTACCGCATCGAGATCGTGGTCACGGCCGCCCAGGCCTGAGACCGGCCCCGCGCTACTTCTTGTCCAGCGTGAGCTGGTCGTTGGTGCGCTGCAGCTGAAAGCGCGTGAGGAAGCTGTTGCCCAGCAGCACGTAGGGCATGGGCTGCGGCAGCACGATGGCCGACACCGCGAACACCTGGGCCTCGCCCACGCGCACCGTGTCGAGCTGCAGCTGGTGGCCCACCACGTTGCCGTTGGCGGTGGACACCTGCACCTTGGTGCCCTTCTCGAAGGGCAGGCCCAGGCGGCGCGCCTCGGGCTCGCCGATGACCACCTGGCTCGCGCCCGTATCGACCATGAACTGCACGGCGCGGCCGTTGATCTGGCCTGGCGGCAGGAAGTGGCCGCGGCTGTCGGCGGTGATCACGACGCGCCGCGCGCCTTCGGACGGGGCGTGGTCGCGCCCATGGCTCACCGGGTCTTCGCCCACCCGCAGCGACTGGCGCCGACCCTGCACCTCGATGGTGGCGGTGTCGCCCTGCACCGCGAGCACGCGCACGCCCTGGTGAACCTGGCCCGCGGTGACGAAACGCGGCGCACCGCCGTCGACCACGATCAGCGCCTTGTTGCCCGACACGCCCGTGAGCGCGACGGACTGCGCCAGTGCCAGGCCGGCCGCGCCCAGGAGCAACGCCGCCAGCAGGCCTTGCCGCATGGTCAGTCGCGGAAGTTATTGAAGGAGAGGGGCAGGTCCTTCATCTCCGTGCGGATGATGGCCATGGCCGCCTGCAGGTCGTCGCGCTTGGCGCCGGTCACGCGCACCGCGTCGCCCTGGATGGCGCCCTGCACCTTGAGCTTGCTGGCCTTGATGGCCTGCTGGATCTTCTTGCCGTCTTCGGTGGCGATGCCGTTGCGCACCTTCACCACCTGCTTGACCTTGTCGCCGCCCATCTTCTCGACCTTGCCGATGTCGAGGAAGCGCACATCGACGTTGCGTTTGGAGAGCTTGTTGCGCAGCACGTCTTCGATCTGCTGGAGCTGGAAGTCGGCGTCGCCGAACAGCGTGATCTCCTTGTCCTTGAGCTCGATCGCGGCGCTCGTGCCCTTGAAATCGAAGCGCGTGCCGATTTCGCGCGCGACCTGGTCGACGGCATTCTTGACTTCGACGAGATCGGCTTCGAGGACGGTGTCAAACGAGGGCATGGGGCGGTCAAAAGCGGGTGAGAAAATCGCGGCCATGATAGTCGAGAAGCAGGTGCCGCTACAGGCCCACAACAGCTTTGGCATCGTGGCCAAGGCCCACCACCTGGCGCGCATCCGCCACGAAGACGATCTGGCCGCGCTGCGTGCCGATCCGGCCTGGGCCGCGCTCGTGCGCGAGCAGCCGCCCTTCGTGCTCGGCGGCGGCAGCAACCTGGTGATCACGGGCGACGTGAAGCCCCTGGTGCTCAAGGTGGAGATCGCGGGCAAGCGCCTGATCGAGGAAACGCCGCGCGGCTGGCTGGTGGAGGCGGGCGCGGGCGAAAACTGGCACGGACTGGTGCAGTGGACGCTGGAGCAGGGCTGGCCCGGTTTGGAGAACCTGGCGCTGATCCCGGGCACCGTGGGCGCCTCGCCGGTGCAGAACATCGGCGCCTACGGCGTGGAGCTGCAGGACCGTTTCCATTCGCTCGACGCGATCGACCTGCGCAGCGGCGAGCGCTTCACGCTCGACGCCGCGCAATGCGGCTTCGGCTACCGCGACTCGGTGTTCAAGCACCTGCCCACCGACGCGCGCGACTTCGGCCTCGCCGGCCGCGCGCTCATCACGCGCGTGCGGCTGCTGCTGCCCAAGCCCTGGAAGCCGGTGCTGGGCTACGCCGACCTCGAACGCAAGATGGCCGAGACCGGCAACAGCGCCCCCGATGCGCGCACGCTGTTCGATTGGATCTGCGCGATCCGCCGCGCCAAGCTGCCCGACCCGGCGGTGATCGGCAACGCGGGCAGCTTCTTCAAGAACCCCACGGTCACGCCCGAGCAGTGCGCCGACATCATCGCGCGCGAGCCCAAGGTGGTGCACTACCCCATGCCCGACGGCACGGTGAAGCTGGCCGCGGGCTGGCTGATCGACGCCTGCGGCTGGAAGGGCCGCGGCGTGGGCAATGCGGGCGTGTACGAGAAACAGGCCCTGGTGCTGGTGAACCGCGGCGGCGCCACGGGCGGCGAGGTGGTGACGCTGGCCAAGGCCATCCAGACCAGCGTCTACGAACGCTTCGGCATCCGGCTCGAGCCCGAGCCGGTGGTGATCTGAGGTCTCAGACCTCCGCCGCCTCCACCAGAAAGCGCACCCGCCGCTGACCCTGCCATTCGTCCGCGTCGAGGCGGAAGGCGATCTTCACGCGCGCCGGCAGCGGTTCGGTGTGGCCGAACCAGATGCCGTCCACCGGGTCGCCCTGGTGCTGCAGCTTGAGCGCCAGGTGCTTCTCGCCCACGATGCGCTGGCTCACCACGCGCACCTCTTCGCTGAACACCGGCGGCGCGAAGCCCTGGCCCCACACCTGGCCGTGCAGGGTGTCCACCAGATCGGGCCGGCGGTACTGGCGGTCCAGCGGGCCGTCGGTTTCCACGCGGCGCTGCAGCGTGGCGGCGTCCAGCCATTCGTGCGCCACCTGCTGCAGCGCCTGCTCGAAGGTGTCCAGGTGCTCTTCGGCGATGGTGCAGCCCGCGGCCATCGCGTGTCCGCCGAAGCGCAGCAGTACGCCCGGGTGGCGCTTGGCCACCAGGTCGAGCGCGTCGCGCAGGTGAAGGCCCGCGATCGATCGCCCCGAGCCCTTGAGTTCGTGTTCTTTGCCGGGCGCGCTGCTGGCCGCAAATACGAAGGTGGGGCGGTGCAGCTTGTCTTTCAGGCGCGAGGCCACGATGCCCACCACCCCTTCGTGGAAGTCGGGGTCGAACACCACCAGCGCGGGCGGGGGCTGTTCGCTCTCGTCGAACATCTCTTCGGCCAGCATCAGCGCCTGCTCGCGCATCTCGCCCTCGATGGCCTTGCGCTCGCGGTTGATGCCGTCGAGCGTGCGCGCGAGTTCGTCGGCGCGGGTGGCGTCGTCGGTGATCAGGCACTCGATGCCGAGCGTCATGTCGGCCAGGCGGCCCGCGGCGTTCAGGCGCGGGCCGAGCGCGAAGCCGAAGTCGAAGGTGGTGGCGGCTTGCGGGCGGCGGCCGGCGGCGTTGAACAGCGCGGTCATGCCCGGCGGCAGCGCGCCCGCGCGCACGCGCTTCAAGCCCTGCGCCACGAGGCGGCGGTTGTTGGTGTCGAGCTTGACCACGTCGGCCACGGTGCCCAGGGCCACCAGCGGCAGCAGGCTGTCGATCTTGGGCTGCGTCTGGGCGTCGAACACGCCGCGCGCGCGCAATTCGGCGCGCAGCGCGAGCAGCACGTAGAACATCACGCCCACGCCCGCGATGCTCTTGCTCTCGAAGCCGCAGCCGGGCTGGTTGGGATTGACGATGGTGCAGTCGGCCGGCAGCACGGTGGCGCCGTTCTGCTGTGCGGGCAGGTGGTGGTCGGTCACGATCACCTCGAGCCCGAGTTCGCGCGCGGCGCGCACGCCGTCGAGGCTGGCGATGCCGTTGTCCACCGTGATGAGCACGTCGGCGCCGCTGGCCTTCACGCGCTGCGCGATCGGGGGCGTGAGGCCGTAGCCGTCGACCACGCGGTCGGGCACGAGGTAGTGCACCTGGTCAAAGCCCATGGGCGCGCCGAGCAGGCGCAGGCCGCGCACGGCCACGGCGCAGGCGGTGGCGCCGTCGCAGTCGTAGTCGGCCACCACGCAGAGGCGGCGCTGCGCGGCCATGGCGTCGGCGAGCGCGCGCGCGGCTTCGTCGGCGCCTTTGAGCGTGGCGGGCGGCAGCAGGTGGGCGAGCGCGTCGTCGAGTTCTTCGCGCTGCGCGATGCCACGCGCCGCGTACAGGCGCGCGAGCAGGGGGTGCAGGCCGCTCTGTTCGAGCGCCCAGGCGGCGCGCGGCGGGACGTCGCGGGTGGTGATCTTCATAGGGTCTCGAGCAGTTCGGCCACCTGGGGGGCGCGCGCCAGGCCCAGCGCGCGGGCCAGGCCTTGCCAGGGGGAAGGCGTGTGGGGCTGCAGCGTGACAGCGCTGCGCTCGCCGCAGAGCGTGAGGGCGAAGGGCCGGCCTTGTTGCGCCAGGGCCTGCAGCTCGGGCACGAGGCGGGCGTCCAGCGCCTGCCAGGCCGCGCGCCAGGCCGCGGCGTCGCCGCCGAGCGCGCTCGCGCGCAGGTGGTCGGCGACGGTGGGCGCGGGGCCGGGTGTCACGCCGGCATCGACCGCGCCCGCGGCGCTGAACCACAGGCCATTGACCGCGGGCTGGCGCGCGGCCTCGCGCGCGTCGTTCACGGGGTGCGTGTAGAACAGCATCTGCGCCTCGTTCATGAGGCGTTGCAGCCAGCGCGCCTCGCTGCCTTGCGGCTGCCAGGGCGCGATCGAGCGGCCCGCCACACGGTCCAGGCTCGCGCAGCGCAGGCCGCGCAGGCGCTCGCCGCTGGCGCGCCAGCGAACGGGGCTGTCGAAGTGCAGGGCGAGGCCGTCTTCGGCGCACAGCGGCGCGAAGGCCTCGAACAGGCGGCGCGAGGCGGCTTCGTCGAGGCCGAACAGCTCGGCCGGTTGCAGCGTCACCTGGTCCATGCCGACCTGCAGGTGCACCGGGTGCACCCAGGCCTGGGGCTCGTGCGGTTGCGCGCTGTGCAGCGCGGCGCCGGGCCAGGCGTGATCGGCCAGGGCCAGGCCCCGCGCGGCGGCGATCGCGCGCTCGTGCGGCAGGGTGGGGTCGGTGTGCTCGCCGCGGTCGCGCTGCTGCTCGCGCAGGCGGGGCAGCAGGGCCTGCAGGCGGGGCAGGGCAGGCCAGTCGGGGTGTTGTCCCTCGGCGCCGAGGGCGGCGAAGGGAACCACCCAGTGGGGCACGGGATCCTGGGCAGAAGGCATGGGCCGATTGTCGGGGATGCCACAATCCCCGGCTTCATCCATGCAAACCCCTTACGAACTCCTGCTGGGCTGGCGCTACACCCGCGCCGGCCGCGCCACGCGGCGCAACGGCTTCATCTCTTTCATCTCGGGCGTGTCCATGCTGGGCATCGCGCTGGGCGTGGCCGCGCTGATCATCGTGCTGTCGGTCATGAACGGCTTCCAGAAGGAGGTGCGCGACCGCATGCTGGGCGTGCTTTCGCACATCGAGGTGTTCGAGGCCAACGGCCAGGCCATCCCCGATCTGCCGCAGGTGCTCTCGCGCATCGAAGCGCGGCCCGAGGTGCTGGGCGCGGCCCCGTTCGTGGGCGCGCAGGCGCTGATCGCGCGCGGCGAAGACATGAAGGGTGTGCTGGTGCGCGGCATCGACCCGGCGCTGGAGCCGCGCGTGACCGACCTCGCGGCCGACCTTTCGGGCACCGTGCTGCCGCGCCTGCAGCCGGGCGGCTTCGGCATCGTGCTCGGCGGCGAGCTCGCGCGCAGCCTGGGCGTGGTGGCGGGCGACACGGTCACGCTGATCGCGCCCAGCGGCCAGGTCACGCCCGCGGGCGTGGTGCCGCGCGTGCGCACCATGACGGTGGTGGGCACCTTCGATTCGGGCCACTACGAGTACGACTCGGCGCTGGCCATGCTGCACCAGGACGACGCCGCGCGCATCTTCCGCGTCGAAGGGCCCACGGGCGTGCGCGTGAAGATCCGCGACCTGCACGCCGCGCGCGAGGTGGCGGTGCACATGGCGGCCGACCTGCCGCCGGGCCTGGTGGTGCGCGACTGGACGCGCCAGAACCGCACCTGGTTCGCGGCCGTGCAGCTCGAGAAACGCATGATGTTCATCATCCTCACGCTGATCGTCGCGGTGGCCGCGTTCAACCTCGTGTCCACGCTGGTCATGACGGTCACCGACAAGCGCGCCGACATCGCGATCCTGCGCACGCTGGGCGCGAGCCCATCGAGCATCATGGGCATCTTCGTGGTGCAGGGCGCGGCCGTGGGCGTGATCGGCACCGGCGTGGGCCTGCTGCTGGGCCTGGGCGTGGCCTTCAACATCGACACCCTGGTGCCCGCGCTCGAACGCCTGCTGGGCGCGAGCTTCCTGCCGCAGGACATCTACCTCATCAGCCGCATGCCGAGCGACCCGCAGCAGGGCGACATCGTGCCCGTGGCGGTGATCTCGCTGGTGCTGGCCTTCCTGGCCACGCTGTACCCGAGCTGGCGCGCCAGCCGCGTCAACCCCGCCGAGGCCCTCCGCTATGAATAAGGCCCCCACGCTCCGCCGCTGCGCGGGTCGCTGCCCCCCGTGGGGGTGCGTTTCGCCTTGGGGCGGCCCGGCGGCGAAACCCCTATGACGTCCTCCACCGTCCTGCAGGCCCGCGGCCTCACCAAGCGCTTCCACGAAGGCCGCATCGACCTCACCGTGCTGCACGGCGTGGACCTCGACGTGCATGCCGGCGAGACGCTCGCCATCGTGGGGGCTTCGGGCTCGGGCAAGAGCACGCTGCTGCACCTGCTCGGTGGTCTCGACGCGCCCAGCAGCGGCAGCGTCACGCTCAAGGGCCAGGCGCTGTCGCAGCTCTCGACGGCCGAGCAGGGGGCCTTGCGCAACCGGCACCTGGGCTTCGTCTACCAGTTCCACCACCTGCTGCCCGAGTTCAGCGCGCGCGACAACGTGGCCATGCCGCTGTGGATCCGCCGCCTGCCGCGCGCCGAAGCGGCCGAGCGCGCCACGCAGATGCTCGCGCGCGTGGGCCTGGGCGAGCGCATCGCGCACCGCCCGTCCGAGCTCTCGGGCGGCGAGCGCCAGCGCGTGGCCATCGCCCGCGCCCTGGTCACGCAGCCGGCCTGCGTGCTGGCCGACGAGCCCACGGGCAACCTCGACCGCGGCACCGCCGACGGCGTGTTCGGGCTCATGATGGACCTGGCGCGCGACCAGGGCACGGCCTTCGTGCTCGTGACGCACGACGAAAACCTGGCGGCGCGCTGCGACCGCGTGCTGCGCCTGACGGCCGGAAAACTGGCCTGAGGTACCATCGAGCGCATGGTTTCGCCCCGCCGACTGTCGTCCCTGTGCCGGTACCGCCCCCTCGCGTGGGCGCGTGCGGTGCTGTCTGACGCACATTCCTGAGCCCGGCGATCCACCCCCCTCCCCCTTCTTCGCGCCACCTTCGATCGCCGGGCCCCCAAGCCAGTGCCCGGCGCTGCCCGGCCCGCACACCCACCCGCCGCGGTGTGTCCAGGGCCTTTCGAAGGAGCCGTCGATGACCCCCATTTCTTTTGCCGAGCGCACGCTCACCGAACTCGACCACGTGCGCCTGGAGCGCCTGCGCCGCCAGGGCGAAGCCCTGCGCGTGGGCGACCTGCTCGACCTGGCGAGCGTGGTGCCCTCGCGCGAGGTCGCGCCCGACGTGGTCACCATGTACTCGCAGGTGCTGGTGCACGAAGGCGAGGGCGAGGGCGGCAGCGCCGAGCCGCGCCGCCTCACGCTGTGCTACCCCGCCGACGCCGAGCCCGGCACCGGCTTCATCTCGGTGCTCTCGCCCGTGGGCCTGGCCCTGCTGGGCCTGCGCGTGGGCGAGGTGGCGCGCTGGAGCGGCCCCGACGGCCAGCCGCGCGCGGCCACGATCGCGGCGCTGCTGTTCCAGCCCGAAGCCAGCGGCGACTACACCACCTGAGCACGCCCCCGCGGCGGTGCGCGCGAAGCGCAGCGGCGACAATCGGCGCCCGACCCAAGACCGCCGATGTGGATCGACACCCATTGCCACCTGGACGCGCCCGAGTTCGATGCGCTGCCCGCCGACGCCTGGCACGCCGAGGCGCGCGCGCTCGGCGTGTCGTGCTGCGTGATCCCTGCGGTGGAGCGCGCCAACTGGGGCGCGGTGCGCGCGCTCGCGCACCGGCGCGGTGACCGCTACGCGCTCGGCATCCACCCGCTGTGCGTGCCGCGCGCGCTCGACGAGGACCTCGACGCGCTCGACGCCGCGCTCACCGCGCACCGCGACGACCCGCGCCTGGTGGCCGTGGGTGAGATCGGACTCGATTTCTTCGTGCCCGCGCTGATCGAGCCGGCCATGCGCGAACGCCAGACCCGCTTCTACCGCGCGCAGCTGCGGCTGGCGCGCCGGCACGGCCTGCCCGTGATCCTGCACGTGCGGCGCAGCGCCGACGCGCTGCTCAAGGGCCTGCGTGAGCGGCCCGTGGCCGGCGGCATCGCCCATGCCTTCAATGGCAGCCTGCAGCAGGCGCAGGCCTTCACCGCGATGGGCTTTGCGCTGGGCTTCGGCGGTGCCATGAGCTTCGAGCCTGCGCAGCAGCTGCGCCGTCTGGCGCGCGAGCTGCCGCTCGAATCGCTGGTGCTCGAGACCGACGCGCCCGACATCCCGCCCCAGTGGCTCTACGTGACCGCGGCCGAGCGCGCCGCGGGCCGGCCGCAGGGCATCAACCACCCGCGCGAGCTGCCGCGCATTGGCGCGGTGCTGGCCGAACTGCGCGGCCTGCCGGTGGACGCGGTGGCGCAGGCCACCAGCGCCAACGCACGGCGCGTGCTGCCGCGGCTGAACCTGCAGGCCGACGCCGCATGACGCGCCTCACCGGCCTGCCCCCGATTGCCGATGCCGGCACGCGCCTGCTGGTGCTGGGCAGTTTTCCCGGTGTGGCCTCGCTGCGCGCGCAGCAGTACTACGGCCACCCGCAGAACGCGTTCTGGAAGATCCTGGGCGCAGTCTGGGGCCTGCCGCTGGCGCAGGCCGCCTACGCCGAGCGCGTGGCCGCGCTGCACGCGCGCGGCCTGGGCGTGTGGGACGTGTACGCGAGCTGCGAGCGCGAAGGCAGCCTCGACGCCGACATCCGCGGCGCCACGCTCAACGACCTCGCGGCCTTGCGCGCGGCCTGCCCGCGGCTCGAGGCCATCGCCCACAACGGCGGCGAAAGTTATCGCCACGCGCGCCACACACGCGCGCTCGGCCTGCCGGTGCACCGCCTGCCCTCCACCAGCCCGGCCAATGCGGGCTGGTCGTTCGAGCGCAAGCTCGAGGCCTGGCGCGGGGTGTTGTTGGCGCACAGCGTGGCATGAGGCGCACTCGCCGTTTGTGGTGATGCCGGCTTGGATGCAGAATTGCATCAGTTTTGATGCAGGAGAGTTCCATGCGAACCACCGTCACCATCGACGACGCGCTCTACGAAAAGGCCCTGGAGGTGGCGGACCCTGGCATGGACAAGGCCGACATCATCCGGGAAGCCGTCAAGACCTATGTTCGCGTGCAAGCGGCCAAACGCCTGGTCGCCCTGGGTGGCTCGATGCCCGACATGCCCGACGTGCCCCGACGCCGCACCGAGCCCGCCTCGAAATGAGGGTGCTTGTCGATACGTCGGTGTGGATCGACCACTTCCGTCAGGGCAACACCGCCCTGGTCGAACTCGTGCGGCTCGACCTGGTGCTCACGCACCCCATGGTCATTGCCGAGATCGCCTGCGGCACCCCACCCGCGCCCCGCGGCCAGACCCTGAGCAACCTGGCCATGCTGCAGGCTTGCAACGAAGCCAGCATGGGCGAGGTCATGGCCTTCATCGAGCGCGAAGAGCTGTATGGCCTTGGCTGTGGGCTCGTCGACCTGAACCTGCTGGCGTCGACACTCATCACGCCCGGGGCGGTGCTGTGGACCCTGGACAAACGCCTGGCCGATCTGGCCCGCCGCTTCCGCGTCGCGCACGCCGCTCCGCTGCACTGATTCCCCCGCCTCATGAAAACCCCCGCCTCCCTGCCCGACGTCAGCATCTCCGAAGACGGCGAGGTGCGCTTCCTGCACCTCGGCACCGAATGGGTCCAGGGCTCGATGCTGCTCGATGCGCCGTTCGACATCGAGCTCGAGTACGTGCAGCGCATGATGGCCTGGCTGCTGTTCGTCGAGCCCGACAGCGTGGGCAAGCGCCGCGCGCTGCAGCTTGGCCTGGGTTCGGCCGCGCTCACCAAGTTCTGCTTCAAGCGCCTGCGCATGGACACCACCGCGATCGAGATCAACCCGCAGGTGGTCGCGGTGTGCCGGCGCTGGTTCAAGCTGCCGCCCGACAGCGCGCGCCTGCGCGTGCTGCTGGCCGACGCGGGCGAGGCGATCCGTGCCGACGAACACCTGCAACGCTACGACGCGTTGCAGGTCGACCTGTACGACCACGAGGCCGCCGCGCCCGTGCTCGACTCGGCCGACTTCTACGCCGACTGCCGCAACACCCTCACCGACGAAGGCTGCCTCACGGTCAACCTGTTCGGGCGCGACGCCAGCTACGAGCGCTCGCTGCAAAGCCTGAGCGAGGCCTTCGGCGCCGACGCGGTCTGGGCCTTCCGGCCCACGCGCGAAGGCAACACCGTGGTGCTGGCCCAGCGCCAGGCGAGCCGGCCCTCGCGCATGGAACTGCTGGCGCGCGCCGAGGAAGTGCAGCAGCGCTGGGGCCTGCCCGCGGTGAAGTGGCTGCGCCTGTTCCAACCCGTGGTCCGCTGACACCGCCATGAAAAAAGCCGCCGCCGAAGCCACCGTCCACCAAGGCCCGCTCGACTGGCGCCACCTGCTGCGCTGGCTGCGCGAGGACGGCGTGATCAGCGAAGCCGAGGCGCAGCGCACCGAAGCGCGCATTGCCACCGCGCACAGCACCCAGCACCCGCTGCAGCGGCTCGCGGTGGTCGGCATCGCGCGCGCCAGCGACGGCCACGTGCTCGACGCCGAGGCGCTCACGCAATGGCTGGCGCAGCGCAGCGGGCTCGACTACTGCCGCATCGACCCGCTCAAGGTCGACGTGGGCAAGGTGGCCGACGTGATGAGCGCGGCCTATGCCGAGCGCCACCGCGTGCTGCCGGTGCAGGTGAGCCCGGTGGAGGTGGTGGTGGCCACGGGCGAGCCCTTCGTGCGCGACTGGGTGGGCGAGGTCGAGCGCCAGACGCGCAAGAACGTGCGCCTGGTGCTCGCAAGCCCGGCCGAGATCGCGCGCTACACGGGCGAGTTCTTCGCGCTTGCGAAGTCGGTGCGCGCGGCGCACAAGGCGGGCGGCTCGGCGGGCATCAACAGCTTCGAGCAGCTGGTGGAGCTGGGCAAGGGCAACAAGCAGCTCGACGCCAACGACCAGGGCGTGGTGCAGGTGGTCGACTGGCTCTGGCAGTACGCCTTCGACCAGCGCGCGAGCGACATCCACCTCGAGCCGCGCCGCGACCAGGGCGTGATCCGCTTCCGCATCGACGGCGTGCTGCACCCGGTGTACCAGCTGCCGCTGGGCGTGATGAACGCCATGACGGCGCGCATCAAGCTGCTGGGCCGCATGGACGTGGTGGAGCGGCGGCGCCCGCAGGACGGTCGCATCAAGACGCTCAAGCCCGGTGTGGGCGGTGCGCGCGGCGACGAGGTGGAGATGCGCCTGTCCACGCTGCCCACGGCCTTCGGCGAGAAGCTGGTGATGCGCATCTTCGACCCCGAGTCCACGGTGAAAGACCTGGCCGCGCTGGGCTTCGGCGCGCACGACGCGCAGCGCTGGGAAGCGCTCACGCGGCGCCCGCACGGCATCGTGCTGGTCACCGGCCCCACGGGCTCGGGCAAGACCACCACGCTCTACGCCACGCTCAAACGCCTGGCCACCGAAGAGGTCAACGTGAGCACGGTCGAAGACCCGATCGAAATGATCGAGCCGGCCTTCAACCAGACCCAGGTGCAGCCGCAGCTCGACCTCGATTTCGCGCAAGGCCTGCGCGCGCTCATGCGGCAGGACCCGGACATCATCATGGTGGGCGAGATCCGCGACCTCGCGACCGCCGAGATGGCCGTGCAGGCCGCGCTCACGGGCCACCTCGTGTTCTCCACCCTGCACACCAACGACGCGCCCTCGGCCGTGATGCGCCTGATGGAGCTGGGCATTCCGCCCTACCTGATCAGCGCCACCGTGCTGGGCGTGCTCGCGCAGCGCCTGGTGCGCACGCTGTGCCCGGCCTGCAAGCAACCGCTCGACAAGGACGCGGTGGCGAGCAGCCGCGAGCAGCTCGCCGACGTGGTCAAGCCCTGGCAGATCTCGGGCGGCTACCGGCCTTACCAGCCGGTGGGCTGTGTCGACTGCCGCATGACCGGCTACCGCGGCCGCATGGGCCTGTACGAACTGCTCAGCGTCACCGAGGCCTTCAAGGACAAGGTGAGCCGCGAGCCGAAGATGGAAGCCCTGCGCGCGCAAGGCGTGGCCGATGGCATGCGGCCGCTGCGCCTGGCGGGCGCGGCGCGCATCGCCGAAGGCCTGACCACGCTCGACGAGGTGCTGGCGGCCACGCCGCCACTGCAGTGAGCCAAAGGCCCCGCGGCGCGGGGCGTCGCGGGCCGCGCCGATAATGCGGCGCTTCATGTCCGCTGCCCAGCCCCACCCCCACCTCGCCACCGGCCTGCTGATGGCCTCGCTCGGCTCGATCGCGTTCAGCGGCAAGGCCATCATCGTGAAGCTCGCGTACCGCTATGGCGTGGACGCGGTCACGCTCATCATGTACCGCATGCTGTTTGCGCTGCCGCTGTTCCTGGCGCTGGTCTGGTGGGCCAGCCGGCCGCGCAACGGCCAGCGGCCGGCGCCGCTCACACGGCGCGACTGGCTCGGCGTGATCGGCCTCGGCGTCACGGGCTACTACCTCGCGAGCTTTCTCGATTTCTGGGGCCTCGAATACATCACAGCGAGCCTCGAGCGCCTCATCCTCTACCTCAACCCCACGCTCGTGCTGGTGCTGGGCTGGCTGCTGTATGGCCGGCGCATCTCGCGCCTGCAGGCCATCGCCATGGCCGTGAGCTACGCGGGCGTGCTGCTGGTGTTCGGCCACGAGGCCGGCGTGCAGGGCCCCAACGCCGCGCTCGGCGCGGCCCTGGTGTTCGCGAGCGCGGTGAGCTACGCGGTCTACCTCGTCTACAGCGGCGAGCTCGTGAAGCGCCTGGGCTCGGCGCGCCTGGTGGGCCTGGCCACCAGCGTGGCCTGCGTGCTGTGCCTGGCGCAGTTCGCGCTGCTGCGGCCGATGTCGGCCGCGCTGGTGGCGCCCGAGGTGATCGGCCTGTCGCTGCTCAACGCCACGCTGTGCACCTTCGTGCCGGTGCTGCTGGTGATGATGGCCATCGAGCGCATCGGCTCGGGGCTGACCGCGCAGACCGGGATGATCGGCCCGATGTCCACCATCCTCATGGGCGTGTTCATCCTGGGCGAACCCTTCAACGGCTGGATCATCGCGGGCACGGTGCTGGTGCTCAGCGGCGTGTACCTGGTGACGCGCTTCGGCGCGCCCAAACCGACCAACAAGACTGGAGATTGATCGCATGGACCTGGGCATCAAGGGCAAATGGGCGCTGGTGGGCGGCGCGAGCAAGGGCCTCGGCCTGGGCTGCGCGCAGGCGCTCGCGGCCGAAGGCGTGAACGTGGTGATGGTGGCGCGCGGCGCCGAGGCGCTGCAGGCCGCGGCGCAGGCGATCCGCGAGGCGCAGCCCGGCGTGCAGGTGCTGCCGGTGGCCGCCGACATCACCACCCCCGCGGGGCGCGAGGCGGTGTTCGGCGCGGCCGGCGGGCCGGGCAAAGCCTTCGACATCGTGGTCACCAACGCGGGCGGCCCGCCGCCCGGCGACTTCCGCCAGTGGAGCCGCGACACCTGGATCGCCGCGCTCGACGCCAACATGCTCACGCCGATCGAGCTCATCAAGGCCACGGTCGACGGCATGGCCGAGCGTGGCTTCGGCCGCATCGTCAACATCACCTCGGGCGCGGTGAAGGCCCCGCTGCAGGTGCTGGGCCTGTCCAACGGCGCGCGCACCGGCCTCACGGGTTTCGTGGCCGGCCTGGCGCGCAGCGAGATCGCCGCGCGCGGCGTCACCATCAACAACCTGCTGCCCGGCGCCTTCGAGACCGAGCGGCTGCGCACCACGCTCGGCGGCCTGGCGCAGAAGCAGGGCCAGACCTACGAGGCCGTGGCCGATGGCCGCCGCCAGAACGTGCCGGCCAAGCGCTTCGGCAACGCCGACGAGTTCGGTGCGGTCTGCGCCTTCCTGTGCAGCCGGCACGCGGCCTACATCACCGGCCAGAACATCCTGGCCGACGGCGGCGCGTACCCGGGCACGTTCTGAGCCCGCTCAGCGCGCGCCGAAGGCCTGCAGCACGCCATTGAGTAAGGCGCTGCGCTCGCGGCGCGATGCCTCGTCGGACGACAGCGGCCAGACCGCGGTGTGCACGATGACCAGCCCATGCGCGGGCACGACGGTGATGCTCTGACCGTACACACCGATCAGCGCGTACGAGCGCACGCGGCCACCGCCCAGCCAGAACTGGTAGCCGTAGCCGAAGCCCGGCCCCGCTTCATTGACCCGGAAGCCCGCGGGCACGAGCGCGTTGTCGGTGGCCTGCCGCAGGTAGTCGCGCGGCACGACCGCCTGGCCCCCGCGCGCGCCCTCGTTGGCGAGCAGCATGCCCAGTCGCGCGTAGTCGCGCGCCGTCGCGTTGAAGCCACCCGCGCAGTACTCGATGCCCTGCCATCCCACGAGCCAGCTCGCATCGGCCTCGGCGCCCAGCGGCTTCCACAACCACTCCTGCGTGATCTCGGCCACGGAGCGCCGGGTGGCGCCGTGCAGCACGTGGCACAGCACCTGGGTCTCGCCCGAGCTGTACTTGAAGCGGCTGCCGGGTGGCGCATCCTGCGGCCGGCGGGCGGTGAGCACGGCCGTCGGGTCGCCGCCGCGGTGCACGCGAAACAGCGCGCCCCAAAGGTCGGCCACGTCGTCGCGGCCGCCGTAGTCCTCGGTCCAGCGCACGCCCGAGCCCATGAGCAGCAGGTGGCGCAGCGTGGCCGCACCGTAGGCGCTGCCCTGCAGTTCGGGCGCGTAGGTTTGCGCCGTGTCGTCGAGCGAGCGGATGAGGCCGCGCTCGAGCGCCATGCCCACCAGCAGCGAGGTGATGCTCTTGGCCATCGAGAAGCTGATGAAGCGCTGTTGCGGCGTGCGTTCGTACTGGTAGCGCTCCAGGCGCAGGGCGCCGTCCTTCACGATCAGCAGGCTGGTGACGCGGCGGCGCTGCAGGTAGTCTTCGAGCGTGAAGGTCTGGCCCTCGAAGCTGTAGCGGATCTCGGGCGGCGGTTCGCCGGCCGCGAGCGGCCACACCGGTCCCTCGCGCGCCACGGGGCGGCTGGGCATGATCTCGTCGAGCGCGCTGAAACTGCCCACCTTGTGCCGCTCGGCCGTGGCTTCCTGCGGTGTGCCGCGCGGGTAGCCGCGCGCGCGGCCCAGGGCTTCTTCGTCGGGTGCGGCATGCGCCGCGCCAGCGCTCAGCGCCAGCAGGCTGCACACGATCAGCGCGCGGCGCCCCGTGGCGGCGCGCGCCTGCGCGGTTCGAACAAGGCTGGGCATGCGGGTCACCTCCGGCGCGCCATGGTGGGGTCTGGCGGGCGTCTTGACCAGCCCGGCCGGCGCTCAGCGCCGCGACGACACCAGGATGCCGCCCACGATCAGCACGAAGCTGAGCGCGTGGTAGGCGCGCGGCGGTTCGCCGAGCAGCGTGGCCGACATCAGCGCCGCGAACAGCGGCGTGAGGTTGTTGAAGAACGAGGCCGTGGCCGGCCCCACGCGCGCCACCGCCGCTCCCCAGCAGCGGTAGGCCACGAGCGAGGGGCCCACGGCCACGTAGACCAGCGCAGCCGCCAGCGGCCAGCCCCACTGAATGGCGTGTTCGCCCTCGACCTGCGGCGGCAGCGACAGCCATTCGGCGCTCGCGAACAGGCCCGACCACACCAGGCCCATCACCACCTGCGCGAGCAGGAAGGCGGCCCAGTCGGCGCGGATCTCGGCGGGCTCGCTGCCCGGGCGCGGCCGCGCGAGCAGCCAGCTGTACCAGGCCCAGAGGATGGAGGCCAGCACGATCCAGCCGTCGCCCGGCACGAACTGCACCGCGAGCAACTGGTTCAGGTCGCCGCGCGAGAGCACCGTGGCCACGCCCGCGAGCGACAGCGCCGTGCCCAGCGCCGCGCGGCGCGACACCGGCACGCCGTAGAGCAGCCGGCCCAGCAGCAGCATCCACACCGGCATGCTCGCGGCCACCAGGGTCACGTTCATGGGGGTGGAGGTGGTGAGCGCCAGGTACTGCAGCGCGTTGTAGCTGCCCACGCCCAGCAGCCCCAGCAGCGCGAAGCGGCGCCAGTGCGGCCACAGCGGACTGCCCGGGCGCAGCACCCAGCCCGCGAGCGGCAGCAGCAGCACGAAGGCCAGCACCCAGCGCAGGAAGTTCAGCGTGATCGGCGGCACCACGCCGCCCATGAGCCGGCCCACGATGGCGTTGCCCGCCCACAGCAGGGGCGGCAGCAGCAGGAGCGCGAGGGTGGGGCCACTGAGGCGGGCGGTGGGGGCGGCAGGCATGGGCCGGCACTGTAGCAAGCACCCCAAGACCCGACCGGGGCAGGGTCGGGCGGTTTCGTGGCAGCATCGCCCCCGCTTCGTTTGCGCACAACCCGAGGAGACCCCATGAGCACCAGCAGCCGCGCCGTCCGCATCCACGCCCACGGCGGCCCCGAACAACTCGTGATCGACACCGTCGAGGTCGGTGAACCCGGCCCCGGCCAGGTCCGCATCCGCCACCACGCGATCGGCCTGAACTACATCGACGTCTACCAGCGCACCGGCCTGTACCCGGCCACCATGCCGCTCGCGCTGGGCATGGAAGGCGCGGGCGTGATCGAGGCGGTGGGCGAGGGCGTGACCCACCTCAAGGCCGGCGACCGCGCGGCCTACGCGGCCAACCCGCCCGGCAGCTACTGCGACGTGCGCGTGATGCCCGCGATGAACGTGTGCAAGCTGCCCGACGCCATCGACTTCGAGACCGGCGCGGCCATGATGCTCAAGGGCCTGACCGCGCAGTACCTGCTCAAGCGCAGCCGCCCGGTGGAAGGGCTGGCGCCCGGCGACTTCGTGCTGTTCCACGCGGCCGCGGGCGGCGTGGGCCTGATCGCCTGCCAGTGGGCCAAGGCCCTGGGCCTGCGGCTGATCGCCACCGCCGGCTCCGACGACAAATGCAAGCTCGCGCTCGAGCACGGCGCCTCGCACGCCATCAACTACCGCAGCGAAGACTTCCTCGCGCGCGTCAAGGACATCACCGGCGGCCAGGGCGTGAAGGTGGTCTACGACTCGGTGGGCAAGGACACCTGGGACAAGTCGCTCGACTGCCTGCGGCCCTTCGGCCTCATGGTGAGCTTTGGCAACGCCTCGGGCCCGGCCCCGGCCTTCGCGCCCGGCATCCTCGCCGCCAAGGGCTCGATCTACGTGACGCGCCAGACCCTGTTCACCCACATCAGCAACCGCGAGCGCACGCAGCAGATGGCCGACGAGCTCTTCGACGTGGTGGTGAGCGGCCAGGTGAAGATCCGCATCGACCAGCGCTTTGCGCTCACCGAGGTGAAGCAGGCGCACGAAAGCCTGGAGGCGCG
Source organism: Hydrogenophaga crocea (assembly GCF_011388215.1). Taxonomy (NCBI): domain Bacteria; kingdom Pseudomonadati; phylum Pseudomonadota; class Betaproteobacteria; order Burkholderiales; family Comamonadaceae; genus Hydrogenophaga; species Hydrogenophaga crocea. The sequence continues at coordinate 369,875 of NZ_CP049989.1, forward strand.
CGCCACCACCGGCTGCACCGTGCTGCTGCCGTGAGCGGCGCGCTCGAACGGCTCGAGGCCGTGCTGGCCGCGCTCGACGCGGGCAGCGAAGCGGTGCGCCACGTCTACAACCGCGTGTTCACCGCCAGTGCGCGCGCTGCGGCCGCCGCGGCCGATGCGCGCGCGCGGGCCGGCCAGCCCCTGGGCCCGCTCGACGGGCGCCTGGTGTCGGTGAAGGACCTGTTCGACGTCGCCGGCGAGACCACCACCGCGGGCTCGGCGCTGCTGCGCGGCGCGCCGCCCGCCACGCGCGACGCGCCCGTGGTGCAGCGCCTGCGCGCCGCGGGCGCGGTGCTCGTGGGCCACACCAACATGACCGAGTTCGCCTTCTCCGGTGTGGGCCTGAACCCGCACTGGGGCACGCCGGGCAATGCGCACGACCTGGCCTGCATCCCGGGTGGTTCGTCGTCGGGCGCGGGCGTGTCGGTGGGCCGGCAACTGGCCGAGATCGCGATCGGCTCGGACACCGGTGGCTCGGTGCGCATCCCGGCGGCGCTCAATGGCCTGGTGGGCTTCAAGCCCACGCAGGCGCGCGTGCCGCGCGAGGGCGCCTTCCCGCTCTCGTTCACGCTCGACACCGTGGGCCCGCTGGCGCGCAGCGTGGCCGATGCCGCGCGGGCCGACAGCGTGCTCGCGGGCGAAGCGCCCGCAGACCTGCCCGTGCGCCAGGTGCGCGGCCTGCGCCTGGGCGTGCCGCGCGGCCTGCTGTTCACGCAGGCCGACGACGCGGTGCTCACCGCCGTGGAGCAGGCCCTGTCGGCGCTGTCGGCCGCCGGTGCGCGCGTGACCGACGAGGCCCTGGACGACTGGATGGGCGCGCCCTTTCGCCTGCAGGAGCGCGGCACCCTGGTCGCGGCCGAGGCCGCGTGCATCCACCGCGACTGGACCGAGACCCGCGCCGAGGCCTACGACCCGCTGGTGCTGGGCCGCATCCGCAAGGGGCAGGCGTTGGACGCCGCGACCTACGTGGGCATCCAGCAGGCGCGGCTGGCCTTGCAGGCCACGCTGGACCACCGCCTGGCCGATCTCGACGCGCTGGTGCTGCCCACGGTGCCGCTGCTCGCGCCGCGCATCGACGCGCTGCAGGACGAAGCCGCCTTCACGCGCACCAACCTGCTGCTGCTGCGCAACCCCTCGGTGTTCAACTTCTTCGATCTGCCGGCGCTCTCGCTGCCGCTGCCCGTGCCGCGCCCCGTGGGCCTGATGGTGGTGGGCCGGCGCGGCCGCGACCGCGACCGCGAGCTGCTGGCGCTCGGCGCGGCGATCGAGCGGCTGCTGCAGCCGCGCTGAAAACACGACGGGCCGGTGCGCCATGGCGCCCGGCCCGTCGGGGGCGCGCGGCGCGGGGCCGCGCGCGGGGTGGCGAGGCTCAGTCGGCCTTGCGCTCGTGGCCCAGTTGCGGCAGCACCGAACCCTCGGCCGACAGCAGGCCGGCGCGCGCGTACACGCCCAGCTTGCCGCGCGTGTCGGTGATGTCGAGGTTGCGCATGGTGAGCTGGCCGATGCGGTCCAGCGGCGTGAACGGCGCGTCTTCCACCTTCTCCATGGACAGGCGCTCGGGCGCGTAGGTGAGGTTGGGGCTCTCGGTGTTGAGGATGGAGTAGTCGTTGCCGCGGCGCAGCTCGACCGTCACCTCGCCCGTCACCGCGCGCGCCACCCAGCGCTGCGAGGCCTCGCGCAGCATGATGGCCTGCGGGTCGAACCAGCGGCCCTGGTACAGCAGGCGGCCCAGCTTGAGGCCGTTGATGCGGTACTGCTCGATGGTGTCTTCGTTGTGGATGCCGGTGACCAGGCGCTCGTAGGCGATGTGCAGCAGCGCCAGGCCCGGGGCCTCGTAGATGCCGCGGCTCTTGGCCTCGATGATGCGGTTCTCGATCTGGTCGCTCATGCCCAGGCCGTGGCGGCCGCCGATCTCATTGGCCTTCATGATCAGGTCGACCGGGCTCGCGAAGGTCTGGCCGTTGAGCGCCACCGGCTGGCCTTCTTCGAAGCGCACCGTGACCTCTTCGGCCTTGACCACGCAATCGTCGCGCCAGAACGGCACGCCCATGATGGGGTTGACGATGCGGATGCCCGAGTTCAGGTGCTCGAGGTCCTTGGCCTCGTGCGTGGCGCCGAGCATGTTGCTGTCGGTGCTGTAGGCCTTCTCCACCGACATCTTGTAGTCGAAGCCGTTGGCGATGAGGAACTCGCTCATCTCCTTGCGGCCGCCGAGTTCGTCGATGAAGGTCTGGTCGAGCCAGGGCTTGTAGATCTTCAGGCCGGGGTTGGTGAGCAGGCCGTAGCGGTAGAAGCGCTCGATGTCGTTGCCCTTGAAGGTCGAGCCGTCGCCCCAGATGTGGACGTCGTCTTCCTTCATGGCGGCCACCAGCATGGTGCCGGTGACGGCGCGGCCCAGCGGCGTGGTGTTGAAGTAGGTGATGCCCGCGGTGCTGATGTGGAAGGCGCCGCACTGCAGCGCGGCGATGCCCTCGTGCGCGAGCTGCAGGCGGCAGTCGATCAGGCGCGCCTTCTCGGCGCCGTAGGCCATGGCCTTGCGCGGGATGGCGTCGTAGTCGTCCTCGTCGGGCTGGCCGAGGTTGGCGGTGTAGGCATAGGGCAGGGCGCCCTTCTTCTTCATCCACAGCAGGGCGGCGCTGGTGTCGAGGCCGCCCGAGAAGGCGATGCCGACCTTCTGTTGCGTGGGCAGGTTTTGCAGGATGGTGGCCATGGCGGTGGGCTCCGGGATCAGCCGAAGTGGCAGATGTAGTGGTAGGACTCGGCGACGCGGATCTGGAAGCTGCTGTTGCCGGGCACCTTGAAGGTGTCGCCCGGGCCGCTCTTGACCCACTCGCTCGCGCCGCTCAGCAGGTACTCGCAGCCGCCGGCCACGCATTCCATGATCTCGGGCGCGCCGGTGTTGAAGGTCAGCGTGGCGGGCAGGATCACGCCCACCGACTTTTTCGTGCCGTCGGCGAGCGTGAGGCTGTGGCTCACGCACTTGCCGTCGAAGTAGACGTTGGCCTGGGTGGCGACGGTCACGCCGCTGATCTGGGTGGTGCTCATGGTGGAACGGGGATGGGCGCCGCGAGGGCGGGGGGCGGAAAGCCCGCGATTTTAGGCGGCGGGCCCCGCGGGCCCGCCAGGGCGCGGCCTCAGCGGCGCTGCGCCCAGTCGGCCGCGTCGAAGCCCACGGTGGTGCGGCCGTCGCTCCAGGCGACCACCGGGCGCTTGACGAGGCTGGGATGGGCGCGCATGAGCGCGGCGGCGCTGGCGGCGTCGGTCACGCCCGCGCGGGTGGCCTCGTCGAGCGCGCGCCAGGCCGTGCCCTTGCGGTTGAGCACCGTTTCCCAGCCATGGGCCGCGATCCAGGCGGCGATGCCGGCCTCGGGCACGCCGAGCTTCTTGAAGTCGTGGAACTGGTAAGGGCGGCCGTTCGCGTCGAGCCAGGCGCGGGCCTTCTTCACCGTGTCGCAGTTGGGGATGCCGTGCAGCGTGATCATGGGCCGCATTGTCCGCGACGTCCGGACGGGCAAGGCCCGGGTGGGACAATCGCGGCCATGCTGGATATCCCCGTGCCCGAACACCCGACCTCGCTGGCCGACTGGCTGGCCCACGCCGAACGCCTGCACCCCCTGGCCATCGACATGGGCCTGGAGCGCGTGCAGGCCGTGGCGCGCCGCATGGCGCTCAAGCTCGACGCCGCCGTCATCACCGTGGCCGGCACCAACGGCAAGGGCAGCACCTGCGCCATGCTCGAAAGCATCTATGGCCAGTCGGGCTACCGCACCGGCGTGTACACCTCGCCGCACCTGGTGCATTTCGAGGAGCGCTGCCGCATCGACGGTCAGCCCGTGGCCGCCGCCGAGCTCGTGCCCGCGATGGCCGAGGTGGAGGTGGCGCGCAAGGGCCAGGGCGGCGAGCCCGAGGTGAGCCTGAGCTATTTCGAGTTCACCACGCTGGCCATCCTGCGCACCATCGCGCGCGCCGGCGTCGATGTCGCCATTCTCGAAGTCGGCCTGGGCGGCCGGCTCGACGCGGTGAACATCATCGACGCCGACTGCGCCGTCATCACCAGCATCGACCTCGATCACACCGCCATCCTCGGGCCCGATCGCGAGAGCATCGGCCGCGAGAAGGCCGGCATCATGCGCACCGGGCGTCCGGTGGTGGTGAGCGATCCCATGCCGCCGGCCAGCCTGATCGACCACGCGCGCGAGATCGACGCCGACCTGTGGCGCGTGGGCGTCGATTTCCATTTCGCGGGCGACAAGCAGCAGTGGGGCTGGGCCACGCACCCCTCGCGCGGCGGCCGGCGCTACAGCGGCCTGGCCTACCCGGCGCTGCGCGGCGCCAACCAGCTCGTGAATGCCGCGGGCGTGCTGGGCGCCATCGAGGCCCTGCGCGCGCGCCTGCCCGTGACGGCCCAGGCGGTGCGCGCCGGCCTGGCGCTGGTGGAGCTGCCGGGGCGCTTCCAGATCCTGCCGGGCACGCCCACGCTGGTGCTCGACGTGGCGCACAACCCGCACTCGGTGGCCGCGCTCACCGAGAACCTCGACGCCATGGGTTTCTACCCCTGCACGCACGCGGTGTTCGGCGCCATGGCCGACAAGGACCTGGACGCCATGCTCGCGCGCGTCGCGCCGCTCGTGGACCGCTGGTACCTGTGCGATCTGCCGCTGCCGCGCGCCATCAAGGCCGCGGATCTGGCGCCGCGCATCCAGGCCCTGCCGGCCGGCGACCGCGCCCTCGCCGGGACCTTCGCCAGCCCCTCGCAGGCCCTGGCCGCGGCCCTGGAGGCCTCGGCCCCCGCTGATAGAATCGCGGTCTTTGGCTCGTTCCACACCGTGGGTGGCGTGCTGCAGGACGGTCTGCCGAAACGGTCGGCCAAACACCTGGGTGCCTGAGCTGGGCACCTGAGCCCGCCGCAGTACGCCCACCAGGCCCCGCGACCCATGTCCAGTTCCCGCTCCGGCTCCCAGGGCAACCCCCCGTCCTCCCCCCCGCCCACCATCGAGGCCGTGCGCCGCCGCGCGCGCCACCGCCTGATCGGTGCGAGCGTGCTGGTGGCGGCCGGCGTGATCGGCTTCCCCCTGCTGTTCGACACCCAGCCGCGCCCGATCGCGGTCGACATCCCGATCGAGATCCCCGGGCGCGACACGCCGCCACCCGCCGCGCCCGCACCGGTGGCGGCAGCGCCCGTGCCTGCACCTGCGCCCACGCCGGCACCTGCCCCGTCGCCATCGCCTGCCCCCGCGCCCGCGCCCGCTCCGGTCGCGCCCCCACCGCCCCCACCGCCGCCACCGGCTCCCGCCCCGCGGCCCGCGCCGGCGCCCGCGCCCACGCCTGCTCCCGCGCCTGCTCCCAAGCCCGCGGCGGCCCCGGCCGCGGCCGAGCGCGTGGTGGTGCAGGTCGGCGCCTTCGCCGACGAGGCCCGCGCGCGCGAGGCGCGACAGAAGCTCGAGCGCGCCGGCCTCAAGACCTACACCCACGTCGCCGAGACCGCCGAAGGCCGGCGCATCCGCGTGCGCGTGGGCCCGTTCGACAACCGGGCCGAGGCCGAGAAGGCGGCCGCGCGCGTCAAGGCCCTGGGCCTGAGCGCCGCCGTGCTCACGCTCTGAGACCGCCGGAGGCCGCATGCTGCTGACCGACTGGGTGCTGCTCACGCTGCTGGCGCTGTCGGTGCTGCTCGGCCTGTGGCGCGGCCTGATGTTCGAGGTGCTCTCGGTGCTCGGCTGGGTCGCGGCGTTCCTGCTCGCGCAGGCCTGGGCCGACGAGGTCGTGCCCTGGCTGCCCATCGACGGCCTGGCCCCGCCGCTGCAGCTCGCGATCGGTTTCGCGCTCGTGTTCATCGCCATCGCCTTCGTCGGCGGTCTCGTGGCCTGGGGCGTGCAGAAGCTCGTGGCCAGCGTGGGCCTGCGCCCGGTCGACCGCGTGCTCGGCGGCGCCTTCGGGCTGGTGCGCGGCGCGGTCATCCTGCTGGCCATCGCGCTTGTGGTCACCATCACCCAGATGCAGAACGCGCCCTGGTGGCGCGACTCGCCCACCGCCGGCCTGCTCGGCAGCACCCTGCACAGCGTCAAGCCGCTGTTGCCCGGCGCGCTCGCGCGCCACATCCCGTAACCGGCCCCAACCCAAGGAAGCCATCATGTGTGGAATCGTCGGCGTCGTTGCCCAGACGCCCGTCAACCAGCTGATCTACGACGCCTTGCTGCTGCTGCAGCACCGCGGCCAGGACGCCGCCGGCATCGTCACCCAGCAGGGCCGCAAGTTCTTCATGCACAAGGCCAAGGGCATGGTGCGCGACGTGTTCCGCACCCGCAACATGCGCGCGCTGCCCGGCAACTGCGGCCTGGGCCAGGCCCGCTACCCCACGGCCGGCAACGCCTACAGCGAAGAAGAGGCGCAGCCCTTCTACGTGAACGCGCCCTTCGGCCTGGTGCTGGTGCACAACGGCAACCTCACGAACGCACACGCGCTCAAGCAGGAGCTGTTCCAGACCGACCACCGCCACATCAACACCGAGAGCGATTCCGAGGTGCTGCTCAACGTGCTCGCGCACGAGCTCGAGAAGTCCACGCGCGGTGAGCCGCTCAAGCCGGCCGACGTGTTCGCCGCCGTGCGCGGCGTGCACGCGCGGGTCAAGGGCTCCTACGCCGTGGTGGCGCTGATCGCGGGCCACGGCCTGCTCGCCTTCCGCGACCCGTTCGGCATCCGCCCGCTGTGCATCGGCCGCGCCGACGGCAGCGTGATGGTGGCCAGCGAGTCGGTCACGCTCGAAGGCACGGGCTACCACTTCGAGCGCGACATCGCGCCCGGTGAGGCGGTGTTCGTCGACCTCGCCGGTGAAGTGCATGCCGCGCAGTGCGCGGACCACGCGGTGCTCAAGCCCTGCATCTTCGAGTACGTGTACCTCGCGCGGCCCGACTCCACCATCAACGGCGTGTCGGTGTACCAGGCGCGCCTGAACCTCGGCGCCTCGCTGGCCAAGCGCGTGATCTCCACCGTGCCGCCCAACGAGATCGACGTGGTCATCCCGATTCCCGAATCGTCGCGCCCGAGCGCCATGGAGCTCGCGCGCCTCCTGGGCCTGCCCTACCGCGAGGGCTTCGTGAAGAACCGCTACGTGGGCCGCACCTTCATCATGCCGGGCCAGGCCGTGCGCAAGAAGAGCGTGCGCCAGAAGCTCAACGTGATCGCGAGCGAGTTCAAGGGCCGCAACGTGCTGCTGGTCGACGACTCCATCGTGCGCGGCACCACCAGCCGCGAGATCGTGCAGATGGCGCGCGACGCCGGCGCGCGCAAGGTCTACCTGGCCAGCGCCGCGCCGCCGGTGCGCTACCCCAACGTCTACGGCATCGACATGCCCACCGCGGGCGAGCTCGTGGCGCACGACCGCACGGTGGAGCAGGTGCGCGAGATCATCGGCTGCGACGCGCTGATCTACCAGGACGTGGACGGCATGAAGCAGGCCGTGGGCTCGCTCAACACCAGGCTCGACGGCTTCGACGCCTCGTGCTTCGACGGCGTCTACGTCACGGGCGACATCACGCCGCAGGACATCGAGCGGCTCAACGCGGGCCGCCCGCAGAGCGAAGAGGGCCAGGAGGACACCTCGCGCCTGGCCCTGCCCAACGCGCAGGAGGCCTGAGCGGTGGACGAGGCGCTGAGAAAAACCCTGCACCGCGACACGCTCGCGGTGCGCGAGGCCGTGGAGCGCTCGCCCTATGGCGAGAACTCCGAAGCCCTGTACCTCACGAGCGGCTACGTGCAGCCCTCGGCCGAGTCGGCCGCGCTGCGCTTCGCTGGCGACGAAGAGGGCTTCACCTACGGGCGCTACGGCAACCCCACCACCGCGAGCTTCGAGCAGCGCCTGGCCGCGCTCGAAGGCGCCGAGGCCTGCATGGCCACGGCCTCGGGCATGTCGGCCATCCTGCTCATGTGCCTGGGCCTGCTCAAGGCCGGCGACCACGTGGTGTGCTCGCAGTCCATGTTCGGCTCGACCATCAAGCTCATCGGCAGCGACCTCGCAAAGTTCGGCGTCGAATCGAGCTTCGTGCCGCAGACCGATGTGGCCGCGTGGAAGGCGGCGCTCAAACCGAACACGCGTCTGCTGTTCGCCGAAACGCCCACCAACCCGCTGACCGAGGTTTGCGACATCGCCGCGCTGGCCGATCTGGCCCACAACGCCGGTGCGCTGCTGTGCGTGGACAACTGCTTCGCCACGCCCGCGCTGCAGCGGCCCATCGCGCTCGGCGCCGACATCGTCATGCACTCGGGCACCAAGTACCTCGACGGCCAGGGGCGCGTGATGGCCGGTGCGCTGTGCGCCTCGCAGGAGATCGTCACGGGCAAGTTCCTGCCCATCCTCAAGAGCGCGGGCATGACGCTCGCGCCCTTCAACGCCTGGGTCATGCTCAAGGGCCTGGAAACGCTGGACATCCGCATGCGCGCGCAGAGCGCGAACGCGCTCGCGCTCGCGCAGTGGCTCGAAGCCCACCCCGCGGTGGCGCGCGTGTTCAGCCCCGGCCTGCCCAGCCACCCGCAGCACGCGCTTGCCATGCGGCAGCAGTCGGGTGTGGGCGGCGCGGTGCTGTCGTTCGAGGTCAAGGCCTCGAGCCCCGAGCAGGCCCGTGCGCGCGCCTTCCACGTGCTCGACGCGCTGCGCGTGCTCTCGCTGTCCACCAACCTCGGCGACACCAAGACCCTGTGCGCGCACCCCGCGAGCACCTCGCACGGCCGCCTCACCGAAGCGCAACGCCAGGCCGCGGGCGTGGGCCAGGGCCTGGTCCGCGTCGCCGTGGGCCTCGAACACATCACCGACATCCAGGCCGACCTGGCCCGGGGTCTCGACACGCTCCCATGAAAGTCCGCACCCGTTTCGCGCCGTCGCCGACCGGCTTCATCCACCTCGGCAACATCCGCTCGGCCCTGTACCCCTGGGCCTTCGCGCGCTCGCAGCAGGGCGACTTCATCCTGCGCATCGAAGACACCGACCTCGAGCGCTCGTCGCAGGCCGCGGTCGACGTGATCCTCGAGGGCATGGCCTGGCTGGGCCTCAACCCCGACGAAGGCCCGTTCTACCAAATGCAGCGCATGGACCGCTACAAGGCGGTGCTGGCCGAGATGCAGGCGCAAGGCCTGGTCTACCCCTGCTACATGAGCGTGGAAGAACTCGACGCGCTGCGCGAACGCCAGATGGCCGCCAAGCAGAAGCCGCGCTACGACGGCACCTGGCGCCCTGAGCCCGGCAAGGTGCTGCCGCCCGTGCCCGATGGCGTGAAGCCCGTGCTGCGCTTCAAGAACCCGCAGGGCGGCGTGGTGGCCTGGGACGACAAGGTCAAGGGCCGCATCGAGATCCGCAACGACGAGCTCGACGACCTCGTGATCGCGCGCCCCGACGGCACGCCCACCTACAACTTCTGCGTGGTGGTCGACGACATCGACATGGCGATCACGCACGTGATCCGCGGCGACGACCACGTGAACAACACGCCGCGCCAGATCAACATCTTCCGCGCGCTCGGCAAGGAGCCGCCGGTGTACGCGCACCTGCCCACCGTGCTCAACGAGCAGGGCGAGAAGATGAGCAAGCGCAACGGCGCCAAGCCCGTCACGCAGTACCGCGACGAAGGCTATCTGCCCGACGCCATGGTGAACTACCTGGCGCGCCTGGGCTGGAGCCACGGCGACGACGAGATCTTCAGCCGCGCGCAATTCCTCGAGTGGTTCGATCTCGACCACCTGGGCCGCAGCGCCGCGCAGTTCGACGAAGCCAAGCTGCGCTGGGTCAACGCGCAACACCTCAAGGCCATGGCCGACGATGCGCTCGCGCCGCTGGTGGCCGAGCAACTGGCCAAGCGCGGCCTGCAGGCCGACGGGCGCCTGCCCCGCATCTGCGCGCTGTTCAAAGACCGTTGCGAGACCACGGTGGCGCTCGCGAACTGGGCCGCAGCCTTCTATGCCGACGTGACACCCAACGCCGACGAGTTCGCCCAGCACGTGACCGACGCGGTGAAGCCCGCGGTGGCCGCGCTCGCCGCGGCGCTGAAAGAGGTGGCCTGGGAGAAGGCCTCGATCGCCGCCGCGCTCAAGCAGGTGCTGGCCGCGCATGGCATGAAGATGCCGCAGCTGGCCATGCCGGTGCGTGTGCTGGTGATGGGCACGGCGCAGACGCCGTCGCTCGACGCGGTGCTCGAACTGCATTCGCGTGAAGAGATTCTCAAGCGACTTGGAAAAGTCTGAATTTCTGCCATATAATGCGAGGCTCGCTGCAACGCACTTTGAACAACAGTGACAAGTGCCGAGCAGTGAACCCTGTGGGGGTATAGCTCAGCTGGGAGAGCGCTTGCATGGCATGCAAGAGGTCAGCGGTTCGATCCCGCTTACCTCCACCACAGATTCGAAGTCGCGCATGGTGGCGACAGCAGGAAAAAACAGGTTCTGCTGCTGATACAATGCGAGGCTTCCGTCCAGGTTATGACCCTATCGTCTAGAGGCCTAGGACATCACCCTTTCACGGTGAGTACCGGGGTTCGAATCCCCGTAGGGTCGCCAAACAAGCCGCAAGGCAAGTAGGCACAAGTCGTGGCACTTGGTTCGCAAGAACGAAAGCCGCCTGCCAGGAGTGGTAGTTCAGTTGGTTAGAATACCGGCCTGTCACGCCGGGGGTCGCGGGTTCGAGCCCCGTCCACTCCGCCAGATGATTCGAACGGCACCATGAGCAATCATGGTGCCGTTTTTCTTTGGCGTTGCCAGCGCCGTGGTTCGCGCGGGGCGTCGTTCAGGTCAGGCTGGCGCCGATGTTGATCAAGAGCGCGAGCACGGTGGTGTTGAACAGGAAGGCCAGGATGCAGTGCACCGTGCCGATCTTGCGCAAGGCGCTCGATGCAAACGCCACATCGGCCGTCTGCCCCGAGGTGCCGATCACGGCCGAGAAGTAGAAGAAGTCGCTGTAGACCGGCTGCGCCTCGCCGGGGAATTGCAGCGGTGGCGGCTGCTTGCGCGAGAGGGCCGCGTAGTGGTCGTGCGCGTAGTGCAGCGCGAACATCACCTGGATGAAGGCCCACGACGACAGCACCGTCACGCCGGCGAGTGCGATGTGCGCGAGCTTGGCGGCGCCGTGCATGTCCTTGGCGAGGCTGAGCTGCCCGGCAACCGCCACCAGGCTGGCGATGCCGGCCACCACGACCAGCCCCAGGATCGTGAAGCGTCCTTCGTCTTCCTGCAGCGCCCGGCGGCGCATGTGCTGCTCGGTGGAGCGCGCCATCATGAGCGAGCTGAGCGCCACGTAGAGCAGCGTCCCAGCGTTCCAGCCGATGAGCGCACGCGTCACGGCGTGGTCGGTGATGGCATGGGGCAGGGCCAGCGCCACCGCCACACCCACGACCGCGGCCGCGAACAGGCGGGGCCGGGCGTGCACCTGGCGAACGATGCGCAGACCTTGCAGGTTCATGGGCAGCCTCGTCACACCTCGAACTTCACCCCTTGCGCCAGCGGCAGCGCGCGCGAGAAGTTGATGGTATTGGTGGCGCGGCGCATGTAGGCCTTCCAGGCGTCCGAGCCCGACTCGCGGCCGCCGCCCGTTTCTTTCTCGCCGCCAAAGGCTCCGCCGATCTCGGCGCCCGAGGTGCCGATGTTCACATTGGCGATGCCGCAATCCGAGCCGCTCGCCGACAGGAACAGCTCGGTCTCGCGCAGGTCGTTGCTGAAGATGGCCGAAGACAGGCCTTGCGGCACACCGTTCTGCAGCGCGATCGCCTCGTGCAGTTCGTCGTAGGTCAGCACGTAGAGGATGGGCGCGAAGGTTTCGTGGCACACGGTGGCGGTCTGCGCCGGCATCTCGACGATCGCGGGCCGCACGTAGAAGCCTTGGGGAAAGCGCTCCTGCAGCACGCGCTCGCCGCCCGTGACCACGCCACCTTCGGTGGCCGCGGCCGCGAGCGCGCGCTGCATGGCCTCGAAGCCGGCCTGGTCGATCAGCGGGCCCACGAGCGTGCTCTCGTCGAGGGGGCTGCCGATGGGCAGGCCCGCAAAGGCCTTCTTCAGGCGCGCGACCAGCGCGTCGCGCACGCTGCGGTGCACGATGAGCCGGCGCGTGGTGGTGCAGCGCTGGCCCGCGGTGCCCGCGGCCGCGAAGGCAATGCCGCGAACGGCCAGGTCGAGGTCGGCGCTGGGCGTGACGATCACCGCGTTGTTGCCGCCCAGTTCGAGCAGCGAGCGGCCGAAGCGCTGCGCCACGCGCGGGCCCACCTCGCGGCCCATGCGCGTGCTGCCCGTGGCCGAGACCAGCGCCACGCGCGGGTGGTCCACCAGGGCTTCACCGGCGTCGCGCAGGCCCACGACGACCTGGTTCAGGTTCGCGGGGGCCTGCTCGCCGAAGCGGCGCAGCGCGCGTTCGAACAGGGCCTGGCAGGCCAGTGCACACAGCGGCGTTTTTTCCGACGGCTTCCACACCACGGCGTTGCCGCAGACCAGGGCGAGCGCGGCGTTCCACGACCACACTGCCACCGGGAAGTTGAAGGCGGTGATCACGCCCACCACGCCCAGCGGGTGCCAGGTCTCCATCATGCGGTGGCCGGGTCGTTCGGACGCGATGGTGAGGCCGTGCAGCTGGCGCGACAGGCCGACCGCGAAGTCGCAGATGTCGATCATCTCCTGCACCTCGCCCAGGCCTTCGGTGCGGATCTTGCCGGCCTCGATGGACACGAGCCGGCCCAGCGGCGCCTTGGCCGCGCGCAGCTCTTCGGCGAGCAGGCGCACGAGCTCGCCGCGGCGCGGCGCGGGCACCTCGCGCCATTGCAGGAAGGCCTGCTGCGCCGCGTCCACGCGCGCGTTCACCTCGGCGGGCGAGAGCGGCGCGAGCTGCGCAAGCGGCGAGCCGTCGATGGGCGTGCGCACCCCCAGGCTGCCGGTGGCCGGCAGGGTGAGGCCGAGTTCGGCGAGCAGGGACGGGAGTTGGTCGGCGATGGCGGGCATGGCGTGGGCTCTCGGGTGGCGGTTGGAAAAGCTCAGAAGCGGGCCTGCGCCGCGTGCACCAGCAGCGCGCCGACTTCGTAGCCCATCTCGCGCAGCGCCTTGAAGGCGGCGGGTGTGGGCTCGGTCAGGGGCAGCGGCAGGTCGTCGATGCGGCACCGCCCCAGCGCGAGTTGGGCGAGTGCGCGGCCGAACACCGTGCCCGGCGCGATGCCGCGGCCGTTGTAGCCGCTGATGGACACCGTGTTGCGCGCGAGCAGGTGCAGGCGCGGCAGGGCGTTCGCGGTCATGCCGATCTGGCCGTACCAGGCGTGTTCGAAGGCCACGCGGCCCAGCGCGGGGAACAGCCGCGCGAGCGCGCGGCGGCCCCAGTCGCCGTGCACCGCGGTGCCCGGGCCGCGCAGCGCGCCCACGCTGCCGAACACCAGGCGGCCTTGCGCGTCGAGGCGGAACGAGCTGAGCACGTCGGGCGTGTCCCAGGCGCCTTGCTGGCCGGGCAGGATGCGCGCGCGCAGGGCCGCGGGCAGGGGCGCGGTGGCGAGGTTGAAGTACGGAAAGCGCACCAGCTCTTCCTGCAGCGCGGGCCAGAGGCGGTCGGTGTAGGCGTTGGTGGCCACGATGACCCAGGCCGCGTTCACGCTGCCGTGGGGCGTGTGCAGGGTCCAGTGGCCGTGGTGGTCGTCCACGGCGGTCACGGGGCTGTGCGTGTGCAGCGCGGCGCCCGCGCGCACCGCGGCGTGCGCGAGGCCGCGCGCATAGGCCAGCGGCTGGATGGTGCCGGCGCGGCGGTCGAGCAGGCCGCCGGTGTAGGCGCGCGAGCCCGTGGCCTCGGCGATGGCGTCGGCATCGAGCAGGTCCACGGGCGCGCCGCGCGCCTGCCATTGGCGGTGGCGTTCGCGCAGGTTGCGCAGCCCGCTCGCACCCACCGCGCAGTGCAGGGTGCCGCGGCGCACGGCCTCGCAGGCCAGGCCATGGCGCTCGACCAGCCCGTACACCAGCGACGGCCCCTCGCCCAGCGCGTCGAGCAGGCGCTGGCCGTGCGGCTCACCGAGCGCCTGGGGCAGGGCGTCGGGCATGACCCACATGCCCGCGTTCACCAGCCCCACGTTGCGCCCCGAGCCGCCAAAGCCCACGTGCTGCGACTCGAGCACTGCCACGCGCGCGCCGGCTTCGGCCGCGTGCAGTGCGGCCGACAGGCCGGTGTAGCCCGCGCCGACGATGGCGATGTCCACGGCCACGCCCTGCGCCTGCAGCGGCGCGGTCTCGGGCGCCGGCAGGGCCGTGGCCTCCCAGAGGCCGTGGTTGGAAACGGGGGCGGCGGGCATGGCGCGTGTTTGCCCTCAGGCCCGGTAGGCGAGCGCCGCGGCGGCGAGGTCTTCGAGCGCGAAACCGACCGACTTGAACACCGTGCGCCCGCTGGCGGCCGTGCGGCCCGCGGCCTCGCCGCGCACCAGCTGCGCGAGATCGGCGCCCAGCGCCTCGGCGCGGATCACGCCGCGTGCGAGCGGGCCCAGCAGGTCGCCGCTTTTCTTCAGGGCTTCGGGGGTGTCCACGAAGAAGGCCGCACCGCGCCAGCAGTCGTCGTCGGCTTCGCGCATGGCGGGCGTGAAGCTGCCGATGAGGTCGAGGTGCGCGTGCGGCCGCAGCCAGGCGCCGCGGATCAGCGGCTCGGTGGCGAGCGTGGCGCAGGCCACCACGTCGGCCTGCGCGGCGGCGGCGGCGAGATCGGTCACGGCCTCGGCCTGCAGGCCCAGGGCGCGGCAGCGCGCGGCGAGCCGCTGCGCGGGTTCGGGGCTGGGGTTCCAGGCCAGCACGCGCTCGATGGGCCGCACCGCGCGGTAGGCCTCGGGCAGCAGGCTGCCCACGCGGCCGCAGCCGACCACGAGCAGGGTGTGTGCATTGGCCGGCGCGAGGAACGAGGCCGCGAGCGCCGAGCTGGCCGCGGTGCGGCGCGCGGTGATCTGATTGCCGTCGAGCAGGGCCAGGGGCTGGCCGGTGGTGGCGTCGAACAGCTGGTAGGTGGCGAACAGGCCGGGCAGGCCGCGCGCGCGGTTGCCCGGGAACACGTTGACCGTCTTCACGCCGTACAGGCCGCCGGGCTGCCACGCGGGCATGATCAGCGACACGCCGCCCTCAGCACCGCCGATCTCGTGCACGTGCCGCGGCGGCGCTTCGCAGCCGGTGCGGAACATCGCGCGCAGCGCCTCGATCAGCGCGGGGAACGGGAGCCGTTCGTGGGTCTGCTGCGCGTCGAGGATCTGCATGCGGCCAGGCGTCAGAGGAAGCGGTTGAGGATCTTGCGCGAGGCGCGGTCCAGCGCGCCCTGGTCTTCGATGATGAACTGTATGCCGTTGCTGTCGAGAATCAGCAACCGGCCCTGGCCCAGGCGGCGGATGTCTTCCTCGGCCTTGAGCACCAGTTGCGCGGGGCCGCGCTCGGTCTGCACGGTCCAGGTGCTGGGCGTGGCGAAGGTGCTCACGCCCTCGATGCGCTGGATGCGCGGCATGAACTCGCGCGGCGCGAGCTCCTCTTCGATCAGTGCGCGCGCCTCGGCGGGGATGTCGCGCAGGTGTTCGATCCACACGCGTTCGTGGCCGTCGCTGCCCACCAGCGACACGCCCTCGTCGGGCGCGGCGAGCGGGAAGGCGCGCACGGGCGTGACGCCGGGGTGCTGCTGGCCATCGGCGGTGCGCAGGATCAGCGGGCCTTGGGGGTCGCGGCTCAGGGTCCAGTCGGTCATGGCGTGGGGCTTCAGGGTCAGTCGGTACCGGCGGTGGCGCCGTGGGCGGTCGGGTTGGGCAGGCTGCCCGCGAGGCTCGGGCCGTCCTCGGTGTCCACGTTGCGCAACTGCGCCATGTAGAGCCGCCAGTAGGCGCCTTCCTGGGCCATCAGTTCGTCGTGCGGGCCCACCTCCACCACCTCGCCGCGGTCCATCACCACCAGGCGGTCGGCCTTGCGCAGCGTGGACAGGCGGTGGGCGATGGCGATGGTGGTGCGGCCGGCCACCAGGTTGTCGAGCGCCTTCTGGATTTCCTTCTCGGTCTCGGTGTCCACGCTGGACGTGGCTTCGTCGAGGATCAGGATGCGCGGGTCGATCAGCAGCGCACGCGCGATGCTGATGCGCTGGCGCTCGCCGCCCGACAGGCCCTGGCCGCGCTCGCCCACCAGCGAGTCGTAACCCTGCGGCAGCCGCAGGATGAATTCGTGCGCGTGTGCGGCGCGCGCCGCGGCCACGATTTCCGCGCGCGTGGCGTCGGGCTTGCCGTAGGCGATGTTCTCGGCGATGGTGCCGAAGAACAGGAAGGGCTCCTGCAGCACCAGGCCGATGTGGCGGCGGTAGTCGGCCACCGCGTACTGGCGCACGTCGCTGCCGTCGACGCGGATGCTGCCGCTGCTGACGTCGTAGAAGCGGCAGATCAGGTTGACCAGCGTGCTCTTGCCCGAGCCGCTGTGGCCCACCAGGCCGATCATCTCGCCCGGGCGGATCTGCAGGTTCATGCCGCGGATCACCGAGCGGTTGCCGTAGCGAAAGCTCACGTCGCGCAGCTCGATGCCGCCTTCGACGCGCGGCTTGTGCACCGGGTTGGCGGGCTCGGGCACGTTGGAGACGTGGTCGAGGATGTCGAAGATGCGCTTGGCGCCGGCCGCGGCCTTCTGCGTCACCGAGACGATGCGGCTCATGGAGTCGAGCCGGCCGTAGAAGCGGCCGATGTAGGCCAGGAAGGCGGTGAGCACGCCCACCGTGATGTGGTTCTGCGACACCTGCCAGATGCCGAAGGCCCACACCACCAGCAGGCCCAGTTCGGTGAGCAGCGTGACCGTGGGCGTGAACAGCGACCAGGTCTTGTTGAGCTTGTCGTTGACCTGCAGGTTGTAGCGGTTGGCGTCGCGAAAGCGCGCGGCCTCGCGCTTTTCCTGCGCGAAGGCCTTGACCACGCGGATGCCCGGAATCGTGTCGGCGAGCACGTTGGTCACGTCCGACCAGACGCGGTCGATCTTCTCGAAGCCGGTGCGCAGCCGGTCGCGCACCAGGTGGATCATCCAGGCGATGAAGGGCAGCGGCACCAGCGTGGCCAGTGCCAGCCAGGGGTTGATGCTGAACAGGATGGTGGCGGTCATCACCAGCATCAGCACATCGGTGGCGAAGTCGAGCGCGTGCAGCGACAGGAAGACGCAGATGCGGTCGGTCTCGGAGCCGATGCGCGCCATGAGGTCGCCGGTGCGCTTGCCGCCGAAGTACTCGAGCGAGAGTTCGAGCAGGTGCTCGAAGGTGGTGGTGCGCAGGTCGGCGCCGATGCGCTCGGACACCAGCGAGAGCACGTAGGTGCGGGCCCAGCCCAGGCCCCAGGCCAGCAGCGCGGCGCCCAGCAGGCCGCTGAGCAGCCAGCCGACCTGCGCCGGGTCGATGCGTTGGCCGTTCTGGAACGGGATCAGCACCTCGTCCATCAGCGGCATGGTCAGGTAGGGCGGCACCAGAGTCGCCGCGGTCGAGGCCAGCGTCAGCAAGAAGCCCAACAGCAACTGGCCGCGGTAGGGCCGGGCGAAGCGCCACAGCCGCAACAAAACCCAGGTCGACGGTGGGGTATGCAATTCGCGCGCGCATTGGGCGCATTCGTCGCCAATCGGCGACAAATCGGATTGCATTAAAGCGTCGCTGTTTGGCGACAAATCGGCGCCGCAGGTTTCGCAAATGCGTGGTGCCCCTGGGTTTTCCTCCAGCGGCGCCGGCGATTTAAGCCGTTCGAATTCATTAAGCAAACGCAGCGCGCGTGGGTTCTGCGCCACGGTGAAGCGCCAGATTGCAACACGTTGCACATTGTCGTGCGCGCTCAGGGTTCCAACCCCTGCATGATCGCCGTGCTTCAAGCACAATATGTCCCCCAGGGGCCTAGCGGACCAGCCGGCGTCGGTCCCCGTGGATGTCCAACTCAACAGCCGTTGATTGGTCAGCACCAGAACCCCGGCCGAAAACTTGAGTTGCCAATCGAGATCAATCGTCAGCCAGGCCAGCGGTTTTTCATTGGCCAATAGCCGGGTTTGCAGATCGTCCCACCAAGGCGGCTGCGCGGCGCTGATCTGAGAGGCGGATGCGGGTGATGATGAATTCATTGATTGCGATTCGGTCCGGTTGCGCCAGGCGCGGTGGCGCGGGTCGACCGGCATTGTCCTTGAACTGACATCGCACGGGTGATGAATCCATTGCCGGCTGTTGAATCGACACCATGAAAAGTCCCATACGCTTGCTGCGCGTCAGCTACCTCGGCGGCCCCAACATCTGGACCTACCGCCCGGTCCTGGAGAGCTGGCTCGACATCGGCGAGCTCGAAGATTTCCCCTCGAACCTGCTGCCCGGCCTGACCGAGCGCCTCATGGCCTGGCTGCCCGGTCTCATCGAGCACCACTGCGGTGTGGGTGAGCGCGGCGGCTTCCTGCTGCGCCTGCGCGAAGGCACCTGGGCCGGCCACATCCTCGAGCACGTGGTGATCGAGCTGCAGAACATGGCCGGCATGCAGACCGGCTTCGGCCAGACCCGCAGCACGCCGGTGCGCGGCGTCTACAAGATGGTGTTCCGCGCCCGCGACGAGCAGGTGGCGCGCCGCGCCCTGGCCATGGGCCACGAACTGCTCATGGCCGCCATCAACGACCAGCCCTTCGACGTGAAGGCCGCGGTCGAGGAACTGCGCGAACTGGTCGACGACCTCTGCCTGGGCCCGAGCACCGCGGCCATCGTCGACGCCGCCACCGGCCGCCGCATCCCGCACATCCGCCTCAACGACGGCAACCTGGTGCAGCTGGGCTATGGCGAGCGCCAGCGCCGCATCTGGACCGCCGAGACCGACCGCACCAGCGCCATCGCCGAAAGCATCGCGAGCGACAAGGACCTGTCCAAGGACCTGCTCGCCGCCTGCGGCGTGCCCGTGCCCGAAGGCCAGGTGGTCGACAGCGCGCAGGCCGCCTGGGAAGCCGCGCAGGACCTGGGCCTGCCGGTGGTGGTCAAGCCCACCGACGCCAACCACGGCCGCGGCGTCTCGCTTGAGCTCACGCGCAAGGAAGACATCGAGGCCGCCTACGCCGTGGCCGACGCCGAAGGCAGCGGCGTGATGGTCGAACGCTTCATCCGCGGCTTCGAGCACCGCCTGCTGATCGTGGGCGGCAAGCTCGTGGCCGCCACGCGCGGTGACGAGGCCTGGGTGACCGGCGACGGCAAGAGCAACGTGCTCGACCTGATCGCGAGCCAGATCAACAGCGACCCGCGCCGCGGTCTCAACGAAGACTTCCCGCTCAACGCCATCCGCCTCGAGGAATACCCGGCCGTGGCGGTGGAGCTGCAGCGCCAGGGCAAGACGCCCGAGAGCGTGCCCGCCGTGGGCGAGCGCGTGCTGATCATGCGCAACGGCAACCACGCGATCGACTGCACCGACGACGTGCACCCCGAGGTCGCGCACGCGGCCGCGCTGGCCGCGAAGGTGATCGGTCTGGACATCGCGGGCGTGGACCTCGTGGCGCAAGACATCTCGCGCCCGCTGGCCGAGCAGGGGGGCGCCATCGTCGAGGTCAACGCCGGCCCCGGCCTGCTCATGCACCTCAAGCCCGCGGTGGGCAGCCCGCGCCCCGTGGGCAAGGCCATCGTCGACCACCTGTTCGCGGCCGACGATTCGGGCCGCATCCCCGTGGTGGGCGTGGCCGGCAGCCGCGGCACCACCGGCATCGCGCGCCTGGTGGCCTGGCTCGCGCACCTGGGCGGCCCGCAGGTGGGCCTGGCCTGCCGCGCCGGTCTGTTCGTGGGCCGCCGGCCGCTGCAGCAGGGCGATTTCTCGCAGGCCAAGGCCGCGCGCCGCCTGCTGATGAACCGCGGCGTGCAGGCCGCGGTGTTCGAAAACGGCCCGCTCACCATCGTGTCCGAAGGCCTGGCCTACGACCGCTGCCAGGTGGGCGTGGTGACCGACGCGCACGGCAGCGCCGCGCTCGAGGCCTTCCACATCCGCGAGGCCGATCAGATCTTCAAGGTGCTGCGCACCCAGGTCGACGTGGTGCTGTCCGACGGCGTCGCCGTGCTCAACGCGGCCGACACCGTGGTGGCCGAAATGGCCCCGCTGTGCGACGGCGACGTGATCTTCTACGCCGAAGACCCCGAGTTGCCCGTGATGAGCGAGCACCTGTCGCAGTGCCGCCGCGCGGTGTTCGTGCGCAACGGCCACATCGTGCTCGGCGACGGCCAGCGCGAGCAGGTCGTGGTCGCGCTCGACGGCGTGTCGCTGGCCGCGGCCGGCATTCCTTCCGAAGAGCAGACGCACGTGCTGCTCGCCTCGTTCGCCACCGCGTGGGCGCTGGGCATTTCGCCCGAGCTCATGGCGGCCGGCCTGCAGACCTTTGCGCGCGAAGTGCCGCTGGTCTTTCCGCCGCGTGTGCCCCTGCCGGGTGTCGACGACACGGCTTCTTCCCTTCCTGTTGCCATCAAGAGCGCCTGACATGGAACTCACCCGCACCCGGGCCCTGCGCGGCCCCAATCTCTGGTCCCGCCACACCGCGATCGAAACCGTGGTGCGCTGCGAGGACAACGAACGTGCCATCTCGGGTCTCGCCGGCTTCGAGCCGCGGCTGCGCGACCAGTTTCCGCACCTCGGCGCGCTGCGCAGCACCGGCGGTCCGCTGTCGCTGGCCCACGTGCTCGAGGCCGTCACGCTGACGCTGCAGGCGCAGGCCGGCTGCCCCGTCACCTTCAGCCGCACCGCGGCCACGGTGGAGCGCGGCGTGTACCAGGTGGTGGTGCAGTACAGCGAAGAGGCCGTGGGCCGCCGCGCGCTCGCGCTCGCGAGCGAGCTGATCCAGGCCGTGCTCGAACGCCGCGCCTTCGACGTCACCGCCGCGCTCGCCGAACTGCGCGAACTCGACGAAGACGAGCGCCTGGGCCCGAGCACCGGCTCCATCGTCAACGCCGCCGTGGCGCGCGGCATCCCGTTTCGCCGCCTCACCACGGGCAGCCTGGTGCAGTTCGGCTGGGGCAGCAAGGCGCGCCGCATCCAGGCCGCCGAGGTCGACCGCACCAGCGCGGTGGCCGAGTCCATCGCGCAGGACAAGGAACTCACCAAGCGGCTGCTGCAGGCCGCGGGTGTGCCCGTGCCCATGGGCCGTCCCGTGACCGACGTGGACGACGCCTGGGCCGCCGCGATCGAAGTCGGCCTGCCCGTGGTGCTCAAGCCGCGCGACGGCAACCAGGGCAAGGGCGTCACGGTGAACGTGACCACGCGCAAGCAGCTCGAGGCCGCGTACCACACGGCCGCCGCCATCGGCGACGTGCTGGTCGAGCGCTTCCTGCCGGGCCGCGACTACCGCCTGCTGGTGGTGGGCAACCGCCTCATTGCGGCCTCGCGCCGCGACCCGCCGCAGGTCATCGGCGATGGCCAGCACACCGTGCAGCAGCTGGTCGACATCGTCAACGCCGACCCGCGCCGCGGCGAGGGCCATGCCACCTCGCTCACCAAGATCCGCTTCGACGACATCGCGCGCGCCACGCTCACCGCCCAGGGCCTGCAGCCCGACAGCGTGCCCGACAAGGGCCGCCGCGTGGTGTTGCGCAGCAACGCCAACCTGAGCACCGGTGGCACCGCCACCGACGTGACCGACGACGTGCACCCCGACGTGGCCGCGCGCGCGATCGCGGCGGCGCAGATGATCGGCCTCGACATCTGCGGCGTGGACGTGGTGTGCGAGACCCTGCTGCGCCCGCTCGAAGACCAGGCCGGTGGCGTGGTCGAGGTGAACGCGGCACCGGGCCTGCGCATGCACCTCTCGCCCTCGTTCGGCCATGCGCGCGACGTCGGCAAGGCCGTGATCGACGACATGTTCCCCAACGGCGGCGACGGCCGCATTCCCGTGGTGGCGGTCACCGGCACCAATGGCAAGACCACCACGGTGCGCCTCATCGCCCACCTGATCGCGGCCAGCGGCCTGCGCGTGGGCATGACCAACACCGACGGCGTGTACGTGAACGGCCGCCAGACCGACAGCGGCGACTGCAGCGGCCCGCGCAGCGCGCGCAACGTGCTCATGCACCCCGAGGTCGACGCGGCCGTGTTCGAGACCGCGCGCGGCGGCGTGCTGCGCGAGGGCCTGGGCTTCGACCGCTGCCAGGTGGCCGTGGTCACCAACGTGGGCGCGGGCGACCACCTGGGCCTGAACTACATCACCACGGTCGAAGACCTCGCGGTGCTCAAGCGCGTGATCGTGCAGAACGTGGCCGAGAACGGCTTCGCCGTGCTCAACGCGGCCGACCCGATCGTGGCCGAGATGATCCACAACTGCCCGGGCCAGGTGATCTACTTCGCCCAGGACCGCGCACAGCCCGTGATGGCCACGCACCGCGCCCAGGGCCGCCGCGTGGTCTATGTGGACCAGGGCGACGTGGTGGTGGAGCAGGGCGAGATGGCCGAGCGCTTCGCGCTCAGCGCCATTCCCATCACGCGCAACGGCCAGATCGGCTTCCAGGTCGAGAACGTGATGGCCGCGATCGGCGCGGCCTGGGGTGCGGGCCTGTCGTGGGACGCGATCCGCCGCGGCCTGGCCACCTTCCACAACGACGCGCACAACGCGCCGGGCCGCTTCAACGTGATGGACTACCGCGGCGCCACCGTGATCGCCGACTACGGCCACAACCCCGACGCGATGCGCGCGCTGGTGCAGGCCGTGGAGGCGCTGCCGGCGCAGCGCCGTTCCGTGGTGATCAGCGGCGCGGGTGACCGCCGCGACCAGGACATCCGCGAGCAGACGCAGATCCTGGGCGCGGCCTTCGACGAGGTCATCCTGTACCAGGACGCCTGCCAGCGCGGCCGCGCCGACGGCGAGGTGATCGCGCTGCTGCGCGACGGCCTCAAGGGCGCGAAGCGGGCGCGCGACGTGCTGGAGATCCAGGGCGAGTTCAAGGCCATCGACACCGCGCTGGAGCGCCTGCAGCCGGGCGACCTGTGCCTGGTGCTGGTCGACCAGGTGGAGGCCGCGCTGGCCCACCTGCAGATGCGCACGCAGTCACCGGAAGTGGCGGTGGCGTGAGTTCGGGGCCCTCTTCGGAGGGCCTTTCTGTTTTGACGGGGAGTGCGGTTTTCAGCGCCGCCGCTCGAGCGTCCCCACCTTCGCCAGCCCCGTGGACAGCGCCGTGCCGCACAGGATCACTGCACCGCACACCACCATCCATGCGCTCACCTGCTCGCCCAGGAACAGCGCGCCGTAGAGCAGCGCGAACACCGGGATCAGGAAGGTCACGGTCAGGGCCTTGGCCGGCCCGGCGCGCTCGATGATGCGGAAGTAGAGGATGTAGGCGATCGAGGTGCACAGCACCGCCAGCGCCACGATGGCCCCCCACGCGCCCGCACTCGGCGCGGTGGCCGGCCACCACCACGCGGCCGGCCCGGCCAGCGCCAGCGAGGCGCCGATCTGGCTGCCCGTGGCCGAGGCCAGCGGCTGCACACCCGTGAGGTAGCGCTTGGTGAAACTCGCCGCGATGCCGTAGCACGTGGTGGCCAGCAGGCACGCGCCCATGGCCGCGAGCGAGAGCGCATGGCCGCCCGCCGTGGCCATGCCGCGCGCGTCCACGCCCGACTTGCCCAGCACCAGCAAGGTGACGCCCACGAAGCCGATCGCCAGGCCCAGCACGCGCGAGCCGCCCGGCCGGTCTTTCAGCCACAGCCAGGCCACCAGCGCGCCCGTGAGCGGCACGGTGGCGTTGAGGATGGCCGACACGCCCGTGGGGATGTGCAGCACCGCGAACGAGAACAGCAGAAAGGGCAGGCCCGAATTGAGCACGCCCACGAGCAGGATGGGCCGCCAGCGCGCGCGGAAATCGGCCCACACCGCGGCACGCAGGAACACCGGCAGCAGGCACAGCGCGGCGATGCCCACGCGCAGGCCCGCCGTGGCCACCGGCCCGAACTCGGCCGCGCCCAGGCGCATGAACAGGAAGGACGCGCCCCAGAGCGCGCCCAGCACAGCGAATTCGAGCAGCAGCAAAGGGGTCATGCGAACAGGGCGATGGCTTGGGCCCCGGCTTCGCGCTGCAGCAGCGCCTGCTTGCGGGGCAGCCCGCCAGCATAGCCGGTGAGCGCGCCGCCCGCGCCCAGCACGCGGTGGCAGGGCACCACGATGCTCAGCGGATTGCGCCCCACGGCCGCGCCCACGGCGCGCACCGCGGCCGGCGCGTTCAGGCGCTGCGCGAGCGCGCCGTAGCTCAGCGTGCGGCCCGCAGGGATGTCGAGCAGCGCGCGCCACACCGCGCGCTGGAACGGCGTGCCGAAGGACAGGTCGAGCGGCAGCTCGAAGCTGTCGCGCCGTGCAGCGAAGTAGTCGCACAGCTGGGCCGCGGCCTCGCGCAGCACGGGGTGCTGCGCATCGGGCCGCCACTGCGCCACCAGCGCGGGGTCGGGCGCGTGGCGCTGGTCGTGGAACCACACGCCGACCAGGGCGTGCCCGGTGGCGGCCAGGCGCAAGGGCCCCAGCGGCGTGGCCAGGTCGGTGCGGTGCAGGGTGGTGGGCAGTTTCATGTCGGGGTGTCCGGTGCCGATGGGGGAACGGCTGCGTAAAGGCCGGCCCAGGCGCGCAGCACGGCGTAGCTGCGCCAGGGTTTCCAGGCCTGGGCCAGGGTGTCGCAGGCGCGTTCGCGCTCGCGCGGCGTGCCGCTCAGGCCCAGCGTGTGGTGCAGGGCCACGTCGGCCGCGGGCCAGGCGTCGGGCCAGCGCAGCGCGCGCATGGCGATGTACTGCGCGGTCCAGGGGCCGATGCCGGGCAGCGCGGTCAGCGCCTGCGTGCTGGCCGTCACGTTGGCGTGCGGGCCGAGGTCGAGCGTGCCGTGGGCGACCGCGCGCGCCAGCGCCTGGATGGCCGCCTGCCGCTGGCGCACGATGCCCAGCGCGCCCAGCGCATCGGGCGTGGCCTCGGCCAGGGCCTGCGGTGTGGGGAACAGGCGGTTGAGCGCCGCATCGGGCGTGGCGATGGGCTCGCCGAATGCCGCCACCAGCCGGCCCGCGAGCGTGCGCGCCGCGGCCACCGTGACCTGCTGGCCCAGCACCGCGCGCACCGCGAGCTCGAAGCCGTCGATGGCGCCCGGCACGCGCAGGCCGCTGCCGCCGGGAAAGTGGCGACCCAGCACGCCGTCGATGGCGTGCGGGTCGGCGTCGAGATCGCACAGCGCGCGCACGCGCCACAGCAGCGTGGGCAGCGCGGGCAGCAGGCCGTCGCTGGCGTGCAGCCACACGCGGTGGCGCTCCGGCTCGAAGCGCAGGCCGAACCAGCCGCTGTGCGCGCCCGTGGCGGTGTGCAGGCGCAGCGTGCGCCAGTAGCGCCGGCCCGCGGGGTCGATCGCGTCCACGCCGGGCAGCAGGCGCGCGCCCAGGAAGGCCAGCAGCGCGTCCACATCGAGCGGTGGCCGCCAGCCCAGGGCCACGGCGCGGCTGCCCGCATCGGGCGTGCCGCTGCGGCGCATGGCCGTGGGGCTCAGGCCGTAACGCTCCTGCAGCGCGGCGTTGAAGCGGCGCAGGCTCGAGAAACCGCTGGCCTGGGCCACGGCCGTGATGGGCAGGGCGGTGTCGGTGAGCAACTGTTTGGCCGCGAGCAGGCGGCGCGTGTGCAGCACCTGCAGTGGCGACACGCCCAGCCGGGCCTCGAACACGCGGCGCAGGTGGCGGTCGCTCACGCCCAGGCGTTCGGCCAGGCGCTGCATGGCCGGGCCGTCCTCGCCGGCCCATTGCGCGGGGTCGTCGAGCAGGCGGCTCGCGTGCTGCACCAGCAGCTCGGCCGCGTCCTGCGTGCTCCAGGTGCGCGACTGCGGCGCGAGCTCGGGCCGGCAGCGCAGGCAGGGCCGAAAGCCCGCGCGCTCGGCCTGGGCCGCGAACTCGAAGAAGCGGCAGTTGCCGCGCCGCGGTGTGCGCACCGAACACACCGGCCGGCAGTAGATGCCGGTGGACGTGACGCCCGTGAAAAAGCGGCCGTCGAAGCGCGCGTCGCGCGTGCACAGCGCGAGGTAGCGGGCGTCGTCGTCGAGGGCTTGGGGGGCGTCCATGGGGCCATGGTAGGCCAGACGGCAGGGGCCGACTCGCCGTTTCCGGACATGATCCTGTGACGGATGCGCCGTGGCGGCTTCCTACAATGCCGGCTTTGACCACCAGCCCCCGGGAGCCCCTGCATGCAAGTGTCCGCCTCCATCTTCAAGGCCTACGACGTCCGCGGTGTCGTGCCGAGCACGCTCGACGAGCGCGTGGCCGAGGCCCTGGGTCTGGCGTTCGGCACGGTCGCGCAGCGCCAGGGCGAGCGCACCGTGGCCGTGGGCCGCGACGGCCGCCTGAGCGGGCCGGCGCTGTCGGCGGCGCTGATCCGCGGTCTGGTGGCGGCCGGCATCGACGTGATCGACGTCGGCGTGGTGACCACGCCCATGCTGTACTTCGCGGCCGCCACGCTGTGCCACAGCGGCATCCAGGTCACGGGCAGCCACAACCCCAAGGACTACAACGGCTTCAAGATGGTGCTGGGCGGCCGCGCCATCTACGGTGAGGACATCCAGGCGCTGCGCCGCCTCATCGAGACCGACGGCGGCGTGCGCGCCGAGGGCGGCCGGGTGCGCAATGTGAACGTGGAAGCGCCGTACCGCGCGCGCATCGTGGGCGACGTGAAGCTCGCGCGGCCCATGAAGATCGTGGTCGACAGCGGCAACGGCGTGGCCGGCGCCTCGGCCCCCGCGCTGTTGCGCGCGCTGGGCTGCGAGGTCATCGAACTGTTCAGCGAGGTCGATGGCAACTTCCCCAACCACCATCCCGACCCGAGCAAGCCCGAGAACCTGCGCGACGTGATCCGCACCCTGGCCGAGACCGACGCCGAACTCGGCCTGGCCTTCGACGGCGACGGCGACCGGCTGGGCATCGTCACCAAGGACGGCAACAACATCTTCCCCGACCGCCAGATGGTGCTGTTCGCGCAGGACGTGCTCTCGCGCGTGCCGGGCGGCAACATCATTTACGACGTGAAGTGCTCGCAGCGCCTGGGCCCCGCGATCGAGGCCGCGGGCGGCGTGCCGCACATCTACAAGACCGGCCACTCGCTGATCAAGGCGCGCATGAAGGAGCTCGACAGCCCGCTCGGCGGCGAGATGAGCGGCCACATCTTCTTCAAGGAGCGCTGGTTCGGCTTCGACGACGGCACCTACGCGGGGGCGCGCCTGCTCGAGATCCTGAGCCGCCACCCCGACGCCAGCGCCGTGCTCAACGCCCTGCCCACCAGCCACAGCACGCCCGAGCTCAACGTGGCCTGCGCCGAGGGCGAGCCGCACGCGGTGGTGCAAAAGCTCGTGGCGCTCGCGCGCTTCGACGCGCCGGCCAAGGTGTCCACCATCGACGGCGTGCGCGTGGACTGGCCCGATGGCTTCGGCCTGATCCGCGCCTCCAACACCACGCCGGTGCTGGTGCTGCGCTTCGAAGGCCACACGCCCGAGGCGCTGCACCGCATCGAGGCCGCCATGCTGGCCCTGCTCAAGCAGGCCAAGCCCGACGCGGTGATTGGCGCGAGCGCGCATTGAACACCGTGGCCCTCGACGATCCGCTGCAGCGGGTGACCGTGGTGCTGGTCACCTACCACAGCGCGCACTGCCTGGACGCGCTGCACGGCCTGCTCGCGCACTGCCCGCACATCGTGGTGTCCGACAACGGCAGCAGCGACGGCACGCCCGCGCAGGTGCGCGCGCGCTGGCCACAGGCCGTGGTGCTCGAGCACGGCCGCAACCTGGGCTTCGGCACCGCGAACAACCGCGCCATCGCGCAGGCCAAGACGCCCTTCGCCTTCCTGCTCAACCCCGACTGCGAGGTCACGCCCGACGGCCTGCGCGAGCTCGTGCGCGCGGCCGATGCCTGGCCCGAGGCGGCCATCGTGGCGCCGCAGCTCGAAGGCGCGCCGGGCCGCCCCGACGTGAACTACCGCTGGCCCAGCACGCTCTGGGGCTCGCGCGGCCCGGGCGCCGAGGCGCCCGCCTGCGTGGGCTTCGTGGTGGGCGCGGCCATGCTGTTCCGGCTCGAGCGCTTCGAGGGCGTGGGCTTCTTCGACGAAGACTTTTTCCTCTACTACGAAGACGACGACCTCTGCCTGCGCCTGTTCCAGGCGCACCGGCCCATCGTGGTCTGGCCCGCGGTGGCCGCGGTGCACCGCGCGCGCGGTTCGGTCAAGGGCAAGACGCCCTGGAAGAGCGAGTACCTGCGCGGCTACCACCACGCGCAATCGAAGCTGATCTACACCACCAAGCACCGCTCGCCCGCGCAGGCGCGGCGCCAGCGCTGGCGCGTGCTGCTGGGCACCACGGTGGCATTGCCGTTCCGCGCCATCGCGTGGTCGCCGCGGCTGCTCGCGCGCATGGCGGGGCGCTGGATGGGGCTGGTGCGCTGGCGCGCCTCAGACTAGGTTCCAGAGCCGCAGCGCCAGCTTGCGCCAAGGCCGCCAGCGCGGGCTCTGCTGGCGGTGCGCGGCGATCACGTCGGCCAGGCGGCCCTCGAAGCGGATGTCGGCCGGCGCCCACAGCGCGGGCCGCGCCTCGAACCAGGCCTCGACCACAGGGTTGTCGAAGCCGCCGCCGGACAGGTCAACGCGTCCCCAGCGCCGCGCGCGCCGGTAGATGTCCTTGCCCGCGTACAGCCGCGCGAGGTTGCGCTGGCGGTCGCGAAAGCGCGGCTTGTTTAGGTTCTGGTGCGAGAAGCGCTCGAGCTTTTTCTCGACCATCTCCATGCCACCCAGGTAACTGAAGTGCCAGCCGGCGTCGGGCACGATCACCTCGCGCAGCGTCGGCCGCAGGGTCTTGCTGTTGCGAAGGTCTTCGGGCGTGTGGCGCAGCGCGGTCTCGCCACACACGGCCAGTGCCTTTCGCCAGAACGGCTCGGACACCTGCAGGTAGTCGCAGTAGAAATACAGCAGCAGTTGCTCGAACACGTGCACCGTGCCGGGCGCTACTGGGGTCAGCCGTTCGGGCTGCAGCACCTCGTCCACGTCGGCAATCACCACCAGGTCGTCGGGCGCCGCGTCGGCGTAACCGCGCTGTAGGGCGTTGCGCTGCAGCCGCTCCCGGTCCCAGGCGGTCTCGCAGCCCGCGAAGTCGTCGGCGTCGAGAGGGATGTAGCGGATCTTGTCGCGCGCCCAGGCGTGGCGATCGGCGTCGAAGCTCAGCGGTTTGGCCAAACCGGAGAAGGTGACCGAGGCCTCGACGATCACGAACACGTCGACGCGGTCCCAGTGGGTGCGCAGGCGCAGGTCCAGGCACTCCTCGCCGTCGTAGGTGAAACAGTCGTAGATCTTCATGCGCGGATCGGGTGGGGAACGGTGGGACGGGCTTCAAGCGCGCAGGCTGCCAAGCCGCATCTCGAGCTTGAGCCCCCAGTAGGCCAGGGTGTCGCGCCACCCGGTGGACAGCTGCGGCCGGCGGCGGTCGGGGTTGCGCAGCGCGGGCTGGATCAGGTGCTGGTCGAACAGCGCCATCACGCGCTGTGGGTTGTAGAGCGGGGTGTAGCGGTCCCAGTGGCCGGCGCGCACCGCCGCGCGGTCGAACGTGGCGATGCGCCGCAGCAGCTCGTCGGCGCTCGCGTAGAGCCAGCCCGCGTCGCCCAGCACGGCGATGTGGTGGCGGTGCTTGCTGCGCGCGTAGGTGAGCACGGGCTTGTTGCGCACCGAGAACTCGCCACACGCCAGCCCGAACGATTCGCCCTGCAGCCGCGCGTGCAGCATGGCGTC
The DNA here is from genome assembly GCF_011388215.1 of Hydrogenophaga crocea. Lineage (NCBI taxonomy): Bacteria > Pseudomonadati > Pseudomonadota > Betaproteobacteria > Burkholderiales > Comamonadaceae > Hydrogenophaga > Hydrogenophaga crocea. The sequence goes on from NZ_CP049989.1 coordinate 399,608, forward strand.
GCAGGTGTTGATGAAGCGCGTCTTGCGTTGCAGGTCGCCGGTGCCTGGCAGGAACACCGCGCGCGGGTGGTCCACGAAGCGCGCGATGTTGAGGAACACGAACCAGGTGCCGGGCTGCTCCTGCAGCGCGCGGCGCACGGCCTCGATCGCACAGGGCACGTCGAAGCTCTGCGCGCCGCCGTGGCAGCCCAGCACCGTGGCCTCGGCGGGAATGCCGAGTTCGGCACGCAGGTCACCGTCTTCGGCGGGCAGGGCGACGATGTGCGGCACCGCGGGGATGTGGCCGCGCGAGCAGCGCTCGCTGAGCCAGTCGGAAATGAAGGCATAGGACGCGCCGTGCGCGTGCCGCGGCGCGCTCGGGAAGACCGCGTGCACCATGGTCGGCACCGCGAGCGAGAGCAGGCCGTCGGGCCGGCCGGCCTTGATCGCGTACAGCACGTCGGCGCCGCAGCGCTGCAGCAGGCCGTCGAGCGCGTCGCGGTCCGGGTAGGCGATCAGCTCGAAGCGGCGCGCGAACTTGGCGATCGCCTGCGGGTCGTTGTGTGCGGCGCTCGCCGGGTACAGCACCACGCTGCGGTGGCCGAGCTGTGCCTCGGCGCCTTCGGCGTAGTCGTACAGCGCCACCTCGGTGCCGCGCAGCGAGAGCTGGTTCGAGTGGAAGGCGATGGTGAGGCGCTTCACGGGCCGGGCTCCGGTGCGCGCAGGTCGATGCTCGTGCGGCGCGCGTAAAGGCCGGCCATGACCAGCGCGCTCATGAGGATCAGGCAGTGGTTCTCGGTGGAGAGCCAGAACGAGCTGTGGCTCACGCAGGCGGCGCACAGCGTGGCCACGAAGGCCAGGGCCAGGGCGCGCCGCCGCGGCTCGTGCCGCCAGGCCTCGCGCACGATCACCGCGATGAAGGCCAGGAACAGCAGCAGGCCGATCGCGCCTTGCTCGTAGAGGAAGAACAGGAACTGGTTGTGCGGGTGCGGGCAGACCACCTCGCAGTAGCCGGGCGCGGTGAAGTGCTGCTTCGCGCCCACGGGGTACGAGGCCGTGCCGTGGCCGAGCAGCGGTGCGTGCGGCACGGCCTGCAGCACGAAGCGGGCCATAGCCACTCGCGCCCCGATCGAAGTGACCGCGCCCTGTCCCGCGGTACTCGCTTCTTCGAGCGCGACCTCACCACGCTGCTGCAGCAACGGCGACGACACCGCGGCCGCGAACAGCCCGCCGAGCACCACCAGGGTGACCAGCGCGGTGCGGCGAGAACGCCCCAAGGCCCAGGTAAGGCCGAACACCGCGGTGGACGCGGCCCAGGCGAGGTAGCCGGTGCGGCCCAGCGACAGAATCAGCACGCTGGCCGAAGCCAGGGCCCACAGCAGCCACAGGGCGGCGGCCCGGCGGCTGTCGCGCTGCTCCAGCGCGAGGAAGGCGCAGCCCACCGCGAACACGCTCATCATCAGCCCCTGCGAGATGTAGTCCTTGAATACCGTGTGATCCTGGCCGAAACCCTGGTTGTGCGTGCGCGTCCACGAGAAGTCGAACCACACGTTGAGCCAGGTCACGGCCAGCGTGAACAACAGCGCGACCGCAAAGGCCTGCCAGCAGCGCCGGCGCACGCGCGCGTCCTGCAGCAGCGCGATGAAGACCGGGATCATCGCGAACTTGAGGTACTTCTGCACGAAGCCTGTCACGCCCTCGCGGTCGGCGGGCGACCAGGCCACGGCGATCACGATCCAGGCGAACAGCGCGAGCGCGGGCCCCACCAGCGGATTGCGAAAGGCCTCCCGCAGCGCCGCGCGCGAGGCGGCGCCCCCGAGCGACAGCGCCCACAGCAGCAGCGTGAGCAGCAGCGCCACGTTGGCCAGCGCGACCGACATCGGGAACGCGAAGAAAACCAGCACGAGGCCGGCCTGAGCGCCTTTGAAGGCGCCGGTGTTCAGCGTGTGGGCCAGGCTCATGGGCGCTCGCTCGCGGGGGCTGGTTCGTAGGCCGCCAGCAGCAAGGCCCAGTCGTCCTCGTGCCAGTGGAAGGGGGTTTGCCGCTGCGCCTCCTTGCGCAGCGAGCGCTGCAGCCGCGCGAGGTTGGCGGCCTTCCAGCCGCTGCCGGCGCGCACGGCGCATTTGTCGAAGTCGACCACCCAGGCGGTGTCCTGCGCACCGAGCAGCAGGTTGTGGGCGTTGAGGTCGGCGTGAAAGACCTGGCGCTCGTGCAGGCGGCGGATGGCGCGCCCCAGCGCGGCCCATTGCGCGGGCGAGGGCCGCGCCTCGCGCAGGCATTGCACCAGGTTGCGCGTGTCCGGCAGCCAGGCCACGGCGATGTCGGCGCTGTAGACCAGGCCGTGCGGGCGGTACAGCGCGGCCACGGGCGCGGGCACGGGCAGGTCCCAGCTGCGCATCAGGCGCAACAGCGCGAACTCGCGCAGCGCGCGGCCCCTGGCCAGGGGCTCGCGCAGGAAGCGGTCGTCGCTCAGGCGCGCCACCAGGCCGCCGCGGCGGTAGTGGCGCAACACGTAGGGGCCCGCGGCCGCGGGCACCAGCGCGGCCTGGCCGCGGCCGCTGCCGGTGGCCAGGCGCTCGGCGGCGGGCGCGGGCAGGAAGTCGGCGGGTGCGAGCGCGGCGGTGCGCGCCGGGTCGAACCACACGGTGCGGCCGTCGGCATCGGTGCGGTGTTCGATGGGCACCAGCCGCTGCGGCTGCACCGGCCCGGTGGCGGCGTGCAGCGCCTGCAGGCAGCGCTGGGTGGCGCCGCGGTGGTCGGCCATGAGCGCGAGCGCGGCCTGGCCGCGGCGGGCCCAGGTCTCGGGGAACGAGAGCGCCTGCACCACCGCGGCTTCGAGCGCGGCCGCGTCGGCCACGCGCAGCGCCGCGCCGCGCTGCGCGGCTTCGTCGAACAGCGCGGGCGCGTTGTGGGTGTGCGGGCCGAACAGCACGGGCTGGCCGAGCGAGAGCGGCTCGAGCGGGTTGTGGCCGCCCACGGGCGCGAGCGTGCCGCCCACGAAGCACAGCGCCGCGTGGCGGTACCAGAACATGAGCTCGCCCATGGTGTCGGCGAGCAGCACGTGCTGGCCGGGCTGCAGTGCCTCGCCACGGCTGCGGCGCGCGTGCGGCCAGCTCGCGCGCGCCAGCGCTTGCGACACGGCATCGAAGCGCTGCGGGTGGCGCGGCACCAGCACCAGCACCGCGTCGGGGTGGCGCGCGTGGATGGCGGGCCAGGCGGCGAGCCAGGCGGTCTCGTCGCCCTCGTGCGTGCTGCCGGCCACCACCAGGCGGCGGCCTTGCAGGTCGGGGGGCAGCGGGCGTTCGTCACCGCCGGCCGCGAGGTCGAACTTGAGGTTGCCTGCCACGGCCACGCGCTCGGCCGCCACACCGAGCGCGGCGAAGCGGGTGGCCGTGGCCTCGTCGGCGGCGGCCACGCGCAGGCCGGACCAGGCGTGCGCCATCAGCGCCTGCCAGCGCTGGTATCGCGCGGCCGAGGCTTCGGTGAGGCGGGCATTCACGAGCACGACGGGCAGGGCGCGTTCGGCGCAGGCGAACAGCCACTGCGGCCAGAGTTCGCGCTCGATCAGCACCAGCGCCTGCGGCCGCAGCCGGTCGAGAAAGCGGCACACCGCGCCGGGCGTGTCCAGCGGCGCGTAGCGGTGGGTGATGCGATCGCCCCAGGCGGCGCGCAATGCGGCCGCGCCGGTGGGCGTCTGGGTGCTGACGACGAGGCTGTGCGCAGGCCAGTCGCGCAGCAGGGCTTCGATGAGCGGGCGCGCGGCCTGGACCTCGCCGACCGAGGCCGCGTGCAGCCACAGGCCGCCCATGGGCGTGGGGTCGACGGGGATGAAGCCCAGGCGCTCGCGCAGGCGCTCGCGGTAGGCCGGTTCGCGCCGGCCGCGCCACCACAACCAGCCCAGCAGCGGCAGCGTGAGCGCGCGCATCAGGCCGCGGTAGGCCCGCAACGGCGCGGTGGCGCGCGGGCTCGTGTTCAACGCCAGTGTTCGGCCACCCACGCCGTGGGCAGCACGCGCCGGTACCACTTGCCGCTCACGCCGGCGATGGCGTCGGGCGGGTTGGGCTTGCCATGGAAGGCGATGATGCGTGCGCCCGGCGGGATCTCGGGCGCCTTGAACCAGCCCATGAGGCCGCGGTGCATGCAGTGGCGCTTGAAGCTCACGCACCAGCCTTCGGGCCAGTAGCTCACCTTGCCCTGGCGGCCCAGGAAGCCGGTGATGTATTCCTGCTCGTTGCGCACGTCGGCGATCGACTGCGGGTAGCCCTGCTTGAGGTGATCGAGCGCGTCGGTGTGGGCGCCGATGGTGTAGAGGTAGCACGAGGTGTTGCCCGTGCCGTCCTGCTTGTCCCATTCCTTGATGACCACGAACTCGCCCGGCTGGTCGAAGAAGGGGTCGAGGCTGTCGACGATGACGATGTCGAGGTCGAGGAAGAGGGTGGGGCCGGTGAGGTCGTAGAGCGGGTCGGCAAAGCTCGTGAGCTTGAGCCAGCCGTGGCCGAAGGTCCAGGGCTTTCGCTGGTCGAATTCGTCGAAGCCCACGGCGGGGATCGGCTTGACCTCGATGGCCGGGTCGATGCCGGTGCCGTCGTCGGTGAGGCAGACGAAGCGGAAGGGCCGGTGCAGGTGCCGCGACACCATGCTGTGGAGCTTGTTGACGTATTCGGGGCCGTACTTGCGGCCCCATTTGATGCACAGCACGTTGACGGCTTGCACGTCATCTCCTGCAGGTGAAATACGGGGTCAGGGCGCCTGGGAGGGCCCGCGGAACAGGGGGGGAGTGTATCGGGCTCAGCGCGCCAGCAGCGCGTCGATGGCCTGCAGGTCGGCCGGCGTGAGTTCGCCGCTGGCCTGGCGCAGGCGCAGGGAGCCCAGCAGCACGTTGTAGCGCGCCTGGGCCAGGTCGCGCTTGGTCTGGAACAGCTGGCTCTGCGCATTCAGCACGTCGATGTTGATGCGCACGCCCACCTGGTAGCCGAGCTGGTTGGCTTCGAGCGCGCTCTGGCTCGAGGCCTCGGCCGCTTCGAGCGCCTTCACCTGCCCCTGGCCCGAGACCACGCCGAAGAACGCGCTGCGCGTGTTCAGGTCCACACCGCGGCGCGCGGCCTCGAGGTCGGCGCGGGCTTTTTCTTCGAGGGCGAGGGTCTGCTTCACGCGGTTCTGCACCGAGAAGCCCGCGAACAGCGGCAGGTTGAGCTGCACGCCCACGCTGGCGGTGTTGTTGCGCACGTAGCCCGGAATGGCCTGCACGCCCGAGGGCGCGCGCGCCACCTGGTACTGGCCCACGAGATCCACCGTGGGCTTGTGACCGGCCTCGGCGCGCTGGGTTTCGAGCTGCGCGATCTCGAGGTTGCGGCGCGCCTGCAGCACGCTGGGGTGGTTCTCGCCCAGGCGTTCGATCCAGGCCTGCGGGTCGGCCGGCTGCAGCGGCGGCAGCACCACCGGCGCGGCCAGCGGGCGCGGCACCACGCCGCCGCGGCCCACGAGCTGGTCGAGCGCCAGGCGCTTGACGCGCAGGTCGTTCTCGGCCGCGATCTCCTGCGCGTTCACCAGGTCGGCGCGGGCCTGGGCCTCGCGCGCATCGGTCACGGTGGCGGTGCCGACCTCGAAGTTGCGGCGCGCCGCGGCGAGCTGCTCGGCCACGGCGGTTTTCTGCGCGCGCACGAAGGTCAGCGTGTCCTGCGCGGCGAGCACGTCGAAGTAGGCCTGCGAGGTGCGCAGGATCAGGCTCTGCTCGGCTTGGGTGAGCTGGGCCTGCGAGATGTCGATCGAGAGCTGGGCCTGCTCGTTCGCGAGCCGGTTGGCCGGGCGGTAGAGCGGCTGGCTGGCCGAGAGCGTGACGTTCTGGTTGTTGCTGGTGCCGTCGAGCGCGTTGGCGCTGCTGTCGCGGTTGGCCCAGTTCGCCCCGGCGCCCAGCCCCACCTGCGGCAGCAGCCCGGCGCGGGCCTGCGCGGCCTGCGCGAGGTTGGCTTCGTACTGCGAGCGCGCCGCGAGGTAGGTGGCGTCGTAGCCGCGCGCGGCCTCGAACAGTTCGGCCAGGCTCTGGGCCTGGGCGGCCGACGCGAGGGCCAGCAGCAGGGCCACGGCCAGCGGGCGCGCACGGGGGGCGATTCGGGTCATGGGCAGGTCCTTGGCGCAGGGCGCGTTTCGATTCAATACCGCGGCACCGAGGGATCGCGCTCGTGCGACCAGCGCTCGATGCCGCCGTGCACGTTGACGACCCGGCTGAAGCCCTGGTTCATCAGGAAGTGCGTGACCTGGGCGCTGCGCCCGCCGTGGTGGCACAGGCAGGCGATCGGGCGCTCGGGGTCGAGTTCGGCCAGGCGCGCGGGGATGGTCTGCATGGGCATGTGCACGAGCTCGAAGCCCTGCGGCGTGACGCTGGCGGTCTGCAGTTCCCAGGCTTCGCGCACGTCGAGCACCACCGGAAGGGCGGCGCCGTCGGCGCTGTGCTGGCGAACCCAGTCGTCGATCTGGGCGGGGGTGATGGCCTGCATGGGGTAGGGCTCAGAAACGGAAGCGCGAGGGCTCGGGGAAGTTCTGCAGGCGCGCGGCCACGGTGTCCCAGGGCTGCTCGGTGCGGAACGAGGACGGGCCGGTGCGCGTGATGAGGGTGGCGCGCATCACTGGCTCGCCGCCGGTGATGGCGATCAGGCGGCCGCCCGGGGCCAGCAGTTCGAGCAGGTCCGCCGGCACTTCGGCCACCGAACCGCCCAGCAGGATGGCGTCGAAGGGGGCGCCGCTGCGGCAGGCCGCGAAGCCGTTGGCGGTGGCGTCGGCCGCGCGCACATCCACATTGCGCAGGCCCGCGCGCTGCAGGTTGGTGCGCGCCCGCTCGGCGGTGGCCGCGTCGATCTCGAGCGAAAGCACCTGCTGCGCCAGGCTGGCCATGAGGGCGGCGGTGTAGCCGCTGCCGGTGCCGATCTCGAGCACCTTGTCGGTGGGTTGCAGGCCCAGGTCCTGCACCAGGCGGGCCTGCACGCGCGGGGCCAGCATGCAGCGGCCTTCCACGGCGGGATGGTCCAGCGGCAGCTCCAGGTCGGCGAAGGCCAGGGCGCGCTGTGCGGCGGGCACGAAGTCTTCGCGGCGCACGCTGCCCAGCAGTTCGAGCACGCGGGCGTCGAGCACCTCCCAGGGGCGGACCTGCTGCTCGATCATGTTGAAACGGGCCTGTTCCAGGCTCAACGCGGTGGTCATGGGGTTCTCCAGTGGGGGTTCGGCAAAACCTTCAAATTCTAGGAGGCCGCGTCGGCCGGCGCCGGGGCGGCGGGCTGCGCGGGGGGCAGGCCGGCCTTGCGGCGCAGCCAGGCGGTGAAATCGTCGATGTAGCTGTAGACCACGGGCACCACCACCAGCGTGAGCAGCGAGGAGGTGATGACGCCGCCGATCACCGCCTGGCCCATGGGCGCGCGCTGCTCCGAGCCCTCGGTGAGCGCGAAGGCCAGCGGCACCATCCCGAAGACCATGGCCAGCGTGGTCATGAGGATGGGGCGCAGCCGCACCTTGGCCGCCAGCAGCAGGGCCTCGTCGCGCGGCAGCGGCGGACCGCCCGCGCGGCCCTCGCGCGCGCGGATCGCGAAGTCGACCAGCAGGATGGCGTTCTTGGTCACCAGGCCCATGAGCAGCACGATGCCGATGATGGAGAACATGCTCATGGTGGAGCCGAACATGAGCAGCGCCAGCACCACGCCGATCAGCGTGAGCGGCAGCGAGGTCATGAGCGAGAGCGGCTGCAGGAAGCTCTGGAACTGGCTGGCCAGGATCATGTAGATGAAGATGATGGCCAGCGCCAGCGCCGACAGCGCATAACCGAACGACTCCTGCATGTTCTTGGTGGAGCCGCCGAACTCGTAGCGGTAGCCAGGGGGCAGGGCGATGCCGTCGAGCGCGGCGCGCATGTCGGCCGTGACCTCGCCGGCCGAGCGGCCGTACACGTTGGCGTTGAAGGCCACCTCGCGGTTGAGGTTCTTGCGGTTGATCTGGTTCGGGCCGGTGGTGTCGACGATGCGCGCCACCTGCGACAGCGGCACGGTGCGCGCGGTGCCGTCGGCCGCCGCGGCCAGGTTGAGCGGCAGTTGCGCCAGGTCCTGGGTGCGCTGGCGCGACTCGGGCGCCAGGCGCACGATCACGTCGTAGGTTTCGCCGTTCTGCGCGCGCCAGTTGCCCACCGTGGTGCCGGCCACCAGGGTGCGCAGCGCACTGCCCACGGCGCCCGTGGTCAGGCCGGCGTCGGACGCGAGCTCGCGGTTGAGCACCACGTCCACCGTGGGCTTGTTGGGCTTCACGCTGGCGTCGAGGTCGACCAGGCCCACGATGGGTTCGAGCTTCTCGCGCACCACGCGGCTCAGGCGCTCGAGCTCGCCGAGGTCGTCGCCCTGCAGCGAGAACTCGATCTGCTTGTTGCCGCCCACCGAATCGAGCAGGCCCACGTGGGTGACGGTGATGCCCGGCACGCGGCGCAGCCGCTCGCGCAGCAGGGCCGACATGGCGTCGGCGTTGCGCGAGCGTTCCTTGCGGTCCACCAGGCGCACGTAGATGCTCGCGTACATGGGCCCCTGCGCGTTGCCCGTGTTGATGGTGGTGAGCGTGTAGCGCACCTCGGGGAACTCGCGCAGGATGGCCTCGACCTCGCGCGCCTTGGCCTCGGTGGCCTGCAGCGAGGAGCCCACGGGCGTGTTGAAGCTGATCGAGGTTTCGGAGAAATCGGCCTTGGGCACGAATTCGGTGCCCAGCAGCGGCAGCATGAACACGCTGGCGATGAAGGTGGCGAGCGCCAGCAGCAGCGTGGCGAGCTTGTGCCGCAGCGACCAGCGCAGCGTGGCCTGGTAGCCCTCGGCGAGGTCGTCCTGGAAGCGGTCGAACCAGTGGGTGACACGGCCCAGGGTGCGGTCGTACAGGCTGTTGCCCGGGGGCTTGCCGTGGGCGTCGATGGCCGGGTCGTGCCACACCGACGAGAGCATGGGGTCGAGCGTGAAGCTCACGAACATCGAGATCAGCACGGCCGCGACCATGGTGATGCCGAATTCGTGGAAGAACTTGCCGATGATGCCGCCCATGAAGCCGATGGGCAGGAACACCGCCACGATGGACAGCGTGGTGGCGAGCACCGCGAGGCCGATCTCCTTCGTGCCGTCCATGGCCGCCTGGTAGGGGCCCTTGCCCATCTGCACGTGGCGCACGATGTTCTCGCGCACCACGATGGCGTCGTCGATCAGCAGGCCCACCGACAGCGTGAGCGCCATCAGCGTGATCATGTTGATGGTGAACCCGAGCAGGTTCATGAAGAAGAAGGTGCCGATCACCGCAATGGGCAGCGTGAGCCCGGTGATGACGGTGGAGCGCCACGAGTTCAGGAACAGGAACACGATGAGCACCGTGAGCAGCGCGCCCTCGATCAGCGTCTGCCGCACGTTCTGCACCGACACGCGGATCGGCCGCGAGCCGTCGGCGATGGGTTCGAGCTTCACGCCCGGCGGCAGCTCGGCCCGCACGGCCTTGAGCGCGGCGTTCAGGCCGTCGACCACCGCGATGGTGTTTTCGTCCTGCGATTTCTGCACCTGCAGCAGCAGGGTGCGCTCGCCGTTGTAGAGCGCGAGGCTTTCCACCTCCTGCGTGCCGTCGCCCACGCGCGCGACCTGGCCCAGCTTCACCGGTGAGCCGCCGCGGCGGCCCACGATGATGTTCTCGAAATCGCGCGGGTTCTGCGCGCGCGAGAGCACCTGCACCACGCGCTCGGCCTCGCCGGTCTTGAGCGTGCCCACGGGCAGGTCCTGGTTCTCGCTGCGCAGCGCGGCGTTCACCTGCTCGGGCGTCACGCCCAGGGCCTGCATGGCCACCGGGTCGAGCTCGATGTTGATGGCGCGCCGCGTGGCGCCCACCAGGTTCACTGCGCCCACGCCGCGCACGTTCTCGAGCCGCTTCTTGAGCACCTGCTCGGACCAGGTGGTGAGCTCCACGGGCGAGAGTTTGCGGCCCTCGGCCGCCTCAGGCACCACGGCCACCGACCAGATCGCGCGGCTCGCGGGGTCGAAGCGCAGCACGCGCGGCTCGTCGACCTCGTCGCGCAGCGTGGGCCGCAGGATGCCGATGCGCTCGCGCACGTCGTCGGCGGCCTTGCGGCCGTCGACCGTGAGCTGGAACTCGATGATCACCACCGAGGTGCCTTCGTAGCTGCGCGAGCTGAGCGTGTTCACGCCCGCGATGGCATTCACGGCCTCTTCGACCTTCTTGGTGACCTCGCTCTCGACGATCTCGGGCGAGGCCCCGGGGTAGGTGGTGGTGACGACCACCACCGGGAAATCGATGTTGGGGAACTGGTCGACCTGCAGCCGCTGGTACGAGAACGCACCGAGCACCACGAAGGCCAGCATCACCATGGTCGCGAAGACCGGGTTGCGCAGCGAGACCTGGGTGAACCACATGGTGTGCGGGCCCTGGCCGTCAGTTCGCCGCGGCGGCGAGCTTCACGCGCGTGCCGTCGCGGATCGCGCCCGCGGTGGCGCCCAGCACCACCTCGCCTTCGGCCAGCATGGGCACGGCCTGCTGCGGCACGCCGTCGAGCAGACCGCGCGGCGCACCGCCCTCGGGCAGGGGCACGTGGCGCACCACGCCTTCGCGCACCACCTGCACGTAGGGCGCGGGGCGGTCGTTGCGCACCGCCGACGCCGGCACCGCCAGCGCCTGCTGGCTGCCGGCCACGATCTCGCCGCGCGCGAACAGGCCCTGGCGCATGCCGGCCACCGCGGGCAGGCGCAGGTAGACCAGCACGCTGCGGCTGCCGGGCTGCACGCTGGGGTTGATGCGCACCACGCCCGCGTCCACCGGCTGGCTCAGGCCTTCCACCTGCAAGCGGGCCTTCTGGCCCACCCGCACGGCGGCGGCGTCGGCCGGGCTGAGCGCGGCCTCCATCTCGAAGGCCGAGAGATCGACCACGTCGACCACGCGCGCGTCCAGGCCCACGCGCTCGCCGTTCTGCACCGCGCGCGCCGCGATCTGGCCCGCGATCGGCGAACGCAGCACGGTGTCGCCCAGGCCCTTGCGCGCGATGTCGAGCGCGGCCACGGCGGCGCGGTGGTTGGCCTCGGCCGCGGCCAGGTTGGCCTGCGAGGTGTCGAGGGCGGTGCCCGAGATGAAGCCCTGCTGCACCAGTGCCTGGTTGTTGCTCTGCGTGCGTTGGGCGATGCGCACCTGCGCCAGCGCCGATTCGGCCTGCTGCTCGGCCTGGCGCACGCGCGCCTGCGATTCGGTGGGGTCGATGCGCGCCACCACCTCGCCCGCGGCCACGCTGTCGCCCTCGCGCTTGTTCAGGCCCTGCACCTCGCCGGCCACGCGCGCCTTGATCGCCACCGTCTGCAGCGCCTTGATCGAGCCCGAGACGCTGGCCGTCTGCTGCAGCGCGAGCGTGCGCACGCGCACCACATCGGCCGCACCGATCTCGTACACCGGGGCGGTCTGCAGGGCCTGCGCGGCGCTGCGGGCCTGTTCGGCCTTGGTGGCGCGCTTGTCGAGCGCGCGCAGCACGCCGAGCGCCAGGCCCGCCACGAGCAGCACGGGCACGGTCCAGTAGAGGATTTTTCGGGTGCGGGAGAGCGTCATGGGGGTTCGTCAGACCGGCCTGCGCGGCCGCAGCATGCCGCGCAGGATCAGGTCGACCTGCGTGTCGATGAAGGTGATGGGATCGAGCCGCTCGGACGGGGGGCAGCACGGCGTCATCGAGTGCTTCCACATCAGCAGGAAGATCATGGGCGCGATCAGGCTGTAGACCGCGTAGTCGAGCGGCAGCTCGCGGAACTCGCCGCGGTCGATGCCGCGCTGCAGGATGCGGCGCAGCAGCGCGTGGCCCGGGCCGATCACCTCCTGCTGGTAGAAGTTGGCGATCTCGGGGAAGGTGCCCGACTCGCTCATGACCAGCTTGGTGATGCCCGAGGCCGGCGTCATGCCGATGCGCTCCCACCAGGTGTGCATGGCGTAACGCACCAGCTCCAGGCTGTCGCCGGTGAACTGCGCAAGCTCGTTGTCCCATTCGGGGAAGCGGCCCGCGATGTTCTCGCGCACCACGGCCTTGAACAGGTCTTCCTTGCTCGGGAAATACAGGAACAGGGTGCCCTTGGACACCCCGGCGCGCGCCGCCACCTCTTCGACGCGTGTGGCGGCAAAACCCTTCTCGACGAACAGGGCCAGCGCGGCCTCGATCAGCTCGCCCGGGCGCGCTTCCTTGCGGCGCGCGCGGCGGGGCGCGGCCGGGGTGGCGGCAGGTTGGGGGCGGGCGGCGGGCATGGGGATTTAATGACCGGTGGGTTATTAATATACCCCACCCCCCTTACCCGACCCCAACAGCGACCCGCGCAGCGGCGGCGCGTGGGAGCCTCAGTTGAAAGCGGCGATACCCGTTATCGCGCGCCCGAGGATGAGGGCGTGGATGTCGTGCGTGCCCTCGTAGGTGTTGACCACCTCGAGGTTGACCAGGTGGCGCGCCACGCCGAACTCGTCGCTGATGCCGTTGCCGCCCATCATGTCGCGCGCCAGGCGGGCGATGTCCAGTGCCTTGCCGCAGCTGTTGCGCTTGAGGACGGAGGTGAGCTCCACGGGCGCGATGCCCTCGTCCTTCATGCGGCCCAGGCGCAGGCAGCCCTGCAGGCCCAGGCCGATCTCGCTCAGCATGTCGGCGAGCTTCTTCTGGATCAGCTGGTTGGCGGCCAGCGGGCGGCCGAACTGCTGGCGGTCCATCACGTACTGGCGGGCGCGGAAGTAGCAGTCTTCGGCCGCGCCCAGCGCGCCCCAGGCGATGCCGTAGCGCGCGCTGTTGAGGCAGGTGAACGGGCCCTTGAGGCCGCGCACCTCGGGGAAGGCGTTCTCTTCGGGGCAGAACACGCCGTCCATCACGATCTCGCCGGTGATCGAGGCGCGCAGGCCCACCTTGCTGTGGATGGCGGGCGCGCTCAGCCCCTTCCAGCCTTTCTCGAGGATGAAGCCGCGGATCGCGCCTTCGTCGTCCTTGGCCCAGACCACGAACACGTCGGCGATCGGGCTGTTGGTGATCCACATCTTGGCGCCCGACAGGCTGTAGCCGCCCTGGACCTTCTTGGCGCGGGTGACCATGCTGCCGGGGTCCGATCCGTGGTTGGGCTCGGTCAGGCCGAAGCAGCCGATCCACTCGCCGCTGGCGAGCTTGGGCAGGTACTTCTGCTTCTGCGCCTCGGTGCCGAACTCGTTGATGGGCACCATCACCAGCGAGGACTGCACCGACATCATCGAGCGGTAGCCCGAGTCGATGCGCTCGACCTCGCGCGCCACCAGGCCGTAGCACACGTAGTTGAGGCCGGCGCCGCCGTACTGCTCGGGAATGGTCACGCCCAGCAGGCCCAGGCTGCCCATCTCGCGGAAGATCGCTGCATCGGTTTTTTCGTGGCGGAAGGCCTCGGTCACGCGCGGGGCCAGGCGCTCCTGGCAGTAGGCGTGCGCGGCGTCGCGCACGGCGCGCTCGTCTTCGCTGAGTTGGCTGTCGAGCTGGAACGGGTCTTCCCAGCTGAAGCTGGCTTTGGACTTGACGGGCGAGAGCATGGCTTGTCTCCGGTATGGGGTGGGAACCGGCGGATTGTCTGTCCGCAGACCATAGCTGTCTAATATCGATCCTGTATTCAACGATTCGATTGGCATATCGATGGAATTCCGCCACCTGCGCTGCTTCCTGGTCCTTGCGGAAGAACTGCACTTCGGCCGCGCGGCCCAGCGCCTGGCCATGACGCAGCCGCCGCTGTCGCTCAACATCCAGCAGCTCGAAGCCTCGGTGGGCGCGCCGCTGTTCGTGCGCAACAGCCGCGGCGTGGCGCTTACGCCCGCGGGCCAGGCCTTCGTGCCGCGCGCCCGCGCGCTGCTCGACGCGGCGGGCGCCGCCGCGCGCGAGGCGCGCGAGGTGGCGCAGGGCGTGAGCGGGCAGCTGCGTGTGGGCTTCGCCGGCACCGTGCTGTACCGAGGTCTGCCGCAGATCCTGCGCGCCTTCGGCCAGCGCCACCCGCGGCTCACGCTGGTGCTGCGCGAGATGAGTTCGAGCGACCAGCTCATCGACCTGCAGCACGGCCGGCTCGACGCCGGCTTCGTGCACACCACGCGCGTGCCGCCCGGTTGTTCGCAGGTGCTGGTGTCGCGCCAGGCCTTCGTGGCATGCGTGCCCCAGGCCCACCCGCTGGCGCACAAGCGGCGCGTGGCGCCACCCGCGCTCGCGGGTCAGCCCTTCGTGGCGATTTCACGCGCCGTTTCGCCCGACTACCACGACCGCCTGCTCGCGCTGTGCGCCGACCACGGCTTCGAGCCCGAGGTGCGCTTCGAGCTGCGCCACTGGCTCAGCGTGGTGTCGCTGGTGGCGCAGGGCCTGGGCGTGTCCATGGTGCCGGCGGCCTTGCAGCAGGCGGGCCTGCCGGGCGCGGCCTTCGTGCCGCTGCAGGGCGACACGCCGCCCTACGAAACGCGCTGCCTGTGGCGCAGCGGCGCCGAGAGCGCCGCGCTCGCGGCATTCCTGGACGCCGTGCGGGGCTTCGCGCTGCCGACAGAATGAGGCTTTGATCGAAGGAGAACGCGATGAGCGACAAACAGGTGCTGGTGCTGGGTGGCGGCTGCTTCTGGTGCACCGAGTCGGTCTACAAGGAAGTGCGCGGCGTGAGCGACGTGGAGTCGGGCTACAGCAACGGCCACACGAAGCAACCGAGCTACGAGCAGGTGTGCACCGGCAGCACCGGCCACAACGAGGTGGTGCGCCTCGAGTACGACCCCGCCGAGGTGAGCACGCGCGAGTTGCTGGAGATCTTCTTCGTGGTGCACGACCCCACCACGCTGAACCGCCAGGGCAACGACGTGGGCACGCAGTACCGCAGCGGCATCTACTTCACCACGCCCGAACAGGCCGCCGAGGCACAGGCCATCATCGCCGAGCTCACGCAAGCCAATGCCTTCGGCCGGCCCATCGTGACCGAGGTGAAGCCGCTGGACAACTACTGGCCCGCCGAGGCCTACCACCAGGACTTTTTCGAGCGCAACCCGCACCAGGGTTATTGCATGGCGGTGGCCGCGCCCAAGGTGGCGAAGTTCCGCAAGACGTTCGCGCGCCTGGCGAAGTAGCCACCCGCAAGCCGAAGCGATGCAACGGTGGCGAGAGGCCGTCCGGACGGCAGCGGGCCTGGCGTTCGAAGGGCGCCCCGAATGCCCGTGTCAGCCGGAGACGGTCTGGCGCGAGGACCAGAAGCCTTCGTGAGGCCCCACCATCTCGCCGACCAGCGCATCGACCGGCCCCACCACCTCCACCGCCCGCTGCCCGCGCGCGAACACCTCGCGGCAGGGCAGCGAGAGCGTGGGGTTTTCTTCGTGCGAGCCCGTGAGCGCGAGCAGCGCTTCTTCGCTCGCGCCGTACACCACGCGCCCGATGCCGGCCCAGTAGATGGTGCCCGCGCACATGGCGCAGGGCTCGAAGGTGGTCACCAGCGTGCAATTGCGCAGGTAGGCGCCCGGGTAGGTGCCGGCCGCGTGCCGCGCGAGCGTGGACTCGGCGTGGTTGACCGTGTCGATGTTGCCCTGCTCGGCGAGCACCGTCTCGCCGTCGGGGGCGACCAGCAGGGCGCCGAACGGGTGGCGGCCCATGGCCGCGGCGCGGCGCGCCACCTGGTTGGCGCGCCGCAGTTGGCGCTCGACCTGGTCGGGGCTCACGCTTGCGTGCCGCGGTGGGCCCAGGCCGTGGTGTGCTTTTCCACAAAGCTGAACAGCTCGTACATGGCCATGGCCATTGCGCCCACCACCAGCAGACCGCTGAAGGCCAGGCCCATCTGCATGGACGAACCGGCCGAGATCAGCAGGTAGCCGATGCCTTCGTTCGATGCCGTCATCTCCGACACCGTGGTGCCCACGAAGGCGAGCGTGATCGCGACCTTGAGCGAGCCGAAGAAGTAGGGCATGGATCGCGGCAGGCCGACCTTGGTGAGCACGTCCCAGCGCTTGGCGCCGAGCACGCGCAGCACGTCTTCGAGCTCGGGCTCGAGCGTGGCCAGGCCGGTGGCGATGTTGACCATGATCGGGAAGAAGCTGATGAGGAAGGCCGTGAGGATGGCCGGGCCCACGCCGATGCCGAACCACACCACCAGAATGGGCACGAAGGCCGCCTTGGGCAGCGCGTTGAAGGCCGTCATCAGCGGGTAGACCGCGGCATAGGCCAGGCGCGAACTGCCGATCAGGAAGCCCAGCAGCACGCCCACCACGATCGCGATGCCGAAGCCGGCCATGGTCACCCAGAAGGTGCGCCAGGCGTGGCCCAGGATGGTCACCTTGTGCTCGAGGGTCTGCTCCCAGATGCGCGAGGGGCTGGGGAAGATGAACTCGGACACGCCGAAGCCGGCGGTGATCACCTCCCAGATCACGATGATCGCGATCAGCAGCAGCAGCGGGGAGAAGCGCTCGATGTTCTTGCGTTGTTTGCTGTTCATGGGGCGCTCACTGGTTGATGACGGCACCGGCCTTGCGCATGGCGCCGATGTGGCCACGCAGCTCGTGCACGATGTCGGTGAATTCCTTGGTGTAGGTGACCTCGAGCTCGCGCGTGCGCGGGATCTCGATCTCGCGCTTGACCACGAAGCGGCCCGGGCTCTTGCTCATGCAATACACCGTGTCGGCCAGGAACACCGATTCGCGCAGGTCGTGCGTGACCAGGATGACGTTGAATTTCTGCGCCTCCCACAGGTCGCGCAGCGTGCACCAGAGCTCTTCGCGGGTGAACGCGTCGAGCGCGCCGAAGGGCTCGTCGAGCAGCAGCATCTTGGGCTCGTGGATCAGCGCGCGGCAGATGCTCGCGCGCTGCTGCATGCCGCCCGAGAGCTCCCAGGGAAACTTGTTCTCCATGCCGCCCAGGCCCACGCTGGCGAGCAGCTTCTTGGCGCGCTCCTCGTATTCGCGGCGGCGGTCCTTGAACTGGCTGCGGTAGGGCTCGACGATCTCCAGCGGCAGCAACACGTTGTCGAGCGTGGTGCGCCAGGGCAGCAGCGAGGGGGCCTGGAAGGCCATGCCCGAGATCTTGAGCGGGCCGGTCACGGGCTGGCCGTCGATGCGGATCTTGCCCATGCTGGGCATCTTCAGGCCCGTGGTGAGCTTCATGAAGGTGGACTTGCCACAACCCGAGGGGCCGACGATGGCGATGAACTCGCCGCGTTGCACCTTGAGGTTGATGTCTTCGACCGCAAAGATGTTCTTGGCGAGCAGGTCGTCGTTGTAGGCGAGCCAGACCTGGTCGAAGTCGACGAAGGCGGCGTCGCTCGGCGGGGCGGTGTGGGGCATGGGCGTCTTTCGTGAAAAGGGCCAGCCCCCTTGCGGGACGGCCGGCCCTTGTTGCCTGGGTTCGGGTCCTTACTTCTTGACCGGCGGCAGGATGTCGAGCTCGGCCTTGCTGGGCAGCATGGCGCCGTTCCAGACCTTGTTCGGATCGACGCGGGTCTTGGTGCCATAGGCGTCGGACACCTGCGAGGCCATGAGCGCGAGGCGGCCCGGCACGACCTGGCCGAAGCCTTCCTTGCGCGCGTCGGGGCTGGCCACCACGGCGTCGATGGCGAGCTGCAGGCGGCGCGTCTCCAGCGGCACGTTGATGATGCCGTCGCGGGCCTTCACGGTCTCGATGGTGGCAGCCGGGTTGGCCATCACCTCTTTGGCGCCCTTGGCGAACGAGGACAGGAAGGCCTTCACCGCGGCCGGGTTCTCGGCGATGAGCTTGGGCGAGGCGATGATGACGTTGCCGTAGAGCTTCACGCCGTGCTCGGCGTAGGGCAGGATCACCACGTCTTCGGGCTTCACGCCGCGCGCTTCGAGGTTGAGCAGCGAGGTGAACGAGAAGCCGGTGATGGCCTCGATGTCGCCGCGCACGAGCATGGTCTCGCGCAGCGGCGGGTCCATCGAGGTCCAGGCCACGTTGTTGATGCCGTTGGCCTTCTGGAAGATCGGGAAGCCCTTGCGGCCGGCGTCGAACACGGGCGCGCCGAGCTTCTTGCCTTCGAGGTCCTTGGGCTTGGTGATGCCGCTCTTCTTGAGGGCGAGCACCGCGGCCGGCGTGTTGTTGTAGACCATCATCACCGCCACCGGCTTGTTCGGTGCGTCGGGGTTGTTGGCGTGGAATTCCATCAGGGCGGCCAGGTCGGCAAAGCCCATGTCGTAGGTGCCCGAGGCCACGCGCGTGACGGTGCCACCCGAGCCGTTGCCGGCGTCGATGGTCACGTCGAGCCCGGCCTGCTTGTAGTAGCCCTTGGCGGCGGACTGCAGGAACAGGGCGGCGGGGCCTTCGAAGCGCCAGTCGAGCTGGAACTTGATGGCGGTCTGCGCCTGGGCGGCGCCCGCGAAGGCGAGGGCCGCGGCCAGGGCGGCGGTGGTCTGCAGGAAACGGCGTTTGATCATGGTTTCTCCAAGGCTGGCGGTACTGGGGAAGGGGTCTGCCGTCTGCGCGGCCTGCATGGCAAATAGCAACATCGGTGCCAGAGCGCGCCGATGTTTTGCACACCGGTTTTGTATACACATTTTCGGCGTGGGGGCGGGTGCGGGCATCCTGACATACCCTGAAACAGGGCATGGATGCACCGTACCGGGGTGGAGTATCGCCCCGGTTTGGTGCGGGGGCCCCGCCCTGGGGCCCCCGCTGCGGCCTCAGCGCTGCTGCGCGGCGGCCAGCGCCGTCATGTTGAGCACGCGGCGCACCGTGGCCGCGGGCGTGAGGATGTGCACCGCACCGGCCGCGCCCATGAGCACCGGGCCCACGGTGACGCCACCGCTGGTGGTGGTCTTCATGACGTTGTAGAGGATGTTGGCGGCGTCGAGGTTGGGGCAGATCAGCAGGTTGGCCGAGCCCGTGAGCGTGCCCTCGCCGAGGTAGGCCTCGCGGATCTCGGGCTGCAGCGCGGCGTCGCCGTGCAGCTCGCCATCGCACTCGATGTCGGGGTGCGCGGCCACGAACAGGTCGCGCGCGCGGGCCATCTTGCGCGCCGAAGCGCGCTTGCTCGAGCCGTAGCTGGAGTGCGAGAGGAAGGCCACCTTGGGCGGGTGGCCGAAGCGCTGCACCGCCTGTGCGGCCATGCCCGCGATCTCGGCCAGTTCTTCGGCGCTCGGGTCTTCGTTGACATAGGTGTCGGCAATGAAGACCGGGCCACGGTCGGTCATGAGCGCATTCACCGCGGCGTAGAGGTTCGCATCGGCGGCGCGGCCCAGGATGCTGTCGATGCGCTCCAAGTGCGTCATGTAGCTGCCCACCAGGCCGCAGATCAGCGCGTCGGCATCGCCGAGCGCGATCATCAGCGAGCCGATGATGGTGTTGGAGCGGCGCACCGCGGCCTTGGCGACCTCGGGCGTGGCGCCCTGGCGGCCGAGCAGGCGGTGGTAGTGCTCCCAGTACTGTCGAAAGCGCGGGTCGTCTTCGGGATTGACGTTCTCCACGTCCACGCCGAGCCGCATGCGCAGGCCGGCCTTGGCGATGCGCGCCTCGATCACCGCGGGGCGGCCGATCAGGATGGGGTGGGCGATGCCGTCGTCGATCGCCATCTGCGCGGCGCGCAGCGCGCGCTCGTCTTCACCGTCGGCATAGGCCACGCGGCTCTTTTTCGCGAGCGCGCGCGCGGCGTTGAACACCGGCTGCATGAGGATGCCGGTCTGGTAGACGAAGCGGCCGAGCTGCTGGCGGTACGCGTCCATGTCGGTGATGGGCCGCGTGGCCACGCCCGATTCGGCCGCGGCCTGCGCGACCGCGGGCGCGATGCGCAGGATCAGGCGCGAGTCGAAGGGCTTGGGGATCAGGTAGTCGGGGCCGAAGCTCAGTTCCTGGCCCGCGTAGGCGTTGGCCACTTCTTCGCTGGTCTCGCTCTTCACGAGGTCGGCGATCTGGCGCACGCAGGCGAGCTTCATGGCCTCGGTGATGCGCGTGGCGCCGCAGTCGAGCGCGCCGCGGAAGATGTAGGGGAAGCACAGGACGTTGTTGACCTGGTTCGGGTAGTCGCTGCGGCCGGTGGCGATGATGCAGTCGGGTCGCACGGCCTTGGCGAGCTCGGGCCGGATCTCGGGCTCGGGGTTGGCGAGCGCGAGGATGATGGGCTGGCGCGCCATGGTCTTGACCATCTCGGCCGTGAGCACGCCCGGGGCCGAGCAGCCCAGGAACACGTCGGCGCCGTTGACCGCGTCGGCCAGCGTGCGTTTGTCGGTGGCCTGCGCGTAGCGCTGCTTGGATTCGTCCATGCCGCCGGGGCGGCCCTGGTAGATCACGCCCTTGGAGTCGCAGACGAAGATGCGCTCGCGCGAGACGCCCAGGCCCACCATCACGTCGAGGCAGGCGATGGCCGCGGCGCCCGCGCCCGACACCGCCACCGTGACCTCGCCGATGGCCTTGCCCACGAGTTCCAGGCCGTTGAGCAGCGCGGCCGCGCTGATGATGGCGGTGCCGTGCTGGTCGTCGTGGAAGACGGGGATGTTCAGGCGCTCGCGCAGCTGCTTCTCGATATAGAAGCACTCGGGCGCCTTGATGTCCTCGAGGTTGATGCCGCCCAGCGTGGGTTCGAGCGCGGCGATGATCTCCACCAGCTTGTCCGGGTCCTTCTCGGCGAGTTCGATGTCGAACACGTCGATGCCCGCGAACTTCTTGAACAGGCAGCCCTTGCCTTCCATCACGGGCTTGCCCGCGAGCGGGCCGATGTCGCCCAGGCCCAGCACCGCGGTGCCGTTGGTGACCACGCCCACGAGGTTGCCGCGGCTGGTGTAGTCGGCCGCCTTGTTCGGGTCGGCCTGGATTTCGAGGCAGGGGTAGGCCACACCGGGCGAGTAGGCGAGCGAGAGGTCGCGCTGGTTCGACAGCGGCTTGGTCGGCGTGACGGCGATCTTGCCCTGGCGGGGGTGGCGGTGGTAGTCGAGCGCGGCGTCGCGCAGCGCCTGTTCGGCGGGGGTCATGGCGGTCTCCTCGGGTCGCACGGGTCGGGGCCGCATTGTGCCCTGCGCCCGGGAAGCCGCGGGTCAGCGCGAGAGCAGGTCCAGCAGGGTGCGCGCCACCACCTTCGTGGCGCGGCGCAGGTCGTCGAGTTGTACGTGCTCGTCGGCGCGCTTGGCGTTCGATTCGCGCACGGTGCGCGGGCCGGCGCCGTAGATCACGCCCGGAATGCCGCGCTCCACGTACAGGCGCACATCGGTGTAGAGCGGCGTGCCGACCGCGGGAATGGGCTCGCCGAAGACCTGCTCGCCATGGGTCTGCAGCGCCTTCACGAGCGCGGCGTTGCCAGGCAGCGGCTGCATGGCGCGCGCGAGCAGCATGCGGCGCACGCTCACCTGCAGGGCCTTGCCGCCGCGCGGCGGGTTGAAGCTGGCGGCGGCTTTTGCGATGGTCTCGCGCAGCGCGGCCTCGACCTGCGCCGGGTCTTCCTCGGGGATCATGCGGCGGTCGAGCTTGAGCACCACCTTGCCCGGGATCACGTTGGTGTTGGTGCCGCCCTGGATCAGGCCCACGTTGAGGTAGGGGTGGGTGATGCCTTCGACGTTCGAGCGCACCTGCAGGTAGTCGCGGTTGAGCGCGTAGAGCGCGTTGAGGATGTGCGTGGCGCCCTGCAGCGCGTCGGTGCCGCTGTCGGGAATGGCGGCGTGCGCCATCTCGCCCTGCACCGTCACCTCGAGCTGCAGGCAGCCGTTGTGCGCCACCACCACCTGGTAGCTGAAGCCCGCGGCCACCATCAGGTCGGGCTTTGTGAGGCCGCGTTCGAGCAGCCAGCCGGGGCCGAGCTCGCCGCCGAACTCCTCGTCGTAGGTGAAGTGCAGTTCCACGCCGCCCTTGAGCGGCGCACCCAGCGCTTCGAGCGCGCGCAGCGCGAAGGTGAAGCTCGCGAAATCGCTCTTGCTCACGGCGGTGGCGCGGCCGTAGATCGCGCCGTCGGCCACCTCGCCGCCGTAGGGGTCGTGCGTCCAGCCTTCGCCCGGGGGCACCACGTCGCCGTGGGCGTTGAGCGCGATCACCGGGCCGCCGTCGGCGAAGCGGCGGCGCACGATGAGGTTGGTGATGCTCTGCAGGCCCGCGGCCTTCACCTCGGCCTCGGGCACGGGGTGGCGCTCGGCTTCGTAGCCGAAGGCCTTGAGCAGTTCGGCGGTGCGCTCGGCGTGCGGCGCGTTGTTGCCGGGCGGCGTGTCGGTGGGCACGCGCACGAGCTGCTGCAGGAAACCGACCTGTTCGTCGAAGTGGGCGTCGATCCAGGCGTCGAGTTGCTGATGGGGGTTCATGGGGCGGTCAGAGTCCGTTGAGCAGGTGTTCGAAGGCCAGCACGCACAGCTCGATGTCGTGGCTGGTGGTGCTTTCGAGCGGGTTGTGGCTGATGCCGCTGTTTTCGCCGCGCACGAAGAGCATGGCCTGGGGCATCACCTCGTGCAGCTTCATGGCGTCGTGGCCGGCGCCGCTGGGCATGCGGTGCACCGGCAGGCCGAGCGCGGCCACGGCGCGTTCCCAGCGCGCCTGCCAGTCGGGCGCGCTGGGCGCGGCCGCGGCGATCATGGTGCGTTCGAGGCGGTGGCCCAGGCCACGGCGCTCGCAGATGGCGCTGAGTTGCGCGAGCACGTCGCGTTCGAGGGCGTCGCGCTGCCCGTCGGTGGGCGCGCGCAGGTCGAGCGAGAAGGCGCAGCGGCCCGGGACCACGTTGATCGAGCCGCCCGGCACCTGCAGCAGGCCCATGGTGGCGACCGAGTCGCCGTCCTGCGCGGCGCGCTGTTCGAGGTAGAGCGCCAGCTCGGCCACGGCGCAGGCGGCGTCGCGGCGACGGTCCATGGGCGTGGTGCCTGCGTGGCTGGCCATGCCGATCACCTCGCCCACGTGGCGCACGCTGGCGTTGATGGACGTGACCACGCCCAGCGGCAGGCCCATTTCGTTGAGCACCGGGCCCTGCTCGATGTGCACCTCGACGAAGCCGAGGTAGCGCGCGGGGTCGCGGCGCAGCGCGGCGATGGCGTCGAGCGTGCCGGGCAGACCGGCGGCGCGCATGGCGTCCTGCATGCGGATGCCGTCGGCGTCGGTCTGATCGAGCCAGGCCGGGTTGAAGTGGCCGGTGAGCGCGCCCGAGCCCAGGAAGGTGGCCTTGTAGCGCTGGCCTTCTTCTTCGGCGAAGCCCACCACCTCGATGCCGAAGGGCAGGCGGCGGCCCGCGCGGTGCAGGCGTTCGACGCAGGCGATGGGCACGAAGATGCCCAGGCGGCCGTCGTACTTGCCGCCGTTGCGCACGGTGTCGAAGTGGCTGCCGGTGAGCAGCCTCATGGCCCCCACGCTCCCCGCTTCGCGTGGTTCGCTGCCCCCCGAGGGGGCTGTTTCGCCTTGGGGCGGCCCGGCGGCGAAACCGGCTTCCTGGGCCGAGTGGTACACGCCGACCACATTGCCCACCGCGTCGATGCCGACCTCGTCGAAGCCGCTCTCGCGCATGCGCGCCACGAGTTCGCGCTGGCAGGCCTGGTGGGCGTCGGTGAGGTAGGTGACGGTGAGCTGGCCCTGTTCCTTGAAGCCGGGGTCGCTGTGTTGCGCCAGCGCTTCGTGCCAGTCCCACACACGGTGACCGAGCTCGGGCTCGACGCCGAACTTGTCGCCCAGGCGGATCTCGGCGATGCGGTGGATGTTGCGCAGCGCTTCCTCGCGCTCGAAGTCCACCGGATTGCCGAGCCGGCGCTCGAAGGCCGCGATGATCTGCTGGCGCGTGAGGCCGCTGCCGCGCGGGCCGCGCACCGCGAGGATGAAGGGGAAGCCGAAGCGCGCGTTGTAGTCGGCGTTGAGGCGCTGCAACTGCGCGAACTCGTCTGGCGTGCAGTGCGTGAGGCCGGCGCGGCTTTGTTCGCCGGTGCTTTCGGCGGTGAGCGCGTTGGCCACCATGGCCTTGCCCGCGAGCTCGGGGTGGGCGCGGATCAGGCCGAGCTGTTCGTCGCGTGTGGCCGCGGCCAGCGACTGCACCAGCGCCCATTGCAGCGCGGCCAGCGTGGCAAAAGGCCGCTGCGCGAGCGCGCGCTGCACCACCCAGGGCGAGTGTTCATAGAGGCCGTCGAGCAGGCGCAGGGCCTCGTCGGGTGCGGCGGCGTTGAGTTGGTCGAGCGTGAGGGCCATGGCGGTCAGGCGGGCTGGGGGAACAGGGTCTTCCAGTGGCGCGCGATGTCGAGCCGGCGCGCCACCCACACCCCTTCGTGCGACTGGATGTGGTCGAGGAAGCGCTGCAGCGCCGTGATGCGGCCCGGGCGGCCGAGCAGGCGGCTGTGCATGCCGATGCTCATCATCTTGGGCCGGTCGAGGCCGGCCGGATCGCCCTCGGCGTAGAGCGCGTCGAAGCTGTCCTTCATGTACTGGAAGAAGGGGTCGGCATGCGAGTAGCCCTGCGGCAGCGCGAAGCGCATGTCGTTGCAGTCGAGCGTGTAGGGCACGATGAGCTGGTGCGCGGTGCTGCCGTCGCTCTTGTGCAGCTTCATCCAGAAGGGCAGGTCGTCGCCGTAGTAGTCGCTGTCGTACTCGAAGCCGCCGAAGTCGGCCACCAGGCGGTGGGTGTTGGGGCTGTCGCGGCCGGTGTACCAGCCCAGCGGGCGCTGGCCCGTGAGTTCGGTGATGAGCGCCATGGCGCGCTCCATGTGGGCGCGCTCGGTGGCTTCGTCCACGTTCTGGTAGTGGATCCATTTCCAGCCGTGGCAGGCGATCTCGTGGCCGAGCTCGACGAAGGCCGCGGTGATCTCGGGGCAGCGCTGCAGCGCGGTGGCCACGCCGAACACCGTGAGCGGCAGGCCGCGGCGCTCGAACTCGCGCAGGATGCGCCACACCCCCGCGCGCGAGCCGTATTCGTACACGCCTTCCATGCTCATGTGCCGCGCCGGGTAGGCCGCGGGATTGAACATCTCGGAGAGGAACTGCTCGGAGGCTTCGTCGCCGTGCAGCACGCTGTTCTCGCCGCCTTCTTCGTGGTTGAGCACGAACTGCACGGCGATGCGCGCGCCGCCGGGCCAGCGCGCATGGGGCGGGTTGCGGCCATGGCCGCGCAGGTCGCGCGGATAGGAGGCGGTGGCGTCGTAGGTCATGAGGCGAGCGCGAGGGCGAGGTCGTTGGTGGGGGTCTTGCGGTCGAAGGCCAGGCCGGCCTCGACGTGCTGCAAGTGCTGTTCCATGAGGCGAACGGCCAGCGCTTCGTCGCGCGCGGCCAGGGCCTTGACGATGGCGGCGTGCTCGTCGCTCGAATCGGCGGCGGCTTCGCTGCTCTGGTACATGAGCGTGATGAGCGCACAGCGCGAGATCAGGTCGCGCAGCAGCTCGGCGAGCACCTGGTTGCCCATGAGCTGGGCCATGCGCACGTGGAAATCGCCCAGCAGTTCGGTGCGGCCGGGCACGTCCTGCTGATCGACCGCGGCGCGCTCCTGCGCCACGTGCTCGCGCAGCGCGCGCAGCATGGCGGGCGTGACCTGGCGCACGAAGGCGCGCGTCATCTCCACCTCGAGCATGCGGCGCACCGCGAACACCTGGCGCGCCTCATCGGCCGAGGGCGTGGCCACGAAGGCACCGCGTGCGGGCTCGAGGCGGATCAGCCGGTTCTGCGACAGCTGGAACAGCGCCTGGCGCACCAGCGTGCGCGAGACGCCGAAGTGGTCGGCGAGCTTCTGCTCGGCGAGCTTGGTGCCCGGGCGCAAGCGGTGTTCGACGATGGCCCGGGTGAGCGCTTCGACGATCTGGGCCGTGCTGGAGGTGTCCATGCGCGGCATGATAGCCAGAATCGCGCCAAACTGTATACACTTTCGGTCGACCAAAAACGCACAAGGAGCCCGCCATGGGATTGAGCACCCACGTTCTGGACACGATGCACGGTTGCCCCGCGGCGGGCATGGCGGTGGCGCTGTACCGCACCGAAGGCGATCAGGCCACGCTGATCAAGCGCTTCACGCTCAACGCCGATGGCCGCAACCCCGAGGGCCCGCTGCTGGACAACGACAGCATCCGCGTGGGCACCTACCGCCTGGTGTTCGACGTGAAGGCGTACTTCGACGCGCGTGGCGTGGCGCTGCCCGAGCCGCGCTTCCTCGACCGTGTGACGCTGGACTTCGGCATCGCGCACACCGACCAGCACTACCACGTGCCGCTGCTGGTCAGCCCGTGGAGCCATTCGACCTACCGCGGCAGCTGAAAAGAAAAAGGCCCGCCGAAGCGGGCCCAAGCTTTCACAACCCCATGGAGATCATCGGTTGCGCTGGCCTTCGGTCAGCGTGTCGAGCTGGAACTGGCCGCTCTTGTCCCAGAGCCAGACTTCGGTGTAGGTGACGCGGCCCATGCGGACCGGCGCGGGAAACGGTGCGGCGGCGCGCACGGTGCGCTCGATCTCGCGCATCACGTCGGGTGCGTGGCTGGGGGCGCGCATCCAGCTCACCTGCTGCACCGCGCCCATGTGATCGACCTCGACCTGCAGCACGCCCACGGCGTGCAGCAGCGGGGGCATCTGGCCCTTGTAGATGCGGTGGCTGTTGTGCTGGTACAGGTGGCGCGCACCATCCTTGCGGTAGTCCTGCGGCGTGGCGGCCTGCGACACCAGCGTGGGCAGCGGGGCCCGGCTCACGGGGGCGGGCGGCGGCGGCGCGGGACGGGGCGGCGGTGGAGGCGGCGGCGGGGGTGGGGGCGGCAGCGGCGCGGCGCAGGCCGCGAGCAGGGCCGCGACGGTGAGGCCGGCCCATCGCCAGGCCAATGCCGCGGTCCGCGCGCCGTCGGGACGCGGTGCGGGCGAAATGTCTCGGATGTTCATGTTCATGTCTCGAGCGTTGCCCCGTGATGGCTCTGCGCATACCGCCGGGCCGATGGAGTGTATGTGCGATACCGCACAAAGCCCCTGAAACCTCGGCCCATACTTGTCGGCGCTGAAGCCCTCTTACAGATCCATACAGCTTCCATGTCTTTGACGCCACACCCCACGGCCGACCTGCATACTTTTTTATGCCAGCTGCGCGGTGCGCCGGCGGTGCTGGTGTCGGTGCGCGAGACCCGCGGCTCCGTGCCCCGGGGCGTCGGCGCCTGGATGGCGGTGTTCGACCACACGGTCGTGGGCACCATCGGCGGCGGACAGCTCGAATGGAACGCGATCCGCCAGGCGCGCGAAGCGCTCGCGCGACGTGCGGTGGGTACGGTTGTGCAATCGGTCACGCTCGGGCCTTCGCTGGGCCAGTGCTGCGGCGGCGCGCTGAGCCTGGCCTACGAGCCGGTCGACGCCACGCAGGCCGACGCGCTTGCGCAGCGCCTGGGCGCGGGCGGTCAGCCGGTGGCGCTGTTCGGCGGCGGCCACGTGGGGCGGGCCATCGTGCAGGCGCTCGCGCCGCTGCCCTTCGAGCTGACCTGGATCGACAGCCGCGACGAGGTGTTTCCCGAGACGCTGCCCTTTGGCGTGCGGGCCGAGCATTCGGCGCCGGTGCAGGGCGCGGTGCCGGGCCTGGCCGCGGGCTCGCACGTGCTGATCATGAGCTTCTCGCACGCCGAAGACCTGGACATCGTCGCGGCCTGCCTCGAACGGCTGCGCCGCACCGACGACCTGGGCTTCGTCGGCCTGATCGGCAGTCGCACCAAATGGGCCACCTTCCGCCGCCGCCTGGGCGAACGCGGGTTCGATGACGCGCTGCTCGCGCGCATCACCTGCCCGATCGGCCTGCCCGGCATCGCGGGCAAGGAGCCCGCGGTGATCGCGGCCGCGGTGGCGGCACAACTGTTGCTCGCGCAGAACGCATCCACGCCGGGGTCGTCGCGGGCGCGCTGAGCCGATACACTCCGGGCCGTCTGTGGTCGCAGCGGAGCCGGTGCCCACCCGCAAGGGGCGCGCACCGTGTATCGCGGCCCTCGGTCGGCTCAGAGCGCCCGCGGTGGTGAGTCGAACAACGCGACGGCGTCGGTCCGTCCACAACGAGGTGCCATGGAAACCTACCTGCTCGATTGGGCCAACCTGCTGTTGCGCTGGCTGCATGTGATCGTGGCCATCGCCTGGATCGGCTCGTCCTTTTATTTCGTCTTCCTCGACAGCAGCCTCACGCCGCCCGAAGACGAGGGCCTGCGCCGCGACGGGGCGACCGGCGAACTCTGGGCGGTGCACGGCGGCGGCTTCTACCACCCGGTGAAGTACGCGGTGTCGCCGCCCAAGCTGCCCGGGCACCTGCACTGGTTCTACTGGGAAAGCTATTCCACCTGGTTGTCGGGTTTTGCGCTGTTCCTGGTCTCTTATCTCTGGAGCCCCAAGGTCTATCTGATCGACCCGCAGGTGCACGCCTGGTCGCCGCCCGCGGCGATCGCCACGGCGCTGGCCTTCCTGGTGGTGTTCTGGCTCGCCTACGACGCCATCTGCCGCACCCTGGGCCGCACGAAGAACGGCGACGCCAAGGTGGGCGCGGCGGTGGCCCTGCTGGTGGCCGCGGCGGCGCTGCTCGCGACCTCGCTGTTCGCGGGCCGCGCGGCCTTCCTGCTGGTGGGCGCGATGATCGCCACGGCCATGAGCGCCAACGTGTTCTTCTGGATCATCCAGGGCCAGCGCAAGGTGGTGGCCGCGCTCAAGGCGGGCCAGCCGGTCGACCCGATCCACGGCCAGCGCGGCAAGCAGCGCAGCGTGCACAACACCTACTTCACGCTGCCCGTGCTGTTTGCGATGCTGAGCAACCACTACAGCTTCACCTACGCGCACCCGCACAATGGCTGGGTGCTGATCGGCATGATGGCCGCGGGCGCGGCGATCCGGCAGTTCTTCGTGCTACGCCACGGCTTCAAGCTCGGCCGCAACCCGCACCCCTGGCCCTACGCGGCCGCGGGCGTGGTGCTGCTGCTGGGGCTGATCGTGTGGCTGCGTCCGGCACCGGTGGCGCCCGCGTCCAGCGCAACGGCCGCGGCGCCGGTGAGCGCGGCCGCGGTGCAGGCGGTGCTGGCGCAGCGCTGTGTGATGTGCCACGGCGAGGCCTTGCAGTCCAAGGGCGTGCGACTCGATTCGCCGGCCGAACTGCAGCGCCACGCGCAGGCGGTCTACCAGCAGGCCGTGGTCACGAAGCAGATGCCCATGAACAACGCCACCGGCATCACCGACGCCGAGCGCGCGCTCATCGGCCAGTGGTTTCTGGCGGGCGCCAAGGCCGACTGAGCGCCGGGCGTGGCACCATCGCCGCATGCCACGCCAATTCGACCTCATTGCCTTCGACTGGGACGGCACGCTCTACGACTCCACGGCCATCATCGCGCGCTGCATCCAGCGCGCGGTGGCCGACGTGGGCGGCACCGTGCCCACGCGCGAGCAGGCCAGCTACGTGATCGGCATGGGCCTGATGCAGGCCCTGGCCCACGCCGCGCCCGACGTGCCCCCCGAGCTGTACCCGCGCCTGGGCGAGCGCTACCGCCACCACTACATCGCGCACCAGAACGACCTCAGCCTGTTCGAGGGCGTGCTGCCCATGCTGGATGCGCTCAAGGCGCGCCAGCAGCTGCTCACCGTGGCCACCGGCAAGAGCCGGCGCGGGCTCGACGAGGTGCTGCGCAGCGTGGAACTCGTGGGCGTGTTCGACGGTTCACGCACCGCCGACGAGACCGCGGGCAAGCCCGACCCGCTGATGCTGCGCGAGTTGATGTCCGAGTTCGGCGTGCCGCCCGAGCGCACGCTGATGATCGGCGACACCACGCACGACCTGCAGATGGCGCTCAACGCCGGCTGCGCGAGCGTGGGCGTGAGCTACGGCGCGCACGAGCCCGACGCCTTCCACGCGCTCGCACCGCGCCATGTGGCGCACTCGGTGCGCGAGCTGCACGACTGGCTGATCGCCAACACCTGAAGGCTGCCGCATGCCCACCGACGACCTCATTCCGCTGTGCAACAGCCGCGATCTGGTCGATGGCGGCCAGGCGGTGTCTTTCGATGTGAACTACGCGGGCCAGACCTGCCGCGCCTTCGTGGTGCGCTACCGCGGCCGCACCCACGCCTACCTGAACCGCTGCACCCACGTGGCCATGGAGATGGACTGGCAACCCGACCGCTTCTTCGACGACAGCGGCCAGTGGCTGCTGTGCGCCACGCACGGCGCCGCATACGCGCCCGACACCGGCGAATGCCGCGGCGGGCCGTGCCGCGGCGGGCTCTTCAAGATCGAGACCGAGGAGCACGATGGCGTGGTGCACTGGCGGTCACAATACCACCTCAAACCCGTCGAATTCTGAGAAACGAGAGCGCCATGAACGAGGATTTCAACGCCACCGGCACCCCGCGTCCCGCGGGCGTTCCCTGGGAGCGCGAAGCGATCGAGAAACTGCTGTTCGCGCAATTGAAGGAGCAGCGCGCCGCGCGCCGCTGGCGGCTGTTCTTCCGCTTCGCCTGGCTGCTGGTGATCGGCGCTTTCGTGTGGCTGGCGATCAAGGCCGAGGGCATGGCCACGAACCAGGTGTCCACGCCGCACACCGCGGTGATCGCCGTCTCCGGCACCATCGCCGCCGGCGCCGAGGCCAGCGCCGAGAACGTGCTGCCGGCGCTCAAGTCGGCGTTCGAGGACCAGGGCGCGCAGGCCGTGGTGCTGCTCATCAACTCGCCCGGGGGCAGTCCGGTGCAGGCCGGCATCATCAACGACGAGATCCACCGCCTGAAGGCGCTGCACAACAAGAAGGTGTACGCGGTGGTGGAGGAAACCTGCGCGTCGGCGGCGTACTACATCGCGGCCGCGGCCGACGACATCTACGTCGACAAGGCCAGCCTCGTGGGCAGCATCGGCGTGCTCATGGACGGCTTCGGATTCACCGGCCTGATGGACAAGCTCGGCATCGAGCGCCGGCTCATGACCGCGGGCCAGAACAAGGCCATGCTCGATCCCTTCAGCCCGCAGGACCCGGCGCAGAAGGCCTACCTGCAAAGCATGCTCGAAGAAATCCACCAGCAGTTCATCGCGGTGGTCAAGAAGGGCCGCGGCGACCGCCTCAAGGAAAGCCCCGACACCTTCAGCGGCCTGGTCTGGAGCGGCCAGCAGGCCGTGAACATCGGCCTCGCCGACGGTCTGGGCAACCTCGACCACGTGGCGCGCGAGGTGGTCAAGGCCGAAGAGATCGTCGACTACACGCAGCGCGAAAACCTGGGCCTGCGCCTGGCGCGCCGCTTCGGTGCGAGCATCGGTGAAGGCGCGTTCCGCGCGGCGCAGAGCGCCGGCCTTCAGCTGCGGTAACCGCGCGGGTTCTGGTGCTGCCAGCGCCAGGCGTCGGCGCACATTTCGTCGAGCGTGTGGCGCGCCTGCCAGCCCAGCAGGCGCTGCGCCAGCGAGGCGTCGGCCCAGCACTGGGCCACGTCGCCTGCGCGGCGCGGTCCGATGCGGTAAGGCACCGGCCGGCCGCTCGCGCGTTCGAACGCGGCCACCACTTCGAGCACGCTGTGGCCGCGGCCCGTGCCCAGGTTGACGGTGAAGCTCTCGCCCTGGCCCAGCAGGGCCTGCAGCGCGGCCACGTGGCCGCGCGCCAGATCCATCACGTGGATGAAGTCGCGCACGCCGGTGCCGTCGGGCGTGGGGTAGTCGCCGCCGAACACGCCGAGCTGCTCGCGCACGCCCACGGCCACCTGGGCCACGTAGGGCATGAGGTTGTTCGGAATGCCCGCGGGGTCTTCGCCGATCAGGCCGCTGGGGTGTGCACCCACGGGGTTGAAGTAGCGCAGCGTGCCGATGCGCCACTGCGGCTGCGCGTGGCGCAGCGCGGTGAGCATGTCCTCGATGACCAGCTTGGTGTGGCCATAGGGGTTGGTGTGGCTGCGCGGGAAGTCTTCGGTGATGGGCACGCGCGCGGGATCGCCGTAGACCGTGGCGCTGCTGGAGAACACCAGCGTGGGCGCGGGCCCGCCGGCCTGGGCCGCGTCGCCCATGGCCTGCAGCAGGCTGGTGGCGCCGCCGAGGTTGTTGCGGTAGTACTTGAGCGGGTCGGCCACGCTTTCGCCCACGGCCTTGTCGCCCGCGAAGTGCACCACGCCGACCGGGCGGTGGCGTTGCAGCACCTCGAGCACCCAGGCCTGGTCGAGCACGTCGCCGCGCTCCAGGGCCATGGTGCGGCCCGTGATCTGCTTCAGGCGTTCGAGCACCACGGGGTGGCTGTTGGCGAAGTTGTCGAGGATCACGGGCTCGAAGCCGGCCTCGATCAGGGCGACCGCGGTGTGGCTGCCGATGTAGCCCGCGCCCCCCGTGAGCAGGATGGTCTTGTGGTTCATGCGGATTTGGGTTCGCGGCCGTAGCGGTCTTCGAGCCGGACAATGTCGTCCTCGCCCAGGTAGGCGCCCGATTGCACCTCGATCATTTCGAGCTCCATCTTGCCGGGGTTGTGCAGGCGGTGCACCTCGCCGATGGGGATGTAGGTGGACTGGTTCTCGGACATCAGGAACACGTCCTGGCCGCGCGTGACCTCGGCCGTGCCGCGCACCACGATCCAGTGCTCGGCGCGGTGGTGGTGCTTCTGCAGGCTCAGCGAAGCGCCGGGCTTCACGCCGATGCGCTTGACCTGGAATCGCTCGCCCATGTCGATGCTGTCGTACCAGCCCCAGGGCCGGGCGACGCGGCGGTGCGTGGCGGCCTGCGGCACGTCCTGTTTGGCGAGGTGGGCCACCACGTCCTTGACCTGCTCGGCATGGTCGCGCTGGGCCACCAGCAGCGCGTCGGGCGTGTCGATGATCAGCAGGTCTTGTGTGCCCAGCGCCACCACCGGCCGGTGCGGCGCGTGGATGAAGGTGTTGCGGGCCTGCAGCGCATGGCCGTGGCCTTGCACGCGGTTGCCGGCGGTGTCGGCGGGCGCGAGGTCGGCCACCGCGTTCCAGCTGCCCACGTCGCTCCACTGGCCCTGGAAGGGCACCACGGCGACGTCGTCGTGCGGCTCCATCACGGCGTAGTCGATGCTCTGCGAGCGGCAGGCGAGAAAGGCCTCGGGCTGCGGGCGTACGAGTGCGATGCGCGCGATGGTTTCGGTGGTGGCGCCCGCCATGGCCTGCTCGCAGGCGGCCAGGATGTCGGGCGCATGGCGCTGCAGCGCGGCCTTGAGCGCGCTGGCCGTGACCAGGAAGATGCCCGCGTTCCAGAGCACACCGCCGCGCAGCAGCAGCTCGGCCGCGGCGGCAGGCTGGGGCTTCTCGATGAAGCGCGCCACGCGCCGGCTGCCGTCGGCGCGCGGCTCGCCCTGCTCGATGTAGCCGTAGGCACTGCTCGGGAAGGTGGGCACCACGCCGAAGGTGACGATGGCGCCGGCCTCGGCGGCCGCCACGCCCTGGCGCACGGTTTCGCCGAAGGCCACGGGATCGGGGATGTGGTGGTCGGAGGGGCAGAACAGCAGCAGCGCATCGCTGCCGGCCTGCAGCGCGGCCAGGGCCATGGCCGCGGCGGTGTTGCGCGCCGCGGGCTCGAGCACCACCGTGCCGCGCTGGCCCGCGCGTTCGATCTCGTCGGCCACCAGGAAGCGGTGGTCTTCCGAGGCCACGCACAAGGCCGGCTGGCCGCACCAGGCCAGGCGTTCGAGTGTCAACCGCAGCAAGGATTTGTCACCGACCAGGGGCACGAACTGCTTGGGCAGGCTTTGGCGCGATAGCGGCCACAGGCGGGTGCCGGAGCCGCCGCACAGCACGACAGGGGTGATGTTCATGGAAATGTTCTGTTTCAGCTTCGCTGCACGAAGCGGTGCGTTTTGCCCCGCGCGGCAGGGGATCGACTTAAGCCGTCGGTATTATGGGTGACTTGTTTGACAGGCAATGCCGAAATATTCCACACCATGACGATCCGAAAAGCCGTGTTTCCCGTGGGTGGCCTGGGCACCCGGTTCCTGCCCGCCACCAAGGCCATTCCCAAGGAAATGCTGCCGGTGGTGGACAAACCGCTGATGCAGTACGCGGTGGAAGAGGCCTACGCGGCCGGCATCCGCGAGATGATCTTCGTCACCGGCCGCAACAAGCGCGCGATCGAGGACCACTTCGACGTGGCCTATGAGCTCGAGACCGAACTCGAGGCGGCCGGCAAGGGCGCGCTGCTCGAACTGGTCACCTCGATCAAGCCCGACGACATGGACTGCTTCTACGTGCGCCAACCGCGCGCCCTGGGCCTGGGCCATGCGGTGCTGTGCGCCGAGCGATTGGTGGGCAACGAGCCCTTCGCCGTGCTGCTGGCCGACGACCTGATGATCGGCCGCGAGCAGATGTCGGGCGGACCGACGGTGCTGGCGCAGATGGTGCAGGCCTACGCGCAGAGCCCCGGCACCGTGCTCGCGGTGCAGGACGTGCCGCGCGCCGAAACCCGGCGCTACGGCGTGGTCGACGTGCACGGCGTGAACGCGACGCTGGCCGAGGTGTTCGGCATGGTCGAAAAACCCGCGCCCGAGAAAGCGCCGTCCACGCTCGCCGTCGCAGGCCGCTACATCCTCACGCCCGCGGTGTTCGAGAGCATCCGCCAGCAGCCGCGCGGCGCCGGCGGCGAGATCCAGCTCACCGACGGCATTGCGGCGCTGATCGGCAAGGAGCGCGTGCAGGCCTTCCGCTACGACGGCCGGCGCTACGACTGCGGCAGCAAGGAAGGCTTCCTCGAAGCCACCATCGACCTCGCGCTGGCCAACCCGGCGCTCAGCGAGGCGGTGCGCGCCCACCTGCAGCGCGTGATGGCCTGATCGGGCACGCGCCGCCTCAGGGCCCGAACAGGAACACCG
Source organism: Hydrogenophaga crocea (assembly GCF_011388215.1). Classification (NCBI taxonomy): domain Bacteria; kingdom Pseudomonadati; phylum Pseudomonadota; class Betaproteobacteria; order Burkholderiales; family Comamonadaceae; genus Hydrogenophaga; species Hydrogenophaga crocea. Next base: position 434,240 of record NZ_CP049989.1, read on the forward strand.
CGGGCAGCGACAGCGGCAGCCCCTCGCGCCAGCCGGGGTGCTGGCGCCACTGGGCCACGAGCGCGCTGCGCACCGACTGCTGCGGCAGCCCCAGGCCGCAGGCCACGGCCAGCCGCGAGGCCGGCGACAGTTGTTCGAGCAGCGCCTGCAGCAGCGCGGCGTTGCGGTAGGGCGTTTCGATGAGGATCTGCGTCTGGCCCGTGCGTGCGGCGCTGGCGTCGAGTTCGCGCAGGCGCTTCGCGCGCGCCGCCGCGTCCTGCGGCACGTAGCCCACGAAGGCGAAGTGCTGGCCATTGAGGCCGCTGGCCGCCAGCGCGAGCATCAGTGACACCGGTCCCACCAGCGGCAGCACCGGCAGGCCCAGTGCATGGGCGGCGCGCACCACGCTGCTGCCCGGATCGGCCACCGCGGGCATGCCCGCTTCGCTCAGCAGGCCGATGTCGTGGCCCTGCAGCGCCGGGGCGAGCAGGGCCTTGGCGGCGGCGTCGAGCGCGTGGCCGTTGTGGTCGCCCTGCTTGTGCGCCTGCCGCGGCAGTTCGCTGATCTGCTGCGCCTGCAGCGGCGCGGCCAGCGGGCTCAGGCCGTCCACGCGCTTGAGGAAGGCGCGGGCGCTCTTGGCGTTCTCCGCGATCCAGTGCGTGAGCCGAGCGGCCGTGGCGATGGTCTCGGCCGGCAGGGCCTGCGCCAGGGTTTGGGGCTCGGCGCCGAAATCGAGCGGCGTCGGCACCAGGTAGAGGCGGCCGGGCGTCATGGCAGGCGCAGGCCGGCGGCGCGCAGCAGGCGGCAGGTGCGGATCAGCGGCAGGCCGATCAGCGCTGTGGGGTCGTCGCTGTCGATGCGCTCGAGCAGGGCGATGCCCAGGCCCTCGCTCTTGGCACTGCCGGCGCAGTCGTAGGGCTTTTCGGCGCGCAGGTAGCGCTCGATCTCGGCGTCATCGAGATCTCGAAAGCGCACACGCACGGGCGCGAGCTCGCTGGCCTCGAAGCCGCTCTCGTGGCACACCACCGAGAGCGCGGTCTGGAACACCACGGTCTGGCCGCGCATGCGGCGCAGCTGTTCGACCGCGCGTTCGTGCGTGCCGGGCTTGCCCAGCGGCTCACCGTTCAGGTCGGCCACCTGGTCGCTGCCGATCACCACCGCCGCCGGCCGTTGCCGGGCCACGGCACGGGCCTTGGCGAGCGCGAGCCGCCGGGCCAGGGCCTCGGGGGTTTCGCCGGCCAGCGGGGTTTCATCGACGCCCGGGCCGAGCACGTCAAAGGGCAATCCCAGGCGCTGCAGCAGCTCGCGGCGGTAGCGGGACGTGGAGCCGAGCACCAGGGCCCGGGAGGAGGAGGGGGAGGTGGACATGGGCGTATTGTGAAGACCCCTCCCTACAATCGCCGGATGCCTTCCGCCCAGAAGCCCTCGACGGGCCCTTTCAATCCGCGCCGCTTCGACGCCCTGCGCTTCGCCCAGGCCGCGGCCACGCTGGACGGCGAACTGCCGCTGGCCGACCTGAAGCGCCTGGCCCCCGACCTGCAGGCGCCGCTCGCGCCCGACGCGCGGGTGTACTGGTCGGCCCGCGGCGAATGGCGCGACGGCCCCACCGGGTCGGGCCCCCAGCCCTGGCTGCACCTGCAGGTGCGCGCCGTGGTGCCACTGGCCTGCCAGCGCTGCCTGGGCGCGGTCGACACCGAGTTGCTGGTCGACCGCTGGTTCCGCTTCGTGGCCGACGAAGCGGCCGCCGAGGCCCAGGACGACGACGCCGAGGAAGACCTGCTCGCGCTCGAGCCGCGGCCCGATCTGTTCGAGGTGATCGAGGACGAGCTGATCATGGCGCTGCCGCTGGTGCCCATGCACGAAGCCTGCCCGGAAACGCCCGCCGCGCTGCAAGGCGCGGCAGCGCCGGCGGAGGCCGCGGCGCCCGAACGGCCGAACCCTTTTGCGGCCCTGCAGCAGCTCAAGGGCCGCAAGCCCGGGGACGGTTCGTGAAGCCTGGCTTGGACGGTCCGATCCGATCGGGCTATAATGCTTGGCTTTGCGCCAGGGCGGGCCACTTCCGTCCCAGTCCAACATTCCCAGGAGCCCAACATGGCCGTCCAGCAAAACAAAAAGTCGCCCTCCAAGCGTGGCATGCACCGTTCGCACAACGCGCTGACCGTGCCCGGCATCGCCGTCGAGCCCACCACCGGCGAAACGCACCTGCGTCACCACATCAGCCCCAACGGCTTCTACCGCGGCCGTCAGGTGCTCAAGAACAAATCCGAAGCCTGACCCTCGGGCTGACCGGCGGGCGCGCGCTGGCGTGCCCTCGGACTCACGGAGACACGGGCCCGCATGCGGGCCTTTTTCATTACAACAAGGGCGTTGCGCGCGCCCGTTCGGGATGTTGAGATGATCACCGTCGCTGTGGATTGCATGGGGGGAGACGTCGGTCCGGGGGCCACCCTGCCGGCGTGTGCGGCCTTCCTGAAAGCCCAGCCCGATGCCCGCCTGCTGCTGGTGGGGCGTCCCGATGCCTTGCGCGACGGGTCGGGGCTGCTCGACCACCCCCGCGTGTCGCTGGTGCCCGCCAGCGAGGTGGTGAGCATGGACGATCCGATCGAGATTGCGCTGCGCCGCAAGAAGGACTCGTCCATGCGCGTGGCGATCCAGCAAGTCAAGGACGGACATGCGCAGGCAGCCGTGTCGGCCGGCAACACCGGCGCGCTGATGGCCATCGCGCGTTACCTGCTCAAGACGCTCGACGGCATCGAGCGCCCCGCGATCGCGACCCAGATGCCCAATGCGGCGGGCGGCGCCACCACGGTGCTCGACCTCGGCGCCAACGTCGACTGCAGCGCCGAGCACCTGCTGCAGTTCGCGGTCATGGGCTCGGCCCTGGTGGCCGCCATCACCGGCCGCGACGCGCCCTCGGTCGGCCTGCTCAACGTGGGTGAAGAGGTCATCAAGGGCAGCGAGGTCATCAAGCAGGCCGGCCAGCTGCTGCGCGCGGCGAGCCTCTCGGGAGACCTCAATTTCCACGGCAACGTGGAAGGCAACGACATCTTCAAGGGCACCACTGACATCGTGGTGTGCGACGGTTTCGTGGGCAACGTGGCCTTGAAGGCCAGCGAAGGCCTGGCGTCGATGATCGCCGGCTTCATCCGCGAGGAGTTCACGCGCAGCCCCTGGCGCAAGCTCAGCGCGCTGGTGGCCATGCCGGTGCTCAACGCCTTCCGCGACCGCGTGGACCACCGCCGCTACAACGGCGCGGCACTGCTGGGCCTGCAGGGCCTGGTCTTCAAGAGCCACGGATCGGCCGACGCCTTCGCTTTCGAACACGCGCTGGCGCGCGCTTATGATGCGGCCTCCCGCGGCCTGCTCGACAACGTCCGGCAGCGCATCGCCCGTGCCAGACCGCTGCTCTCGCCCGAGACCCTGAGCGAACTCGGCAACATCCCGACCATCTGAGCGACTCCCTGGAGCCTCTCTCTGAGCGAACCCCGCCCGGCATGACCCGTTTCTCCCGCATCACCGGCACCGGCAGCCACCTGCCGCCGCGCCGACTCACCAACGACGACATGGTGGCCCTGCTGGCCCCGCGCGGCGTCGAGACCAGCGACCAGTGGATCATCGAGCGCACCGGCATCCGCGCCCGACACTTCGCCGACGATGGCGTGTTCGCGAGCGACCTCGGCGTGCTCGCGGCGCGCGCAGCGCTCGAGGCCGCGGGCCGCGAGGCCAGCGACATCGATCTGATCGTGGTGGCCACGTCCACGCCCGACATGGTGTTCCCGTCGACCGCCGCCATCATCCAGAACAAGCTCGGCATCGCTGGCTGCCCCGCCTTCGACGTGCAGGCCGTGTGCAGCGGCTTCGTGTACGCGCTCACCGTGGCCGACGCGATGATCCGCACCGGCAGCGCGAACCGCGCGCTCGTGATCGGCACCGAGATCTTCTCGCGCCTGCTCAACTTCGACGACCGCACCACCTGCGTGCTGTTCGGCGACGGTGCGGGCGCCGTGGTGCTCGAGGCGTCCGACACGCCGGGCATTCTCGCGAGCGACCTGCACGCGGACGGCAAGCACGTCGGCATCCTGTGCGTGCCCGGCCATGTGTCGGGCGGTCAGGTCCTCGGCGATCCGCTGCTCAAGATGGATGGCCAGGCGGTGTTCAAGCTCGCGGTGGGTGTGCTCGAGAGCGCGGCGCGCGCCGTGCTCGACAAGGCCGGCCGCACCGACGCCGACATCGACTGGCTGATTCCCCACCAGGCCAACATCCGCATCATGCAGGGCACGGCCAAGAAGCTGAAGCTGCCGCTGGACAAGCTGGTGGTCACCGTGGACGAACACGGCAACACCTCGGCGGCGTCCATCCCGCTCGCGCTCGACCATGCGGTGCGCGCGGGCAAGGTCAAGGCCGGCGACACCGTCATGCTCGAGGGCGTGGGCGGTGGCTTCACCTGGGGCGCGGTGCTGCTCGATTTCTGAGCCCGCCGCGCACCCGCGATCCGACAACCACAGAGACAAGCGAACGATGAAACCCTTTGCATTCGTGTTCCCCGGCCAGGGATCGCAGGCCGTGGGCATGCTCGACGCGTGGGGCGACCACCCCGCGGTGGCCGAGACCCTGCGCGAAGCTTCCGAGGCGCTCGGCGAAGACGTGGCCAAGCTCATTCACGAAGGCCCGAAAGAAGCCCTGGCGCTCACCACCAACACCCAGCCCGTAATGCTCGTGGCCGGTGTGGCCGCCTGGCGCGTGTGGCAGGCCGAAGGCGGCGCCACGCCAGCCGCGGTCGCCGGCCATTCGCTGGGCGAGTACTCGGCCCTGGTGGCCGCGGGCTCGCTCACGCTGGCACAGGCCGCGCCGCTGGTGCGCTTTCGCGCCGCCGCCATGCAGGACGCCGTGCCCGTGGGCACCGGCGCCATGGCCGCCATCCTCGGCATGGACGCACAGCAGGTGCAGGCCGGTTGCGCCGAGGTGCAGGCCGGCTTCGCGGCCGGCAGCGGCGAGGTGGTGGAAGCCGTGAACTTCAACGACCCGGTGCAGACCGTGATCGCGGGCAGCAAGGCCGCGGTGGAGAAGGCCTGCGAGGTGCTCAAGGCCAAGGGCGCCAAGCGCGCGCTGCCCTTGCCGGTGTCGGCGCCGTTCCATTCGAGCCTCATGAAACCCGCGGCCGAACGCCTGCGCGAAAAACTCGCACAGACCCCGCTGCTGACGCCGCAGATCCCGCTGGTCAACAACATCGACGTGGCGGTGGAAACCGACCCCGAACGCATCCGCGACGCGCTGTACCGTCAGGCCTTCGGCCCGGTGCGCTGGGTGGAGTGCGTGCAGGCGATCCGTGCGCGCGGCATCGACACCCTCGTCGAATGCGGGCCGGGCAAGGTACTGGCCGGCATGACCAAGCGCATCGACGCGTCGCTGCAAGGCGCGCCCCTGTTCGACCCGGCCACGCTGGGCGAGGTGAAGGCCCTGTTGGCCTGAGCGGAGAAAACCCATGTCTGAAGTGAAATTCGCGGGCCAGGTGGCCCTGGTCACGGGCGCCTCGCGCGGCATCGGCGCGGCCATCGCCCACGAGCTCGCCCAGCAAGGCCTGATCGTGGTCGGCACGGCGACCAGCGCCGAGGGCGCGGCCAAGCTCGACGCGGCCCTCAAGGCCGTGCCCGGCGCGGGCGCCGGCAGCCGCGGCGCGGTGCTCGACGTCAACGATGCGGCGGCGGCCGACGCGCTGGTCGACGAGATCGTGAAGACCCACGGCGCGCTGCACGTGCTGGTGAACAACGCCGGCATCACGCGCGACATGCTCGCCATGCGCCTCAAAGACGCCGACTGGGACGCCGTGCTCGACACCAACCTCAAGGCCGTGTTCCGTCTGAGCCGCGCCGTCATGCGGCCCATGATGAAGCAGCGCTACGGCCGCATCATCAGCATCACCAGCGTGGTGGGCGCGTCGGGCAATGCGGGCCAGGCCAATTACGCGGCCGCCAAGGCCGGCGTGGCCGGCATGACGCGCGCCCTGGCGCGCGAACTCGGCAGCCGCAACGTCACGGTCAACTGCGTGGCGCCGGGCTTCATCGAAACCGACATGACCGCCTCGCTGCCCGAAGAGCAACAGAAGGCGCTGCTCGGCCAGATCCCGCTGGGCCACCTGGGCAAGCCGGCCGACATCGCGCACGCGGTGGCCTTCCTCGCAAGCCCGCGCGCCAGCTACGTCACGGGGCAGGAGCTCCACGTCAACGGCGGCATGTTCATGGCCTGATGGGCGGGCATCCTGCCCCCTTCGGCCCCGTCATCATCCCCCGGCTAAAATGCCGGGCTGCATTCCAACCACCCTTTGAGGGACCTATGAGCGATATCGAAGCACGCGTCAAGAAGATCATTGCCGAACAACTCGGCGTGGAAGAAGGTCAGGTCACGAACGAGAAGGCCTTCGTCGCCGACCTCGGTGCCGACTCGCTGGACACGGTGGAACTCGTGATGGCCCTCGAAGACGAGTTCGGCATCGAGATCCCCGACGAAGAAGCCGAAAAGATCACCACGGTGCAGAACGCCATCGACTACGCGCTCAAGCACCAGAAGGCCTGATCCGCCCATGAGCCGACGTCGCGTTGTCGTGACCGGCCTGGGTTGCATCACCCCCGTGGGCAACACGGTGGCCGATGCCTGGGCCAACCTCATCGCCGGCCGTTCCGGCATCACCGCGATCACGAAGTTCGACGCGTCGAACATGGCGTGCCGCATCGCGGGTGAGGTCAAGGGGTTCGATCTCGAGTCCTACATGAGCGCCAAAGAGGCGCGCACCATGGACACCTTCATCCACTACGGCATCGCCGCCGCGCACCAGGCGGTGATCGACTCGGGCCTGCCCACGGGCGACGCCCTGGATGAAGAGACCGCCACCCGCATCGGCTGCATCATCGGCTCGGGCATCGGCGGTCTGCCGCTGATCGAAGAAACCCATTCCGAACTGGTCAACCGCGGCCCGCGCCGCATCTCGCCGTTCTTCGTGCCGGCCTCGATCATCAACATGATCTCGGGGCACGTGTCCATGCGCTTCGGCTTCAAGGGGCCGAACCTGGCGGTCGTGACGGCCTGCACCACCGGTCTGCACGCGATCGGTGAAGCGGCCCGCAAGATCGAGTACGGCGACGCCGACGTGATCGTGGCGGGTGGCTCCGAGGCCACGGTCTCGCCGCTGGGTGTGGGGGGCTTTGCCGCCATGCGCGCGCTGTCCACGCGCAACGACGACCCGGCCACGGCGTCCCGCCCCTGGGACAAGGACCGCGACGGCTTTGTGCTGGGCGAGGGCGCCGGTGTGATGGTGCTCGAAGAGTACGAACGCGCCAAGGCGCGTGGCGCGAAGATCTACGCCGAGCTCTCGGGCTACGGCATGAGCGCCGACGCCGGTCACATGACCGCGCCCAACATGGACGGCCCGCGCCGCGCCATGGTGAATGCGCTGCGCAACGCGGGCCTCAACGCCGACCAGGTCGACTACCTGAACGCCCACGGCACCTCGACGCCGCTGGGTGACGTCAACGAGTCCAGCGCCATCAAAGCCGCGCTGGGCGACCACGCGAAGAAGATGGTGGTGAGCTCGACCAAGTCCATGACCGGCCACCTGCTGGGTGGCGCGGGGGGTATCGAAAGCGTGTTCACCGTGCTCGCGGTGCACCACCAGCAGATCCCGCCGACGATCAACATCTTCAACCAGGACCCCGAGTGCGACCTCGACTACTGCGCCAACACGGCGCGGGATCGCAAGGTCGATGTGGCCGTGAAGAACAACTTCGGCTTCGGCGGCACCAACGGCACGCTGGTGTTCAAGCGCGTCTGAGCCCGGGCCGCCCGCATGCAGCACGCTCCATCGGTGACCTATCCGGTGGGGCGTTCTGCCGTCTGGGCAGGCGGCCTGGTCGTGCTCGCCCTGGCTTTGCCCACCTTGCTCGTCCTGAGCGCTCCGGGGCTGTCCTCGCTGGCCATCGGCGCGCTCGGGTCCGTTTGGCTGGGCTGGTGTGCGCTCGCCGGGCGCAGCCTGGCGCGACAGCCGTGCGGCTGGCTGTGCTACGGCGGGGGGGCGGTGGCGCGGCGCGATGGCGATGCGCCATGGCACTGGCGCGACGCGGCGGGCTTGCACGAGCGGCCATTGGCGGCGGTCCGGGTGGCGCTCGATCTGCAGCGCATCCTGCTGCTCGAGCTCGCGTCAGACACGGATGCGCCGCGCTGGCTCTGGCTCGACGCGGGCCGCGCGCCGGCCGACTGGCCGGCCCTGCGCCGTGCCGTGCGCGCCGCTACCCGGCCCTGAGCCGGGCCGGTGAGACCCCATCGGGTATAGTCCCGCGCGCATGATTCCGGAAGACCACACCGCTCCGCCGCCGCCCGACAGCGACGCCATGCTGGTGCAACGGACTCTGGCCGGCGAGCAGCGCGCCTACGACCTGCTGGTCATCAAGTACCAGCGCCGCGTCGAGCGCCTGATCGGGCGCATGGTCCGCGATGCCGATCTGGTCCAGGACATTGCCCAGGAAACCTTCATCCGCGCCTACCGCGCGCTGGCACAGTTCCGCGGTGACGCCCAGTTCTACACCTGGCTCTACCGCATCGCGGTGAACACCGCCAAGAAGCAGCTGCTCGAACTCAAGCGCGACCCGCTGGTCTACCAGTCACAGCTCAAATCCGCCGAGGACGATGAAACTTCCGCTCCGGAGCGCGAACTAAACCCCAACGTTGCCGACACCGAGACGCCTGAGGCGGTGCTGGCGAGCAAGGAAATCGCCAATGCGGTCAATGCCGCCATGGAGGCCTTGCCCGAAGAGTTGCGCATGGCCATCACCCTGCGCGAGATTGAAGGTCTGAGTTACGAAGAAATCGCCCAAGCCCTGGATTGCCCCATCGGGACGGTGCGCTCGCGCATCTTCCGGGCGCGCGAAGCCATCTCCGCGCGCATCAAGCCCTTGCTTGATCGGCAGTCGGGCAAGCGCTGGTGAGTGTCTTGATCGCTGAGGTAGTCACGATGAACCCGCTGCACGAAAACCCTCACGCCGTCGCGCACGGCGAACCGGTGTCCGCTCTGTGCGACGGCGAGCTGGATGAGCAGGCGCTGAGCCGGCTGCTGGCCGCAGACGACGGCGAAACACAGGCCCGATGGCACCGGTACCAGCTGATCGGCGACGTGCTGCGGGGCCACAGCGCGGTGCTGCCGGCCAGCGCCCCGAGCGATTTCCTGGATCGCCTGCACGCGGGGCTGGCCGCCGATGCGCCGCTGCCGCGCCCGGTCATGGCGCCCGCGCCCGAGGTACCGCCCGCGCGCACCGAAGCGGCCAACGACGGCGTGTTCCGCTGGAAGATGGTCTCGGGTTTTGCGAGCGTGGTGGCCGTGGCTTCCATCGGCTGGAATCTGATGGGCACCACGGCGCCCGCCGTCCGCGCAGATGCCCAGCTGGTGCAGGCCGCGCCCGCTGCGCCGGCCGCCGCGCCGGCGGCCGCACCGGTGCTGGTCGCGGCGCCCACCGCCGAGCCGCGCCCGGTGGTGGTGTCCACGCCGCAGGGCCGCGTGATCCGCGACGCCGCACTCGAACGTCTGCTCGCGGAACACCGCCAGCACGGCGGCATGTCGGCGTTCCAGTCGTCCACGGGTTTCATCCGCAACGCCACCTATGACGCCGATGCCCGTTGATGCCCTGACCGTCGTCCGGCGCCCGCGGCCACTGCGTCTGCGCCGCTGGGGCGCTGCCCTCATCGTGTCGGCCTGCGCCGGATGGGCCAGCGCCCCCTTGATGGCGCAGACCTCGTCGAGCGGTGGCGCGGCACCCTTGCCCAGCACGCGCAGCGTCAACGACTGGCTGTCGCGCATGCACGAGGCCTCGCGCTACCGCGCCTACACGGGCACGCTGGTCGTGACCTCTGGCTCGGCCATGTCGGCCTCCAAGATCTGGCACGTGTGCGACGGCAACCAACAGATGGAGCGCGTCGAGATGTTGACCGGCGCGCCGCGCACGACCATGCGCCGCAACAACGAGGTCATCACCTTCGAGCCCGAAACCCGCAAGGCGGTGGTCGAGAAGCGCGAGTCGCTGGGCATGTTCCCCGACCTCGTGCGCACGCCCAAGAACGTGATCCCGCAGTTCTACGGGTCGCGTGAGATCGGGGCCCAGCGCGTGGCCGGCCACCTCGCCGACATGGTCGAAATCCTCCCTCGCGACGAATTCCGCTTCGGCTACCGCGTGTGGTCAGAGCAGAAGTCGGGCCTCGTGGTGAAGCTGCAGACCCTCGACAGCCGCGGCCGCGTGCTCGAGCAGGTGGCCTTCTCCGAACTCCAGCTCGACGCGCCCGTGAGCATGGACAAGCTCGCGCGCCTCATGAAGGACACGCGCGGCTACGAGGTGGTCAAGCCCACGATGCGCAAGACCACGCCGCAGGCCGAGGGCTGGCGCCTGAAGGAAACGGTGCCGGGCTTCGCGTCCATGAGCTGCCACACGCGCGATGCCGACGCCTCGACCCCGCCTGGCCAGGCGCCCATGCAGTGGGTGTTTTCCGATGGCCTGGCCTCGGTGTCGCTGTTCGTCGAACCCTTCGATGCCCAGCGCCATGGTCAGGAGGGTGAGGCCGCGCTCGGTGCGACCTACTCGGTGAGCCGCCGCGTGGGCGATCACTGGGTCACGGCGGTGGGCGAGGTGCCACCCGCCACGTTGCAGCGCTTTGCCCAGTCGCTCGAGCGCATTCCCTGATGCCCGACTGGCCCGAATGGGCAGCGCATTGATGGCCCAATCGGGCCTCGCAGCCCCGTGCGCCTTTTCCTGATCGACCGTAGGAGGATCCCGATGTCCGTCCCGTTCTCGCGTTCCCTTCTGGCTCTGGCCCTGGCGGCCACGCTGGGCCCGGTGGCCTTGCTGGCGCCCCTGCCTGTGGCGGCGCAGTCTGCACCCAGCGTGCGAGGCTTGCCCGACTTCACCGATCTCGTCGACATGGTTGGGCCGTCGGTGGTCAACATCCGCACGCTTGAGCGCAGCGCCGGTCGCAACGCACAGGGCGGGGCGCCCGACGAGGACATGCTCGAGTTCTTCCGGCGCTTCGGCATCCCGATCCCGCCCGGCGCCGTGCCGCGCACGCCGCGCCAGCAACCGGGGCCCGATGGCGGCGGCGAGGCCCGCCCGCGCGGCGTGGGTTCGGGCTTCGTGCTCAGTGCCGACGGCTTCATCATGACCAACGCACACGTGGTCGACGGCGCCGACGAGCTCGTGGTGACGCTGCCCGACAAGCGCGAGTTCAAGGCCCGCGTGGTGGGTGCCGACACGCGCACCGACGTGGCGGTGGTGAAGATCGAGGCCACCGGCCTCACGCCCGTGAAGTTTGGCGACGTCAACCGCCTGCGCGTGGGCGAGTGGGTGATGGCGATCGGTTCGCCCTTCGGCCTGGAGAACACGGTCACGGCTGGCATCGTGAGCGCCAAGCAGCGCGACACCGGCGACTACCTGCCCTTCATCCAGACCGACGTGGCGATCAACCCCGGCAACTCGGGCGGTCCGCTGATCAACATGCGCGGCGAGGTGATCGGCATCAACAGCCAGATCTATTCGCGCTCGGGCGGTTTCCAGGGCATCTCGTTTGCCATCCCCATCGACGAAGCGGTGCGTGTTTCCAACGAGTTGCGCGCCACGGGGCGCGTCACGCGAGGGCGCATCGGCGTGCGCATCGACCAGGTGAGCAAGGAAGTGGCCGAGTCGCTGGGCCTGTCGCAGGCCAAGGGCGCGCTGGTGCGCGGCGTCGAGCCCGACTCGCCGGCCGCCAAGGCCGGGGTGGAGCCGGGCGACATCATTCTCAAGTTCGATGGCAAGGAGATCGACAAGTCGGTCGACCTGCCGCGCATGGTCGGCAATACGCGCCCGGGCAGCCGCAGCACGATGACGGTGCTGCGCCGGGGCGCGCAACGCGAACTCAGCGTGGTGGTGGCCGAAATCGAACCGGAGAAGCCCGAGACCCGGGCCGCCGCCACGCCCGAGCCCACACCCGCCCCCACGGGCGGTGCGGTGCAGTCGCTGGGCCTGTTGCTGGCCGAACTCAGCGCGGCCGATGCCAAGGGCCTGAACGTTCGCGGCGGTGTGCGCGTGGCGGGCGTCACGGGGGCTGCCGCCCGCGCAGGCGTGCGCGAGGGCGATGTGATCGTGGCGGTGGCCAACACCGACGTGGGCTCGGCCAAGGAGGTCGAGGCCGTACTGGCCAAGGCCGAGAAGGGCAAGCCGGTCACCTTGTTGCTGCGCCGTGGCGAGTGGGCGCACTACGCGGTGGTGCGGCCCCAGCGGTAAACGCAAAACCGGGGTGCCTGGCCAAAGTCCCCGATCGGCCCTGGGTCATCGCCGTCCGTCCGTCGTCGGGTGGTCGATTCGCCACAGGTCGGTCGGTTGACCAAGACCTCCTGGGGAGGGTGAAAAGTCAGCGGGCACCAACTTCCTGGCGATCAATCTTGACCGTATTCGATAAAATCCCGGGCGCGCCGCGGCGATTCCTGTCATGCGGGCCCTGCTCAATTCATGATGCGGGAGCCAGCGAGAACCGTCCCCAGCGCGTCCACAAGCGGTTCACAGCTTGTTCAGAATTGATGTGGATAACTTGTTGATAAAGACCCCTGTTGCGGCCCGGCGACAAGGGTTTTGAGGTGGCTGGCGGCTGTGCGAGCGGGGCTTTTTGCCTACAATGAAACTCCAACTATCGCAGTTGCCATTGATTGTTGGTTACGGGCGCGTCAGCAGCTGACGCGCCCTTTTTTATGGTCTCTCGGGCGCTGTCGCGGCGCCTCTGACCGTGAGCGAAAGCCCGGTTTCTTCGATGAATCACATCCGCAACTTCTCCATCATCGCGCACATCGACCACGGCAAGTCCACGCTGGCCGATCGCATCATCTCGCGCTGTGGTGGCCTCTCCGATCGCGAGATGAGCGAGCAGGTGCTCGACTCGATGGACATCGAGAAAGAGCGCGGCATCACCATCAAGGCGCAGACAGCCGCGCTGCAGTACCGGGCGCGCGATGGTCAGGTCTACAACCTCAACCTGATCGACACGCCCGGCCACGTGGACTTCAGCTACGAGGTCTCACGTTCGCTCTCGGCCTGCGAAGGCGCGCTGCTGGTGGTGGACGCCAGCCAGGGCGTGGAAGCGCAGACGGTGGCGAACTGCTACACCGCGCTCGACCTCGGCGTGGAGGTGCTGCCGGTCCTCAACAAGATGGACCTGCCCAACGCCGACCCCGAGAACGCCAAGCGCGAGGTCGAGGACGTGATCGGCATCGACGCCAGCGACGCGATTCCCTGTTCCGCGAAAACGGGCATGGGCGTCGAAGACATCCTGGAGGCGGTGGTGGCCAAGGTGCCGGCGCCGCGCGGCAACCCCGACGCGCCGCTGCGCGCCATGATCATCGACAGCTGGTACGACGCCTACGTGGGCGTGGTGATGCTGGTGCGCGTGGTCGACGGTCGCCTGGGCAAGGGCGAGCGCATCAAGCTCATGGCGACCAACGCCGTCTACAACGCCGACAACCTGGGTGTGTTCACGCCCGCCAACCAGCCGCGCGAGGCGCTCGAGGCGGGCGAGGTGGGTTACATCATCGCGGGCATCAAGGAGCTGCAGGCGGCCAAGGTCGGCGACACGATCACGCTCGAGAAGAAGCTGCCCAACAACGCGGGCCCGGCGAGCGAGCCGCTGCCCGGCTTCAAGGAAGTGCAGCCCCAGGTGTTCGCCGGCCTGTACCCCACCGAGGCCAACCAGTACGACGCGCTGCGCGACGCGCTCGAGAAGCTCAAGCTCAACGACGCCTCGCTGCACTTCGAGCCCGAGGTCTCGCAGGCGCTGGGCTTCGGCTTCCGTTGTGGCTTCCTGGGCCTGCTGCACATGGAGATCGTGCAGGAGCGCCTCGAGCGCGAGTTCGACCAGGACCTGATCACCACCGCCCCGAGCGTGGTCTACCAGGTGGTGCGCGGCGACGGCGAGGTGCTGATGGTGGAGAACCCCTCCAAGATGCCCGAGGCCGGCCGCATCGAGGAGATCCGCGAGCCCATCGTCACGGTGCACCTGTACATGCCGCAGGAGTACGTGGGTCCGGTCATGACGCTGTGCAACCAGAAGCGCGGCGTGCAGCTCAACATGGCCTACCACGGCAAGCAGGTGATGCTCACCTACGACCTGCCGCTCGGCGAGATCGTGCTCGACTTCTTCGACAAGCTCAAATCGGTGAGCCGCGGTTACGCGTCCATGGACTACGAGTTCAAGGAGTACCGCCGCTCCGACGTGGTCAAGGTCGACATCCTGCTCAACGGCGACAAGGTGGACGCGCTGTCCATCATCGTGCACCGCACCCAGGCCCAATACCGCGGCCGTGCGGTGGCGGCCAAGATGCGCGAGATCATCAGCCGCCAGCAGTTCGACGTGGCGATCCAGGCGGCCATCGGCGGCAACATCATTGCGCGCGAAACCATCAAGGCGCTGCGCAAGAACGTGCTGGCAAAATGCTACGGCGGTGACATCACCCGCAAACGCAAGCTCCTCGAAAAGCAGAAGGCAGGCAAGAAGCGCATGAAACAGATCGGGTCCGTCGAAGTGCCTCAAGAGGCCTTTCTGGCCATCCTCCAGGTGCAAGACTGATGCAGGCGATCATGGGTCCGATCACGGGCGTGGTGCTCGCCGCTTTCGTTGCGTACGCCGCGGGCTGGTACGCCGGCGCCATCGAAGGCAACTTTTCGCTGCTGCTGTTCCTGGCCACCGTGGTCACCGGGGTGTACTGGGTGGCCGAGCGGCTGTACTTCCTGCCGCAGCGCCGCCGCGTCGCCGATGTGCTGGCCGCGGAGCACGAACAGCGCAAGGCGGCGCTCGCCAAGCAAGGGTTCAGCCAGATCGAAGGCGACATCGAACCCGCGCGCCAGAAAGTGCTGGCCCAGCCCTGGTGGCTCGACTGGACCGCGGGCCTGTTCCCCGTGATCCTGGCGGTCTTCCTGCTGCGCTCGTTCCTGTTCGAGCCGTTCAAGATTCCTTCGGGTTCGATGATTCCCACGCTGCGCGTGGGCGACCTGATTCTGGTCAACAAGTACCACTACGGCATCCGCCTGCCGGTGCTCAACACCAAGGTCTGGCACAACCACGACCCCCAGCGCGGCGACGTGATCGTGTTCCGCTACCCGCCCCAGCCCAGCCTCGACTACATCAAGCGCGTCATCGGCCTGCCCGGTGACGAAGTGGCCTACCTGAACAAGCAGCTCACGGTCAACGGCAAGCCAGTGCCGCGCGTGGCCCAGCCCGACTTCTTCGACAAGGACTCCATGCGCTACGCCAAGCAATGGCGCGAAACGCTGGACGGCAAGGCCTACAACACGCTCAATGACGCCGATCGCCCGGCTTTCGTGCCCGGCGCCACCGAGTTCCCCTTCGCCGATGGCTGCCGCTACAGCGTCGAGGGCGTGGTGTGCAAGGTGCCCGCGGGGCACTACTTCATGATGGGCGACAATCGCGACAATTCGCTCGACTCGCGGTATTGGGGCTTCGTGCCCGAGGCGAATATCGTTGGCAAGGCGTTTTTCGTGTGGATGAACTTCGGCGATCTCAGTCGCATCGGTTCCTTCGAATGACCTTCGCTCCCCGGGAGAACTGCGTATGAAGCTCAAGCGGCAGCAACAAGGGCTGACCTTTGTGGGCCTGGTGGTGGTGGGTGTGCTGCTGGCACTGGCGGGCCTGGTGGCCGCCCAGGTGTTTCCGACCTACCTTGAGTACATGGCCGTGCAGAAGGCCGTGAACAAGGCATCGGGCGGGTCCACCGTGGCCGAGGTGCGCGACCTTTTCGACAAGGCCGCCACCATCGACGACATCCGCACCATCACGGCCAAGGACCTCACGGTGGGCAAGGAGGGCGACCGCGTGGTCGTGTCCTTCGACTACGTGCGCGAGATCCACCTCGCCGGCCCCGCCTGGCTGGTCATGAAATACAAGGGCCGCTCCAAGTGAGCCGGGCCCGCTGGATGGTTTGAATCCCGAACTGCTTGCGCTGCAGGCCCGCCTGCAGCACCGCTTTGCCAATCCCCGCCTGCTCGAGCGGGCACTGACCCACCGCAGCTTCAGCGCCGATCACAACGAGCGCCTGGAATTCCTGGGCGACTCGGTGCTCAACCTCGCGATCTCGGGCCTGCTGTTCGAGAAGCTCGGCGCCTTGCCCGAAGGCGATCTCTCGCGCGTGCGCGCCAACCTGGTCAAGCAGGACACGCTGTTCGAGCTGGCCCAGGCCCTGGGCCTGTCGCACGGCCTGCGCCTGGGCGACGGCGAGAAGCGCTCGGGCGGGCACAAGCGCCCCTCGATCCTGGCCGACGCGCTCGAAGCGGTGATCGGCTCGGTGTTCCTTGACGGCGGCTACGAACCCGCGGCCGCCCTGGTGCGCCGCCTGTACGCCGGTGTCGAGCTCAACACGCGCATGAGCGCGCTCGGCAAAGACCCGAAAACCGAGTTGCAGGAGTGGCTGCAGGCGCGCAAGATGAAGCTGCCTGTGTACCGCGTGGTGGCCACGCTGGGCGAGGCCCACAAACAGACCTTCGACGTGGAGTGCACCGTGCAGGAAACCGGCCACAGCGAACGCGGCATCGGCGCGTCGCGCCGGGCCGGCGAACAGGCGGCCGCCGCGGCCATGTTGCAACACCTTCAGGCCAAGCCCGCTTGAACCCACCCATGGCCAACACCCCCGCTCCCGCCCCCGCCGACACCGACCTCGAGGCCATGCTCGCGCGTGCCCTCGGCAAGGCCGCCCCCGAGGCGGCCGCGCCGGTCGAGGTCGACCCCGCCACCCAGCGCTGCGGCTACGTCGCCATCGTCGGCAAGCCCAACGTGGGCAAGTCCACGCTGCTCAACGCGCTCGTGGGCCAGAAGGTGAGCATCACCTCGCGCAAGGCGCAGACCACGCGCCACCGCATCACCGGCATCCGCACGGTCGCGGCCTCGCAATTCATCTTCGTGGACACGCCGGGCTTCCAGACGCGCCACGGCAATGCGCTCAACCGCTCGCTCAACAAGACCGTGCTGGGCGCGGTGGCCGACGTCGACCTGATCCTCTTCGTGGTCGAGGCCGGGCACTTCAACCTGGCCGATGCCAAGGTGCTGTCGCTGCTGCCGCCCAACGTGCCCGTGGTGCTGCTGGCCAACAAGCTCGACCAGGTGCACCGCCGCGGCGAGCTCGCGCCCTGGCTGCGCTCCATGCAGGAGCGCCACCCCTTCGCCGAGTTCGTGCCCATGTCGGCCAAGGCGCCCAAGGACATCGAACGCCTGTTCGGCATCTGCGAGAAGTACCTGCCGCAGCAGCCCTGGATACACGACCCCGAAGACCTGACCGATCGCAGCGAGCGCTTCATGGCCGCCGAGATGGTGCGCGAGAAGCTGTTCCGCCTGACCGGCGACGAACTGCCCTACACCTCCACCGTGGTGATCGACCGCTTCGAGGAGGAGGGCCAGCTGCGCCGCATCGCCGCCACCATCGTGGTGGAACGCGAAGGCCACAAGGGCATGGTCATCGGCGACAAGGGCGAGAAGCTCAAGCGCATCGGCACCGAGGCGCGCGTGGAGCTCGAAAAGCTCTGGGGCGGCAAGGTGTTCCTCGAGCTGTGGGTGAAGGTCCGCTCCGGTTGGGCGGACGACGACGCCCGCGTGCGATCGTTCGGTTACGAGTGAGCACGGCCCGCCGCACCGTCGACGAACCCGCCTTCGTACTGCACCGCTACGACTGGAGCGAGTCCAGCCTGGTGCTGGAGGTGTTCACCCGCCACCACGGGCGCATCGCGCTGGTGGCCAAGGGCGTGAAGCGGCCCACCTCGCAGTTCCGCCCCGTGCTGCTGCCGCTGCAGCCCTTGCAGATCACCTGGACCGGCGAGGCCGAGGTGCGTGCGCTCAAGGCCGCGCAATGGCGCGGCGGCCACGTGATGCCGACCGGCGACGCGCTGATCGCGGGCGCCTACCTCAACGAGCTGCTGATGCGCCTGCTCGCGCGCGACGACCCGCACCCGCGCCTGTTCGACCACTTCACCACCGCCGTGCAACTGCTGGCCGAGCGCCCCGAGGCACAGGCCGTGGTGGTGCGCGCCTTCGAGCTGCTGCTGCTGCGCGACACCGGCCAGCTGCCCGACCTCGCGAGCGAAGGCCAGACCTTCGCCCCGCTCGACGCCGGCGCGGCCTACGTGCTGTTGCCCGAGGCGGGCCTGCGCCTCGCGCACGACGACGACCACCATCCGCTGCCCGCGGCGCACTGGCTGGCGCTGCAGGCTGCGCTCGACGAGCCCGCGCCCTTCGTGCCCGTGATGCAGGCCTGTGCCGAGGTGGCTTCGGTGCTGCGCATCCCGTTGCGAAACCTGCTGCACTACCATGGCGGCGTGCGCGTGTTCCGCACGCGCCAGATGCTGCTCGACGTGCAGGCGCTTGCGCGCCGCCGCGGCAGTGCTCCTCCCCCTTCGAACGAGACCTGAGCATGGCCCATGCCCGCACCGCGCTGTCGGTCAACCTCAACAAGGTCGCCCTGGTGCGCAACACGCGCCACCTGGGCATCCCCTCGGTCACGCGCGCGGCCACGCTGTGCCTCGAGGCCGGTGCCGCCGGCATCACCGTGCACCCGCGGCCCGACGAGCGCCACATCCGCGCGCACGACGTGCACGACCTCGCCGCGCTGCTCAAGGCCTGGCCCGGGCGCGAGTTCAACATCGAGGGCAACCCCTTCCACAACCTCATGGACTTCGTGCGCGCGCTGCGCCCGCACCAGGCGACCTTCGTGCCCGATGCCGAGGGCCAGTTCACGAGCGACCATGGCTGGCGCTTTCCCGACGACGCCGGGCGGCTGCGCCCGCTGATCGACGAGTGCCGCGCGCTGGGCGTGCGCGTGAGCCTGTTCATGGACGCCGAGGCCGACCAGATGGCCGCAGCCCGAGCGGTGGGGGCCGACCGCATCGAGCTCTACACCGAGCCCTACGCGGCCGCGCACGCCACGCCCGCGCGCGCCGGGCAGCTGCGCCGCTTCGCGCAGGCCGCCCAGGCTGCGCTCGACGCCGGCCTGGGTGTGAACGCGGGCCACGACCTCAACCGCGACAACCTCACCGACTTCCTGCGCGCCGTGCCCGGCGTGAGCGAGGTCTCGATCGGCCACGCGCTGATCGCCGATGCGCTCGAGCTCGGCTATGCCGAGACCATCCGCGCCTACAACCGCTGCATCGCCGACGCCTTCGCATGATCTACGGCATCGGCACCGACATCTGCGACCTGCGCCGCGTGCGTGCCACCTTCGAGCGCCAGGGCGATCGCTTCGCGCGCAAGGTGCTCAGCGACGCCGAGTACGCGGTCTGGGAACGGCGCCGCGCGCGCTGGCCCGCGCGCGGCCTGAGCTACCTGGCCACGCGCTTCTCGGCCAAGGAGGCCTTCTCCAAGGCCATCGGCCTGGGCATGCGCATGCCCATGAGCTGGCGACGCTGCGAGATCGCCAACCTCCCCAGCGGCCAGCCCGTGATCGTGCTGCACGGCGAACTCAAGACCTGGTTCGAAGCCCGCGGCCTGCGCGCCCACGTGACCGTGACCGACGAGACCGACTACGCCGCAAGTTTCGTCGTCGTTGAACAGACCGACCCCCGCACCCCATGACCCTGCACGCCCCGCTCCTCATCGACATCGCCGGCCACGCGCTCACCGACAGCGACCGCCAGCGCCTCGCGCACCCGATCGTGGGCGGCCTCACGCTGTTCGGCCGCAACTGGCGCGACCGCGCCCAGCTCAGTGCGCTGTGCGCCGAGATCAAGGCCGTGCGCGAAGACCTGCTGATTACCGTGGACCACGAAGGTGGCCGCGTGCAGCGCTTCCGCACCGACGACTTCACGCCCCTGCCGCCCATGGCCGCCTTCGGCGAGCTGTGGCTGTCGGGCGCGGGCGACGGCGACGCCGCCATGCGCGCGGTCAACGCGGCCACTGCGGCCGGTTATGTGCTGGGCGCCGAGCTGCGCGCCTGCGGCGTCGACCTCAGCTTCGCGCCCGTGCTCGACCTCGACCACGTGGGCAATTCGGTCATCGGCAACCGCGCCTTCGGCCGCGACCCGCGCGTGGTGGGCCTGCTCGCACAGGCGCTCATGCACGGCATGCGCCAGGCCGGCATGGCCAACTGCGGCAAGCACTTTCCCGGTCACGGCCACGTGCAGGGCGACACGCACCACGAAATCCCGCGCGATCCGCGTTCGCTCAAGGCCATCCTGGCCGACGATGCCCAGCCCTACGCCTGGCTGTCGGCGAGCCTGAGCGCGGTGATGCCCGCGCACGTGATCTACCCCAAGGTCGATCGCCGGCCCGCGGGCTTTTCGGCGCGCTGGCTGCAGGACGTGCTGCGCGATCGCCTGGGCTTCACCGGTGCGGTGTTCAGCGACGACCTCGGCATGGCCGCGGCGCGCGAGATCGAAGGCCGCCCGGTGAGCTTTGGCGAAGCCGCGCTGGCCGCGCTCACGGCGGGCTGCGACATGGTGCTGCTGTGCAACCAGAGCGTGGTCGACGGCGGACAGCCGATCGACGAGGCGATCGAGGCCTTGTCGCGCGCGGCGGTGCAGGGCGACTGGCAGCCCTCGCCGGCCAGCGACGAGCGCCGGCGTGCGCTGCTGCCGTCCGGGCCGGCCATGCCCTGGGACGAGCTGATGGTGAGCGCGCGCTACATGCACGCGCTGTCGCTGCTGCCCTGAGGGCAAGGCCCGCGGGGCCTCAGCGGTCGAGGCCGAGCTTTTCGAGCAGGTCGGCCACGAGCTCGAGCCGCAGCAGGGGGTTGTCGAGCGCCATCAGGCGCTGCTTGAGCTCGGGCGCCGTGGGCAGCAGCTCGGCCCAGCGGTTGGCGACCCAGCCCGCGTCGTCCCAGAGGTAGGGCGGCTGGATCGGCAGCTGGTCGAGCGCGTCGGCGTGGCGCTCCTGCAGGTTGGCGAGCACGCGCCGCAGGCCTTCGACCGTGGGGCGCAATTCGTCGGGCGGTGCCACCGCCGTGTCGGCGGGCTGCAGGGCCACGTCGGCCACCCACAGGCCGTGCGGCAACTGGCTGCGGCGCATCACCTCGAAGCGCTGCAGGCCGCGGCAGCGGATCATGAACAGGCCGGGTTGCGGCTTTTCGAGCGATTCGATCTGCGCCAGCACGCCGACCGGGTGGAACACCTCTTTGGCGAAGCCGTCACCCCCGGGCGGTGCGCCCGGGTCGAGCCGGCGCACCTCGCTGCCCTGGCTCAGGCAGACCACGCCGAAGGGCGCGCCCGCCTTGTGGCAGCGGCCGATCATGTCGAGGTAACGCACCTCGAAGATGCGCAACGGCAACCAGCCGCCCGGGAACAGGACGGTCTGCAACGGGAAAAGGGGCAGCTGCGAGAGCTTGAGTGCTTCGGCCGCCGGGCCGCTGCTCAATCGTTCACCACCGCGTCGGCGCTCTGGCGCTGCAGCATGGCCAGCAGGTTGGCCACGGTGCCCGCGAGTTCGCGACGGTCGCAGATGAAGTCGACCGCGCCCTTGGTCTGCAGGAATTCGGCACGCTGGAAGCCCTCGGGCAGCTTCACGCGCACGGTGTTCTCGATCACGCGCGGGCCCGCGAAGCCGATCAGGGCCTTGGGCTCGGCGATGACCACGTCGCCCACGAAGGCGAAGCCGGCGCTCACGCCGCCCATGGTGGGGTCGGTGAGCACGCTGATGTAGGGCAGGCCCTTCTTGGCCAGGCGCGTGAGCGCGGCGTTGGTCTTGGCCATCTGCATCAGCGAGAGCAGGCCTTCCTGCATGCGCGCCCCGCCGGTGGCGGTGAAGCACAGGAAGGGCACCTTCTGCGCGATGGCTTCCTCGACGCCGCGCACGAAGCGCTCGCCGACCACCGAGCCCATGGAGCCGCCCATGAAGTCGAACTCGAAGCACGCGGCCACCAGGCTGATGCCCTTGACCGCACCGCCCATGACGATCAGCGCGTCGGTCTCGCCGGTGCTCTCCAGGGCTTCTTTCAGGCGCTCGGGGTACTTGCGGCTGTCCTTGAACTTCAGCGCGTCCACGGGCAGCACCTCCTGCCCGATCTCGTAGCGGCCCTCGGCGTCGAGGAAGGCGTTGAGGCGGGCGCGCGCACCGATGCGGTGGTGGTGCGAGCAGTGGGGGCACACGTTCTGGTTCTTCTCGAGGTCGTTCTTGTATAGAACGGCCTCGCAGCTCGGGCATTTCACCCACAGGCCTTCGGGCACGCTGCGGCGCTCGGTGGGGTCGGTGGGGGAGATCTTGGGGGGGAGCAGTTTTTCGAGCCAGGACATGCGGTACTCCAGGGGAGGAGGGCGGATTATGCGTCCAGCGCTTTTCGGATTGTGCGCAGGAACTGGACGGCGACGGGCACCACTTTTTCGTGGGGCTCGTCCTCGATGAGCTGGATCAGCTTGCTGCCGATCACCACGGCGTCGGCGCTGCGGCCGATGGCGCGCGCGGT
This sequence comes from Hydrogenophaga crocea, assembly GCF_011388215.1. NCBI lineage: Bacteria > Pseudomonadati > Pseudomonadota > Betaproteobacteria > Burkholderiales > Comamonadaceae > Hydrogenophaga > Hydrogenophaga crocea. The sequence continues at coordinate 456,657 of NZ_CP049989.1, forward strand.
GTCGGCGTCGCGGATCCCGAAACCCACGCCCACGGGAATGCTCACGTGCTGGCGGATGCGCGGGAGCATGGCCTCGACCTGCCCCACGTCGAGCGTGCCCGCGCCCGTCACGCCCTTGAGCGACACGTAGTACACGTAGCCGCTGGCCACGCGCGCCACCTGCGCCATGCGCTCGTCGGTCGAGGTGGGGGCGAGCAGGAAAATGAGGTCCATGCCGCGCGCGCGCAGGGCTTGCGCGAAGTCCTCGCACTCCTCGGGCGGGTAGTCGACCACCAGCACGCCGTCCACGCCCGCATCGGCGGCGTCGTTCACGAAGGCGCCGGCGCCGTGTTTCTGGTCGTAGCGCTCCACCGGGTTGGCGTAGCCCATGAGCACCACCGGGGTGTTCTGGTTGCGCTCGCGGAAGCGCTTGACCATGGCCAGCACCTGCACCAGGCCGATGCCGGCCGCCAGCGCCCGGTCGCCCGCCTTCTGGATCACGGGGCCGTCGGCCGAAGGGTCGGAGAAGGGCACGCCGAGCTCGATCACGTCGGCCCCGGCTTCGGCCATGCCGTGCATCAGGTCGACCGTGATGTCGGCATACGGGAAGCCGGCCGTGACGTAGGGAATGAGCGCTTTGCGGCCTTGCGCCTGCAGGGCCGACAGCGTGGGCTGGATGCGGCTCATCGCTTCACCTCGATGGTGGCTTCGCCCCCCTTGACCGACTGGCCGCGGCAGCTCGGGCGGCAATAGAAGTCGGCCTTGGCCAGGTCGGCCACGGTGCCGATGTCCTTGTCGCCACGGCCCGAGAGGTTGACCAGGATGGATTGCGTGGGCTTCATGGTTTTGGCGAGCTTGAGCGCGTGGGCCACGGCGTGGCTCGATTCGAGCGCGGGGATGATGCCCTCGGTGCGGCACAGGTAGTGGAAGGCGTCGAGGGCATCGGCATCGGTGATGCCGACGTACTCGGCGCGGCCGATGTCCTTGAGGAAGGCGTGTTCGGGGCCGACGCCCGGGTAGTCCAGGCCCGCGCTCACGCTGTGCGTTTCGGTGACCTGGCCGTTGTCGTCCTGCAGCACGTAGGTGCGGTTGCCGTGCAGCACGCCGGGGCTGCCCTTTTGCAGCGAGGCCGAGTGCTTGCCGCTGTCCAGACCTTCGCCCGCGGCCTCGACGCCGATCAGGCGCGTGCCCTCGAAGGGAATGTAGGGGTGGAAGATGCCCATGGCGTTGCTGCCGCCGCCCACGCAGGCCACCACCGCATCGGGCTGCTCGCCGCTGCAACCGGCGTCACGCAGCATCTCGGGCATCTGCTTGATGCATTCCTCGCCGATCACGCTCTGGAAGTCGCGCACCATCATCGGGTAGGGGTGCGGGCCGGCCACGGTGCCGATGATGTAGAAGGTGTTGTCCACATTGGCGACCCAGTCGCGCATGGCCTCGTTGAGCGCGTCTTTCAGCGTCTTGCTGCCGCTTTCCACGGGCACCACGGTGGCGCCGAGCAGCTTCATGCGGTAGACGTTGGGGCTCTGGCGCTTGACGTCTTCGCTGCCCATGTAGACCACGCATTCCAGGCCGTAGCGCGCGCAGATGGTGGCCGTGGCCACGCCGTGCTGGCCGGCGCCGGTCTCGGCAATGATGCGCGGCTTGCCCATGCGGCGCGCCAGCATGGCCTGGCCGATGGTGTTGTTGACCTTGTGCGCGCCGGTGTGGTTGAGGTCTTCGCGCTTGAGGAAGATCTGCGCGCCGCCCATTTCGCGGCTGGTGCGCGCGGCGTGGTAGACCGGGCTGGGTCGGCCCACGAAGTGCGCGAGCTCGCGCCGGAATTCGGCCAGGAACTCGGGGTCGTGCTGGTACTTCGCGTACGCGGCCTTGAGTTCGTTGATCGCGTGGGTGAGCGTTTCGCTCACGAAGCTGCCGCCGTAGATGCCGAAATGGCCGCGGGCGTCGGGTTGCTGGTAAGGGGTCTGCATGGGGGAATCCTGTCGGGGGTGGCCCGGCTGTCCCCGGTGCGGGGCTCAGCTCGGTCGGAGGGGCGCCGCATCGGCGGCGCGCACGGCGGCCACGAAGGCCTGCATCAGGTCGGCGCTCTTGATGCCCTTGGACACCTCGATGCCGGAACTCACGTCAACGGCCCAGGGCCGCACGAGGCGAATGCCATCGGTCACGTTTGCAGGCGTGAGTCCACCAGACAAAACGAGGCGAGAGCTGGCGTTTAGACGCGGGTGTGACCAAGGGAAGACCGTCCAGTCGAAGGATTGGCCGCCGCCCCCGAAGCCCTCGACGTGGGCGTCGAGCAGGATGGCCTGCGCGGAGGCGAAGCGGTCGGCGAATTGTAGGAGATCGAAGCTTTTCCCCGCGTCACCGGTCGGGATGCGCGCGGCGCGCAGGTGGGGCCGTGCCGGCGCGGCGCAGTCGGCGGGAGATTCGTCGCCATGGAACTGCAGCAGGGCCTGGGGCACGGCCTGCACGCCGCGCGCGATCTCGTCGGCCTGCGCGTTGACGAACAGCAGCACCGGCGTGACGAAGGCAGGCAGGCGGCGCGCCAGTTCGCCTGCGCGCTCGGGCGTCACGAAGCGCGGGCTGGGCGGGTAGAGCACGAAGCCCACGGCGTCGGCGCCGGCCTGCACGGCGGCGTCCACGTCGGCTTCGCGCGTGAGGCCGCAGAACTTGATGCGGGTGCGGTGCGGGGGGAGGGTCATGGCAGCCAGTCGAAGGCGGGGGTGCGCTCGGGCAGGCCCCAGGCGGCATCGTAGACCGGGCCGAGAAAGTAAAGGCCGTCGGGGGAGAAGGTGGGCGCGGCGGCGTCGCGGCTGCGCGCGGCCAGCACCTCGGCCATCCATTCGGGTGGGCGGTTGCCGCTGCCGATGGCGATCAGGCAGCCCATGATGTTGCGGATCATGTGGTGCAGAAAGGCGTTGGCCTCGAACTCGAAACGCCAGTAGGCGCCGCGGCGCGAGATCTCGATGCGGCGCAGCGTTTTCACCGGCGTGTGCGCCTGGCACTGCGAGGCGCGAAAGGAGGTGAAGTCGTGTTCGCCCAGCAGCGCGTCGGCCGCGGCCTGCATGGCCGGCTGTGACAGCGGGCGGAACACCCAGCCCACCTGGCCGTTGTCCACGCTGGGCCGCACGGGCGATTCGAGCAGCACGTAGGCGTAGCGCCGGGCCACCGCGCTGGCGCGCGCGTGAAAGGCCGCAGGCACCTCACGCGCCCACTGCACCGCGATTTCGGGCGGCAGGAAGCTGTTGGTGCCGCGCACCCAGGCGTACTCGCTGCGGCGCAGCGGGGTGTCGAAGTGCACCACCTGCATGAGGCCGTGCACGCCGGCGTCGGTGCGGCCGGCGCACAGGGTGTTCACGCCGGGGCGGTCGCAGAAGCGGGCCAGGGCCTGTTCGAGGTGGTCCTGCACCGTGTTGCCGCTGGGCTGGCTCTGCCAGCCATCGAAAGGCCGGCCGTTAAAGCTCACGCCCAGCGCGATGCGTTGCATCGGGCTGGGCGTGGCGGGGGAGGGGACGTCGGTGACGGTCAAGCGATGGCGTCAGGCCAGGTCGGCCAGGAAGGTGCTGGCCTTGGACTTGAGCGGGCCCGAGGCCTCGGCCAGCACCTCTTCGGCGAGCGAGCGCGCGCCTTCGAAGTCGCCGATGGCGCGGAACTCCTCGGCCAGCGAGAGCTTGGTTTCGAGCGGGTTCTCTTCGGTGAGCTCGGCCGGCGTGGGGGCCACGGTTTCGGTTTCGGGGGCCTTGCCCGTGCCGTCGCCGAGATCGAGGTTCAGGTCGCCGAGGTTGAAGTCCATCATGCCCGACACGGGCGTGGGTTCGGCCGCCACCGCAGGCGGTGCAAGCGGCTCGCCCAGGTCGAGGTCGAAATTCGGCTCGGCCACGGCCGGGTCGCTGTTGTCCAGATCGAGGCTGGGCACTTCGAGCGTCACGGGTGCGGTCTCGGCGCGCTCGTGCACCGCAGGTGAGGGGTCGGGCAGGTCGTCGAGGTCGAACATCGACGGCGGGCCACTGGCGGCGGGCTCGGCCGTGAGCGCTGCCGTGGCCTCGAGGTCGTCGAGGTTGGAGGTGGGCGATTCGGGCGGCCGCGATTCGGGCGCGGCGGGGCTTTCATCGAGCGAGAAATCGAGGTCGAGGTCGAGCGCGCCGGCAGCGCCCGCGGCCGCCCCCGCGCCGGCCACCATGTTGACGGTGCTCGGTGCGAAGGGCGCGGGGTGCAGCCCCATGGTGGCCGTGCCGGCGGCGCCGGGCTTGGACACCGGGTGGCCCCCCGGCTGGTACAGCGGGTTGCCGGGGTCGAGTTCGCGGCCCAGCTCGCAGGCGCGCTCCCATTCGGCGCCCATGCCCTGCGTGAGCCCGAAGGCCTCGCTGGCGACGACCTCGAACGCGCGCGCGTCGCGGCGCTTGGCGTAGATCTCGAGCAGCTTGGTGTGGATGGCCACGCGCGTGGGCGTGCTGCGCATCGCTTCCTTGAGGATCTCCTCGGCCTGCAGGTCGCGGCCATAGGCGAGGTACACGTCGGCCTCGGCCACCGGGTCGACGTCGCCCGCCGCGTCGAGCTGGCTGGGCGAATAGACCATGGACGAGCCCGAGGCCGATGCCTCTGCGGTGTCGATGCGCTGGCCGCCGCTGGAGCCGAAGAACGAGTCGGGTTGCAGGCGGCTTTCGAGGAAGGAGCTGTCGACGTTGGACGCCGTCTTGCGCTGGCGCACGCGCCACAGACCCAGGCCCGCGAGCAGGGCCAGCAGGCCGCCCGCGGCGGGCAGCAGCAGCGGGTTCTCGGTGAGGCTGCCGAGGAAGCCGGGTTCGTCGCCAGCCGGCGCGGGCGGCACGGGCGGCGTCGGGGCCGTGACCGTGGGCGCTGCGGGGGCGGGTGCCGGGGCAGGGGCTGCGGCCGGCGCTTCGGCGGCGGGTGCGGGCGCCGGGGCGGCAGCGGGTGCTTCGGCCGCCGGGGCCGGTGCCGGTGCGGCGGGCGCAGGGGCCGCGGCAGGCGCTTGTGCGGCAGGGGCAGGCGCGGCGGGTGCAGCCGGTGCAGCCGGTGCAGCCGGTGCAGCCGCCGGAGCGGGCGCGGGCGCCGGTGCCGGCGCCGCAGGCGCAGCCGCCTGCTGCCCCAGTTTGGACAGTTCTTCGATGTTGCGGCTCAGTTCGGCCGAGCGCTGGGCCGTGTCCTGCGCTTGGCGCTGCTGGGCGATCTTGGCTTCGCCCGCGGCACCGCCCTGCGGCTGGCTGAGCGTGAGGCGGTCGGTCGACGGCGCGGGGGCGGCGCGGTCCTGCACCTCGGTCTGCACGCGGCCGGCGGCGCGGCGGTCGGCGGCCTCGACCTGGGCGGCCGGTGCCGAACCCGCCAGCCGGCGGCGGTACTCGTCGAAGTCGCGGCTTTGGGCGGCGATGGTCTGGCGCGCCTCGGTGGCGTTCACCGCGGCGGCGGCTTCACGGCCGGGCAGATCGATCACGGCACCGGCGCGGATGCGGTTGACGTTGCCGTCGATGAAGGCATTGGGATTGGCCTGCAGCATCGCGACCAGCACCTGGTCGAGCGAAACGCCGGCGGGCTTGTTCTGGGCGGCGATGCGGCCGGCCGTGTCGCCGCGCTGCACGGTCACCTGGCGCGGCGTGTCGGCGCCGGCCGGAGCCGCTGCGGAGGCCGGGGCTCTGGGGGCTGCTGCGGGTGCACTGGCCGCGGGCGCCGGAGCGGGCGCCACCACGGCCGGAGCGGGCGCAGGGGCCGGCGCGCTCGCGCGCGGCGCAGGCGTCACCGGGGCGATCGGCGCCGGGGCGGGCGCGGCCGCGCGCAGGTTGGGCGGGTCGAACAGCAGCGTGTAGTCGCGCACCAGGCGGCCGCTGGCCCAGTTGGCTTCGATGATCAGGTCGACGAAGGGGTCGTTGATCGGGTTCGGGCTGCGCAGGCGCAGGTAGGCACGGCCATCGGCGCGGCGCTGCAGCGTGACTTCCAGCTGGCTGAGCGAGGGGTTGATCTCGACGCCGGCGCTGCGGTAGGTGGCGCTCGGGGCGAGGCCGATGCGCAGGCTCGACGCTTCGGCGGGTGTGATGTCGGGGACGTCGATCTCGGCGCGCAGCGGTTCGCCAAGCGCCGACTGCACGATCACACGACCCAGGGCGAGCGCTTGCGCGTCGCCGGGCTGCAGCAGCAGCGTGGACACCAGCGCCGCGGCCGCGATCGCGTGCAGGCTCGCAAGGCCGCGGCGGCCCGTGCGTTTTGACACGGGCGCAGTCAGCGGCGATGGGGTGTGGCGGGGGTGGGCTGGCACTGTTACCTCGACGTCAAAATCCGAGAATTGACCATAGCATCAACGCATTACGGTTACAAGCTGAGAATCCGCTTGAGTTTCGGAGCCTACCGCTCGTCACTGAACGTGCGTCTGGTCACGTTGCGGGTGTGCAACGTGACCAGGAGACCATGCCCTATCGAGGCGCCGCCGGATCAGCCCTGCAGCAGGATGCGCAGCATGCGGCGCAGCGGCTCGGCCGCGCCCCACAGCAGCTGGTCGCCGATGGTGAAGGCGCCCAGGTACTCGGGGCCCATGGCCATCTTGCGCAGCCGTCCCACGGGGATCGTCATGGTGCCCGTCACGGCCACGGGCGTGAGGTCGCGCAGCGTGGCTTCGCGGGTGTTGGGCACCACCTTCACCCAGGCGTTGTCGGCCGCGATCATGGCTTCGATGTCGGCCAGCGGCACGTCTTTCTTGAGCTTGAAGGTCAGGGCCTGCGAGTGGCAGCGCATGGCACCCACGCGCACGCAGAAGCCGTCGACCGGCACGGCGGCACTGCCGAAGCCTTCGCCCTGGCCGAGGATCTTGTTCGTCTCGGCCATGCCCTTCCACTCTTCCTTGGACATGCCGTTGCCCAGGTCCTTGTCGATCCAGGGAATGAGCGAACCGCCCAGGGGCACGCCGAAGTTGGCGGTCTCGGCGTCGGACAGGTTGCGCTGTTTGGCGATCACCTTGCGGTCGATCTCGAGGATCGCGCTCTTGGGGTCGTCGAGCAGGCTGCGAACCTCGGCGTTGAGCGTGCCGTACTGCGTGAGCAGCTCGCGCATGTGCTGGGCGCCGCCGCCGCTGGCGGCCTGGTAGGTCTGGGTGCTCATCCACTCGACCAGGCCGGCCTTGTACAGCGCCCCCACGCCCATGAGCATGCAGCTCACGGTGCAGTTGCCGCCGATCCAGTTGCGCCCGCCCTTGGCCAGCGCGTTCTGGATCACGGGCAGGTTGACCGGGTCGAGCACGATGACCGCGTCGTCCTTCATGCGCAGCGAGGACGCGGCGTCGATCCAGTGGCCGTTCCAGCCCGCGGCACGCAGCTTGGGGAACACCTCGTTGGTGTAGTCGCCGCCCTGGCAGGTGATGACGATGTCGCAGCGCTTGAGCGCCTCGATGTCGTGCGCGTCCTGCAGCTTGCTTTCGTTCTTCGCCATGGCCGGGGCGGCGCCGCCGGCGTTGGAGGTGGAGAAGAACAGGGGTTCGATGAGGTCGAAGTCTTTTTCTTCGACCATGCGGTCCATCAGCACGGAGCCGACCATGCCGCGCCAGCCCACGAGTCCCACGAGTTTCGTCATGACATTGCCCTTTTCAGTTGAAAAACCGTTTGCCCCCGGCTCGTCGTGCCGGGGGTGGGCGTGACGAACCGGAGCTGAGATCAGCCCTTAATGGTTTTGGTGATGGCGGCCACGACGGCGTCACCCATGTCGCGGGTGCTGACCTTCGTGGTGCCAGGCGACCAGATGTCGGCCGTGCGCAAGCCAGACGCGAGCACGCTGCCCACCGCAGATTCAATGCGGGCGGCAGCTTCGGGCTGGTTGAGAGAGAAACGGAGCATCATGGCAGCGGACAGGATTGTAGCCAGAGGATTGGCGATGCCTTGTCCCGCGATGTCGGGCGCGCTGCCGTGGCTCGGCTCGTACAGGCCCTGGCTCTTGGTGTTCAGCGAGGCCGAGGGCAGCATGCCGATGGAGCCGGTGAGCATCGAGGCCTCGTCGGACAGGATGTCGCCGAACATGTTGCCGGTCACCACCACGTCGAACTTCTTGGGCGCGCGCACCAGTTGCATGGCGGCGTTGTCCACGTACATGTGCTCCAGCTCCACGTCGGGGTACTGGGCGTGCACCTCGGTCACCACGTCTTTCCAGAACTGGAAGGTCTCGAGCACGTTGGCCTTGTCCACGCTCGTGACCTTCTTGTTGCGCTTGCGCGCGGCCTGGAAGGCGACGTGCGCGATGCGCTCGATCTCGGGCTTGCTGTAGCGCATGGTGTCGAAGGCTTCCTCGGCACCGGGGAAGTGGCCGTCGACGGCGGTGCGGCGGCCCCGCGGCTGGCCGAAGTAAATGTCGCCCGTGAGCTCGCGGATGATGAGGATGTCCAGGCCCGAGATCACCTCGGGCTTGAGGCTGGAGGCGCCCACGAGCTCGGGGTAGCAGATGGCGGGGCGGAAATTGGCGAACAGGCCCATGTGCTTGCGCAGGCCCAGGATGGCCTGCTCGGGGCGCAGCGGGCGGTCGAGCTTGTCGTACTTCCAGTCGCCCACGGCGCCGAACAGCACGGCGTCGGCGGCCATGGCCAGCTTGAGCGTGGACTCGGGCAACGGATGGCCGTGGGCCTCGTAGGCCGCGCCGCCCACCAGGGCGGTTTCCATCTCGAACTTCAGGTCGAGCGTGTCGAGGACCTTGACCGCTTCGGCGACGATTTCGGTGCCGATGCCGTCACCGGGGAGAACTGCAATTTTCATGGGATGGGGCAATCAGCCGGCGAGGGTGTGGGCCAGCCAGGGCTTGGTGGCGAGGCGCTGCGCTTCGAACTGGGTGATCTTGTCCTTGTGCCGCAGCGTCAGGCCGATGTCGTCCAGCCCGTTGAGCAGGCAGTACTTGCGGAAGGGCTGCACGTCGAAGGGGATCTGATTGCCCTGCGGCTCGACGATCACCTGGCGCTCGAGGTCGATGCTGAGCTCGTAGCCCGGGAAGGCGGCCACCTCATCGAACAGCCGCGCCACGGTGGTCTCTGGCAGCACGATGGGCAGCAGGCCGTTCTTGAAGCAGTTGTTGAAGAAGATGTCGGCAAAGCTCGGCGCGATCAGCGCGCGAAAGCCGTACTGCTCGATGGCCCAGGGCGCGTGCTCGCGGCTCGAACCACAACCGAAGTTCTTGCGCGCCAGCAGGATGGACGCGCCCGCGTAGCGCGGCTCGTTGAGCACGAAGTCGGGGTTGGGCTTGCGCGCGGCAGGGTCCTGGCCCGGCTCGCCCTTGTCGAGGTAGCGCCACTCGTCGAACAGGTTGGGACCGAAGCCCGTCTTGCGGATCGACTTGAGGAACTGCTTGGGGATGATGGCGTCGGTGTCGACGTTCTCGCGGTCCATGGGGGCCACGAGGCCCTTGTGCACGGTGAACTTCTGCATGGTGGGGGCGTTACTTGGCGACGTCCTGGATCTTTTCGCCGGCTTTCTCGATGCCACGGCCGGCGGCCTGGCCGACTTCCTTGGCGTCCTGCTTGACGCCACTCCAGGTGTTGCAGGCGGTGAGGCCGATGCACAGGGCCACCAGCGCGGCGATGGAAGCGATGGTCTTCATGCGATGCTCCTTGGACGGTGGAATGGAGGCGTTCAGGCGAGGGTGCGAACGTCGACGAAATGACCGTGCACCGCGGCGGCGGCCGCCATGGCGGGCGACACGAGGTGGGTGCGGCCACCAGCGCCCTGGCGGCCTTCGAAGTTGCGGTTGCTGGTGGAGGCGCAGCGCTCGCCGGGCTCGAGGCGGTCGGCGTTCATGGCCAGGCACATGCTGCAGCCGGGCTCGCGCCATTCGAAGCCCGCGGCCCGGAAGATCTCGTGCAGGCCTTCGCGCTCGGCCTGGGCCTTCACCAGGCCCGAGCCCGGCACCACCATGGCGAGCTTGACGTTCTTGGCCACTTTCTGGCCGAGCTTCTTCACCATGGCCGCCGCCTCGCGCATGTCTTCGATGCGGCTGTTGGTGCACGAGCCGATGAAGACCTTGTCCACGAAGATGTCGTTGAGCGGCTTGCCGGGCTCCAGGCCCATGTACTGCAGCGCGCGCTCGATGGCGCCGCGCTTGCTGGCGTCCTTTTCCTTGTCGGGATCGGGCACGCGCGCGTCGATGCCCAGCACCATCTCGGGCGAGGTGCCCCAGGTGACCTGCGGCACGATCTGGGCCGCATCGAGTTCGACCACGGTGTCGAAGTGCGCCCCCGGGTCGGAGTGCAGCGTGCGCCAGTAGGCCACGGCCTGCTCCCATTCCACGCCGGTGGGCGCCAGCGGGCGGCCCTTCACGTACTCGATGGTCTTGTCGTCCACGGCCACCAGGCCGGCGCGCGCCCCGGCCTCGATGGCCATGTTGCACACCGTCATGCGGCCTTCCATGGACAGGCCGCGGATGGCGCTGCCCGCGAATTCGATGGTGTAGCCCGTGCCGCCCGCGGTGCCGATGCGGCCGATGATGGCGAGCACGACGTCCTTGGCGGTGACGCCCCTGGCCAGGGCGCCTTCCACCTTGATCAGCATGTTCTTGGCCTTCTTGGCCAGCAGGGTCTGCGTGGCCAGCACGTGCTCGACCTCGCTGGTGCCGATGCCGTGCGCCAGCGCACCGAAGGCACCGTGCGTGCTGGTGTGCGAGTCGCCGCAGACCACGGTCATGCCAGGCAGGGTGGCGCCGTTCTCGGGGCCAATCACGTGCACGATGCCCTGGCGCTGCGACAGGAAGGGGAAGAAGGCCGCGGCGCCGAACTCGGCGATGTTGGCGTCGAGCGTGGTGATCTGCTCTTTGCTGATCGGGTCGGCGATGCCGTCGTAGCCGCGCTCCCAGCCCGTGGTGGGCGTGTTGTGGTCGGCCGTGGCCACCACCGAGCTCACGCGCCAGACCTTGCGGCCGGCCTGGCGCAGGCCCTCGTAGGCCTGCGGGCTGGTGACTTCGTGCACCAGGTGGCGGTCGATGTAGAGAACGGCGGTGCCGTCTTCTTCGGTGTGGACGACGTGTTCGTCCCAGATCTTGTCGTAGAGCGTGCGGGCCATGGCTTGTCTCGGTGCGGCGGTTCGTGGGCCGGCCGACGATTTTACGTGCGCGGCGAAAAAACCACGCCCGCCGTGGCGAAGCGCCAGGGCGGGCGTGAGCGGATCAGGCGCAGACGCCGATCACTTCTTGGCGGCGGCCGGCACGTCGCGGCGCACCGAACCGGTGAAGAGCTGGCGCGGACGGCCGATCTTGTACTCGGGGTCGCTGATCATCTCGTTGAGCTGCGCGATCCAGCCCACGGTGCGGGCCAGCGCGAAGATGCCGGTGAACAGGTTGACCGGGATGCCGATCGCGCGCTGCACGATGCCCGAGTAGAAGTCGACGTTCGGGTAGAGCTTGCGCTGCACGAAGTAGTCGTCTTCGAGGGCGATCTTCTCGAGCTCTTTGGCGAGCTTGAACAGCGGGTCGTTGCCCAGGCCCAGCTCCTCGAGCACCTCGTTGCAGGTTTCCTGCATGAGCTTGGCGCGCGGGTCGTAGTTCTTGTACACGCGGTGGCCGAAGCCCATGAGCTTGACGCCGGAGTTCTTGTCCTTGACCTTCTCCATGAACTCGCCGACCTTGGCCACGCCGCCGTTGCGCTGGATGTCTTCGAGCATGTTCAGGCAGGCCTCGTTCGCGCCGCCGTGCGCGGGGCCCCAGAGGCAGGCCACACCGGCCGCGATGGCCGCGAAGGGGTTGGTGCCCGACGAGCCGCACAGGCGCACGGTGGAGGTGGAGGCGTTCTGCTCGTGGTCGGCGTGCAGGATGAAGATGCGGTCGAGCGCGCGCTCGAGCACCGGGTTGACCTTGTAGTCCTCGCAGGGCACGCCGAACATCATGCGCAGGAAGTTGCCCGCGTAGGACAGCTCGTTGCGCGGGTACATGTAGGGCTGGCCGACGCCGTACTTGTAGGCCATGGCCACCAGCGTGGGCATCTTGGCGATCAGGCGGATCGCCGAGATCTCGCGGTGCTGCGGGTTGTTGATGTCGGTGCTGTCGTGATAGAAGGCCGACAGACCGCCCACCAGGCCCGTGAGCACGGCCATGGGGTGGGCATCGCGGCGGAAGCCGCGCAGGAAGAACTGCATCTGCTCGTTGACCATGGTGTGGTTGGTCACGAGCTTGTGGAAGTCGGTGCGCTGTGTCTCGTCGGGCAGTTCGCCCTTGAGCAGCAGGTAGCACACGTCGAGGTAGTCGCAGTGCGTGGCGAGCTGCTCGATGGGGTAGCCGCGGTACAGCAGCTCGCCCTTGTCGCCGTCGATGTAGGTGATGGCCGACTGGCACGAAGCGGTGGACAGGAACCCCGGGTCATACGTGAACATGCCCGTCTGCGCGTACAGCTTGCGGATGTCGATCACATCGGGGCCGATGTTGCCGGCGTACACCGGCAGATCGACACTGGGGCTGCCGTTGGAGAACGTCAGGGTGGCCTTGTTGTCGACGAGTTTCATGCAGGTTCCTTGGTACTGGAGGTGGGGCTGACGTCGCGCAGCAGTGCGAGCACTTGCGTCACGTCGTCGCGTGCGAGTTCGCCCGAGAGGGGCTTGCGGCCGAGCAGCAGATCGAGCAGGTCGTTGTCCGACAGGTCCATCAGCAGGCCCAGGGCATCGGCCTGGCGCACCGTCAGGCCTTCGGCGTGACGGGCAAAAAAGCGCTCGATGAACAGGTCGTTCTCGAGCAGTCCACGGCGGCACCGCCAACGCAGCTTGCTCAGGCCGCGCGGGTCGAGGAGGGCGTCGTCGGTGCCGCTCATGGGGGTCTTCGATGGCCTCGGTCAGACCGAGCGCAGCACCATCATTTCCTTGATCTTGCCGATCGCCTTGGTGGGGTTCAGGCCCTTGGGGCAGACGTCCACGCAGTTCATGATGGTGTGGCAGCGGAACAGGCGGTACGGATCCTCGAGGTTGTCGAGGCGCTCGCCCGTGGCCTGGTCGCGGCTGTCGGCGATGAAGCGGTAGGCCTGCAGCAGGCCGGCGGGGCCCACGAACTTGTCGGGGTTCCACCAGAAGCTCGGGCAGCTCGTGGAGCAGCTCGCGCACAGGATGCACTCGTACAGGCCGTTGAGCTCTTCACGCTCTTCGGGCGACTGCAGGCGCTCTTTCTCGGGCGCGATGCTGTCGTTGATGAGGTAGGGCTTGATGCTGTGGTACTGCTTGAAGAACAGCGTCATGTCCACGATCAGGTCGCGCACCACCGGCAGGCCGGGCAGGGGCTTCAACACGATGTCGCCCTTGAGCGTGTTCATGTTGGTCAGGCAGGCCAGGCCGTTCTTGCCGTTGATGTTCATCGCGTCCGAGCCGCACACGCCTTCGCGGCACGAGCGGCGGAACGAGATGGACGGGTCCACGGCCTTGAGCTTCATCAGCGCGTCGAGCAGCATGCGCTCGTGCCCGTCGAGCTCGACCTGGATGGTCTGCATGTAGGGCTTGGCGTCCTTCTCGGGGTCGTAGCGGTAGATCTTGAAAGTGCGAAGTGCCATGGGTTGCTCCGTAAGCGGCTTCAGAAGGTGCGGACCTTGGGCGGGACGGATTCGACGGTGAGCGGCTTGAGGTTCACCGGCTTGTAGGTCAGCGAGTTGTCGGCGCTGTGCCACAGGGTGTGCTTCATCCACTCGGCGTCGTTGCGGCCCAGCGGGTACTGGGCGTCGTCGGCGGGACGCTCGTAGTCGTACACGGTGTGCGCGCCGCGGCATTCCTTGCGGGCGGCGGCCGAGGTCATGGTGGCCTGGGCGCACTCGATCAGGTTCTCGACTTCCAGCGCTTCGATGCGCGCGGTGTTGAAGACCTTGGACTTGTCCTTCAGACCGATCGCCTTCACGCGCTCGCGGATGGCATTGATCTTCTGCACGCCTTCGTCCATGCCGGCCTGGGTGCGGAACACGCCGGCGTGCTGCTGCATGGCCGAGCGGATGTCGTTGGCGACGTCCTGCGCGTATTCGCCGGTGGTGGCGTTGTCCAGGCGCGCCAGTCGGGCGAGCGTGAAGTCGGCGCCGTCCTTGGGCACGGGCTTGTGGGTCTTGTTCTTGTCGTTGTACTGCACGATGTGGTTGCCGGCCGCGCGGCCGAACACCAGCAGGTCGAGCAGCGAGTTGGTGCCCAGGCGGTTGGCGCCGTGCACGCTCACGCAGGAGCATTCGCCTACCGCGTACAGGCCGTTGACCACCTTCTGGCCACCGTTGCCGTCGGGCGTGACGACCTGGCCATTGATGTTGGTCGGGATGCCGCCCATCTGGTAGTGGATGGTGGGCACGACCGGGATCGGCTCGCGCGTGATGTCGACGTTGGCGAAGTTCACGCCGATCTCGTACACCGAAGGCAGGCGCTTGTGGATCGTGTCGGCGCTGAGGTAGCTGAAGTTCAGCAGCACGTAGTCCTTGTTGGGACCGCAGCCACGGCCTTCCTTGATTTCCTGGTCCATGCAGCGCGAGACGAAGTCGCGCGGCGCCAGGTCTTTGAGCGTGGGCGCATAGCGCTCCATGAAGCGCTCGCCTTCGCTGTTGACCAGGAAGGCGCCTTCACCGCGGCAACCCTCGGTGAGCAGCACGCCCGCGCCGGCCACGCCGGTGGGGTGGAACTGCCAGAACTCCATGTCCTGCAGCGGGATGCCCGCGCGCGCGGCCATGCCCAGGCCGTCGCCGGTGTTGATGAAGGCGTTGGTCGAGGCCGCGAAGATGCGGCCCGCGCCGCCCGTGGCCAGCAGCGTGGTCTTGGCTTCGAGCAGGTAGACCTCGCCGGTCTCCATCTCGAGCGCGGTCACGCCCACCACGTCGCCCTCGGCATCGCGCACCAGGTCGAGCGCCATCCATTCGACGAAGAAGGTGGTGCGCGCCGCCACGTTCTGCTGGTACAGCGTGTGCAGCATGGCGTGGCCGGTGCGGTCGGCCGCGGCACAGGCGCGCGGCACGGCCTTCTCGCCGTAGTTGGCGGTGTGGCCGCCGAACGGGCGCTGGTAGATGGTGCCGTCGGGGTTGCGGTCGAACGGCATGCCCATGTGCTCGAGCTCGTACACCACCTTGGGTGCTTCGCGGCACATGAACTCGATGGCGTCCTGGTCACCGAGCCAGTCGGAGCCCTTGATGGTGTCGTAGAAGTGGTAGTGCCAGTTGTCTTCGCTCATGTTGCCGAGCGAGGCGCCGATGCCGCCTTGCGCAGCCACGGTGTGCGAACGCGTGGGGAAGACCTTGGACAGCACGGCGACCTTGAGGCCGGCGCGCGCGAGCTGCAGCGAGGCGCGCATGCCGGAGCCACCGGCACCGACGATGACGACGTCGAACTGGCGCTTGTTGACAGGGGTGGGGGCGGACATGACTCAGATTCTCCAGAGAACTTGGACTGCCCAGCCAAGGCAGGCCAGCAGCCAGACCAGGGTGAACACGTGCATGACGACGCGCAGGCCCGCGGGCTTGACGTAGTCCATCCAGATGTCGCGAACGCCGACCCACACGTGGTAGGCCAGGGCCACGAACACCGCAAAGGTGAGGGCCTTCATCCATTGCGGGGCGAAGATGCCGGCCCAGCCTTCATAGCCGAGCGGGCCGCTGGTGAACAGCACCTTGGCGAGCACCACGAGGGTGAACAGCGCCATGAGCGCGGCCGTGATGCGTTGCGCGAGCCAGTCGCGCATGCCGTAGTGGGCGCCGGTGACGACGCGTTTGGAACCGTAGTTGACGGACATGGGAAGAACCTCGCGGGCGATCAGTACAGGCCGAACAGCTTGGCGCCCAGCACGACGGTCAGGCCGATGCTCAGCACCAGCGTGACCACGGCCGAGGACTTGCCGAACGACTTGGTCACGGCGTGGGTGGCGTCCATCCAGAGGTGGCGCACACCGGCGATGAAGTGATGCAGGTAGGCCCAGATGAGGGCAAGCACCACGAGCTTGAGGAACCAGCCCGGCACGAAGCCGATGCCGCCCTCGAAGGCGCCGACGAACACGTCGTGGGAGATCTCGGACGACACCGAGGTGTCGAACAGCCACACGATCAGTGGCAGCAACAGGAACATCAACAGGCCGCTGACGCGGTGCAGGATCGACACCCAGCCTGCGGCGGGCAGGCGGTAGGTGGTGAGATCCTTGAACGCGTTGATGTTGCGGAACTCGGGCCGCTTGTTGGTCAACTCGGGCATGGATGGGGCTTTCGTGGGAAAGGCGCTCGGGCGGGGGAAGGGGTTTGGCAACTCGCTGGTAACTCGTTCGTAACTCGCACCAGGAGCGGGCAAATTCTATTGCAACGCAGCAGGCCGTCGTGTACCTGACAAGCCGGTACCGAAGTGCCGTACGCGGGTTCTCAGCTCAATTCATTGCGGTAGTGGCGTGCGTCGGTGCGGTAAAGGCCCCGGCGCAGCTCCATGGGGGTGTCGTTGTAGGTGAAGGCCAGCCGCTCCACGCTGAGCAGCGGATGGCCAGGCGCGACGGCCAGGCGTTCGGCCGCTTCGGCATCGGCGCTCACGGCCTTGAGCTTCTCGACCGCGCGCACCATGCGCACGCCGAACTGCGATTCGAACAGCGCGTACATGGGGCCCTTGTCGCTGGCCAGGGTGTCGATGGTGAGCCCTTTGAAGGGGCCGCCGGGCAGCCAGATCTCTTCGAGGATCGCGGGCGTGCCGCCGAAGGCCAGCACGCGGCGCACCTGCAGCACGCCGTCACCGGTGCGCAGACCGAGCTGGCGCGCCACCTCGGCGCTCGCGCGCAGGCGGCGGCAGTCGATGATCTGGCGCTCGGCCGGGCCCTGCTCGTCGAGCGTGCCCTGGTCGGGCAGCAGGCGAAGGAAGCGGAACTGGATGTGCTGCTCGGCGTGGGTGGCCACAAAAGTGCCCTTGCCCTGGCGCCGCACCACGAGGTTGTCGGTGGCGAGTTCGTCGATGGCCTTGCGCACCGTGCCCTGGCTGACCTTGTAGCGCGCAGCGAGGTCGAACTCGCTCGGGATCATGTCGCCGGGTTTCCACTCGCCGGCCTGCAGGCTGCGCAGGATCAGACCCTTGATCTGCTGGTACAGCGGACTGAACGCAGGCGCCCCCGACTCGGCAGCGGTGCTGCCATCACCCGGTTGGGTTGTGTCGGAAGGAGAGGGCGATGTGGCCATGGGGGGTATGGGCGGCGCGGTGCCGCGGAGGCCAATGATATCTTATATAAGACATAAGACAAATTGACCGCCTAGGGTTTACGCGGGTACACTCCCGCCCGACTCAAGCCCCGATCGCCGCCACCGATACCCCGCGTGGCGCGCCGTTCCAGCGGCCCCGGTCCCTCCACATTCCAACACCCATCCCTGGAGCTCCCACCATGACCAAGAAGCCCGTTCGCGTCGCCGTCACCGGCGCCGCCGGCCAGATCGGCTACGCCCTGCTGTTCCGCATCGCCTCCGGCGAAATGCTCGGCAAGGACCAGCCCGTGATCCTGCAACTGCTGGAGATCCCGGACGAGAAGGCCCAGAAGGCGCTCAAGGGCGTGATGATGGAACTCGAAGACTGCGCCTTCCCGCTGCTGGCCGGCATGGAAGCCCACGCCGACCCGATGACCGCCTTCAAGGACACCGACTACGCGCTGCTCGTGGGCGCCCGTCCCCGCGGCCCCGGCATGGAGCGTGCCGACCTGCTGGCCGCCAACGCCCAGATCTTCACCGCCCAGGGCAAGGCCCTGAACGCCGTGGCCAGCCGCGACGTGAAGGTGCTGGTGGTCGGCAACCCCGCCAACACCAACGCCTACATCGCCATGAAGAGCGCGCCCAACCTGCCGCGCGAGAACTTCACCGCCATGCTGCGCCTGGACCACAACCGCGCCGCCAGCCAGATCGCCGCCAAGACCGGTGGCAAGGTCGGCGAGATCGAGAAGCTCACCGTGTGGGGCAACCACTCGCCCACCATGTACGCCGACTACCGCTTCGCCACCATCGGCGGCAAGAGCGTGAAAGACCTGATCAACGACCAGGTCTGGAACGAAACCGTGTTCCTGCCCACCGTGGGCAAGCGTGGCGCGGCCATCATCGAAGCGCGTGGCCTGTCGTCGGCCGCCTCGGCCGCCAACGCCGCCATCGACCACATGCGCGACTGGGCCCTGGGCTCCAACGGCAGGTGGGTCACCATGGGCGTGCCCTCCAACGGCGAGTACGGCATCCCCAAGGACGTGATGTTCGGCTTCCCGGTGACCACCGAAGGCGGCAAGTACAAGATCGTCGAAGGCCTGCCCATCGACGAGTTCAGCCAGAAGTGCATCGACAAGACCCTGGCCGAGCTCGTGGGCGAGCAGGACGGCGTCAAGCACCTGCTCTGATCCAGCCCCTGCGCGTGAACCCTCGCACCATCCTGCTCGGGCCCCAGGCCGGCGCCATCGCGCTGCCGGTCTGTGACCATTACAGCGGGGTCGAGGCGCGCATGCGCAAGAGCCTGTCGCTGCAGGCCGAACTCGCCGACGAGTTCGGCGCCTGCGTGTTCGACGTCACCCTGGACTGCGAAGACGGCGCCCCGGTGGGCGGCGAGGCCGAACACGCCGCGCTGGTCACCGAACTCGCGCTGTCGGCGCCACCGGGTGCGCGCGTCGCGGTGCGCGTGCACGCGGTCGACCACCCGGCTTTCGAGGCCGACATCGCCCACATCGTGGGCCGCGCGGGCGCCCGGCTGTGCCACGTGATGCTGCCCAAGGTCGAATCGGTGGCCGACGTGGACCGCGCCGCGGCCCTGCTCGATGCGGCTGGCGCCCCCACGCTCGCGCTGCACGCGCTCATCGAATCGCCCGCCGCGGTGCACCGCGCCTTCGACATCGCGGCCCACCCGCGTCTGCAGAGCCTGAGCTTCGGCCTGATGGATTTCGTGTCCGCGCACGGCGGGGCCATACCCTCGGCCGGCATGAGCTCGCAGGGCCAGTTCAGCCACCCGCTGGTGCTGCGCGCCAAGATCGAGATCGCCAGCGCCTGCCACGCGCACGGCAAGGTGCCCGCGCACGGCGTGGTCACCGAGTTCAAGGACCTGGCCGCGCTGCAGACCGCTGCGCGCCGCGCCGCGCACGAACTCGGGTTCACGCGCATGTGGAGCATCCACCCCGACCAGATCCGCCCCATCGTCGCGGCCTTCACGCCCGCGGCCGACGAGGTGGACGAAGCCGCCACCGTCATCGAGCGCGCCGCTGCCGCGGCCTGGGCGCCGGTGCAGGTGGGTGGCCGCCTGCACGACCGCGCGAGCTACCGCTACTACTGGCAGGTGCTCGAACGCGCCCAACGCACCGGGCGCGGCCTGCCCGCGCCGGTGCAAGCCCTGTTCGCCGCCACCTGACCCCTCATTTGTTTGTCCCACGGAGAAACCCCATGTCCAACTTCCTCGCCGACTACCGCGCCCACGCCGCCGAACGCGCCGCGCTGGGCATTCCGCCGCTGCCGCTTTCGGCGCAGCAGGTGGCCGACCTGATCGAGCTGATCAAGACCCCGCCCGGTGGCGAAGAAGCCTTCCTGCTGGAGCTGCTCACGCACCGCGTGCCGCCCGGCGTGGACGACGCGGCCAAGGTCAAAGCCAGCTTCCTGGCGGCCGTGGCCCACGGCGACATTCAGGTGGGCCTGATCGACAAGGCCAAGGCCACCGAGCTGCTGGGCACCATGGTGGGCGGCTACAACGTGCACCCGCTGATCGAGCTGCTCGACGACCCGGGCGTGGCCGCCGTGGCGGCCGAGGGCCTGAAGAAGACCCTGCTGATGTTCGACTACTTCAACGACGTGGCGGCCAAGGCCAAGGCCGGCAACGCCAAGGCGCAGGAAGTGATGAAGAGC
Organism: Hydrogenophaga crocea; assembly: GCF_011388215.1. Classification (NCBI taxonomy): domain Bacteria; kingdom Pseudomonadati; phylum Pseudomonadota; class Betaproteobacteria; order Burkholderiales; family Comamonadaceae; genus Hydrogenophaga; species Hydrogenophaga crocea. The sequence continues at coordinate 476,389 of NZ_CP049989.1, forward strand.
TGGGCCGATGCCGAGTGGTTCACCTCGCGCCCCGAAGTGCCCAAGAGCATCACCGTCACCGTGTTCAAGGTGCCCGGCGAGACCAACACCGACGACCTCTCGCCCGCGCCCGATGCGTGGAGCCGCCCGGACATCCCGCTGCACTACCTCGCCATGCTCAAGAACACGCGTGCCGACGCGGCGTTCAAGCCCGAGGAAGACGGCAAGCGCGGCCCGATGCAGTTCATCGAGGACCTCAAAAAGAAGGGCCACCTCGTGGCCTACGTGGGCGACGTGGTGGGCACCGGCTCCTCGCGCAAGTCGGCCACCAACTCGGTGATCTGGGCCACGGGCCAGGACATCCCCTTCGTGCCCAACAAACGCTTTGGCGGCGTCACGCTCGGCGGCAAGATCGCGCCCATCTTCTTCAACACGCAGGAAGACTCGGGCTCGCTGCCGATCGAAGTGGACGTGAGCAAGCTCGAAATGGGTGACGTGATCGAGGTGCTGCCCTACGACGGCAAGATCACCAAGAACGGCGCCGAGGTGGCGACGTTCGCGCTCAAGAGCGACGTGCTGCTCGACGAGGTGCGTGCCGGCGGCCGCATCAACCTCATCATCGGCCGCAGCCTGACCGCCAAGGCGCGCGAGTTCCTGGGCCTGCCGGCCTCCACCGCGTTCCGCCTGCCGCAGGCCCCGGCCGCGAGCAAGGCCGGCTTCACGCTGGCGCAGAAGATGGTGGGCCGCGCGGTCGGTCTGCCCGAAGGCCAGGGCGTGCGCCCCGGCACCTACTGCGAGCCCAAGATGACCACCGTGGGCAGCCAGGACACCACCGGCCCCATGACGCGCGACGAACTGAAAGACCTGGCCTGCCTGGGCTTCAGCGCCGACCTCGTGATGCAGTCGTTCTGCCACACCGCGGCCTATCCCAAGCCCGTGGACGTGAAGACCCACCGCGAGCTGCCCGCCTTCATCAGCAACCGCGGCGGCGTGGCCCTGCGCCCCGGCGACGGTGTGATCCACAGCTGGCTCAACCGCCTGCTGCTGCCCGACACCGTGGGCACCGGTGGCGACTCGCACACCCGCTTCCCGATCGGCATCAGCTTCCCCGCCGGCTCGGGCCTCGTGGCCTTCGGCGCCGCCACCGGCGTGATGCCGCTGGACATGCCCGAGTCGGTGCTGGTGCGCTTCAAGGGCCAGATGCAGCCCGGCGTGACGCTGCGCGATCTGGTGCACGCGATCCCGCTGTACGCCATCAAGGCCGGTCTGCTGACCGTGGCCAAGGCCGGCAAGAAGAACGTGTTCTCGGGCCGCATCCTCGAGATCGAAGGGCTGCCCGACCTCAAGGTGGAACAGGCCTTCGAGCTGTCCGACGCGAGCGCCGAGCGCTCGGCCGCGGGCTGCACCATCAAGCTCAACCCCGAGCCGATCAAGGAATACCTCACCAGCAACATCGTGCTGATGAAGAACATGATCGCCGACGGCTACCAGGACGCCAAAACCCTGCAGCGCCGCATCGAGAAGGTCGAGGCCTGGCTGGCGAACCCGCAGCTGCTCGAAGCCGACAAGGACGCCGAGTACGCGGCCGTGATCGAGATCGATCTGGCCGACATCAAGGAGCCCATCGTCTGCTGCCCGAACGACCCGGACGACGCCAAGTTCATGTCCGAAGTGGCCGGCACCAAGATCGACGAAGCCTTCATTGGCAGCTGCATGACCAACATCGGCCACTTCCGCGCCGCGGCCAAGCTGCTGGGCGGCCAGCGCGACATCCCGGTGAAGCTGTGGGTGGCGCCGCCCACCAAGATGGACCAGAGCGAGCTGATCAAGGAAGGCCACTACGCGGCCTTCGGCACCGCCGGTGCACGCACCGAAATGCCCGGCTGCAGCCTGTGCATGGGCAACCAGGCCCAGGTGCGCGAAGGCGCCACGGTGGTCAGCACCAGCACCCGCAACTTCCCGAACCGCCTGGGCAAGAACACCAACGTGTTCCTGGCCTCGGCCGAACTGGCGGCCATCGCGTCCAAGCTGGGCCGCATCCCGACCGTGGCCGAGTACCACGCCGAGATGGGCATCATCAACAAGGACGCCGCCAGCGTGTACCGCTACATGAACTTCGACCAGATCGAGGAGTACGCGGACGTGGCCAAGGGCGTGACGGCCTGAGGACGGTTGTCCGTCGCCCAAACAGAAAAGGGCGCCCCCATGGGGGCGCCCTTTTTCATGGGCCTTTGGCGCTCGCTCAGCGCTTTGCGAACACCGATCTGATCTGCCGAAGCGCATCCCCGGGGAAATCTTTGAGCCTGCGGCCAGAGGTGTCTTCCTTCACACCCCGCGTTGGGGCAAAGGGGCTGCCTTTTGTGCTCGCCAAAGCTTCAGCGATTTCCTGGGCAGAGGACTCCACATTTGATGGCGTCTGCTTGGAGCGGGGGAAACTGGTCATGTACTTCAAGCCCATGTTGCGGCTCAACGCCTTTCGCCTGGCTGCGGTGACTTGTTCGAGCTCTTGAAGGTTCTTCACCGCGTGGTCACTCGACAAAGGCGCCCCCGTCGTCTGTTTGGGTTCCTTATCCAGGCGCTTCGTCTGGGCCATCAAGCGTTCGCTTTCTTGCCTGTCTTTTTCCTGTCTTGCGTCCAATTCTTCGATCGTGGCTTTCAGCTTTGCATCCGATTCGTCATGGATCTTTTGCGCGGCTTCATTCGCCGCACGAAGCGCGTCGACTTCCTTTCCCATCTTTCGGGCTGTGCGTTTCACGGCATCGAGGCCTGAATCCTTCGGCGCTTGGGCGGGATTGCGCGGATCCTGGGCGACGCGTTGCCGCAGTTCCTCGAGCAGTTCAGGTGAAGGATGCAGGCTGTTGAATATGGGGTTGACGCTTTTTTCCGTCGATTCGGCTGCTGGTGGACTGTCATTCTTGCCGGTCGACGGCTTTGCGGATTTGATCTGCTGCTTTCGAAGAGCCTGGAACTCAGCATCCGGCATGTCAATGATGCTTTCGACCGTGTCTTGAAGCTGTGTTGCGGTCGTTGGACTCAATGCATGGGGGCGATCGTCGCTTTGGGATTCGTCTTCCTCCGCAGGCCCTGAATCGTCGGCTTGTCGCGAAGTTGCCAAGGCGGAGGAGGAAGTCTGTGGAATCCCTGCAGCGTTGGTGGCGCTGCCAAAAAGACCGCCTTGGGTTTCAACAACCTGTTTGAAGCCGCTGACCAGATATTCAACTTCATCGTTGACATCTTCGTCCGCCACAACAAGATTCCTTTGTGCGATCTCCAGCGACCTCACCATCTCATCGAGGCCATCGCCAGCGCTTTCGTCTTCGTTCAAGGCTTGATACAGGGTGACCAAGTCGGGGGGCAAGCCGTCAAAGGCAGTCGCGGCCTCCTGCTGCAACTGTGGAGCCACCTTCACACCGGCTGTGCAGGCCGCTCGTTGTGCGGGCTTGGGCAGCATTTCGATCTCGTTGATAAGCTGATCCAGTTCGACATCCACGCGCTTCGAGCTCGCTTGCACAGCCAGCCGGTTGGCCTCGGCGGCATGGGCTTTCGCCAGTGCCGTGGTTTCCGCGCTTGCAATCCGGGCAAGCGAAACACAATCCTGGGACGCTTGCGAGAAAACGGCTTTCAGGCCATCGAACTTGTCCGATTCATAGCCAGACGCTTTGATCGCTTCGTCAAGCATCTTTTGCAGGCCGGCATAAAACACAGTCATGTCTGTGCAGATCGCCACGCTTTTCTGGCGGGCAGCGATCGCAGGATCGTCCGAGTAAACCCTGGCCGTTGAGATCGGCGGGTATGGGATCAAGTCTTGTGGCGGTTCGGGTTGGGTCGAGTCTTCGTGCAATTCGAAGAGCTCGGGCGGATCGAAAAGCTTCTCGTCCCAAGCGCCACGGCAGGCTTGTACGAGTTGGTTGTCCGGATGGTCGTTCAAACCCAGGGCTTCTGTGGTCGAGCGATGCGCCAAGGAATCGTCCATCGTCGCGTCGCTCGAACCGACCATGCCTTCACTCAAGAGAAGCGTCTTGGCGCTCCCCGTGTCGACCGGCCTTGTTTCTTCACGGCCGTTCTCGATGGGCGTGAGGTTGGGGCTGATGCCCACGGTTTTGGGTTGGAGCGGTTTGGAGTGGCCCGGTCTTCTGAAAATGAGGTTGTCGCTTCGGGGCATGGGGCTTCCGTTCAGGTGAGAGGTTCAGGCGCGCACGGCCGCGCTTTGCAGCAAGGCGGCGCGGTGGTCTTTGTCCAGCGAGAGATCGTTCGATGCACCGAGATCGCGCCGCCAATCGAGCACCTGCCCTGCGGTGTCGCGCACCAGCTGCGCGAGCCAGTCTTCTGGCGCCACGCCCTGATGGGGCGGCGTGGCCGTGAGGCACAGCAGCGTGGTCTTGCGCATGGCGTGAAAGCCGAAACGCAGGTTGGGGTGGTCGGTGGTCATGAGCTGCAGCGTGAGCAGGTGCTCGTGCACCGCGGCGCGCTGGGCTTCGGGGAAAAGGGCGATTTCGGCCAGCAGCAGGAAGTGGGCGCTGGGCTCGCGGTGGTGCAGTTCGATGTGCACGCCGTCGAGCGTGACGGTGTGGCCCCGGCCCAGGGCATGGGGATCGGCCAGGTTCAGCGCCAGGCTGGCACGGTGGCACAGGGTGTCGAACTGCTCACGGGTCATGGCGGGGCGCGGGTGGGCTGCGTCCTGCCTCAGTAACCCGTCCCGGGGAGCGGTTCCGGCCCTCCCGGGCCGGCGGGTCGATCAGCCGGCGCTGGCCAGCGCCCTCAGCCGTTCGGCCGTGGCCTCGTCGGCGGGGAAGAAGGTCTCCAGCGCCAGTTCCTGCAGGGTGATGTCGACCGCCGTGCCGAAGACCGTGGTGGTGCTCACGAGGTGGAGTTCGCCCACGGGGGTGTCGAAGCGGAATGGCATGAGCACACCCAGGTGCTCGCCGGGCAGCGCCGCGTCGGCCGCAGGCGGCGGCGCCGGCAGTGCGCGCAGCTCCTCGGCCAGCGTGGCCAGCACGCCGTCGCCCGTGGCGGCGATCTGCTGGCGCAGGCGCTCCAGCAAGTGCTCGCGCCATTGCGGCAGGTTGTGGATGCGCGGCGCCAGGCCTTGCGGGTGCAGGCTCAGGCGCAGCACGTTCACGGGCGGCTGCAGCAGCGCAGGCGCCACGCCCTGCAGGAGCAGCGGCACGAGCCGGTTGTGCATCACGAGGTTCCAGTGGCGGTCCATGGCCAGGGCGGGCCAGGGCTCGTGCGCATCGAGGATGCGCTGCACCGCCGCGCGTGCCGCCGCCATGGCCGGATCGTCGAGCGCACGCTCGCGGTACATGGGCGCATAGCCCGCGGCCACCAGCAGGGCGTTGCGTTCGCGGGGCGGCAGCTGCAGGCGTTCGGCCAGGCGCATCACCATTTCGCGGCTCGGGCTGGCGCGGCCGGTTTCCACGCAGCTCAGGTGGCGCGTGGACACCTCGGCCTGCAGCGCGAGTTCGAGTTGGCTCAGGCGGCGGCGCTGGCGCCACTGGCGCAGGCGTTCGCCGAAGGGGGCGGGGGCGGCGTGGTGGGCGTGCATGGGGCCATGGTAGGGCGGGCGTGCGCGGCCGCCATGACCTGCGGGGTCATGGACCCGCTGCGGGGGCATGGCCACCATGGGCCGCCTGTTCAACCCCCTCAGGAGATCCTCCATGAACCTTGCCACGCTCCACCTTCCCACCCGCCAGCTGCGCCAGGTGCTGGCCTTCGACGCCCTGGCCGGTGCGGGACTGGCCGCGCTGCACCTGGCGCTCGCCGCCCCGCTGGCGGCCTGGTTCGGCCTGTCCGAGGCCCTGCTCACCGCCATGGGCTGGGCCCTGCCGGTCTACGCGCTGCTGGCCGGCCTGTTGGCGCGCCAGCGCACGCCCTCGCGCGCCTGGCTGCTGCTGCTGGTGCTGGGCAATCTGGGCTGGGCGCTGGCCTGCCTGGCGCTGGCCTGGGGCGGCACCGGGGTGACGCCGCTGGGCCAGGCCTACCTCACGGCGTTCGCGGTCGCGGTGCTGGTGCTGGCCGATCTGGAGTTCCTGGGCTGGCGGGCGCCCGGGCTGCGGCCGGCGGTGTGACGCAGCCCGTGCAGGGGGCAATCGGGCGCCGCGCTTGCGGTGTCTGCAGAAGGCCGCAGAATGGCCGCTCTGCGAACGATCTTCAGGAGAGACCCCCTCATGAACGCCCCCACGCGTTTCGCGCACCCCTTCGCCCACACGCTCAAGACCTTCAACCCGTCGGCCGGCAAGTCCGGCCGGCTGTATTCGCTGCCGGCGCTGGCGCGCGAATTTCCCAATGTGCAGCGACTGCCGCAGGCGATCCGCATCGTGCTCGAGAGCGTGCTGCGCCATTGCGACGGCGAGCGCGTGACGCGCGAGCACGTGCAGCAGCTCGCGAACTGGTGGCCCAATGCACCGCGCACCGACGAGATTCCCTTCACCGTGGCGCGCGTGGTGCTGCAGGACTTCACCGGCGTGCCGCTGCTGGCCGACCTGGCCGCCATGCGCAGCACGGCCGAACGCCTGGGCCAGGACCCGAAGAAGATCGAGCCGCTGGTGCCCGTCGATCTGGTGGTGGACCACTCGGTGATGGTGGACCACTACGGCACGAAGAACGCGCTTGACCTGAACATGAAGCTGGAGTTCCAGCGCAACCGCGAGCGCTATGGCTTCATGAAGTGGGGCATGCAGGCCTTCGACACCTTCGGTGTGGTGCCGCCGGGCTTCGGCATCGTGCACCAGGTGAACCTCGAGTACCTCGCGCGCGGCGTGCACATGAAGGGCGGGCTCTACTACCCCGACACGCTGGTGGGCACCGACAGCCACACCACCATGATCAACGGCATCGGCGTGGTGGGCTGGGGGGTGGGCGGCATCGAGGCCGAGGCCGCGATGCTGGGCCAGCCGGTGTACTTCCTCACGCCCGACGTGGTGGGCTTCGAGCTCACCGGGCGCCTGCGCGGCGGCGTCACGGCCACCGACCTGGTGCTCACGGTGACCGAGATCCTGCGCCAGCACAAGGTGGTGGGCAAGTTCGTTGAATTCTTCGGCGAGGGCACGGCCTCGCTCACGCTGCCCGACCGCGCCACCATCGCGAACATGGCGCCCGAGTACGGGGCCACCATGGGCTTCTTCCCGGTGGACGAAAAAACCATCGACTACTTCCGCGGCACGGGCCGCAGCAAGGCCGAGATCGAGGCCTTCGAGGCCTACTTCCGCGCCCAGGGCCTGTTCGGCGTGCCGCGCCGCGGCGACATCGATTATTCGCAGGTGGTCACGCTCGACCTGGGCAAGGTCACGCCCAGCCTGGCCGGCCCCAAGCGTCCGCAGGACCGCATCGAACTGGGCAAGGTGGCCGAGCAGTTCTGCACCCTGTTCAGCCTGCCCAGCGCGCAGAACGGCTTCAACCGCCCGGCCGAGCTGCTGCACACGCGCTACCTCGCCGAGCCCGAGGCGTCGCCACCGCCCACGCCCGAGGTCAAGCCCACGCCCGAGGGCGCGCCGCGCTACGAGGCCGAGATGGTGTCGAACCGGCCGGTGCGCGCCAAGGCCCCGGCCGCGCCCGCGCCCGAGACCCAGCTCACCATCGGCAACGGCGACGTGCTGATCGCGGCCATCACGAGCTGCACCAACACCAGTAACCCCGGTGTGCTGCTGGCCGCGGGTCTGCTGGCCAAGAAGGCGGTCGAGAAGGGGCTCAAGGTCAAGCCGCACATCAAGACCTCGCTCGCGCCGGGCTCGCGCATCGTCACCGAGTACCTGAGCAAGACCGGGCTGCTGCCCTACCTCGAGAAGCTGGGCTTCGCGCTCGCGGGCTACGGCTGCACCACCTGCATCGGCAACGCGGGCGACCTCGCGCCCGAGCTCAACGCGGTGATCGTCGAGAACGACCTGGTGTGTGCCGCGGTGCTCTCGGGCAACCGCAACTTCGAGGCCCGCATCCACCCCAACCTCAAGGCCAACTTCCTCGCGAGCCCGCCGCTGGTGGTGGCCTACGCCATCGCGGGCAACGTGATGATCGACCTCATGAGCCAGCCCGTGGGCCAGGGCAAGGGTGGCAAGCCCGTGTACCTGGGCGACATCTGGCCCAGCAGCGACGAGATCCACGCGCTCATGAAGAGCGCCATGAACGGCAAGGCCTACCGCGACAACTACGCGCTCGTGAAGAGCGAGCCCGGCGCGCTGTGGGAGGCCATTCCGGGCACGCGTGGCACCACCTACGACTGGCCGGCGAGCACCTACATCGCCGAGCCGCCGTTCTTCGAGGGCTTCACGCTGGCCGAACGCGAACAGGCGGCGCCGGTGGCGGTGAAGGGCGCGCGCATCATGGCGCTGTTCGGCGACTCGATCACCACCGACCACATCTCGCCCGCGGGCAACATCAAGGCCAGTTCGCCGGCCGGGCAGTGGCTGCAGGCGCAGCGCGTGCTGCCGGCCGACTTCAACAGCTATGGCGCGCGCCGCGGCCACCACGAGGTGATGATGCGCGGCACCTTCGCGAACGTGCGCATCAAGAACCTCATGATCCCGGCCCGGCCGGACGGTTCGCGCGAGGAGGGCGGCGTCACGCTGCACCAGCCCACGCCCGCGGCCCGGGCCACCGGCGCGCGGCCCGAGAAGCTGCCGATCTACGACGCCGCCATGCGCTACATCGCCGAGGGCGTGCCCACGGTGATCTTCGCGGGCGAGGAGTACGGCACCGGATCGAGCCGCGACTGGGCCGCCAAGGGCACGCAGCTGCTGGGCATCAAGGCCGTGATCGCGCGCAGCTTCGAGCGCATCCACCGCAGCAACCTCGTGGGCATGGGCGTGCTGCCGCTGCAGTTCAAGCCCGGCGACTCGTGGGAGTCGCTGGGCCTGCGCGGCGACGAGACGGTGGAGGTGCTGCCCGACCCCGGGCTGCGGCCGCAGAGCGAGGCCCGGCTGGTGATCACCAGCGCCGACGGCCAGCGGCGCGAGGTCGCGGTCACGCTGCGCATCGACACCCCGGTCGAGGTCGACTACTACCGGGCCGGCGGCATTCTCCCGTACGTCCTGCGGCAATTGTTGACCGCTTGAGCCGGTTGCTGCATCCCGGCATCATGTGACCCACGGGTTCTTCGGGGGTCGCCATGCGCCAGTCAGCGAAGTACAGCCCGTCGCGACGCCCCGCCGCCCCCGAGGTGGCCGGGCCGGCGGCGGACGAGGGCATCAGCCAGGTTCGACAGCCAGGGCGCCTGCGCGCGGCGCTGGCGCGGCAGCTCTCGCAGCAGCGGCTGCTGTGGCTGGCCGTGGGCCTGCTCTCGGTGGCGCTCATCGCCACCATCTGGCAGCAGCGCAACGGCCCCGCGCCGCTCACGCAGAAGGCGATCGACGCCGCCGTGCTGCGCACGCTCACCACCCAGGTGATGCCCTCGCCCACGGCGCGCGCGGCCGAGAAGATCCGCCCCTCGGTGGTGCGCGTGCTCTCCTACAACCGCGACAAGGACGGCAAGGAGGACGAGTCGGGCGTGGGCACGGGTGTGGTGATCGTCGACAAGGGCGTGATCCTCACCAACCTGCACGTGGTGCAGGGTGCCGACCGGCTCAAGATCACCTTCGCCGACGGCACCGAGTCGGGCGCCAGCGTCACGGGCGCGCAGCCCGAGAACGACCTCGCCGTGCTGCAGGCCCACACCATTCCCGACGACCTCTCGGCCGCCACCATGCGCTCCACGGCCGACCTCGTGGCGGGCGACGGCGTGGTGGCCGTGGGCTTTCCCTTCGGCATCGGCCCCTCGGTGTCGGCCGGCGTGATCTCGGGCTTCAAACGCGAGTTCAAGTCGCCCGAAGGCAAGCAGGTCATCGGCAACCTGATCCAGTTCGACGCCGCCGCCAACCCGGGCAATTCGGGCGGGCCGCTGGTCACCATGGACGGTGAGGTGGTCGGCATCGTCACCGGCATCCTCAATCCCACCAGCGCGCGCACCTTCGTGGGCATCGGTTTTGCCGTGCCCATCGAAAGCGCCGCGTCCGCCGCGGGGCTGCCCCCGTTCTGACATCCCCCCACCGGAGCGCTGCATGAGCGACACACCCAACGCCCCCGAAACCGCCCAGCTCATGGAGCAGATCCTCTACGAGGTCAAGCGCATGGTGGTCGGGCAGGACCGCTTCCTCGAACGCGTGATGGTCGCGCTGCTGGCCCAGGGTCACCTGCTGGTCGAAGGCGTACCGGGCCTGGCCAAGACGCTCACCGTCAAGAGCCTGGCCGACGTGGTGCGCGGCCGCTTCAAACGCATCCAGTTCACGCCCGACCTCGTGCCCGCCGACCTCGTGGGCACGCGCATCTACAACCAGAAGACCGGCGACTTCAGCACCTCGCTGGGCCCGGTGTTCGCCAACCTGCTGCTGGCCGACGAGATCAACCGCGCGCCCGCCAAGGTGCAGAGCGCGCTGCTCGAGGTGATGCAGGAGCGCCAGGTGACGATCGCGGGCGAGACGCACAAGGTGCCGCGGCCCTTCCTCGTGATGGCCACGCAGAACCCGATCGAGACCGAGGGCACCTACCCGCTGCCCGAGGCCCAGGTCGACCGCTTCATGATGAAGGTGATCGTCGACTACCCGACCGACGACGAGGAGTACGTGATCGTCGAGCGCGTCACCGGCCCCGCGATCACCCTCAACCCCGTGGCCACCACCGAGCAGCTTGCGGCCCTGCAGGCCCAGTGCCGCGAGGTCTACGTGGACCCGTCGCTGGTGCAGTACGCGGTGAAGCTGGTGTCGGCCACGCGCACGCCCGACAAGCACGGCTTGAAGGACATGGGCCGGCTCATCACCTTCGGCGCCAGCCCGCGCGCCACCATCGGCCTGGTCGAAGGCGCGCGCGCGCTCGCCATGCTGCGCGGCCGCAGCTACGCGCTGCCCGAGGACATGGTCGATCTGGTGCCCGACGTGCTGCGCCACCGGGTGGTGCTCTCGTACGAAGGCCTGTCCGAAGGCCTCACGAGCGACGCGCTGATCGCGCGCATCATGAAGCACATCCCTGCGCCGGCCCGTCCGCTGGAAGCCGACAGCAAACGCGCCTGAGCATGAGCCCCCACGCTCCGCACTTCGTGTCGTCGCTGCCCCCCGGGGGGGCGCAGGCCTCCCTTGGGGCGGCCCGGCGGGAGGCCTGACCATGTTCGCCCGCCTGTTCGGCTCCCGCGCTCCGGCCAGCGCCGCACCGGCCGCCCCTGCGCCCGCGGTGCAGCGCGCCGAGGCGCTGCTGCGCCACCTCGAATGGACCGTGATGCGCCGGCTCGACGGCCTGCTGCAGGGCGACCACCGCACGCTCATGCGCGGCACCGGGCTCGACCTGGCCGACCTGCGCGAGTACCAGCTGCACGACGACGTGCGCCACATCGACTGGAACGTGACCGCGCGGCTGCAGCAGCCGCACGTGCGCGTGTTCACCGAAGACCGCGAGATGGCGGCCTGGTTCCTGCTCGACCTCAGCCCCTCGGTCAACTTCGGCTCGGGCGAGCAGCGCAAGAGCGAGGTGCTGTTGCAGTTCACCGCCGTGCTCGCGCGGCTGATCTCGCGCCACGGCAACCGCGTGGGCGCCATGGTGTATGGCCAGCAGGGCCAGGCGCGTGTGAACGCCGTGCTGCCCGCGCGTGGCGGCCGGCTGCACGTGCTGCAGCTCATGCAGCTGCTGATGCAGCCCGCCTCGCCCGCGGCGCACAAGCCCAGCGGCGAAGACGCCACGCGGCTGGGCGACCTGCTGCGCGGGGCCGCACTCAGCGTGCGCCAGCGCAGCACCGTGTTCGTGGTGTCCGACTTCATCAGCCAGCCCGGCTGGGAGCAGCCGCTGGGCGAGCTCGCGCGCCGCCACGACGTGGTGGCCGTGCGCCTGGTCGATCCGCTCGAACTCGAACTGCCCGACCTCGGCCTGATCCCGATCCGCGACGCCGAGACCGGCGAGCAGCTGATGGTGGACACGCACGACAAGGGCTTTCGCCAGCGCTTCGCGCGCATCGCGGCGCAGCGCGAGGCCCAGCTGCGCGAGGGCCTGGCGCGCGCCGGCGTGGACACGCTCGAGCTCGGCACCGACGACGACCTCGCCGACACCGTGCTGCGCTTCGTGGACATGCGCCACCAGCGCGTGCGCTTGAACCCGGGTGCGCGGCCCGTGCCCACGCAACTGCCGCGGCGCCAACGTGAAGGAGTCCGTGCATGAACAACCTGCCGCCCGTGAGCTTTCTGTGGCCGCAGTTCCTGTGGCTGCTGCTGGCGCTGCCGCTGCTGGTGCTGCTGTACTGGTGGCTGCAGCGCCGGCGCAAGCAGACCGCGCTGCGCTACGCCAACCTGTCCATCGTGCGCGAGGCCATGGGCCGTGGCCCGGGCTGGCGTCGCCACCTGCCGCCCTTGCTGTTCCTGCTGGCCATCGCGGCCATGCTGCTGGCGGCCGCGCGGCCCATGGCGTCGATCACGTTGCCGTCCACGCAGCAGACCATCATCCTGGCCATGGACGTGTCGGGCAGCATGCGCGCCGAAGACGTGCAGCCCAACCGCCTGGTGGCCTCGCAGAACGCGGCCAAGGCCTTTCTGGCCGATCTGCCGCGCCACGTGAAGGTGGGCATCGTGGCCTTCGCGGGCTCGGCCCAGGTGGTGCAGCCGGTCACCCTCAGCCGCGAAGACCTCAACGCCGCGATCGACAAGTTCCAGCTGCAGCGCGCCACCGCCATCGGCAGCGCCATCGTGGTCTCGCTGTCCGAGCTGTTCCCGCAGCAGCGCATCAGCCTCACCGACCTCACCTACAGCCGCAACACCGACCCGTTCGCGCCGCGCGGCCGCTCGCTCGACCAGCCGCGCGGCGAAGAAAAACCCTTCCAGCCCGTGGAGCCCGGCAGCTACAACTCGGCGGCCATCATCCTGCTCACCGACGGCCAGCGCACCACCGGCGTGGACACCGCCGAAGCCGCCAAGATGGCGGCCGAGCGCGGCGTGCGCGTGTACACCGTGGGCGTGGGCACGGTCGAGGGCGAGGTGATCGGCTTCGAAGGCTGGTCCATGCGCGTGCGGCTCGACGAGGACACGCTCAAGGACGTGGCCCGCACCACGCGCGGCGAGTACTTCTACGCCGGCACGGCCGAGAACCTCAAGCAGGTCTACCAGTCGCTGAGCACCCGGCTCACGGTCGAGAAGAAGGAAACCGAGGTCGCGGGCCTGCTCGCGCTCGTGGCCTCGGTGCTCGCGCTGGCGGCCGCCACCCTGTCGTTGCTCTGGTTCAACCGCATCCTTTGAGCCGATTCGTGCGCCGCGCCGCTTGAGCACAATCGGCGCATGGAAACCAGTGTGATCGTGGCCGGTGGCGGCATCGGCGGTCTCGCGGCGGCCCTGGCGCTGTCGCGTGCGGGCGTGTCGCCCACCCTGCTCGAACAGGCCGAGGCCTTCGGCGAGGTGGGCGCGGGCCTGCAGCTCGGGCCCAACGCCGTGCGCGTGCTGGCCGACTGGGGCCTGCGCGCCGCGCTCGACGCGGTGGCCGCGTACCCCGACGAGCTGCGTGTGCGCGACGCGGGCCGGGGCCGCGCGCTCGGCGGCCTGCGCCTGGGCCACGCCTTCGCCGAGCGCTACGGCCGACCCTACGCCAGCCTGCACCGCGCCGACCTGCACGCCCTGTTGCTGCAGGCGCTGCGCTCGCAGACCGGTGCGCGCCTGCACCTGGGCAGCCGTCTGGTGTCGGTGGCCGAGCAGGGCGACACGGTGCGCCTCGAACGGGCCGACGGCAGTGCCCTCGAGACGCCGGCCCTGATCGGCTGTGACGGCCTCTGGAGCCGCGTGCGCTCGGCCGTGACCGGCGATGCGCCCCCGCGCCCCACGGGCCACCTCGCCTACCGCGGCCTGATCGCCGCGGCCGACCTGCCAGCGCCCCTGCGCGCGGCGCGCGTGTCGGTGTGGCTGGGCCCGCGCCTGCACGTGGTGCACTACCCGGTGCGCCGCGGCGAGGCCTTCAACCTGGTGGCCGTGGTGCACGGCGCGGCCGAGGGCGGGCCGCGCGATGCGCGCAGCTGGTCCGAGCCCGCCACGCTGGCCGAGCTGCAGGCCGCGCTGGGCCCGGTGCACGCCGAGCTCGCGGCCTGGCTGCATGCGGTGCCCGCATGGACCCGCTGGGTGCTGCACGACCGCGAACCGCTGGCGGGGCCGCAGGCCATGGCGCGCGGCCGCATAGCCCTGCTCGGCGACGCCGCCCACCCCATGCGGCCCTACCTCGCGCAGGGCGCGGCCATGGCGCTCGAAGACGCCTGGACGCTGGGCCGGCTGCTGCAGGGGCGCGCCTCGCCCGACTGGGCCTCGCACTTCGCGCGCTACGCGGCGCTGCGCTGGGCGCGCAACGCCCGCGTGCAGCGGCGCTCGCGCCGCAATGGCGGCATTTTTCACGCGCAGGGCCCGCTGCGCTGGGCGCGCGACGCGGCCATGGCCGTGCTCGGTGAGCGCCTGTTGGACAATGCCTGGCTGTACAACGGTCCCGCCGCGCCGGAGCGCGCGCGCTGACGGTCCCCTTTCCCTGCCCCGGAGACACCCATGAGCCTGCCCCCCGTCAACCGCCGCCATGTCCTGGCCACCGGCGCCGCCCTGGCCGCCGCCAGCGCCCTGCCCATGGCGCATGCGCAAGCCACGGCCTGGCCCAACCGGCCGCTCAAGATCGTGGTCGGCTTTCCGGGCGGCTCCTCGCCCGACCTCATGGCCCGCACCATCGCCGAGCCGCTGCAGCAGGCCCTGGGCCAGCCCGTGGTGATCGACAACCGGCCCGGCGCGGGCGGCAACATCGGCGCGGCCCTGGTGGCGCGCGCCGACGACGACCACACCATCGGGCTGATGATCAACGGCAACATGACGATCGCCAAGATCCTCAACCCCGCCGCCACCTACGACCCCCTGACCGATCTCACGCCGGTGTCGCTGCTCGCGGTGGCGCCGCTGGTGCTGGCCGGTGCGCCCGGCACGCCCGCCGATCCGCGCGCCTTCCTGCAGGCCGCGCGCACGAACGGCGACAAGTGGAACTACGGCACGCCCGGCGTGGGCACCGTGGCCCACCTGGGCATGGAACTGCTCAAGTCGCGCGCGGGCCTGGGCGCGGTGCACGTGCCGTACCCGGGCAACCCGCAGGTCATCACCGGCATGATCGGCGGCCAGATCCAGATGGCGCTGCTGCCGCCGGGCCTGGCGATGCCGCAGATCAAGGCCGGCAAGCTGCACGCCGTGGGCGTGACCTCGGCGGGCCGCAGCGCCGTGGTGCCCGAGGTGCCCAGCCTGGCCGAGGCCGGCCTCAAGGACTTCCAGCTCGAGATCTGGAACGCCGTGGCCGCGCCCAACAGCCTGCCCAAGGCGCACGTGAACCGGCTGGCCGCGCTGCTCGCCGACATCGTGCGCCGCCCCGAGGTGCGCGAGAAGATCCTCAACCAGGGCTGGGCCGTGGCCGGCACCTCGGCCGAGGGCCTGGCGCGCCGCATCAAGGCCGACACCGACACCATGGCCGCGGTCATCCGGCGCAACAACATCCGCCCGAACTGAAGCGCGGGCACGCGCGCCCGTGCCTCCCCCAGCTGAGTGATGGGTGGTGGCGGGCGCGCGCCGGAAAGCGACTAAGCTGCCCGCCTTGGTGGGGGAGGCGGTGGGCCGCCGGCGCCCGGCCTGTCGGCCGGCCCGGGCAGGCGCCGGTGGCGCCCCGCCCAGGGAGAAACAGCGCATGCCCGATCACCTCGCGCCCGGCGTCGCCATCGAAGCGCGCCCCCACCGCGCGCCCCCCATCGCCGCGGCCGGCACCGGCACCGCGGCCTTCGTGGGCCCCACCAGCACCGGGCCCTGCCGCGAGGGCGATGGCCCTGGCGAAGCCCTCGAACTGCTCACCAGCCTGGCCGATTACGAACGCGTGCACGGCGGCCTGGCCGACCTCGCACTCGGGCCCGGTGTGCCGGCCACGAACCACCTGGCGCACGCGGTGCGCGCCTTCTTCAACGAAGGCGGCACGCGCCTGTACGTGTCGCGTGTGGTGGGCGCGGGGGCGGCCCGCGCCGAGGCGCGGGTGTCGGTCGAGCCGCCGCTGCGCTGGCGCGCGCGCTGGCCCGGGGCGGCGGGCAATGGCCGTGTGCACGTGCGCGAACTGCGTCGGGCCGCCTCGCCCGAGGCACTGGCGCAGGCGCCGCTGGGCAGCGTGCTGTGCCTGCCCGACGCGGTGCTGTGCGTGAAGCGCGGCGATGGCTGGGGCGCGCCCGGCCAGCCCGCGATGCCCGTGCGGTCTGCGCGCGAACTGGCCGACGCCGGCGCCTGCCTGCTCACGCTGGCGGTGAGTTGCACCGACCGCGACGGCCACACCCGCCGCGACGAGGGCCTGGGCCTGTCACCCGAGCACCCGCGCTGGATCGGCAGCGCGCTGCGCGGCCCGGTGGCGCTGGAGGCGCCGCGCACGCTGCCGCCGGCCATGCTGCGGGCCTTGCTGCTGCAGGGCCTGAGCGAGTGCGAATGGCGGCTGGCCGGCGGCAGCGACGGCGGCGAACCCACGCCGGCCGATTACCGGCGGGCGCTCGAAGCCGTGGCCGCGCTCGACGACGTGTCCATCGTGGCCGCGCCGGGCAGCAGTGCCTACGCCACGGCCGACCCCGAGGCGCCCCTGGCCATTGCGGCCGCGCTGGTGGCGCATGCCGAGGCCTGGCGGGCCTGGCGCGTGGCCCTGCTCGACACGCCCCCCGACCTGACACCGGCGCAGGCGCGCCAGCACCGCCGTCGCTTCGACTCCAGCCATGCCGCGATGTACTACCCGTGGGTGGTCGCGGCCCGGCCGCTGGCCGCGGGCGCTGCGCCCGGCTCGTCGGGCGAGGTGGTGCTGCCGCCGTCGGGTTTCGTGGCCGGCGTCTGGGCGCGTTGTGATGCGCAGCACGGCGTGCACCGCGCACCCGCCAATGAAGTGGTGCGCGGGGCGCTGCGCTTCGTCCATCCGATCAGCACGGCGGAGCAGGAGCTGCTTGGCCCCCTGGGGCTGAACTGCCTGCGCAGCTTCAGCGACCGCGGCCACCGTGTGTGGGGCGCTCGCCTGCTCTCGAGCGATCTGCAATGGAAGTACGTCGCGCCGCGCCGCAGCTTCCTCGCCATCGAGGCCTCGATCGTGCGCGGCGTGCGCTGGGCCGCGTTCGAACCCAACGGCGAGGCACTGTGGACGCGGCTGCGCCAGGGCATCGCCGACTTCCTGCACGCGCGCTGGCGCGAGGGCGCGCTGCAGGGAACGGGCGCCGAGCAGGCCTTCTTCGTGCGCTGCGACCGCAGCACCATGGGCGAGCACGACCTGGCCGAAGGCCGCGTGGTCGTGCTGGTGGGCGTGGCCCTGCTCAGGCCCTTCGAGTTCGTGGTGTTTCGCGTGGCCCAGGACACGGCCCGCACGAACGCCTGAAGCTCAGAGCGCCGTGCGCAGGCGCCAGATCTCCGGGAACAGCACCACGTCGAGCATCTTGCGCAGGTAGCTCACGCCGCCGGTGCCGCCGGTGCCGCGCTTGAAACCGATCACGCGCTCGACCGTGGTGACGTGGCGGAAGCGCCAGAGGCGGAAGGTGTCTTCGAGGTCGGTGAGTTCTTCGCCGAGTTGGTACAGGTCCCAGTGCGCCTGCGGGTCGCGGTAGACCTGCAGCCAGGCCTGCTCCACCGCGTCGCTCGCCTCGTAGGGCCGGGTCCAGTCGCGCTCGGTGTGGCTGGCGGGCACGGGCAGGCCGCGGCGCGCGAGCAGGCGCAGGGCCTCGTCGTAGAGCGAAGGCGCTTCATAGGCCGCCCGCACCGTGGCCGCGCGATCGGGGTGGTGGGCGTGCGGCTGCAGCATGGCCGCGTTCTTGTTGCCCATGGCGAACTCGATGCAGCGGTATTGGTGGCTCTGGAAGCCGCTGGACTTTGCGAGGTAGGGCCGCAGCGCGCTGTACTCGGGCGGCGTCATGGTGGCCAGCACGTCCCAGGCGTGCACCAGCTGCTCCATGATGCGGCTCACGCGCGCGAGCATCTTGAACGCGGGCGCGAGCTCGTCGCGCGCGATGTGGGCCATGGCCGCGTGCAGCTCGTGCAGCATGAGCTTCATCCAGAGCTCGCTGGTCTGGTGCTGCACGATGAACAGCATCTCGTCGTGCGCGGGCGACAGCGGCTTTTGCGCGCTCAGGATCGCGTCGAGCTGCAGGTAGTCGCCATAGCTCATGTCGCGGCTGAAGTCGAGCTGGGCGCGCTCCTCGCGCACCACGTCTTCGGGGCGTTGCGTCTCGCTCATGGCGCGGTCCTCAGGTCACCGCGTGCTGGCGGTTGAACTCGGGGCGGCGCCACTCGCCGCTCTCGAGCACCTGGCGCAGGTGCTCGACCGCGTGCCACACGTCTTCGAAGCCCAGGTACAGGGGCGTGAAGCCGAAGCGCAGGATGTCGGGATGGCCCGCGCCGTCGCCCGCGCGGTAGTCGCCGATCACGCCGCGCGCGATCAGGGCCTGCACGATGGCGTAGGCGCCTTCGCTGCGCGAGAGGCAGACCTGCGAGCCGCGCTGACCGTGCTCGCGCGGCGTCACCAGTTGCAGACCATGGCCCGCGCAGCGTTCTTCGACAAGCGCGATGAACAGGTCGGTGAGCGCGAGCGACTTGCGACGCAGCGCGGCCATGCCGCCGTGCGGCTCGGCCGCCAGCACCGTGGCCACGCCGCACTCGAGCGCGGCCAGGCTGATCATGGGCTGTGTGCCGCACTGGTAGCGCACGATGCCCGGCGCGGGCTGGTAGTCGGGCGTGAAGGCGAAGGGCTTGTCGTGGCCCCACCAGCCCGCGAGCGGCTGCCAGCATTGGTCGGCGTGGCGCGGGTTCACCCACACGAAGGCCGGCGCGCCCGGACCGCCGTTGAGGTACTTGTAGCCGCAGCCCACGGCGAAGTCGGCATCGGCGCCCGTGAGGTCCACCGGCACCGCGCCCGCGCTGTGCGCGAGGTCCCACACCACGAGCACGCCGGCGTCGTGCGCGGCCTGGGTCACCGCGGCCATGTCGTGCATGGCGCCGGTGCGGTAGTTCACGTGCGTGAGCATGAGGATGGCGAGCTTCTCGTCCTTCAGGGCCTCGGCGATCTCGTGCGGCTCCACCAGCACCAGCTCCCAGCCCTTGTCCTTGCACAGGGCCTCGGCGATGTAGAGGTCGGTGGGGAAGTTGCTGCGCTCGCTCACGATGCGCCAGCGCCCCGGGCTGCGCTGCGCGCTGATGCGCAGCGCCGCGCTCAGCACCTTGAACAGGTTGATGCTGGTGCTGTCGGTGGCGATGGTGGTGCCCGGCGCGGCGCCGATCAGGCGCGCGATCTGGTCGCCCACGGTGCGCGGCTTTTCGAACCAGCCCGCGCTGTTCCAGCTGCGGATCAGGTCGCGGCCCCATTCCTGCGTGACCACCTCGGCCACGCGCGCCGCGGTGGCGCGCGGCAGGGCGCCGAGCGAGTTGCCGTCGAGGTAGATCGTGCCGTCGGCGATCTCGAACAGGTCGCGCAGGGCGCGCAGGGGGTCTTGCGCGTCGAGCGCGCGGCAGTCTTGCAGGTTCATGGTCAGGGCAGTGATCGCAGCACCGCGCGCACGGGGGAGGCGTCGGCGGTGGTGAGCTTCAGGGGGAGGGCGATGAGTTCGTAGTCGCCTTCGGGCACATCGTCGAGCAGCAGGTTCTCGAGCACGCGCAGGCCGCGGCGGCGGATCACCTGGTGGCTGTCGAGCGTCTTGCTGCTCGCGGGATCGATGCTGGCGCTGTCGATGCCGATCAGGCGCACGCCCCGGTCGGCGAGTTGTTCGACGGTGTGCGGGGCGAAGGCGGGCAGCTCGTGGTCGAAGGCCTGCTGCGGCATGCGCGCATAGGTGCGCACCAGCACGCGCGGGGGCAAGCCGTCGAGCGCATGCGCGAGGTGCTCGGGCAGCACCAGCGGGCCGCGGCCGATGGCATGGATCACGCGGCAGGGACCGATGAAGGTCTCGAGCGGCACCTCGCCGATCGGCAGGCCGTTGGGGTCGTAGTGCAGGGGAGCGTCGGCGTGCGCGCCCACGTGCGGCGAGAGCGTGATGGCGCTGACGTTGACGGGGCAGCCCGGGCCGATGCTGGCGACCCATTGCTGCGTGTACGCGGTGTCACCGGGAAAGACCGGCGCGCCCGCGTGAACCGGGGGGGAAATGTCCCAAAGCGTTTTCATGGAGCGGCGAAAGTAGCACCGCGAAAAACGCCGTGGTGTCGGTTATTGCCAACAGCCGATGAAAAACTTGAGGCCTGAACGATCAGCCGGATTCACCCAGCGGCGGCAGGTGGTGGCGGGCACGCGCGCGGCCGCAGGCCTCGCTGCCTTCTTCGAACTCGCGGCAGGGTGAGGGCCGCCATTCGTAGATGCCGCAGCCCACCTTCTCGCCGAGCTTGCCGGTGAGCGCGGCGCAGCGGATGGGCACGTGGTCGGTGCCGCGCATGCGCATGGTGCTGCCGTTGACCTCGACCGCGAGGCCCGTGGGCACCTGGCCGCCCATGTCTTCCATTTCGTAGACCGCAAAGTCGACCCGAAAGCAGGCGCAGCACGCGCCGCAGGTGGTGCAGGCGCTCATGCGGCCTCCGTTTCCAAGGCTGGCGCGCGGTAGACCAGCACCTTGAGCGCGCGCTCGGGCGCGGCGTCGGCGAAGGCCTCGGGGTTGGCCAGGCGCTGTTCGAAGACCAGCTCGGGCGCGGCCTCGCGCACCAGGTCTTGCAGAAAGCCGGGGCCCAGCTCGGGCGCGTTCAGGCACAGCAGCGCCTGGCCGCCGGGAACCAACAGCTCGGGCAGGCGGCGCACCAGGCGCGCGTAGTCCTTGGTGGCCACGAAGCTGCCCTTCTGGTAGCTCGGCGGGTCCACGATCACCAGGCCGTAGGGCCCGCTGCGCGTGATGCGGCCCCAGGTCTTGAAGATGTCGTGCGCGAGAAAGCCCGCGCCCGCGGTCAGCCCGTTGAGCGCGTGGTTCTGCTGCCCGATGGCCATGGCGCCGCCGCTCATGTCGATGTTGAGCACCTGCTTGGCGCCGCCCTGCAGCGCCACCACCGAGAACGCGCCGGTGTAGGCGAACAGGTTGAGCACCTTGCGGCCGCGCGCGTGCTCACGCACCCACTGGCGGCCTTCGGCCATGTCGAGGAACAGGCCGTGGTTCTGGCCGCGCATCACGTGCACGCGGTAGCGCGCGCCGCGTTCGCTCACCACGTGCGGTTCGGGCACTTCGCCCGCCATCAGACGCGTGTCGGGCCGGCCTTCGTGGCGGCACTGGAAGACCCAGTTGAGCGGCTCGCCGGGGGCGATGTCGGCCCAGCGGCGGGCGAGGGCCTCGTGCACCGCGGCCAGGTCCGCATCGGGCACGGGCTGGAAGCTGGTCAGCACGAACACCGGCGGAAAGGCGTCGAGCGCCCAGTGCTCGCAGCCCGGGTGCAGGCCGCCGCGGCCATGGAAGATCCGCCGGGCGTCGGTGGGCCGGTCCATCCGGGCGATGGCGTCGAGCAGGGCTTGCATGGGTCGGGGCCGGCGGGCGCGCCGGCCAGGAGCGATCGGCGGCGGGGTGGGGCGCTCAGGCGATGCGGCCGAGCAGCAGGTACTCCATGAGCGCCTTCTGCGCGTGCATGCGGTTCTCGGCCTCGTCCCAGACCACGCTTTGCGGACCGTCGATGACCTCGGCCGTCACCTCTTCGCCGCGGTGCGCGGGCAGGCAGTGCATGAACAGCGCGTCGGGTTTGGCCAGCGCCATCATGGCCTCGTCGACGCACCACTGCGCGAAGGCCTGGCGGCGCACCTCGTTCTCGGCCTCGAAGCCCATGCTGGTCCACACGTCGGTGGTGACGAGGTCGGCGCCGCGGCAGGCCTCGCGCGGGTCGGCGAAGACCTTGAAGCAGTCGGGCTTGGTGATGCCCGCGAGCGCGGGGTTCACCTCGTAGCCGCCCGGCGTGCTCACGTGCACCGTGAAGCCCAGCAGTTCGGCGGCCTGCAGCCAGGTGTTGGCCATGTTGTTGCCGTCGCCCACCCAGGCCACCACCTTGCCGCGGATCGCGTCCAGCGGCTTGCCGCTGGCGGCGGGGCGGTACTCGACCAGCGTGAACAGGTCGGCCAGGATCTGGCAGGGGTGGAATTCGTTGGTGAGGCCGTTGATGACGGGCACGCGCGAGTGCGCGGCGAAGCGCTCGATCTTGGCCTGCTCGAAGGTGCGGATCATCACGATGTCGACCATGCGGCTGATCACGCGCGCGCTGTCCTCGATGGGTTCGGCGCGGCCGAGCTGGCTGTCGCCGGTGGTGAGGTGCACCACCGAGCCGCCCATCTGGTACATGCCGGCCTCGAAGCTCACGCGGGTGCGCGTGCTGGCCTTCTCGAAGATCATGGCCAGCGTGCGGTCGGGGTCGGCAAAAGGCTGGTACTTCTCGACGGCCTTGAACTTGCGCTTGATGAAGGCCGCGCGCTCGAACAGGTGCGCGTACTCGTCGGCCGTGAAGTCCTTGAACTGCAGGTAATGGCGGATGGACATGGGTGCACTCACTCCGCGAGGAAGGCCTTGATCAGCGGCACCAGGATGGCCACGATCTCGTCGGCCTCGGCCGTGGTGAGGATCAGCGGCGGCACCAGGCGCACCACGGTGTCGGCGGTGACCGAGATCAGCAGCCCGGCCTCGGCCGCGCGCTGCGTGAGCACGCCGCAGGGCTTGGTGAGCTCCACACCGAGCATCAGGCCCTGGCCGCGGATCTCTTTCACGCCGGTTTCACCGGCCAGGCCTTTCTCGAGGGCGGCCTTGAGGTGGGTGCCCACGCGCTCGGCGTTGGCCAGCAGGCCGTCTTCTTCCATGATGCGGATGGTCTCGACACCCGCGCGCATGGCCAGCGGGTTGCCGCCGAAGGTGGTGCCGTGGTTGCCCGGCTGGAAGATGTGGGCGGCCTTGGGGCCGGCCACCACCGCGCCGATCGGCACGCCCGAGCCCAGGCCCTTGGCCAGGGGCATCACGTCGGGCACGATGCCGGCCCACTGGTGCGCAAACCACTTGCCGGTGCGGCCCATGCCGCACTGCACCTCGTCGATCATGAGCAGCCAGTCGCGCTGGTCGCACAGGGCGCGCACGTCTTTCAGGTACTGGGCGCGCATGGGGTTCACGCCGCCTTCGCCCTGGATGGTCTCGAAGAACACGGCCACCACGTTGGGGTTGTTCTCGGTGGCCTTCTTCAGGGCCTCGATGTCGTTGGCGGGCACGCGCACGAAGCCCTCGACCAGGGGGCCGAAGCCGGCCTGCACCTTGGGGTTGCCGGTGGCCGACAGCGTGGCGATGGAGCGGCCGTGGAAGGCCTTCTCGTAGACCACGATCTCGGGGCGTTCGATGCCCTTGTCGTGGCCGTACTTGCGCGCGAGCTTGAGCGCGGCTTCGTTGGCTTCGAGACCGGTGCTGCAGAAGAACACGTTGGTCATGCCCGAGCGCTCCACCAGCATCTGCGCCAGGCGCTCCTGGTTGGGCACGTGGTAGTAGTTCGAGCTGTGGATCAGCTTGGCCACCTGGTCCTGCAGCGCGGGCACGAGCTTGGGGTGGCCGTGGCCCAGCGTGTTGACGGCGATGCCGGCGAGCGCGTCGAGGTACTCCTTGCCGTTGGTGTCCCAGACGCGGCAGCCGCGGCCGTGCGACAACGCGATCGGCACGCGGCCGTAGGTGTTCATCACGTGGGGCGAGGCAACGGTGTTCAGCGCAGCGTTCATGCAGGGGGCTCCGAGGGCAGGCCAGAAAATGAAAGCGGCTCAACGCTGCGGGGCAGGTGAGCCGTTGAAGCGCGATTGTAGGCACACGTCCCGTGCGCCACCGATGACGATCCGGCATCGCTGCGATCGCGGCCGCCCTGGGGCCGGGCGCAGCCAGGGGTCAAGGGTAATCCCGAGTCTTATATAAGATAGAATTCTGCGCTCCCACCCGCCCGGCGATCCCGGTGCCTGCGGTGGTCCGATTCCTGCTCCAAGCCTGCCACCGAAGGCTTACTCTGCATCCGATGGCCGCATCCCCGCCGAAGCAAGTGTTCATCCAGGGCATCACCCGGGACGGGCGCACCTTTCGCCCGAGCGACTGGGCCGAACGCCTGGCGGGCGTCATGAGCGGTTTTCGCCCGGGCGGCGCGCAGCCCGGCAGCCACCTGAGCTATTCCCCCTGGTGCGTGCCCAACGTGATCAACGGCGTGAAGTGCGTGGTGGTGCACAGCGACCTGCGCGAGGCCGAGCCCATGGCCTGGGACTTCTGCATGAACTTCGCGCGCGACAACGACCTGCAGGTGGCCGAGGGCTGCCTGCTCCCCGAATAAGCCGTCCGGACGTGGACAACAAAAAAGCCGTCTTGCGACGGCTTTTTTGCTTTTGCTGGCAGCGCACCCGATTCAAACGGCAGGCCCCGATTCAGGGCCCGGGCGGGTGAGGGGTGGGGCTCAGGCCGCGGTGGCCAGGGCCTTGACCTTCGAGGACAGGCGGCTCTTGTCGCGAGCGGCCTTGTTCTTGTGGAAGATGCCCTTGTCGGCGATGGTGTCGACAACGGCCTGCATCTTGGCGAACAGCTCGGTGGCCTTGGCCTTGTCGCCAGCGACGACAGCCTTTTCCACGTTCTTCACCGCGGTGCGGTACTTGGAGCGCAGCGAGCTGTTGGCGGCGTTGAGCTTGACGTCCTGGCGGGCGCGCTTGCGGCCGGACGCCAGACGGGGGTTCTTTTTCTTCGGCTTGGTGGCCATGGTGTGTTCCTTAGGTGTTTGTGGATGTTGCCAGCAAAGCCCGCGATTATAGCCCGGTGGCCCTTTTCCGCCGAGGCAGCCCGTCGGGCCCAGGTGAGGGGCCGCTTACACTCGCGCTCGTGTCGCTGTTCAAGTCCGCCTCCGTCGTCTCCCTGCTGACCCTGGCCTCGCGCATCACGGGCCTGGTGCGTGAGCTGCTCATGGCGGCGATGTTCGGCGCCAGCGCGCTCACCGACGCCTTCAACGTCGCCTTCCGCATCCCCAACCTGCTGCGGCGCCTGTTCGCCGAGGGCGCGTTCAGCCAGGCCTTCGTGCCGGTGCTCGCGGGCACCCGCGCCCAGGAGGGCGACGAGGCCACGCGCCAGCTCGTGGACCAGATCGCCACCGTGCTGGCCTGGGTGCTGCTGGCGGTGTGCCTGCTCGGGGTGCTGGGCGCGCCGCTGCTGGTGTATGCCATGGCCGCGGGCCTCAAGCAGTCGCCCGAGGGCTTCGACGCCGCCGTGGTCATGACGCGCTGGATGTTTCCCTACATCGGTTTCATGTCCTTCGTCGCGCTGGCCGCGGGTGTGCTCAACACCTGGAAGCGCTTCGTGGTGCCGGCGGCCACGCCGGTGCTGCTCAACGTGGCCATGATTGCCGCCGCCCTGTGGGGCGCGCCCTGGTTCGGCCGCATGGGCATCTCGCCCATCTACGCCATGGCCGGCGGCGTGCTGCTGGGCGGGGCCCTGCAGCTCGGCGTGCAGATCCCCGCGCTGCGGCGCATCGGCCTGTGGCCGCGCATCGGCCTGAGCCGCGCCGCGCTGCGCGCAGCCTGGGCGCACCCGGGCACGCGCCGCGTCACCACGCTCATGCTGCCTGCGCTGCTGGGCGTGAGCGTGGCCCAGCTCTCGCTGCTCATCAACACCCAGATCGCCTCGCACCTGGCCGTGGGCAGCGTGAGCTGGCTCACCTACGCCGACCGGCTCATGGAGTTCCCCACGGCGCTGCTCGGCGTGGCGCTGGGCGTGGTGCTCTTGCCCCAGCTCGCGGCGGCCCAGGCCTCGGGGGACGACGCGCGCTACAGCGCGCTGCTCGACTGGGGGCTGCGCCTGGTGGTGCTGCTGGCCGTGCCCTGCGCTGTGGCGTTGCTCACCTTTGCCCAGCCGCTCGTGGCCGTGCTCTACCACTATGGCCGTTTCGGCCCGGGCGACGTGCAGCAGACCGCGCTCGCGCTCATGGGCTACGGCGCGGGCCTGATCGGCCTGATCGCGATCAAGGTCCTGGCGCCGGGTTTCTACGCGCGCCAGGACATCCGCACGCCCGTGAAGATCGCCATCGGCGTGCTGGCGCTCACGCAGGTGCTCAACGTGGTGCTGGTGCCGCACCTGGCGCATGCGGGCCTGGCGCTGGCGATCGGGCTGGGCGCGCTGGTGAATGCGCTGTTCCTGCTGGTGGGGCTGCGCCGCCGCGGCGCCTACCGGCCTTCGCCGGGCTGGGCGAAGTTCGGGCTGCAGGTGCTCGCGGCCAGCGCGCTGCTCGCGATCTTCCTCACCTGGGCCGGCACGCACGTGGCCTGGCTGGGTTTCCAGGGCGCCGCGCTCACGCGCGTGGGCCTGCTGGCGCTGTGCGTGTTGGGCGCGGCTGCGCTGTACTTCGGGGCCTTGGTGCTGTCGGGTTTGAACTTGCGCCAGTTCGTCCGACAATAAAGCGCCGCCCGTCATCCGCCATACCGGTACCCAGTCCTCATGGCATTCACGCTCGACTTCAGCACCCCCACCCCATTGGGGTATTTCGCGTCGCTGGTGCGCGACGACGATCTGCTGCCCCTGTTCGAGGCCGCCGCTTCCATTGCCCAGGACGAGTACCCCGATCTCGACGTGCAGCAGGTGCTCGGCGATGTCGATCAGATGGTGGCACGCGTCAAGCGCCGCTGTCCCGAGGACGCGGGTGCGCTGCAGCGCCTGCGTGTGCTCAACCAGTTCTTCTTCCGCGACATGGGGTTCGGCGGCAACGTCAACAACTACTACGACCCCGACAACAGCTACCTCAACGCGGTGCTGCGCACGCGCCGCGGCATCCCGATTTCGCTCGCGGTGCTGTGGCTGGAGCTCGCGCAGGGCCTGGGGCTGAAGGCGCGCGGCGTCAACTTCCCGGGCCACTTCATGATCAAGATCAACCTGCCCAACGGGCAGGTGGTGATCGACCCCTTCACCGGCCAGTCGCTCAGCCGCGAAGACCTGTCCGAGCGGCTCGAACCCTACAAGCGGCGCAATGGCCTGGTCGACGACTTCGATGTGCCCGTGGGCCTGTACCTGCAGGCCGCTTCGCCGCGCGAGATCCTCGCGCGCATGTTGCGCAACCTCAAGGAAATCCACCGCACCCAGGAAGACTGGCTGCGGCTGATCGCGGTGCAGGACCGGCTGATCGTGCTGCTGCCCGACGCCTGGGCCGAGTACCGCGACCGCGGTCTGGCCTGGGCCGAGCTCGGCGATCTGCGCCATGCGGTGGAAGACCTCGAGACCTTCGTCGAGCACGCCGACGACGCGCTGGAGCGCGGGGCCATCGAGCAGCGCCTGCAGCAACTGCGCCGCGCGCTGAATTGAACTCCGCCGGCCCCGGCGGTATCGGCATGTAAGCCCGGTTGACCGCCCCCGAGGCCGGCCCCGAACATCCGGCAGCCGCGCGGCGCCGCGGCCCAGGAGCCCTTGCATGAAAACAGTGATGGTGGCCGGTGCCACCGGCCTGGTTGGCAGCCACGTGCTGCGCCAGGCCCTTGCCCATCCCCAGGTGAGCCAGGTGGTGGCGCCCACGCGCCGCGCGCTGCCCACGCACGCCCGGCTGATCAACCCCGTGGTGGATTTCGAGCGCCTGCCCGAGCAGGCCGATTGGTGGGGCGTGAACGCCGTGGTCTGCACCATCGGCACCACGATCAAGACCGCGGGCTCGCAGGCCGCGTTCTACCGGGTCGACCACGACCTGCCGCTGCGGGTGGGCGAGCTGGCCTTGCGCCACGGTGCGCAGGCCTATGCCTTCAATTCCGCCCTGGGCGCCGACCTGCGCTCGCGCGTGTTCTATTCGCGCACCAAGGGCGAGGTCGAGCGCGACCTGCTCGCGCTCGGCTACCCCTCGCTCACCCTGGTGCGGCCCGGCCTGATCGGCGGCGAACGCGTGGAGCACCGTCCGCGCGAGCGGCTGTTCGTGGCGCTCACGCAGGCGCTGGGCCCGGTGCTGCCGCGGCGCTGGCGCGTGGTTCAGGCCGAGGCAATCGCGCGCACGCTGCTCGAATCGGCGCTGGCGGCCACGCCGGGCGTGCGCGTGGTGATGTCCGAAGACATCCTTTGAGGCCGCGGCGGCCCTTCAGGCTCAGGCGACCACCACCGCCGCGCCCGCGCCGCGCGGTGCGATGCGGCCGATGGTGTGCACGGTCTCGCCCAGGCCGCGCAGCGTGGCGGCGCAGGCCTCGGCCTGGTCGGCGGCGATCACCACCACCATGCCGATGCCGTTGTTGAAGGTGCGGTTCATCTCGATGTCGTCGATGCCCGCGGTCTTCTGCAGCCAGGCGAACAGCTCGGTCTGGGGCCAGCTGCCTTTGACGAGGTGCGCGGCGAGCGCATCGGGCAGCACGCGCGGGATGTTTTCGAGCAGGCCGCCACCCGTGATGTGGGCCAGCGCCTTGATCGGGTGCTGCTGCAGCGCGGCCAGCACGTTTTTCACGTACAGGCGCGTGGGCTTCATGACGGCCTCGCGGAAGGGCATGCCGTCGAGCGTGGCGGGCAGGCTGGCGCCGGCGCGTTCGATGCATTTGCGCACCAGCGAGAAGCCGTTGGAGTGCACGCCGTGCGAGGCCAGGCCCAGCACCACGTCGCCCTCGGCCACGTTCTGGCCCGTGAGGATCTTGGATTTTTCAACTGCGCCCACGCAGAAGCCGGCCAGGTCGTATTCGCCCGCCGGGTACATGCCGGGCATTTCGGCGGTCTCGCCGCCGATCAGCGCGCAGCCCGAGAGCTCGCAACCCTTGGCGATGCCGCCGACCACGGCCGCGGCCGTGTCCACGTCGAGCTTGCCGCAGGCGAAGTAGTCGAGAAAAAACAGCGGCTCGGCGCCCTGCACCAGCACGTCGTTGACGCTCATGCCCACCAGGTCGATGCCCACGGTGTCGTGCATGTTCCATTCGAAGGCCAGCTTGAGCTTGGTGCCCACGCCGTCGGTGCCGCTCACGAGCACGGGTTCGCGGTAGCGCTTGGGCACCTCGAACAGCGCACCGAAGCCGCCGATGCCCGCGAGCACGCCTTCGCGCATCGTCTTCTTCGCCAGCGGCTTGATGCGTTCGACCAGGGCGTCGCCCGCGTCGATGTCGACGCCGGCGTCTTTGTAGGACAGGGGGGTGGTGCTCATGAGGAGGGGGCGCGGGGGCAGGGCCGCGGGCTGTGAACGGGGGGAGGGCGCACGCCCGGGGGCCGGGGGGTGACCGATAGAATCCGAAACCGGATTTTACGGGCTCGGTCCGGGCCCCGGCCGGGCCCCGATGGCGCCAAGCCCCCACCGCATGACCTTCACCCCCATCCAAACCCGCGTCGCCGCCTGGCTGGGCATCGCCCTGGTGGCCGTGCTCGTGCTCGTGCTGCTGGCGCCGGTGCTCATGCCCTTCCTGGTGGCCCTGGTGATCGCCTACGCCATGCACCCGCTGGTCGAGCGCCTGGCCGCGCGCGGCTGGCCGCGCTGGCTGGGCGCGGGGCTGTCGGTCACGCTGCTCATGCTGGTGCTGCTCGCGGTGTCGCTGCTCATCGTGCCGGTCATCACGCAGCAGATCCCGCTCCTGAGCGAACAGGTGCCGGCCTTGTTCGACCGCATCGGCGCGGGCCTGTCGGCCCTGGCCGCGCGCTTCGGCTTCGAGCTGCGGCTCGACCTGAGCCAGCTGCGCCAATGGGCTTCGCAGCTCGTGAGCGGCAAGGAAAGCGAACTGCTCGCCGGCCTGCTGTCGTCGCTGCGCATCGGCGGCAGCGCGCTGGCCGCGCTGTTCGGCAACCTGTTCCTCATGCCCATCGTGGCCTTCTACCTGCTGCTCGACTGGCGCGCCCTGATGGCGCGCTGCCGCGCCCTGGTGCCGCCGCGCTGGCGGGAGTCGGTCCAGGACTTCCTCAACGAGACCGACGAGGTGCTGGGCCGCTACCTGCGCGGCCAGCTCATGGTCATGGGCATCCTCGCGGTGTTCTATTCGGTCGGCCTGTTCGCGGTGGGCCTGAACCTGGCGCTGCCCATCGGCGTGTTCACCGGCCTCGCCACCTTCGTGCCCTACCTGGGCTTCGGCCTGGGCTTCGTGATGGCCGTGCTGGCCGCGCTGCTCGAGTTCCAGTCCTTGAGCGGCGTGGCGCTGGTGGTGGGCGTGTACATGGTGGGGCAGCTGATCGAGAGCTACTTCCTCACGCCGCGCCTGGTGGGCGAGGCCATCGGCCTGCACCCGATTTCGGTGATCTTCGCGCTGCTGGCCTTCGGCCACCTGCTGGGCTTCGTGGGCGTGCTGATCGCGCTGCCCGCGAGCGCGGTGCTGCTGGTGGCGCTGCGCCGGCTCAAGCGCCAGTACCTCACGAGCGACCTGTACCTGAAGGCGCCCGTGGGGCACAAGGAACCACCCCGACTGCCATGAAGCAACTCGCGCTCGACATCGGCCTGGCGCCGCTGCCCACGCTGGACAACTTCGTGGCGGTGGGCAACGAGGCCGCGCTCGAGCACCTGCGGCTGTGGGCCCGCAACCCCCAGCGCTCGCCCGTGCCCACCTTTTTGTGGGGCGAGAGCGGCTGCGGCAAGACCCATCTGCTGCGGGCCGTGCGTGAAGCGCTGCGCGAGCAGGGTGCGTCTGTGGGCTGGATGGATGCCTCGAGCTTCGATCCGCCCGATTACGACGAGCGCTGGGAAGCCGTGCTGCTCGACGACGTGCAGCTCTACACCGCCGCCCAGCAGGCCGCGGCCTTCAACTGGTTCGTCAACGCGCAGAGCCCGGCTCACGGGCCTGCGCGCTGGGTGCTCGCGGCCTGCGACCGGCCGCCCGCCGACCTGCTGCTGCGCGAAGACCTGCGCACGCGCCTGGGCTGGGGCCACGTGTTCCAGCTGCGCGCGCTCGGCGAAACCGAGCGCCGCGCCGTGCTGCGCCGCGCCGCCGACGAGCGCGGCGTGTTCCTGGGCGACGAGGTGATGGACTTCATGCTCAAGCGCTTCTCGCGCGACCTCTCCAGCCTGATGCTGCTGCTCGAACGGCTCGACGGCTACGCGCTGCGCACCCAGCGCGGCATCACCATCCCCCTCATCAAATCCATGCTGGAAGACGAGTGAATGCGACTCGCCCTGTTTGACCTCGACCACACCCTGATCCCGCTCGATTCCGATCACGCCTGGGGCGAGTTCACCGTGCGCCTGGGCTGGCGCGACGCCGAGGCCTTCCGCCGTGCCAACGACGGCTACTACCAGGCCTACAAGGCCGGCTCGCTCGACATCCATGACTACGTGCGCTTCGCCACCGGCGCGGTGCGCGAGCGCGGACTGGCCGAAGGCCGGCGCGCGCACGAGCGCTTCATGGCCGAGGTGATCCGCCCCGCCATGACCGAGGCCGCGCGCGCCCTGGTGCGCCGCCACCAGCAGGCCGGCGACACGGTCATCATCGTCACCGCCACCAACGCCTTCGTGACCCGGCCCATCGCCCAGGCCTTCGGCGTCGAACACCTGATCGCGATCGACCTCGAAACCGATCCGCGCGGCGAGTACACCGGCGCCATCGCGGGCGTGCCCTCGTTCCGCGAGGGCAAGGTCGCGCGTGTGGAACAATGGCTCGCCGATCGCGGCCTGCGCTGGTCCGATCTGGCGCACAGCACCTTCTACAGCGACTCGATGAACGACCTGCCGCTGCTCGAGAAGGTGCACGAACCGGTGGCCACCAACCCCGACGAGCGCCTGCAGGCCCTGGCGCAAGCGCGCGGCTGGCGCATCCTGAACCTCTTCGAATGATCAAGAAATTCATCGACAAGCTGCTGGGCAAGTCCCGCGGCCCCCGCGCGGGCGCGCGCTTCGGCAAACGCGAAGACGTGCCGGCCAGCGTGCACGGCATCAACCCCAAACTGGTGGACCCGCGCGCGCTCGAGGTGGTGCACACCCTCAAGCAGGCCGGCTTCGAGGCCTACATCGTGGGCGGCGCCGTGCGCGACCTGCTGCTCGGCCTGCGCCCCAAAGACTTCGACGTCGCCACCAGC
Organism: Hydrogenophaga crocea; assembly: GCF_011388215.1. Classification (NCBI taxonomy): domain Bacteria; kingdom Pseudomonadati; phylum Pseudomonadota; class Betaproteobacteria; order Burkholderiales; family Comamonadaceae; genus Hydrogenophaga; species Hydrogenophaga crocea. The sequence goes on from NZ_CP049989.1 coordinate 508,265, forward strand.
GCCACGCCCGAGCAGGTCAAGGGCCTGTTCCGGCGCGCCTTCATCATCGGCCGGCGCTTTCGCATCGTGCACGTGGTGCATGGCCGCGGGCGCGAGCACGAGGTGATCGAGGTTTCGACCTTCCGCGCCTACCTCGACAACGCCGACGCCGAGCAGGTGGCCGGCAACGAGCGCACCAGCAAGGGCGAGCTCTCGGGCATGAAGCACGCCGTGGACGCGAGCGGGCGCGTGCTGCGCGACAACGTCTGGGGCCCGATCGAGCAGGACGCGGCGCGCCGCGACTTCTCGGTCAACGCCATGTACTACGACCCCGAGACGCAGACCGTGGTCGACTTCCACCACGGCATCCGCGACGCGCAGAAGAAGCTGCTGCGCATGATCGGCGACGTGCCCACGCGCTACCGCGAAGACCCGGTGCGCATCATCCGCGCCGTGCGCTTCGCGGCCAAGCTCGCGCCGCTGGGCTTCAAGCTCGATGCCAAGACGCGCGAGCCGCTGATCGCCTCGGTGCAGCTGCTGCAGGACGTGCCGCAGAGCCGCCTGTTCGACGAGATGCTCAAGCTGCTGCAGACCGGCCACGCGCTGGCCAGCGTGGCCCAGCTCAAGGCGCTGGGCGTGGACCGCGGCATCTACCCGCTGCTCGACATCGTGGTGCAGCGCGCCGACGACCCCTTCGTGAAGCTCGCGCTGCAGGACACCGACCGCCGCGTGGGCGAGGGCAAGCCCGTGGCGCCGAGCTTCCTGCTGGCCTGCGTGCTCTGGGCCGACGTGCGCCGCGGATGGGAGCGCCGCCTCGAAGCGCGTCCCGGCCACAAGCCCGTGCCGGCCTTTGCCGCGCTGCAGGACGCCATCGACGAGGCCTTCGACGCGCGCATCGGCGACGTCTCCGGCCGCGGCAAGCTCGGCGCCGACATGCGCGAGATCTGGCTCATGCAGCCGCGCTTCGACAAGCGCACCGGCAGCGGCGTGTTCACGCTCGTGGAGCAGCCGCGCTTCCGCGCCGGCTTCGACTTCCTGCGCCTGCGCGCGCAGGTCGGCGAGTGCGACGAAGAACTCGCGCACTGGTGGGAAACCTTCAGCACCGCGAGCGACGAGCGCCGCCAGGACATGATCGACGCCCAGCGCAACGCGGGACGCGGCGCGCCCAAGGCGCGGCGCGTCAAGCGCGGTGACGCCGACCATCCGGCCAGCGCGGCGGCGCCGGTCGACGACGACCCGCGCTGGCGCGAGCCCGCGGGCGACGAGGGCGAAGGCCCCGAAGCCGATGCCGAGGCCGCGCCGCTGGCCGAAGGCGAAGCCGCGCCCGCCAAGAAGCGCCGCCGCCGCCGCCGCAAGCCCAACGGCGCCCCGCGCGCCGAGGGCGGCGCCGACAACGGCCCGCCCGGTGGCGGCGATGCGCCCGCCTGAATCGCGCCCGCCGGTCCAGGCCTTCGTGGCCCTGGGGGCCAACCTCGGTGACGCCGCGCAGGCCGTGCGGCAAGCCCTGCTGGCGCTGGAGCACACGCCGGGCCTGCGGCTCGTGAAGGCGTCCAGCCTCTACCGCACCGCGCCCTTCGAGGCCAGCGGCCCCGACTTCATCAATGCCGTGGCCGAGGTCGCCACCACGCTGCACGCGCCCGCGCTGCTCGGCGCGCTGCAGGCGATCGAAAACGCCGCGGGCCGCGAGCGGCCCTACCGCCACGCGCCGCGCACGCTCGACCTCGACCTGCTGTTCTACGGCGACGGCACCATCGATTCGACCGCGCTCACGGTGCCGCACCCGCGCTGGCGCCAGCGCGCCTTCGTGCTGCACCCGCTGGCCGAGATCGCGCCGCAGCGTGTGCCCGCGGCCTGGCTGTCCGCCGTCGCCGACCAGCCGATCGAGCGGCTGACCGGCTGAGGCGCCGGGTCGGCTCAGGGAGCGAGCCGCTCGCGCACCCAGGCGCCGCCATCGAGCCGGTAGCGCAGCCGGTCGTGCAGCCGGCTCTTGCGGCCCTGCCAGAACTGCCAGGTGTCGGGCACCAGGCGGTAGCCGCCCCAGTGCGGCGGGCGCGGCGGCTTGAGCAGGAACTGCGCGCCGTACTTCGCGGCGTTGGTCACGAGCACCGTGCGGCTCTCGATCACCTCGCTTTGCGGGCTCGCCCAGGCGCCGATGCGGCTGTCGAGCGGGCGGCTGTGGAAGTAGGCGTCGCTTTCTTCGTCGCTGGTCTTCTCCACCCGGCCTTCGATGCGCACCACGCGCTCGAGCTCGACCCAGTGGAACTGCAGCGCCGCGAACGGATTGCCCGCGAGCTCGCGGCCCTTGCGGCTCTGGTAGTTGGTGTACCAGACGATGCCGCGCGCGTCGTAGCCCTTGATGAGCACCACGCGCGTGCTGGGCCGCAGGTCGGAACCCACGGTGGCCAGGGTCATGGCGTTGGGCTCGGGCACCTCGGCCGCGATGGCTTCTTTCAGCCATTGGTCGAACTGCTGCAGCGGGTCGGCGTGCGAGGCGTCTTCGCTGAGTTCGGCTTTTTCGTAGCTCTTGCGCAGGTCGGCGATGTTCATGGTGTGGTGGGTGTGGGGAGGTCGTCGGCCAGGCGCAGCAGTTTTTCGAGCGCGTGGTCGTGGATGCCGTGGGCCTTGAGGCCATGGAAGGTCTGGCGAGCGTAGTCCAGCGTGGTGCCGTAGCGGCCGCACGAGACCGAAAAAATCTCGCGGTAGCGCTCGGGCGGCAGCTCGCCGGTGTAGCTCGGGCTGCGGTGCGAGAGCGTGAACGCCAGCGCACGCACCTCGCCCTGCGGCGTGCGTGCGCGCAGCCATTTGGGGTCGTAGACGGGGTTGGGCATCTCGCGCGCCCACAGGCGCGGCATGAGGCCGGCCACCTGCTCGCGCGGCACGCGCAAGGCCAGGCCGTCGCAGCTGCCGCCGGCCATGAGCGCGAACACCAGGCCCGGGCATTCGGGCGTGCCGCGGTTGACGCGGCTCCACATCTGCAGGCAGCGGTGGTAGCCGTGCACGCGGGCGGGGCGGGTTTCGGCGGCTTCGAATTCGGGCCGCCACACCAGCGAGGCGTAGGCGAACACCCAGAGGTCGGCCTCGGGGCCCTGGGTGTGCCAGTCGGCCAGGGTGTCGGCCATCATGGCCAGGCCGTCGCGTTCCGCGGGGTTCCAGGTCGTCAAACGCTTCATGCCGATTCACTAGAATGCCGGGTTTTCCCCGAACACCCGATCACAGGAGTCCATCGCATGGCCACACAGGATAACGAACCCGAACAACGCGTCGTCGCGGTGGTGCTCATTGCCCTCATCGTGCTCATCATCGGCGGTGTGCTGGGCCTGGGCGTGTTCTCGGCGCGCGGCGCCAAGCCCGCCAAGGCCGCGGCGGCGCCCGCCGCGGTGGTCGTCTCGGCCACCGACGCGAGCGTGGTGGTGGAAAACGGCGTGGTGAAGTTCTACTTCGCCACCGGCAAGGCCGACCTGGCCCCGGGCGCCCTGGTGGCGCTGGCCGAGTCCATCGAAGCCGCCAAGGGCGGCGCCCGCCTGGTGCTCTCGGGCTTCCACGACGCCACCGGCGACGCCGCCTTCAACGCCGAACTGGCCAAGCAGCGCGCCCTGGCCGTGCGCGACGCGCTGGTCGGCGCCGGTGTGGCCGAAGCCAGCCTGGAGCTCAAGAAGCCCGAGGTGACCACGGGCAGCGGTGCCGACGCCGAGGCGCGCCGCGTCGAGGTCGTGATCGTGCGCTGAACGCGCAGCGCAGCGCCATGCAAAAGGCCCGGTGTCCCCGGGCCTTTTGTTTGGGCGCTCGCGCCGCTGGTCAGCGCAGGCCCTGGCCGCTGGCCTGGTCATCGGCGCGCTGGATCAGCTCGATCTTGTAGCCGTCGGGATCGGTCACGAAAGCGATCACCGTGGTGCCGCCTTTCACCGGGCCGGCTTCGCGCGTCACGTTGCCGCCCGCGGCCTTGATCTTCTCGCAGGCCGCGTAGGCGTCGGACACGCCCAACGCAATGTGGCCGTAGGCCGTGCCCATCTCGTACTGCTCCACGCCCCAGTTGTAGGTGAGCTCGATCTCGGCCTGCGCCGGGTTGCTCTCGAAGCCCAGGAAGGCGAGCGAGTACTTGTACTCGGGGTTGTCGGAGGTGCGCAGCAGCTTCATGCCGAGCACGTTCGTGTAGAAGTCGATCGAGCGCTGGAGGTTGCCCACGCGCAGCATGGTGTGGAGGATTCGCATGGGCCGTATTGTCAGCGCGTCTCGAAAACCAGGCAGGTCGTCGTGGCATGCGCGTACAGCGTGCCGTCGGGCCCCACCAGCCGGGCCTCGGCCGTGGCGAGCTGGCGGCCGCAGTGCACCACCTGGCCGATGGCGCGCACGCGCGGCACCTTGGGCGTGAGCGCGCGCACGATGTTCACGCCGAGTTCGGCCGTGGTGTAGGCGCGGCCGGGCGGCATCTTGGTGTGCACGGCGCAGCCCAGGGCCGAGTCGAGCAGGGTGGCGAACCAGCCGCCGTGCACCGTGCCCATGGGATTGAAATGGCGGGGCAGGGGCGTGCCCTGGAAGGTCGCGGTGCCGTCGCCCACGCCCACGATGAGGAAATCGAGCGTGGGCGCGATGGCCGCATAGGGCAGCTCGCCGCGCAGCATGGCGTGCATCAGCTCGAGGCCGCTTTTGCCCGCCACCTGATCGGGCAATGCCACGCCCGGTCCCGGGCCCTTGGCCAGTGCGGCCAGCACGGCCTCTTCGTCGGCCAGCCATTGCTGCAGGGTATCGCTCATGGAAATCTCCGATTCGGTTGCATATGCATTGATTGTAGATACAATTGATCGCATGTCAGCTGTCACACCCGCGTCAAGCAGCCCCCCGGCGGTGCGCCCGCAGGGCTGCACCAACTTCAAGCTGCGCCAGCTGGTGCGGGTGGTGGGTGCGCACTACGATGCCGAGGTCGGCAAGACCGGCCTCAAGACCACGCAGTACACGCTGCTCTCGCACATCACCAAGCTCGGCCCCATCCGGGCGGTGGAGCTCGCGCAGCAGATGCACATGAGCGCGTCCACGCTGTCGCGCAACCTGCGCCCGCTGATCGAGGCCGGCTGGGTCGAGCAGGCCCCCGGGCCCGACGCGCGCAGCTGGTTCATCCAGGCCACGCCCGAGGGACAGGCCAAGCGCAGCGAAGCCCAGCGCCGCTGGCGCGCGGCGCAGGAAGCGCTCAACGCGCGCCTGGGCCCCGAGCGCGTGGTGGCCTTGCATGCGTTGATCGACGAATCCCTGCAGATCCTCGACGAGGAAGGAGCCGGCCATGGCCTTGAATGAACCCCGCGCCCGCCTGTGGTGGCTGGTGCTGCTCGCGGCCGCGGGCACTTTTGCGCTCACCATGGGCACGCGCCAGACCATGGGCTTCTTCCTGTCGCCCATCAACACCGCCACCGGCCTGGGCGTGGCCAGCATCAGCCTGGCCTTCGCCTTCGGCCAGCTCTGGTGGGGCCTCACGCAACCGTTCGCGGGCGCCTTCGCCGACCGCGTGGGCGCGGGCCGCGTGCTGCTGCTGGGCGTGAGCCTGGTGGCGCTGGGCACCTTCCTCACGCCCTTCATGACCAGCACCTGGGGCCTGATCCTGTCGCTGGGCATCCTGGCCGCGGGCGGCGCGGGCATGGCCGGGCCTTCGGTGCTGATGGCCGCCACCAGCCGGCTGATGCCGCCCGAGCGCCGCGGCCTGGCCACGGGCGTGGTCAACGCGGGCGGCTCTTTCGGCCAGTTCCTCATGGCGCCGCTGGCCGCCGCGCTCACCGCCAGCCTGGGCTGGGTGGGGGCGCTGCAGGCGCTGGCCTTCATCGTGCTGCTGGCCCTGCCCGCGGCCCTGGTGCTGCGCGGCGGGCCGATGGCCACCGCCGGTGCGCCCGCGGCCGCGGCGCTGCCGGCGCGCGAGGCCCTGGCCCGGGCGCTGCGCCACCCGGGCTACCTCATGCTGTCGGCGGGCTTTTTCGTTTGCGGCTTCCACGTGGCCTTTCTCGCCACGCACCTGCCCGGCGTGGTCGCGGCCTGCGGCCTGCCCGCACCCGTGGGCGCCTGGGCGCTGGGCATCATCGGCCTGTTCAACATCATGGGCAGCCTGGCCATGGGCTGGGCCGTGGGGCGCTGGCGCATGAAGTCGCTGCTGTCGCTGGTGTACGCCACGCGTGGCCTCGCGGTGCTCGTGTTCCTGCTCGCGCCCAAGACCGAGGCCGTGATGCTGGTGTTCGCCGCGGTCATGGGCTTCACTTTCCTGTCGACCGTGCCGCCCACGGTGGGCCTGGTGGCCAAGTTCTTCGGCGTGGGCAACCTGGCCATGCTGTTCGGCGCGGTGATGTTCGCGCACCAGATCGGCGGCTTCCTCGGGGCCTGGCTGGGAGGGCGCGTGTTCGAGGCCACGGGCAGCTACGACTGGGTCTGGTATGTCGACATCGTGCTGGCCGTGGGCGCGGCCCTGGTGCACCTGCCCATCACCGAGGCCCGTCCCGCGCCCCGCGTTGCGGCGGCCTGAGCCATGACTTTTGTGTTTGCGATCGGCCGCGCGATACCTCCCCGATGTAATGGCTGAGCGTGCTTTCCTCCTAGCATTCGCGGCGCCACAAGGCGGCACACCGTCCGCCAGGCATTCAGGAGGGACACCATGGGTTTGCACGCACGCCGCCCTGGCCGCCGCTGTCACCGCGGCCAGGGCATGACCGAATACATCGTCATCGTCGCGCTGATCGCGGTGGCGGCGATCGCGGTCTACCAGTTCTTCGGCCAGACCATCCGCAACCAGACCGCGGGCATCGCGCTGGAGGTCTCGGGCCAGTCGGCCAGCACGGCCATTCAGCAATCCAAGACGGCCGCCGACGCGGCCCTGGCCGAAGGCAACAAGAAGAAGGGCCTGGGCAGCTACCAGAACGACGAGTCGCGCTAGTCGCGCCCGTCGCTGCGCCATGCAAGCCCCCTGCCGCTTCGCGCGCGGGCCGGGTTGCACCGGAAGAAGGCGGGGGCGGAGCGCCCGCCAGCAAGGCCAGGCGCTGGTCTACGGTCTGTTCGTCCTCGTGGGCGGGCTGGCCGCGCTGTTCTTCCTGTTCAACACCGGCCAGCTCACCCGCGAAAAAACCCAGCTCGTGAACACGGCCGACGCCGTGGCCTACAGCGCGGGCGTGATGAACGCGCGCGCCCTCAACCATGCGGCGTACACCAACCGCGCCCTGATCGCCAATGAGGTGGCCATCGCGCAAATGGTGAGCCTGTCGTCGTGGGCGCAGTATGTGCAGACGCATGCCGACAGCACGGCGCAGCTGGGCTGCTCGGTGCCCCAGTACGCCGAGCCCACGGCCAAGGCCATGCTGATGTACGCGCCCGTGTGCATCGGCCTGTACTACGCCAATGCCTATGGCTTCGTGGAGCCCGTGGCGCAGGCCGTGGAGCAGGCCACCGAGGCGGCCGTGCTGCCCGCCGAAGCGGCCAAGCTGGCCCTGCAGGCGGCCCAGGCCACCATGGCCGCGGCGCTGCCCGGCATGCGACAGGCCGTGATGGAGGAAGTGGCGCGGGCCAACTACGCCGACGACGGCGAGGTGCATGTCGATGCCGTGCCGCTGGCCGATGGCTACCTCGACTTCGACGGCCGCCCCTTCATGCACCGCTACAGCGGCGACGAACGCGAGCGCTTCAAGCAGGCCACGCTGGCCGCCGCGGGCCTCGACCCCTTCCTGCCCACGCGCAGCTGGCGCAGCGAATCGGGCTATCCCACCTGCGTCGACCTCGGGGGCGGGCACAACGACCGCGTGGAGCGCGCCGGCGGCACCACGCTGGTGGGCTACGACGAATGGCGCGCGCTCGACACGGTGTCGATCTGGCGCTTTCGGCTGCGCGGGCGCTGGGTGCCGCGCTGCCGCGCCAGCGAGCAGGCGCTGGGCGAGGGCGCGCAGGCCGCCAACACCGGCGATGGCGACGGCGACAACGGCGATGCGCCGGGCGCGCGCACCAACCCCAGAGCCACCGCGCAGGCCTCGTCGAACGACTGGCGCTACAGCGGTCTGCCGGGCTTCTTCGAGCTCTCGGCCGCCGCGCGCTCGCAGGCCGGCGGCGACCCGCGGCTGGACTTCGCGGTGCGTGTCACGCGCGCGGCCGACCAGACGCGCACCTCCGATGCGCGCGCGCAGGTGCCGGCCTCGGCGCGGCTCAACCGCTACGCCGCGCGGCCCGCGCGCGCGGTCTACGCCGGTGTGTCGGCGTCGCAGGCCTACTTCGAGCGGCCCACGCCCCGCGACGACGGCAACGCCGAACTCGCGAGCCTGTTCAACCCGTACTGGCAGGCGCGGCTGATCGACGCCTCGCCCTACCTGGGCCGCGCGGGCGCGCTGCAGGGCGTGGTGATGCCATGAGCGCCGCCGGGCCGTTCCCAAGGCGCTCAGCCCCGCAGTGCACGGCACGGAGGGTAGGCCAGTGAGCACGCCGGCCTTCCTCCTCGCGACCGTACAGAAGCCCGCGGGTCGACGGCCGCGCCAGCGCGGCCAGGCGCTCACCGAGTTCCTCGTGGTCGCGCTGGCCCTGGTGCCGCTGTTCCTGCTCATGCCCTGGGTGGCGCGCTACCAGGACGTGGCGCACAGCACCCTGCTGGCCGCGCGCCACGCGGCCTTCACCGCCATGGCGCGCCACGCCGCGGGCGGCGGCTTCGAGCCCGAAGCGCAACTCGCGAACGAGCTGCGCCAGCGCTTCTTCGCCGGCGTCGACGCACCGATCCGCAGCGGCGAGACCCCTCGCGGCGCCCCGGCGTTCTGGCAGCGGCCCGACGGCACGCCCCTGGTGCGCCCGGCCGAGGACGTGACGCTGGCCTTCGGCCCGGGCCCCGGGGGCGCCACGCACGGCGAGGCCTTCTCCGCCGCGGGCGACGGCCGCGCCTTTCCCTTGCACGGCGCGCTCTCGCTGCAAAGCCGCGGCCTCTACACCGCGCGCGTGCAGGTGCGGCTGGCCGATCTGCCGCCGGGCCTGCGGGCCTACCAGCCCTTCGATCGGATCGGCCTGGTGGTGTCGCGCCGCACCAGCCTGCTCATCGACGGCTGGGGCGCACGCGATCCCGCCCAGGTGCAGGGCCGGCTCGACAACCCGCTGGTGTTTCCCGGCAGCGTGCTGCGCCCGCTCTCGGGCCTGGTCGATCCCCTCATGCAGGCGATCGAACTGCCCGGCGGCATCGGCGCACCCCGGCTGGGCCAGCTCGACTTCTGGCAGGACGTGGTGCCGCCCGACCGCCTGCGCCAGCCATGAGCATCGACCGTCTTGCACCGCCCGGGCGGTGGCTCTGTGCGCTGGGCGTGTATGTCCTGCTGGCCGCGTCCGCGAACGCCGAGCGCCGCTGGCCCGAGCTGGCGCTGCCCGCGGCCGTGAGCCGCTCGCCGATCACCGACGGGCTGGAACTCAATGGCGTGCCGCTGCGCGTGCAAAGCCTGCGATCGGCCTTGTCGGCCCCCGCGCTCGCGGCCGCCCTGCGCGCCAGCCTGGGCGGTGCGGTGGTCGAAAGCCGCCTGGGCCGGCAACGCGTGCTGGGTCATGCCCATGGCGGCTTCTACACCACCGTGCAGATCGACGAGGGCGAGGCCGCGTCGGGTGGCTCGCGTGCCTTGCTGGTGACCGCCGACCTCGCGCGGGCGGCCGGGCAGCGCGAGCACCAGCAGGCGCTGGTGCGGCGCTGGCTGCAACGGCTGCCCGCGGGATCGCAGCTGCTGAGCCACACCCGCGCGCGCGACGGCGATCGCTGGTCGAACCAGCTTGTCTACCGCAACGGCCTGAGCCAGGCGCTCAACGCCCGAGCGCTCGGCACCGCGATGAAGGATCTGGGCATGGCGCTGCGGCACACCGCCGAGACCGGGCGCGTGCTGCTGTTCGAGGGGCCGGGCCGCGAAGCGCTGGCCGTGATCGGCCGCCTGCCCGACGGGCGCGCGAGCGTGGTGCTCACCACCGTCACCCCGCGGGAGCCGCTGCCGTGAAGGCCCGACCCCGCGCGCGCGGCCAGTCGAGCCTGGAGTACGTGGTGGTCTGCGCCGCGCTGGCCCTGGCGCTGGGCATCGGCATGGGCAGCGACGCCAGCGTGCTGGTGCAACTGCTCGACGCCCTGCGCGTGGCCTACCAGCGCTTCGGATTTGCGCTGTCGCTGCCCTGGTGAACCCCTTTGTTTTTGTCCATCCGCCCATGAAACCGCCCGCCGCCTTCACCCGCCTCAAGCCCAACCGACTCTGGATCGTGCTCGGCGTGGCCCTGTCCATCGGCCTGGCCGCCGCGCTCGGTGCGCGCAGCTACCTGGCCAGCCAGCTCGCCGCGATCGAGGCCCAGGGCAAGGGGCGGATGGTCGAGGTGGTGGTGGCCAAGGTCGACCTCGCCAAAGGCGAGCGCCTGAGCAGCGACAACCTCGCACTGCGGCCCGTGCCGGCCGACTTCGTGCACAGCCTGGCGCTGCGGCCCGAGCAGTTCGACCGCGTGGACGGCAAGGCGCTGGCGTTCGACGCCAAGGGCGGCGAAGCGATCCTGCTGGGCATGGTGGAAGGCACGCGCGTGCCCACCTTCTCCGCGCGCGTGGCCCCGGGCCGGCGTGCGCTGACGGTGCCGGTCGACGAAATCAACGCGATCTCCGGCCTGCTCGAGCCCGGCGACCTGATCGACCTCGTGCTCACGCTCGAACACCAGGGGCGCAAGCGCGTGTTCCCCTTGCTGCAGGCCGTCACGGTGATGGCCACGGGCCAGCGCGCCCTGGACGATCCGCGCAGCGGCGAGTCGCGGCTGTACGCCACGGTCACGCTCGACGCCGACCCGGCCGAGGCGCGCAACCTGATCGCCGCGCGCGAGCTCGGCAAGCTCACCGCGCTGCTGCGCCATCCCCAGGACAAGGCGCCGCTGCCCGGCGCACCGCGAGACCTGCTGGCCTGGCTCGCGGGCGGCGGCGACCCGCTTGCGCGCGAAGTGCCCGTGCTCTACGGCGGGCGCGCCGGCAAGGTGGCCGCGGGCGACCTGCACCTGGGCGCGCGCCCGGCTGAGCCCAGACCCTGACCCCACCCCTTTCACGGACCTTCCCATGCCGCATGTGCCCCGCACCGCGCCGCTGCTCGCCGCGCTGGTTCTGTTGCCATGGCCGTCGCTCGCGCGGCCGGCCGACACGCTTTATGCCGACAGCCCGCCGCCGCGCATTGGCGCGGCGCCCCCCACCCGCCGTGCCGCGCGGCCCGTGCGCCCCGCTTACGCACCCATCCGCGAGACCGAGAGCGAGGCCGCGGACGTGGCGGAGATCGAGATGTTCGTGGGCGAGTCGCGCGTGTTCCCCACGCCGGGCGTGGCACGCATCGCGGTGGGCAACGGCAGCCTGCTCACGGCCGCCGCGCTCGACGACCGCGAGGTGATCCTTTTTGCCAACGGCGCGGGCACCTCGTCGCTGTTCGTGTGGAACGCCGACGGCCGGCACCAGCGCATCAAGGTCCACATCGTCGCGGGCGACGTTGGCCGCGTGGCGCGCGAGGTCGCGGCCTTCCTGGGCGCCATTCCCAACGCGCGCGCCTCGGTGATCGGCGACAAGGTGATCGTCGAGGGCGAGCAGCTCTCCGACCTCGACCTCGCGAAGATCGAGGTGCTGGCCAAGACCTACCCGCAGATCGTCAACTTCACCAACCGCCTCGGCTGGGAGCAGATGGTGCTCATGGACGTGAAGGTGGTCGAGTTCCCCGTCAACGAGCTGCGCGAGATCGGGCTGAAGTGGACGGCCATGGGCGGCGCGGCCGTGGGCGGCATCTGGTCGCCCGGGCACCGCGGCCCGGTGGCGCCCTACCAGATCGGCGTGCCCTCGGGCACCGGCGGCCTGCCCATCACCAACGCCGACGGTTCGGCCAGCGGCATTCCCGTGCCGCGCGCGCTCACGCTGCTCAGCGCGGTCAACGCGGGCCTGGGCGCGCAGCTCAACCTGCTGCTGCAGAACGGCCACAGCACCGTGCTCGCCGAGCCGCAGCTGTCGGCGCGCAACGGCGCCAAGGCGAGCTTTCTCGCGGGCGGCGAATACCCGTACACCGTGTCCACGGTCAACGGGCCCACGGTGCTGTTCAAGCCCTATGGCGTGCGGCTCGACATCCAGCCGCGCGTCGACGCGAGCGGTGTGATCCGCGCGACCGTCGAGACCGAGGTGAGCCAGATCGATCCCTCGGTGAGCACGCCCGCGGGGCCGGCGCTGCTGTCGCGCAAGACCAGCACCGAGTTCAACGTGCGCGACGGCCAGACCCTGGTGCTCAGCGGCCTGATCCAGCGCGAGCAGGCCGGCCAGGTCGACAAGGTGCCGCTGCTGGGCGACCTGCCCGTGCTCGGCGCGCTGTTCCGCTCGCGGCGCTTCCAGAACAAGGAGACCGAGCTGGTCGTCTTCGTCACGCCCACCGTGGTCGATGCGCACACGCCCGCGCTGGCCGAGCGCGTGCAGCGCACCGGCGAGCGCCTGCGCTCGCAACTGGGCCCGCCGCCGCACCTGAGCGAGCCCTTGCAGCCCCTTCCCTGAGCCCCCATCCCCTGGAGACCCCCATGTTGGAGATACAGATCGAGTTCCCCGACGGCAGCCAGCACACCCTGCAGGCGCCCGACGATTGCGGCATCGGCAAGGGCGCGCACAACGAGGTGCGGCTCGACAGCTGGCGCGTGGGCAAGGAGCACGCACGGCTGTTCGCCACGCCCGCTGGGTTGCTGATCGAAGACATGGGCGCGCTCGGCGGCGTGCTGGTCAATGGCAGCCGCATTGACGCGCAGCACGGTCCGCTGCAGCCGCACGATGTGATCGGCATCGGCCCGTTCCGCCTGCGGGTGTCGCAGCGCGCGGCAGCGCCCGCGCCCGCGGTCGAGGCCGCTGCGCCGCAAAGCGCGCCCCCGCCGTGCCCGGTGCCCGACGCCACGCCCACACCTGCGCCCGCTTCGGACCGCGAGACCCTGCAGCGCGGCTTCGAATGGCGCCGGCGCATCCACGGCAAGCTGATCGACACCATGGACCTGCGCCGCCACGACGTGTCCGCCATGAGCGACGATCGCCTGCGCCGCGAAACCGAGAACCTCTTGCGCCAGATCCTGGCCGAGCTCGACCCCGAGATCCCGCCCGACATCGACCGCGCGCTGCTGTGCCGCCAGGTGCTCGACGAGGCCATCGGCCTGGGGCCGCTCGAAGCCCTGCTGGCCGACGAGGGCGTGACCGAGATCATGGTCAACCGCCACGACGAGATCTACATCGAACAGGCCGGCCGCCTGCGGCGCCACCCGCTGAGCTTCACGGGCGACCGCGCGGTCATGGGCGTCATTGAACGCATCGTGGCGCCGCTTGGCCGGCGCATCGACGAATCCTCGCCCATGGTGGACGCGCGGCTCAAGGACGGCTCGCGCGTGAACGCCATCATCCCGCCGCTGGCGCTCAAGGGCGCCTGCCTCACCATCCGCAAGTTCGCGCGCCACAAGCTCACCGCCGACGACCTCGTGCGCTTCGGCTCCATCAGCCCCGCGATGGCGCGCTTCCTCGAGGTCTGCGTGGTGGCGCGCAAGAACGTGGTGGTCTCGGGCGGCACCGGCTCGGGCAAGACCACGCTGCTCAACATCCTGTCCAACTTCATCCCCGCGGGCGAGCGCATCGTCACGGTCGAAGACGCGGCCGAACTGCGGCTGCACCACGAGCACCTGGTGAGCCTCGAATCGCGGCCCGCGAACGCCGAGGGCAAGGGCGCGGTGCCGATCCGCGAGCTCGTGCGCAACACGCTGCGCATGCGGCCCGACCGCATCGTCGTGGGCGAATGCCGCGGCGGCGAAACCCTGGACATGCTGCAGGCCATGAACACGGGCCACGACGGCTCGCTCACCACCCTGCACGCCAACACGCCGCGCGATGCGCTCGCGCGGCTCGAAACCATGGTGCTGATGGCGGGCATGGACCTGCCGCTCACGGCCATCCGCGAGCAGGTGGCCTCGGCCGTGCACCTGATCGTGCAGCAGACGCGGTTCGCCTGCGGCTCGCGCCGCGTCACGAGCATCACCGAGGTCTGCGGCATGGAAAGCGGCAAGCTGCAGCTGCAGGAGCTGTTCCGCTTCGAGCCCCAGGGCTATGGCGGGCCCGACGGCCGCATGCGCGGGCACTTCACGGGCTGCGACGCCGTGCCCTCGTTCTACGAAACCCTGCGCGCCCTGGGCCAGGCGCCCGCGCTCGACATCTTCAAGCCGGTGACCGCGCCGGTGCACGAGGGCTGAGCGCGATGAATGCCCGCCTGTGGCTCATCACCGCCGTGGTGGCGGTCTCGGCCGCGCTGCTGGCCTGGTTCGTGATCGATGTCGGCACCGGTTCGCTCGCGCGTTACCGCGCGGCCTTCACCGAACGCACGCGCTTCCAGGCGCAGGAGTTCTTCCTGTTCATCGAGCCGCAAAAGCTCTTCGTGGCCAACCTCGCGGTGATGGCCCTGGGTGCGCTGCTCACCTGGTTGCTCACCGGCAGCGCGTGGCTGGCGCTGCCCGCGTTCTTCGCGCTGGCCCTGCTGCCGCGCTGGGTGTACGCCACGCTGCGCGCGCGCCGCCTGCGCTGCTTCGAGCACCAGCTGCCCGACGCGCTGATGATGCTCGCGGGCGGCATGCGCGCGGGCGTGGGGCTGACCTCGGCGCTGCAGCAACTGGTGGCCGAAAGCGCCCCGCCCCTGGCCCAGGAGTTCGCGCTGCTGCTGCGCGAGCAGCGCCTGGGCGTCACGCTCGAGCAGGCGCTGACGCACCTGGCGCGGCGCATACCCACGCCCACCACGACGCTGGTGGTCTCGGCCATGCGCGTGGCCACCGAGACCGGCGGCGCGCTGGCCGAAACGCTGGAGCGCACATCGCACACGCTGCGCGCGCGCCTGCAGATGGAGGGCAAGATCGGCGCGCTCACCGCCCAGGGCCGGCTGCAGGCCTGGGTGGTGGGCCTGCTGCCGCTGCTGCTCATGGCCGTGCTCAACCGCATGGAGCCCGAGGCCATGGCGCTGCTGTGGCACACGCCCCTGGGCTGGGGCACGCTCGCGCTCATCGGCGTGCTCGAGGTGCTGGGCATCGTGGTGATCCGCCGCATCGTCGCCATCGACGTCTGAGCCCGCCATGCTGACCCTGATCGCCCTGGGTTTTGCCGTGCCGGTGGCGCTGATCGCGTGGGTGCTCGCGCGCGCCGCGGCCGCCGTGCCCGACGAAGACCGCCAGTACAAGGACGCACCGCCGCTGGGCTTTCGCCTCGTGTGGTGGCCGATCCAGTGGATCAGCCACTACCTGGAGCCCCTGCTCACCGACCGCGCGCAGGGCGCGCTCGCCGCGCGCTTGCGCAAGGCCGGGCTCGACTACACCATCCACCCGGCGCAGTTCGTGGCCGCGCGCACCGTGGGCGCGCTCGCGGTCGCGGCGCTCGCGGCCTGGGGCGTTCACGCGATCGCGCCCGCGCGGCCCCAACTGTTGCTGCAGGCCTTGCCCGCGGGCGCGCTGCTGGGCTGGCTCTGGCCGGGCCTGTGGCTGCGCGACCGGCTCCAGGCGCGCCAGCGCGAATTGCTCAAGACGCTGCCGTTCTTCCTCGACCTCGTCACCCTGTGCGTCGAAGCCGGGTTGAACCTGCAGGGCGCGCTGGTGCAGGCCGTGGCCAAGGGCCCGCCCGGCGTGCTCAACGACGACATCCAGCGCGTGCTGCGCGACATCCGCGCCGGCAAGCCGCGCGCCGAGGCGCTGCGCGCCATGGCGCAACGCCTGGACGAGCCCGTGGTGGGCCACTTCGTGACCGCGGTGGTGCAGGCCGAGAGCATGGGCATGAACCTCGGGCCGGTGCTGCGCGCACAGGCCGACCAACGCCGCAGCGAACGCTTCCTGCGCGCCGAAAAGCTCGCCATGGAAGCGCCCGTGAAGATGCTCTTCCCGCTGCTGGCCTTCATCTTTCCCTGCACCTTCATCGTGCTGTTCTTCCCGATCGCGATGAAGTTCATGCACTCGGGCCTGTGAGCGCCATGGCCGCCCCCCGACCCCGCGCCGTGCTGCACACCGCCACCGGCCGGCACCCCCTGCACCTGCATCTGGCCGACCGCTTTCTGTCGCGCACGCGTGGCCTCCTGTTCGCGCCGCCGCTGCCTGATGGCCAGGGCCTGCTGCTGTTGCGCTGCGCCAGCGTGCACACCGGCTTCATGCGTTCTTCGATCGACGTGGTCTACCTCGATGCCGGTGGTGCGGTGCTGCGCTGCGTGCCCGAGCTGGCACCCTGGCGCCTGAGCGCCTGCGGCCCGCTGCCGCCGGGCCGCGGCCGGCACACGCTCGAACTGCCCGCGGGCAGCATCGAGCGCCTGGGCCTGCGCCCCGGCGACCGGCTCGAACACCCGCTGTTCGCCACCGGCCTGCCGCGCCCTTCACGCCCGCGCACGCCGCGGCGCGAACGCGGGGCGACCCTGGTGGAGTTCACCGTGGTGGGGCCGGTGATCACGCTGCTGGGCCTGGCGCTGCTGCAATACGGCCTGCTGTTTTTCGCGCGCAATGGCTTCAACCACGCGGCCTTCATGGCCGCGCGCGCGGGCGCGGTGGGCAATGCCAGCCTGGCCAGCGTGCAGGCGGCCTACGTGCGCGCGCTGGTGCCGCTGTACGGCGGTGGCCGCGACAGCGCGGAGCTCGCGCAGGCCCATGCGCGGGCCGCGGCCGACGTGGCGGCCCACACCCGCATCGAGCTGCTCAACCCCAGCCGCGCCAGCTTCGACGACTGGAACGACCCTGCGCTGCAGCGCGCGCTGGGGCAGGGCCGGCGCGTCATTCCCCACGCGAACATGGCCTTCAGGAACCCGGCCGAGGTGCGTGCGTCTTCGGGCCAGAACATCCACGACGCCAACCTGATCCGGCTGCGCATCACCCAGGGCTACGCACCCCCGGTGCCGCTGGTGCGCCAGCTCTACAGCCAGTACCTGCGCTGGCAGGACCCGGGCACCGACGCCTTCCGCACGCAACTGATCGCGGCCGGGCGCATCCCCATCGTGGCGCACGTGACCCTGCAGATGCAGTCCGATGCGATCGAGCCCGACACGCCCTCGACGCAGCCCGCGGGCGAGGGCGGCGGCACGCCGGCCGGCGAGGGCGGTGCGGGTGGTGGCGGTGGCGCGGGCGGGGGCACGGACCCGGGTCCGTCCGATGGCGCTGGCGACCCGGGCGGGGGTGGTTCGGCCGTGTGTGGCGTAGCGGGGTGAGCACCATGAAACGGACCATGGCCTTGCTGGCCCTGCTGCTGTGCACGACCCTGGCGGCCCACGCCGCCTGCGACCCCACCCAGATGTGCTGCGCCGGCGGCGACGGCGCGGGCCTGGGCAGCCCCTGCGGCGGCGCGGGCGTGGCCACGCTGGGCAATGCCTCGGGCACCGACCAGGGCGTGGGCAACCCGATCCACGTCATCGGCGGCAACAAGCACCAGCGCGAGGTCGACATGGCCGCGCTGCCCGGCGTGCTCGGGCTCGAACTCGTGCGCCACTACAACAGCGCCGAACACGGCAAGGGCGTGCTCGGGCGCGGCTGGCGGCTGAGCTACGAGAGCGAACTCAGCGTGCGCGGCGACGGCCTGCAGATCGTGCAGGGCGACGGCACGCGGCTGCGCTTCGAGCGCGTGCCCCAGCGCCCCGACACCTACCGCACCCGCGAGCCCCTGCAAGGCCGGGTGCGCGCGCAGGCCGTGGCCGGCGGCACCCAACACGTCTGGACCTGGGCCGACGGCCGCGAACTGCGCTTCGACCCCCGGGGCCGGCTCGAACAGATCCGCGTGCCCAGCGGCGAATTCCTGAGCCTGCGCCACGACGAACGCGGCTGGCTGCGCGAGGTCATCGACCCCGCGGGGCGGCGGCTCGTGCTGCACTACCCGGGCCGCCGCGGCGAACACAGCGAAGACGGCTTCCGCGGCGTGTACGCCATCGACACCCCCGTGGGCCGTTTCGGCTACGCGCACGGCGCCGCGCTGCCCGCGGGCTCGCGCGCCGACCCGCGCGAACGCATCGCCAGCCTGGTGCGCGTCACCGCCCCCGCCGCCGCGGGCCAGCCCGCGCGCGTGCGCCACTACCACCACGAAGACCCGCGCTGGCCCGTGCTGCTCACCGGCATCAGCGAACAGCAGGGCGAGCCGCCCCCGCAGCGCCTGAGCACCTGGGCCTACGACGCGCAGGGCCGCGCCGTGCTCAGCTTCAAGGGCGAGCGCCGCGCCGGTGCACCCGGCCTCGAACAGGTGCGCCTGCAATGGCTGCCCACGCACGGCGGCCGCGCCGGCCAGGGCCACACCCGGCTCACCAACAGCCTGGGCCAGACCACCGACTACACCACGGCCCTCGTGGCGGGCCAGCCGCGCATCCTGCAGGTGCGCGGCGCGGGCTGCGCCGCCTGCGGGCCGGCCAACGTGCGCTACGCCTATGACCGCCTGGGCCGGCTCGTCGAAGAAACCCGGCTCGACGCGCGCGGCCGGCCCGTGCTCACCCAGCGCAGCGAGCGCGACGCGCAGGGCCGCGTCACGCAGCGCAGCCTCGTGCGCTACCGCCGCGGCCGGCCCCTGCCCGCGCAATGGCGCGTGCGCTACGCCTACGCGCCGCTCGACACGAGCGACCCCGACGCGCTGCCCGAGCCGCAGCCGCTGCGCATCGAGCGCCCGAGCGTGGTGGCGGGGCGGGTGCACACGCTGCGTCTGGCCTACAACGCGGCGCGGCAGCTGCTGCGGGTGGACGAGAGCGGGTACAGCCCGGTGGACGGGCAAGGCCGCGTCGTGCCCAACGGCGTGGCGATCGAACGCAGCACCGGATACGGCTACGCGACCATCAACGGGCGCAGCGTGCGCGTGCAACAGGACGGGCCCCTGCCCAACGGGCCGCTGAACAGCCCGGCCGACTCGGACATCACGCGCTACGGCTGGGACGCGCGCGGCGACCGGGTGGTGCAGATCACAGGGCCGGGGGGTGAGGGGGTGCGCATGGCGCGCGAGCCGGACACGGGCCGTTTGCGGCAGGCGCCTGAGGCCGCCGGCCACGGCGCGCCTGCCATCCGCGAAGCCTTCGACGCCGCAGGCCGGCTGCTGTGGCAGGCCGACGCGCGCGGCATCCTGCGCCAGGCAAGCTACGACTGCGAAGGCCATCTGCTCGCCACGCGCGTCGTCGGCGCCGGCATCGACCAGCAGGAGCGCTACGAGCGCGATGCCCGGGGCCGCCTGCGGCGCGTGAGCGACGACAGCAGCGCGCATACCGATCTCGTGCGCGACGAAGACGGGCGCCTCGTGGCGAGCATCGATCCCCTGGGCCGCTGGACCCGCTACGAGCGCGAGGCCGCCGCCTTGCGCGTGGTGCAGGCGGCCAACACCCATCAGCCGCTGACCTTGCACCACGCCATCGACGCGCAGGGGCGCTGGCACACCCTCGGCGCCGAGGCCCACGACGGCCGGCGCGTGCTGCGGCGCGTGACGCACCGGCGCTGGTGGGACGACTTCGGCCGCGAGGTCGCGGTGGAGCACCCCGACAGCGGCCGCGAGCTGCGCCGCTTCGACGCCATGGACCGCCTGGTGGGCATGCTGCCCGCCGATGGCAGCCGGATCACGCTCGAGCGCGACACGGCGGGACGCCTCGTGCAGCGCCGGGTGACGCCGCCCGCGGGCAGCGCGAACACGCCCGCGCAGACCGTGCACTACCGCTACCAGGGCGGCGCGCTCGCGGCCGTCGAAGGGCCCGAGCAGACCGAGCGCTACGCGCGCGACGAACAAGGCCACGTGGTCGAGAAGGCCGTGTCGCTGCGGCTCAACGACGGTCGCTGGGTGCGCAGCACCACCCGCTACCGCCGCGACGACCAGGGCCTGCTGGCCGCGCAAAGCCTGCCCGACGGCAGCGAGCTGCAGTTCGAGCGCAACGGCCAGGGCCAGGTGGTGGCGCTGCATTGGCAGGCCGGGCCGTGGGCGCCGTTCGGCGCGGGCCGCGTGACCCTGGCCCGCGACCTGCGGCGCGACCTCATCGGTCTCACGCACATCGCCTACGGCAACGGCATCGAAGGCGATTGGCAGCGCAGCCGCCAGGGTGTGCTGTCGCGCGTGGCGTACACGGCCGCGCCGCACACCGCGCCCGGCCCGCGCGAGCCCCGCGGGCTGTGGGACAGCCGCCTGCGCTTCGATGCCGCGGGCAACGTGCTGATGAGCCGCGACGACGCGAGCGGCCTCGGGGCCGGCGTGGCGCAACTGGCGCTCGCCTACGGCCCGCAGGACCAGTTGCTGCAGGCGGTGCGAAACGCCGGACCCGACGCCCCCGCCACCACCTGGCGCTACCACCACGACAGCCTGGGCGATCGGCTGCTCGCCCAGCAGCCCGGACCCGGTGGCGGTGCGGCGCCCACTGAGCGCGACCCGGGCCGCGACCTGCCACGCGATGGCGCGGGACGGGTGCTGCGCGACGGCACGCGGCAGTACGCCTGGGACGTCCTGGGCCGGCTGACCGGCGTCACGCAGGCGGGCGAGACCACCCGCTACCGCCACGACCACCGCGGACTGCGCGTGGCCGAGCGGGGCCGGCGCTCGCAACACCACCTGCACGACGACGCGCGCCACCGCATCGCCGACCTCGATGCACAAGGCCGCATCACGCGCCAGTACGTGTGGCTGGGCGAGCGGCTGCTCGCGGTGATCGACCCGCCCCAGCCCGTGCCGCTGCGCGCGCCGGCCGAGGGCGTGTGGCAGGCGCTGGGCCGCGCCGCGGCGCTGGCCTGGCAGGGCCTGCGCGGCGCGCGGCCGGCGATACGCTACGTGCATGCCAACCACCTGGGCGCGCCCGTGGCGGCCACCGACGAGCGCGGTGCGACGCTGTGGACCGCGGTGTACACGCCCTTCGGTCAGCGCCTGCCCGCTCCGTGGAGCCTGTCGCGCGGCGGCTTCCGGCTCGACCTGCGCCTGCCCGGGCAATGGGAAGACGAGGCCACCGGCCTGCACGCCAACGACCAGCGCGTCTACGACCCGCAGGCCGGGCGCTACCTCAGCCCCGACCCCCTGGGCCTGGCGGGCGGGCTCAACGCCTACGCCTACGTGGGCAACAACCCGCTGGGCCACGTGGATCCGCTCGGGCTGGTGCTGTTCGCCTTCGATGGCACGGACAACACCAACGACGAGGAATGGCTGCGGGCGCGTGGGGGGTCGGTGTCGAACGTGTGGCGGTTCAGGCAGCTGTACGCCGATGGTTCGGCGCGCTACATCACCGGCGTGGGCACGCTGCACCGCGACCCGAACTACGGCGACATCGTGCCGCCCTGGCTGGACAACGCCCTCAATTACTCGGGCGTGGCGCGCATCGACCGCATGCTGCGGTACTTCAACGACGAGGCCGATCTCGCGCTCGACGACGACGCCGCGATGGCGGTCGACATCGTCGGCTTCAGCCGCGGCGCGTCCGAGGCGCGCGACTTCGCGAACCAGATCGTGGCCGCGACGCGCGATGGCTTCTACCACTACACGGCGATCGGCAGCGACGGCGCGCCGCAGGCCCGCTGCCAGCGCGTGGACCTGCGCTTCATGGGCCTGTTCGACACAGTGCTCAGCACAAACGCCGGCCGCGACTACCAGCTCGCGATCCCCGACGCTTTCACCCACGTGGCGCAGGCCGTGGCCTTGAACGAGTACCGGGGCAACACCCTGCATCCCTACGGGTCGGTGGGCGCCTTCCCGCTGGAATCGATTGCCCAGGCGGCGAACGGTCCCGAGGAGCCCGGGCCGGGGCGCACGCGCATCGAGCGGGGGTTTGTGGGCGCGCACGCCGACATCGGCGGGGGCTTTGGGGAAAGCGAGAACCAGCTGGCCAGGGTGGCGCTGGTGTGGATGGTCGAGCAGGCCGAGGCGGCGGGGATCAGGATGCAGGAGGCCCCCTCCACGGTCATGGCGAACCCGGTCGTTCACGACCGCAGCAACAGCATCCTGACCGGCGCACCCGATCCCGGCGCCGAAGACCGTCAGGTGCGCTACGGCGGCGGTGATCGCGCCACCCAGCGCCAGATGCCCTTCGTCTCGGGCATGAGCTGGGCCGACACCGGGGCCTTCATCGACTACCTGCCGCCCGACGACCCGCAACGGCAGCGCTTCGTGACCGGCACGGTGGACATGGCGGGCTACCTCGACTGGTTGAACCGCAACGGCTACGGCCTGAACCTGAAAGTGGAGTGACGATGGACCCTTTGAACGACGAACAAGCGGCGCGCCGCCGGTGGCTGGCGCTGATGTCCCTATGTTTCTGCGGCCCAGGGTGCACCACGGGCACTGTGGACTCGGAAGCAGGGGGCGTGGATCAGCAGCGGCGGTTTCGCGGGATCGGGCTGGTGCTGGTGGTGGATGCGGTGCCGGGGGTGGAGATGGCCGGCGTGGTGTTCGAGGACGACAAAGGCGCGACCGTATATGCGAAGTCGGTTTTAAGCAGGAGAACCCGCGAAATCATGGCCTTCGGCAGCACGCGAGTGCCTTTGTTCGTGCGGGTCCTGTGGCGTGACCACCCCAAACCCGTCTGGGGCCGCCAGGGCAGCATCGACTACGAGGGTCCCATCATCGGCGACCACACCGTGCCCGTCGCCGCCCGCATCCCCGACGCGGTCCTGCGCGACATCCGCGCCAAGCCCGGCAGCCTGCGCCTGAAGTTCCGCCTCAAACCCGACGGCGTGCTGTTCGGCTGGGACATCGAGCGCGATGGCGGCGGTGTCTCGCGCTTCGACAGCCCGGGCGGGGATTTTCTGGAAACGCGGTACTGAGCGGTAGACAAGGGCACAACCATGCAATCCAAACGAACGCTTTGCCTGGCGCGCCGCCAGTGGTTCGCCGTGATATCCCTGTGTTTCTACAGCGCAGGCTGCACCACGGGTCCGGATGCGCCAACCGTGGACCAGCAGCGGCGGTTTCGCGGGGTCGGGCTGGTGCTGGTGGTGGACGCGGTGCCGGGGGCAGAGATGGAGGGCGTTACCTTCCACGACGAACGGGGAACGTTGATCTTCGCCTCGGCGGTCGTGGCCAGGCGCAACCGAGCGATCATGGCCACCGGCGCCACCCATGTGCCGGAAACGGTTCACGTGGTCTGGCGACAGAACGGGCAATACGACTTCAGCCGCGCCACCTGGTACGGCGGGACGGTCCTCGGTGACCACTCTGTGCCCGTCGCCGCCCGCATCCCCGACGCGGTCCTGCGCGACATCCGCGCCAAGCCGGGCAGCCTGCGCCTGAAGTTCCGCCTCAAACCCGACGGCGTGCTGTTCGGCTGGGACATCGAGCGCGATGGCGGCGGTGTCTCGCGCTTCGACAGCCCGGGCGGGGATTTTCTGGAAACGCGGTACTGAGCGGCCGCGGCCGCGGGAGTGACGATGGGACGCGAACGCAAGAATCCACAAGCGCCGGGCAGTCCCTGGTCGGGGTTGATGCCCTCGGGCGTGACGCCCACGGGCGGGGCGCCGACCGACACCGGCACGCCCCTGAGGCCGGCCGATCTGGTGCGGCGCTTTCGCGGCATGGACTGGTTGATGCTGGTCGATGCGGTGCCCGACACCCGCATGCACAGCGTCACCTTCCACGACGACCTCGGGGCCCTGATCCATGCCTCGGCGCGGGTGACGAGCCGCTACCGCGAGATCCGCGCCTTCGTGCAGCGGCGCGTGCCGCTGAGCCTGCGGGTGGTGTGGCGCCAATGCGGCCACTGCCCGGCGGAGCGCATCGCCTGGGTCGACGACGGCGCGATCGGCGACCACACCGTGCCCGTGGCGGCCCGCATCCCCGACGCAGTACTGATCGACCTGAAGGCCAGGCCCGGCAGCTTGCGCCTGAAATTCCGGCTCGCGCCCGAGGGCGTGCTGTTCGGCTGGGACGTGGAGCGCTACAGCCGCGGCGTCGTGCGCTTCGACTGCCCGGGCGGCGATTTTTCGGAGGCGCGCCGCTGAGCCCGCTCAGGCCACGCAGATCGACAGCGCCTGGTCGACGCGCGCGCGCGTGCTCTGCGTGAGGTGGTCGAGAAACACCTGGGTGCGCCGCGGCACGAATTTGCGGCTGGGCAGGGCGGCATAGAGCGTGAGGCGGTTGGTGATCCAGGGGCTGAGCACGCGCACCAGATCGCCGTCGGCCAGCAGCGGCGCGGCGAGCTCCACCGAGGTGGCGGTGATGCCCGCTCCGTCCAGCGCGGCATGCATCAGCGTGTCGGTGTGGTTGGCCCAGAGCACGGGCTGCACGTCGATCTCGACCGCGCGGTCTTTTTCGTTCGCATTGAGCAGACGCCACTTGCGCGAGCGCCCGCCCGCGGGCTTGAGGCGCAGCACGTCGTGCTGCGCGAGGTCTTCGGGCGTGGCGGGCAGGCCGCGGCGCGCGATGTACTCGGGCGAGGCGAGCAGGATGCCTTCGGTGCTGATGACCTTGCGCGCGATCACGTTGGCGTCGAAGCTGCCGTCGGCGCCGATCAGGGTGACGTCGTAGTCCTCCACCGGCGGCTCGCGGTGGGTCTCGACGTCGATGTCGAGCCGGATCTTGGGGTAGGCCTGCCGAAAGCCCGCGACCATGGGCGCGAGCACGTGGGTGGCCAGCACCGGCGGCGCGAGCACGCGCAGCACGCCCGCGAGTTCCTGGGTCTGCGAACTCACGAGCGCGCTGGCTTCTTCGAGGTCGAGCAGGATCTGGCGCACGCGGTCGAGGTAGATCTCACCCGCTTCGGTGAGCGAGACGCGCCGCGTGGTGCGGTGCAGCAGCCGCGTGCCCAGGTGGTCTTCGAGGTCGGCCACCAGGCGCGTGACCACGGCGGGGGAGAGGTCCATGGCGCGGGCGGCGGCCGCAAAGCCGCCCTCGTCCACCACCTTCTGGAAGGTGCGCATCGAATGCAATCGGTCCATGGGCCGGAGCTTAACCGCGCAGCGGCAGGCCCACGCGCACGCGCAGGCCGCCGCCCTCGGCCCCGTCGAGCTGCAGCTGACCGCCGTGGCGCTGCACGATCTGGTGCACGATGGCCAGCCCGAGGCCGCTGCCCGTGGTCTGTTCGGGGCGCAGGCGCGCAAAGCGCTGCAGCGCGCGCTCGCGGTCGGGCGCGGCGATGCCGGGCCCGTTGTCGCTCACGGCCAGCCAGGCCCAGCCGTCGCGCGCGCGCACCTCCACATCCACGCGGCTGCCGCGCGGCGTGTGGCGCAGGGCGTTGTCGATGAGGTTGTCGACCAGCACACGCAGGTCGTGCGGGTCGCCCATCACGTCCAGCGGCTCGCTGGGCGACAGGCCCAGGTCGACCTCGCGCTCGTCGGCGCGCGCCGAGAAGCTACCCACCGCCTCGGCGGCGAGGCGGTCCAGCCGCAGCGGCTCGGGGCGGTGCTCGCGCACGCCGGGTTCGAGCCGTGCGATCTGCAGCAGCTGGGCCACCAGGTGGGTGGCGCGCGCGATGCCGCGGTCGAGCTCGTCGAAGGCCGCACGGCGCTGCGCCTCGGTCTCGGCGCTGCGGCGCGCGAGCTGGGCCTGCAGCTTGATCGCGGCCAGCGGCGTGTTGAGCTCGTGGGCCACGTCGGCGAGCAGCGCGCGCTGGTCGTTGAGCAGGGTGTCCACGCGCGCGAGCAGCGAGTTGAGCGCGTCGCCCAGCGGCACCAGTTCGTCGGGCAGGGCCTGGGTGGCCACGGGGTGCAGGTGCTGCACGTCGCGCCGGCGCAGGTCGCGCCCCCAGGCATCGAGCGGGGCGAGGGCGCTGTTGACGGCGGTGGGCATGAGCAGCCACATCACCGCCACCAGCAGCGCCAGCGGCGCCAGCAGCCAGGGCACGAATTCGGCGAAGCGCGCGAGGCGGTCGGCCGAGGTCACGGCCACCTGCACGGTCTGGCGCGGATCGGCGAGGGTGTAGACGCGCCATTCCTCGCCGCCCCAGGGCACCACGTGCAGCCCGGGCGGCTGCAGCGCGGGCCCGCCGCCCGCGAGCGAGCTGTACAGCAGCCGGCCATCGGGGCTCCAGATCTGGGTCGTGAAGTGACCGAGGTCGCTCGAGATGGGCTGCGAAGTGGCCAGGGCGTCTGCGGCCGCGCCGGGGTCGCCGGGCGGGGGCACGCCGTGGCGCACCACCGAGTGCGCGATCAGCTGCAGGCTGTTGTCGCGCACATCGTTGAACGCGCCCCAGGCCAGGTGGTGGGTGAGCAGGCCTTCGAGCACGGCCGCAACGATCAGCGCGCCCACCTGCCACGACAGCAGGCGCTGGCGGATCGACCTCATGCCGGACCCGGTTCGACCAGCTTGTAGCCCACGCCGCGCACGTTGCGTATCCAGGCCGCGCCGAGCTTGCGGCGCAGGTGGTGCAGGTGCACTTCGATGGCGTTGCTCGCGACCTCGTCCTGCCACGAGTACAGGCGCTGCTCGAGCTGCTCGCGCGAGAGCACGTGGCCGGGGCGTTCCATGAGCGCGGCCAGCAGGTCGAACTCGCGCGGAGAGAGCTGCACGGGCTGGCCCTCGAGCGTGACCTCGCGGCGCTGCGGCTGCAGCATGAGCGCGCCCAGCCGCATTTCGGGCTGGGGCCGGCCCTGGCGGCGCCGCGCCAGCGCGTGCACGCGCGCGATCAGCTCGTCGAGATCGAAGGGTTTGGTGAGGTAATCGTCGGCGCCCAGGTTCAGGCCGGTCACGCGGTCGTTCACGCCGTCGCGCGCCGACACCACCAGCACCGGGATGTCGTGCTGGTCGGCGCGCAGCCAACGCAGCAGCTGAAGGCCGTCCTGGCGTGGCAGGCCGATGTCGAGCACCAGCACCTCGTGGCCGCCGGCCTCGAGCGCGGTCTGGGCCTCGACGCCGTCGCGCACCCAGTCGACCGCGAAGCCGGCCATGCCCAAGCCACGCTCTAGGCCGGGTCCGAGCATGGGATCGTCTTCGGCGAGCAGGATTCGCATGAACCGAGAGTGTGCGCGAAAAAGCGCGTGTCCCGCGACCCCGTCGGCGGCGCCCGTGCCGGGAAACCTTGTCGGCGGCCCGGGTGGCGCGGCGCGGGATTCGGTTAGTGTCGGGGCATGAGCAGCTTAACCCGCGTCATCCTCTTCACCGACACCGACGGCCGCGCGCGCTTTCGCGAAGAGCGTCTGCCGCTCGACCAGGGCACGCCGGCGGCGCGCCTGTCGGCCCTGCAGCCGGCCACCGGCCTGCAACTGCGCGAGAGCCCGGTGGGTTTTCGCAGCGCCTTCCATTGCACCGAGAGCCCGCAGTGGCTGTTCGTGCTGCGCGGGCGCATGGAGATCGGCCTGCAGGATGGCAGCAGCCGGGTCTTCGGCCCGGGCGAGCATTTCTATTCCGCCGACACGCTGCCGGCCGGCGCCACCTTCGACCCCACCGTGCACGGCCACTGGAGCCGCCAGGTGGGCGACGAGCCGCTGGTGACGGCCTTTGTGAAGGGCTGAGCGACCCACGCAGCGTGGGGGCCGACACGATCCGGCGCCGGGCCGCCCCAAGCCGGATCAGCCCCCTCGGGGGGCAGCGACCCGCGCAGCGGCGGAGCGTGGGGGCGCTTCAGTTGTTTCCGATGCGGCCGAAGGAGGTGCGCAGCGGATCCACCGGACCATCGCCACGCGGGCCGCCGCCGCCGCCCTTGCCCTTTTTCTTGTGGCGGTTGCTCGTGCGCATGGCGTCGATGCCGGTGCGCAGCGGATCGGGCTGGCCGTTGGGGTTGGCCTGGCGCGGCTTGGGGTCGCGGATGCGCAGGCTGCCCAGGTGGGCGTTCGGGCCCGGCTGGCGCTCGTGGCCCTCTTCGCCCTCGAAGCGCGGCGGGCGATCGCCGCGCGGCGGGCGCTGGCGCTGCTGGCCGCCGCCGGCGTTGAAGTTCTGGCCATTGCCCTGGCCCTGGCCCTGCGGGCGCGGGCCCTTGGCCTTGTGGCGGTTCTGGCCGTTGCGGTTCTGGCCCTGACCCTGGCCGTTGCCTTCGCCCTGGCCGCGGCCCGGGCCTTCGTTGGACTTTTTCTCGCGGATGCGCTGCACCATCTCCTGGCGCGCGGCCTTGGCGGCCGCGGCCATCACCTCGCGGCTGGGCGGCTTGCCGGCGCCGCCCCAGAGGGTCTGGCGGCCCATGGCGATGGGCTCGGCCTTCTCGCCCGGTTCGGGCATGAACTCGGCGAACATCTCGACCGGGATCTGCTGCTTGGTGAAGCGCTCGATCTCCATCATGAAGCCCTCTTCGTCGAGGCTCACGAGGTTGACCGCCTGGCCTTCGCGGCCCGCGCGGCCGGTGCGGCCGATGCGGTGCACGTAGTCTTCGCAGATGTTGGGGATGTCGTAGTTGACGACGTGCGGCAACTCGTCGATGTCGATGCCGCGGGCGGCGATGTCGGTGGCCACGAGGGCGCGGATCTCGCCGCTCTTGAAGCCGGCCAGCGCCTGGGTGCGCGCACCCTGGCTCTTGTTGCCGTGCAGCGCCATGGCCGTGACGCCGTGCTTGTTGAGGTACTCGGCCACGTTGTTGGCGCCGAACTTGGTGCGCGTGAACACCAGCACCTGGCTCCAGTTGTGCAGCTGGATGATGTGCACCAGCAGCGCCTTCTTCTTGCCGCGGCCCACGGGGTGGATGACCTGGGTGATGCGCTGCACCGTGGTGTTGGGCGGCGTGACCTGGATGTGCTGCGGGTCCTTGAGCAGGCCGTTGGCGAGTTCGCGGATCTCGTCGCTGAAGGTGGCCGAGAACAGCAGGCTCTGCTTGCTCTGGGGCAGCAGGGCCAGCACCTTCTTCACGTCGTGGATGAAGCCCATGTCGAGCATGCGGTCGGCTTCGTCGAGCACCAGCATCTGCACGGTGGACAGGTCGAGGAAGCCCTGTTGCTGCAGGTCGAGCAGGCGGCCGGGCGTGGCGACCAGGATGTCGACGCCGCGCTTCATGGCGTTGATCTGGGGGTTCATGCCGACGCCGCCGAAGACCACGGCGGAGCTCAGGTCGACGTGCTTGCCGTAGACGCGCACCGACTCTTCGACCTGGGCCGCGAGTTCGCGCGTGGGCGTGAGCACCAGGGCCCGGATGCCGATGCCGCCGAAGCGGTTGGCGCCGCGCGGACCCTGCGAGAGGCGCTGCAGCATGGGCAGCGTGAAGGCGGCGGTCTTGCCGGTGCCGGTCTGCGCGCCGGCGAGCAGGTCGCGGCCCGCGAGCACGGCGGGGATGGCCTCGACCTGGATCGGGGTCGGGGTGTTGTAGCCGTGCTCCTGCACGGCTTGCACGATGGCCGGGGCCAGGTTCAGTTCTTCGAAATTCATTGTGTGAAGCGGCACCCTTCCTGGGTGCTGGGGGGCATCGGCCGCTCGGGGGTGCCGGTTGGGGCGCCGCCCCGCTCAGTCGGGGGCCGATGGATTTCCGGGGGATTGGGCGGCTTCCGCGCGGGAAGCGCGCCCCCAGCAGACAGCTGGTGCCGGGCCAACTGATGTGCCCAGACGGCCCGTATTGTGGCATGGGTCGATAATCCAGGGTTTTGCGCTGTGCCCGGCGCTGCAAATTCTTCACAGACCACCATGGCCCAATACGTCTTCACCATGAACCGGGTCGGCAAGATCGTGCCGCCCAAACGCCAGATCCTCAAGGACATCTCGCTGTCCTTCTTCCCCGGCGCCAAGATCGGCGTGCTCGGCCTCAACGGCTCGGGCAAGTCCACGCTGCTCAAGATCATGGCCGGCCTGGACAAGGAGATCGAGGGCGAGGCCACGCCCATGCCGGGCATCCGCATCGGCTACCTGCCGCAGGAGCCGCAGCTCAACCCCGAGCAAACCGTGCGTGAGGCCGTGGAAGACAGCATGGGCGAGGTGCGCGCCGCGCAGAAGCGCCTCGAAGAGGTGTACGCGGCCTACGCCGAGGAAAACGCCGACTTCGACGCGCTCGCGGCCGAGCAGGCCCAGCTCGAGGCCATCATCGCCACCGCCGGCACCGACTCCGAGCACCAGCTCGAGATCGCCGCCGACGCGCTGCGCCTGCCGACCTGGGACGCCAAGATCGGCCTGCTCTCCGGTGGCGAAAAGCGCCGCGTGGCGCTGTGCTGCATGCTGCTGTCCAAGCCCGACATGCTGCTGCTCGACGAACCCACCAACCACCTGGACGCCGAGTCGGTGGAGTGGCTCGAACACTTCCTGCAGCGCTTCTCGGGCACCGTGGTGGCCATCACCCACGACCGCTACTTCCTCGACAACGCGGCCGAGTGGATCCTCGAACTCGACCGCGGCCACGGCATTCCCTACAAGGGCAACTACTCGAGCTGGCTCGAGCAGAAAGAGGCCCGCCTGGAGCAGGAACAGCGCTCCGAAGACGCGCGCCGCAAGGCCATGAAGGAAGAACTCAAGTGGGTGCGCTCCAACGCCAAGGGCCGCCAGGCCAAGAGCAAGGCGCGCCTGGCCCGCTTCGAGGAACTCAGCGACGTCGAATACCAGAAGCGCAACGAGACCAACGAGATCTTCATCCCCGTGGCCGACCGCCTGGGCAACGAGGTGATCGAGTTCAAGGGCGTGAGCAAGAGCTACGGCGACCGCCTGCTGATCGACAACCTGAGCTTCTCGGTGCCCGCGGGCGCCATCGTGGGCATCATCGGCCCCAACGGCGCCGGCAAGTCCACGCTGTTCAAGCTCATCACCGGCAAGGAACAGCCCGACAGCGGTGAGGTCAAGATCGGCCAGACCGTGAAGATCGCCGCCGTCGACCAGAGCCGCGACGGCCTGGCCGGCGACAAGACCGTGTGGGAAGACATCTCGGGCGGCCTCGACATGATCACCGTGGGCAAGTTCCAGATGCCCAGCCGCGCCTACTGCGGCCGCTTCAACTTCTCGGGCGGCGACCAGCAGAAGCTGGTGAAGAACCTCTCGGGCGGTGAGCGCGGCCGCCTGCACCTGGCCAAGATGCTCAGCGAGGGCGGCAACGTGCTGCTGCTCGACGAACCCTCGAACGACCTCGACGTGGAAACCCTGCGTGCGCTCGAAGAGGCGCTGCTCGAGTTCGCGGGCTCGGCGCTGGTGGTCAGCCACGACCGCTGGTTCCTCGACCGCATCTGCACCCACATCCTGGCCGCCGAAGGCGACAGCCAGTGGTTCTTCTTCAACGGCAACTACCAGGAATACGAGGCCGACAAGAAGCAGCGCCTCGGTGAAGAGGGCGCCGCGCCCAAGCGCCCGCGCTTCAAGTCGCTCGCGTGAACGAAGCCGCCGTCATCGCCGCGACGCGGCACTGGGTGGAGAAGGCCGTCATCGGCCTCAACCTGTGCCCGTTCGCGCGCGCCGTGTGGGTGAAGAACCAGGTGCGCATCGTGGTGAGCCAGGCGCGCCACGTGGACGGCCTGCTCGACGACCTCGACCGCGAACTCGATCTGCTCGCCGCCACGCCGGCCGAGCAGATCGACACCACGCTGATCGTGCACCCCACGCTGTTCCCCGACTTCCTGGTCTTCAACGACTTTCTCGACATCGCCGACGAGGTGGTTGCCGAGCACGGGCTCGAGGGTGTGATCCAGGTCGCGGCCTTCCACCCCGACTGGCGTTTCGAGGGCACCGAGCCCGACGACATCACCAACGCCACCAACCGCGCGCCCTTCGCCACGCTGCACCTGCTGCGCGAAGACAGCGTGGCGCGGGCCGTGGCCACCGAGGGCGGCGACGCCGAGGCCATCGTGGCGCGCAACATCGAAACCCTGCGCCGCCTGGGTGCCGAAGGCTGGGCCAACCTTCTGCCGAAACCGTGAATTGATCGGCCAAAAGGGCCCGATCGATCCTTGTTGGGATACGGTGGCGGGTAGACAATGCGTCCGGCCCCACCGTCGCCCATCCGACTCATGCCCAACGCCCCGCTGCCGGTTTACGAGCAATGCCTGACCGAGGCGCTTGAAGCCTCCCGCCAATGGATCCCCGCCTGGCTCGACCGTCTCCAGGTCCAGCTGCGCGAGCGCGAGGCCATGGCCCCCAACTACCCCGAGCGCAATGCGCTGATCGACGCCTACACGCTGCTGCAGCGCCAGCGCGACAACGTGGCGCGGCACTGGCTGTCGGCACTGGCCGAAGAGCTCGAAGGGGTGTCGGGCGAGGCCGCGGGCCCGGTGCGCCGCACCTCGCTGAGCCTGGACGAGCTCGAGCTCATGGGCGACGACCAGGTGCAGGAGAAGGTCGAGACCGCGCGCGTGCAGCAGCTCGCGACCATGGCCGCCGAGGAGCACTTCAACGAATTCACGGCGCGGCTGTCCACGGCCCAGGGCCTGCGCGCGGTCAACGCCGACGCCAATCCGCTGCGCGTGTCGGTCTACATCGACACGCTCACGGGGGCCCTCAAGGCGCTGCAGATCGCGCCCGCCATGCGCGCGCGCTGGCTGCAGGTGGGCGCCAAGTCGCTCGGCGCAGCGCTGGCCGACATGTACGTGCGGCTCGACAGGATGCTGGCCGCGCGCGGCGTGCAGCCTGCGGGCTACAACGTGGTGACCTCGCCCGATTCGCGGGTCTTCCTCGACGAACAGCTCGAAGGCCCCGACCTGCTCGAAGAGCCGATGTCCGAGCGCGCGGCCCTGCTCACGCTCGACCACCTGCACCAGCTGCTGGTGGGCAGCGAAGAGGTGGGGGGCGACCAGGCCGCCGACGACGGCATGTCGCGCTCGATCGCGGCCGAGGTCGTCACGCTGCTCACGCAGCGCATCACCGGTGACCGCCGCCTGCTGCGGCCGGTGCGCTCGGCGCTGCGCGACATGTCGCCGGCGCTGCACGAGCTCGCGCGCGACAACCCGCGCTTCTTTGCCGACAAGAACAACCCGGCGCGCCGCCTGCTCGACAACGTCACGGCGCGTGGCCTGGCCTTCACCAGCGAGAAGGACGAAGGCTTCAGCAGCTTCCTGTCGGAGCTGCGCCAGATCGTCACCGAACTGCGCCGCCCCGGCGGCAAGCTCGAGGCGCGCTTCCCGGCGCAGCTCGAGCGGCTGCGCCGCTCGCAGGACGAATCGCTGCCGCGCGGCGAGCTCGAGGCGCGCGGCCGTGCCGTGCAGACGCTGGTGCGTGTGGAGCAGCGCAAGCTGCTGGCCGAGAAGGTGGCCGAAGAATTCCGCGCCCGGCCCGACTACCCCAAGGCGCCCGGTCCGGTGCGCCGCTTCCTCACCAGCGTGTGGGCGCAGGTGGTGGCCAAGGCGCGCATCGACGAGAGCGAGCAGCCGCCCATGCTGTCGGGCGATTCCACGGCCAAGCGCTACGTGGACATCCTGTCCGATCTGCTGTGGTCGAGCCAGCTCGCGCTCGCGAGCCAGAACCGGCCGCGCCTGGTGAAGGTGATCCCGCCGGTGCTGCGCACGCTGCGCGAAGGCCTGGATTCGATCGACTACCCGCGCGAGAAGGTCGAGGCCTTCTTCCAGACTCTCATGGGGCTGCACGAAGCGGCCTACAAGACGCAACGCAGCGAGCGCGCGGCGAGCGCGCTCGAGGCCCAGCCCGAGGCGCCGGTCGACCCCGACGCCAGCCGTCTCAACCCCGACGACGCCGAGCTGTGGATGCGCCACCAGGAGGCGCGCGAGACGAACTTCTACGACGACGCGCTGCCCGAGACCACGCAGCCGGCGTTCATGAACACCCTGCCCATGCAGCGCGACTGGTCCGAGATCAAGGCCGAGGTGGCGCTGCGCGACGCCTCGTCGCTCGCGGTGGGCAGCTGGTTCGACCTGGCGCAGGACGAACAGACGCTGCGCGTGCAGCTCACCTGGGCCAGCCCGCACGGCACGCTGTTCCTTTTCGGCACGGCCTCGGGGCGCTCGCTGTCGATGACGCGCCGCGGCGTGGACCGGCTGATCGAGACCCAGAAGCTGCGCGTGGTGGCCGACCACAGCGTGGTCGACGAGGCGCTCGACGCGGTGGCCGAGCAGGCGCTCAAGAACTCGGGGAAGCGCTGAGCGCCAGGGCGCCAGAGGGATGGGGCCGAGCGGCCCCGCACTCGATCTGTGGCCCTTGTGCCACAACCTCAATCCGCCATCAGCGCGGCAAATACGCGCGCAATTACCTGGGTTGGTAACCGCACCAACCGGTGAATTCAATGCCTTGCCGGGTATTGGCAGGCGGTTCAATGCCCGATTTGAACAATTGTCTCGAATCTGATGTATTCGTGACGGTTGTCGCTGCCCTTTTCCGGCCACGTTTGAATTGAGGGCAGGTCGCTACAGTTGCGGCTTCGGCGTTTACCGGAATCCTCCGGGACGCGATCGGGAGCGGAATGTGACAGAGGCCCAAGCAAGCGCCGCGATAACCGGCCGACGCAAGCGCCGGGGTTCCACCCTTGGGCTGGTTCTGCTGATGGCTGCCGGGCTGATCTGGTGGAACTGGCAGACGCTTTGCATTTGGGCCCATTTCGTGCATCCCTTTGCCAGTCCACGCGTGGTTTTTGATGCCGACAAGGCCGCCACCTTGAGCGCCGAACGCCGCGCCGAATTCGAGCGCGAATTGTTCAAGGAGGTGTACATGTGGAACACCTGGAGCCGCCGTTACAACGCCCCGGATGGGCTTGTTCAAAGGGAGGCGCGCTGGCGGGCCATGGCCGCAGAGGGCTTCGAGCTCGCCTATCTGAGTTTGACGGTGTTCGAGCCCAGCACCGTTCAGGTGCACAACCCCTTGCCCGCACTCAATCGGCTGCAAACCTTGGCGCGGCAAGGGGACGCCGGGGCCATGTGTCTGTTTTCCGCCATCAGCGTCATGTTGCCCACGCGCCCGGGCGTCGATTGGTCCAGGCTCAGGGCGCAGGCCAGAGACTGGATGCAGAAAGGGGCGTATCTCGGCCATCCGGACTGCTTCATCCAGCTGGGCGGGCGGTTGCGCACGGGCAACGATGGTTTTCGACAAGACGTGGCGCGGGGCACCGACCTGCTGATCAAGGCGCTTCGAGCGGGCTACCTGCGGGCGGCGGGTTCGTTCTGGAGCGACATCGACAGACAAGGCTTGGACAGCGCACGCAACCGGCGGCTGGTGTACTGCTGGGGTTACCAGATGGCCCAGTACGAATCCTCCGATGCCGACCTGTCGCTGAGGGTGTATCGAAACCAGGCGCCCCGCGAGCAGCAGGCCGCCCTGGACGACGAGAGAAACCAATTGCGTCGATGGCACCCTGCGCTCGACGAATGCATCGCGTTGAACAACGCAACCCCAGGAGAATAGTATGAACACTGGCCCTTCATTCCTGCCGGAAGTCAAGGCGCAATGGCGTGATCAATTGGAATTGTTGCAAAAGGCCAATGAGGTCGCGCAGAAGCAAGTAAATGATGTGCGAAACCAGTTGCCCAGGGGCGGTGCTACCGAAGCCCAATTCGAACAGGCCCAACTCGACCAGCTCGAAGCCGCGCAGAAATACAACAGCTTTCTCGAGCTCGACCGCCAATACATCCGCATGGCGATGGACGCCGAAACGCGCAATCAGCAGCGCAACCTGACGATCATGGAGCACATGCAACTGGCGACCACCCGGGAAACCATGTACGCGCTGTCGGCGGAATTCACCCAGTTCAAGACCGAAAGCCAGGCGTCCTTGCTGATGCTGTCCCCGGTCCAGGCCGGTGGCCACACCTATTACACCGACGGTCGCGTCGAATGGAACAACACCCTGACGGGCATGGCGGGGCAGGCCTGGGAGGGTTTGAAGGACCTCGCCGCCGGCACCAAGGACAGCTTGATCCGGGGGCCTTTCACACCGGCCGAAAACTACGCGATTTGCCAGTCGGCGCTGGGTGGCGTGTTGCCCGAACTGGTGGGCGTGATGATTCCCGCCCCGGGTGGCCGGCCGGGCAGCTTTCTCTGGGACGAAGCGCTGGGCCAGTCCCTCGGCGCAGCAGATCCGGCGGGCGATATGTGCCGCATCGTGTACCCCAAAGGCACCAGCCCACGCGACCTGTGGATCCAGGGTGGGGCCACCGAAGGCGGCGATGCCGCGGCAGGCGATGCTGCTGCGCAGTTCGTGCCGCTGTCGGTGTTGGATGCGACCGTCCTGAAGATGTTTGCCGATGTCCAGATGCAAGCGAAGTGGGATGCCATGGTTGACGCCGTGGCTGCCCTGACGGGGCAAGAGGGGCTGCCTCGCTGGGGCAGTCCCGAATCCTGGTCTCTGCCGCTGGACGGACTGGGGGTTGCAGATTCGGGTGAGGGCACATGGGACGCCGGGTCGGATGCGGAGTCGTTCGCCCCCGGCATCGCCGCCGACCAACTCTGGTACCGCCAAATGGCGGACGATGCCGCGTGGACCGCAGACGACAGCGGTGAGTCTTGGGACGATGAGCCCTGGCTCGACGATGCGGCCCTGGGCGTGGATGGCTTCGCAGCAGGCGGCGGGCAGCCGGTGTTTGGGGATCAGGTCGATGCCCTGGTGCAGGCGATGGTCGACTTCTCGCCGCGCACCGCGGCCCCGCAGGCGCTGGCGGTCACCCCTTACGCCTCGGTGCCGGCGCCCGTGCTGGCGTCGAACTGGACGTGAGTGGCGGTGTGACGTCGGTGGACGGTGACATTTGCGCGGAATCGCGGCCGCCCGAGGCGCGACAGCTGCCTCGTGGCCTGGCCGCCTTGTGTGCCGTGGCCCGCTTCCATCAGTGCC
Organism: Hydrogenophaga crocea; assembly: GCF_011388215.1. Taxonomy (NCBI): domain Bacteria; kingdom Pseudomonadati; phylum Pseudomonadota; class Betaproteobacteria; order Burkholderiales; family Comamonadaceae; genus Hydrogenophaga; species Hydrogenophaga crocea. The sequence goes on from NZ_CP049989.1 coordinate 544,711, forward strand.
TCGCGGAGCCGGTGGCGCTGGCCCATCGCTTGGCTTTGCCTGCCGGTGGCGCCTGTACCCGCGATGATTTGCTGATCGCGGCGCAATCGCTGGGCCTCAAGGCCCGTTGGACACGCTGGACTGCCGCTCAATTGCACGAGATCCCGTTGCCGGCGGTGGTGTGCCTCAAGGCGGTCGACGGCGCGGATGCGCACGAGCGCCGCGTCGTACTGGCCAGGCAGCGCGGTGAGCGATTGCTGATTCAGGACTTCGACGGCCTGGTGAATGAAGTGCGCGGTGGTGGCGCGGAGGCGACCGCGGCGTCCAGGGCCGGCGTGCAAACGCTCGCGCGCGACGATTTCCTGCGGGTCTGGTCGGGCGACGCCCTGCTCGTCACCCGCCGCGCGGCCATGGCCCCGCGGGCTGAAGGCTTCGACTTCAGCTGGTTCATGCCCAGCCTCGTGAAGTACCGGCGGCTGTTGGGCGAAGTGCTGCTGATCAGCCTCGTGCTGCAGCTGTTCGCGCTCGTCAGTCCGCTGTTTTTCCAGGCCGTGATGGACAAGGTGCTGGTGCACCAAGGCAAGAGCACGCTCGATGTGCTGGTGTTCGGGCTGGTGGTCGTGGTGATGTTCGAGTCGGTGCTCGGCCTGATGCGCACCTATCTCTTCACCCACACCACGCAACGCATCGACGTGGAGCTGGGCGCCCGGCTGTACCGCCACCTCCTGTCGCTGCCGCTGTCGTACTTCGAGGCGCGCCGCGTCGGCGATTCGGTGGCGCGGGTAAGAGAGCTGGAGAGCCTGCGCGGCTTTCTCACGGGCCAGTGCCTCACCGCACTGCTCGACGTGGTGTTCTCGCTGGTCTTTGTGGCGGTGATGCTGGCCTACAGCCCCTTGCTGACACTCATCGTGCTGGCCAGCCTGCCCATGTACGCGGGCGTGATCACCTGGGCGACACCCGTGCTGCGGCGCCGGCTCGATCAGAAGTTCGCGCTGGGTGCGGAGAACCAGTCCATGCTGGTCGAATCCGTCACCGGCATCCAGACCGTGAAGGCTGCCGCGCTCGAACCCCAGTTCGAGCAGCGCTGGGACCGCCAGCTCGCTGCGTACGTGCTGGCGGCGTTTCGCTCGCAGATGGCGGCCAGCACGGCGCAGGAGTCGGTGGGCCTGATCGGCAAGCTGGTGCAGGCGGCCACGCTGTGGTGGGGTTCGCACCTGGTCATGCAAGGGCAGCTCACGGTCGGTCAATTCGTGGCCTTCAACATGTTCGCCGGGCGTGTGTCGCAGCCAGTGATGCGCCTGGCCCAGTTGTGGATGGATGTGCAACAGGCCGGTGTGTCCATGCGTCGCCTGGCCGACGTGCTCGATGCCAAGCCCGATATGGGCTCGGCGCCGCAGCGCCAGCGCGCGACCTTGCCCCGAGTGGTGGGCGCCATCGCATTCAAGGACGTGCGGTTTCGTTACCGCGACCAAGCGCGGCCAGTGCTTGATGGCCTGAGCCTGGAGATCCAGGCGGGTGAAGTGGTGGGCATCGTGGGTCGCTCGGGCTCGGGCAAAAGCACGCTGACCAAGCTCGTGCAATGCCTGTACCGACCCGAGGCCGGACAGGTGCTCGTCGACGGCGTGGACATCGGCACCGTCGATGTGGCGCAGCTGCGCCGCCACATTGGCGTGGTGCTGCAGGACAACCTGCTGTTCAACGCCAGCGTTCGCGACAACATCGCCGTGGCCGACCCAGGCGTTGGGCTGGACGAGGTGATTCGCGCGGCCCGCCTTGCGGGCGCGCACGGGTTCATCAGTGAATGGCCCGAGGGCTACGACACGGTGGTGAGCGAGCAGGGCAGCAGCCTGAGCGGCGGACAGCGCCAGCGCATTGCGATCGCACGGGCGCTCTTCAGCCAGCCGCGCATTCTCATTTTCGACGAGGCCACCAGCGCGCTCGACTACGAAAGCGAGGCTGCCCTGCAGCGCAACATGGCAGCGATTTGTCAGGGCCGCACGGTGCTCATCGTGGCCCATCGGCTCAGCGCCGTGCGGCAGGCCCATCGCATTCTGGTGATGGACCAGGGGCGCCTCGTGGAGGCCGGTTCGCACGACGAGCTCGTGCGCCGGCCAGCCGGGCTCTACGCCCGCCTGTGGGGCCTGCAGGCGTCGGCCGTGCCCACGGCACAGGCCGTCGCCTGATGGCGCGGCGGTCATCGGGGTGGGCCCACCATCTGCGAGCCCTGCGCACCGCCTGGGCGCGCCGCTTTGACGGCGAACCCGCCCACGGATCGCCGCAAGCGCTGGCCTTTCTGCCGGCCCGGCTCAGCGTGCAGGAATCGCCGCCCCATCCGCTGCCCTTGTGGACGGCGCGCGCACTCATGGGCTTGTTCGCCGTGGTACTGGCCTGGTCCTGGTTCGGGCAGGTCGACATCGTCGCGGTGGCCACCGGCCGGGTCATTGTGAGTGAGCGCAGCCACGGCATCCAACCGCGGGAGGACGGGCTGGTTCACCGCGTGTGGGTGCGCGACGGCGACCGCGTGCAGGCGGGGCAACTGCTCCTTGAACTCGATGCCACCGATGCCCGGGCCGACGGTGCCCGTGTGCAGGAGGCGTGGTGCGCCGCGAGCAGCGAGGCCTGGCGCACGGGGATTCTGCTGCGCGCTTTGGAACGGGGCCGACTGCCCGATCGGGAGGTCTTGCAGGAGCCGCTGCCTGCGCCTGCGCAGCACCTGGTCTGGACGCCGGCCGACGCGCGCCGGGCCACCGCGCAGCTGCGGGCCGAATGGGCCGACATCCAGGGTCGCCTCACGCGCGCCCGCGCCGACGCGGAGCAGCGCCGCAGCGAGGGCGAGACAGCGCATGCCTTGCTCGACAAACTCCAGGCCACGCTGCCCATGGCCCGCCAGCGCGAGTCCGACTACCGGTTGCTGGTCGAGAAGGGATTCATCTCGGGCCATGCCACCCAGGACCGCACGCGTGAGCGCGTTGAACTGGAGCGCGACCTGGCGACACAGCAGGCGCGGTGGCGCGAACTGCAGTTGGCGCAGACGCATGCCCTGCAGACGCTGGATGCGATGAAGGCCGATATCCGCCGCGGACTCATCGAGCGCGAGGCCCAGGCGCGCACGCAACGCGAGCAACTGCAGGCCGAGGCCATGAAGGTCGGACAACGCCAACGCCTGACCGAGCTGCGATCCCCGGTGAACGGCACGGTGCAGCAGTTGTCGGTGCACAACGGCGGCGCTGTCGTGGCTGGCGGCCAGTCGCTGATGGTCGTGGTGCCCGAGGCCGACCGGGTGACTGCGCAGGTGAGCATCGCCAACCAGGACATGGGCTTCGTCCGGCCAGGTCAGGACGTCACGGTGAAGCTGGAGGCGTTTCCGTTCACGCGCCATGGCACCTTGCCCGCGACGGTGTCGGTATTGGGCGCCGACGCCGCGGTCGACGAGCGCACCGGCCAGGCCTCGTACCCGGCCTACCTCAAACTGGGCCGATCGAGCCTGATGGCCGATGGGCGCGAGGTGCCGATCACCCCCGGCATGAATCTGGTCGCCGAAATCAAGACCGGTCGCCGCCGGCTGATCGATTACCTGCTCAGCCCCGTTCAGACCCTGGCCGACGAAAGCCTGCGAGAGCGCTGAACGCGAGCGGGCCTCACGCCGGCTGTGCCTTGCGCAAGAGCTTCTTGCGCACCAGGTGGATGTTGTTGCGCAGCGCGTAGAGCTCGTCGGTGTACGACAGCGGCACCACCACCTTCTCGACCTTGCCCTCCATGGCGTCGAGCTGCTCGAGCAGCGCATCGGGCGTGGCCGCGCCGCTTTCGGCGCGCTGTTCGATGTCGCGCAGCTCGGCGTACCAGCGGAACACGCGCGAGCGGATGCGGAAGCTGTAGAGCGGCGGCACGATGCGCGACAGCGGCAGCGCGAGCGCGAGGATCAGGCCCAGCGCCAGCCACATGCGTTCCACCACATTGGCCAGCCAGAACGGCAGGTAGCGCTGCAGGAAGGGCAGGCCGCCCTTCAACGCGCGCTCGGCCTCGGGCGCCACGGGCAGTTCGCTGTGCGCCACGTTGGGGTACTCGCGCGCGCGGTTGAACCAGCCCGCACCGCCATGCAGTTCAACCGCCGTCTGTGCGAACAGCTGCAGCACCGCCGGGTGCGTGCCCGAGCGCGCGAGCAGGCTGGTGGTTGAGGCTACCAGGCGCACGTTGCGCGGCGGCAGGTTCTTGGCCAGGTCCACCATGCCCTGCGGCATGGTCACGGGCGTGAGGTAGCCGAAGCGGCGCGAATACGCCTCGGCCTGGGCGAAGTCGAGCAGCTTCACGCCCGGCGTCTGCAGCAGCATCTGCACGATCAGCGATTCGGGCGCCGAGGCGAACACCAGGGCGTCGAGCTTGCCGTCGAGGAAGGCCACGGTGGCCGGTGTCTGTTCGAGCTGGCTGAGCACGATGTCGCGCGGCGAGACGCGGTTGACCTCGAGCAGGGTGTTGAACAGGCGCGGCACGCCGCTGCCCGGCGTGCCCACGTTGACGCGCCAGCGCGCGAGATCGGCGAGGTTGGTGAGCGTGGCGCTCTTGTTGAGACGGCGCGCCGCGTCTTCGCGGTAGAACAGCCACAGCGGCTCCACGAACAGGCTGCCCAGCGAGACGATGCCGTCCTCGTCGTCGTAGCCGATGTCGGCGGTGCCACCCTGCACGAAGCCGAGGTCGACCTCTTCGCGGCGCAGCATCTCGAGGTTCTGCGCCGAGCCCTGGGTGCGCACCAGTTCCACCGTGATGCCGTTGCGCTTGAGCGCCTCGGCATAGCGCTTGCCGAAGGTGTCGTAGGCGCTTTGTTCGGGGCCGGTGGCCAGCACCACGCGCTTGGGCGGGTTGGGGTTGAGCCACCACCAGGTGAAGGCCAGCAGCGCGATCGTGATGAGCACGATCGGGCTGCCCGAGAGCAGCATCTCCTTGAGCGAGATCAGGGTGTAGCGCAGCGTCTTGGGCATGGTGCCCGCGAACATAGCACGGGCCTGCCCGGGCCCGCGTGGCTGACGCGTTGCCGGGTGTTACCGCAGCTTGAAGATCTGCACCGCCTCGTGCATCACCTGCGCCTGGGTCTGCAGCGAACTTGCGGCGGCCGCGAGCTGTTCGACCATGGCGGAGTTCTGCTGCGTCACCGAGTCGAGCTGGCCCACGGCCTGGTTGATCTGCGCGATGCCGCTCGATTGTTCCTGCGTGGCGTGGGTGATGTCGCCGATCAGCGCATTGACCTGCTCGACCGCGCCCACCACGCTGGCCATGGTCTGGCCGGTGCTGTGCACGAGCTCGCTGCCCCGCTGCACGCGGCCGGAGGACTCGTCGATCAGCGTCTTGATCTCCTTGGCGGCGTCGAGCGTGCGCTGCGCCAGGCTGCGCACTTCGGCGGCCACGACGGCGAAGCCGCGGCCCTGCTCACCGGCGCGCGCGGCTTCCACCGCGGCGTTGAGCGCGAGGATGTTGGTCTGGAAGGAAATGCCGTCGATGACCTGGATGATTTCGCCGATGCGGGCCGAGCTGCGGCTGATCTCGTCCATGGTGTGGACGACCTCGCCCATGGCGGCATTGCCTTCGCGCGCCACGGTCGCGGCGCGCTCGGCGAGCCGCGCGGCTTCGCCCGCGGTGCCCGCGCTTTGCGCCACGGTGCTGTTCATCTGGTCCATGGAGGCGGCGGTTTCCTCGAGGTTGCTGGCCTGGGCCTCGGTGCGCGAGGACAGGTCGTGGTTGCCGCTGGCGATCTCCTGGCTCGCCACCTGCACGCCCTCGACCTCGTGGCGCACGTCGGCCACCACCGCCTGCAGGTTCACATTGAGCTGGTTGAGCGCCTTGGCGAGTTCGCCGAACTCCACCGCGCCGCGTGCCTCGAGGCGCGCCGTCAGGTCGCCCGCGGCCATGGTGTTGGCGAAGCGGATCGCGCCTTCGAGCGGCTTGAGCGTCTGGCGCCGCAGCAGCCAGGCCGCGAACAGCGCCGCACCTACCAGGGGCACGCCCATGGCCAGGTGGGCCTCGGTGCCCAGGCGTGCGCCGGTCTCGCCGATCACCAGCCCGGCGATGGCCAGTCCCACGCTGGTGAGCGTGATGCTGCGGCCCAGCGTGAGCCGCGTGGCGCGTTGCAGCGCGCCGCGCCAGCCCGCCATTTGCACCTGGCCGCGGTGCAGCCGGATGCGGTTCTGGCCCGACTCGCGCTCGGCGCGCATGCGTGCGTAGAGCTGCTCGGCGCCCTGCACCTGCTCGCGGGTGGGTTTGGTGCGCACCGACATGTAGCCCACCGGCTGGCCATTGCTCATGATGGGCGTGGCGTTGGCCATCACCCAGTAGTGGTCGCCGTTCTTGCGCCGGTTTTTCACCAGCGCCGACCAGGGCGAGCCGCTCTTGAGCGTTTCCCACATGTCGCGGAAGGCCTCGGGCGGCATGTCGGGGTGGCGCACCAGGTTGTGCGGCTGCCCGATGAGCTCTTCCCGGCTGTAACCGCTGACCGCGATGAAGGCCGGGTTGCAGTAGGTGATGTGGCTTTGCAGGTCGGTGGTCGACACCAGGGTGACGCCGTCGGGGATGACGAACTCCTGGTGGGTCACGGGCAGGTTGACTCGCATGGCTGATCCTTCTTCTCATGAAGCGATCACCTGACCGCTCCGTATCGGAAGTATCGGCAGCCCTTTGCGCAAATGAAGCGGCAATTTGCAGGATTTGCGCCGGGCAAAACAACTCAATGGCTTTTGATCCAGATCAAGGCTTTTTCTCCAATTTAAGGATGGTGTAAGCCCCATTGCGTTGCTCGGCGGTGAAGCGCACCTGGTCGCCCGCTTTCAGAGGGGTGAGCAGCGCGGGGTCGCTCACCTTGAAGACCATGGTCATGGGCGGCATGTCGAGGTTTTTGATTTCGCCGTGTTTGAGCGTGATTTCCTGTCCGGCGGTATTCACGCGGCGCACCTCGGCGTCGGTGAAAGGCAGATCGGCCGCCAATGCCGCGGCGCTCCAGAGGGCCAATGCCAGAGGGATCATTCGGTGTTTCATGTGGGGAATTCCTGATTCAGCGGAAATAGGATTGGAAAACGCGGGCGTTGCCGTCGCGCAGCACCAGCAGCACGTCGTGGGGGTCTTTGCGGTTGCCATAGACCGCGCCGTCCATGCCCGGGCTGCCCACGGGCATGCCGGGCACCGCCAGGCCGATGGCCTGGGGTTTTTCGGCCAGCAGGCGGCGGATCTCGCGCGCGGGCACGTGGCCCTCGATCACGTAGCCGCCCACCAGGGCCGTGTGGCACGAGCCGTGGCGCTCGGGCATTTGCAGGCGCCGGCGCATGGCGGTGTTGCCGGTGTCGAAGGTCTGCACTGCAAAGCCGTCGGCCTTGAGGTGCTCGACCCAGTCGTGGCAGCAGCCGCAGTTGGGGTCTTTCCAGACCTGCACCACGGGCTGGGCCGCGGCCTGGCCCGCGGCCTTCACGCGCAGGGTGCCGCGCATGCCGGCCTCGAAATGGCCCGCGATCAGGCAGGCGAACTCGAAGTCGCCCGCGCGGTTGAAGTGCCACACCAGCTCGCCCTGTTTGCCGGGCGGCACGTGGGCCATGTAGGGCTCCTCGTGCTGCATGCCCGGGTGCTTCTTCATGAGCTCGGCATGGGCCGCGAGCTCTTCGCGCGTGCCGAGCACGATCTCGTGCATCACCGCGCCCGCGTTCACCGCGCGGATGCGCAGGGTCTCGCCCTGGCGCACCTCGATGTGGCTGGGCGAGAGCTTCATGTCGTCGGTCATGCGCACGGTCACCGTGCGGCGCACGTCCTTGGCATCGCCGGCGATGCCCCAGGGCTTCTGCTCTTTCACCACCGCGGCCGCGCCGCCGTGGTGCGGCGCGTTGCCGTGGGCCCGCGCGGCGGGCAGGGCCAGAGCCAGCGGCAGCAGGGCCGGCAGCGTGATCAGGGTTCTGCGTCGGTTGTTCATGGGGGGCCTTTCAATGGTGGGCATGGCCGCCGGCGGGCTTGCGCGCGCTGGCATCGGCCGGGTTCGGGTTGGGCGCGGCGCGCGGGGCCGCGGGCGCGCCGGTGGTGTCGACCAGCCGGGCCTGCGTGCCCGGCGGCTGGGCGTAGGGACCGGGGTCGCTGTAGTCGCCGGGCTTCTGGTCGGCGCGCACCTTGAACACGGTGAACATGCCGCCCATCTCGATCGGGCCGTAGGGCCCGGTGCCGGTCATCATGGGGAAGGTGTTGGCGGGCAGCTCCATCTGCATCTCGCCCATGTCGGCCATGCCGCGCTCGCCCATCACCATGTAGTCGGGCGCCGCCTTTTGCAGCGGCTTCACCAGCCCGCGGTGGTCCACGCCGATCATCGTGGGGACGCCGTGGCCCATGGCACCCATGGTGTGGTGGCTCTTGTGGCAGTGCATGGCCCAGTCGCCGGGTTCGTCGGCGACGAACTCGATCTGCCGCATCTGGCCCACGGCCACGTCGGTCGTCACCTCGGGCCAGCGCGAGCCGCGGGGCGTGGGGCCGCCGTCGGTGCCGGTCACCTCGAACTCCACGCCGTGCAGGTGGATGGGGTGGTTGGTCATGGTGAGGTTGCCCACGCGCACGCGCACGCGCTCGCCCAGGCGCGCCACCAGCGGGCTGATGCCGGGGAATGCGCGGCTGTTCCAGCACCAGATGTTGTGCTCGAGCATGGTGTTGACCTGGGGCGTTCGGCTGCCGGGCGTGACGTCGAAGGCGTTGAGCAGGAAGCAGTAGTCGCGCTGCACGTCCTCGATCAGCGGGTGTTTGCCCTTGGGGTGCGTGACCCAGAAACCCATCATGCCCATGGCCATCTGCACCATCTCGTCGGCGTGCGGGTGGTACATGAAGGTGCCCGGCCGGCGCGCCACGAACTCGTAGACGAAGGTCTTCCCCACGGGGATCTGCGGCTGGTTGAGACCGCCCACGCCGTCCATGCCGTTGGGCAGGCGCTGGCCGTGCCAGTGGATGGTGGTGTGCTCGGGCAGGCGGTTGGTGACGTAGATCCGCACGCGATCGCCCTCGACCACCTCGATCGTGGGGCCGGGGCTCTGGCCGTTGTAGCCCCACAGGTTCACGTGGAAGCCCGGGGCGACCTCGCGCACCACGGGCTCGGCCACCAGGTGGAATTCCTTGACGCCGTTGTTCATGCGCCAGGGCAGGGTCCAGCCGTTGAGCGTGACCACGGGGTTGTAGGGCCGGCCCGCGCCCGTGACGCCCGGTGGCGTCCAGGGCGCGGCGGTGTCGGCCGAGGTCTGCTGCACGGCCTCGGGCAGGGCGGCCAGGGCCACGCGGCCCACGCTGGCGGCGGCCACCGCGGTGGCCGCGCCGGTGAAGAAGTGTCGGCGTTGCATGTTCAGTGGCCTCCGGCGTCGGGTTGGGCGGCGGCGGCCGCGGGGGCGGCCGTGTCGGGCTGGTAGGGCGCGCCCGCGAGCAGGGCCTGCCAGCTCGCCTGCGCGCGCCACCAGGCGGCGCGCGCCTGTTGCGCGGAGTCGAGCGCGTCCAGGCGCTGGCGCGCGCTGGCCAGCAATTGCCAGGTGCTGTCGAACATGCCGTTGTAGCGCAGCTGGCCTTCCTGCTGCTGCGCGTCGGCCAGGCCCGCGATGTGGCGCTCGGCGTGTTGCGCGAACGCATGGCTCGCCTGCAGCCGGGCCCAGGCGCTGCGCGCCATGGCACGGCGTTCGCTGGCGCGCGCGAGCAGGCGGGCGCGCTGTTCTTCGGCTTCCTGCAGGCGGGCATCGCGCAGCAGGCCGAGCTGGTCGATGTGCGGCGGCATGGCCGGGCCCTGGCCGGGCTCGGGCAGGGCCTGCAGCGCGGCGTCGCGGGCGCTGTCCCAGGCGCGCCAGCGGCCGTCGGGCAGGGCCGCGAAGGCGCGGCGCGCGGGCTCGCGTTCGAGCGCGAGCAGCGGGTCGGCGCGCAGCACGGCGGCCTCGACGCCGCCGTCGGCGGGCAGTCCGGCATCGGCGCGCTCGGGCAGCGCGGGCAGGCCGGGCGGCAGCCGATCGGCCAGGGCCGACACGGCATCGGCCTGCCACAGGCCCATGAGGCCGGCCAGGCGTTCGATCGCGTCGCGCGCGGCCAGCTCGGCGTCGGCGCTGGCCTGCCAGGCGGCGGCTTCGATGGCCTGCTCCTGCATCAGCCGCGCGGCGGGCCAGTTGCCTACGCGCACCATGCGCCGGCCGAGCTCGCTGCCCTGGCGGCTGGCGTCGAGCACCGCGGCGCGCAGGCGGGCACGCTCGCGCGCCGCCACCGCGGTGATCCAGGCGTGCTGCACCTCGCGCACGTGCTCGGCGTAGGCGATGCGCACCCGCGCCTGTTCCAGCGGGTTCATGCCGGCATGGGTGAAGAGCCCGGGCCGCAGGCGCAGCGAAGCGCGCAGGACCTCGCCCACGCCGAGGGGGGTGGCTGTGGCCGCGCGGGCCGGGGCGGGACGGGTGTCGGCCTGTGCGGCTTCCCAGCGCAGCAGGTCGATGTGGCCGCGCGGGAACTCGGCCACGCGCTGGTTGGCCTCGCGCCAGAGAGCGCGGGCGGCCGCAAGGTCGGCCGGGCCGTCGGGGGTGTCAAGCCGTTGCGCAGGTGGCAGGGCCAGGGTGGATGTGGCCACCGGGGTGTCGGGATCGGCGGCGCGCAGGGCGTCGTCGGGCGGCCCGGCCCAGGCGGGCAGGGCCAGGGTCAGCGCACACCACAGCGGCGCCGAACGGAATCGGGTGTTCATGGGGTCTCCTGAGGGTCGAACCGGCGTTCGCCCGGCGCCGGACGGCGTCGAGCGGACGCACCAAGGGTGCGAAACCTCAGGCGATGGGCGGCTTGGTGGGCTGGCGCGGGGCCAGGCTGGCGAAACGCTGCTGGCGCTCGACCCGTGGCGCGTGCTCGATGGCGGTGACCACGACTGCGGACGCGGGCGGGCTCAGTACCGGGCCGTTGCAGACCTCGCAGAGCAGGTGGGCCTGGGCGCCGGCGGGGCCGTGATCGCTGTCTGCGCGCGCATCGGCCTGGGCCGGCGCGGCGTGCGGGCTGCCGTGGTCGTGGTGACCGTTGTGATCGTGAGGGGGTTGATCGTGGGGCGCGATGACCGCGTCGGCGGCGGCCACCAAGGCCGCGGCGCCGTGGGCCTCGAGCATGGACAGGGCCATGGCGTCACCGACCCAGCCGCGCAGGGGCAGCAGGGCGATGAGCAGGGCGATCCAGACGGCACGCATGGGGCGAATGATAGGCGCAGGGCGGCGAAGTTCCGTGCTCAGGCGGCCGCAGCCAGGCGCCGGCCGGCCTGCTCCAGCCAGCCCTGCAGGTGGGCGTGCAGCTCGCTGTGGCTGAACGAGCAGCTCTCGCCGTCGAACAGCGCGCTCGATTCCAGGCGGTCGAGCAATTGGTGGAGCACTTCGGTGAAGCGCGGCGGCAGCGCGGCCAGCAGCTCGGTCTGCGCGCGCAGGCGTTCGGCGGCCTCGTGGGGGCGCAGGCGCTCGGCCTGCAGCGCTTGCAGGGTGTCTCGCGCGGCGTGCAGTCGGGGGTCGTCCATGGGGCGCGGGGCTCAGTGGGTGGTTGCGGTGCGCACGGCTTGCGGGGCCTGGGAGGCCTGGGCCGGCTCCACCGCGGGCGGCAGGGCCAGGCCGCGGCGCATCATCACCGCGCGCAGCCGGTCGGGATGGTCCGTGATGATGCCATCCACGCCCCAGTCGATCAGGCGCTCCATGTCGCTGGTCTCGTTGACCGTCCAGGGAATCACGCGCAGGCCTTCTTCGCGCGCGCGTTCGAGCAGGCGCTGCGAGATGTCGTTGAAGTTCGGCGACCAGAGCCGGCCGCCGGCCGCGGCCACCATGGCGGGCGCGTCCTTGTGGCGCGCGATCTGGGCCCCGGCCGACCAGACCCCGCTTTCAAGGTTGTTCGAGCGCGGCCGCTGGATGGTGAGAAAAGACAGCGGCATCTCGGGCGCCAGGCGCTGGGCGGCCTTGAGCACGCTCCAGTCGAAGCTCTGCAGCGTGCTGCGCCCGGCCATGCCGTGCGCCTGGATCACCGCCATCACCGCCTGCACGAAGGCCTCGGGCGCAGGCGATTCGTGCGGCCGCTCGGGGTTGCGCTTGAGCTCGATGCTGAAGCGCACGTGATCGGCGCGCAGCTTGCGGACCAGCTCGAACAGCGATGCGAGCGTGGGGATGCGCTCGCCGTCCACGGCCTGCTGCTGCGGGAAGTCGCGCGCGTAGCGGCTCGAGGGCACGATGCGGCCGACGTCGAACTCGGCGATCTGCGCGAGCGTGAGCGTGTTGAAGGGCTGGCCGCGCGACTGCAGCCAGCGGCCGCTGGCGTCGCGCGTGATGTCGGGGTTGGGCGTGGTGTCGTGCGAGATCACGGGCACGCCTTCGGCGCTGAGCACCACGTCGAGCTCGAGCGTGCTGACGCCGATGGCCAGCGCGCGCTCGAAGCCCGCGAGCGTGTTTTCAGGGGCGAGTGCGCGGGCGCCGCGGTGGCCTTGCAGGTCGAAGGCCAGGGCGGCGCCGGCACACCACAGCGACAGGCCCAGGGCGGTGGTGCAGCCCCAGCGCAGCCAGGTGAGGCGGCGCGCGGGTGCGGGTTCCAGCGTTGGCATGGCGGTCTCCTTGATGCGCGGGCATTGTGCGCCCGCGCGGTGACCGTCTCAAGTCAATGCCCGAGGATCTTCGACAGGAAGTCCTTGCTGCGCTCGTTCTGCGGGTTGTTGAAGAAGGCCTCGGGCGTGTTCTGCTCGACGATCTGTCCCTGGTCCATGAAGATCACGCGGTCGGCCACGGCCTTGGCGAAACCCATCTCGTGCGTCACGCACAGCATGGTGATGCCCTGGTTGGCGAGCTCGATCATCACGTCGAGCACCTCCTTGATCATCTCGGGGTCGAGCGCGGAGGTGGGCTCGTCGAACAGCATGATCTTGGGCGTGAGGCACAGCGCGCGCGCGATAGCCACGCGCTGCTGCTGACCGCCCGAGAGCTGCAGCGGGTACTTCTGCGCCTGCTCGGCGATGCGCACGCGCTTCAACTGCTGCATGGCGCGTTCTTCGGCTTCCTTCTTGGGCATCTTGCCCACCCACATCGGCGAGAGCGTGAGGTTCTCGAGCACCGTGAGGTGGGGGAACAGGTTGAACTGCTGGAACACCATGCCCACGTTCTTGCGCACCTGGTCGATGGCCTTGATGTTGTCGGTGAGTTCCACGCCGTCGACCGTGAGCGTGCCCTGCTGGTGCTCCTCGAGCCGGTTGATGCAACGGATCAGCGTGGACTTGCCCGAGCCCGAGGGGCCGCAGATCACGATGCGCTCGCCCTTGGCGACCGAGAGGTCGATGTCGCGCAGCACGTGAAAGTCGTTGCCGTACCACTTGTTGACTTTGTCGAATCGGATGATGGGATCGCTCATGTTCTGTCTTTCAACGCGCCTTGCTGGCGGCCAGTTGTTTTTCGACCCACAGGCTGTAGCGCGACATGGCGAAGCAGCCCGAGAAATAGATGAGGGTGATGAAGAAGTAGGCCTCGAGCTTGAACGGGCGCCACTGCACGTCGGAGTTCAGGGCCAGGGCCAGCGCCCCCGTGAGCTCGTAGAGCGACACGATGGTGACCAGGGAGGTGTCCTTGAACAGCGAGATGAAGGTGTTCATGATGCTCGGCACCACCATGGACAGCGCCTGCGGCAGCACGATGAGCCGCTGCGTCTGCCAGTAGCCCAGGCCGAGCGAGTCGGCCGCCTCGAACTGGCCCTTGGGCACGGCCTGCAGGCCGCCGCGCACCGTCTCGGCCATGTAGGCCGCGATGAACAGCGTGAGGCCCGCGATCACGCGCACCAGCACGTCGACCGTGACGCCCTGCGGCACGAACAGCGGGAACATGAACGAGGCCATGAACAGCACCGAGATCAGCGGCACGCCGCGCACCAGCTCCACGTAGAGCACGCAGATGGTGCGGATGGCAGGCAGCTTGGCGCGCCGCCCCAGGGCCACCACCACGGCGAGCGGGAAGGCCAGGAACAGCGAGATCACCGACAGCATGATGGTCAGCGGAAAGCCGCCCCAGAGCTCGGTGCGCACCGGTGACAGGCCCAGCACGCCACCGCCCATGAGCGTGAAGAACAGCGCGAGGATGGCGATCCACAGCGCGATCAGCCAGCGCTTCCAGAAGGCGCGCATGCAGCTCACGACCAGGCCGCCGATGACGAGCAGCGTGGCCACGAGCGGTCGCCATTGTTCGTCGAAGGGGTAGCGGCCGAACAGGATGATGCGGTACTTCTCGGCCACCACGCCCCAGCACGCGCCCACGCCGCGCGCGGCCTGGCAGGCGTCGGCGTCGGGTCGGAACACGGCGCCCGCGATGATCCAGCGCCACAGGCCGGGCAGGGCCCAGACCAGCAGCAATGCGATGAACAGCGTGGTGGCGGTGGAGCGCCAGTCGGCGAAGAGGTTGCGTCGGGCCCAGGCCACGGGGCCCGACTGGCGCACCGGCGACGGCCGCGGCGCGATGGGTTGGAACTGTGCGCTCATGGGATCAGCGTTCCTTGATCGCCATGCGGCGGTTGTAGGCGTTCATCACCAGCGAGGTCGTGAGCGAGGTGCTCAGGTAGACCAGCATGATGATCGCGATGCATTCGACGGCGCGCCCGCTCTGGTTGATGGTGGTGTTGGCGATCGAGACCACGTCGGGGTAGCCGACCACCACCGCGAGCGAGGAGTTCTTGGTGAGGTTCAGGTACTGGTTGGTGAGCGGCGGGATGATCACGCGCATGGCCTGCGGCAGCACCACGAGCTTCATCTTCTGCCGCGGGTTCAGGCCCAGCGCGGAAGCGGCCTCGTCCTGCCCGCGGCTGACCGACTGGATGCCGCCGCGCACCACCTCGGCCACGAAGGACGCGGTGTACATGGTGAGCCCGATCAGCAGGGCCATGAACTCGGGCGTGAGCGCCATGCCGCCGTCGACCATGAAGGCCAGTTGCTCGGGCACGCTCCAGGCGCGTGGCATGCCGGCCACGACCCAGCCCACCAGGGCAAAGGCCACCAGCATGGCCAGCGGCGCCCAGAAGCGGTCGCCATCCTGGCCCGTGGCCTCGAAGCGCTTCTGCACGCGGCGGCGCCAGAACACGCCGGCCACCGCACCCACCGCGAGCCCGCCGAGCACCGCGCCCACCCCCGTGGTGGGCCAGGGAAACGACAGGCCGCCCTTGCTCAGGAACACCAGGCCACCGAAGGCCCAGGCCTCGTTGGCCGCGGGCAGCAGTTCGATGAACACCAGGTACCACATGAGCAGCTGCAGCAGCAGCGGCACGTTGCGGAAGGCTTCCACGTAGCCGTAACAGAGGCCGCGCACCAGCGCGTTGCGCGAGAACCGGCCCACGCCCAGCATGACGCCCAGGACCGTGGTGAGCACGATGCCCGCGATGGCCACCTTCACGGTGTTGAGCACGCCGACCCAGATCGCCTTGCCGTAGCTCTGGCTGGGGTCGTAGTCGATCAGTTTTTCGCCGATGTCGAAGCCGGCATTGGCCCCGAGGAAATCGAAGCCGCTCTGGATGCCGCGCGCGCGCATGTTGAGCTGCGTGTTGTGCGCGAGGTACCACAGGCCGAGCGCGAGCAGCGCCAGCGCGATGACCTGGTAGATCACGCCGCGCGTGGCGCGGCTGTTGAGCGACCAGCGTCGGGAATGGGGAGGGGGGGATGCGGGGATGGTCAAGATGGACCTCGCCGTTGAAGGGCGGACACGAAAGGCGTCCGCCACGGCCAGCGCCGCCGCGAACGCACCGGAGAAGGCGGGTGAGGCCGCCGCGGCGGCCTCACCCGCAGGTGGCGCTCAGCGGATCGGCGGGGCGTAGAGCACGCCGCCCTTGGTCCAGAGGTTGTTGACGCCGCGCGGCAGCTGGATCGGCGTCTTGGGGCCGACGTGGCGCTCGAACTGCTCGCCGTAGTTGCCCACGGCCTTGATGGCGCGGTACGCCCATTCCTTGTCGAGACCCAGCAGCTTGCCGGTGTCTTCGTTGCCCATGCCCAGGATGCGCATCACTGAGGGGTTGGTGCTCGAGCTCTTGAGCTGGTCGACGTTGGCCTGCGTGATGCCGTATTCCTCGGCTTCGATCAGCGCGAAGCCCACCCAGCGCACGATGGCGGCGAAGTCGTCGTCACCGCGGCGCACGGCCGGGCCCAGGGGTTCCTTGGAGATCAGCTCGGGCAGGATCACGTGGTCGTCGGGCACCGCCATGTCCTTGGCGCGCGACGAGGCCAGGCCCGAGGCGTCGGTGGTGTAGGCCTGGCAGCGGCCCGAGGCGTAGGCGGCCAGCGCGGCTTCGAGTTTCTCGAACACCACGGGCTTGAGGCCCAGGTTGTTGGCGCGCGAGTAGTCGGTCAGGTTGAGCTCGGTGGTGGTGCCCGATTGAACGCAGACGGTGGCGCCCTTGAGCTGCTTGGCGCTGTTGACCTTGAGCTTCTTGGGCACCATGAAGCCCTGGCCGTCGTAGAAGTTCACGCCCGTGAAGGTCAGGCCCAGCGAAGCGTCGCGCGTGAGGGTCCAGGTGGTGTTGCGGGCCAGCAGGTCGATCTCGCCCGACTGCAGGGCCGTGAAGCGCTGCTGCGCCGTGAGCGGCACGTAGCGCACCTTGTCGGCGTTGCCCAGCAGGGCCGCGGCCACCGAGCGGCACACGTCCACGTCCATGCCGCTCCACTTGCCCTGGCTGTCGGCGGCCGAGAAGCCCGGCAGGCCGGTGTTGACCCCGCAGTTGAGTTCGCCGCGCTTCTTGATGGCGTCGACGTCCTTGCCCGCGTGCGCGGGCAGGGCGAGCAGCGTGGCGGCAGCGCACAGCGCCAGTGCGGTCAGCTTCTGGGAGGGGGATTTCATGCGGTCACTCCGGGTAGGGAAAGGGATTTCTCGGGCCACCGCCTCGCACCCGTTCGGTGCGGGAGCGGCTGCGGGGCACTGTAGTCCGCGCCTTTTGGGCGAGGGATCGGGGTTTACGTGGGCGGCTCATGCAAAGCTTTTATCGACTTATCGGCAGGCCGGCCCCGCTCGCCACGGTCGGCGGCATTGTCAGCACGTTCCATGCCATTGCCACCGCGCCGGTCGTGAGGCTTAGGTCGCTGCTGCGACAAACCCCGATGCGGTTTCGCAGCGGGCGACCGTATGCTGCTGTCCAGACGCCTAGGCCTTGTGGCCTGTACACAAGGCGCCACGACAGGAGACAAGCCGCCATGCAAGCCGCCCCGTCCGCGCCCGCGCGCGCCCACCACCGTGTCTGGCCGCGCCGGTTGCCGCACGCGCTGCAACCGCCCGCCACCTCGCTCTGGCACAACCTCGTGGTCAGCGCGCTGCGGTACCCGCACAAGCCCGCGCTGGTGTTCTTCGACCGGCAGACCACCTACGCGGAGCTGCTTGCGCAGGCCGAACGCCTGGCGGCGCACCTGCGCACCCAGGGCGTGCAGGACGGCGACCGCGTGATCGTGTTCATGCAGAACTGCCCGCAGTGGATCGTGGCGTACTACGCCGTGCTGCGCGCCAATGCCGTGGTGGTGCCGGTGAACCCCATGAACAAGGCCGACGAGCTCGGGCACTACATCACCGATCCCGATGCCCGGGTGGCCATCTGCGCCGCCGATCTCGCGGGCGAACTGCTGAAGGCCAACGATGGCGTGCCCGAAGGCGCGCGCCTGCGCCACCTGGTGGTGGCGCACTACGGCGACGCCATGGGGCCCGCGGCCGAGGTTCCGCCGGGCTGGCAGGCCTGGCTGGGCAGCCGCCACGAACGGCCCGTGCTGCCGGGCGGCAGCGTGGCCGACTGGGCCGAGGCCCTGGCCTGCACCGCCCCGCTGCCGGCGCACAACCGCGGTCCCGACGACCTCGCCGTGCTGCCCTACACGAGCGGCACCACGGGCCTGCCCAAGGGCTGCATGCACCCGCACCGCACCCTCATGCACAACGCGGTGGCCGCCAACCTCTGGGGCACCACCTCGCCCGAGACGGTGTCGCTGGTGGTGGTGCCGCTGTTCCACATCACCGGCATGGTGGCGGGCATGCACGCGGGCATCTACAGCAGCTCGACCATGGTGCTGATGCCGCGCTGGGACCGCGAACTGGCCGGGCAGCTCATCTCGCGCTGGCGCGTGACCAATTGGACCAACATCCCCACCATGGTGATCGACCTGCTGGCCAGCCCGCGCTTCGACCAGTACGACCTCTCCAGCCTGGTCTACATCGGCGGCGGCGGCGCGGCCATGCCGCAGGCGGTGGCGCAGCGCCTGCTCGAGCAGTTCGGGCTGCGTTTCGTCGAGGGCTACGGCCTGACCGAAACCGCGGCGCCCTCGCACAACAACCCGCCCGACCACCCCAAGCAGCAGTGCCTGGGCATTCCCTTCATGAGCTGCGATGCGCGCGTCGTCGACCCCGACACGCTGCAGGAAATGCCGCCCGGCGAGGCGGGCGAGATCATCATCCACGGCCCCATGGTGTTCGATGGCTACTGGAAGCGCCCCGACGCCACGGCCGCGGCCTTCATCACCTTCGAGGGCAAGCGCTTCTTCCGCTCGGGCGACCTGGGGCGCGTCGACGAGGACGGCTACTTCTTCATCACCGACCGCCTCAAGCGCATGATCAACGCCAGTGGCTTCAAGGTCTGGCCGGCCGAGGTCGAGGCGCTGATGTTCAAGCACCCCGCGATCGCCGAGGCCTGCGTGATCGCCACGCAGGACGCCTACCGCGGCGAGAGCGTGAAGGCCGTGGTGGTGCTGCGCGCCGACGCCCGCGGCCGCACCAGCGAGCAGGACATCCTCGACTGGTGCCGCGAGCACATGGCGGTCTACAAGGCGCCGCGCGAGGTGCAGTTCGTGGACGCGCTGCCCAAGAGCGGCAGCGGCAAGGTGATGTGGCGCTGGCTGCAGGAGCAGGAGGCCGCACGCGCCGCGGCGCCCATCGCCTAGGCACAATCGCGGCCCATGCCGTCCCTCGTCCAAGCCATCCGCCGCCTGTGGCAACCGCGCAATGGCCTGTTCTGGCTCATGCTCGGCTTCCAGGTGCTCTCCAGCTTGCTGGTGCTGTTCATCCAGGTTCGGCAACCGCCGCCGGGGCTGCGCCTGGCGCTGGGTCTGCTTGCCCTTACCAACAGTCTGTTGAGCTGGTGGTTGCTCGCGCGCCTGTGGCGCGAAAGCGATCCCGGTCCGACAAAGGCCACGGATGGGGCGAAACGGTGACAACGGCCGTTACAAGTCGACTGTTTTGTGCTGGAATGTCGCCGCGCGTCGGCCCTTGTGTGCCGGACGTCGCTCGCACCGCGCCGTACCCCACAACATGAAGCAGTTCATTTCCACCCTGTTCGACACCGTGGCCCAGCGGCTGCACGGCACGGATTCCCGGCGCGACGACGACCCCTACCGCCTGGCCCGGGTGCGAAAAGCCATGCTGGAGCTGGTGGGTGACGCCAGCAACTGGGAGGCCGAGCAGCTGCGCCACCGCCTGCTGGTGGCCGAGTCGGCGCGGGCCCTGTGGTTCATGCGGCCCGACCTGCTGCACTGGCTGTGCCGCGCCCAGGACGAACGCGCCGCGATGGACCAGGTGATGGCCCTGCAGCCCCTGTTCGAAGGCCTGATCGAGACCTCGCTGCTGTCGTCGACGCGCCGCGACCGGCGCGACCGCTCTTACGGCGCCTGAGCCGGATCGGCCGGCACCGCGCTGCGGTAGGCGTGCCAGCTCGCGTGCCCGAGCACCGGCCCCACCACGAGCAGGCCCGCCATCAGCGGCAGCGCCAGCGCGGCGCCCGTGAGCAGCACGATCAGCGCGCCCCAGGCGAGCATCACGCCCGGGTTCTCGAGGCAGGCGCGGATGCTCGTGAGGCCGGCCGTGATCGCGTCGGTGCCGCGGTCGAGGATCATGGGAATGCTCACCACGCTGGTGACGAAGATCAGGCCCGCGAACACCGCGCCCACCGAGCACCAGGTGATGAGGAATTCGAGGTTCTCGCCCGACAGCAGCTGGCCGAGCAGGCGCTGCGGATCGGGCATGCTGTTGAAGCTCACCGCGAACACCACGAGCGAGGCGCGGCCCCAGAGCATCTCCAGAATCAGCAGCACGCCGCCGAAGATGGCCAGCGTGCCCTTGGACGGCCACCAGGCACCCAGCGAGTCGCCCAGCCGCGGCGTGCCGCCGCGTTGCAGCATGCGGCTGGCGTGGTAGAGCCCCAGGCACAGCAGCGGCCCCACCAGCAGAAAGCCCGCCGACAGGGCCAGCACATAGGCCGGCGCGGCGCGGAACACCCACAGCAGCGCCTGGCCCATGGCCAGGAAGCACGCGCCGTAGAACAGGCCGATGCCGGGGCAGCGCACGAAGTCGGCCCAACCCGCGCGCAACCAGCGCCAGGGGTCGCTGGCGCGCAGCGCGGCCACGCGCGGGCCGATGGCAGCGGGCGCCGGCCCGGGCGGCGGCGGGGTGGGGTCGGTGGCGGCTTTCATGGGCCGATTGGGCCACCGCCGCGCGCGCACGCGGCCAAGGGCTTACCCGGGGAAGGCCTGGGGTCGCCGGCCTACACTTGCCGGCATGTCCGCCGCCGAGTTTTCTCCCCCTTACCTTTCCCCCAACGCCATCGACACCGCGCTGCGCGAGCGCGGCGTGGGCCTGCTCAGCGGTGAAGACACCGCGGCCTGGATCGGCGTGCCGCTGGCTGAGCTCAGGGCGCTCGAACCCCACTGGGACCGCCTGGTGGCCGACGGCTACCTGAAAGACGGCGGCCGCTACCGCCAGCGCCGCCACAGCTGCTTCGTGGTAGACGGCGGGCGGGTGCAGCCGGTGCCGCACCGCGCCCACTGGCAGCCGGTGGAATACAACGCCCTGCACGGCGGCATGCAGCGCTGGTTCGAGCCCATGGAGCCGGCCATGGTGGCCGCGCCCGCCTGGACGCGGCTGCTGCAGCGCCTGGCCGCCTCGGCCGACGCCTTGCGCGGCGCGCAGCCCTGGTACGTCGAGGCCCACCCGTTCCGCATCGACACCACCGACGGCATCGGCCGCCCCACGCCCGAGGGCGCTCACCGCGACGGGGTGGACCTGGTGGCGGTGTTCCTCGTGGGGCGCCACGCCATCAAGGGTGGCGAAAGCCGCGTGTTCGAGGCCAACGGCCCCAGCGGCCAGCGCTTCACGCTGCGCGACCCCTGGTCGCTGCTGCTGATCGACGACCCGCGCGTGATCCACGAGAGCACGCCCATCCAGCCCGAAGACCCCGAGGGCCACGGCTGGCGCGACACGCTGGTGGTGACGCTGCGCGCCGGCGGCTTCCAGGGCGGCTGAGACCATGGGCGCGATCGCGCGCTTGAAGCAGTGGGCGCGCGGCCTCAAGCGCGACGCCATGACCTTGTGGTTCGCCCGCCGCCACCCCCACACGCCCTGGGCGGTGAAGCTGCTGGTGCTGATCGTGGTGGGCTACGCGCTGAGCCCGATCGACCTGATCCCCGATGCGATCCCGGTGCTGGGCCTGCTCGACGATGCCTTGCTGCTGCCATTGCTGATCTGGCTCGCGCTGCGCTTGTTGCCCGCGCACGTGCGCGAGGAAGCGCGGGCCCAGGCCGATGCCTGGCAGGCCGCGGGCGGACTGCGCCCCCGCAGCCGGCTGGGGGCCGCGGTGATCGTGGGACTGTGGGTGCTGGCCTTGGCGGGCCTGGGGTGGCTGGGCTGGCGCGCGTGGAGCGGCGAGGGCGCCTGAGCGGAGCGCCTCAGCCCTTGCGTCGCCGGCCGCCGTAGGCCGGTGGTGCCGGTTCTTCGGTCCGTACTTCGACAAGCCGGCCCGTCGCATATTTGTGCAGCACGCTGGCGATCAGCGTCTGGTAGGGCATGCCTTCTTCCAGCGCCTTGGTCTGTATGTCCTGCAGATCGCCTGACGTCAGGCGAATGTTCACGCGTCGGTCTTTGATGGACGTGGCACGGGCCGCTGCACGCGCCTTGGCCAGTTCGTTGCGCGTGGCCACCGATCTGAGCTGTCCCTTCTCGAAGGCGGCGAGCAAATCCGATTCGTAGGCGTCAAGCTTGGGCATCGTTGGCTCCGGGGGACAGGTAATCGCGCGTGGCTTTTCGGCTGGGGATGATGGTTTTCAGGAAGCTGTGATCGGTGTCTGGCACAAAGGGCACGAGGTGCACATAGCCATCGAGCGCCACAACAAGGATCTTCTGGCCCGGGTACCGCGAGGCGTTGGGATGGACCACGATGTCGAGCAGGCCGCCATTCTCGATGGCCACCACGATGGCCTCGAAAGAGACGCCGCGTTGGGCCAGCAGGGCTGCGCTTTTTTCGGGACTCCACCGAAATGGCTTCATGGCCGCATTCTAGGCATGTGTGCCGTTACGGCACACACCGCCAAGGCGTCTCACACCCCGCCCGTGGGGTGCGTCGGGTCCACCCACAGCACCGTCTCGGGCTTCTCCACCGGCTCGATGTCGAGGTTGACCGCCACCGCCTGGCCGTCGCTGCGGCACAGCACGCATTCGAGCACCTCGTCGGCGCTGGCGTTGATCTCCTGGTGCGGCACGTAGGGCGGCACGTAGATGAAATCGCCCGGGCCGGCCTCGGCGGTGAACTCGAGCTGCTCGCCCCAGCGCATGCGCGCGCGGCCCTTGACCACGTAGATCACGCTCTCGAGGTGGCCGTGGTGGTGGGCGCCGGTCTTGGCGTCGGGGTGGATGGTGACGGTGCCGGCCCAGAGCTTCTGCGCGCCCACGCGCGCGAAGTTGATCGCGGCCTTGCGGTCCATGCCCGGGGTGGAGGGCACGTTGCCGTCGAGCTGGTTGCCGGGCACCACGCGCACGCCGTCGTGCTTCCAGCGCGGCTCGCCAGGGCCATGCTCGTGGTCGTGGGGGTGGGGGTGGGCATCGTCGTGATGGTGCTCGTGGGCCATGGCGCGCTCCTCGGGGATGACGCAAGTGTGCCAGCGGCGCGGGCGCGATGGCCCGACAATCGCGGGTTTTCCCGCAGCCTCACGGAGACCCGCCTTGCCCCTGCCAGACCCCGCGCCGCGAAAGGCCATGCACACCCGCCGCGTCACCTACCAGGGCTTCAAGCGCGAAGACGGCCTGTGGGACATCGAAGGCGAGCTGCACGACAGCAAGCCCTTCGATTTCCACATCAAGGGCGAGCGCGAGTGGAAGGGCGGCGAGCCGGTGCACCACATGCGCATCCGCGTCACCTTCGACGACGCCATGGTGATCCGCGCCATCGACGTCGCCATGGACGCCTTCCCGCACCAGCCCTGCCCGCAGGCGCTGCCGCCCATGCAGCGCATGGTGGGCGAGGTGCTGGGCAAGGGCTGGCGCCACACCATCCAGCGGCACCTGGGCGGTATCGAGGGCTGCACCCACCTGCGCGAGCTGCTGTTCAACCTGGCCACGGCCGCCATGCAGACGCGCGTGGGCTCGTTCTCGCTGGGCAGCGATGGCCGGCCGCCGCCGCACCTGGGCCAGTGCCGCTCGTGGGACTTCGACGGCCCGGTGGTGGAGAAGGTCTACCCCATGTTCTTCCGCTGGCGGCCGCCGGCCCCGCGCGAGCCCGCGGACCAGGGCGCGATCTGAAAAATTGCTTAACCCGGCGCTGCGGGCGCCTTTCTCCCGCCGCCATGGGTTGACGCCGCGCGAGCGGCCGGCGTGCAATCGCTCCACCCGACGAGGAGGGGTGAAAACATGACCAACAACGCAAAACGCACGCGCTGGTGGCGCGTGCTGGGCATCGGCCTGGGCAGCGTGCTGCTGCTGGCGGCCGCGGCCCTGGCCACCGGCCTGTTCCTGGCCGAACGCAAGATGCAACGCCGCGTGGAGTTGCCCGGACTGCAGGCCGTGGCCTACCGAAGCGACGCCGTTGCGCTGGAGCGCGGGCGCTACCTGTACGCCTCGCGCGGCTGCGTGGACTGCCACGGCGCCAACGGCGCCGGCCGCACCTTTGCCGACGAGGGCGGCCTCGTCATCGCCGGCCCCAACATCACCCCCGGCCCGGGCGGTGTGGTGGCGGCCTACCAGCCGATCGACTGGGTGCGCGCCATCCGCCATGGCGTGAGCCCGCAGGGCCGCGCGCTGATGGTGATGCCCAGCGAGGACTACAACCGCTTCACCGACGACGACCTGGCCGCGCTCGTGGCCCACATCCGCGCGCTGCCCCCGCAAAGCGGCCAGGGCGCGGTGGTGAAGCTGCCGCCGCCCGTGAAGGCGCTCTATGGCTTCGGCGCCATCCAGGACGCCGCGGCCAAGATCGACCATTCCCTGCCCCCGCAACAACCCGTGCCCGAGGGCGTGACGCTCGAACACGGGCGCTACGTGGCCAACATGTGCATCGGCTGCCACGGTGCCTCGCTGGCCGGCGGCAAGATCCCCGGCGGCCCGCCCGACTGGCCCCCGGCCTCGCGGCTCAAGCCGGGCGAGGGCAGCGTGATGGGCCGCTACCCGAACGCCGAGGCGCTGATCGCGCTGTTTCGCAGCGGCCAGCGGCCCGACGGCACGGCGGTGAAGGTGATGCCCTTCGAGTCGCTGCGCGCCATGAGCGAGACCGACCTGAGGGCGCTGCACCTGTACCTGAAGGGCCTGCCCGGCTGAGCGCGCGAAGCGGGCCCGCTGGTGGCAGGCCGGCCCGCTTCAGGCCACCACGGCCCCGTACACCAGGCCGCGCATTGCCCCCCGGTAGTGCACGCGCTGATTCGGCGCCTGCGCCATGAAGACCGCGAACAGGTCGAGCGCCGGATCGACGAAGAAGTGCGTGCCGCCGATGCCGCTCCAGTGGTAGGTGCCCACCGAACCGTGCACCGCCGCCTCGCCCGCCGCGGTGCGCACCGCAAAGCCCAGGCCGAAGCCGTGGCCCGGGGGCAGCAGCGGGTTGTCGGCGTGGGGCACGCTCGCGCCGAGGTGGTCGGCCGTCATGAGCGCCAGGGTGTGCGGCGACACGAGGCGCACGCCACCGAGTTCGCCGCCGTTCAACAGGCATTGCAGAAAGCGCGCGTAGTCGTGCGCGGTGGACATGAGCCCACCGCCGCCCATTTCGAGCCGGGGCACTTCGCGCGGGTCGTGCATGGGCATCTGCACGCCGCCGTCGGGGTCGTGCCCGAAGGCTTCGGCGATGCGGTGGTGCCGATCGGGCGGCACGTGAAAGGCCGTGTCGTGCATGCCCAGCGGGTGCAGCAGGGTTTCGCGCAGGTGCTCGCCCAGGCCCTGGCCCGTGACCACCTCGATCACGCGGCCCAGCACGTCGGTGGCGCGGCTGTAGGCCCAGGCGCTGCCGGGCTGGTGGGCCAGGGGCAGGGCGGCCAGGCGTTCGCAGAGTTCGGCGTTGGTCTGGTCGCGCCGGCCCAGGCCGGCCTGGGCGTAGAGCGCGTTCACATGCCCGTTGCCGGTGAACTCGTAGGTAAGGCCGGCGGTGTGGCGCAGCAGGTCCTGCACGGTGCTGGGGCGGGTGGCGGCCACCAGGGCCACGCCGTGCGGGCCGGGCACGGCCACCTGCTGGCGCAGGAAGCCGGGGATGTACTGGCCCACGGTGTCGCTCAGCTGCAGGCGGCCCTGTTCCACCAGGCGCATGGCCGCCACCGAGACGATGGGCTTGGTCATGGAGTAGATGCGGTAGATCGCATCGGGGCGCAGGGGCTCGTCGCGCCCGGGGTCGCGGCGGCCCACGCAGGCGTCGAGCACCACCCGGCCGCGCCGCGCGATCAGCAGCTGCGCGCCGGGCAGGCGGCCGCGGTCCACCTCGTGCTGCAGCCAGCGCACGATGTGCTGCGTGCGCTCGGGGCACAGCCCCTGTTCGGCCGGGCTGGCCACGGGCAGGCCGTGGGCGCTCATCGGCCGTAGCGCTCGCGCGCCAGCGCCGCGCCCTTGGCCAGGGCGTCGAGCTTGGCCAGGGCCACCTCGCGGCTCATGGGCGCCAGGCCGCAGTTGGTGCAGGCGATGAGCTTGTCGCGCGGCACGTATTGCAGCGCCTGGCCGATGGTCTCGGCCACCTGCTCGGGCGTTTCCACCGTGTCGCTGGCCACGTCGATCACGCCCACCATCACCTCCTTGCCCTGCAGCAGCGCCATCAGCTCGGGCGGCACGTGCGAGTGGAAGCACTCCAGGCTCACCTGGTCGATGCGGCTCTTCGCGAGCGCGGGGAACACCTGCTCGTACTGGCGCCATTCTTCGCCCAGGGTTTCTTTCCACTTCACGTTGGCTTCAATGCCATAGCCGTAGCAGATGTGCACGGCGGTCTTGCAGCTCAGGCCCTGCGCGGCGCGCTCGAGCGCCTTCACGCCCCAGTCGGCCGCTTCGGCCATGTAGACGTTGAAAGCGGGTTCGTCGAACTGGATGATGTCCACGCCATCGGCCTGCAGGGCCAGGGCTTCCTGGTTGAGCAGTTCGGCGAAGGCCATGGCCATCTTCACCTTGTCGCCGTAGTAACGGTCGGCCACGGTGTCGACGATGGTCATGGGGCCGGGCAGCGTGAACTTGAGCGGCTTCTTCGTGTGCTGGCGCGCGAGCTGCGCCTCGAAGGCGTGCACGCGGCCCTTGAGCTTCAGCGGCGCCACCACCTGCGGCACCATGGCGTCGTAGCGGTTGTTGCGGATGCCCATCTTCACCTTGTTGACGAAGTCGATGCCTTCCACGTGTTCCACGAAGCCGTGCACGAAGTGCTGGCGCGCCTGCTCGCCGTCGCCGATCACGTCGAGGCCGGCGTCTTCCTGCGCCTTGATCCACAGCAGCGTGGCGTCGGCCTTGGCCTGCTGCAGCTCGGCGCCCTCGGCCTTCCACTGCGGCCAGAGTTTCTGCGTTTCGGCGAGCCAGGCGGGTTTGGGCAGGCTGCCGGCGATGGCGGTGGTGAACAGCATCTTGTCTCCTGATTTCCTGTCGAGAGGTGCCGCGGAACCGGCTTTGCCGGGCCGCTGGCGCCGCCCCCTGGAGGGGGTCGCGCGCAGCGCGGCGGGGGTGCGCGTCACGCGCGCTCGAATACCGCGGCAATGCCCTGGCCGCCGCCGATGCACATGGTGACCAGCGCGTAGCGCCCGCCGGTGCGCTGCAGCTCGTGCACCGCCTTCACGGTGATCAGCGCGCCGGTGGCGCCGATGGGGTGGCCGAGCGAAATGCCCGAGCCGTTGGGGTTGACCTTGGCGGGGTCGAGGCCGAGGTCGCGGATCACCGCGCAGGCCTGGGCCGCGAAGGCCTCGTTGGCCTCGACCACGTCGATGTCCTTGATGCCCAGCCCGGTTTTCTTGAGCACGGCCTGCGTGGCCGGCACCGGGCCGATGCCCATGTACTTCGGGTCCACGCCCGCGTGTGCGTAACCCACCAGCCGCGCCAGCGGCTTGAGGCCGCGCGCCTTCACCTCGGCGCCGTTCATGAGCACCACGGCCGCGGCGGCGTCGTTCAGGCCCGACGCATTGCCCGCGGTGACGGTTCCGTTCTCTTTCACGAACACCGGCTTGAGCTTGGCCATGTCTTCGAGCGTGGCGTTGGCGCGGAAGTGCTCGTCGGTGTCGAAGGCGACCTCGCCCTTGCGGGTCTTGAGCTTCACGGGAACGATCTGGTCCTTGAAGTACCCGGCCTCGGTGGCGCGCTGGGCGCGGTTGTGGCTCTCGACCGCGAGCTTGTCCTGCTCGTCGCGGGCAATGCCCCACTTGGCCGCGATGTTCTCGGCCGTGACGCCCATGTGGATGGTGTGGAAGGGGTCGTGCAGCGCGCCGACCATCATGTCCACGAGCTGGGTGTCGCCCATGCGCGCGCCCCAGCGCGTGTTCAGGCTGGCATAGGGCGCGCGGCTCATGCTCTCGGCGCCGGCGCCGATGGCGATCTTCGCGTCGCCCAGCAGAATGCTCTGCGCCGCCGACACGATGGCCTGCAGGCCCGAGCCGCACAGGCGGTTCACGTTGAAGGCCGGCGTGCCTTGTGCGCAGCCGCCGTCGAGCGCGGCCACGCGCGAGAGGTACATGTCGCGCGGCTCGGTGTTGACCACGTGGCCGAACACCACGTGGCCCACGTCGTCGCCGCTCACCTGGGCGCGCGCGAGCGATTCGCGCACCACGAGCGCGCCGAGCGCGGTGGGCGGGCTGTCTTTGAGGCTGCCGCCGAAGGTGCCGATGGCGGTGCGCACGGCGCTGACGACGAAGACGTCTGTGGACATGTCGGTTTTCTCCAGGGAATCGATCGGGGAAGGGGAACGCGGCATCCTAAGCCGCGCGGATCAGAAGGCCTGTCGCGCAAGCACGCGCAGGCGCTGGCCATCGGCCTCGGGCCGCGCCACGAAGACCTCGCCCATGGCGGGGTTCTCGCCCGTGAGCGCGGTGATGTTGACCTGGTGGGTCACGAGCATCCAGTTGGCGGGCGCGCGCAGGCCACGCAAGGCCGCGAGCACCGCGCGCGTCTGCGCGTCGCGCTCGCCCGCACCGTCGAAAAAGGAATTGACCGGCGCCCACACCGTGTGGCGGCCGAAGGCGAGCTGTGCGGTGTCGATGCAGCGGCACCAGGCGCTGCTGCGCACCTCGTCGAGGCGGATGCCTTCGCGCCGGAAGGCCTCGCCCACGCGTCGCGCCTGCTCGCGGCCTTCGGCGCTGAGGTTGCGCTGCGTGCCGCATTCGCCCAGGCGGAACCCGGGCGGATCGCCCACGCCGGGCTCGGTGCGCGCGTGGCGCATGAGCACCACGTTGGCGCCCTCGCGCAGCAGGGACCAGAAGTCGCGGTCCTGCGCGAAGGCGCTGCCCGAAGCGAGCAGGGTGGCAGCGGACAGGAATTGGCGTCGTTGCAGCATGGGCTCCTCAGAGGTCGCGGGTTCAGGCGTCGCGCACGTCGGCAACGGGTTGCTGGCCGAAGTCGGCGCGGTCGAGCCAGGCCAGCACGCGCTGCGCCGCGCCCTCGGGCGTGCTCAGCAGGCCTTTCTCGCGCAGATCGACGAAGCGCTGTCGGTCGGGGAAGCCTTGCGGGTCGCCCGCGCGCAGCTGCTGCTGCATGTCGGTGTCGATCACGCCGGGCGCGAGCGAGACCAGGCGCGCGCCGCGCGGGTGCTGCGCTTCGTCGAGCGCGGCGCAGCGCGTGAAGTGGTCGAGCCCGGCCTTGGCCGCGCAATAGGGCCCCTGTGCGGCCATGGCGTTGCGGCCCAGGCCCGAGGAGATGTTGAGCACCTTGCGCGGGCCGGGCCAGCCCGCCTCGGCCCAGGCGCGCGTGGCCGCGAGAAAGGCCGCGGTGAGCTGCATGGGCGCTTCCAGGCCCACGCGCAGCGCGTTGGCGAGCTGCTCGGGCGGGCATTCGTCGATCGGGCCGATGCGCGGGATCACGCCCGCGTTGTTGATCAGCGTGGCGCTGGCGATTTCGGCGGGCCGCAGGCTGGCGAGCCAGTTGGCCAGGCGCTCGCGCGCGCCCGCGGTGTCGGCCAGGTCTTGCGACCACTGCACCAGCGGTGCGCCGGCCGCGTCGGCCTGGGCCTGCAGCTCGGCGCTGATCTGGCGCGACAGGCACAGCAGCAGCCGGTTGGGCGAGAGCAGCTGGCGCGCCATGGCCAGGCCCATGCCGCGCGAGGCGCCGGTGAGCACGGTGAGGTGGTGGGGGGTGGTCATGGTGGGGGCTTCAGAAAGGGCAGGGGCTGTGGAATTCGAGCGGCGCGCCGCTCACGGGGTGGGGCAGCGCGAGCCAGCCCGCGTGCAGCAGCAGGCGGTCGGCGAGCGCGCGCTGGGCCTCGCTGGCGTACAGCGGGTCGCCCACAATGGGGTGGCCGAGGGCCTGCAGGTGCACGCGCAGCTGGTGGGTGCGGCCGGTGACGGGTTCGAGCTCGAGCCGCGTGCCGGGGCCGTGCTGGGGGCTGGCGAGCCGCCAGCGCGTGAGGCTGGGCTTGCCGTGCTCGGCGTGCACGATGCTGCGCGGCCGGTTGAGCCAGTCGATCATGAGCGGCAGCTCGATGGTCTGCCAGCCGTTGGCCGGGTCGGGGTTGCGCAGCTCGCCGGCCACCACCGCGGTGTAGCGCTTGTGCACGCGCCGCTTCTCGAAGTGCATGGACAGCGCGCGCTGCATGGCCAGGCCGCGCGCCAGGATCACCAGGCCCGAGGTCGCCATGTCGAGCCGGTGCACCACCAGCGCGTCGGGCCAGCGCGCCTGGGCGCGCGCGCTCAGGCAGTCCTGCTTGTCGGGGCCGCGGCCGGGCACGGCGAGCAGGCCCGCGGGTTTGTCGAGCACCACGAAGGCCGCGTCCTCGTGAACAAGCGTCAGCGCGTCGCCGGGCAGGGCGAGGGCGGTGGGCGTGGGCAGGCCGGTCATGGGGGGCATTGTCCCCCGAGGACAATATCCCCCCATGCTGCTGCTCGCCCCCATGGAAGGACTGCTCGACGCCACCCTGCGCGATGTGCTCACGCGCCTGGGCGGGGTCGACCGCTGCACGAGCGAGTTCATCCGCATCACCAACACCCTGCTGCCCGAGCGCGCCTTCATCCGCGTGGTGCCCGAGCTGCTCAACGGCGGGCGCACCGCGGCCGGCGTGCCGGTGCGGCCCCAGCTGCTGGGCTCCGACCCGCAGCTGCTGGCCGAGAACGCCGCGCGCCTGGCCACGCTGAACCCGCCGGGCATCGACCTGAACTTCGGCTGTCCGGCCAAGACCGTGAACAACAGCCGCGGCGGCGCGGTGCTGCTCGACGAGCCCGAGCTCGTGGGCCGCATCGTGGCCGCGGTGCGGCGCGCGGTGCCGGCGCAGGTGCCGGTGTCGGCCAAGATGCGCCTGGGCTACCTGGACGACGCGCGCGCCGAAGACAACGCGCTCGCCATCACCGAAGCCGGCGCCGACGAGCTCGTGATCCACGCGCGCACCAAGGCCCAGGGCTACAAGCCGCCCGCGCACTGGGCGCGCATCGCGCAGGTGGCGCAGGCGCTGCCCGCCAAGCGCCCGGTGCTGATCGCCAATGGCGAGATCTGGACCGCCGAGGACGCCGCGCGCTGCCGCGCGCTCACGGGCTGCGAGCACCTCATGATCGGCCGCGGCCAGATCACCGACCCCGGCCTCGCGCACGCCATCCAGGGCGGCGAGCCGGTGCCGTGGTCGCGCATCGTGCCGCTGCTGCCGCTCTTCTGGGCCCGCGTGAGCGCGCGCGTGGAGCGGCGCCACCGCGCGGGCCGGCTCAAGCAGTGGCTCAACTACCTGCGGCACCGCCATGCGGCGGCGCAACAGGCCTTCGACGAGCTGCGCCTACACCACGATCCCGAGGCGATCGCGGCCTGGATCGAGCAGGCCCAGCAGCGCTGGGGCCGCCCGGAAGCGGCCGAAGCACGAAGCGCGCAACCGTGTTAACTTCCGGCCCCCGTTCCGCCAGACCCTTCGCCCCTATGTCTTCCCTGCCACAACGGCTGGCCGCCCTCGGCCCCGAGCGCCTGCGCGGCATGCGCCGCGGGCTCGAGAAGGAAAGCCTGCGTTCGCAGCCTGACGGCAAGCTGGCGCTCACGCCGCATCCCGTGGCGCTGGGCAGTGCGCTCACCCACCCCCACATCACCACCGACTACAGCGAGTCGCAGCTGGAGCTCATCACCGGCGTGCACGCCAGCGTGGAAAGCATGCTGGCCGAACTCACCGAGGTGCACCAGTTCGTGCTGCGCACGCTCAAGGCCCAGGGCGACGAGCGCCTGTGGGTGTCGAGCATGCCCTGCGGTCTGCCGCCCGACGAGACCATTCCCATCGGCCGCTACGGCACGTCCAACGTGGGCCGCGCCAAGAGCGTCTACCGCATGGGGCTGGGCCACCGCTATGGCCGGCGCATGCAGACCATCTCGGGCATCCACTACAACTGGTCGCTGCCCGGCGTGGACAACGACGGCTACTTCGCGCTGATCCGCAACTTCCGCCGCCACGCCTTCCTGCTGCTCACGCTGTTCGGCGCTTCGCCGGCCGTGTGTTCGAGCTTCGTGGAAGGCCGCCCCCACGAGCTGCAGAAGCTCGGCGCGAGCGGCACGCTGTACATGCCGCACGGCACCTCGCTGCGCATGGGCCGGCTCGGTTACCAGAGCGAAGCCCAGGGCACGCTGGCCGTGAGCTACAACGGCCTCGAAGGGTATGCGGCCTCGCTGCACGACGCGCTCACGCGGCCCTGGCCGGCCTACGAAACCGTGGGCATCCGCAACCCCGGTGGCGACTACAACCAGCTCGCCACCACGCTGCTGCAGATCGAGAACGAGTTCTACGGCACCATCCGCCCCAAGCGCGTCATCTTCCCGGGCGAGCGCCCGCTGCACGCGCTGCGCGAGCGCGGGGTCGAGTACATCGAGGTCCGGCTGATGGACCTCAACCCCTTCGAGCCCATCGGCATCGACCCGATGACGCTGCGCTTCCTCGACGTCTTCCTGCTGCACTGTCTGCTCGCCGACAGCCCGCCCGACACGCCGGGCGAGATCCGCGAGCTCGCGCAGAACCAGCACCTGACCGCCGCGCGCGGCCGCGAGCCCGGGCTGGAACTGCTGCGCCGCGGCGCGCCCGTGAAGCTCACCGACTGGGGCCTGGAGATCATCGAACAGCTGCAGCCCATCGCCGACGCGCTCGACGACCTGGGCGGCACCGACGCCCATGCGCTCGCCGTGGCGCACGCGCGCAGCTCGCTGCGCCAGCCCGACCTGCTGCCCTCGGCGCGGGTGCTCAAGGCCATGGCGAGCGATCACGGCGATTCCTTCATCGGCTTCGTGCGCGCGCAATCGCAGCGCACGCACGAGCAGCTGCTGGCCCTGCCCTGGAGCGAGGCGCAACAGGCGCGCTTCGTGGCCATGGCCGAACGCTCGATCGAAGACCAGCGCGGCATCGAGGCCAACGACAGCCTGCCGTTCGAGATCTACCGCCAGGAATACGTGTCGGCCGACCGCCTGGGCCGTGCGCGCGCCGCGGCGCCGGTGCTGGGCGCGCTCACCGTGTGAGGCCCACGGGGCGCCCGGGGCTCAGGCCTCGCCGCCGAACTTCTTGACCAGGTTGGCGATGTACTTGTCGACCAGCTTCTCGAACTCGGCCTCGACCACCGGGGCCACCACCATCTTCATCAGGCCGGGCAGCGGCACGTCCACCGTGCCCTCGATCGCGAGTTCGAGCGCGGTCGACTTGCCCTGATCGCTGATCTTCCAGTGGCCGCCCACCAGGGCGTTGCCCACGCCCTTCACCGGGGTCCACTTCACGGTGCCCGAGCCCTTGGCGGCGTCGAACTTGCTGGTGTACTTGCTGGCGTACACGGTCTGGATGTTCACCTGCGCGGTGCCGACCTTCTCCATTTCCCACTGGTAAGCGCCGCCGCCCAGGTCGGTGAGTTTTTCGACCTTGGGAAAGTGCGCCACCGACGCGGGCACGTCGGACAGCAGCTTGAACACGTCGGCGGCCTTGGCCTTGACGGCGAATTCGTAGCCGAGGTCGATCTTGACGGTGATGGCCATGGGTGCCTTTCGTGCAGCAGCGGTGCGAAGGGGAAGCGAGCGCCGGCCATTCTAGGCAGACTCCCCGGGCCGGGCGCCTGCGGGCTTACCCAGGGCACAATGCGCGACCCTCGCCCCTTTGCCTTTTGCCCCGTTCCTCGCATTCCCATGAGCGTCCAGTGGTTCCCCGGTCACATGCACCTCACGCGCCAGGCCATCGCCGACCGCGTGAAGACCATCGACGTCGTCATCGAGATGCTCGACGCGCGCCTGCCCGGCTCCAGCGCCAATCCGCTGCTCGGTGAGCTCACGCGCAAGCGCGCCACGCTCAAGGTGCTCAACAAGCAGGACCTGGCCGACCCCGAGCGCACGGCGGCCTGGCTCGCGCATTACAACGCCCAGCCAGGCACGCGTGCGATCGCGCTCGACGCGGGCAATCCCGCGCCCGCGCGTGCGCTGGTGGCCGCTTGCCGCGAACTCGCGCCCAACCGTGGCGGCATGGCCAAGCCGCTGCGGGTGCTGATCTGCGGCGTGCCCAACGTGGGCAAGAGCACACTGATCAACACCCTCATGGGCAAGCGCTCGGCCAAGACCGGCGACGAGGCCGGCGTGACGCGCACCGAGCAGCGCGTGGCGCTGGCCGACGACGTGTACCTGTTCGATACGCCGGGCGTGCTGTGGCCGCGCATCGTGGTGCCGCAAAGCGGCATCCACCTCGCGGCCAGTGGCGCCGTGGGCCGCAACGCCTACGACGACCAGGAGGTGGCGCTCGAGCTGCTCGACAACCTCAAGCTTGCCTACCCGGGCCTGCTGCGCGTGCGCTACCCGCTGGGCGACAGCGACGCCGCGCTCGCGGACCGGCCTGCCGAAGACCTGCTCGAAGCCATCGGCCGCCAGCGCGGTGCGCTGGTGAGCGGCGGCCGTGTCGATGCGCAGAAGGCCGCGGAACTCGTGATCGCCGATTTCCGGGCCGCGCTCATGGGGCGCATCACGCTGGAGACGCCCGGGCAGTACCTGGCCTGGCTCAAGGCCGGTCAGGCCGCCGATGCCGAGCGCCAGCGCTTGAAGCGCGAGCGCTTCGGCGACGAGCGGCCGCGCGGACGGCCACGCCGCCGTTGACTTGATCGGCGTCAAGTTGTGCGCCGGCCGGCGCGCGCAAGATGGGTCCATGGCCGACCCGACCTGTGTGCTCCTCATCGAAGGCCATCCCGATGGCGCGCCCCAGCGCCTCAACCGCGCGCTGGCCGACGCCTACGCGGCCGGCGCCGAGGCGGGCGGTCACGCGGTGCGCCGCGTGAGGCTGGCCACGCTGGACATCCCCCTGCTGCGCAGCGCCGAGGACTGGAACCGGGGCGAGGTGCCGGCCGATCTTCGGTCCGTGCAGGACGACCTGGCGTGGGCCCATCACGTGGTGCTGTTCTTTCCGCTCTGGCTGGGCGACATGCCTGCGCTGGTGAAGGCTTTTCTCGAGCAGGTGGCACGGCCGGGCTTTGCGGTGCCGCGGGACCGCATGTCGCCGTTCGCGCAAAAGCCGCTGGCCGGCCGTTCGGCGCGCGTGGTGGTGACCATGGGCATGCCGGCGCTGCTGTACCGCTGGTACTTCCGCGCACACAGCGTCAAGGCGCTCGAGCGCAACGTGCTGGGTTTCGTGGGCTTCGCGCCCGTGCACGAGACCCTGATCGGCCGCGTGGACATCCTGGGCGCGGAAGGCGTGGCGCGCTGGCAGCGCAAGCTCGGCGAGCTCGGGCGCGCCGCGGCCTGAATCACTTCACCGTCACGGTGATGCGCTCGCTCGCCACCACCGGGTGGTGCGGGATGTGGTTCTGATCGCCCAGCACCAGTTGCAGGGTGTGCGTGCCCGGGGCGAGCTGCAGCGTGGTTTCGGTCTGGCCCATGCCGAAATGGCGCACCTGGTCGCTCACCGGCAGGGGGGCGTTGGCATCCCAGGCCGCCACGTCGATCAGCAGGTGGTGGTGCCCGGTGCCGGCCTTTTCCACGCCCGCGGGCGCCACGCCCATGCCCGAGAGGCCGAACACCAGCTTCACGGGGTTGCTCACGGTCTGGCCGTCGCGCAGGTTCACGAAGTACAGGCGCGTGCCCGGCGCCGCGGCCACCTTCTGGTAGCCCGACGACAGCGTGGGCGTGCTGGCCGTGACCGTGGCCGGCGGCGTGGCCGATGCCGAGGCCCGGTCCATGGTCTGCTGCATGGTGCCGGGCCCATGGTGGTGGTGCATGCCGTGACCGGCGCAACCGGCCAGTAGGGTGGTGGCCAGGGCCACCGAAGGCAGAACGCAGGAACGCATGGGGTGCTCCTCAGGCTGATGGACAGGCGCTGCACGGTACGCCGTGCGGGCCGTTGCGTCCATGGTCATCCGACCGTGCACCGGGGGTACGCCGCCGGTGCCCGATCACTTGTTCTTGTCTTTGCCGCGCGGGATCACCGAAGTCATGGGCGCCACGGGGCGGTCGGAGTTGACCGGGCCCTTGGGGGCGCTCGTGTCTTTCTTGGGCTTCTTGCTCATCTTTTCGCTGCGCTGTTCCTTGCCCATGCGGTGCTCCTCGGAGGTTGTGCCAGTCGGCCGATCGCGCGATGGTAGCGGCTGGCGCGAACCGCCTGGCTGTGCCGGATTTGGCTTCAGCCGCCGCTCAAGCCGATGAAGCTGGCCAGTTGCGGCGTGGCCATGGCCCCGCCCGCCGTGCGCGCGCCGCCCTGCGGATCGCGCGCGACGATGAAGGGCACGGCCTCGCCGCCCAGGCGTGTGAGCAGCCGGGTGTTGTTCTCGATCGCGGCCTTGACCTCGGCCGGCACGCTGGCCGAGGCCGAGGTGCCGCCCTGGCCCGCGAGCAGGCTGGTCTCGTGCGCGGCCATGGCCGCGGCCGGGTCGCTGGCGCCGAGGATGGCCGCACCCTGCGGCAGGCTCTTGGCGTTGAGGATGGACACCGGCAGCCACACGAAGCGCGCCTGCTTGAGCAGGGGCTGCGAGGCCTCCCACAGGTGGGCGCAGTGCGGGCACTGGGGATCGAACAGCACGTAGACCGTGTTGGCGGCCATCAGGGCGCCCACGGCAAAGCCCTTGCCTTCGGCGGCCAGCACCTGCAAGGCCTGGCTGCGGTCGATGGGCGGGGCCGGCGGCGCTTCGGGCTCGCGCGAGCAGGCGGTCAGAACGCCCATGGCCGCGAGCGCGGCCATGGCGGGGAGGACGTGGCGGCGTTTCATGCCGCGATGGTACCCAGGCCGCGCGTCACTGGTTCAGCAGCACGTGGGCGATGAGGCCGGTGGCGGCGGCCACGAGCAGGAAGTCGCCGTTGACCTGGATCCAGTGGTGGCCGCGCGGCGGGGTGTACAGCCGCGGGTTGTGGTGCCGCACGACGTAGCGGCTGTGGCGGTACTCGGGCGGCACGTAGTGGCCGCGCGACCAGCGCGGGCCCGTGTGCACGACGCGCACGTCGCGGTGCACCACGCGCGGGCCGTGGTGGTGGATGTGCCGCTCCACGTGGCGGGGCGGGCCGTGGTGGATCACGCGCCGGTCGACGTGGCGCTCCACGTGGCGGTGTTCGATGCGCGGGCCGTCGTGGTGGCGGCGACCGCCGCGGCGGTCGTCGTCGGCGAAGGCGGTGGTGCCCATCGCGAAGGTGGCGGTCGCCACGGCGATCGAGAGCAGGTCGCGGGCATGCATGGTGTCTCCTTTCGGAAGCGTTGGACGAGGCCCCATGCTCGGCGGCGGGTGTGTCGCGCGCGTAAACGCGGTGCAGCCGCGCGGCAAAGTGCGGCCGGCCTTTTGCAACCAGCGGCTGGCAGGCTTGCGCAGTGCAGCAAGGTCGCGCAGGCGACAAATCCCCGGGCGCGTCCCGGCGGGCAGGGCGAAAGCCCTCTGGCGCGGCGTTGCGGGCAGGCCTATAACCGCCGACCGGAGAAGAGCGAGGAGCGCATGAAGCGCCCCGGGCAGCCGCCGCGCTAGCGGCCCATCAGATCAGGAGACAAGCGATGAGCGAGCCTTGCAAACGCCCTCTGCGTTGGGCGTTCCCCCTGGTGTTGCCACTGGCCCTGCTGCCAGCACTGGCCTTGGCCGACGGCGTCGCCGTGCGTTACGACGCCACGGCGTCACCATTCCCGAGCAACCGCTACACCGTGCCCGACTTCGGCAACGCCACGCTGCGCCGTGTGAGCCTGCCCAAGCCCGACTGCGCCACGCGGCCCAGCGACTGCGCCGACATCGACGTGATCAACACGCTCGACGGTTTCTCGACGCAGCCGCGCATCACCGTGCCGTTCACGGGCGATATCGATCCCGCCTCGGTCAACAGCGACAGCATCTACCTGGTCAACCTGGGTGACGTGCTCACCCTGCGCGGCTTCGGCGACAAGGTGGGCATCAACCAGGTGGTGTGGGACCCCGCGAGCAAGACGCTGGCTTTCACCTCCGACGAGCTGCTGCAGGAGCGCTCGCGCTACCTGCTGGTGGTCACGAACGGCGTGCGCGACGCGCAGGGCAAGAAGCTCAAGTCGGCCGACTTCCTGGGCGGTGGCGCGGGCCACACGCGCGAACTGCGCGACGCGCTGCCCATGGCGCGCGGCAGCGGGCGCAACGTGGTGGCGGCCTCGCTGTTCACCACCCAGACGGCCACGGGCGATCTGCTCAAGGTCCAGCGGCGCATCAAGTCCAGCACGCCCGCGCCAGTGAACTTCATGATCGGCAACGGCGGTGCGGTGCGCGCGGTGTTCCCGGTCTCGGGCCTGCAGGGCATCCAGTTCAACCGCCAGACCGGCAGTGCGCCGGCCTTCACGCCCGGCTTGCTGCCCACGCCCGCGCTGCAGGTGGTGCCGGGGGCGGTGGGTCATGTGGCGTACGGCCGCTACGAATCGCCCGAGTACCAGAACGCGGCCAAGGTGATCCCGGCCACCGACACCCTCACGGGCACGCCCCGGCCGCTGGGCAGCCAGTCGCTGGTGTTCCAGCTCTTCCTGCCTTCCTCGCCCAAGCCCGCGGGGGGCTGGCCGGTGGCGCTGTTCGGCCACGGCTTCACCGACAGCATGTACGGCGCGCCCTGGACCGTGGCCTCGGTGTTCGCGTCGCAGGGCATCGCGACCTTGTCCATCAACGTGGTGGGCCATGGCGGCGGCGCGCTCGGCACGCTCAACGTGCTGCCCACGGCCGGCGCGCCCGTGGTCGTGCCCGCGGGCGGCCGCGGCATCGACCAGGACGGCAACGGCAGCATCGACTCGACCGAGGGCGTGAACGCCGCGGCGCCGCAAACCATCGTGAGCAGCCGCGATGGCCTGCGCCAGACGGTGATCGACCTGATGCAGCTCGTGCGCCAGGTCGAGGCCGGCATCGATGTGGACGGCGATGGCACGCGCGACCTCGACCCCAACCGCATCTACTACGCCGGCCAGTCCTTCGGTGGCATCTACGGCACCATGCTGCTGGGCGTGGAGCGCAACATCAAGGCGGGCGTGCCCAACGTGCCCGGCGGCTCGATCACCGAGATCGCGCGGCTGAGCCCGAGCTTTCGCATCCTCACGGGCTTGTCGCTGGCCACGCGCCAGCCCGTGCTCTTGAACCTGCCGCCCACCGCGCAGCTGCCGGTGCCCCTGAACTTCAACGAGAACATCCCGCTGCGCGACCAGCCGCCGCTGGTGAACAATGTGCCGGGTGCGATGGCCATCGCCGAACTGCTTGACCGCAACCAGTGGGTGCAGCAATCGGGCAACCCGGTGTCGTACGCGGCGCTGATCCGCCAGAACCCGCCGCAGGGCCATGCGGCCAAGCCCGTCATCCTGCAATTCGCCAAGGGCGATGTGACCGTGCCCAACCCGACGACCAGCGCGATCGTGCGTGCCGGCGGCCTGCAGGACCGCGTGACCCAGTTCCGCAACGACCTGGCCTTCGCGGCCAACCCTGGCGTGCCCAAGAACCCGCACACCTTCCTCACCAACATCGCGATCCCGGCCGCTGCGCCCTATGCCGTGGCGGCGCAGTCGCAGATCGCGGCCTTCTTCGCGAGCAACGGCGCCCTGGTGATCGATCCCGACGGGCCCGGCCCGCTGTTCGAGGTGCCCATCCAGGGGCCCTTGCCCGAGGGGCTGAACTTCATCCCCTGAGGGATGCTCCCCCGGGCGGACATCGCCCGGGGCCGTTCGATGGCCGTTGGTCCCTGAATCACGCAAAGCTTGCTGCCTTTGCGTTATTCCTTTTGTTTCCCAAACGCATGAGCATCGCCGCACTTTGCCCGGTCCGGGCGGGTGCAGCTGTCGCGCCCGCCCGCGTGCTGGCCGAGAGCCCTAAAGCGATCCTTCATGCGACCCTTCCCCTCCTTGTGCTGGACATTGGTGGCCAGCGGTGCGGCACTGTCGGGCAGTGCCTGGGCGCAAGCGGTGCCGACGCTGCCCCAGTCCTTGCCAGGCGCTGCACAAGCGCTGCCGTCCGGTGACGGCAGCCCCTCGTTTCCCGACCGCAGCCCCAAAGGCCCCGAGGCACGCCCACCCACCCCCGGGGTGCAACTGGGCGATCTGAGCCTGAACGCGAGCGAGGCCAGCTACCGCCGCAACGCATCGAACGAGCGCCTGCACCTGCGCCTGGGCTACGGCAGCTCGATCGGCGGCGGGCTGGGCTTCGACTACGCGCGCATCCTCGACGACCGCTGGGCCTGGGGCCTCAACGCCGCCGTCGGCCCGGAACAGGTCGATGTGGTGGTCAACGGTCTGTACAGCCTCGCCAAGCCCTGGTACCTGGGCGTGTCGGCTGGCTACCTGCGCCGCACCGACACCTACCCCTTCTATTCCGGCCCCGACAAGGCCACCGTCGACCAGGGCAGCTGGCGCGTGAACCTGCAGCGCGAATTCGAGGGCGGTGGCGTGCTCACCGACGCCGGCGTCCAGCTGTATGGCGCCCAGGCCCATGCTCCCGGCAACAACGAGAAGGTGATGCTCCAGGAGACCGCCACCGAACTCGTCTTCATGGTCGATCCGCGCCGCATCGCACCGGGTCGGCTGAGCGGTATGGGCCTGTCGGTGGGCCTGCAGGCCACGGCCGACACGCGGCTCAAGCTCGGCATCGGCCGCGAGACGGTGCGTTACCCCTACCAGGACGGCACCGG
The DNA here is from genome assembly GCF_011388215.1 of Hydrogenophaga crocea. NCBI lineage: Bacteria > Pseudomonadati > Pseudomonadota > Betaproteobacteria > Burkholderiales > Comamonadaceae > Hydrogenophaga > Hydrogenophaga crocea. The sequence continues at coordinate 585,072 of NZ_CP049989.1, forward strand.
CTTTCGCGACGCCCGCACGAGCGCCAGCGCCGACCTGCAGCAACGCCTGGGCGGGTGCTGGCGGCTCGACGCCGGCGTGAGCACCGGCGTGGCCGGCGAGCGCTACCGCGTGGCGCTGGCCCGTGGCCCCTGGTCCGTGGGGCTGGGCCGCCAGATCGGCCGCGACAGCACCCCCGACCAAACGCAGCTCACGTTCGGCGTCAACCTGTCGCTCGGGGGCCGTGTGGCCAGGGCCTGCGGCGGTGCTGCCACCATGCCCGCCCGGGGCGTCGACCGCCTCGACGAGGTGTTCCGCCGGCCCGTGCAGTTGCCCACCACGGTGCTTGCGCGTGTGGACCCGACCGCGAGGCCCTATACGCTCGCCACCATCAACAAGTCCGCCCTCAATGGCGGGCAGGTCAGCGCCACCCCCGACGCGCTGCTCATCCAGCTGCCGGGCGGGCCAGCGCTCGCCGTGTTTGCCTTGTCCGTCAATGGCGCACCCGTGGGGCCGAATGCCACGGGCCTCAACGGCGAACGGCTGGTGAGCGTGATGCCCGATGGCCGTGTCCGCATCGAGGTGCGCGCCTTTCCCAACCCGGGGGCCGGGGTGTCGCAAACCGTCGAGGCGGTGGTGGTGCAGGCCAGCCAGGTCTCCGTCGTGACCTTCAACGTGGTGGGCCAATGAACCGCTTGATCGCCGAGCCGCGCGTGTCTGCGCTTCGTGTCCATGCCTGGGTGGCCGCATCGCGCCGCCTGCCCTGGTTGCTCCGCCGCGCTCTCGGGCTGCTGGTCTGCCTGTCGCCCATGGCCTGGGCGGTCACGATCGGCGGCCTGGCCATCACGGTGACCCCGCTGCTGAAGTTCGATCAGGCGCTCATCGAACGCCGCGCCGACGCGGGCCCTTTCACGCAGGTCGCGGTCGCTTCGTACAGCACGGGTGCCATCACCTACACCAGCACGCGCACGGGCGTGGCCACCGTCGATCCGCGGACCGGAACGGTCACGCCGGTGAGCGTGGGTGAAACGCGCATCCGCGCCACGCAGCAGGCCGTGGCACCGTTCCCCCAGGTCACCACCGAATACACCGTGCGCCTGACCGGCACACCGGTCGTGTTCCAGCCCTGGGTGCTGCCGACCAAGGTCTTCGGCGCTGCGGGCAGTTATGTCATCGGCACCGCGCCGGGCCAGCTGCCGCCGGCCCAGTCCAACAGCGACGCCCGCGTCACCTACCGCAGCCTCACGCCCGACATCGCCACCGTCGCGACCGACACCAGCAACGTCACCACGGTGACCGTGCTCAAGGCCGGCACCGCGAGCCTGGTGGCCGAGCAGGCGGCCACGCGCGTGTTCGACGCCGGCAGCACGGGGCCCACGCCATTCGTGATCCAGGGCGCGCCGGCGGCGCTGACCTGGAGCGATCAGGTGGTGCGCGTCGGCCAGACGCTGAGCCTGAGCCCGCCCTTGTCGCCCAACCCGAGCGGCGCCTTCACCTACAGCGTGGCCGGTGCGTTCGCCTCGGTGGCGGGCAACACCCTGACGGGCGTCAGCGCGGGTGTGACCACGGTCACCGCGCACCAGGCGGCCAGCGGCAACTACGCGGGCGGCGACATCACCCGCACGCTCACCGTGCTGCCGCCAGTGGTCGACATGGGCACCCTCGACGTGCCGTTCGGCACCCCCGATTTCGTGTTGCCGACCAACGTCAGCGGGGTCAGCGGCGCCATCGCGGGCTACGCGCTGACCGCCGGCAACCCGGTGGCCGATCTCAACGGATTCACCGTGATCACCAAGAGCGTGGGCAGCACCGGCTTCACCGCCTACCAGAACGGCGTGGAGATGGCGCGTGGCACCTTGCGCGTGGTCAAGGCCACCCCGGTCATCACGTTCGCGATCCCGGCCAAGACGGTTCACGACAAGCCCTTCGATCTGGCCGCAACGTCCACCAACACCGCCACGCCCATCCGCTACGAAGTGACGGGGGGCACAACCACCGCGGTGCGCCTGATGGGCGATCGCGGCCAGACGGTCTGGATCGCGTCGGGCAACACCTCGGTGCAGATCAAGGCGACGCAGGCCGAGAGCGCCAATTCCGCTGCGGCGCAGGCCACGGCCACGCTGACCATCGGCAGTGGCCAACCGTGGCTGGAGGTGGTGCAGGCCTTGCCGGCCAAGGTGTTCAACGACCAGACCTACGAACTCAAGGTGCGCACCAATGCGCCGCAGAGCTGGAACTTCGCGCTGCGCTCGTCCGACCCCCTGCAGGACACCAGCTTCTACTACCAGGTGCTCGGCGTCACGAGACAGACCGATGGCGTGGACGTGTACCAGCTCAAGTTCTCGAACCCGGCGTCCATCGATCAGACCTATCTCGCGCGCCTGTATCCCCGGGACCCCTGGGGGGCGCCCGGCTTCACGGCACCCAACTTCGATCTCGATTTCGTGCCCTTGAACGACCTCATCCTGTCGTGGACGTCGAGCGTGCCGTCGGACTTCGTGTGGGCGCCCTACGTGTTCAACTGGGGCGAAGACGCGCCGCTGGCCTCGCGGCAGATCCCCAGCCAGATCGTGGTCGATCTGGGCTCCGTGAACAGCGCGGTGGCCGATTACGATGGCAGCGGCCCCGGCGCACCGGCGCTGGTGGTCGTGGGCGCCGGCCAGTACACGCTCAAGGGCTGGATCAGCGGCCATCCCGTGCAGACCACCGTGACCGTGAACCCCAAGGCCACGGTGCTTACCGGCCCCGCGAGCTACAGCCTGAGCATGGACACAGCCCGGCTCGAGGTGTACCCGCCCGTGTCCAGCCGCCCCGGTTCCGCCACCTACACCTATGCCATCAGCGGCGGTGCGCGGCTCGAGACCGACAACGGCCGCACCTACATCGTCCCCACCGTGGCCAATGTGCCCACCACGCTCACGGTGACGCAGCAGGCGACAGGCAACTACGCCGCGGGCGTGCTCAACATCCCCGTGTTCGTCGCGGCGGGCACGCCCGTTGCATTGACCTTGCCCGCGCAGATCACACGCACCTACGGTGATGCGCCGCTGTCCTTCAACCTGCCCACCGGCTTCGACCCCGCGAGCCCCGTGCAACTGTCGTTTGCCGACAGCCAATCCAATCCCCTGGGCGCGATTGCGCAGGCGCAGATCGGCAACAACCGCCTGCAGATCGGCTTCCTCAACGCGGGCGCCACGCAACTGACCGTGTCGCAGGGCAGCACCAGCGCCACCACCACCATCACGGTGCTCCAGGCCGATCCGCACCTGGCCTACACCAGTGCGGGCCCGGTCACGCTGCAGCAGCCCATGTGCATCTGGATCACCGCGCCGGTGTACTTCCCGCTGCTCAACCAGGGCATCCGGGCCGGCATACCCGGCGCTGCCGTGATCTCGTCGGCGGAACTGCGTTCGCTGAGCGACGGCGCCGTGGTTTATGCGGTGCGCAATGCCCCGCCCGGTTCGCTGACGTTCGCCGGCTCCTACGACGTCGCGAACGTCCAGGGTGCCTATCCGGGCGGCTACAACGGCGGTGATCCGGGCACCCCGTTCACCCTGCAGATCGACCAGGCGGCAACGCCCAACTACAGGGCGGGCAGCATCTCCTTGCCTGGGGAGATCGTCATCAAGGGCTTCCCGGCCGACTTCCAGCAGACCTGCGGCGGTTGAGGCCGCGGCGCGTGCGCGGGGCACAGGCGCTACAGTCGCGCCTCCATGTCCCATGCCGTTTCCCGCCTGCGCGCCGCGCGCCTGGCCGCTGCCTCCAAACCCTTCAACGCACGCGGCTCTGCGCCCGGCCGCTGCGAGCGCTGCCGGCTCTATGGCCCGTATTGCATCTGCGGTCTGCGCCCCCGTGTGGCCACGCGTGTGGGTGTCTGTCTGCTCATGGGCGACATCGAGGCCATCAAGCCGAGCAACACGGGTTGGCTGATCGCCGACCTCGTGCCCGACACCTGGGCGTTTGCGTGGTCGCGCACCGTGATCGACCCCGCGCTGATCGCCTTGCTCAACGACCCGCAGTGGCAGCCCTTCGTGGTGTTTCCGGGGGAGTTCGTGGAGCCCTCGCGCGTCATCACCGAGCTGCCGCCTGCTGCCGCCGCCGACAACGGCGGGACGGCCACAAGGCGGCCCTTGTTCGTGCTGCTCGACGGCACGTGGTCGGAAGCGCGCAAGATGTTCAACAAGAGCCGCTACCTCGACGCGTTTCCCGTGCTAAGCCTGCACCCCGATCGCGTCTCCAACTACCGGTTGCGCCGGTCCGCGCGCGACGACCATTTCTGCACCGCCGAGGTCGCGGCCATGTGCCTGCAACTGGCCGGCGAGCCGCTGGCCGCCGAGACGCTCGACGCCTACCTCGGGGTGTTCACCGAGCACTACCTCAAAGGCAAGCAGAACCGTCCGGTGGACCCGGCCAGCGATGCCCACCAGCGCCTTGCCGCCCTGAACGCAGACCGGATCGCGAAGGCCTGACACCCGCAGTGCGGTCGGCGGCTGCGGTAGATTCGGCGCGATGTCGCCTTCCGCCCCCCGCTCCAGCGCCTCGCGTCCCACGGTTCTGCTCACCGGCTTCGATCCGTTCAACGGCGCCTCGGTCAATCCCAGCTGGCAGGCCGTGCGGGCGCTGCACGGCGAGGAGCTCGTGGGGCACGCTGTGGTGGCCGCCGAATTGCCCACGGTGTTCGGGGAATCGCTGCACGTGCTGCGGGCGCTGTTGCACGCGCACCGGCCCGCGCTGGTGGTGTGCGTGGGCCAGGCCGGCGGGCGCGCCGCGATATCGCTCGAGCGTGTGGCCATCAACCTCGACGACGCGCCCATCCCCGACAACGCCGGCGCCTGCCCGGTCGACACACCGGTGTGCGCGAACGCCCCCGCCGCCTATTTCACCGGCCTGCCCATCAAGGCCATGCGGGCCGCGCTGCAGCAGGCCGGCGTGCCGGTGGAGGTGTCGCAGACCGCGGGCACCTTCGTGTGCAACCACGTCTTCTACGGCCTCATGCACGCACTGGCCACCGAACCCGCGCTGCGCGGGGCGCGCGGGGGCTTCGTGCACGTGCCCTGGCTGCCCGAGCAGGGCTCGCCCGGCATGCCACTGGACCTCATCGTGCGCGGCCTTCGCCTGGCCCTGGTGCAAGCGCTGAGCGTGCGGCACGACGACCGCGCGGCCGCCGGCGCCACGCATTGAGTCCGTTCCTCAGGCCTGCCACACACCGAAGCCCGCCGAGCGCAGGTCGATGCCGATTTCGATCTCCTTGGCCACGGCGTCCTCGTAGCGCATGGGGTTGAAGCCCTCGTACAGATCGGGCAGCAGGCGCAGGCCGTACCGGAACACGTAGGCATTGGACTGTATGCCGGCCTTGTGCTTGTCGAAGCGCAGGTCCGGGTCCAGCCCCGTCATGCCCACGTACACGCAGGGCTTGCCCGCCACATAGCCCGGGTTGTTCTGGCGGAACTTGCGCTCGCCCAGCACATCGGGGTGCAGTTCGATCACGTACACGTGGTGGTGGGGGCGGCGGCTCACGGGCTGACCTTCTGGCGACACCCGCGAGTATCGGGGCAGCGCCTAGAATCGCGCCCCCTTTGCGCGGAGCCGCCCATGTCCCTGGAGATTGCGCAGTCGACCCCCACCGCCGCGGCCATCGCCCGCGTGGTGCAGGCGGGCTACCCCCTGGGCGAAGTGGTGAGCGGCGAGTTCCTGCGCCGCAGCTTCAACCAGGTGTACCGGCTCACCCTGGCCGATGGCCGCCACGTGGTGGCGCGCCTGTGTGCCGAGCGCCCGCGCGGCGAACCCGCCCTGCGTTTCGAGGCCGACGTGCTGCAGCACCTGCGCGCGCGCGGCTGCCCCGTGGCCGCGAGCCTGCCCACGGCGAGCGGTGAGGTCGCCCTGAGCGTGGCGTTGCCCGAGGGCGAGCGCGCGCTCATGCTGTTCGAGCACCTGGAAGGCGAGGCCACGTCGGACCTGCCCGCCAACCTCGAGGCCTTCGGCCGGGGCCTGGCGCGACTGCACGCGGCGGGCGAGGGCATGCAGAGCCCGGCCCCCCACTACACGCTCGATCTCGACCACCTGCTGCTGCGGCCGTTGCAGCGGCTGCTGCGCGCACCCACGATGACGGCCGAACTGCGGCCGCAGTTCGAGGCCCTGGGCCTGCGCCTGCACGGGCGCATCCGCGCACTCGGCGAACTCACGCAGGTGCTGTGCCACGGCGATGCGCACAGCGACAACAACTTCGTGCAGGTGCAAGGCGATGGCGCGCGCGAGGCCGTGTTCTTCGACTTCGACGAAACCGGACCGGGTTACCTGGCCTACGAACTCGCCGTGTACCCGTGGTGGCTGCATCCGCGCTCGGTCGATGGCCAGTGGAGCGACAAGGCGCTCGCTCGCTGGAACCACTTCATCGCGGCCTACCAGGCCGTGCGGCCCCTGCGCGACGCCGACCGCGCCGCCCTGCCGCTGTTCGTGGCCGTGCGCCAGTTCTGGCTGCTGGGCGAGTACGCGGGGCGTGTGCCCGTGTGGGGCTCGCAGGCCATGCCGCTCGACTTCCTGCAGCGGCAGGTGAAGGTGTTCACGCAGTGGGAGACGCTGGGCCTGGCGCTGCCTAGAATGGCCCAGAACGATTGAGGGAGGAGGGTGCATGAGCGCGAACGCGGGCGAAACGTCTGCAGCCGATTTGGCGAGTACCGAAGTGTCGCCACCAGAACCCTGGGCACCGGTCCGGCGGTCGCTGCAACAGATGCGCGATGTTCCTTGGGCAGCGCTCGGCGCCTTGGCCACAGGCTCGGGCGTTGCGCTGTTAACCGTTTACTTCCACGCGATGGGATTCGTCCCTGCGGATATTCCTGCCATCTTGGGCGCCAGCGTGTTCGTCGCCATGGCGGCTCTGGCGCTATTCGCCTGGGTACTCATGTCCTTGGCTGCGCCGCTGTGGGCACACCAAGCTGGTCAATTGGCTATCACGCAGGACATGGCGAACGGGCGTGTGGACATTGCGGGCTTTTGGGGGCTGCCATCGCTGCAGGCGCTTGGTGTTGGCTTGTTCTTTCTGTGGCTAGGCGGGCAGTCAACATTGGAATGCCTTTCGAGCGCGGGCCCCCTCGCAGGTGTGGGCGCCGTCTTGGCCTTTTCTGGCGCGCTGGCTTGGTACTGGTGCGAATCGCAGGTGCGGGTTGATAGGCGCACGAGACTGAAGCGGCTGCTTAGTGCGGGTGGCGTCTGCCTCGTGAGCGTGCTTCCGGTCTCGGCCCTGTTGATCTTGTTTTGGCCCGCTAATGGTGCGGGTTGGGGCCACGTCGCAGTTATGGCAGCAGCGTGGGTGATCATGGTCGGCGCAGCAGCCGCTGTGCGCCACGTGCCTGTCTGGGCCAGTGCGCTGTGCATCACGGCCATTTTCCCGGCGCTTGCGATCTCATTGCCCCTGTTCTTGGGCTCGCCACTGAATTTTCCGAACAAGGTCGCTGAACTCGTTGGTTTGAGGACAGCGCGGGCTGTCGAGCTGCGTGTGCCAGCCACTACCTGCCGCCTGATCAAAAGCGCGCACGACGCCCATTTCAGCCCCCAAACGCTGCTCTGCGAAGAAGGCGAATGGCACCCGGTTCAAGCCCAGGTGCTGGTTAACCTCGGGCCGCGATGGTTGATCGAACTGCCCCTTGCTTCAGGACGCGATCAAGCAGCTGGCACCGGACTTCGGGTCACAGTGCCCGCCGAGGGTATCCAAATCGTGCAGCGGCCCGCATCCTCACCAGCCGCCTCGTGCACGCGTCGGTGGCGGCTCACTTCCCCCACGAATCCTTCAAGCCCGTCACCCGGTTGAACACCGCCTTGCCGCCCACGCCGTGGTCCACGCGGTCGGCCACGAAGTAGCCGTGGCGTTCGAACTGGAACTTGTCGTCGGGCCGCGCGTTCGCCAGTGAGGGCTCGACCCAGGCCTGCACCACCTTCAGGCTGTTCGGGTTCAGCGCGGCCAGAAAGTCCTTGCCGCCCGCGTCGGGGTGCGGATCGCTGAACAGGCGGTCGTAAAGGCGCACTTCGGCGGCCACGCCGTCGGCCACGCCCACCCAGGTGATCGCGGCCTTGGCCTTCACGCTGTCGGCACCCGGGGTGCCGCTCTTGGTGCCGGCAATGACCTTCGCGTGCACCTCGGTCACGCGGCCGTCGGCGTCTTTCGCACAGCCCGTGCATTCGATGACGTAGCCGCCCTTGAGCCGCACGATGTTGCCCGGGAACAGGCGCTTGTAGCCCTTGGGTGGCACCTCTTCGAAGTCCTCGCGCTCGATCCACACCTCGCGGCCGATCTTGAACACGCGCTCGGGCGGCGGCGTCTGGCCCTCGGCGATGGCGCTGTGGGGCAGGGCGGGCTGGGTGCAGTCTTCGGTGTGGCCGTCGCTGCCGAACACCTCGGCCCAGTTGGTCATCACGAGCTTCACCGGGTCGAGCACGGCCATGGCGCGGTGGGCCTTGTTCTCCAGGTCTTCGCGCAGGCAGCCTTCGAGCACGCTGTAGTCGATCCAGCTGTCGCTCTTGGTCACGCCGATGCGCTCGGCGAAGAGCTGGATGCTCTCGGGCGTGTAGCCGCGCCGGCGCAGGCCCACGATGGTGGGCATGCGCGGGTCGTCCCAGCCGCTCACGCGCTGCTCGTTCACCAGTTGCGCGAGCTTGCGCTTGCTGGTGATCACGTAGGTGAGGTTCAGGCGCGCGAACTCGTACTGCCGCGGCGGCGGGCTCGCGAGCAGGCCGGCTTCGGTGAGGCGCTCGAGCAGCCAGTCGTAGAAGGGGCGCTGGTCTTCGAATTCCAGCGTGCAGATGCTGTGGGTGATCTGCTCCAGCGCGTCCTCGATCGGGTGCGCGTAGGTGTACATGGGGTAGATGCACCACCGGTCGCCCGTGTGGTGGTGCGTGGCGCGGCGGATGCGGTAGATGGCCGGGTCGCGCAGGTTGATGTTGGGCGAGGCCATGTCGATCTTCGCGCGCAGCACGGCCGCGCCGTCGGCGAGCTGGCCGTCGCGCATGGCGCGAAAGCGCGCCAGGTTCTCGGCCGGCGTGCGGTCGCGAAACGGGCTGTTCTTGCCGGGCGTGGTGAAGTCGCCGCGGTTGGCGCGCATCTCGTCGGCGCTTTGTTCGTCCACGTAGGCGTGGCCGCGCTCGATCAGCGCCTCGGCCGCGCGGTACATGAAGTCGAAGTAGTCGCTGGCCTGGTAGAGGTGGCGCGTGCCGTTTGCGTCCCACGTGAAGCCGAGCCACTGCACCGCGTCGATGATGCTGTTGACGAACTCGGTGCTTTCCTTCTCGGGGTTGGTGTCGTCGAAGCGCAGGTGGCAGATGCCGCCGTAGTCGCGCGCCAGCCCGAAGTTCAGGCAGATGCTCTTGGCGTGGCCCACGTGCAGGTAGCCGTTGGGCTCGGGCGGAAAGCGGGTGCGGATTTTCGCGGGGTCGGGCTGGCCGCCGGCCTGGTGCGCGGCGTCGCCGGGGCTGCCGGCCCAGCGGCGGCTGGCGTAGGTGCCTCGGTCGAGGTCGTTCTCGATGATCTGGCGCAGGAAGTTGCTGGCCTTGGTGTCGCCTTCGGTGGGCGCGGGTGCGGCAGGGGAAGTCATCCCGGGATTCTAGGGACCGCGGCGGGGCAGGGGCCCGGGCGCTGCGCTATCGTGCGCGGCAGGAGGGACATGCCATGAGCGAAGCCGCACCAAGCCACACGCCGGACCGCCAGCACCGCATCACCATCGACCGCGCCCGGCTGCTGGCCGCCGCCGAGGCGGGCGACATCTCGCCCGCGCAGGCCGAGCGCCTGTGGGCGCGCTGGGCGGGCGACGCGATCGCGCCGCCGCGGTTCAGCTTCGTGCATGTGCTCTATTACTTCGGCGGCCTGCTGGCCATCGGCGCCATGACGCTGTTCATGACCCTGGGCTGGGAGCTGTTCGGCGCCGCCGGCACCCTGCTGCTTTCGCTGGGCTACGCGGCGGGGGCGGTGGCGGCGGCGCGCCACCTGCTGCGCCGCGGGCTGCACATTCCCGCGGGCATCCTGGCCACCATTGCGGTCTGCCTGGTGCCGTTGGCGGCCTGGTCGGTGCAGAGCGGGCTGGGCCTGTGGCCCGAGGGCGGGCCCGAGAGCTACCGCGATTACCACCGCCTGATCGACTGGCGCTGGCTCACGCTGGAGTTCGCCACGCTGGCGGCGGCGGTGGTCATGCTGTGGTGGCTGCGCCTGCCGTTCATGGTGATGCCCCTGGCCGTCACGCTCTGGTACCTGAACATGGACGTGGCCCACATGCTGACGCGCCAGTCGGGCTTCGACTGGCAACTCACGCGCGACGTCTCGCTGGTGTTCGGCCTGTTCACCTGCGCGATCGCGGTCTGGGTCGACCTGCGCTGCCGCCTGGCCAGCGACCCACGCGACCGCCAGGACTTCGCCTTCTGGCTCTACCTGTTCGGCGCCCTCATGGCCTGGGGTGGGCTCAGCCTGCACGACAGCGGCAGCGAGCTGGGCAAGCTGCTGTACGCGCTGATCAACGTGGCGCTGGTGTTCCTGGGCGCGGCCATCGGCCGGCGCGTGTTCACCGTGCTCGGGGCCATCGGCGTGGCGGGCTACCTGGGCTACCTGAGCCACAAGGTGTTCGCCGACAGCCTGCTGTTTCCCTTCGCGCTCTCGCTGCTGGGGCTGGGCATCGTGGCGCTCGGGGTGTGGTGGCAGCGGCACGAGGCGCGCATCCATGCGCGCCTCGCGGCCGGGCTGCCCGCGGCGCTGCGGCCGCTGGCCGAACCGCGCTGAGGCTCAGCGCACGCCGCCCGTGGCGTTGATGCGGTAGACGGCGGTGGTGCCGCTCACCTCGTTGCCCACCACCAGCAGCGGCACGCCGATGGGCGAGCGCGCGGCCGGGATGAACACCAGGCCCTCGGGACCCAGGTCGCCCGCGGTGGCCAGCACGGTGCCGGGGTCGGCCGTGGTCCAGTCTTCACGCGTGTTGAGGTAGTCGAGGCGCCGGGGCGCGGTGGGCACGGTGATGTCGTACACCAACACGCCGCCCATGCGCTCCAGGCCGATGAAAGCCAGGGTGCGGCCGTTCACCTGGCCCACGGCAATGCCTTCGGGCTCGGGGCCCTTGGCGTCGCTGCGGCTGTCCTTGGCGCTGCCTTCGTCGTGGCCCGAGTTGAAGAAGTCGGCGCAGGGGATGCTGCGTGCGCTGCCGAGCTTGCAGTCGGCGCTGGCGAGGAAGCGCTCGAACTCGGCGCCCGAATCCCACACCAGCTGGCCGTCGGCGTTCCAGATGCTGAACGAGCGCGCGCCGTAGCTGTAGAGGTGGTCGTACATCAGGCGGTTGCCGGCCGGGTTGGCCGCGCCGGTGGCGTCGAACAGCATGGGCGAGCCGTCCGGGTTGGTGCGGTAGCCCATGGTCCAGGTGACGTTGAGCCGGCCCAGGTTCTCGTCGTTGCGGCAGGCGCCGGGGTTGCCCGCGATCGCACCGCAGTGGCCGAAGGTGACGGGGTCGAGCAGCCCGCCCGCGGCCAGCGCATTGAGCTGGGGCGGCAGGTCGTTGCCGGCGCGGCCGGCCCAGCCGCTGCGGTTGACCAGGTGCTTGACGCGGAACTCCTCGACAAAGCCCTTGCTGGCGTCGCCGGCCCAGTAGGCGGCGTTGTCTTCGCCCCAGGCGCGCGCGTCGCCTTCGTTGGCCGTGACCAGGTAGGTCTGACCGCCGGCGCTGTAGCTGGCGATCGAGTCGGGCAGGTACAGGCCGCGCACGCCGGGCCAGGTGCGGATATTGATGGTGCCGCCGTCGGTGTCGGAGGCGTCGAGCTCGTTGCCGGCCACGCCGTGGTCCTTGAAGCCCAGGGGCAGGATGTCGGTGACCGTGGCGCTGGCGATGTCGATCTTGGCGAAGGCGTTGTTCTCCTGCAGCGTGGCCCAGGCGGTGCGGCCGTCGGCCGAGACGGTGATGTACTCGGGCTCGAGGTCTTGCGCCACGGTGGCGTTGGGGCCGTAGACGCGCACGCCCGCGGCCTGCAGCGCGGCCTTTTGCGCATTGAAGGCGCTGAAGCCGGCGGTGCGCACCACGGGCGTGGCGGGGGTGCTCACGTCCACGATGCTGATGCTGCCTTCGGGGTCGATCTGGTAGTCGTCGCTGGGCTCGCCTTCGTTGGCCAGCAACACGGTGCGGCCATCGGGCGTGAAGGTGATCATGTCGGGCTGCGCGCCCACGGCGGCCGAGCCGAGCAGGGCGAGGTCGGCGGCGCGGAACAGGGCCACGCGGCCGGGGTCGGTCTTCACGGGCGCCTGGATCGCCACGGCCACCAGGCCGTCGTGCACCGCCACGCTGTTGATCTCGGCGCCCGCGAGCACCGCGGTGGCGTCGATCTCGCCGATCTTGACCGGGCTGGCGGGCACGCGCAGGTCGAGCACATCGACCTTGCCGGCCTGGGCGTTCACCATGAACAGGCGCTGGCTCGCGGCGTCGTAGGCCGGGATCTCGGCGGCCGACACGCCGAACAGGCCGGTGCTGTAGCCGCCGATTTTTTCGAGCTGCACGCGCAGCGGGGTGTCGGTGGGCGGGGTTGCGGGCGTGGCTCCACCGCCGCCACCGCCGCAGGCCGCCAGCACGGCAGCGGCGATCAGGGTGGCGGTCAGCGTGCCGGCGGAGGTCCAGCGGGTTCGGGGCGTCATCGGGTCGGGTCCTTGTGCGGGGAAAAACAGCACAGGGTTGTAAAAAGCCCGCATGACCGCCGTGCGGCTGAACGGTGTCTTTTCGATGACAGGCGGTCACACCGGCGGCCGACCGCTACCGCGCTCATTGCCCGAAACGGGGCCCATCTTTCAGGAATTCGTCCTCTTCCGCCGTGTTCTGCCGGCCCAGCACCGCGTTGCGGTGCGGGAAGCGCCCGAAGCGCGCCACGATGTCGCGGTGCAGCACGGCGAACTTCAGGTGGTGGTCGAGCTCGGCGTGCAGCGCCGGTTCGGCGCCCGCGCGCAACTGGTCGAAGCAGCGCACGCACAGGTCCTGCAGGGCCAGGTCTTCGGCGTGCATGAAGGGCATGTAGAGGAAGACGCGGCCCACGGTGGCCAGGGCGCGGTCGGTACCGGCCTCGACCGCCTGGGCCGACAGGGCCTGGGCGCGGCGGTCGCCCTCGAAGGCGCGGGCCTGGCGGCGGAACAGGTTGCGCGGCAGCTGGTCGAGCAGCAGCACCAGGGCCAGCCGGCCCTCGGGCGTGTCGGCCCAATCGGCCAGACCGCCGGCCAGTGCCTGCGCCACCTCGGCGCCGAAGCGGGCGCGCAGGTCGTCGTCCTGCTCGGGCGTCGAGCGGAACCACAGCGCCTGGCGCGACGCGCTGGGCCAGTCGCGGGCCAGGCCATCGCCGAACCAGTGGTCGAGCAGGGCGCGGGCGGGGGCGGGCAGTGGGCTCATGGGCGTGGCGTTTACGTGTTGCAACAGCTTTGACGCGGCGTGCGGAGTGTGGTGCCCCGGATTCTTGTGCAATACCCCCCACGGCACACCGCCGTCCCTCGGAGTCCCCACGATGAACACCCCGTCCTTCACCGCAACGCGCACCTGGGCCAAAGGCCTGGCCATGATCGCCTTGGCCGCCGGCGGCTGGGCGCTCGCCGGCAGCGCACAGGCGCGCGACGTCTACTGGTCGATCGGCGTCAATTCGCCCGGCGTGGCCGTGGGCGTGTCGAACGCGCCGCCGCCGGTGGTTTACAGCTACCCCTCTTACGGCTACCCCGTGTACGAGCCGCGCCCGGTCGTGGTGTACCCGCGCCCGGTGGTGGTTCACCCGCGCCCCGTGGTCGTGCAGTCGTACCCGGTGTACCCCGCGCCCTACTACGGTTACCGCGACGACCGCCGCTGGCACAAGCACCGCCACGGCCATCGCCACGGCCACCGCGGCTGGGACGACTGATCCCCCGCCGCCGCTTCACATCGCGCGGAAGCGGTCGGCGTAGAGGCGGCTGATGCCGAAGGCCTCCGACAGGCCGCGCAGCGTCAGCCGCCATTTGCCCGCCTCGTCGCGGGTGACGCGATGGATGGCGTCCGCCCGCACCACGGTGCCGCGGTGGATCTGCCAGAACACCTCCGGATCGAGCTGCGGCAGGATTTCCTTGAGCGGCGTGCGGATGAGGTATTCGCGCCCGGCCGTGAGCACGCGCAGGTACTTGTCGGCCGCGTCGAAGGCCAGCACCGCGTCGATTGCGATGCGTTCCACCGCCGCCGTGCCGCCCGCGCCCACGCCCACCATGAGGTGGCGCAGCCGCGCCGGTTCGCGCGGCGCGGCGGCTTGCAGCAGGGCGCGCAGGCCGGCCCACTCGGCGTCGAGCGGCGCCGCCGGGGCAAGGGCCTCACGGGCCCGAAGCGCGGCCTGCACGCGCGCCACGGTGCGCTGCAGGCGCTCGGCCTGCACCGGCTTGAGCACGTAGTCCAGTGCCTGGGCCTCGAAGGCCTGGATCGCGAAGTGGTCGTGCGCGGTCACGAACACCAGCACCGGCAGCGGCTGCTCGGGCGGCCACCCGTCGGCGATGGCGGCCGCGGCGTCCAGCCCGCTCAGCGCGGGCATGCGGATGTCCAAGAACAGCACCTGCGGCCGCAGCGCGAGCGCCTGTTCGACGGCACTCGCGCCGTCGCCCACGCAGGCCAGCACCTGCAGCCCGGGCCAGGCGCGCGCGAGCTCGGCCTGCAGGGCCTGGGCCAGCAGCGGCTCGTCTTCGGCGATCAGGGCGGTGGCGTTCATGGCCTGGCCTCGGGGGTGAGCGGCAACACCAGCTCGGCCTGTGTGCCCTGGCCGGGCGCGCTGCGCCACTCGAAGCGCGCGGCGTCGCCGTGCAGGGTCTGCAGCCGCTCGCGCACCTGGGCCAGGCCGAAGCCCTCGCCCGGCGCGGCCTCGCTGCCCACGCCGTCGTCGCTCACGCTCAGGTGCAGCGCGCCCCCGGCTTCGCGCGCGGCCACGCGCAGCGTGCCGCCACGCGCGCTGGGCTCTAGGCCATGGCGGATCGCGTTTTCCACCAGCGGCTGCAGCAGCAAGGCCGGCACCGGGCGCTCGGCCAGCGTGTCGGGCAGATCGAGCTGCGCCTGCAGGCGCGGCCCCATGCGCACGGCCATGAGCGCCAGGTAGTCGTCGAGCCGCGCGAACTCCTCGCGCAGCGTGTGCCGGCCGCCGCGCGCCTCGGTGCGCGAGGCCGCGAGCGTGGCGCGCAGGAAGTCGTTGAGCCGGTCGAGCATCTGGATCGCGCGCGGCGGGTCGGCGGCGATCAGCGCGCGCAGGTTGGCCAGGGTGTTGAACAGCATGTGCGGCTCGAGCTGCGATTCGAGCAGGCGCAGCCGCGCTTCGCTGGCCTGGCGCAGGGCCTCCTGCTGATCGAAACGTGCCTTGGCCAGCAGCTCGCGGCTGGTGAAGAAGTAGGTGCCGAACACGCCCAGCGCGAGCGACATCAGCAGGAAGCCCACGGTGCTGCGCGGCAGGCCGCTGAGCGAATTGAGCGCGGGCCGGCCCAGCAGCAGGTTGCCGCTGGCCATGCCGAACCCGTAGCCCGCGAACACCGCCACCACGACCAGCACCGCCATCGAGCCCAGCCCGAGCCAGCCGCGCGCCCGCAGCAGGCGGCGCCCGACCTCGATGCCGGCCCAGATGCCCATGCCGATGAGCTGGGCGTAGAGCAGGTTCTCGCCGAACGGGTGCGCGTGGCTGGCGGTGATGGCCAGGGCGATCAGGGTGTTGAGCACCGCCGCAAAGAGCGCGCGGTTCACCCAGGAGCGCGGGCGGTGGTCGGACATGGGCGCAGTATGCACGGCGCCCATCAGGCGCGGCGTTGCTGTTGCAGGCGTTCGCGCTCCTGGGCCAGCCAGCGCTCGTGCAGGCCGCCGCCGCCCAGCTTCACCCACACCACCAGCCCGTGCACCAGCAGGCCCAGGCCCCAGCCCATGGCCGGGAACACCGCCCAGTCGCGCCCGCTGCGCCAGGACAGCCAGGCGAGGCCGGCATTGACGGCGAGGAAGACCAGGGCGTGCAGGGTCCAGCCCAGGCGCGCGGCCACGCGGCGGCGCGCGGTGCGTTCGAGGTCGTGGTCAAGGGGGTTCATGGCGGGCTCCGGGGGGTTGCGATGGACCGCACTGTGGGCGTGCGTCCGCCCTTGCGCCACGGGCCTGCGACGGGGTGTCGGTGCGGTGCCGTGAAACCGCGCCGACGCGGTGCGAAATGCGGGCCCTGGCGCGCGCGTACGATCTCGGGTTTTCACTCACCGCTCAGCGCATGGACCCGATTCTGTTGATCAAGGCCGCCCTCATGGGCGTGGTCGAAGGCCTCACCGAGTTCCTGCCCGTCTCGTCCACGGGCCACCTCATCCTGGCGGGCACGCTGCTCGGCCTGCACGACGAAAAGGCCAAGCTGTTCGAGGTGGTGATCCAGGTGGGCGCGATCTTCGCGATCCTGTCGGTCTATGCGCAGCGCATCCTGAGCACGCTGCGCGGCCTGCCCGCGGGCGACGCGGTGGCCAGCCGCTTCACGGCCAACGTGCTGATCGGCTTCCTGCCCGCGGCGGTGCTGGGCTTCCTCTTCATCGGCGTGATCAAGAGCGTGCTGTTCAACCCCGTGGTGGTGGCGACGAGCTTCATCCTCGGCGGCTTCGTGATGTTGTGGGTGGAGGCGCGCCACGCGCGCGGCGCGCCGGTGCATGTGCAGACCATCGACGACCTGCGCTGGACCGACGCGCTCAAGGTGGGCCTGATCCAGTGCCTGGCGCTGGTGCCCGGCGTGAGCCGCTCGGGCGCGACCATCATGGGCGGCATGGTGGTGGGCTGCAGCCGCCGCGCGGCCACCGAGTTCAGCTTCTTCCTCGCGCTGCCGGTGCTCATGGGCGCGGCCGTGCTCGATCTGTACAAGCACCGCGACCTGCTCACCGCGGCCGACCTGCCGTTTTTCGCCACCGGCCTGTTCGTGTCCTGGCTGTCGGCGTGGCTGTGCGTGCGCTGGCTGCTGCGCTTCGTGTCCACGCACACCTTCGTGCCTTTCGCGTGGTACCGCATCGCCTTCGGCGTGCTGATCCTCGTGACCGCCTGGGGCGGCTGGATCAACTGGACAGCGTGAAGTAGAAACGCGCGCCCTGGCCCGGCGCGGCCTCGGCGCGCAGCTCGCCGCCGTGGCGCAGCACGATGCGCCGCGCCGTCGCCAGGCCGATGCCCAGGCCCTTGAACTCGTGCGGCATGTGCAGGCGCTGGAAGGGCTGGAACAGCTTGTCCGCGCGCGCCATGTCGAAGCCCGCGCCGTTGTCGGCCACCACGAACTCGCGTGCGCCGTCCGCGGTGTGCAGGCCCACATGGATGCGCGCGTGCGGCGTGCAGCCGGTGTACTTCCAGGCGTTGTGCAGCAGGTTCTGCAGCAGCGCTTCCACCAGCGGCGGGTCGGCCATGGCGAGCAGGCCGGGCTCCACGTGCCAGTCGACCTTGCGCTCGGGCTCGCTGGCCGCGAGTTCGCGCAGCTGCCGGGTGGCCACCGCCGACAGGTCGACCGGTTCGCGCTGCAGCTCGCCGCGCGCCATCTGCGCGAGCTTGAGCAGGCCGTCGATCAGCTCGCCCATTTTCTTGCTCGCCTCTCGGATGCGTTCGAGGTGCTTGCGGCTGTCGTCGCTGAGCGCGGGGTTGTCTTCGTCGAGCGCCTGGGCGAAGCCGTTGATGATGCGCAGCGGCGAGCGCAGGTCGTGCGCCACCGCGTACGAATAGCTTTCGAGCTCGTCGTAGGCCGCGCGCAGGGCCTGGGTGCGTTCCTGGATGCGCGACTCCAGCGAGGCGTTGAGCTCGGTGATGTGCAGCTCGGCGAGCTTGCGCTGCGTGATGTCGAGCACCGTGCCGATGCCGTTGGTGACGCGGCCCTGCGCGTCGCGTTCGAACTCGCCACGCACCAGGTACCAGTGCCAGTCCTCACCGAAACGCAGCCGGTATTCGATGTCGTAGCGCGCGCCGGTGCGGATCGCGGCAGCCCAGCGATGGCGCACGCGGTCGCGGTCGTCGGGGTGCGTGCGCTCGAGCATCTCGACGTCGCTGAAGCGGGTGCCGGGCAGGCCCAGCGCCCGGTCGGATTCGCCGAGCACGGTGAACAGGCGCTCGCGCGCGTCGTAGACCCAGCTCGCCATGCCCGCGAGCTGCTGGGCCTGCCACAGCAGCCGCTCGCTGGTGCGCAGCGCCTGCTCGGCGGCCTTTCGGCGCGTGATGTCCTGCACCACCACGATCTCGTAGTCGGGCGAGCCGTCGGGCTTTCGCATCAGCGAGATGCTCAGCAGCACCCAGACCACCCGGCCCTCGCGGTGGATGTAGCGCTTCTCGAGCGTGTAGGTGTCGATCTCGCCGCTGATGACGCGCGCGAGATTGGCCTGGTCGAGCCCCAGGTCGTCGGGGTGGGTGAATTCGCGCCAGTGGGTGCGCATGAATTCGTCGCGGGTGTAGCCGATCAGGTCGCAGTAGGTCTGGTTCACGCGCAGCCAGCGTCCGTCGAGCGTGGTGTGGGCCATGCCGGTGGCGCTGTGCTCGAAGTTGTCGAGCATCTGGCGCTGGCTTTGCTGCGCGAGTTCGATGGAGGCGCGCAGCAGGCGGTTGTGGCGCTGCATCAGGCCGATCGAGCCGACCACCACGGTCTGTGTCAACAGGAACCAGAAGTTGAGCCACAGGGCTTCGCGCGGGTCGCTGATGGCCAGGCTGAAGTAGGGCTTGACCATGAGGTAATTGACCATGAGCATGCCCAGCACCGTGCTGAGCATGCCGACACGAAAGCCGCCGTAGAGCGCGCACACCGCGCCCGCGAGCGTGATGGTGACGAAGCGGCCGCCCGATTCCGCGGGCGCCAGCGCCATGCGCATCCAGGTGGCGAGCACCGTGAGCACCACGGCCACCGCGGCACGCAGCCACCAGGGGTGGCGCTGCGGCTGCCAGTCGGCAAGGCGGCCGAGCCAGCCTTGCGGCGGCAGGGCTTCGTCAGGCGCTGGGCGGGCGGTGGGGTTCACGGGCTCAGGTTACACCGCCGCCTGCGGCCCGCAGGTGGGAAATCCCCTAGGGCCGGCCATCGCGCGCAGCAGTTCGTCGAGCGTGGCCGCGGTCTCGATGGGCCGCTCCATGGGAAACAGGTGGCTGCCTTCGACCATGCGCAGCCGCGGCGAGCCGGGCCCGCCCACCAGCCGGTGCGTCATGGCCATGCCCACCTGCTGCATCTCGAGCGAGCGCGTGCCGCCGATGAAGCCCACCGGGCACTGCAGCGGGTGGCGGCGCAGCAGCCGGTCGAGGTTGTGCGGCAGCGTGTTGTAGATGGCGGTCTCGACCTCGCGCGTGAAGCTCAGCACGCGCTGGCGGCCCTGGGGCGTGTCGGCCTCGTGCGTGCCGTGGTCCACGTAGTCCTGCAGGCACTGGGGGTGCCAGTGCGCGAAAGCGCGCTTGTGCCGCAGGTGCTCGATCACCGCGGCGGCATCGGGCCACTGGTGGCGCCGGCGCCGGCTCACGCGGCCGGGCGACACCGCGCCCACGAGCTGGGTGCGCTTGATGAGTTCGAGCGTGCGCGCGCGCCAGCCGCCGAGCACGGGCGAGTCGATCAGCACCACGCCGCGCACGCGCTGGCCGCCCAGCCGCGGGTGGCGCGCCGCGCACATGAGGCTCAGGAAGCCGCCCAGCGAATGGCCCACGAGCCACAGGTCCTGGCGCGCCTGTTCGGCCTCGGCGCTGGCGAAGTCGGCCAGCTGCTGCACCAGGTGCGGCCAGTTGCTCGTGACCGGGTAGCGCGGGTCGTGGCCGAAGCGCTCGGGCGCGCGCACCGTGTGGCCGCGCGCGCGCAGGCTGCGAAACAGCAGCTGGTAGGTGCCGGCGGGAAAGCTGTTGGCGTGCGAGAAGACGATCAGGGACACGGCGCGGGCGGGCTCAGATCAGCTTCTCGCGCGGGTTGGTGATCTTCTTGACCGGGCCGTGCCGGTCGGCGCGCGTGAGCAGCGGCACCTCGGTGTGGGCGTCGTCCCAGGTCGGGTCCTCGAGGCTGTCGAACACCTCGCGCAGGCGCTGGCCCCACGAGTTGCGCACCATGCGGAAGTAGGGGTTGTTGTCGTCGATGCAGACCACCTTGTCGGTGGCGAGCTTGTCGGCCTCGTAGACCACCATGTCCAGCGGCAGGCCCACGGACAGGTTGGACTTGAGCGTGGAGTCCATGGACACCAGCGCGCACTTGGCGGCCTCGTCGAGCCCGGTGTCGGGGTTGATCACGCGGTCGAGCACGGGCTTGCCGTACTTCGACTCGCCGATCTGGAAGAAGGGCGTCTCGGCCGTGGCCTCGATGAAGTTGCCCGCCGAATACACCTGGAACAGCCGCATGCCCTCGCCGCGGATCTGGCCGCCCAGGATCATGGAGACGTTGAAGTCGACGCCCGCGCGCTGCAGCGCCTCGCCGTCGCGGTGCCACACGTGGCGCACCGCCGAACCCAGCACGCGCGCGGCGTCGAACATGCTGCGCGCGTTCCAGATGGTGATGGGCTCGCCGCCCTCGTGGTCGTCGAGCTGCTCGACCTGCAGGATCTCGCGAACCGACTGCGAGATGCTCAGGTTGCCCGCCGAGAGCAGGCACATGAAGCGGTCGCCCGCCTTCTCGTAGACGATCATCTTGCGAAAGCTGCTGATCTGGTCGAGGCCCGCGTTGGTGCGCGAGTCCGACAGGAACACCATGCCGGCCTTGATCTTCACGGCGACGCAATAGGTCATTGGATTTCTCCCGTCTGCTGGACGAGCTTGCGGAGTTGGTAGAGCTGGTCCAGCGCGTCGCGCGGACTCAGGGTGTCGGGGTCGAGGGCCGCGAGGGCGGCCACCGCGGGGTGCACCTCGGGCGCTTCGGCCACGGGGGGCGGTGCGAACAGGTCGACCTGGGTCTGTTGCTCGGCGCTGTGGGCCTCGAGCGCCGCGAGCGCATGGCGCGCGTGCTGCACCACGGGCGCGGGCACGCCGGCCAGCCGCGCCACCTGGATGCCGTAGCTGCGGCTGGCAGGGCCGGGTTCGATCTGGTGCAGGAACACGATGCCCTTGCTGCCGCCTTCGGTGGCACTCACGTGCACGTTCACGGCCGCGTGGTGCGTGGCCGGGAATTCGGTGAGCTCGAAGTAGTGCGTGGCGAACAGCGTGAAGCAGCGCGCCTTGTCGTGCAGGTGGGCTGCGATGCCGCCGGCCAGTGCCAGGCCGTCGAAGGTGGAAGTGCCGCGGCCGATCTCGTCCATCAGCACCAGGCTGTTGGGCGTGGCCGCGTGCAGGATCTGCGCCGCCTCGGTCATCTCGACCATGAAGGTCGACTGCGCGTTGGCGAGGTCGTCGGCCGCGCCGATGCGGGTGTGGATGGCGTCGATGGGCCCGAGGCGGCAGGCGCTCGCGGGCACGTGGCTGCCCATGCTCGCGAGCAGCACGATCACCGCCACCTGGCGCATGTAGGTGCTCTTGCCGCCCATGTTGGGGCCGGTGATGACCTGCATGCGCGACTTGGGCGTGAGCACGGTGTCGTTGGCGATGAAGCCGCCGCTGGTGGTCTCGGCCAGCCGCGCCTCCACCACCGGGTGGCGGCCGCCGCGGATCTCGATGCCCGGTTCGCTGGTGAAGCTGGGCGCGCACCAGTTGAGCGTGAGCGCGCGCTCGGTGAGGGCGCACAGCGCATCGAGCGTGGCGAGCGCGCGCGCCAGGCGCGTGAGCGCATCGATGAAGGGCTGCAGGTCGTCGAGCAGCCGCTCGTACAGCCACTTCTCGCGCGCCAGCGCGCGCTCCTGCGCCGACAAGGCCTTGTCTTCGAAGGCCTTGAGCTCGGGGGTGATGAAGCGCTCGGCGTTCTTGAGCGTCTGGCGGCGCTTGTAGTCGTCGGGCACGCGGTCGAGCTGGCCCTGGGTGACCTCGATGTAGAAGCCGTGCACGCGATTGAATTGCACGCGCAGGTTGGCGATGCCGGTGCGCGCGCGCTCGCGCGCCTCGAGCTCGATCAGGAACGCATCGCTGTGGTTCTGGATGCCGCGCAGCTCGTCGAGCTCGGCGTCGAAGCCGTCGGCGATGACGCCGCCGTCGCGCACCAGCGCCGCGGGCTCGGGCAGCAGCGCGCGCTGCAGCAGTTCGGCGCAGCCCGCGGGCGGCTGCAGGTGCTGCGCGGTCTGCGCGAGCAGGGCGTCGGTGCCCAGCGGCGCGAGCGCCTGCGCGAGTTCGGCCGCGCGCGCGAGCGTGAGCCCCAGGCCCACGAGCTCGCGCGGCTTGGCCTGGCGCAACGCGGTGCGCGCGGTGATGCGCTCGACGTCGCTGCAGCCCTTGAGCCGGGCGCGCAGCGCCTGCCACGCTCCCGAGCGCAGCGCGGCGATCGCGCCCAGGCGCGCGCGCGCCTCGCTGCGGTCGCGCCGGGGTTCGAGCAGCCACTGGCGCAGCGCGCGGCTGCCCATGCCGGTGGCGCAGGTGTCCAGCAGCGAAAACAGCGTGGGGCTGCTCTCGCCGCGCAGCGTCTGCACCAGCTCGAGGTTGCGGCGCGTGTTGGGTGGCAGGTCGATGCGCTCGTCGGCGCGCGCCACCTGCAGGCTGCGCACGTGCGCGAGCGCGCGGCCCTGCGTGTGCTCGGCATAGGCCAGCAGCGCGCCCGCGGCCGCGTGCGCCGGGGCCAGGCCCTCGGCGCCCCAGGCGGCCAGGCTCGCGGCCTGCAGCTGATCGAGCAGCTTGCGCTCGCCCAGGGCGGCGTCGAAGGCCCAGGCCGGGCGCAGCACCGCCACCAGCTTGCCACCCTGCGGCGTGGGCTGGCCCGCGAGCGCCTGCACGCGCTGCTCGAAGGCGGGCGTGCTGTCGGCGCTGTAGATGAGCTCACCGGGCGCGACGCGCGCGACCCAGTCGGCGAGTTCGTCGCTCTCGCACTCGGCCAGGAACACGATGCCCTGGGTGAGCGAGAGCCAGGCCAGACCGCAGCCGGTGCGCGCGCCCGCATGCACCGCCATCAGCAGCGACTCGCTCTTGTCGGACAGCAGCTCGGCGTCGGTCAGCGTGCCGGGCGTGACCACGCGCACCACCTTGCGTTCCACCGGGCCCTTGGCCGTGGCCACGTCGCCCACCTGCTCGCAGATGGCCACCGATTCGCCGAGCTTGATGAGCCGCGCGAGGTAGGTGTCGACCGAGTGGAAGGGCACGCCCGCCATCACCACCGGCCGCCCCGCCGACTGGCCGCGCTGGGTCAGCGTGATGTCGAGCAGCCGCGCCGCCTTCTCGGCGTCTTCGTAGAACAGCTCGTAGAAGTCCCCCATGCGGTAGAAGAGCAGCGTGTGCGGGTGCCCGGCCTTGAGGGCCAGGTACTGCTGCATCATGGGGGTGTGGGCGGCCAGGGGGTCTGTCACGGTGGGCGGCTCGGGCGCGAAAAACAGCCGAAGACTTTAGCCGATCCGCCGCGGCCGCCCGCCCGGCGCGCCCAAGCATCGCGCGCCCCGGCTGTCAATCGGCGCGCCCGCCGTCGTTGGCCGCGACCGCATCGCTTTTACCCGCTGTTGCCCCATGGCCGCGCAGGCGCGGCCAACATCCTTCCATCGTCGATCCAGGAAGGAGTTGCGGCATGCCGCTGCACCGGGACGGCCGGAGCCTTCGGGTGCTCACGGTCAATATCCACAAGGGCTACAGCCTGTTCAACAAGCGCTTCGTGCTGCACGAGCTGCGCGAGGCGGTGCGCGCGATCCGCAGCGACGTGGTGTTCCTGCAGGAGGTGCGCGGCGCCAGCGAACCGGGCGCGCGGCAGCAACAGGCCGCGCAGTACGAGTTCCTGGCCGACAGCATCTGGAAGGACCACGCCTACGGCCGCAACGCCGTGGCGCCGCGCGACAGCTACGGCAACGCGGTGCTGTCGCACTTTCCCATCGTGCACAGCCGCAACCACCGGCTCTCGGTGGAGCGCATCGTGCCGCAGCGCGGCGTGCTGCACTGCGTGGTCAACCGCGACGTGATGCCGCCCGTGCACCTGATGTGCGTGCACCTGGGCCTGCTCGAGGCCGACCGCCAGCACCAGCTCGAGGCCCTGAGCGCGGTGGTGCAGGCCGAGGTGCCCGCGGGCGAGCCGCTGATCGTGGCCGGCGACTTCAACGACTGGCGCCAGAAGGCCGACGCGCGCTTGCGCCGCATCGGCCTCACCGAGGTGTTCCGCCACACCCACGGCCGCCACGCGCGCAGCTTTCCCGCGGCCTGGCCGCTGCTGCGGCTCGACCGCATCTATGTGCGCGACGTGAAGGGCGTGCGGCCGCTGCCGCTGCCGCGCCACCCCTGGGCGCGCCTGTCGGACCACGCCCCGCTCGCGGCCGAGATCGAGCTCGACAGCCCGGAGGCCTCGCCATGAACTCGCGTTGGGTGCCGGGCAACCGGTTCGAACTGCTCTGCTGCGGCGAGGCCTACTACCCGCGCGTGTTCGCGGCGATCGAGGCCGCCGAGCACGAGGTGCTGCTGGAGACCTTCATCTGGTTCGACGATGCCGTGGGCCGGCAGCTGCGCGCCGCGCTGCTGCGTGCGGCCGAGCGCGGCGCGCAGGTGCACGTGCTGATCGACGGCTGGGGTTCGCCCGACCTGGGCGAGGCCTTCACGCGCCCGCTGCTCGACGCCGGCGTGCAACTGCGCGCCTTCGAGCCCGCGCGCCGGCTGTTCGGCACGCGCATCAACATGCTGGGCCGCATGCACCACAAGCTGGTGGTGGTGGACGGGCGCGTGGCCTTCGTGGGCGGCATCAACTACTCGCGCGACCACCTCACCGACGACCCCATGGGCAAGCTCGACTACACGGTCGCCATCGAAGGCCCGCTGGTGTCGCAGATCCAGGCCTTCTGCCGCACCAACATCCACCGGCCGCAACCGGCGCGCGCGCAATGGCTGCGCCACTGGATGCGGCTGCGCCGGCAGGCGCGCACGGCCGCGCCGGTGGACGACGGCGCCATGGCGGCCTTCGTCACGCGCGACAACCGCGCGCACCGCAACGACATCGAGCGCCACTACCGCGCGGCCATCCGCAGCGCGCGCGAGCGCATCGTGATCGCCAACGCCTACTTCTTTCCGGGCTGGCGGCTGCTGCGCGACCTGCGCCGCGCCGCGCGCCGCGGCGTGCAGGTCGATCTGATCCTGCAGGGCCAGCCCGACATGCCCTGGGTGCGGCGCACCAGCATGCTGCTCTACGAGCACCTGCTGCGTGCCGGCGTGCGCATCCACGAGTACATGGAGCGCCCGCTGCACGCCAAGGTGGCGGTGATCGACGGGCAATGGGCCACCGTGGGCTCGAGCAACCTCGACCCCACCAGCCTGAGCCTGAACCTCGAGGCCAACGTGGTGGTGCGCGACCAGGTCTTCGCACGCACGCTGGGCGAGGCGCTCGACGGGCTGCTGGCGCACCAGTGCGAGCCCGTGCGCCTGCCCACGCCGGGCCGGCTGCGCTCGGCCTGGATCGGCGTGCGCAGCTTCTTCGTGTTTCATGCGCTGCGGCGCTTTCCGCGCTGGGCGCGCTGGTGGCAGGACCCGGCGGCGCGCGTGGTGCCGCTGCGGGTGGAGACGACATGAACTTGCCCTCGGCCCTGCGCCGCAGCGCGCCCTGGCTGGTCGCGGCCGTGGTGCTCGGGCTGGTGGCGGTGCAGGCGCGCGAGGTGGACTGGCCCCAGGTGCGCGGCGCCTTGAGGCAGCTGCCGCTGCCCACGATCGGCCTGTCGGTGCTGATCGCCGCCGCCGCGCATGCGGTCTATGCGGCCTTCGACCTCGTGGGCCGCGCGCTCACCGAGCCGCGCATCGGCCGCTGGCGCACCTGGGGCATCGCGGCCATCGTCTATGCCTTCAACCTCAACCTGGGCGCGCTCATCGGCGGCCTGGGCATGCGGCTGCGGCTCTACACGCGCTGGGGCCTGCCGCCGGCCACGGTGGCGCAGATCGCGGGCCACTGCGTGCTCACCAACTGGGTCGGCTGGTGCTGGGTGGCGGGGCTGGTGCTGCTGCTGGCGCCGCCGTCCTTGTCGGCGGGCTGGGCCCCGGGCCCGCAGGCGCTGCGCGCGGCAGGGGCCGGTGTGCTGCTGCTGGCCCTGGCCTACCAGGCCGTGTGCAGCGTTTCGCGCCGCAAGACCCTGCAATGGCGCCGCCACACGCTGGAGCGTGCGGGCCCGCGGCTGGCCCTGCTGCAGGCGGCGGCGGGCGCGGTCAACTGGCTGCTCATGGCCCTGAGCCTGTGGAACCTGCTGCAAGGGCGGGGGGGCTTTGCGGTGGCGCTGGGCGCGATCGTGCTCGCTGCGGTGGCGGGCATTCTGGTGCGCGTGCCGGGCAGCGTGGGCGTGTTCGAGACCGTGGTGGTGACCGCGATCGCGGGCGCCGTGCCCACGCACGAGGCGCTCGCCGCGGTGCTCGCGTTCCGCGCCGTGCACTACCTGCTGCCGCTGGCGCTGGCCTTGCCGGCGTACGGGCTCATCGAATGGGCGGGCAAAGACCCCAAGCGCGGGACGAACAAAAGATGCAAAGAACAAGATACAAAAAGAAGGCGATTTGCATAAAATGCATTGCATGCCGAGCTATCCCGCCGTTTCCGATGAAAGCGCTTCGCTGCTGAAGGAGCTCGGGGCCCGCCTGCGCCTGGCGCGCAAACGGCGGGGCTGGAGTGCCGAGGCACTCGCGCAGCGGGCGGGCATCACGCGCGTCACGCTGAGCCGGCTCGAAGTGGGGGAGCCGGCGGCCACGAGCCTGGGCACGCTGGCGAGGGTGATGGGCGCGCTGGGCATGGCCGGTGACCTTGCACTGCTGGCGCGGGACGACCGTGTCGGGCACGACAGGCGCGATGCGCTTTTGCTGGCGCCTCGCAAGCCCGCCCTGCCCAGGCGCATCTCGCTCAAACGCCTGCCGCACCTGCGCTCGGTGGCCGCATGGCATCTGCCCGATCCGGACACCCGGCTCAGCCCCGAGGAAGTGCTGAGCCTGTACGAACGCAATTGGCGCCACATCGAACCCGCAAAGATCGTGGGCGAGGAAGCAGCCTTGTTGCGCAAGCTCACGAGCACCATTGGCAAGGGGGTGTTGCTTGTTTGAACGCGAACACCACCGGCGCATCGCCGCCCTGCTGGAAGCGATCGACGCGGCCTTTCTGCTCAAGCACCGTTGCTTCTTCGGCGGTGGAACGGCGATCGCTCTGTCGTGTGGCGAGTACCGGGAGTCGGTCGACATCGACTTCATGTGCGCGTCCATCGACGGGTACCGGGGCCTGCGTGAAGCGGTGCGCGAGAAGGACCCGGGCTGGTTGTTCCAGCGGCCGGTGCAGCTGCGCCGCGAACCCCTCGTCGATCAGTACGGCATCCGCATGGCGGTGGCGGTCGACGAGGTACCGGTGAAGGTCGAGCTCGTGTTCGAGGCCCGCATCGCCTTCAAAGACCCCCTGCCTGAGGACCGCATCTGTGGTGTCTGGCGAATGGCCGCTGAAGATCTGGTGGCGTCCAAGCTCATGGCCAATGCCGATCGCTACGCCGATGATGCGGTGATGAGCCGCGACCTCATTGACCTGGCGATGTTCCTGCCCGATGGTCTTGTGCCGGCGCCGGGCGTGGAGAAGGCGCGTCGCGCCTATGGGGGCGCGATCGACAAGGCCTTCACCCGCGCCCGGCAGGGCTTGCTCGAGCGCGAGGGGCGGCTGCAGAAGTGCATGAAGGCCATGCACATGGTGGTGCCGGAGGCCACGCTGCGAACGCGGATTGCCGCTCTGCACCTGGGCGCGTAGCGCCACTGGCATTCAATCCGGCGTGGGCAGGTAAACCCACACCGCCACGCCGAAGCCGCTGCGCGCCTCGATCCACAGCCGGCCGCCGTGGCGCTCGACCACACGCGCGGCCACGGCCAGGCCGCGCGCGGGTGCGTGGCCCGCTGGCCGCGCCGCGGTGCGCGGGAAGGGGTCGAGCAGGGTGTCGGGGTCGGCGCCCAGCAGGTCGCGCAAGCGGTCGTGCACGCACCAGGCCTGGCGTTCGGCGTCGTGGCGGATGTGCAGCGTGTGCGGCCGGTCGGCCGGCGCGTGCTCGGCCGCGTGCGCGAGCAGTTCACGCACGGCCAGGGTGAGCAACGGTGCCTGCGCATGCGGCCTGGGCAGCGGCTCGCAGACCCATTGCAGGTGGGGGTGGGCCGGCGCGAGCCGCTGCTGCTCCGCAGCCATCAGGGCATCGAGGTCCACCGGCGCGCACGCGAGCTCGGCGTGGTGGGCCTGCACCAGTTCGAGCAGGCGCGTGATCATGTCGCCGAGCTGGGTCGCCGCGCTGGCAATGCGGTCCAGGCGCTCGCGGCTGTCCGGGCTCAGGCGGCTGTCGGGGTCGGCCGCGATCAGCGCCGCGAAGCCGTTGATGGCGCGCAGCGGCGGGCGCAGGTCGTGCGCCAGGGCCTGGCCGAGCTGGCGCCAGGGGTGGCGTGCCGGTGCGCCATCGGTGTCCGCCGGCGCGGGCGGCAATGCCTTGGCGGGCTCATCGCCGGGCCAGCGGGTGTTGCCAAAGTCGCGAGAAGACGCCATCGGGGTGTGCGGTTTGGCCGGTTTGGACGTGGCGGAAAGCCGGTGACACAGGGCGGCACCGGTGTGCCGCTAGCATGCTTGCAATTGGATACAGATGTCGTTTCCCACACCCGAACCGGCCAGTCTAGGCAGCGCCTGTGCGCCCGCCCAGTTCTGCGGCTGACCGTCTGCGAATGAAGACCCTGCCTGATCCCGCGGCCGCCGCCGTCGCTGTGCCGACGGTCGAGGCCCTGACCCTCGCGCTCGACGCCGGCGTGGACCTGGGCGTGCGCTGGAACCCCGGCGAAAGCCTGCTGGCCGCCCGGTCCTGTCTGCCCTTCGATGGCGCCTGGTGGGGCCTGGGGAGCTGGCCGGCCGGCGGCCTGCCCTCGCTGTTCCTCACCAACACGGTGGACCTGCCGGCCGAACTCGTGCGCTGGTGGCACGACTGCGCCTTGCAGGACCGTGTGGCGCAGACCATCGTGGAGAACACCGGCGCGCCCATGGTCTGGACCGACCGCGACGCGCTGGCCGAGCCGGTGCGCGACTGGGCGCAGCGCTTCGGACTGGCGCAGGGCGTGATCGCCAGCCGCCTGGAGCCCATCACGGGCCAGGTGCTGTTCCTGGCCGCCTACCGCAGTGCCGCCACACCGGCGTTCGGTGCGGCCGACGCCGAACTGCTGGATGCGCTCGCGCGCCAGGCCGTGCTGCTGTGGCGTTCGGTGCGCTCGCAGATCGAGGCCATCGACCGCTCGATGGCGGTCGACCGGCTCGCGGTGGTCGACGCATCGGGGCGGCTGTCGTTCTGCGGCGTGCAGGCCGGGCAGTTGCTGGCCGAAGGCTGCACCGACCACGACGGCATGCGCTGGCCCCCCAGCCTGGGCGCCTGGCTCACCGACGACCCCGCGGGCATGCACCGGCGCAGCGGCCGGCTGGCCGGGCGCATCAAGCGCGTGCCCGGCGGCTGGTGGATCGAAGTCGGGGACGCGCGCAACGCCGCGGTGCTGCCGCAGCGCCTGCTGCGCGTGGCCGAGCTGTACGCGCGCGGCCTGTCGAGCAAGCAGATCTCGAAAGAGACCGGGCTGTCGGCGACCACGGTGCGCACCTACCTGCAGCAGGCCTACGGCATCCTGGGGGTGTCGAACAAGGTGTCGCTGGGCGACACCCTGGGCCGCGGCCGCTGAGACCGGGTTTCAGGACGGCGCCACGAAGCGGCCCATGCGCTGGGCGTACACGCGCGTGAAGGTGGCGCCGAGCAGGAACACCTGCGCCGAGTAGTAGACCCACAGCAGCAGCACCACCACCGACGAGGCCGCGCCGAACACCGAGGCCACGCCGCTGCGCCCGATGTAGATGCCGATCAGGGCCTTGCCCACCGTGAAGAGCAGGGCCGTGACGAAGGCGCCGAGCCA
Source organism: Hydrogenophaga crocea (assembly GCF_011388215.1). NCBI lineage: Bacteria > Pseudomonadati > Pseudomonadota > Betaproteobacteria > Burkholderiales > Comamonadaceae > Hydrogenophaga > Hydrogenophaga crocea. The sequence goes on from NZ_CP049989.1 coordinate 614,892, forward strand.
CACGTCGCGCCAGGCCACGCGCACGCGCGGCATGCCCTTGTAGATCATCGCGAACACCGCGGTCACGAAGCCCAGGCTCAACACGAAGTTGATGCCATCGACGAGCGCGGCCCAGCCACCGAACCAGGGCGCCCACCACTTGCCGAACGCCGCGAGGCCTGCGCTCAGCACCAGAGAGACCATCAGCAGAAAACCCACGCCGAGCATGAGCCCGAGCGCGAGCAGGCGCACGCGCATGAAGCTCCACACGCCGCTGCCCGCGCGTTGCGGCGGCACGTGCCAGATGCGGTCGAGGGCGTGCTGCAGCTCGGCCAGCACGGTGGTGGCGCCGATGAGCAGCGTGCCCACGCCGATCACCGTGCCGAGCAGGCTTGCGGCGGGGCGGTTCACGCTCTCGAGCAGGTGGTTCACGGTGCGCGCGCTGTCTTCGCCCACCAGCGCCGAGAGCTGCGCAACGATCTCGGCGCGCGCCGTGGCCTCGCTGAAGAACAGGCCCACCACCGAGGTGACGATGAGCAGCAGCGGCGCGATCGAGAACACGGTGTAGTAGGCGAGCGCAGCGCCCATGCTCGAGGCGCGTTCGTCGATCCAGGCCTGCACGGTGTCGATGAGCAGGGCCTTGAGGGTCGACCGGGCGGAGGGGGACGAAGCCATCGGCATCTCCTGTTGGGCCAGGGCAGGGAGCGCCCTTTTTACACCGGGGGGCAAGGCACGCGCCTTGCCCAAGACCGGGGCAAGGGCCGATTGGCCCATGCGATTCCTTCCCACCTCGACACCAGGAGAGACCCCATGGCCACCAACCAAGGCAACCAGAGCAACCAAGGCAACCAGGACAAGTCCTCGCAACGCGGCTTTGCGGGCATGGATCCGGAACGCCAGCGCGAGATCGCTGCCGAAGGCGGGCGCGCGGCCCATGCGAGCGGCAACGCGCACGAGTTCACCAGCGAAGAAGCGCGCGAGGCCGGCTCGAAGAGCCATGGCGGCCACGGCAGTGGCTCCAGCAGTGGCGGCAACAACAACAGTGGCGGCAGCAACAGCGGCGGCCAACGCGGCAGCGGCAGCGACAACGAACGCAGCGGTTCGTCCTCGTCATCGTCCATGCGCGGCGGCAGCAGCGAGCAGCACGCCGAAGCCGGCCGCCAGAGCCACAAGAACGATCGTTGAGCGATCACCGCTGAGCGCGTTCTGCCCGACGCGCTCTTGGGCCCCGCTGGTGTCGCCAGCGGGGCATTTTTCATGGGCGCTTCACGCGGCCGGGTTGGCCAGGCCCGATTCGATGAAGCGCCGGTAGGTGCGCACAGTGGCGTTGGGCACGGTTCGCGCGCCCTTGCTCGCGGTGGTGAGGTGCGTGCGGTAGACGTAGTCGCGTGCCGCAATGAGCAGGTCGGCCAGCGTGGGCAGTTCGCTCTTGGCGTACTGGCGCAGTTCGCCGCGCGCCTTCATGCGCTTGAGGAAGTGGATGTAGCGCTCGTGCACCGCCGCGTGGTGGCGCGCCCAGGCGGTGGGCGCCTCGACCTCGGCCTCGTTGAGCAGGCGCCAGAACCAGGGGTTGTCAGAGAGGTACTCGAACACCGCGCGAAAGCCGATCTCTTCGGCTTCGAAGAAGCGCTCCTCGTTGCCGATGCGCTCGCGCACGTAGTCGAGCATCTGCAGGCCGAAGTGCGGCAGCAGCGTGTCGAACAGCGCCTGCCGCGAGGGGAAGTACAGGTAGAAGGTGCCGAGCGCGACGCCGCATGCGGCCGTGATCCGCTGGATCGAGGCGTCGCGGTAGCCGGTCTCGCCCACCACCTTGGCCGCTGCCATCAGGAATTCTTCGCGCGTGCGCGCTGCGCGTTCGGCACGTGCCTGCAGCGAGGCCTCTGACAGTTTGCGCGGCTGGCGCGGCGCGCGCGCCGCGGGCCGCTTCGCGTCCGTTTCGGCGTTCGGGCGTGATCGCGATGTGCTCATGGGTGTCGATCCTAGGGCAGCACCGGCCCGCTGCGGTGGCGCACGCGCATTCGCGTTTCCCCTAGGTGCGCCGCAGCCGGTTCTGCAAATAATGAGTAATGAACCACGGTTCAGTTTATAAACGATGCAGAACCCAAACCCCCTCACCGCCGTCACACCGGCCGCCCAAGACCCGAGCGACCCCGAGGCCTTCCGGGCCGAGGTGCGGGCCTTTTGCGAACGCGAGTTGCCGGCGCGCGTGCGCGCCAAGGTGCAGGCCAACCTGTACCTGGAGAAGCAGGACTACCTCGATTTCCTTCACGCGCTGATTCCGCGTGGCTGGGTCGCGGGGCACTGGCCGCGCGAGTGGGGCGGCCGCGGATGGACGCCGCTGCAGCGCTTCATCTTCGAAGAGGAGAGCACGGCCTGCGGCGCTCCCTGGCTGATTCCTTTCGGCGTGAGCTACGTGGGGCCGGTCATCTTCACCTTCGGTTCGGCGTGGCAGAAGGCGCGCTTCCTGCCCCCCATCCTGTCGAGCACCGAGTGGTGGGCCCAGGGTTACAGCGAGCCCGGTGCGGGCAGCGACCTGGCCGCGCTCAAGACGCGTGCGGTGCGCGACGGCGACCACTACGTGGTCACGGGCCAGAAGATCTGGACCAGCTACGTGCAGTGGGCCGACTGGATCTTCTGCCTGGTGCGCACCAGCGAAGGCACGCGCCGCCAGCAGGGCATCTCCTTTCTGCTGATCGACATGAAAACGCCCGGCATCACCGTGCGGCCCATCCGCACCATGGACGGCTGCCACCACGTGAACGAGGTGTTCTTCGACGGTGTGCGCGTGCCGGTGCAGAACCTGGTGGGCGAAGAAGGGCAGGGCTGGACCTGCGCCAAGTTCCTGCTCAACAACGAGCGCGTGATCGCCGCCGAGACCGGCCGCTCGATGCGCCAGCTCGCCCACCTGCAGGCGCTGGTGGACGCCGAGCCCGCGCGGCCGGACGCCGGCGCGTTCCGCGAGCGCATTGCGCAACTGCGGCTCAAGCTGCACGCGCTGCGTGCCTACTGCCTGCAGGCCGCGCGCCACATGGATCCGACCCAGCCCGCGGGCGCCGACGCCTCGCTCATGAAGATCCGCGGCTCCGAGCTGCAGCAGTCGATCGCCGAAGCCACGATCGACTGGCTCGGCCCTAACGCCGCGGTGTACGACCCCGCGCTGGTGCATGGCGACACGCCGCGCAGCGCGGTGGGCCCGCTGGCAGGGCCGGGCCTGGTGCGCGAGTACCTGCACGGCCGCGCCGCCACCATCTACGGCGGCTCCAACGAAATCCAGCGCAACATCATTGCCAAGGCGGAGCTCGGACTGTGAAGCGCGATTCTTTCGTCGACGAGATCGACGCCGCCCTGGGCGACGCCGCGCTGCGCTACCGGCGCGAGCGCTACGCCTTCGAACAACGCCAGCGCATGGACGCCGCATCGCGCCGCTTCGACGCCGGGGCGTGGGCGCAGATGGCCGAGATGGGCTGGCTCAGCGTGGCCAGCGACGAGGCCGACGGCGGCCTGGGCCGACGCATCGGCTCGATCGCGTTGCTCGCGCGGCACACGGGCGCGGCCGGCATCAACGAGCCCTTGCTGTCGACCTGGATCGCGGCCGAGGTGCTGCGTGCGCACGGCAGCGGCGCGCAGCGCGCGCGCTGGCTTGAACCCCTGATGGCGGGCGGTCTGCGCGTGGCCTGCGCTTTCGGCGCCGACGCGAGCGCCGAGGACGGCGTCCTCACGGGCCGCTGCGAGGTGGTGCCCGACGCCGACATCGCCGACCTGCTGCTGCTGCAGGTGCAGGGCCGCTGGCATGCCGTGCGCGCTGGCGCCGCAGGCCTGCAGCGCGAGGCCTGTCCCTTGCTCGACGGCCGCGGTGCGGCCACGCTGCAGTTGCAGGCCTGCGCGGCCGAAGCCCTGCCCGTTCAGGCCCCCGACACGCCAGCGCAACTCGCGGGTCTGGCCGCGGCGGCCGATGCGCTGGGCGCGATGGAACTCGCCTTCGAACTCACCCTCGGGTACGTGAAGACGCGCGAACAGTTCGGCGCCCCCATCGGCCAGCACCAGGTGGTGATGCACCGCACGGTCGACATGTACCTGCGGCTCATGGAGTCGCAGGCCGTGCTCGCGCAGGCGGTCGAGGCGCTGGCCTCCGGCGAGCCCGCGCGCGCGGCCGAGGTGCACGCGGCAAAGGCCTTCATCCCGCCGCAGGGCCGCCTGCTCGCCCAGGAGGCGGTGCAACTGCACGGCGGCATCGGCATCACCGAGGAATACGCGGTGAGCCACTGCCTGCGCCGTGTGCTGGTGGACGAGCAGCTGTTCGGCCGCAGTGCCGAGCACCTGCAGCGTTTTGCCCAACCCCTGTCCGAGACGAGGTAAACCCATGCGATTCGACGACTACCAGTGCCTGCGCTTCTCGCGCCAGGGCCGCGTGCTCACCGTCGCGCTGAACCGGCCCGAGCAGCGCAACGCGGTCAATGGCCGCCTGCACAGCGAGCTCGCGCGTGTGTTCACCGATCTGCAGAACGACCCCGACTCCGACGTGATCGTGCTCACCGGCGAGGGCGCGGCCTTCTGCGCGGGCGGCGACATCGAGTGGATGCAGTCGCACGTGGACGACCCGAGCGCCTTCGAGCGCATGGCGCGCGAGGGCAAGGACATCGTCTTCACCCAGCTCGACCTGGAGAAGCCGCTGATCTGCAAGCTCAACGGCCACGCCACCGGCCTGGGCGCGAGCCTGGCGCTGCTCAGCGACATCGTGCTGGCTTCGGCCGACGCGAAGATCGGCGATCCGCACGTGAGCGTGGGCCTGGTGGCCGGCGACGGCGGCGCGCTGATCTGGCCGCAGGTGGTGGGCTATGCGCGGGCGCGCAAGTACCTGTTCACCGGCGATCTGCTGAGCGCGCAGGAGGCCGAGCGCATCGGCCTGGTCACCGAGGTGCACCCGCGCGACGCGCTCGACGCCGCCACCGACGCGCTCGCGCAGCGCATTGCCGCGGGCGCGACCATCGCCATCCGCTACACCAAGATCACCACCAACCTGCCGCTCAAGGCGCTGTTCCACGCGCACTTCGACGCCGGCCTGGCCTACGAATGCCTCTCCAACCGCAGCGCCGACCATGCCGAGGCGGTGCGGGCCTTCCGCGACCGGCGAAAGCCGGCCTTCACCGGCCGTTGAACCGGCCTGCCTTCTCCCCCCAACACCCATCCCAGGAGACAGACCATGCGCAACCCCAACCGCAGGCACGTGCTGCAACTCGGCGCCGCCGGCGCCACGGCCCTGAGCTTTCCGCACCTGGCGCTCGCGCAGTCCGGGCCGCTGCGCATCGGCCTGATCACGCCGCTGTCGGGTCCGCAGGAGTTCATCGGCACCTACGTGAAGAACGGCGCCGAGATCGCGGTGGACCAGATCAACAAGGCCGGCGGCATCCTGGGCCGCCAGGTTGCGCTCGAGATCCGCGACGACAAGGCCAACCCCGCGGCTGCGCTGGCCGCGGCGCGCGAGCTGCTGGGCATGGGCATCAACCTGCACGTGGGCGGCATCTCGAGCGCGGTGGTGCTGGCGCTCGCACCCGTGATGGCGCAGGAGAAGGGCGTGCACCTGACCTGCGGCGCGGGCACCGAGAAGATGAACCACGAGGCCTATTCGGAGAACATGTTCCGCCCCGGCGACAGCCCCGACGCGCGCGGCCGCGCGCAGGCGCGCCTGATGGCCGAGAAGTACCCCGACGTGACGCGCTGGACCGGCCTGATCCCCGACCACGAATACGGCCGCACCATGTGGGGCATCTTCGTCGACGGCCTGCTCGAGTTCTACCCGGCGATCGCGAAGAAAAAGCCCGAGATCCTCGACCCCATCCTCATGCCCTACGGCGTGTCCGACTACCGCAACGGCATCACCGCGGCGCTGCGCGTGCAGGCCGAGGGCTGCTTCAACGCCACCTACGGCGGCGACGCCATCACCATGTTCCAGCAGGCGCGCGGCTTCGGCCTGATGCAGCGCTACAAGGTGGTGTGCGACGCGGCCAACGAATTCCTGGTGGCGCGCGGCATGAAGCAGCAACTGCCGCCCCAATGGACCGGCATGCACTACTACGCCGCCGCCAACAAGGGCAACGCCATGAGCGACCGCTTCGTGGCCGACTACACCGCCAAGACGCGCGACCCCGAGCCGCTGGGCTGGGCGGCCGAGGCCCACGCGGCGATCTATGCGCTGGCCCGCGCGGCCGAGAAGGGCAAGTCCACCGAAACGCGCTCGGTCATCGCCAGCCTCAAGGGCCTCACCTGGGACACCGTGACCGGCCCGCGCACCATGCGCGCCGAAGACAACCAGGCCGTCAAGGACGTGGAGCTGGTGTTCATCGAACCCGCGAGCACCGACAAGGGCTACCAGGTGGGGCAGTACATCAAGGTCGACGGCAAGTCGGTGATCCTGCCGCCGTCGCCGGGCCAGAAGCTCAAGCTGCGCACCGCCTGAGCGCGCGATGGCCGCCGACCTCCTGACCCTGCTGGTCAACAGCCTCACCTGGGCCATGGCCACCTTCCTGGTGGCCGCGGGCCTCACCCTGGTGTTCGGCACCCTGCACATCCTGAACTTCTCGCACGGCGGCTTCTTCATGATCGGCGCCTACGCGGCCTACTCGATCGCGCAGTGGCTGGGCGCGAGCGATTCCACCGCGGTCTACCTCGTGGGCACGCTGGCCGCGGGCCTGCTGGTGGCGCTGCTCGGGCTGCTGGTCGACCGGCTGGTGCTGCGCCGCCTCGCGGGCGTGGAGGATGCCTACATCCTGATCGCCACCTACGCGCTGCTGCTGGTGTGCGAAGGCGCGACCAAGCTCGTGTGGGGCCTCAAGTACCACAGCGTGATGCCGCCGCAGGCGCTCGACGGCGCCTGGGTGCTGGGCAACGCCGTGGTGCCGCGCATGTCGCTGTTCATCATCGCGGCCGGCGTGCTGAGCTTCATCGCGCTCGAGGTCTTCCTCAACCGCACGCGCGCGGGCCGGCTGGTGAAGGCCATCGCGGTCGACCCGTGGATGGCGCGGCTCATGGGCATCAACGTGCGGCGCGTCTACACCGCCACGGTGGCGCTGGGCTTCGGCCTGGCGGGTCTGGCGGGCGGCACGCTGCTGGCCAACCAGGCGCTGTCGCCCTCGCTCGCGAGCGGCTTCGTGATCTACGCCTTCGGCGTGATCATCGTCGGCGGCATGGGCAGCATCGCGGGGGCCTTCGTGGGCTCGATCCTGCTGGGCCTCATCGACGCCGCGGGCCAGTGGGTGCTGCCGGGCCTGCCGGGTCTGCCGTTCTTCGCCGCCATGACGCTGATCCTGCTGCTGCGCCCGCAAGGGCTGATGGGGAAGAAGACATGACCGCTTTTGTCGGCGCCGGGCTGCGGCGCGACCTGCTCGTGCTGCTTGCGCTGGTGGTGCTGGGCTGCCTGCTGCCGCAGGTGCTCAACCGCGGCCTGGTGTTCATCGCGGGCCTGGTGTGGATCAACGCCGTGTTCGGCCTGAGCTTCAACCTGCTGTTCGGCCTGTCGGGCGTGCTGAGCTTCGGCCAGGCCATGTTCTTCGCGGGCGGGGCCTATGGCGCGGCGGTGCTCACGCAGTCGCTGGGCCTGCCGTTCCTGCTGGCCTGGCCGCTCGCGGGCCTGGTGGGCGCGCTGCTGGCGGCCGCGGTGGGCGGCGTGGCGCTGCGCCGCACCGAGGGCGTGTACTTCGCCATCCTCACGCTGTCGTTCGCCGAACTGCTGCACCTGCTCGTGATCAACACCGGCTTCCTGGGCCGCAACGACGGCCTGAGCGGCCTCGCGCGGCCCCTGATCGAACTGGGCGCGCTGCGGCTCGACTTCAGCGCGGGCGACCGCTTCTACTACTTCATCGTGTTCGCCTGCGCGCTGCTGATCGCATTGGTGCGCTGGGTGATCGCCACGCCTTTCGGCCGCGCCCTGCAGGCCGTGAAGCAGGAGCCCGAGCGCGCCGAGTTCCTCGGCATTCCGGTGCGCCGGCACCGCTGGAGCGTGTTCGTGTTCGCGGGCTTCACCACCGCCATGGCCGGCGCGCTGGTGGCGCCGTGGGCCCAGATCGTCACGCCCGAGCTCGCGCACTGGTCGAATTCCACCAACCCCATCCTCTACACCCTGCTGGGCGGCAGCGCCTACTTCTGGGGTCCGGTGCTGGGCGCGGTGCTGCTGTCGGCGGTGTTCTACGTCACGCGCACGCTGGTGGGCATCTCCGACCTCGTGACGGGCCTGCTGCTGCTGTCGGTGGTGCTCGCGCTGCCCGGCGGCGTGCTGGGGCTGCTGGCGCGCTGGGTGCGGCCCGCGCCGCGCGCGGACCGGCCCGCGGCCGGCGCCCAGGTGGGGGCCGGCCGATGAGCGCGCTGCTGAACGCCCGCGGCCTGTTCAAGGCTTACGGCAAGATCCCGGTGCTGCGTCAGGTCGACATCGCCATCGCGCCCGAAGAAGGCCATGTGGTGATCGGCCCCAACGGCGCGGGCAAGACCACGCTGTTCAAGGTGCTCACGGGCGAGGTGATCGCCGATGCAGGGCAGATCGTGTTCCGCGGCGACGACATCACCCGGCTGCCCGCACACGCGCGCGTGCACCGCGGCTTCGGGCGCACCTTCCAGGTGGCGCGCGTGTTCGGCAAGCTCACCGTGCGCGACAACCTGCAGCTCGCCTGCGAGGCGCGCCAGCGCCGCGCCAACCCGCTCGCCGGCCTGTCGGCCGCGCAGGCGCGCACCATCGCCGCGCAACTCGACGCGCTGCTGCTCGAAACCGCCCTGGAACGCCAGGCCGACGCGATCGCGGGCGCGCTCGCCTACGGCGACCGCAAGCGGCTCGAGCTGGCCATGGTGCTGGCGCTGGACCCGGCCATCCTGTTCCTCGACGAGCCCACGGCGGGCATGTCGGCCGCGGAGCGCCAGGCCACGGTGCAGCTGTTGCAGCGCGTGCGCCGCGAGCGCCGGCTCGCGCTGCTGCTCACCGAGCACGACATGGACGTGGTCTTCGGCCTGGCCGACCGCATTTCGGTGCTGCACCATGGCGAGCTCATCGCCTCGGGCACGCCGCAACAGATCCGCGACAACCCGCGCGTGCGCGAGGTCTACCTGGGCGACGAGGCCGCACATGCTTGAGATCCGCCACCTGAACGCGCGTTATGGCGACAGCCGCGTGCTGTTCGACCTGAACCTGCGCGTGCCCAAGGGCGCCGGCGTGGCGCTGCTCGGGCGCAACGGCGCGGGCAAGTCCACGCTCATGAAGGCCTTGCTCGACGCCGGGCCCGCGAGCGAGGGCGAGATGGCGCTCGACGGCCGTGCGCTCGCGGGCCTTGGCACCGAGCAGCGCGCGCGCCTGGGCCTCACGCTGGTGCCCGAAGACCGCCGCATCTTCAGCAACCTCACGGTGCGGCAGAACCTCGAGCTCGCGCACCATGCGCTGCCGCGCGGCCGTGCGCCCACCCCGGTCGACGAGATGGGCCGGCTGTTTCCGCTGCTGCCGCCGCTGCTCGACCGCCTGGGCTACCAGCTCTCGGGCGGGCAGCAGCAGCTCGTGGCGGTGGTGCGCGGCCTCATGGCCGGGCCCGCGCTGCTGTTGCTCGACGAACCCGCCGAAGGGCTCGCGCCCAAGCTCGCGATGGACCTCGCGCACGAAGTGCGCCGCGCGCGCGAGACACTCGGCCTGTCGCTGCTGGTGGCCGAGCAGAACGTGGCCTACGCGCGCCAGTGCACCGAATACGTCTACCTGCTCGACAGTGGCAGGCTGGTGTTCGAAGGCGACTGGGCTGCGTTCGACGCCCAGCCCGATCTCAAGACCCGATACCTCGCCGTATGACCCAGGCCCACCCCATGTCCGCGCCGCGGCTGCAGCCGCGCATCGATCCCGAACAGGCCCGCCGCTGGAAAGCCAGCGGCGCCTGGGAAGACCTCACGCTGGCCGATCGCGCGCAGGCGCTCGCGCAGCAGGCGCCCACCCACGTCACCCACCGGGAGGCGGGCGTGTCGCTCACCGCGGAGCAGGCCTGGGCGCGCTCGGGCCGGCTGGTGGCCGCGCTGGCCGCGCAAGGCTTCGTGGCGGGCGACGTGATCGCCTTCCAGACCCCGAACTGGCTCGAGGCCGTGCTCATCAACCTCGCGGCCGCGCGGCTCGGCCTGGTGGTGTGCCCCATCGTGCCCATCTACCGCGAGCGCGAGGTCGAGCTGATCCTGGCCGACTGCGGCGCCAAGGGCATCTTCGTGCCCGAGCGCTTCCGCGGCTTCGACCACCTGGCCATGGTGCAGGGCCTGCGCGCGCGCCTGCCCGCGCTGCGCCACGTGTGGAGCGTGCGCGGCGAAACGCCCACGCCCGGCGTGACCGACCTGCGCGCGCTGCTCGAGAGCGATGCGCCGCTGCCCGCGCTGCCGCGCACCGATCCCGACGCCGTCAAGCTCATCCTCTACACCTCGGGCACCACGGGCCGGCCCAAGGCCGTGCTGCACAGCCACAACAGCCTGGCGCGCAGCATGCGTCGCGCCGCGCAGCACTGGGGCCTGCGCCCTGGCGACACCACGCTCATGCCCTCGCCGATCACGCACGTCACGGGTTACACCTACGGCCTGGAGCTGCCGTTCCACGACCGCGTGCGCGCCGTGCTCATGGACAAGTGGGACGCCGCCGCCGCGGCCGACCTGATCGAGGCCGAGCAGGTGGTCTTCACGCTGTGCGCCACACCCTTCCTGCAGGAACTGCTCGACCTGGCGGAGCGCGAGCAGCGCCCGCTGCCCAGCCTGCGCACCTTCCCCTGCGGCGGCGCGGCCGTGCCGCCCGAGCTCATCCACCGCGTGGCGCGCGTGTTCGCGAACTGCCGCTCGTTCCGCGTCTACGGCAGCAGCGAAGCGCCCGTGATCACGCTGGGCTATGTGCTGCCGGGCCAGGAGCGGCTGGCCGCCGAGACCGACGGCGAGGTGATCGACTACGAGGTCAAGCTCGTGGACCCGAACGGCGACGAGGTCGGCCCCGGCCAGGAAGGCGAAATCTGCGCGCGCGGCCCGGGCCTGTTCCTGGGCTACGCCAATCCTGAAGACACGGCGCAGGTGTTCGACGCGCAGGGTTACTTCCACACCGGCGACGTCGGCTACCGCACGCCCGAGGGCGCGATCGTGTTCACCGGCCGCATCAAGGACCTCATCAACCGCGGCGGCGAGAAGATCAGCGCCAAGGAGGTCGAAGACCTGCTGCACCAGCACCCGGGCGTGCTGCAGGCCGCGGTGGTGGCCATGCCGCACCCGCGCCTGGGTGAAACCGTGTGCGCCTACCTGGTCGCGGCGCCCGGGGCCGACGTGTCGATCGAGGCCGTGTCGCGCACGCTCGCGGCCGCGGGTGTGGCCCGGCAGAAGATGCCCGAGAAGCTGGTGGTGGTCGATGCGTTTCCCACCACGGCGTCGGGCAAGGTCAAGAAAGACCTGCTGCGCGCCGACGTGCGCGAGCGGCTCGCGCAGGCGGCGCCCGCGGCGCGCCCGTGAAGCCCCGGCGCGCGGTGCGCACGCCCGGCATCACGGGCGTGTCGTTCCCTTAACGCACCTTTTGCACATCGAGCGGCAGCACGCGCCCGGCCCCGTCGCCCCAGCGGCTGCGCACGAAGCTCGCGACCGCGGCGATGTCGGCGTCGCTCAGGTCCTGGCCGAAGGGCGGCATGCCGAAGGGGCGCGGGTTGCCCGCGGTGCTGGGCGTGAAGCCGCCGCTCACGATCAGGCGCAGCAGGTTGGTCGGGTCCTGCAAGGCGACGCTGCGGTTGCCCGCGAGCGGCAGGTACAGGCCCTCGTAGCCTTCGCCTTGCGCGCCATGGCATTGCGCGCAATGTTGTTCGTAGAGGCCGGCGCCGCGTTCGAGCACCTGGGCCGTGGCCGGCTCGCCGCGCTCGCGGCGCACCGGCTGCTCGGGCAGGGCGCGCAGGAAGGTCGCCATGGCGCGCAGGTCGCTCTCGTCCAGGTGACGGGTGCTGCCGGCCACCACCTCGGCCATGGGGCCCAGCGTGGCGCCGTGCGCGCTGCGGCCGTCGCGCAGCAGCTGCACGGCCTCGTCCTCGCTCCAGCGCTGCAGCCCGGCCTCGTCGGCCGCGGCCAGCGAGGGCGCGTACCACTTCTGCAGCGGGATCAGACCGCCGCTCAGGTCGGGCGAGGCGGCGGTGGCGCCGAAGGCGTTGCGCGGCGCATGGCAGGCCTGGCAGTGGCCCAGGCCCTGCACCAGGTAGGCGCCGCGGTTCCACTCGGCGCTGCGCGAGGCGTCGGCCTCGAACGTGCCGGGCGTGAAGAACAGCGCGCGCCAGACCTTGAGCGCGGCCTGCGTGCGGTAGGGCCAGCGCAGGTCGTGCGGCCGGTTGGCCTGCGCCACGGGCGGCAGGCTTTGCAGGTAGGCGAACAGCGCGTCGGCGTCTTCGCGGCGCACGCGGGTGTATTCGGTGTAGGGGAACGCGGGGTAGAGCAGGCGGCCGTCGCGCGACTGGCCGTGGTGCAGCGCGCGCCAGAAGTCGTCGGCGCTCCAGCGGCCGATGCCGGTGTCGGCGTCGGGTGTGAGGTTGCCCGCGTACACGGTGCCGAAGGGCGTGGCCAGGCCTTTGCCGCCCGCGTAGTCGGCGCCGCCGCGCTCGGTGTGGCAGGCCGCGCAGTTGCCCGCGCGCGCCAGGTAGGCGCCGCGCTGCACGAGCGCGGCCGGGGCGGGCACGGCCAATGCGGGCGCGGCGGGCGCCACGGCCACGGGCGCCGTGGGCCAGAGCAGCCAGGCCGCGGTGGCGGCGGCCAGCAGCGCCGCGCCGGCCAGGGGGAGGGCGATGGTGCGTTTCACCGTTCACCGCTCCCGCAGGCCATGGGCCGCTTCGCGGGCAGGCTGCCCGCGGGCGCCGGGCCCTGTGTGACCGGTTGCGACGACAGCCACACCGCCATCGCGCTCACGTCTTCGGGCGTGAGGCGGCGCGCGATCTCGCCCATGCAGTCGGGCGCCGTGGCCTGGCGCAGGCCGGTGCGCCAGGCGCCGAACTGCGCCAGCAGGTAGTCGCGCGGCAGGCCCAGCAGGCCCGGCATGGACGGCTGCACGCCCGTCATGGCCGCGCCGTGGCAGCTCGCGCAGGCCGGAATGCCGAGCGCCGGGTCGCCATGACGAACCAGTTGCTCGCCGCGCTGCAGCTGCGCGGCCGGCGCGCCCGTGGTCTGCGGCGGCGGGTAGGGCAGGTCGAGCGCGGCGAAATGCTCGGCGATCTCGCGCAGATAGGCCTCGCTCATATGATCGACGAGGTAGCTCATGGTCGCGTTCTTGCGCCGGCCGTCCCGGAAATGGATCAACTGGTTGTAGAGGTAGCCCGCGGGCTTGCCGGCGATGCGCGGAAAGTAGCCCTGGTTGGTGGCCCGGCCGTCCTGGCCATGGCAGACCGTGCAGGCCTGCATGCGCTGGGCCATGGTGTCCTGCGGCGGCGCGGGCGGTGCGGCCTGCGCGGCGCTGCCCAGGCACAGGGCGGCGGCGAACGCCGCCAGGCGGGTCCGGCCGCGCCGCGCGCGCGTGGTGAGGTGGAAGGTCTTTTTCACGGCCCTCACTGTGCGCCCGATCGGGCCCGGCCGGTAGGTGCAGATCGCGCCAGGTCGACCGTATCAGCGGCTTGAGATGGCCACCAAGTACGAAACCCTGGCGCAGTCTTTCGCGGCCCTGATCGAGCAGGGCACGCTGCGCGCCGGCGACCGGCTGCCCTCCGTGCGCGATGTGGTGGCCACGCGCGGCCTGAGCCCGTCCACCGTGTTCGAGGCCTACTACCTGCTCGAGGCGCGCGGCCTGGTGAGCGCGCGGCCGCGCTCGGGCTATTTCGTGAACGCGCGGCCCGAGCGGCGCGAAGAGCCGCAGGCCATGCACCCCACCGCGGGCCAGCAGGCGGTGGCGATCAACGACGTGGTGATGGCCGTGCTCGGCACGGTGCGCGACCGCCGCGTGGTGCCGCTGGGCTCGGCCTTCCCCGACCCCGCGCTGTTCCCGCTCGAGCGGCTGGCGCGCGGCATGGGCACGGCCATGCGCCGGCTCGACCCGTCGCAACTGCTCGAGAACCTCGCGCCCGGCAACCCCGACCTGCGCCACCAGATCGCGCTGCGCGGCCTGGCGCAGGGCGTGCCCTCGTCGGTGGACGAGATCGTGATCACCAGCGGTGCGATGGAGGCCTTGTCCTTGTCGCTGCAGGCGGTGACCCGGCCGGGCGACGTGGTGGCCATCGAGTCGCCCGCGTTCTACGGCTGCCTGCAGGTGCTCGAGCGTCTGCGGCTGCGCGCGGTGGAGGTGGCCACGCACCCGCGCCTGGGCGTGCAGCTGGACTCGCTCGAACAGGTGCTGCAGCACCACCCCGTGAAGGCCTGCTGGTTCATGCCCACGTTCCAGAACCCGTTGGGCGCGCTGATGCCGGTGGACAAGAAGCAGGCGCTGGTGGCGCTGCTGGCGCGCCACCGCGTGCCGCTGATCGAGGACGACGTGTACGCCGAGCTGTATTTCGGCGCGCAGCGCCCGCCGCCGGCCAAGGCCTTCGACCGCGAGGGCTGGGTGATGCACTGCGGCTCGTTCTCGAAGTCACTCGCGCCCGGTTACCGCGTGGGCTGGGTCTCGGCGGGGCGATTCGCGCGCGAGGTGGAGCGGCTCAAGCTCATGGGCACGCTCGCGGTGGCGGTGCCGTCGCAGCTCGCGGTGCTGCATTTTCTGAAGCACGGCGCGTACGATCGGCATCTGCGCCGGCTGCGCGACGCGCTCGCGGCGCGGCAGGAGCGCGCGCTGCGGGCGATCGCGCAGCACCTGCCCGCGGGCACGCGCGTGACGCGGCCCGAGGGCGGCTACTTCGTGTGGGTGGAGCTGCCTGAGGGCGTGGACGCGATGGCGCTGCACCACGCGGCGCTGGCGCGCCACATCAGCCTCGCGCCCGGGCACCTGTTCTCGGCCGACCGGCGCTTCACGCGGCACATCCGGCTCAACGTGGGTCACCCACGGCCCGAGCAGAGCGATGCGGCGATCAAGGCGCTGGGGCGGCTGGTGAGCGCGCTGCCGGGCCAGCACATCCCGTTCACCGCGGCGAAAGGAGCCCGCACTTGAAACAAGAAATCCTCGTCCTGGGGGCCGGCATGGTCGGCGTGTGCACCGCACTGCACCTGGCGCAGCGCGGCCACGCGGTGACGCTGGTGGACCGGCGCGCGCCCGGCCGCGAAACCTCGCACGGCAACGCGGGCATCATCCAGCGCGAATCCATCGAGCCCTACCCGTTCCCGCGCGAATGGTCCACGCTGCTGCGCGTGGCCTTCAAGCGCGGCGCCGACGTCAACTACCACCTGGGCGCGCTGCCCGCGCTCGCGGGGCCGCTGGCGCGTTACTGGTACCACTCGCAGCCGGCGCGCCACGCGCGCCTGTCGCTGGCCTACGGCGCGCTCATCGAACATTGCCTGAGCGAGCACGAGCCCCTGATCCGCCTGGCCGGCGCCGACGACCTGGTGCGCCGCGAAGGCTACCTGCACGTGTTCCGCGAACGCGCCACCATGCGCGACACCGTGGCCAAGGCGCAGCGCCTGGCCGAGCGCGGCGTGAACCACCGCGTGCTCGACAGCGACGCCCTGGCCGCGGCCGAGCCCGCGCTGCGCCGCCGCCTCGCGGGCGCGGTGCACTGGACCGATCCCTGGTCGGTGAGCGATCCGGGCGAGCTCGTGTCGCGCTATGCCGCGCTGTTGCCCGGCCTGGGCGCGCGCCTGCTCGCGGGCGATGCCGCCACCCTGCGCCAGACCGCGCAGGGCTGGGCCGTGCGCACCGCCGAGGGCGAGGTGCAGGCCGCCCAGGCGGTGGTGGCGCTGGGCCCATGGTCGGACCCGCTGCTTCGCGGCCTGGGCTACCGCTACCCGCTGTTTCCCAAGCGCGGCTACCACCAGCACTACACGGGCGGCGAGCCGCCGCGCCTGACCCTGCTCGACGCCGACGGCGGCTTCGTGATCGCGCCCATGCGCCGCGGCGTGCGCATCACCACGGGTGCCGAGTTCGCGCGCCTGGACGCACCGCCCACGCCGGTGCAGGTGGGCCGCGCGCACCGGCTCGCGAGCGAGCTGCTCGACCTGCCGCAGGCGGTCGATCCCGAGCCCTGGCTCGGCGCACGCCCCGCCACCGGCGACATGCTGCCCGTGATCGGCCCCGCGCCGCGCCACCGCGGCCTGTGGTTCAACTTCGGCCACGCGCACCAGGGCTTCACGCTGGGCCCGTTGAGCGGGCGGCTGATGGCCGAACTCATCGAGGGCGGACCGACGCGGGTGGACGTGGCGCCGTACTCGGCGGCGCGGTTTGGCTAGGCGCGGCCGCGGCCTCGATCGTGGTTTTCCCGGTGCAGCGCGCACACGACACCGCGCCCGCTTCCCCAGCTTGGGGGCTGGCGCGCCTGCGCAAACCTTGATCCAATCCGCCGCGAAGAGGCCGTATCGGCCCGCCGCCACGAGACGATCCATGCTCCTTGCCCAGGTGTCCGACCTGCATGTCTGCGCGCCCGGCCGCACCCTGGGCGGCGGCGTCGACACCCCGGCCATGGCCCGGGCCTGCGTGCAGGCCCTGCTCGCGCTGCGGCCCGCGCCCCAGGCGCTGCTGCTCAGTGGCGATCTGGTCGACGCCGGCGGGCCCGCCGAATACGCGCACCTGCAGCGGTTGCTGCAGCCGCTGCCCTGGCCCCTGTACCCCGTGGCGGGCAACCACGACGAGCGCGGTGCGCTGCGCGAGGCCTTCGGCGCCCGCATGGGCCCCCACAGCGCGCTCATGCCCGACTTCCTGCAGTACGCCGCCGACCTCGGCCCGCTGCGCCTGCTCGTGCTCGACACCGTGGTGCCGCAGCGGCCGCACGGCGCGCTGTGCGCGCGCCGCCTGGCCTGGCTCGGCGAACGCCTGCGCGAAGACGATCGCCCCGTGCTGATCGCGCTGCACCACCCGCCGTTCGCCACCGGCATCGCCCACATGGACGCCATGGGCCTGCTCGAAGGCGCCGAGGCGCTCGAAGACCTGGTGCGCCGCCATCCCCGGGTACAGGCCTTGCTCTGCGGCCACGTGCACCGCAGCATCCAGACCCGCTTCGGGGGCGCCGTCGCCAGCGTCTGCCCGAGCCCGGCCCACCAGATCGCGCTCAACCTGCTCGGTCAGGGGGAGGACGGGTTCACGCTGGAGCCGCCGGGCTTCCAGCTGCACCTGTGGCATGCACAGCGGCTGGTGAGCCACACCGTGCCCATCGGTGACCACGGCGGCACCCGACCGTTTGCCTGAGACCATGCGCGAGCCCGGCTCCTCTGCGTCGCCCTTGCCCTACGAGGCCTTGTTCATGGCCTCGTCGATCGCCAGCGCGATCTCGTCCGCGCACGACGGCCGCCTGATCGAGGTCAACCCCGCCTGGGAAGCGCTGTTCGGCACGCCGCGGGCCCAGGCCCTGGGCCGCACCACGCTTGAGCTCGGCCTGTGGGAGAGCAGCGAGGTGCGCGCGGCCTTCCTGCGCCAGATGCCCGGGCCGCTGCCGCCCGCGCGCCTGCGCAACTCGGCCGGCGAGCCCCTGATGGTGCGCATGCACGTGTCCACGCTCGCTTCCGCGGGCGGGCCGTTGCTGCTGGTGCAGATCACCCACGCCGAGCGCGAAGTGCAGGCCGAGACCGCGCGCGAGCGCAGCGAACAGGCCCTGTCGGCGCTCAACCGCGAGCTGCAGCAGCGCGTCGAGCTCCACACCGTCATCGAGCGCACGGCGCGCGTCGGCCACTGGACCAACGCCGAAAACGCGCAAGAGGTGGTCTGGTCGGACGGTCTTTACGAGATCGCGGGCTTCACCCGCGACCCGGGCGGGCGCTTCACGCGCGCCATGGGGCGCAGCGGCATCCACCCCGACGACCTGCCCGCCTGGCTGGCGCTGCGCGAGCGGCTCGACGGCAGCGAGATCGTTTTCCGCTGGCTGCGGCCCGACGGCCAGCTGCGCTGGTTCCGCACCACCATGGGTCAGACCACGGTCAAGGGCAACCCGCAGACCGACTACGGTGTGGTGCAGGACATCACGTCCGAGCGCGAGGCCGCCGAGCGCCGCGAGCGGCTCACGCGCATGCTGGCCGCGGTCACGCAGGCGCAGGCGGTGTTCATCGAAGGCCAGGACCGGCGCCACGCCTTCCAGGGCCTGCTCGACGCCTTTCTCGCGGTCACGGGCAGCGAGTACGGCTTCGTCGGCGAGGTGCTGTACGACGCCGACGACCGGCCCTACCTGCGCACCAACGCGGTCACCGACATTTCCTGGGACGAGGCCTCGCGCCAGCACTACGAGGCGCACCGCGAGACCGGCATGGAGTTCCGCAACCTCGGCACCCTGTTCGGTCACGCGCTGCGCACCGGCGAGCCGGTGATCGCGAACGACCCCGCGAACGACCCGCGCCGCGGCGGCATGCCCGGGGGCCATCGCGCGATGCGGGCCTTCCTGGGGGTGCCGCTGGCGGTGGGCGAGCGGCTCGTGGCCATGGTGGGCCTGGCCAACCAGCCGGGCGGCTACACCGCGGACGACGTGGGGTTTTTGCAGCCGCTGCTGGGCGCGCTGCGCCAGCTCGTGATGGCCTGGCGCGAGCACGAGGCCAGCCAGCGCACGCGCGAGCAGCTCGAAGCCACCAGCGCCTTGCTCGTGGACAAGAGTGCGGCCCTGCAGGACACGCTCGACAGCATCAGCCAGGGCCTGGTGAAGATCGGCGTGGACGGCCGGGTGCGGGTCTACAACCGCCGTTTCCTCGAACTGCTCGACCTGCCCGAAGCGGTGGTGGCCGACCACCCCTTGCACGACGACGTGATCCGCTTCCAGACCGCGCGCGGCGACTTCGGTCCCGGCATGGGCTGGGTCGACCCGCAGGCGCGCGAGTACCTCGAGCTCAGAAGCGGGGCGGACATGCCCGAGCATTTCTGGCGCCGCACGCGCCAGGGCCTCACGCTGGAGATCCGCACGCTCAAGCTGCCCGACGGCGGCCTCGTGCGCACCTACACCGACGTGACCTCGTACATCGCCACGCAGGACGCGCTGCGCGCGGAGCGCCAGCGTCTGGCCTGGGTGCTCGAAGCCACGCGCCCCGGCATCTGGGAGACCAACCTGCGCGAGCGCAGCATGGTGGTCAACGAGCGCTGGGCCGAGATGCTGGGCCACACGCTCGCCGAGCTGCAGCCCGTGAACTACGACACCTGGTACTCGCGCGTGCACCCCGAAGACCGCGAGCGCGCGATCGCCCTGCGCAACCGCCATGCGGCCGGCGAGCTGCCGTTCTACGAATGCGACATCCGCATGCGCCACAAGGACGGCCACTGGGTGTGGATCAACACGCGCGGGCGCGTGCACCGGCGCGACGAGCAGGGCGCGGCGCTGTACATGTCGGGCACGCACCTCGATGTGAGCGAGCGCGTGGCCGCGCAGGAGCAGATCCGCGCGCTCAACGCCGGCCTGGAGCAGCGCGTGCGCGAGCGCACGGCCGAGCTCGAGCGCTCGATGCGCGACATGGAGGCCATCTCGTACTCCATCGCGCACGACCTGCGCGCGCCGCTGCGCTCGGTCAACGGCTTTGCGCAGGTGATCGAAGAAGAAGAGCTGCAACGCCTGAGCGCCAGCGGCCGCGAGATGTTCGCGCGCATTTCGCGCTCGGCGCGCAACATGGGCCAGATGATCACCGACATGCTCGAGCTGCTGCGGGTGGTGCAGGTCGACCTGGAGCCGCGGCCGGTGGACATGGCCGCGCTTGCGCACGCGGTGGCCGAGGCCCTCGGGCCGCAGGCGCCGGCCGCACGCATCGAGGTGTGCGAGCTGCCGCTGGCGATGGGCGACGCCACGCTGCTGCGCCAGGTGCTGAGCAACCTGGTGGACAACGCGCTCAAGTACTCGCGCCAGCGGGCCGATCCGCGCGTGCAGGTGGGGCACGACGCGGTGCAGGGCGCCTATTTCGTGCGCGACAACGGCATCGGCTTCGACATGGCGCGCGCGAACAAGCTGTTCGGTCTGTTCCAGCGGCTGCAGGCCCACAGCGACGTGCCCGGCATGGGCGTGGGGCTGGCGATCGTGCAGCGCATCGTCGAGCGGCACGGCGGGCGGGTCTGGGCCGAGGCCGCGCCGGGGCAGGGCGCCACGTTCTGGTTCCGGTTGCCGCTGGCTTGAGGATCGGTTTCCTTTTGTCGCGCTTCTTCAGGGCCGATGGAGCGGGTGCCCGTGCACCGGCGTGCTCGCGGGCGGCGGTGTTTGGGGAGCGGGCACCGTTTCGTCAACACCGTGATGGGTGCGCGGCTTCTGTGGCAACCGCGAATGGCGCCTGCGCACGGACACCCGCTCCATCGGCCCCAGCGACACAAAGGCGCGCCAACGTTGGTGCGCACAGGTCTCCTCGGGTCGGGTGGCGGGGTTCGTGTGCGCAGGAGCCATTCGCGGTTGCCACAGAGTCAGCGCCCCAACAACGTCGTTGACGAAGCAAGCTCAGCACACCAGAAGCCGCCGCCCGCGAGCACGCCGGAGCACACGAACCCCGCCACCCGACTCCGCGAAGCAGTCGAGCGAAACCTCAGGGTAGAGACACCTCAGAACGGCGCGCTTTCGTCCTTGGGCGCCACGTCGGGCCCCTCGTCAGCAGAGGCCCCTTCCACAGCCGGCGAAGGCTTGGAAGCAAGCCCCGTCTTGCGCGCCGCCGCGCGCGCCTGGCGCACCGCGGCCTTGTCGCCCGCGCTCGCGAACTTGCTGTATTTGCCCGTGAGGCCCACGAGCTGGCCGTAGATCTTGGGGTTGGCGGCCAGGCATTCCTTCTGTTCGAGGAAATCGGGCTCGCCCGTGAAATTGCCGATCAGGCCGCCGGCCTCGGTGACCAGCAGCGAACCCGCGGCCACGTCCCAGGGCGACAGGCCCATCTCGAAGAAGCCGTCGCTGAAACCCGCGGCCACGTAGGCCAGGTCGAGCGCGGCCGAGCCCGGGCGGCGCACGCCGGCCACCTTGGGCATCACCTCGCCGAGCATCTGCATGTAGGTCTGGAAGGCGTCGCCCGGGCGGAAGGGAAAGCCCGTGGAAATCAGGCAGTCGCGCAGCGTGGTGCGCTTGGCCACGCGGATGCGGCGCTCGTTGAGGTAGGCGCCGCGCCCGCGCGTGGCGCAGAACAGGTCGTTGCGCGTGGGGTCGTAGACCACGGCCTGCTCGATGCGGCCGTCGACCATGAGCGCGATGCTCACGCAGTAGACGGGGAAGCCGTGGATGAAGTTGGTGGTGCCGTCCAGCGGATCGATGATCCACACGTGGTTCTTGTCACGGCCCTTGCCGGGCGTGCGGCCCGACTCTTCGGCCCAGATGCCGTGGTCGGGGTAGGCGGTCTTGAGGGTTTCGATGATCGCGGCTTCGGCCGCGTGATCGACCTCGGTCACGAAGTCGTTGGTCTGCTTGACCGACACCCGCACGGTCTCGACGTCGAGTGCGGCGCGGTTGATGAGGGCGCCGGCGGCGCGGGCGGCCTTGACGGCCACGTTGAGCATGGGGTGTGAGCTGGACGACATGGATTGTGACCTTCGCGCCGCGGCGCAACGGTGAAGAGCGGGGAGGGGGCGTCACCGGGGCCCGGCGATGCGGGGCGGCGACAATGGCGGCGATTTTACCCGTGCCCCCATGAAAACCCGATTCGTCCTGATCGAAACCAGCCACGCCGGCAATGTGGGCGGCGCCGCGCGCGCGCTCAAGGTCATGGGTTTCGACGAACTCGTGC
The DNA here is from genome assembly GCF_011388215.1 of Hydrogenophaga crocea. NCBI lineage: Bacteria > Pseudomonadati > Pseudomonadota > Betaproteobacteria > Burkholderiales > Comamonadaceae > Hydrogenophaga > Hydrogenophaga crocea. The sequence continues at coordinate 636,573 of NZ_CP049989.1, forward strand.
TGGTGCGCCCGCGCTGGCCCAACGTGCTGCGCAAGGAAGAAACCATCCAGCGCGCGAGCGGCGCCAACGACGTGCTGGCGAACGCCCGCATCGTGGACACGCTCGACGAGGCCCTGGACGGCATGACCCACCTGTGCGCCACCGCCATGACCCCGCGCGACTTCGGCCCGCCCACACGCGCCCCGCGCGAGCATTTCACGCAACTGCTGGCGGCGCCCGAGCGGCCGGCGGGCGTGGCCTTTCTGTTCGGCAGCGAGCGCTTCGGCATGGCCAACGACGACGTCTACCGCTGCCACGTGGCGCTGTCCATTCCCACGGCGCCCGGCTACGGCTCGCTCAACCTCGCGGCCGCGGTGCAGCTCGTGGCCTACGACTGGCGCCAGGCCCTGGGCGGCTTTGCCGTGGCCTCGCCCGTGGCCGAACGCCCGGTGGCCGACGCCGCCGCGGTGGCGGGCATGCTCGAGCACCTGCAGCGGGCGCTGGTGGCGGTGGACTTCCTCGACCCGGCCGCGCCGAAGAAGCTCATGCCGCGCCTACAGCAGTTGTTCAACCGCGCGCAACCGAGCGAGGAAGAAGTCCACATCCTGCGCGGTGTCGCCCGGGCCATGCTGCAGACGGCCGAGCGCGCGAAACGCTAGACTGCCCAGCCCTTTGCCTCCCCGCTCCATGTTCAAGCGCCTCCGTTCCGACATCCAGTGCATCCTCGAGCGCGACCCCGCCGCGCGCAGTGCGTTCGAGGTGCTCACGTGTTACCCGGGTCTGCACGCGGTGGTGCTGCACCGCCTGGCGCACGGCTGCTGGACGCGCGGCTTCAAGTGGCTGGGCCGTTTCGTCTCGCACATCGGCCGCTTCCTCACCGGCATCGAGATCCACCCCGGCGCGGTCATCGGCGAGCGCGTGTTCTTCGACCACGCCATGGGCACGGTGGTGGGCGAGACCGCGGTGATCGGCGATGGCTGCACCATCTACCAGGGCGTGACGCTGGGCGGCACCTCGCTCTACAAGGGCACCAAGCGCCACCCCACGCTGGGGCGCGACGTGGTGGTGAGCGCGGGCGCCAAGGTGCTCGGCGGCTTCGAGGTGGGCGACGGCGCCAAGATCGGCAGCAATGCCGTGGTGATCAAGCCCGTGCCCGCGGGCGCCACGGCCGTGGGCATTCCGGCGCGCATCATCCCGAGCAAGTCGGGCGAAAGCGCCGACGTGACCGAGGGGCCGCGCAAGTTCTCGGCCTACGGCGTCACGCAGGAAGACGATCCGCTGTCGCAGGCCATGCGCGGCCTGATCGACAGCACGGCGAGTCAGGAGCACCAGATCGCGCTGCTGTGGCAGGCGATCGAAAAACTCGCCGAGGCGCGCCAGGGCGACTGCGTGCCCGCCGAGGCGCAGCGCCGTGAGTGCTTCGAGGCCGACAAGCTCAACCAGCTCGTCGGCAAGTGAGCGCGCGGCGCGGCCCGGCCGCGCCAGACCAAGCCCGCAGGCTCAGTGGTGGTGGCCGTGCGCGCCGTGCGCGTGGCCGTGCTGGATCTCTTCGGCCGTGGCCGCGCGCACGTCGAGCACCTTGAGCGTGATGTTCAGGTCTTCGCCCGCGAGCGGGTGATTGCCATCGAGCAGCACCTTGTCGCCCTTGATCTTCACCACGGTGAAGAGCTGGCGGCGGCCCTGGTCGTCGTGGCCTTCGAGCTGGCCACCCACCTTCACACCGGGCGGAAACTGCGATTTGGGGATGCTGGTGACCAGCGACTCGTCGCGTTCGCCGAAGGCCAGCGAGGGCTGCAGCGTGAGGGTGGTGCTGAAGCCCTTTTCCTGGTTTTCCAGCGCCACCTCGATGCCCTGGAGCGTGTTGCCGTAGCCGCCGTGCAGGTAGGCGCGCGCGGTCTTGCCATCGTCGAGCAGCTTGCCCTTGCCGTCGAGGATGCGCGCGCTCACGGTGACGACGGTGTCTTTTTCGATCTTCATGTCAGGGTCTCCGGGGGGTTCAGCGCGCGGGGCGCACCGCGTTCTTGGGGCGCCAGCCCTTGATGACCTCGTCGTTGGTTTCGAGGTAGGGGCCGCCGATGAGGTCGATGCAATAAGGCACGGCCGCGAAGATGCCGTTGACCTTCACCGAGCCGTCGGCGTTCTTCGCGCCTTCGAGCGTTTCGGCGATGGCCTTGGGCTGGCCGGGGAGGTTGATGATGAGGCTGTTGTCGCGGATCACCGCGACCTGGCGCGACAGGATGGCCGTGGGCACGAAGGCCAGGCTGATCTGGCGCATCTGCTCGCCGAAGCCGGGCATTTCCTTGTGCGCCACGGCCAGGGTGGCCTCGGGCGTCACATCGCGTCGGGCGGGGCCGGTGCCGCCGGTGGTGAGCACCAGGGCGCAGCCCGCGTCCACGAGCTCGATCAGCGTGGCGCTGATGCGGTCCTGCTCGTCGGGAATCAGCCGCGGCTCGAAGGTGATGGGGTTCTTGAGCGCGCGCGTGAGCCAGTCCTGCAGCGCGGGCAGGCCCTTGTCTTCGTACACGCCGCTGCTGGCGCGGTCGCTGATGGACACGATGCCGATGCGCACCGGGTCGTGGGGGTGGGAGGTGGCTGTGGTCATGACGGGTCGGCGGTGGGTTCGCTGTCGCCGCTGTCGCGGGCCAGCGCGGCCTTCACGAGTTGGAAGATGTCGCGGTAGGCGCGGCCGTGGCGCTGCGCCTCGCCGGGCTTGTCGGGGCTGGCCTGCGCGTCCTTGCGGGCCTGGCGGATCAGCGTGCGCAGGTGCTGCACGTCGGCCCCGGTGTCGAGCGCCAGCCACTCGGTGAGCGCGCCGTCGTCGGCGATCAGGCGGTCGCGCCACTGTTCGGCCAGGTGCAGCTGCAGCGTGGCGGCGGCCGAGGGCTTGCGCTGCTCCTCGATCGCGGCCTCGATCGCGGCGATGCTTTCCTCGGGCAGCTTGCGCATGAGCTTGCCCACGTACTGGCTCTGGCGGCGGCGGCCCTCGAAGTTGGTGATGCGGCGCAGTTCGTCGAGCGCGTCGAGCAGGGCATCGCTCAGTTCGAGCCGCGCGAGCAGGTCGCCGCGCAGCGTGAGCAGCTGTTCGCCCAGGTCCTGCAGCTTGTCGCTGAGCTTCTTGAGGTCGGTGCGGCTCAGGCCGTCGGTGCCCTTGGCTTCGCGCTTGAGCTCCTGGTCGAGCTCGCTGCCCTCGGCCACGAACTGGCCGCGAACGAAATAGCCTCGGGTGGGTTTGCGCGCCATGGGAGGGGGAGGGGTGGATGGGCTTCTGCGCAGGGCGCAGCGCCGCGGAAAACGGGCCCGTATCATAGCGGCCGCCATGTCCAAGACCGCCTCGAACACCCCGCTCCCCGGTTTCCACCACAGCCGCCACCAGTTCGAGGAACTGGTCGACCTCGCGCTCTCGCACGCGAAGCGCCTGGGCGCCTCCGACGCCGCCGCCGAAGCCTCCGAAGGCTCGGGCCTGAGTGTGTCGGTGCGCAAAGGCGAGCTCGAGAACGTCGAGCGCAACCGCGACAAATCGCTCGGCGTCACCGTGTACCTGGGCCAGCGCCGCGGCAACGCGAGCACGTCCGACTTCTCGCCCGCCGCGGTTCGCCAGACGGTGCAGGCCGCCTACGACATTGCGCGCTTCACCGCCGAAGACCCGGTGGCCGGCCTGCCCGACCCGCAGGACGTGGCCAACGAGTACCCCGACCTCGACCTCTTCCACCCCTGGGATCTGAGCGCCGAGCGCGCGGCCGAGATCGCGCTGGCCTGCGAGGCCGCGGCCTTCGCCACCAGCAAGAAGATCAGCAACAGCGAAGGCGCGGGGGTGTCGGCCCAGCAATCGCACTTCTTTGTGGCCCACATGCGCGGCGGCGAACGCGGCAAGCCCGGCATCTTCAGCGGCGGCTACGCGAGCTCGCGCCACAGCCTGTCGGTGGCGCCGATCGCGGGCAAGGGCGACGCCATGCAGCGCGACTACTGGTACAGCTCCATGCGGGCCGAGCGCGATCTCGCCTCGCCCGAGGCCGTGGGCCGTTACGCGGCCGAGCGCGCGCTCTCGCGCCTGGGCTCGCGCAAGATCAAGACCACCGAATGCCCGGTGCTGTTCGAGTCGCCGCTGGCCGCGGGCCTGCTCGGCGCCTACGTGCAGGCCACCAGCGGGGGCGCCCTCTACCGCAAGACCAGCTTCCTCGCCGACAGCCTGGGCAAGGCCGCCATGGCCGACCACCTCGACATCGTCGAGCAGCCGCACCTGCGCGGCGGCAAGGGCAGCGCGCCCTTCGACGACGAAGGCGTGCGCACGGCCGAGCGCGCCGTGGTGCAGGGCGGCGTGGTGCAGGGCTATTTCCTGTCGACCTACTCGGCGCGCAAGCTTGGCATGCGCACCACGGGCAACGCGGGCGGCTCGCACAACCTCACGCTCACCAGCCGGCGCACGCGCGCGGGCGACGACCTCGACGCCATGCTGAAAAAACTCGGCCGCGGCCTGTTCGTCACCGAGCTCATGGGCCAGGGGGTCAACCCGGTCACGGGCGACTACTCGCGCGGCGCCGCGGGCTACTGGGTCGAGAACGGCGTGATCGCCTACCCGGTGCAGGAGATCACCATCGCCGGCAACATGAAAGACATGCTCATGGGCATCGAGGCCGTGGGCGCGGACGCGTACAACTACGGCGCGAAGACGGTCGGCTCGGTGCTGGTCAACCGCATGAAGGTCGCCGGGAGCTGACTTCGTGTTGCGGCCCGAGGCCCTGGCGCTGCTGGCCGCCGCCTGCTGGGCCGTGGCGGCCCTGTTTTCGGCGCCCGCGGCGCAGCGCCTCGGGGCCTTCGCCTTCAGCCGCTGGCGCATGCTGTTCGCAGCGCTGCTGCTCTGGGGCATCGCGCTCGCCAGCGGCGGCTGGCACAGCCTCAACGCCCCGGCCCTGGGCCTGCTCGCGGTCTCGGGCGTGATCGGCATCTTCATCGGCGACACCGCGCTGTTCGCCTGCATGAACCGCTTGGGGCCGCGCCGCTCGGGCGTGCTGTTCGCCACCCACGCGCTGTTCTCGGCCGTGCTGGCGTGGCTGTTCCTCGGTGAAACGCTCTGGGGCTGGGCGCTCGTGGGCGCGAGCCTGCTGGTGGGCGGCGTGATGCTGGCCATCCTGCGCGGCCGCCGCGAAGACGAATCGCACGCCTGGGAGCAGACGCGCGGCACGCTCGCGGTGGGGGTGGCGCTGGGCCTGCTGGCGGCGCTGTGCCAGTCGGTGGCCACGCTCATGCTCAAGCCGCTCATGGCCTCGGGCATCGACGCCATCGCCGGCTCGGCTATGCGCATGAGCACGGCCTTCGCGGCGCACGCGCTGCTGTGGGCCAGCGGCTGGCGCATGGCCCGCGCGCGCGAGCCGCTGCGCTGGCGCGAAGCGGCCCAGGTGTTCGGCAGCGCGGTGATCGCCATGGCCGTGGGCATGACGCTGATCCTGCAGGCCATGAAGCTCGGGCAGGCCGGCGTGGTGGCCATCCTGTCGTCGGTGACGCCGATCGTGGTGCTGCCGCTGCTGTGGCTGGTGTACCGGCGCCGCCCGGCCTGGGGCGCCTGGGCCGGCGCGGTGCTCGCGGTGGCGGGCACGGCGCTGATCCTGGGCCGCTGAGCGGCCCGGCGCGGCCTCAGCGCTTGCGCTGCACGAACAGGTTGCGGCGCGCGTCCTCGGGGTAGGCGAAGGTCACCGCGCCCTGGTGCACCTTGCCCATCACCAGCATGTTGTCGGTCACGGCGTCCTTGTCGTCGGCCGTGAACGGGTGGTCGTAGGTGGCGACCACGCCGTAGTAGGTGCGCTGCAGGTTCTCGAGCGAGGCCTTGAGCGCGGGCCCCGTGAAGCGGCCGCCGGGCACGCCGAACATCGCGTAGAGCAGCAGGTAGGTGGTGTCGTAGGCCTGGGCCGCGGCCATGGGCACGGTGAGCCGGGTCTTGAAGGCGCGCGCGTAGTTGGCCAGGAAGGCCGCGCGGCGCTCGTTGCTGGGCTCGGCGATGAAGGTCTGGGCCATCAGCGCGCCTTCGGCGGCCTGCGCGGCGCCGTCGATGAAGAAGGGGAACGACAGCGGCCAGCCGCCGACCAGGGGCACGTCCCAGCCGAGCGCGCGCCGGTCGTTGGCGATCGTGGCGTTCTCGGGGCCCACGGTGTAGCTGAAGATGACGTTGGCGCCCGCGGCGCGGGCCGCCTGCAGCTCGGCCTTGAGGTCTTTCACGCCGATCGCAAAGCGCGCCACGTGCGCAGGCGCCAGGCCGTGTGCGGCCAGGGCCTTCTGCACGTCGACCAGCCCGGCCTCGCCGTAGCCGCTGGTGTCGGCGAACACCGCCACGCGCTTCCAGCCGCGCTGCACGATGTCGTTGACCACGAAAGGCGCCTGGATCGCGTCGCGCGCCGAGGTGCGGAAGACGTAGCTTTCGGCCGCCGGCACCTGGGCCGTGAGCGGCGTGCCCGTGGCGCAGGGCACCAGCAGGGGGGAGCGGGCCTGCTGGAACACCGGCAGGGCCTTGAGCGCCACGCCGGTGTTGCAAAAGCCGATGGTGGCCACCACGCCGGCCTGCACCAGCGCCTGTGCGCCCTGCAGGCCGGTGTCGGGGTCGGCGCGGTCGTCCTTGACCAGCGTTTCGATGGGGCGGCCCAGGTAGCCGCCCACGCGGTTGATTTCCTCGACGGCCAGGCGAACGCCGTTGAGCATGGGCGTGCCGAAGTCCGACGACGGGCCGCTGAACGGGCCGATCACGCCGATCCTGATGGGCGGGCCGGCGGATTGGGCGGCGGCGGCCAGGCTCAGGCCGGCGATGCCGGCGATCAGGGCGGCCCGCACGGCGCGCGCCATGCGGCGCGTCGGCTGTGCAGGGAGGTGGGTGGGCATGGGCATGGGGGCTCCTCGGTCCGGGCGCAGAAAGCGTCGGAGTGGAACGCCCGTGCGCACGGGCGCGATGCCGCGCCGATGGCAGTCATCGAAACCGCACCCGGAGGCTGCGAACTGATGCCGAAGCAGTAGGGCTGTGGGGGGGCGGTCAGCGCGGCGCGCTGCAGCGCGCCTCGTAACGCTGCTCGAACAGCGCCAGGTCGCGCAGTTCGCCTTCCGTCATGCCGGTGCGCGCCCGACGCTGCCGGATCGCGCCGCGCATCTCCGCGCACTGGCTCATGAGCTTCTCGTGGTCGGCGGCGGCCAGCTGCTTGTCGGCATTCGCCTGGCGCTTCGCATCCTGCTGCTCGCGTCGCTTGGCCTGTTGTTCCGCACGCAGCTGCGAACGGGCCTCGGCCTGTTCCTGGGCGCACTCCGCCTGGTAGTTGCGCAGCAGCTCGCTCTGCGTGCGGTGGTCGACGCCGCGCGCCGGCGCGGTGCGGATGCCCTCGCGCATGGAGGCGCAGCGCGGGCTCATGTAGGTCAGCTCTTCATCGGCGCGCGCCACGGGCACGGGCACCGAAGGGCGTGGGGCGGGTGCCTGCGGACCGTAGTAGATCAGCCCCGGCGGCCGGCTCGCTGGGCAGGGCGAGTACGACAGATAGCGTTGGCCCGAGGCATTCAGGCAGTTGTAGGTGACCTGGGCCGCGGCCGGGGCCGGCGCACCCACCAGCCCGCAGAACACGGCCGTCAACCACGAAGCGCCCATGAGCGCCGATCCGAAGCGCATACCCCACCCCCTGTAGATGGGCGCGATGGTAGCAATGGCCTAAGCCATTTGGCCTCGGGTGTTGCGTCAACCCGCCAATGCAGACTTGACGGCCGCCGACACCTGGCCCATGTCCGCCTTGCCGGCCAGGCGGGCCTTGGCCGCCCCCATGACCTTGCCCATGTCGCCGGGACCGCTGGCGCCGAGCTCGGCCACGATGGCCTTCACCTCGGCGGCCACGGCCTCGGCCGACAGCCGCTCGGGCAGATAGGCCTGCAGCACGGCCATTTCGGCGGCTTCCTTGGCGGCCAGGTCGGCGCGGCCGCCCTGCTCGAAGGCGGCGATCGAGTCCTTGCGCTGCTTGACCATCTTGTCGATCACGCCCACCACGGCGGCGTCGTCGAGCTCGATGCGCTCATCGACCTCTTTCTGCTTGATCGCGGCCGTGAGCAGGCGGATGGTGGCCAGGCGCTCGGTTTCCTTGGCGCGCATGGCGTTCTTCATGTCGTCGGTGATGCGGGCTTTGAGGCTCATGGGAGGTCTCCGGCGGGGAGGGGCAGAAGGAAGGGGCGAGGAAAACGGGCGGCAAAGAAAAAGCCCGCGCAAGCGTCCTTGGGCGGGCTTTGCGGCGGCCGGTGGGGCCGTCGGCGTTCAGTACAGCTTCTTGGGCAGCTGCATCGAGCGCACACGCTTGAAGTGGCGCTTGACGGCGGCGGCCTTCTTGCGCTTGCGCTCGGCGGTGGGCTTTTCGTAGAACTCGCGGGCGCGGAGGTCGGTCAGCAGGCCGAGTTTTTCAATGGTGCGCTTGAAGCGACGCAGAGCCACGTCGAACGGCTCGTTGTCCTTGACACGGATGGTGGTCATGTATCGGTCGATTCCTGAATGTGCGGCCAGAGGAAGACGGGTAGATCAGGCCCGGGCTTCTTGATCGCGGTGTGTCCCGTCAAAAACTAGTATTGGCCGACGGGAGTTTGCCAGCAAAGCCCGCGATTATAGCCATTTCGGGGCGGTTGGCTACCCGTCAGAGCGCCTGGGCGCAGGCGTGGGCCGAGGCCCAGGCCCACTGGAAGTTGTAGCCGCCGAGCCAGCCGGTCACGTCCACCACCTCGCCGATGAAGTGCAGGCCGGGCTGGCGCGATTCCAGCGTCTGCTGCGACAGCTCGCGGGTGTCCACGCCGCCGCGCATCACCTCGGCCTTGCGCCAGCCTTCGGTGCCGGTGGGCACCAGCGACCAGCGGTGCAGGCCGTCGGCCAGGCGCGCCAGGGCCTTGTCGGCGGTTTCCATGGCCGGGCGCTGCCAGTCGGGGTCGCGCGCGGTCCAGGTGGCGGCCAGGCGTGCGGGCACCCAGGCCGCGAGTTCGTTGGCCAGCAGCTTGCGCGAACGGCGCTTGGCCTCGGCCAGGGCGTCGGCCAGCGCCGCGCCCGGGGCCAGGTCCACCTGCAGCGGCGTGCCGCCGTGCCAGTAGCTCGAGATCTGCAGCACCGCGGGGCCCGAGAGGCCGCGGTGGGTGAACAGCAGGTCTTCGTCGAAGGCCATGCGGTGCTTCTTGTCGCCGGTCTCGATGCGCACCGGCAGCGCCAGCCCCGCGAGCTCGGCGAACGGGGCCCACTGGCCGGCGTCGAAGGTGAGCGGCACCAGCGCGGGGCGGGGCTCGACCACCTTGAGGCCGAACTGCGCGGCGATGCGCAGGCCGAAATCGCTGGCGCCGATCTGCGGCACGGGCAGGCCGCCGGTGGCGATCACCACGCGCGGCGCGCGCACGGTGCCGCGATCGGTGTCGAGCTCGTAGCCGCCGTCGCCGCCCTGGCGCAGCGCCTGCACCGCGCAGGGCTGCCAGCGGGTCACGCCGCCGGCCTCGCATTCGCGCAGCAGCATCTGGATCAGGTCGTCGGCCGAGCGGTCGCAGAACAGCTGGCCCTTGTGCTTCTCGTGCCAGGCGATGCGGTGGCGGTCGACGAGGGCGATGAAATCGGCCGGGGTGTAGCGCGACAGCGCCGAGCGGCAGAAGTGCGGGTTCTCGCCCACGAAGTGCTTTTGCGGCGCGCGCGGATCGAGGTCGCGGTTGGTGAAGTTGGCGCGGCCGCCGCCCGAGATGCGGATCTTCTCGGCCACCTTGGCGCTGTGGTCGATCAGCAGCACGCGCCGGCCGCGCTGGCCCGCGATGCCGGCACAAAACAGGCCGGCGGCGCCGGCGCCCACGATGACGGCATCAAAACTTTGCACGGCGCGCAGTGTAGCGAGCGCGCCGGGGGCGTTCAGGTAGCGCGGCTGCGGTCGGCCAGCACGGCCGCCTTGCGCGTGAGCGCGTCGATCTCGCCCGTGATGTCCGACAGCACGTTGGCCACCACCGCGAACTCGCGCCCGTGCGTGCCGGCCCGCGCGGCCACGACCTGGGCGTTGAAGCTCACCACCTTGGCCTCCTTGGCCACGTTTTGGATATCGCCCACGATGCCGGTGAGCTCCTTCATCATCGCGTCGCCGCGCGCGCGGGCCACCTCGTCGAAGGCGGTGGTGGCGGTGTTCAGGGCTTCGAGGATGCGGTCGGTGTGGGCCACGAGCTCGGCCAGGGTGTCGGCCATGCGCGCGCTGCCGCTCTCGATCTGGCGCAGCGCGGTCTGCATCAGGCCCATGAAGGCCTGCACCACCGGGCCCACGCCCTGCGGGCCTTCGTAGGTGTCGCGGATCTTGCGCGCGCCCGCGGGCTCGAGCTGCGCCCCGGTGTTCTGCAGGTGCTGCTGGCTCTCGCTGAACATGGCCAGGCTGCGCTGCGCCGCGGCCAGGCGCTCGGCGTCGCCCTGGGCCGCGAGCACGGTCTGCAGGATCATGCGCTGCGACAGCATGCGCTGGCGCGCGGCCAGGTTCACGAGCGACAGGCCCTGGATGTGGGCCGGCGTGTGGCGGGGTGCGGTGACGGGGCTCGGGGCGGTGAGGGTGCTCATGGGCGCGGGGTTGGTGCATGGCGGGCCGGTGCGGCCCCTGCCCACCCGCGCTAGCAATCAACGCGCCATGCCGGCGCCAGTGCCGCGTTCAGACCGCGTTCAGGCCGCGTGGGCCAGGCCGGGCAGGCCCTGTGGCGCGCTGCCGCTCAGCACCTGCAGGCCCTGCAGCACGTCGCCCACCACGATCACGGCCGGGCTGCCCAGGCCTTCGCGCGCGATGCAGCCGCTCAGGTCACCCAGGGTGCTCAGGCAATGGCGCTGCTGCGGCAGCGTGGCGTGCTGGATCACGGCCAGCGGCGTGTCGGCCGGCAGGCCTTCGAGCAGGCCTTGCTCGATCTGCGCGGCGCCGCTCACGCCCATGTAGATCACGAGCGTGAGCTTGGCGCGGTGCGCGCTGGCCGCGAGCGCGGGCCAGTCGGTGCCGGCGTCGCCGGGCTTGGCATGGCCGGTGACGAAGACCACGCCGTGCGCGTGGTCGCGGTGCGTGAGCGGCACGCCCAGTGTGCTCAGGCCCGCCAGGCCCGCGGTGATGCCGTTGACCACCTGCACCGCGATGCCCTCGGCGCGCAGGTGTTCCACCTCTTCGCCGCCGCGGCCGAAGATGAAGGGGTCGCCGCCTTTCACACGCACCACCACCTCGCCTTCGCGCGCGGCCATGACCATGAGCTTGTCGATGAAGGCCTGTGGCGTGCTCTTGCAGCCGCCGCGCTTGCCCACGTGCACCACGCGCGCGGCCGGGTTCGCGTGCGCGAGCACGGCGTCGTTCACGAGGTCGTCGACCAGCAGCACCGTGGCCGCGCCGATGGCGCGCACCGCCTTGAGCGTGAGCAGCTCCGGGTCGCCGGGGCCGGCGCCCACGAGCGTGACGGTGCCGGGGCGGAAATCAGGCAGCGAGGTGTTCATGGCGGGGCACCGGGGTTCGGAGTTCGTCGAGGATGGTCTGCGCCTGGCGCGCGAGCGGCGCGGGCAGGGGCTGGCGGCCGTCGAGCACGGCGCGGGTGTAGGCGGCGGTGGCCGCGGCATCGGGGCCGGGCAGATCGGGCAACTGGGTGAGCGGGCCGTCCTGGGCGGGCACGCGCTCGATGCGCTGGCCGTCGCGGAAGGCCTCGATGCGCGGCTGGCGGCGCGCATCGGCCACCGCTTCGCCTTCGGTGCCGCGCAGCAGCAGCGCGTGCGCGCCGGTGAGCGCAAAGGTGTCGGCCATGCTCACCGCGTACTCGGGGTGGGTGTAGCTGCCCACGATGAGCGCGGGGCCGGCCACCGGGTTCATGAGCTTGACCAGGCTGTGGCCCGGGTTGCGCAGGCCCACCACGCGGCGCACGTCGAGCAGGCGCTTGAGGCCGGGCAGCAGCGCCTCGGTGGGCACGAAGGCGCATTCGCCCGCGGCGATGGCCGCCACGCGCGCGGCGGGCGCGGTGCCGAGCGCGCCGAACACCGCCTCGGCAGTGACGCGCTTGTCTTCGGTGGCCGTGCCGTGCACCAGCACGGCCGCGCCCTGGCGCGCCAGCCACAGCGCCAGCAGCGGCGTGAGCAGGGGCAACTTGCGCGCGCCGTTGTAGCTGGGCAGCACCACGATGGGCGCGGGGTTGGCGGGCACGCGCTGCAGCCGCGCGTGGGTGGCGTCGAGAAAGCCCGCCATCTCCTCGGGCGTTTCGCCCTTGATGCGCATGGCCAGGCAGAAGGCGCCGAGTTCGAGCTCGCTCACCGCGCCGTCGAGCACCTGGCCCATCAGGTCGGCTGCCTGCGCGCGCGTGAGGGCGCGTGCGCCGTCCTTGCCGCGGCCGATCTCCTTGATGTAGCTGCTGATGCCCATGGTCGGCGGATTGTCCGGCAAGCTTGATGACTTGTTGTTATATGCAAACGCGCGCCCGCGGCCGCCTCAGGCCGGCACCGGCGCGGCCTCGCGCAGCAGGCGGCGCAGCTCGGGCACGCAGGAGCCGCACTGGGTGCCGCAGCGCAACGCGCCCTGCAACTGCGCCAGCCGCTGCTCCTCGCTGCCCTCGCAGCGCGCGAGGCATTCGCGGATGGCGGTGTCGCTCACGTTGAGGCAGGTGCACACCTGTTTGCCGCGCGGGGCTTCGTCCACCGGCGCGCGCGCACCGGGCATGAAGAGGCGCCGGGCGTAGGCCTCGGCAGGCAGGCCGTCCTGCAACAAGGGCTTGAGCCAGGCTTGCGCGCGCGTGTCGCCCGCGAGCAGCAGGGCGTCGAGCCGCGCGGCCTGGCCGGGCGTGCGTTGCAGGCGCGCGGCGCGGCGCTGGCCCTGGCGGCGGTCGGCGTAGCGCTGGGTGTCGGGCGTGTCCAGCCCCATCAGGGCCTCGAGGCGGTCGAGCAGGGCGGGATCGGGCGGCTCGTGCACCGCGGCGCGAAACAGCACGCCGGTGCGCTCGCGGCCGAAGGGCACGCAGCTGGCGAACGGGAAGTCGGCCATGAGCGCGCGCAGTTCGCGCTGCACCGCGAGCGCGTGCCCGTCGGGCAACCAGGCCAGGGCCAGCAGCGACCAGGGCAGCTCGGCCTTGAGCACCTGCACCGCCGCGTGCTTGAGTTCGGGCTGTTTGGAGCCCGGGCAGAAGGCGGAGGTGGTGAGCGCGTTCACGCCGGCCAGCGGCTCGCCGCTGCTGCTGCGTCCGCTCAGGACCTCGCCGCCCCAGTGCATGGCGATGAAGGCCTGCGCGGGCGCGATCTGTTCGCTGGCCTGCGCGGGCAGCACGATGCTGCCGCGCTTGCTGGTCACGTGCACCAGCTCGCCGTCGGCGAGCGCCAGGCGCGCCATGTCCTGCGGGTGCAGTTGCACCGCGGGTTCGGCCACGTGGCCGAACAAGCGGCCCAGCGTGCCGGTGCGGCTCATGCCGTGCCACTGGTCGCGCAGGCGGCCGGTGGTGAGCGCGAACGGGAAACGCGATTCGCGCGGCTCGGCGGGCGGGCGGTAGGGCAGGGCCGCGAAGCGGGCCCGGCCATCGGGCGTGGGGAAGCGGCCGTCTTCGTAGAGCCGCGCGCGCCCTGTGGCTTCGCCCTCGGGCAGGGGCCATTGTTGCGGGCCTTGTTGCTCGAGCAGCGCGTAGCTCAGGCCGCTGATGTCCAGGTCGCGCCCGCGCGTGCTGGCGCGGTGTTCGAGCCAGACCGCCTCGGGCGTGGTGTAGGGGAACAGCGCGTTGCCGGGTCGCAGGCGGTTCGCGAAGTCGACCGCGATGCGCCAGTCGTGCCGCGCCTCGCCCGGCGCGGGCACGGCCGCGCGCACGCGGCTGATGCGGCGCTCGCTGTTGGTGACCGTGCCTTCTTTCTCGCCCCAGGTGGTGGCGGGCAGCAGCAGGTCGGCGAAGTCGCAGGTGGCGGGCGTGGCAAAGGCTTCCTGCACCACCACGAATTCCGCGCGTTGCAGCGCGCGGCGCACGGTGCGTTGGTCGGGCATGGACTGCGCGGGGTTGGTGCAGGCGATCCACAGCGCCTTCACGGCGCCGTCGGCCGCGGCCTCGAACAGCTCCACCGCGGTGAGGCCGGGTTTCCCGGGCACCGAGGGCAGGCCCCAGAGCGCGGCCACCTCGGCGCGGTGCTGCGGGTTGGCGAGGTCGCGGTGGGCCGAGAGCAGGTTGGCCAGGCCGCCCACCTCGCGCCCGCCCATGGCGTTGGGCTGGCCCGTGAGGCTGAACGGCCCCGCGCCGGGTTTGCCGATCTGGCCCGTGGCCAGGTGCAGGTTGATCAGGCTGGCGTTCTTGGCGGTGCCGCTGCTGCTCTGGTTCAGGCCCTGGCAGTACAGGCTGAGCGTGGCGGCGCGCTTCCCCGGATCACCGCTGGCGCCGTGCGCGAACCAGCGCGCGGCGGTCACGAGGTCTTCGGGCTTGAGGCCGCAGACCTGCGCGACACGGTCGGGCGTGTGCTCGCGCACCAGGGCCTCGAGCGCATCGAAGCCCGTGGTGTGGCGTTCGATGTAGCCGGCGTCGGTCCAGCCTTCCCGCAGCATGATGTGCAGCAGGCCGTGGAACAGCATCACGTCGGTGCCGGGCTGCAGCGGCAGGTAGAGGTCGGCGAGGTCGGCGGTGTCGGTGCGGCGCGGGTCGGCCACGATCAGCTTCATGCCCGGGCGCGCGCGGCGCGCGTCTTCGATGCGGCGGAACAGCACCGGGTGGGCCCAGGCCGCGTTGCTGCCCACGATGAACAGGCAGTCGGCGTGGTTCACGTCGTCGTAGCAGGCGGGCGGCGCGTCGGCGCCCAGCGTGAGCTTGTAGCCGGCCACCGCGCTGCTCATGCACAGGCGCGAGTTGGTGTCGATGTTGTTGGTGCCGATCAGGCCCTTGGCGAGCTTGTTGAAGACGTAGTAGTCCTCGGTGAGCAGCTGGCCGCTCACGTAGAAGCCCACGGCGTCGGGGCCGTGCGCGGCGATGCTGTCGCCGAAGCGCTGCGCCGCGAGGCCGAGCGCGCTGTCCCAATCGGTGCGTTCGGGCGCGGCACCGCGCGTGGCGCGGCGCATGGGGTGCAGCAGGCGGGTCTGCTGCTGCACCAGCGGCGCGGCCGTGAGGTGCAGCGTCTGGCCCTTGCTGCACAGGCGGCCGAAGTTCGCGGGGTGCTCGGGGTCGCCGCGCACGCCGGTGATGCGCGCGCCCTCGGCTTCGATGACCACCCCGCAGCCCACGCCGCAGTAGGGGCAGGTGGAGCGGGTCTCGGTCATGCCGCGACGCGCCGCGTCTGCGGGCCGGCCAGCGGGCGCGTGAGGTCGGTGGCCAGGCTGGCGAGTTCGTGCGCGTCCAGGTGCACCACGCCGTCGACCACCTGCACCGCGAAGCGCGGCGTGCAGCCTTCGTCGGGCGCCTGCGCGCAGCCGCTGTCGAGGCCGATGGTCCAGTTGTGCAGCGGGCAGGCGACGCGGTTGTCGAACACGATGCCCTGGCTCAGCGGGCCGCCCTTGTGCGGGCAGCGGTCGAGCAGCGCGAACACGCCGCCGTCGGCGTTGCGGAACACCGCCACGTCCAGACCCGCGGGGCGGCGCACGGTGCGCGCGCCCAGCACGGGGATGTCGTCGACGCGGCAGACCGGCGTCCAGGCTCGATGGGCAGCGCTCATGCCGGGCTCCTTTCCAGGGCAGCAGGCTGGATGGGGATGAACTGGCGCGTGTCGAGCGCGGCCTTCTGGTGTTCGAACCAGGGGTCGGGCTCGCCGTCGAGCGCGGCCTGCAACTGCGCCCACAAGGCCTTGCGGCCCTCGGCGTCGTCGACGATGCGCCGCTTCACGTGGTCCAGGCCCACGCGCGCCACGTAGTGCACCGTGCGCTCCAGGTACCAGCCTTCAAGGCGGTAGAGCTGCATGAAGGCGCCGGTGTATTCGAGCACCTCTTCGGCGGTCTTGAGCTTCACGAGGAACTCGGCCACCTCGGTCTTGATGCCGCCATTGCCCGCGATGTACATCTCCCAGCCCGAGTCCACGCCGATGATGCCCACGTCCTTGATGCCGGCCTCGGCGCAGTTGCGCGGGCAGCCGCTCACCGCGAACTTCACCTTGTGCGGCGCGTACATGCGCCACATCGCGCGCTCCAGGTCTTTGCCCATCTGCGTGCTGTCCTGCGTGCCCATGCGGCACCACTCGCTGCCCACGCAGGTCTTCACCGTGCGCAGGGCCTTGGCGTAGGCGTGGCCGCTGGGCATGGCCAGGTCGTTCCACACCGCCTGCAGGTCTTCCTTCTTCACGCCCAGCAGGTCGATGCGCTGGCCACCCGTGACCTTGACGGTGGGGATGCGGTACTTGTCGACCACGTCGGCGATGCGGCGCAGCTCGGCCGCGGTGGTCTCGCCGCCCCACATGCGCGGGATCACGCTGTAGGTGCCGTCCTTCTGGATGTTGGCGTGGCTGCGCTCGTTGATGAAGCGGCTCTGCGGGTCGTCCTTCGCCTCTTTGGGCCAGGTGCTGATGAGGTAGTAGTTGACCGCGGGGCGGCAGGTGGCGCAGCCGTTGGGCGTGCGCCAGCCCAGGCCCGCGAACACCTCGGCGGTGCTCAGGTAGTGGCGCTCGCGGATGGCGTCGCGCACCGCCTGGTGACCGTGCTCGGTGCAGCCGCAGACGGGCTTGAGCTTGGGCGTGGCCGAGTAGTCACCGCCCGCGGTGAACATCAGGATCTGTTCCACCAGGCCGGTGCACGAGCCGCACGAGGCGCTGGCCTTGGTGTGCTTGCGCACCTCGTCGAGCGTGAACAGGCCTTTGTCCTTGATGGCCTTGCAGATGCTGCCCTTGCTCACGCCGTTGCAGCCGCAGACCTCGGCCTCGTCGGGCATGGCGGCGGCCTTGTTGTGGCCTTCGTGGCCGGTGTCGCCGATGTTGGATTCGCCGAACATCAGCCGGTCGCGGATGTCGGCCACGCTGCGGCCTTCGCGCAGCAGCTTGAAGTACCAGCTGCCGTCCACGGTGTCGCCGTAGAGGCAGGCGCCCACGAGCTTGTCATCGCGGATCACGAGCTTCTTGTAGACCCCGCCCGCGGGATCGCTCATCACGATCTCTTCGGTGTGCTCGCCGCCCATGAAGTCGCCGGCCGAAAATAGGTCGATGCCCGTGACCTTGAGCTTGGTCGAGGTGAGCGAGCCGCTGTAGCGGCCGATGCCGAATTCGGCCAGGTGCGTGGCCAGCACCTTGCCCTGCTCGAACAGCGGCGCCACCAGGCCGTACGCGATGCCGCGGTGGGACGCGCATTCGCCCACGGCATAGATGCGCGGATCGGTCACCGTCTGCAGCGTGTCGCTGACCACGATGCCGCGGTTCACGTGCAGCTTCATGGCTTCGGCGAGCGCGGTGTTGGGGCGGATGCCCACGGCCATCACCACGAGGTCGGCGGGCACTTCGGTGCCGTCCTGGAAGCGCACGGACGTCACCCGCCCATGCTCGCCGCCGACCAGTTCCTTGGTCTGCGCGCCCACGAGAAAGCGCATGCCGCGCGCCTCGAGCGAGCGCTGCAGCAGCCGGCCCGCCACGTCGTCGAGCTGGCGCTCCATGAGCCAGGGCGCCACGTGCACCACGCTCACCTGCATGCCGCGCTTCATGAGGCCGTTGGCCGCTTCCAGGCCCAGCAGGCCGCCGCCGATGACCACCGCGTGGGTGTACCGGGCCGCGGCGTCGATCATGGCCTGCGTGTCGGCGATGTCGCGGTAGGCCAGCACACCCTGCAGGTCCTTGCCCGGGATGGGCAGCATGAAGGGCGTGGAGCCCGTGGCCATGATGAGCCGGTCGTAGGGCGCGCTCACGGTCTCGCCCGCGGCGTTGGTGGCGTGCACCGTGCGCTTCACGCGGTCCACCGTGTGCACCGTGAAGCCCGCGTGCAGCGCGATGCCGTGGTCGGTGTACCAGGCCCAGTCGTTGAGCACGATCTCCTCGAGCGTCTGTTCGCCCGCGAGCACCGGCGACAGCAGGATGCGGTTGTAGTTGGGGTGCGGCTCGGCGCCGAACACCGTGATGTCGTAGAGGTCGGGGGCGATCTTGAGCAGCTCTTCGAGCGTGCGCACCCCGGCCATGCCGTTGCCGATCATCACGAGCTTCATCTTCTGCGGGGGCTTGACGCGCATGTCCATGGCAGTCTCCTCAGGCCGCTTTTTCCACGTGCGCCTGGCGCGTGTACAGGAAGTCGATCACCGCCTTGCGGCATTGCTGGTAGCGCGGGTCGTCGGCCAGGGCCACGCGGCTGCGCGGGCGCGGCAGGTCCACGCGCAGCACCTCGCCGATGGTGGCGGCGGGGCCGTTGGTCATCATCACGATGCGGTCGGACAGCAGCACGGCCTCGTCCACGTCGTGCGTCACCATCACCACCGTGGCCTGGGTGGTGGCCACGATGTCGAGCAGCTCGTCCTGCAGCTTGGCGCGCGTGAGCGCGTCGAGCGCGCCGAAGGGCTCGTCCATGAGCAGCACCTTGGGCTCCATGGACAGCGCGCGCGCGATGCCCACGCGCTGCTTCATGCCGCCCGAGATCTCGCCGGGCCGCTTCTGCGCCGCGTGCGACAGGCCCACCAGGGCCAGCGCGGCGTCGGTGCGGGCCTTGAGCTGGGCGCGCTTCTCGTGGCCGCCGAACACCCGCTCGACGGCCAGGTACACGTTTTCGAAGCAGGTGAGCCAGGGCAGCAGCGAGTGGTTCTGGAACACCACCGCGCGCTCGGGGCCGGGGCCGGCGATCTCGCGGTTGGCGCACAGCAGCGTGCCGGCCGTGGGCGTGGTGAGGCCCGCGATGAGGTTGAGCAGCGTGGACTTGCCGCAGCCCGAGTGGCCGATGAGCGCCACGAACTCGCCCATGCCCACCGTGAGGTTCA
The DNA here is from genome assembly GCF_011388215.1 of Hydrogenophaga crocea. Classification (NCBI taxonomy): domain Bacteria; kingdom Pseudomonadati; phylum Pseudomonadota; class Betaproteobacteria; order Burkholderiales; family Comamonadaceae; genus Hydrogenophaga; species Hydrogenophaga crocea. The sequence continues at coordinate 655,368 of NZ_CP049989.1, forward strand.
CGTCGCGCAGCGCGGGGAACAGGCCCTTGGCGGTCTTGAACGTCTGCGCGACGCCCTGGATCTCGATGTACTTGCCGGGATCGCTGCTCATGATTTCACGTCCTCGTAGGTGAAGGCGGTGGCCAGCCTGATGAGCGCGAACTCCAGCAACAGGCCCACGAGGCCGATGGTGAAGATCGCGATGATGATGTGGGCGACGTTGAGGTTGTTCCACTCGTCCCACACCCAGAAGCCGATGCCCACGCCGCCGGTGAGCATCTCGGCCGCCACGATCACCAGCCAGGCGGTGCCGACGGCCAGGCGCACGCCGGTGAGCATGTAGGGCAGCACGGCCGGCAGCAGGATCTTCGTGACGATCTTCCACTCGCTCAGGTTGAGCACGCGCGCCACGTTCATGTAGTCCTGCGGAACGCGCTGCACGCCCACCGCGGTGTTGATGATCATGGGCCAGATGGAGCAGATGAAGATGGTCCAGATGGCGGCCGGGTTGGCGCCCTTGAACACCAGCAGGCCGATGGGCAGCCAGGCCAGCGGCGAGACCGGGCGCAGCAGGCTGATGAGGGGATTGAACATGCGCGAGAGGAAGTTGAAGCGGCCGATGGCGAAGCCCACCGGGATGCCCACCAGCGCGGCCATGCCGAAGCCCATGCCCACGCGCTGGAGCGAGGACAGCACGTTCCAGCCGATGCCCTGGTCGTTCGGGCCGTTGGCGTAGAACGGGTCGCTGAACAGCTTGACCGCCGCGTCCCAGGTGAGGGCGGGCGAGGGGATGCCGCTGTTGGCGGTCTTGGCGATGACTTCCCAGAGCAGCACGAGCAGGCCCAGGCCGAGCACGGGCGGGATCACGCGCAGCCAGAGGCCGCGCCAGTCGAAGGGCAGGCGCTGGGGCGCAGGGGCCGGCGCTGCGGCGGCCGCGGGCTGGACCGCCGGCTTGCGCGGCGCGGCCGCGGGCTCGGCCGTGAGCGCGCTGGCGGCGGCGTTGGGGGCATGGAAGACGGCGCTGACCATGTCGTGCTCCTCAGGCCGCCTGGACCTTGAAGCCCTCGGCGTAGGCCTTGGGGTTCTTGCCGTCCCACACCACGCCGTCGATGAGCTTGCTGCTGCGCATCACGTCCTTGGGCACGTTCACCTTGGCGGCGGCCGCGCCCTGCCTGTAGAGGTCGATCTTGTTGATCTGCTGCGCGACCGCGAGGTAGTCGGGGTGGTCCTTGATGAGGCGCCAGCGCTTGTGCTGCGTGAGGAACCACATGCCGTCGGACAGGTAGGGCATGTTCACGTAGCCGTCGTTGAAGAACTTCATGTGGTTGGGGTCGTCCCAGGTCTTGCCCAGGCCGTTCTGGTAGCGGCCCAGGATGCGCTGGTTGATCACGTCCACGCTGGTGTTCACGTAGGCCCTGTCGGCCACGGTCTCGGCCATCTTGAGCTTGTTCTGCAGGCCGGCGTCGATCCACTTGCTGGCCTCGAGAATGGCCGCGATCACCGCGCGGCAGGTGTTGGGGTACTTCTGCGCGAACTCGGCCGAAGTGCCCAGCGCCTTCTCGGGGTGGTCCTTCCAGATGTCCTGCGTGGTGGCGGCCGTGATGCCGATGCCGTCGGCGATGGCGCGGTGGCCCCAGGGCTCGCCCACGCAGTAGCCGTCCATGTTGCCCACGCGCATGTTGGCCACCATCTGCGGCGGCGGCACGGTGATGACCTTGGTGTCCTTGAGCGGCTGCACGCCCACCGAGGCCAGCCAGTAGTAGAGCCACATGGCGTGGGTGCCGGTGGGGAAGGTCTGCGCGAAGGTGTATTCGCGCTTGTCGCTGGCCATGAGCTTGGCCAGGCTGGCCGCGTCCACCGCGCCCTTGTCGGCCACCTTCTTCGACAGCGTGATGGCCTGGCCGTTGTGGTTGAGGTTCATGAGCACCGCCATGTCCTTCTTGGGGCCGGCCGTGCCCAGGTGCACGCCGTAGATCAGGCCCCAGAGCACGTGCGCCATGTCGAGCTCGCCGTTGACCAGCTTGTCGCGCACGCCGGGCCAGCTCGCCTCTTTGGTGGGGATGATCTTCACGCCGTACTTCTGGTCGATGCCGAGCACCGAGGCCATGACCACGCTCGCGCAGTCGGTCAGCGGGATGAAGCCGATCTTCACTTCCTTTTTCTCGGGCGCGTCCGAGCCCGCGGCCCACACGGGCAGGTGGCCGAGGCCGGCGAACAGCGCGGCGCCCGCGGCGCCTCGCTGGATCAGCTGGCGCCGGGTCGGGGCAGCGGCTTCGGTGGGGGCGGGGATCGTGGGCTTCTGGTGCGCGGCGGTCATGGTCCAGCTCCGGTGATGAAGAAATCGAAGGTCCCAAAGCACAACGGCGCCCATTTCCAGGCCCGCGCAAAGCGCGGGCGGAAATGGACGCCGTTGTCCTGTGTCCGGGAAGACGTGCCGGGTGCCGACCGCCGTTGGCCGGTCCCCGATGCAGCCCTTTCATGCAGGGACCGTGCCAGGCCCCGGCGCCGCTGCAAGTGCTTGATTTGCCGTGGCACGCCCCCGCGCGCGGTGCGCTGTTGGTGCGCCGGCCCCGGCTTTGTGCACCGCAGCAGTGCGCTCAGCGCGGCGGCAGCACCGCGGCCATGGCAAGCAGGGCCTCGGCCACGTCGACGATGCGCCGGTTCTGGTTCATGGCCATCTGCCGCAGCGTCTTGTGCGCCTCGGCCTCGCTGAGCTGGCGGTGCGCCATCAGCAGGCCCTTGGCGCGTTCGATCAGTCGGCGCTCGTTGAGGCTGGCGCGCGCGGCCTCGAGCTCGTCGCCCATGGCCTGCAGGCGGCGCGCCTGGTCGTGCACGAGTTCGAGCACCGAGCGCTCGATGGGCAGGCCGAAGCCCTGCGCCGCGCCCGGCGGCGCACTGGCGGGCGCGTGCGCGGGCGCGAGGTAGAACACCAGCGGATCGGGCGTGGCCTGTTCCGCGAAGGCGCCGAAGCGTTCGAGCTCGGCCTGGGCGTGTTCGATCTTGTGCTCGCAGGTGCCGCGCAGATCGGCCGTGAGGCGGTCCTCCACGGTCTTCATGGCGTCCATGCGCGCGCTGCAGACGTCGAACCAGGTCTGGCTGCGCTCGGGCTGCAGCGGCGCGCCGTGCGCGGCGGTGCAGACCACGCGGCGCAGGCGCTCGAGCTCGGCCAGGGTGTTGCTCGCGTGGGGCGCGCTCAACAGGGCGCGCGTTTCGGGGGGCGCGAAGGCGTCGAACACCTCGAGGCAGCGCTCCTGCGACTCGATCAGGTGCAGCAGCCGCTGCTGCTCGCTCGCATCGGCCTGGCCGCGCGCGAACAGCGCCGCGCCCGCGGCGCGTTCCTGGCCCGCGAACTCCTTGCCCTGCATCAGGTTGAACAGCGCCACGAGCTGGCGCGAGACCTCGGGGTCGGTGGCGCTGTCGGCCGCTTCGAACACCACGGCCAGCAGCGCAGCGATCAGGCGAACGTAGGCCTCGGTGGCGCGCGCGGTGTCCCAGCCGCCTTCGCAGAGCTGGCGGCGCAGCGGCTCCAGGCCGTCCAGACCCTGCAGCACGCAGGCGATGCGGCTGAACAGGCGCGCGCCGTGGCCGGCCTGGGCGGCGCCGGCGTCGAGCCGCTCGAACTGGGCGCGCCACTCGGCCTCGACCTGGCGCGAGGCCACGAGCTGCTCCAGCCGCGCCTCGGCGAAGCGCTTGCCCTGCGAGCCCAGGTAGAGGTTGGTGAGCCCGCGCTCGCGCTGCAGGCCATGAACCAGGCGCGCGGTCACGTCCACCAGGTGGGCGGTGAACGCCAGGCGCTGCAGGCCGTCGATCTCGCAGCGCTTGGCGGCCAGCAGGAAGTCGAGGCTGGTTTTCATGGGGGCGGACCAGCAACAAGCGTGCCGCACGTAAACTCGCGCCCCTCATGCGCATCCTCGGCATCGAATCTTCCTGCGACGAAACCGGCGTGGCCCTGGTGGACGCCAGCGGCAGCGGCGTGCCGCGCCTGCTCGGCCACGCGCTGCACAGCCAGATCGAGATGCACCAGGCCTACGGCGGCGTGGTGCCCGAGCTCGCGAGCCGCGACCACATCCGCCGCGTGCTGCCGCTGACCGACGCGGTGCTGGCCCAGGCCGGCCTGGGGCTGGACGCCATCGACGCCATCGCCTGCACGCGCGGCCCGGGCCTGGCCGGCGCGCTGCTGGTGGGCACGGGCGTGGCGCACGCGCTGGGCGTGGCGCTGGGCCGGCCGGTGCACGGCGTGCACCACCTCGAAGGGCATTTGCTGTCGCCCTTCCTGAGCGCCGATCCGCCGAGCTTTCCCTTCGTGGCGCTGCTGGTGTCGGGCGGCCACACCCAGCTCATGCGGGTGGACGGCGTGGGGCGCTACGCCCTGCTCGGCGAGACCATCGACGACGCGGCCGGCGAGGCCTTCGACAAATCGGCCAAGCTGCTCGGCCTCGGTTACCCGGGCGGGCCCGCGCTGTCGCGCCTGGCCGAGCACGGCGACCCGGCGGCCTACAAGTTTCCGCGCCCGCTGCTGCACAGCGGCGACCTCGACTTTTCCTTCGCCGGCCTCAAGACCGCGGTGCTCACCCAGGTGAAACGGCTGGCGCGCGCCGCGCCCGAAGGCCCGGCCACGAGCCACCTGGCCGACCCGCTCACGCCGCAGGAAAAGGCCGACGTGGCCGCGGGCGCACAGGCCGCGATCGTGGACGTGCTGGTGAAGAAATCGCTCGCGGCCCTGCAGGCCACCGGCCTGCGCCGCCTGGTGGTGGCCGGCGGCGTGGGCGCGAACGCACGGCTGCGCGAGCAACTGGACGCGCAGGCCGCGCGCCAGGGCCTGCGCGTGCACTACCCCGAGCTTGCGCTGTGCACCGACAACGGCGCCATGATCGCGCTGGCCGCCGGGCTGCGCGCCCAGGCCGGCCTGCTCGACGGGGCCGAGGCCACCGGGCGCTTCGACGTCGCCCCGCGCTGGCCGCTGGCGCTAGTAGAGTAGCGCGCTGTCGCGCAAGCGACAGTGCACGGGCCGGCCCCGCCGGCCCGCAGTTTCACCACGGAGTTGAACCCCATGAACCCGATCTCCCGCCGCCGCGGCCTGGCCGCGATGGCCGCTGCCTGTCTGTGTCTGCCCGCCGCGCCCCTGGCCCTGGCCCAAGCCGCGCCCGCCGCCCCGCGGGGCGAGCCGATCCGCATCGCCATGATCGAAACCCTGTCGGGCCCGTTCGCCAACACCGGCGAAGCGGTGTTCCGCAACCTGGTCTGGGCCACCGAGCGCGTGAACGCGCGCGGCGGCGTGAAGCTGCCCGGCGGCGCGCGCCCGCTGGTGATCGAGCGCTTCGACAGCAAGGGCCAGACCGAAGAGGCGCTGTCGTCGCTGCGCCTGTCGGTGGACCGCGGCATCGCCATCGTGGCGCAGGGCAATTCCTCGTCGGCCGCCGCGGCCATCATCGAGGCCATCAACAAGCACAACGAGCGCGAGCCGCAGCGCCGCCAGGTCTTTCTCAACTACTCGGCCGTCGATCCGGTGCTCACCAACGAGAAGTGCAGCTTCTGGCACTTCCGCTTCGACGCCCACGCCGACATGCGCATGACCGCGCTCATGGGCGTGCTGCGCGAGGACAAGGACTTGAAGCGCGTCTACCTGATCGGCCAGGACTACAGCTTCGGCCAGTCGGTGCTGCGCGAGGCGCGGCGCCAGCTCGGCGCGCAGCGGCCCGACGTGCAGATCGTGGGCGACGAGCTGCACCCGATGGCGCGCATCAAGGATTTCCTGCCCTACGCCAACAAGATCAAGGCCAGCGGCGCGCAGGCGGTGCTCACGGGCAACTGGGGCAACGACCTGACGCTGCTGGTGAAGGCCGCGCGTGAGGTCGGCTTCGACGGCCGCTTCTACACCTTCTACGGCAACGCGCTGGGCGCGCCCGCGGCCATCGGCGACGCGGGCATCGGCAAGGTGGTGGCCGTGGCCGACTGGTTCCCCAACACGCCCACGCCCGAGAGCGAAGCCTTCTACCGCCGCTTCCGCGAGCGCTTCCCCAAGCCCGAGGACGACTACGTGCACATGCGCCAGCAGCTCATGATCGAGGCGCTCGCGCAGGCCATCGAACGCGCGGGCAAGGTCGAGGCCGGCGCCATCGCCGCGGCGCTGGAACACGCCGACGTGGGCCTGGCCGGCCAGCGCGGCCGCATGCGCGAGGGCGATCACCAGTTCCAGCAGAACCTGGCCGTGGCCGTCATGGACCGCCAGGGCGCGCCCGGTGTGAAGTTCGACGTCGAAGGCTCGGGCTATGGTTTCCGCGTGATCCGCAACCTCACGCCGCAGCAGGCCGAGATGCCCCACACCTGTACCATGCAACGCCCTTGAACACGGCAATGGAGTGATCGCGATGCGTGATGTGGTGGCGGGCCTGCAGGGCTCGCGCATTCGGGAAGTGGCCAACGAAGGCCTGGGGCGCGAGGGCGTGCTGGCTTTCTGGTTCGGCGAGAGCGACGAGGTCACGCCCGAGCCCATCCGCGCGGCCGCCATCGCGTCGCTGCAGGCTGGCGAAACCTTCTACGCCCACAACCTCGGCCTGCCCGAGCTGCGCGAGGCCATCGCGGGCTACACCGACCGCCTGCACCCCGGCCGCGGCGCGGCGCACTGGTTCGGGCGCACCGCCGTCACCTCGGGCGGGGTCAACGGCCTCATGCTCGCGGCCCAGACCCTGGTGGACGCGGGCGACGAGGTGGCCGTGCTCACGCCGGCCTGGCCCAACCTCGCGGCGCAGCCCGCGATCCTGGGCGCGCGCGTGAAGACCGTGTCGCTGCGCCCGCAGGCCGGCGCCTGGACGCTGGACCTCGATGCGCTGCGCGCGGCGGTTACGCCGGCCACGCGGCTGCTGATCGTGAACGCGCCCGCCAACCCCACGGGCTTCACGCTCACGGCCGACGAGCAGCGCGCCATCCTCGCGCACTGCCGCGCCACCGGCACCTGGATCGTGGCCGACGAGGTCTACGAGCGCCTGTACTACGGCGACGACACCGCCAACGGCGCCGCGCCCAGCTTCCTCGACGTGGCCGAGCCCGACGACCGCCTGATCGTGGCGCACAGCTTCTCCAAGAGCTTCCTCATGACCGGCTGGCGCCTGGGCTGGCTGGTGCTGCCGCCCGCGCTCACCGAGCCCGTGGGCAAGCTCATCGAGTTCAACACCTCGTGCGCACCGGTGTTCGTGCAGCGCGGCGCGGTGGCCGCCATCGCCCACGGCGACGCCGTGACCCCGGCGCTGGTGGCCCACCTGCGCCACTGCCGCGACACCCTGGTGCCGCTGCTGCAGGCCGTGCCCGGCCTGGCACTGGCCACGCCGCGCGGCGGCATGTACGCCTTCTTCCGCCTGCCCGGCCAGGCCGACTGCCTGGACGTGGCCAAGCGCCTGGTGCGCGAGGCCGGCCTGGGCCTGGCGCCGGGCAGCGCCTTCGCGCCCGAGGCCACGGGCTGGCTGCGCTGGTGCTTCGCCAGCCGCGACACCGCGCGCCTGCAAGCCGGTGTGCAGCGGCTGCGTGGCTGGCTGGACGGCGCCGGCCTGGGATAAAAAGCGCCTTGCGCACGGTTTCGGCTAGAATGCGCGGTTGCCGTTCCGGTCGGAATGGCATTTCACGCCCGCCGCGGCCCGGCCATCGAGGCTCGTGCTGCAGCGGGACGCACGTCAACAGGAAGTACTCCACATGATCAGCCAACAAGCCAAGGCCGAGGTGATTGCCGCCAACGCCCGCGCCGCCGCCGACACCGGCAGCCCCGAAGTCCAGGTCGCTCTGCTGACCGCTCGTATCAACGAGCTCACCCCCCACTTCAAGACCCACGCCAAGGACCACCACGGCCGTCGCGGTCTGCTGCGCATGGTGAGCCGCCGCCGCAAGCTGCTCGACTACCTCAAGGCCAAGGATGCCGACCGCTACCTGGCCCTGATCCAGAAACTGGGCCTGCGCAAGTAATTTGAGCCGGGTGTGCCCACACGGAAAGCCTGAGTTGGTTCGCTGGCTCGGGCTTTTTGCGTTCTGCACACCGGCTTCTTGAGTCCGGAGTTCACACACCGTCCGAAGCTGTGTCATTCCAACGCCGTTGCGCCCCCGCGCAGCCGCTCTGGAATGGCATCGTGTTCTGGGTGCGTTCTCCGGGAAGGTGCAGTCCGCTGCACGCCATGCCGTCCGCAGGAATGGGCGGCGCACAGGAGATGAACCCATGAGCATGTTCAACAAAGTCACCAAGACCTTCCAGTGGGGCCAGCACACGGTCACCATGGAAACCGGCGAGATCGCCCGCCAGTCCACCGGCGCCGTGCTGCTCGACATGGACGGCACCGTGGTGCTGGCCACCGTCGTGGCCCGCAAGGAAGCCAAGGCCGGCCAGGACTTCTTCCCGCTGACCGTCGACTACATCGAGAAAACCTACGCCGCCGGCAAGATCCCCGGCAGCTTCTTCAAGCGCGAAGGCCGTCCGAGCGAACTCGAGACGCTCACCAGCCGCCTGATCGACCGCCCGATCCGCCCGCTGTTCCCCGAAGGCTTCTTCAACGAAGTGCAGGTGGTGATCCACACGCTGTCGCTCAACCCCGAGGTCGACGCCGACATCGCCGCCATGATCGCGACCTCGGCCGCGTTGTCCGTCTCGGGCATCCCGTTCAACGGCCCGATCGGCGCCGCCCGCGTGGGCTACATCAACGGCCAGTACGTGCTCAACCCGGGCCAGACCGAGCGCCAGAATTCGCAGATGGACCTGGTGGTCGCCGGCACGCAGGTCGCCGTGCTGATGGTCGAGTCCGAAGCCGAGCAGCTCTCCGAAGAGATCATGCTGGGCGCCGTGGTGTTCGGCCACGAGCAGGGCAACATCGCGATCAACGCCATCAACGAGCTGGTGCGCGACGCCGGCAAGCCCGAGTGGCAGTGGGAAGCCCCGGCGCGCGACGAAGCGCTGATCGCCAAGGTGAGCGAACTCGGCGAAGGCGCGCTGCGCGCGGCCTACCAGATCCGCAACAAGCAGGCCCGCACCCAGGCCTGCCGCGAGGCCTATGCCGCCGTCATGAGCGGCCTCAAGGAAGCCGGCATCGAGTTCGACAGCGTGAAGGTCGAAGGCCTGCTGTTCGACATCGAAGCGCGCATCGTGCGCGGCCAGATCCTGGCCGGCGAGCCCCGCATCGACGGCCGCGACACGCGCACCGTGCGCGGCATCGAGATCCGCACCGGCGTGCTGCCCCGCACCCACGGCTCGGCGCTGTTCACCCGCGGTGAAACCCAGGCCCTGGTGGTCTCCACGCTCGGCACCGACCGCGATGCGCAGAAGATCGACGCGCTGGCCGGCGAGTTCGAAGACCGCTTCATGCTGCACTACAACATGCCGCCCTTCGCCACCGGCGAAACCGGCCGCGTGGGCAGCCCCAAGCGCCGCGAGATCGGCCACGGCCGCCTCGCCAAGCGCGCCCTGGTGGCCTGCCTGCCGAGCAAGGAAGAGTTCCCCTACACCATCCGCGTGGTCTCCGAGATCACCGAGTCGAACGGCTCCTCGTCGATGGCCTCGGTGTGCGGCGGCTGCCTCGCGCTGATGGACGCCGGTGTGCCGATGAAGGCGCACGTGGCCGGCATCGCCATGGGCCTGATCAAGGACGGCAACCGCTTCGCCGTGCTGACCGACATCCTCGGTGACGAGGACCACCTCGGCGACATGGACTTCAAGGTGGCCGGCACCACCAACGGCATCACCGCCCTGCAGATGGACATCAAGATCCAGGGCATCACCAAGGAAATCATGCAGGTCGCGCTGGCCCAGGCCAAAGAAGCGCGCATGCATATCCTCGGCAAGATGCAGGAAGCCATGGGCGAGGCCAAGACCGAGATCAGCGATTTCGCGCCGCGCCTCTACACCATGAAGATCAACCCCGAGAAGATCCGCGACGTGATCGGCAAGGGCGGCGCCACCATCCGCGCGCTGACCGAAGAAACCGGCACGCAGATCGACATCGGCGAAGACGGCACCATCACCATCGCGTCCAACGACAGCGCCAAGGCCGAAGAGGCCAAGCGCCGCATCGCCGAGATCACGGCCGAGGTGGAAGTGGGCAAGGTCTACGAAGGCCCGGTCACCAAGATCCTCGACTTCGGCGCCCTGGTGAACCTGCTGCCCGGCAAGGACGGCCTGCTGCACATCAGCCAGATCGCGCACGAGCGCGTCGAGAAGGTCACCGACTACCTGCAGGAAGGCCAGATCGTGAAGGTCAAGGTGCTCGAGACCGACGAGAAGGGCCGCATCAAGCTGTCCATGAAGGCGCTGCTCGAGCGCAACGGCGGCGGCGAGCGCGGCGATCGCGCGAGCGCCGAGGCCGCTGCCCAGCAACAGCAGCAGCAACAGCAGTAAGGCGGGCGCAGCCATGCCGAGCATGCAGGTCGTCGAGATCAGCGCCTTCGGTGCACCCGAGGTGCTGCGCCTGGCCGAACGCGAGCGCCCCGTGGCGGGCGCGGGCGAGCTGCTGATCCGCGTCACCGCGTCGGGCGTGAACCGCCCCGACGTGCTGCAGCGCACCGGCAACTACCCCGTGCCGCCCGGCGCGTCCGACATCCCCGGCCTCGAAGTGGCCGGCGTGATCGAGTCGGGCGATGCCGCGGCGCTGGCCGAGGCCGGCCTGAAGATCGGCGATCGCGTGTGCGCGCTCGTGGCCGGTGGCGGCTACGCGCAGTGGTGCGTGGCGCCCGTGGGCCAGTGCCTGCCCGTGCCCGAGGGCCTGGACGACGTGGCCGCGGCCGCGCTGCCCGAAACCTTCTTCACGGTCTGGAGCAACGTCTTCGATCGCGGCCGCCTGCAGGCCGGTGAAACCCTGCTCGTGCAGGGCGGCACCAGCGGCATCGGCGTCACCGCGATCCAGATGGCCAAGGCGCGCGGCGCCGTGGTGATCGCCACCGCGGGCAGCGACGAGAAGTGCGCGGCCTGCAAGGCGCTCGGCGCCGACCACGCCATCAACTACCGCACGCAGGACTTCGTGGCCGCGGTGGCCGACATCACGGGCGGCCGCGGGGTCGACGTGATCCTCGACATGGTGGCCGGCGCCTATGTCGCGCGCGAGATCGACTGCCTGGCCGAAGACGGCCGGCTCGTGATCATCGCGGTGCAGGGCGGCATCAAGGCCGAGATCAATGCCGGCCTGGTGCTGCGCCGCCGCCTCACGGTCACGGGCTCCACGCTGCGTCCGCGCCCCGTGGCCTTCAAGGCCGCGATCGCGCGTTCGTTGCGCGAGCACGTCTGGCCGCTGCTCGCGTCGGGCGCCATCAAGCCCGTGATCCACCAGGTGTTTGCACCGGCGCAGGCCGCCGAGTCGCATGCCCTCATGGAATCGAATCGCCACATCGGCAAGCTGGTGTTGCGCTGGTCCTGAACATGAACCCCCACGCTCCGCACTTCGTGTCGTCGCTGCCCCCCGAGGGGGCGCGTGCCTCCCTTGGGGCGGCCCGGCGGCAAGCACAAGCATGAAAAAACTGATTGCCGGCAACTGGAAGATGAACGGCGGCCTGGCCGCCAACGAAGCGCTGCTGCGCGCGCTGCTCGCGCAGATCGGCACGCCCGCGGCCGAAGTGGCCGTGTGCGCGCCCGCGCCTTACCTTGCGCAACTGCAGTCGCTGCTCAACGGCAGCCCGATCGCCTGGGGTTCGCAAGACGTGTCGGCGCACGAGCAGGGCGCCTACACGGGCGAGATCTCGGTGGCCATGCTGCACGACTTCGGCTGCCGCTACGCCATCGTGGGCCACTCCGAGCGCCGCCAGTACCACGGCGAGACCGACGCCGTCGTGGCCGCCAAGGCCCAGCGCGCGCTGGCCGGCGGTGTCACGCCCATCGTGTGCGTGGGCGAAACGCTGGCCGAGCGCGAAGCCGGCCAGACCGAGGCCGTGGTCAAGCGCCAGCTCGCGGCCGTGATCCACGCCGTGGCCCATTGCACGAGCGAGATCGTCGTGGCCTATGAGCCCGTGTGGGCCATCGGCACCGGCAAGACCGCCACGCCCGAGCAGGCCCAGCAGGTGCATGCCGTGCTGCGCGCCCAGCTCGCCGCGGCCACCACGCACCCCGAGCGCGTGCGCATCCTCTACGGCGGCAGCATGAACGCGGCCAATGCCGCGAGCCTGCTGGCGCAGCCCGACATCGATGGCGGGCTCATCGGTGGTGCGTCGCTCAAGGCGCCCGATTTCCTGCAGATCGTGGCCGCGGCCCGATGAGATGAACCCCGGGTCGATCGTGTGATCCGACCCGACTGAGAGAACCCCGGAGAATTCCATGAACGTTTTGCTGACCCTTCTGCTCGTGGTGCAGATCCTCGCGGCCCTGGGCATGATCGGCCTGATCCTCATGCAGCACGGCAAAGGCGCCGATGCCGGTGCCGCGTTCGGCGGCGGCGGCGCGGGCTCCGCGAGCCTGTTCGGCGCCTCGGGCGGCGCGAACTTCCTGTCGCGCACCACGGCCGTGCTCGCGGGCGTGTTCCTCGCGTGCACGCTGGGCCTCGCGTACTTCGGCAACCTGCGCCAGGCCCCGGCCTCGTCGGGCAGCGTGCTCGAGTCGGTGCCCGTCACGCCGGTGCAGCAGATTCCGGGCAGCACCACGCCGCCCGCGGGCAGTGCGCCCGCACAGAGCGCGCCCGCGCCGGCGCCCGCCCCCACGGGCGCGGGCCAGATCCCGGCCAAGTGATGCGATAAGGGCGCGCGCTTCAAAAAAGGGTGCGCCCCTCCTGAAACAGGGGTCGTTTCAGGGTAAACTCTATGAGTTGTCGCGATGGCTCACCCATCCCTCGTGAGCCAGGCAACGCAGACCCAGCCGACGTGGTGAAATTGGTAGACACGCTATCTTGAGGGGGTAGTGGCGAAAGCTGTGCGAGTTCGAGTCTCGCCGTCGGCACCAGATCGTTGAAAGCCCGGCCAGCAGGCCCGGCTTATGGAACCCGACCCACGATGAGCCTAGACCAGTACCTTCCCGTGCTTCTGTTCATCCTCGTGGGTATTGCGGTAGGCGTCATCCCCCAGGTGCTTGGGTACATCCTCGGCCCCAACCTGCCGGACGCCGAAAAGAACTCCCCCTACGAATGCGGCTTCGAGGCCTTCGAAGACGCCCGCATGAAGTTCGATGTGCGCTACTACCTGGTGGCCATCCTCTTCATCCTGTTCGATCTCGAGATCGCCTTCCTCATTCCCTGGGCGGTGGCCTTCACCGACATCGGTCTCACGGGTTTCGTGGCCGGCGTGGTGTTCCTGGCCATCCTCACCGTGGGCTTCGCCTACGAGTGGAAAAAGGGCGCGCTCGACTGGGAATGAACCCGTGCCCGCGCCGCGGGCATACCGGAGCTTCGCATGATTGAAGGTGTCTTCAAGGAAGGTTTCGTCACCACCAGCTACGACGCGGTGGTGAACTGGGCCAAGACCGGCTCGCTCTGGCCCATGACCTTCGGTCTGGCCTGCTGCGCGGTCGAGATGATGCATGCCGCGGCCGCGCGCTACGACATCGGCCGCTTCGGCTCCGAGGTCTTCCGCGCCAGCCCGCGCCAGTCTGATCTGATGATCGTGGCCGGCACGCTGTGCAACAAGATGGCGCCCGCCCTGCGCAAGGTCTACGACCAGATGGCCGAGCCGCGCTGGGTGCTCTCCATGGGCTCGTGCGCCAATGGCGGTGGCTACTACCACTACAGCTACTCCGTCGTGCGCGGCTGCGACCGCATCGTGCCGGTCGACGTCTACGTGCCCGGCTGCCCGCCCACGGCCGAAGCGCTGCTTTACGGAATCATTCAGCTGCAGCAGAAGATCCGCCGCACCCAAACGATCGCGCGCGCCTGAGGCGCCGCACAGCCGACGGCCCCACGCCATGACCGATCACGCCACCCCTTCCCAAGCCATCGCGCCCGAAGACCTGCGCGAGCGTCTCGCGGCCTTGCTCGACGGGCGTGCGCGCTCGGTCGAGCTGTCCCGCGGTGAGGTCACGGTCACCGTGGCCGCTGCCGACTACCTGGGCGTGATGCTCGCGCTGCGCGACGCGCCCGAGGCGCGCTTCGAGCAACTGATCGATCTCTGCGGCATCGACTACTCCACCTACGGCGATGGCCGCTGGGAAGGCGCGCGCTTCGCGGCCGTGTCGCACCTGCTGTCGGTGAGTCTGAACCAGCGCGTGCGCGTGCGCGTGTTCTGCCCCGAAGACGACTTCCCCGTGCTGCCCTCGGTCACGGCCATCTGGAACAGCGCCAACTGGTACGAGCGCGAGGCCTTCGACCTGTACGGCATCGTCTTCGAAGGCCACGCCGACCTGCGCCGCATCCTCACCGACTACGGCTTCATCGGCCACCCCTTCCGCAAGGACTTCCCGCTCTCGGGCCACGTCGAGATGCGCTACGACGCCGAGCGCCAGCGCGTGATCTACGAGCCCGTGACGATCGAGCCGCGCGAGATCACGCCGCGCGTGATCCGCGAAGACAACTACGGCGGCCTGCACTGAAGGCGCGAGGCACACCGACATGGCAGAGATCAAGAACTACACCCTGAACTTCGGCCCGCAGCACCCGGCCGCGCACGGCGTGCTGCGCCTGGTGCTCGAACTCGACGGTGAGGTCGTGCAACGCGCCGATCCGCACATCGGCCTGCTGCACCGCGCGACCGAAAAGCTCGCCGAGCACAAGACCTTCATCCAGTCGCTGCCCTACATGGACCGTCTCGACTACGTGTCCATGATGAGCAACGAGCACGCCTACTGCCTGGCGATCGAGAAGCTGCTCGGCATCGAGGTGCCGATCCGCGCGCAGTACATCCGCGTGATGTTCAGCGAAATCACCCGCATGCTCAACCACCTGATGTGGCTGGGCTCGCACGGCAACGACTGCGGCAGCTCCACCATCCTGATCTACGCGTTCCGTGAGCGCGAAGACCTGTTCGACATGTACGAGGCGGTGTCGGGCGCGCGCATGCACGCCGCCTACTTCCGCCCGGGTGGCGTCTACCGCGACCTGCCCGACAGCATGCCGCAGTACCAGGCGAGCAAGGTGCGCAACCAGCGCGCGATCGACGAGATGAACCAGAACCGCCGGGGTTCGCTGCTCGACTTCATCGACGACTTCACCCAGCGCTTCCCGACCTACCTCGACGAGTACCACACGCTGCTCACCGACAACCGCATCTGGAAGCAGCGCACCGTGGGCATCGGCGTGGTGCCGCCCGAGCGCGCGCTCAACCTCGGCATGACCGGCCCCATGCTGCGCGGCTCCGGCATCGCCTGGGACCTGCGCAAGAAGCAGCCCTACGAGGTCTACGACCGCCTCGATTTCGACATTCCCGTGGGCAAGACCGGCGACACCTACGACCGCTACCTGGTGCGCATGGAGGAGCTCAAGCAGTCCAACCGCATCATCAAGCAGTGCGTGGACTGGCTGCGCGCCAACCCGGGCCCGGTCATCACCGACAACCACAAGGTCGCGCCGCCTTCCCGTGAGGCGATGAAGACCAACATGGAAGAGCTGATCCACCACTTCAAGCTCTTCACCGAAGGCTTCCACGTGCCCGAGGGCGAGGCCTATGCCGCCGTCGAGCACCCCAAGGGCGAGTTCGGCATCTACCTCGTGAGCGACGGCGCCAACAAGCCCTACCGCCTGAAGATCCGCGCCCCCGGCTTCGCGCACCTGGCCACGCTCGACGAAATGGCGCGTGGCCACATGCTGGCCGACGCGGTCGCCATCATCGGCACCATGGACATCGTTTTCGGAGAGATCGACCGATGAATGCCGCTGTGAGCGCTCCTGTGCAATTCTCTGCCGCCACCATCGCGCGTTTCGACCGCGAGGTGGCCAAGTACCCGCCCGAGCAACGCATCTCCGCGGTGATGGCCTGTCTGTCCATCATCCAGCAGGAGCAGGGCTGGGTGAGCACCGAGGCCGAGGCCGCGCTGGCCGCCTACATCGGCGTCGAGCCGATCGCGGTGCACGAGGTCACGACCTTCTACAACATGTACAACCAGCGGCCGGTGGGCAAGTTCAAGCTCAACGTCTGCACCAACCTGCCGTGCCAGCTGCGCGATGGCCAGAAGGCGCTGCACCACCTCGAGCACAAGCTGGGCATCGCGATGGGCGAAACCACGCCCGACGGCCTGTTCACGCTGCAGCAGAGCGAGTGCCTGGGCGCGTGTGCCGACGCACCCGTGATGCTGGTCAACGACCGCCACATGTGCAGCTTCATGAGCCACGACAAGCTCGACCAGCTGGTCGACGGCCTGCGTGCCGCGGAGGGCAAAGCCTGATGAACGCCGAACAGATCATTGGCCAGTTCGCCGCCACCGGCGTGCAGACCTGCTTCCATGGCCGCCACATCAGCCCGCAGATCTACGCCGATCTGAACGGCAAGAACTGGTCGCTCAAGGACTACGAAGCGCGCGGCGGCTACCAGGCGCTGCGCAAGATCCTGGGCAAGGACGGCGGCGAAGGCCTCACGCAGGACCAGGTGATCGCCACCGTGAAGGAATCGGCCCTGCGCGGCCGTGGCGGCGCGGGCTTCCCTAGCGGCCTCAAATGGAGCTTCATGCCGCGCCAGTTTCCGGGGCAGAAGTACCTGGTGTGCAACTCCGACGAGGGCGAACCGGGCACCTGCAAGGACCGCGACATCCTCATGTACAACCCGCACATCGTCATCGAAGGCATGGCGATCGCGGCGTACGCCATGGGCATCACCGTGGGCTACAACTACATCCACGGCGAGATCTTCGAGGTGTACGAGCGCTTCGAGGCCGCGCTGGAAGAGGCGAGGGCGGCCGGCCTGTTGGGCGACAACATCCTGGGTTCGGGCTTCTCGTTCCAGCTGCATGCCCACCACGGCTTCGGCGCCTACATCTGTGGCGAGGAAACCGCGCTGCTCGAATCGCTCGAAGGCAAGAAGGGCCAGCCGCGCTTCAAGCCGCCGTTCCCGGCCAGCTTCGGCCTCTACGGCAAGCCCACCACGATCAACAACACCGAGACCTTCGCGGCCGTGCCCTGGATCATCCGCAACGGCGGCCAGGCCTACCTCGAGATCGGCAAGCCCAACAACGGAGGCACCAAGATCTTCTCGGTCAGCGGCGACGTCGAGATGCCCGGCAACTTCGAGATCCCGCTCGGCACCCCGTTCAGCAAGCTGCTCGAACTCGCGGGCGGCGTGCGCAAGGGCCGCCAGCTCAAGGCCGTGATCCCCGGCGGCTCGTCGGCGCCGGTGCTGCCCGCGCACATCATGATGGAATGCACGATGGACTACGACTCCATCGCCAAGGCCGGCTCCATGCTGGGCTCGGGCGCCGTCATCGTGATGGACGACTCGCGCGACATGGTGTCTTCGCTCAAGCGCCTGTCGTACTTCTACATGCACGAGAGCTGCGGCCAGTGCACGCCCTGCCGCGAAGGCACGGGCTGGCTCTGGCGCATGGTCGACCGCATCGACCGCGGCCTCGGCAAGCCCGAAGACATGGTGCTGCTCGACAACGTGGCCGAGAACATCATGGGCCGCACCATCTGCGCGCTCGGCGACGCGGCGGCCATGCCGGTGCGCGCCATGATCAAGCACTTCCGCCACGAGTTCGAGGCCAAGATCGCCGCCGCGCAAGCCGCGGGCAACAACGCGGCCACGGCCTGAACCGAGGAACACGGACATCCCCATGGTTGAAATCGAACTCGACGGCCAGAAGGTCGAAGTGCCCCCGGGCAGCATGGTCATGCATGCGGCCGAGAAGGCGGGCACCTACATCCCCCACTTCTGCTACCACAAGAAGCTCTCGATCGCGGCCAACTGCCGCATGTGCCTGGTCGAGGTGGAGAAGGCGCCCAAGCCCATGCCCGCCTGCGCCACACCGGTGACGCAGGGCATGGTCGTGCGCACGCAGAGCGACAAGGCCGTCAAGGCCCAGAAGTCGGTGATGGAGTTCCTGCTCATCAACCACCCGCTCGACTGCCCCATCTGCGACCAGGGCGGCGAATGCCAGCTGCAGGACCTGGCCGTGGGCTACGGCGGTTCGGGCTCGCGCTACCAGGAAGAAAAGCGCGTCGTCTTCCACAAGAACGTGGGCCCGCTGATCTCCATGCAGGAGATGAGCCGCTGCATCCACTGCACGCGCTGCGTGCGCTTCGGCCAGGAAATCGCCGGCGTGATGGAGCTCGGCATGAGCCACCGCGGCGAGCACGCCGAGATCGAAACCTTCGTGGGCCAGTCGGTCGACTCCGAGCTCTCGGGCAACATGATCGACATCTGCCCGGTCGGCGCGCTCACGAGCAAGCCCTTCCGCTACCAGGCCCGCACCTGGGAGCTCTCGCGCCGCAAGAGCGTGAGCCCGCACGATTCCACCGGCGCCAACCTCGTGGTGCAGGTCAAGAACCACCAGGTCATGCGCGTGGTGCCGCTCGAGAACGAAGCGGTCAACGAATGCTGGATCGCCGACCGCGACCGCTTCTCGTACGAAGCGCTCAACGGCCCCGACCGCCTCACCCAGCCCATGCTCAAGCAGGGTGGTGAATGGAAGACCGTCGACTGGCAGACCGCGCTCGAGTACGTGGGCGAAGGCCTGCGCCAGATCCAGGCCGAGCACGGCGCGAACGCCATCGGCCTGCTGGCCAGCCCGCACAGCACGCTCGAGGAACTGGCCCTGGCTGGCGCGCTGGTGCGCGGGCTGGGCAGTGCCAACATCGACAGCCGGCTGCGCGCGGCCGACTTCGGCAACGCCGCGCCCGCCCACAGCGCGCGCTGGCTGGGCCTGCCCATTGCCGAACTGTCCACGCTGCAGCGTGTGCTCGTGGTCGGCTCCAACCTGCGCAAGGACCACCCCCTGTTCGCACAGCGCCTGCGCCAGGCCGTGCGCCATGGCGCGCAACTGAGCGCACTGATCGCCGCCGAAGCCGACTGGGCCATCAAGCGCCGCCACACCCTGCTGGCCGACAGCCGCCAATGGGTGGGCGCGCTGGCCGGCATCGCCGCCTCCGTGGCCGCCGAGAAGGGCGTGAGCGCGCCCGTGGCCGCCGAGGTGAACGACACGCACCGCGCCATCGCGGCCTCGCTGCTGGGCGGCGAGCGCAAGGCGGTGCTGCTGGGCAACGCCGCCGCACACCACGAGAAGGCTTCCAGCCTGCTCGCGCTCGCGAACTTCATCGCCGAACACACCGGTGCCTCGGTGGGCTACCTCGGCGAGGCCGCCAACACCGTGGGCGCGCAACTCGCGGGCGCGCTGCCCGGTCAGGGTGGCCTCAACGCCGCGCAGATGCTCGGTGGCGCCGTCAAGGGCGCGCTGCTGCTCAACGTCGAAGCGCAAGATACCGCGCTGGGCCTCGACGGCCTGCAGAAGGCCGAGATGGTCGTCACGCTGAGCCCGTTCAAGACCAACCTCGAGGTGAGCGACGTGCTGCTGCCGATCGCGCCCTTCACCGAAACCTCGGGCAGCTTCGTCAACGCCGAAGGCCGTCTGCAGAGCTTCCACGCCGTGGTGCGCCCGCTGGGCGACACCCGACCGGGCTGGAAGGTGCTGCGCGTGCTGGGCAACCTCATGCGCCTGCCCGGCTTCGATGCCGATTCTTCGCAGGCCGTGCTCGCCAAGGCGCTGCCGGGCGTGGAGCAGGGCGCCCTGGTGCCCGCCGCGCGCCTGGACAACCGCAGCCAGGCCACCATCGACACCACGCCCGCGCAGACCGAACCGGTCGTGGCCAGCATCTACCAGCTCGACGCGCTCGTGCGCCGCGCGCCCGCGCTGCAGCTCACGGCCGATGCCCGTCGGGCGCGTGCCGAAGAAGGAGCCGCAGCGTGATCGACGCCATGTACAACGGTGGCCTGGGCCTGATCAACGCGCCCTGGTGGACAGGCGCCGCCTGGCCCGTTCTCTGGGCCCTGATCAAGATCGTGGCCGTGCTTGCGCCGCTCATGGGCGCGGTGGCCTACCTCACGCTGTGGGAGCGCAAGCTGCTCGGCTGGATGCAGGTGCGCCACGGCCCCAACCGCGTGGGCCCCTTCGGCCTGCTGCAGCCCATCGCCGACGCGCTCAAGCTGCTCACCAAGGAACTGATCCGCCCGAGCGCGGCCGCCAATGGCCTGTTCCGCCTCGGTCCCATCATGGCCATCATGCCGGCGCTGGCCGCCTGGGTGGCGATTCCCTTCGGTCCCGAGGCCGTGCTCGCCAACGTCAACGCGGGCCTGCTGGTCATCCTGGCCATCACCTCGATCGAGGTCTACGGCGTGATCATCGCGGGCTGGGCCTCGAACTCGAAGTACGCTTTCCTGGGCGCGCTGCGCGCCTCGGCGCAGATGGTGAGCTACGAGATCGCGATCGGCTTCTGCTTCCTGGTGGTCGTGATGACCGCAGGCAGCCTGAACCTGGCCGAGATCGTGGCCTCGCAGAACCGCGGCACGGGCGCTGGCATGGGCCTGAACTTCCTGTCGTGGAACTGGCTGCCGCTGCTGCCCATCTTCATCGTCTACCTGATCTCGGGCGTGGCCGAAACCAACCGCCACCCCTTCGACGTGGTCGAAGGCGAGGCCGAGATCGTGGCCGGTCACATGGTCGAGTACTCGGGCATGGGCTTCGCCATCTTCTTCCTCGCCGAGTACGCGAGCATGTGGCTGGTGTCCATCCTGGCCGTGCTGATGTTCCTCGGCGGCTGGCTGCCCCCGCTCGACAGCGACCTCTTCAACTGGATCCCGGGCTGGATCTGGCTCGGCATCAAGACCTTCTTCGTGGTCTCGCTGTTCATCTGGATCCGCGCCACCTTCCCGCGCTTCCGCTACGACCAGATCATGCGTCTGGGCTGGAAGATCTTCATTCCCGTCACGCTGGTGTGGCTGCTGCTCGTGGGTGCGCTCATGAAGTCGCCCTGGAACATCTGGCACTGAGGACAGGGGAACCAACATGTCCACCTCCACGACCGCCGTCGCGCCGTTCAGCTTCCGCGACTTTTTCAAGAGCTTCATGCTCGTCGAGCTCTTCAAGGGCATGGCCCTGACGGGCCGCTACGCCCTGCGCCGCAAGGTCACGGTGCAGTTCCCCGAAGAGAAGACGCCGCTGTCGCCGCGCTTCCGCGGCCTGCACGCGCTGCGCCGCTACGACAACGGCGAAGAGCGCTGCATCGCCTGCAAGCTCTGCGAAGCCGTGTGCCCGGCCATGGCCATCACCATCGAGAGCGATGTGCGCGATGACGGCACGCGCCGCACCACGCGCTACGACATCGACCTCACCAAGTGCATCTTCTGCGGCTTCTGCGAGGAAAGCTGCCCGGTCGACTCCATCGTGGAGACGCACATCTTCGAATACCACGGCGAAAAGCGCGGCGATCTCTACTTCACCAAAGAGATGCTGCTGGCCGTGGGCGACCGCTACGAACCGCAGATCGCCGCGGCGAAGGCGGCCGACGCCCCGTACCGCTGAGCCCATCAGAGATCCCATGGACTTCACGACCGGTTTCTTCTACCTGTTCGCGGCGGCGTTGCTGTTCGCGGGCTTTCGCGTGGTCACCGCGCGCAACGCGGTGCACGCCGTGCTCTACCTCATGCTCGCGTTCTCGCAGGCCGCGGCGCTCTGGCTGTTGCTCAAGGCCGAGTTCCTGGGCATCACCCTGGTGCTCGTGTACCTGGGCGCGGTGATGGTGCTGTTCCTGTTCGTCGTGATGATGCTCGACATCAACATCGACGCGCTGCGCCGCGGCTTCTGGAGCCACTTCCCGCTCGCGGCCCTGATCGGCGCCGTGGTGGCGGGCGAGCTCATCGCCGTGCTGTGGGTGGGCTTCCCGAGCATCGCGAACAACGCGCCCGCGGTCTCGCCCACGGTGTCCAACACGCGCGAGCTCGGCAAGCTGCTCTACAGCGCTTACCTCTATCCCATCCAGGTCGCGGGCTTCATCCTGCTCGTGGCCATGGTCGCGGCCATCGCGCTCACCCTGCGCCAGCGCAAGGACAGCAAGGCCATCAACCCGGGCGACCAGGTGCACGTGCGCGCCAGCGACCGCCTGGTGGTGGTGCCCATGGCGGCCGTGAAAACCGCCGCCCCGACCGCTCCCGCCGCCACCGCCGAGGAGGGCAAGAAGGCATGAACGCCATGAACCACCTGGGCCTGGGCCACTTCCTCGCGGTCGGCGCGATCCTGTTCGCGATCTCCGTTGTCGGCATCTTCCTCAACCGCAAGAACCTGATCGTGCTGCTCATGGCCATCGAGCTCATGCTGCTCGCGGTCAACATGAACTTCGTGGCCTTCTCCCACTTCCTGGGCGATCTGCACGGCCAGGTGTTCGTGTTCTTCATTCTCACCGTGGCAGCGGCCGAATCGGCCATCGGCCTCGCCATCCTCGTGCTGCTGTTCCGCAACAAGTCGTCGATCAGCGTCGAAGAACTCAACACGCTCAAGGGCTGACCGGACATGAGCAACACGCTTTCCGCTTCCACGCTGCTGGCCGTGCCGCTCGCGCCCCTGGTGGGCTCGGCCGTGGCCGGCATCCTGGGCACGGCCTTCGGCGGCAACGTCATCGGCCGCCGCGCCTCGCACGGGGCCACCATCCTCGGTGTGCTCGTGGCCTTCATCCTGTCGGCCATGACGCTGTCCGACGTGATCGGCGGCGCGCGCTTCAACCAGACCATCTACGAGTGGATGGTGATCGGCGGTCTCAAGATGGAGATCGGCTTCCTGGTCGACGGGCTGACCGCGATGATGATGGTGGTGGTCACCTTCGTCTCGCTCATGGTGCACCTCTACACCATCGGCTACATGGCAGACGACGAGGGCTACAACCGCTTCTTCGCCTACATCTCGCTGTTCACCTTCTCCATGCTCATGCTGGTCATGAGCAACAACCTGCTGCAGCTGTTCTTCGGCTGGGAAGCGGTGGGTCTGGTGTCGTACCTGCTGATCGGCTTCTGGTTCAACAAGCCCTCGGCCATCTTCGCCAACATGAAGGCCTTCCTGGTCAACCGCGTGGGCGACTTCGGCTTCATCCTCGGCATCGGCCTGATCGTGGCCTACGCCGGCACCATGAACTACACCGAGATCTTCGCCAAGGCCGGCGAACTCGGCGCCCTGGGCTTCCCGGGCACCAGCTGGATGCTGGTCACCGTGATCTGCATCTGCCTGTTCATCGGCGCCATGGGCAAGAGCGCGCAGTTCCCGCTGCACGTGTGGCTGCCCGATTCCATGGAAGGCCCGACCCCCATCTCGGCGCTGATCCACGCCGCCACCATGGTGACGGCCGGCATCTTCATGGTCGCGCGCATGAGCCCGCTGTTCGAACTCTCGGACACCGCGCTGAACTTCGTCATGGTCATCGGCGCGATCACCGCGCTGTTCATGGGCTTCCTGGGCATCATCCAGAACGACATCAAGCGCGTGGTCGCGTATTCCACGCTCTCGCAGCTGGGCTACATGACCGTGGCGCTCGGCGCCTCGGCCTACTCGGTCGCGGTGTTCCACCTGATGACGCACGCCTTCTTCAAGGCGCTGCTGTTCCTGGCCGCGGGCTCGGTGATCATGGGCCTGCACCACAACCAGGACATCCGCTGGATGGGTGGCGTGCGCAAATACATGCCCATCACCTGGATCACCTCGCTGCTGGGCACGCTCGCGCTGATCGGCACGCCGCTGTTCTCGGGCTTCTACTCGAAGGACTCGATCATCGAGGCGGTGCACTTCAGCAACCTGCCCGGCGCCGGCTTCGCGCACTTCGCGGTGCTCGCCGGTGTGTTCGTGACCTCGTTCTACTCGTTCCGCCTGTACTTCCTGGTCTTCCATGGCCAGGAGCGCTACGACCAGAACCCCGACGCGCACCACGATGACCACCACGACGACCACGGCCACGGCCATGGCGACGGCAAGCCGCACGAGTCGCCCTGGGTCGTGACGCTGCCGCTGGTGCTGCTGGCCGTGCCTTCGGTGTTCATCGGCTTCTTCACCATCACCCCGCTGGTGTTCGGCGACTTCTTCCGCGACGCCATCACGGTGAACGCTGCGGCCCACCCCGCGCTCACCGAGTTCGCCAAGATCTTCCACGGCCCGCTGGCCATGGCCGCGCACGCGCTGAGCACGCCGCCGCTGTACCTGGCCCTGGCCGGCGCGGTGAGCGCCTGGTACTGCTACCTCGTGAATCCCGCGGTGCCGGCCGCCATCGGCCGCGCGCTCAAGCCCCTCATCACCATCCTCGAGAACAAGTACTACCTCGACTGGTTCAACGAGAACGTGCTCGCCCGTGGCGCGCGCGCCCTCGGCGTGGGCCTGTGGAAGGGCGGCGACCGGGGCGTCATCGAAGGCGGCGTGGTCAACGCGAGCTGGAAGCTCGTGGGCCTGATCTCGTCCGTGGTGCGTCGCTTCCAGACCGGCTACCTCTACCACTACGCGCTCATGATGCTGGTGGGGATCATGCTGTTCATGACGTACTTCGTCTGGCTCGCGAAATAAGACAACAGAAAGAAAGCCACCATGGGTTTGCTGAGCCTTGCCATCTGGACGCCCATCGCCTTCGGCATCGTGCTGCTGGCGCTGGGCCGTGACGAGCACGCGGGCATGGTCCGCTGGGTCGCGCTGATCGGCGCCATCGCCGGTCTGGTCGTCACCCTGCCGCTCTACACCGGCTTCGAGGTCGGCAGCGCGGCCATGCAGTTCACCGAGAAGATGCTCTGGATCGAGCGCTTCAACATCCACTACCACCTGGGTGTGGACGGCATCTCGCTGTGGCTGGTGCTGCTCACGGCCTTCATCACCGTGATCGTGGTGATCGCGGGCTGGGAGGTGATCACCGAGCGCGTGAACCAGTACATGGGCGCGTTCCTGATCCTGTCGGGCCTGATGATCGGCGTGTTCGCCGCGCAGGACGGCATGCTGTTCTACGTGTTCTTCGAGGCCACGCTGATCCCCATGTACCTGATCATCGGCATCTGGGGCGGCCCGAACAAGATCTACGCCGCGTTCAAGTTCTTCCTCTACACGCTGCTGGGTTCGCTGCTGCTGCTGATCGCGCTGATCTACCTCTACGTGCAGTCCAAGGGCAGTTTCGCGCTCACCGACTGGTACGCGCTGCCGCTGGGCAAGACCGCGCAGACCCTGCTGTTCTTCGCCTTCTTCGCGGCCTTCGCGGTGAAGGTGCCGATGTGGCCGGTGCACACCTGGCTGCCCGACGTGCACGTGGAAGCGCCCACCGGCGGCTCTGCCGTGCTGGCGGCCATCATGCTCAAGCTCGGCGCCTACGGCTTCCTGCGCTTCTCGCTGCCCATCCTGCCCGACGCCTCGCACCAGTGGGCCGGCCTCATGATCGGCCTGTCGCTGGTGGCGGTGATCTACGTGGGCCTGGTGGCCATGGTGCAGCAGGACATGAAGAAGCTCGTGGCCTATTCGTCGGTCGCGCACATGGGCTTCGTCACGCTGGGCTTCTTCGTCTTCAGCGACCTCGGCGTCAGCGGCGCCCTGGTGCAGATGGTGTCTCACGGCTTCGTGTCGGCCGCCATGTTCCTGGCCATCGGCGTGCTCTACGACCGCGTGCACTCGCGCGAGATCGCATCCTACGGCGGTGTGGTCAACACCATGCCGCGCTTTGCCGCCTTTGCGCTGCTGTTCACCATGGCCAACGCCGGCCTGCCCGGCACCGCGGGCTTCGTGGGCGAGTGGATGGTGATCATTGCGGCGGTCAAGGCCAACTTCTGGATCGGCCTGCTGGCGGCCTCGGCCCTGATCTTCGGCGCCGCCTATTCGCTGTGGATGTTCAAGCGCGTCTACCTCGGTGAGCCGGGCAACGACGACGTGCGCGCGCTCACCGACATCAACGCCCGCGAATTCCTCGTGATGGCGCTGCTCGCGATCGCGGTGCTCGCCATGGGCGTGTACCCCAAGCCCTTCACCGACGTGATGGACCCCTCGGTGGCCGAGCTGCTGCGCCACGTGGCCCAATCCAAGCTCCCGCTGAACTGAAGAGAGCCCTCCCATGATCGACAAACTCAGCTGGGTCGCGGCTTACCCGGAAATCCTGCTCGCGGTGATGGCCTGCGTGATCGCGCTGGTCGACCTCGGCGTCAAGTCGCCCAAGCGCGGCGCCACCCATGTGCTCACCCTGCTCACGCTCGCCGTGGTGGCGCTGCTGCTGGGCGTGGCCGCATCCGGCGGACAGACCATCGTCGGCTTCGGCGGCATGATCGTGAGCGACCCCATGGGCAACTGGCTCAAGTGCTTCGGTGCCCTCGCGCTCATGGTCACGCTGGTCTACGGCCGCGGCTACGCCAGCCAGCGCGACATGCTGCGCGGCGGTGAGCTCTTCTCCATGAGCCTGCTCGCGCTGCTGGGCATGTTCGTGATGATCTCGGGCCACAACTTCCTGGTGATCTACCTGGGCCTGGAGCTGCTCACGCTCTCGAGCTATGCCCTGGTGGCCCTGCGCCGCGACGACATCGCCGCCACCGAAGCCGCCATGAAGTACTTCGTGCTCGGCGCGCTGGCCAGCGGCTTCCTGCTCTATGGCCTGTCCATGGTCTACGGCGCCACCGGCTCGCTCGACCTGGCCCAGGTGCTGGCCGCCATCTCCGGCGGTGCGGCCACGCTCAAGGGCTCGCCCCAGGTGCTCACGCTGGGCCTGGTGTTCGTGGTGGCCGGCCTGGCCTTCAAGCTCGGTGTGGCGCCGTTCCACATGTGGGTGCCCGACGTCTACCACGGCGCGCCCACGGCCGTCACGCTGCTGATCGGCGGTGCGCCCAAGCTCGCGGCCTTCGCCATCGTGATCCGCCTGCTCGTCGAAGGCATGGCCCCGCTCGCGGTCGACTGGCAGCAGATGCTGGGCGTGCTCGCGGTGGTGTCGCTGCTGGTGGGCAACCTGGCCGCCATCGCGCAGACCAACCTCAAGCGCATGCTGGCCTTCTCCACCATCGCGCAGATGGGCTTCCTGCTGCTGGGCCTGCTGGCCGGCGTGTCGGGCGGCAGCACGGCCAACATGGCCAACGCCTACAGCTCGTCCATGTTCTACGTGATCACCTACGTGCTCACCACCCTGGGCACGTTCGGCGTGATCCTGCTGCTCTCGCGCAGCGGCTTCGAGTCCGAGAACATCGAGGACCTCGCGGGCCTGAACCAGCGCAGTCCGCTGTACGCCGGCGTGATGGCCACCTGCATGTTCTCGCTCGCGGGCATTCCGCCGCTGGTGGGCTTCTACGCCAAGCTCTCGGTGCTGCAGGCCCTGCTGGCCTCGCCCTCGGCCTTCCACGTGGGCCTCGCGGTGTTCGCTGTGGTCATGTCGCTGGTGGGCGCGTTCTACTACCTGCGCCTGGTCAAGGTCATGTACTTCGACGCGCCGGTGCAGACCGCGCCGATCGAGGCCGGCCTCGAGGTGCGCTCGGTGCTGTCGCTCAACGGCCTGCTGGTGCTGGTGCTGGGCATCGTGCCGGGCGGTCTCATGGCCCTTTGCGCGCAATCCATCGCGGCGCTGTTCGCGTGATCGCAAAGGCCACGGAACCCGTGGCCCGCGCCGTGCTCTGACGCCCCATGGACCAAACCGCTGCCGTCTGGCTGGTGCTCACCGCCGCCCTCGTCGCCGCCAACCTGCCATTCGCCAACGAGCGCTGGTTCGTCGTGGGGCCGCGGCGCGCGCCCAAGTCGATGTGGGTGCGCCTGCTCGAACTCGTGGTGCTGTACTTCGTGGTCGGGGCGATCGGCCTCGGCCTCGAACAGCACGCGGGCCAGATCTACCCCCAGGGCTGGGAGTTCTACGCCACCACGGCCTCGCTGTTCGTGACCCTGGCCTTCCCCGGCTTCGTCTACCGCTACCTCTACAAAAAGCGGCATGCCTGACGCCCACCTGAAGGAAGTGCCGCTGGCGCGCACCGAGCTGTTGCGCGGCCACTTCCTGCACGTGGTGCGCGACACCGTGCGCCTGCCCACGGGCGCCGAGGCCACGCGCGAATTTGTTCTGCACCCGGGCGCGGTGATGGTGATCGGCCTGCTCGACGACGGCCGCGTGGTGCTCGAGCGCCAGTACCGCCACCCCATGCAGGCCGTGATGGTGGAATTCCCCGCGGGCAAGCTCGACCCGGGCGAGGGCAGCCTGGCCTGCGGCCGGCGCGAGCTGCGCGAGGAAACCGGTTACACCGCGCGCGAATGGGCCTTCGCGGGCCGGCTCGCGCCCACCATCGCGTACTCCGACGAGGTCATCGACATCTGGTTCGCGCGCGGCCTGCGCCTGGGCGAGCGCGCGCTCGACGACGGCGAGGCGCTCGACGTGTTCGCCGCCACGCCCGCCGAGCTGCAGGCCATGTGCCGCGACGGCCGCGTCATCGACTGCAAGACCCTGGTGGGCGCCCTCTGGCTGCAAAACGTCCTGAGCGGCGCCTGGGTTCTCGATTGGCAGGAGAATCCGGGGCCATGAAGGTCCTCGATCTGCAATGCGCGCACCAGCACGTGTTCGAAGGCTGGTTCGCGTCCGAAGACGATTTCAACAGCCAGCTCGCGCGCGGGCTGGTGAGTTGCCCGCTGTGCGGTGATCAGCACATCGAGAAGAAGCTGTCGGCGCCGCGGCTGAACCTGCGCGCCGGCAAGCAGGACGCGACGCCGGCCCCCGCGTCCGGCGTGGCCATGAGCAACCACCCCGCGCACGCCGAACTGGCCGAGCTGCAGGCCCGCATGCTGCGCGCCATGCGCGAGATCGTGGCCAACACCGAAGACGTGGGCGAGCGCTTCGCCGAACAGGCGCGCGCCATGCACCACGGCGAGATCGAACGCCGCAACATCCGCGGCAGCGCCACCCCCGAGGTGGCGCTCGAACTCATCGAAGAGGGCGTGGACGTGATGCCGCTGCCCTTGCTGCCGCCGGCGAAGGAAACGCTGCAGTAGCTGGTTCTTCGGGGTTTCGTACGACCACCTCGCGGGGCCGGCTGGCGGGGTTCGCGTGCTTCGGCGTGCTCGCGGGCGGCCGCCCGGGCTTGCACACATCCCTTCGTCAACACTGTTTCTGGCGCGCGCCTTCTGTGGCAACCGCGAATGGCGCCTGCGCCCGCGAACCCCGCGAGCCGACCTGAAGAAACCTGTGCACACCACTGTGGGTGTGCCTGGGCGTCGCTGGGGTCGCCGGAGCATGGGCACCCGCTCCAGCGGCCCTGAGGCAACCCAGGCAAGAGAACCTCAGGGATACAACCCACGCAGATCCCGCGCATGCAGGATGCGCTGGCACGCGATGATGAAGGTGGCCGTGCGCAGGCTCACCTTGTGGTCTTCGGCCACCTGCCACACGGCGGCGAACGCGTCTTTCATGATCTTCACGAGCCGCGCGTTGATCTCGTCTTCGGTCCAGAAGAAGCTCGAGAAATCCTGCACCCACTCGAAGTAGCTCACGGTGACGCCGCCCGCGTTGGCGATCACGTCGGGCAGCACCAGCACGCCGCGGTCGTGCAGGATGTCGTCGGCCTGCGGCGTGGTGGGGCCGTTCGCGCCTTCGATCACCATGCGCGCCTGGATGCGGCCCGCGTTCTTTTCGGTGATCTGGCCTTCGAGCGCCGCCGGGATGAGGATGTCGCAGGGCAGGCCCCAGAAGTCTTCGCTGGCCACGGTGTCGGCCCCCGCGAAGCCGGCCACCGAACCGTGGCGGCCCACATGGTCGAGCAGTGCGGGCACATCGATGCCGCTGTCGCGGTAGAGCGTGCCGCCGTGGTCCTGCACCGCGACGATGCGCGCGCCGGCCTCGGCAAACAGCTTGGCGGCCACGCCGCCCACGTTGCCGAAACCCTGTACGGCCACGCGCGCCGCGGCCACGTCGAGCCCGGTGCGGCGCGCGGCCTCGGCCCCCACCGTGAACACGCCGCGGCCCGTGGCCTCGCGCCGGCCCAGCGAACCGCCGAGGTCGACCGGCTTGCCCGTGACCACGCCCGTGGCCGTGGCGCCTTCGTTCATCGAGTAGGTGTCCATCATCCAGGCCATCACCTGCTCGTTGGTGTTGACGTCGGGCGCGGGGATGTCCTTGCTCGGGCCGATGATGATGCCGATCTCGCTCGTGTAGCGGC
Source organism: Hydrogenophaga crocea (assembly GCF_011388215.1). Taxonomy (NCBI): domain Bacteria; kingdom Pseudomonadati; phylum Pseudomonadota; class Betaproteobacteria; order Burkholderiales; family Comamonadaceae; genus Hydrogenophaga; species Hydrogenophaga crocea. The sequence goes on from NZ_CP049989.1 coordinate 685,293, forward strand.
GCGTCACGCGCTCGAGCTCGCCGCGCGAGAGCTGGCGCGGGTCGACGCGGATGCCGCCCTTGGCGCCGCCATAGGGCACGTTCACCGCGGCGTTCTTGATCGACATCCAGGCCGCCAGCGCCATCACCTCGGACAGCGTGACGTCCTGGTGGAAGCGCACGCCGCCCTTGCCCGGGCCGCGGCTGGTGTTGTGCTGCACGCGGTAGCCCTCGAAGTGCGCCACCGTGCCGTTGTCGAGCTGAATGGGCACGTCGACGATCAGCGTGCGCTTGGGACGCTTGAGCGTTTCGACCCAGCGCGCGAGCCGGCCCAGGTAAGGCGTGACGCGGTCGACCTGTTGCAGGTAGATGCCCCAGGGGCCGAGGTGGTGGGGGTCGAGGTAGGAGGGCAGGGCCTGGGTGAAGGTGGCTGGGGCGTGGGCAGGTGTCATGGTGGGGGACTCCGGGATCGTGCGGTCTAGTGCGGTCTAGTGCGGTCTAGTGCGGTCTTGTGGGGTGCGGTGACCGGTCTGCAGGGCACTGTAAGCAGGCGCCTGCGCTGTGTCCAAGGCCGCGTCTCGATGGTTCCATGCCGGCCCTGCATGGGACATGGCCGCGCCGCTGCTAGCATCGCGCGCGGGCGGGCGCACAGACCCGCTCCCACGAGGGAGGAAAAACCATGACACCGATCGAGGCCGCCACCGTGCCCGGCCCCGCGCCAGTTGCGCCGCAGCAGGACACACCACCGCGCGTGCAGACACTGCCGATCCGCTTCACCGGCTCGGGCAGCGAGTACTTCCGCATCTGGATCGTCAACCTGCTGCTCACGCTGGTGACCTTCTCGCTGTACTGGCCTTTCGCGCGCGCGCGGCGCATTGCCTATTTCCAGAACAACACGCTGGTGGGCGACGACCCGCTGGGTTTTCACGGCGACCCCTGGAAGATGTTCCGCGGCTACATCGTGGTGATGGTGCTGGCCATCGCCTACGGCGCCTTGTCGGAGACCGTGCCCGCCGTGGCCGCGGTGCTGCTCTTGCTGTTCGCGCTGGTGTGGCCCGCGCTGTGGCGCGCCTCGCTGCAGTTCCGCCTGCGCAACACCAGCTGGCGCGGCGTGCGCATGGCCTTCGTGGGTGACCTCAAGGGCGCCTACGGCGCGTTGCTGCCGTTCTTCGTGCCTGCGCTGGTGCTGGTGCTGTTCCTGCCCGACGTGGCCAGCGACGAGAAGCCCTCGCCCGAGGCCTCGCGCCGCGTGCTGTGGGTGCTGGGCGCGGTGGCGGTGTACACGCTCGCGGTGCTGCCCTGGTGTTTCGCGCGTCTCAAGCGCTACCAGCACGGCAGCTACCTGTTCGCGGGCGAACGCACCGAGCTGCGGGCCGGCAACGGCCGCTTCTACGGCCTGCTCGCGCGCGTGATCGGCCTGCTGCTGCTGGTGGTGGCGCTGGTCATCGGTGTGGTTGCCCTGATCGCCTACAGCGGCGGGCCGGGCGCGCGCATGCTGGGCTTCTTCGCCGCCATCGGCGTGATGTACCTGCTGATGCCGCTGATCGTGGTGCCCTATGCCACGGTGGCGCTGCAGAACCTGGTCTGGGCGAACACCCGCACCCGGCACACGCGCTTTCGCAGCGAACTGCGCTTCGGCACGCTGTTTCGGCTCACGCTGGTCAACTGGCTGCTGATCGTGTGCACGTTGGGCCTGTACTGGCCGTTCGCGCAGGTGCGCACGGCGCGCGCGCGGCTCGAATGCATGGCGCTGCAGGTCAAGGGCGACGTGGACAGCTGGATGGCCCGCGCCCAGGTGCGCCAGGGCGGCGTGCTCGGCGATGCCGCGGGCGATTTCTTCGGTATCGACGTGGGCCTGTGATGCCGCGCGGCGCGCCCCTGCTCACGCGCTGGTACGACGGCACCAGCCCGCGCGCGCACGCGGTGTTCGTGCGGCTCGACGGAGACACGCTGGTGATCGAGCCGCGCGAGCCGGGCCTGGCGCCGCAGCTCTACCCCTTGCGCGGCGTGCGCTGGCCCGAGCGCCGCACCCATGGCCAGCGCCAGACCGAGCTGCCCGATGGCGGTCTGCTGCAGCACGCCGACGCGCGCGAGTGGGACGCCTGGTGGGCCAATCAGTCGATCGGTGAGTCCTTCGTGGTGGGCTGGCAGCAGAGCTGGCGTGGCGTGCTCGTCGCGCTGCTCACCACGGTCGCGGTCCTCGGCCTCACCTGGGTCTGGGGCGTGCCCTGGGCCAGCGCGCGGATAGCGCAACACGTGCCGCCCGCGCTCGAGGCGCGCATCGGCCGCGAGAGCATGGAACAGCTCGAGCGGGTGTTCTTCCAGCCCAGCGCCCTGCCCGCGGCGCAGCAGCAGGCGCTGCAGGCGCGCTGGCAGGCCATGGTGCAGCGCGCCCACGCGGCCGGCGAAGCGCCCCCGCACACCCTGGCGTTTCGCGCCTCGCCGCGCCTGGGGCCCAACGCCTTGGCCTTGCCGGGCGGGCAGATCGTGGTCACCGACGAGCTGGTGCGGCTGCTGCACGACCAGCCCGACGTGCTCATGGGTGTGCTCGGCCACGAACTCGGCCACGTGCAGCACCGCGACGGCATGGACATGCTGGTGCGCTCGACCTTCATCAGTGCGCTCGTGGGCGTGGTGTTCGGCGACATGGGCGGCTTCGTCGCGGCCGTGCCTGCGGCGCTGCTCACGCAGTCGTACTCGCGCGACGCCGAACGCCGCGCCGACCAGCGCGCGGCCGAACTGCTGCACGCCAACGGCGTGCCGCCCGCGGTCATGGCCACGCTGTTCGAGCGCCTGCGCGCGCGGCACCAGGCCGGCGAGGACGAGGCGCTGCCCATCGCCATTGCGAGCCACCCGGCCGACGCCGAGCGCGTGCGCTTCTTCCGCGAGTGGGCCGCCAACCCTAGCCGTTGAACTGCAGCGCGGCCAGGCCCGCGTACACGCCGCCGCGCGCCACCAGCTCGGCGTGCGTGCCCTGTTCCACCAGGCGTCCGTGGTCGAGCACCACGATGCGGTCGGCGCGCTGCACCGTGGCCAGGCGGTGCGCGATCACGAGCGTGGTGCGGTCGCGCATGGCGGCCTCCAGCGCGGCCTGCACCACACGCTCGCTCTGCGCGTCGAGCGCGCTCGTGGCCTCGTCGAGCAGCAGCAGCGGCGGGTTCTTGAGCATGGCGCGCGCGATCGCGATGCGCTGGCGCTGCCCGCCCGACAGGCGAACGCCGCGCTCGCCCAGGAAGGTGTCGTAGCCCTCAGGCAGGCGTTCGATGAACTCGTCGGCGAAGGCCGCGCGCGCGGCCGCCTTCACCTCGTCGTCGCTCGCGCCCGGCTTGCCGTAGCGGATGTTCTCCAGCGCGCTGCTCGAGAAGATCACCGGCTCCTGCGGCACGATGCCGATGCGCTCGCGCAGGGCCTGCAGGTCCATGGCGTCGATGGGCGTGCCGTCGAGCACGATGCGGCCTTGCTGCGGGTCGTAGAAGCGCAGCAGCAGGCCGAACACCGTGCTCTTGCCCGCGCCGCTCGGGCCCACGATGGCCACGGTCTGCCCCGGCGCCACCGCGAGCGAGAAACCGTCGAGCGCGGCCTGGGCAGGCCGCGAAGGGTAGTGGAAGCGCACGTCTTCGAACGCCAGCGCGCTGCCGCCCTCGGGCAGCGGCGCGGCCAGTGGCTGTGCGGGCGAGCGCACCGGCGATTCGGTGGCCAGCAGCTCCATCAGGCGCTCGCTCGCGCCCGCGGCGCGCAGCAGATCGCCATAGACCTCGCCGAGCACGGCCACCGCGCCCGCGAAGATCACCACGTAGAACACCGCCTGCCCCAGCTGGCCGGGCGTGAGCTGGCCATTCAGTACCGCCTGCGTGCCCTGGAACAGGCCCCAGAGCACCAGGGCCGCGTTGGCGATGATCACGAAGGCCACGAGCGCGGCGCGCGCGCGTGTGCGCCGCACGGCGGTGTCGAAGGCGAACTGCGTGGAGCGGTCGAAGCGCTGCGCCTCGCGCCCCTCGGCCGCGTAGCTCTGCACCGTGGGAATGGCGTTGAGCACCTCGGCCGCGATCGAGCTCGAGTCGGCCACGCGGTCCTGGCTGGCGCGCGAGAGCCGGCGCACGCGGCGGCCGAACCACATGGCCGGCAGCACCACGAACAGCACCACCGCCACCACCTGCACCATCACATAGGGGTGCGACCACACCAGCATGCCCAAGGCGCCCAGGCCCATCACCGCGTTGCGCAGGCCCATCGAGAGCGACGAGCCCACGACGGTCTGCACCAGCGTGGTGTCGGTGGTCAGGCGCGAGAGCACCTCGCCGGTCTGCGTGGTCTCGAAGAACTGCGGACTCTGGCGCAGCACGTGGCTGTACACGGCGTTGCGCAGGTCGGCCGTGATGCGCTCGCCGATCCAGCTCACGAAGTAGAAGCGCACCGCCGAGAACACGCCCAACGCCACCGCCACCGCGAACAGCTCGGCGAAATGCTCGCGCAGCGCCAGCGCCTGCTCGCCGCGCCCGGCCGGCACCAGGCCGTCGTCGATCAGCAGCCGCAGCGCCGCCGGAAAGGCCAGCGTGGCCGCCGCGGCCAGCACCAGGAACAGCAGCGCCAGTGCGATCTGCAGGCGGTAGGGCCGCATGAAGGGCAGCAGCCCGCTGAGGGAGCGCGGCGATTGGCCGCGCGGACGGTCGGAGGCGGTGGTCATGGCCGGATTCTGCTCCGGCGCCGTGACGCGCCGTCACAACCCGCGTGTGCAACCCGATTGCGTGTCATCGAATTGCACGATAACAATTGGCACACCACCCAACCAGGAGCCGGTTCATGTTCGCCAAGTCCCTCATCACCGCCACCGTGCTCGCGCTGGCCGCCGGCGCTGCGTTCGCCGAAGGCCCGACCTGCCAGGCGCAGTCGGCCGAGAAGAAACTGGCCGGCGCGGCCAAGAACAGTTTTCTGAAGAAGTGCGAGAAAGACGCCGCCGCCGTGTGCGAAGCCAACGCCGCCGAGAAGAAGCTCGCGGGCGCGGCCAAGAACAGCTTCACCAAGAAGTGCGTGAAGGACGCGGTGGGCATGGCCGAGGCGAAGAAGCCGGCCTGAACAGCGGGCGCCGTCGCAGCGGCTACAGCACCAGCCGCTTCGCGTACCCCGTCATCTCCAGGTAGCCACGCCCCACCGTGCGGCCGTTGCTGTCGATCAGGTCCGACAGCCCTTCCCAGTAGATCGCGCCCGTGCTGGCGCGGCTGTCGAGCTCCTGGGCGTCGATGCGGGCGCGCACGGTGTAGAAGTCGGCCGGCGTGCGCACGGCCCATTCCACCGGGTAGCGCGTGCGCGTGAGTGGGCTGGTCCACCAGCGCCGCGGCGCGAAGTCCACCTCGCCCACCGGGAAGCGGTGGATGGCGTTCGGGTCTTGCGCGTCGCCCGCAGCGCGAAAGGAGCCCCCGGCCCAGAGCTTGCTGCCATCGGCGCGGCGCAGCTGGAAGGCCGTGAGGCTGTGGCCCTCGAACAGGTTCATGCCGATCCAGTCCCAGCCCACGGCCTCGGGGTGCAGCAGGGCCTCGCTCCATTCGTGGTCGAGCCAGGCCGTGCCCGTGACGGCGAAGCGCTGGCCCGCCAGGCCGAGCGTGCCGCGCACGCGCAGCTGCGGCTGCGTCACGTAGAAGCTTGCCTGCGCCGCATCGGGGCCCTTGCGCGAGAAGCCGCGATCGCCCTGCAGCAGCCAGGTCTGCGGCGCCTCGGCCTCGAGCTCGATCAGCAGCGTGTCGCCGGTCAGGCGCGTGCGGTAACCGCCGTCGGCGCGGCGCTGCAGGAACCAGTCGCGGATGTGCACCTCGGTGTCGCGCTCGCTCGCGAACACCGCGCGCTCGGGGCTCGGCGGCGGCTCGCCGTTCCAGCGCGCGATGCGCTCGTCGTGGTGCAGCCGCTGGCCGGCCACGTCGGTGATGGCCGCGTGCGCGAACAGCAGTTGGCGCGCCGCGAGCCGGCCCGACAGGGCCTGGGCCGGGTCCACGCGGCTGCGGAAGAAGGTCACCTGGAAGCCGAACTCGCGGCCGGCGGCGTCCTGCGCCTGGCCCGTGAGGTACCACCATTCGGTGCGCGTGTCGGGGTGGGCGCCGTGGTCGCGCGGGAACACCAGCGGCCGCGGCCGCAGCGCGTCGCCGGGGCGCGCCACGTCGCGGGCCTGCGCGCGCGGCAGCGCGAGGGCGGGCGCGAGTGCGAGTGCAAGTGGGGTCAAGAGCAGGGGGCGGCGCGCGATCATGGGTTCACCAGTCCTGTTTCACGGCCTGCACCGCGTCGCGCGAGGCCGCGGCCCGGCCCGCGAGCCAGGCCGTGAGCGTGCCCGCGAGCACCACCGCCACGCACAGCGCCAACAGGCGCGGCCAGGGCAGCACGAGGTCCATGGTCCAGTGAAAGCTCTGCGGGTTCACCACGTGCACCAGCACCAGGCTCACGAGCAGGCCCAGCCCCAGGCCCGCGAGCGCACCCAGCACGGTCCAGGCCAGGCCTTCGAGCGCCACCACGCCCAGCACCTGCGCGCGCGTGAGCCCCAGGTGCGCGAGCAGGCCGAACTCCTTGCGCCGCACCAGCACCTGGGCGCTGAAGCTCGCGGCCACGCCGAACAGGCCGATGCCGATGGCCACCGCCTGCAGCCACACGGTGACGGCAAAGCTGCGGTCGAAGATGCGCAGCGAGGTGGCGCGGATCTGCTCGGCCGACGCGAACTCGACGGCCTCGGCCAGGCCCTGCTGCGCGGCCAGCGCGCGCAGGGCTTCGCGCACCGCGTCCGGGTCGACGCCCTCGGCGGGGTGCAACGCGAGGTCGCTCACGCGGCGGTCGCGCGTGAGCCGCGCGTACACGGCTTCGTCGATCGCGATGCTGCCGTGCTGGCGCGCGTAGTCGCGCCACACGCCGGCCACCACGTAGCGCGCCGCGCGCGCCTCGGGCGCGGCCAGGGCCTGCGCGAGCGCGGGCAGCGCCTGGCCAGGGCGCGCGCCGTACAGGTCCTGCATGGCCTCGCTCACGTACACCGGCACCGTGCCCTCGGGCACGGGCACGGCGCGGCCCACCAGCGGCAAGGGCAGGGGCTCGCCCTGCAGCGTGCGCACCAGCAGGGTCACGGGCGGGCGCGCCGGGTCGAACTGCAGCGGCAGCGCGCGCAGCGTGTCCACGCGCGCCACGCCGGGCAGGGCGCGCACGCCGGCCACGAAGGCCTCGGGCAACGGCGCGCCGTCGGGCCCGCCGCTGCTGCGCAGGTACAGCGGCGCGGGCAGCACGGCGTCGAGCCAGTGCGAGACCGAGTCGCGAAAGCTCGCCACCATCACCGTGAGCGCCACCGACAAGGCCAGGCTCGCGACCACGCCGCTGGTGGCCACGGCCGCGGTTTCGCGCAGGCGCCGCGCGCGCTCCACCGCAAGCAGCGGCAGCGCGTGGCGCGCCACGCGGGGGGCCAGGTGTTCGAGCAGCGCGCCCACCGCGAGCGGCAGCGCCGCGATGCCGCCCACCAGCAGCAACCCCACCGACAGGTACGCCCCCAGCGCAATGCCGGCCACGGGCGGCGCGAGCGCGCACAGCCCGGCCAGCAGCACCAGGCCCAGCGCCAGACCGTGGCGGCGGCGCGGCGGCAGCGCCGAGCCCAGGCCCTTGAGCGCCTGCGCGGGCGCGAGCGCCGCGGCCGCGCGCGCGGGCCACCAGCCGCCCACCAGCGCCGCGGCCAGGCCCAGTGCGCCGTACAGCAGCGCGGCCGGCGCGCTCCAGCGCAGCGGCGGCGTGACACCCGTGAAATAACCGCCGCCGAGGTCGCCGCCCAGCCGCTGCAGCGCCAGCGCCGCGAGCGCCGTGCCCAGCAACAGGCCGAGGGCGCTGCCCAGCAGGCCGATGCCGGCCGACTCGGCCAGCACCAGGCGCAAGCGCTCGCGCGCCGACAGGCCCATGACCCCGAGCAGCGCGAACTGCGGCTGGCGCCGTGTGACCGACAGCGACAGCACCGAGAACACCAGGAAAGCGCCCGTGAACAGCGCCACCAGCGCGAGCACCGTGAGGTTCACGCGGTAGGCGCGCGACAGGCTGCTCACCCGCTCGCCCGCCTGCGCCGGGCCTTGTGCGAACACGCCGGGCGGCAGATCGAGCGCGGCGACCACGCGGTCGAGTGCGGCGCCGGGCGCCAGCCGCAGATCGATGCGACTGAGCTCGCCGGGCTGCCCGGCCAGGGCCTGCAGCGCGGCCACGTCCATCACCGCGAGCGGCGCGCCCGGGGCGTTGACGCGGCCGGCCACACGCAGGTCAGCGCGGCGCGCGCCCAGGCGCAGCGACACGGTGTCGGCCGCGCCCAGCGCCTCGCGCGCGGCGGCGTTGAGGAACACGGTGTCGGGCGCGAACAGGTCGAGCCGGTCGGCGCCAGCGCGCTCGCTGTCCACCAGCGGCAACAGCGCGGGCGCCACGCGCGCCACCAGCAGCGCGTCCACGCCCAGCAGGCGCAGGCCCAGGCGCTCGCCGCTGGCGCTGCGCGCCTCCACCGTGCGTTCGAGCACCGGGCTGGCCACGGCCACCGCAGGGTGGGCGGCCACGCGTTCGAGCAGCGCATCGTCGAGCGGTCCCTGGCGCGCCCGAAGCTCGGCGTCGGGCTGGCCATTCACCGCGGCCACCGCCTGGCCGAATTCGGCCAACGCCGAGGCGTTGATGAGCTGCACCGCGAAGGCCAGGGCCACGCCCAGCGCGACCGCGAGCACCGCCACCGCGCTGCGCCACGGGTGGTGGCGCAGCTCCTGCCAGGAGAAGGTGGCGAGCAAGCGGCGCATGCGCGCAGCTTACGCGGCCCGGCTTGCCCCCGCCCGGCGGTCGGGCCGGGCAGGGCGGGTGTGGTTGAATACGGGCTTTGCTTTTTTCCGTTGAACTGAGGATTTGCCATGGGCAACAAGATCGTCACCGAGGCCGACCGCAAGGCCACCCCGCGTCCCACCGCCGCCAACGGCGTCGTGCTGCCCACGCCCGGCCGTGGTCAGCGCCGCAGCCTGGAGCGCGGCGTGGCCACGCGCAGCAAGAAGAACCCCGGCAAGCGCCCGCACAGCGGCTGATTGAGAACCCCCCCGCCGCGCTGCGCGCGACCCCCCCAGGGGGGCGGCGCCAGCGGCCCGGCGGAGCCGGTTCCGCGGCGCCCCTCGGTCGAGGGGCTCGCGCCAACAAGTCCGCTTTGGCGGGCTTTTTGTTTTCTGCTTTTTGTTTTCTGGTCTGGTCTAGGAGTCCTTCCATGCAACGCCGTTGTCTGTTGGCCGCCGCCCTGATCGCTTCGGCCGGGCTGGCCGCGGCCCAGGCCCCGTTGCGCGTGATCGCGCACGACTCGTTCGAGCTGCCGGCGCCGCTGCTCGCGCAGTTCGAGCGCGAGGCCGGCGTGAAGCTGCAGCTCATCAAGGGCGGCGATGCGGGCGAGGTGCTCAACCGCCTGATCCTCACGCGCGCCAAGCCCATCGCCGACGTGGCCTTCGGCATCGACAACGCGCTGCTGCCGCGCGCCGAGCAGGCCGGCGTGTTCGATGCCTACGACGGCCCGGCCGCCAAGCGCCCGGCCGCCGCGCCACTGGGCGCGGGCGTGGTGCCGGTTGACCTGGGCTATGTGGCGCTCAACGTGGACAAGGCCTGGTTCGCCGGCAAGGGGCTGGCGCTGCCGGCCTCGCTCGACGACCTCGCCAAGCCCGCCTACAAGAACCTGCTCGTGGTGCAGCACCCGGGCACCTCCAGCCCGGGCCAGGCGTTTCTGCAGGCCACCATCGCGGGCCTGGGCGAGGCGCAGGCCTTCGAGTGGTGGGCGAAGATGCGCGCCAACGGCGTGAAAGTGGCCAAGGGCTGGAGCGAGGCCTACTACACCGACTTCACGCGCAACGGCGGCACGCGGCCCATCGTGGTGAGCTACGCGAGCAGCCCCGCGGCCGAGGTCTTCTTCAGCAAGACGCCGCTGACCGAATCGCCCACCGCCAACCTGTTCCTGCGCGGCAGCGTGTACCGGCAGGTCGAGGGCGTGGCCCTGGTCAAGGGCGGCAACCCCGCGCTGCGCCAGGCGGCGGGCCAATTCATCGAGTTCCTGCGCTCGGCCCCGGTGCAGCAGGCCCTGCAGACCAGCATGTGGATGTACCCGGCCGAGCCGGGCACGCCGCGCGCCGAGCTGCTGCGGCGCCACGCGGCCGAGCCCGCGCGCTTCGACAACCCGCCCACCGAACCCGCGGGCGACACCTTGCGCGCCTGGCAGGACCGCTGGGTGCGCACGGTGTTGCGCTGACCCGGCCCATGCGCTTCGCCCTGAGCGCGCTGCCCCTGGGCTTTCTGCTGCTGTTCGCGGCGGCGCCCGTGGCGCGCCTGCTGGCCGAGGGCTGGGGCACGGCCGAGCCGGGCTTCTGGGGCCTGTGGGCCGACGCCTACCTGCGCGGCCGCGTGCTGTGGTCGCTCGCGCAGGCGGGCCTGAGCGCGGCGCTGTGCGTGCTGCTCGGCCTGCCGCTGGCCTGGGTGTTCGCGCGCTTCGAGTTCGCGGGCCGCGCGCTCGCGCTGCGTGCGCTCATGCTGCCCTTCGTGGTGCCCACGCTGGTGGCGGCCATGGGCGTGCTGGCGCTGTTCGGGCCGCGCGGGGTGCTGGGCATCGACGGCTCGGACACGCCCTGGCTGCTGGTCTATGGCAACGTGTTCTTCAACCTCTGCCTCGTGGTGCGTGCCGGCGTCGACGCGCTCGATCAGGTCAGCGCTTCGCGCGTGGCCGCGGCGCGCACCCTGGGCGCCACGCCCTGGCGCGCGTTCTGGCGCGTCGAATGGCCGGCCGTGCGGCCCTGGCTCGCGTCGGCGGCCTGCCTGGCGTTTCTGTACTGCCTGAGCGGCTTCGGCCTGGCGCTGGTGCTCGGTGGTCAGCGCTGGGCCACGGCCGAAGTGGAGATCTACACCCTGGTGGCGCACGAGCTTGCACTCGGCCAGGCCGGCGTGCTCGCGCTGTGGATGCTGCTGCTCAACGGCGCGGTGGCGCTGGCCTATGCGGCGATCGAGCAGCGCCTGGCCGTGCCCGCGCGCGCCGACCGGCTGCCGCGCCGCGCGGCCCGCGGCATGGGTGAGCGCGCCGCCGTGGCGGCCGCGCTCGCGCTGCTGGGGGCGGTGGCGGCCGCGCCCCTGCTGGCCATCGTGTGGCGCGCGGCGCCGGCCCTGGCGGACGGCAGCGCGTGGCGCGTGCTCGGCGAGCCCGCCACGCAACTCGCGCTGGGCAATACGCTGCGCTTCACCGTGCTGGCGCTGGCCCTGGCGCTGCCCATGGGCGTGCTGCACGCGGTGTCGGCGCAGGCGCTGCGTGGCTGGGGCGTGGTGTGGCGCGCCGCGGCCTTCCTGCCCTTCGTGGTGTCGCCGGTCACGGTGGCCTTCGGGCTGCTGCTGCTCTACCCCGAATGGACCGCGAGCCTGCCGCTGCTGGTGGCGGCCTACGCGCTCATCGCCTATCCCTTCATCGCCAAGGCGCTCGCGGCCGCGCTCGACGCCGTGCCGCCGCACCTGGCGCAGGCCGCGGCCACGCTGGGCGCTTCGCCCTGGCGCGTGTTCTGGCGCGTCACACTGCCCCAGGTGTGGCCCGCGCTGCGCCGCGGCACCGCGTTCGCGGCCGCCACCATGCTGGGCGAGTTCGCGGTCTCGCTCTTTCTCTCGCGGCCCGAATGGCTCACGCTCACCACGCTGATCCACCAGCGCCTGGGCCGGCCGGGCGAGTCCAACCTGCAGGCCGCGCTGGTGCTCGCGGGCCTGCTCATGGCGCTGGCGCTGCTGGTCTTCGTGCTCATCGAAGGCCGCGCCCGCCCGCGCCCCGACCCCGCCGACCATGCTCGAACTGCGTGACATCCACCACCGCTGGGACCAGCGGCCCCTGCTCGATGGCGTGAGCCTGCGCGTGGACGCGGGCCGCACCGTGGCGCTGCTCGGCGCTTCGGGCAGCGGCAAGAGCACGCTGCTCAAGATCGCCGCGGGCATCGAGACGCCCGAGCGCGGCAGCGTGTGGTTCGACGGCGCCGATCTCACACGCACGCCGCCGCACCGGCGCGGCTTCGCGCTCATGTTCCAGGACTTCGCGCTGTTCCCCCACCTCGACGTGCAGGACAACGTGGCCTTCGGCCTGGTGGAGCAGGGCGTGCCGCGGCGCGAGGCGCGCGAGCGCGCGCGCGCACTGCTCGAGCGCTTCGGCCTGGGCGCGCATGCGCGCTCGCGCGTGGCCCACCTCTCGGGCGGCGAGCAGCAGCGCGTGGCGCTGGCGCGCGCGCTCATCACGCAGCCGCGCGCATTGCTGCTCGACGAACCCTTCTCCGCGCTCGACGCCGCGCTGCGCGAGCAGCTGCGCGCCGAATTCCGCGAGCGCATCGCCGAGGCCGGCATGGCGGCGATCCTGGTCACGCACGACGAGGCCGAGGCGCGCGCGATGGCGCAGCAGGGCTGGGCGCTGGAGGGCGGCCGGCTCGTGCCGCGCTGGTGAGGTCCGGCACAATGCCCGACACCGTGGACAAGCCCGCCCCCAGCCCGCGCCGCGACGCGGCCAGCCAGCGCCTGCGGCGCATCGACCAGCCGCTGGTGGAAGACATCCGCCTGCTCGGCCGCCTGCTGGGCGAGGTCATCCGCGATCAGGACGGCGCGGCCGCCTACGACACCGTGGAGCGCATCCGCCTGCTCGCGGTGGCCTTTCGCCGCGACGCCGACCTGCAGAGCGAACAGGCGCTCGAGCAGTTGCTCAAGTCGCTCAGCGACGACCAGACGGTGAGCGTGATCCGCGCCTTCACCTACTTCAGCCACCTCGCCAACCTCGCCGAAGACCGCCACCACATCCGCCGCCGACAGGCGCGCGAGCGCGCGGGCGACCAGCAGGAGGGCTCGCTCGACGTGGCGCTGGCGCGGCTGCGCTGGAACGGCGTGCTGCCGCAGACGGTGCGCGAGGCGCTGGCGCACAGCCACGTGTCGCCGGTGCTCACCGCGCACCCCACCGAGGTGCAGCGCAAGAGCATCCTCGACGCCGAGCGCGGCATCGCACAACTGCTCGCGCAGCGCGACGACATCCGCGCGCGCTCGCAGGGCACGGGCGGCGCGCTCGACGCCGTGGCCACGCGCGAGATCGCGGCCAACGAGCTGCAGCTCAAGGCGCGCGTGATGCAGCTCTGGCACACGCGGCTGCTGCGCTTCTCGCGCCTGACCGTGGCCGACGAGATCGAGAACGCGCTGAGCTACTACGACACCACCTTCCTGCGCGAAATCCCGCGGCTGTACGCGAACCTCGAACGCGAACTGCCCGGCGGGCCGGTGGCGAGCTTTCTGCGCATGGGCCACTGGGTGGGCGGCGACCGCGACGGCAATCCGCAGGTCACGGCCGACACGCTCGCGCTCGCGCTGCGCCGCCAGAGCGAGGTCGCGCTGCGCCACCTGCTCACCGAGGTGCACCACCTGGGCATGGAGCTCTCGCACTCGGCGCGGCTGGTGAGCGTGCCCGAGCCGCTGCAGGCCCTGGCCGCCGCCAGCCCCGACACCAGCGAGCACCGCCAGGACGAACCCTACCGGCGCGCGCTCACGGGCATCTACGCGCGCCTGGCCGCCACGCTCAAGGCCCTGAGCGGCGGCGAGGCCGCGCGCCACGCGCTGCCGCCGCAGAACCCCTACGTCGATTGCGCCGATTTCGTGCGCGACCTGCGCATCATCGAAGACGCGCTGCTCGCGCAGCACGGCGAGGTGCTGGCCGACCTGCGGCTGCGCCCGCTGATCCGCGCGGCGCAGGTGTTCGGCTTTCACCTCGCCACGCTGGATCTGCGCCAGCACGCGCAGCGCTTCGAGGCCGTGGTGGCCGAACTGCTGGCCACCGCGAAGCTCGAGCCCGCCTATGGCGCGCTCGACGAAGCGGCGCGCTGCCGCCTGCTGCTGGCCTGCCTCGACGACCGGCGCGCGCTGCGCGTGCCCGGACACACCTACTCGGCCGACACCGAGAGCGAGCTCGCGGTGTTCGTCGCCGCGCGCGAGCTGCGCGAGCGCTACGGCGCGCAGGCGCTGCGCCACCACATCGTGAGCCACACCGGTTCGGTGAGCGACCTGCTCGAGGTGCTGCTGCTGCAGAAGGAGACCGGCCTGCTGCCGCGTCCGCTGGCCGACGGCGGCGTGCCCGGCCTCATGGTGGTGCCGCTGTTCGAAACCATCGACGACCTGCGCCGCGCCGCGCCGCTGCTGCGCGACTACTTCGCGCTGCCCGGCATTGCGTCCATGGTGCAGCGCGCGGGCGGCGAGCAGGAGGTGATGCTGGGCTACTCCGAGAGCAACAAGGACGCCGGCCTGTTCACGAGCAACTGGACCATCCACCGCGCCAGCGTGGAGCTGGTGGCGCTGTTCGACACGCTCGCGCGCGATGGCCTGCCCGGTGTGCCGGCCACGCGCATCCGGCTGCGCATGTTCCACGGCCGCGGCGGCAGCGTGGGCCGCGGCGGCGGGCCGAGCTACGACGCCATCCTGGCCCAGCCCGAAGGCACGGTGCGCGGCCAGATCCGCCTCACCGAGCAGGGCGAGGTGATCGCGTCCAAGTACGCCAACGCCGACATCGGCCGGCGCAACCTCGAAACCCTGGTGGCCGCCACGCTCGAGGCCACGCTGCTGCCGCCGGCCAAACCGATTCCGGCCGAATGGCACGAGGTGGCCGAGCGGCTCTCGCAGGCCAGCGCCGCGAGCTACCGCGCGCTGGTGCAGGAAACGCCGGGCTTCGACCGCTACTTCTTCGGCGCCACGCCGATCCGCGAGATCGCCGAGCTGCACATCGGCTCGCGGCCTGCCACGCGCGGCGCACCCGGGCGCATCGAAGACCTGCGCGCCGTGCCCTGGAGCTTCAGCTGGAGCCAGTGCCGCGTGACGCTGCCGGGCTGGTTCGGCCTGGGCAGCGCGGTGCACGATTACCTGGGCGAAGGCCCGGGGCGCGAGCAGCGCCTGGCCCTGCTCAAGAGCATGCACCGGCGCTGGCCGTTCTTTCGCACCGTGGTCGCCAACATCGACATGGTGCTGGCCAAGAGCGACATGGCGCTGGCGCGCCGCTACGCCGACCTGGTGGACGACGAGGGCCTGCGCCAGCGCATCTTCGCGCGCA
Organism: Hydrogenophaga crocea; assembly: GCF_011388215.1. Lineage (NCBI taxonomy): Bacteria > Pseudomonadati > Pseudomonadota > Betaproteobacteria > Burkholderiales > Comamonadaceae > Hydrogenophaga > Hydrogenophaga crocea. The sequence continues at coordinate 700,344 of NZ_CP049989.1, forward strand.
TCGAGGCCGAGTGGCAGCGCACCGCGCAGGCGCTGCAGCTCATCACGGGCAATGCGCAGCGGCTGGCGGACAACCCCTCACTGGCGCGCTCCATCCACCACCGCTTTCCCTACATCGATCCGCTGCACCACCTGCAGGTGGAGCTCATGCGGCGCTACCGCAGCGGGCAGGCGGGCGAGCGCGTGCAACTGGGCATCCACCTGTCCATCAACGGCATCGCAGCCGGCCTGCGCAACACCGGCTGAGCGCGCGCGGGCGCGGCGCGCTCAGCCGCCGCGCAGCGCCTTGAGCAGCTTCTGGCCCGCGCGGCCGTCCACCGCCCAGCCCAGGCGCTGCTGCTCGGCGCGCACCGCGGCGCGCGACTTCTCGCCAAGCTGGCCGTCCGCCGTGCCGATGTCGTGGCCGCGCGCGAGCAGCAGGGTCTGCAGCTCGCGGCGCTCGGCGCGCGACAGGCCGGGGTCGTCGGTGGGCCAGGGCGTGGCGAAGGGGCCGGCGCCGCGCAGGCGGTCGGCCAGGTGGGCGATGGCCAGGCCGTAGCTCTCGGCCGCGTTGTAGCTGTAGAGGGCGTCGAAGTTGCGTGTGACGAGGAAGGCCGGGCCCTGCACGCCCGCGGGCGCGAGCAGGCCCAGGCTCAGGCCCTCGGGAATCGGCGTGCCGTCGACCAGGTGCACGCCGCGCGCGCGCCACTCGGCGCTCGGGCGTTTGCTGCGCCGGCCTTCGCCCGCGGCCGAGAAGCCTGCGGGCAGCTTCACCTCGAAGCCCCAGGGCAGGTCCTGGCGCCAGCCCGCGCGCTGCAGGAAGTTCGCGGTCGAGGCGAGCGCGTCGGGCGCGCTGTCGAACAGGTCGGCGCGGCCGTCGCCGTCGAAATCGACCGCCAGCCGCTCGAAGGTGCTGGGCATGAACTGCGTGTGGCCGAAGGCACCGGCCCACGAGCCCGTGAAGCGATCGGGCGCGAAATGGCCGGCCTGCAGGATGCGCAGCGCGGCCACGAACTCGGTGCGGAAATAGGCCTGGCGGCGGCCGAAGCACGAGAGCGTGGCCAGCGACTGCACGATGGGCGTGCGGCCGAAGCCCTGGCCGAAGTTGCTCTCGACGCCCCACACCGCGACCACGGTGGCCGGGTCCACGCCATAGCGCTGCTGCACGCGCTGCAGCACCTCGGCGTGTTCCTTCAGGCGGGCTTCGCCGTCGGCCACGCGCTCGTTGTCCACGAGCACGGCCAGGTAGTCCCAGATCGGGGTCTTGAACTCGGGCTGGGCGTCGAGGTTGGCAACCACGCCCATGTTGGGCTGCAAGGCCTCGGTGTGGGCGCGGAACGTGGCCTCGCTCACGCCCGCGCCGCGCGCGGTGCTGCGCAGGCCGTCGAGGCACTGGCGGAAGTCGTCGGTCTGGGCATGGGCGCTGGCGCTGGCGGCCAGCAGCAGGGGAAGCAGGAATCTCATCGCAGACAGAGGCGCGCGGCGCGCCAGAAGTTCAAGCCATCCAGGTGCTGTTGTGTTCGGGCACCAGCGCGCGCCAGCCGAGTTCGTGCTCGATGCGCAGGCGCAGGGCATCGGCGGCCTCCATGTCGCCGTGCGTCACGAACACGCGGTGCGGCGCGCGCGGCAGCTGGCGCAGCCAGGCCATGAGCTGGCCCGCGTCGGCGTGGGCCGAGGCCGAGGCGAGCTGCACCACCTCGGCGCGCACCGGCCAGTCCTGGCCGAAGATGCGCAGTGTTTCCGTGCCCTGCGCCAGGCGCGCGCCGCGCGTGCCCGGCGCCTGGTAGCCGGTGAGCACCACCATGTTGCGGTGGTCGCCCAGGTGCTGGCTCAGGTGGTGCAGCACGCGCCCGCCGGTGGCCATGCCGCTGGCGGCCAGGATCAGCTTGGGCCCGCGCTGCATGGCAATGGCCTTGGACTGCTCCACGCTGGTCACCAGGTGCGCGGCGCGTTCCATGTCGCGGCACTGCGCGGCGCTCAGGCGGTGCTCGCCCAGGTGGTGTTCGTAGAGTTCGGTGGTGTGCACGGCCATGGGGCTGTCGAGGTACACGGGCAACGCCTTGGGCAGCTCGCCGCGCGCCTTGAGCTGGGCGATCGCGTGCAGCAGCGACTGGGCGCGGCCCACGGCGAACACCGGCACCACCGCCGTGCCGCCGCGCGCGGCCAGGCGCGCGAGCGCGGGGCCGAGTTCGGCGAGCAGGTCTTCCTGGGGGTGGCTGCGGTCGCCGTAGGTCGATTCGCACACCACCACGTCGGCCTCGGGCGGGGCATCGGGCGCGGGCATCAGCGCGTCGTCGGGCCGGCCCAGGTCGCCCGAGAACAGCAGCCGCTTACCGCCCACCTCGATCAGCACGCTGGCCGCGCCGAGGATGTGGCCCGCGCCCGACAGGCGCACGCGCCAGCCGCGCAGCGGCTCGAAGACCTCGTGCGGCGGCACCGCGTGCAGGTGCTTGAGGCTCTCGCGCGCGTCGTCCTCGTTGTAGAGCGGCAGGGCCGGCTGGTGCTTGCTGAAGCCCTTGCGGTTGGCGTAGGCGGCTTCTTCCTCCTGCAGGTGGCCGCTGTCGGGCAGCAGGATGCGGCACAGGTCGCGCGTGCCCGGCGTGCACCAGGCCTTGCCCTTGAAGCCTTCGCGCACCAGCAGCGGCAGGTAGCCGCTGTGGTCGATGTGCGCGTGCGTGAGCACCACCGCGCCGATCTGCGCCGGCACCACGGGGAGCGGGTCGCGGTTGCGCAGGCGCAGTTGTTTGTAACCCTGGAACAGACCGCAGTCGACCAGCAGCCGCTGGCCCTCGTGTTCGACCAGGTACTTGGAGCCGGTGACGGTGCCGGCCCCGCCGAGAAATCGGATGTTGACGCCCATGCGGGCATCTTAGGCGCTGCGGCCTGGGTTCAGGCCAGGGCCTCGTTGAGCCAGATCATGAAGACGAATCCGGCGAGCAGCGTGGCGCTGGCCGCGCCCTCGAAGCCGTTGCGGTGCGTCTCGGGAATGATCTCGTGGCTGACCACGAAGATCATGGCGCCGGCCGCGAGCGCCAGGCCCAGCGGGTAAAGCGCGGGCAGGCTGCCCAGCACCGCGATGCCCAACATCGCACCGAGCGGCTCGGCCAGGCCCGTGAGCGCGGCCACGCCCCAGGCCTTGCCCGCGCCCAGGCCCAGGGTGCGCAGCGCCATCGCCACGATCAGGCCCTCGGGCATGTTCTGCAGACCGATGGCCAGCGCCACGGCCGCGCCGCCGTGCACGGCGTCGGCGCTGGCCGGGCCGGCATAGGCCACGCCCACGGCCAGGCCCTCGGGCAGGTTGTGGATCATGAGCGCCAGCACCATGAGCCAGGCGCGCTGCGCCGCGCGGTCGCCGGGCCGGGCGGCCACGGCATGCCCGGGCGCGGCCGGCGGCAGCACCGCGTGTTCGTGCGGCAGGGCGCGGTCGATGCCGAGCATGAGCGCCATGCCCAGCGCCAGGCCCAGGCCGCTGAACAGCGCGCCCGCGCCGCCACCGCCCACCAGGGCGCGGCTGGCCTCGAGCGAGGGCAGCAGCAGCGAGAACACCGCGGCCGCGAGCATCACGCCGGCCGAGAAGGCCATGAAAGCCGCTTCCTGGCGCTTGCCGATGCGCTGCACCACGAACACGGGCAAGGCACCCACGGCGGTGGCCACGGCCGCCAGCAGCGAGGCCTGCACGCCCGCCACCATCGCGCTGCCGCCGTCCACCGCGAGCCACCAGGCCTGCGTGGGGCCCCAGAAGGTCGAGGCCGCCGCCAGGCCGGCCATGGCAAGCACGCCCGCGGCCAGGGCCAGCAGCGCGGTGCGCAGGGCGTGGGCGGGCACGGGGCTTTCGAGCTGCTGCAGCTGGGCCCAGACGGGCTGGATCTGGCGGAACAGGGCGGTCATGGCTGGCGTCCAATCGATATGGCCAGATAGTTTTGCAAAAACTATCGATGAAGGCCAATCGATGCTCGTTATGGCGGGGATAGTCGCGCCATGCCGCCCGCTCACGACCCCTGGCCCGCGCTGACCGATGTGCTGAACCGCCTGCGCCGGGTGCGCCAATTGCGCTTCGAATCGCGCAGCGCGGCGGGCACGGGCTGGGACGGCGAGGGCAAGGGCGGCGTCGCGGTGGGCGAGCCGGCCCCGGGCGTGCTGGTGTTCGAGGAACAGGGCCATTGGCAGGCCGCGGCGCCGGGGCGCGAGCCCACGGCCTTTCGCAACGTGTTCCGGTGGTCGGCGCTGCCCTCGGGCGCGCTGCGCCTGGAACACCTGCGGCGCGGGCCCGAGCAGCCGGTGTTCCTGTTCGACATGGCGCCGGCCGCCGAGGGCCACTGGCGCGAGATCGAGGCCCACCAGTGCGCGGCCGACCGCTACGCCGCCACGCTGGTGTGCGAAGGCCCGCTGCTGCAGGTGCGCTGGACCATCGCCGGCCCGCGCAAGCGCGAGGCCATCCACTACACCTACGGGCCCTGACCGGGCCTCAGCTGAAGAAGTCCTTGGCCTTCTCGAACCAGCCCTTGTCGTTCGGGCTGTGCTTGTGGCCGCCCTTCCTGAACGACTCGTCGAGCTCCTTGAGCAGCTTGCGCTGGTGCTCGGTGAGCTTGACCGGCGTTTCCACCGCCACGTGGCAGTACAGGTCGCCCGGGTAGCTGCTGCGCACGCCCTTGATGCCCTTGCCGCGCAGGCGGAAGGTCTTGCCGCTCTGCGTGCCTTCGGGCAGGTCGATGGTGGCCTTGCCCTGCAGCGTGGGCACGTCGATCTCGCCGCCCAGGGCGGCGGTGGTCATGCTCACGGGCACCTGGCAGTGCAGGTCGTCGCCGTCGCGCTCGAAGATGTCGTGCTTGCGCAGCCGGATCTCGATATACAGGTCGCCCGCGGGGCCGCCGTTCTGGCCCGGTTCGCCGTTGCCGGTGCTGCGGATGCGCTGGCCGTCGTCGATGCCCGCGGGGATCTTGATCTCCAGCGTCTTCTGCTTCTTGATCTTGCCCTGGCCGTGGCAGGTGGTGCAGGGCTCGGGGATGACCTTGCCGCGGCCCTGGCAGGTCGGGCAGGTCTGCTGCACGCTGAAGAAGCCCTGGCGCATCTGCACCACGCCCTGGCCGTGGCAGGTGCCGCAGGTCTTGGCGCTGGTGCCGGGCTTGGCGCCGCTGCCGTGGCAGGTCTCGCAGTCGTCCCAGCTCGGGATGCGGATCTGCGTTTCCTTGCCGGTGGCGGCCTCTTCGAGCGTGACCTCCATCGCGTACGACAGGTCGGCCCCGCGGTACACCTGGCGGCCGCCCGCGCCGCGGCGCGCGCCACCGAAGATGTCGCCGAAGATATCGCCGAAAGCGTCACCGAAACCGCCGAAGCCCTCGGCGCCGCCGGGGCCGCCGCGCATGTTGGGGTCCACGCCCGCGTGGCCGTACTGGTCGTAGGCGGCCTTCTTCTGCGGGTCGGAGAGCATCTCGTAGGCCTCCTTGGCCTCCTTGAATTTCTCCTCCGCGCCCTTGGCCGCATCGCCCTGGTTGCGGTCGGGGTGGTACTTCATCGCGAGCTTGCGGTACGCCTTCTTGATCTCCTCGTCGGAGGCGTTCTTGGGCACGCCGAGCACTTCGTAAAAGTCGCGTTTGGCCATGGTCTTGTGGGCTTGTTGTCGTCGAACACGAACGCCGCGTCAGGTTGCCCGGACGCGGCGGTGTGGGGCTGCTGCGGGTGCGATCAGCCTTTCTTGACTTCCTTCACTTCGGCGTCCACCACGTCGTCGTCGGCGGGCTTGCTGTCGGCGCGGGCCTCGCCCTGGGGCGCGGCACCGGCGGCGGCCTGCTCGGCCTGCTGCGCGGCGTACACCTTCTCACCGAGCTTCTGGCTCGCGGTCATCAGGGCCTCGGTCTTGGCTTCGATGGCGGCCTTGTCGTCGCCCTTCGTGGCCTCTTCCACGGCCTTGATGGCGTCCTCGATGGCGGTCTTCTCGCCGGCCTCGAGCTTGTCGCCGTGCTCGCCCAGGCTCTTCTTCACGCTGTGCACCATGGCCTCGGCCTGGTTGCGCGCCTGAACGAGCTCGACCTTCTTCTTGTCTTCGGCGGCGTTGAGCTCGGCGTCCTTCACCATCTGCTGGATCTCGGCTTCGGAGAGGCCCGAGTTCGCTTTGATGGTGATCTTGTTCTCCTTGCCCGTGCCCTTGTCCTTGGCGCCCACGTGCAGGATGCCGTTGGCGTCGATGTCGAAGGTCACCTCGATCTGCGGCATGCCGCGCGGCGCGGCCGGGATGCCTTCGAGGTTGAACTCGCCAAGCAGCTTGTTGCCCGAGGCGATCTCGCGCTCGCCCTGGAACACCTTGATGGTCACGGCGGGCTGGTTGTCGTCGGCGGTGGAGAACACCTGCGAGAACTTGGTCGGGATGGTGGTGTTCTTGGCGATCATCTTGGTCATGACGCCGCCCATGGTCTCGATGCCCAGCGACAGCGGGGTCACGTCGAGCAGCAGCACGTCCTTGCGGTCACCCGAGAGCACCTGGCCCTGGATGGCGGCACCCACGGCCACGGCCTCGTCGGGGTTGACGTCCTTGCGCGGCTCCTTGCCGAAGAACTCCTTGACCTTGTCCTGCACCTTGGGCATGCGGGTCATGCCGCCCACCAGGATCACGTCGTGGATCTCGCCCACGCTCACGCCGGCGTCCTTGATGGCGGTGCGGCAGGGCGCGATGGTGCGCTCGATCAGCTCTTCGACCAGGGCCTCGAGCTTGGCGCGCGTGAGCTTGATGTTCAGGTGCTTGGGGCCCGAGGCATCGGCCGTGATGTAGGGCAGGTTGATGTCGGTGGCGGCCGAGGACGACAGCTCGATCTTGGCCTTCTCGGCGGCTTCCTTCAGGCGTTGCAGGGCCAGCACGTCCTTGCTCAGGTCGACGCCTTGCTCTTTCTTGAACTCGGAAATGATGTGGTCGATGATGCGCTGGTCGAAGTCTTCACCGCCCAGGAAGGTGTCGCCGTTGGTGGACAGCACCTCGAACTGCTTCTCGCCGTCGACGTCGGCGATCTCGATGATGGAGACGTCGAAGGTGCCGCCGCCGAGGTCGTACACGGCGATCTTGCGGTCGCCCTTGTCCTGCTTGTCCAGGCCGAAGGCCAGGGCCGCGGCGGTGGGCTCGTTGATGATGCGTTTGACATCGAGGCCGGCGATGCGGCCGGCGTCCTTGGTGGCCTGGCGCTGCGCGTCGTTGAAGTAGGCGGGCACGGTGATCACGGCCTCGGTCACGGGCTCACCGAGGTAGTCCTCGGCGGTCTTCTTCATCTTGCGCAGGATGTCGGCGGAGACCTGCTGGGCCGAGATCTTCTTGCCGCGCACCTCCACCCAGGCGTCGCCGTTGTCGGCGGCCACGATGGAATAGGGCATCAGGTCGATGTCCTTCTGCACTTCCTTCTCGGTGAACTTGCGGCCGATCAGGCGCTTGATCGCGTACAGCGTGTTCTTGGGGTTGGTCACGGCCTGGCGCTTGGCCGAAGCGCCGACCAGCACCTCACCGTCTTCCTGGTAGGCGACGATCGAGGGCGTGGTGCGCGCACCTTCGCTGTTCTCGATCACCTTGGTGTTGTTGCCTTCCATGATGGCCACGCACGAGTTCGTGGTGCCGAGGTCGATGCCGATGATGCGTCCCATGTTGGTTCTCCGTCCGGTGTGGAAATAGGTGTGAAAACGATGTGCGGAAGATGTGGATAACTGGTGGGTATTTCAAGGCCGCTTATTTGGGCGCCGCCACCGTGACCAGGGCCGGGCGCAGCACGCGCTCGGCAATGAGGTAGCCCTTCTGCAGCACCGTGACCACGGTGTTGGGCTCCTGGTCGGCCGGCACCATGCTGATGGCCTGGTGCTGGTGCGGGTCGAAGCGGCTGGCCGCGGCCGGCGCGATCTCGACCACCTTGTGGCGCTCGAGCGCGCTCTTGAGCTGCTTGAGCGTGGCCTCGGTGCCTTCGCGCAGCTGCTCGCGCGTGGCTTCCTGCACCGCGAGGCCGGCCTCGAGGCTGTCGGCCACGGCGAGCAGGCTCTCGGCAAAGCCCTCCACCGCGAATTTGCGCGCCTTGGCCACTTCCTCGTCGGCGCGGCGGCGGGCGTTCTCCGCCTCGGCCTTGGCGCGCAGGAACTGGTCGGCCAGATCGGCGTTCTGGGCCTTGAGCGTGGCCAGTTCGGCCTGCAGGCCGGCCAGGGCCTCGGCCTCGTTCGCCGCCTGGGCGGCTTCGGCCTCTTCGGGGCTCACAGGGGCCTGGGCAGCGGGGTTCTGAGGGTCGGTGGGGGGCGTCTGGCTCATCGTGGCGAAGGCGGTTCGGGTTCGTGGAAACGGGCGGTTCGGGGGGGGCGGTTTGCCCGACAAGTCGGGCATTTGGGGCCGGTGCGGCGGATTTCAAGGGGGTGACAGGGGCCCGATCGCGGGCGCGGCAGAATGGCCGGCCTTCTTCGTCACTTCCAACGCCGACACCTGCACCATGAAACTCATCCGCCACGGCCGGCCCGGCGCCGAGCAACCCGGTCTGATCGACGCCAGCGGCACGCCGCGCGACCTCTCAGGGCTGGTGGCCGACTTCGGGCCGGCCACGCTGGGCCCGGATTCTATGGCCCGGCTGGCCGCGATCGACCCGCTCACCCTGCCGCCCGTGCCCTCGGGCACGCGCCTGGGACCCTGCGTGGGCCAGGTGGGCAACGTGGTCGCCATCGGCCTGAACTACGCCGACCACGCGGCCGAAGCCGGCCTGAAGGCGCCCGGCCAGCCCATCGTGTTCAACAAGCACAGCGGCGCCATCAGCGGCCCCCACGACGACATCTGGCTGCCGCCCGGCGCGACCCAGCTCGACTGGGAGGTCGAGCTCGGCATCGTGATCGGCCAGCGCACCTTCCACGTGAGCGAGGACCAGGCGCTGCGCCACGTGGCCGGTTTCTGCCTGGTCAACGACGTGTCCGAGCGCGCGTACCAGATGGCCTACGAAGGCCAGTGGGTCAAGGGCAAGAGCTACCCCACGCACTGCCCGATCGGCCCCTGGCTGGTCACGCCCGACGAGCTCGGCGACCCGCAGGACGTGGACCTCTGGCTCGACGTGAACGGCCAGCGCCGCCAGACCGGCAACACCCGCACCATGATCTTCGGCGTGGCCCACATCGTGAGCTACCTGAGCCGCTTCATGGTGCTGCAGCCGGGCGACGTGATCCCCACCGGCACGCCGCCCGGCGTGGGCATGGGCCACAAGCCGCCGCTCTACCTGAAGCCGGGCGACGTGGTGACCCTGGGCGGCCGCGGCCTGGGCGAGCAGCGCCAGGTGGTGGTGGACAGCCCGGCGCGCTGAGCGCCGCGGCTCAGGCCTTGGCCGCTTCGGCCGCGGTCAGGGCCGGGTCCGCGGGGCGGCGCGCGTAGCGCTGCGCCAGCACCGCGCACACCATGAGCTGCATCTGGTGGAACACCATCAGCGGCAGCACGATGGCCCCCGCGACGTTGGCCGCGAACAGCACGTTGGCCATGGGCACGCCGGTGATCAGGCTCTTGGTCGAGCCGCAAAAGACGATGGCGATCTCGTCTTCCTTGGAGAAGCCGAGCCGGCGGCTGCCCCACACCGTGACCGAGAGCACCAGCGCCAGCAGCACGCCGCAGACCACGAGCAGGCCCGCCATGGCGCTCAGCGGCAGCTGCGACCACAGGCCGTCGATCACCGCGTGGCTGAAGGCCGCGTAGACCACCAGCAGGATCGAGCCCTGGTCGACCACCTTCATCACCGAGGTGCGGCGCTTGAGGAAATCACCGATCCAGGGCCGCAGCAGGTGGCCGGCGATGAAGGGCAGCAGCAACTGCACGCCGATGCGGCCGATGGCGCCCAGCAGGTCGCCCATGGCCGCGTCCTGCGCCAGCAGCAGCCCCAGCACCAGCGGCGTGAGCACCACGCCCAGCAGCGTGGAGGCCGAGGCGCTGCAGACCGCGGCCGGTACGTTGCCGCGCGCCATCGAGGCAAAGGCAATGGCCGACTGCACGGTGGCCGGCAGCGCGCACAGGTAGAGGATGCCGGTGTACAGGTCGGGCGTGACCAGCGGCCGCAGCACGGGCGACAGCGCCCAGCCCAGCACGGGGAACAGCGCGAAGGTGGTGGCCACCACCGCGATCTGCAGCCGCCAGTGGCCGATGCCCGCGAGGATCGCTTCGCGCGAGAGCTTGGCGCCGTGCAGGAAGAACAGCAGGCTCACGGCGACCTTGGTGGCGATGGCGAGCGCGTCGGCGAAGACGCCCTGCGCAGGCAGCAGGCTGGCCAGCGTGACGGTGGCGATCAGGTAGAGGGTGAAGTTGTCGGGCAGCAGGCGGGAGCGGGCCATGGCGGTGGGCGGCGGGTCGGGGCGATGGCCGCGATTGGACCGCAGCCCTGCTCCAAAGAGAAATGAATTTATCGGATGCATTTATCATGCGAGCGCATGAACATCAGCCTGCGCCAGTTGCGTGTGTTCCAGGCCGTGGCGGCGCACGGCAGCTTCACGCGCGCCGGCGCGCAGGTGGGCCTGAGCCAGCCCGCGGTGAGCCGCTGCGTGACCGAGCTCGAACAGCAGCTCGGCCTCAAGCTGCTGGACCGCACCACGCGCGAGGTGCTGCTGACCGCGGCGGGCCGCAACCTGGCCACGCGGCTCGAGCGCGTGCTCGACGACCTCGACGCGGTGCTGCTCGACGTGCGCGGCCTGGCCACGCAGCGCCAGGGCCGGGTGCGCATCGCGAGCAGCCCCACGCTGTCGGCCAACCTGCTGCCCGAGTGCATCGCGCGCTGCCAGCGCGAACACCCGGGTCTGGCGCTGGTGCTGCTCGACCGCATGCAGCACGACGCGCTGGCCAGCGTGCTCGCGGGCGAGGTCGACTTCGGCGTGGTGATCGACCCGGGCCCGAACAGCGCGCTGCACGCCGAGCCCGTCCTCAGCGAGCCGTTCTGCTTCGTCGCGCCGCCCACGCACCGGCTGGCGCGCAAGCGCTCGGTGCGCTGGACCGAGCTGGCCGGCGAGCCGCTGGTGCTGCTCGACCACGCCTCGGGCAGCCGGCGCCTGATCGACGACGCGCTGCGCGAGCAGGGCGTGGCGCCGCCGCTGGCGCAGGAGGTGGGCCACGTGACCACCATCTTCCGCATGCTCGACGCCGGCCTGGGCGTGTCGGTGGTGCCCACGCTGGCGTTGCCGCCCGGGGGCCTGCCGGGCCTGGTGGTGCGGCCGCTGCTGCCGCGCATCGACCGCAACATCGTGCTGGTGCGGCGCGCGCGGCGCGTGTTGTCGCCCTTGGCCGAGGTGGCCTGGGCGCTGGTGGCGCGCGTGGCGGCCGAGCGGGCTTGAGCGGGCCTGAGCGGGCTTGAAGCCCGCGGCGCGATCAGGCGGTGCTGCGGGCGGCGCTGCGCGGCGCGGGCCGCGCGGCCGCGCGCGCGCCCTGGTTGCGGTGCTGCCAGCGGCCCGCAAAGGGCTTGAACTCGCCGAGCCGGCGCGCGAGCTCGGCACCGTGCGGCGTGAGCTTGTAGCCCGTGCCGCAGTGGTCGAGCAGGTGTGCGGCCCGCAGCTCCTTCAGCCGCGTGTTGAGCGTGTTGGGCGTGACCCCGCCCACGCTGTCTTGCAGCAGGCGAAAGGTCTGGGGGTGTCCGTCGGCCAGCGCGTGGATCACGCGCATGGCGTAGCGCGCTTCCAGCAGATCGAACAGCTGGCTCAGGGCTTCGGTGTCCTTGCTCATCGGCGGTCTCCTCGCGCGAACCGGGCAGCGGGTGTCGGCCGGTTCACTATAGGCATGCCCACCGTCGCTATCAAGTTGGTAGCTGTGTGCGGTGCAGCATGTGGCTGCCGGGCCACCCGGGTTTGACCGGATGGCGGATCAGACGGCCGCGTCCCCGTTTCCGGTGGCCGCCGTGCCGGGCCGGTACACCTTGCGCAGCAGCGCGATCAGCGTCTGCACCTCGTCGGCCGTGAGCGCCGCGGTGGCCTCGGCTTCGAGCGCGCTGGCCGTGGCCTGGGCCTCGCGGTACAGGCGCTCGCCCGTGGGCGTGAGGTGCAGGCCCTGGGCGCGCCGGTCGCTCGGGTGCGGGCGGCGCGTGATGAGGCGGCGCCGCTGCAGCGCCTTGACCATGCCCACGAGGTTGGGCGGCAGGATGTCGAGCGCGGCGCAGATCTGGCGCGAGGTGACGCCCGGGTTGTGGGCGATCACGCTGAGCACCGAGTAGTCGACCGGGCGCAGCTCGAACGGCGCCATGCGGCGCAGGAAGATGCCGATGACCGAGAGCGCCGCGCGCCGCGCGTTGTAGCCCACCAGGGTTTCGAGGTGGCCGGTGTCGGGCAGGCCGTCGCCGGCCGCGCCCGCGGCCGCATCGGGCGCCGCGGCCTTGCGCACGCCACGGGGGCGGCGCAGGGCGTTGGCGATCGAGGGTTCGCTCATGGCTCTCTCAGGCGCACAGGGCCTTGATGTCCTCGGGCACGGGGATGGCGCGGATGCGCGAGGCATCGGCCGGGTCGCGTTCGCAGAAGGCGCGCACCTCGGTGCCTTCGCACAGCAGGGTGTCGCCGCGCATCACGCGGTGCTGGTGCTTGAACACCTTGGCGCCCCATTCGATCACGCTGGTGTGCACCTGCAGGCGCTCGCCGTAGGTGGCGGGCTTCTTGAACTGGGTGTGGATCTCGAGCAGCGGCGTGCCGATGATGCCGCGCGTCTTGACGAGTTCGCGCCACGGCGGCACGCCGCACTGCACGAAGAAGTTGAGGGACGAGGCGTCCATCCACTTGCTGAAATTGGGGAAGAAGACGATGCCGGCGGGATCGCAGTCGCCGAACATCACCTCCACTTCATACACAACGGTCTTGGTCATCGAAGGGGTCACTGACAGGAAAAACTGGAAGCGTCTTCAGGGTTGCCCTGGCCCTTGTAGCGGGCCACGGCAGGATACGCGCACAAGGGGCGGCTGCGCTGCGCCGACCAGGCCGCGGGCAGCTCGGTGTTCACCCCGCCCGGGTTGCCCGCGCCGCGCGCCTGGGCCTTCACGGCCTGCGGCGGCACGCCGTGTTCCACCCATTGCACCAGCGGGCCGAGCAGGTCGAACTGGTCGGTGGCCGGGCCGCCGCTGCAGTGGTTCATGCCGGGCACGGGGAAGTAGCGCGCGAAGTCGGCGGCGCGGCCTTGCTGGCTGGCGTTCACGCGCTCGAGCCACTGGCGCGTGTCTTCTGCCGAGAAGATCGCGTCGCTCACGCCGTGGTACAGCACCACCTTGGCGCCGCGCGCGCGCAGCGGCAGCAGGTTGTCGGGCTTCTCGTGGCCGGGCGGGCCCATGAGCGACAGACCCGATTCGCGGTGGGTGGCGTCGGTGGCCGCCACGGCGGCGAGCAGCGCGTCGATGTCGGCCTTGGCCGGGTCGACCAGGCCCACGGGCGGCGCGGTGAACACCGTACCCACCGAGAGCGGGTCGAGCGCGACCGCGTTGACGAACTTCCAGGTCGCCCAGTTGCTGCCCGCGATGCCGGCGTCCCAGGGGAAGGCGCTGTAGATCGGCTGGCCGTTGGCGGCGCGGCCGCCCGCGTGCACCTGGGCCAGCGCGCTCTTTTGCGCGGGTGTGAGGCAGCGGCCGTCGCGCGCGCCGCTGCAGGTGGGCACATCGCGTGCGGGGTCGAACGTGGCCTGGCAGGCCTGCGTGGCCTGCACCAGGCCGTCGGTGAGGCCGTCGAGCGCGTCGCAGCGCTGCAGCACGGCGCGCGCCACGGTCTCGCGCTCGGCCGCGGTCAGCGCGCTGGCGAGATCGGGGATGCTGGCGTTGGGGTTGAGCGGGTGCTTCACCGTGGCGCCCGGCGTGGCCAGCGGCAGCCAGCGCTGCGCGCCCCAGAGCTGCGCGAGCGCGGCGTTGGGCAGGCGGTAGCCGGGCGCGCCGATCAGGTAGCCGTCGTACTGGTCGCCCAGCCGGCTTGCGGCCACCAGCGCGTGGCGGCCGCCGTTGGAGCAGCCGCCGATGTAGGAGCGGTCGGGGCCCTTGCCGTAGGCGCTGGCGATCAGCGCCTTGGCCATGGGCGTGAGCGTGGCCACCGCCTGGTAACCGTAGTCGAGCCGGGCCTGGGGCTCGAGGCCGAAGTAGGGGGTTTGCGCACCGGTGTGGCCGGCGTCCGAGCTGATGACGGCGAAGCCCTGCACCAGCGCGCCGGTGAGCGGGCCGCCGCCGAGAGCGCCTTCGGCCGGGCGCACCACGCCGTCCAGGCCGCCGTTGCCCTGGTGGTAGAAGCGCCCGTTCCAGGCCTGGGGCAGGCGCATCTCGAAGCCGATCGCGTAGTCGCGGCCGTCGCGGCCCTTGCGCTCGTTCACGCGGCCCTTGACCAGGCAATGCGCGGCCACGGGCTGGCCGGCGAGCTTGAGCTCGCCCGCGGCCACGGGCACGGCCGATTCGATGCGCGTGGCCGGGTGCTGGAATTGCGCGGCCAGCGCCTCGCAGCGCTGCAAGGTGGCGCCGGTCGCGGGGCTCAGGCGCGCGGGCGTGGCCACGGCGTTCGGCGCGCCGCCGGGCGCGTTCGCGCACGCCGCCAGCAGCGCCGCCACACCGAGGGCGGCCGCACCGGCCAGGGGCAGGGGCTTGTTCATGGTGTCTCCTCGGGTGGTTCTTGTCGTCGCTCGGGCGCGGCGGTCTTCAGCGCGGCGCCATGCGCAGCGCGCCGTCGAGCCGGATCACCTCGCCGTTGAGGTGGGTGTTGGTCACGATGTGCGCGGCCAGCGCGGCGAACTCTTCGGGCTTGCCCAGGCGCGACGGGAAGGGGATGCTCGCGGCCAGCGAAGCCTGCACCGGCTCGGGCAACTGGCGCATGAGCGGCGTGGAGAACAGGCCCGGCGCGATGGTGCAGACACGGATGCCGTGCTGCGCGAGGTCGCGCGCCATGGGCAGCGTCATGCCCACCAGGCCGCCCTTGGACGCGCTGTAGGCCTGCTGGCCCACCTGGCCGTCGAAGGCCGCCACGCTCGCGGTGAACAGCATCACGCCGCGCTCGCCGTCTTCGAGCGGGTCGAGTTTGGCGCAGGCCGCGGCGAACAGGCGGCTCGCGTTGTAGGTGCCCACGAGGTTGACGGTGATGACCTTGGCGAAGTCGTCCAGCGGCGCGGCGCTGCCGTCTTTCTGCACCACGCGCTTGGCGGTGCCGATGCCCGCGATGTTCATGAGCATGCGCGCGGGGCCGTGCGCGGCGGCCGCGCCATCGATCGCGGCCTGCACGCTGGCGGTGTCGGTCACGTCGCACTTGAATGCAACGCCGCCGATGTCGGCGGCCACGCGCTGCGCGCCCTCGAGGTTCACGTCGAGCACGGCCACCTTGGCGCCCAGGCGCGCGAGTTCGCGCGCGGTGGCCTCGCCGAGGCCGGAGCCGCCGCCGGTGACGAGTGCGGCCTGTCCTTCGATCTTCATGCGTGTCTCCTTCAGTTCTTGGCAGGGGGAAGCAGGGTGTTCGGCGCGGTGCCGGCATGCAGCGCGGCCACGAGCTCGGCGCGGTGCTTGAGCACGGCGCGCTGGTTGATCGAGCCTTTGTCGGTGACCTCGCCCTTGTCGATGCTGGGCGGCTCGGCGAGCAGGATCAGACGCGCCACGCGGTTGGCGCTGCCGGTGGCCTGCGCGGCCAGGTCGTTGAGCACCCGCTGGAAGTGCGCGAGCACCGGCGGCTGCACCAGCACCTCGGCCAGCGGCGCGTCGGCGCTCAGGCCGGGCGCGAGCGTGCGCACCGCGCCGGTGGTGAACAGCATGGCGCCCACTTCTTTCTCGTTCAGGCCGGTGATGACCGCGTCCTGCACGAAGGGCGCGCCGGCCGCGATGATCTTCGCGCGCAGCGGGCCCACGCTCACGAAGGTGCCGGTGGCGAGCTTGAAGTCTTCGGCGATGCGGCCGTCGAAGCGCAGGCCCAGGTTGGGGCGCGCGGGGTCGATCCAGGCCACGGCGTCGCCGGTGCAGAAGAAGCCTTCGTCGTCGAAGGCCTCGGCTGTTGCTTCAGGGCTGCGCCAGTAGCCGGGCGTGATGTTGGGGCCGCGGTAGCGCACCTCGGTCTTGTCGCCGCTGGGCACGAGCTTGAGCTCCAGGCCCGCCGCGGGCAGGCCAAGGTCGCCCGACTTCACCTCGGGCCGCGTGATGTAGAGGCCGAAGGGGCCCGACTCGGTCATGCCCAGGCCGGTGCCCATCACGATGCGCTCGCCGACCTCCTGCTCCTGCACCGCGTGCAGCGTGTCCCACACCGGCTGCGCGAGCGCGGCGCCGGCGTAGAAGAACATGCGCACGCGGCTCAGCAGGTTCTTGCGCAGCACCGCGTCGGTCTTCATGGCGTTGGCGATCGCCTCGAAGCCCGTGGGCACGTTGAAGTACACGGTGGGCGCGATCTCGCGCAGGTTGCGCAGGGTCTCGCCGATGAGCGCGGGCGTGGGCTTGCCGTCGTCGATGTAGAGCGTGCCGCCGTGCATCAGCGTGAGGCCGACGTTGTGGTTGCCGCCGAAGGTGTGGTTCCAGGGCAGCCAGTCGAGCAGCACCGGGGGCGTGTCGGGGTCGGCCAGCACCGGCATGCTCTGCGCCATCTGCTGCTGGTTGGCGCACCACATGCGCTGGGTGTTGATGACCGCCTTGGGCAGCTTGGTCGAGCCCGAGGTGAACAGGAACTTGGTGATGGTGTCGGGCCCGGTGGCGCGCATGGCGGCGTCCACCGCGGGCGTGGGGCGCGTGGCGCGCAGGGCCGCGAAGCTGGTGGTGGCGCGGCCGGGCACGCTGCCGCTGCCGGTGACGATCTCGACCTCGGGCCCGAGCGTGGCGAGCAGGGCGCGCTCGTAGCGCGGCGCGTCGGCCGCGTAGACCAGGCCGGGCGTGAGCGTGTTCACCAGGTGGCGCAGCTTGTCGTAGTCCTGGCTCACCAGCGAGTAGGCGGGCGAGGCCGGGGCCCAGGGAATGCCGGCGTAGAGGCAGCCGAGCGCGATCTGCGCGTGTTCGAGGTCGTTCTCGCTGGCGATCAGCACCGGGCGCTCGGCGCTCAGGCCGCGGTCGAGCAGGGCCTGGCCGATGCTGCGCGCGGCGTCGAGCGCCTGCGCGTAGCTCAGGTGCACCCAGTCGCCGGTGCTGCCGTCGGCCATGCGCGCGCGGCGCGCCATGAACGTGCGATCGGGCGCCACCTGCGCCCAGTGCACGAGGCGGTCGGTGAGGCGATCGGGGTAGGGCTGCAGCGGCTGCACGGCCTTGAGGTAGGCCGTGCCGTCGGCGGTGTGGCGCAGCTCGGCCTCGGTGATGCCGAAGGCGAGCGCGCGGTAGCGCGGCGCCCCGCTGGATGGAGCCTGCGCGCTGCGCGCTGCGGCGCGAGCGCCTTCGGGCGGCCGTGCGGCGCTCATTGTTTTTTCACCTTGGGCCCGCGGCCTTCGAGGAATTCGCGCACGCGCGCCTTGGCCTCGGGCGCGTCCTGCACGATGGCCGAGATCAGGGCTTCGGTGAAGAAGCCGTGGTCGGCGGTCTGGTCGGCGATGCGCGGCAGCGCCTGCATGAGCGCGTAGTTGGTGAGCGGGGCGTTGCTGGCGATGCGCGTGGCGAGTTCGAGCGCCTTCTCCAGCGCCGTGCCCTGCGGCACCAGGTACTGCGCCAGGCCCACGCGTTCGCCTTCTTCGGCGCCCAGCACGCGGCCGGTGAACATCATGTCGGCCATGCGCGCGGCGCCGATCAGGCGCGGAATGCGCACCGAGCCGCCGCCGCCCACGAAGATGCCGCGCGAGCCTTCGGGCAGCGCGAAGAAGGCCGAGGCGTCGGCCACGCGGATGTGGCAGGCGCTCGCGAGTTCGAGGCCGCCGCCCACCACCGCGCCGTGCAGCGCGGCCACCACGGGCACGGGACCACGTTCGACCTGGTCGAGCGCGTGGTGCCACATGCGCGAGTGGTGCACGCCGGCGGCGGCGTTGCGCTCGCTCAGCTCCGACAGGTCGAGGCCGGCGCAGAAGTGGTCGCCGTTGCCGTGGATGACCGCGGCGCGCACGCTGTGCGGCATGCCCTGGAAAATGTCGCGGATGGCCAGCACCAGGCCGTCGTTGAGGGCGTTGCGCTTGGTCGGGCGGTTCAGGGTGATGAGCGCGATCTGCTCTTCGTCACCGCGCAATTCGATCGTCAGGTCGTTGGTCTGGATGGGCATGGTTGGCTGCCTTGTGGGGGTGGTCGATTATTGTTATAACGAATAACCAAATCAATCCGGCGGCCGACGAAATCGGCCCCGGGTTTACCCTAGGAGCACTGCTGTGGACCATCAGAACCTGGTCGCCATCGACATCCACACCCACGCCGAAGTGAGCTGCTGGAACCCCTTCGACAACTACGGCGAGGAGTACGACCGCGCGGCCGACAAGTACTTCGGCAACAGCCGCCGGCCCACCATCGCCGAGACCATCGCCTACTACCGCGAGAAGAAGATCGGCCTGGTGATGTTCACCGTGGACAGCGAGAGCAAGCTCGGGCGCCGCCGCATCCCGAACGAAGAGATCGCGCAGGCCGCGCGCGAGAACAGCGACATGATGATCGCCTTCGCGAGCATCGACCCGCACAAGGGCAAGATGGGTGCGCGCGAGGCCGAGCGGCTGATCAAGGAGGAAGGCGTCAAAGGCTTCAAGTTCCACCCCACGGTGCAGGGCTACCACCCCTACGACAAGATGGCCTGGCCGATCTACGAGGTGATCAACGCGCACAAGCTGCCGGCCATCTTCCACACCGGCCACAGCGGCATCGGCTCGGGCATGCGCTGCGGCGGCGGCCTGCGGCTCGAGTACAGCAACCCCATGCACCTCGACGACGTGGCGATCGACTTCCCCGACATGCAGATCGTGATGGCGCACCCCAGCTTCCCGTGGCAGGACGAGGCGCTCTCGGTGGCCACGCACAAGCCCAATGTGTGGATCGACCTCAGCGGCTGGAGCCCCAAGTACTTCCCCAAGCAGCTCGTGCAGTACGCCAACACGCTGCTGAAGGACCGCGTGCTGTTCGGCAGCGACTACCCGCTGATCACGCCCGAGCGCTGGATGAAGGACTTCGAGGTCGCCGGCTTCAAGCCCGAAGTGATGCCCGGCATCCTCAAGGGCAACGCCGTGCGCCTGCTCGGCCTGGCCTGAACCCCGGCCACCCGGCGGGGTGGCCGAAAGTTTCATGCCATAACGGCATAGCAGCTTGATCCCCCGGCCCGTGGCGCAAGCGGCGCGGGCGCGGCAGAGTCGCAGCACTTGTGCCTGACGTGGCACATGTCTCCGGCGCGCTCCCCGCGAGCGCCGCTTCCGTTCTCTTCTGACAGGATCGACTCCATGACCGCTCTGAGCCGTCGCCGTGCCCTCACGGCCGCCGCTGCATTGGGTGCCAGCGCCGTTGCTGGCAAGGCCTTCGCCCAGCAAACCGTGACGCTGCGCCTGCACCAGTTCCTGCCCCCGAGCGCGACCATCCCCGCGCGCGCCATCGTGCCCTGGGCCCAGAAGCTCGAAGCCGAATCGGGCGGCCGCCTCAAGCTGCAGCTGTTCCATTCCATGTCCATGGGCGGCTCGCCGCCGCAGCTGTTCGACCAGGCGCGCGACGGCGTGGTCGACATGGTGTGGACCGTGCTCGGCTACACGCCGGGCCGCTTCAACAAGGCCGAGGTGTTCGAACTGCCCTTCATGAGCGGCAAGGCCGAGCCGGCCTCGCGCGCCTTCCACGAGTTCGTGCAGACCCACGCCGCCGACGAGTTCCGCCAGGTGCACCTGCTGGCCGCACACACCCACGGCCCGGGCCTGTTCCACAGCAAGTTCCCCATCAGCGGCCTCGACAGCCTCAAGGGCAAGAAGGTGCGCGGCGGCTCGCGCGTGATCAACAACATGCTGCTCAAGCTGGGCGCCACGCCCGTGGGCATGCCGGTGCCGGCGGTGACCGAGGCGCTCACCAAGGGCGTGCTCGACGCCACCACCATCCCCTGGGAGGTGACGCCCTCGCTCAAGATTGCCGATCTGGTGAAGCACCACACCACCTTCGCCGGCCCCACCGGCCTGTTCACCCAGACCTTTGCGCTGGTGATGAACCGCAACAGCTACGACAAGCTGCCCGCCGACCTCAAGGCCGTGCTCGACAAGAACTCGGGCGTGGAGGCCGCGGCCTTCTTCGGCCGTGCCATGGACGAGGGCGACAAGGCGGGCCTGGAGGTGGCGCAGAAGGCGGGCAACAGCATCGTCACGCTCAACGCCGCCGAGACCCAGCGCTGGAAGTCCACCGCCGCGGCGGTCGAGGCCGACTGGATCAAGGAAGTGAAGGCCAAGGGCATCGACGGCGCGAAACTCGTGGCCGACGCGCGCGCGCTGATCGCCAAGCACACGGGCTGATTCAGCCCGCCGTCAGGCGAGTCACCAGGCGCCGCGTGAGCGGCGCCACCACCAGCGCCACGGGGAAGGCCACCGCCCACGAGGACAGCCAGGCGCTGGCCCACGCGCCGGGGAAGGCCGCGTCCAGACCCGTGGCGCG
The DNA here is from genome assembly GCF_011388215.1 of Hydrogenophaga crocea. Taxonomy (NCBI): domain Bacteria; kingdom Pseudomonadati; phylum Pseudomonadota; class Betaproteobacteria; order Burkholderiales; family Comamonadaceae; genus Hydrogenophaga; species Hydrogenophaga crocea. The sequence continues at coordinate 720,745 of NZ_CP049989.1, forward strand.
TGCCGTGGCGATGCCCGAGACCAGCAGGGACATCAGCCCCGACAGGATGAAGCCGAACAGGGTGGGCGCCCATCGCTGGGGCAGTTTCATGCGGACATCTCCGGGTTGGTGGTGGCATTGCGAACGGGGCGCGAGTGTGCCAGCCGCTGAAGGCTGTGCGCCACATGGGCGCCGAACAGACGCGCGGTTTTCAAATCGCCGGGTGCAAAGGCGTCGGCCGGCGAGGCATGCCCCGCCTGCGCCATGAGGCCCGACCACGACCCAAGGCGGTTGGCGGCTTCCTCGTAGGGCACGCCGCTGTGCTGCTCGGGCAGGATGGGGTTGCCCACCCACCACATGCCGTGCTGCATGGCGAACACGAACATGGACAGCAGTGTGGACTGCTTGTCGCCCGCGGGCAGCGAAGACACGGTGAAGCCGGCGGCCAGCCGCCCCTGCAGCGCCTGCTCGCGCCACAGGCGGCCCGTGGCGTCCATGAAGGTCTTGAACGGCCCCGACACGCCGCCCAGGTAGGTGGGCGAGCCCATCACGATGCCGTCGTAGGCGGTGAGCCGTCGGGGCTCGCGGGTGAGCGTGTCCACGTCGAGCAGATCGACGATCACAGCGCCGGTGGCGGTGGCGCCGGCCGCGACCTGGCGCGCGATGTGTTCGGTGTGCCCGTGGGCGCTGTGAAAAACGATGGCGAGGGTGTTCATGGGCAGATCCTTTCGAGGAGGGCGGCGCTGAAGAAAAGACCGGCGCCGAAGACGGTGTGGTTGGCCAGGCTGCGCAGGCGGTTGGCGCCAGGCTGAGGGGTTTTCGAGGCCGCGATGCCGGCGCCCATGGCAGGCTGCATCAGCAGGAACGGCGCGGCGACCGTGAGCAGGCCGAAGGCCAGTGCCGGCGGCCACGACGGCCGCTGCAGCCAGCCATCGCCTTGCCACAGCACCAGCAGCACCGCATAGGCCACGCCCACCGTGTAGTGGGTGAGCCAGCCGAGCGCCTGTTCGCCGGGTACCGGCGCTGCGCGTGCGATGGCGGGGTGGGCAAAGCGGCCGTGGCGCATGTGGCCCACCCAACGGCCGATCAGGCCGAAGCCCGCGAACGGCTGGCCGAAGCGCGTGAGCAGCAGCAGCCAGGCGTCCATGGCGGCGGTGGCGCCGAGGCCGATGAGCACGATCCGGCCGGGGTCGGAAAGCAGGGGCATGGTGTACCTCCGGGGTTGACGGTGAAAAGGCTTGACGGTTACTGTAGAAGTTGAAGTCAACTTCAAGTCAAGCCCCCATGGACATCTCGGAAGTCGCCAAACGCTCGGGCGTGCCGGCGTCGGCATTGCGCTACTACGAACGGCGCGGGCTGATCCGCTCGCTCGCGCCCGAAGGCCAGCGCCGCCGCTTCGCGCCGGCGGTGCTGGAGCAGTTGTCGTTGATCGCGCTGGGGCAGGCGGCGGGCTTTTCGCTCGACGAGATCCGCCAGCTGTTCACCGCGGGCGGCGCGGCGGCCATCGACCGCCAGGTGCTGGCCGCCAAGGCCGACGAACTCGAGCGCATGGTGCGCCGCTTGAAAGCCATGATCGACGGCCTGCGCCACGCGGCCATCTGCCCGGCACCCAGCCATGCCGAGTGCCCGTCGTTCCAGAAGCTGCTCAAGGCGGCCGCGAGCGGCGCGCTCGAGCGCCGGACGCGCGCACGCGCGGGCACGGGCACGGGCTCGGAAACGGGCTGAGCCATCGTGGTTTTCCCGGGGGCCTGACGCGTTTCGCGTCGGGGTCGTGACACAGGGGGGGGGTATGCCGGTCCGGCCTGCCTCTCACCCCGATCCGAGGAGACAACCCCCGTGAGCCTGTCCGCCATCACCCGGCCGCGCACGCGCGCCGCCCAGGAGGTCCGACCATGCACGCCATGAGCCGGAGCTGTCCGCCGTCACCCTCCAAGCCGCTGCTGCCGCGGCTGCCTGCACGCCCGGCCGGCGAGCGGCCGCTGCACACGAGCCTGAGCCCGCGCATCAGCCGCGAGCTGGCCGAGCAGCGCTACGACCGCCAGACCGGCGCGGTCAGCACCGAGCTCGTGCAGCGCACCAGCCGCAACCTCGCCACCGGCAAGACACCCGCGGTGCGCCTGCCCGACGAAGACCTGGTGGCCTCGCTGCCGCCCGGCGCGCAGGCGATCGACTTCGGCATTGCCGACGGGCAATGCCTGCCGGCCTTTCTCAAGCGGCAGGTGCACGTCACCGGCATCGACCAGGACGCCGCGGCCATCACCACGCTGCAGCGCCACTGGGGCCAGCACCCCGACGCGCAGCGGCTGCGCTTCGTGGTGGGCAGCAGCCTGAGGGCCGCGCCCTTCGACGACGGCGCCGTGGACTACGTGCGCCTGTGCAACGTGCTGCCCTACCTGAGCGACGCGGCGCTGCGCGAAACCCTGCAGCAGGCGCGCGACCTGTTGCGGCCTTCGGGGCGCATCTTCGCCACGCTGTACCACCGCGCGCAAACCAGCGAATGGGGCCGCCGCCACAGCGTGGCCGAGGCGCTGGCGCTCGCGCCCGACGGCCTGCGCTGCCGGCTGCACGGTGTGCACTACGAGGCCTATGGGCGCAACCAGTTGCTGCTGCCCGACGGCGCACGCCACAGCTCGGGCTTCACCGGCATGCGCCTGGACAGCACCGGCGGCGCCGGCGCCGTGCCCGCAGCCCAGGTGGACCGGGAGATCGGTCTGGCCGCGCGCATGCTCGACGAGGACGGCGCCGAGTTTCTCGTGATCCGCGTGTGCCTGGTGCTGGGCCGGGCCGGGCCGGTCGAAGACCCGGTGGCCTTCGCCGAGTACCGGCCCCACTAGGCCTCAGCCGCCCCAGACCTCGCGCGCCGTTTCCACCACCAGCGCGAGCTTCTTGCGCTGGTCTTCCACGGCGATGTTGTTGCCGTGCACCGTGCTCGAGAAGCCGCACTGCGGCGACAGGCAGAGCTGCTCCAGCGGCGCGTACTTCGCGGCCTCGTCGATGCGGCGCTTGAGGTCGTCCTTGCTTTCGAGCTGGCCGAACTTGGTGGTGACCAGGCCCAGCACCACGGTCTTGCCCTTGCCCAGGAAGCGCAGGGGGCGGAAGTCGCCCGAGCGGTCGTCGTCGTACTCGAGGAAGAAGGCGTCGAGCCGCATCTCGGACAGCAGGGCCTCGGCCACGGGTTCGTAGTTGCCGGCCGCCGCGTGCGTGCTCTTGAAGTTGCCGCGGCACAGGTGCATGGCCAGGGTCATGCCCTTGGGCTTGCGGTCGACCACCTTGTTGATGAAGCTGGCGTAGCGGTGCGGCAGCTCGTTGGGGTCGTCACCGCGCTGGCGGGCGGCCTCGCGCATCTTCTCGTCGCACAGGTAGGCCATGTTGGTGTCGTCCATCTGCACGTAGGTGCAGCCGGCGTCGGCCAGGCTCTGCAGCTCGTCCGCGTAGGCCTGGGCCACGTCGTCGTAGAAGGCCGGGTCGAGCTCGGGGTAGGCGTCCTTGCTGATGCCCGCGCGGCCGCCGCGGAAGTGCAGCATGGTGGGCGAGGGGATGGTCACCTTGGGCAACAGGCCGGGCAGGCCCAGCGCCTTCACCTGCGCCTGCAGGTACTGGAAGTCGGCGAGCTGGATGTTCTTGGCGTGGCGCACCTTGTCGATCACGCGGATCACGGGCGGGGCCAGTTCCTCGGTGCCGTCGGGCTTGCGGATGGTGACCGGGATGTCGGTCTTCACGCCGCCGAGCTGCTCGAGGAAGTCGATGTGGAAGTAGGTGCGGCGGAACTCGCCGTCGGTGATCGACTGCAGGCCGACGTCGGCCTGGAATTTCACGATCTCGGTGATCGCGCGGTCCTCGACCTCGCGCAGCTGCGCCGCCGTGATCTCGCCCTTGGCCTTCTGTTCGCGCGCCTGCAGCAGGTAGGCGGGGCGCAGAAAGCTGCCGACGTGGTCGGCGCGGAACGGGGGGTTCAGGCTCATCTTGTCTCCAGGGAGGGGGGGTTGGGTTCGGGAGCGGCGACGGTAGCGGATGCGCCGCCGGGCCGCAACCGCTGCGTTCGCCATGGATACAGAAAATGCCTGAATCCCAGCGATTCACCCGGAAATCGCGCGGTTTTCGGGCATCCATGTATACATTGCGTATCCATGAACACCACCCCCAACCACTTTCCGCTCAACGCCTGGTACGCCGCCGCCTACGACGTGGAGGTCGGCCGCAGCCTGCTCGCGCGCACGGTCTGCAACCAGAAACTGGTGCTCTACCGCCAGACCGGCGGCCGCGTGGCCGCGCTCGAAGACGCCTGCTGGCACCGGCTGCTGCCGCTGTCCATGGGCCGGCTCGAGGGCGACGAGGTGGTCTGTGGCTACCACGGCCTGGTGTTCAACGCCGAGGGCCGCTGCACCCACATGCCGAGCCAGGAAACGCTCAACCCCTCGGCCTGCGTGCGGCGCTTTCCGGTGGCCGAGAAGCACCGCTTCGTGTGGATCTGGCCCGGCGACCCGGCGCTGGCCGACGAAGCCCTGATCCCCGACCTGCACTGGAACCACGACCCCGAGTGGGCGGGTGACGGCAAGATGATCCGCGTGAAGTGCGACTACCGGCTGGTGATCGACAACCTCATGGACCTCACGCACGAGACCTTCGTGCACGGCAGCAGCATCGGCAACCGCGCGGTGGCCGAGGCGCCCTTCGTGGCCACGCACGGCGATCGCACCGCCACCGTCACGCGCTGGATGGAGAACATCGAGGCGCCGCCGTTCTGGGCCGGCCAGATCCAGCAGGCGCGCGGCTACCAGGGGCCGGTGGACCGCTGGCAGATCATCCGCTTCGAAGCGCCGTGCACGGTGGCGATCGACGTCGGCGTGGCGCCCGCGGGCAGCGGCGCGCTGCCGCGCGACGGCGGCGACCGCAGCCGGGGCGTCAATGGCATGGTGCTCAACACCATCACGCCCGAGACCGACAACACCTGCCTGTACTTCTGGGCCTTCGCGCGCAACTACTGCCTGGGCGAGCAGCGCCTGACGCACCAGCTGCGCGAGGGCGTGGCCGGCATCTTCCGCGAAGACGAGTTCGTGCTCGAAGCGCAGCAGAAGGCGATCGAGGAACACCCCGACCACAAGTTCTACAACCTCAACATCGACGCCGGCGCGATGTGGGCGCGGCGCCTGATCGACCGGATGGTGGACGCCGAGCGCGGCACGCCGGGCTCCACCGTCCTCCCCATCCGCCGCGCGGGCTGACGCCATGGCCCCCCAAGTCCTGGCCGATGGCGTGCCCGAAAGCGCCCAGGTGCGTGCGCTGCTGCAGCTGCGCGAGCTGATCCTCTCGGGCGAGCTCGCGGGCGGCTCGCGCATCGCCGAGCTCGCCATCGTCGAGCGCCTGGGCGTGTCGCGCACGCCGGTGCGCGCCGCGCTGCTGCGGCTCGAACAGGAAGGCCTGCTGCGCGCGCTGCCCGGCGGCGGTTATGTGGTCGAGACCTTTTCCGAGCGCGACATCGCCGACGCCATCGAGCTGCGCGGCACGCTCGAAGGCCTGCTGGCGCGGCTCGCGGCCGAGCGCGGCGCGCCAGCGGCCGTGCTCACCGAAGCGCGCGGCGTGCTCGCGCGCATCGACGCCGTGCTCGCCACGCCCACGCTCGACGACGAGGCCTTCTCCGACTACGTGGCGCTCAACAGCCGCTTTCACGTGCTGCTGGCCGAGATGGCCGACAGCCCCACGGTGGAGCGCCAGCTCGAACGCGTGTGCGCGCTGCCCTTCGCCTCGCCCTCGGGCTTCGTGCTCGCCGAGGCCGAATCGACCCAGGCGCGCGACATGCTCATCGTCGCGCAGGACCAGCACCGCCAGGTGCTCGACGCCATCGAACGCCGCGAGAGCGCGCGCGCCGAGGCCATCCTGCGCGAGCACTCGCGGCTGGCGCAGCGCAACCTGCGCGCCGTGCTCGCGGGCCACACCCAGGGGCAGGCGCACGCCGCCATGCCCGCGCTCAAACTCATCCGCCGCCGCTGACCCCATGAAGAGCAACCCCGTCTGGCAGACCGCGCGTGTCGCCGCCATCACCGATCTCACGCCCACCGTGCGCGAATTCCTGCTGCAGCCCGAAGGCGGCAGCGCCATCGCCTGGCCGCCGGGTGCGCACCTGCAGCTGCGCCTGCGCGTGGCCGGGCGCGAGCAGACGCGTTCGTACTCGCTGGTGGGTCTGCCCGTCGAGGCGGGCGGCGCCTACCGCATCGCGGTCAAGCGGCTCGACGACGGCCGCGGCGGCTCCCGGGCCATGTGGTCGCTCGCGGTGGGCGACACGCTGCCCGTGAGCGCGCCGCAGAACCACTTCGCGCTCGCGCTCGACGCGCCCGAGAGCCTGCTGCTCGCGGGCGGCATCGGCATCACGCCGCTGGTGGGCATGGCGCGCGCGCTGCGCCAGCAGGGGCGCGCCGTGCGCCTGCTGTACGGCGCGCGCAGCCAGGCCGAGCTGGCCTATGCCGAGGCGCTGCGCGCCGAGCTCGGCGAGGCCCTGGTCACCGCGGTGGCCGAGCGCGGCGAGCGGCTCGACCTCGCGGGCGCCATCGCCGCGCTGCCCATGGGTGCGCCGTGTTACGTCTGCGGGCCCGCGGGCCTGCTCGACGCCGCGCGCGCCGCCTGGGCCGCGCAGGGCCGCGCCGCGGCCGACCTGCGCTTCGAAACCTTCGGCAGCGGCGGCCGGCTGCCCACGGGCAGCTTCGTGGTGCAGGTGCCGCGCCACGGCTGCGAGCTCACCGTGCCGCCGGGCGAATCGCTGCTGGACGCGCTCGAGGCCGCGGGCGTGGAGGTCATGAGCGACTGCCGCCGCGGCGAGTGCGGCCTGTGCGCCATGGACGTGCTCGCGCTCGAAGGCGAGATCGACCACCGCGACGTGTTCCTGAGCGCGCACGAGCGCGCCGCCAACCAGCGCATCTGCGCCTGCGTGTCTCGGGTGGTGGGCCGCATCACGCTCGACAGCGCCTGGCGCCCCGACGAGCCGGCCGCCGGCGGCCCCGCGAGCCAGACCCAAGCTCGGGGTTTGCCCCAGGTTTCATAACATAACGGCATAGCTGAAAGTCGGTCTCCGGACTGGCTGCCCGGCCGGGCCGCATGCACAGTGTGGGCGCGTTTTTCCCGCCGCCCGTGCCGCCGAGCACCCACACCCCCCCAGGCGCGGGCCCCAACCCGATCGGAGACAGACGATGAACTTCCTGAAGCGACGCACCGCGCTCGCGGTGCTCGGTGCGGTGGCCGCGGCCACGGTGGCCGGCACCGCCATGGCCCAGACCGTCACGCTGCGCCTGCACCAGATGCTGCCGCAGCAGGCCACCATTCCCGCGCGCGCCCTGGTGCCCTGGGCCCAGAAGGTCGAGGCCGATTCGGGGGGGCGCATCAAGGTGCAGCTGTTCCACGCCATGCAGCTCGGCGGCGCGCCGCCGCAGCTGTTCGACCAGGCCCGCGACGGCGTGGTCGACCTCACCTGGACCGTGCTCGGCTACACCCCGGGCCGCTTCCCCAAGACCGAGGTGTTCGAGCTGCCGTTCATGAGCGGTGACCCGGTGGCCTCGTCGCGCGCCATCCAGGAGTACGTGGAGAAGTTCGCCGCCGACGAGTTCAAGGACGTCAAGCTCATCGCCGTGCACACCCACGGCCCCGGCCTGTTCCACAGCAAGACGCCCATCACCGGCCTGGAGAGCCTGCGCGGCATGAAGGTGCGCGGCGGCTCGCGCATCATCAACAACATGCTGGTCAAGCTCGGCGCCACGCCCGTGGGCATGCCCGTGCCGGCCGTGACCGACGCGCTCACCAAGGGCACCATCGACGCCACCACCATCCCCTGGGAGGTCACGCCTTCGCTCAAGGTGACCGAGCTGGTGAAGAACCACACCACCTTCGCCGGCAAGGAAGGCCTGTACACCCAGACCTTCGCGTTCTCGATGAACCGCGCGTCCTACGAGAAGCTGCCGCCCGATCTCAAGGCGGTGATCGACAAGAACTCGGGCATCGAGACCGCGGCCCTGTTCGGCCGCGCGATGGAAGAGGGCGACAAGGCCGGCCGCGACATCGCGGTCAAGGCCGGCAACAACATCGTCGCGCTCGACATCCAGGAAACCCAGCGCTGGCGCCGCACCGCGTCCACCGTGGAGACCGACTGGATCAACGAAGTGAAGGGCAAGGGCATCGACGGCGCGAAGCTCGCGGCCGAGGCCCGGGCCCTGATCGCCAAGCACAGCCGATAATCGCGGCTCTTTCGACGGCCGGTCCGCTCCCGGTGATGCCGGGGCCGGATCGGCTTGATTTTTCTGATTGGACCCCGCCTTGAAGTTCCTCTCGTTCTTAGCCCAGGTCTGCGCGGTGCTGGCCGGCTTCATCCTCACCGCGGTGACGCTGGTCACCTGCGTCAGCCTCATCGGCCGCAACACCACCGGCTGGACCATCCTCGGCGACTACGAACTCACGGCCGTGGCCGCGGGCGCCGCCGTGGCCCTGTTCATGCCGCTGTGCCAACTGCGCCGCGAAAACATCATCGTGGACTTCTTCACCGCCAAGGCGCCGGCTTCCGTCAACGCCCTGTTCGACCGCTTCGGCGCCCTGCTCATGGCCCTCATGATCGGTGTCATCGGCTGGCGCACCGCCGTCGGCGGCCTCAGCGCGCGCGAGTCCATGACCACCACCATGATGCTCGGCTTCCCCGAGTGGATCACTTACGCGGCCATGGTGCCGCCGCTGCTGCTCACCGCGGCGATCGCGCTGGCGCAGACCTTCGGCCCGGCCCTGGACGAGGAGGGCGCTGCATGAGCTCGCTTGCCATGGCCCTCAGCATCTTCGGCGTCATGCTCGGCCTCATGGCCGTGCGCGTGCCGATCGCGGTCGCGATGTTCGCGGCCGGCACCTTCGGCTACCTCTACCAAGTGGGCCTGCCGCCCTTCCTCAACAACCTCAACGGCCTCGCGTTCGCGCGCTTCGCGAGCTACGACCTGTCGGTGATCCCGCTGTTCATCCTGATGGGCAACTTCGCCACGCAGGGCGGCATCTCCAAGGCGCTGTTCCAGTTCGCGAGCGTGATCATGGCGCGCTTCAAGGGCGGCCTGGCCATGGCCGCCGTGGGCGCAAGCGCGGCCTTCGGCTCCATCTGCGGTTCGTCCATCGCCACCGCGGCCACCATCACCTCGGTGGCCCTGCCCGAGATGAAGCGCCACGGCTACTCGGGTCGCCTGGCCACGGGCACGCTGGCTGCGGGCGGCACGCTGGGCATCCTGATCCCGCCCTCGGTGCCGCTGGTGATCTACGCCATCCTGACCGAGCAGAACATCGCCAAGCTGTTCGCCGCGGCCACCATTCCCGGCATCATCGCGATGCTGGGCTACATGATCGCGATCGCGATCTACGTGCGCGTGCGCCCCGGCCATGCGCCCGACCACAACCTCGACCTGCCGAAGATGTCGCTTCAGGCGGTGATGGGCGTGCTGCCGCTCGCGGTGGTGTTCCTGATCGTGTTCGGCGGCATCTACGGCGGCCTGTTCACCCCCACCGAAGGCGCGGGCGTGGGCGTGGCCTGCACCTTCATCGCGGCCGTGCTCAAGGGCGAGCTCACGCTCAAGAAGGTCAAGGAGTGCTTCCTGTCGACCGCCTCGGCCAGCGCCATGATCTTCATGATCTTCATCGGCGCCGACATGATGAACACCTCGCTGGCGCTCACGCAGGTGCCGGCGCAGCTGGCCAGCGTGATCCAGGGCTGGGACGTGCCGCCCGTGATGGTGGTGGGCGGCATCCTGCTGTTCTACGTGGTGCTGGGCGCGGTGATGGACGAGCTGTCCATGATCCTGCTCACCATCCCCATCTTCTTCCCCGTGATCATGGGCCTGGATTTCGGCATGCCGCAGGAATCGGTCGCCATCTGGTTCGGCATCATGGTGCTCATGACGGTCGGCTTCGGCCTGCTCGCACCGCCCGTGGGCCTGAACGTGTACGTGGTCAACGGCATGGCCAAGGACGTGCCGATCGGCGAGAGCTACCGCGGCGTGATGCCCTTCCTCGCGGCCGACACGCTGCGCACGCTGCTGCTGCTGTTCTTCCCGCCGATCTCCCTCTGGCTCGTCCAGTTCGTGGGATGACGCTGCCGCGCCGCGCCGCCCTCGTGGCCCTGGGCCTTGCGCCCTGGGTCGGGGCGCTGGCGCAGCAGCCCGCCTTCCCCACGCGCGGTCTGCGCCTGGTGGTGCCGTTCGCGGCCGGCGGGGTGGGTGACCTCACGGCGCGCATCGTGGCGGGCAAGCTGGCCGAGCGGCTCGGCCAGCCCGTGGTGATCGAGAACCGCCCCGGCGCGGGCGGCGTGGTGGCCGCGGAAACCGTGGCGCGCGCCGAGCCCGACGGCCACACGCTGTTCCTGATGTCCAACGGCACGGCCGTCACGGCCGGGCTGTTCAAGTCGCTGCCCTTCGACACGATCAGGGACTTCGCGCCCGTCTCCACGCTGGGCTTCTTCGACATCGCGGTGCTCGCACACCCCGACGCCCCGTTCAAGACCTTTCCCGAGCTGCTGGCCTACGCGCGCAGCCACCCGGGCAAGCTCAACATCGGCAGCATCAACATCGGCAGCACGCAGCACCTGGCGGCCGAGCTGTTCAAGAGCAGCGCCGACATCGACGCCCAGACCGTGCCCTTCAACGGCACGCCCAACCTGATCGGCGCGCTGCGCGGCCGCCAGGTCGACGTGGGCGTGGAGATCCTCGCGCCGGTGCTGGCCCAGGTGCGCGCCGGCGCGCTGCGCGCGCTCGCGGTGGCGGGCGAGAAGCGCTCGGTGGTGCTGCCCGACGTGCCCACGGCGGCCGAATCGGGCGTGGCGGGTTTCGTGGCCTCGTCGTGGAACGCGATCGCCGCGCCCGCGAAAACGCCGCGGCCGGTGATCGATCGCCTTCAGCGCGAGATCGCGGCCAGCGTGGCCGACGCCGAGGTGCAGAAGAAGCTGCGCGAACTCAACATCGACCCGCGTTCCTCGTCGCCCGAGCAGACGGCCGCGCTGCTGGCCGGCGACATCAAGCGCTGGAGCGCGGTGATCGAGCGCGCGGGCATTCCCAAGCAGTGAGCGCGCCGCGGGGTGCGGCATGCCGCCCCGCGCTCAGCGCCACATTCAACCCCACCAGGGCAGCAGCCGCTTCATCGCCGCCACCTCGCCGCAGTGGTCGGGCTGGTAGCCGGGCAGGGCGGCCATGCGGGTCTGCCAGGCGCGGCTGCGCAGCAGCTGCAGCAGGCGCTGCATGGGCGCTTCGTCGAGCGTGCGCTTGAGGCCCACGAGCAGGTAGCGCTCGTCGGTGATGGGCACGAAATCGAGCCGCGCGCTGCGCGCCGCGTACTCGGTGCCCAGGCCCACGTCGGCGGTGCCGCCGGCCACCGCCAGCGCCACCGCCGCGTGCGAGCGCTCGATGTGGTCGTAGCCGTCGATGTCCAGCGGCATCAGCCCCGCGCGTGCCAGCAGCTCGTCGAGCAGCAAGCGCGTGCCCGTGCCCAGCGCGCGGTTCACGAAGCGCGCCTGCAGCCGCGCCACGTCGTGGATGTCGCGCAGCCGCATGGGGTTGCCGGGCGCCACGATCAGGCCCTGCGTGCGGCGCGCGAAGCCGATGATCTTGTGCTGGCCCGGCTTGAGCATGGGCCGGTAGGTGCGGGCCGTGGCCGTGCCCGCGTCGGCGAAGGGCTGGGCGTGAAAACCCGCCACGTTGCAGCGGCCCTCGTTGAGCGCGCGGATCGCGTCCACGCTGCCGCAGAAGTGCACGTCCAGGTGCAGCGCGGGCCCGCCCTCGCGCTGGGCCGCGAAGTCCACCAGTTCGTTGAGCGCGTGGTCGTGGCTCGCGTACAGGCGCAGCGTGGGCGCGTTGTCTTCCCCGCCCTCGGGCGCGAGCACCTGCTGGAAGGCGCGTTCGAGCTCCACGCGCAGGCTCTCCAGCTGCGGGCCCAGCCGCGCCTGCGCGAGCCGCTCGGCCGCCAGCAGCTTCTCGCCAAAGGGCGTGAGCCGCGCGGCCTGGCCACGCTCCCAGAAGATCAGGCCCTGGCCGAGCGCGGCCTCCCAGTCCTTCAACTGGCCCCACACGTGGCGGTACGACAGGCCCACCTCGCGCGCCGCGCCCGAGATCGAACCGCTGCTCTTGACCGCCTGCAGCACGTCCATCATGGGGTTGCGCAACAGCGACGCCCCATGGGGCTGGGTGGGCTCGCGGGTGCTCAGGTGGTAGGCCAGCTCGATGCGTCGCATGGCCCCGAGTGTGCCGCAAGCCCCCTTATGCAATGCGGTGCATATCGCGTCTTCACGCAGGGCGCGATGCCCGGCACTTGGCTACAGTGCAGGCCCTGATGAACACCTTCTCCGACAGCCTGGGCGTGGCCTTCGCCCTGATCGCGTCGGGCGACACCGGGCTCTGGGCCATCGTGTGGCGCTCGCTTTTCGTGAGCGCCTGCGCCACCGCCATCGCCTACGCGCTGGGCCTGTGGCTCGGGGCCTGGCTGGCGGCCGCGCGCTTTCGCGGCCGTGGCGCGGTGCTCACGCTGCTCAACACCGCGCTCGCGGTGCCCGCGGTGGTGGTGGGCCTGGTGGTCTACCTGCTGCTGTCGCGCTCGGGACCGCTGGGCTTTCTGGGCTGGCTGTTCAGCGTGCCCGCCATGGTGCTCGCGCAGACCGTGCTCGTGCTGCCGCTGGTGACCGCGCTGGTGCGCCAGGTGGTGGAAGACGCCGAGCTCGGCCACGGCGAGCAGCTGCGCTCGCTGGGCGCGGGCACCACGGTGCGCAGCCTGCTGCTGGCCTGGGACGAGCGCTACGCGCTGCTCACCATCTTCATCACCGCCTTCGGCCGCGCCGTGTCCGAGGTGGGCACGGTGATGATCGTGGGCGGCAACATCGACGGCTTCACGCGCGTCATGACCACCGCCATCGCGCTCGAGACCAGCAAGGGCGACCTGCCGCTGGCGCTGGGCCTGGGCGTGGTGCTGCTGGCCGTGGTGCTGCTGCTCAATGCCGCCGTCTCGCTGCTGCGCCGCTGGCGCGAGAAGGCCGACGGCCTGCTGCCCGTGGGAGCGCCTGCATGAGCGCCGCCGGGCCGTTCCCAAGGCGCTCAGCCCCGCAGTGCGCAGCGCGGAGGGTGGTCCAGTGACCGGCATGCCCGGCGCGCCCACGCTGCCCGCGGCCTGCTTCGATGTGCGCGGCCTGCAGGTGCGCCTGGGCCCGGCGCCGCGCGCGCCCGCGCTCGACGGCGTGAACCTGCGCATCACCGAAGGCGAGCGCGTGGCCCTGATCGGCGCCAACGGCAGCGGCAAGAGCACGCTGCTGCGCGCGCTGCACGGCCTGCTGCCGCTCACCGAAGGCCAGTGCCAGCGCCCCGAGGCGCGCCGCATGGCCATGCTGTTCCAGCGCCCGCACATGCTGCGCGTGCGCGCCTGGCAGAACGTGGCGCTGGGCCTGTGGCTCAAGGGCCTGCGCTGGCGCGAAGCGCGCGAGGCCGCGCACGCCGCGCTGGGCCGCGTGGGCCTGGCCGACATCGCGCAGCGCAACGGCCGCGCGCTCTCGGGTGGCCAGCAGCAGCGGCTCGCGCTCGCGCGCGCCTGGGCGCTCAAGCCCGACGTCTGGCTGCTCGACGAACCCACCGCCAGCCTCGATCCGCACGCCAAGCGCGAGGTCGAGCAGCTCATTGCCGAGTTCACCGCCACGCCCGTGGGCGGACGCCCCACCACCCTGGTGTTCGCCAGCCACAACCTCGGCCAGGTCAAGCGCCTGGCCAGCCGCGTGGTTTACCTCGAGCAGGGCCGCGTGCTCGCCGACCTGCCCGTGGACGATTTTTTCAATGCCGACCTGTTGCGGGCCCTGTGCCCGCACGCCCACCTTTTTGTTCAAGGAGAAGCCTGGTGAAACCCATCCACACACTCGCCACGCTGGCCGCCGGCCTGCTGCTCGGCGGCGCCGCGCTCGCGCAGAACATCGTCGTGGCCTCCACCACGTCCACCGAGCAGTCGGGCCTGTTCGGCCACCTCCTGCCGCAGTTCAAGCAGGCCACGGGCATCGACGTGAAGGTGGTGGCGCTGGGCACCGGCCAGGCCATCGACATGGCGCGCCGCGGCGACGCCGACGTGCTGTTCGTGCACGACAAGGTGGCCGAAGAGAAATTCGTCGCCGACGGCTTCTCGGCCAAGCGCCAGGAGGTCATGTACAACGACTTCGTGCTCGTCGGCCCCAAGGCCGACCCGGCCAAGACCGCGGGCAAGGACATCGTGGCCGCGCTCAAGAAAGTGGCCGCGGCCAACGCGCCCTTCATCTCGCGCGGCGACAAGAGCGGCACGCACGCGGCCGAGCTGCGCTTCTGGAAAATGGCCGGCGCCGAAGCCGCAAAGGGCAGCGGCTACAAGGAATGCGGCTGCGGCATGGGCCCGGCGCTCAACATCGGCTCGGGCTCGAACGCCTATGTGCTGACCGACCGCGGCACCTGGCTCAACTTCAAGAACCGCGGCGAGCTCGTGGTGCTCGTGGAAGGCGACCAGCGCCTGTTCAACCAGTACGGCGTGATGCTGGTGAGCGCGGCCAGGCACCCGCAGGTGAAGACCGCCGAAGGCCAGAAGTTCGTGGACTGGGTGACCGGCGCCGCGGGCCAGGCCGCGATCGCGAGCTACAAGATCGGCGGCGAACAGCTCTTCTTCCCGAACGCGGCCCGGTAAGGGGTCGCCCGCGGCTCAGCCTTCAGCGGCCGCGAGCGCGCACGCGGCCTGGTGGTGCGTGAGCCACACGCGCCCGCTCAGGTGCCGCAGGAAGTCGCTGCGCTGCAGCTTGTCCATCACCGGGCCCTTCACCTCGGACAGGTGCAGTTGCAGGCCGGCATCGCGCAGGCGCTGGTTGATGGCTTCGAGGCTGTCGAGCGCGCTGGCGTCGATGTCGTTGATGGCCGAGCACTGCAGCACCACGTGGCGCAGCGCGGGCCGCTCGGCCACCGCGGCGTTGATGCGGTCTTCGAGCGCGCGCGCGTTGGCGAAGTACAGGCTCTCGTCCATGCGCAGCGCGAGCACCGCGGGCTGCGTGATCACCGTGTGGCGCTGCACGTTGCGGTAGTGCTCGGTGCCCGGCACCTGGCCCACCTCGGCGATGTGCGGCTGGCTGGTGCGCCACAGGTGCAGCAGCAGCGACAGGCCCACGCCCGCCACCAGGCCGCTTTCCACGCCCGCCGCGAGCGTGACGACCAGCGTGGCGAGCACCGCGGTGAAGTCGGCCTTGGCATAGACCCAGGTGCGGCGCAGCATGCCGAAGTCGACCAGCGAGAGCACGGCCACCACGATGGTGGCGGCCAGCGTGGCCTGCGGCAGGTGGAACAGCGCCGGCGTGAGCAGCAGCGAAGCGAACAGGATGCCGACGGCGGTGAACACGCCGGCCGCGGGCGTTTGCGCCCCGGCGTCGAAGTTCACCACCGAGCGCGCGAAGCCGCCCGTGACCGGAAAGCCCCCGCTGAACGCGGCCGCGAGGTTGCTGCCGCCCAGGGCCACGAGTTCCTGGTCGGGCTCGATGCGCTGGCGCCGCTTGGCCGCCAGCGTCTGCCCCACCGACACCGACTCCACGAAACCCACCACGCTGATCAGCAGCGCGGGCACCAGCAGCGACTGCCAGAGCGCGACATCCCACAGCGGTTGCGTGAGCGGCGGCAGGCCCTGTGGCACCGCGCCCACGAGCTTCACGCCGTGCGCGCCGGCGTCGATCGCCCAGGCGAACACGGTGGCGCCGACGATGGCCGCCACCGGCCCGGCCTTGGCCGCGAGCTCGGCCGCGCGCGGCGACAGGCCCAGGCGCTGCAGCAGCGGCTGCAGGCCACGCCGCACCCAAAACAGGAAAGCCAGGCTGCTGGCGCCGATGGCCAGCGTGAGGCCATGGATGTGGCCCCGCTGCGCCCACACCGCCGCGAGCATCTCGACCAGGTTGTGGCCGCCTGCACTCACGCCCAGCAGCGTCTTGAGCTGGCTGGCCGCGATCAGCAGGCCCGAGGCCGTGATGAAGCCCGAGATCACCGGGTGGCTCAGGAAGTGGGCGATGAAGCCCAGCCGCAGCAGGCCCATGGCGAGCAGGATCAGGCCCGAGAGAAAGGCCAGCGTGATCGCCACCGCGAGGTAGGCCGCGCTGCCCGCGGCCGCGTGTTCGCCCACCGCCGCGGCGGTCATGAGCGAGACCACGGCCACAGGGCCCACCGCGAGCACGCGGCTGCTGCCCAGCAGCGCGTACACCAGCAGCGGCGCCACGCTCGCGTACAGGCCCACCTCGGGCGGCAGGCCCGCGAGCTGCGCGTAGGCCAGGCTCTGCGGGATCAGCATCAGCGTGACGATCACCGCGGCCAGTGCGTCGCGCAGCAGGGTGTCGCGGCGGTAGTCGCGCGCCCACACCAGGGCGGGCAGGGCCGGCAGCCAGCGGGGCGCGCGCGGGTTCATGGCGTGGGGCGGGGCAGGCGGCTGAGGTCGTAGCCCGCGGCGGCGGCGGTGGCCAGCAGTTCGTCCCAGGGCCGCTGACCGGCCTGCGACAACGCCCACAGCGTGGTGCAGCGCGTGCCGCTGCGGCAATAGGCGAGCACCGGGCCCGTGGCCTGCGCGAGCGCTTCGCCGAAGGCCTGCACCTGCGCGGGGCCGATCTGGCCCGAGACCACGGGCTGGAACACGAAGCGCAGGCCCGCGGCCTGCGCGGCCGCGGCCATGGTGTGGTGGTCGGGCTGGCCGGGCTGTTCGCCGTCGGGCCGGTTGCAGATGACGGTGGTGAAGCCGGCCGCGGCCAGCGCGGCCATGTCGGCGGGCGCCACCTGCGGCGCCACGGCGAGGCTGGGGGTGAGGCGTTTGAGGTCCATGGGGGTTCCTGAGCGTGGGGGTGTCAGGCGTGGCGCGGCGGCTTCTGGGCGCGCAGCCGCTCGATCCATTCGTACACCAGCATGCCGGCCACCATGGCCACCACGAACACCAGGCCCTTGAGCTCGCCCGAAGCCATGGAGACCAGGCCCGGGCCCGGGCAGAAGCCCGCCAGGCCCCAGCCGATGCCGAAGGTGAGGCTGCCCAGCACCAGCCGGCGGTCGATCTGCGTGGCCTTGGGCAGTTGCATGGCGCCGTCGAGGAAGCTGCGCGTGCGCCGCTTGGCGAGCGCGAAGGCGAACAGGCCCACGGCGATGCCGCCGCCCATCACGAA
This sequence comes from Hydrogenophaga crocea, assembly GCF_011388215.1. NCBI lineage: Bacteria > Pseudomonadati > Pseudomonadota > Betaproteobacteria > Burkholderiales > Comamonadaceae > Hydrogenophaga > Hydrogenophaga crocea. The sequence continues at coordinate 737,873 of NZ_CP049989.1, forward strand.
GGCCAGCGACGGGTCCCAGGCGCCCGCGAGGTCGAGGAAGCCCTGCACCTTGCCGGGGTCGGTCATGCCCGAGAGCAGCAGACCCAGGCCGAAGACCAGGCCGACGATGAACGCAACGAGTTTCTGCATGGCGGTGTCCTCAGAGCAGGTGGCGGATGACGAACACGGTGGCGAAGCCCGTGGCCATGAAGGCCAGCGTGGCCACCAGCGAGCGCGGCGACAGGCGCGAGAGCCCGCACACGCCGTGGCCGCTGGTGCAGCCCGCGCCGTAGCGCGTGCCGATGCCCACGAGCAGACCGGCGATCACGATCAGGCCGAAGCCGGCGTCGATGCGCGGCGCGTTGATGAAGCCTTCGGGCGCGAGCGCGCGGTAGACCAGGGGCGACACGAACAGGCCCGCGAGCAGCGCCACGCGCCAGCCCACGTCGCCGCGGACGGGGTTGAGCACGCCGCCCAGGATGCCGCTGATGCCGAGCACGCGGCCGTTGAACAGGATCAGCAGCGCGGCCGCCACCCCGAGCAGAACGCCGCCGGCCAGCGAGGCCCAGGGCGTGAAGTTGGCGAGATCTATGGTCATGCGGGGTCTCCTCAGCGTTGGCAGAACTGTTGGTAAAGGGTGCGGATGACGGCCTGGGCCTGCGGGCTGTCGATCTGGTAGTACACGTGCTTGCCTTCGCGGCGCGTGCTCACCAGCGACTCTTCGCGCAGCACCGTGAGCTGCTGCGACAGCGTGGGCTGGGTGATGCCCAGCGTGGCTTCGAGTTCGCCCACGTTGTGTTCGCCCTGCAGCAGCTGGCACAGCAGCATCAGGCGATCGGGGTTGGACAGCACCTTCATGAGCCGGCAGGCGGCTTCGGCGCTGGCGTGCATTTCTTCGAGGTCGAGTTTGATGGCGGGCATGGGGATTTCCGTCGAATGGTCGTCACTATATTGACAGATATATTGTTTGTCAATATATTGGCGTTTACTTATTCAAAGGAGCGCCCCATGCCCACCCATCCCTCGCGTCCCCAGGTCCAAGGCCTGTTCGACCCCGCCACCTGGACCGTCACCTACGTGGTCCACAACGGCCCGGGCACGCCCGCGGCCATCGTCGATTCGGTGCTCGACTACGACCCCAAGTCCGGCCGCACGCGCACCGCGTCGGCCGACCGGGTGATCGAATACGTGAAAGCCCAGGGCCTGACCGTCGAGTGGATCCTCGAGACCCATGCCCATGCCGATCACCTCTCGGCCGCGCCCTACCTCAAGCGCCAGCTCGGCGGGCGCATCGGCATCGGCGGGCGCATCACCCAGGTGCAGCAGGTGTTCAAGGGCCTCTTCCATCTCGAGTCCGAATTCCACCCCGACGGATCGCAGTTCGACCACCTGTTCGCGGACGGCGAAACCCTGCGCATCGGCGCCCTCGAAGGCCGGGTGCTGTTCGTGCCCGGCCACACCCCGGCCTGTGCGGCCTACCAGGTGGGCGACGCGGTGTTCGTGGGCGACACGCTGTTCATGCCCGACGTGGGCACGGCGCGCTGCGACTTCCCCGGCGGCGATGCGAAGACGCTCTACGCCTCGGTGCAGAAGATCCTCTCGCTGCCCGGCGACACGCGGCTCTTCATGTGCCACGACTACCCGCCCGAAGGCCGTCCGGTGCGCTTCGAGACCACGGTCGCGGAGCAGCGCGCGCACAACATCCACGTGCACGCGGGCGTGAGCGAGGCGCAGTTCGTGGCCATGCGCACGCAGCGCGACGCCACGCTGGAAATGCCCACGCTCATCCTGCCCTCGGTGCAGGTGAACATCCGCGCGGGCGAGATGCCACCGCCCGAGGCCAATGGTGTGCGCTACCTCAAGATCCCGGTGAACGCGCTCTGAGCCCGTGCGGCCCTCACGGGCCGAGCTGGCGCATCACCTCGGTGTGGAAGTCGCCGCTGGCCGAGGCCGCGGTGAAGTCGGCGGTGCGGCCATCGAAGCGCACCGTGCCCTGGTGCAGCAGCACCAGGCGCTGCGCCTGGCGCGCCTCTTCGATCAGGTGCGTGGCCCAGAGCACCGCCATGCCGTGGTCGGCGCACAGCGCGAGCACGGTGGCCATGAGCTGCTCGCGCGAGGCCGGGTCCAGGCCCACCGTGGCCTCGTCCATGAGCAGCACGCGCGGGCGGTGCAGCAGCGCGCGCAGCAGCTCCACCTTGCGCCGGTTGCCGCCCGAGAGGCTGCGCACCGGCGCGCGCGCCTGCGCCTGCAGGCCCAGCCGCTCCAGGCCTTCGTCGATGCGTGGGTTCGCCTGCGCGCGCGGCAGACCGTGCAGGTCGGTGTGGAAATGCAGGTTGGCGCGCACCGAGAGGTCGAGGTCGAGCGCGCTTTGCTGGAACACCACGCCCAGGCCCGCGAGTGCGCGGTCCGGGTGGCGCGCGAGGTCGTGGCCCAGCACCACGATGCGGCCCTCGTCGGGCGTGAACAGGCCGGTGAGCAGTTGCAGCAGCGTGCTTTTGCCCGCGCCGTTGGGCCCCAGCAGCGCCACCAGCTCGCCGGCCTGCAGGCTGAGGTCCACGCCCTTGAGCGCGGGTCGCGGGCCGTAGCTTTTCTTCAGGCCCTCGGCCTGCAGCAGCGGGGCGTTCATGGCTTGAGCAGGTTCATGCGTTGCAGCAGGCGCTTCTCGCGCTCCACCGTGGCGGCCACCGCGGCGCGGTAGTCGCGCGTGTTGAGGTAGTCGATCGCCTGGTCGAAGCGCGCGAGCTCGCGCACGTGGCGCTCGCTGAACATGGCCTTGTGGAAGGCCTCGTGCAGCACCTGCACCGCGGCCTCGGGCGTGCCCGCGGGCGCGGCCAGGCCCCAGGGCGAGCTGTGCACCGCATACGGGTGGCCGAGCTCGCGCAGCGTGGGCACCTCGGGCCAGCGCGGGCTGCGCTGCGCGCCGAAGGTGGCGAGCAGCCGCACCTTGCCCTGGTCGACCCAGGGCGCGAAGCCGGTGGAGTTCACGCCCGCCATCACCTGGCCGCTGGCGAGGTCGAGCATCTGGTCGGCCGTGCCGCGGTAGGGCACGTGCACGTAACGCACGCCCTGTTGCTGCAGCACCTCTTCCATGGCGAGGTGCGCCGTGGTGCCCACGCCGGTCGAACCGACGATGAGGCGGCCCGGGTTCGCACGCCCCCAGTCCAGCAGGTCGGCAAAGCGCTGGAACGGCGAGGCCGCGGGCACCAGCACGCCGAAGGTGGTGCCCGAGACCTGCACGATGGGGCTGAGGTCGGTCAGCGGGTTCCAGGGCACGGCGTTCATGAGCGCGTGCCGGTACACGGTGATGGGCACCTGGCCGATGGTGTGGCCGTCGGCGTGCGCGGCCTTGAGCAGCGGTGCGACCTGGCTGCCGCCCGCGCCGGGCCGGTTGATCACCACCAGCGGCTGGCCCAGCAGCGGCGCGGCCTCTTCGCACAGGATGCGCAGCGTGAGATCGGTGGCGCCGCCCGCGGGCCAGGGCACGATCAGCTCGATGGGCCGCGAGGGATAGGCCGCCGCGCGCGAAGCGCCCGCGCGGCCCGCCAGGGCCGCCACGCCCAGGCCCAGCATGGCACGGCGTGTCACACCCGGTTGTTGCAGGCTGGAGCAGTGTGGCGCAGGGGTTGGGGGCAGGAGCGGGGGTGACACGGCACAAAACCAGGGTTTGTCCGGAGCCGCAACGGCGTGTGGCGGCCCCGATGCGCGGTGATCGGCAAGTTCCACGCCACGGTGCGCGCGTGGCACCGAACTTGCACCCCGAAGCCCACCACAACGACATTCAGGAGACTCCCCATGCCCCGTTGCCTGCGCCCGCTGCTGGGCCTTGCCCTGCTCGCCGCCGCCCCGGCCTTTGCCCAGGTGTTCGTGTCGAGCGAGAAGGACAACAAGCTCTATGTGTTCGACGCCCAGGGCGAGCGCACCGGCGCCATCGACGTGTGCAAGCGGCCGCGCCACCTGATGTTCAACGCCGACAAGAGCCAGATCTACGTCTGCTGCGGCGACAGCAACCAGCTCGGCATCGTCGATGTGGCCACGCAGAAGATGACCGGCAAGCTCGCGCTCGGCGACAGCCCCGAGATCTTCGACCTCAGCCCCGACGGCAAGACGGTGTACGTCTCGATCGAGGACGAGAACGTGATGGCCGCCTACGACCTGGCCACGAAGAAGCCGCTGTTCCAGGTGAAGACCGGCGGCGAGCCCGAGGGCGTGCGGGTCACGCGCGACGGCAAGACCGCCTACGTCACCTCCGAGGTGGCCAACGTGGTCCACGTGATCGACCTGAGCCAGAAGAAGGTGGTCAAGAACATCACCGTGGGCAAGCGCCCGCGCCGCTTCGTGCTCTCGGCCGACGGCAGCGAGCTGTGGGTGACCAACGAGCTCGACGCCAGCGTGAGCGTGGTGGACACCGCGACGCACACGGTGAAGGCCACGGTGAAGTTCGCGGTGCAGGGCCTGCGCGAGGCCGACATCACGCCCGTGGGCATGGCGCTCAGCGGCGACGGCAAGACCCTGTGGGTGGGGCTGGGCCGCGCCAACCGCGTGGTCGAGGTGGACGTGGCGAGCAAGACGCCGGGCCGCCAGGTGCTGGTGGGCAAGCGCGCCTGGGGCCTCACGCTGCACCCCGATGGCAAGACCTTGTACGTGAGCAACGGCCTGTCCGACGACATGACGCTGGTGGACACCGCGAGCGCCAAGGCCGTTCGCACCGTGGCCGTGGGCCGCGTGCCGCACTCCGTTCTCGTGAAGTGACGTGAAGCGACTCGCCGCCGTCGCCCTCGCCGTTGTCCTCGCGCTGTGCGCGGCCTTCGCGCACGCGCAGGCCACCCGACCGGTCCACGTGACGCTGGGCGTGGTCACGCTGGCCGACGACCCGCGCCACGCGCCGCGCCGCATGGAGAAGGCCTACCCCGGCCACCCCACGGGCACCGCGCTGGCGGGCGTGGCACTGGCCGTGGACGAGGCGCAGGTGGAGCTCGACACGCGCGGCCTCGCGCTGCAGGTCAAGGCCTTCGAACTCGCCGACGCGGCTGCGCTGCCCAAGCTGCTCGCCGAGCTCAAGGCCGCGCGCGTGCAGCATGTGGTGGCCGACCTGCCGGTGCCCGAACTGCGCGCGCTGGTGCAGGCCGCGCCCGCGGCGCTGGGCGGCGCCATCGTGTTCAACACCGGGCAGGACGACGACGGCCTGCGCGCCGAACACTGCGCCGCCGCGCTGCTGCACACCACCCCGAGCGCGGCCATGCGCGCCGATGCGCTGGCCCAGTACCTGGCCGCGCGCAACTGGCGCAAGGCCCTGCTGCTCAACGGCCCGACGCCGGCCGATGCGGCGCAGACCCGCGCCTTCGAGCGCGCCGCCAAGCGCTACGGCGTGCAGATCGTCGAGCGCAAGCCCTTCAAGCTCAGCGGCGACCCGCGCGAGCGCGACCTCGCCAACACGCGGCTGCTCACCGGCGAGCGCAGCCACGAGGTGGTGGCCGTGATGGACGCCGACGGCGAGTTCGCGCGCACCGTGCCCTATGCCACGCAGTGGCCGCGGCCGGTGCTGGGCGCGGCCGGCCTCACCGCGCAGGCCTGGCACCCGCACTGGGAGCGCAACGGCGGCCCGCAGCTCACGCGGCGCTTCGCGCGCGCGCAGCAGCGGCCCATGGACGCGCACGACTGGGCCGCCTGGGCCGCGGCCAAGGCCGTGGCCGCGGTGCTGGTGCACGACCCCAAGGCCGGCGTGGCGCAGCAACTGCAGGCGCTGCGCAAGGGCGTGGTCACCATCGACGGCTTCAAGGGCCAGCGTCTGAGCTTCCGGGCCTGGGACGGCCAGTTGCGCCAGCCGCTGTTCCTCGCGCACGGCGACGGCGTGGTGGGCCTGGCGCCGCTCGATGGCGTGCTGCACCCGCGCGAGGTGCTCGACACCCTGGGCGTGGACGAGGCGGAGAGCGCATGCAAGGCCCGCTGAACCCGCCCGCCGACGGCGTGGCAGCCGACCCCGCGCCGTCGCCGCTCGCGCACCGCCTGCGCGCGCTGCGCGCCGTGGTCGGCCGCGAGCTCAACCGCTTCCTGCGCCAGCCCTCGCGCCTGGGCTCGGCGCTGGTGCGACCGCTGCTGTGGTTCGTGGTGTTCGCGGCGGGCTTTCACAACGTGTTCGGCGTGGCCATCGTGCCGCCGTACCAGACCTACATCGAATACAAGGTCTACATGGTGCCGGGCCTGCTCGGCATGGTGGCGCTGTTCAACGGCATGCAGAGCTCGCTGTCCATGGTCTACGACCGCGAGATGGGCGTGATGCGCCTGCTGCTCACCGCGCCGCTGCCGCGTGGCTGGCTGCTGGGCTTCAAGCTGCTGGGCAGCACGGTGCTGTCGGTGCTGCAGATGGCGGTGTTCCTGCTGATCGCCGTGGCGTTCGGCATCGACCTCGCCTGGGGCGATCTGCCCGGCCTGCTGCTGGCCATGGCCTGCGCGGCCACCATGCTGGCCGCACTCGGTCTGATGCTCTCGGTGTACGTGAAGCAGCTCGAAAACTTCGCCGGCACCATGAACTTCGTGATCTTCCCCATGTTCTTCATCAGCCCCGCGCTGTACCCGCTGTGGAAGCTGGAGGAAGCGGGCGCCTGGTGGCTGCTGATGCTGGCGCGCTGGAACCCCTTCACCCACGCGGTCGAGGCCATGCGCTTCGCGAGCGTCGGGCAGTTCAACGCCACGGCCTGGGCCGTGGTGCTGGGCTGCGGCGCGGTGTTCTTCGTGCTCGCGCTGCGCGGCTACGACCCGCAGCGCGGCTTCATCAAAACCAAGGGCGGAGGCTGACCGTGGTGCTTCGTGTCTCGATGCAACGCCGCGCCGTGCTGGGCGCGGCCGCACTGGCCGCCGCCGGCGTGCGCGCGGCCGACGATCCCACCGGCGGCGACCCGCTGGGCTCCATGCAATGGCCCGGGCTGCGTCAGCAGTACCTGGCCGGCGCGCCGCTGCGCTTCAGCGAGGCGGTGAAGGTGCAGGGCCCGCGCTTCGCCGACGACGCCATGAACGTGCCGATCCAGGTCGACGCGCGCGCGCTCGCGCCGTTGGGCGTGGAGCGCATCCAGGTGGTGGTGGACCGCAATCCGGTGCGCGAGGTGCTCACCTACGAGCCGCTGCGCGCGCTGCCCATGCTGGCGTTCCGCATCCGCATGGAGCAGGCCTCGCCGGTGCGTGCCTTCGTGAAAACCCGCGACGGCCAGTGGCACGTGGGCGGCAGCTGGGTACAGGCCGCGGGCGGCGGCTGCACCGTGCCCGGCGCCACGCGCGCCGACGGTTCGTGGAGCCGCACCCTCAACCAGGTGCAGGCACGGGTGTTCGACGACCTCATCGAAGGCAGCCGGCGCTTGCGCCTGCGCGTGATGCACCCCATGGACACGGGGCTGGTGGCGGGCATCCCGGCGTTCTACATCGAGCGGCTGGAGCTGGCCGACAGCGCCGGCCAGCCCTGGTGGCGCGTGGCGCTGCACGAGCCGGTGAGCGAGAACCCGCTGCTCACCTTCGAGCTGCCGGCGCGCGCGCGCGGCGTGATGCTGCTGCGCGGGCGCGACAACAACGGCAACCGCATCGAGGCCGAGGTGGCGGCATGAAGCGCGCCGCGCTGGCGTTGTGGCTGCTGGCGGTGGCCGGGGCCGCGGCGGCGCAGCCCTTGCGCTACGAGCTTCAGCCGCGCCGCATCGCCGACGGCCACTGGGTGATCGAGGGCGCGGTCGAGGACTTCTCGCGCGCCAACGGCTGCAACATCATCAACACCGCCTTCGTGAGCACGGGCGAGGGCGTGGTGGTGATCAACACCGGGCCGTCGAAGCGCTACGGACAGGCCCAGCGCGAGGCCGTGGCCGCCACCACGCGCGAGCCGGTGCAGCGCGTGCTGAGCCTGAACCTGCACCCCGACTACTTCTTCGGCCACCAGGCCTGGGCGGACGTGCCCACGCAGGCCCTGGCGGGCACGGTGGGCGGCATGCGCGCCGAAGGCGCGGCCTACGCCGACAACCTCTACCGCCTCTGCGGCGACTGGATGCGCGACACCGAGGCCACGCCCGCGCGCGAAGCCATCGCGCCGCAGGCCCTGGCCACGGCCACGCGGCGCCTCGAGCTGCGCCGCCTGAGCGGCCACACCGCCGACGACCTGGTGGTGATCGACCGCGCGGCCGGTGTGCTGTACGCGGGCGGCCTGGTGTTCAGCGAGCGCGTGCCCACCACGCCGCACGCCGACTTCGAGGCCTGGCTGGCCGCGCTCGACACCTTGCAGCGCTGGCACGCCGAAGGCCAGTGGCGCGTGGTCGTGCCCTCGCACGGCCCGGTGCACGAGGGCCTGCGCGGCATCGAGCAGACGCGCGACTGGCTGCGCTGGATCACCGGCCTCATGCGCGAGCGCGCCGAGCGCGGCGTGGACCTGAGCGAGCTGCTGCGCGAGCCGGTGCCCGCGCGCTTCGCGGCCTGGGCCGCGCAACCGGCCGAGTGGCACCGCACGCTCGCGCAGTGGTACCCGGTGTACGAGCGGCGCGCGCTGGGCGGGGGGCGCTGAAGCGGCTTCTAGAATGCGGGCGCCCATGTCCTTCCCGGCGCTGAACGCTTTCGCCCTGTGCCTTGTGATGCTGCTGAGCACCGTGCTCGGCGGCCCGGTGGTGTCCGTCCCGTCCGGGGACACCGCCGCCTGGGGCGCGAGCGCGGAGCTGCCGCTGCGCAGCGCCAGCCTGCGCAGCGGCGACCTCAAGCCCTTCGGCGCCGAGCGCCGTGCGGCCAAGAAGGCCACGGCGAAGAAGATCGACGACGCCCTGCCACCCGGTGCGACCCCGCTCGTGCTGGCGGCTTGGGCCGATGCCGGCCCGGCCCCGACCGCGCAGCACCCGCTGCCCGCGCCGCTGCCCGCCGGCTATCTCGCGCGCGCGCCGCCGCTCCCCGCGGCCTGACGTCGCGCGCACCCCCGGTGCGCTGTTCCCGCAACAACCGGATCTTTCTTCATGGACAACATGGACATCATGTGGGCCGCCTACGCGCTGCCCGTTCTGCTGCTCTGGATGGCCTGGCGCGAACGCCGCAGCCGCAACACCCCGGACGCGCGCCTGCTCGGCACGCTCGCCGCACTCAGCGCCGCCATCGTGGGTTCGTACGAACTGCTGCTCTGAGGTCGCCAACGCCCCGCGCGCCCCACGCGCGACCGCTGTGCCGGTGCTTCGTTTTTGAACACTGTCACAGCCGCGACCGTGGTGGCGCTGCGGCGTGGCGCAGTGGCGGGGGCCTCAGGCGGCCCGATCTGTCTCAAAAACCGCTGGCACGGTTGTTGCCATTTCTGTCGTGTGCCGGGCCCATGCCGAGGGGGCGAGGCCAGGCCACGGGCGATCGCGCGGGTGCGCGGGCGCCGAACAACCACCCACGACAGCAGGAGACAAACCGTGAAACGCAGCCTATTGAGCCTCTTGGTCCTGGCCGCCACCGCCCACGTGGGCGCGCAGGGCGTGACGGACGCGATGATTGCCGACGACGCGAAGTCGACCAACAACGTGTTGAGCTGGGGCCTGGGTACCCAGGGGCAGCGCCACTCGCCGCTCACCGGCATCAACGCCAAGAACATCAACCGCCTCACGCCGGCGTGGTCGATGTCGTTCGGCGGCGAGAAGCAGCGCGGCCAGCAGAGCCAGCCGCTGGTGCACAACGGCAAGATGTTCGTCACGGCCTCGTACTCGCGCATCTTCGCGCTCGACGCCAAGACGGGCAACAAGCTCTGGAAGTACGAGCACCGCCTGCCCGAGGGCATCATGCCCTGCTGCGACGTGATCAACCGCGGCGCCGCGCTCTACGACAACCTGGTGATCTTCGGCACGCTCGACGCCCAGCTCGTGGCGCTCGACCAGGACACCGGCAAGGTCGTGTGGCGCGAGAAGATCGACGACTACAGCGCGGGCTACAGCTACACCGCCGCGCCCCTGATCGCCGAGGGCCTGCTGCTCACCGGCGTGTCGGGCGGCGAATTCGGCGTGATCGGCCGCGTCGAGGCGCGCGACCCCAAGACCGGCAAGATGGTGTGGACGCGCCCCGTGGTCGAAGGCCACATGGGCTACAAGGACGGCAAGGAGAACGGCATCTCCGGCACCACCAACGCGTCGTGGCCCGGTGAGACCTGGAAGACCGGTGGCGCGGCCACCTGGCTCGGCGGCACCTACGACCCCAAGACCGGCCTGGCCTACTTCGGCACCGGCAACCCCGGCCCCTGGAACAGCCACGTGCGCAAGGGCGACAACCTGTACTCGGCCTCGACCGTGGCGATCGAGGTCAAGACCGGCCAGATCAAGTGGCACTACCAGAACACGCCCAACGACGGCTGGGACTACGACGGCGTGAACGAGTTCGTGACCTTCGACATGGACGGCAAGCGCGTGGGCGCCAAGGCCGACCGCAACGGCTTCTTCTACGTGAACGACGCCGCCACGGGCAAGCTGCTCAACGCCTTCCCCTTCGTCAAGAAGGTCACCTGGGCCACCGGCATCGACCTCAAGACCGGCCGCCCGAACTTCGTCGACGACAACCGCCCGGGTGACCCCACGGGCGCGGGCGGCGACGGCGCCAAGGGCAAGGCGGTGTTCTCGGCCCCGGGCTTCCTGGGCGGCAAGAACCAGATGCCCATGGCCTACAGCCCCAAGACCGGCCTGTTCTACGTGCCCACCAACGAATGGGGCATGGAGATCTGGAACGAGCCCATCACCTACAAGAAGGGCGCGGCCTTCCTGGGCGCGGGCTTCACCATCAAGCCGCTGTTCGACGACCACATCGGTTCGCTGCGCGCGATCGATCCCAAGACCGGCAAGGTGGCCTGGGAGGTCAAGAACAGCGCGCCGCTGTGGGGCGGTGTGCTGACCGCGGGCGACCTCGTGTTCTGGGGCACGCCCGAAGGCTTCCTGAAGGCCGCCGATGCCAAGACCGGCAAGGTCGTGTGGCAGTTCCAGACCGGCTCGGGCATCGTGGCCCCGCCCATCACCTGGACCGAGGGCGGCGAGCAGTACCTGAGCGTGGTGAGCGGCTGGGGTGGCGCCGTGCCGCTGTGGGGCGGTGAAGTGGCCAAGAAGGTCAACTTCCTCGAACAGGGCGGCTCGGTCTGGACCTTCAAGCTGATGAAGTAAGCCCCGCCAGCGACTCCTGGTTTTTTCGTGGTGTTCACGGGTGGCCCGCCTCGGGGGTGGGCCACCCGCTTTTTTTCTCCGCTCCGTTCCATGCGATATCTGATCTTCATCGGCCTGACCGCGGCCGCGGGCCTGGCGCAGGCCGCCGACCTCAACGCCGCCGTGGACCTCGCGAAGGCCAGCGGCTGCTACTCGTGCCACGCCAACGCCGAGAAGGTGGTGGGCCCGGCGTTCTCGGCCATTGCCGACAAGTACAAGGACGAGAAGGACGCCGCCGCGTCGCTCGCGCAATCGATCCAGAACGGCTCCAAGGGCAAGTGGGGCCGCATTCCCATGCCCGCGCACCCCAGCCTGAGCGCGGCCGACCTCAAGACGCTGTCGGCCTGGGTGCTCACGGTCAAGCCCTGAGGGCCCACGGCGCCGGCCAGCCGGCGTTCAGCGGCAGCGCACCACGGCGTTGCCGCCCGGCGCGCTGGCGCTGCTGTCGCGCGCCAGCACCTCGGCCGCGGGCCCGGCGTCTTTCGATTGCGCCTCGGCCCCGGCGCGCAGGCGCACCACGTCACCCACGCGCAGCGGCAGGCCCTCGGGCGCGCGCGCGATCCACACCGGCGCGTACCAGTCGCCGCCGTCCACCACCTTGAGCTGGCAGGCCAGGCGCAGCACGCGGCCGGCGCGGAAGTCGTCGTCGCTGAAGGCCTCCAGGCGCTGCAGGCCGGCCTGGGCGAAGGGGTGCATCCAGCCGGGCACGGCGCCGCGCAGCCGAACGCGCCAGACGCTGCCCGGCAGACCGGCGGCGTGGCACAGCGTGGGCGTGCGCGCCGCGTCGGCCGTGCCCGCGGCGCTGCCCGCGAAGCCGCCGTGCAGGTGGGCGGGCGGCGGGCCACCGGGCCGCACGGGCCAGGCGGGACGCGGATCGCGCACCTCGATCACGCTGCCCGGCGCCAGCGAGGCGGCTGCGGTGCCCGCGGGCAGCAGCGCGGTCACGCCGGTCCAGCGCAGGCCCAGGGGGCGGGTGGCGTCGGGCTCGGCGCATTCGCCCTGCACGAGGCGGCCGGCCTCCATCTCCTGCGCCGTCACGCCGGCGCGCAGCGCGGGGTGGAGCTCGGGATGGCCGTCGCGCAGCGCCTGGCGCTCGCGCAGCACCTCGACCACCTGCGCGCGCGTGTCGGCGCCCGCGCGTGGCGCGGTTTCGCAGCCGGCGAGCAGGGCCGCGGCGAACAGGGGCAGCAGCATGGGGCGTTGCATGGGGGTCAGCCGGCCTGGCGCAGCGCGGGGAAGTCTTCGTCGCGGTACTCGCGTTCGCCGCGCGCACCGCGCGCACCGCGGTCGAGTTCCTGCTTGCGCAATTGCACGCGGCGGATCTTGCCCGAGATGGTCTTGGGCAGTTCGTCCACGAACTCGATGCGGCGCACGCGCTTGTACGCCGCGAGCTGCTCGCGCGCGAAGCCCAGGATGTCCTGCGCGAGCGCGGGGCCGGGCGCGGCGCCGGCCGCGAGCAGCAGGTAGGCCTTGGGCACCAGGCCGCGGATGGGGTCGGGCGCGGGCACCACCGCCACCTCGACCACGGCCTCGTGTTCGATCAGCGCGCTTTCGAGCTCGAAGGGGCTGATGCGGTAGCCCGAGGCCTTGAAGACGTCGTCGGCGCGGCCCACGAAGGTGAGGCAGCCATCGGCGTCGCGCACCGCGGTGTCGCCCGTGTGGTAGTGGCCGTCGCGCATGACCTCGGCGGTCTTCTCGGGGCTGTCCAGGTAGCCCACCATGAGGCCGAGCGGGCGCTGCGAGAGGTCGATGCAGACCTCGCCTTCGTCGGCCTCGTGGCCATCGGCGTCGAGCAGGCGGATGGTGTAGCCCGGCAGCGGCCGGCCCATGGAGCCGGGCTTGATCGGCTGCCCGCTCACGTTGCCGATCTGCGCGGTGGTCTCGGTCTGGCCGTAGCCGTCGCGCAGCCACAGGCCCCAGGCCGCGTGCACCTGCCCGATGATCTCGGGGTTGAGCGGCTCGCCCGCGCCGATGAGCTCGCGCAGCGCGAGCCGGTCTTTCCACGCGGCCAGGTCTTCCTGGATCAGCATGCGCCACACCGTGGGCGGGGCGCACAGGCTGGTGACGCCGCAGCGCGCGAGCGTGGCCAGCAGCGCGGGCGCCGAGAAGCGCGGCGTGTTGTGGATGAACACACAGGCGCCCGCGTTCCAGGGCGCGAAGAAGCAGCTCCAGGCGTGCTTGGCCCAGCCCGGCGACGAGATGTTCAGGTGCACGTCGCCCGGGCGCAGGCCGAGCCAGTACATGGTGGACAGGTGGCCCACGGGGTAGCTCTGGTGGGTGTGCAGCACGAGCTTGGGCTGGGCCGTGGTGCCCGAGGTGAAGTACAGCAGCAGCGGGTCGGTGGCGCGCGTGGGGCCGTCGGGCGTGAAGGTGTCGCTGTGCGAGGCCGCGGCCGCGATGTCGTGCCAGCCCTCGGGCACGGGCGCGTCGGCACTGGCCACGGCCACGCGCGTGAAGCCGCTGCCCAGGGCCGCGAACTTGGGGGCCTGCGCGGCGCCGGCCACCACGTGTCGGACCTCGCCGCGCGCGAGGCGGTCGCGCAGGTCGTCGGGCGTGAGCAGGTGGGTGGCGGGGATCAGCACCGCGCCGAGCTTGATGCACGCGAGCATGGTGTCCCACAAGGCCACCTCGTTGCCCAGCATGAGCAGCACGCGCTCGCCGCGCCGCACGCCCAGGCCGCGCAGGTAGTTGGCCATGCGGTTGGAGCGCGCGCGCATCTCGGCAAAGCCCAGGCGCTGCTCGCTGCCATCGGCCTCGGTGATCCAGAGCGCGGGGCCGTGGTGGTCTTGTGCGAGGGCGTCGAAGTGGTCGAGCGCCCAGTTGAAGTGCTCGAGCACCGGCCAGCGGAACTCGCGCCGGGCCTGGTCGGGGTGGTCGCGCAGGCGCAGCAGCTGTTGGCGGGCGGATTCGAAGGCGGGGTGGGCGGTGGTCATGCGGGTTCGCTCGGGCGGGGGGGCGTTCGCGCCGCATCTTGGGTGCGCGGGCCCGCCCCGCCCAAGCGGGTTTTCCCCGGTGGGGGGTATCAGTCCACCAGCTCGGCCACCAGCCGGCCGCCGACCATGAAGCCCGGCGGCACCGGCTCCTCGCGCTCGAACTTCACCAGGCCTTGGCCCTTGCAGTACCACTCGCGGCTGGTGAGCGGCACGTTGGTGAAGCCGTTCACCGGGTCGGTGTAGAGGTTGAGCACCGCGCGGCCGACCACGCGCAGGCAGGGCCCGAAGCGGCCCGCGGGCGTGGTGACCTGGTCGTCGTCGGCCTCGATGCGCCAGCCCATGGGCACGCGGTGGCTGTGCTTGAGTTCGCGCGGGTGCTCGTTGCGGCGCAGGATCAGGTAGGGCACGGTGGGCGTGGTCCATTCGGTACCCACGGTGTAGGGCGCCTTGAGCACCCACAGGGGCTCTTTCTCGGGCGTGGGCTCGGCGTCGATGTCGAGCCGGATGGCCACGCGCCGGATGCCTTGCGCGTCTTCGCGCAGCCAGTAGGACACGCCCTCGGAGTGGTGGCGCACGGCCACGGGCTGGCCGTCGAGCGTGGCGGGGCTGGTCACGCGCAGGGTCCAGCGTTCGTCGGGCCGGCGCTCTTCGCTGTCCACGCGCACCGCGTAGGTCTGGCTGAAGCCCGTGTGCAAGGGGAACCAGGCCTCGCCGCCGGAGGGCGTGCAGGCTGCCAGCGGCCAGGCGGCGAGCAGCAGCAGCGCTTTCATTTTTCGGGCAGCTGCGCGCGCGGCAGGTCGCTGAGCTTGATCTGCAGCGGGTCGCTGCCGGGCGGTCGCAGCCACGAGAAGCCGCCGGGGCCGCGGCGCGGCTCGGTGCTGCCCATCTGGGTGTTGCCCTCGCGCGCTTTGCGCAGGCCGTCGCCGAGCAGGCGGTGCAGGTCTTTCTCGTAGGGCACGCGGTGCACGCGCGGCATCTCCAGCGGCGCGTTGTCCTTCATGGGGTTGACCCAGATGTAGATCGCGCCCGCGTGGCCGCGTGCGGGGCTGGGCTCGTCGAACACCGCCGAGAGCAGCACGAATTTTTCGGGCAGCGGCGCGTCGCTGGGCCAGCCCGACACGCCCATCAGCGTGGTGTGCGCCACCGCGTAGAAGGCGCTCACCAGCAGCACGCCGCCGAGCTTGACGGCCCAGTGCCAGCGCGTGGCCAGGCAGAGCACGAGCAGCAGCGCCGCGAGCAGCGCGTAGACGATGACGAGCCAGAGCAGGGCGGTGGAGGTGGCGGGGATCATGGCGGTCGGGGCCGTCTGCAAGGCGGCTAGAGGCCGGCCCGCTGCACGAGGGTGCGCGGCCGGGTGTTGATGTCGAGCACGCGGCCCGTGTCGTCGAGGGTGAAGCGCACCAGCGTGCGCTCGTCGCCCTTGCGCGGGATCTGCTGGGTGCCGGTGAACACGATCTCGGCCTGCGGGTTCACCTTCACCACGCTCACCGACACGTCCACCGGCTGCTGGTCGCGGCTGTCGTAGTAGTGCGCGTTCACCACGTACTCGCCCGGCGCGAGGCCGCGCAGCGTGACGATCTCCTGGCGCACCGGGCTGCTCACCACGCGGCCGTTCACCAGCACGCTGCTGTTCTTCTCGCCGCGGTCGTCGCGGTCCAGGTGCAGCAGGCCGGCGTCGCGCTGGCGGAACCACAGGGTCTGGCCGCTGGGTTCGAGCACCCAGGCGTCGATGTCGTTGGGGTTGTTGTCGGGCCAGCTCACGGTGACGATGAACTCGGCCTTGGCCGGGATGTCGCCGGCCTTGCGGCTCTTGGGGTTGAAGGCCAGCAGCGCGATGACGAAGCAGAAGACGAAGGCGATCAACATGTTGAACAACATGTCGTAGAACGGGTCGGCCTCGGTGTCACGCGCCGTGCGGCCGATCGCCATCGGGCGTCTCCTGGGGGGGCGCGGCCGACGCGATGGCGTCGGCGATCAGCGCGTCGGCGAAGCGGTCGAGCCGCATCAGTTGCAGGCCGAGCAGGATGTTGCCCGTGAGGCCGGTGACGGTGGTGAGCAGGGCGATGCCCAGGCCGCCGGTGAGGCTCTTGAGCAGCTGGCCCGACATCGAGGCGTCGAAGGTCTGCACCTGGCCCAGCTGCAGCGCGAGGATGGAAAAGCCGATGACCTTGCCCAGCAGGCCGAGCTTGAGCTGGATGCCGTTGAGCCACCACGCCATCTCGTGCGGGCCGTGCGCGCGCTCGCCCAGCACCTGCAGCCAGGTGGCGCGGTCGGCGCCGGCCGGGGCGCAGCCGCTGCGGTATTCGTGCGACCAGTCGCCGCTGGCGCCGGGTGTGCGGGTGGCGATCCAGCGGTCCAGCGCCAGCCGCTGTTCGCCCAGCACCCAGGCGCGCCGGCCGGCCCAGGCGGTGCAGCCGGTGAACAGCAGCGCAATCACCAGCGTGAGGCCGGTGGGGTCGGCGTCGAGCAGGCGGTGCCAGGCCCCGGCGCGCCACAGCAGCAGCGCGCCGAAGGCCAGCAGGCCGGCGTAGGCGCACCACAGCAGGAACAGGCCGCGTTCGCCGCGCTCGAGCGCGAGCGGCGCGCGGCCCAGGCCGGGCAGGCGGCCCACCACGGCGGCCCCGAGCATGCGCTGGTGCGGCGCGGCGCTGCTCATGGCGCGGGCTCGGGGTGCAGCAGGCGCGATTCGGCGTCGCTGCGGAACACGATGGGGATGTGGCGGCGCGCCGGTGCCTCGCGCACCAGGCGCAGCACCCGTTCGTGCTGCGGGCTCTTGCTGCACACCGGGTCGGTGTTGGCCGCATCGCCCGTGATCTGGAAGGCCTGGCAGCGGCAGCCGCCGAAATCCTTGTGGCGCTCGTGGCAGCTGCGGCAGGGCTCGCGCATCCAGTCTTCGCCGCGGAAGGCGTTGAAGGCGCCGCTGCGCTGCCAGATCTCGGCCAGCGTGTGCTCGCGCACGCTGGGCAGCGCCAGGCCGGGCAGCTCGCGCGCGTTGTGGCAGGGCATGGCCAGGCCGTCGGGCGCGACCGACAGGAACACCGAGCCCCAGCCGTTCATGCAGGCCTTGGGCCGGTCCTCGAAGTAGTCGGGCACCACGAACAGCAGGCGGCAGCGGTTGCCGATGCGCTCGCGGTATTGGTTCACCACGGCTTCGGCGTGCAGCAACTGCTCGCGCGTGGGCATGAGGTGGTCGCGGTTGACCCAGGCCCAGCCGTAGTACTGCGTGTTCGCGAGTTCGAGGTACTCGGCGCCCAGGTCCAGCGCCATCTCGATGATCTTGTCCACGTGCGGCAGGTTGTGCCGGTGCAGCACGCAGTTCATCACCATGGGCCAGCCCTGGTCCTTGATGGTGCGCGCCACGCGCTGCTTGAGCTCGAAGGTGCGCGTGTGGCTCAGGAAATCATTGAGCTCGCGCGTGCTGTCCTGGAACGAGAGCTGCACGTGGTCCAGACCGGCGTCGTGCAGGCGCTGGGCGCGCGCGGGCGTGAGGCCCACGCCCGAGGTGATGAGGTTGGTGTAGAAGCCCAGCCGGCGCGCCTCGGCCACCAGTTCTTCGAGGTCGTCGCGCAGCAGCGGCTCGCCGCCCGAGAACCCCAGTTGCGCCGCGCCGAGCGCGCGCGCCTGCTGCATCACGTTCACCCACTCGGCGGTGCTCAGCTCCTGGGTGATGCGCGCATGCCGCGTGGGGTTGTAGCAAAACACGCAGTGCAGCGGGCAGCGGTAGGTGAGCTCGGCCAGCAGCCACAGCGGCGGGCCGGTGCGGTGGCTGGGTTCAGTCCAGCCAGCCACGGCGGCTTCCTTCTTCGAGCAGGGCGCGCACCTGCCCGCCGATGCCCAGCACGCTGAACGCGGTCTCGAGGTCGGCCACGATGCCGTCGAGGCTGTGCGCGCCGTCGCAGCGCTTGAGGATCTCGGCCGCGCTGTGGTTGAGCTGGACCATGCCCTCGGGGTAGAGCAGCACCCAGGCCTGCTGGGCGTCTTCGTACTGCAGGCGGAAGCGGCGCGACAGGCGCGGCAGATCGGGCAGGGGGGTGTCGGTCATGGGAGCGGTCCCTTCATTCGCAAGAGGCCTTCTCGATCGCGTCGAGCATGGTCCAGAGGATGTCGAGCTTGAACTGCAGGATCTCCAGCGCGCGCTGTTGCTGCTCGCGCGTGGTGAAGTGCGCCAGCGTCACGCGCAGGCCGTGTTCGACGTCGCGGCTGGCCAGGGGAATGCGGCTGCGGAAATAGCCCAGTCCCTCGGCCTCGATCCAGGGGTAGTGCTGCGGCCAGCTGGCGAGCCGGTCCTTGTGGATCTGCGGCGCGAACATCTCGGTGAGCGAAGAGCAGACGGCCTCCTGCCAGGGCGCGCGCGCCGCGAAATTCACGTAGGCGTCGCACGCGAAGCGCACGCCGGGCACCACGCGCTGCAGCGAGAGCAGCTCGGCGCGCGGGATGCCCACCGCTTCGCCCAGCCGCGTCCAGGCCTCGATGCCGCCGGCGTTCGGGCCCTGGTGATCGCCCTGGCCGTCGTGGTCGAGGATGCGCTCCACCCACAGACGGCGGTGCTCGCGGTCGGGCATGTTGGCGAGGATGGCGGCGTCCTTGCGCGGGATGCAGACCTGGTAATAGAAGCGGTTGGCCACCCAGCAGCGGATCTCGTCGGGCGTGCAGCCGCCCGCGTTCATGCGCACGTTGAACGGGTGGTGGATGTGGTACGCGCGGCCCTTGGCGCGCAGCTGCGCTTCGAATTCGGTGGGGGTCCAGGCGTCCACGGCGAGCCTCAGAAGTGAATCACCATTCCGTCGTGCGCGACCTCGACGCCGTGGCGCACGAGCTCGGCCCGCTCGGGCGAGTCCTCGATCAGGATGGGGTTGGTGTTGTTGATGTGGATGAGCACCTTGCGCACCGAGGCCGGCAGGCGCGAGAGCTCGCTCAGCATGCCGCCGGGGCCGCTTTGCGGCAGGTGGCCCATCTCGGCCGCGCGCTTCTTCGACAGGCCCAGCCGGATCATTTCGTCCTCGGTCCAGAAGGTGCCGTCGACCAGCACGGTGTGGCAGCCCGCCATGAGCGCGCGCAGCGCGGGCGTGAGCGCGCCCAGGCCGGGCGCGTAGAACACCTGCGCGCCGCTCTGCGGGTTCTTCAGCAGCAGGCCGATGTTGTCGCCCGGCCGCGGCCGGCCGCGGAACGGCGAGTACGGCGGCGGCTGCGAATCGAGCGCCACGGCCACCACCTGCAGGCCGGGCACGCCCGGCGGCTCGATGGCGCGGCCGTCCAGGGGCAGCGGGTGCTCGGCCACGCCGCAGTAGTGCGAGAGCACGCGCGTGAGCGGCAATGCGTTGCCGATGTCCGAGAGCACCTCGGGCGTGGCCAGCAGCGGCAGCGGCGTGCTGCGCTCGCGCAGCATGAGCAGGCCGGTCACGTGGTCGATCTGCGCGTCCATCAGCAGCACGGCGGCGATGCCGCTGTCGCGCACGGCGCGCGCGGGCTGCAGGGGCGGGTGTTCGCGCACCTGCTGCAGCACGTCGGGCGAGGCGTTCACCAACAGCCAGTCCTGGCCGTTGGCGCTCACCGCGATCGAGCTCTGCGTGCGCGCGCGCGCCTTCACCGTGCCGGTGCGCAGGCCCTGGCAGTTGGCGCAGTTGCAGTTCCACTGCGGAAAACCGCCACCGGCGGCAGAGCCCAGGACGCGGATGTGCATGTCAGCCCACCAAGAAAAAGGCGCACGCGTGGATCACACGTGCGCCCGGACGCTTCACCGCGGGTCAGCGGTTGGCGATGTACATGGTGATCTCGAAGCCGAAGCGCAGGTCGGTGAAGGCCGGGGCGGTCCATGGCGAAGGGGTTTGCATGGCGTTGTCTCCTGTGGGGTTGGCATGGAACGTGACTGCGGCGGGCTGGCGTGTCACACCGACCGCTCGCCCCCACCCAACTGCAAAATCGATGCCATGTCGCCACGCCCGTTCACATTGCCCCTGCCACGCGCCCAGCGCATGGCCTGGCGCGAGCGCGGCGCGCGCGAGGGTGAAGCCTGGCTGGTGCTGCACGGCGGCCCCGGCAGCGGCGGCAACCCGGGCCTGTGGGCGGCGCTGTCGCCGGCCTCGCAGCGCGCCGTGATGCCCGACCAGCGCGGCAGCGGCGCCAGCGCGCCGCGCGGCGGCCTGCGCGGGCAGACCGCGGCACAGCTCGTGGCCGATGCCGAGGCCCTGCGCGGGCACCTGGGCATCGCGCGCTGGAACCTGCTGGGGGGATCGTGGGGCGCGGTGCTGGCACTGCTCTACGCGCAGGCGCACCCCGGACACGTGGGGCAGGTGGTGTTGCGTGGGGCCTTCGCGCTGCGCGCGGTCGAGATCGCGGGCGTGCTCCTGCCCGCGCCGCGCTGGGGGAAAACCCTGGGGCCCTTGGCCCATCCCCTGCCCGCGGGCGGTCGTCTGTCGCTGCCCGCGGTGCTCAAGCGGCGGGTGCAGTTGCTGCAATCTGGCACACCGGGTGTTGCATCGCTGCGCGCCGGTCGCGCCTGGGCGCTGATGGAGGCCTTGCTGGCCGCGCACGGTCAGCGCCGCGCGCTGCGCCACGCGCCCGCGGGCGCGCCGCGAAGCGCCGCGCTGCGTCGCCAGTGGGCCGTCACGCAGCGTGGGCTGCGGCGCGCACAGGCCCGGGCTTGCGCCACGCGGGCCGACCGGCGCGACCGCCAGGTCTGGCGCCGCCTGCGCGTGCAGGCCCGGCTGCTGCGCCGCCGCGCCGGCCTGCGCCCGGGCGCCTTGCAACGCGCGGTGATCGCCTGCGCGCGCGCGGGGGTGGCCGTGCACTGGCTGCATGGGGATTTCGACGCCGTGTGCCCACCGGCCAACAGCGCGCGCGGGGCCGCGCTGGGCCGCGCCCACGGCGGCCCCGTGCGGCACACGCGGGTGCACAGCGGCCACCTGGCCCACGAACCCGCGATGGCGCGGGCCTTGCGCGCGGCCGCTGTCGGGCCGGGGCAGGCGCCCGACGCGCCCGCCGAGGCCGCATGAACCGGCGGCGTGCGCTGGCCATGGCCCTGGCCTGCAGCGGCCTGGGTGCGGGCTGCGGCAGCGCCACGCGCCCCGGGTCCGGTGAGCGCGAACCGCCGTGGCGTGCCCTGGCCGATGGCCTGTGGGTCTGGGACGGCGCCAACGCCGAGATCGACGCGCACAACGCCGGCCACGTGGCGCCCACGGTGGCGCTGGTGCGCGGGCCAAAGGCGCTGCTCATCGACCCCGGCCCGAGCGCCCGCCACGCGCAGCGCGTGCGCGCCTCGCTGCGCGCGCGTTTCGGTGCCGAGGTGGTGGCCATCGTGAACACCCATGCGCACGCCGAGAACGTGCTGGGCAATGCGGCCTTCGCCGACGGCATCGGCGCCGGCCGCGTGCGTGTGTGGGCCAGCGCCGCCACGCGCCAGGCGATGCAGCAGCGCTGCCCGGCCTGTCTCAAGAGCCTCACCGAGCGCGTGGGCGCTGAGGCCATGGCGGGCACGGCCATCGTGCTGCCCACCGACACCCTGGCCGAGGGCGATGCGCTCACGCTGGGCGGGGTGCGTCTGCGCGCGCTGCGCGTGGAACAGGGCCACACCGAAGGCGACCTGGTGCTCTGGTGGCCCGAGGCCGGCGTGCTGATCGCCGGGGGGCTGGTGTGCGACGGCCGCCTGCCCGAGCTGGCCCAAGGCTCGCTCGACGGCTGGCTGGCCGCGCTGCAGCGGCTGGCGGCGCTGCAGCCGCGCGTGGTGGTGGGTAGCCGCGTGACCGACGCGCAGGGCATCGTGCAGACCCAGCGCTACCTGACCACCTTGCGCCGCGAGGTGCTCGCGGCCATGGACGCCGGCCGGCTCGCGGGCGAGCGCGGCCTGGTGCCCATGGACGACTGGCGCCACTGGGCCGGCCACGCCGAGCGGCAGGGGTTCAATGTGCAGCGCGCGTGGCGGGAGCTGGAGGCGGTGTGGATGCAGGCACCGTCCGGCGCGGCGACGTCGCGTTGAACGGCTGCGCCCGGGTCAGCGCAACAGATCCGCCGGCAACTGGTCCTTCTTGCGGTAGATGGTGTTGCGCGACACCCCCAGCGCCTTGGCGGCGGCCGACACATTGCCCTTGTGCTGGCGCAGCGCCTCGGCCATGGCGGCCAGGGCCACGTCCTGCAGGCGGAAGGCTTCGCCGCGTGACTCGGGGGCGCCGGTGGCGGCGGGCGCGTCGGGCCCTGCGGCCGTGGGGGTCGCAGGCCCTGGCAGCGGGGCCGTGGGGGCCGCCTGCCGATCGAGCTTGAGCTCTTCCACGAAGTCGTCGGGCAGGTGTTCGGTGGTGATGCTGCCTTCGCAGCCCACCATCACCACCGCCGTGCGCAGCAGGTTGTGCAGCTGGCGGAAGTTGCCGGGCCAGGCGTAGCGCTTGAACAGCGCCATCACCTCGGGCGCGATCTGGATGTTCTCGCCCTGGGTGCACAGGGTCTGCAGGATCTTCTGCACCACGGTCTCGAAGTCGGTGCGTTCGCGCAGCGCGGGCAGGCGCACCACCAGGCCGTTGAGACGGTAGTAGAGGTCTTCACGGAAATCGCCGCGCGCGATCATGTCCTTGAGGTTCTTGTGCGTGGCGCAGACCACGGCCACGTCGACGTCGACCTCCTTGCCGGCACCCAGCGGGCTCACCTTGCGTTCCTGCAGCACGCGCAGCAGCCGCGCCTGCAGGTGCTTGGGCATGTCGCCGATCTCGTCGAGGAACAGCGTGCCGCCGTGGGCCTGCGCGATCTTGCCGATGGCGCCCTTCTTGCGCGCGCCGGTGAACGCGCCTTCTTCGTAGCCGAACAGCTCGCTCTCGATCAGCGTCTCGGGAATGCTCGCGCAGTTCACCGACACGAAGGGCTGGCCCGCGCGCGGCGAGTCGCCATGAATGGCCTGGGCCAGCAGGTCTTTGCCGGTGCCGGTCTCACCCAGGATCATCACCGGGATGTCCTTGCCCGCCACCATGCGCACCTTGTGGATCACCGCGGCCACCTGCGGGTCGCCGGTGTTGAGGTATTGCAGGCTGGAGAAGTGCGGCTTGCGCGAGAAGGCGGGGGCGGGCGCCGGTGCGGCCACGGCGGGGCTCACCACGGGCGGTGTCCACGCGCTCGGGTTCTTGATCTTCACGCGGCACCACACCGAGACGCCGTTGTGCATCACCAGCTGCTTGGGCGCGGGCAGCGCGCCCGCGAACAGGTCGATCAGCGCGCCGATGGGCATGCCGAACAGCGACTGGAAGGTGTGCGTCTTGAGCGCCGCGAACGACAGGCCGAACTGGAACTGCGCGCTGCGGTTGGCCGACAGGAAGCGCCCCTCGGGCGAGAACACCGCGATGCCCTCGACCAGCGTGCCCAGGAATTCCGAACGGCTGTGGAAGTGAAGCCGGATCGCCTTGGGGAAGATGTCGGCGAACATGTGGTTCTCGATCATCTGCGCCGACATGCGCACCAGCGCCAGCGTGTGCTGGTGGTAGCTGCGGTGGTCGCCCGTGACGTCGAGCGCGCCGATCACCTGGCCGTAGGGATCGAAGATGGGCGAGCACGAGCAGGTGAGGAACTTGTTCGCGTCGAGGTAGTGCTGGTTGCCGTGCACCGTGAGCGCTTCTTCTTCGGTGAGCGCGGTGCCGATGGCGTTGGTGCCCTTGCCGCGCTCGGACCAGTCCATGCCCGGCGTGAGCGCCACGCGCGACGCCTTCTCGAGGAAGTCGGGGTCGCCCAGCGAGTGCAGCACCATGCCGCGCGCGGACGTGAGCAGCACCATGCTGTGCGTGTTCACGATCTGGTCGTACAGCGTTTCCATCACGGGCGCAGCGTGCTGGAACAGGAAGCGGTTTTCTTCGATGGCCTCGTGCAGCACGTGGCGCGCCGGGCTGCTGAAGTCCGGTTCGTCGGCCGCGGCGATGCCGTACTTCAACGATCGCTGGTGCGATGCGTCGATCAGGTCCGCACTGCCGGCGGACACCGCCTGGGCGCCCGCTGCGGGGCTGTGCGGCCGTGTGGGCATGGCTGCGTTCATGTTGTCTCCTGCACCGGGCGCCGGCGGCAGACCACCCCAGTAGTCCGCCGCCCATCGGGGGTCCTCACCGTGTTCGGCGGGACGTCCTCTGTCGGGGCGATCGCTCTTGTCGGTCATGAAATTCTCTTCATATCGGTTGCGCGCGACAACACGGAACTTTCCCGCAATGCTTCCGGCTGACACACGGTGTCTCCGGTGTTGTTCCCTGCAAGAAGCCGGCCACGCGGACACTGTTCCGATTTGGAGCAATGCGCCCGTGGCAGCCCCACGGGCCCGCTTTTTGCAGACCTGGGGCAGGACCGTTTCGAACCCTGGAGACAACGCATGAAGACCCCCACCCGCCCCCGAACCCTGTTGCGCGCGCTCACCGCGCTCGGCCTCGCCGCTGCGCTGGCCAGCGCCTTCGCCCATGGCGACGTGACGCCGCAAGCGGTGGACACCAGCACGCTGCCGCCGCTCGGCGCCAAGTGGCTGGACGCCAACCCCTACAGCAGCGGCCCCGCGCACAAAGAGGCGCTGCGCATCGGCACCTCGGCCTACAACCAGAACTGCGCGCGCTGCCACGGCCTGGAGGCGATCTCGGGCGGCATCTCGCCCGACCTGCGCAAGTTCGACGCCGACTGCACAGGCCTGGCCGACCCGGCCAAGAAGGCCGCCTGCTACAAGGAGATGGACGACTACTACCTGGCCACCGTGCGCCGCGGCCGTGTGCGCGACGGCCGCGTCTACATGCCGCCCTTCGAGGGCACCATGAACCAGGAAGCGATCTGGGCGATCAAGACCTACCTGGAGACGCGCCGTGAAAAGTGACGCGGCCCGCCTGAACCGGCGCACGTTGCTGACCGCGGCACTGTGCGCGGGCCTGCCTGCGCTGCATGCGCAGGAGCTCAGCGACCTGGCGAAGATCCGCGCGAGCGGGGCGCTCAAGGTGGCCGTGTACAAGGACAACGCGCCGTTTTCCGACGGCCCCGCCAACGACATGCAGGGCCTGGACGTCGCCCTGGCCGGCGCGCTGGCCAGGCAACTCGGCCTCAAGCTCGCGCTGCTGCCTTTCGACGCCGGCGAGAACATGAACGACGACCTGCGCAACATGGTCTGGCGCGGCCACTACCTGGGCTATGGCCCGGCCGACGTGCTGCTGCAGGTGCCGGTCGACCGCACCCTGATGCAGAAGAACCGGCAGGTGCTGATCTTTGCGCCCTACATGCGCCAGCAGCTCGTGCTCGCGCACGACACGCAACGCATCGCCGAGGTGAACACGCCCGAAGACCTCAAGGGCCAGCCGCTGGCGGCCGAGCGCGGCGCGGCCGCGGCGAGCGTGCTCATGGGCCACGGCGGCGGGCTGCTGCGCAACCAGGTGGCCATCCTGCCCAGCGGCACCGAGGCCGTGCAGGCGGTGCTGGACGGCAAGGCCGCGGGCGCCTACGTGCTGCGCGCGCAGGCCGAGGCGGTGCTGGCGCGCGCGGGCGCTGCGGGCGGGCGGGTGCGGCTGACGCCGCTGGCCTTCCCGGGCATGGCCGTCAATGGCTGGCCGGTGGGCATGGCGATCAAGGCCGAACACAAGGCCCTGGGCCAGGCGATCGAAACCGCGATGGGGCAGTTGCGCGAAAGCGGCGAGCTGCTGGCCTTGTTCAAGGCCAACGGCCTCACGCTGACCGCGCCCTGAAGGGGGCGGTCGGCTGCCCTGGCGCCTCAGGCGCCGAGCCGCTGCACAACCGCGTCGAAGTTGGCCGTGGCGCGGGCAAGTTCGGTCTGCAGCGCCGACACCGTATTCGACGCGCCTGCGCCGTCGCCCGGTTGGTCTTCAACGACCAGCGGGTGCGCACGCAGCGCGTCAAGCTGCCATTGCAGCGAACGGATCCGCTCGACCGCCTGGGCGCCCTGGTCGTGCAGGCTTTGTGCCTTGCCCAGCGCGATGGTCGCCTGCGCGAGCGATTGCTCGGCCTTCATCCGCGTCAGGGTGGCCTGCCGAAGCGTGGTCGCGCTGTTGCGCATGGCCGCGGCGTTTCGCAGGCTGCTGATCCAGCCGCGGTCCCATTGGCGATGCACCGTCTCGGCGGCGATCTCTGCCGCTTCCGATGCCTGCAGCGCCTGGCGGGCCGCGGCGACGGCTTGCACGCCTTCGCGGACCTGACGCTGCAGGCGGGCCATGGTGTCGGTGAAGCGCGTGGGTGCTGTGGCGGCTGCGACCGGTTCATCCGGTTCGGCGGCGTCGCCGGCGCTCAGGCCATGCTGGATGTTCCGTGCAATCTGGCGATCGGTATCGGCGTCCGCCAGGGCCTGCGCATAGGTGGGGTCTGTGGGCGAGAGGGCGTCCATCTCCGCCTGGGCAGCGGCTTCCTGCTGCCGGGCGGCGTCGCGCGCCAGTTGCATGATCGCCGGCTCCTGCGTCGGCAGCGCATCGGGCAAAGACAGCTCGACCAGTGCGCTCCATTCTTCCTCGCTGGCCTTGCGCCGGGCGCGCAAGCGGTCCAGCTGCCCCTGATCGGTGCTGCGTTCGATCCAGCGGTCGAGCTCGATCATCGTCTGTTGGGCCAGCAGCAGTTTGCTGTGTTGCCGAATGAGGTTCTCGGCGGCCGCTTCATCGCGCTCCGTGATCATGGGAATGATCGGCTCGATCCCGTCATCGCGCGTGGCAGCCGTGCCTGACGGAGCCGTGGCCACTTCGGTGGCTTGGGTGCTGTCCGGCGGCGTCGTCGGCGCTTGCGGAACGTCCGTGGTGCTGGCCTCGACCCAGGCGGTCCAGTCGTCGTCGGTTCCGTTCAGCGCCTTATCCAGGGCTTCGAATGCGGCGTTGGCCGTCGCCGGTTTGCCACGGCCTGCCGTGTTCGCGGGGCTTTGCAAACGCGCCGGCGCTCGGGCGGCTTGGGCCGAGCGCGCGGCCTGAAGGTCTTGCTCGTTTGCCTGCAAGCGTGCCTCAGCGTCTTGCAGTTGCCGGGTCATCGCGCGCAGGGCGGCGGCCGTTTTGTCCATGGCCGTTTGCGCACGCTGGATGGCCTCGAGCTTGCCAGGCATGAGTTGCTGCAGGCGCGACTCGCCCGATTTCTGTTCCCGGTTGTGCGCTTCCACTGCGATCTCGTGGGCCCTTTCGAAGGGTTTGCGGCGGAGCCGCAGTTGTGCAACGTCTGCCTCGGCCCGGTCCACTTTCACGCGAAGCTCGATCACCTTCGCCTCATCGCCACGCGTCGGGTCGTTCAAGGCGCTCGTGCGGGCCAGCACCGCGGCTCGGGCCAGTTCGATTTCGCGCAGCCGGTTTTGCGTCATGTCCACGCGCGTCTCGAGAAGCGCCACCGCATCTGCGGTGGCGGCCCCGGCTTTGCGGTGTGCAAGGGCGCGGGCTTGCGTGAGCTGGGCGCGCAACGAGAGCAGGTCGTGGTTGGCGCGTTGCACCTCGGTCTCGAACAATGGGGTTTGCGAAATCGGCGCACGAGGCGCTGCGTTCTTGCGGTCGGCCGATGCGGGCGCCGACGCCAATGCCTGTCGGGTTTTTTCCACCAGCAGCTGTTGCTCCTGATGCTGCTGTTTGACCCGGGCCACCCAATTCAGCGAAGCATCGGCCTGCTTGCGCAGCGACGCGCTGCGCTCGCCGTGCAATGTGGTCCAGTCCGTCGAGACTTGGTTGTCGTGCGCCGCGATCCGCTCGGTCGCGATGCGCAGCTGGTCGAGCTCGACGAGCCTGGCCGAGGCCTCCCGGTGCGCCTCCTCGGCCGCTGCGATGACCTGCACCTCGCCCGCCGTCACCGGCTGGGACTGTCGCTGATTGATGTCGGCCAGGAGTTGGTCGAGTTCATCGTCTTCTGCCGGGCGGGCCGCTTCAACCCTCTTTTCCTGCGCAGCGATGTCGGCCAAGGTGATGCGCACCGAATCTTCGGCAGCGCGGACGATGTCGTTCAGCCTCTTGCTGCCCTTGCCATGCTCGCTCCGCCATGCGGCGGCTTTTGCGCGCGCCTCGGCCAAGGCGTTCTGCTGCAGGCCGAGTCGCAGCCGGAGGTTATCGAGTTTCTCCTCGACCGTGCGCGTGCCGGGCGCGGGCTTGGCCGGCAGCGCGGCCCGGGGACTTTTGCCCGCGTCCCGGGGAAGCGTCGGGGCCGGGATGGCGAGCCGCGCGGTGGCTTCGCCGAGGGCAAGGGCGGTCTCGCGGGCGCGGACGAAGTCACCTTGATGCGCCTGGTCCGCAGGATCGCCATTGAGCGCCACCGTGCCCGCCTCGCGCTCGCGTTGCAGCGGGTCCGCCGGCGCAGCGAGATCCTCGACCACAATCTTGTGGTTGCCCGATGACGGGCGCCGCTGGCGGGCCGCGATGTTTTCCGATAGCCACTCGAAATGCCGAGCGGAGAGCGGGCGCTTCCGGGGCAGTGGCGAGGCCGATGGCCAACCGATGGCGGCCGAGGCGGCATCGAAGTCCCCGCTGGTGTCGTCTGCGGTTTCGGGTGCGGTCCCCGGCAACTGGGGCAGGGCGTTTGGGCCATCGCCGGTGTTGATGGCGCCTGTCGCCACCGGCGCGGTGTCGGCCACCGCGGCGGCGCTGGCGTTCGATGCGGCCAGGCCCGCCGATGCCGGGGCTCGGAGCCTCAGCATCAGCTGCATGGCACGACGCGCCTTGGCGGGATCGTCGGCGCCCAGGCGGGCCAGCCGATAGAGCTGCGCGGTCTGCTGGTCTGGTGCCGTCAGCGCATGGACCATGCCGAGCACTGCGCAGCCCATTGCCTGCAGCCGGGCGCAGCCGGCATCGGCCAGGGCGGGGTCTGCTTGCTGAAGCGTGAGCAGTTCTTTGGCGAGTGCGTGAAGCTTGGCCAGCACCTCCTCGTAGCTCTTCACCGCCTGCTGGCAGCCCTTTGCCAGCTCACGGTTGGCCGCCGCTACCTCGTCCGGGCGGTGGGCCGGATGCGCGAGGCGTTTGGCTTCGCGCTTCGCCGCTTGCTTTTCTGCCTTCTTCACCGCATTGGCCAGTTCCTGCAGCGGCTGCATCGCGGTTCTTGCTTCGTCATTCAAAGCCGAGAGGCGTTGGGGGATGGCCAGCAGGTAGGCCATGCCAATGGACAGGTCGAGGTCGAGGGTGGGGTGGCGATGGCGCAGCGCGGTGCTGTGCCCGAGGCCAGCTACCGATTGGCTGGTGGGTGACCGACGCACGACCTGGCCCAGGCGCAAGAGAAACCGGGCCCGGGACAGTTCGGGCACAGCGTGGCGCGCGTCTGCTCCGGCGCGTTGAGCCTGCGGAGCGGTTTCACCCTTGATGAAATACAGCTGCGCTCGCTGAGCCAACGCGGTGGCCTCTTTCAGTGCGACGCGGGCCGGCGTTTGAGCGCTTTGTGGCGCGCGGTTGAGCGCCACGGACCCGGCGGTGCGCGCAAAGTCGGTCTCGTCGCGGATGTCCGCTTTGCGGAGCCGGGTCTGGGCGTCCAGCGAGCGCTGGAGCAGCGTTTGGGTGGCGGCGGCCGACTCGCTCTGGATGGCCTCTGACAAGGCCTGCAGCGGAGCGGCGAGGTCGCTGACCCGCAGGGGTCCCGCGTCCGCATGGGCTGCCCAGTCCTGCAAGGCCTTCAGCGCATTTCGAACCGCACTCGCGCGCTGACGGTCGGCCGGCTTGAGGTTGTTTCTGAGGCCCTCGATGGCGGGGTGTGCCATGGCGGCGGCCAGCAGGTTGTTGACCACCGCCCTGGATTCGCGGTCGGTGCGGTCGGGCGCCCGGCGGCCCAGGGCCACCTGCAGGCGCCGGATGGCGCCACCGCCGGTGGTGACCACATTGGCGCCTTGTCCGTTTCGTTTGACGTGCAGCCGGGCGTCGGGCTTACGGCCGGCCTTGTCGCCCAACCATTGCGCCACATGCGGGATGCTGATGTCGGCGGGGGTGACGATCGGTGCGCGCGAGGATGAGGCTTTCATGGGAATCGACGTGTGTTGGCGGGTTGGTCGGTGCAGTGCCGGGCGGCGACGCGCTGCAGCGGGCGTTGTGGAGGCGGCTGGGGTCAGGCCCGCTCGGCAAGAGGGGCCAGGGCGGCTTCGGGTGGCATGGGTTCTTGGGCCATGCCCTGCAGGGCCAGCACCCACAAGGCACGTACCGCGCCGAAGCGCGCCAGGGCGTCGGTCAGCGGCTCGTCGGCGAGCGCCGCTGCCGGCAGTTCGGTCATCAGCAGCAGGTCGCCCTCATCGGGGTCGCGGGCCACGCGCACCCCGCCGTTGTGCTGCCACTGGGCGTTGTAGGTCAGTGCGGTCTGGCAGGCCAGCAGTTCGTGTCCGGGCGCCGGCTGACCCAGGGGCGCCGTGAGCACCAGCCGCGGCGGGGCAGGCGCCCATTCGACCAGCAGCGGCTCTTTGCCGAGCGCCTCGATCAGCCAGGCCGCATCGTCAAGCCGTGTCACTGCACCCAGGTCGGGCTGCGCTTGAACGGCGTCATTGAGGGCGACGTCGATGTCGTGGGCGTTCTGGGACGGCATGGGCGCACTCCAGCGGGTGGGATGTGCGTGTGTGCCGCGCCACTAACGCCCGATCCGGGCTTAACCCATCATGGCTCGGTCAACGGTCTGTGGCGGTCGACCGTTCGGCGAGGGCCCTTGCGGCGGCTGACCGCCATTCAGCTTGAACCGGGTCCCGCAGCCTCTGCGGCGTTGACCCGATTGGCATCACCGATCGGGGGCCTGCTTGGTCTGCCGAACGATCTCGTTCAGCACGGTGTCTGCCTGCGGGCCCGCGGCCGAATGGATCCACGGCGCTGCCTGGGCGGGATCGGTCTGGCCCTGCCGGGCCGGTGCGTAAGCCTGCGCACAGGGCAGGTCTATTTCCGTTTCGCCATGCGCCAGTGTCAGAAACGCCTCAGCCAGCCGGGTAAGCACCATGCGGTCTTGTGGGTGCAGGCCGACGCCTTGGGCTGCCTGTGCCAGGTCCTCGCCCAAGGCCGTGCATGTGTCGATGCAGGCTTTGGTTTTCTTCGTCAACTCGGTGCAACACCGCGTGAAGGCGGTGCGCGCTTTGGCCAGGGCCTGGGGCAGGGACGCAGGGGCCACGCACTGGGCTTGTTCGCGGCGGGTGGCTTTCAGCCGCTGCGCCAGGTGGGCGTCGCGCACCAGGGCGTCGAGCTGCTGCAAAGCGCCTGGCCATGAAGTCGCCCAGACCGACCTTTCGCAGTTTCAGCTCGGTCCGCTGGCCGCGGGCCCGAACGTCGAAGATCTTGCCGTGGTTCTTTTCGGAATGGCTCCAGGTGAGCAGCTGCGGAACCAGGCTCGAAGGGAGGGGGCGTGAGAGGGTGTTGTGCGCGGGCATGGCCGGGGAGGGTGTTCGCTTCTGCTTGTGGGTGACGCACGCAGGCCCGATCTGCCCGACGGGCTGGAGGCTTGGCCTGATCAGGACTGCTCGTCAGGCGCTGGTGTGGGCCGGGACATCTGTCTCTCGAACCTGGCGATCTGGAATGCCTCTGCGGCCTCTTGAAAGACCGCATTCATGTCGGCCTGTATGCGCTCGTGGATATCGCAGACCAACCTTGCGGTCTCGATCTGGGTGCGCTCCTCAGCGCCCTTGCCATGCGGTTCGCTCTCCAGATTTTTCAGAACCTCGGCAGCCTCGGCGGCCTCCTCCTGCGCTTCCTGTGCAAGCACCTCACAGTCGCTCAAGTACGACCCGGTGCTGAAGGCCACAAAGCCCAGGACCTGCCTGCTTTGCAACAGCGCGTGATGGCGTTGCGCCGCGAGCAAATCGGCCCGCACTCGCTGGATCTGCGCGGCGCGCACCGCGTTGTCGACGTTGCTGCTTGTGCTCGCCTGACGCGGCAACACAAGCTGAAGGCGGTTCTGCGCGGTCTTGCCGCTCACGTCGCTGGTGTTCTTCGAAGCCAGGAGCTTCTGCAAGGTGTCGGTGAGGACATTGATCTTGATCTCGGCGAACCGCAGTTGTGGCGGCCTCGGCGCCGGGACTTGCTCAACCATTCGGGGCGACACGGCGGGCGAAACGGGCTGTGGCTCCTCAGCCCAGGCTTCGTTCTCCGCGTGTTCGATGTCTAGCGGCTGCAGCGGTTGATGGGCATCGTCAAAGGTGTCGCGATCCTCTGGTTCCGGAAACGCCGCCGCATTGCCTTCGTCTGCTTCCAACGGGGCTGGATCGCTGACCACGTTGTCGTCAATGCGTGCCGCCTCGTCGGCATTGAACGCGACCCAAGCCTCCCGCACGACCTGTTCCATTTCGGCGTGTATGCGATTGCTGATCTTTAGGACCAAGCGGGCTGTCTCAGCGCGGGCGAATTCCTCGGAGCCACCTTGCGATGCGCCCTCCATGCGATTCAGAACCTCGGCGGCCTTGTCGGCATCGTTCTTCGTGTCCTGTTCGAACCGCTGGCATTCGCTCAGGTACGAGTTGGCCGTGAATGCCGAAAGGTCAGGGATCTGCGTGCTTTGCAACAGCGTGAGATGGCGTTGTGCAGCGAGCGAATCGGCGCGCACGCGCTGAATTTGGGCCGTGCGAATCGCGTTGTTGACGTCTTTGCTCTTGCTCGCCTGGCGCGGCAACAGATCCTCGAGGCGCTTCTTCATGGCCTTGCTGCTCGCACTGCTTGTCTTCTGCTGCGCCTGGAGCTTTCGCAATTCTTCCCCAAGGATACGAACCTTGATCTCGGCGAGCCTCAGCGGCGGCGACAACGGTGCCTGGACTTCGTCGGTTTCCGGCGGCTCAAGCTCGAACAAGACCGGATCGATCCTGCTGCCTTGCGTCTCGAGGTCGTCCGTGAAGTACGGCTCGCCGCGCAACAGCCGCAAGGCCATTTGCTGCCGATCACCGTCGGAACTGCAGCCCATGGTGGCCACCTGGTACAGGGCACCCTGATAACTGTCGGGCGCGCTCAGGAAGGGAATCAGCTTCTTCAGAATGCTCTCGCCATAGGTGCGAAGCGCGACGCGCTCACTGGGGAGCAAGCTGATGGACAAGGCGTGCGTGCGCATCAGCCGGATGGCCAGTTCTCCCAGGTCTTTGATCGCCGCGTCGTGAGCCTGGACCAGTGCTTGGGATGCTGCGTGGAACGCATGCGCGTCGCTGTTTTTGGCGGCTTCTTCGGCCTGCAGTCTGCGTTCAGCGAGGCCTTGCAGAATGCTCGCAGGCTGGTCGATCCAACGCTTCTGGAGCAGCATGCCTGCATGGTAGAACCCGTTGCGCCGATAGGGATCTCGGGTCAGCTTCTTCTGTTCCCGAAGCAGCCGTGTCTTCTCTTGCGGCGTGTTGTTGGCTCCGAGGAGCGCTTGTTCGCCGAGGGCTTCGAAGTACCGTTTGGCTCGGTATTGATGGAGCTTGAAGGTGCGGCGGTCTGCTTTGCTGGCGGTCTTGTCGGCCTTTTGAGCTTCTTGAGGCGTGCGGAAAGCGCCGAAGGCCTCGAAGTCGATGCGAAATGCATTCAGCAGGTCGTTCTCGGCGGCGTCCACCAGCACTTTTGCAATGGCTCGGACATCCGGCGATTTTTGTGACATGCGCCGCAGACCGGCATGGGCCTCCGTGGCGGCAGCCGCGGTCTCCTCGGCGATCTCGGATTCGGTGGTCAACAGCGCCCCATTGACCAGCTTCATTTTCTCAGCCACCTCCTGCGCGCTGAACTGGACCTTTTCGTCTTTCGAGAGCCACCGGATCAGGTCCAGGGCGGCATTGAAGGGCAGGAGATCGTTTTTGCGGATGGCGATGCCATTGATGCCGGTTCCCGCTTCATCGACAAGGCTCTGGATCGCGAGATGCACCGGGCCTTTCGCGGGCTCCTCCACCCGGGCGCGCCAGCGGGCCCGCATGCGCTGCAGGAAGCTCGGGGTCGGTCGCGCCTTGGTGTGCCGCGCGGCGGCCGCGGGCTCGGCCATGGCCTTGATGTTCGGGCTGGTCTTGTCGCTGACCTGGCTTCGGGGCTGCGAAGGGCCATTGCGGAGGGAGGAGAGGGTGTTCTTGAACATGGCGCGTGCAGGGTGCGTTGGCTCGATGGCGGCGCGGGCTCAGGCGCGCAGTGCCGAGGCCGGCCCCATGGGCGGCGCTGCCGAAGGGTTCGCGGCGGCGCCCGGGCTCGCCGCCTGCCCGATGCGCTGCAGTGCCAGCGTCCAAAGCGCCTGCTCCGCGCCAAAGCGCAGCAGTTGATCGGGCAGTTCGGGCCCTTGCAGCGCCGACGCCGGCAGATCGGTCATCAACAGCCACTCGCCCTCGTCGTCGCGGCCCACGCGCAGCGGGCCGTGCTCGGGCCACTGGGCGTTGTGCAGCAGGGCGGCCCGGCTGGCCGCCAGTTCGTGCTCGGGCTCGGGTTGGCCCAGGGGGGCGGTGAGCACCAGGCGCGGCGGCTCGTCGGCCCATTCGGCCAGCAGTTCGTGGCCACTGGCCAGCGCCAGCACCCAGGCGCTCGAATCCAGCCGTGTCACCATGCCCAGCTCGGGCACCGCCTGCGTCGCCTGATCGAGCGCGGTGTCGACGTCGTCGGGGGTGAGCAGGGGCATGGGGCACTCCGGGCGGTGGAATGCGTGTGGGTGCCCCCAGGCCCCACCCCGATCCGGGCTTAAGCCTTCACGACTCGGTCAAAAGACCGGCCTCAGCGCCGCTTGGCGCCCAGCTTGCGGTAGATGGTGGCGCGGCTGATGCCGAGCGCGCGCGCGGCTTCCATCACGTTGCCACGCGCGTCGTCCACCGCTTTGCGGATCATCGAGGTTTCGAAGTCCTTGAGCGGCACGCCCTGGGGCGCGGGCGCGCTGCGCGCGGCGCGGCGTTCGGGCTGGGCCAGCACCTGCAGACGCAGGCCCGACCACAGCGGCACCTCCTGCGCGCCCAGGTGGGCGGTGGCGGCGTCGAACAGGCTTTCCACCGGGGCCGCGAAGTACAGGCTCGCGTGGCCGGCCTCCTGGCCCATGGGCACGCACAGCATGTCGGCCGCGGGGCGGTTGAGGCCAGTGATGGCGCCGTCGGCGTCGAGGCAGACCAGGCCGTCGCTGTCGTCGCCGAGCACGCGGCCGGGCCAGTTCATGCGCAGCAGCAGGTGGTGCGGCCGCGCCAGGGCCAGCGCGTTCTCGATGCTGCGCGCCGACTGCGACACCAGGTGCTTGAGCGCGGGTTGCTCGGTCACGTTCACGCCTGTGAGGTCGAGCATGCCCACACAGCGGCCGTCCGGGTCCCAGATGGGCGCGCCGGCGCAGCTGTAGATGCTGGTGGCGTCGAAGAAGTGTTCGCCGCGGTGCAGCCACACCGGCTGCAGGTCGGTCAGCGCCATGCCGATGGCGGTCGTGCCCACGGCGCGCTCGGACAGGTCCACGCCGAGCCGGGCGATGCGGCTGACGCTGGGCTCGTGCAGGTCCACCGGGCCGTTGACGTCGATCACCACGCCTTGCGCGTCGGTGAGGATGGCGAAGTAGCGCGTGTGCGCCATGGCCCGGGAGAGCGAGCGGATCACCGGCGCGGCCGCCTGCAGCAGGGGCTGGCTGGCTTCCATGGCGCGGCGCGCCTGGGCCGCGCTCACCGGGTCGAAGCTCACGCTGCGCCGCGGGTCCAGCCCTTGCTGCAGACAGCGCCGCCACGAGCGCGCCACCCACGGCGCCAGGCGCGGGCCGGCTTCGGGGTTGCGGCCGTCGAGCACGGCGCGGCGGGCCTGTTCGATCAGGGCCAGCCGGTCGTGGGCGGGAGAGGGGGGGCTGAGCGGCATGGAGGCCATTGGAGCAGTCCGTTCGGGGAGGATCAACCGATGACCGCGCCGCTGGGGGGCGGGGCCTCGGTGCTGGGCAGGCTGACGGGCAGGCCGGTGTCTTGCGCCAGCCGCTCGAGGTCGTCGGGCGTGTCGAGGTCGCGCACATGCCGCGGGTTGTCGGTGGGCCAGGCGGCCACCGCGTCGGGCTGATCGCGGCGCCAGGCGCGCAGGCCGCCGTGGCCGCGGCCGCGCAGCGTGGCGCAGGCGATCTCGTCGAGCACCACCGGGTGGCCGGGCTGGCCGTTCACCGTGGGCACCAGGGCATGCAGCCCGCGCTCGCGCCGATCGAAGGCGTCGAGCGCGGCCTGCAGCGCGGACGCATCGAGCAGGGGCAGGTCGGCCAGCAGCACTAGGAGCCGGTCGGGCATGGCGGTGAGGTGGCGCAGGCCGGTGTGCAGGGAGTCGGACGGGTCGTCACCGGGCTGGGGGTTGCGCACCACCAGGGGCCAGAGCGCGCGCGGCAGGGTGTTGAGGTGGCGCAGGATGGCCGCGCCGTGCGGGCCGCCGACCACCAGCACGGTGTTCACCGCGGGCAGCGCCTGCAGCGATTCGAGCAGCCGCTGCAGCAGCGTGCGGCCGCCGAGGCGCACCAGGCATTTGGGAATGCTCCCCAGGCGCTGGCCCGCACCGGCGGCCAGTATCAGCGCGGTGGTGGTCATGCGGCAGGTGTCTCGTTTTGGAACAGCACCCCCGTATCCTGCACGAAGCGTGCCCGGCGCGGGTTCAGTCGGCTTCGCGCACGAAGCAGGCCACGGGCTCATTGGGGTCGATCTCGAGCCGGTCCTTGGCCTCGCCCACCGCGAGGTCGCGCGGCAGCGGCACGCCGTTCTTCACGGCCAGCAGCTCGGCCATCACGCTCACCGCGATCTCGGCCGGCGTCTTGCTGCCGATGTAGATGCCGATGGGCCCGCGCAGGCGCGCCAGGCCCTCCTCGGTCTGGTCGAAGTGCTCGATGAGCCGCGCGTGGCGCAGCGCCTGGTTGCGCCGCGAGCCGATGGCGCCGATGTAGAAGGCCTCGGTCTCCAGCGCTTCGAGCAGCGCCAGGTCGTCGAGCTTGGGGTCGTGGGTGAGGGCGACGATGGCGGTGCGCCGGTCGGCGCGGAAGCCGCGCACCAGGTCGTCGGGCATCTCGTGCGAAAGCGTCACGCCCGGCACCTGCCAGGCCCCGCGGTATTCCTCGCGCGGGTCGCAGACGGTGACCGAGAAGCCGCTGAACAGCGCCATGGTGGCCAGGTACTCGGTGAGCTGGCCGGCGCCGATCATGAGCAGCCGGTACTCGGGGCCGAAGGCGTTGTGCAGCCAGCCCTCGTGCTCGCGCAGCGCCTCGGGCTGTTCGATGTCGGTGAGCACCACGCGGCCGGTGGCGATCTCGGTGCTGCGCTGGGCCATGCGGCCCGCGCTCAGGCGCGCCACCAGGTCGTCGAGCGTGGCCGCGTCGGGGTTGAATTCGAGCAGCAGTTCCAGCGTGCCGCCGCAGGGCAGGCCGAAGCGGTGGGCCTCGTCGGCGCTCACGCCGTACTTCACCTTGCGCGGCGGGCCGTCCTGCAGGGCGTCGCGGTAGCGGTGGATCAGGTCGTCCTCGATGCAGCCGCCCGAGACCGAGCCCACCACCGCGCCGCCCTCGCACAGGGCCATGATGGAGCCCACCGGGCGCGGCGAACTGCCCCAGGTGCGCATGACGGTGGCCAGCAGCGTGGCCTTGCCCGCGCGCCGCCAGTCCAGCAGGGTGCGCAGCACGAAAAGATCGAGGTTTTCCATGGTCGGTGTCACCGCCAGGCGGCGGTGAAGAAGAAGGCAGCGGCAATGACGAAGACGGCCCCGAACCGGGGTGGCGGTGCCCGCATTTTTCCTCGAAGCGTCGGCCGCAGCCGTCGGTGATGCCTTTGGCCGCACGGTCGACAAGGCGTTGGCCGGGCTGGGCGATCTTGCCACCCACGGCGGACCTGGCGGTCGGGTTGGGGTGCGTGTGTCCGCTGTCGCAATCTGAGACTTTGTGGGGCCGGCAAACATCCCACTGGGGTTAACCCTAGGCGATTCGGTGCGGTCGGCTTCAAACAATCGTATGCAGACGCTTGCATACGTCCCGCTTTGCAAGGCGTCGCCCCACAGGAGACAAGAATGCAGAAGGTGCTTCACATCAACCCCGACAAATGCACGGGTTGCCTGCAGTGCGAGATGGCGTGTTCGTTCGAGAACTACGGCATCTACGCCACGTCGAAGTCGCGCATCAAGGTGTTCGACTTCCACCACACGGGCAAGAAGGTGCCCTACACCTGCACGCAGTGCGACGAGGCCTGGTGCCTGCACGCCTGCCCGGTGGAGGCCATCAAGGTCGACAAGGACACCGGCGCCAAGGTGGTCAACGAGACCACCTGCGTGGGCTGCAAGGTCTGCACCATCGCCTGCCCGTTCGGCACCATCAACTACGTGCAGGAAACCGGCAAGGTGCAGAAGTGCGACCTCTGCGGTGGCGACCCGGCCTGCGCCGACGCCTGCCCCACCGGCGCGATCACCTTCATCGACGCCAACTGGACCGGCATCGACCGCATGAAACAGTGGGCCGACAAGCTGGGCAACCAGCCGAGCGCCGCCTGACCCGTAGCCGCACAAGGAGACCCTCATGTCCTGGGCTGGAAAAATCCTCCGCGTCAACCTGAGCGCGGGCACCGTCACCTCCGAACCGCTGAACATGCAGTGGGCCCGCGCCTACATCGGCTCGCGCGGCCTCGGCAGCAAGTACCTTACGAGCGAGGTCGACCCCAAGGTCGACCCGCTCTCGCCGGACAACAAGATCATCTGGGCCACCGGCCCGCTGACCGGCACCATGGCCTCCACCGGCGGCCGCTACACCGTGATCACCAAGGGCCCGCTCACGGGCGCCATCGCCTGCTCGAACTCGGGCGGCTACTGGGGCGCCGAGCTCAAGATGGCGGGCTGGGACATGGTGATCTTCGAGGGCAAGAGCCCCAAGCCCGTGTTCCTCTACATCAACGACGACGTGGCCGAGCTGCGCGACGCCTCGCACCTGTGGGGCCAGACGGTGTGGAAGACCGAGGAGATGGTCAAGACCCAGCTCCAGGACCCGCTGGTGCGCGTCTCCTGCATCGGCCAGGCCGGTGAGAACCAGGTGCTCTACGCCGCCGTGGTCAACGACCTGCACCGCGCGGCCGGCCGCTCGGGCGTGGGCGCGGTGATGGGCAGCAAGAACCTCAAGGCCATTGCGGTGCGCGGCACCAAGGGCGTGGGCAACATCCGCGACCCCAAGGCCTTCATGCAGGTCACCAAGGAGAAGAAGAAGATCCTGGCGGAGAACGCGGTCACCGGTCAGGGCCTGCCCACCTATGGCACCCAGGTGCTGATGAACGTGATCAACGAGGTGGGCGCGCTGCCCACGCGCAACCACCGCGACGTGCAGTTCGAAGGCGCCAAGGACATCTCGGCCGAGGCCATGGCCACGCCGCGCGAGAGCGACGGCAAGAAGCACCTGGTGACCAACCAGGCCTGCTTCGGGTGCACCATCGCGTGCGGTCGCATCAGCAAGATCGACGAGACCCACTTCACCGTGCAAAACAAGCCGCAGTACTGGGGCGCCAGCGGCGGCCTTGAATACGAAGCGGCCTGGGCGCTGGGCGCGGCCAACGGCGTGAACGACCTCGAGGCCCTGCAGTACGCCAACCTGCTGTGCAACGAGTACGGCATGGACCCCATCAGCTTCGGCGCCACCGTGGGCGCGGTGATGGAGCTCTACGAAATGGGCGTGCTCACCAAGGAGCAGATCGGCGTGGACGCGCCCTTCGGCTCGGCCGCCGCGCTCGCCGCCTTCGCCGAGATGACCGGCAAGGGCGAGGGCTTCGGCAAGGAGATCGGCCTGGGTTCGGCGCGCCTCACGAAGAAGTACGGCCACCCCGACCTCTCGATGAGCGTGAAGGGCCAGGAATTCCCCGCCTACGACGGCCGCGCCATCCAGGGCATCGGCCTGGCCTACGCCACCAGCAACCGCGGCGCGTGCCACCTGCGCGGCTACACCATCGCCTCGGAAGTGCTGGGCATCCCGGTCAAGACCGACCCGGTGGAGAGCGAGGGCAAGCCCGAACTCGTGAAGGCCTTCCAGGACGCCACCGCCGCGTTCGATTCGTCGGGCCTGTGCGTGTTCACCACCTTCGCCTGGGGCGTGGCCGATCTGGCCCCGCAACTGCAGGCCGCGTGCGACGAGCAGTACACCACCGAGGAACTCGAAAAGATCGGCGAGCGCATCTGGAACATGGAGCGCGAGTTCAACAACGCCGCGGGCTTCACCAAGGCCGACGACTCGCTGCCCAAGCGCCTGCTCACCGAGGCCGCCAAGACCGGCCCCGCCAAGGGCATGGTCAGCAAGCTGCCCGAGATGCTGCCCAAGTACTACGCGGCGCGCGGCTGGGACAGCGAAGGCCGCCCCACCGCGGAAACCAAGGCGCGGCTCGGCCTGTAAGCACGCATGCACCACGTCATCCTCGGCGCCGGCCCGTCCGGCGTGATCGCGGCCGAGACCATTCGCAAGCACGCGCCGCTCGACACCATCACCCTCGTGGGCGATGAGGCCGAGCCGCCGTACTCGCGCATGGCCATTCCCTACCTGCTCATCGGCAACATCGACGAGCGCGGCACCTACCTGCGCAAGGGCGCGTCGCACTACGACGCGCTGCGCGTGCGCCAGGTGCGCGCGCGCGCCACGGCGGTCGACAGCGCGCGCCGCACCGTCACGCTCGACGACGGCCAGACCCTGGCCTTCGACAAGCTGCTGATCGCCACCGGCTCGCACCCGGTGCGTCCGCCCATCCCGGGCATGGATGCACCCGGTGTGCACCCGTGCTGGACGCTGGAAGACGCGCGCGCCATCATGGCGCGCGCCAAGCCCGGCGCACGCGTGCTGCAGATGGGCGCCGGCTTCATCGGCTGCATCATCATGGAGGCGCTCAAGCAGCGCGGCGTGGCGCTGAGCGTGGTGGAGATGGGCGACCGCATGGTGCCGCGCATGATGGGTCCCACCGCGGGCGGCATGATCAAGCGCTGGTGCGAAGCCCAGGGCGTGAAGGTCTACACCGGCACGCGCGTGGAAGCCATCGAGCCCCAGGCCGGTGGCGCTCTGCGCGTGAAGCTCTCGGGCGGCGACACGGTGGAGGCCGATCTCGTGATCAGCGCCACCGGCGTGCGCCCGGCCATCGGCTTCCTGAAAGACTCGGGCATCACCTGCCTGCAGGGCGTGCTCACCGACGAGCACCTGCAGACCAACGTGCCCGGCATCTACGCCGCGGGCGACTGCGCGGAGGCCTACGACAAGGTCAGCGGCAAAACCATCGTGAGCGCGATCCAGCCCAACGCCGCCGAGCAGGCGCGCGTGGCCGCGCTCAACATGGTGGGGCAGGTGGCCGAGCTCAAGGGCGTCACGCAGATCAACGTGCTCGACACCCTGGGCATGATCTCGGCCAGCTTCGGCAACTGGGAAGGCGTGCCCGGCGGCGAACACGTGGAGCTCACCGACCTGAACGCCGGCCGCCACCTGAGCCTGCAGTTCAAGGGCGATCAGCTCGTGGGCTGCAACTCGGTGGGCTGGACCGAACACGTGGGCGTGATGCGCGGCCTGGTCGAAGGCCAGGTGAAGCTGGGCGAGTGGAAGGACAAGCTCAAGGCCGACCCGACGCGCCTGATGGACGCCTACCTGGCGTCCGCGCAGGCGCAAGGCCACTGGGCCGGTGCCGGCGACACGCGCCGACGCTGAACATGAGCCCCCACGCTCCGCCGCTGCGCGGGTCGCTGCCCCCCGAGGGGGCTGCCCCGCCTTGGGGCGGCCCGGCGGCGGGGCGTCCTCACGGACTCCCATGAAGATCACCTTCAAGCTCTTCGCCACCCTCACCGACTACCTGCCGCACGAGGCGCGCCGCGCCAACCAGGTCGATCTCGACGTGGCGCCCGGCACCACCGTGCAGCAGGTGATCGACCCCTACGGCATGCCGCCCAAGCTCGTCCACCTGGTGCTGGTGAACGGGCGCTTCGTGCCGCCCGAGCAGCGCGCGGGCACGGCGCTCGCCGACGGCGACGTGCTCGCCGTGTGGCCGCCCATCGCGGGCGGCTGAAGCGGCGACCTGCGCCGCCCGCACCGTGCAAAGCCACTACCCCGAGCGCTTCGAGCGCGACATGGGCTGCACCGAGGCCGACTGGCTGCGTTGGCTGCCCGATGCCATCGGTGCCGCGGCGTGGCAGCTCGGGCCGGATCGCGCGCAGGTCGAGCTGCCTCCGGGCCGCCTCGAACTGCGCTGGCAGCTCATGCCGCCGCGCACCATCGCGCTGGTGCGCCTGCCCGTGCTGCGCGTGGCCTTCCGCTTCGAAGGCCTGAACGACGCGCAGCGCCTGGCCTTCATGCGTCGCTTCGACCTGTACATGCAGCGCGGCGGCGGCTGAGGCTTGCACAGGCGTATCGCGGCGCTTTGCAAACGGTGACGCGCGCGCCAATTAGTGCGCTCGCGGTAGTGCCGCAGAGACAGGCCCCTCCTAACCTCGCGGGCGTTTCCAAGGAGGGCGCCCCGTGAGCGCGAAACGCAACATCGAGCACGACAGCGAATTCAGCAACCCGGTGTACGCCGCCAAGATGCGGCGCAAGCGCTGGTTGCGCCGCCTGTGCGTGCTGCTCGGCATCGCCCTGGCGATCGTGCTCTGGGGCCTGGGCTTCAAGGGGGCCCGCCTGTGAGCACACCCAACCCGAACAAGCCCCGGTCCGGCTGGGCCGAAGGCGACTGCTACAGCCTTGAACTCGTGCCCGCCCCCCAGCCGCGCCGGCGCTGGCGCCGCTGGCTGCTCGGGCTGCTGCTCATCGGCTTGCTCGTGGTGGCGGCCGTGGTGGCCGTGTGGCTGCACAAGGCCCAGCGCATCGACGCCCCTCAACCACCCGCCAGGTTGCGCAGCAGGTAGCGCGCCAGGGCCTTCCAGAAATCCAGGCCCGAATGCTGGTCCCACACCAGCGACACGTCGGCCACCGCCTTGTGGCCGATCATGGCGAGCAGGCCGACGATGCACACGATGGCCACGGCCTGCAGCACTGTCTGCGAGGAGGGCGCTTTCATCGGCGTTGGCGCCTCGCCCACCGCCCTCACACGTGCCCGAAATCCCGCCGCAGCGTGGGCAGGCCCACGCCCGCGGCGTCGAAGCCGCCGTCGACCGCGAGCACCTGACCGGTCACGTAGCTCGCCTCGGGCGAGCACAGAAAGCCGATGCCGTTGGCGATCTCTTCTTCGGTGCCGTAGCGCGCGAGCGGCACGGTGTCGTGGTAGTCGGCGCGGATGGCCGGGGTGTGCACCTGCTTGGCCATGGCGGTTTCCACCGGGCCGGGCGCGATCGCGTTGC
Organism: Hydrogenophaga crocea; assembly: GCF_011388215.1. Lineage (NCBI taxonomy): Bacteria > Pseudomonadati > Pseudomonadota > Betaproteobacteria > Burkholderiales > Comamonadaceae > Hydrogenophaga > Hydrogenophaga crocea. Next base: position 780,983 of record NZ_CP049989.1, read on the forward strand.
AGCGGATGCCCAGGCCCGCGAGTTCCACCGCCTGCTGCTTGGTGAGGTGGATCAGCGCGGCCTTGCTCGTGCCGTACGCCACGCGCAAGGTGCTCGCGCGCAGGCCCGAGATGGACGCGATGTTCACGATCGCACCGCCGCCGTTGCGCCGCATCACCGGCACGCAGGCCTGGCTCAGCAGGAACACGCCGTCGAGGTTGGTCGCCATCACGTAGCGCCACTCTTCGAAGCTGGTCTGCACCAGCGGCTTGAACACGGCCACGCCCGCGTTGTTCACGAGCGCGTCGATGCGGCCCAGCGCGGCGTCCACCTGCGCCACCATTGCCGCCACCTGCGCGGGGTCGGACACGTCGGCGTGCACGGCCAGCGCGCGTCCCGGGCTTTCGGCCTCCAGCGCGGCGTGGGCCGTGGTGAGGGCGGGCGCGTCCTTGTCGACCACGGCCACGCGCCAGCCGCGTGCGAGGAACCAGCGCGCGCTGGCCAGGCCGATGCCGCGCGCGGCGCCGGTGACGATCGCCACGCGCTCGGGCGTGGCCTGCAGGGCTTGCAGGGATTCGGACATGGCGCGCTCAGTTGCGCGTCTGGTCGACGAGCTTGTTCTTGGCGATCCAGGGCATCATGGCGCGCAGCTGGGCGCCCACCACCTCGATGCTGTGCGCGGCCGTGTTGCGCCGGCGCGCGGTCATGCTCGGGTAGCCGGTGCGGCCTTCGAGGATGAACATCTTGGCGTAGTCGCCGTTCTGGATGCGCTTGAGCGCGTTGCGCATGGCCGCGCGCGACTGCTCGTTGATCACCTCGGGGCCGGTCACGTACTCGCCGAACTCCGCGTTGTTGGAGATCGAGTAGTTCATGTTCGCAATGCCGCCTTCGTAGATCAGGTCCACGATGAGCTTGAGCTCGTGCAGGCACTCAAAGTAGGCCATCTCGGGCGCGTAGCCGGCTTCCACCAGCGTCTCGTAGCCCATCTTGATCAGCTCGACCGCGCCGCCGCACAGCACGGCCTGCTCGCCGAACAGGTCGGTCTCGGTCTCTTCCTTGAAGTTGGTCTCGATGATGCCGGCCTTGCCGCCGCCGTTGGCCATGGCGTAGCTCAGCGCCAGGTCGCGCGCCTTGCCCGTCTTGTCCTGGTGCACCGCCACCAGGTGCGGCACGCCGCCGCCCTGGGTGTAGGTGCTGCGCACGGTGTGGCCCGGGGCCTTGGGCGCGACCATCCACACGTCCAGGTCGGCGCGCGGCACCACCTGGTTGTAGTGCACGTTGAAGCCGTGCGCGAAGGCCAGCGAGGCGCCCTGCTTGATGTTGGGCTCGACGTTGTTCTTGTAGACCTCGGCGATCTGCTCGTCGGGCAGCAGGATCATCACCACGTCGGCGGCTTTCACCGCGTCGTTGACTTCCATCACCGTCAGGCCGGCCTTGCCCACCTTGTCCCACGAGGCCCCGCCCTTGCGCAGGCCCACCACCACCTTCACGCCGCTGTCGTTGAGGTTCTGCGCGTGCGCGTGGCCCTGGCTGCCGTAGCCGATGATCGCCACCGTCTTGCCCTTGATGAGGGACAGGTCGCAGTCCTTGTCGTAGAAAACTTTCATGGTGTCTTGTCTGTGGTTGCGGTGAGGGTCACACGGCCGCCGCCGCGGGGGCGTCGGCCATGAGCGATAGCGCCGCCTCGATCACGGCGGCGGGCGAGATGCGGGCCACGGCCTCGAGGCGCGAGGCGTAACCCACGGGGATGCGGGGCGCGCCCAGGCGCGCGATGCGGCAGCCCGTGGCCTGCACCGCGGTGGCGGCCACCTCGGCGCCGAAGCCGCCGGGCTGCACGGCGTCGTGCACCACCAGCAGGCGGCGCGTGCGGGCGGCGTCGCGCAGCACGGTGTCGCGGTCCCAGGGCCAGAGGGTGCCGAGGTCGATCACGCTGGCGTTCACGCCTTGTGCGGCGAGCGCCTCGGCGGCCTGCGTGGCGGTGTGCACCGCGGCCGACCAGCTCACGATGCTGAGGTCGTCGCCCTGGCGCAGCACCTGGGCGCGGCCGGGTTCGTGCACCCGCGTGTCGTCGACCTCGCCCTGCAGGCCCCAGAGCTCCTTGTTCTCCATGTAGATCACCGGGTCCTCGCCGCGCAGGGCCTGGGTCAGCATGCTGTAGTTGTCCTGCGGCGTGGCCGGGCACATCACCACCACGCCGGGCAGGTGGGCGAACCAGGCCTCGAGGCTTTGCGAGTGCTGCGCGGCCGAGTTGGCCCACAGGCCGATGGGCATGCGCATGACCAGCGGCACGCGGCCCTGGCCGCCGAACATGTAGCGGTTCTTCGCGGCCTGGTTGACGATCTCGTCCATGCCGCAGAGCGCGAAGTCGACCACGCGCATCTCGACCACGGGGCGCATGCCGACCAGGGCCATGCCCACGCCAGCGCCCACGATGGTGGCCTCGGAAATCGGCGTGTCGATCACGCGCTCGGCGCCGAAGCGGGCCTGCAGGCCCTTGTACTGCTGGAAGATGCCGCCCCGGCCCACGTCTTCGCCCATCACCACCACGCGCGGGTCGTCGCGCATCGCGTTGGCCACGGCGAGCACGGCCGCTTCGGCATAGGTCATGCGGGTCACAGCCATGCGCCGGCTCCGGTGGTTTGAATGTCGGTGTAGGCCGCGGCCACGTCGGGCGGCGGCGAGGCGTCGGCAAAGGCCACGGCGTCGTCGATCTCGGCCTGCACCTCGGCGTCGATGGCGTCGAGCTGCGCGGCGCTCACGCCGCTGGCCAGCGCACGCGCGCGGGCGCGCTTGAGCGGGTCGGCGTCGAGCGCACCCTGCAGGTCTTGCGGGTCGCGGTAAGCCTGGGTGTCCACCGACACGTGGCCGCGCACGCGCCAGGTGAGGGCGTGCAGCAGCTGCGGGCCTTCGCCCCCGCGCACCTTCGCCACCAGGCGCTCGGCCATCGCCGACACGGCCTCCACGTCGTTGCCGTCCACCGTTTCGCTGGGCACGCCGAGCGCGTTGGCGCGCGCCGCCACGCCCGGGCCGGCGGTGAGGCCGGCGGTGCTGGTGGTGGCCGAGTAGCGGTTGTCTTCGCAGACGAAGAGCACCGGCAGGCGGTACACCGCGGCCCAGTTGAGCGCTTCCAGGAAGGGCCCGCGGTTGATCGCGCCGTCGCCGAAGAAGCAGGCCACCACGTTGGGCTTGCCCTGCAGCTTGAGCGCGTGCGCCGCGCCGCAGGCGATCGGCAGCCCCGCGGTGACCACACCGTTGGCGCCCAGCATGCCGACCGAAAAGTCGGCGATGTGCATGGAGCCGCCCTTGCCGCCGTTGCTGCCATCGGCGCGGCCGAACAGCTCGGCCATCATGCGGCGCACGTTGCCGCCCTTGGCCAGCGTGTGGCCGTGGCCGCGGTGGGTGCTGGTGAGCAGGTCTTCGCGCCGCAGGTGGGCGCACACGCCGGCGGCCACCGCTTCCTGCCCGATGGACAGGTGCAGCGGGCCGCGCACCTTGGCGCGCTCGTCCACCTTGGCGCCGAGCACGCCCACGCCGCCCTGGCTGGCCACTTCGGCCGCGAGTTCGAAGGCGCGGATGCGCGCCATGGTCCGGTAAAGATCGATCATGGGGAGCGGGTCGGTCAGAGGGCGACGGTGGAGATCCAGGGCACGGCCGCGATCACCAGCACGCCGACCATCAGGGCCACGAGGTAGGGCCAGATCGCGCCGATGACCTCGTCGGGCGGGGCATCGCCGATGCGGCAGGCGATGTAGAAGCCCACGCCGATGGGGGGCATCATCAGGCCCACGTTCATCGCGCACACGATGACCATCGAGTAGTGGATGTCGTGGATGCCGAGCTTGCGCGCGATGGGAAACATGATGGGCGCGAGCAGCAGCACCGCGGGCAGGCCTTCGAGCAGGCAGCCCAGGATCACGAACACCACGATGGTCACCGCCATGAAGGCGATCCAGCCGCCGGGCAGGGTGGTGAGGAAGGTGGAGAGCTGCTGCACCACGCCGCTTTGCGTGATCGACCAGGCCATGGCCGAGGCCGCGCCCAGCACCAGCAGCACCACGCCCGAGAGCGCGGCGGTTTCCACCAGCATGTCGTAGAACTTGCGCAGGCCGATGCCGCCGTACATGACCTGGCCCACGAACAGCGCGTAGACCACGGCCACGGTGGAGACCTCGGTGGCGGTGGCCACGCCTTCGCCCACCGCGGTGCGGATCAGGAAGGGCAGGGCCAGCGCGGGCGCGGCGATCAGCAGGAAGCGGCCCACGAGCTTCATGGGTGCGCGTTTCGCGCCGTGCATGTTCTCGTGGCGGGCCTTCCAGCGCGCGAGCACCAGCAGCATCAGCAGCAGCACCATGGCGATCACGAAGCCGGCCTGGAACAGGCCCGCGATGGACACGCCCGCGACCGCGCCGAGCACGATCAGCACGATGCTGGGCGGCACGGTGTCGGCCATGGCCGCGCCGGTGGCCAGCAGGGCCACCATCTCGCGCGGCTTGTGGCCGCGGCGCTTCATTTCGGGGAACAGCGCCGGCGCCACGGTGGCCATGTCGGACACCTTGGAGCCCGAGATGCCCGAGACGATGAACAGCGAGCCCAGCAGCACGTAGGACATGCCGGCCTTGATGTGCCCCAGCAGCGAGGCCAGGAAGTCGACGATGGCCTTGCCCATGCCGGTGGCGTCGAGCACGCAGCCCAGCAGCACGAAGATCGGCACCGAGACCAGCACCAGGCTGGACATGCCTTCGTCCATGCGCCCGATCACCACGCTCAGCGGCACGTGGGTGCTGAAGGCCAGGTAACACACCGCGCCGATGCCGAAGCAGAACGCGATCGGCACGCCCGCCACCAGGCACACGGCCACGAAGCCGATCAGGAAGATGGCGATGTTGGTGGTGCCCAGCTTCATGAGCTGCGGCGACAGCGCCCAGCAGGCCGCGGCGATCGCGGCCACCAGCACCACCGCGAGCGCGAGCTCGGTCTTGCGCACGGTGCGGCCGGCGTAGAGCAGGATCAGGCCGAGCATGGCGATGAAGCCGAAGGCGATCGAGGCCACGCGAAAGCTGTTGGGCAGGTCGAGCGCGGGCGTGTGGATGAACCACTCGTCCTTGGCGTATTCGACGGCCGAGGGGATCAGCGCCACCAGCATCGCGGCCATGGCCATGAGCGCGAAGGCGTGCACGAACGAGCGCACGCGTTCGGGCATGAGGTCGACGAAGAGCGCCAGCCGCAGGTGCTCGTTGCGGTGCACGGCGATGGCCGCGCCCAGCATGGTGAGCCAGATGAAGCAGATCGACACCACCTCGTCCGACCACACCAGCGGCTTGCCGAACACGTAGCGCGAGATCACGGCCGTCAGCAGCAGCACCGTGATGGTCAGCATCAGCAGCGCCGCGACGGCTTCGAAGGGGCGCAGCCACAGCGGGCTCTTGCGCGTGTCGGCGGGCGTGGCGCCCTCCAGGGCGTCACCGCCCGAAGGCGGCGACCCGGCGGTCATTTGGCTCATAGGAATCTCGAAAGTGGCGCGCGCCCGGGTCGAACCGCGAGGCACCACGGATCCGGCTCCGCCGGTCCGTCGGTGCCGCCCCCCTGGTCAGGGGGGACGCGCGCAGCGCGGCGGGGGGTCAGCCCAGCTTCCCGGTGTGCTTCTCGAGCACCGCCCAGGCTTCGTCGCCGAACTTGGCCTTCCACTCGCTGTAGAAGCCGGCGCTGCGCAGCTTGTCGCGGAAGGGCGCGGTGTTGGGCGTGTTGAACACGATGCCCTTGGCCGCGAGCTCCTGTTGCAGCGTGGCGTTGGCGGCGGCCACGTCGGCGCGCTCGGCCATGGCCGCGGCGTTCAGGTGCTTGGCCACCACGTCGCGGATGTTGGGCGGCAGGCGGTCCCAGGCGCGCTTGTTGATCAGCGTCCAGAAGCCGTCCCACATGTGGTTGGTGATCGAGCAGTACTTCTGCACCTCGTGCAGCTTGAAGTTCGAGATCACGGCGAACGGGTTTTCCTGGCCGTCCACGACCTTGGTCTGCAGTGCGGTGTACATCTCCGACGCGTTGATCGAGGTCGGCGCCGAGCCGAAGGCCTTGAACATCGAGGTCCACATCGGCGACACCGGCACGCGGATCTTGAAGCCTTCGAGGTCGGCCGGCGTCACGATGGGCTTGGTCGACGTGGTGATCTGGCGGAAGCCGTTGTCCCAGATCTTGTCGAGCGCCACCAGGTTGACCTTGGCGATCTGCGCGCGGATGTAGGCGCCGACGTCGCCGTCCATGGCCTTCCACACGGCGTCGTAGTTGGGGAACGCGAAGCCCAGGCCGTTGAGCGCGGTCTGCGGCGTGAGCGTCGACAGGATCAGGCCCGAGAGGTTGAACATCTCGACGCCGCCCGAGCGCAGCTGGCTCAGGGTGTCGGTGTCGGAGCCGAGCTGGTTGCTGGGGAACAGCTGGATCTCCATGCGGCCGTTGGTTTCCTTGCGGATCGCCTCCACCGCTTCCTTGGCGCGCACGTTCATGGGATGCGCGGGCGGCTGGTTGTTGGCGTACTTGAAGGTGAACTCGGCGCTCTGGCCATACGCCATCTTCAGCGGCGCGGCCACGCTGGCCGCGGCGATGCCGGTGGCCTTGATGAGGGTGCGGCGGGAAAAGGTCATCGATGTCTCCTCGTTGGGTTCTGCGGGCGGGGAAAGGGGGGCTCAGGATACGGGCGCGGCGGCCGGAATGTCGAACAGCTTGGGCATGAACAGGCCGCTGGCGAGGTAGCCGCCGTCCACGCCGAGGGTCTGCCCGGTGATGAAGGCGGCGGCCTCGCTGCAGAAGAACAGCACCGCGGCCGAGACCTCCTGCGGCGAGCAGAAGCGCTGCATGGGGCACACGTCCTGGTAGGTGCTGGCCTTGGAGCTGCCGTGCAGCGAGCGCAGCATGGGCGTGTCCACGAAGCCGGGCGCGATGGCGTTGACCGTGACGCCCTGGGCCGCGACCTCGATCGCGAACTGGCCGGTCATGGCGATGAGCGCGGCCTTGGAGCTGCCATAGGCGAGGCGCCCCGTGCCCGCGCGCACGCCGCTGATGGACGAGACGTTCACGATGCGGCCCCAGCGCTGCGCCTGCATGGCGGGCAGCACGCGCTGCGTGAGCAGCATGGGCGCGGTGACGTTGACGGCCAGCGTGGTGTTCCATTGCGCGAGCGTCACGTCGCGCGCGGGCGTGGTCGAGACGATGCCCGCGTTGTTCACGAGGATGTCGACCTGGCCCACGCGCGCGAGCAGCGCGTCCATGCCGGCCGCGAGGGCCTGGGCATCGGCGAGGTCGAACACGAAGGCCTGGGCGCGGCCGCCCGCGGCCGTGATGGCCTGGGCCGCGGCCTCGGCCGCGGGGCCGTTGCGGTCCACGATGCAGACCATGGCGCCCTGCTCGGCGAGGTCGTGCGCGATCTGCAGGCCGATGCCGCTGGCCGCGCCGGTGATCAGGGCCACCCGTTGTTGGTGCTGCTTAGGGTTGTCCATCTCGCCCTTGTGAGGTTGAATGTCCAGAATGTGAATCAAGTGGAGCGATGGTGGCAGCAGCGCTCTGAATGGCGTCCCAGGGAAACCCTGAATGGGCCTGCAAAAGCGGTTCACATGGTGGATCACTTGCTGCGGGTTTTCACCGACATGAATGCACCTGAACTACCGGCCGGCGACACGCCCGGCGCGCAGACCCTGCGGCGGGGCCTGTCCATCCTCAAGCTGCTGGCGCGCCACCAGCCCGATGGGCTGCGCATCGGCGAGATCGGCCGCCGCCTGGGCCTGAGCAAGGCCACGGCGGTGCGGCTCACGCACACCCTGGCCGACGAGCGCTTCGTGGTGCACGACCCGGCCTCGCGCTGCTACCGGCTCGGGCCCGAGTCCTTCGTGGTGGGGCTGGCGGCCGAGCCCAGCTACTCGTTGCAGCGCCTGGCCACGGCCTCGCTGCGCGCGCTCGCGCTCGAAACCGGCGACTGGGTGTTCTTCTCGGTGGTGCAGGGGATGGAGGTGATCTGCCTGTCGCGCGAGACGGGGCATGGCCCCATCCCCAGCGACGCGCTGCGCCTGGGCGACCGCCACCCGCTGGGCGTGGGCGCGGGCGGGCTGGCCATTCTGGCGGCGCTGCCCGACGACGAGGTGGAACAGGCGCTGCAGGTGAACGGCGCGCACATCGACAAGAACTACCCGAAGTCGCCGGTGGCGGTGATCCGCCACCTGGTGGCCGAAACGCGCGAGCGCGGCTACGCGGTGATCCCCGGCATCGTGGTGCCGGGCTACTGGGCATTGGGTGTACCGCTGGTGCAGCGCGACGGCCGGCCGGTGGGCGCGATCGTGCTGGTGGCGAGCGAGTCGCGCCTGCACCCCACGCGGCGCGCCGCGCTGGGCGACCGCATGCTCGCGATCGCGCGCGACCTCATGAGCCGCGCGGAGCAGGGCGCGGCGGCCTGAGCGCGCCGGGCGGCGTGTGGGGGCTTGCCGCTAAGCTCCCCGCATGGACGCCCTGATCGCTGCCGCCGCGCGGGCCTTGTCGGCCGGCGACCCGCTGGCCGCACTGCAGCGCGTGGCCCTGCGCGATGACCCGCCCGCGCTCGCGCTGCGCGGCATCGCCATGGCGCAGTTGGGCGAACTGGTGCGGGCGCGCGAGCTGTTGCGCCGCGCGGCGCGGGCCTTCGGTGCGCGCGAGACCGTGGCGCGTTCCCGCTGCGTGGTGGCCGAGGCCGAGGTGGCGTTGGCCCTGCGCGAGCCGGGCGGGCCGCCGCGCGCCCTGCTGGCGGCCTGTGCCGCGCTGCGCGTGCGCGGCGACACCGCCAACGCAGGCCAGGGCCACCTGATCGCGGCGCGGCGCGCGCTGCTGCTGGGGCAACTGGGCGAGGTCCGCGAGCAGCTCTCCCAGGCGCGTGCGCTCGACCTGCCGCCGCTGGCCAGCGCGGTGATGGAGCTGGTGGCCGCCGAACTCGCGCTGCGATCGCTGCACACCCGCGCTGCGCGCGAGGCGCTGATCCGCGCGCATGCCGCGGCCCAGGTGGCCGCGGTGCCGGCCCTGCTGGCCGAGGTGCGCGCGCTCGCGGCCGAGCTCGACCGGCCGGCCGCGCGCTGTGTCGACGCGCGCGGCGAACAGGCCTTGCGGCTCGATGGCGTCGAGGCCTTGCTGGCCTCGCGCGCGCTGGTGGTCGACGCCTGCCGCCACGGCCTGAGCGCGGGCGCGGCCTGGCGGCCGCTGGCGGGCAGGCCGGTGCTGTTTGCGCTCGCGCAGACCCTGGCCGAGGCCTGGCCGGCCGACGTGCCGCGCGAGGCGCTGATCGCGCGCGCGTTCCGCCAGCGCGTGACCGACGAGACGCACCGCGCGCGGCTGCGGGTGGAGATCGGCCGGCTGCGCGCGCTGATCGCGCCGGTGGCGGGCATTGCGGCCACGCCGCGCGGCTTCGTGCTGCGGCCCGAAGGCGATCGGCCCGTGGCGTTGCTGCTGCCGCCGCTGGCGGGCGAAGGGGCCGCGCTGCAGGCCTTGCTGGCCGATGGTGCGGCCTGGTCGAGCGCGGCGCTCGCGCAGGCCCTGGGCGCGAGCCAGCGCACGGTGCAGCGCGCGCTCGCCGCGCTCGAAGCGCAGGGCCGGGCGCGCGCGGTGGGGCGCTCGCGCGCGCGGCGCTGGCTCGCGCCGCCGCTGTCGGGTTTCACGACGATCTTGTTACTCCCCGCGGCGCTCTCGCCTGACTAGAGTGGCTTCACCGCGCCACCCCGGCGCATTCACGGAGAGACACCATGAGCCGCAACACCCCGACCCAACCGGCGCAGATCGTGCGCGAATACGGCCCCTTCGACGGCACCGCGGTGCACGGCGTCACGCACGACGGCCGGCACGTGTGGGCCGCGCTCGGCCCCTGCCTGGTGGCCATCGACCCGGCCAGCGGTGAGACCGTGCGCACGCTCGCGCGGCCCGGTGACGCCGGCACCGCCTTCGACGGCCGCCACCTCTACCAGATTGCCGAGGCGCGCATCGACAAGATCGATCCCGCCGATGGCCGTGTGCTGGCCTCCATTCCTGCGCCGGGCCAGGGCGCCGACTCGGGCATGGCCTGGGCCGAAGGCAGCCTGTGGGTGGGCCAGTACCGCGAGCGCAAGATCCACCAGATCGACCCCGAGACCGGCGCCATCCTGCGCACCATCGAATCGGACCGCTTCGTCACCGGCGTCACCTGGGTCGATGGCGAGCTCTGGCACGGCACCTGGGAGGGCGACGACAGCGAGCTGCGCCGCCTGGACCCGGCCGATGGCGCGGTGCTGCAGCGGCTGCAGATGCCCGCGGGCATGGGCGTGAGCGGGCTGGAGTCCGACGGCGGCGACCTGTTCTATTGCGGCGGCGGCGGCAGCCAGCGCGTGCGTGCGGTGCGCCGCCCGCGGGGCTGAGGGGCGCGCTCAGGCCTCGGCGTCGTCGGCCACCACCACGCGCAGGTGTGTCGTGGCGCGGGCCAGGTCCTCGGGCAGCGGGCGATCCACCACCAGCACCTGCACGTCGGCCCAGGCCAGGCTGGTGATGAGGCCGGGCGCGTAGAACTTGCTCGCGTCCGCCACCACCATCACCGTGCCGGCGTGCGGGGCCACGGCCTGCTTGAACTCGACCTCGAAGGGGTCGAAGTCGAGGCAGCCACCGCGCGGATTGAGCGCGGCCACCGAGGCGATGAAGAAGTCGGGGTGGAGCTGGCCCGCGAAGCGCAGCGCGTTGGCACCGGCCAGCGTCATGTCGGCGCTGCGCAGCGTGCCGCCGGGCAGCATCACGCTGTGGCGGTCGCCGCTTTGTGCGAGCGTGCGCGCCACCTCGAGCGAGGGCGTGGCCACGGTGAGGCCGCGGCGCTCGGCCAGGGCCTCGGCCACGAAGCAGGCGGTGCTGCTGTTGTCGAGCACCAGGCTCGCGCCGTCGGGCAGCAGCGCTGACACCGCGCGCGCGAGCCGGCGTTTGGCGCCCACGTTGCTGCGCAGGCGCAGCTGGAAAGGCGACTCCTGGACCGCGCGGTGCAGGCTGACGCCACCATGGAATTTCTCCACCACGCCCTCGTCGGCCAGGGCCGCGAGGTCGCGCCGCACGGTTTCGCCCGACACGCCCAGGCGCTGCGCGAGCTCCACGGTGGTGATGGTGGGGGTGGCGCGCAGGATCTCGACGATGCGTTCCTGGCGCGCGCTCAACACGGGGGTGGTGCCCATGCTCAGGCCCCCCGCTCGGTGAGCAGCGCGCCGCTGCGGCTGTCGAAGGCGCGCAGGCGCGAGAGCTCGGGCGTGAGCACGATGGGCTGCTCGGTGTCGAGCACCGCGTCGGCCGCGGTGCGCACCAGCACCTCGGCACCGCCCACGCGGATCTGCGCGTAGGCCTCGGCGCCCAGGCGCTCGACGCGCTGCACCACACCGCTCCAGTGCAGCGGCGCGGCGGGCGCGTGGTGCGAGAGCGTCAGCTCCTCGGGCCGCAGGCCGAGCACGGTGCCGGGCTGCAGCGCGGCTTCGCCGTAGCGCGCCTGGAGCCAGGCGCGGCCGTCGGCGGCGTCGTCGGGCACGGTCAGGAAGTTCATCTCGGGCGAGCCGATGAACGAGGCCACGAAGCGCGTGCCGGGCTGGCGGTAAACGTCCATGGGCGCGCCCACCTGCTGCAGCCGGCCGCGGTCCATCACCGCGATGCGCGTGCCCAGGGTCATGGCCTCGACCTGGTCGTGCGTGACGTAGACGATGGTGATGCCGAGTTCGGTGTGCAGCTTCTCGAGCTCGCCGCGCATGTGGGTGCGCAGCTTGGCGTCGAGGTTGGAGAGCGGCTCGTCGAACAGGAAGACCTTGGGCTTGCGCACCAGCGCGCGCCCGATTGCCACGCGCTGGCGCTGCCCGCCCGAGAGCGCGTTGGGCCGGCGCTGCAGCAGGTCGGTGATCTGCAGGCGCTGCGCGGCTTCGTTCACGCGCTGGTCGACCTCGGCGCGCGAGAGGCGGCTGGTGCGCAGCAGGCCGAAGGCCATGTTCATGTAGACCGTCATGTGCGGGTAGAGCGCGTACGACTGGAACACCATGGCGACGTCGCGCTCGTGCGGCTCGGCGTGGGTCACGTCGCGCCCGCCGATGAGCAGGCGGCCTTCGCTGATGCTTTCGAGGCCCGCGATCATGCGCAGGGTGGTCGACTTGCCGCAGCCCGACGGCCCGACGAGGACCATGAATTCGCCCGCCTGCACCTCGAGGTCGAGGTGGTCGACGGCCACGTGGTCGGGGTAGCGCTTGCAGATGCCTTGGAGCGAGATGGCGGCCATGGTGTTCGGTGGGTGAGGGTTGAAGCTTATTTCAGGCCGGCGTGCATGAAGCTGTCGACGAAACGGCGCTGGAAGATCAGGAACAGCAGCATCAGGGGCGCGATGACCACCATGGTGGCGGCCATCAGGCGCGGCCAGTCGGCGCCGCTGTCGGCCTTGGCGAGCAGGCCCAGGCCGATCGGCAGGGTGCGCACCGATTCGCTGTTGGTCACGAGCAGCGGCCACATGTAATCGTTCCAGTGGGTCACCACGGAGATCATGCCGAAGGCCACCAGCGTGGGCTTGACCAGCGGCAGGTACACGTGCCACAGCGTGGCCCAGTGGCCGCAGCCGTCGAGCCGCGCGGCGTCGGCCAGTTCGGTGGGTACCTGGCGGAAGGCCTGGCGCAGCATGAAGGTGCCGTAGCCGCTGGCGATGAAGGGCACCATCAGCGCCCACAGGCTGTTCATGATGCCGAGCTCGCGCACGGTGATGAAGTTGGTGAGGAAGGTGGCGTAGATGGGGAACATCACCTGCAGCAGGAACAGGCCGAAGAGCAGGTCGCGCCCGGGGAAGCGCAGCCGCGCGAAGGCGTAGGCCGCGAGCGTGATGGTGGTGAGCTGCGCCAGCAGGATGCCGCCCGTGACCATGAGCGAGTTCAGCAGGTAGGTGCCGAAGGGCGCCACCGCGAGCGCGGCCGGGTAGTTGGACCATTGCAGCGCCTGCGGCAGCAGGCCGGCCGCGGGGTCGAAGATCTCGGCGCGGGTCTTGAACGAGGTGAGCAGCATCCAGGCCAGCGGGCTCAGCCACAGCAGCATGGCCGGCAGCAGCAGCCAGTGCATCCAGCTCGACCGCGAAAAGGGTTTCGGTGTGCTCATGCTCAGCGCCCCAGGTAGTGCACGCGGCGGCCCAGCGTCGCGGCCACGATCGCGATCAGACCGCCCACGACCAGCAGCAGGATGTTGGCCAGCGCCGAGGCGGTGCCGATGTCCTGGAACTGGAAGGCGTTCTGGTAGATGTAGAAGGTGAGCACGTTGGTCGCGTCGGCCGGTCCGCCCTGCGTCATCACGAACACGTAGTCGAAGATCTGGTAGGAGTGCAGCACGCCGATCACCACCACGAAGTACAGCGTGGGCGAGATCAGCGGCACCGTGATGTGCACCAGTTGCCGGAAACCCGAGACGCCGTCGAGGCGCGCCGCTTCGTACAGGTCGCGCGGCACCAGTTGCAGCGCGGCGAGCAGGATCAGCATGAAGTAGCCCGCGTACTTCCAGATGCTCATGAAGATGATGGCCGGCAGCGCCCAGCGCTTGTCGTAGAGCCATTCGAGCTTGGGCAGGCCCAGGAAATCCATGAGCCCGTTGATGGGCCCGTAGCCCGGGGCATAGAGGAACACCCAGACCATGCCCGCGGCCACCGAAGGCACCATGACCGGGTAGAAGAACACCGAGCGGTAGAGCGCGGTGCCGCGCAGCTGGCGGTCCAGCGCCACCGCCAGCAGCAGCGCCAGGCCGATTGAGGTCGGCACGGTGACCACCATGTAGACCACGGTGTTGCGCAGCGAGGTCCAGAACAGCTCGTCGTGCCAGAGGCGCTGGTAGTTCTCCCAGCCGACGAAGAAGCGCTCGGGCGAGCCGAGCTGTACGTCGTGGAAGCCGTAGACGATCGATCGCAGGATGGGCCAGTAGGTGAAGGCCATCAGGAACAGCAGCGAGGGCGCGAGCATGACCACCGCGGTGGCCAGCTCGCGCCGCCGCTGGCGTTTCCACGCCAGCGGCTCGGCGCCCGGGGAGTCGGCGGGGAGCTGGTTCATGGCCGGATCAACCGCGGCGGCGCGACAGGCGCTGGATCTCGAGGTTGGACTTGGCCGTGGCCTCGCGCAGCGCGGCGTCGGGCTTGAGGTCGCCGGCCAGGGTGCGGTCGATGGCGCTCTGCAGGTGCGCGCGCACCTTGTGGTAGCCCGGCACCTGCAGGAAGGCGCCGGCCACCTCGGCGGTGACGAAGGCGGTGCGCGACTCGGGCACCTTGGCCACGTGGGCCTTGAGCGCCGGCGTCTCCCACGAGGACTTGCGCGCCGCGAGGTAACCGGTGTCGATGCACCACTGGGCTTGGTTGGCGGTGTTGGTCATCCAGCGCGCGAAGGTCCAGGCGGCGCGCTTGTGCGCGTCGGGCAGCTGGCGCGCGATGAGGATCGGGCCGCCGCCCATGGTGGAGCCGAGCTGCTTGCCCTTGGGCATGGGTGCCACGCCCACCGGGAACGAGGCCGACTTGAGGATGTTGGTCATCGAGCCCGTGGAGTGGTAGAGCATGGCGGTGCGCCCGGCCATGAAGTCGTTGGCCGAGCTCTCCCAGGTGGAGGCCGCGGGCATGTTCTTCGCGGCCGCCATGCGCTGCCAGAACTCCAGCGCGTTCACGCTCTCGGGCGCGTCGAAGTTCACCTTGTCCTTGGTCCAGAAAACCAGGCCGTTCTGGCGCACGAAGCTCTCGAAGATCCAGTCGTGCCAGCCGCCGCCGATGGTCAGGCCCCACTGCGAGACGGTGTCGCCCTGGCGCACGGTGAGTGCCTTGGCCGCGGCTTCGAGCTCGGTCCAGGTGGTGGGCGCGGCCTTGATGCCGGCCTTCTCGAACGCGGCCTTGTTGTAGTAAAGCACCGGGGTGCTGCACTGGAAGGGCAGGCCGTAGAGCTTGTTGTCGGACATGCAGGTGCCGAGGAAGCCGGGGATGAAGTCCTGGAACACGTCGTCGGCCTTGGCCAGTGCGGTCACGTCTTCGAGCGCGTTCATGTCGAGGAAGGTGCGCATCATCGAGTTGATGGGCAGCCAGGTGGCCGGCGGGTCGCCCACGCCGAGGGCGGTCATCACCTTCTGCTCGGTGTTGTCGTAGCTGCCGGCATAGATCGCCTCGACCTGGATGTCGCTGTGCGCGGCGTTGAAGCCCGCGATCATGGTCGACACCAGCCGGTTGATGTCGCCCGACACCCCGACCGGGTACATGAAGGCCAGCTTGACCTGCTGCTGGCCGCTGGCGAACAGCGGCATGCCGCCCAGCAGGGCCGCGGCGGACACGCCGGCGCTGCGCTGGATGAAGTGGCGGCGCGAAGGGGTTTTCACGGGATTCACAGGGGACATGGCACAGCTCCTAAAAAAAGGTGGAACGGGGAAGTGGCACGGCAAATGCTCAACAGGCATCGTGACAACCATGTGAAATCCACAAAAGCAAGAATGATTCCAACAAAAAGCTTGGATATGCGTTGAAACCATGAATAAACTGCCTTCCCCATGAACGCCCCCCTGCTCATCGCCCAGTTGTCGGACCCGCACGTGGGCACCGGCCCCGACTTTCTCGGCGGGCGCATGGACACGCGGGCCGCGCTGCAGCAGGCGGTGGCGCACGTGGCGGCCCTGCGGCCCGCGCCCGATGTGGTGCTGCTCACCGGCGACCTCACCGAGCGCGGCAGCGCGGCCGAGTACGCCCAGGTGCTGGCCGCGCTGGCCCCGCTGCCCATGCCGGTCTATGCCGTGCCCGGCAACCACGACGACCCCAAGGTGGCGCAGGCGGCACTGCCGCAGTGCATGCCGGTGGCCGCCGACGCCCCGTCTGGTGCGTGCTGCTACCGCGTGCGCGTGGGCGGCCTGCACCTGATCGCGCTCGATACCGTGGTACCCATGCGCTCGCACGGCGCCCTGCCGCCGGTGCAGCTCGCCTGGCTCGCGCGCGCGCTGGGCGCCTGCCGCGGCGAGCCGGTGCTGCTGTTCATGCACCACCCGCCGCTGCCCACGGGCATCGAGGCCATGGACGCGTGCAGCCTGCTGGAAGGCGGCGACGAGCTCGCCGCGCTGGTGCGCGCCCACGGCGCGGTGCAGGGCATCCTGTGCGGCCACCTGCACCGCCCGGTGCAGATGCAGTTTGGCGGTGCGCCGCTGCATGTGGCGCCGTCGGTGTCGCACCAGATCCGGCTCGACCTGCGGCCCGGTGCGCCCCTGCTCGCGCAACTGGAGCCGCCCAAGGTCTCGCTGCACCGCTGGACGCCGGCACACGGCCTGTGCACCCACAGCAGCTACGTGCAGGACTTCGGCCAAGGGGTGCCCCTGTGATGCGCGCCCTGGCTGGCGGCGAGCGCCACACCTTCAGCGACCTGCGCGCCCTGCTGGCCTGCGCCTCGCCCGCGCGATCGGGCGACGAGCTCGCGGGCATCGCCGCCGGCAGCGCGCAGCAGCGCGTGGCCGCGCGCGAGGCGCTGGCCGATCTGCCGCTGCGCCACTTCCTGAACGAAGCCGTGGTGCCCTACGAAGACGACGAGGTCACGCGGCTGATCGTCGACACCCACGACGCGCCGGCCTTCGCGCCCGTGGCCCACCTCACCGTGGGCGGCTTTCGCGACTGGCTGCTCTCGGACGCGGCCGACACCGCCGCGCTGCGCGCGCTCGCGCCCGGGCTCACGCCCGAGATGGTGGCCGCGGTGAGCAAGCTCATGCGCAACCAGGACCTGATCCTGGTGGCCAGCCGCTGCGAAGTGGTCACCCGGTTTCGCAACACGATCGGCCTGCGCGGCCACCTCGCGGTGCGCCTGCAACCCAACCACCCGGCCGACAGCCCGGCCGGCATCCTGGCGAGCGTGGTCGACGGCCTGCTCTATGGCGCGGGCGATGCGTGCATCGGCGTGAACCCAGTGAGCGACAGCGTGCCCGAGCTGGTGCGGCTGCTGCACCTGTTCGACGGGCTCGTGCAGGGCCACGGCGTGCCCACGCAGGCCTGCGTGCTCACGCACGTGACCAACACGCTGCAGGCGATGGCGCAGGGCGCGCCGGTGGACCTGGTGTTCCAGAGCATCGGCGGCACCGAGGCCACCAACCGCAGCTTCGGCATCCACCTGGGCCTGCTCGACGAGGCGCATGCGGCCGCGCTCGCGCAGCGCCGCGGCACGCTGGGCGACCACTGCATGTACTTCGAGACCGGCCAGGGCAGCGCGCTGTCGGCCGGCGCCCACCACGGCGTGGACCAGCAGACGATCGAGGCCCGGGCCTACGCGGTGGCGCGGCGCTACCGCCCGCTGCTGGTGAACACCGTGGTGGGCTTCATCGGCCCCGAGTACCTCTACGACGGCAAGCAGATCGTTCGCGCGGGCCTCGAAGACCACTTCTGCGGCAAGCTGCTCGGCCTGCCCATGGGTTGCGACATCTGCTACACCAACCACGCCGAGGCCGACCAGGACGACATGGACAACCTGCTCGTGCTGCTGGCCAGCGCGGGCCTGAACTTCATGATGGGCGTGCCCGGCGCGGACGACGTGATGCTCAACTACCAGAGCACCTCGTTCCACGACGCGCTGTTCGTGCGCCAGCTGCTGGGCAAGCGCCGCGCGCCCGAGTTCGAGGCCTGGCTGCAGGCGCAGGGCATCACCGATGCGCAGGGCAGGGTGCGCCCGGCGCGCGAACTGCCCGCGCTTGCGCGCGGCTTCAGCCCCTGGCTGGAGGCGCCATGAACGGACCGCTGCCCCCGGCCGACCCGCCGCGCGCGCCCGACCCCTGGGTGGCGCTGCGCCGCCACACGCCGGCGCGCATCGCGCTGGGCCGCTCGGGCGACAGCCTGCCCACCGACGAGCTGCTGCGCTTTGCCGCCGCGCACGCGAGGGCGCGCGACGCGGTGCATGTGCCGCTCGACGTGGATGCGCTGTGCGCCGCGCTCGCCGGCGCCGGCTGGGCGCCGCTGCGCGTGGCCAGCCAGGCGCCCACGCGCGAGGACTACCTGCGCCGCCCCGACCGCGGCCGCCGCCTGCGCCCCGAAGATCTGCAGGCCTTGCGCGACGCCGCCACCGGCCCGGTGGACCTCGCGGTGGTGCTGGGCGACGGCCTGTCCGCCCTGGCCACGGCGCAGCACGCGCTGCCCGTGCTGCAGGCCCTGCGCGACGCCCTGGCCCCGGCCGGCCTGCGCTGGGCCCCGCCGGTGGTCGCCACGCAGGCGCGCGTGGCGCTGGGCGACGAAATCGGCGCGGCGCTGCAGGCGCGGCTGGTGCTGGTGCTGCTGGGCGAACGCCCGGGCCTGAGCGCCGCCGACAGCCTGGGCGCCTACCTCACGCACGCGCCGCGCGTGGGCCGCACCGACGCCGAGCGCAACTGCGTGAGCAACATCCGCCCCGAGGGCCTGGCCCCGGCCGCTGCCGCGCAGCGCCTGGCCTGGCTGGTGCAGCACGCGCTGCGCCGCGGCCTCACCGGGGTGGGCCTCAAAGACCTCAGCGCCATCGAACAACTGCCGCCATGACCCCTCAGACACCGCCCCCGCTGGCCTTGTTCGATCTCGACCACACGCTGCTCGACGGCGACGGCGACGACCTCTGGTGCCGCTTCATGATCCGCCACGGCGTGATCGGGCCGGCCATGGCCGAGGCCAACGAGCGCATGGGCCGCGACTACCGCGCGGGCCGCGTGGGCGCGCAGGCCTTCAGCGACTTCTATGCGGGCCTGCTGGCCGGCCGCAGCCCGGCCGACTGGGCGCCCTGGCAGGACCGCTTCCTCGCCGAGGAGGTGCTGCCGCGCCTGCCCGATGCCGCGCGCGCGCTGGTGGAGAGCCACCGGGCGCAAGGTCATGCACTGCTGCTCACCACCGCGAGCAACCGCGTGATCGCCGCCCGCAGCGCGGCCGAGCTGGGCTTTGCGCACTGGATCGCCACCGACCTCGAACTGGTGGACGGCCGCTACAGCGGCCGCGTGCAGGGCACGCCCAACATGCGTGATGGCAAGCTGCACCGGCTGCTGGCCTGGTTGCAGGCGCACGGCCGCTCGCCCGATGAACTCGACCGCGCCTGGTTCTACAGCGACTCGATCAACGACCTGCCCCTGCTCAGCCGCGTGGGCCGGCCGGTCGCGGTGAACCCCGATGCACAACTGCAGGCCCACGCACAGGCGCACGGCTGGCCCGTGATCGACGTGCTGGGGCGTGCGACCGCGGCCTGAGGCGCGCGGCAGCGTCGTCCGCCCTCAGGCCAGGGTCTTCAGGCCCAGCCAGGTGAGCAGCAGCGAGCCCATGAGGTGCAGCGCCGATACGCCGAAGGCCATGAGCACGCGGCCCTGCTGCAGCAGCATGACCACCTCGATCGAGAAGGTGGAGAAGGTGGTGAGCGCGCCCAGCAGGCCGGTGACGATGGCCAGGCGCCACACCGGGTCGATGTGCGGGTTGGCCTGCAGCACCGCGAACGTGAGGCCGATGGCGTAAGCGCCGACCCAGTTGGCCGCGAGCGTGCCCCAGGGCAGCAGCGCGTGCGGCGTGTTCAGCCACAGCCCGAGCCGCCAGCGCAGCAAGGCGCCCGCGCAGGCGCCGATGCAGATGGCGAGCACGGGCTGCATGCTCAGAAGGGCGCGTCGCCGTCGGCGGTGGCCGTGGCGGTGCTGGCCGCGGCGAAGCCGGCGCCGGTGGTCACGGTGCCGGTACCGCTGGCGCTGCCCTCATGCCCGGGCACCTGGCCCGGCTGCAGTTCGCCGCCGAGCGCGGCGATCAGCGCGTCGAGCACGCCGCGCAGCTCGCCGGTGCCGATGGCCACGTTGGTGTCGAAGGACTGCTCCTCGCTGCCGGCGTCTTCGAACACGCCCTCGAGGAACTGGATCTTCTTGAGCGCCATGCTTTCCGTGAGCACGAAGCTCACGCGGCCTTCCCAGTTGAGCGCGAGCCGCGTGGGCAGCTTGCCTTCGCTGATGTGGCGGCGCACCTCGTCGTTGAACAGGTGGTGGCGCGTGAAGCGCACCACCGAGCGCTCTTCGTCGCTCGATCGCAGCTCGCAGTCGCGCTCCACGGCCAGGCCCTCGGGCCATTGTTCGGTGTCGGTCACGCTGAGCCACTGCGTCATGGCCGCCTGCGGCGTCACCTGGGTGTTGAACAGCGTGACGGCCAGGCCGTCGAAGGCGCGCACCAGCGCGGTCACGATGTCGTCGAGCTTGCCCTGGCTGCTGGCGTCGGTGGCGAGCCAGCCGCGTTCGGGGTCGATCCAGATCCAGGCCGACTGCTGGCGCGCGAAGGCCTGGGGCAGCAGCGCGAGCAGCGCGTCTTCGCGCAGGCCCTTGGTTTCCTTCTTGCCGGGCTTGCGGCCGGTGGTGGCTTCGATGTGGTCGGCCGCCTCCTGGGCCTTGCGCCGCACCACGGCGCCGGGCACGGCCTTGGTTTCGATCTGCAGCTTGAGGATGCGCTGGCCGGCCACGGCCTCGACCAGCGGGCCATGCGCTTCGCCGCGCGGCTCCACCCAGCCGACCGATTTGTCCTGTGTGGCGGTGCAGGGCACGAAGCGCGCGCCATCGAGCGCTTTCTCCATCGCATCGGGCGTGGGCGACCAGCCGGGCGCGATGCGGTAGAGCGTGAGGTTCTTGAACACGAAACGGGTCTCCGGGAAAAACAAACCCCGCGGCCCTGGGGACGCGGGGTGTGCAGTTTAGTGGCTGGTGCCGGGCGCTCACATCTTCGACGGCATCCAGGTGACCAGCCCCGGGAACCAGTACAGCAGCAGCACGGCCAGCACCATGATGAAGAAGTAGGGCAGGCAGGCCACCGCGATCCAGGTGATTTCGCGCCGGGTCATGCCTTGCAGCACGAACAGGTTGAAGCCCACGGGCGGCGTGATCTGCGCCATCTCGACCACGATCACGATGAAGATGCCGAACCAGATCAGGTCGATGCCCGCGGCCGTGACGGTGGGCAGGATCACGCCCATGGTGAGCACGATCATGGAGATGCCGTCGAGGAAGCAGCCCAGCACGATGTAGAACACCGCCAGCGCGATCAGCAGCATGCCCGGCGACAGGCCCAGCCCGCCCACCCATTCGGCCAGGTGCCGCGGCAGGCCGATGTAGCCCATGGACAGCGTGAGGAAGGCCGCGCCCGCGAGGATCAGCGCGATCATGCAGTACAGCCGCGTGGCGCCGAGCAGCGCGTCGCGAAAGCTCTGCCAGTTGAGCGAGCCCTGCGAAGCGGACAGGATCAGCGAGCCCACCACGCCGATGGCCGCGGCCTCGGTGGCGGTGGCGATGCCGCTGTAGATCGCGCCGATCACGCTGCCGATCAGCAGCACCACCGGGATCAGGTGGCGCGATTCGCGCACCTTCTCGGCGAAGCCCATGCCCGCGTCGGCGCTGGGCACCTTGCCGGGGTTGAGCAGGGCCCAGACGATGAGCGAGCCGCTGAACAGCGCCGCGAGCAGGATGCCCGGGATCACGCCGGCCACGAACAGCTTGGCGATGGACACCTCGGCCGCCACGCCGTAGACGATCATGATGATCGAGGGCGGGATCAGCAGGCCCAGCGTGCTCGCGCCGCCGAGCGAGCCCACGATCTTCTCGGCCGGGTAGCCGCGCCGCGTGAGCTCGGGGATGGTCATCTTGCCGATGGTGGCGCAGGTGGCCGCCGAAGAGCCCGAGACCGCCGCGAAGATGGTGCTGCCCAGGATGTTGGTGTGCAGCAGCCGGCCCGGCAGCGCGTTGACCCAGGGCGCAAGGCCTTTGAACATGCTCTCGGACAGCTTGGTGCGAAAGAGGATCTCGCCCATCCACACGAACAGCGGCAGCGCGGTGAGCGTCCAGCTGCTCGCCGAGCCCCAGATGGTGAGCGCCATGGCGTCGCCCGCGGGGCGCGAGGAGAACAGCTCCATGCCGATCCAGGCCACGCCCGCGAGCGTGAGGCCGATCCACACGCCGCTGCCCAGCAGCACGAACAGCGCCACGATGAGCAGGCTGGTGACGACGAACTCATTCATGGCGGGTCTCCGCTTCGGTGCGCAGGCGTTGGCCTTGCAGTTCGAGCACCCACTCGTCGATCAGCGCCACGAGCAGCACGGTGCAGCCCAGGCCCATGAGGATCTGCGGGATCCACAGCGGCGTGGCGTCGGACGCGGTGGAGATGTCGTGGAACTGGTGCGATTGCCACACCAGCCGCCACGAGAACCACGCGAGCGCGCCGCTCATGAGCACCGCGACCGACAAGGCCCAGAGCTCCATGCCGCGGCGCGCACCGCCGGTGAGCTTGCCGATGATGAGCGTGACGCGGATGTGCTCGTTCTGCTTGAGCGTGTGGGCCAGCGCGAGAAAGCCCGCGCCGGCCATGGCGTAGCCCGCGTAGGCGTCGGTGCCCGGCACGTAGAAGCCGGCGAGCCGGCTCACGATGGACAACAACACCATGACGAGCACGCCGATCATGAACAGCGCGGCGAGCCAGCCCGCGCCGAGGTAGAGAGCGTCCAGCGTTTTGCGCATGCGCTCACTTGCGGTAGGCGTCGATCATCTGCTGGCCCTCGGGGCCGGCCTTGCTCAGCCATTCCTGCAGCATGGTGGCGCCCACCTTCTGCAGGTCGGCCTTGAGCGCGGCGGACGGCGGCTCCACCGACATGCCATTGGCCTTGAGCGTGGCCATGGTGTCGGTGTTGACCTTTTCGGAGGCGGCCCAGCCGCGGGCCTCGGCGTCGGCGGCGGCCTTGAGCAGCGCGTCCTGCGTGGGCTTGTCGAGCGCGTCGAAGGCCTTCTTGTTCACGATGACCGCGTTCTTGGGCAGCCAGGCCTGCACGTCGTAGTAGAACTTGAGGTGCTCGTAGAGCTTGCTGTCCACGCCCGTGGCGCCCGAGGTCATGTTGTTCTCGACCACGCCGGTGGCCAGGGCCTGCGAGAGCTCGGCGGCCTGCACCGTGACGGGCTGCGCGCCCACGAGTTCGGCGATGCGCGAGGTGGCCGGGCTGTAGGCGCGCCACTTGCTGCCCTTGAGATCGGCCGCGCTGGCCACGGGCTTCTTGCTGTACAGGCCCTGCGGCGGCCAGGCCACGGCGTAGAGCAGCACCATGCCCTGCTCGGCGAGCTTCTTCTGCAGGATGGGCTTTTGCGCGGCGTAGAGCTTCTTCGAGTCGGCGTAGCTGGTGGCCAGGAAGGGGATGCCGTCGGCGCCGAACATCTGCCATTCGTTCTGGTAGGCCGTGAGCAGGATCTCGCCGGCCTGGGCCTGGCCGCCCTGCACGGCGCGCTTGATCTCGGGCGCCTTGAACAGCGAAGCGCCGGGGTGCACCGTGATCTTGAGCTTGCCGTTGGAGGCCTTCTCGACGTCGCTCGCGAAGGTGGCGAGGTTGACCGAATGGAAGTTGGTCGCGGGGTAGGCGGCGGGCAGGTCCCAGCTGGTCTGGGCCAGGGCGGGCAGGCTGGAGGCCAGGGCGGCGGCGGCCACGGTGAGGCTGAACAGGCGACGTTTCATGGTGGGGGACTCCAAGGGGTGGGGACGCGTGGTGTGCTGCGTAGGCGGCGCGCCGACTCTATCGGGCAGCGTGCAAAGTGTGATCGGTGTTTTCCCTTGATGTCAACAAATCGTTGGCAAATCGTCGGCATAACGCCTAAACTGCCGCGCACCGAAATCACGCACGCCCGCCGCCATGGCCAAGTCCAAAGCAAGCGCCAAGCCAACCGCCGCCACATCGCCCATCGTGTCCTCGGCCCACCTCGTGTCGCCGCACAGCGCCGAGATGAGCGAGTTCGAGTTCGGCCTCATCGTGGCGGGCAATGCCTTTCACCGCTGGGTGGTGCACTGCATGTCGGCCGCGGGCCTCAAAGACCTCACCGCGCTCGACGTGCTGGTGCTGCACCACGTGTCGCACCGGGCGCGCGACAAGCGCCTGGCCGACATCGCCTTCATCATGAACGTGGAAGACACCCACCTCATCAACTACGCGCTCAAGAAGCTGCAGGGCCTGGGCATGGTGGAGTCGAGCAAGAACGGCAAGGAGGTGACCTACGCGCCCACCGACGCCGGCAAGGGCTACGTCACGCGCTACCGCGAGATCCGCGAGACCTGCCTCATCAACGCGCTGCGCGCCGACGACGCGCTCAACCACGACATCGGCGAACTCGCGCGGCTGCTGCGCGTGCTCTCCGGCATCTACGACCAGGCCGCGCGTTCCGCGGCATCGCTGTGAACCCCATGAACCCTTCAATCGACACCCGCTGGCAGTTCTGGATCGACCGCGGCGGCACCTTCACCGACATCGTGGCCAAGCGCCCCGACGGCACGCTCACCACGCACAAGCTGCTGTCGGAAAACCCCGAGCACTACCGCGACGCCGCGGTGGCGGGCATCCGCCACCTGCTGGGCCTGAAGGCCGGCGAGGCGGTGACGCCCGCGCAGGTGGCCTGCGTGAAGATGGGCACCACGGTGGCCACCAACGCACTGCTCGAACGCAAGGGCGAGCCCACGCTGCTCGTGACCACGCGCGGCTTTCGCGATGCGCTGCGCATCGCGTACCAGAACCGGCCGCGCCTGTTCGAGCGCCACATCGTGCTGCCCGAACTGCTCTACAGCCGCGTGATCGAGGCGCAAGAGCGCATGGGCGCAGGCGGTGAAGTGATCGAGCCGCTCGACCAAGCCCACCTGCGCGAGCGCCTGTGGGCGGCGTTCGACGCCGGCCTGCGCAGCGTGGCCATCGTGTTCATGCACGGCTACCGCCACACGGCGCACGAGGCCGCGGCCGCGCGGCTGGCGCGCGAGATCGGCTTCACGCAGGTGAGCACCTCGCACGAGACCAGCCCGATGATGAAGTTCGTGAGCCGCGGCGACACCACCGTGGTCGACGCCTACCTCTCGCCCATCCTGCGCCGCTATGTGGACCAGGTGGCCGGCGAGATGCCGGGCGTGCCGCTGTTCTTCATGCAGAGCAGCGGCGGCCTCACCGACGCGCACCGCTTCCAGGGCAAGGACGCGATCCTCTCGGGCCCGGCGGGCGGCATCGTGGGCATGGCACGCACCGCCACGCTGGCGGGCCACGACAAGGTGATCGGCTTCGACATGGGCGGTACGTCCACCGACGTGTCGCACTACGCGGGCGCGTTCGAGCGCGAGTTCGAGACCCAGGTGGCCGGCGTGCGCATGCGCGCGCCCATGATGAGCATCCACACCGTGGCCGCGGGTGGCGGCTCCATCCTGAGCTTCGACGGCTCGCGCTTTCGCGTGGGCCCCGAGAGCGCGGGCGCCAACCCCGGGCCCGCGAGCTACCGCCGCGGCGGCCCGCTCGCGGTGACCGACGCCAACGTGATGCTGGGCAAGATCCAGCCCGCGCATTTCCCCCGGGTGTTCGGCCCCAACGCCGACGAGCCCTTGAGCGCCGAGGCGGTGCGCGAGAAGTTCGATGCGCTCGCGCAGCAGACCGGCCGCACCGCCGAAGACGTGGCCGAGGGCTTCATCCGCATCGCGGTGCAGCAGATGGCCAACGCGATCAAGAAGATCTCGGTGGCGCGCGGCTACGACGTGACGCGCTACACCCTGCAATGCTTCGGCGGCGCGGGCGGACAGCACGCCTGCCTGGTGGCCGACGCCCTGGGCATGCAGCGCGTGTTCGTGCACCCGCTGGCGGGCGTGCTGAGCGCCTACGGCATGGGCCTGGCCGACCAGAACGTGATCCGCGAGCAGGCGGTGGAGCGCGTGCTCGACGCGGCCGCGCTGGCGCCCATCGCGCAGCAGCTCGACGCGCTCGCGCAGGCCGCGCACGACGAGCTGCGCGCGCAGCAGGCGGGCGCGGGCGAGGTGCCCATTGAGCTTCGCTTGCACCGCCGCGTGCACGTGCGCTACGAGGGCAGCGACGCCGCGCTCGTGGTGCCCTTCGGCGAGCTGGCCGCGATCGAAGCGGCCTTCGAGGCCGCGTACCGCCAGCGCTTCGCCTTCCTCATGCCGGGCAAGCGCCTGATCGCCGAGGCCGTGTCGGTGGAGGCGGTGCTGGCGGGCGATGCACCCGCCGAGCCGCGCCACGCGCTGCACGAGCCGCGAGAAGTGCCACGCCGCGACACCGTGCGCATGTACGCCGAAGGCCAGTGGCTCGACGCCGCGCTGGTGGTGCGCGAAGACCTGCGCCCGGGCGACGTCATCCCCGGCCCGGCCATCATTGCCGAGAAGAACGCCACCACCGTGGTGGAGCCGGGCTGGGAGGCCCAGCTCACCGCGCTCGACCACCTGGTGCTCGAGCGCCGCGTGCCGCGCGCCACGCGCCACGCGGTGGGCACCACGGTCGACCCGGTGCTGCTCGAGGTGTTCAACAACCTGTTCATGAACATCGCCGAGCAGATGGGCCTGCAGCTGCAGAACACGGCCTACTCGGTGAACATCAAGGAGCGGCTCGATTTTTCGTGCGCGCTGTTCGACGACCAGGGCAACCTGATCGCCAACGCGCCCCACATGCCGGTGCACCTGGGCTCGATGGGCGAGAGCATCAAGACCGTGATCCGCGAGAACCGCGGCCGCATGCAGCCCGGCGACGTGTACGTGCTCAACGACCCGTACCACGGCGGCACCCACCTGCCCGACGTGACCGTGATCACGCCGGTCTACATCGGCGGCGCCGCCGAGCCCACCTTCTACGTGGGATCGCGCGGCCACCACGCCGACATCGGCGGCACCACGCCGGGCTCGATGCCGCCGTTCTCCACGCGCATCGAAGAAGAGGGCGTGCAGATCGACAACGTGAAGCTGGTCGAAGGCGGCCGGCTGCGCGAGGCCGAGATGATCGCGCTGCTGCAGAGCGGCGAATACCCGAGCCGCAACCCGCAGCAGAACATGGCCGACCTCAAGGCGCAGATCGCGGCCAACGAGAAGGGCGTGCAGGAACTGCGCAAGATGGTCGATCAGTTCGGGCTCGACGTGGTGCAGGCCTACATGCGCCACGTGCAGGACAACGCCGAGGAGTCGGTGCGTCGCGTGATCACGCGCCTGAAAGACGGTGCGTTCACGCTGCCGCTGGACAACGGTGCGCAGATCCGGGTGGCGGTGCGCGTGAACGCCGCCGCGCGCAGCGCGCAGATCGACTTCACCGGCACCAGCCCGCAGCAGACCAACAACTTCAACGCGCCCACGGCGGTGTGCATGGCCGCGGTGCTCTACGTGTTCCGCACGCTGGTGGACGACGACATCCCGCTCAACGCGGGCTGCCTCAAGCCCATCGAGGTCATCATCCCGCCGGGCTGCATGCTCAACCCCAACCCGCCGGCCTCGGTGGTGGCGGGCAACGTGGAAACCTCCACCTGCATCACCAACGCGCTGTACGGCGCGCTGGGCGTGATGGCGGGCAGCCAGCCGACGATGAACAACTTCACCTTCGGCAACGCGCGGCACCAGTACTACGAGACGATCTCGGGGGGCAGCGGCGCCGGCGAGGGTTTTGACGGCACGTCGGTGGTGCAGACGCACATGACCAACTCGCGCCTGACCGATCCCGAGATCCTGGAGTTCCGCTTTCCGGTGCGGCTGGAGAGCTACGAGATCCGCAAGGGCTCGGGCGGGGCGGGGCGCTGGCGCGGCGGCGACGGCGGCGTGCGCCGCGTGCGCTTCCTCGAACCCATGACCGCGAGCATCCTGTCCAACGGGCGCGTGCACCCGGCCTTCGGGGCCGCGGGCGGCGCGCCCGGCGCGCCGGGCATCAACCGCGTGGTGCGCGCCGATGGCCGCCAGGAGGATCTGCAGCACATCGGCCAGGCCGAGATGGGCGTGGGCGACGTGTTCGAGATCCACACGCCGGGCGGCGGGGGCTACGGAAAGCCCTGAGCCGCGCGGCTCAGAGTTCTTCGACGCGGCGCGCGGGGTAGCTGTCCCAGGCCTGGCAGCCCGGGCATTGCCAGAAGTGCTGGCGCGCCTCGAAGCCGCAGGCCGCGCAGCGGTAGCGCTTGAGCGGGCCGCTGGCGTTGTCGAACGCGCGCTGCACGCTGGCCTGGGCCTTGGCGTCCGACAGGGTTTCGCCCGCGAGCCACTGGCTGGCGATCACGAGCGAAGGTTCGGCGTCGAGGTGGCGCAGGTAGGCGCGGCGCGCGTCCTCGGGCTGTTCGGCCAGGCGCGCGAGCGCCTCCGTGACGTCGATCGAGGGCGCCTGCGCCTGAGCGTCTTCGAGCAGGGCGCGCACCGGCGCGCTGCGCCCGGTCTGGCGCGCGAGCTCGGCCATGCCGCGCGCGGCCAGCGGCAGGGCCAGCGGCGCCTGGCGCGCGAGCGCGAGCAGGTCGTCGAGCGCGCCCGCAGCATCGCCCTGCTGCGAGCGCAGCGCCGAGCGCGCCATCCAGCCGCGCGCGAGGCCGGGCGCGCGGCGCACCACCTCGTCGAGCAGGGCGCGCGTGTGCGCGGCCTCGCCCTGGCGGTGCGCGGTTTCGGCCTGCTCGCACAGGTAGTGCGCGATGCGCGTGGTGAAGCTGCCCTGTTCCACGGCGTCGAGCTTCTCGGCGATGGCCTGGGCCTGAGGCCAGTCGCGCGAGCGTTCGTAGATGCCCAGCAGCGCCAGGCGGGCCTCGCTCTCGAACGCCGTGCCTTCGAGCTTGTGCAGCGCCGATTCGGCGCGGTCGAGCAGGCCGGCCTTGAGGAAGTCGAGCGCGAGCGCGTGCTGGGCGCGGTCGCGGTCCTTGCGGCTGAGGTCGGCGCGCGCGAGCAGGTGCTCGTGCACGCGCACCGCGCGGTCGTAGTCGCCGCGGCGGCGGAACAGGTTGCCGAGCGCGAAGTGCAGCTCGGTGGTGTCGGGGTCGCCCTGCACGGCCTCGATGAAGGCGTCGATGGCCTGGTCCTGCTGCTCGTTGAGCAGGTGGTTGAGGCCGCGGAAATAGGCCTTGGGGGCCTGGCGGCTTTCGAAGCGCCACTGGCGCAGGTCGAGCCGCGAAGCGGCCCAGCCGAGCGCGAACGCCACGGGCAGGCCCCAGAGCAGCCAGGTCAGGTCAAAGTCCATGCCGGCGATCGATGGGCTCGTTGGGCATCACGGTGGTGTCCGCGCCGAAGGTGGTGTGGCCGGCGCGTGCCCGGGCGCGCTTGGCGCGCAGCCACAGCGGCAGCATCACGATCACGCCCAGGAACACGCCGAGCAGCAGCACCACCAGCAGCACCAGCACGAGCGGCGCCTGCCAGCTGTGGCCGAAGAACAGGTGCAGCGTGACGCTGTCCTGGTTGTTCAGCGCGAAGGCGAAGAGCACAAAAAAAAGGGCTGCGTTGAGCAGCCACATCAGGTACTTCAATGCATCCCCTCTGTGGTGGGCTGCGATTGTAGTCAGCAGGGTTCAAGCCGGGTCTTTGGGCCCTTGTTGCAGCAGCAGCCTGGTGCGTTCGTCCACCTGCTCGCGCAGGGCCTTGCCGGGCTTGAAGTGCGGCACGCGCTTCTCGGGAATCATCACGCTCTCGCCCGAACGCGGGTTGCGTCCGATGCGGGGCGAGCGGCGATTCACCGAGAAGCTGCCGAACCCGCGGATCTCGATGCGATGGCCCTTGACCAGGGCGTCACCCATCGCGTCGAGGATCGCCTTGACGGCGAACTCCGCATCGCGGTGGGTGAGCTGGCCGAAACGGGCCGCCAGGGCTTCAACGAGATCGCTGCGGGTCATCAGCGGCCGTTGTTGCTGTTGTCGAGCTTGGCGCGCAGCAGGGCGCCCAGGCTGGTGGTGCCGGCGTTGCCCGCGTTCTGGCTCAGGCTGGCCATGGCTTCCTGCTGGTCGGCAGCGTCCTTGGCCTTGATCGAGAGCTGGATGTTGCGGGTCTTGCGGTCCACGTTGACGACCACGGCAGAGACTTCGTCGCCTTCTTTCAGCACGTTGCGCGCGTCTTCCACGCGGTCACGGCTGATTTCGGAGGCACGCAGGTAGCCGATCACGTCCTCGCCGAGGTCGATTTCAGCGCCCTTGGCGTCCACGGTCTTGACCTTGCCGGTCACCACGGCGCCCTTGTCGTTGACGGACACGAAGGTGGTGAACGGGTCGCCGTCGAGCTGCTTGATGCCCAGGCTGATGCGCTCGCGCTCGACGTCGATGGCGAGCACCACGGCGTCGACTTCCTGGCCCTTCTTGTAGTTGCGCACGGCTTGCTCGCCGGGCTCGTTCCACGAGAGGTCGGACAGGTGCACCAGGCCGTCGATGCCGGCGGCCAGGCCGACGAACACGCCGAAGTCGGTGATGGACTTGATCGGGCCCTTCACGCGGTCACCGCGCTTGGTCTGCTCGGCGAACTCGTGCCAGGGGTTGGCCTTGCACTGCTTCATGCCCAGCGAAATGCGGCGCTTGTCTTCGTCGATGTCGAGCACCATGACTTCGACTTCGTCGCCCAGCGACACCAGCTTGGACGGGGCCACGTTCTTGTTGGTCCAGTCCATTTCGGAGACGTGCACCAGGCCTTCGATGCCGGGCTCGAGTTCCACGAACGCGCCGTAGTCGGCGATGTTGGTGACCTTGCCGAACATGCGGGTGCCTTGCGGGTAGCGGCGGCTCACGCCCAGCCACGGGTCGTCGCCCATCTGCTTGAGGCCCAGCGAAACGCGCTGCTTCTCGGTGTCGAACTTGAGGATCTTGGCCGTGATTTCCTGGCCGGCCTGCACCACCTCGCTGGGGTGGCGCACGCGGCGCCAGGCCATGTCGGTGATGTGCAGCAGGCCGTCGATGCCGCCGAGGTCCACGAACGCGCCGTACTCGGTGATGTTCTTGACCACGCCGTGCACGATGGCGCCTTCTTTCAGGGTCTCCATCAGCTTGGCGCGCTCTTCGCCCATGGAGGCTTCCACCACGGCACGGCGGCTCAGCACCACGTTGTTGCGCTTGCGGTCGAGCTTGATGACCTTGAATTCCAGGGTCTTGTTCTCGTAGGGGGTGAGGTCCTTGGTGGGACGGCTGTCCACCAGCGAGCCCGGCAGGAAGGCGCTGATGCCGTTGACCATGACCTTGAGGCCGCCCTTGACCTTGCTGGTGGTGGTGCCGGTGACGAATTCACCCGACTCGAGGGCTTTCTCGAGGGCCATCCACGAAGCCAGGCGCTTGGCCTTGTCGCGCGAGAGCAGGGTGTCGCCGAAGCCGTTCTCGACGGAGTCGATCGCGACCGACACGAAGTCGCCGACCTGCACTTCGAGCTCGCCCTGGTCGTTCTTGAACTCGGCCAGCGGCACATAGGCTTCCGACTTCAGACCGGCGTTGACCACCACGTGGTTGTGTTCGATGCGAACGACTTCCGCGGTGATGACTTCACCAGCGCGCATTTCGGCGCGCTGCAGGGACTCTTCGAAGAGAGCGGCAAAAGATTCAGACATGGGGTTTCCTGAGAACCGCTTCGCGTCGGCAGGGGGCGGCCCGGGAGGGCTGCGGAGACGACGGCTGGGCGGTTGTTGCTTGTGCCGTGCGAAACACGGCGGGTTGGTTGAAAGAACCCTGGGACCTGCGGACGGGGAACATCCGGCGGGGTCTTCGGGGCCTGGAGAAAGGCCTGCTCAGCGAACCGGGAAGGCCTGTTTGCCGTGCCACCAGTCCAGCACCCGGGCCACCGATTGCTCGATGTCGAGGTGGGAGTTGTCCAGCAGCACCGCGTCTTCGGCCGGCTTGAGGGGCGCGTGCGTGCGGTTCATGTCGCGCGCGTCGCGTGCCTGCAAATCGGCCAGAAGGTCGGCGAGTATAGCGGGGATTCCCTTTGAAATCAATTGCTTATGGCGGCGCAGGGCGCGCTGCTCGGCGCTGGCCGTGAGGTAGACCTTGAGCGGCGCGCCCGGGAAGATCACCGTGCCCATGTCGCGCCCGTCGGCCACCAGGCCGGGCAGGTGGCGGAAATTGAGCTGCAGGTCGAGCAGCGCGGCGCGCACCTGGGGCACGGCCGACACGCGCGAGGCAGCCATGCCGGCGGCCTCGGCGCGCAGGGCCTCGGTCACGTCCTCGCCCTCGAGCCAGGTCTTGCCGGGGGTGAAGCGCACGTCGAGCCGGGCCGCGAGCTCGCCCATGCGCTCGGCGTGGGCGGGGTCGCGCAGGTCGGCTTCGGTGGTGGACAGGCCTTCGCGCTCGGCGGCCAGGCCCACGAGGCGGTAGAGCGCGCCCGAGTCGAGCAGGTGGTAGCCGAGGGTGGACGCGACCTCGGCCGCGAGCGTGCCCTTGCCCGAGGCGGTCGGGCCGTCGATGCAGATCACGGGGATGCGCTCGGCGGGTGTGCGGCACACGCTGAACAGCGTTTCGAAGTAGTCGGGGAAGGTCTTGCCCACGCACTTCGGGTCGTCGATGCGCACGGGCAGCTGCGCGGGGTTGAAGGCCGCGAGCGAGAAGCACATGGCGACGCGGTGGTCGTCGTAGGTGTGAATCGTCGCTTGCCGCCATCCATGCGCCCCCACGCTCCCCACTTCGTGGGGTTCGCTGCCCCCCGAGGGGGCTGTCCCGCCTTGGGGCGGCCCGGCGGCGGGGCCGCGCGGCGGCGTGATGCGGATGAAATCGGCGCCTTCTTCGACCGTGGCGCCGAGCTGGCGGCATTCGGTGGCCATGGCCGCGATGCGGTCGGTTTCTTTCACGCGCCAGCTCGCGATGTTGCGCAGCGTGGTGGTGCCGTCGGCGTAGAGCGCCATCACCGCGAGCGTCATCGCGGCGTCGGGGATGTGGTTGCAGTCGAGGTCGATGGCCTTGAGCGGCCAGGCGCCGCGGCGCACGCGCAGGGCGTTGTCTTCGCCGACGATGTCGGCGCCCATGAGGCGCGCGGCCTCGACAAAACGGATGTCGCCCTGGATGGACGACAGGCCGATGCCATCGATGGCGATGCCGTCGGTGCCGGGCGTGGGCGCGGCGATGGCGCCGAGCGCGATGAAGTAGCTGGCCGACGACGCGTCGGCCTCGACGGCGATGCGCCCGGGCGAGGTGTAGCGGCTGCCGCGCGCGATGGTGAAGCGGTCCCAGCCGTCGCGCTGCACGCGCACGCCGAAGCGTTCGAGCAGGTTGAGCGTGATCTCGATGTAGGGCTTGGAGATGAGCTCGGTGGCCATCTCGATCACCACGTCGCCGTGCTGCGCCACCAGCGGCAGCGCGAGCAGCAGCGCGGTGAGGAACTGGCTGGACACGTCGCCGCGCACGCGGATCGGGGCGTCGAGCCGCAGCGGGTGCACCTGGCCGTCGCCGATGCGCAGCGGCGGATAGCCCTCGTTGTGCAGGCACTGCACCGGGCAGCCGAGCTGGCGCAGGGCATCGACCAGGTCGCCGATGGGGCGTTCGTGCATGCGCGGCACGCCAGAGAGCTCGAAGCGCGCGCCCTGGGCCGTGGCCATGAGCGCGAGCGCGGCGGTGAGCGGGCGCATGGCGGTGCCGGCATTGCCCAGGAACAAGGCGGCCTCGCGCACGGCGAGCCGCCCGCCCATGCCCTGCACACGCACCGATTGCGGGCCGGTGGTATCGATCTGGCAGCCCAGCGCGCGCAGCGCGTCGAGCATCACGCGGGTGTCGTCGGAATCGAGCAGGTCGTCGACCTGCGTCGGGCCTTCGCTGAGCGCGGCGAGCAGCAGCACGCGGTTGGAAATGCTCTTGGAGCCGGGCAGTCGCACGCGGCCGCCGGCGGTGGCGAGCGGGGGCAGGTCGAGGCTGGGGATGCTGTACATGCGCGGCCTCAGCCCTGGGGCTTGACGGCCGTCATGCGCCAGCCCGCGCGAGCTTCGCTGGCGACGTCGATCAGGTCTTCGAGCGCCTGCGCATCGCCATTCTTGATGACGCTTTCGAACTGCTGCAGCGCGCGCAGGAAGTGGCGCGACTGTGTGATGAGCTCTTCGCGGTTGGAGAGCAGGATATCGCGCCAGATGGCGGCGTCGCTCGCGGCGATGCGGCTGAAGTCGCGAAAGCCCGGGCCCGCGAGCGAGAGGAAGTCTTCGCCCTCGGGCTGGTTCTTGATCGCGGTCATGAGTGCGAAGGCCAGCAGGTGAGGCAGGTGGCTGATGGCCGCATAGGCCGCGTCGTGGCCTTCGGGCGTCATGCGCTTGACCTGGCAGCCCAGCGCGCGCCAGACCTGCTCGGCCTTGTCCACGTGCGAGGGCAGGGTGCGCTCGATCGGCGTGAGGATGACCTGGCGGCCGCGGTAGAGCTCTGCGTCGGCGTGGTCCACACCCGCGAGTTCCTTGCCCGCGATGGGGTGGGCCGGCACGAACACGCCCACCTGCTCGCGCAGCACACGGCGCGCGGCGTCGATCACCTCGCGCTTGGTCGAGCCCACGTCCATGATGAGCACGTCGTTGCGCACCAGGTGGCGGATGGCCTTGAAGGTGGCCTCGGTGGCGGCCACGGGCACGGCCAGCAGCACGAGGTCGGCGCCCGACACGGCCAGCAGCGCCGACGGCGCCTCGACGTCGATCACGCCGAGCTGGCGTGCGCGTTCGGTGGTGGACGGCGACTTGCTGTAGCCCACCACGCGTTTGACCAGCCCCGCGCGCTTGAGCGCCAGCGCGAACGAGCCTCCCATGAGGCCACAGCCGATCAGACCCAACTGTTCAAACATCATTCGGTCACCGGGTAGGCACCCAGCACCTTGTAGAAGGCGCACAGGCTTTGCAGTTCTTCGAGCGCGGCGGCCACGTGCGGCTGCGAGGGATGGCCCGCGATGTCGATGTAGAAGTAGTACTCCCACTGGCCCGACTTGGCGGGCCTCGACTCGAAGCGCGTCATGGACACGCCGTGGCGCTTGAGCGGCACGAGCAGGTCGTGCACCGCGCCGGGCCGGTTGGGCACCGAGACCACGAGGCTGGTGCAGTCGCGCCCGCTGGCCGGCGGCATGGCCAGGGTCTGGGGCAGGCAGATGACGGCGAAGCGGGTGCGGTTGTAGGCCTCGTCCTGCACCGCGTGCGAGACGATGTGCAGGCCGAACTGCGCGGCCGCGCGTTCGCTCGCGAGCGCGGCGCAGCGCGGGTCTTCGGCGGCCAGGCGTGCGCCTTCGGCGTTGCTAGAGACCGCACGGCGTTCGGCATTCGGCAGGTGCTGCGTGAGCCAGCCCTGGCATTGCGCGAGCGCCTGCGGATGGGCCATGACCACCTCGACGCCGTCGAGACCGGCCTCGCGGCGCAGCAGGTTGTGGCGGATCAGCAGGCTCACCTCGCCCACCACGTGCACGGGCGAGCGCAGGAACAGGTCGAGCGAGCGCGCGACCACGCCTTCGGTGGAGTTCTCCATGCCCACCACGCCGTACTGCGCGGTGCCCGCGGCGGTGGCGTGGAACACCTCGTCGAAGCTGCTGCAGTAAATGAGGTTGGCGGCGCTGCCGAAGAACTCGACCGCGGCCTGTTCGCAGAAGGTGCCCTGCGGGCCGAGCACGGCCACGCGCTGCGGCGTTTCGAGCGCCAGGCAGGCCGACATGATCTCGCGCCAGATCGCGCCCACGTGCTGGTTGAGCAGCGGGCCGGGGTTGGCGGTCTGGATCTTCTCGATCACCTGGGCCACACGGTCGGGACGGAAGAAGGGCGAACCCTCCTGGCGCTTGAGCTCGCCGACCTGCTCGGCCACGCGCGCGCGCTGGTTGAGCAGGCTCAGCAGCTGCTGGTCGATGGCGTCGATCTGCACGCGCAGCGCGCCCAGGGCCTCGGTTTGCTGGGGTAGGGCAGCCATGCTCAGGCCATTTCCTTTTCGAACTGCTGCATGTAATCGACCAGGGCGCGAACGCCCTCGATGGGCATGGCGTTGTAGAGGCTCGCGCGCATGCCGCCGACCGACTTGTGGCCCTTGAGCTGCAGCAGGCCGCGCGCCTGCGCGCCCGCCAGGAAGGCCTCGTTGCGCGACTCGTCCTGGAGGAAGAACGGGATGTTCATGCGCGAACGCGCTTCGGGCGCGACGCGGTTCTCGTAGAAGGCGGAGCGGTCGATGAAGTCGTAGAGCAGCGCCGCCTTGGCGATGTTGCGGCGCTCCATCTCGGCGATGCCGCCCTGGCGCTGCAGCCACTGGAAGGTGAGGCCGGCGAGGTAGATCGCGTAGGTGGGCGGGGTGTTGTACATCGAGCCGTTGTCGGCCACGGTCTGGTAGTTGAAGGCGCTCGGGCAGATCGGCAGGGCGTGGCCCAGCAGGTCTTCGCGGACCACCACCAGCGTGAGGCCCGCAGGCCCGAGGTTCTTCTGCGCGCCGCCGAAGGCCAGGCCCACGCGCGACCAGTCAACCGGGCGCGAAGCCACGTGCGAGGAGAAGTCGATCACCAGCGGCGCGTCGCTGCCCAGGGCCTTGAGATCGGGCAGCTCGTGGAACTCCACCCCGTGGATGGTCTCGTTGCTGCACAGGTGCACGTACTGCGCGTCGCCGCCGATGGCCCAGCTCGCGGGCGCGGGCAGGGTGGTGTGCTTGGTGTCAGCGTTGCTGGCCGCGACGCGCGCCTGGGCATAGCGGCCCGCTTCCTTGTGCGACTTCTGGCTCCAGCTGCCGCTGATGACGAAGTCGACCGCGCCGCCGCGCGAGAGGTTCAGCGGCACGATGGCGTTTTCGCCCAGGCCGCCGCCTTGCATGAACAGGACCTTGAATTGCGCGGGGATCGCGAGCAGCGAGCGCAGGTCGGCCTCCGCGCGCGCGATGATTTCGCCGAAGGCCTTGCCGCGGTGGCTCATCTCCATCACGCTCATGCCCGTGCCGTGCCAGTCGAGCATTTCGCCTGCGGCGATCTCGAGCACCTCGGCGGGCATGGCGGCCGGACCGGCCGAGAAGTTGTAGGGCCGCGCCGTCATGCCGCGGTCTCGGCGTCACCGCCTTCGGGTTCGCCGCCCTCGGGCATGTTGGCGTCGTTCTCGACGATGCGCTGCAGACCCGACAGCTCGTCGCCGGCGTCGAGCGAGATCAGCGTCACGCCCTGGGTGGCGCGGCCCATCTCGCGGATCTCGGCGACGCGGGTGCGCACCAGCACGCCCTTGTCGGTGATGAGCATGATCTGGTCGTCGTTGTGCACCAGCGTGGCGGCCACGACCTTGCCGTTGCGCTCGCTCTGCTGGATCGCGATCATGCCCTTGGTGCCGCGGCCGTGGCGCGTGTACTCGCCGATGGGCGTGCGCTTGCCGTAGCCGTTGACGGTGGCCGTGAGCACGCTTTGCGACTCGTCTTCGGCCACCAGCATGGCGATCAGGCTCTGGCCTTCTTCGAGCATCATGCCGCGCACGCCGCGCGCGTTGCGGCCCATGGGGCGCACGTCGTTCTCGTCGAAGCGCACGGCCTTGCCGCCGTCGGAGAACAGCATCACGTCGTGGCGGCCGTCGGTGAGCGCGGCGCCGATGAGGAAGTCGCCCTCATCGAGGTCGACAGCGATGATGCCGGCCTTGCGCGGGTTGCTGAACTCGTCGAGCGCCGTCTTCTTCACCGTGCCGCCCGCGGTGGCCATGAACACGAAGTGGTCGGCCGGGAAGCTGCGGTTGTCGCCCGTGAGCGGCAGCACCACGTTGATCTTCTCGCCTTCGGCCAGCGGGAACATGTTCACGATGGGCTTGCCGCGCGAGCCGCGCGAGCCGCTGGGCACCTCCCAGACCTTGAGCCAGTACAGGCGGCCGCGGTTGGAGAAGCACAGGATCCAGTCGTGCGTGTTGGCGATGAAGAGCTGGTCGATCCAGTCGTCTTCCTTGGTGGCCGTGGCCTGCTTGCCGCGGCCGCCGCGGCGCTGCGAGCGGTACTCGGACAGCGGCTGGCTCTTGATGTAGCCCGAGTGGCTGAGCGTGACCACCATGTCGGTGGGCGTGATCAGGTCTTCGGTGGCGAGGTCCTGCGCGTTGTGCTCGATCTGGCTGCGGCGCGCGCCGAGCTTGGTCTGGCCGAACTCCTGCTTGAGGGCGATCAGTTCCTCGCTGATGATGGTCGACACGCGCTCGGGCCGGGCCAGGATGTCGAGCAGGTCGTCGATCTCGGCCATCACGTCCTTGTACTCGGCGACGATCTTGTCCTGCTCCAGACCGGTCAGGCGCTGCAGTCGCATCTGCAGGATTTCCTGGGCCTGGGTTTCCGAGAGGCGGTACAGCCCGTCGCTCTGCATGCCGAAGCCGCGGTCGAGGCCGTCGGGGCGGTAGTCGTCGGCGTTCACCACGCCGCCATCGGCCTTGGCGCGCGTGAGCATCTCGCGCACCAGCGCGCTGTCCCAGCTGCGCGTCATCAGTTCGGCCTTGGCCACGGGCGGCGTGGGCGACTCGCGGATGATGCGGATGAACTCGTCGATGTTGGCCAGCGCCACGGCCAGGCCTTCGAGCACGTGGCCGCGCTCGCGCGCTTTGCGCAGGTTGAAGATGGTGCGCCGCGTCACCACCTCGCGCCGGTGCTCGAGGAAGACCGTGACCAGGTCTTTCAGGTTGCACAGTCGGGGCTGGCCGTCGACCAGCGCCACCATGTTGATGCCGAAGGTGTCCTGCAGCTGCGTCTGCTTGTACAGGTTGTTGAGCACCACCTCGGGCACTTCGCCGCGCTTGAGCTCGATCACCAGGCGCATGCCGGATTTGTCCGACTCGTCCTGGATGTGGCTGATGCCCTCGATCTTCTTCTCGTGCACCAGCTCGGCCATGCGCTCCTGCAGGGTCTTCTTGTTGACCTGGTAGGGCAGCTCGTCAACGATGATGGCCTGGCGCTGGCCGCGGTCGATGTCCTCGAAGTGGCACTTGGCGCGCATCACCACGCGGCCGCGGCCGGTGCGATAGCCGTCCTTGACGCCCTGGATGCCGTAGATGATGCCGGCGGTGGGGAAATCGGGCGCGGGGATGATCTCCATCAACTCGTCGATGGAGGCCTCGGGGTTCTTGAGCAGGTGCAGGCAGGCGTCCACCACCTCGTTGAGGTTGTGCGGCGGGATGTTGGTGGCCATGCCCACGGCGATGCCG
Organism: Hydrogenophaga crocea; assembly: GCF_011388215.1. Lineage (NCBI taxonomy): Bacteria > Pseudomonadati > Pseudomonadota > Betaproteobacteria > Burkholderiales > Comamonadaceae > Hydrogenophaga > Hydrogenophaga crocea. The sequence continues at coordinate 819,718 of NZ_CP049989.1, forward strand.
GCACTGCCGTTGACGAGCAGGTTGGGCAGGCGGGTGGGCAGCACCAGCGGTTCTTTTTCGCTGCCGTCGTAGTTCGGACCGTAGTCGACGGTTTCCTTGTCGATGTCGGCCAGCATCTCGTGGGCGATCTTCGACAGCCGGATTTCGGTGTAACGCATGGCGGCGGCGTTGTCGCCGTCCACCGAACCGAAGTTGCCCTGGCCGTCGACCAGCATGTGCCGCAGCGAAAAATCCTGCGCCATGCGCACGATGGTGTCGTACACCGCCGAATCGCCGTGGGGGTGGTACTTACCGATGACGTCACCGACGATACGCGCCGACTTCTTGTACGGCCGGTTCCAGTCGTTGTTGAGTTCGTGCATGGCGTACAGCACGCGCCGGTGCACCGGCTTGAGGCCGTCGCGTGCGTCTGGGAGCGCGCGGCCCACGATCACGCTCATCGCGTAATCGAGATAGCTCCTGCGCATCTCTTCTTCCAGACTGATGGGCAGGGTTTCTTTGGCGAATTGGGTCATGGCTGGGGGACGCAGGCGGCGCCGTCTGGAATGCAGCCAAAGATTCTAAGGCGGGCCCGGAAGTTGCCTTTGGCCGGCTATTTGTTGCACATGGACAACGGATGCAGGCCTGTCTTTGTAGGCGGATGCCGCGTCCGGAGCAGCGGGCAGCCGTTTATCGCGCTTGTGGCACAATTCCCCGAGCGTTACGGGTCTTTAAGGCTTCGCCCGGACGTCAACCAATGTCACGCAGGTCGTCTGCGGCTTACCAAGAGGAAAACCATGAAAAAACTCAACCGAGTGGCAATGCTGTTTGCAACCGCCGCCATGGCAACGGCTGCTGGCGCCCAGACCATCGACAACTGGCGCAACGGCACCAGCGAGCTGGTGTGGAAAAACGGCACGAACGAACTCTGCTGGCGCGATGCCTCCTGGACGCCGGCGACCGCCGCCCAAGGTTGCGACGGTGCGATCGTTCCGCGCGCTGCCGCTCCGGCGCCTGCCCCGGCGCCCGCTCCGGCCCCGGCCGCTGCGCCCGCTCCGGCCCCCGCCCCCGCTGCAGCCCCTGCCGCTCCGGCCGCCACCAAGGTGACCTACGCCGCTGACGCCTTCTTCGACTTCGACAAGGCCGTGCTCAAGCCCGAAGGCAAAGCCAAGCTGGACGACCTGGCTGGCAAGGTCAAGGGCATCAACCTCGAAGTCGTGATCGCCGTGGGCCACACCGACTCGACCGGTAAAGCCGCTTACAACCAGGCCCTGTCGGTGCGCCGCGCCGAAGCCGTCAAGGCTTACCTGGTGAGCAAGGGCATCGAAAGCAACCGCATCTACACCGAAGGCAAGGGCCTGACCCAGCCGGTGGCCGACAACGCCACCCGCGAAGGTCGCGCCAAGAACCGCCGCGTGGAAGTGGAAGTGGTCGGTACCCGCAAGAACTGATTGGCTTCCCCATCACAAAGAACCGCGCCCAGGCGCGGTTTTTTGTTGCCTTCGCATAATTGCTGCCCATGACCGTTCATTTGAATGCCGACCCGGCCGAGCTGGCCAAGTTTTCCGATCTGGCCCACCGCTGGTGGGACCCCGACAGCGAGTTCCGCCCGCTGCATCAGATCAATCCTCTGCGGCTGGACTGGATCGATGGCCTGGCCGGCCTGTCTGGCCAGCGTGTGCTCGATGTGGGTTGCGGGGGCGGCATCCTGTCGGACTCTATGGCGCGCCGCGGCGCGAACGTGACCGGGATCGATCTCGCCAGCAAGGCTTTGAAAGTGGCGCAGTTGCATGCGCTGGAGGCCGCGACGCCGAACGTGCAATACCTCGAAACCAGCGTCGAGGCGCTGGCCGCGGAACAGCCGGCGAGCTTCGACGTAGTCACCTGCATGGAGATGATCGAGCACGTGCCCGACCCGGCCTCGGTGGTGCGGGCCTGCAGTGAACTCGTGAAGCCGGGGGGCTGGGTGTTCTTCTCCACCATCAACCGCAACCCCAAGGCGTTCCTGTTCGCGATCATCGGCGCCGAGTACATGCTCAAGATGCTGCCGCGTGGCACGCACGAGTACGCGAAGTTCGTCAAGCCCAGCGAGCTGGCCGCCCATTGCCGCGCCAGCGGGCTCGACCTGCTGCACACGCGCGGCATGGAATACAACCCGCTGACGCGCCGTTACTGGCTCAGCGGCGACACCAGCGTCAACTACCTGGTTGCCACCCGCAAGGCCTGAGATGGCCGCAGTGGTGTTCCGTGGGGTGAGGGCCGTGCTGTTCGATCTGGACGGCACCCTGATCGACAGCGCACCCGACCTGGGCGCGGCGGCCGAGGCCTTGCGCACGGCCCGTGGGCTGCCGCCATTGGCTCCGGACGCCTACCGGGCGCATGCGGGATCCGGCGCGCGCGGCATGCTGCGCGTGGCCTTCGACCTCACGCCCGACCACCCCACCTACCCGGCGATGCGCGACGAATTTCTGAACGCGTACGAACGGTGCATGCTGATCCGCACCCAGGCCTTCCACGGGGTCGACGGATTGCTACAGACACTGTCGGCACGGCGCATCGGCTGGGGGGTGGTCACCAACAAGGCCCAGCGGTTCGCCCTGCCCATTGCGCAGGCCATGCCGGTGCTGGCCGGGGCTGGTGCGATCGTCTGCGGGGACACCACACCGCATGCCAAGCCGCATCCCGCGCCCTTGCTGGAAGCTGCGCGACGCCTGGCACTCGAGCCTTCGGACTGCATCTACGTGGGCGACGACCTGCGCGACATCCAGGCCGGCAAGGCCGCGGGCATGCGCACGGTGGCCGCGCGCTACGGTTACCTGGGTGCGGCGGCCGTGGTGGACGACTGGGCCGCCGACGCGGTCATCGATTCACCGGCCGAGGTCTTGAATCTGCTCGAATTGCCCTAAACTCCCCGGTCCTGGGGCTGTACCGGTTTCGACGTGGGTTCGGACACGCAGCAGGGCATGTCGAGGTTCTGTCACCTCGTAAAACCGCAGAAACAAACCAACTGCAAACACCAACGCAGCAAACGACTCTTACTTCGCCCAAGTGGCGAATGCCTAAGGTCGTATCCGGGGACTAACCTCCCCGGTCCTCGCAGCAGCTCGTCGATGGGCTGTGCCGATGGCCGCAAGGCCTGAAGCCGCGAGGTCATTCACATCGACTGGACCTGCCACGGGCACCTTGTGGCAGGTCGAGATCCAAGGGTGCTGGCTGTCCCGGTAGCGTGCCGCTGCGCGACCGGAACGGCGAGATCCAATCCAGACGGCTAAACATGTAGATCTGCGCGAAGAAGGCTTACGGACGGGGGTTCAATTCCCCCCAGCTCCACCACATTCCTCGGTAAGTACCGGAGGCCGCGTTGGCGCGATGCGCCCTGCGCACACCCCCTCTGCGGACTCCTTCCAAGGGGCGTCCGAATCCAGATGTAACCACTCGTCGTCGCGGGCCGGACGCCCGTCTTGTCGGGCGTTCCCAGCGGGTCGAAGACGGAAAGCATCTTGGGATGAGAACTACCTTACAGGGTATGCATGGACTCAGCTCGCCTCGACCAGGGCAGCGCGGAGTGACCTTGATCGAGCTTCTGATGGCCTTGGTTGTCATGGCGGTGTTGCTGGCGATCGGGGTACCCAGCTTCCGCACTTCCATTGCGGGCAATCGATTGAGCTCATCGACCAACGAACTCGTGAGTGCGCTGGCGCTGGCCCGCAGCGAGGCGGTGCGACGTGGCAACCGAATCACTGTGTGCAAGAGCGCCGATGGCGCCAATTGCACCACCGCGGGGGGGTGGCAGCAGGGGTGGATCGTGTTCACTGATGGCACACGTGCCACCGCGGTTGCCACCGTCGACGTCGGAGAAACCGTGATATCTCGTGGACAGGCTGTAAGCGCGCCCGTCATGATCACGGGCAATGCCGGAGCGCAGAACTTCGTCTCGTTCGCTGCGGACGGCACAGTTCGCACAATGGCCGGTGCTTTGCAGGCTGGCGTGCTCAGGGTGTGCTACCCCAACAGCGCGCTTGGCAATGAGCGACGCGCGCGGGATATCGAATTGCTGGCCACCGGACGACTCACGCTCACCACGCCCGGCAACGTAGCGGTTGCCTGCCCCGCACCATGAATAGCCAGTTCTCATCTCCCCAGGCCGGACGGTCTGCGCGTTCTCGTCAGCGGGGCGTCGGCCTCATTGAAGTGCTAGTGGCCGTATTGGTGCTGTCGCTGGGCATGCTGGGCATGGCCGGCTTGCAAGCCAGTGCCCTCAAGGCGGGGCAGAGCAGCCACGCCCGAAGCCAAGCGGTGATGTTGAGTTACTACATGCTGGACATGCTTCGTACCGATCGTGCCGGTGCCGTGGGGGCCGCGTACAACATGCCGGCCACTTGCGACCCGGATGCGATCGTGAACAATGACCTATCGGGCAATACCCGTCGGCACTGGCTTCAGAGCGTGCGCAATACGCTGGGTCAGAGTGACACGAGTTGTGGCGCCATCACTTGTGATGCGGGCGGTCTTTGCTCAATCACGATCAACTGGGATGACAGCCGGGCTGGTGGCTTGGGTAACCAGACCTTTACAACCAGCAGTCGCATATGAGGCACGTCAACAAGATGCGCGGTCTGGGAGCCGCCCGACAACATGCTCGCGGCTTCAGCCTGATTGAGCTGATGGTCGCGCTCGTGCTGGGCTTGGTGATCGTTGGCGGCGTGGTGAGCCTGTTCGTGAACAACCAACAGGCGGCACGCACCAATGAAGGGCTTGGTCGTCTGCAGGAAAACGCCCGCACGGCCTTCGAATTGCTGGCACGCGAGATTCGCCAGGTTGGCGGCAATCCCTGCGGCGCTGTCACCACGACGAATGCCCTGATCAATCCGGCGGCGAACTGGTGGTCGAACTGGGATGGTGGCGTGTTGCGCGGCTTCGACGAAACCCAGGACACCCTCGGCATGGCGCCATTCGGTGCCGGCGTCGGTCAGCGCGTGGCTGGTACCCATGCCTTGATCGTCCTGAGCGGCGGCATGTTCAATGGATCGATCATCACCAACCACACTCCCGCCAACCAGACCATCACGCTCAACAGCACAGGCCATGGTCTTGTGGCTAACGATCTGGCCGTGGTGTGTGACGGTGAGTCGGCGGCGTTGGTGCAGCTCACCGCAGTTACGACCACACCGGCCGGTACCGTGAGGCATCAGGTGGGCGGGACCTCATTGAATTCGACAGTAGACATCGGCTTTCCAGCTGGCACCCCCAAGACGTTTCAACCGAACGGGCTGGTCACGCGGTACACCGCCAGTTTCTGGTACGTTGGTAACAACCCGCGTGGAGGTAGGTCGCTGTATCGCATGGGTCGCAACGGGGTGGGTGAAGAGATTGCGGACGGCGTGAGCAACATGCAGGTGGGTTACCTCACCAGGAATCAGGGCAACGGCAACCTGGCTAACGACTGGGTGACGGCCAGCGCCGTGACGGACTGGACGAACGCCGCTACCAATCTGCCGGTCGCCGTACGGTTGACGTTGACCTTGAGCAGCGCGGATGGCGTAGGCGTTGGCCAGGTGCCGTTGCAGCGGCAGGTGTTCCATGTGATCAACCTTCGAAATCGTCCAGCGCCATGAGATCTCGTTCGTCGAACCGTTTCTCCCGGCCAAGCGCGCAGCGCGGCGTGGCCTTGGTCATCGCTCTTGTGCTGTTGGTGCTCATGACTCTGCTCGGACTCACCAGCATGCGTGGCGTTGCGCTCGAAGAGCGCATGACGGGCAATACCTACGATCGAAGTCTTTCTTTTCAGGCGGCGGAGTCTGCCCTTCGTGAAGCGGAGGCGTTGGTGGAGGCCAATCGACCCACGCCTGCGGCACTGGCCGCTTGTGTCAATGGCATTTGTGGGTCGCCAAACCCTGCCGATCTGGAGCGCTGGCTTGACCCCGCGTTTCCGTCGCCACCCAACCCCGGTGGCTGGCAAGCTGCCACTCAAGTCTCGAATGGGCCCATTTCGCTCACCCCGCAGTACATCGTTGAATACCTGGGCGATACGTTCCCGTGCCAACCTGGAAATCCTGCATCGACTAACGATTGCAAACGCTACCGTATCACCGCGCGCAGCGCGCCCGGTGGCGACCGTTCGGTTGTCATGTTGCAGTCCGTTTTCGCTACCGATTGAGCCTGTCTGACAGGGAGACCCCATGAAACCTCAACTTCTGCGACGCGCTGCGGCGTCCATCGCGCTCACCTTGGTGTCGCTGCTCTCGGTTGGAATGGTGCAGGCGGTGGATTGGCCGTCTCGGCCTCTTACAGCCAACGTCACGGCCAAGCCCATGACGATGCTGATTGCCGGGCGAGACCACAAGTTTTTTTACGAGGCCTACAACGACGCGAGCGACCTGAACCCCTCTGCCAATGATGGTCTCGATCTGTGGTTCAAGCCGGGCATCACCTACTACGGTTTATTCGACTCGACGCTGTGCTACACATATAGTGGAAGTGGAAACAATGGCCTGTTCCGTCCGGCGTCGCAGGCAGATGCCCGTGGACGCTGCCTGACGGGTGGAAGCGCCGGAGAGTGGTCAGGCAACTGGCTCAATTACGTCACCACGAGCCGCATTGATGCGCTGAGAAAAGTGCTGTATGGCGGCTCGCGAGAGGTCGATAGCCTCACCCAGACGGTTCTGCGCCGCTCCTATGTGCCGCAGGACGCGCACAGTTGGGGCAAGGAGTACCACCGCAGCCAGGGCTACTTGATCAGCGAGTACACCGACCTGCCTGACCTCACAGCCGATAACGTCCGCCACTTTTTCGGCAGCCTGACCGCTAACCGCGCCACCAATTGCGCCACTCTGAACGACTGCAGTAATTTGCCGCCCTTATTGCGCATCCGCGCCAACGTGGGCAACAACGCGCGCATCTGGGAGTGGGCATCCAAAGAACGACCGGTGCTCGACAGCGATCTCTCGACTGGCGCCTTCCCTGCGGGTACCGGAGCACAGCGCGACCTCACCGTTCGTGTCGAGGTCTGTACTGCCACCTTCAATCGCGATTGCAAGCTCTACCCCAATGGCCAGTACAAACCGGTGGGCATCCTGCACGAGTACGGCGAAAACGATGCCATGCTGTTCGGTCTGATCACAGGCAGCTACGACCAGCATTTTTCGGGCGGTCGATTGCGCAAAGTGGTGTCTTCCTTCCGAGGCGAGGTCAACGCAACCACTGGGCAGTTCACCAGCGACGCTCGCATCGTCCAGACCTTTGACCGCTTGCGGATCCGAGGTTTCAACCAGTCCACTACATCCTCCGAGTACTGGAAATCCAGTCCGTACACCGACTCATCCAAGGACCCGACGGAGGGGCAGCTGGTCGATTGGGGCAACCCGATCGGCGAAATGATGTACGAGGCCCTGCGCTACTTCGCGGGCAAGGGCTCGCCCACGGCTGCCTTCAACACCGGCACGGCATTCGACGCCGCTGTCGGATTGAGCACGGCCACCTGGGACGATCCCTACGACCGTACAAACAGCGCGGCAAAGGCCTCGTTCTGCGCCAAGCCCAATTTCTTGACTATTTCAGACATCAACCCGTCCTACGACTCGGACCAGTTGCCGGGCAGTAGCTTTCCGCTGCGTGGCGGATCGGCCAGCAGCCGCTTCCCGAACGATACTGCCAGCAGCGGAACCACGGGCGATTTGTCTGGCCTGAACGTCACGACCCTGGGCAATACCATTACGGCGATTCAGTCGGATATCACCGGCCGTACCTTCTTCATTGCGCAGTCCGGCACGGTCAATGACCGATCTCCAACCCCCAAGACCGTCAATTCGCTTGGGAACATTCGTGGACTGTCGCCAGAAGAGCCAACCAAAGACGGCTCGTACTACGCAGCGTCCGTCGCCTACTTCGCAAAGACCCGAAACATCCGCAACTTCGGCGCCGACCGGCCAGTGAATGTGGATACGTACGCGATTGCGCTAAGTTCTCCGTTGCCCCGTATCGTGGCGAAGCTACCCAACGGGCGCGAAATCAGTTTGGTGCCATTCGCCAAGACTACCAATGGCAACGGCGTATCGAACACCAAGGGTGACTACCAACCCACCAACCAGATTGTCGATTTCTACGTCGAATCAATCGTCAACTCCGGCCCCGCCGATGCCAACCCGGCGGTGAACGGTGGCCGGTACTCGGCGCGCTTCCAAATCAACTTCGAAGACGTGGAGCAGGGTGGCGATCACGACATGGACGCCATTGCCGAGTACCTTGTAGTTGCCAACGCCGATAACACTTTGTCGGTGACAGTCACGCCGCGTTACCAAGCTGGCGGCGCATTGCATTCCATGGGTTACGTGATCTCTGGCACCAACAGGGACGGCACGTACTTGGTTTCGCAAGATGAGGCGACCACGCGTCAGTATTTCCTCAATGTCCCCTCAGCCACCGGTTTGCCTGGAATGTGTGACGTTGCTTCGCCGCCCTCGGGCTGCAACCGGCTTCCCACTATCGGCGAAACTCCCCGGACCTTTGTGTTCTCGCCTGGTACCAGTGGTGGCGCTTCCTTTCTGAAGGATCCGCTGTGGTATGCCGCCAAGTTCGGTGGCTTTGTGGACCGCGACAAGAGCAATACGCCCAACCTGCCGCTCGAATGGGATGCCAACGGCGATGGTGTACCCGACACCTACTTCCTGGTACAAAACCCCATCACGCTGCGCGAAACGCTGCGCCAGACCTTTAATACCATCATCGACAAGAGCGGTTCGGCTGGCAACATCGCATCGAACTCCACCGACCTCAACACGGGCACCCGGGCCTACCAGGCCAAGTTCAACTCACAAACGTGGTCGGGCGAGCTAGAGGCGCGTGGCGTGACCACCAATGGCGTCGACGCGGCCACTGCATGGCGGGCCTCCGACTTCCTCAAGAGTGACAGCGGTCGGCGCATCTACTACTCGTCGCCTAGGACCGGTGTGAGCGGCGGTGAGTTCTCTGTCACTGCGCTCACCGCCAACGGTGACCTCGCCCTCTTCAACAACGATGGCGCTCTGGTGAACTACCTGCGCGGTGACCGCTCTCTTGAATTGCAGCGTGCTGGTGGCCGATTCCGCGATCGCGGCGATCTTGCCAGCGGGACAGTGCTGGGCGATGTCGTGCACTCTTCGCCGGTGTTCCAAGCGGACACCCAGACGCTGTACGTCGGCGCCAACGACGGTATGCTGCATGCGTTCGACGCGAACACTGGCCGTGAGGTGTTCGCCTACATCCCCAAGCCGGTCATGCCGCAGCCGGCGCCCTGTGCCGCCGCGGACTGCGCGGGCATCAAGGCGCTCGCGGACCTAGGCTACAACGAGAACCACCGCTACTTCGTCGACGGCGAGATCGCTGTCAGCAACCGCTCGCAGACGCCGGGTAAGAACCTGCTGGTGGCTGCGCTCGGGCGGGGCGGTAAAGGCTTGTTTGCCCTCGATGTGTCCGATCCCGCGAGCTTCGACGCCAGCAAGGTGCTGTGGGAAGCCTATGGCAATGATGTAGACATGGGATACGTGCTGGGCCGTCCGGTCTTAGGGCGGGTGCGCACCAACGCCGGTACCGTCTGGGCCTCTATCACGGGCAATGGTTACAACAGTACGAATGCGAGGGCGGTGCTGTTCGTGCACAACCTTGAGACCGGTGCCCTGATCGCCAAGATCAATACCGGCGCAGGCGGCGATAACGGCCTTTCGTCCCCCGGTTTGTTCGATGCTGATAACGATGGTGTCATCGATACAGTTTATGCCGGCGACCTGCGGGGCAACTTGTGGAAGTTCAATATCGCGTCGGCTGATCAGACCACCTGGGCAGTGGCCAACGGGGGCGTGCCGTTCTACGTGGCGCGCGATGACAATGGCAATGTTCAGCCGATCACTGCGCCAATCCGTATGGTGCGCAACTTCACCACGGGGGATGCCAATTTCGGCAAGCTCTTCATCCATTTCGGAACGGGCAGTTACTTCCGAATTGGCGATCCCAGCATGGGCGGCGAACTGGTGTTGCCACAAATCCAATCATGGTATGGGCTGATCGACGAGGGCGCGGCGATTACCGGAAACCGCAACGACAGTCTCGTGCGTCGCACCATGAGCAGCGACAGCACGTTCGCGAGCCGGGTTGTCCGTACGTTCTCAGCCGCTTCGCCGGGTGACATGGCGGGCAAGAAAGGCTTCTTCATCGATATGCCTGCACTCGAGCGTATCGTGACGGCTGCCAACACCGTTCGCGCGGTCGAACCGGCCCTGCTGGTCAGCATCATCCGACCTCAAGCCGACGAGTGCGTGCCAGGCGGCACCGGCTTTGTAGCGGCCATTAACCCTTTCACCGGCGCGCGCCTCACCCGACCGTTCTTCGATATCAACAATGACGGCAACTTCAACAACGACGCCATCAACGGCGTGTACATCGGCGCCGTCGACCTGAGCGTGGGCATGCCGGGTGAGTCGATCCTCATCGGCAACCGCCTGGTGGTCGGTGGCTCGCTTGGCACGATGAGCTCGGTCAAGGTCAATCTGGGGCTCACGCCGGTGCGAGGTCGCCTGACCTGGCGCGAGATTGTTCGGGACTGATGCGACACCATCTGAAAACTGTAATATCCAATATGCACCGCCGTACCTTGCCCATCCCGCGCCAGAACGGTTTTACGCTGGTTGAGTTGATGATAGTGGTTGCGATCGTGGCCATACTCGCTGCGGTCGCCTACCCAAGCTACCAGTCCCACGTGCAGAAGACTCGTCGGGCCGCTGCGGCCGCTTGCCTGACTGAGTTGTCTCAATGGATGGAGCGAAACCACACCACATGCTTGGCCTACAACCTCACAGGAGCCGCTTGCGGCACCGCGATGACCACGGCCCAACTGCCCGCCTTGCAATGTCGAAACGATGTAGCCATTGCATACACCATCGCATTTGCGGCTAACCCGACTGCCAGCGCGTATACGTTGAATGCCGTTCCGCGAGGCCCTCAGGCGTCAGATACCCGTTGCGGTACGCTGACCCTCAACCAGGCGGGCACCAAGGGTGCGGTTGCGGCGTCGGGCTGTTGGAACTGAGCGCGCCCTCGGCGTCATGCGCCGACAATGCGACGCATGATGCTTTCACTTGAAGAAGTTCTCTTTTCTCAGGGATTCGGTACCCGCCGCATTTGCCGTGGTCTCATTCAGCAAGGACATGTTGCGATTGGCGACCGAGCCTCGTTGTGTACCGATCCCGAAGAGGTAGTTGATCCAATCGGGTTTCGCTTTGTCGTCGACGGCACTGCGTGGACCTGGCACGAACGTGCTTACCTCATGCTTCACAAGCCGGCGGGCTACGAATGCTCGCAGCGCCCGTCGGCACACCCGAGCGTGTACACGCTGTTGCCGGCCCCGCTGCGCCAGCGCGGCGGCGGTGCAGCGGCTGGCGTGCAAGCCGTGGGGCGGCTCGACCAGGACACCACCGGCCTGCTGCTGTTGTCCGATGACGGGGCCTTCATTCACAAGATGACTTCGCCCAAGCACCACGTGCCCAAGGTCTACGAGATCACGTTGCGGCACGCCATGGAGGCCGGCGCCGTTCAGCGCCTGTGCGATGGCGTGGTGCTCGACGACGATCCGAAGCCGGTGCGCGCGCTGGCCGCGGAACTCGTGGCGCCGCTGCACCTGCGGCTCGTGCTGGGAGAGGGCAAGTACCACCAGGTCAAACGCATGGTGGCTGCGGTGGGCAATCGCGTTGAGGCACTGCACCGGTCGGCCTTCGGCGAGCTGCGCTTGCCGCCCGATCTGGCGCCCGGTGGCTGGCGCTGGCTCACACCCCAAGAGGTGCAGGGGTTGCGCGATTTCCGCGCGCGCCGATGACGGACCATCGTCCGTGCGGCGTCAGAGCAGGTCGCCCTTGCGGCTGTCCAGCGGCATCAGGAACGAGTTGTTGTCCTGCCACTGCGAGTTGAAATCGCTGCTGCGTGCGTCGGCCGGCACGCTGTTCTGCCAGTTCGACGACAGTGGGTTGAAGTCGCTGTGCGGGCGGCTGCTGCGTTGGCGGTTGATGGCACTGCGCAGGTTGGTCTGGGCCGCGATGATCGCGCGCTCTTCCATCTCGCGCTCGCGCATCGCGCGGTTGAATTCGGATTCGCCCAGGAATTCGGCGCGGATCTCGGCCACCGTGGGAAGGCTGTTGGACCGAACCACCCAATAGGGCAGGCCGATCTGGCTGAGCAGCGAATGCTTGAGCGCCCGCGTGCTGCGAGGAATGCCTGCGGGGCCGGGCACATCGAGGCAGCCCACCACACGCCCATCTGACTTGCAGATCGTGAACGTGCAGTACACACCACCCAGCAGCTTGTACCAGTCCACCCCTTCTTCACGCTGCCGCGGCAGCGTGAAGCGCGTGACCGGCAGCTTGATCATCACGTGGTGGTCGTAGAAGGCGCGCGCGAGCCAGTGCCACACGCGCGCTTCTTCGCTGTTGGCCAGGGGGCGCGCTGCCAGCGGCCAGTGCTTGGGCAGGCGACGCCGCTTCTTGGCCTGGCGTTCCACCCAGATGCGGTGCAGCAGCGCACCCACCGCCAGCAGGGCGGGGGTGAGAGCGGCGAGCAGCCAGGGTTGGTTCCAGTCGATCATGGATTCGGGCAGGTGGCCAGATTTGTATCAAAGTGTATAGAAGCCGCCACGGATCCGATAAGGCGTCAAGCCGAAAGCCGGCGAGGTCGTGATTTCCTTGGGATTCGCGCCGGCCGCCTGTGGCGGCCGCACCGCGTTGCCGCGAAATGCTTCTCGGGCTGGACCCGGATTGTCCGCGCGCCGTTCCCCCGAGCCCATCCCTCAATTGCAGGAATGCGTGATCAGACACGCGGATTTGTCACGAACTGCTGCAACAAGCGCGTCAATGCCTCGGGTTGGTCGCGGTGCGGGCTGTGGCCGCAGGCGGGCAGGGCGTGCAGGCCGGCGTGGGGCGCAGCTCGGCGGATCGCTCGCAGCTGGTCGAGTGTGCCGTACTCGTCGTTTTCGCCTTGCACCAGCAGCAAGGGGCTGCCGATGCGGCGGCATTCCGCTTCGATGTTGTAGTCGCGGAAGGCCGGGCTGAGCCAGACGTCGTTCCATTGCCAGAAGGCGTTGTCGACGTCGCGGTGGTGCCGGGCCAGCCGCTGGCGAAGGCTGCCGGGGGCGTCCGGGTCTTTCAGGTAGGCGTCACGCGCCTGGGCGATGGCCTGCACCGATACGTCTTCCACGAACACATGGGGCGCCAGCACCGCACACGCCTCCACGGGGTGGGCGCTCGCGTGCAGCAGGGCGATGGTCGCGCCGTCCGAGTGCCCGACCAGCACGGGCCGCTCGATGCCCAGCTTCGCGAGCAGCGCGGGCAGCACCTCCAGCGCTTCGCGGTGCATGTAATCGGGCTCGTGGCGACCGACGTGCCAGAAACCCTCGATGCGGGGCTCGCCCCGCACGTCGTGGACCGGGTCTGATTGCCCGTAGCCGCGCCGCGAATACAGCCAGCCCGCACGGCCGGTGGCGCGGCACAAGGTTTCGGGCCAGCTCTGGCCCCGCTGCGTCCAGAGGGAAACGCTGCCCAGGCCTTCGTGCAGGAACACCAGGGGCGCGCGCGTGTTGTCTCCCGGGATGTGCGCCACTTCCAACCGCACCCCGTGCACGTCGATATGGGTCATGCGCCGATCGTAGCGGCGTCGCCGGATGCGCGCCGGGTGCGCGGACGGGTATTCTTCGCGCCATGCGATCCATGTTCGATGCTTTCTGGCGCTCGGTCGCCTACTGCCTGCACCCGCGCGTGATCGCGCTGTCCTTCCTGCCGCTGGTGCTGATGGTGGTGCTCTCGTTCGCGCTCGGCTACTTCTTCTGGGACACGGCCGTCAGCGCGGTCGCCGCCTGGTTCGAAGCCTTCGACCTCGTGCAGGCCTTTCTGAGCTGGCTCGAGCGCATGGGGCTCGCTTCCTTGCGTGCGGTGTTCGCGCCGATGGTGGTGCTGGTGCTGGCCACGCCCGTCATCGTGCTGGTCTGCCTGCTGCTGGTGGCCCTGTTCATGACGCCCGCGATGGTGGATCTGGTCGGGCAGCGGCGCTTTGCGCGTCTGGACAAGCGCCACGGCGGCTCCTGGGTGCTCGGCCTGTTCTGGTCGCTCGGCTCCACGCTGGTCGCCGTGCTGGCGCTGCTGCTGTCCATGCCACTGTGGCTGGTCCCGCCCCTGGTGCTGATCCTGCCGCCGCTGATCTGGGGCTGGCTGACCTACCGCGTGTTCGCCTTCGATGCGCTGGCCACCCACGCCAGTGCCGACGAGCGCCGCCAGCTCATGCGCGAGCACCGCAGCGTGCTGCTGGTGATGGGCGTGCTCAGCGGCTACCTGGGTGCAGCGCCCAGCCTGCTGTGGGCCTCGGGGGCCATGTTCATCGCCCTGGCGCCGCTGCTGGTGCCGGTCGCGATCTGGATCTACACCCTGGTCTTCGCGTTCGCCTCGCTCTGGTTCGCCCACTACCTGCTTGCCGCGCTCGAGCGTCTGCGCGCCACGGCCGCTGTCGAGGTGGTGGACCCGGCCCCTGCAACGCCGGTGTCCGAAGCCTCGGTCACCCCCCCGAATGGCCTGCCGCCGGCCGACCCGCTTCCTCTGCCCCCCGGACCGCACCAACCATGAGCCCTGCTTTCGGCCTGATCATCGTCGGCGACGAAATCCTCTCCGGCAAACGCCAGGACAAGCACCTGCCCAAAGTGGCCGAGCTCCTGGGCGCGCGCGGCCTGTCGCTGGCCTGGGCGCGCGTGGTGGGCGACGACCGCGAGCGCATCACCGACGCCTTGCGCAGCGCGTTCGCCGGCCGCGACGTGGTGTTCTGCTGCGGCGGCATCGGCGCCACGCCCGACGACCACACGCGCCAGTGCGCCGCAGCCGCCCTGGGCGTGGAGTTGCAGTTGCACCCCGAGGCCGCCCGCCTCATCGAAGAGCGCATGCGCGACGTGGCGGCCGAGCAGGGCGTGCCCTTCGACCCGCAGCGGCCCGACAACGTGCACCGCTACAACATGGGCGTGTTCCCCGCTGGCGCACGCATCGTGCCCAACCCGTACAACAAGATCCCCGGCTTCTCGTGCACCGGGCCCGGGGGCGCCGAGCTGCATTTCGTGCCAGGCTTTCCCGTCATGGCCTGGCCGATGATCGAGAACCTGCTCGATCAGCGCTACGCGCATCTGCACCGCGCGAACGCCTGGCAGGAGCGCTCGGTGATCGTCATGGGGGCCATGGAGGCCGCCCTCACCCCGCTCATGGAACGCATCGAAGCCGGCCACCCCGTGAAGGTGTTCAGCCTGCCCAGCGTGGACCACCCGACCTACGGGCGGCACATCGAACTGGGCGTCAAGGGTGCGGTGGAGGCCGTGGCGGCGGCATTCACCGATCTGCTCGCCGGCCTGCAGGCACAGGGGGCCGAGCTGGGCCCCGAAGTGGTGCGCTGACTGTTTGCACTGTGTTGGTGCCTTGATGCCTTGTTGTGGTGCATGGGCGGTATCGGGCTGCCGCTCACCCGCGCAAAGGCGCCAGGAGCCGGCGCCATGCCCCGACATGGAACCGTTCTGGCGCACCGGCCGCGGGCCATAATCGCCGCTTCGCCCCAAGGATGAGCTCGGGCGACATGCCCAGTGGCATGGAACCTGCATACCCCCCAGCCGTCGCCTTTCTTTTTCCCACCCCTTCCAGAGACACAGGAGCATTTGATGGCCAAGACCGTCGCAGACGTGATGCAGATGGTGAAGGACAACGAAGTCAAGTTCGTTGATTTCCGTTTCACCGACACCCGCGGCAAAGAGCAGCACGTCACCGTGCCGATTTCGGCGTTCGACGAAGACAAGTTTTCTTCGGGCCATGCTTTCGACGGCTCGTCGATCGCCGGCTGGAAGGGCATCGAGGCCTCGGACATGCAGCTCATGCCCGACCCGAACACCGCCAACATCGACCCGTTCTTCGAAGAGACCACGCTGTTCCTGCAGTGCGACGTGGTCGAGCCCAGCGACGGCAAGGCCTATGACCGCGACCCGCGCTCGATCGCCAAGCGCGCCGAGGCCTACCTGAAGGCGTCCGGCCTGGGCGACACCGCCTACTTCGGACCGGAACCCGAATTCTTCATCTTCGACGGCGTTCGCTACAGCAACGAACCTGGCCGCGTGTTCTTCGAGATCGAAGAGTACGAAGCCCCCTGGAACAGCGGCGCCAAGCTCGAAGGCGGCAACCGCGGCCACCGTCCCACCGTCAAGGGCGGCTACTTCCCCGTGCCCCCCGTCGACAGCACGCAGGACATGCGCGCCGAGATGTCCCTGATCCTCGAATCGCTGGGCATCCCCGTCGAGGTGTTCCACCACGAAGTGGCGGGCGCCGGCCAGAACGAGATCGGCACCAAGTTCTCCACCCTGGTGGAGCGCGCCGACTGGACCCAGGTGCTCAAGTACGTGGTGTGGAACGTGGCCAATGCCTACGGCAAGACCGCCACCTTCATGCCCAAGCCCTACGCCGGCGACAACGGCTCGGGCATGCACGTGCACCAGTCGATCTGGAAAGACGGCAAGAACCTGTTCGCCGGTGACGGCTACGCCGGCCTGAGCGACTTCGCGCTGTATTACATCGGCGGCATCATCAAGCACGCCCGCGCGCTCAACGCCATCACCAACCCCGGCACCAACAGCTACAAGCGCCTGGTGCCCGGCTTCGAAGCGCCCGTGAAGCTGGCCTACAGCTCGCGCAACCGCTCGGCGTCGATCCGCATCCCGCACGTGGCGAACCCCAAGGGCCGCCGCATCGAGGCGCGCTTCCCCGATCCTTCGGCCAACCCCTACCTGGCCTTCTCGGCCCTGATGATGGCTGGTCTGGACGGCGTGGAAAACAAGATCCACCCGGGCGAAGCCGCCACCAAAGACCTGTACCACCTGCCGCCCGAAGAGGACAAGCTGGTCCCCACCGTGTGCAGCAGCCTCGACCAGGCACTCGACTACCTCGACAAGGACCGCGCCTTCCTGACCAAGGGCGGCGTGTTCACCGACTCGATGCTCGACGCCTACATCGAGCTCAAGATGGGCGAAGTGACGCGCTTCCGCATGGCGCCGCACCCCGTCGAGTACGAGATGTACTACAGCCTGTGATCCGGCACCCGCTTGCGCGGGTACGGTGAATGCAGAGGGACGGCTCCGGCCGTCCCTTTTTCTTGGGCGAATGTCTCCGCAGGGTTCGCCTGAGGCACTTTCGCCGGGCAATTCGGTCATACTGCCCGCCGAAAAAACCGCCTTGGAGTGCCTGTGTCCGTTGCCCTGTCCTTTCCGGTTCGTCGCCTGCTGCCCCTGCTCATGCTGACGGGCGCCTTGCCGGTGTTCGCCCAGGACACCATCTACCGCTGCGGCAACGAGTACATCAACAACGCGGCCATCGCCAAGCAACGCGGCTGCGCGCCGCTGCAGGGCGGCAACGTCACGGTCATCGAAGGCACCCGCCCGTCACCCGCAAGCACCGCCCCGGCGCCGCGCGGCAACGGCGCGGTTCAGGGCAGCGGCCCGCGCGTGGACAGCACGGCCCAGCGCCAGCGCGACGCCGACGCCCGCGCCACGCTCGAGGCCGAGCTGCGCAAGGCCGAAGAGCGGCTGGCCGAAGCGCAGAAGGCCTATGCCAACGGTGAGCCCGAAAAGCAGGGCATCGAAGGTCGCAACCACCAGCGCTACCTCGACCGCGTGGCCAGCCTCAAGGACGCCGTGACCCGCGCCGAGAACGATGTCGCCAGCATCCGCCGCGAACTGCAGCGCCTGAACTGAGCCTGTCGCACAATCGGCGGCTTGAACAAGTCAGACGCTCTCTCCCTCTTCAAGCTGGTCACGCGGCGCGGCGGTGAACGCGAGGCCGCGCGGCCCAACGCCGCCGCCGCTTCGCGGTTCCAGGCCCTCGACCTGCTCGCCACGCTTGTGGCCGTGGTCGACACCGAAGGCCAGGTGCTCTACGCGAACGCCGCGCTCGAAGACGCGCTGGGCATCTCTCGGCGCAGCATCGCGGCCGTGCGGCTGCAAGACTGCTTCACCGAGCCCGTGCTGCTCGACAATGCCTTGCAGGGCGCGCGCAGCAACGAGTTCGCGGCGCTGCGCTACGACGCCTTCCTGCACCGCCTCAACCACGAGCCCATGCCGGTGCACGTGGTGGTGGCGCAAACCGAGCAGACCGGCGAGGTGGTGGTGGAAATGCTGCCGCAGGAACAGCAGACCCGACAGGAGCGCGAAGAGCGCCTGCTCGACCAGGCGCAGGCCAACAAGGAGCTGATCCGCAACCTCGCGCACGAGATCAAGAACCCGCTGGGCGGCATCCGCGGGGCGGCGCAGCTGCTGCAGATGGAGCTGCAGAGCAAGGAGCTCATCGAGTACACGCAGGTGATCGTGCACGAGGCCGATCGCCTGCAATCGCTGGTCGATCGCCTGCTCGCGCCGCACCGCCGGCCGCACGTGGTGGGCGATGTAAACATCCACGAGGTCTGCGAGCGCGTGCGCTCGCTCATCGTGGTCGAGT
The DNA here is from genome assembly GCF_011388215.1 of Hydrogenophaga crocea. NCBI lineage: Bacteria > Pseudomonadati > Pseudomonadota > Betaproteobacteria > Burkholderiales > Comamonadaceae > Hydrogenophaga > Hydrogenophaga crocea. The sequence continues at coordinate 838,203 of NZ_CP049989.1, forward strand.
TCCCCAAGGGGCTGAAGGTCGTGCGCGACTACGACACCTCCATCCCCGAGTTCCGCGGCGACCGCGAGCAGCTGATCCAGGCGCTGCTCAACATCGTCCACAACGCGGCGCTGGCGCTCAGCGAGCGCATCGAAGCGGGCGATGCGCGCATCACCCTCAAGACGCGTGTGGGTCGCCAGGTGACCTTCGGCAAACAGCGCTACCGGCTGGCACTGGAATTGCATGTCATCGACAACGGGCCCGGCGTGCCGGACTCGATCAAGGACCGCATCTTCTTTCCCCTGGTCTCGGGGCGCGACGGTGGGTCCGGCCTGGGGCTGACGCTGGCGCAAACCTTCGTGCAGCAACACCATGGCCTGATCGAGTGCGAGAGCGAGCCGGGCCGAACGGACTTCAAGATCCTGATTCCGTTGCCTTGACCACTTTGCACCACGCTCGCCGAGCCACCTGAAGGGACGACCGTTAAATGAAGCCGATCTGGATAGTGGATGACGACCAGTCCATCCGCTTCGTGCTCGAGAAGGCTTTGCTCCGCGAAAACCTGCCCACGCGCAGCTTCACCAACGCCACCGAAGTCCTCAAGGCCCTGAGCGACACCCCCGAGAGCGAGGGCCCGCAAATCCTCGTGAGCGACATCCGCATGCCTGGCGGTTCGGGCCTGGACCTGCTCGAGAAGGTCAAGCAGCGCTACCCCGCGCTGCCCGTCATCATCATGACGGCCTTCTCCGACCTCGACAGCGCGGTCTCAGCCTTCCAGGGCGGGGCCTTCGAGTACCTGCCCAAGCCCTTCGACCTGACCAAGGCGGTGGAGCTGATCCGCCGCGCGGTGGACGAGAGCCAGCGCGAGGAAGTGTCCGAAGAGCGCCTGAGCGCCATGCCCGAAATGCTGGGCCAGGCGCCCGCCATGCAGGACGTGTTCCGCGCCATCGGCCGCTTGAGCCAGAGCCAGGTCACCGTGCTGATCACGGGCGAATCGGGTTCGGGCAAGGAGCTCGTGGCGCGCGCATTGCACAAGCACTCGCCGCGCGCGAGCGGGCCCTTCGTGGCCATCAACACCGCCGCGATCCCGAAAGACCTGCTGGAAAGTGAACTGTTCGGCCACGAGCGCGGCGCCTTCACGGGCGCGCAGACCATGCGCCGCGGCCGCTTCGAACAGGCCGATGGCGGCACGCTGTTCCTCGACGAGATCGGTGACATGCCCTTCGATCTGCAGACGCGCCTGCTGCGCGTGCTGTCCGACGGCCAGTTCTACCGCGTCGGCGGCCACAGCGCCGTGCGCGCCAATGTGCGCGTGATCGCCGCCACCCACCAGAACCTCGAGCAGCGCGTCAAAGAGGGCGTGTTCCGCGAAGACCTGTTCCACCGCCTCAACGTGATCCGCCTGCGCCTGCCCGCGCTGCGCGAGCGCCGCGAAGACGTGCCCATGCTCACGCGCTTCTTCCTGCAGCAGAGCGCCAAGCAGCTCGGCGTGGAGCCCAAGCGCATTTCGGACGCCGCGCTCAAGCTGCTCGGCAGCTTCGATTTCCCGGGCAACGTGCGCCAGCTCGAAAACGTGTGCCACTGGCTGACCGTGATGGCGCCCGCGCAGGTGATCGAGACCAAGGACCTGCCGCCCGAGGTGCTTGGCGCCGTGGGCAGCCCCGAGATGGTCGCCGCGGCCAGCACGGCCCTGCCGGCCTCGCTGGCGCCGGTCGCAGCGCCGGCGGCGTTCGCCAGCCCGGCCCCGGCCGAGGCCGCGCGCGAAGCGCTTGCGCCCGCCACCGCGCCGGTGGCGGCCGTGCCCGCGCCCGTGACCGCCGATGCGCCCGCCGCGCCGTCGTCGTGGGAAGCGGGCCTTCAGGCCGAGGCCCTGGCCCTGCTCGAAACCGGCCGCACCGACGTGTGGGACGTGCTCACGCGCCGCTTTGAAACGCGGCTGATCCAGACCGCGCTGGCCAACACGCGCGGCCGCCGCATCGAGGCCGCGCACAAGCTCGGCATCGGCCGCAACACCATCACGCGCAAGATCCAGGAACTGGGGATGGAGTGACCGCCCGGGTGGTGCTCACGCCAGCGTGAGTACCACCGGCGCGTGATCGCTCGGGCGCTCGTTCTTGCGCGGCAGCTTGTCCACCGCGCAGGCCGTGGCGCGGGCCTTGAGCGCCTCGCTCACCAGGATGTGGTCGATGCGCAGGCCGCGGTTGCGGCGGAAGGCGAGGTCGCGGTAATCCCACCAGGAATAGTTTTTCTCGGGCTGGGGGAACAGGCGCACGCTGTCGGTCAGGCCCAGGCCGATCAGTGCCTGCAGCTGCGTGCGCTCCTCGGTCGTGCAGTGGATGGTCTCGCGCAGGCCCACCGGGTCCCACACGTCGAGGTCGTCGAAGGTGATGTTGTAGTCGCCCATGAGCACCAGCGACGGGTGCGCCGCGAGCTCGCCGCGCACCCACTCGCGCAGCGCGTCGAGCCAGCGCATCTTGTAGGCGAACTTGTCGCTGCCCGGCGCCTGGCCATTGGGAAAGTAGCCCCCGATCACGCGGATGCCCTCGACCGTGCCGGCGATCACGCGCGCGTGGTCGTCCTCGAAGCCCGGGATGTTCTTCACCACGTCGGTGGCCGGCGACTTGCTCAGCAGCGCCACGCCGTTGTAGGTCTTCTGCCCGTGCCACTGCGCGTGGTAGCCCGCATCGGTGAAGGCCTGCGCGGGGAACTTGTCGTCGGTGAGCTTGAGCTCCTGCAGCACCAGCACCTCGACCGGGTTGGCCGCGAGCCAGTCGAGCACCTGCGGCAGGCGGATGGACAGCGAGTTGACGTTCCAGGTGGCAAGGCGCATGGTTCAGGGCTTTCGCACGTAGGTCACGAAGGCGAATGGCAGGCCGTTCGCCGCGGTATGGGCCTCGCGCGCGGTTTCGGTCCATTCGGGGCCGAGCGCGGGCATGAAGGCGTCGCCCTCGAAGGCCTGTGCGATCTCGGTCACGACCGCGCGCTGGGCGTGGGGCAGCGCTTCGCGGTAGAGCTCGGCGCCGCCGATCACCCAGATCTCGGGCGCGTCGCCGCACAGGGCCAGCGCCTCGGGCAAGGAGCCCGCGCGCTGCGCGCCCTCGGCCCGCCATTGCGCGTCGCGCGTGAGCACGGTGTTCTGACGGCCCGGCAGCGGCCGAAAACGCGGGGGCAGCGAGTCCCAGGTCTTGCGGCCCATGAGCACGGGGGCGCCCAGCGTGTGGCGCTTGAAGTGTGCAAGGTCTTCGGGCAGGTGCCAGGGCAGGGCGTTGTCCTTGCCGATCACGCCGTTGGCGGCGCGCGCGTAGATGAGGTTCAGGCGGGGCATGGCTCGGGCCTTTTCAGACCGCCACGGGCGCCTTGATCACCGGGTGGTGCTGGTAGTCGAGGATCTCGAAGTCGTCGAGCTCGTAGTCGAAGATCGAGGCCGGACGGCGCTTGATGCGCAGCGTGGGATAGGGGTAGGGCGTGCGCGAGAGTTGCAGCTCGACCTGTTCGCGGTGGTTGCTGTAGATGTGGCAGTCGCCGCCGGTCCAGATGAACTCGCCCACCTGCAGGTCGCACTGCTGCGCCAGCATGTGGGTGAGCAGCGCGTAGCTCGCGATGTTGAAGGGCACGCCGAGAAAGATGTCGGCGCTGCGCTGGTAGAGCTGGCAGCTCAGCTTGCCGTCGGCCACGTAGAACTGGAAGAAGGCGTGGCAGGGCATGAGCGCCATCTTGTTCAGGTCGGCCACGTTCCAGGCGCTCACGATGATGCGGCGCGAGTCGGGGTTGGTCTTGAGCTGCTTGACCACCTCGGCGATCTGGTCGATGTGCTGGCCGTCGGGCGTGGGCCAGTTGCGCCACTGCACGCCGTACACCGGGCCGAGGTCGCCGTCTTCGCGCGCCCATTCGTCCCAGATGGTGCAGCCGCGCTCCTGCAGCCATTTCACGTTGCTGTCGCCGCGCAGGAACCACAGCAGCTCCACGATGATGGCCTTGGTGAACACCTTCTTGGTGGTCACGAGCGGGAAGCCTTCGTTGAGGTCGAAGCGCATCTGGTGGCCGAACACGCTGACCGTGCCGGTGCCCGTGCGGTCCGTCTTGGGCACGCCCGTGGTGTACACGTGGCGCATGAAATCTTCGTACTGGGAGCGGACGGGGCGGGCGGTGGTCATGGCGGCGGCAAATGGCAAGCCGGCATTTTGCACCGCCATGGCGCGCGGCCTTCAGGGCCGCGCCGAAACCGTTTGCGCGAGCAGGGGCGAGGCGGGGGCGATGGTGGGGTCGAACGGGTGCTCGGTGAGCGCGTAGAAGCGCTGGATGCGGCGCACGTAGTCGCGCGTCTCGGCGAACGGCGGGATGCCGCCGTGCTTGTCGACCGCGCCCTCGCCCGCGTTGTAGGCCGCCACCGCCAGGGGCACCTGGCCGCGGAAGTACGACAGCAGCCAGCGCAGGTAGCTCATGCCGCCGCGGATGTTCTGCTCGGCATCGAAGGGCTTGCTGATCGCGAAGCGCGCCGCGGTCTCGGGAATGAGCTGCATCAGCCCCTGGGCGTTCTTGTCGGACACCGCGTGCACGTTGAAGTTGGACTCGGCGCGGATCACCGCATACACCAGGCCCGGCTCGAGCCCGTAGCGCGGCGCGAGCCTGTAGACGATCTTCATGATGCGCTGCTGCTCGGCCCCGTCCACATGGGCGCGGTAGGCCGTGGCCAGTGCGGCCTTGCGTTCGGCCTCGCGCTGCTGTTCGGCGCGTTCGGCCTGTTCGCTGGCCGCGCGCGCCTCGCGCCGTTCGGCATCGCGCACGCAGTCGGGCTTTTCGGCGGCCACGCCCAGGCGCTTGAACATCTCGGCCGCACGCTCGTCGCCGAGCAGCGCGGCGCGCGCGAACCAGTGCGCCGCGAGCGCGTCGTTGCGCGACAGGCCGCGGCCGTTGGCGTGCATCCAGCCCAGGTTGAAGGCCGACACCGCGTCGCCCGCGAGCGCGGCCTGGCAGTACAGGCGGACCGCCTGTGCCGCGTCGCGCGGCACGCCCTCGCCATGCTCGTACGCGATCGCCTGTTCGCGCCATTGCTGGCGCAGCGCGCCGTCCACCGGCTGCACCGCCTGCGCCGCGCCCGCGCACGCGCCCAGGCCGATGGCCAGGGCGGGCAGCGTGCGGCGAAGCAGCGGGTTCATGGCGTCAGGACGCGGCCAGGGTTGAAGCGGTTGTGGGGGTCGAGCGCCGCCTTGATGCGGCGCATCAGCGCGAGCGCCACCGGGTCCTTGAAGTGCGGCAGGTGGCCGGCCTTGAGGCTGCCCACGCCGTGCTCGGCGCTGATCGAGCCATGGTAGCGGGCCACCGTGTCGAACACCAGTTGGTTCACGCGGCTTTCCTGCGTTTGCAGGAAGTATTTGGCATCGGCGCCGGCCGGCGCCTGCACGTTGTAGTGCAGGTTGCCGTCGCCCAGGTGGCCGAAGTTCACCAGCCGCACGCCGGGGATTTCGCGCTGCAGCAGCGCGTCGGCCTCGTCGCAGAAGGCCGGGATGCGCGACACCGGGATGCTGATGTCGTGCTTGATGTTCAGGCCTTCCTGCGCCTGCGCGAGCGGGATGCTCTCGCGGATGTGCCAGAGCGCATGGGCCTGCGCGATCGATTCGGCCACCACCGCGTCGCTCACCAGGCCCTGTTCCATGGCGGCCTCGAGCAGGCCCTCGAACTGGGCGCGCGCGTGGTCTTCGCCTTCGCTGTCGCTGTTCTCCAGCAGTACGCAATAGGGCGTGTCCTGCCACAGCGGCACCCTCAGCTGCGGCATGTGGCGCGCCACCAGCGAGAGCGCGAACTGCCCCATCACCTCGAAGCCCGTGAGCCCGGCTGCCAGGCGCTGCTGCGCCAGGCCCAGCAGATCGACCGCGGCCTGCAGCGAGGGCACCGAGGCCCAGGCCGTGAGCGTGGCCGCGGGTTGCGGGAAGAGCTTGAGCGTGGCCGCGGTGATGATGCCCAGCGTGCCCTCGCTGCCCACGAACAGGTCGCGCAGGTCGTAGCCGGTGTTGTCCTTGCGCAGGCCCGAGAGGCCATGCCACACCTCGCCCTCGGGCGTCACCACCTCCAGGCCCAGGCAGAGCTCGCGCGCATTGCCGTAGCGCAGCACCTGCGTGCCGCCCGCGTTGGTGGCCAGGTTACCGCCGATGGTGCAGCTGCCCTCGGCCGCGAGGCTCAGCGGGAACAGCAGGCCTTCGGCCTCGGCCGCCTGCTGCACCGCCTGCAGCACGCAGCCGGCCTCCACCGTCATGGTGAGGTTGGCGCGATCGATCGCGCGCACCGCGTTCAGGCGCTGCAGGCTCAGCACCACCTGGGTGCCGCTGTCGTCGGGCACCGAGCCCACGACCAGGCCGGTGTTGCCGCCCTGGGGCACCAGGCTCGCGCCGTGCGCGGCGCAGGCGCGCACCACCGCGGCCACTTCGTCGGTGCTGCCCGGCCGCACCACGGCCAGGGCGCGGCCGTGCGCGCGCTGGCGCCAGTCGCGCTCGTAGGCTTCGAGGTCGTGGGTGTCGCGCGTGAGCACCTGGGCGGGGCCCACGGCGGCACGCAGGGCGTTCAGCAGATCGGCTTTCATGGCGGGCACCGTGGCATCAGGGTTCGCGCGCCACCGCGCGCTCGGCCGCGGCATTGGCCGCGGCCACGTCGGCCGCCACGGCCTCGGGCCCGGCCGCGCGCAGGCGCAGCCGCACGTGCAGGGCGCAGGCCACGAACAGCGTGATGCACAGCAGGGTCTGCAGCACGGCCATGAGCGTGGACAGGCCGCTCTCGCCGCTGGTGGCGCGCACCACGCCCTCGGTGAAGTACAGCCAGACCAGCAGGCTGACCCAGCGGTAGGTGTACATGCGGTTCTTGAGCAGGCCGGCCAGCGGCAGCGCCAGCGGCAGCACCTTGATGGCCCACCACGAGCCGCCTTCGCGCAGCGGCGCGAGCCAGAGCTCCCAGGCCAGGCCGACGGCGATCAGGCCCACCAGGCTCGCGACGGCCAGGCGCCGCGTGAAGGCCACGCGCGTGGCCGGATCGGAAGAGAGGAACGACATGCGGGCCCGGCGAAAAAACGAGGCTGGCATGATACCGGCATGACCTTGTCCGAGCGGCTCGACACCCTGCGTCCCCTGGCGCGCGACCTCTGGCGCAACGCGCTGAATTTCCCGTGGCGCACCACCGCGCTCACGCTGCAGGAGCGCTTCCGCGAAGACCGCCTGGGCCTCACCGCCAGCAGCCTCACCTTCACCACCACGATCTCGCTGGTGCCGCTGTTCGCGCTGGCGCTGGCCATCTTCAGCGCCTTTCCCATGTTCGACCGGCTGCAGCGCGGCCTGCAGCGCAGCCTGGTGGAGAGCCTGGTGCCCGAGAGCATCGCGCGCCCGGTGCTGATGTACCTCAACCAGTTCGCGGCCAAGGCCACGCAGATGGGCTGGGCGGGCGCGCTGGCGCTGCTGGTCACGGCGCTCGCGCTCATCCTCACCATCGACCGCAAGCTCAACGACATCTGGCGCGTGCGCCAGGCACGGCCGGTGACGCAGCGCATCCTGGTGTACTGGGCGGTGCTCACGCTGGGGCCGCTGCTGCTGGCGGCGAGCGCGGCGGCCACCACCTACGCCTTCGGCGGCGCGCGCGGCCTCGCGGGCCTGCCGGGGCCGCTGCGCCTGCTGATCGATTCGCTGCAATTGCTGCTGGTGACCGCGGGCATGGCCGCGCTGTACCGCTACGTGCCCAACACGCGCGTGCGCTGGAGCCACGCGCTCGTGGGCGGCCTGTTCACCGCGGTGGGCCTGGAGGTGGCCAAGCAGGTGCTGGCCTGGTACCTCAAGCAGGTGCCCACCTTTTCGGTGCTCTACGGCACCTTCGCCACCGTGCCCATCCTGCTGGTGTGGATCTACCTGGGCTGGGTGATCGTGCTGCTGGGCGCGGTGATCGCGGCCTACCTGCCGAGCCTGCTGCGCGGCGTGGCGCGGCGCGGTGACGTGCCGGGCTGGAGCTTCCAGCTCGCGCTCGAACTGCTGGCCCAACTCGCCGTGGCGCGCGCCGGGCAGCCGCGCGGCCAGAGCCTGGAAGCGATCGCGGCCGCGCTGCGCGTGGAGGCGCTGCAGCTCGAAGAGCCGGTGGCCGCGCTGGTGGCGCTCGACTGGCTGGGCCGGCTCGACGAAGAGGGCGAGCGCTACGTGCTGCTGATCGACCCGGCCACGACCGCGCTGGGCCCGCTCATGGAGCGGCTGCTGCTGGCGCGGCACAGCGCCACGGCGCGCCTGTGGGAGCGCAGCCATTGGGCCGGCATGACCGTGGCCGAGGCCCTGCCCGAGCCGCTCATGCCACGCTGAACGGCGCGGCCAGGAAACCGCGGAAGCGCGCCCGCCCGCCGCGCGTGGGCGCGGCCGTGAGCCGGTAGGCCGGAAAGCGCCGCAGGAAGCGGCCGATGGCGATGCGCCCTTCGAGCCGCGCCAGGCTCAGCCCCGCGCACTGGTGGATGCCGAAGCCGAAGGCCAGGTGCTTGTTGGGCTCGCGCGCGATGTCCAGCGTTTCCGGGTCGGTGAACTGCGCCGGGTCGCGGTTGGCCGCGCCGATGCACAACGTCACCAGCGTGCCCGCGGGCAGGTCGAGTTCGCCGATGCGCGTGTCTTTCACGGCGCGGCGGTTGCCCAACTGGTTCGACGACTCGTAGCGTAGGAACTCGTCGACCGCGCGGTCGAGCACGGCCACCTCGTCGCCGGCGTCCATGCGCTGCAGCAGTTGCGCGCGCACGGCCGGGTGTTCGTGCAGCGCCACCAGCGCGTTGCCGATCAGGTTGGTGGTGGTCTCGTGGCCCGCGTTGAGCAGGAAGATGCAGTTCTGCAGCAGCTCGACCTCGCTCAGCTGCTCGCCGTCGGCTTCGCCCTGGATCAGGCGCGTGAGCACGTCGCGCTCCGGGTCTCCGGGGGCCAGGCGCCGCGCGGCCACCAGGGTGCGTAGGTAGTCGCACATCTCGGTCACGGCGCGGTGGCCGCGCTCGGCCTGCGCGGGCGTCACCACCGGTTCGAGGGCGCCCAGGATGGCGAGCGACCATTCGCGCAGTGGCCCGCGCTCGGCGTGCGGCACGCCCAGCAGGTTGCCGATGATCTCCACCGGAATGGCGGCCGCGAAGTCTTCGATCAGGTCGCCGCCTTCGTGCGCCGCGATGCCGTCGAGCAGGCGGTCGACCAGTTCCACCAGGCCGGCCTCCATGTCGGCGATGGCGCGGCGCGTGAGCGCGCCCATGATCAGGCGGCGCACGCGCGTGTGCAGCGGCGGGTCGTTGAACACCAGGCTGGTGGTGTGGTGCTCGAACAGCGGCGTGCCCCGGCCGTACTTGGGCGCGAACTCCACCTGCTTGTCCGAGCTGAAGGCCTGGGCGTCGCGGTACACGGCCACCAGGTCGGCCCAGCGCGTGAGGAAGACCGAGCCGTCGGGCATGCGGCGGATCGGCTCGCGCTCGCGCAGCGCGCGGTAGACCGGGTAGGGGTTGGCGAAGAAGTCGGGCGGCAGGGCGCGCAGGTCGAAGGCCTGCGCAATGGCCTGGGCGCGCTCGGGCGCCATCGGGGGGGTGATGAGCTCGGCGGTGATCATGCGCGCAGGAAGTCGCGGATCGCGAACAGCGTGGCGTCGGGGGTTTCGGTCATCTGGTGGTGGCCCACGGGCAGCGTGACCACCTGCACCCGCTTGCCCGCGGCTTTGCCGGTGTCGATCAGCGTCTTCGCGGCCCGGGCCTGCGTCATCTGGTCGAGCGCGCCGAGCACGAAGAGCACGGGGCAGGTCAGGGCCTGCATGGCGGCCTCGCCGTTGGCGTAGCGGTCGCAGGCCACGAAGCCGCGGTGGAACACGTTGACCTCGGGGTTGCTGCGCAGCACGCGCCGGCCCAGCGCCATGCCCGCGCCGTAGACCCAGGTGCCCGGGCCCAAGGCCGAGGGCGGCGCGGCCAGCGTGCTGCGGCTGAACACGTTGACCATGCGCAGCGCCTTCTCGGGCTCGTTGAGCGAAGACTCGATGAGCGCGGGCGAGACCTTCATGGGGTAGGCCGTGCCCACGAGCACCGCGTGCGTCACCCGGTCTTTGAGGCGGGCCGCGGCCTCGAGCGCGATCAGCGAGCCCCAGCTGTGGCCCACCAGCGCGGCGCGCGGCACGCCCGCGGCGTCGAGCAGGGCGGCGATGAAACCGGCGGCTTCCTCGACGCTGGACGGCGCTTCGCCCGCGCTGCGAGCGTGGCCCGGCAGATCGACCGCGAGCACGTTGAAGCCGTGGTTGGCCAGGTAGCGGCTTTGCAGGATCCACACGCTGTGGTCGTTGAGCACGCCGTGGATGAACACCACCGTGGGCTTGGCCGGGTCGAGCGCCTTGCCGCCGGTGTAGCAGTAGGTGCGGGCGCCGTTGACGAGCAGTTCCATCACGCGGCCTTTTCTGCGGCCTTGAGCGCGCGCTTGAGGTCGTCGATCAGGTCGTCGGCGTCTTCGAGACCGATGGACAGGCGGATGGTGCCGGGGCCGATGCCCGCGCCCGCGAGCGCCTCGTCGCTCATGCGGAAATGGGTGGTGCTCGCGGGGTGGATCACCAGGGAGCGGCAGTCGCCCACATTGGCGAGGTGGCTGAACAGCTTGAGCGCCTCGATGAAGGCGCGGCCCTGGGCGCGCGAGCCTTTGATGTCGAAGCTGAACACCGAGCCCGCGCCGCGCGCGCCAAAGCGCAGCAGCTTGCCGGCAAGCGCATGGCTGGGGTGCGATTCGATCAGCGGGTGGCCCACGCGCCCCACCAGCGGGTGGCTCGCGAGGAACTGCACCAGCTTCTCGGTGTTGGCCATGTGGCGGTCCATGCGCAGCGACAGCGTCTCGATGCCCTGCAGGATCAGCCAGGCCGAGTGCGGGCTCATGCAGGCGCCGAAGTCGCGCAGGCCCTCGCGGCGCGCGCGCAGCAGGAAGGCGCCCACGGTGCTTTCCTCGGTGAACACCATGTTGTGGAAGCCCTCGTAGGGCTCGCTGAACTCGGGGTAGTGGCCCGCGGCGTCCCAGTCGAAACTGCCGCCGTCGACCACCACGCCGCCGATGACCGTGCCGTGGCCGCTGAGGAACTTGGTGGCCGAGTGGTAGACCAGGTCGGCGCCGAGCTCGAGCGGCTTCACCAGATAGGGCGTGGTGAGCGTGGAATCGACCAGCAGCGGCACCCTGGCCTCGTGCGCGATCTGCGCCACGGTGGGGATGTCGAGCACGTCCAGCCCGGGGTTGCCCACGGTCTCGCCGAAGAACAGCTTGGTGTTGGGCCGCACCGCCGCGCGCCAGCCGTCGATATCGCCGGGCTTGACGAAGGTGGTGTCTATGCCGAAGCGGCGCAGCGTGTAGTGCAGCAGGTTCTGGCTGCCGCCGTAGAGCGCGGTGCTGGCCACGATGTGCGAGCCCGCGCCCATGAGCGTGGCCACCGCCAGGTGCAGCGCGGCCTGGCCGCTGGCCGTGGCGATGGCGCCGATGCCGCCTTCGAGCGCGGCCATGCGCTGCTCGAACACCGCGTTGGTGGGGTTGCTGATGCGGCTGTACACGTGGCCCGCGCGCTCCAGGTTGAACAGGGCCGCGGCGTGCTCGCTCGACTCGAAGACGAACGAGGTGCTCAGGTGGATGGGCACGGCGCGTGCGCCGGTGGCGGGGTCGGGGCTGGCGCCCGCGTGCAGCGCGAGCGTGTCGAAGCCGGGGTCGGCATGGCCTGCCATGGGTGTCGTCTCCAGGGTGTTTTTCGGCGGATTGTGGGCTATATTGGCCGCCAGTCTCGCCTGCAGGCGACACATCCCGAGGAGCACACATGAAAGTCAGCGACATCCTGCGCGTCAAGGGCGGCACGCTCTACACCGTTTCCCCGGACGAACGCCTCGAAATCGCGGTGCAGACCATGGCGCAGTACGACATCGGCTCGCTGGCCGTGATGGAACACGGCGAGCTCGTGGGCATGCTGACCTTCCGCGAACTCATCGAGACCCTGGCCGACAACGGCGGCCAGCTCGGCAACCGCACCGTGCGCTCGGTGATGGACGACCACCCCATGACCTGCACGCCCGAGACCGAGCTCGAACAGGTGCGGCCCATGATGCTCGAGAAGCACACGCGCTACATGCCGGTCATGGAGAGTCGCATGCTCATGGGCGTGATCAGCTTCTACGACGTGGCCAAGGCCGTGGTGGACAGCCAGAACTTCGAGAACAAGATGCTCAAGGCCTACATCCGCGACTGGCCCGAGGAAGAAGCTGCGCAAGACCCGCAGCCGCGCTGAGCCCCGCGCTCAGCCCAGGCTGGCGTGGATGTGCTCGCGCACGCGCGGGTAGATCTGCGCCTGCCAGCGCCGCCCGCTGAACACGCCGTAGTGGCCCACCCCCGTCTGGATGTGGTGCGTCTTGCGGTAGGGCCGGATGCCCGGGCACAGGTCCTGGGCCGCCACGGTCTGGCCGATGGCGCAGATGTCGTCGCGCTCGCCCTCCACCGTCATCAGCGCCGTGCGCCGGATCGCCGCGGTGTTCACGCGCCGGCCGCGCCACATCAGCTCGCCGCGCGCGAGGTCGAAGGTCTGGAACACCTTGGCCACCGTCTCCAGGTAGAACTCGGCCGGCAGGTCGTTCACGGCCAGGTATTCCTCGTAGAAGTCCTGGATGGTGCGGGCCTCGTCCACGCGGCCGTCCACCAGGTGATCGACCATGGTGCGAAACGACTGCTGGTGCCGCTCGGGGTTCATGCTCATGAAGGCCGTGAGCTGCACGAAGCCCGGGTACACGCGGCGCATGTGGCCCGCGTGCGGCAGCGGGACGTGGCTGATGAGGTTCTGCTCGAACCACTCGATGGGCTTGCTGGTGGCCAGCCGGTTCACCTCGGTGGGGTTCACGCGGCAGTCCACCGGGCCGGCCATGAGCGTGAGGCTGGCGGGTGCGGCGGCGTGCCCGTCCTCGGCCATGAGCGCCGTGGCCGCGAGCGCCGCCACGCAGGGCTGGCACACCGCCACCATGTGCGCGCCCGGGCCCAGGTGCGCGGTGAAGCGCACCAGGTAGTCGATGTAGTCGTCGAGCCCGAAGGCGCCGTGGCGCAGGTGCACGTCGCGCGCGTTGTGCCAGTCGGTGATGTAGACGTCGTGGTCCTGCAGCAGGGTGCGCGCGGTTTCGCGCAGCAGCGTGGCGAAGTGGCCCGAGAGCGGCGCCACGAGCAGCACCGGCGGGCTGGGGTCGGCCGCGCGCTTCTTGAAGTGCAGCAGGCTGCCAAAGGGCAGCTGCAGCGCCACCGTTTCGTCCACGGCCACCGGCTCGCCGTTCACCAGCACCTCGCCGATGCCATAGGGCGGGCGGCTGTGGGTGAGGCGCAGGCGACCCACGAGGTCGCAGGCGGCCGCGAGCTGGCGCAGCCAGGTGCGCTCCGTGCGCGGCACCCACAGCGCCGAGGCCAGCGACTGGGCGGCCAGCCGCCAGGGTGAGAGCAGGTCGGACTGGGTCTGGTAGGCCTGATAGAGCAGCATGGTGTGCCTCTCGGGGAGGGATGTGCGGCATGCAGGCAAGTCCTGCGCCAGCCCGGCCGTGCACCGCCGCGGTGCCTCGCGCCGGCCCGCGCATGGCACAGGCTTTGCTGCGGCCGTGCATCCACAGGAGACGCCCATGGCCACGGCAGAACTCACCATCAGCAGCAAGAACTACGGGGCCTGGGCCTTGCGCGGCTGGCTCATGTGCAAGCTCGCGGGCCTGAAGTTCACCGAGAAGGTGATCCCGCCCGACGATCCTTCGGTGCGCGCCGAGATGCTGCTGCTCTCGTCGTCCATGCGCGTGCCCTCGCTGGTGCACGAGGGTGTCACGGTGTGGGACGTGCTGGCCATTGGCGAGTACCTCAACGAGATCAAGCCCGATGCCGGTCTGCTGCCGGCCGACCGCGCGGCGCGCGCGCACTGCCGTGCGATCTGCGGCGAGATGCACTCGGGCTTCACGGCGCTGCGCTCGTCGCTGCCCATGAACATCAAGGCCCACTTCCCGGGCTTCAAGCTCTGGAGCCGCGCGCAGACCGACATCGACCGCATCGAGGCGATCTGGACCGAGTGCCTGGCCAACTACGGCGGCCCCTGGCTGTTCGGCGCCAGGCCCTGCATCGCCGACGCCATGTTCGCGCCGGTGGTGACGCGCTTCATCACCTACGCGGTGCCGCTGGACCCGGTGTGCGTGGCCTACTGCGACACGGTCATGGGGCTGCCGGCGATGAAGGAATGGGTGGCCGCGGCCGAGGCCGAGCCGGACGAGATCGACGAGTTGGATGCGGAGTTCTGACACCCGCCGATCAAGCCGGCGTAAAACGACTCACGCCGGCCAAGGCGTCGGCTTCGGGATTTCGCACACCGGGTCCACGTCCACCGTCTTGAAATCGGCGGGCGAGACGATCTCCAGGTACTCCATGTCGGGCGAGTAGTCGAACAGGTAGTGCCGCACCCCGGGCCGCTGGTGCACGCAGTCGCCGGCCTCCACCAGCGTCACCTGGTCCTCGTACATGAAGCGCGCCCAGCCCTTGAGCATGATCACGATCTGGAAATCGGCCTCGTGCCGGTGCCAGCCCGTGCCCTCCTCGGGCGGCAGGTTGGCCTTCACCAGGTGCGCAATCACCTTGCCGTGCGTGGCCTTGGCGATGCCCAGGTCGCGGTAGAGGAAGAAGTCGCGCAGGCCGCCGCCCTGGTAGGGCGTGTCGGCGGGCTTGACGTGCGAAAACAGGGTTCCGGTGCGATCCAGCATGAGACGCTCCTTTCTGGGGCATGGCAGCCGCGGTTGCGCTGCTATGCAAGCCGAAGCACGAAGCATTCCGGAACCGGCCCGGGCAGGCCCCCGCCGGTCGCTCGCCGATAATCGGCTCCCATGAGCGGCAACACCCTAGGCACCCTGTTCCGGGTCACGAATTTCGGCGAATCCCACGGCCCGGCCATCGGCTGCGTCATCGACGGCTGCCCCCCGGGCATGGACCTGTCCGAGGCCGACATCCAGGGCGACCTCGACCGCCGCCGCCCCGGCACCAGCAAGTTCGTCACCCAGCGCAACGAGCCCGACACGGTCGAGATCCTCAGCGGCGTGTACGAGGGCAAGACCACCGGCACGCCCATCTGCCTGCTGATCCGCAACACCGACCAGCGCAGCAAGGACTACAGCGAGATCGCGCGCAGCTTCCGCCCCGGCCACGCCGACTACACCTACTGGCAGAAATTCGGCATCCGCGACCCGCGCGGCGGCGGTCGCTCCTCGGCCCGCCTCACCGCGCCCACCGTGGCCGCGGGCGCGGTGGCCAAGAAGTGGCTGGCGCAGAAGTTCGGCACCACCTTCCGCGGCTGCATGGTGCAGATCGGCGAGATCGCCATCCCCTTCGAGGGCTGGGAGCACGTGCCGAACAACCCCTTCTTCGCGCCCGTGGCCGACGTGTCCGCGCTCGAGGACTACATGGGCGCGCTGCGCAAGCGCGGCGACTCTTGCGGCGCGCGGCTGCGCGTCACGGCCAGCGGCATGCCCGTGGGCCTGGGCGAGCCGCTGTACGACCGGCTCGACGCCGACATCGCCCACGCCATGATGGGCCTGAACGCCGTCAAGGGCGTGGAGATCGGTGCGGGCTTTGCGAGCGTGGCCGATTTCGGCAGCACCCACGGCGACAGCCTCACGCCCGAGGGCTTCGCGGCCAACAAGGCCGGCGGCGTGCTCGGCGGCATCAGCACCGGGCAAGACCTGGAGGTGCAGATCGCCATCAAGCCCACGAGCTCCATCCTGGTGCCGCGCGAGAGCATCGACATCACGGGCGCAAGCACCGAGGTCATCACCAAGGGCCGTCACGACCCCTGCGTGGGCATCCGGGCCACGCCCATCGCCGAGGCGCTGCTCGCGCTGGTGGTGATGGACCACGCGCTGCGCCACCGCGCGCAGTGCGGCGACGTGGTCACCGACACGCCCGACATCGCCGCGCGCTCGCGGGGCTGAGGCTTGGCTCCGGCGACGACCCGCGCGGGGGCGGAGCGGGGCGGCTCCGTGCTGGCCTTCTGTGCACTGTCGGCGAGCTACTTCGCCCACATCGGCTTCTTCAACCCCTACCTGCCGCTGTGGCTCAAGGACATGGGCTTCGGCCTGCTGGCCATCAGCGTGCTCACCTCGGTGCAGTCGGCCACGCGGCTGTTCGCGCCCTACGGCTGGGGCTGGCTCAGCGACCACACGGGCGAGCGCGTGCGACTGCTGCGCCTGGGCTCGGCGATCGCGCTGCTGTTCTCGCTCGGGCTGTGGTTTCCGCTCGGCGGGCCGCTGCTGTTCGCGGTGCTGCTGGGGATGTTCACCCACACCAGCGGCATGATGCCCATGAGCGAGGCCGTGCTCGCGCAGATCGTGAGCCGCGACGGCCGATTCGACCCGCGGCGTTATGGCCGCGTGCGCGTGTGGGGCTCGATCGGCTTCCTGTTGACGGTGCTGCTCGCGGGCGCCTGGTTCGATGCCTTCGGCATGGGCAGCTTCGCGGCCTGGACCTCGCTCACGCTCGCGGCCGTGGCGCTGAGCACCTGGTGGCTGCCCGACCACCGCGAGCCCGCTGCGCACGAACAGCGCCCCGAGCCCATCGGCCCCGTGCTGCGCCAGCCGCGCGTGCGCTGGTTCTTCGCGGCGGTGTTCTTCCACGTGCTGGCCCACGTGTTCGTCTACGTGTTCTTCTCGCTGCACCTCGATGCGCAGGGTTACGCCAAATCGGCCATCGGCCTGTTCTGGGCGATCTCGGTGCTGATCGAGATCGGCTGGTTCTTCACCCAGG
Source organism: Hydrogenophaga crocea (assembly GCF_011388215.1). Taxonomy (NCBI): domain Bacteria; kingdom Pseudomonadati; phylum Pseudomonadota; class Betaproteobacteria; order Burkholderiales; family Comamonadaceae; genus Hydrogenophaga; species Hydrogenophaga crocea. Next base: position 854,942 of record NZ_CP049989.1, read on the forward strand.
GCCGCTGGCTGCCCGCGCTGCGGCTGCCGGGCTGGCTCGTGCTCGCGGGCGTGCTCATGGGTCTGCGCATGGCGGTCACCGCCACGCTGCCCGCGGTGTGGCCGGTGCTGGCGCTGGCGCAGCTGCTGCACGCCATCACCTTCGCGGCCCACCACACGGTGTGCATTGCCTGGATCAGCGAGCACTTTCCGGGCCGCCTGCGCGGGCGCGGGCAGGCGCTGTACGCGGTGATCGGCTATGGCCTGTCGGGCGTGAGCGGTGGCGTGCTGGGCGGGCTCGTGTCGAGCCGCTTCGGCCTGTCCAGCGTGTTCTGGCTCGCCAGCGCCTGCGGTTTCGCCGCGGCGCTGTGCGCGCTCAGGGTGCGGGCGTTGACGCGAGCCAGCGGCGCAAGGGGTTGAAACCCGTGACGAGCGCGGTGGCCACCAGCACCAGCGCGCCGCCCACGAAGATCCCGCTGGAGAGTTCTTCGCCCAGGAACAGGTGGCCCCAGGTGACGCCGAACACCGGGATCATGAAGGCCGGGCTGATGGCCGCCACGGGCGAGACCTGGCGGATGATGCGCAGGTGGATCCAGTAGGCCACGCCCGAGGTGACCACGCCCAGCACCAGCACCGAGAACATTGCTGCGGGCGTGAACTGCGCCTGTGGCAGGGCCCAGAGCGCGCCCGGCGCGAGCACCACCAGCGCGGCCAGGTGCAGGCCGCCGGCAATGGCCAGCGGCTCCATGCGCGTGGTGGCGCGCTTCATGAGCGGCGTGGACGCGCCGTAGCAGGCCGAGGCCACGATGCAGGCCAGCACGGCGAGCACCGTGGGGCCGTCGAGCCGCACCGGGCCAAGCTGCACGATCAGCGCCACGCCCGCGAAGCCCACGGCGCAGCCGAGCAGCTTGCGCACGGTGAGCGTGTCTTCCTTGAACCAGGCCGCGGCCAGGGTGCCGAACAGCACCGCCGTGGTGTTGAGCAGCGCGCTGTAGCCTGCCGGCAGGCGCAGCGAGGCCCAGGAGTACAGCAGGAAGGGCAGGGCCACGGTGAGCATGCCCAGCAGCCCGAGTTCGCGCCAGTGCCGCCAGGGCCAGGGCTGGCGCAGCGCGCGCATGATGCACACCAGCGCCACGATGGCCAGCGACACGCGCAGGCCGGCCAGCGTGAGCGGCCCCAGCAGCGGGGCCGCGATGCGCAGGAACAGGAACGAGCTGCCCCACAGGGCCGACAGGCCCACGAGCTGCGCGAAGTGGCGCGTCTTCACCGCGCAGCGGACTTGCGGACCAGCCCCTCGATGGCGAGCTCGTAGCCCGCGATGCCCATGCCCACCACGATGCCCGCGGCCACGGGCGAGATGTACGAGTGGTGGCGGAAGGCTTCGCGCGCGTGCACGTTGGAGATGTGCACCTCCATCACGGGCAGCGGCGCCACGCCGGCGATCGCGTCGTGCAGCGCGATGGAGGTGTGGGTGTAGGCGCCCGGGTTCATCACCACGCCCAGCAGCTCGCCGGCCTTGAAGCGTTGGCCCGCGGCATGGATGGCGTCGATCAGCGCGCCTTCGTGGTTGCTCTGCAGGGCCTCGAGCGTGTGGCCATGGCGCGCGGCGGCGGCACGGCAGTTGGCCTCGACGTCGGCCAGCGTGGCCGCGCCGTAGGTGCCGGGTTCGCGCGTGCCGAGCAGGTTGAGGTTGGGACCGTTGAGCAGCAGGATGACGGGCATGGGTGGTGTCTCCTCGGGAATCGATGAAGCTTAAACCAGCGGGGCCCGCGGCCGGCTCAGGCCAGTGGCACAGTGAGCGCTGCGATCACCTGTTTGGTGGACGGCCGCACGCCGCGCCACCACAGAAAAGCCTCGGCCGCCTGCTCCACCAGCATGCCCACGCCATCGGCCAGGGTCTGCACGCCGGCCTCGCGCGCCTGGCGCAGGAACGGGGTGAGCCCCTTGCCGTACACCATGTCGTAGGCCAGCGCGCCGGGCGCGAACAGGCCCGCGGGCAGCGGCAGCGCCTCGCCCGCGAGGCCGGCCGAGGTGGCGTTGATCACCACGTCGAAGGCTTCGCCCGCGAGGTCGGCGTAGCCGCCGCTCTGCAGCGCGGCGTGGGCCGCGAAGTCGGTGCGCAGCGCGTGCGCCTTGTCGGCGCTGCGGTTGGCCACGGCCAGCAGCGCCGGGCCCTGCTGCGCGATCGGCAGCAGCGCGCCGCGCGTGGCGCCACCAGCGCCCAGCAGCAGCACGCGCCGGCCCTTCAGGGACCGGCCGAGGTTGACCTGCAGGTCGTTCACCAGGCCGATGCCGTCGAAGTTCTCGCCCAGGATGCGATCGCCCTCGAACTTGAGCGCGTTGGCCGCGCCGGCCAGGCGCGCGGCCTCGCTCGGGTGGGTGGCGAGCTCGCGGGCCTGCAGCTTGAAGGGCAGGGTCACGTTGACGCCGCGGCCGCCCTCGCGGCGGAAGGCCTCGACCGTGGCGGCGAAGCCGTCGAGCGGGGCTTCGATGGCCGTGTACGTGAGCGACTGCCCCGTGGCCTGGGCGAAGGCGGTGTGGATCTGCGGCGATTTGCTGTGCGAGATCGGGTGGCCGATGACGGCGTAGCGGTCGGTCATGAAGGCTTTCGGGGGGCAGGGTCTTGGGCGAACCCGCCATTGTCACGCAGCGCCGGGCCGGACAATCGCGGCCATGAACACCCCACGCCTCAAGATCGATTTCGTCTCCGACGTGTCCTGCCCCTGGTGCGCCATCGGCCTGGGCGGGCTGGAGCAGGCCCTGCAGCGGCTGGACGGCGAGATCGGCGCCGACATCACCTTCCAGCCCTTCGAGCTCAACCCGCAGATGGCACCCGAAGGCCAGGACATCGGCGAGCACCTGGCGCAGAAGTACGGCAGCACGCCCGAGCAGCAGGCGCAGATCCGCGAGACCATCTGCGCGCGCGGCGCCGAGGTGGGCTTTGCCTTCAACCCCGCGGGTCGCGGGCGCATCTGGAACACCTTCGACGCGCACCGCCTGCTGCACTGGGCCGCCGAAGAAGGCCAGGCCGGCCGGCAGACCGCCTTGAAGAAGGCGTTGCTCGCGGCCTGCCACACGCGCAGCGAGGCCATGGGCCACCCCGAGGTGCTGCTGGCCTGCGTGCGCGAGGCGGGGCTCGACGAAGCGCGGGCCCAGGCCATCCTGGCCAGCGACGAATTCGCCGCCGAGGTGCGCGAGCGCGAGCAGTTCTACGTGTCGCACGGCATCCACTCGGTGCCCGCGGTGATCATCAACGACCGCCACCTGATCTCGGGCGGCCAGCCCGCGGCGGTGTTCGAGCAGGCGCTGCGGCAGATCGCTGCAGGGCAGGTGGGCTGACGCCGCTCAGCGCCCCAGCTGCGTCAGCGCCGCCTGCAGGCCCGCGAGGCCGCCCACGCGCTGGTCGTTGATGAAGATCTGGGGCATCTGCCGCACCGAGGGACCGCACTTGGCGTAGAAGGCCAGGCGCTCGGCCTCGTCGTCGATCTTGATCTCCTCGAAGTCCAGCGAGCGGGACTTGAGCAGCATCTTGGCGGAATCGCACTGCGGGCAGGCGGACTTGGAGTAGACGGTGATCTTGAGGCTCATGGCGCACGAGTGTAGAGCGCTGGCGCCGGCCCCACGGGGCGTATGGGGGCGAATCCGGGTAGGCACGCGGCGGGTCGGCCCGCACAATCGCGGCCCATGAAAATCAAGCCCACCCCCCTGACCGCTGCCGTGGCGGGCGCCGCTGCCGCGCTCGCCTGGCCCCTGATCGCATCGCACTCGGGCACGCCCGGCGGCTCGTGGGGCATCGACCTCATCGTGCTCACGCTGCTGGCCATCGCACTGCCGGCCCACCTGCTGGTGGTGGGCTTCGAGCGCCCCGCGCCCGGCGCCGAGCGCAAGGTGGACACGGCGCTGCTCAAGCGCATCGCGGTGTGGCTGGCGGTGGCGCTGGGGGTGACGCTGCTGCGGTCGGCGATGGGGGGGTGAAGCGCCGGCCTCAGGCGGTCTCGCGCTGGGCCAGGGCGCGCGCGATCCGGTGCTTCTTCACCGTCGGCCGCGGCACCGGGTAGGGCAGGTGCTCGAACCAGGCGCGCACGTCTTCGTCGAGCCCGGTGCCGTGCATGAAGTTGTAGAGCGCCTTGCGCAAGCCGATGCCCAGCGCGTCGTGGTCCACACCCGTGGGATCGATGAAGCCGATGTCGTTCTTGGCGAACCTCACCTCGGGCAGCGGGATCAGCTCGATGCCATAGGCCTTGGGGTCCAGCCCCACCGGCGAATGCACGGTGCACGAGAAGCGGTGGAAGAAGCCGCTCTGGATGCAGCCGTTCTGGAACAGCTGGCGCACGTATTCGAGCGCGTCCACCGTGTCCTGCACGGTCTGGGTGGGAAAGCCGTACATCAGGTAGGCGTGCACCAGGATGCCGGCGTCGCTGAAGCCCTTGGTGACGCGCGCCACCTGGTCCACGGTGACGCCCTTTTTCATGAGCGCGAGCAGGCGGTCGCTGGCGACTTCGAGGCCGCCGCTCATGGCGATGCAGCCGCTGTCGGCGAGCAGCTGCGCGAGCTCGGGCGTGAAGGTTTTTTCGAAGCGGATGTTGCCCCACCAGCTGATGGGCAGTTCGCGCCGCAGCAGCTCCTCGGCCAGGGCCTTGAGGGCCTTGGGCGGTGCGGCCTCGTCGACGAAGTGAAAGCCCGTCTGGCCGGTTTCTTCGACGATGCGCTCGATGCGGTCGGCCAGGGTGCGGGCCTCGGCGGTCTCGTAGCGGCCGATGTAGTCGAGCCCCACGTCGCAGAAGCTGCACTTCTTCCAGTAGCAGCCGTGCGCCACGGTGAGCTTGTTCCAGCGCCCGTCGCTCCAGAGCCGGTGCATGGGGTTGAGCATGTCGAGCAGGCTCAGGTAGTCGTGCAGCGGCAGGCCGTCCCAGGTGGGTGTGCCCACGTCTTCGAAGGGCACGTCGGGCTCGGCGAGGTTCACGTACTTCACCGCGCCGTCGGCGTCTCTCACGAAGGTGCGCTGCAGCCGCTGGGGCCCGCGCTGTCCGCGCAGGTGCTCGATCAGCGACAGCAGCGGCCGTTCGCCGGCGTCGAGCGTCACGTAATCGACGAAGTCGAACAGGCGCGGCTCATTGAGTTCGCGCAGCTCGGTGTTCACATAACCGCCGCCGAGCGCGATGGGCCGTTGCGGCCAGCGCGCCTTGATGGCCTGGGCGATGCGCAGCGCGCCATAGACCGCGCCCGGGAAAGGCACCGAGAGCAGCACGAGCTGCGGCGCGTGGCGCTCCAGGGCCTCGAGGGTGAGCGATTGCAGCAGCGTGTCGATCAGCGTGGGCGGCGCGGCCAGGGCCTGGGCGAGCGGCTCGAAGCTGGGCTGGCTGCTGGCCAGCGATTCGCCGTAGCGCACGAAGGCGAAGCGCTCGTCCACCGCGTCGCGCACCACGTCGGCGAGGTCGTCGAGGAACAGGGTGGCGATGTGGCGCGCGCGGTCTTGCGTGCCCAGCGCGCCGAAGGCCCAGCCCAGCGGGTCGCCGCTGCCATCGCCGTCGTCGCCGCTGAGGTGGCCGTACTGCTCGAGCGCCGCGAAGCGCGGACCTTCGGGCAGCAGCTCGCGCGCGGCGATGCGGTGCGCGAGCGTGCCGTCGCGGCCCTGCAGAAACGCGATGGTGGGCGCGATGCTGCGGCGGTAGCGCGCGAACTGGTCGAGGAAGGCGTGCACGCTGGCCGTGCGCTGCGCCTCGGGCAGGGCGAGCGCGCGCTCGCGCACGGCGTCGAGTCCGGCGGGCGTGAACAGGCGCAGCACCAGGGCCAGCGCGAGGTCGGTCTGCACGGCGTCGATGCCGCGCGAGCGCAGAAAGCCCGTGAGGTAGGCGGTGGAGGGGTAGGGCGTGTTGAGTTGCGTCATCGGCGGGATGACGCTCAACACCCGAAAGGCGGGCGCGTTCATGGCAGGCAGGGCGAGGGCGGCAGTGTACGGCCGCCCCGCCGCGCCCGCGCGCCCCAGGTCAATCGGCGAGCTCGCCCACGGGCACGCAGCTGCAGAACAGGTTGCGGTCGCCGTAGACGTTGTCGACCCGGCCCACGGGCGGCCAGTACTTGTTGTGGCCGCGCGCGTCGAGCGACGCCGCGCCGACCTCGCGGCCGTAGGCGTGGGCCCAATCGCCCTTGAGCAGGCTGGCCGCGGTGTGCGGCGCGTTCTTGAGCGGGTTGTCGTCCTGCGGCCACTCGCCCTGTTCGATGCGCGCGATCTCGCCGCGGATGGCGATCATGGCGTCGATGAAGCGGTCGAGCTCTTCGAGCGTTTCGCTCTCGGTGGGTTCGACCATGAGCGTGTTGGCCACGGGGAAGGACAGCGTGGGCGCGTGGAAGCCGTAGTCGATCAGGCGCTTGGCCACGTCCTCGGCCATCACGCCGCTGCTGTCTTTCAGGTCGCGCAGGTCGAGGATGCACTCGTGCGCCACGTGGCCGTTCGCGCTCGCGTACAGCGTGGGGAAGTGGTCTTTGAGGCACGCGCTGATGTAGTTGGCCGAAAGGATGGCCGCCTCGGTGGCGCGCTGCAGGCCCTCGGCGCCCATCATGCGGATGTACATCCACGAGATCGGCAGCACCGCCGCGTTGCCCAGCGGCGCCGCGGAAATGGCGCCCACGCCGTTCACCGGCAGGCCGCCGGCCGCGTGGCCGGGCAGGAAGGGCACGAGGTCTTCGACCACGCACACCGGGCCCACGCCCGGGCCGCCGCCGCCGTGCGGGATGCAGAAGGTCTTGTGCAGGTTGAGGTGGCTCACGTCGCCGCCGAACTCGCCGGGCGCGGCCACGCCCACCAGGGCGTTCATGTTGGCGCCATCGACGTAGACGCGGCCGCCGTGCCGGTGCACCAGCGCACACAGCTCTTTCACCTGGGTCTCGAACACGCCGTGCGTGCTGGGGTAGGTAATCATCACCGCGGCCAGGTTCGCGCTGTGCTGTTCGCACTTGGCCTGCAGGTCGGCCAGGTCCACGTTGCCGTTGGCGTCGCACTTGGTGACCACCACCTGCATGCCCACCATCTGCGCGCTCGCGGGGTTGGTGCCGTGCGCGCTGCTGGGGATCAGGCAGACGTTGCGGTGGCCTTCGCCGCGCGCACGGTGGTAGGCCTGGATCACCAGCAGGCCCGCGTACTCGCCCTGCGAACCCGCGTTGGGCTGCAGGCTGATGCCCGCGTAGCCCGTGGCCTCGCACAGCCACTGGCGCAGCTGCTGGTCGAGCAGCGCGTAGCCCTGGCGCTGGTCGGCCGGCGCGAAGGGGTGCACGTGCGCGAACTCGGGCCAGGTGATGGGGATCATCTCGCTGGTCGCGTTGAGCTTCATGGTGCACGAGCCGAGCGGGATCATGCTGCGGTCGAGCGCGAGGTCTTTGTCGGACAGCGCGCGGATGTAGCGCAGCATGCCGGTCTCGCTGTGGTGGCTGTTGAACACCGGGTGCGTGAGGAAGTCGCTGGTGCGGCGCAGTTCGGTGGGGATCAGCGGCTCCACGCCTTTCTCGAAGGCCTCGAAGTCGGGCAGGGCCTGGCCGTCCTTGGCGAAGATGGTCCACAGCAGCGCGATGTCTTCGCGCGTGGTGGTTTCGTCGAGCGTGGCCATCACGTACTCGCCCCAGGCGCGGCGCAGGTTCACACCGTGCGCCACCGCGCGCGCCATCAGCGCCTCGGCCTCGGCCGCGCCCACGTGCAGGCACACGGTGTCGAACACGCCCTGCTCGCCATGGTGGGTGTTGGCGTGGCCGAGCTGCGCCAGTCCGCGCGCCAGCACCGCGGTGTAGGCGGCCACGCGCTGCGCGATGCGCTTCAAGCCCTGAGGGCCGTGGTACACGGCGTACATGCTCGCGATCACCGCGGGCAGCACCTGCGCGGTGCAGATGTTGCTCGTGGCCTTCTCGCGGCGGATGTGTTGCTCGCGCGTCTGCAGCGCCAGGCGGTAGGCGGGGTTGCCGTGGGCGTCCACGCTCACGCCCACCAGGCGGCCGGGCAGGCTGCGCTTGTACTCGTCGCGGCAGGCCATGAAGGCCGCGTGCGGGCCGCCATTGCCCATGGGCATGCCGAAGCGCTGCGTGGTGCCGACCACGATGTCGGCGCCCATCTCGGCCGGCGTCTTGAGCAGCGTGAGCGCGAGCAGGTCGGCGGCCATGATGAAGGCCGCGTGTTTGCCGTGCACGGTGGCCGCGTCCTGCGTCCAGTCGTGCAGCCAGCCGCTGGAGGCGGGGTACTGCGCGAAGGCCGCGAAGTAGTCGTCGGCGGCGAGCAGGCGGTCCCATTCTTCGCCCGACATGGCCACGCGCACCTCCAGGCCCAGCGGCGCGGCGCGGGTCTGGATCACCTCGATGGTCTGCGGGTGCGTGTCGCCCGAGACCACGATGGCATTGCCGCGCGCCTTCACCGAGCGCTTGGCCAGCGTCATGGCCTCGGCCGCGGCGGTGGCCTCGTCGAGCATGGACGCGTTGGCGATGGCCATGCCCGTGAGGTCGGTGACCATGGTCTGGAAGTTCACCAGCGCTTCCATGCGGCCCTGCGAGATCTCGGCCTGGTAGGGCGTGTAGGCGGTGTACCAGGCCGGGTTCTCGAGGATGTTGCGCAGGATCACGCCCGGCGTGTGGGTGCCGTGGTAGCCCTGGCCGATGAAGCTCTTGAGCAGCTTGTTCTGCTGCGCAATGGCCTTGAGCTCGGCCAGCGCCGCGGCCTCGGTCACGGGCGCGGGCAGCTTCATGCCCTGGCTGCGCGCGATGCTGCGCGGCACGATGCTGTCGATCAGCGCGCGGCGCGAGGCCTCGCCGATCACCGACAGCATGTGGGCCTCGTCGGCCTCGGTGAGGCCGATGTGGCGGGCGACGAACTCGCTGGCGTTCTCGAGTTCACCCAGGGGTTTGACGGCGGGCATGAGCATGGCTCGGGCTTTCCTGCAGGGGCGGGGGTGGTCAGTTGTTCGCGGCGAAGGCGTCGTAGGCGGTCTTGTCGAGCAGCGCGTCCACCTGCGAGGCGTCGCTGAGCTGCACCTTGAAGAACCAGCCGGCGCCCAGCGGGTCGCTGTTGGCGAGCGCCGGGTCGGCGCGCAGGGCTTCGTTGACCTCGGTGACGGTGCCGCTCACGGGCATGTAGACGTCGGCCGCGGCCTTCACCGACTCGACCACGCCGGCCACGTCTTTCTGGGCGAAGGCCTTGCCCACTTCGGGCAGTTCGACGAAGACCACGTCGCCCAGCGCGTCCTGCGCGTGGTGGGTGATGCCGACCGTGGCGACGTTGCCGTCCACGGTGATCCATTCATGGTCTTCGGTGTACTTGGTGGTCATGAGGAAAGCTCCTGGGGGATGGGGGGAAGGATCAGCCGCGGTAGTAGCGGTTGGGCACGAAGGGCATGGGCGCCACCACCATGGGCACGGCCTTGCCGCGCACCAGCGCGTTCACGCGGGTGCCGGGGGCGGCGAACGCCGGCGGCAGGTAACCCATGGCGATGGGCTGGTTGATGGTAGGGCCGAGCAGGCCGCTGGTGACTTCGCCCAGGCGCTCGCCCGCTTCGCTCTGCAGTTCGGTGTGCTCGCGCACCGGCACGCGCTCCTGCGCGATCAGGCCCACGCGCACGCGCTCGGGCGGGGTGGCGCCGTCGAGCTGGGCGAGCACGCGCGCGGCGCCGGGGAAGCCGCCGGCGCGCGCGCCGCCGCTGCGGCGCACCTTCTGCATGGCCCAGTTCAGGCCGGCTTCGACGGGCGTGGTGGTGGTGTCGATGTCGTTGCCATAGAGGCACAGGCCGGCTTCGAGGCGCAGCGAGTTGCGCGCGCCCAGGCCGATGGGCTGCACCTCGGGCTGCGCAAGCAGCGCGCGCGCGAAGGCCTCGGTGTCGGCCGCGGCCAGCGAGAGCTCGAAGCCGTCTTCGCCGGTGTAGCCGCTGCGCGTGACGAACAGCGGCCGGCCCTGCCATTCGAAGGCCGCGCCGGTCATGAACACCAGCTTTTCCACGCCGGGCAGCAGGCGCTGCAGCGCGGTCACGGCCTGCGGGCCCTGCAGCGCGAGCAGGCCGCGGTCGAATTGGGGTTCGATGGTGCAGCGCTGGCCGATGCGCTGCTGCATGTGCGCGAGGTCGCCGTGCTTGCAGGCGCCGTTGACGATCACGAACAGGTGGTCCTCGCGGTTCACGAACATCAGGTCGTCGACGATGGTGCCCTCGTCGGTGAGCAGCAGGCCGTAGCGCTGCTTGCCCGGCGCCAGGCCGATCACGTCGACCGGCATCAGGCTTTCGAAGGCGGCCGCGGCCTCGGGGCCCGACAGGCGCAGCTGGCCCATGTGCGACACGTCGAACAGGCCGGCGGCGTTGCGCGTGTGCTGGTGCTCGGCCATGAGGCCCGCGGGGTACTGCACCGGCATGCTGTAGCCCGCGAAGGGCACCATGCGCGCACCGAGTTCGAGGTGCAGGGCGTGCAGCGGGGTCTGGAGAAGTTCGGTGGCGGACAAGGGCGGACTCGCTGGCAGGGCAGGCCCCTCGCGGGGCGAAACACGGCATGCCGTGTGCTGCCCCGCTGTCCGCTCTACCTGAGAGATTCACGCGGGCGATGCCGCGCTTGCTCCTTCGGTGGACCCCATCGCGTGGGGCCTCTCTCCAGGGGGGATCGCCTGCCTTGCGGCGGGCGTTTGCCAGTCCTTTTGCCTGAGCGTTCGGGGCCGTTGCGGCCTCCTGCGCCTTCGGCGGCCCCACGCGGGAGCTCTCTCCTGAGCAACGCCGCGGATTCTAGTGCAGTCGACGCGGGTGGCGTTGATCAAACCCCGAGCGGGGCCGATTCCGGCAGCAGTTTGGCCAGCCGCGCGCTGACCGCCTGCGCCCGCTCGCGGCCCGCGATGCGCTCGATCTCGGCCAGCATCTCGCGGCCCACGGCGACCATGCTCGCGGCGTCGCGCGCTTCGCGCAGCGCGTCGCGCAGGCGCTCGGCCATCTGCCGGTCGCGCGGCGCGAACATGCGGTCCGAGAGGTCGAACAGGAACATGCGCGCGCTGGCCAGCGAGCGCGGGCCGCTGAAATCGTCGACCGAGCCCTGCACCGCGAGGCCCGGTGACGGGGCCGGGGCGGGCGGCGGGCGGTCGTCCAGCAGGTAGCCGCCCGCGATCAGCGATTCGACGATGGCCTTGCCGTCGCCGTGGAAGAGGGCATGCAGCGAGGCGGTGGATTTGCGGCCGTCGGCCACGAGCAGGATCGCGCGCTCGCGCTGACCCAGGGTGCGCTGGCCGGGTTGCAGCTCGGCCCGGCCCTTGTCGGTCTTGTTGAGCATGGGTGTGGCAGGGAGTGCTACGGATGACGCAGCACTCTGCGCAGGCCGCATGACGTTCGCGTGTCATGCGGGCGCAAAAAAGCCGCCCGCAGGCGGCTTTCGCCGAGGGATGTGAACGAACGCACATCCCGCGCGGCGGCGCGTCACATCCCCGCGTAGTTCGGCCCGCCACCGCCCTCGGGCGTGACCCACACGATGTTCTGCGTCGGGTCCTTGATGTCGCAGGTCTTGCAGTGCACGCAGTTCTGCGCGTTGATCTGCAGCCGGTCGGCGCCGTCTTCGGTCTTGACGTACTCGTACACGCCCGCGGGGCAGTAGCGGCTCTCGGGGCCCGCGTACTTGGCGAGGTTGATCTTCACCGGCACGCCCGCGTCCTTGAGCGTGAGGTGGGCGGGCTGCTGTTCCTCGTGGTTGGTGTTGCTCACGAACACGCTGCTCAGGCGGTCGAAAGTGAGCTTGCCGTCGGGCTTGGGGTAGGCGATCTTTTCGCACTCGGCCGCGGGCTTGAGGTAAAGGTGGTCGGCCTTCTCGCGGTGCAGCGACCACGGCGGGCTCTTGAAGCCCAGGCGCGGCAGCAGCCAGTGCTCGATGCCCACCATGAGGCCGCCGATGAGGTTGCCGTACTTGAACCAGCTCTTGAAGTTGCGCGAGCTCTCGAGCTCTTCGCGCAGCCAGCTCCGGTCGAAGGCCGCGGGGTAGGCGGCCAGTTCGTCGTGCTGGCGGCCGGCCTGCACGGCCTCGAAGGCGGCCTCGGCGCAGAGCATGCCGCTCTTGATCGCCGCGTGGCTGCCCTTGATGCGTGCGCCGTTGAGGTAGCCCGCGTCGCAGCCCACGAGCGCGCCGCCCGGGAACACCGCCTTGGGCAGGCTCATGAGGCCGCCCGTGGTGATGGCGCGCGCGCCGTAGCTCAGGCGCTTGCCGCCTTCGAGGAACTGGCGGATGCGCGGGTGCGTCTTCCAGCGCTGCATTTCCTCGAACGGGCTCAGCCAGGGGTTGCTGTAGTTCAGGCCGGCCACCAGGCCCAGCGTGACCTTGTTGTCCTCGAGGTGGTAGAGGAAGCCGCCGCCGTAGGTGTCGTTCTTCATGGGCCAGCCCGCGGTGTGCACCACCAGACCGGGCTTGTGCTTGGCCGGGTCGATCTCCCAGAGCTCCTTCACGCCGATGGCGTAGGCCTGCGGATCCTTGCCTTCGTCGAGGTGGAACTTGGCGATCAGCTGCTTGCCCAGGTGGCCGCGCGCGCCTTCGGCGAACACGGTGTACTTCGCGTGCAGCTCCATGCCGAGCTGGAAGTTCTCGTTGGGCTGGCCGTCCTTGCCCACGCCCAGGTTGCCGGTGGCCACGCCCTTGACCGAGCCGTCTTCGTTGTAGAGCACCTCGGCGGCCGCGAAGCCGGGGAAGATCTCCACGCCCAGGGCCTCGGCCTGCTGGCCCAGCCAGCGCACCACGTTGCCCAGGCTGATCACGTAGTTGCCGTCGTTGTGGAAGTTGTTCGGGATCAGGAACTTCGGGGTGTCGAAGGCGCCGGTCTCGGTGAGCCAGAGCAGCTGGTCGTCGCTCACGGGCTGGTTCAGCGGCGCGCCGTCGGCCTTCCAGTTGGGCAGCAGCTCGGTGAGGGCCCGGGGGTCCATCACGGCGCCCGAGAGGATGTGCGCGCCGGGCTCGGAGCCCTTCTCGAGCACGCAGACGTTGACCTCGCTGCCCTTCTCGGCAGCCAGTTGTTTCAGCCGGATCGCGGTGGACAGGCCGGCCGGGCCGCCGCCGACGATCACCACGTCGTATTCCATGGCTTCGCGGGGGCCGTACTGGGCCAAGATCTCGTCTTGCGTCATGGGGTCTCGCTCATAATGGTTGGCACACCCCCCGGATGCCCGCCTTTGCGGCGGCGTTCGTGTGTCCGGGGAGCGCGCATTTTATGCGGCGATGCAATAAATCGAACGGTCGTTCGCATTTCAGAGAGACCTCCCCATGGCGTACACCCTCGACCTGTCCGGCCGCGTGGCCCTGATCACCGGCGCGTCCAGCGGCCTGGGCGCCCAGTTCGCCAAGACGCTGGCGCGCGCCGGCGCGGCCGTGGTGCTGGCCAGCCGCCGCACCGACCGCCTCATGAACCTGCGCGCGCACATCGAGGCCGAGGGCGGCGCGGCGCACGTGGTGGCGCTCGACGTGACCGACCTGGCCTCGATCCGAGCCGCGGTGGCGCACGCCGAGACCGAGGTCGGCCCGATCGACATCCTCATCAACAACTCGGGCGTGAGCACCACGCAGCGCCTGCAGGACGTGGCCGAGGCCGATTACGACTTCGTCTTCGACACCAACACCAAGGGCGCGTTCTTCGTGGCGCAAGAGGTGGGCAAGCGCATGATCGCGCGCGCCAAGGGCGCGGCCCCGGGCAGCTTCGTGGGCGGGCGCATCGTGAACGTCGCGTCCATGGCCGGGCTCAAGGTGCTGCCGCAGATCGGCGTGTACTGCATGAGCAAGGCCGCCGTGGTCCACATGACCAAGGCCATGGCGGTGGAGTGGGGCCGCTTCGGCATCAACGTGAACGCCATCTGCCCGGGCTACATCGACACCGAGATCAACCACGCGCACTGGCAGACCGAGCAGGGCCGCAAGCTGGTGGACATGCTGCCGCGCAAGCGCGTGGGCCAGCCGGCCGACCTCGACGCGCTGCTGGTGATGCTGTGCGCCCACGAAAGCCATTTCGTCAACGGTGCGGTGATCGCGGCCGACGACGGCTTCGGGGTCTGAATGACCGCGCTGGTGGTGCAGCGGCCGGGCGGCCTGCCGCCCGGCATGGTGACGGGTCTGGCCGCGGGCCTGGGCGCGGGCGCCTTCTGGGGCTCGGCCTTCATCGCGCCGGTGATCGTGCCCGAGTTCGGTTCGGTCGACGTCACCGTGGGCCGCTTCCTGGCCTGCGGGCTGCTCTCGCTCCTGCTGCTGCTCTGGGGTGCGCTGCGCGGTGAGGCGCGCTGGCCCACGGCGCCCCAGGCGCGCGCCGCGCTGGGCCTGAGCGTGCTGGGCTACACCGGCTACTACCTGCTGCTGGTGATCGCGATCCAGGCCGCGGGCGCGGCGCTGCCGGTGCTGATCATCGGCACCATCCCGGTGTGGATCATGCTGCTGGGCAAGCCGCAGGGCCTGCGCTGGCGCAGCCTGTTGCCGGGCCTGCTGCTCACGGCCGCGGGCATTGCGCTCATGGTGCGCGCCGACGCGCACGGCGCCACCGGCGGCGGCGCGGGGCTGTGGCTGGGCGTGCTGTTCGCCGCGCTCGCCGCCGCCGCCTGGACCGCCTTCGGCCTGCTCAACGCGCGCTGGCTCGCGCGCCACCCCGAGGTCAACTCCACCGTGTGGGCCAACTGGCTCGGGCTGGCCGCGGGCCTGGGCGCGCTGGGCATCTGGGCGGTGGCGGGCAGCCCGCTCGCCACGCTGCTGGCGCAGCCGCGCCTGGGCCTGTTCGTGGCGGTGTGCGCGGTCACCGGCATCGGCTCGGCCTGGATCGCCTCGGTGCTCTGGAACATGGCGAGCCGGCGCCTGAGCGCCAGCCTCGCGGGCCAGCTCATCGTGAGCGAGACCGTGTTCGGCCTGCTCTACAACTTCGTCTGGAACGGGCAGTGGCCCGTGGCCCTGCAATGGGCCGCGTGCGCGCTGTTCGTTGCCGGCATCCTCGCCTCCATCCGAGCCCACCGATGAAATTCGAACTGCCCGATAAGAAGAAAGCCGTTCACACCATGCGCATCCCCATCCGCTGGGGCGACATGGACGCCATGGGCCACGTGAACAACACGGTGTACTTCCGCTACCTCGAAACCATCCGCATCGAGTGGATGCGCTCCATCGGCTGCCAGCCCGACCCGCAGGGCGAGGGGCCGGTGATCATCAACGCCTTCTGCACCTTCCACAAACAGCTCGAGTTCCCGGGCGAGGTGGTGGCGACCATGTTCGTGAGCGACGTGGGCCGCAGCAGCTTCGAGAGCTGGTGCACGCTCGAACGCGCCGACGTGCCGGGCGTGGTCTATGCGTCGGGCGGGGCGACCACCGTGTGGGTGGACTTTCCGAAGCAGAAGTCGGCCCCCATCCCCGACAGCCTGCGCCAGCACCTGATCGACTGAGCCCCGCCCTCAGGGGTGCCAGTTCGACAGCACCGGCGGCGTGTTGGCCGATCGGCTGCCCGCGAGCGCGTACGACAGCGCGTTGGCCGCGCGGATCACGTGCTGCGCGTGCTGGTCGAGCGTGCGTTTGGGCAGGCGCGAGCTCGGGCCCGAGATGCACATCGAGCCCAGCAGCCGCCAGCCCAGGCCGAACACCGGCGCGGCCACGCTCGACACCTCGGGTTCGCGCTCGCCCAGCGAGAGGTGGTAGCCGCGCTTGCGGATGCCTTCGTAGGGCTCGCCGCGCTCGCCGCTGAAGGCCAGGATCACGCGGCCCGGCGCGCCCTTGTCGAGCGGCAGCCGCTCGCCGATGCGCACGTGGTGCCGCACCGAGTGCGGCCCTTCCACGCGTGAGATGCAGGCGCGGATGCTGCCCTCGCGCACGTAGAACGAAGCGCTTTCGCCGGTGAGCGCGACCAGCTCGCGCAGCACCGGCTCCACCACCAGGTTGACGTCGAAGCCGCGCTGGTAGCGCGCGCCCAGCCAGCCGGTGGCCGGGCCCAGGCGCCACTGGCCGTCGTCTTCCTGGACCATGTAGTGCGACAGCGCGAGCGTGCGCGCCAGCCGCAGCACCGTGGTCTTGTGGATGCCCGTGCGCCGGCTCAGCTCGGCCAGCGAGAGTGTGGATTCACCGGCCTGGAAGGCCTCCATGAGCGAGAGCGCGCGCGTCACCGCGGTGACGCCTTCGGCGGGTTCGGTGTCGGACGGGGCGGGGTTTCGCATGCTGCACCATGGTTCACTGGGTGAAACGGCATTGTACTCAGTGCAACCTTTGCCCAGAATCCGGCGCACAGCGAAGCGGTTCGCTGCACAACGATGGAGACAAGCCAGTGAACATTTCCCGCCGCCTTCTGACGGGCCTTGCCCTCGCCACCGCCTTCGTGGGCCTGTCGCACGCCCAGGCCTGGCCCAACAAGCCGATCCGCCTCGTGGTGCCGTTCCCCGCGGGCGGCGGCACCGACCTGATCGGGCGCGAACTCACGCAGAAGATCACCGAGGCCACCAAGTGGAACTTCGTGGTCGACAACCGCCCTGGCTCGGGCGGCAACATCGGCATCGACAACGTGGTGAAGTCGCCCGCCGACGGCTACAACCTGGTGCTGGGCCAGACCAGCAACCTTGCGATCAACGCCACGCTCTACGAGAAGCTGCCCTACGACCCGGTGAAAGACCTCACCCCGGTGTCGCTGGTGGCGAGCGCGCCGCTCACGCTGGTGGTGGCCACGAACTCCAAGTTCCGAACCCTGGCCGACGTGATCGCGGCCTCCAAGGCCAAGCCCGGCTCGATCAACTTCGCCACCTCGGGCAACGGCACCGTGGCCCACCTGGCCATGGAGCTGTTCCAGCGCGAGGCCGGCATCAAGCTCATGCACATCCCCTACAAGGGCGCGGCCCAGGGCATCAACGACGTGATGAGCGAGCGTGTCGAGGTCTATGTCTCGTCCATTCCCACGCTGCTGGGCCACATCAAGAACGGCAAGCTGCGTCCGCTCGCGGTCACCTCGCTCAAGCGCGTGGACGACCTGCCCGACGCGCCCACCATCGCCGAGTCTGGCTACAAGGGCTTCGAGGCCGTCACCTGGTTCGGCGTGCTCGGCCCGGCCAACCTGCCCAAGGACGTGGTGGCCCGCCTCAACACCGAGATCAACAAGGCCCTGCAGACGCCCGCGCTGCAGAAGCAGCTGAGCGATCAGGGCGCCGACGTGCTCGGCAGCACGCCCGAGGCCTTCGGCAAGCTGGTCCGTGACGACATCGTCCGCTGGGGCAAGGTCGTCAAGGAGTCCGGCGCCAAGATCGACTGAGACCCGGCCGATCCCCCTCTTGTCCCACCTCCAGGAAACCACCGTGTCCCTTCCCGACATCGTGCGCGACTTCGATCGCGTGTCCCCCGAACTCGTGCAGCAGGCCGGCGCCTACCAGGCCGCGATCCTGGCCGACGTGAACGGCCGCCGCGGCGCGCTGCACGGCCGCATCGCCGCGCTGCGTCCGTCCATGAAGGTGGCCGGCACCGCGTTCACCGTGGAGGTGCGCCCGGGCGACAACCTCATGATCCATGCCGCCATGTCGCTCGCGAAACCGGGCGACGTGCTGGTCATCGACGGCAAGGGCGACCAGACCGCCGCGCTCATGGGCACCATCATGATGACCGCCTGCCGCAAGCTCGGCATCGCGGGCGTGGTGGTCGACGCCGCGGTGCGCGACTCGCTCGAGATCGAGGAGATGGGCTTTCCGGTGTTCAGCGTGGGCACCAACCCCAACGGCCCGACCAAGCAGGTGGGCGGGCGCATCGGCCACCCGGTGTCGGTGGGCGGTGTCACCGTGCACCCGGGCGACCTGGTGGTGGGCGACGCCGACGGCGTGGTGGTGATCGAGCGCGCCCGTGTGGCCGCGCTGATCCCGCTGGCCGAGAAGAAGGTGAAGGACGAGGCCGCGCGCATCGCCGCCATCGGCCAGGGCGACACCGCCGCCAAATGGCTCGATGCGGCCCTGCGCACCGCGGGCGTGTTGAAAGAAGGGGAGCGCCTGTGAGCAACGCCGTCGCCCTCAAACCCGCGCTGCTCGTCACCGCGGCCGACCTCGCCCCGCAGGCCCTGGCCCTGTTGACCGATTTCGAGATCGTCTACGCGGGCAAGACGCCCACCGACGAGGACATCGTGGCCCTGTGCAAGGCCCACAACCCCGAGGCCATCATCGTGCGCTACGGCAAGGTGGGCGCGGCCGCGATGGACGCGGCCCCCGCGCTGCGCGTGATCTCCAAGCACGGCAGCGGCACCGACACCATCGACAAGGTGGCGGCGCAGGCCCGCCACATCGAGGTGCGCGCCGCCGTGGGCGCCAACGCCGCGGCCGTGGCCGAGCAGGCCCTGGCCCTGTTGCTGGCGTGCGCCAAATCCGTGCCCAAGCTCAACGCGCGCATGCAGGCCGGCTTCTGGGACAAGGCCACGCACAAGAGCGTCGAGCTCGCGGGCCGCACCGTGGGCCTGATCGGCCTGGGCGCGATCGGCCAACGCTTCGCGCGCATGGCCCTGGCGATGGAGATGCGCGTGATCGGCTTCGACCCGTTTGCGAAGAGCCTGCCCGCCGGCATCGAAGCCGTGGACCTGGCCACGCTGTGGCGCGAGTCCGACGCGATCTCCCTGCATTGCCCGCTGACCGCGGACAACCGCGGCCTGCTCAACGCCGAGACCCTGGCGCAGTGCAAGCGCGGCGTGATCGTGGTGAACACCGCGCGCGGTGGCCTGATCGACGAGGCCGCGCTGCTGGCGGCCGTGCGCTCGGGCCAGGTGGGCAGCGCCGGCCTCGACAGCTTCGCGGTCGAACCCATGACCGCGGGCCATCCCTTCCAGGGCGACGAACGCATCATCCTGAGCCCGCACATCGGCGGCGTGACCGCTGACGCCTTCGTGAAGATGGGCGTGGGCGCGGCCGAGAACGTGCTCTCGGTGCTGCACGCCTGATCCGCCATGGCCCCGCGTTGGAAACACTCGCCCGACGGGGCGCGCTGGGGCGAGTTCGGCCCGGACGATCAGCGCGGCCGCATGAACCTGGTGACGCGCGAGAAGGTGCTGCAGGGCGTGGCCGAGGTGCGCGAGGGCCTGAGCTTTTGCCTCTCGCTGCCGCTCGACGTGCCCGGCGGCGCCCGCATGAACCCGCGCCGCCAGCCGCCGCAGCGCTACTCGGTGATCCGCAACGGCCCCAGCGCGGGGCAGCAGGGCTTTTGCTGGTCCTACGCGTCGGAAGACCCCGAGCTCACCGACGTGGTCAACGACGACGTGGCCCTGCTCAGCCTGCAGTACTCCACGCAATGGGACAGCCTGGCCCACGTGGGCAGCCTGTTCGACGCCGATGGCGATGGCGTGGCCGAGGCGGTGTTCTACAACGGCTACCGCGCGGGCGAACACATCCGCCCCGGCACCGAAGACCCGCAGGCCACGCAGGCTTTCGCGCGCTTCCCCGGTCCGCAGGCCGATGCCCTGGGCATCGAACACCTCGCGGAGCACGGCGCGCAGGGCCGGGGCGTGATGATCGACCTTGAACACCACCTGGGCCGCCGCCGCCAGGCCGTGGGCTACGACGCGCTCATGCGCATCCTCGAGGCCGACGGCATCGCGGTGGAAAGCGGTGACATGGTGTGCCTGCACACCGGCTTTGCCGACACCCTGCTCGCCATGAACCGCCGGCCCGACCTGGAGACCCTGCACGCCACCGGCAGCGGGCTCGACGGCTGGGACGACCGGCTGCTCAACTGGATCGTCGACGTGAAGCTGGCCTGCCTGCTCGCCGACAACCCCGCGGTGGAGCTGGTGGTGCCCAAGCTGGCCCGGCCCGCGGGCGGCCCCGCGCTGCGCCAGCCGCGCCTGCCCCTGCACGAGCACTGCCTGTTCAAGAACGGCATTCACCTGGGCGAGCTCTGGTACCTCACCGAACTCGCCCGCTGGCTGCGCGCGCATGGGCGCAGCCGCTTCCTGCTCACGGCGCCGCCGCTGCGCCTGCCGGGCGCGGTGGGGTCGCCGGCCACGCCCATCGCCACCGTTTGATCCCGAGGCCCACCCACAGGAGACCACCATGAACCCATCCCGAACCCGCCGCACCCTGTTCGCCGCCTGCGCGGCGCTGGGCCTGACCCTTGCCGTCCCGATGGCGCAAGCCCAGGGGCTCTGGCCCGCCAAGGCGGTGCGCATCATCGTGCCCTACGGGCCCGGTGGCGCCGTTGACGTGGTCACGCGCAAGATGGCGCAAAAACTGACCGAGCAGACCGGCCAGAGCTTCTACGTCGAGAACAAACCCGGTGCGACCGGCACCATCGGCGCCAGCCTTGCCGCCAAGGCCGAGCCCGACGGCTACACCCTGGTGGCCAACGACACCACGTACTCGCTGTTGCCCCACATCTTCAAGAAGCTGCCTTTCGATCCGCAGACCGACCTGGTGCCGGTGAGCGCCTATGTGTTTGCGCCCATGGGCCTGGCGGTCAATGGCCAGTCGCGCTTCAAGACCCTGAACGACCTGGTGACCGAGGCCCGTCGCGAGGCCAACCGCGTGAGCTACGGCACCGGCGGCCCGGGCACCACGCCGCATTTCGCCACCGAAGCGCTGGGCATCGCCGCGGGCGCGAACTTCATGCACGTGCCGTTCAAGGGCGCGGCCGAGGCGACCACTGCCATCCTGTCGAACACCATCGACATGCAGATCGCGTCCACCACCGGCCTCATGGGCAACGTCAAGAGCGGCAAGCTGCGCCTGCTCGCCGTCAGCGGCGACAAGCGCCTGGCCGCGCTGCCCGACGTGCCCACCTTCGCCGAGACCGGTGTGGGCTGGTCCGGCGTGGTGAACTGGACCGGTCTCTGGGCGCCCAAGGGCACGCCCGCCGACGTGATGGCGCGTCTGCAGAAAGAGATTGCGACCGCCATGGCCTCGGCCGACATGAAGTCCTTCGCCGAGGGCATGGGCGCCGAGCCGCGCCAGGTGGGCGGTGAGGCCTTCGGCCGCATGCTCAAGGACAGCACCGATGCCTGGGGCAAGGTCGCTGCCAACACCGCATTCGAAAAGCAATAAGTCACGCCGGGCGCGCCTGAGCGCGCCCGGGTTCCCGAGGAGACAAACATGCAGAGACAACGGGGGCGCGTTCGCGTCCTGGCCCCGCTCGGCCTGGCTGCCTTGATGATGGGCCTGGGCGGTGCCCAGGCCCAGACGCCCGCTTGGCCGGCCAAGCCGGTGCGGCTGGTGGTGGGCTTCGCTGCCGGCGGCCCCACCGATGTGGTGGCCCGCGGATTCGCCGAGCAGGCGGGCCGGGGCCTGGGTCAACCGGTGGTGGTGGACAACCGGCCGGGGGCCAACACCATCATCGCGGCCGAGGCCGTGGCCAGCGCCAGCGATGGCCACACCTTGCTGATGGCCGCGACCAACCACACCATGATCCCGGCGCTCTACAGCGCGCGGATCAAGTTCGACGCCGTGCGCTCGTTCAAGCCGGTGTGTCGCATCGCCAGCGCGCCCACGGTGCTGGTGGTCGGCCCTGCGCTGGCGGTCAAGAGCCTGGGTGAGTTCGTCGAACGCGCCAAGGCCACGCCGCTGGGCATCACCTACGCCACGCCGGGCATCGGCAGTTCGGTGCATTTCGCCAGCGAGCTGTTCGCCCGGCAGGCGGGCGTGAAGCTCACCCACGTGCCTTACAAGGGTGCCGCACCCGCCGTGGCCGATGTGCTGTCCGGTCAGGTCGATGCCTCGTTCGCCACGCTCGGGTCGGTGCTGCCGCTGATCAAGTCCGGCCAGCTCACCGCGCTGGCGCTGGCGCACCCGCAGCGATCGCCGCAGTTGCCGGGCGTGCCCACCTTCGCCGAGGCCGGCTTCAAGGACTATGCGGCCGACGCCTGGTACGGCCTGCTGGCACCGGCCAGCACACCCGAGTCGGTGATGGCCTTGCTGCAGCGTGAAGCGCGCGCCTACGCAACCTCGACCACGGGCGGTGACAAGCTGCGCTCGCTGGGCATGGAGCCCCAGGTGCAGTGCGGTGAAGCCTTCGCGCGCGACGTGGCCCGTGAGACGGCGCTGTGGACGCAGATGGCGCAGCAACTCAAGCTCAAGGTCGATTGAGACCTTCCGGCCCACCCGACACAGGAGACTCGCATGAAAACCTTCCCCCTGGATACCGCGCGCCGACGCCTGGTGGTGGCCCTGGGCGGCGCCGCTTCACTGGCCGGGCTGGGTGGCCTGGGTGGTTGCGCCACGGGGGGCGCGCCCGCGGCTGCGGCAACGCCCGCCACGCCGCCCCAGCCCGCGCCGACCACCGTGCCGCATTCCGCCGGCAGCGCCGTGCCGCGCTCGGCCATGCCCGCACTGGCCTGCGACTGCCATCACCACATCTACGACCGGCGCTACCCCGCGCACCCCTCGGCCACGCTGTTGCCCGATGACGCCAGCGTGGCCGACTACCGCCTGTTGCAGCAGCGCCTGGGCCTGCAGCGCCATGTGGTGGTCCAGCCCTCGACCTTTGGCACGGACAACCGCCTGCTGGTCGACGCGCTCAAGGCCTTCGGGCCGACTGCGCGCGGCGTGGCCGTGGTGGACACCAGCGTCACCGACGCCCAACTGCGCGACCTGCACGCCGCCGGCGTGCGCGGCATCCGTTTCAACCTGAGCTTCCTGGTCGGCATCGGTCCGGAGATGATGGAGCCCCTGGCCCGCCGCATTGCGCCCCTGGGCTGGCACCTGCAGGTCAACGGCAGCGCCGACCGGCTGCTGGCCGCGGCCGACACGCTGCAGCGCCTGGCCTGCCCGGTGGTGTTCGACCACATGGGGCAACTGCCCCAACCGCAAGGGCTCAAACACCCGGCCTTCGGCCTCTATGCCCGCCTGCTCGACGCCGACAAGGCCTGGTTCAAGCTGTCCGGCCCTTACCTCACCAGCAAGAAACCCGACTTGTCCGACGCGGGCGTGGTCGCGCGCGCCCTGATCGGTCTGGCGCCGGAGCGCATGGTTTGGGGCAGCGACTGGCCGCACCCGACCAAGAAGGCCGACGAAAAGCCCGACGATGCGGCGCTGCTCAACCTGCTCGATGATTGGGCGCCCACCGCTGCGATCCGCCAGCGCATCCTGGTCGAAAACCCGGCCAAGCTCTACGCCTTCTGAGACCCGCCATGCTGCTGTTGAACCCGCCCGACATCCGTTCGCTCGACGTCTTCACGGTCTTGCCCGAGCGCTTCCGCCAGCGCCGGCGCACGGCGTGGAGCGACGCCAACCTGGGCGGGCGCGAGGTCGACTCGTTCCTGGAAGGACCGGTGTTCGACGACGCCGGCAACCTCTACGTGACCGACATCCCGTTCGGCCGCGTGTTCCGCATCGACCCGCAAGGCGAGTGGGCGCTGGTGGCGCAGTGGGACGGCGAGCCCAACGGCATGAAGTTCCTCAACAGCACCGAGCTGCTGGTGACCGACTACCGCAACGGCCTGATGGTGGTGGACAGCCGCAGCGGCGCGGTGCGGCCTTACCTGGGCCGGCGCAACACCGAGGCGTTCAAAGGGCTCAACGACCTGACCTTCGACAGCCAGGGCAACCTCTACTTCACCGACCAGGGCCAAACCGGTCTGCACGACCCCACGGGCCGCGTTTACCGGCTCAGCCCGTCGGGCCGGCTCGACCCGTTGCTGGTCAATGTGCCCAGCCCCAACGGCATCGTGCTGTCGCCCGACGAGAGGTTTTTGTTCGTCGCGGCCACGCGCGGCAACTGCGTGTGGCGCATGCCCTTGCTCGCCGATGGTGGCGTGGCCAAGGCGGGTCAGTTCTTCACCTCCTACGGCCCTAGCGGGCCCGATGGCCTGGCCATGGACCAGGGGGGCCGGCTGCTGGTGGCCAATCCCGGGCTGGCCTATGTGTGGGTGCTCAACCACCGGGCCGAGCCGGTTGAGGTGTTGCGCACCGACGCCGGTGCCTCACTGACCAACCTGGCCTTCGGCGGGCCCGATCGCAAGACGCTGTACTGCACCGAGTCGGTGAGCGGCTCCATCCTGCGCATCGGCATGGACCAGCCCGGCCTGCCGCTGGCGCGCGGCCCGGGCTGAGCCGGCGCAGCGCGTCTGTACTCAGGCCGCGGGCTTGGCCTTGGGCACGCGGCCCAGCAGGTAGAACTCGGGGTTGGGCAGCATGCCGGTGACGTTGGCCATGCGGTTCGAGAGACCGAAGAACGCGGTGATGGCGGTGATGTCCCAGATGTCTTCGTCGTCGAAGCCGTGCGCATGCAGCGCGTCCATGTCGGCGTCTTCCACCTCGTGCGAGGCCAGGCAGACCTTCATCGCGAAGTCGAGCATGGCGCGCTGGCGCGGCGGGATGTCGGCCTTGCGGTGGTTCACCGCCACCTGGTCGGCCAGCAGCGGCTTCTTCTCGTAGATGCGCAGGATCGCGCCGTGCGCCACCACGCAGTACAGGCAGTGGTTGGCCGCGCTGGTGGCGGTCACGATCATCTCGCGCTCGCCCTTGGTGAGGCTGCCGGTTTCCTTGAGCATGAGCGCGTCGTGGTAGGCGAAGAAGGCGCGCCACTCGGCAGGCCGGCGCGCGAGCGCCAGGAACACGTTGGGAATGAAGCCCGATTTCTCCTGCACCTCGAGGATGCGGGCCTGGATGTCCGGGGGCAGGGCGTTGAGGTCGGGCAGGGGGTAGCGGTTCTTCTGGGGCATGGGGTGTCTCCGGGTTGAGGCGCCCGCCAGTATCGGCGAGGCCTGCGGTATCGTTGCGCCCGTCCGCGACAACCCTGCCCACCCTCCCATGAACCTGCCCGACGATCCCGAATTCCAGCGCGGCCTGGCCGCCCGCACCGAAGTCATGGGCGAAAGCTTCGTTGCCAACGCCTTCGGCAACATGACGCCTTTCACCGAGCCCATGCAGCACCACATCACGCGCCGCGCCTGGGGCGACGTGTGGCAGCGCGGCGTGCTCGACCGCAAGACCCGCAGCCTGATCACCGTGGCCATGCTCACCGCGCTGGGCCGCCAGCACGAGCTCAAGGGCCACGTGCGCGGCGCGCTCAACAACGGCGCCACGGCCCAGGAATTGCAGGAGGTTCTGCTGCACGCCGCCGTGTACTGCGGCATTCCCACCGCGGTGGACGCCTTCCGCACCGCCGCGAGCGTGGTCGACGGCGAGTCCGCCTGATCCATTTTCTTGTTCCCGAACGGAGGTTTCCGATGATGCGTTCTTTCTCCCTCAGCCGCCGCGTGGCGGTGCTGGCCGCGCTGGCGCTGGGCACCGGCCTGGCGCAGGCCCAGTCCGCCACCACCCGCATCCTGGTGGGCTTTCCGCCCGGCGGCGGCACCGACGCCATCGCGCGCATCCTGGCCGAGAAGCTGCAGCCCGAGCTGGGCCACCCGGTGGTGGTGGACAACAAGCCCGGCGCGGGCGGCCAGCTCGCGGGCCAGGCGCTCAAGGCCGCGCCGGCCGACGGCGCCACGGTGTTCCTGAGCCACGACCACAGCGTCTCTATCCTGCCGCTGACCATGAAGAACCCCGGCTTCGACCCGTCCAAGGACTTCGTGCCCGTGGCCGGCTTCGCCACCTTCGTGAACGCGGTGGCGCTGTCGGGGGGCACGCCCGCGCGCGACCTCAAGGCCTGGATCGACAGCGTGAAAGCCGCGGGCGGCAAGAGCACCGTGGGCATCCCCGCGCCCGCGTCCACGCCGCAGTTCGCGGTGCAGGTGATCGGCAAGCAGTTCGGGCTCGACCTGGTGGCCGCACCCTACCGCGGCAGCGCGCCCATGATGAGCGACATGCTGGGCAACCAGATTCCGGCCGGCGTGGGCTCGGTGCCCGACTTCATCGAGAACCACAAGTCGGGCAAGCTGCGCGTGGTGGCCGTGATGGGCACCCAGCGCCAGTCCGCGCTGCCCGACGTGCCGACCTTCACCGAGCTCGGCATCAAGGGCTTCGAGGACGTGCCGTACTACGGCATCTTCGCGCCCGCGGGCACGCCGCAGGCCGCCATCGACCGCCTCGCGGCCGGCGTGCAGAAGGTGATTGCCATGCCTGAGGTGCGCGAGAAGCTCGCGGCCATGGGCCTGACCGTGGGCTACATGAGCGGCGCCGAGCTCGGCAAGCGCGAGACCGCCTACCGCAGCGTGTGGGCGCGCATCATCAAGGACAGCGGCTTCCAGCCGCAGTGAGACCGGCGCGCCTCAGCCGGCCATGAGCCGGTGCACCAGGTCCGGCGTGCTGTGGGCCTGGTACTTGCGCATCAGCCGCGCGCGGTGCACCTCCACCGTGCGGTGGCTGATGGCCAGCAGCTTGCCGATCTGCTTGCTCGTGAGGCCGTCCATGATGAGCGCGGCCACCTCGCGCTCGCGCGCGGTGAGCTCGGCGCGCACCGGGCGGTGCGAGCTCAGGTCTTCGAAGCTCCAGATGCCGGCCGCGTGCGGCGCGCTGCGGTCCACGGCGCGGCCGGTCACGTGGCACCAGAAGGTCTCGCCGGCGTGCCGGCCGCCCACCCGCTTCATGATGCGGTTGTCGGCGTAGGTGCCGCTGCGCCCGAGCAGCGGGGCCATGCGCGCGCCCAGGCGCTCGTACTCGTCGGCGCTGGGGTAGAGGATCTGGAAACTCTGGCCCACGAGCTGTTCGCGCGTGGCGCCGAACATGTCGCACAGCGCCTGGTTGCAGTCGACCATGGTGCGCTCGCGCGACAGCGCCAGGCCCACCGGGGCCAGGTCGAACGCGAGCCGGTAGTCGATGTCCATCGGGTTGCCCTTTACGAAATACTACGTAATGCGCTACGTAGTATCGTTGCGCTTTCCCCCAGACCCAACGGAGGCAAACCCGTGAACAAGATCTACCCCAGCGCGGCCGCCGCGCTCCAGGGCGTGGTCGCCGATGGCCAGCTCATGGCCGTGGGCGGTTTCGGCCTGTGCGGCATTCCCGAAGCGCTCATCGACGCGCTGCGCGACAGCGGCGTGAAGAACCTCACCGTCATCTCCAACAACGCGGGCGTGGACGGCTTCGGCCTGGGCAAGCTGCTCGACACGCGCCAGATCAAGAAGATGATCAGCAGCTACGTGGGCGAGAACAAGGAGTTCGAGCGCCAGTACCTCGCCGGTGAGCTCGAGCTCGAGTTCACGCCGCAGGGCACGCTGGCCGAGAAGCTGCGCGCCGGCGGCGCGGGCATTCCGGCCTTCTTCACCAAGACCGGCGTCGGCACCATCGTGGCCGAGGGCAAGGAGCTGCGCGAGTTCGACGGCGAAACCTACGTGATGGAGCGCTCGCTGGTGCCCGCGGTCTCGCTCGTGAAGGCGCACCGCGCCGACAAGAGCGGCAACCTGCAGTTCCGCTACACCGCGCGCAACTTCAACCCCGCGGTGGCCATGGCCGGCAAGGTCTGCATCGTCGAGGTCGAGGAGATCGTCGAGACCGGCGAACTGCACCCCGACCAGGTCCACCTGCCGGGCATCTACGTGCACCGCATCGTGCTCAATGCCTCGCCCGAGAAGCGCATCGAGAAACGCACCATCACCGAAAAGGCAGGAGTCTGACCATGCCCTGGACCCAGGACCAGATGGCCGCGCGCGCGGCCCAGGAACTCGAAGACGGCTTCTACGTGAACCTCGGCATCGGCATTCCCACGCTGGTGGCCAACCACGTGCCCAGCACCAAAGAGGTCTGGCTGCAGAGCGAGAACGGCATGCTGGGCATCGGCCCGTTCCCCACGGAAGACGAGGTCGACGCCGACCTCATCAACGCCGGCAAGCAGACCGTGACCACCATCAAGGGCTCGTCGATCTTCGGCAGCCACGACAGCTTCGCGATGATCCGCGGCGGCAAGATCAACCTGTCCATCCTCGGCGCCATGCAGGTGAGCGAGCACGGTGACCTCGCCAACTGGATGATCCCGGGCAAGATGGTCAAGGGCATGGGCGGCGCCATGGACCTCGTGGCCGGCGTGCCGCGCGTGATCGTGCTCATGGAGCACGTGGCGAAGAAGAAGGACGGCACCGAGGACCTGAAGATCCTGCCCAAGTGCACGCTGCCGCTCACGGGCGTGGGCGTGGTCGACCGCATCATCACCGACCTCGGCGTGATGGACGTGACGCCGCAAGGCCTCAAGCTCGTCGAGACCGCCCCGGGCGTCACGCGCGAGTTCATCCAGAGCAAGACCGGCGTCACGCTGTTCTGATCGACACCCCGGCGGGTATACTCGCCGCTTCACCCGTCATTGGGGAGTAGCCGCCCGGCGTTCCAAGCGCCGGGGTTCGCGTCAACAGACTTGGCCCGCAGGCCATGGCGCGAACAGCCTCCAGCCTGGCAAGACCTTTGACCACACCGCCTCCGCATGTGCCGGGGAGGCGGCGTGGTCTTTTGGTTTTTCGCCGGCCATCGGAGTTTTCCTTGGAAGCCTTCCTCATTTCCACCGGCATCGTCGCGCTCGCCGAAATGGGCGACAAGACGCAGCTGCTGTCGCTCGTGCTCGCGGCGCGTTTCAAGCGGCCCTGGCCGATCGTCGCGGGCATCTTCGTGGCCACCATCCTCAACCACGCGCTCGCGGGCGCGGCGGGCGCCTGGATCATGGCGGCCGTGGGCCCGACGGTGATGCGCTGGGTGCTGGGCCTGTCCTTCATCGCGATGGCGGTGTGGATGCTGATTCCCGACAAGCTCGACGAAGGCGAGGTCAAGGCCAGCCGCGGCCTGGGCGTGTTCGCGGCCACCACCTGGGCCTTCTTCCTGGCCGAGATGGGCGACAAGACGCAGATCGCGACCATCGCGCTGGGCGCGCAGTACGCGCCGCTGTTCGCGGTGGTGGTGGGCACCACGCTGGGCATGATGCTGGCGAATGCGCCCGTGGTGTTCTTCGGCGACGCGATCACGCGCCGCGTGCCGATCAAGCTGGTGCACACGGTTGCCGCGCTGATCTTCGCGGTGCTGGGCGTGATGGCTCTGCTGGGCGTGGGGGCCTGAAAAAGAAACAGGCCCCGGAAGGGGCCTGTGGCGTGTGTGGAGCGGGTGAAGGGAATCGAACCCTCGTATGAAGCTTGGGAAGCTGCCGTTCTGCCATTGAACTACACCCGCATCGGGCGCCGATTCTACTGGCTAGAATCCGCGCCCCCATGTCCGCATCCGCCCCCCACCGTCCCTTCTGCGCCATCGACTTCGGCACTTCCAACTCGGCCATCGCGCTGTCCTCGCCCGGGGGCGGCGCGGCCCTGATCCCGGTCGAGGGCGCCGAGTGCACCATGCCCACCGCGGTGTTCTACGGCGTCGAGGGCCTGGCGCCGCACGAGCCGCCACAACGCCTGTTCGGCCGCCAGGCCCTGGCCGCGTACGTCGAGGGTCACGAGGGCCGGCTGATGCGCTCGATGAAGAGCGTGCTCGGATCGCCGCTGGCCGAGCAGAGCACCGACGTGGGTGAAGGCCGCTCGGTGCGGTACCTGGACGTGGTGTCGGGCTACCTGCAGCACCTCAAGTCGCTCGCCGAACGGCGCGCGGGTGCGCCGCTGGAGCGCGCCGTGCTGGGCCGGCCGGTGTTCTTCGTCGACGGCGATCCGGCGCGCGATGCGCAGGCGCAGCACACGCTCGAACAGGCGGCGCGTTCGGTGGGCCTGCGCGAGCTGAGCTTCCAGTACGAGCCGATCGCCGCCGCGCTCGACCACGAGCAGGGCATCGACCGCGAACAGCTCGTTCTGGTGGCCGACATCGGCGGCGGCACCTCGGACTTCTCGCTGGTGCGTGTGGGGCCCGAGCGCCGCCGCCGCGCGGACCGCAAGGACGACATCCTGGCCAACCACGGCGTGCACACCGCGGGCACCGACTTCGACCGCCAGGTCGAGCTCGCGGCCATCCTGCCGGTCTGCGGCTACCGCGGCCTGGGCCCGGCGCGCGCCGACGGGCCGCCGCGCGAGGTGCCCAGCCGGGTGTACTTCGACCTCGCCACCTGGCACCTCATCAACACCGTCTACAGCGCGCCGCGGGTGGCCGAGCTGCGCCGCATGCGCGATTTCTACGGCGACCCGCGCCAGCACCAGCGGCTGATGCGCGTGGTGGACGAGCGCCTGGGCCATGGCCTGCTGGGCCTGGCCGAAGCGGCCAAGATCGCCGTGGCGCAGGGCGGCGACACGGTCATCGACCTGTCGCGGCTCGAGGCCGGGCTGCGGGCGGGCTTCGACGAAGCGGCTGCACTCAAGGCGCTCGACGCGGAACTGCAGCGCATTGAAGACGCGGCCGATGAAACCCTGGCCCTCGCGGGCGTGAACGCCGGCGCGGTGGACGCGGTGTACTTCACCGGCGGCTCCACCGGCTTTCGCCCGCTTACCGAGCGCATCGCCGCGCGCGTGCCCGCGGCGCAGGCCCTGCACGGCGACCGCAACGCCAGCGTGGCCCAGGGGCTGGGCGTGCACGCTCAGCGGGTGTTCGCCTGAGGCGGCGACGGGCCTTGGGCCCGCGCGCCAGGGGCGCTCAGAACCCCACGGCCTGCCCGTCGCGGCGCGCATCGCTCGCGGCCACGTAGCCGTCGGCAAGGTCGTCGCTCAGGCGCGCGATGAACTGGCCGCTGCCGAAGTCGAGGTAACTGTCGGCCGCGGGTTCGAAGCGGTGGCCCAGGGCCTTCAGGCCGTCGCGCAGCGCCGGGTCCATGGTGGATTCGAAGTCCACGTTCAGGCCCTGGCCCCACTTCCAGCGCGGCGCGTCGCACGCGGCTTGCGGCTGCTGGCCGTGCACCAGCATGCGCACCAGCGTCTGCACGTGGCCTTGCGGCTGCATGTTCGCGCCCATCACGCCGAAGCCCATCACGGGCTGGCCGTTGCGCGTCAGGAAGCCCGGGATGATGGTGTGGAAGGGCCGCTTGCCCGGCGCCACCTGGTTGGGGTGGCCGTCCTGCAGCGTGAAGCCGTGGCCGCGGTTCTGCAGGCTGATGCCCCAGCCTGGCACCACCACGCCGCTGCCGAAGCCCAGGTAGTTCGACTGGATGAAGCTCACCATGCGGCCCTGCGCGTCGGCCGCGGTGAGGTAGATGGTGCCGCCGCGCGGGGGCTGGCCCGGGCCGGGGTCGATCGCGCGTGTCGGGTCGATCAGGCGCGCGCGCTCGCGCAGGTAGGCCGGGTCGAGCAGGTCCTGCGTGCGCACCTCGGTCATGTAGCGCTCGTCGCCCACCCAGCGGTAGGTGTCGGCGAAGGCGAGCTTGATGGCCTCGATCTGCAGGTGCTGGCCTTCGACGCTGTCGGGCCCGAAGCGGCCGATGTCGAGCTGTTCGAGCATGCCCAGCGCCATCAGCGCGGCGATGCCTTGGCCGTTGGGCGGCAGCTCGTGCACCGTGTGGCCGGCAAAGCCCATTTCGATCGGCCTGACCCACTGCGGGGTGTGGGCCGCGAGGTCGCTCGCGCGCAGCTGCGCGCCGTGCTCGCGCGCGAAGGCTTCGATGGCCTGTGCGATCTCGCCGCGGTAGAAGGCCTCGCCGCGCGTGGCCGCGATGGCGCGCAGCGCACGGCCCGCGTCGGCGAAGACGAAGCGCTCACCCGTGGCGGGCGCGCGCCCGCGCGGCAGGAAGGCCTGCGCGAAGCCGGGCTGGTTCTGCAGCAGCGGCACGGCGCGGGCCCATTTGTCGGCCACGATGCCGCCCACCGCATGGCCGCGCTCGGCGAGCTCGATCGCGGGCTCCATCAGGTCGGCGAAGGGCAGGGCGCCGAAGCGCTCGGACAGCGCGGCCCAGCCCGCGACCGCGCCGGGCACGGTCACGGCGTCGAAGCCGCGCAGCGGGATCTGGCCGTGCTTGTCGCGGAAGTAGGCCGGGCTCCAGCCCGCGGGCGCCTGGCCCGAGGAGTTCATGCCGTGCAGGCCCTGTCCGTCCCACACGATGGCGAAGTTGTCGCTGCCCAGGCCGTTGGACACCGGCTCGACGACGGTGAGCGCGGCCGCGGCCGCGATGGCCGCGTCGATCGCGTTGCCGCCCTTGAGCAGCATGCGCAGGCCGGCCTGCGCCGCCAGCGGCTGCGAGGTGGCGACCACGTTCCTCGCCATCACGGGCGAGCGCAGGGTGGGGTAGGGGTTGGTCCAGTCGAACTTCATCGTGACGTCACTTGAGCACGTCGCCGAGGCACAGGTATTTGATCTCCACGTAGTCGTCCATGCCGTGGTGCGAACCCTCGCGGCCCAGGCCCGACTGCTTCACGCCGCCGAAGGGCACGTGTTCGGTGGCCAGGATGCCCACGTTGATGCCCACCATGCCGTACTCGAGCGCCTCGCTCACGCGGAAGATGCGGCCCACGTCGCGGCTGTAGAAGTAGCTCGCGAGGCCGAACTCGGTGTTGTTCGCGGCGGCGATGGCTTCCTGCTCGGTCTCGAACTTGAAGACCGGCGCGAAGGGGCCGAAGGTTTCTTCGCGCGCGCAGAGCATGTCGGCCGTGGCGTCGGCCACCACCGTGGGCTCGAAGAACTGGCCCTGCAGCTTCTTGCCGCCGGTGAGCACGCGGCCGCCCTTGGCCACCGCGTCCTGCACGTGGCGCTGCACCTTCTCCACCGCCGCGTCCTCGATCAGCGGGCCCTGCACCACGCCGTCCTCGAAGCCGTTGCCCACCTTGAAGGCCTTGACCTTGGCGGCGAACTTCTGCACGAACTGCTCGTACACGCCGGCCTGCACGTAGAGGCGGTTGGCGCACACGCAGGTCTGGCCCGCGTTGCGGTACTTGCTCGCGATCGCGCCCTCCACGGCCGAGTCGATGTCGGCGTCGTCGAAGACGATGAAGGGCGCGTTGCCGCCGAGCTCCAGGCTGAGCTTCTTCACCGTGGGCGCGCACTGCGCCATCAGGATGCGGCCGACCTCGGTGGAGCCGGTGAAGCTCAGGTGGCGCACGGTGTCGCTTGCGCACAGCACCTTGCCCACGGCGATGCTCTGTTGCGCATCGGCCGTGATCACGTTGAGCACGCCGGCCGGAATGCCCGCGCGCACCGCGAGTTCGGCCGCGGCGAGCGCGGTCAGCGGCGTGAGCTCGGCCGGCTTGATCACCACCGGGCAGCCCGCGGCCAGCGCGGGCGCGACCTTGCGCGTGATCATGGCCAGGGGGAAGTTCCACGGCGTGATGGCCGCGCACACGCCGATGGGCTGCTTGAGCACCAGCAGGCGGCGGTTGGGGTCGAAGGTGGGCAGGGTTTCGCCGTTGACGCGCTTGGCCTCTTCGGCGAACCACTCGACAAAGCTCGCCCCGTAGGCGATTTCGCCCTTGCCCTCGGCAAAGGGCTTGCCCTGCTCGGCCGTGAGGATGCGGCCCAGGTCTTCCTGGTTCGCCATCAGCAGGTCGTACCACTTGCGCAGGATGCCCGCGCGTTCCTTGGCGGTCTTGGCACGCCAGGCCGGCCAGGCCTTGTCGGCCGCGGCGATGGCGGCCTCGGCGTCGGCCGGGCCGAGGTTGGCCACGTCGGCCAGCTTCAGGCCGGTGGCCGGATCGTGCACGTCGAAGCGCGCGCCGCCCTTGGCCCACTGGCCGTTGATGAGGCCGTCGGTCTTGAGCAGGGTCGGGTCCTTGAGCAGGGCCAGGGGGGAGGTTTTCATGTCCATG
This sequence comes from Hydrogenophaga crocea, assembly GCF_011388215.1. Lineage (NCBI taxonomy): Bacteria > Pseudomonadati > Pseudomonadota > Betaproteobacteria > Burkholderiales > Comamonadaceae > Hydrogenophaga > Hydrogenophaga crocea. The sequence continues at coordinate 888,341 of NZ_CP049989.1, forward strand.
GGCGTCGTCTCCGTCGGTTCGCGAGCTGGGGGAATCGGGTAAATATTTAACTTGTTAAATATTTCGGGCGCCATTGTGCCGCCATTGCGCCCACGAGCATAGCCCCCGACCCGCGCCGGGGCGGTGCCAGCGGCGACTGCCCGCCCGGTGCCCGTGGTTTTCCCTGGGCTGGCCGGGCCCGCCCCGCATGTTGGAAAATAGCGGGTTCGCGTGCGCGGCACGCGCCCCTTCCGATCCCAAAGGCCCCCATGACCCGTCCCGTCTCCGTCGCCGACATCCGCAAGAGCTTTCTGGACTTCTTCGCTTCCAAGGGCCACACCGTGGTCGCGTCCAGCCCGCTGGTGCCGGGCAACGACCCCACGCTGATGTTCACGAACTCGGGCATGGTGCAGTTCAAGGACGTGTTCCTGGGCACCGACAAGCGCCCCTACGTGCGCGCGGCCTCCGTGCAGGCCTGCCTGCGCGCCGGCGGCAAGCACAACGACCTCGAGAACGTGGGCTACACCGCGCGCCACCACACCTTCTTCGAGATGCTGGGCAACTGGAGCTTCGGCGACTACTTCAAGCGCGAGTCGCTCAAGTGGGGCTGGGAGCTGCTGACCGAGGTCTACGGCCTGCCCAAGGAACGCCTGCTGGCCACCGTCTACATCGACGACGACGAGGCGTACGACATCTGGACGAAAGAGATCGGCCTGCCGCCCGAGCGCGTGATCCGCATCGGCGACAACAAGGGCGGCAAGTACAAGAGCGACAACTTCTGGATGATGGCCGACACCGGCCCCTGCGGCCCCTGCTCGGAGATCTTCTACGACCACGGCCCGCACATCCCCGGCGGCCCCCCGGGCAGCCCCGAGGAAGACGGCGACCGCTTCATCGAGATCTGGAACCACGTGTTCATGCAGTTCGACATGAAGGAAGACGGCAGCGTGGTGAAGCTGCCCGCGCCCTGCGTGGACACCGGCATGGGCCTGGAGCGCCTGGCCGCCATCCTGCAGCACGTGCACAGCAACTACGAGATCGACATCTTCGACGCGCTGATCAAGGCCGCCGCGCGCGAGACGCACACCGCCGACCTCGCCAACCCCTCGCTCAAGGTCATCGCCGACCACATCCGCGCCACCAGCTTCCTGGTCAGCGACGGCGTGATCCCGAGCAACGAGGGCCGCGGCTACGTGCAGCGGCGCATCATCCGCCGCGCTATCCGCCACGGCTACAAGCTGGGCCAGAAGACACCGTTCTTCCACAAGCTGGTGCCGGTGCTGGTCGAACTCATGGGCGCGGCCTATCCCAACCTTGCGAAGCAGGCGCAGCGCATCACCGAGGTGCTCAAGACCGAAGAGGAGCGCTTCTACTTGACCCTGGCCAACGGCATGGAGATCCTCGACGGCGCGCTGGCGGGCGACCAGAAGGTGCTGCCCGGCGACGTGGCCTTCAAGCTGCACGACACCTACGGCTTCCCGCTCGACCTCACCAACGACGTCTGCCGCGAGCGCGGCGTGACGGTGGACGAGGCGGGCTTCCAGGCCGCCATGGAGCGCCAGAAGGCGCAGGCCCGCGCGGCCGGCAAGTTCAAGATGGACAAGGCGCTCGAGTACACGGGCGCGGGCAACCGCTTCGTGGGCTATGAAACGCTCGAATCGCCGGCCCAGGTGGTGGCGCTCTACCACGAGGGCACGCCGGTGCAGCAGCTCACGGCGGGCCAGAGCGGGGTGGTGGTGCTGGGCACCACGCCCTTCTACGCCGAGAGCGGTGGCCAGGTGGGCGACCAGGGCGAGATCGCCGCGAGCGGTGTGCGCTTCGAGGTCGCCGACACCCAGAAGATCAAGGCCGACGTGTTCGGCCACCACGGCAGCGTGGCCGAGGGCACGCTCAAGGTGGGCGACGCCGTGACCGCGCGCGTGGACACCGCGCTGCGCGCCGCCACGGTGCGCAACCACAGCGCCACCCACCTCATGCACAAGGCGCTGCGCGAGGTGCTGGGCGACCATGTGCAGCAGAAGGGCTCGCTCGTGAACGCCGAGCGCACGCGCTTCGACTTCGCGCACAACGCGCCGCTCACCGACGAGCAGATCCGCCGCATCGAGGCGATCGTGAACGCCGAGATCCTGGCCAACCCGGCCACCGAGGCGCGCCTGATGGACATCGAGTCGGCCCAGAAGACCGGCGCCATGATGCTGTTCGGCGAGAAGTACGGCGAGACCGTGCGCGTGCTCGACATCGGCAGCAGCCGCGAGCTCTGCGGCGGCACCCACGTGCAGCGCACCGGCGACATCGGCCTGTTCAAGGTGGTGGCCGAGGGCGGCGTGGCCGCGGGCGTGCGCCGCATCGAGGCCGTGACGGGCGAGAACGCACTGGCCTATCTGCAGTCGCTCGAGCGCACCGTGGCCCAGGCCGCGGGCGCGCTCAAGGCGCCGGTGGCCGAGCTCACCACGCGCGTGGGCCAGACGCTGGAGCAGATCAAGGCGCTCGAGAAAGAGATCGCCGCGCTCAAGGGCAGGCTGGCTTCGAGCCAGGGCGACGAGCTCGTGGGCCAGGCGGTGGACGTCAAGGGCATCAAGGTGCTGGCCGCCACGCTCGACGGCGCCGACGCCAAGACCCTGCGCGACACGCTGGACAAGCTCAAGGACAAGCTCAAGACCGCGGCCATCGTGCTGGCGGCCGTGGACGGCGGAAAGGTGCAACTGGCCGCGGGCGTCACGGCCGACAGCGTGGGCCGCGTGAAGGCCGGCGAACTGGTGAACTTCGTGGCCCAGCAGGTGGGCGGCAAGGGCGGCGGCAAGGCCGACATGGCCATGGCCGGCGGCACCGACCCGAGCGGTCTGGCCAAGGCGCTGGCCTCGGTGCAGGGCTGGGTGGCCGAGAAGGCCTGACCCCCAGGCCAGCCGGGCTGGTCAGCCCGGCTGGCCGATCGAATCGCGCAGGTCGGCCGGGCGCGAGGTCGCGAAGCCCAGGCGCCCGATCAGGAACAGCACATTGCGCAGCAGCCGCGCGAGTTGGGCGCGCGCTTCGCGCGAGTGCGCGGGCGCGCTGAGCTGGATCGAGGGCATGCGCGTTTCCACGGCGTCCTCGTCGCTGGCGGCGCTGCCGTAGTGCAGCAGCGGGTCCTTGCGCAGGGCCAGGCGGGCCTCCACGAGTTCCACCGCGCGTTCGAGCTTGCGCATGTCCTCGAAGCCGATGTCCCAGCACACCTGGCGGCCTTCGAGGCGCTCCACCACGCTGCAGCCCATGGGCAGCTCCCAGCGCTTGGGTTCCTGGCGGCCCGAGAAGAAGCGCCGTGCCTGCTCCCAAAGCGAACCGGTGTCGGCGGCGAAGTGTTCGAGCGTCTGGCGGATCTCGACCGCGAGGTCGCCCTGCGAGCCGGGGCCGGGCACCACCACCACGCCGTCGTTGTCCAGGCGCGCGCCGTCGACCGTGACGCGCTGAGGGTGCCAGCCCGCGGCCACCGACTGCGCGACGCCGCGCACCATCTCGCGCGCGCTCCAGGGCGCGAGCATGAGCGTGACGCCGCCGGCCTGCAGCCAGCGCAGGCCCACGGCCGCGTCGCTGCCGTCGCCGAGCAGGCGCTGCAGGGCCGTGGCCGCTTCGCGCTGGTCGTGGCGGCTGGCGCCCATGAGCACCACCACCACCAGCGCCTCGTTGCCCTTCATGGCCGGGGCGTTGCACACCATGCAGCGCACCTTGGCATCGGTGCGCGAGAACACGTCGCAGGTGGTTCGGGGGGGAAGTACCGCGCCGTCGTTGTTGAGCGTTTGCAGGACGGCGGCGGGGGTGTCGGTGTTGAGGCGGGGCATGGACATCGGGCGAGCGGCTCGCGGCGGGCCCCGACATCTTGGCTTGCGCGGCCCCGGGGCCGTTCGCGGGCGGTTCGTGCGGACGGTGGGGGCGACTGCCGGTCGCGCGCCGGGCGGCGCCAGGGCGGGGCCTGAGTCCTTAGTGTTCAGGTGCCCGTCAGGGCATCGTCATCGCGGGCCGGAACCGCCCCGCCGGGGCCCGGACTCAGGCGGTTCCTTCCACTCCCCCCTGTACCCATGAACGCTATCAGCCTGGGCGGCACCGGCCGCACGCAAGGCCAGGTGCCGGCAACGGCCGCTTCCTTTCCCCATCACCGCAACGGCGCCGAGACCGCCGGCACGGCGGTGCCGCAGCCGCTGGCCGCCGGTGATCTGTCCGGCCAGATCGAGCGCATCGACCAGTCCCTGCGCCAGGCCGGCCGCTGCGCCGAGGAAGCGGGCCACACCGTGGCCCGGCTGGCGGCGAGGCTCGGTGTCCTGCGCGAGCAGCAATCGGCGGCGCGCGCGGCCCGCGGGCGCGACAAGGACCAGCGGGACTATCTGCGACTGCAGATCGGCCTGTGTGAGCAGCAACTGAGCGAGGCCGAGCGCGACATCGTGGTGGCCCGCGCGTCCATGGAGGCCTTCGAAGCGCAACGGCACGCATGTGTCGCGGCGCTCGAACAGGCCCGGGCGCGCGCGCGTTCGCGCGAATCGGCGCCGGCGATCCGTCCTGTGCAGCCGCGGGATGCGGGGGGCGGCACCGCCGCCGCCCGGCCCCACGTGCTGCGGGCCGCGCGCGCGCGCACGAAGGCGGTGACCGAAGCGCGCGCCTCGGACGTCGCCGACAAGGGCAAGGACCGCATGGACCCCGTGTCCCCGACGCCGGTGATGCCGGTCGACGCGCCCCGCGACGAGGTGCGTTTCATGGCCGCGACCGCGCTGGGGGCGCTCGCCTTGGGCTTGATCGGCGTGTTGGTCGACCGCTCCGTGGGGCTGAAGATCGGCGAAGCGCACAGCATTGCGCCCACCTTTGCCCACCTCGGTGCCATGGGCAGCCTGAGCGCGCTGGTGGCCCGCGGGGAGCGCCTGGACACGCCGCTGCGCGTCACGGTGCTCGCGCTGATGGTGGGGCTCACCGCGCTGTTGATCGCGCAGGGGCTTCAGTCGGCGTCCGATGCCGCCGGTGCCGGCCAGTCCAGGCCCAGCCTGCTCTGAAAGCGCCGCGCCTGCCCCGTGACCGGGTCGGTGAAGGCGATGCCCTGTGCGAGCAGGCGCAGCGGCTCGGCGAAGTCCTCGGCCTCGTCGGGGCCGCGGCGCACGCGCGGGTAGAACCGGTCGCCGGCGATGGGCAGGCCCAGCGCGTCGAGGTGCACGCGCAGCTGGTGGCGCTTGCCGGTCAGGGGCTCGAGCGCGTAGCGCGCCCAGTCGCCGCGCACCTCGAGCCGCTCGATGCGCGTTTCGCTGTTGGCCTCGCCTTCGGTCTCGACCATGCGGAAGAAGGCCTCCACGTCTTCTTCGATGCGGCTGCGGCGCGTCTGCGGAAAGGCCTGCGCGGGGTCGTGCGGCGCGATCGCCTCGTAGCGCTTGTGCACCTGTCGGTCGCGGAACAGCGCGTGGTAGGCGTTGCGGTCCTGCGGCCGCAGGTTGAACACCACCAGGCCCGCGGTCTCGCGGTCGATGCGGTGGATGGGGTTGAGCGTGTCGATGCCGGTGCGCCGCTTCAGCCGCACCATGAGGCTGTGGCGTACGTATCGGCCCGTGGGGGTCACGGGCATGAAGTGCGGCTTGTCGGCCACCAGCAGGTGCTCGTCCTGGAACACGATGCGTTCTTCGAACGGGATCGCGGCCTCGCCCTCGATCTCGCGCCAGTAGTACAGGCGCGCGCCCGGCACGCAGGGCGCGTCGGCCGCCACGGGCCGGCCCTCGTCGTCGAGCACGTCGCCCTGGGCCAGGCGCTGCGCCCAGGCCAGCGGCGCCACCACGGGCAGCCGCTCGCTCAGGAACTGCAGCACCGAGCCCCAGGGCACAGGCTTGGCGAAGGGGATCGCGACGCAGCTCGGCGAGAGGCCTTCGCGCGTGGGGATCAGGGGGTTTTTGGGGCGGTGCGCCATACCAGGTCCCACACACCGTGGCCGAGCTTCAGGCCGCGATTCTCGAACTTGGTGAGGGGGCGGTAGTCGGGCTTGGGCGCGTAGCCGCCGTGTTCGTCGGACACCGTGTTGTGCAGCAGCGGCTCGGCGCGCAGCACCTCGAGCATCTGCTCGGCGTAGGGCTGCCAGTCGGTGGCCAGGTGCAGGTAGCCGCCGGGCTTGAGCTTTCTGGCCAGCCGGTTCACGAACGGTCCCTGGATCAGCCGGCGCTTGTGGTGCTTGGTCTTGTGCCAGGGGTCGGGAAAGAAGATGTGCACGCCGTCCAGGCTGGCCTCGCCGAGCATGTGGTCGAGCACCTCGACCGCGTCGTGCCGCACGATGCGGATGTTGTCCAGGCCGCCGTCGCCCGCGAGCTTGAGCAGCGCGCCCACGCCGGGCTCGTGCACCTCGCAGCACAGGAAGTTGTCTTCGGGCCGCACGCTGGCGATGTGCGCGGTGGCGCCACCCATGCCGAAGCCGATCTCGAGCACCAGCGGCGCATCGCGGCCGAAGGCGGCGCGCGCGTCGAAGGGGCGCTCTTTGTCGAAGGGCAGCAGCAGGCGCGGGCCGTACTGCTCGTAGGCCTTGGCCTGGGCGGTGGTGGTGCGGCCGGCGCGCAGCACGTAGCTCTTGACCTGGCGCAGGTAGGGCACGTCGGTGGGCGGGGTGCGCGGCTGCGCGTGGCGGGGATCGGTCATGGGAAGGCGGCCTTGAAGGGCCGGGATTTTAGGCGGGCCGGCGCTGCGCCCAGGCCGCGGTCCAGGCGGCGGTCCAGCTGGCCAGGGCATCGGGCAGCGGGCCGCTGGCCGCGGGCAGGCCCAGGGCCTGCGCGGCCGCGTTCAGCGCGGCCAGCGGCTCGCGCAGGTCGAGCGGCTGGGCGCCGTTCTGCTTGCTCAGCTTTTCGCCGTTGTCGCCCAGCACCAGCGGCGTGTGCAGGTATGCGGGCGTGGGCAGGCCGAGCGCGCGCTGCAGCAGGATCTGGCGCGGCGTGTTGTCGGCCAGGTCTTCGCCGCGCACCACGTGGGTGATGCCCTGGTCGGCGTCGTCGACCACCACCGCGAGCTGGTAGGCCCAGAGGCCGTCGGCGCGCCGCACGATGAAGTCGCCGACGGCGCGCGCCACGTCCTGCGTCTGCGGGCCCAGGCGGCGGTCGGTCCAGGCCACCTCGGCCTGTGCCGGCACCCGAAAGCGCCAGGCGCGTGCGGGCCGCCCGGCCAGGCCGCCGCGTTCGGGCCGGCAGGTGCCGGGGTAGGGCGCTGCGGCGTGGCGCTCGCGCGGCGTGCCCGCGGCCTGCAGCGCGCGTTCGATGTCCTGGCGCGTGCAGGCGCAGGCGAAGGCGTCGCCCTGGGCGAGCAGGCGATCGAGCGCGGCCTGGTAGGCGGCACCGCGCGCCGATTGCCAGCGCACCGGCTCGTCGCTCAGGAGGCCGCAGGCGGCGAGCTGTTCGAGGATGAGCGTGTCGGCGCCAGGCACGCAGCGCGGGCCGTCCACGTCTTCGATGCGGACCAGCCAGGCGCCGCGGTGGGCGCGGGCGTCGAGCCAGCTCGCGAGTGCGGCCACCAGCGAGCCCGCGTGCAGCGCGCCCGTGGGCGAAGGGGCGAAGCGGCCGCGGTAGGACACCTCAGGCCAGGGCCAGCGCGAGCTCCAGGCCCGAGACGAAGGCGTCTTCGACGCGGTGGCCCAGGCACCAGTCGCCGCACAGGCCGATGCCCAGCGCCGCGTCGAGCAGGTGGCTGCGGCCCAGCGGGGTCTGGGTCTGCGCGTAGCGCCAGCGGTGCACCACGGCGTGCGGCGGCGTGGCGCGGATGCCCGTGATCTCGGCAAAGCCCTTGAGCAGCTTGGCTTTCACGCGCTCGGGGTCGTCTTCGAGGTGCTTGGTCGACCAGGCCGGGCTGGCCTGCACGGTCCAGCGCTCGATCGGGTCGCGCCCAGGCTTGCTCGATTCGCGCGCCAGCCAACTGATGCGGTGGTGCGTGCTGCGCGCCGCGCTCCACTGCGGGCCCAGGTGGGCCAGGCCGGGCTGCATGGCCTGCGGGAAAGCGACCATGAGCGTCCAGCACGGCGCCACGTGCACGGGCGTGAGCGCCTGGCGCAGCGCGGGCGCCACGCCCGAGGCGAGCAGCAGGTCGTGCGCCTGCGGGTGCGGGATGGCGAGCAGCACGCGGTCGAAGCCGCCAAGCACGCGCTGGCCGCCGTCGCCGCCCGTGCTGTCTTCGCAGCGCAGCTGCCACTGGCCGGGGTGCAGGGCGTCGGCTTCGATGCGGCTGACGCGGGTGTTGAGCAGGGTCTGCGCGGGCAGGCCGCCGTGCTGCTCGGGGTGCAGCAGCGGCTGGGCCCAGAGCGTGACCAGCGCGTTCATGCCCGGCGCGGCCACGAAGTGCGGCTCGGTGGGCGGCGGTGCGCTGGCCAGCACGTGGCCGAAGGCGTCGAGCACGCGCACGGTGCTGGCGCTCCAGGCGCGCACCGCGCTGGTGGCGGTGGCGCGCAGCACGCGCTCGAAGCGCTCGTCGCGGACGGTGAAGTACTGCACGCCGTGGTCGAAGCCGCCGAACTCGGTGCGGCGCGTGGCCATGCGGCCACCGAAGCCGCGGCTCTTTTCGAGCAGGGTGACGCGGTGGCCGGCCTGCAGCAGGGTGCGCGCGCAGGCCACGCCGGCCATGCCGGCGCCCACCACGGCGAAATGGAGCGATTCGGAAGCGCGAGCGGTCGGGCTGGATCGTTTCATGGCGTTGGGCGTGCGAGGGTGGGGCGACTGTAGCAGCGCGCTCCGGCGCGCCGCCATGGGGCCTTCACTGCTGGTGGTGGCGGTTGAGCAGCGCGTCGCGCGTGCGCTCGTGCTTGAGCTGGTCGAGCCACCAGCGCAGCGCGCGGCCGCTGTCGCCGGCCACGCGCGTGCTGTGCCAGCCATAGGCCACGCGGATCTGGCGCTCGGTCTGCTGCACCGACTTCACCACCAGCCGGCCCGCGGCGATGTAGGGCTGGGCCAGCGGCAGCGGCAGAAAGCCCGAGCCCAGGCCGCGCAGCTGGGCCTCGAGCTTGTGGTGCATGGTGGGCACGGTGAGCACGTCCTGTCCGGGCAGCAGGTTGTGGCTCATGCCGCGGCCGCGCTGCGTGCTGTCGGCCACGGCCACGGCGCGGTGGGGGCGGATGTCCTGCTCGCTCAGGCTGCCTTCCACCGCAGCCAGCGGGTGGTGCGGCGCCACGGCGTAGACGAAGCTCACGCTGCCCAGCGTGGCCGACTGCAGGCCGGGCGAGGAAATCTGCGCCGCGATGCCCAGGGCGAGGTCGGCCAGGCCGTTCTGCAGCACCTCGAGCGTGCCCGACAGGGTTTCCGAGCGGATGCGCAGCTGCGTGGGCGCGCCGGTGGCGTAGAAGGCCTCGCAGAGCTCGAACAGGGTGTCGCGCGCGATCAAGGCGTCGGCCGCGATGGTGAGCTGCGGCTCCCAGCCCGTGGCCACGCGCTTGACGCGCTGGGCCACGGCGTCGAGTTCGTTGAGCAGGTACTCGCCCGCGCGCAGCAGCTCGGCGCCGGCCGGCGTGAGCACGGCGCGCCGGGCGCTGCGGTCGAACAGCAGCACGTCGAGCGCGTCCTCGATCTGGCGCACGCGGTAGGTCAGGGCGCTGGGCACCATGCCCAGTTCGCGCGCCGCCGCGGCCATGCTGCCCAGGCGCGACACGGCTTCGATCAGGGCCAGGTTGTCGGCCGACAGGGCGCTGCGCGGGATGGTGCCAGAGGTGGGCATGGCGGGTTCAATCGTTCAAATGATTTGAATGATGCCATCAAATCGCTGCGAACCCGGTGCGGGGGCGCACGCCCAGAATTCATACCCATGCCGGTCCCGTACCGGCCCGTTCAACCCCTCACCAGGAGCCCCAGCCATGATGCAGATCCGCCGTTCCGACGCCCGTGGTTACGCCGACCACGGCTGGCTCAAGAGCTACCACTCGTTCTCCTTTGCCAACTACTTCGACCCGGCCTGGATGGGCTGGGGCAACCTGCGCGTGATCAACGAGGACCGCATCGCCCCGGGCACCGGCTTCGGCACGCACGGCCACCGCGACATGGAGATCATCAGCTACGTGCTGCACGGCAACCTCGCGCACAAGGACAGCATGGGCAACGTCAAGGGCATTCCGCCCGGCGACGTGCAGCGCATGAGCGCGGGCAGCGGCGTGATGCACAGCGAGTTCAACCACGCGCCCAACGACACCACGCATTTCCTGCAGATCTGGATCGAGCCGAACCAGCGCGGCATTGCCCCGAGCTACGAGCAAAAGGGCTTTGCCGAGGCCGAGAAGCGCGGCCGCCTGCGCCTGGTCGCCTCGCCCGACGGCGCCGAGGGCTCGGTGAAGATCCACGCCGACGCCGCGATGTACGCGGGCCTGTTCGACGGCGCCGAGCAGGCCTCGCTCGAACTGAACCCGGCCCGCAAGGCCTATGTGCACCTGGTGCGCGGCGCGCTCGAGGTCAATGGCGAGCAGCTTTCGGCGGGCGACGCCGCCGTGATGGACGGCGAAGCCGCGCTGCACCTGGCCAAGGGCCGCGACGCCGAAGTGCTGGTGTTCGACCTCGCACGCTGATTGTTTTTTTCCCGGTCCCCTTTTTTCTTTTCACCCCTTCTCAAGGACTCAGCCATGAACGCACTGCAAAACCCCCTGTCCCTGATCGGCCGCATCCTGCTGGCCATCCTGTTCGTGCCCGCGGGCTTCAGCAAGATCGGCGGCTTCGCCGGCACCGTGGGCTACGCCACGGCCATGGGCCTGCCCGCGCCCACCGTGGGCGTGGCTGCCGCGCTCGTGATCGAGCTGTTCGGCGGCCTGGCGCTGCTGATCGGCTACCGCACCCGCGTGGCCGCCATCGCACTGGCCGTGTTCACGCTGGTGGCGAGCTTCTTCTTCCACGCCTACTGGGCCGTGCCGGCCGAGCAGCAGATGGTGCAGCAGCTGATGTTCTTCAAGAACATCGCCATCGTCGGCGGCCTGCTGGCCTTTGCGGCCTTCGGCGCCGGCGGCTTCAGCCTCGACGCCAAGCGTGGCCAGTGATTTCCCTCAACCCTGGAGCCATTCCATGACCAAAGTTGTTGTTGTCTACCACTCGGGCTACGGCCACACCCAGCGCATGGCGCAATCGGTTGCCGAAGGCGCCGGTGCCGAGCTGATCGCGATCGACGCCGACGGCAACCTGCCGGCCGGCGGCTGGGAAGCCCTGGACGCCGCCGACGCCATCGTTTTCGGTTCGCCGACCTACATGGGCACCGTGAGCTGGCAGTTCAAGAAGTTCGCCGACGCGTCCAGCAAGGCCTGGTTCTCGCAGAAGTGGAAGGACAAGGTCTTCGCCGGCTTCACCAACAGCGCCACCATGAACGGCGACAAGCTGTCCACGCTGCACTACCTGTTCACGCTGGCCATGCAGCACAGCGGCGTGTGGGTCGGCACCGGCCTGATGCCCAGCAACAGCAAGGCCGCGCAGCGCAACGACGTGAACTACGTCGGCTCGTTCAGCGGCGCCATGGCGCAAAGCCCCTCGGACGCCGGCGCCAACGAGATGCTGCCGGGCGACCTCGAAACCGCCCGCCTGTTCGGCGAGCGCGTGGCGGCGACCGCGAAGAAATTCAAGGGCTGATGCCGCCAGGGCTTCACGCGGCGATAACATCCGGCGCGTGAAGATACTGACCATCCTCCCCTGGGCAGACTGGCTTGCGCTGGTCTGCTTTTTTTCGTTGTGGGTGGGCTATGCGGTGTTCGCCAAGACCTGGGCGCGGCAGCGGCCCTCGCTGCTGGCCACCACCAACCGCTACCGCCGCTACTGGATGGAGCAGGCCATCACGCGCGACCCGCGCATGCTCGATGGCCTGATCACGCAGAACCTCTCGACCACGCCCGCGTTCTTCTCGTCCACCTCGATCCTGGTCATCGGCGCGCTGTTCGCGCTGCTCGGCACCACCGACAAGGCCAGCGAGCTCATGAGCGAGATCCCGTTCGCGCAGGCCACCACGCTGCTGGTCTTCGAGTTCAAGATCCTGGTGCTGATCGCGATCTTCGTGTACTCGTTCTTCCGCTTTTCCTGGTCCATGCGGCAGTACACCTTCGTGGCGCTGGTGATCGGCTCGATGCCAGCGCCCGAACGCTTCGAATCGGGCGAGTTCGACCGCCGCGCCTACGCCGACCGCGCGGCCGCGCTCGTGGCCTCCGCGGCCGAAACCATGAACGACGGCCTGCGCGCGTACTACTTTTCGTTCGCCCTGCTGGGCTGGTTCGTGTCGCCGCTGGCCATGGTGATCGCCACCACGGTGGTGGTCGCCATCCTCTACAGCCGCGAGTTCCGCTCCGAGGTGTTGCACATCCTGCGGGACTGATCGGGTGGCGCCGGATCGGGCGCCACGGCCTCCTAAAATCGGCGCGATGTTCGTACACCTGCGCCTGCACACCGAGTTCTCCGTCGTCGACGGCACCAACCGCATCGACGACGTGATCGCCGCCGCCGCGGCCGACCACCAGCCCGCGCTGGCCATCACCGATCTCAACAACCTGTTCGGCGCCGTCAAGTTCTACAAGGCGGGCCGCGACAAGGGTGTCAAGCCCGTGATCGGCGCCGAGGTGCTGCTGCAGGGCTTCAGCGAAGAAACCCCCAACGCCATGCCGGGCGCGCACCAGCCGCCGCTGCCGCGCGTGCTGCTGCTGGTGCAGGACAAGCAGGGCTACCTCAACCTGTGCGAACTGCTCGCGCGCGCCTGGACGCGCAACGTGGTGCGCGACCAGGCCGTGATCAAGCGCGAGTGGCTCGAAGAACTCAACGCCGGCCTGATCCTGCTGTCGGGCGCGCAGGCGGGCCCCGTGGGCCAGGCGCTGCTGGCCGGTGACGCGCAGCGCGCCGGCGAGCTCGCGCTGCAACTGGCCTCGCTGTTTCCGCACCGCTTCTACCTGGAGCTGCAACGCGCCGGCCGCGCCGACGACGAGCGCCACGTGGTGGCCGCGGTGCAACTGGCCGCGCGGCTGCACCTGCCGGTGGTGGCCACGCACCCGGTGCAATTCCTCACCGCCGACGACTACGAGTCGCACGAGGCGCGCGTGTGCATCGCCGAGGGCGAGATCCTGGCCAACAACCGGCGCGTGCGCCGCTTCACGCGCGAGCAGTGGTTCAAGCCCGCGGCCGACATGGCCGCGCTGTTCGCCGACCTGCCTTCGGCCGTGGCCAACACGGTGGAGATCGCGCGCCGCTGCAACCTCACGCTGGTGCTGGGCAAGCCGCAGCTGCCCAACTTCCCCACGCCGCTGATCGACGGTGTGCCCATGCCCATGGCCGACTTCTTCCGCCAGTCCTCGTACGAGGGCCTGGAAGAGCGCCTGGCCCACCTCTACCCCGACCCGGCCGTGCGCGACCAGCAGCGCCCGCGCTACGTGCAGCGGCTCGAGTTCGAGATCGGCACCATCCTCAAGATGGGTTTCCCGGGTTACTTCCTGATCGTGGGCGACTTCATCAACTGGGCCAAGAACAACGGCTGCCCCGTGGGCCCGGGCCGCGGCTCGGGCGCGGGCTCGCTGGTGGCCTACGCGCTCAAGATCACCGACCTCGACCCGCTGCAATACAACCTGCTGTTCGAGCGCTTCCTCAACCCCGAGCGGGTGTCCATGCCCGACTTCGACATCGACTTCTGCCAGGGCAACCGCGACCGCGTCATCGAGTACGTGAAGCAGAAGTACGGCAAGGAGGCGGTGAGCCAGATCGCCACCTTCGGCACCATGGCCGCGCGCGCGGCCATCCGCGACGTGGGGCGCGTGCTCGACCTCTCGTACGGCTTCTGCGACGGCATCTCCAAGCTCGTGCCCAACAAGCCCGGCATGAGCGTGACCCTGCAGTACCCGCCGGTGCCCAAGAAAGAGGGCGACAAGAACAACTACGCGCTCGAGATGGAGCCGGTGCTGGCCGAGCGCGTGCAGAAGGAAGAAGACGTCAAGACCCTGATCGAGCTCGCGCAAAAGCTCGAGGGCATGACGCGCAACGTGGGCATGCACGCCGGGGGCGTGCTGATCGCCCCGGGCAAGCTGACCGACTTCTGCCCGCTCTACGCGCAGCCGGGCAGCGATTCGGCCGTGAGCCAGTACGACAAGGACGACGTCGAGGCCATCGGCCTGGTGAAGTTCGACTTCCTGGGCCTGGCCACGCTGACCATCCTGGAGATCGCGCGCGAGTTCATCGTCAAGCGCCACAAGGGCCGCGAGAACTTCCGCTTCGAGGACGTGCCGCTCGACGACCCCAAGGTGTATGCGCTGTTCGCGCGCGGCCAGACCGAGGCCGTGTTCCAGTTTGAAAGCCGCGGCATGCAGGGCATGCTGCGCGACGCCAAGCCCACGCGGCTCGAAGACCTGATCGCGCTCAACGCGCTGTACCGGCCAGGCCCGATGGACCTGATCCCCAGCTTCGTGGCGCGCAAGCACGGCCGCGAAGAGGTGGTGTACCCGCACCCCGCGGTGGCCGACATGCTCAGCGAGACCTACGGGATCATGGTCTACCAGGAGCAGGTGATGCAGACCGCGCAGATCCTGGGCGGCTACTCGCTCGGCGGCGCCGACCTGCTGCGCCGCGCGATGGGCAAGAAGAAGGCCGAGGAGATGGCCGAGCACCGCGAGAAATTCCGCGCCGGTGCGCTCGCCACCCACGGCATCGATCAGGACAAGGCCGACGAGATCTTCGACCTGATGGAGAAGTTCGCGGGCTACGGCTTCAACAAGTCGCACGCCGCCGCGTACTCGCTGCTCGCGTACCACACGGGCTGGCTCAAGGTTCATTACACGGCCGAGTTCTTCTGCGCGAACATGACCGTGGAAATGGACGACACCGACAAGCTCAAGGTGTTGTTCGAGGACGCGCAGAAGATGGGCATGGCCTTCGAGCCGCCCGACGTCAACCGCGGCGGCTACCGCTTCGAGCCCGTCACCGACAAGCTGATCCGCTACGGCCTGGGGGCCATCAAGGGCACGGGCCAGCAGGCCATCGAGGCCATCGTGGCCGCGCGCGAAGGCCGCGGCGAAGGCCCGAACGGCAACGAGAGCGGCCCGTTCCGCAGCCTGTTCGACTTCTGCCTGCGCGTGGACCGCTCGCGCATCAACAAGCGCACGGTCGAGGCGCTGATCAAGGCCGGGGCCTTCGACACCCTGCACCTCAACCGCGCCGAGCTGCTGGCCTCGCTGGACATCGCTTTCGAGTACGCCGCGACCACGCAGGCCAACGCCCACCAGGGCGGGCTGTTCGACATGCTCGGCGGCCCGGACGGTGAAGCGGGCCATGGCTCGAGCACGCAGGAGCCCGACCTGGTGCGCGTGACGCCCTGGGGCGTGAAGGAAAAGCTCACCAACGAGAAGAGCGCCATCGGCTATTACTTCTCGGGCCATCTGTTCGACGAGGTGGAGCGCGAGGTGCGGCGCTTCGCGCGCACGCGCCTGGTCGACGTGGTGGACAGCCGCGACCCGGTGATCCTCGCGGGCATCGTCACCGACTTCCGCGTCATCAACGGCCAGCGCGGCAAGCTCGCGCTGTTCAAGATCGACGACAAGACCGCGGTGCTCGAGACCAGCGCCGACGAGAACCTGATCAACCAGCACCGCGCGCTGCTCAAGGACGACGAGCTCATCGTGGTGCAGGCCGTGGCCCAGCCCGACCGCTTCTCGGGCGGCCTGCGCCTGAAGCTGCAGCAGATCTGGGACCTGGCCACGGCGCGCTGCCGCTTCGGCAAGTACCTGCGCGTGGCGGTCAACGGCCACGCGCCGGCCATTGCGCAGCTGGTGCGCGAATTCCCGCCCAAGCGCGAGGAGACCGAGCAGGGCGAGCTGGTGCGTGGCCTGCCGGTGCGGCTGGCGCTGCAGCGCGCGGGCGCGCAGTGCGAACTGCAGCTCGACGACCGCGCGCTGTTCTTCCCCACCGACGCAGCGCTCGCGAGCTGGACCGCGCAGGCGCACGAGCAGCGCGCGGAGATCGTGTTCGATTGACCTGAGGGCGCGGCGCCCCTTAGTATTACGCCCGTTATAACGACGAGGCGCCGCCATGCACACGCTCAAACTCACCCAGATCGGCAATTCCGTGGGCGTGATCCTGCCCAAGGAGGCCTTGGCCAAGCTGCGATTGGAGAAGGGGCAGACCGTCTTCCTGACAGAAACCCCCGAAGGCCTGGTGTTGACGCCGTATGACCCGTCACTCGAGGAGCAGATCGAGGCGGGCCGCGCCTTCATGCGGGACTACCGCGACACCTTTCATCAACTGGCCAAATGAACTGGCGCTGGGTCGACAGGGGCGCGCTGATGCTCCTGCACGACGAAAGCCTCGCGGAGCACGGCGGGCGCGCAGGGCTTCGGGACGAAGGACTGCTGGAGTCCGCGCTGGGTCGACCTCGAAATCTCGCGGCCTATGGCGCGCCCGACGTGGCCGATCTGGCTGCCAGCTATGCGGTGGGTCTGGCCAAGAACCATGCTTTTGTCGATGGCAACAAACGCGCGGCCTTCCTCGCGATGGGCTTGTTCCTTTATCTGAACGGTCGGCGGCTCGTGGCCACACAGGCCGACGCAACGCTGACCATGCTGAACGTTGCCGCAGGCGCCATTGACGAGGCGGCATTGGCCGCATGGATCCGGCGCAACAGCGTGGACCGGGTCTGATCAGTCTTCTGGCCGCAGTCCCAGCAGCATCGAAGGCGGCACGCGACCGTCGATGTCGCGCGGCAGCGTGCCCGTGCGGTCGATGGCGCGCAGCACCGCTTCGTCCCAGGCCGGGTTGCCGCTGCTCTTGGTGAGGCGGCGGCCCGTGATGGTGCCGTCGGGGGCCACCTTCACCTCGACCTCGGCGCGCGGGTTGCCCGGCGCCACCTCGGTGAACACGATGTTGGGCTTGATGCGCGCCACCACCTTGCCCGCATAGCTCGACGATGGCCCGCTCGACTGTTGCGCTGTGCCCGTGCTCTGCGGGCCGCCGCTGGCGCCGGCCTGGCCCATCATGCGGGCCAGCTGTTCCTTGCGCAGCTGCTCCTGCACCTGGGCCTGGCGGCGCTCGTCGGCGGCCTTCTTCTCGGCCGCGCGCTTCTCTTCGGCCAGGCGCTGCTGGCGCTCGCGCTCGGCCTGGGCCTTCTTCTCGGCGGCGGCTTTTTCGGCGGCCGCCTTCTTTTCCGCCGCGGCCTTTTTCTCGGCCGCCGCTTTCTTCTCGGCCAGCTCTCGTTCGCGCTCGCGCTTTTCTTCGGCCAGGCGGCGTTGTTCGCGCTCGCGCGCGGCGGCTTCGGCCTTGGCCTTGGCTTGCTGGGTCGCGATGTCGGGCTGGGCGGGCGCGGGGGCCGGGGCCGGTGGGGGCGGCGGCGGCGCCGGTTGCGGCGCGGGAGCCGGCGGCGGTGGCGGCGATGGGGGGGCCGGCGCGGGCGGCGGCGGCGGGGGTTCGACGGCGCGTGGCGCGGCCTCTTGCGGCAGACGCGACCAGATCTCGGCCTCGACCGCGGGCGTGACGGCGTCGCGGCGCCAGCTCACGCCCCAGGTGAGGGCGGCGATGAGCAGGGCATGCACGACGACGGCCTTGCCCACGGCGCCGCCCCAGCGGCCGGTGGGCGGCGGGGCGAGGTCGAGGTGGTCGGCAGTGGATCGCATGGGGTCTGGCAACGGCGTCGATCAGCGGCCGGCCTGCACCGCGAGGCCCACGCGCTGCACACCGTTCTTCTGCAACGTGTCCATCACCCGGACCACGGACTCGTAGCGCACGGTCTTGTCGGCGCTGATGATCACGGGCACGGTCGCCGGGTCGCTGCCCTCGGCGCTTTGCAACTCGCGCACGCGCAGCGCGAGCAGGTTCAGGGGCACGGGCACGCCCTCGGCGCTCGCGCGGCCTTCGACCACGCGCAGCTCTTCGTTCTTGTCGATCACCACCTGCACGAAGCGGTCGGGCTGGCGCTGGGCCTGGCCCACGCTGGGCAGCGCGATCTGGCTCGGCGTGATCAGCGGCGCCGTGACCATGAAGATGATCAGCAGCACCAGCATCACGTCGATGAACGGGACCATGTTGATCTCGTTGACGGTGCGGCGGCCGCGGCCGCGGGGGGCGAGCTTGGCCATGGCGGGTTCAGAAGCTCGATGCGCTGGCGCTGGGGTGGGCCGGTTGCACGCCGAGGTTGCGCTGCAGGATGTTGGAGAACTCCTCCATGAAGGTCTCCAGGCCGTTGGCCACGCGGTCGATGTCGTGCGTGAAGCGGTTGTAGGCGACCACCGCGGGGATGGCCGCGAACAGGCCGATGGCCGTGGCCACGAGCGCTTCGGCGATGCCGGGCGCCACCGTGGCCAGCGTGACCTGGGCCAGCGAGGCCAGGCCGGTGAAGGCGTGCATGATGCCCCAGACCGTGCCGAACAGGCCCACATAGGGCGCAACCGAGCCCACGGTGCCCAGGAACGAGAGATTGGCTTCGAGCACGTCGAGCTCGCGCTGGAAGCTCGCGCGCATGGCGCGGCGCGCGCCATCGAGCAGGGCGCCGCTGTCGGTGATGCGGCGCTCGCGCAGCTTCTGGTACTCGCGCATGCCGCTGGCGAAGATGCGTTCCATGGGGCCGCCCTGGCGGGCGTTCTGCGTGGCCGCCGCGTAGAGCTCGTTGAGGTTGGCGCCCGACCAGAACTCGCGCTCGAATTCGTCGTTCTTGCCTTTCACGCGCTTGAGCGTGCCCAGCTTGCGAAAGATCGCGGCCCAGCTGAGCAGCGACATCAGCACGAGCAGCAGCACCACGGCCTGGACCACCCAGGTCGCGTGGAGCATGAGCTGGACGATGGAGAGATCAGGGGTCATGGCGTCAGGGATCGCGGTGGAGACAAAAGGTTTCTGAACGGGCCGGCCGTGAGGGGTTCCGCGGGCGCAGCCTCGCCGTCAGCCCGGGCCTGTGCCCAGGCCCAGGGCGTGCAGCAGTTCGGGGGGCATGCGGCGCGGCGCCACGGTGTTGGCGTCGACCCAGCCGATGCGGATGGTGCCTTCGCACAGCAGTTCACCCCCCGGGGCGTCGCGGCGCGCGGTCTGCGCGATTGTCAGGGACGCGCGGCCGGCTTCCGTCACGTCGGCGGTAACCAGAAGCAAATCATCGAGCCGGGCCGGGCGGTGGTAGCGCAGCTCGGTGCCGCTCACCACGAACAGGCCGCCGGCGGTTTCGCGCAGGCGCTGCTGTTCGACGCCGCGCGCGCGCAGCCACTCGGTGCGCGCGCGCTCGAAGAACTTGAGGTAGTTGGCGTAGAAGACGATGCCGCCCGCGTCGGTGTCTTCCCAGTAGACGCGCACGCGCCAGGCGAACGGGGGCTGGCCGCTGGGCGCGGCGCTCACAGCGCGGCCTCCAGCCGGGCGACCGCCTCCTGGAGCTGCTCCAGGGAGCTGGCGGTGGAAAAACGCAGGTAGCGGCCCGGGTCGGCCTGCGCGAAGTCGCGGCCCGGCGTGGCCGCGATCTGGCAGCGGCGCAGCAGCTCGAAGGCGAAGCGCCAGCTCTGCGCGTCTTCGGGCTGTGCGCCACCGGGCGCCAGGCCCCAGCGGGCGGCGGCCTCGCGGATGTCGGCCCAGGCGTAGAAGGCGCCGTCGGGCACCACGGGCACGTGCAGACCGAGGCGGTTGAGCTCGGGAATGAAGACATCGCGCCGCGCCTGGAAGGCCGCGCGGCGGCGCTCGTACTCGTGCAGGCTTTCCGCTTCGAAGCAGGCCAGCGCGGCATGCTGCGCGATCGCGCTCGCGCAGATGAAGAGGTTTTGCGCCAGCCGCTCCACCGCGGGCACCAGCGCGGGCGGCAGCACCAGCCAGCCCAGGCGCCAGCCCGTCATGTTGAAGTACTTGCTGAAGCTGTTGACGCTGATCACCGACTCGCCCAGACCGTCGGGCAGCGAGAGCGCGGTCTGGCCGAAGGCGGTGTCGTAGCTCAGGCCCAGGTAGATCTCGTCGATCAGCGTGATGCCGTCGCGCGCGCGCACCTCGGCGGCGATGCGCTGCAGCTCGTCGCGCGCGATCGAGGTGCCCGTGGGGTTGGAGGGCGAGGCCAGCAGCACGCCGCGCGTGCGCGCGCCCCACTGGCTGCGCACCTGATCGGCGCTGAGCTGGAAGCGCTGCTCGGGGCCGCAGGGCACCATCACCGCGCGGCCCTCTGCCGCCTGCACGAACTGGCGGTTGCAGGGGTAGCTCGGGTCGGGCATGAGCACTTCGTCGCCCGCGTCGATGAGCGCGAGGCAGGCCAGCTGCAGCGCGGCCGATGCGCCCGCCGTGACCACGATGCGCGAGGGATCGACCTGGTGGCCCCAGCGCGTGAAGTACCAGCCCGCGATGGCCTCGCGCAGCGCGGGCAGGCCCAGGGCGTTGGTGTACTGGCTGCGGCCGTCGCGGATGGCGCGCTCGGCGGCCTGCTGCACCAGCGGCGGCGCGGTGAAATCGGGCTCGCCGATGTTGAGCGCGATCACGGGGCGGGCCGCGCTGGCGGCCTCGCGCGCGGCCGCCTTGGCCACTTCCATGACGTAGAAGGGATCGACGCGCTGTGCGCGGGCCGAGATCTTCATCGGCGCGTGCCCGCGCGCGGAGCGGCGGCGACCTCGGCCGGGCGCAGCTGTTCGGCCAGCGGGTGCAGCACGCCGTTGACGAACTTGTGGCCGTCGGTGCCGCCGAAGGACTTGGCGAGTTCGATGCACTCGTTGAGCACCACGCGCCAGGGCACATCGGGGCAGTGCTGGAATTCGTACACGCCGATCCAGAGCACGCCGTGCTCGATGGGCGAGAGTTCGGCCAGCGGGCGGTCCAGGCGCGGCGCGATCAGCGCGTCGAGCTCGGCGCCCTGCGCGGTGCAGCCGCGCACCAGCGCGTCAAAGTGCAGGCTGTCGCACTTGTGGAAGCCCGAGAGGTCGCGCGTGAAGGCGTCGATCGCGTCCACCGGGTTGCGGCCCACCAGGTGCTGGTAGAGCGCCTGCAGCGCGAACTCGCGCGCGCGCGTGCGCGCCGACTTGTCGGTGGCCTTGCGGTGGGCGGCGTTGTCTTGCGTGCTCATGCTCAGCCGATCTGCTCCAGAACCAGGGCCATCTCGACCGCGACGCGCGCCGCGTCGCGGCCCTTGTCGACCTGGCGCGCCAGGGCCTGGGCCTCGTTCTCGGTGGTGAGGATGGCGTTGGCGATCGGCAGCTGGTGGTCGAGCGCCACGCGCGTGACACCGGCGCCCGACTCGTTGGCCACGAGCTCGAAGTGGTAGGTCTCGCCGCGGATGATGCAGCCCAGCGCGATCAGCGCGTCGTACTCCTCGCGCTCGGCCATGGCCTGCAGCACCACGGGCACCTCGAGCGCGCCCGGCACCTTCACGTGAGCGATGTTTTTCTCCTGCACGCCCAGGGCGAGCAGCTCGGCGTGACAGGCCTGGAAGAGGGCGTCGGTGATGGCCTCGTTGAAGCGGGCCTGCACGATGCCGATGTGAAGGCGCTTGCCGTCGAGCGCGCCTGCCGTGCCTTTGTCTGCACCAAACATGGGGATTGCCTTGTGTTCTTGAAAATCAGTTCGGGCGGCCGATGAAGCCGACGATCTCGAGGCCGTGGCCCTGCATGCTGGGCATGCGCCGTGGGTTGCCCATGAGCTCCATGCGCGCCACGCCGCATTCGCGCAGGATCTGCGCGCCCACGCCGTAGGTGCGCAGGTCCATGCGGCCGCGCTCGGGCGCCTGGGCCGCGCGGGCCGTGCCCTCGAACTGCGCGAGCAGTTGTTCGGCCGACTCGCCGCAGTTGAGCAGCACTGCGACGCCGCGGCCTTTGTCGGCCAGGAAGCGCAGGCTCTGCTCGAGGCTCCAGCTGTGCATCGAACGGCCCACCTCGAGCGCGTCGAGCACCGACAGCGGTTCGTGCACGCGCACGGGCACCACGTCTTGCGGGCCCCACTGGCCTTTGACCAGCGCCAGGTGCACGGCGCCGCTGGGCTGGTCGCGGAAGGCGTGGGCGGTGAATTCGCCGAAGGCGGTGTTGAGCGCGCGCGCGCCCACCTTCTGCACCAGGCATTCGGTGCGGCTGCGGTATTCGATGAGGTCGGCGATGGTGCCGATCTTGATGCCGTGCTCGGCCGCGAAGAGCTGCAGGTCGGGCAGGCGGGCCATGGTGCCGTCGTCTTTCATGACCTCGCAGATCACGGCGGCGGGCGTGCAGCCGGCCATGGCGGCCAGGTCGCAGCCGGCTTCGGTGTGGCCGGCGCGCATGAGCACGCCGCCCTCGACGGCCTGCAGCGGGAAGATGTGGCCGGGCTGCACCAGGTCGCTGGCCTTGGCATTGGGCGCCACGGCGGCCTGCACGGTGCGCGCGCGGTCGGCGGCCGAGATGCCGGTGGTCACGCCCTCGGCGGCCTCGATGGAGGCCGTGAAGGCCGTGCCCATCTTGGTGCCGTTGCGCGGCACCATGGGCGGCAGGTTCAGGCGCTCGCAGCGCTCCTTGGTGAGCGTGAGGCAGATCAGGCCGCGGCCGTAGCGCGCCATGAAGTTGATGGCTTCGGGCGTGACGTGGTCGGCCGCGAGCACGAGGTCGCCTTCGTTCTCGCGGTCTTCCTCGTCGACCAGGATCACCATGCGCCCGGCGCGGATGTCGGCCACGATGGCCTCGACGGGTGAAATGGCCACGGGGGTCAGGATCTGTTCGGGTGCGTTCATGTGGGCTCCTGGGTGGGGGCCAGCACGCCAGCCGAGAGCATGCGCTCGACGTAACGGGCCACGGTGTCGATTTCGAGGTTCACGGTGCTGCCGGCGGCGAGGTCGCCGAGCGTGGTGTGCTGCACCGTGTGGGGAATGAGGTTGATGCTGAACCCGCAGCCCTCGGGCTGATCGTCCACGCGGTTGACGGTGAGGCTCACGCCATTGACCGTGATCGAGCCCTTGTAGGCCAGGTACTTGCCGAGTTCGGCCGGGGCGCGCACGCGCAGCTCCCAGCTCTCGCCCACGGGCGCGAAATGGGTCACGGTGCCGATGCCGTCCACGTGCCCGGACACGATGTGCCCGCCCAGGCGGTCGTGCGCGCGCAGGGCCTTTTCGAGGTTGACGCGCGGGCCGACCGCGCCCAGGCCGGTGGTGCGGGCCAGCGATTCGGCGGAGATGTCGATGGTGAAGCGGTGCGCCGGCAGGTCGAGCGAGGTGACCGTCATGCAGGCGCCGTTGAGCGCGATGCTGTCGCCCAGACCGACGTCGTCGAGATAGCCCGGTGGCGCTTCGATGGTGAGGCGCCGCCCGTGCTGCAAAGAACCGCCCAGCGCATGGGAGTCGGCGATGCGCCCCACGCCGGTGATGATGCCGGTGAACATGCCGGCATTTTCGCAGGGTTTGGACGACCGCCCGGCGGATCGCTCGACAGCCCCCGGGCGGGCAGGGGTCAGCCGCCCTTGAAGCAGGCGGGCAGCGACGTGCCTGCGGCTGCGTTGAGCAGGCGGCGCGCCCCGGTGTGGGTGAGTTCGAGATCGCCGCAGCGGTCGTCGGCCATGCCGCCGGTGCGCAGCGCGCGCAGCGTATAGGCCTGGGCCGCGGTGAGCGTGGCCACCACCGCGTTGTTCTCGACCAGCACGATCCGGTAGGCCGCTTCGCCCTCGCGCGGCGTCTGCTGCAGGCTGGCGGGCAGGCTCGCGCCCGCGTGCGTGTCCATGCTGCTGTAGCGCCGGCGCAGGAACTGGCTGGCCTCTTCGAGCGCGCGCTGGGCATCGGCGCGCCGGCTGGCGCGAACGTGCTCGGCGTAGCTCGGGTAGGCGATCGTGGCGAGGATGGCGATGATCGCGCAGGTGATCATCAGCTCGAGCAGGGTGAAGCCGCGATGGCGGCGGCCGGGCGCGCGCGGGCGGCTCATTGCGGCAGCCTCGTGAGCGTGTACTGCTGGCGGCTCCAGCGGCCGGGGCAGTTGACGCCGCTGTCGAGGGCCCCACCCAGGCCGACGATGCTCCAGCGCCCGCCAAGGCAGGACGTGTTCTCGGGCGGCGCTTCGCCGTCCCGGCCGGCCACACGGGTCAGGCCCTTTTGGGCGGCGCTCATTTCCGACGGGGTCAGCCGGTTGACGAAGCCGCTGCCGCGACCGAAGCCGCCGGTGGTGGAGAACACCGCGGACACCGCGTCGAGCCGCCCGTCGTGGTCGACGTCGAAGGCCGGCTTGCCTTCGCCATCGAGGGCGTTGAAGACATACACCGCGCTGAGCGGCGTTGCCGGGGTCTCGCAGTTCTCGGCGCCGGCGCTGTTCTGGTTGATCACCACCGTGGTCAGCACCACGCTCGAGCCCGCATTCACCACCGGGGCGATCGAGCGTTCGCCGGCATAGCGCCCGCCGAGCATGAACTTCCAGCCGCGGTAGGCGGGCGGGTGGGCGGTCCAGTCGATCTTGCGGCGCGTGAGCCGGTAGAAGCGGTTGCCGCCCACCTCGGCCTGTTGCTCCAGCATGTCCTGCTGCAGCAGTTGATCGGCGGTCACGGGCACGAAGGCCGGGTCTGGCGTGCCGTCCTGGCGCGAGGTGGGATCCCAGATGCCGTAGACGCTTTCGCGCTGCGCGGTGTCGCCCGGGTCGCTGTCGTCGAGCAGCATGCCGGTGCCCACCACGACGATGGTGCCGCCCCCGGGGTGGGCCTGCCACGCGGGGGCACCGTAGATGGGGCGGTGGTGTTCGGTCGTGAACAGCGGTTGGCCATAAGCCACCTTCCAGTTGGCCGGCGCGCCGCGCAGGTCGAAGCGCCACAGGTGGCCGTTGGCGTCGCCGGCGTAGGCGGCGACGACGCGCCAGCGGGCGTCGCGCACCAGGGTCACGCCGCCCAGACCGCGTCCCGCCGGGTACGCCGCAGGCAGGGCGATCGTGCGGATCACCGCGCCGGTCAGGGCGTTGAGCACGACGAGCCCGTGCCGGCCGCCGTCGGCCTGGCCGTTGTAATGGCCGCTGCTGAGAACCACGACCCAGTCGCCCGAGTCGGTCTGGCCGCTGCGTGCAGGGGTGGTCATGTGGCCGCTGGCAAAGGGTGTGTTGTCACCGTCGTTGGTCGTGTCCATGACGTCGGGCCCGGTTTCCCACAGGAAGTTGGCGGCCGTGAGCGGGTCGGTGTCCGGTGCGTCCTTCGGGGCCCGCAGGCCGTAGACCAGGCGTTCGCCGCGGCCACCGCTGCCCACCACGAGCGGGATCCAAGAACGGCCGTCGTAGACGTCGTTGAGGGACAGCGGGCCGTCGAGCACGTAGCGGAACCCGCGGTCGCTGTCGGCCTGGTCGAGTAGCCGCTTCATGCTGCGCCGGGGCATGTAGGCGGCCCGCTCGCTGCCTTGGGCGGCGTCGAGGGCGTGCACCACGCCGGCGTTGGTCGCCACGAACAGGGTGTCGCTCAGCGGGCCGGTTTGCGCGAGAAAGCCGGCGTAGGCGGTTTTGCCGCTCACCGTGCTGGCGGGATCGTCGTAGCCCAGGTGCTGGGCCGCGCTCTGAAGCACCGGCGGGCTGTTGACGATCGCGCCCATGCGCGAGCTGCCGCGCAAGCGGTACAGCTGGTTCGCCGTGTCGACCACCGGGTCCTTGCCGCGCAGGTAGTCGACGAAGCCCGGGCCGCCGGGCAGGTAGGCGGCGCGGGCGCCCGCCTGCAGATAGGCCCGGATGCCCGCGGGCAGGTTGGTCAAGGCGCCTTTGAATTCGAAGCCGCTGCCGTTGTCGTCGAGGCTGTAGACCTTGCGCTGATCGGGCGGGGGCAGCATGGCCTGGGCCGACCAGTAGGTGGTGCTCGCGGGGCTGAGCGCCTGGCCGCTCGCGTTCTGGTCGAGCAGCAGCGGCTCTCCCTTCGCGTCGAGTCGCATGGCGGTGACGTCGCCGGCGTTGTCGTTGGTCCGGTACGTGACGCCGTACCTCAGGCGCGTGGCCAGGGAGCCTTCGACCGAGCCTGCGGACGTGGTGCCCAAGGCGATGCCCGCGTCGTTGCCCGAGGCGTTCAGGATGTCCGCCAGGATGGCGTTGAACACGGTCAGCAGGTCTTCGGTCTTGTATATGCTGAAGCTGCGCGCGCCGCCCGTGTAGCCGGCCTGGATGAAGTCGTCGATGTGGGCGGGCGGCAGGTCGGCCGCGGTGTTGGTGACGGTGGGCCAGCTCGGGGGCGTGGCGGTGCCCGGGTTCTGCAGGAATTGCGCCCGGTACTGGTCGATCTGCTCGAAGGTGAGGCCGCTGGTGGCGAGCGAACCGTCGAGCCGTCGCATCTTGCCCGAGGGTTGCACCATGTAGCCCACGGTGTAGGTGGTCATGTTCTGCCAGAACGTGGGCTTGCCCGGCTGCGTGGGCACCTCGTTGGCGAGGTTCGGGCGCAGGTCTTCGTTCCAGTGGTAGTGCGCCGTCAGGTCGGCGAGCGTGCCGCTGGAGACCCCCGGGTAGGGGATGTAGAGGCCGCGCGGGCTGGCCGAGCCTTTGGGGTCGTAGGCCAGCGCAGGCGGGGGCAGGCCATTGCGGCCAGTGCCGGTGAAGGTCTTGCCGGCCTGGCTGTCGTCGTCGCTGCCCCCGTTCGTGGCGGTGCCGTTGGACCAGCCGCCATCGGACAGCACGAGGTTGTAGGCCCGGCGGCAACCCATCTCGGGGTTGGCCGCGCCGGCGGGCTTGCCGGGGTCGCGCGCCCAGGGGTTTTCCAAGGCGTCGGACGGGACGCGCAGGTAGCCGGCGACCTTGTCGAGCGCGTTGTGCAGCGGCGTGCCGCCGAAGGGGGTGCTGAAGTACAGCCAGTCGTACAAGGCCTGGTTGTCGGCCGACCCGGTTTGCCAGTCGCGCGCGCCGCGCAGGACCTTGGGCTTGTCCACCGTGACGCCGGGCCGAAGGCCGATCGCCGATCCGAGGTCGTTGATCGGCAGGTAACCGATGCGGACCTGCCGGTCGAGGCGCTTGTCGCTCAGTGCCAGACCCAGGGCCGTGGCGGCGGCCGACATGCGGTCGCGGTGGTAACGGAACCAGGTCAGGATGTTGGCGGTTTCCTGGGCCGTGGTGCAGCTCGCGGGACCGCAATCGCTGCGGTGGTGGTCGACCGGCAGGGGAATGCTGGCCGACGAGCCGTAGACCACGTCGACGGTGGTGCCCGCGTCGCAGAATTGCCCGCCGATGTTCCTGGCGAGATCGGGCCGGTTCAAGGGCACGCCCTTGAAGCCCAGCCTGCTGCACACCACGTAGCTGAAGACCGGCGGGGCGCCGGTGCGAACGTCGGCCGCCGTGAGCTTGACGTGCCGGGGCACATAGGCGCTGATGGCGCCGTTGGTGAAGGCGCTCCAGAACTGCGTGCTGTCCTGGAGCTGCGCGAGGTCGTAGGTCGGGCGGGGCAGTTCGTCGCTTCGCACCACCAGCGCAGGCGTGTCGCGCAGGGACTCGCGCGAGGGCGCGAACAGGTAGCGCGAATAGCCCACGCTGTCCTGGTTGCTGACGAACACGAGCCCGTCGTTGACGGGCACCGGCTGGCCCAGGGCGTCCACGCGGGGGCGGTAGGTGACGCGCGGGTTGTAGTACAGCGGGTTGGCTTCGCTCGAGCGCATGGCCTGCCAGTAGCCGCCGTGCACGATCTGCCCGCCGCTGCCGTAGTCCTGTTGCGTGATGTTGTAGTCGTCCTGCATGGGGAAGGCCATGGACCCCGAGTTGTCGAGCGTGACCATCAGGATCGGCTTGGCCCCCACCGCACCGACCATCAAAGGATGCTCGGCGGGCTGTGCCCGGGCCGCGGCCCCGATCAGCAGCAGCGGCAGCAGCGCGATCAGCCCGTGCAGGCCGTGTCGAAACCGGGGCGGGCGTGGCGCATTCAACTCACTCATAACCGGCTCCTGAGGCTGACCGAACGGGAAGGGTGGGCGACACGATGGCCTGCAGCCAGACCTCGCTGCCCGCCAGGCCCACCAGGGCGCCGGTGGCGGGATCGATGGCGGCGCCCGCCGACAGCCCGCGTGCGGTCACGAGGTAGCGGCTGCGGGTCATGGCCTCGGCCATGCAGGTCGGCGCCGGCGCGCTGGCCGGTTCGGTGCTGAGCGAGTCCACCGGCGCGGGCACCTCGATGAGCGAGGCGGCGCCCGGCACCCAGTTGCCGATCGCGGCCCACCGGGCCTGGGCATCGCCGGCATCGCTCAAGGGGGGCGCCGTCACGAGCCTGGCCTTGACGGCGTTGTCGTAGAGCGTGCCGTCCTCGACGGCATCGATGACCACCGCCTCGCAGTAGCGCAGGGCGCTTTCGGCCGCCAGGCGGGCGACCTCGCCCATGCGGCTGTTGTTGGCGATCTCTTCCACCGTGGCGCTGCGCCGGGCCGCGAACAAGCCGGCCAGGGCCAGCACGGTGAGCAGGAACAAGACCACGGGCAGCACAGTGCCGTGCTGCCCGCCCACGGGTGCCGGTCCGCGGCACGGGCTGCGCGAACGCGTCATGGTGCGAGGCCCGCGTAGGGGTTGGCGACCGAACCGCCGCTGGCCTCGTAAGGCCGGGGGATCGCGGGTCGCGCGTTCGGCAACGGCACCAGGGCCCGGTAGGCTCGGCGCAGGTAGCGGTCGGTCGCCGTTTGGACCGTGCCATCGCACGCGACGTGGCGGGTGAGCTGGGCCAGGGTCTGGCCGTCGGCCGCCACGGGCCGGGCCGAGCGCACGAGCACGCAGACCTCGACCGCGGCCACCCGGGCCCAGTCGTCCGCCGTGACCAGCGCGGAGGCCTCGACGATGCCGGTGACCTGGTGGGGCGCAATGGCACCAGCGGTCGTGGCCCGGGTGATGGCGTAGCGCAGACGCAGGCGCTCCACATTGGGCACCAGGGCCGCGGTGCTGCGCTGGCCGCCGCCCGTGCCGCCGCGGCAGAACAAGGACGGCGTCCTGTTGACGTCGTCGTCCACGTAGAAGCGGTGATCGGCAAGGAATACCCCCGCCGCGTTCGCTGCGATGGCGGTGCCGGTGCAGTTGCCCGGGGCGGGCGGCTGGCCGGGTACGGGCAGCAGCGCCATGCTGTTGAGCAGGCTGGCTTCGTAGCCGATGGCGATGGCGTCGTTGGACGGGCCGCCGGTGTTGCAGGTGCCTGGCGCGCCGAACGCACCGCCGGTGTCCGCGAAGCCCTTGTCGCACCCCCAGACGGGCAGGTCGGTGAACACGCGCTTGCCCGATGCGTCCAGCGACGAGTAGCCGGCGAGCGCGATCTGGCTGCGCAGCACCTGAAGCGCGAGCGCGCCTTCCTCGTTCATCTCGGATGCGAGCGCGCCATAGCGCGCCGCGCTGGCAGTTTGCAGGTAGGTGAGGCTGGCCACCCCGGTGACGAAGAGGCCCAGGGCGAGCGCCACCATCAGCTCCACGAGCGTGAGGCCGCGTTGGGGGCGGGGTCCGGTGCGCAGCCGCTTCACAGGCCCACCCGGAAGTGCATGCAGCTGCGGCCGTCGCGGTCGCTCTCGCTCAGGTCCTTGTTGCACGCGTGCCGGGCCGCGCCGTCCAGGCTGTTGGCCGGATCGATCGACGTGTCGCGCCAGAGCAGCCAGATGTCGAGCTCGCGCGCCTGCGCGCTCGGTCGCGAGACGACTTCGGCCGCGCCCTCCGGCAAGGCCTTGGCCACCAGTTGCAGAAAGGCTTGCCGGTCAGCTGCCGCCACGTTGCGGGCTGCGTCGGTGTCCGGGGCGTCGGCGTTCAGGCCGGGGACGCTGCCGGCGGGCGTTGCCCCGAACGCGATGTCGTAGGCGCCCAGATCGAATCCGTACACGTTCAGGCGTGCGCGTTCGACGTAGTACTGGGCGAGCGAGACGCCGGTGAGGCGCATCTGCGCAGCCTTCTGGTGGAGCAGTGCCGATGCCCCGAGCCGGGCCATGGCGAGCAGGCCGAAGCTCATCACCGCGATGGCCACCAGCACCTCGATCAGGCCCGTGCCGCGTTGCCGGGTGGTTCGGACACCGCGCTCAGGGTGTCTTGCTGACATAGGACCGCCCGATGGCATTGAGGGTGACGGTGCGGCCTTCGCCGGCCGTGCCGGCGGCGAGCAGGCTCATGGTGAGGCCCTTGCTGCTGTTGAGCGTGCCATTGGGTCGGAAGGAGAGCCGGTTCGCGGCCGGGCCGCTGTAGGTCATGCTCGCGATGCCGCTCTGGGGCCCGCGCTGGGCCACCACGGTGTCGCCGGCGTTGAGCTGGTGGTCGGCGTTGAGGTCGATGAAGACCAGCCAGCCCCGGGCCCAGTTGGTCTGAGCGCCGCAGCCGCCGTTGCCGTTCTGCACGCACACCTCGACGTTGCGCGAGACCCGGGTGGCCGTGCTGCGGGCGAGCCGCATGTCGCCCGCGAAGGCGTCGGCGGCGGCGTCGAGCCGCCACTGGCGCAACAGGCCCGCAAAGGCCGGCACGCCGAGGCTGATCAGCAGCGCCAGCACCACCAGGGTGACCAGCAGTTCGACGAGCGTGAAGCCGCCGGCGCGGGGGCGGGCGCGGGTGGGTGTGCGGTTGGGTGGGGGGCTTTGCATCACCCGCGCATGGTCCACAGCGGCGCCGGGCGGGGCGGTGCGCAAGGTCCCGGCGGTGGCGCCGTGCGACGAGAGTCGAAAGGCCTACTGAACTCGCACTAGTTCAGGTGTACTAAGCGGACCGATCGGTCGAGGGCGCCGAGAGAAAAGCGTCACGGCCCCGCACCAGGGCCGTGACGCGAAGGTCGTCGCCGATGGGCTGCAGCGCCTGCCATTGCAGGGCCACGCGCTGGTCCAGGCTGTGCAGCGGGCCGAAGGGCGCGATGCCCGCGCCCTGGCCGAGCAGCGAGGGCGCGAGGTACACGAGCAGCTCGTCGACCTGGCCTTCGCGCAGCAACGAGGCATTGAGCTTGGCGCCCGCTTCCACGTGCACTTCGTTGACCTCGCGGCGCGCGAGGTCGGCGAACACGGCGGCCAGATCGACCTTGCCGCCGGCGCCGGCGAGCGCCGTGGTCTGTGCGCCCCGGGCCTGCAGGGCGGCCACGCGCTCGGGCGCCGCGCCCGCGTGGTAGAGCCAGACGGCACGCCGGCCCGGCTCGGCCGGTGGCTCGAACAACCGGGCCTCGGTGGGCGTGTCGAGCCGGCTGTCGATCACCACCAGGTGCGGCTGGCGCACCAAGCCGGGCACACGCGCATCGAGCCGCGGATTGTCTTCGAGCACCGTGCCCGCGCCCGTGAGCACGGCGCAGGCGCGCGCGCGCCAGTGGTGGCCGTCGTGGCGCGCGGCTTCGCCCGTGATCCACTGGCTCTGGCCATCGGGCAGGGCGGTGATGCCGTCGAGCGAGGCGGCGATCTTCAGGCGCACCCAGGGGCGCTGGCGCAGCATGCGGCTGAAGAAGCCGATGTTGAGGCGGCGCGAGCCCAGGCTCAGCGGGTGCCCGGGCGGCAGCAGGTCCACCTGCACGCCCGCTTCGCGCAGGCGGCGCAGGCCATTGCCGGCAACCTGGGGATTGGGGTCGGTGGTGGCGACCACCACGCGCGCCACGCCCGCGGCCACGAGCGCGTCGCAGCAGGGCGGTGTGCGGCCGTGGTGCGAACAGGGTTCGAGCGTGACGAACGCGGTGCTCCCGCGCAGGTCGTGGCCGTTGTCGCGCGCCTGGCGCAAGGCCATCACCTCGGCATGGGCCTCACCCGCGCGCTGGGTGTGGCCTTCGCCGATCACCGTGCCGTCGGCGCGCGCCAGCACGCAGCCCACGCGGGGGTTGGGGTTGCTCAGGGCGAGCGCGCCGTGTGCCAGGTCGAGGGCGCGCTGCAGCAGGGCCTCGTCGTTCATGGCCCGCGTTCAGCGCTTGACTTCATCGACCAGCGCGCGGAACTCGTCGATGTCTTCGAAGCTGCGGTAGACGCTCGCAAAGCGCACATAGGCCACCTTGTCGAGCTTCTTGAGTTCGCGCATCACCATCTCGCCGATGCGGTTGGCCGGCACCTCGCGCGCGCCCAGGTTGAGCAGCTTTTCTTCGATGCGTTCAATGGCCGCATCGACCTGCTCGGTGCTCACCGGGCGCTTGCGCAGCGCCAGCGCGAACGAGGCGCGCAGCTTGCCCGGCACGTAGTCGACGCGGCGGCCGTCCTTCTTCACCACCGCCGGGAAGCTGACCTCGGGCCGTTCGTAGGTGGTGAAGCGCTTGTCGCAGTGCCCGCAACGGCGGCGGCGGCGGATGAAATCCGCCTCTTCGGACACGCGGGTCTCGACGACCTGCGTCTCGAGGTGGCCGCAGAAGGGGCACTTCATCGAGGGTCAGCGGTAGACCGGGAAGCGCGCGGTCAGCGCGTTGACCTTGGCGCGCACGGCCTCGATGTTGGCCGGATCGCGCGGGTTGTCGAGCACGTCGGCCACGAGGTTGGCGGTCAGGCGGGCCTCTTCGTCCTTGAAGCCGCGCGTGGTCATGGCCGGCGTGCCGATGCGCACGCCGCTCGTGACCATGGGCTTCTCGGGGTCGTTGGGGATCGCGTTCTTGTTGATGGTCATGTGGGCCTGGCCCAGCACGGCCTCGGCCTCTTTGCCGGTGATGCCCTTGGCGCGCAGGTCGACCAGCATCACGTGGCTCTCGGTGCGGCCGCTCACGATGCGCAGGCCGCGCTGCGTGAGCGTCTCGGCCACGATCTGCGCGTTCCTGACCACCTGCTGCTGGTAGGCCTTGAACTCGGGCGCGAGCGCTTCCTTGAAGGCCACGGCCTTGGCGGCGATCACATGCATGAGCGGGCCGCCCTGCAGGCCCGGGAAGATGGCGCTGTTGATGGCCTTCTCGTGCTCGGCCTTCATCAGGATGATGCCGCCGCGCGGGCCGCGCAGGCTCTTGTGGGTGGTGGAGGTCACCACGTCGGCGTGCGGCACGGGGTTGGGGTACACGCCGGCGGCGATCAGGCCGGCGTAGTGCGCCATGTCGACCATGAAGATCGCGCCCACGTCCTTGGCGACCTTGGCGAAACGCGCGAAGTCGATGCGCAGGCTGTAGGCCGAGGCGCCGGCCACGATGAGCTTGGGCTTGGCCTCGTGGGCCTTGCGCTCCATGGCGTCGTAGTCGATCTCTTCCTTGTCGTTGAGGCCGTAGGACACCACGTTGAACCACTTGCCCGACATGTTCAGCGGCATGCCGTGCGTGAGGTGGCCGCCTTCGGCCAGGCTCATGCCCATGATGGTGTCGCCGGGCTTGAGGAAGGCCAGGAACACGGCCTCGTTGGCGGACGCGCCGCAGTGGGCCTGCACGTTGGCGGCGTCGGCGCCGAAGAGCTGCTTCACGCGGTCGATCGCGAGCTGCTCGGCCACGTCCACGTGTTCACAACCGCCGTAGTAGCGCTTGCCCGGGTAGCCTTCGGCGTACTTGTTGGTGAGCTGGGTGCCCTGCGCGGCCATGACGGCCGGGCTCGCGTAGTTCTCGCTCGCGATGAGCTCGATGTGGTGTTCCTGGCGCGCGTTTTCGGCCTGGATGGCGGCAAACAGCTCGGGGTCGGTCTGTTCGATGAGGATGCGGCGGTCGTACATGGCAGTCCTGTGAGAGTGGAACCTTGCGCGGTGACAAGGGCTGCCCAGGCGAACGGCGGAACGCCCGGCCTTGCGGCGCGGGCAGCACGCTTCCCAGTGGTTGTCCCGGAGAGGGTGGCCGTTGGCCGTTCCGGGGGTCCACGTCAGCCGCCGACCCGCTCGCGCGGGTGGTGGCCTATCGCCAGTCGCGTACCGGCGCGTAGTTTAGCCGAGCACCGATGCCCACCAGGGGCATCAGGACGGCAGGGCCGTGTGCGGCGCAGGGCGCACCTCGGCCTCGACCTCGACCGACGGGGCCGGGGCGTTGACGGGAATGGCGCGCGCCGGCGGCACGTAGCGCTGCACGGGCTTGCCCATGGCCACGCTCTTGATGCGCAGGTGCTCGGCCATCACGCGGTCGATGTACCAGCCGCCGTCGCTGCTGACCGCGCCCACGTAGAGGCGCAGACCGCCTTCCACCGAGCCGGCGCGCTTGACGGCGTCTTCGAGCACCTTGGCGCCCACGCGCAGGTTGGACAGCGGGTCGAAGGCCGCGAGCTCGCCGCCGAAGTCTTCGTATTTGTCGGTGTGCACCCGCGTGAGCACCTGCATCAGGCCCTGTGCGCCCACGGGGCTCTGCGCGAAGGGATTGAAGCGCGACTCGATGGCCATCACGGCCAGCAGCAGCGTCGGGTCGATGCGCGCGCGCTCGCCGATGTTGTAGGCCTCGGTCACGAGCGCCGCGAGTGGCTCGGGAGCCACGCGGTACTTGCGGCTGAGCCACTGGGTCACCTTGGCCTGCTGCTCGGTCAGGTCGCGCAGGCTGGTGGCGGTGACGCGTTCGATCGCGGTCGGTTCGACCTCGACGTCGCGCTCGACCACCTGCTGCGCCTCCTGGCGCTGCAGCAGCCAGCTCAGCAGCCGCTCCTCGGCGCTGGCGCGCAGGTCGGCGCGCATGCCGAACACGAGCAGCGTGACCGCGGCGACCGTGCCGAGCAGGGCCAGGCCGTTCTGGGTGGTGTGCAGGAAACCCTGGTACACGTCGGACGCGGCGTGTTTCAGGGACGTTGCCAGGGCACTGGGCGTGCTCTTCTGCGGCGTCTGCGAGTTGGTCCTCATGGATCGCTCCTTGCTGGTCGGGCAGCGGCGCACAGGCACCGCCGACCGGTCGTTGGGGTCGCCATCGAACGCTTCATGGGGCAAAGCGTCGAGTTAGCCCTTGCGGGCAGCGTTGGGGGTTTACCCTCGCGTGGGCAAAAGTCGGCGGATGGTAGGGAGGGGTTAATAACAAGTCAATGTTTTGAACCTCGATCAAAAGAACAATTTGTCATTTGCGATTGCCGGCCTGCGTGCGTTTCGTCATCTTTCCGCTCGCGGGCCCAATGGCGACGCGGGCTTGCGCCACATGACGCCGTGATGACCGCTTGTCGGTTTGTGCCTGCCTTTCGGTTCGCGAAACGCGCATCCACCGCAACAAAATGGGCGAAACCGGCGCGATTGAAAAGTTCCATGACGGATCGACGATCGTGGCTTGAACCGCGGCCCGGGCCGGCGTAGTCTTCGCCTGCCGGGCTTGAAGTCCGGCATCTGCCGACAGCGCGGCGAACCGCAAGTCGGCCCCCATCGGGAGCAATCTCTTGCTTCCAGGCTGGCGGGACCCATACCCTCCCACCGCCAAAACCGACGGCAAGTGCCTTGTTGCCCGCCGTCTGCCCCGGCAGGTGCCCCCTGCCGGGGTTTCTGTTTCTGGGGCCGTCATGCCGGGCGGCGACGGCTTGCGCGACACTGCGCGCCATGGCCGCCGACCTGTCCTTGAATCCCGCTTCCGGTTCTGCCGCCCGCCGTTGGGCCCGCCGCCTGGCCTGGGCGCTTGCCTCGCTGCTGTTGTTGTGGGGGCTGCTCTGGCTGGCGTTGCCGCCGCTGTTGAAGTGGCAGATCGAGAAGCAGGGCAGTGCGCTGTTGGGGCGCACGCTCACGCTCGAGCGGGTCGACCTGCGGCCCTGGTCGCTGAGCCTGGCGCTCGAGGGCTTGCGGGTGGCGCGCGCCGCGGGCGATCCGGCCGATGTGGGCCCGCAGTTCGAGTTCAAGCGCCTGTTCGTCGATCTGGAGCTGCAGTCGCTGCTGCGCCTCGCGCCGGTGGTGGATGCACTGCGGCTCGAAGCGCCCCGCCTGCACCTGCGGCACCTGGGCGAGGGGCGGCTCGATGTGGACGACGTGATTCAGCGCCTGCGCGGGCCCGAGCGGCCCGGCGACGCCCAGCCCGAGCCCCTGCCGCGCTTCGCGGTGTTCAACATCGAGCTGGTCGATGGCGCGCTCGACTGGGTCGACACCCCGGTCGGCGTGACCCACCAGCTCGAAGGCCTGCACCTCGCGGTGCCGTTCCTGAGCAACCTCGGCTCGCGCCGCAACGTGGTGACCGAGCCGCGGCTGGCCTTCACGCTCAACGGCAGCGCCTTCGACAGCCGCGCCAGCACCACGCCCTTCGCCGACGACCACCGCACGCGCGTGCGGCTGCAGGTGCCCGGGCTCGACGTGCGGCCTTACCTGGCTTACTGGCCGCGCTCGCTGCCGGTGCAACCCACCGCCGCGCGGCTGAGCCTGGACCTCACCCTGGACTTCGAGGCGCACGCCGAGCCAAGCCTGGTGCTCGCCGGGCAGATCGGCCTGTCGGACGTGCGCTGGGCCGAGGCCGGCCAGCCCGTGCTGGGCTGGCAGCGGCTCGACCTGGACCTGCGCCGCGCCGAGCCGCTGCGCCAACGCGTGGAGATCGCCCGCATCGCCTGGCAGGGGCCCTCGCTCGACGTGTCGCGCGATGCGCAGGGGCGCATCAACCTGCTGCGCCTGGCCGAGGCCGGTCAGCGCGGGGCGCCGCGGCCGGCCGCGGCGCCGGCGTCCGGCGCGCCCGCCGGCGCCCGGCCGGCCTGGCAGGTGGTGGTCGACGCGTTCAGCGTCGATGGCGCAACCGTGCGCTGGCGCGACGCGGCCGTGAAGCCCGCGGCCGACCTGGCGCTGACCGATCTGCGCCTGAAGGCCACGGGCCTGGCCTGGCCGGTGCAGCAGGCGGCCCCCGTCGAACTGCACGCCCGGCTCGGCGACACCCCGCTGAGCCTGCGCGGCAGCGCCACCGACCGCGCGGCCCAGGCCCGCCTGACGTTGGGCGAGCTGCCCCTGTCGGTGGCCAGCCCCTACCTCGTGCAGCAGCTGGTGCCCGCGCTCGACGGCCGCCTGCAGGGCGAGTTCGCGCTCGATTGGCGGGCGGCGTCCGGCGCCGACGCGGGTGCCCTGCGGCTCGACGCCACGCGCCTGCAACTGGCCGACCTGCGCCTGGGCCCGGCGCGCGCGCCGCTCGCGCGCCTGCAGGGCCTCACGGTTGCGGGCGCACAGGTCGACCTGCTTGCACGGCGCGCCGAGGTGGCGCAGATCGCCGTTCAGGCGCCCGATCTCGACGTGCTGCGCCGCGCCGATGGCCGCTGGATGGCCCAGGACTGGCTGCGCGGCGATGCCGCCACGCCCGACGCCCGTTCGGCCGCTGCCGCCCGGCCCGCTGCCCCCGCGGCGCCCGCGCCCGACCCCTGGCGCGTGCTGCTCAAGGAGGTCCAGCTGCAGGACGGCCGCCTGCGCTTCAGCGATCAGAGCACGCCGCGGCCGGTGGCGCTCGCGGTGCAGGCCCTGTCGCTGCGCCTGCAGAACCTTGAGCCCATGGCCGTGCGCGCGCCGCCGGCGCCGATCAGCCTGCGGCTGCAGCTCGATCGCGGCGACCGCGGCCGCCGCGCCGCCGAGGGCGGGCGCATTGCCTTCGACGGCCAGTTGCAACTGCCAGGCCAGGGCGTGGGCGCGGGCGCGCGGGGCCGCGCGCAGATGGAGCGGCTGCCGCTGCACGCCTTCATGCCCTACCTGGCCGACCGCGTGAACTTCGAGCTGCTGCGCGCCGACGCCAGCCTGCGCGGTGACGTGGCCGTGGGCCTGGCGGAGGCGGGCACCACGGTCGAGCTCGCGGTGGAGGCCGCGCTCGAAGACCTGCGCGCCCAATCGCTGAACCCCAACGAAGAATTGCTTGCCTGGAAGAGTCTGCAGGTGCGCGGCCTGCGCGTGCGCAGCGCGCCCGGCCAGGCCGCCTCGGTGCAGGTCGCCGAAACGGTGCTCAGCGACTACTTCGCGCGCGTGCTGATCGACGAGCAGGGGCGCATCAACCTGCAAGGCCTGCTCAAGCCCCCGCCCGAGGCGCCATCGGCCGCCACGCCTCCGGCCGCCGCACCGGCGGCCCCTGCAACGGCTGCCCCTGCGACCGCGACCGCACCCTCGGGCCCCACGCCCGACATCCGCGTCGGCCCGATCAGCCTGGTCAATGGCCGCGTGCGCTTCTCCGACCGCTTCGTGCGGCCCAACTACACCGCCAACCTGAGCGAGGTGACCGGCTCCCTGAGCGCCTTCAGCAACCGCCCGCCCGCGCCCGGCCAGCCGTTGGCGCTGGCCGAGCTGTCGCTCAAGGGCCGCGCCGAGGGCACGGCCACGCTGGACGTGAGCGGCCAGATCAACCCGCTGGCCCAACCGCTCGCCATGGACGTGCGCGGCCTGGTGCGCGACCTCGAGCTCTCGCCGCTGTCGCCCTACAGCGCCAAGTACGCCGGCTACGGCATCGAGCGCGGCAAGCTGAGCATGGACGTGCGCTACCGCATCCAGCCCGACGGCCAGCTCGATGCCAGCAACCAGATCGTGCTCAACCAATTGAGCTTCGGCGAACGCGATCCCAACAGCAGCGCCAATCTGCCGGTCAAGCTCGCGGTGGCCCTGCTGGCCGACCGCGACGGCGTGATCGACATCAACCTGCCCATCAGCGGCTCGCTCAACGACCCGCAGTTCCGCCTCGGGCCGGTCATCGTGCGCGTGATCGTGAACCTGATCGGCAAGGCCATCACGGCGCCGTTCTCGCTCATCGCCAACGCCTTCGCCGGCGGCGGTGCCGACGCCAGCCAGATCGACTTCGAGCCCGGCCGCGCCACGCTCGACGACAACGACCGGCGACAGCTCGAGGCCGTGGCCCGGGCCCTGCAGAACCGGCCCGCGCTGCGCCTGACCATCCACGGCCATGCCGAGCTGGCGTCCGAACGCGAGGGCTGGCAGCGCGCGCGCCTGGACAGTCTGCTGCGCGCCGAGAAGCGGCGTCGCCTGGCGCGCGCCGGCGCCGAGGTGCCGGCGGAGCCCGAGATCGTCGCGGCCGAGCGCGACGAGCTGCTGCGCGAGGTCTACCGCCGCGCCGACATCCCCAAGCCACGCAACGCCATCGGCCTGGCCAAGGACATCCCGCCCGCGGAAATGGCCGCGCTGCTCGCCGCCTCGCAGGTGCCCGGCGACGACGCCATGCGCGATCTCGCGGTGGCGCGCGCGGTGGCGGTGAAGGACTTCCTGCTCGGCCTGAAGCTGGGCGAAGACCGCGTGTTCCTGGGCGCGCCGCGCCTGGGCCCGGTCAAGGCCTCGGAGGCCACGGAAACCACCACGCGCCCCCAGCTGCCCTCGGCGCGCGCCGAGCTGCAGCTCGCGCCGCGCTGATCGCTGCACCGGGCGCCGCACCAGGCGACGCGATCCCCGCCTTCACGCCGCCGCACCGCTGCGGCGACAATACGCGTTTTCCCGCGCGCGGCCCCGTCCGCGCGCCCCGGTCGCCCCGACCGCCTCTGCCCCTCCACATGTCGCTGTTTTCCCTGCGCCAGAAGCCCGTCACCGAACCCGCCGTGAACACGCCCACCTCCCCCAAGCCCGCCAACGCCCATCCGCTGGACGCCCTCACCGGCGGCGTTTTTTCGGCCGCCACCTCGGGCGATCGCAGCGCGCGCCTGCGCGACTGGCTCGCCCAGGCGCCCACGGCCGAGCAGATGCAGGAAGTGTTCAAGGAGCTGAGCCAGCGCGACCGCGGCGCGGCCAAGCCCCTGAAGGAAAAGCTCGACGAGCTCAAACGCCAGAAGGCGCAGGAGCAGGCCGCCACCGAATGGAGCGCCAAGGCCGAGGCCCTGCTCGGCGCGTCGCGCCTGAACCTCGCCGATGCCCTGGCCTGGCAGCGCGACGCCGCGCGCGCCGGCGCCCCGCTGTCGCGCGAGCCGCTGGCCACGCTGCGCCAGCAACTGGCCGAGCGCATCAAGTCGATCGAAGACCTGCAGCACGCGGTGCAGGTCGAGCGCGAGGCTGCGGTGCTGATCGCGCAGCGCATCGAGGTCCTGTCCACCAAGCCCTGGCGTGAAGCGCAGCAGGCCGCCGACGCGCTGCGCAACGACGTGGCGCAGTGGCAGCAGCAGGTCGACGGCCTCACGCAGGACCCGCAATGGGCCAGCGTAGAGCCCAAGTTCCCGCCCATGCTCGACGCCTCGCGCCAGCAGCTGCAACTGGTGTGGGAAGCCTTCTCGGCCGCGCTCGCGCAGGCCGTGGCGGCCGACGCCGACCCACAGGCGCCGCTGCCCGCCGTGCCCGTGTGGGCCGACGAGCTGCGCGTGGCGCGCGGTGAACCCGCGGCCGCCGCCGAAGCCGCCGCGGCCGCCGACGGCCAGGCCCAGACCGAGCGCCGCGAACGCGCCAACGCCGAGCTCGAGGCCGCGGTGGTCGCGCTCGAAGCCGAGCTGGCCCAAGGCCACGGCAAGGCCACGCCCAAGGTCGCCAACGAGGTGCGTCAGCAGCTCAAGAAACACGGTCGCCTGATCGCGCCTGCGCTCGACGCGCGCGCGCAGGCCGCGCTGGCCCAGGCCGGCGAACTCGAAGGCTGGCAGCGCTGGCGCGCCGACCAGCTGCGCGAGGAACTCGTGGCCAAGGCCGAGGCGCTCACCAAGGCGCCCGAGGGCCAGCGCCTGGGCGGGCGCAAGCTGCAGGAAACCCTGCGCCAGCTGCGCGAGCAGTGGAAAACCACCGACCAGGGCGGCGCGCCCAACCACGCGCTGTGGAAGCGCTTCGACGAGGCCTGCACCGAGGCCCACAAGCTGGTCGAGGTCTGGCTCACGCAGGTGCGCCAGCAGGCCGACGCCACGCGCGCCCAGCGCATGGCCATCATCGACGAGCTCAAGGCCTGGACCCAGGCCCATGCCGAGAGCAGCGACTGGAAGGCCCAGCTGCGCGAACTGCACGCCTTTTCCGAGCGCTGGCGTCAGGCCGGCCACCTGAGCGAAAAGGCCTTTGCCGAGATCCAGCCGCAGTGGAAAGACGCGATGCACCAGGCCCACGCACGCCTGGAGGCCGCGCAGGCCGAGAGCACCGCGCGCCGCAAGGCGCTGATCGAAGAAGCCACGGCGCTCGCCGAAGCCCGTCCGCTGCGCATTGACGCGGTCAAGGCGCTGCAGCAGCGCTGGCAGGCCGAAGCGCACGCGGTGCCGCTCGACCGCAAACAGGAACAGAAGCTCTGGGAGGCCTTCCGCGCCCCCATCGACAGCGCCTTCGAGCGCAAGACCCAGGAACGCCAGCAGCACGGCCAGGCCCTGAGCGAACACGACCAGCGCGTGCTCGACGCCGCGCGCGAACTCGAAGCGGCGAGCCAGTCGGGCGACGCCGCGCGCATCCGCGCCGCCATGGCCGCGCTCGAAGCGGCCAGCCAGGCCGCACCGACCACCCCGTCGTCGACCGCCCCGGCCGCAGCCCCCGCACCGGCGACGCCGGCGGGCGAAGGCGAGGGTGCGGGCGCGAGCGAGGGCGCCGCCGCCCCGGCCCCGCAGGCCGCGCCGCGCAAGCTCGTGGCCATGCGCGGTGACGACCGCCCGGGCCAGAAGCGCGCCGAAGCGGCCCCGGCCGGCCGCGACGCCCGCCGCGACGGCAAGCCCGCGGGCCGTGGCGATGCGCGCGGCCCGCGCGAAGGCAACCGCTTCGGCCGCGACGACCGCGGCTTCGGCGACCGTGGCTTCGGTGGCCGCGACGACCGCGCGCCGCGCGGCCCGCGCCTGGGTGACGCCGCGTTCCGCGCGCAGCGCCAGGCCCTGGACGCCGCGCAGGCGAGCCTCAAACGCCTGGCCGAACAGGCGCATGGCGAGGTGCTCACTCAGCTCGTGGACGCCTGGCGCGCACGCGACGCCGAACAACTGCCCGCGGCCCAGGCCCTGGGCCCGCGCGTGGGCGCGGCGCAGCGCAACGCCTGGGGCGCGGCGCTGGCCAAGCCCGCGGCCGATGCCGGCGATGCGCTGCTGCGCCTGGAGATCGCGGCCGAGGTGCCCACGCCCGCCGAGCAACTGAGCGAGCGCCGCCTGCTGCAGCTGCAGCTGCTCACCCGCCGCCACGAGGCCGCCCCGGCCGACACCTGGGCGCAGGACGTGGCGCGCGTGTTCGCGGGTGCGCACGACGAGCGCGCCGCGCGCCGCCTGCAGGCGGTGCTCAAGGCGCTGCTCAAGCGCTGATCAGCCCGCCTTCGCCGCGTTGAAGAAGCCGTCGTAGAGCGGCATCAGCGCCGCGAAGTCCTGCGCGAAGCGCTCGCGGTTCACGAAGTAGGCCTCGCAGGTCACGGCGAAGAACTCGGCCGCGTTGCTGGCCGCGTAGGCGTCGAGCCACGGGGGCTCGCCCCCGAAGCGCTCGGCCATGGCCACGGCCTCGCGAAAGCCCGCGTAGGCCTCGCCCATCACGCGCTGCCAGTGCGCGGCCGCGGCGCGGCGGTCGTTCAGGCCCAGGAAGCCGTCGGGCAGCACGGGCGCGCCCTGCGGCTCTTCGCCCGGGCTCAGCTCGCGCATGTCCATCTTGTGCACGAACTCGTGGATCACCACGTTGTGGCCGATGGCCGCGCGCTCGCCCGCGCTGGCCACGTCTTCCCAGCTCAGCATCAGCGGGCCGCCGTCCATGGCCTCGCCGGCCAGGGCCTCGGTGTACTGGTGCACCACGCCCACGGGGTCGCGCACCTCGCGCCGCGCGAGCACCGCGCCCGGTTGCACCACGATGCCCACGAAGTCGCCGTACCAGTCGAGCCGGTCGGCGCTCTGGCGCACGGCGCGGCCGTCGGGGCCGTGCATGTGCAGCAGCGGCCGGCAGGCCTGGGCCGCGATCGACAGCGCCATGGCGTCGGTGATTTGCAGGCCGTTGGCGCCGGTGAATTCCTTCTCGGCCAGGAAGTGCGCGCACAGCCCGCGCAGCGTGTTCCGCTCGGGCGCCGACAGCGCCTGCAGGAACGGCAGCTGCTGCAGCGTGTGCGCCCACAGCGCATCGGGCACCGGGGTGGGGCGGCGCCAGCGCCGCCGCAGCGACGACCACCAGCTCACAGCGCCACCCGCCGCGCGCCCGCGGCCGTCAGGCGCAACACCTCGGCACGCGGCGGGCTGGCCTGCAAGTCCCAGTCGCTGAGCACCAGGCGGCGCAGGCCGTCGCCCAGCGCGTGCTCGGCGGGGCGGTGCGTGTGGCCGTGGATCAGCG
Organism: Hydrogenophaga crocea; assembly: GCF_011388215.1. NCBI lineage: Bacteria > Pseudomonadati > Pseudomonadota > Betaproteobacteria > Burkholderiales > Comamonadaceae > Hydrogenophaga > Hydrogenophaga crocea. The sequence continues at coordinate 930,957 of NZ_CP049989.1, forward strand.
TGCCGGCGTTGGCCGCGCGCAGCGCCTGCCGCGCGGCGGCGGCGTCCACGTCGGCCCACAGGCCGGGGTCGTGGCCCAGTTCGCGCTTGCGCGCTTCGCTGCGCGCGCGCAGGTCGGCCGCAATGGTCTCGCGCGCGGCCAGGGGCCGCGCGAGAAAGGCCGTCTGCCAGGCCTCGCCGCGAACCTGCGCGCGGAACGCGAGGTAGTCGGTGTCGGCCAGGCACAGCGCGTCGCCGTGGCTGAGCAGCCAGCGCTGGCCGCCGAAGGCCAGCACCGTGGGGTCGGCCAGGCCGCGCATGCCGCTGGCCGCGAGCGCCTGCGTGCCGAGCAGGAAGTCGCGGTTGCCGGCCATGAAGAAGAGCGCCGCGCGCTTTGAGAAGCGGTGCAGCGCGGCCACGCAGTCGCGCACGAAGGCGCGCTCGGGCGTGTCGGCGTGGTCCAGCACATCGTCGCCCACCCAGACCTCGAACAGGTCGCCGAGGATGAAGAGCGCGTCGGGCGCGGGCGCGGCGTCGAGGTAGGCGAGCCACGCGCGCTGCGTGGCCGGCTCGGACGCTTGCAGGTGCAGGTCGGAGATGAGGTCGACCGTGCGCCAGGTGGACGGCGCAACGAGCTCGTCGGTGCGCTCACCCATGGGTGCGATCAGAGGGCGACGGCCTTCTCGATCACCACGTCGGCCTTGGGCACGTCGTCGTGGAAGCCCTTGCGGCCCGTGGCCACGCCTTCGATCTGCTTGACGATCTCGCTGCCCGAGACCACCTTGCCGAACACCGCATAGCCCCAGCCCTGCGCGCTCGGCGCGGTGTGGTTGAGGAAGCCGTTGTTGGTGACGTTGATGAAGAACTGCGCGGTGGCCGAGTGCGGGTCGTTGGTGCGCGCCATGGCCACGGTGTAGACCTCGTTCTTGAGGCCGTTGTTGGCTTCGTTCTCGATCGGCTTGTCGGTGGGCTTCTGGTTCATGCCCGGCTCGAAGCCGCCGCCCTGGATCATGAAGCCGGGGATCACGCGGTGGAAGATCGTGTTGTTGTAGTGGCCCTTGTTCACGTAGGCCAGGAAGTTGGCGGTGGACTTGGGGGCTTTCACCGCGTCGAGTTCGAGCGTGATCACGCCCATGCCGGCGATGTGCAGTTCCACTTGGGGGTTGGCCATGTTCATTTCTCCAGGCTGGCTTTGTTGATGGTGACGGGGGTGGCGGGCACGTTCTGGTGCATGCCGCGGTTGCCGGTGGGCACGGCGCGGATCTTGTCGACCACGTCCATGCCCGCGACGACCTTGCCGAAGACGGTGTAGCCGTAGCCATCGGGCGAGGGCGCGTTCAGGCCGGCGTTGTCGACGACGTTGATGAAGAACTGCGAGGTGGCGGAGTTCGGGTTCGAGGTGCGGGCCATGGCGATGGTGCCGCGGTCGTTCTTGAGGCCGTTGCCCGCTTCGAGCGGCACCGGCGCGCGCGTGGGCTTTTGCTGCATGTCGGCGGTGAAGCCGCCGCCCTGGATCATGAAGTTGCCGATGACGCGGTGGAACACGGTGCCGTCGTAGTGCTTCTCTTCGACGTACTGCAGGAAGTTCTCGACCGTCTTGGGCGCCTTGGCGGCGTCGAGCTCGACCACGATGTCGCCCAGCGAGGTGCTGAGCTTCACGCGCGGCTTGGCGTTGGCGCCTTGCGCGTGCGCGGCGCCCGAGAGGGTGAATGCGGCCAGGAGCGCGAGCAGCGCGCGGCGGGAGAAGGTCATGGGCGAAGTCCTCAGCGGTTGGGGTTGGCGGGCATGTCGAAGATGCCCTGCACGGCCTTGAGCTTGGGTTCGAGCCGGCGGTTCCCGGCATCGATCTGTTGCGCACGCTGCCACGCGCGCTGCGCGAGCCGCGCGTACACGTCGCCCAGGTTCTCGTGCGCCACCGCGTACTGCGGGTTGGCGCGGATCGCACCTTCGAGCGCGGTGCGCGCTTCGTCGTAGCGGCCCGCGGCGGCGTGGATCACGGCAAGGTTGTTGTAGGGCTCGGGCAGTTCGGGGAATTCCTGCGTGAGCTGCGCGTAGGTTTCCTGTGCCGCGGCCACGTCGCCCTTCTGGTTCTGCGCCACGCCCACCAGGAAGCGCATCTGCGGGTCGCGCGCGTTGGTCTGCAGGTAGCGCTGTGCGCGTTCGATCGCCTGCTCGTACTGGCCGGCGCGCGTGAGGCGCGACACCTCGTCGTAGGGCGTGACGGTGGGCGTGAAGGTGGATTGCGCGAACGCGTGCGCGCTCACGGCGAGCAGCCCGATGGCGAACAGGCGGGGCAGGGAGGGGCAATGGGACATCGGTGCGCCGCGGTCCGGCGGTGACGCTCGGTGGTACATGGAACCTCGTCGGCTGGGGCGGGCCGGCGTTCAGGGGGTGGCCGACCAAAGGCCCGGTCGCACACGCTTGTGCGCGGTGGGCGTCGATATACTGGCGCGCATTGTATCTGAGGGGTACCGGCTGGCCGGTCGCATCAGACCGTGCCTGCGGGGCGCCGGACCCGTGAGGCGCCGCGCTTGCGGGCGCGGTGGAAGCGGCCGGCACCGCACCCGCCTTGCGCCTTGCGATGACCCTGCACATCCACAACACCCTCACGCGCCGGCTCGAGCCTTTTGCGCCCATCGAGCCCGGCCACGTGCGCATGTACGTCTGCGGCATCACGGTCTACGACCTGTGCCACGTGGGCCATGCGCGCTCCAACATCGCGTTCGACGTGGCGCGCCGCTGGCTCGAAGCGAGCGGCCTGCGCGTGACCTTCGTGCGCAACATCACCGACATCGACGACAAGATCATCCGCCGCGCGCTGCACAACGGCGAGACCGTGCGCGCGCTCACCGACCGCATGATCGCCGCGATGTACGAAGACTTCGACGCGCTCGGCATCGCGCGCCCCACGCACGACCCGCGCGCCACCGACTACGTGCCGCAGATGCTCGACATCGTGCGCACCCTCGAAGGCAAGGGCCTGGCCTACCGCAGCGGCGACGGCGACGTGAACTACGCGGTGCGCCGCTTCGCCGGCTACGGCAAGCTCTCGGGCAAGAGCCTGGACGAGCTGCACGCGGGCGAGCGCGTGGCCGTGGCACAGGGCAAGGAAGACCCGCTCGACTTCGTGCTCTGGAAGGCCGCCAAGCCCGAGGAGCCCGCCGACGCGCAATGGGACTCGCCCTATGGCCGCGGCCGCCCGGGCTGGCACATCGAGTGCTCGGCCATGGCCTGTGCGCTGCTCGGTGAAACCTTCGACATCCACGGCGGCGGCGCCGACCTGCAGTTCCCGCACCACGAGAACGAGATCGCGCAGAGCGAGGGCGCCAACGGCGTGCCGCTGGCCCGCGTGTGGATGCACAACGGCTTCGTCAACGTGGACAACGAGAAGATGTCCAAGAGCCTGGGCAACTTCTTCACCATCCGCGAGGTGCTGCAGAAGTTCGACGCCGAGACGGTGCGCTTCTTCATGCTGCGCGCCCACTACCGCAGCCCGCTCAACCACAGCGACGCCCACCTCGACGACGCGCGCGCCGCGCTCAAGCGGCTCTACACCGCGCTGTCGGCCGTGCCCGCGGCCGAGGTCGCCATCGACTGGACCGACCCGTTCGCCGCGCGCTTCAAGGCCGCGATGGACGACGACTTCAACACCCCGGTCGCGCTGAGCGTGCTGTTCGAACTCGCCAGCGAGCTCAACCGCGGCAAGCAGGCGCAGCACGCGGGCCTGCTGCGCGCGCTCGGCGGCGTGCTGGGGCTGCTGCAGGCCGATCCCGCGGCCTACCTGCAGGGCGGTGGCGCGGGCGCCTCGCTCGACGAAGCGGCCATTGCCGCGCAGATCGCTGCGCGCGCCGCCGCCAAGCAGGCGCGCGATTTCGCCGAGGCCGACCGCATCCGCAAGGCCTTGCTCGAGCAGGGCATCGTCCTCAAGGACGGCCCCGCGGGCACCACCTGGGAACGCGCCTGATGGCCACGCCGAGCCAGTTGCCCGAGTTCGGCCCCGACGCGCCCGTGTACTGGGGCGAGGCCTGCCGCCACCTGATCAAGCGCGACCGCGTGCTCAAGAAGCTCATTCCGCAGCACCCGGGCGCGTTCCTGCAGTCGCGCGGCGACGCCTTCGTCACGCTCGCGCGCAGCATCGTGGGCCAGCAGATCTCGGTGAAGGCCGCGCAGTCGGTGTGGGACCGCTTCGACGCGCTCACGCGCAAGATGACGCCGGCCCAGGTGCTCAAGCTCAAGGTCGACGACATGCGCGCGGCCGGCCTGTCGGCGCGCAAGGTCGAGTACCTGGTCGACCTCGCGCTGCACTTTGCCGACAAGCGCGTGCGCGTCAACGACTGGCCTTCGATGGACGACGAGGCCATCATTGCCGAGCTCGTGGCCATCCGAGGCATCGGCCGCTGGACGGCCGAGATGTTCCTCATCTTCCACCTCATGCGGCCCAACGTGCTGCCACTCGACGACATCGGCCTGCAGAACGGCATCAGCCGCGCGTACTTCTCGGGCGAGCCTGTGAGCCGCAGCGAGATCCGCGAGGTCGCCGGGTCGTGGGCGCCTTATTGCAGTGTGGCCACTTGGTATATTTGGCGGTCGCTCGATCCGCTCCCCGTGAGCTATTGAGTCACCAGAGTAGGAGCCTGACATGGCCAAAAAGAACTTTCTCGATTTCGAGCAGCCCATCGCCGAGCTCGAATCCAAGATCGAGGAACTGCGTTACGTGCAGACCGAATCGGCGGTCGACATCTCCGAAGAGATCGACAAGCTCGCTTCCAAGAGCCTGCAACTCACCAAAGACATCTACAGCAACCTGTCGCCCTGGCAGATCACCAAGATCGCGCGCCACGCCGACCGGCCCTACACGCTCGATTACGTGCGCGAGATCTTCACGCACTTCACCGAGCTGCACGGCGACCGCCATTTCGCCGACGACCTGTCCATCGTGGGTGGCCTCGCGCGCTTCAACGGCCAGCCCTGCATGGTGATCGGCCACCAGAAGGGCCGCGACACCAAGGAACGCGGCCTGCGCAACTTCGGCATGACCAAGCCCGAGGGCTACCGCAAGGCGCTGCGCCTCATGAAGCTGGCCGAGAAGTTCAAGCTGCCGGTCTTCACTTTCGTGGACACGCCCGGCGCCTACCCCGGCATCGATGCCGAGGAGCGCGGCCAGTCCGAGGCCATCGGCCGCAACATCTTCGAGATGGCACAGCTCGAGGTGCCCATCATCTCCACCATCATCGGCGAGGGCGGCTCGGGCGGCGCGCTGGCCATCGCCGTGGCCGACCAGGTGCTGATGCTGCAGTACTCGGTGTACTCGGTGATCAGCCCCGAGGGCTGCGCCTCCATCCTCTGGAAGACCAGCGAGCGCGCGAGCGACGCGGCCGAGGCCCTGGGCATCACCGCCCACCGCCTCAAGGCCCTGGGCCTGGTCGACAAGATCGTCAATGAGCCCGTGGGGGGCGCGCACCGCGACCACAAGCAGATGGCCGCCTTCCTCAAGCGCGCGCTGGGCGATGCATTCCGCCAGGTGGCCGACCTCAAGGTGAAGGAACTGCTGGAGCGCCGCTACGCGCGCATCGACGGTTATGGCCGCTTCACCGACACCAAGGCCGAAGCGCGCGAGAAGCGCTGACGCCGCCGAAGCGGCGTTGCCCGGGGCCCAGGCGCTTGCCGACTGGGCCCTTCGTCATTGGGGGCCTGACGGCGTGCCCGAGGGCCCGGTGGCCGTCGCCTTCAGCGGCGGCGCCGACTCCACCGCCTTGCTGCTCGCGGCCCACGCCCTGTGGCCGGGCCGCGTGATCGCGCTGCACGTGCACCACGGCCTGCAAGCCGCGGCCGACGCTTTCGAGGCGCAGGTGCGCGAGCGCTGCGCACGCCTGGGGCTGGCCTGCCATGTGCGCCGCGTGGACGCGCGCGCGGCCCCGGGCCAGAGCCCCGAAGACGCCGCGCGCGGCGCCCGCTACGCCGCGCTCGCCGCGCTCGCACGCGAGGCCGGCGCGGACTGGGTGCTGCTGGCCCAGCACCTCGACGACCAGGCCGAGACCGTGCTGCTCGCGCTCTCGCGCGGCGCGGGCCTGCCGGGCCTGGCCGCCATGCCCGAGGCCTTCGTGCGCGAAGGTGTGCGCTTCGGCCGGCCCTGGCTGGGCCTGCGCGGCCAGGCCCTGCGCGACGCGCTGATCGAGCGCGGCGAGGCTTTTGTCGACGACCCGAGCAACGCCGACCTGCGCTTCACGCGCAACCGCATCCGCCACCGCCTGAGCCCGGCCTGGGCCGAGGCCTTCGAGGGCTACCGCGAGGCGCTCGCGCGCAGCGCCGCGCATGCCGCGCAAGCGCAGCGCCTGCTCGACGAACTCGCCGCGATCGACCTCGCCGCCACCGGCACGCCGCCGCGCATCGCGGCATTGCAGGCGCTCTCGCGCGAGCGCCAGGCCAACGCCTTGCGCCACTGGCTGCGCCAGGCCCACGGCGTGGCGCCGAGCGCGGCGCAACTGGCCGAACTGCTCGACCAGGTGCAGGCCTGCCGCACGCGCGGCCACGCGATCCGGCTCAAGGTGGCCGCGGGTGTGGTGTGCCGCGAGGGTGCGCAGTTGGCGTATACCCCCTCGATATAATCCCGGGGTTTTGCCCGGCTCCGGGCACCCGGCAGCGGTGATCGCTGCGCTTTCCCCTCCCTTCCAATGGCCTTGATCGTTCACAAGTACGGCGGCACCTCCATGGGGTCGACCGAACGCATCCGCAACGTCGCCCGCCGCGTCGCCAAATGGCACAAGGCCGGTCACCAGATGGTGGTGGTGCCCAGCGCCATGAGCGGCGAAACCAACCGCCTGCTGGGTCTGGCCAAAGAGCTGGCCCCGGGCAAGCCCGGCAAGGCCTACGGCCGCGAGCTCGACATGCTCGCCGCCACCGGCGAGCAGGCCTCGTCGGCGCTGCTGGCCATCGCGCTGCAGGCCGAAGGCCTGGAGGCCGTGAGCTACGCGGGCTGGCAGGTGCCGATCAAGACCAACGACGCCTACACCAAGGCCCGCATCGAATCGATCGACGACGCGCGCGTGCGCGCCGACCTCGCCGCCGGCAAGGTGGTGATCGTCACCGGTTTCCAGGGCATCGACGACGGCGGCAACATCACCACGCTGGGCCGTGGCGGCAGCGACACCTCGGCCGTGGCCGTGGCCGCGGCGCTCAAGGCCGCCGAGTGCCTGATCTACACCGACGTCGATGGCGTCTACACCACCGACCCGCGTGTGGTGCCCGAGGCGCGCCGCCTGGCGCGCGTGAGCTTCGAAGAGATGCTCGAGATGGCCAGCATGGGCTCCAAGGTGCTGCAGATCCGCTCGGTGGAGTTCGCGGGCAAGTACCGCGTGCCGCTGCGTGTGCTCTCGAGCTTCACGCCCTGGGACATCGACCTGAATGAAGAAGCCGCCTCCGGCACCCTGATCACTTTCGAGGAAGAAGAAGCCATGGAACAAGCCGTCGTTTCCGGCATTGCGTTCAACCGCGACGAGGCCAAGGTCTCGGTGCTCGGCGTGCCCGACAAGCCGGGCATCGCGGCGCAGATCCTGGGCGCCGTGGCCGACGCCAACATCGAAGTCGACGTGATCATCCAGAACCTGAGCAAGGACGGCAAAACCGACTTCAGCTTCACAGTGCACCGCAACGATTACCAGAAGACGCTCGACCTGCTCAAGGCGCAGGTGGTGCCCTCGCTGGGCGCGGCCGATGTGGTGGGCGACAACCGCATCTGCAAGGTCAGCATCGTGGGCATCGGCATGCGCAGCCACGTGGGCGTGGCCAGCCGCATGTTCCGCTGCCTGAGCACCGAGGGCATCAACATCCAGATGATCTCGACCTCGGAGATCAAGACCTCGGTGGTGATCGACGAGAAGTACATGGAGCTGGCCGTGCGCGCGCTGCACCGCGAGTTCGATCTCGACCAGAGCGCCGACAAGATCGAGGCCTGACGATTTTCCCGCGTGTGCTTTGGGGCATAATGCGGGACTTCCGGAGTGATGACCGAGTGGCCGAAGGTGCTCCCCTGCTAAGGGAGTATGGGGTGTAGAGCCTCATCGAGGGTTCGAATCCCTCTCACTCCGCCACAGATCGCAACAAGGGCGCCCCTCGGGGCGCCCTTGTTTTTTGCCGATCGGCTTTCTACCGCGAACCGCCATGCCCCAGAGCCTCTCGCGCACCGCCTTCGCCACCTTGCTGCTCATCGCCTTCATGATGGGGGCGAACCACGTGGCCGCGCGGTTGGCCTTCGACCATGGCGTGACCGTGGCCACTGCGGTCACCGTGCGCAGCGGCATCACCGCGCTCGTGGTCGCTGCCATCGTGCTGTTCGCGCGCGTGCCGCTGCGCTTGCAGGCGCGCCACCGCAAGGCCTTGCCCGCCATCGGCCTGCTGGTGGGCGTGCAGAGCCTGTGCCTGTACGCAGCCGTGGCGCGGCTGCCGGTGGCGCTCGCGCTGCTGGCCTTCAACACCTACCCGTTGTGGACCGCGTTCTGGGCGCGGGTGATCTACGGCCACCGGCCCGCGCCGCACCTGCTCAAGGCCATGCCGCTGATGCTGCTCGGCCTGGCGCTCGCGCTCGACGTGTCGGGTGCGGCCTCGGGCCTGGGCGCGGGCGGGCACTGGGCGCGCATCGGCGTGGGCGTGGGCTTCGCGCTCGCGGCGGCCGCCAGCTTCGGCCTCGCGCTGGTGTTCACGCAGCACGAAACCGCGGGCCTCGACGGCCGCGTGCGCACCGCGAGCACCATGGCCATCGCCTCGGTGATCGCGCTGGTGGCCAGCACCACGCAGGGCGGCCTGCACTTTCCGAACGCCATGGCGGGCTGGTGGGGCCTGGCGGGCCTGACCTTTCTCTACGGCACGGCCTTCACCATCATGTTCACCGTGCTGCCGCGGCTGGGCGTGGTGGGCAACTCGGCCATCATGAACATCGAGCCGATCTTTGCGCTAGTGCTCGCGTGGGTGTTCCTGGGCCAGTCGATCGCAGCCATTCAGGTGGCGGGCGGCCTGATCGTGGTCGCCACGGTGATGTGGCTGGGGTTGCGGCGCGGCTGAGGCCGCGCCCTCACTGGTCGTCGAGCGAGGCGCTCCAGCGGTCGCCCCAATCGCTGAGCGTGCGGCGGTCGCGCTTGGTGGGCCGGCCCTGCGTCTGGGCCAGCGCGGGCTCGGGGGCCAGGCGGCGCTGTTCGGCCGCGGCCGTGCGGCGCGCCAGCGATTCGGCGGTTTCTTCGTAGAGCTGCTGCGCCACCGGCGCGGGCCCGCGCACCGCGCTCAGGCCGCGCACCACCACCGTGCGCCATTCGTTGCCCTGGCGGAATTCGAGCGTGTCGCCCACGCGCGGCTCGCGCGAGGCCTTGGCCACCTGGCCGTTGAGGCTCACGCGGCCCTTGTCGATGGCTTCGGCGCTGAGGGCGCGGGTCTTGAAGAAGCGCGCGGCCCAGAGCCATTTGTCCAGGCGCACGCGTTCGGTCGGGGCTTCTCGGTCGGGCACTTTCATGGTTCGGTCGTGAGGGGCAGGCGCACCGTGGCGTCGAGGCCGCGCACGGCGCCGCCTACGCTGCGGTTGTTCAGTTCGATCTGGCCGCCGAGGGATTGCACGATCTCCCGGCAAATCGCGAGCCCGAGGCCCGAGCCCGAGAGGCTGGGGCCGGCGCCGTGGTCGGTGGCGAAGGGTTGGAACAGGCGCTGGCGCAGGCTTTCGGCGATGCCCGGACCGCTGTCGCTCACGGTGAGCGCGGCGGTACGCGCGTCGCGGTGCAGGTCCACGTGCAGCGCGCCGCCCTGGGGCGAGTGCTTGATGGCGTTGTGCAGCAGGTTGCGCGTGAGTTCGCGCAGCGCCCATTCGTGCGCCCGCACCGGCGCCTCGCCACCGAGTTCGAGCGCGAAATCGAGGTCGCGCTCGGCGATCAGCGCCGACAGGTCGAGCGCCACGGTGCGCACCACGCCGGCCCATTCGGTCAGGGGCACGTCGCGGTCCTGGCGCAGCTGCTCCACCTTGGCGAGCGCCAGCATCTGGTTGGCGAGGTCGGTGGCGCGGTCCACGGTGTGCGCGATCTCGTCGAGCGCCTGGCGCGGCTCGACGTCGCCGCGGCGTGCGGACTGCAGCTGCGTCTTGAGCACCGCGAGCGGCGTGCGCAGCTGGTGCGAGGTGTCGCGCACGAAGCGCTTCTGGTGGTCGAGCAGATGGGACAGCCGCTGCATGTGCTGGTTGGTGGCGTCGAGCAGCGGCAGCAGCTCGCGCGGCGCGTCCTGCGCGGGCAGCGGCGAGAGGTCGTTCTCGCTGCGCGAGGCCAGCGCGCTGCTGATGTCGCGCACCGGCCGCGTGGCGCGCTGCACCACCACCACCACCACGAGCGCGATCACCGCCAGCAGCGCGGCCTGGCGCCACAGCGTGTCGATCAGGATCTGGCGTGCCAGGGTCTGCCGCAGCTCCAGGGTCTCGGCCACCTGGATGGTGGCCACGCCCTGGCCCTCCACGCCGGCCACGGGCTGCAGCAGCACGGCCATGCGCACCTTCATGCCGCGGTACTGGTCGTCGTAGAAGTTCACCAGCGCGGCGTAGATGTTGTCCTTGGGAATGGCGCGCCGCGGCGTGGGCAGGTCGTCGAAGCCCGAGACCATTTCGCCGTGAAAACCGGAGACGCGGTAGAACAGCCGGCTGCGGTTGTCGGCCTCGAAGGCCTCGAGCGCGGAGTAGAGCAGGGTGGCGTGCACGCGCGCCGCATCGCCGCGCCCCGTCACCTGCAACTGCTCGCCGAGCGATTTCGCCGTGGCCAGCAAGGTGCGGTCGTAGGCGGTGTCGGCCGCGGCCAGCGCCTGGCGGTACAGCACCACGGTGTTGAACACCACGTAGGCGAACACCGGCAGCAGGATGCCCAGCAGCAGGGTGCGGCGCAGCGAGAACGGACGTGGGCTCACGGTGCCTTCAACAGGTAGCCCAGCCCGCGCAGCGTGACCAGTTGCGCGCCGGTGTGCGCGATCTTCTTGCGCAGCCGGTAGGCCACCACCTCGATCGCTTCGGTCTGCACCTCTTTCTCGCCCGGGAACACGAGCTCGAACAGCCGCTCCTTGGCGATCGCGTGGCCCGGTCGCGCGAGCACCGCGCGCAGCAGCGCGAGCTCGCGCGGCGTGAGCTCCAGCGGCGTGCCCTGGTGGTACACGGCGCCGCTCTCGGCGTCCACCGTCATGCCGCACCAGGCGGTCGAGGCGGGCGCGTCGCTGCCGGTGGCGCGGCGCACCAGCGCGCGCACGCGGGCCTCGAGCTCGTCGAGGTCGAAGGGCTTGGCGAGGTAGTCGTCGGCGCCGGTGTTCAGGCCCAGGATGCGGTCGCCCACGGTGCCGCGCGCGGTGAGGATGATGACGGGGGTGCGCAGGCCCGCGGCGCGCGCCTGGGCCAGCACCTCGAGCCCGTCCTGGCCCGGCAGCGAGAGGTCGAGCAGCACCGCGTCGGGCTGGCTTTGCCGCCACACACCGAGCGCGCGCAGGCCGTCGTCGCAGGTGAGCACCTGCAGGCCGCGGCGCTCCAGCGCGCGGCTCAGGGTCACCTGCATGGTGGCGTTGTCTTCGACCAGCAGCAGCTTCATGCGGCGGCCATTATCGGCAGCCGCCTGCCCTGCCGCCCGTATCAGGGTTTCCCCCAGGGCGTCCGACAGCCAACTGACAGCGCGCCCGCCGAACATTCGGCCCGCCCCTTTCACCCACAGGAGACAACGCCATGCGTCGCGACACCTTCCTCAAATCCCTGGCCGCTCTGGCCGCCGCGGGCGCGCTGCCCAACGCCGCCTGGGCCAACGCCAACATCAAGATGATGATCCCTGCCAACCCCGGCGGCGGCTGGGACGGCACCGGCCGCGCGCTCGGCGACGCGTTGCGCGACGCGGGCGTGGCCTCTTCGGTGACCTTCGAGAACAAGGGCGGCGCGGCCGGCGCGATCGGCCTGGCCCAGTTCTACAACGCCAGCAAGGGCGACCCGAACGCGCTGATGGTGATGGGCGCCGTGATGCTCGGCGGCATCATCACCGGCAAGCCGCCGGTGTCGATCACCCAGGTCACGCCGATCGCGCGCCTGACCACCGAATACAACGTGTTCGTGCTGCCGGCCGAGTCGCCGCTCAAGACCATGAAGGACGTGGTCGAGCAGCTCAAGAAAGACCCGGGCAGCGTGAAGTGGGGCGGCGGTTCGCGCGGCGCCACCGAGCACATCGCCGCCGCGCAGATCGCGCAGGCCGTGGGCGTGCCCGCCGCCAAGATCAACTACGTGCCCTTCCGCGGGGGCGGTGAGGCGGTGGCCGCCATCCTGGGTGGCAACGTCACCGTGGGCGGCAGCGGCTACAGCGAGTTCCAGCCTTACATCGAGAGCGGCAAGATGCGCGCCATCGCCGTGACCTCGGGCAAGCGCCTGGACGGCATCAACGTGCCCACGCTGAAAGAGCAGGGCATCGACGTGGAGATCGGCAACTGGCGCGGCGTGTACGGCGCGGCCGGCATCACCCCCGCGCAACGCGACGCGCTGGTGGCCATGATCACCAAGGCCACGCAGAGCAAGTCGTGGCAGGAAGCGCTCAAGAAGAACGGCTGGACGCCCGCGCTGCTGACCGGCAAGGCCTTCGAGGAATTCGTCGACCGCGACTTCTCTTCGCTGCGCGCCACCATGGTCCGCGCCGGCATGGTCTGACGGACGCACGGCGATGAGCGAGATGCAGCAAGCCGCCCCGTCGCGCACGGGGCAGGTGGCGATCGGTCTGGGTGCCATCGGCGTGGCCGCGGTGCTCGCCGTGGGCGCCTGGCAGATCCCGTCCGACGCGGGATATGCCGGCGTCGGCCCCAACTTCATCCCCTGGCTGATGTGCGGCCTGATGGCGGTGTGCGGCACGCTGCTCGTCGTGCAGGCGCTGCGCGGCGGCTGGAAAGACGTGGAGCCGCCCTCAGGCGCCGACCGCGCCGACTGGCCCGCCCTGCTGTGGGTGTGCGCCGGCGTGATCGCCAATGCCTCGCTCATCACCACCATCGGCTTCGTGCTGAGCTGCACGCTGTGCTACGCGCTGGCCGTGCGCGGCCTGCGCCAGAGCGAGGGCAAGCCCGCCGGCGGGCCGAAGACGACCGGGGTCGACTTCGTCACCGGCGTGCTCATCGCCGCACCCGTGTACTGGGTGTTCACCAAGGTGCTGGCGGTGAACCTGCCCGGCATCAGCGCCAGCGGCTGGATCTGATACCGAGGCCTTCATGAGCGACATCCTCCACAACCTGCTCCAGGGCTTCGCCACCGCGGGCACGCCCATCAACCTGCTGTGGGCGCTGGCCGGCTGCGCGCTGGGCACGGCCATCGGCGTGCTGCCGGGCCTGGGCCCCGCGGTGACCGTGGCCATGCTGCTGCCCATCACCTCGCAGGTCGAACCCACGGCCTCGATGATCTTCTTCGCCGGCATCTACTACGGTGCGATGTACGGCGGCTCGACCACCTCCATCCTGCTCAACACCCCGGGCGAGACCGGCACCATGGTGACCGCGCTCGAAGGCTTCAAGATGGCCAAGAACGGCCGTGCGGGCGCGGCGCTCGCCACCGCGGCCATCGGCTCCTTCGTGGCCGGCACCATCGCCACCGTGCTGGTCACGCTGTTCGCGCCCGTGCTCGCCGAGTTCGCGGTGCGCCTGGGGCCGCCCGAGTACTTCTGCCTCATGCTGCTGGCCTTCACCACGGTGAGCGCGGTGCTGGGCAAGAGCGCGCTGCGCGGCCTGACCTCGCTGTTCCTGGGCCTGTCGCTGGGTCTGGTGGGCATCGACCAGATCACCGGCCAGGTGCGCTACACCGCGGGCATCCTCGAATTCATGGACGGCCTCGAGGTGGTGCTGGTGGCCGTGGGCCTGTTCGCGGTGACCGAGGCGCTCTACAACGCCGCCTACGAAGGTCGCATGGAAGCCAGCATGAACCGCCTGACCAAGGTGCACATGACCGGCAACGAATGGCGCCGCTCCTGGCCCGCCTGGCTGCGCGGCACGGCCATCGGTTTCCCCTTCGGCACCATTCCCGCGGGCGGCACCGAGATCCCGACCTTCCTGAGCTACGCCACCGAGCGCAAGCTCGCCGACCCCGAGGCGAAGCAGAGCTTCGGCACCACGGGCGCCATCGAAGGCGTGGCCGGCCCCGAGGCCGCCAACAACGCGGCCGTCACCGCCACGCTGGTGCCGCTGCTCACGCTGGGCATTCCCACCTCGGTGACCGCGGCCATCCTGCTGTCGGCGCTGCAGAACTACGGCATCAACGCGGGCCCGCAGCTGTTCCAGACCTCGTCCACCCTGGTGTGGGCGCTGATCGCCTCGCTCTACATCGGCAACGTGATGCTGCTGGTGCTCAACCTGCCGATGGTGGGCCTGTGGGTGAAGCTGCTCAAGATCCCGCGGCCGCAGCTGTACGCGGGCATCACCATCTTCGCCACGGTGGGTGTGTACGGCATGCGCCAGAGCGCGTTCGACCTGTACCTGATGCTGGGCATCGCGCTGCTGGGCCTGTTGATGCGCCGCTTCGACTTCCCCGCCGCGCCGGTGATCGTGGGCCTGATCCTGGGCCCGCTGGCCGAGGCGCAGATGCGCAACGCGCTGTCCATCGGCGAAGGCAGCTGGCGCGTGTTCATCGAACGCCCGATGTCACTGGGCCTGCTGATCGTGGTGGTGATGGTGCTGCTGCTGCCGCGCATCGTGGCCTACGTGCAGCGAGGGCGCGAAGCCCCGGCGTCGGCCTGAACGCCGCTTCTGATGATGGATTGAAGCCTTCCCCTGTCGGGGAAGGCTTTTTGTTCTTTCGGCTTACATTTTTTGCCCATCACATTCTTGAGGCAGAAGGTGCATGAAATCGGCCAACCACTGGATCGTCGAAGGGGGCCGATGGGCCTTGTGCTACGTCCTTGGCTGGCTGATGGTGTTCGCGGGAACGGCACTGTCCCTCTACATGTGGGCGGCACCGTTCGAGCACTGGGATGAGATGCTGTCGTTGCTGTTCTGGCGATCGTTCATCCCCGCGGCCCCCGTGTGCGTGATCCTCCGCGCATCCTGTTGGCGGCGTCGCTTCTGGCATTGATTCAGAGCGTTTTTCTCAGGAGAGGGTGACGATGGATGCCAGTGACTACGTGGCCACGACGCTGATGGCCACTGCGGTCGCGAGTTACCTGACCGATCTTTTCCGGTTCAGGAAAGCGACGAGGCGGAGCTGGCTTTGCCTGTTGCTCACCATGTGCTTTCTGTCGACCACGAAACTCATGCAAAGCGGATGGGCCATCACCCTGGGCACCGCCTCGAGCGTGGGGTCGACGGTGTGTTTCTTCTTCAGTGCTTTCGCGCACTTCCGGTCTGAGAACAAGCCGGAGAAAAAGCCGTGACTCAGCCCACTTCCCCAGCCACGCGCGCAGGCAAGGCCAGCCGCACCAGCCCCCAGGCCCGGCCCATGAACAGGCCGGTGAAGCTCCCGTAGAGCCCGGCCACGGTGAGCGCGAAGGCGGCGTCGTTCGCCTGTTGCGGCGCCATGGCGAGTTCCACGCCCACGCCGTACTTCACGAGAAAGATGCCCAGGATCAGCAGCAGCGGCAACGCGCTGCCGGGCAGGCGGTAGCGGCGCTGCACCGGGTCGAAGCGGGCGGTGCTGCGGCGCTGCGCCATGAGCGCGAAGGCCGCGGCCGCGGCAATGAGCCCGGAGAGGGCGGCGGCGGCCGCGTGCGGGGAATGGCCCAGCGCCGACCAGGTGCCGAACACCGAGAACAGCGCCATGGCCGCGGGCAGTGCCGCCACCCGCGTGAGGCTGGCGCTGCGCGCGCGCAGCTGGCTCAGGCCCAGCGCGAGCAGGGCGGCGAACAGGCCCCAGACCCAGGGCGGGGTCTGGCGCACGATGGGGCCGATGGCCT
This sequence comes from Hydrogenophaga crocea, assembly GCF_011388215.1. Classification (NCBI taxonomy): domain Bacteria; kingdom Pseudomonadati; phylum Pseudomonadota; class Betaproteobacteria; order Burkholderiales; family Comamonadaceae; genus Hydrogenophaga; species Hydrogenophaga crocea. Next base: position 946,822 of record NZ_CP049989.1, read on the forward strand.
CGGGGTGGGTGGCGAGCAGTTGCAGCAGCATGGCGGTCTCCGGTGGTTGGGCGATGCCGCACTGTGCGCGGCGCCCCCGCGGGCGGCCACCGGCTTGCGACGAAACACCGCGCGCGCGCCGCGAAACCGCGCGCGGGCGGCGCGCTCAGTCCGACAGGCCGAGCGCGATGGTGCCGAAGGCGCCGTAGTCGGCCACCACCCGGTCGCCGGGCTCGATCGCCAGCGGCACCATGCAAGTGCCGCACGAGGCCCAGTCGCCCGCGCGCAGGCCGATGCCCAGTGCCGAGAGTTCGTTGGCGAGCCAGGTGAGGGCGGTGCGCGGATCGCCGAGCAGGGCGCGGCCTTCGCCGTCGCGCGCGTACCGCAGGCTGCCGTCGGCGCGGCTCACCGTGGCGTGCACGCGGTGGGCCGCGAGGTCGGCGCTGCGCCAGGCCTCGGGCGCGGCCGGGCCGAAGGCGAAGCGGCCGCAGCAGGCGTCGTCGGCGATCAGTTGGGCCTGGCCTGCGCGCGCGAAATCGGCAAAGCGCGAGTCGGGCACTTCGAAGGCCGGGTGCAGCGAGGCCACGGCCGCGAGCACCTCGGCCGCCGTGTAGGGCGCAGCGCGCGGCGGCAGGTCGGCGCCGAAGCGGAAGGCGAACTCGGGCTCGACCACGCGCATGCGGTTGCCCGCGAGCGTGAGCGTGGCGCCCACGGGGTGCACGAAGCTTTCGAGGATGCGCCCCGGCAGCGGGCCGTCGACCTGGATGTGGGCCTGGCCCGCGGCGCTGGTGGCCGCGATCTTCCAGCCCACCACGCGCTGGCCGGCCACCGTGGGCAGCGCGGCCTGCACGGCGTGGCCGGCCGCGGCGTCGGCCGGGCGCAGCGCGGGGGGCAGGGCGTCGAGGGCGGTGCCGGCCTGGCGGTGGGACCAGAGCAGGCGGGCAGCGGCCGGGGCGTCGAAGGTTTCAATGGCGGGCATGGCGTTTCCAGGTGGGGACGCGCCATGTTGCCAGAGGCCGCTCAGTTCTCGCGGGGCGTGGGCGTGTCGGGCGGGGTGCGGGGTGGTTCTGGCTGCGGCCGCGGCTGCGCGGGCTGCGCCAGGGCCAGCAGCCGCTGCTGCAAGTTTTGCTGTTGCAGCAGGCGCAGCTGGCTTTCGAGGTCCTGGTTCTCGGCCTGCAGGCGCTCGATTTCGTTCAGGTGGTACTGGGTGGCGGTCTGGGTCTGCAGCGAGTCCTCGTGCATGTCTGCGAGATGCATCAGCTCTTGCTCGATCACCAGGGCCTGCTCGGGCGGCAGCCCGCCGAGTTGGTTGCTGAGCCTCAGCCGCTCTTGCGCGATCTGATCGATCAGTTCGTCGAGCGACATGTCGTCGAAGCCTTCTTCCAGGCCCTCGGGCGCCTCGTCGGGGTGGGCCAGCGTGGCCGATGGCTGCCCGGCGGCGGGGATGTTGCGGTTGGGGGTGGGGCTGGGCGAAGGCGAGTGGCTGCGGGATCTTTGGATCATGTTGAAAGCAGGGGTAAAGACACAGGGCGATGCGCTGCGGCCGGCCTGGGGCCCGCCGCACGCCCGGCCTGGGTGGCGCGACCAAGGCCCGGGTTGCCGCCGTGACGGCTTCTTCACGCGGGCCGTGTCTGCATACCCGCCCCGGGTACCATGCCGCCCATGACCCGCGACGACCGCCTGCCCCGCGACGCGCAGAGCATCCTCGAGCTCGCTGCGCGTTCCATGTTCGACCTGTTCGCCAACGCCAGCGAAGGCATGCTGCTGGTGGACCGCGACGCGCGCGTGGTGTGGATCAACGACCAGTACCGCCGCTTCCTGCCCGCGCTGGGCTTCGAGCGCGAAGAGGACTTCGTGGGCCAGCCCGTGAGCAACGTGGTGCACAACACGCAGATGCACCGCGTGCTGGCCACGGGCAAGCCGATCCTGATCGACCTGCTCGACAACCGCGCCGGCACCTTCGTGGTCACGCGCATTCCGCTGCGCGACGACCAGGGCGAGGTGATCGGCGTGCTGGGCATCGTGCTGTTCGACCACCCCGAGACCACGCTGCAGCCGCTGATCACCAAGTTCGCGCGGCTCGAACACGACCTGAAGGAAGCGCAGCGCCAGCTCGCCACGCAGCGGCGCAGCAAGTACACCTTCGCGAGCTTCGTGGGCACCAGCCCGGCCGCGGTGGAGGTGAAGCGCCAGGCGCGGCGCGCGGCGCAGTCGACCAGCCCGGTGCTGCTGCTGGGCGAGACCGGCACCGGCAAGGAGCTGCTGGCGCACGCCATCCACGCGGCCTCGCCGCGCGCGGGCAAGGCCTTCGTGGGCGTGAACATGGCGGCGGTGCCCGAGTCGCTGCTCGAGGCCGAGTTCTTCGGCGTGGCGCCCGGCGCCTACACCGGCGCCGACCGCAAGGGCCGCGACGGCAAGTTCCGGATCGCCGACGGCGGCACGCTGTTCCTCGACGAGCTCGGCGACATGCCCATGGCCATGCAGGTGAAGCTGCTGCGCGCGCTGCAAGAGGGCGAGATCGAGCCGCTGGGCTCGAACCAGCTCGTGCGCTGCGACGTGCGCGTGGTGGCCGCGACCTCGCGCGACCTGCCGCAGCTCGTGCGCGAAGGGCGCTTCCGCGAAGACCTGTACTACCGCCTCAACGTGCTGCCGATCCGCGTGCCACCGCTGCGCGAGCGGCGCAGCGACATCCCGCAGCTGATCGAGGCGCTGTGCGAGGACATCGCCGCGCGCGGCGGCGGTGCGCCCATGGACATCGGCCCGCAGGCCCAGGCCCTGCTCGCCGCGCAGACCTGGCGCGGCAACATCCGCGAATTGCGCAACGTGCTGGAGCAGCTCGCGCTGCGCACCGATGACGCGCTCATCACCGCCGCCGACGTGGATGCCATCCTGCGCGAGGCCGGCCTGCCCGCGCTCGCGCCGATCGAGACCGCGCCCGCCAGCGCGCCCGCGGGCGCCGAAGACCTGCGTCCGCTGCCCGAGCAGATCGCCGAGCTCGAGCAGCGCGCCATCGCCGCCGCGCTCGCGCGCACCGGCGGCAACCGCACGGCCGCGGCGCGGCTGCTGGGCATTTCGCGCGCAAGCCTGTACGACCGGCTCGCGGCCCTGCCCGGGCTGTCTGAAATCCAGACGGCCGACTGAAATTCAGACGCTTGCGGGCTTCGGGGCGTCTGACATTCAGACGATCGTCGCCGCGGCGACGGCGCGCCTCCTTGTGAATCAAGCACTTGCGCGGCTGGCACGGCCTGTGCAAAAGGGGTGCACGGCGCGCCGCGCCGCGACCCACCCACAAGGAGACAGCCCATGTTCCACGCCACCCGCCGCCTGGCGGTGATCGCCCTGGCCTGCACGGCCAGCCTGGCCTTTGCCCAGTCCAGCAAGAGCGAGATCCGCATCGCCCACATCCACAGCAAGACCGGCCCGCTCGAGGCCTATGCCAAGCAGACCCACACGGGCCTGATGATGGGCCTGAAGTACGCCACCGGCGGCACCATGATGGTGGGCGGCAAGAAGATCGTGGTGATCGAGAAGGACGACCAGGGCAAGCCCGATGTAGGCAAGAGCCTGCTGGCCGCGGCCTATGCCGACGACAAGGCCGACATCGCCATCGGCCCCACCGCCTCGCCGGTGGCGCTGGCCATGCTGCCCGTGGCCGAGGAGTACCGCAAGATCCTGCTGGTGGAGCCCGCCGTGGCCGACTCCATCACCGGTGACAAGTGGAACAAGTACATCTTCCGCACCGGCCGCAACAGCAGCCAGGACGCCGCCGCCAACGCCGTGGCCCTGGACGCGCCGAACAACGTGATCGGTGTGCTCGCCAACGACAACGCCTTCGGCCGCGACGCCGTGAAGGCCTCGAAGGACTTCACCAAGAAGGCCAAGATCGTGCACGAGGAGTACCTGCCCGTGGGCACGACGGACTTCACCGCCGGTCTGCTGCGCCTGGTCGACAAGCTCAAGGACCAGCCGGGCAACAAGTACATCTCGGTGGTGTGGTCGGGTGCGCCCACGCCCTTCGCCAAGATCGCCGAGATGGAGCTGGACAAGCGCTACGGCATCAAGCTCGCCACGGGCGGCAACATCCTGCCGGCCATGGTGGCCTACAAGCAGTTCCCGGGCATGGAGGGTGCGCTGTACTACTACTTCGGCATCCCCAAGAACCCGATCAACGAGCACATGGTGGCCGAGCACTACCGCGAGTTCAAGCAGCCGCCCGACTTCTTCACCGCCGGCGGCTTCAGCGCCGCGATGGCCGTGGTGACCGCGCTCAAGAAGACCAACGGTGACACCAACACCGACAAGCTCATCCAGACCATGGAGGGCATGAGCTTCGACACGCCCAAGGGCACCATGACCTTCCGCAAGGAAGACCACCAGGCCATGCAGAGCATGTACCACTTCAGGATCAAGGCCGACCCGGCCTTCGCCTGGGGCGTCCCCGAGCTGGTCCGCGAGATCAAGCCCGAGGACATGAACATCCCCATCCGGAACAAACGCTGACCCTGGCGGGCGCCCCGCGCGGGGCGCCCGAACCCCCATGCTGCAAACCTCTAACCTCACGGTCCGCTTCGGCGGGCACGTGGCGGTGAATGCTGTGTCCTGCGCGTTCGAGCCGGGCACGCTCACCGCCATCGTCGGCCCCAATGGCGCGGGCAAGACCACCTACTTCAACCTGATCTCGGGGCAGATCAAGGCCACGGCTGGCTCAGTCACGCTCGACGGGCGCGAGCTCACGAAGCTGCCCGCGCCGCTGCGCACGCGCGCCGGCCTGGGGCGGGCGTTCCAGCTCACCAACCTGTTCCCGCAGCTGAGCGTGCGCGAGAACGTGCGCATGGCGGTGCAGGCCCGCGCGGGCGCAGGGCTCGATTTCTTCCGCGTCTGGAGCGACCGCAAGGACCTGATCGAACAGGCCGACCGCATCCTCGAGACCGTGGCCCTGATCGACAAGGCCGAGGCCCGCGCCGCCAGCCTGCCGCACGGCGACCAGCGCAAGCTCGAGGTCGGCATCCTCATGGCGCTCGATCCCAAGGTCTACATGTTCGACGAGCCCACCGCGGGCATGAGCGTGGACGAGGTGCCCGTGATCCTCAACCTGATCCGCCAGCTCAAGCAGGACCGCAGCAAGACCATCCTGCTGGTGGAGCACAAGATGGACGTGGTGCGCGAGCTCTCCGACCGCATCATCGTGCTGCACAACGGCGAACTGGTGGCCGATGGCGAACCCGAGTCGGTGATCGCCTCGCCCGTCGTTCAGCAGGCCTACCTCGGCGTGAACCCCGAAGAAGCGGTGGCGGCATGAGCGAACCCCTGCTGAAACTCGAGGGCGTGCACACGCACATCGGGGCGTACCACATCCTGCACGGCGTGGACCTGGCGGTGCCGGCGAACGAACTCACCATGCTGCTGGGCCGCAACGGCGCGGGCAAGACCACCACGCTGCGCACCATCATGGGCCTGTGGAAGGCCAGCCAGGGCCGCATCACGCTGGCCGGGCAGGACATCACCGCGCGCGCCACGCCCGACATCGCGCAGAGCGGCGTGGCCTACGTGCCGGAGAACATGGGCATCTTCTCCGACCTGAGCGTGAAGGAGAACATGCTGCTGGCCGCGCGCGGCGCGCGCACGCTCGACGACGTGGACACGAAGCGCCTCGAGTGGATCTTCGACATGTTCCCCGCGATGAAGAAGTTCTGGCTGCACCCCGCAGGCAAGCTCTCGGGCGGGCAGAAGCAGATGCTCGCGGTCTCGCGCGCCATCGTCGAGCCGCGCCAGCTGCTGCTGATCGACGAGCCCAGCAAGGGCCTGGCGCCGGCCATCATCCAGAACATGATCGCGGCCTTCAAGGCGCTCAAGGCCGCGCAGACCACCATCCTGCTCGTCGAGCAGAACTTCAACTTCGCGCGCCAGCTCGGCGACCACGTGGCCGTGATGGACGACGGCCGCGTGGTGCACAGCGGCGCGATGGCCGAACTGGCCGAAGACACGGCGCTGCAGGCGCGCCTGCTCGGCCTCTCGCTCGGAGCGCATCAATGAGTTTCCTCAAAGACTTCGACTGGCGCCCCGTCGCCCTGGTGCCGCTGCTGGCCGCGCTCGCGCTGCCCGCGGTGGGCAGCCCCTCGACCTGGCTCACGCTGACCGTGGCGGGCCTGGCCATGGGGCTGATCGTGTTCATCATCGCCTCGGGCCTCACCCTGGTGTTCGGGCTGATGGACGTGCTCAACTTCGGCCACGGCGTGTTCATCGCGCTCGGCGCCTTCGTGGCGGTGAGCGTGTTCGGCGGCCTCAACGCCTACGCCATCGCCGACAGCTTCTGGCTCAACCTGGTGGCGCTGGTGCCGGCCATGCTCGCGGCCATGGCGGTGGCGGGCGCGCTGGGCCTGGTGTTCGAGCGCGTGATCGTGCGGCCCGTGTACGGCCAGCACCTCAAGCAGATCCTCATCACCATGGGCGGCATGATCATCGGCGAGGAGCTGATCAAGGTCATCTGGGGCCCGGGCCAGCTCGCGCTGCCGCTGCCCGAGACCCTGCGCGGCAGCTTCCTGATCGGCGACGCCTCGATCGAGAAGTACCGCCTGCTCGCGGTGGCCGTGGGCCTGACGGTGTTCGCCGCCATGGTGTGGACGCTCAACCGCACCAAGGTCGGCCTGCTGATCCGCGCCGGCGTGCAGGACCGCGAGATGGTCGAGTCGCTGGGCTACCGCATCCACCGCCTGTTCGTGGGCGTGTTCGTGGCGGGCAGCGCGCTCGCGGGCCTGGGCGGCGTGATGTGGGGCCTGTACCAGCAGACCGTGCTGCCCCAGATGGGCGCGCAGGTCAACGTGCTGATCTTCATCGTCATCATCATCGGCGGCCTGGGCTCCACGCTGGGCGCGCTGGTGGGCGCATTGCTGGTGGGCCTGATGGCCAACTACACCGGCTTTCTCGCGCCCAAGGTGGCGCTGTTCTCCAACATCGCGCTGATGGTCGCCATCCTGCTGTGGCGGCCCCAGGGCGTGTACCCCGTAGCCAACCGATAAGGAGCAGCGCCCGTGTTGTCCCGTCTGCTCTCCCACGACCTGCCGCGCAGCCGCCCGCTGGCGGTGCTGCTCGCGCTGCTGGTGCTGGGCCTGGCCTTCGCGCCCTTCCTGTTTCCGGGCGTGAAGGCGCTCAACGTGGCCGCCAAAGTGCTGATCTTCATCGCCCTGGTGGTCAGCTTCGACCTGCTGCTCGGCTACACCGGCATCGTGAGCTTCGCGCACACCATGTTCTTCGGCATCGGCGCCTACGGCATCGCCATCTCGGCCACCGCGCTCGGCCCCACCTGGTGGGCGCTGATCGTGGGCGCGCTCGGGGCCCTGCTGCTGTCGCTGCTGCTGTCGCTGCTGATCGGCCTGTTTTCGCTGCGGGTGCGCGCGATCTTCTTCGCCATGATCACGCTCGCCGTGGCCTCGGCCTTCCTCACGCTGGCCTCGCAGCTCTCGGACATCACCGGCGGTGAAGACGGCCTGACCTTCCGCCTGCCCGAGCTGCTCTCGCCGGGCTTCGCGCTGATGGAGGACGACTTCCAGGGCCCGTTCGGCCCGGTGGCGCTCAACGGCCGCTTCATCACCTACTACCTGCTGTTCGTGTGCGTCACGGCCATGTTCCTGGTGATGCTGCGCATCGTGAACTCGCCCTTCGGCCGCGTGCTGCAGGCGATCCGCGAAAACGACTTCCGCGCCGAGGCCCTGGGCTACCGCACGGTGGTGTACCGCACGCTCTCCAACGTGATCGCCGCCTCGTTCGCCACGCTCGCGGGCTGCCTGCTGGCGCTCTGGCTGCGCTACAACGGGCCCGACACCTCGCTGTCCTTCGAGATCATGCTGGACATCCTGCTGATCGTGGTCATCGGCGGCATGGGCACGCTCTACGGCGCCATCATCGGCAGCGTGGTGTTCCTGGTCGCCCAGAGCTACCTGCAGGACCTGCTGCGCTGGGCCGGTGCGCTCACCGAAGGCGTGCCGCTGCTGCCCGCCCTGCTCACGCCCGACCGCTGGCTGCTCTGGCTCGGCCTGCTGTTCGTGCTCTCGGTCTACCACTTCCCCACCGGCGTGGTGGGCAAGCTGCGCGAGCGCGCATCGCTCAAAGGCACGAAGGAGGGCGCATGAACCTCGCCACCCCCGAACCGCGTTCGCGTTACCTCGTGTGCGAGGGCCGCGAGATCCACTTCACCGACTGGGTGCCCGCGCAGGCCGGCGGCCCGGTGGTGATCGCCTGGCACGGCCTGGCGCGCACCGGGCGCGACATGGACCCGCTGGCCGCGCACCTGTGCGCCCAGGGCTGGCGCGTGATCTGCCCCGACACGCTCGGCCGCGGCCTGTCGCAGTGGAGCCCCAAGCCGCAGGAAGAGTACTGCCTGTCGTTCTACGCGCGGCTGGCGCGTTCGCTGGTGGACCAGCTCGGCCTGCAGCGCTTCCACTGGGTGGGCACGTCCATGGGCGGGGCGATCGGCATGGTGTGCGCGGCCGGGCCGCTGCAGGGCCGCATCGAGCGCCTGGTGCTCAACGACATCGGGCCGCAACTGGCCGCGCCCGCGGTGGCGCGCATCCGCGCCTACGCCGGCAACCCGCCGGCCTTCGGCACGGTGCACGAGCTCGAGCAGTTCTTCCGCACCGTCTACAAACCCTATGGCTACCTGCCCGACGCGCAGTGGCGCCAGCTCACCGAAAGCTCGCTGCGCCGCCTGCCCGACGGCCGCGTGACGCCGCACTACGACCCGGCCATGGTGCAGCAGTTCGAGCACCACCCGCAGGACTACGAGCTCTGGCCCACCTTCGACCGCATCGAGGTGCCGGTGCTGTGCCTGCGCGGCGCCGAATCCGACCTGCTGCTGGCCGACACCGCCGAGGCCATGCGCGACCGCGGGCCGCGCGCGCTGGTGGTGACCATTCCGGGCTGCGGCCACGCGCCCGCGCTCAACGTGCCCGACCAGTTCGATCTGGTGCAGCGTTTCCTGAGCGGGCACTGAACCCGCGCGCCCGCCCGCGCGCGTTCAGCGGATGTCCAGCGGCGCGAAGGACTTCACCAGATCGTCCACCGCCTTCACCTGCGCGAGGAAGGGCTCGAGCTTGTCCAGCGGCAGGGCGCTCGGGCCGTCGCACTTCGCGCGGTCCGGGTCGGGGTGGGCTTCGAGGAACAGGCCGCCCAGGCCCACGGCCATGCCGGCGCGCGCGAGGTCGACCACCTGCTGGCGCCGCCCGCCCGAGGCCGCGCCGCCCGCCTCGCGCTGCTGCAGCGCGTGGGTCACGTCGAAGATGATGGGCAGCTGGCCCGTGGTCTGCTTCATCACGCCGAAGCCCAGCATGTCGACCACCAGGTTGTCGTAGCCGAAGCTCGCGCCGCGCTCGCACAGCAGCACCTGCGCATTGCCCGCCTCGCGGAATTTTTCGACGATGTGCACCACCTGCGAGGGGCTCAGGAACTGCGGCTTCTTGATGTTCACCACGCGCCCGGTCCTGGCCATGGCCACCACCAGATCGGTCTGGCGCGCGAGGAAGGCGGGCAGCTGGATCACGTCGGCCACCGCGGCCACGGGCTCGGCCTGCCAGGGCTCGTGCAGGTCGGTGATCACGGGCACGCCGAAGCGCTCCTTGACCGCCCGCAGGATCTTCAGGCCTTCGTCGAGGCCCGGGCCGCGGTACGAGTGGATGGACGAGCGGTTGGCCTTGTCGAAGCTGGCCTTGAACACGTAGGGGATGCCCAGGCGCTGCGTGACCTGCACGTAGTGCTCGCAGACCTGCAGCGCCAGGTCCATGGACTCGAGCACGTTCATGCCACCGAAGAGCACGAAGGGCAGGTCGTTGGCGCAGCGGACGGTGGGGGTGATGGCGATGGTGGTCATGGGGCGGTCGGCAATGGGGCGAGGGCCCGGCGGCAGCGGCGGGCAGGCGCGTATTGTCGTGCGAGTTGCCTCGGTCGCCCGGGTCGCGCGGCCCGCGCGACCCGCGAGCCTCAGGCCAGCGGCAGGCGCAGGCTGGCCCGCAGGCCGCGCCCGTGCTCGCCGGCATCGAGCCGCAGCGCGCTGCCCAGCAATTGCGCGTAGCGCGCCACGATCGACAGGCCCAGCCCCGCACCCACGCGCTCGCCGTTGCGTTCGCCGCCCTGCGACCAGCGTTTGACCAGCTCGCCGCGCGCCGCCGGGTCCATGCCCGGGCCGTCGTCCGCCACCGCGAGCGTGCAGTGCCCCGCGGCGCGGTCCGCGTCGAGCTCGATGGTGAGCGTGGTGCCGCCGTGGCGCAGCGCGTTGTCGATCAGGTTGTCCAGGATGCCTTCGATCAGCACCGCGTCGGCCATCACGTGCACCTCGTCGGCGCCGTCGTCGAGGCCGCGCGCGCCCAGGTCCACGCCCTGCGCGTCGGCGCGGTCGAGGTGGCGCAGCACCGCCTGGCCCACGAGCGGCGCGAGCGCCAGCCGCTGTGGTTTGAGTGCGAGCGCGGCTTCGTCGGCGCGCGCGAGGTCGAGCAACTGGTGCACCAGCCGGCCCGCGCGCTCGGCGCTGTGCGCGATCTGGCGCAACTGCTCGCGCGTGGCCGCGGCGTCGGGATGCGCCAGGCCGTAGTCGGCCAGTGCGCGGATGCGCGCGAGCGGGGTGCGCAGCTCGTGCGCCACGTTGCCCGCGAACTCGTGCTGGGCGTGCACGCTGCGACCCAGGCGGTCGAACAGGTCGTTGACGGCATGGCTCAGGTGTTCGATCTCGCGCGTGGACGGCGCGATCGCCACCGGCGTGAGGTCCTTGGCGTCGCGGTGCGCAAGCGTGGCCTGCAGCCGGCCCAGCGGCGCGAGGTCGCGCGAGATGCTGCGCCAGATCGCCAGGGCCAGCAGGCCCAGCAGCAGCAGCAGGGGCAGGGCGCCGTACAGGAGCAGCTGGTGCAGCAGCTCGTTGCGCACGCGCGTGGTGTGCGCCATCACGACGTGCAGCGCCTGATCGCCGACTTCGTGGCGCAGCACCACGCCACGCACCACGCGGCCGTCGTGCAACGCATTGCCGTAGCGAAAGCTCTGGCCCGGCAAGGGCGGGCGCAACGCGGGCAGCGGTGTGCCCGTGAGCGTGGAGCCGTCGGGCCGCAGTACCGCGTAGTGCACGAACTCGGCCTGGTCGAACAGGGCGGCTTCGAGCTCGCCCGGCGAGAGCTGCAGCGCCACCGTGCCATCGGGCTGGGCCTGCAGGTGCGAGGCGATTGCGTAGGCGTCGTCGAGCAGTGCGCGGTCGAAGGCGCGCTCGGTGAAGTGGCTGGCCACGCCCAGCGTGGCCACGGTGCCGATCAGCCAGCTCAGGGCCAGTGGCAGCATCACGTGCCGCCACAGGCGCGCGCGCAACGAGGGCGCGGGCGGGCGGTTCATGGTGCCTCGGGTTCGACGCGGTAGCCGATGCCGCGCAGCGTGCGGATCGCCGCGCCGCTGCCCGCGAGCTTTTTGCGCAGGCGCGAGATGAAGGCCTCTAGGGCGTTGTCGGCCAGCGCTTCATCGAAGCCCGAGAGCTTGTCGGACAGCTCGCGTTTGCTCACCGCGCGGCCCGGCGGGCTCATGAGCTCCCACAGCACCTCGAACTCGCGCGCGGGCAGGTCCAGCGGCTGGCCCGCCACGCTGAACTGGCGCGCGCGCCGGTCGAGCTCGAGCGCGCCGAGGCGGGTGAGGTCGTCGCTGCCGGTGGCGCGGCGCACCAGGGCGCGCAGCCGGGCCTCCACCTCCGCGAGGTCGAAGGGCTTGCCCAGGTAGTCGTCGGCGCCGCTGTCGAGGCCGGCGATGCGCTCTTCGGTGCGGTTGCGTGCGGTCAGCACCAGCACGGGGGTGCGGTCGCCGCGCGAGCGCGCCTCGCGCAGCACGGCCAGGCCGTTGGCCATGGGACTGCCGGTGTGCGGCTGCTGCGGCAGGTTGAGGTCGAGCAGCACCGCGTCGAAGGGTTGCACGCGCCACAGGTGGGCGGCGGTCTGCGCGCTGGCCGCTTCGTCCACCCGGTGCCCGGCATCGGTCAGGCTGCGCGCGATCACCTCGCGCAGCACCGCATCGTCTTCCACCAACAGGATCCGCATCGGTCCGAGGCTAGCAGACGGCCGTGGTGGCGCCCTCAATCGGCCGCGGCCTGCAGCGCGGCGAGCTGCCGCCTGGCGCGCAGGTTGCCGCGCAGCGTCGACCACAGGGCCCACAGCAGCAGCGCCGCCGTCATGGCCAGCAGCGTGGCGCTGATGGGGCGCTCGATGAACACCATCGGGTCGCCGCGCGAGATCAGCATGGCGCGACGCAGGTACTCCTCCATCAGCGGGCCCAGGATGTAGCCCAGCAGCAGCGGGGCGGGCTCGAAGCGCAGCACCATGAGCAGGTAGCCCATGACGCCCAGCGCGGTCACGAGGTAGATGTCGAAGCCGTTGTTGTTGACGCTGTACACGCCCAGGGCCACGAACACCAGGATCGCCGGGTACATCCACGCGAACGGGATGCGCAGCAGCGCGACCCACAGGCCGATGGTGGGCAGGTTGAGGATCACCAGCATGATGTTGCCGATCGCGAAGCTCACCACCAGGCCCCAGAACAGCGCGGGCTGCTCGCTGATGAGCATGGGACCGGGCTGGATGCCGTGGATGATCAGCGCGCCCAGCATCACGGCCATCACCGCGTCACCGGGGATGCCCAGCGACAGCGAGGGCACGAAGGCGGTCTGCGCGGCCGCGTTGTTGGCGGATTCGGGCGCGGTGATGCCCTCGATGGCGCCTTTGCCGAAACGGCTGGGGTCGCGCGCCACCTTCTTCTCGATGGCGTAGGCCATGAAGGCCGCGATCGACGGCCCCACACCGGGCAGCGCGCCCAGTGCCGAGCCCAGCGCCGAGCCGCGGGCCATGGGCTTGACCGTGGCCCTGAACTCCTCGCGCGAAGGCGCCATGGAGCGCAGCGAGATCTTCTCGATCTTGCGGTTGGCGTCGGCCGACTTGATGCAGCGCACCACCTCGGCGATGCCGAACAGGCCCATGGCCAGCGCCACCAGGTTGATGCCGTCGGTGAGTTCGGGCACGTCGAAGGCGAAGCGCGCCACGCCGGAATTGATGTCGGTGCCGACCATGCCCAGCAGCAGGCCGAACACCATCATGGCCAGGCCTTTCACCGCCGACCCCGAACTCACCGAGGACGCGGCGACCAGGCCCAGCAGCATCATCGAGCAGAACTCGGCGGGGCCGAATTTCAGGCCCACCTCGGCGATCACGGGCGAGAACAGCGTGAGCAGCACCAGGCCCGACATCGCCCCCGCCAGCGAGGCGATGGTGGTGACGAACAGTGCGACGCCGGCCTTGCCATTGCGCGCCATCGGATAGCCGTCGATGCAGGTCACGGCCGACGAGGGCGTGCCCGGCAGGTTCAGCAGGATGGAGGCGGTGGAGCCGCCGTACTGCGCGCCGTAGTACACGCCCGCGAGCATGATGATCGCAGCCGTGGGCGGGATGTGGTACGAGAGCGGCAGCAGCAGCGAGATCGCGGCGAGCGCGCCGATGCCCGGCAGCACGCCGACCACGGTGCCCAGAAAGACACCGAGGAAACAGTAGAGCAGGTTGATGGGCTCGGCCGCGACCTGCAGACCGAACCAGAGGTTGTTGAGCAATTCCATGGCAGGGTTCTCGCTGGGGCGTGCTCAGGGGCTCCAGGGCCAGATCGGCAGCACCATCTGCAGGCCGATCGGGAAGATCAGCGTGGTGAGCAGCGCCACCACCGCGCAGACCGTGAGCCGCGTGCGCCACGCCATGGCTGTGGGCGTGAGCGAGATCAGCGCGGTGGCGAACGAGGCCAGCACCACGCCGAGCCCGTGCAGCGTGAACGCGAAGACCAGCAGGCTCAGCACGCACCAGAACAGGCTGCCCCATTCCACGGCAATGGCGCTGCCGCGGCGCCACCAGGCGGGCAGGGCCACGAGCAGGCCGAGCGCGGCCAGCGTCCAGCCCAGCACCACCGGGAAGTAGCCCGGGCCCATGCGGGCCGTGCTGCCGAAGTCGTAGGCGCTGCCGTGCAGCGCAAAGAAAAGGCCGATGGCGGTCATCAGACCGCCGCCGACCAGGTCGTGGGTGTCGCGGGTGATTTTCATGGCCGCGAGCCTAGGTGCCGGTGCCTGACCGGAACCTGATTGCTCAGCGGCGGGCGCCCTGGGCGAGTGCGCGTTGGCGGCTGTCGTCGAGCGCCTGCGCGTTCACGGGCTCGCGCGTGGGCCAGCCCTGCAGGTGCTGCTCGGCGATGTCGGTGAGCGCCCGGATCCACTCGGGCCGGTCGTTGAGGCAGGCGATGTACTCGAAGCGCTCGCCGCCGGCCTGGGTGAAGGCCGCGCGCGCTTCCATGTCGATCTCTTCGAGCGTTTCGATGCAGTCGCCCGTGAAGCCCGGGCAGATCAGCTGCACGCTTTTCACGCCCTGCTGCGCCATGGCCACCAGCGTGGGTTCGGTGTAGGGCTCGAGCCACTTGGCCTTGCCGAAGCGGCTCTGGAAAGTCACGCGGTAGCCCTTGGCGTCCAGGCCCAGGGCCTGCGCGAGCAGGCGGCCGGTCTTGAGGCACTCGCAGTGGTAGGGGTCGCCCAGGTGCAGGGTGCGTTCGGGCACGCCGTGAAAACTCATCACCAGCTGCTCGGCCTGGCCGTGGGCCTGCCAGTGCGCGCGCACCGAGCGCGCGAGCGCGGCGATGTAGCCCGGGTGGTCGTGGTAGCGGTTCACGAAGCGCAGCTCGGGCACGTGGCGCTGGCGGGCGCTCCAGGCCGTCACGGCGTCGATCACGCTCGCGGTGGTGGTGCCGCTGTACTGCGGGTAGGCCGGCAGCAGCAGGATGCGCGTGGCGCCCTCGGCCTTGAGCGCGTCGAGCACCGAGGCGATCGAGGGGTTGCCGTAGCGCATGGCATAGCGCACCTGCACCTGGTGGCCGCGCTCGCCCAGGTGGCCGCCGAGCAGCTTGGCCTGCTTCTCGGTCCAGACCTTGAGCGGCGAGCCCTCGGGCGTCCAGATGCTCGCGTACTTGGCGGCCGATTTGGCCGGCCGCACGCGCAGGATCACGCCGTGCAGGATGGGCAGCCAGACCAGGCGCGGGATCTCGACCACCCGCGGATCGGACAGGAACTCGCCCAGGTAGCGGCGCAGCGCGGGCGCGGTGGGTTCGTCGGGCGTGCCCAGGTTGCACAGCACGACGGCGGTGCGGGCCGGGCTGCCGTGGGCGTATGGGGGTTCGGGCGCAAACGTCGGGGAGGGCATGCGCTATTCTCCCGCACGCATGAACAAGACCCCGAGCCCGACCCACGAGCCCCTGCGATCCGCTGTGCTTCAGGCCCTGGATGCGGGCCGCATCAAGGCCATCAGCCTCGACCTGGACGACACGCTGTGGCCGATCTGGCCCACCATCGAACGCGCCGAGGCCGCATTGGCCGCCTGGCTGCGCGAGCACGCCCCCGCCACCGCGGTGCTCGCGGGCAACCCGCAGGCGCTGCGCGAGGCGCGCCACTACCTGCAGATCAAGCGGCCCGATCTGTCGAACGACCTGAGCGCGCTGCGCCGCGAGTCGATCCGTTTCGTGCTGCTCAAGGCCGGTGACGACCCCGAGCTCGCCGAAGAAGCCTTCGAGGTGTTCTTCGAGGCGCGCCACCGCGTCGAGCTGTTCGACGACGCGCTGCCCGCGCTCGAATGGCTGGCCGGCCGCTACCCGGTGGTGGCGCTGTCCAACGGCAACGCCGACGTGCACCGCGTGGGCCTGGGCCGGCACTTCCACCACAGCATCAGCGCGCGCGAGTTCGGTGTGGGCAAGCCCGACGCGCGCATCTTCCACGCCGCGGCCGAGGCCGCGGGCGTGCGCCCCGGCGAGGTGCTGCACGTGGGCGACGACGCCCAGCTCGACGTGCTCGGCGGCCTGATCGCGGGCCTGCAGGTGGCCTGGGTCAATCGCGACGGCCGCGAGTGGGAACACGCCCCGCTGCAGCCGCACCTGACCGTGCCCGACCTCATGAGCCTGTGCAACCAGCTGGCCTGACCCTGCACGGCATCGCCGCCTCGCGCGCGCTGCGCCCGCTGTGGGCCGCGACCGAGCTCGGCCTGGCCTTCACGCACGTGCCCACGCCCTACCTGGGCGGCGCCACGCGCACGCCCGAACACCTGGCGCTCAACCCCAACGGCCACATCCCGGTGCTGGTGGACGCGCGGCCCGAGGGCGAGGTGGTGGTGTGGGAAAGCATGGCCTGCGCGCTCTACCTCGCGCGCGTGCACGGCGTGGCCGATGGCGTGGGCATCGCACCCGCCAGCCCGCGCGAAGAGGCCGAGGCCCTGCGCTGGAGCTTCTGGGCCGTCAACGAATGCGAGGCCGACGCGCTCACCGTGCTCGCGCACCGCGTGGCCATGCCCGAGCCGCGCCGCAAGCCCGCGCTGGCCGACGCCGCCGAGCGCCGGCTCGCGGTGCCGCTGCGCGTGATCGAGGCACACCTGCAGCGCCAGCAGGCCGCCGGCCAGGAACACCTCGCGGCGCAGCGCTTCACCGTCGCCGACCTGTGCGTGGCCAGCGTGCTGCTGTGGGCGCGGGCCTCGGGCCCGCTCATGGCCGATCACCCGCTCACGCACGCCTGGCTCAAGGCCTGCCTGGCGCGGCCCGCTTACCGCGCGGTCAAAACCAGGTATTGAGCCCGATCCGGCTTGGGGCGCAGCGTGGGGGTCTAGAAGCCCCAGACCAGGCGGCGCGAAACCCAGCCGGTCTCACCGCTCGCGCGCTCCACACGCACCCAGTCGCGGCGCTTCTCGAGTGTCTTGAGCAGTTCGCCGCGCGCCATCTGCGCGACCACCGCGCTCGACGTGCTGGGCGCGCTGCGCAGGTTCAGGGTCGGGCCCTTGACGATGTGGTGCGGTGCCTTGCCGGTCATCGAGCGCGCGACCCAGCCGGTGTCGCCCTCGAAGTCCTTCACCGCGAGCCAGCTGCCGCGCCGCCCGGTCACCTCCAGCGGGTAGCCGCGCTGCAGTTCCCAGAGCACGGCGCTGTCCAGCGTGGGGGCCTCGCGCATGTTCACGGTGCTGCCGCTGATGCTGACCATGGTCTGGGCGTGTGCGCCCGCGAGCGCGGCGAGCGACAGGGACAGGGCGATGAAGCCGCGGGAAAAGGGTCGTGCAACGGTGGCAGCCGCCATGGGGTACTCCTCGGTCGGGGGGTGAACGGTCTTGGGCCTGAGGGACCGCGGCCCGGGGTCTAGGTTCCCCGATCCGCGCGCACGGGTTTGCCCAGCGCCCGCTGGGCGGCCTCCAGGCCGCTGCGCACCGCGCCTTCGAGCGTGGCCGGGTAGGGGCCGTCGACGTGGTCGCCCGCCGCCCACAGGCCCTCGGCCACCACGGCCGGCGGCCGTTGCAGGCCGGGTGTGCAGGCGAAGGTGGCGCGCTTTTCGGTCACGGTCTGCAGTGGCAGCAGGTGGATGCCCAGCTGCGCGCCGGCCTGCGCGATCGCCGCGGCCTGCAGCGCCTCGCGCTCGCCTTCGCTGGCGCTGATCACCAGCGCCATCACGCCCTGCATGGCCGGGTCGCGCGGGCTCAGTGCGCCGCGGTCGAAGACGAACTGGGCCGGGCCGTCGCGCAGCGCGAGCACGGGGGCCGCCAGCCGCGCCGCGGGCGCCCAGGCGTAGACCGTGGTGATCGCGGTGTGCTGCAGCGCCTCGGCGCAGCGGGCCCATTCGGGCGCCACGGCGGCCAGGGCACGCGCGGCCGCGGGCGCGCCCGTGGCCCAGACCACGCGCTGGAAATGCGCCTCGGTGCCGTCGCTCGTTTGCAGCTGCCAGCCCGCGCCGTCGCGCGCGATGCGCTCGACCCGGCGGCCCGTGTGCACCGACTGCCCGCGCTCGAGCAGCCAGCGCTCGGCCGCGTCGGGCAGCAGGGCCGACAGGTCCACGCGCGGCAGCAGCAGCGCCGCGGGCGCGATGCCCGCCGTGGCCTGGCCGAACAGCGCGTCGCGCAGCACGCGCAGGAACACGCGGCCGCTGGCCTGCGCGCTCGGCAGGTTCAGCGCCGACACGCACAGGGGCTCGATCAGTTCTTCCATGGCGCGCGCCGACACGCCGCGGCACAGCGCGGCCACGCTGGCCCCGGGCGGGCAGTCGAAGTTCGCGGCGCGCCAGCGCAGCGTGGCGCGCAGCAGGCCCAGGCGGTCGCCCCAGCCCCAGCCGCGCGCGGTGGCGATGGCGGCCAGCGCGTCCAGCGGCGCGCGCCAGCTTCGGGCCCAGTCGGGCACCTGCAGGCCGCGGCCGTCGGCGAAGCGCAGCGACAGCGGCAAGGCGTGCAGCACGTCGAGCGGCGCCACGCCCAGGTGCTGCATCAGGCCCAGCGTGTCGCGGTAGGCGCCGATGAGGATGTGCTGGCCGTTGTCCAGCGTGCAGGCGAGACCGTCGCCGCGGTGCAGCACCAGCCGGCGCGCGCGCCCGCCGAGCGCGTGCGCGGCCTCGAACAGCGACACCTGCTGGCCGTTCTCGGCCAGGGCCACGGCCGCCGCCAGGCCGGCCCAGCCGCCACCGACCACCGCGACCCGGTTCACAGGCGCCCCAGCGCCTGCACCTTCCAGGCGAGCCAGAACTTGCGCAGCGGCGTGAGGCTCACGCGCTGCGTGAGCACGGCCATGGGGTCGGCCGCGATCTCGTGCAGCAGGGTGCGGTAGATGCTGGCCATCATGAGGCCGGGCTTTTGCGCGCGCCGGTCGGCATCGGGCAGCAGGGCCAGGGCCTCGGCGTAGGTGTCGAGCGCGCGCTGGCACTGGAAGGCCATGAGCGCGCGAAAGCGCCGCTCGAAGTCGGCCGCGTCGCTGCCGGGCGCGGCGCCGCGCTTGAGCAGCTCGTGGGCCTTGACGTCGAAGCGCTGCAGCTCGTCGATGGGCAGGTAGATGCGCCCGCGCATCGCGTCTTCGCCCACGTCGCGCACGATGTTGGTGAGCTGGAAGGCCAGGCCCAGGCGGTGCGCGTAGTCGGTGGTGCGTGCATCGGTCTGGCCGAAGATGCGCGCGGCCACCTCGCCCACGATGCCCGCCACCAGGTGGCAGTAGCGCTGCAGGTTGGGGAAGTCGAGGTAGCGGCTTTGTTCGAGGTCCATCTGGCAGCCCTCGATCACCGCCAGCAGGTGGCGCGATTCGATGCCGAAGGTGGGCGCGAGCGGCATCAGCGCCTGCGTCACCGGGTGCGTGGGCTGGCCCTGCCAGGCGCGGCCCACCTCGCTGCGCCACCATGCCAGCTTGGTCTGCGCCACGCCGGCGTCGCTCACCTCGTCGACCACGTCGTCGACCTCGCGGCAGAAGGCGTAGAAGGCCGTGATGGCCGCGCGGCGCTCGGGGGGCAGGAACAGGAAGGCGTAGTAGAAGCTGCTGCCCGAGGCGGCGGCTTTCTGCTGGACGTAGTCTTGCGGGCTCATGGGTTGCGGCGAGTGTACGCACTCGATGGCCGCCGCCGCGGTGCGCCGGCCCGGGCGCTGGCGCTCAGCGCAGGATGTCCAGCCGCTGCGGGCGCCAGCTGTAGCGGCGCACCACGCGCGGCGCTTCGCAGGTGGGGCGCATCGCGCCGGCGTCGAGCAGGCCCCAGTCCTGGCCGTGCGCGCTGCCCAGCCCCTGCAGCCGCGACATGTCGAAGCATTCGAGGCGCAGCGAGTCGGGCACCAGCAGCACGCGCGCGGGGTCTTCGCGCAGCCACTGCCAGGCGTTGCGCTCCTGCTCGGCCAGCGGCGCGATCACGCTGAAGTGGTGCAGCGGCCGGCGCGAGAACAGCAGGAACTGCTCCTTGAACTGCAGCAGGCCCACCTCGCGCGTGGGCTCGAGCCGCTGTTCGAGCCGCTCCATCACGGCGCGCGGCGTGCGGTGCGCGTCCATGGCCGGCCACAGCCACAGCGAGAGCGCCAGCCAGCCGGCCAGCGACACCAGCACGCCCTGTTCGAGCACCTCGCGCCGCCAGGTGAGCGCGGTGGCCGCGAGCAGCCCCAGGCCCAGCAGCAGCATCGGGAGGGACAGGCCCGCCAGCGCACCGCCGTAGTCCTCGAGCCGCGGCCCGAACAGGCCGGGCTTGAAGCGCGCCACCGCGCCGAGCGCCAGCATCGCCACCGCGGCCAGCACCAGCATCGCGCGCAGCGCGGTCGTGGTGGTGCGGGTGTCGCCGGCCTCGCGCGCGCGCTGCCAGAGCACGCCCGCGGCCAGGCTCAGCATGGGCAGCGCGGGCAGGATGTACACGATGCGCTTGCCGCGGCTGAGCGAGAAGAACACCAGCACCATCAGGGCCCAGGCCATGAGCACACGCACCGTGCGGTCCTGGCGCAGCAGCGCCGCGAGCCGCCGGCCCTGCGTGGCGAACAGCAGCAGCAGCGGCAGCCACACGCTGGGAATGGCCGCGGTGAACAGGTAGTGCCAGGCGTTGATGTGGCCCCAGGGGTTGGCGTAACGGCCGGCGGTCTGGCGCAGCAGGATGTCGTCGCGGTAGGCGCGCAGCGCTTCGTCGCCCGAGGCCTGCACCGCCCACAACATGGGCCCCAGCCACAAGGCCAGCACGCCGAGCAGCACGGCCAGGCCCAGCCAGCTGCGCGCGCCCCAGAGCCGGCCGCCCTGGGCACCCGTGCGCGCGCCCCAGGCGGCGAGCGGGATCAGCATGAACAGCGGCAGAAAGCCCACGCCCTTGGTCATGATGCCGAGGGCCATGGCCGCGAAGGCCCCGAGGTACCAGCCCCAGCTCGGCCCGAGCACGAAGTGCCGCAGCAGGCCGTAGCAACCCAGCGTGATCCAGAAACACACCAGCGCGTCGAGCTGGGCGCCCTTGGCCTGCAGCAGGAACTGCGGCGTGAGCAGCAGCACCAGCACCGCGTTGCGCGCCGCGTCGGCGCCCCAGATGCGCCGGCCGATGTCGTGCACCAGCCAGACCGTGCCGATGCCCGCGAGCGCGCTGGGCAGCAGGAAGGCAATCTTGAGCTGGCCGGTGGCCAGGTAGAACAGCGCCACCAGCCAGATGAAGACCGGCGGCTTGTCGGGGTAGGGCTCGCCGCCGCGCATCGGGAACAGCCATTGGCCCGACTCGACCATCTCGCGCGCGATCTGCGCGAAGCGCGGCTCGTCGGCGGGCCAGGGCGAGCGCATCCCGATGCCGGCGGCAAGCACCAGCAGGGTGGCGATCATCAGCACGGCGATGCCGATGTCGCGGCCCGCGCGCGGAGCGGTGTCGGGGCTGTTCATGTCGGGGGGGCGGCGCGCCGCAGGGTGTCGAGCCGCTCGCGCAGGCCGCTGCGGTACAGGTACAGGCCGATGCCGGTGCACACGAGCAGCGTGGCCAGGCTGGCCCAGAGCTGGGTGCTGCTGTGCAGGGCCAGGCCCGAGCCGGCGTAGCTGAACATCACCATCTGCGGCAGGTAGCCGATGGCGCTGCCCAGGGCCACTTCGGAAAAGCCCAGGCCGGCCAGGCCCGCGAGGATGTTGGTGGCCAGGTTGCTGCCCACGGGCAGCAGGCGCAGCAGGCAGATCCACAGCCAGGTGTCTTGCGCCAGCAGCTGCTGCAGGGCCTGCACGCGCGCCGCGTGGCGCTGGCGGATCCAGTTGCCCGTGAAATGGCGCACCACCGCCATGGTGAGCAGCGAGCCCGCCACCGTGAGCAGCGTGCTCACCGCGGCGCCCTGCCAGCCGCCCATGAGGTAGCCGCAGCTGAAGGCCAGCACCTGGCGCGGCCCGCCGAGCGCGGTGTAGACCACGGCCGCCACGCCGAAGACCGGCCAGGCCACGCTCCAATGGTGCAGGAACAGCCGGTGCAGCAGGTCTTCCTCGGTGACCGGGCCCCACCAGCCGTAGTGCAGCGCGAGGAAGGCCAGCGTGATCACGCCCGTGAACACGAGCGGCTTCACGACCAGGGCCATCAGCGTCTTTGTCATGGCGCCGGCTCGCCCACGGTTTGCTTGTCGCTCAGGGTGGGGCGCTGGCTGCGCCGCATCAGCCAGCGCACGCCGACCATGTCGACCAGCCCCACCCACAGCCGGTTCCAGGCGGTGTACTTGGAGATGCCCGCGCGGCGCGGCCGGTGGTTCACCGGCACCACCGACACGCGCCCGCCGATGCGCTGCACCAGCGCGGGCAGGAAGCGGTGCATGTGGTCGAAGTAGGGCAGGCTGAGCCAGGTCTGGCGCGGGATGAGCTTGAGACCGCAGCCGGTGTCGGGCACGCCGTCGTCGAGCACGCACCGGCGCACCGCGTTGGCGATGCGCGACTGCAGCTTCTTCCAGCGCGTGTCCTGGCGGTGGCGGCGGTGGCCCGCGACGCAGAAATCGGGGCCGCCGCTCAGGAGCCGGCGGGCCTCGGCGATCAGCGCGGGGATGTCGGCCGGGTCGTTCTGGCCGTCGCCGTCGATGGTCACCAGGAAGCGCCCGTTCGCGTGCCGGGCCGCGGTGAGCAGCGCGGTGCTCTGGCCGCAACTGTGCGCGTGGCGCAGCAACTGGCCGCGCACGCCGCTGCGCCGGCATTGTTCGAGGAAGACCTCGCCGGTGGCGTCGCGGCTGCCATCGTCGACCAGCACCACCTCGAAGCCGATGTGGGGGTTGAGGGCGGCGGCGATCTCGGCCACCAGCGGGCCGATGTTGTCGGCCTCGTCTTTGGCGGGGATGAGGACGGAGACTTCCAGGGACGTGCCAGTCATGGGCGTGCTCCTCGGGATGGCGGTGGGGACGGTGGCGGCGGCCAGGGGCGCGCCGGGAAACCAGGGAGGCAGGGCCGCGGGCGCTGCGGCGCGGGGGCGCGGGGCCAGCGCGAAGGCGCTCAACGCCCCCACCCCGATGCCCGCGAACACGTCGAGCGGAAAGTGCAGGCCCAGGGCCACGCGGCTCCAGGCCACGGCCGCGGCCAGGCCCAGGGCGGCCAGCGCGAGCCAGCGGCGTGGGGCCGTCAGCAGCGCGGCCGCGCCGAGCGCCGCGGCCACCGTGGCGTGCATGCTGGGCCAGGTGGACGAGCTGCCGTGCGGCGCCCACTGCGTGCCCAGGCCCAGCGCGGCGGGCCGGGGCATGGGCCAGGCCGCCTGCAGGCCCCGGGCCAGCAGCCAGGCCAGGGCCATGGCGAGCAGCATGTGCCGCGCGGCCGTGCGCCAGGGGCCGCCGGCCAGCGCCAGCGCGGCGATCGCCGCGCCCGCGACCCAGGGCAGGCTGTCGCTGGCCAGCCGCGCCAGCAGCACCAGGGCCGGCGGCGCAGACGGCGGCAGGTTCCACCAGGGCAATAGAAAGGCGTTGATCGCGTCCATGGAAGGCGCCTGCGCGAGAGGCGGGCGGGCTTGCGGGCAGGGCAAGCCGGCGATCAGAACGGGCCCGGATTAACTGGGCATTAGTCCGGGCCCGCGGGGCGTGGTCAGGCCGGGGGGGCCTCGCCTTCGAGCACCAGCCGCACCTCGTGGCGCGCCACCGCCTTCAACAGCAGGTCCGGATCGGTGATGCCTTGTGCCCAGGCCTCGTGCAGGGCGCTAAGGATGGCCTGGCCGTCGGTGTTCGCCAGGGTCTCGCCAATGGCCATGTGGTCAACGAGGCTCAGGGCGCACCCGAACAGGACTTCCGTGTGCTTTTTGGACCACATGTCTGCGCCGCTCAGGGGGCCCGCGGTGACCACCGCCAGCACGGCCAGTTCTGCGGCCGCCTGCCGCTTGGCCGAGCGCTGGCCCACGCCCACGTGCGAGGCGAGCAGGGCGGTCTGCAGGCGCTTTGCCAGCGGCTCGGACGCCTTCGCCTTCGCGGGCGCAAAGGCGGCGGATCGCATGACCCGCCGCAGGTTGTCGACCGGATGGCCCTCGACCACATCCTTTTCCATCCAGGCCCGGGTCAGCACCTCAGAGGGTTGGATGGCGTGGTGCTGGATGGCGGTTTCGGCGTACCAGCGCATCTCCTTCAGGACCCAGTCGGCCTTGAGTTGGGCCAGATCGCTCGCCGAGGTCTGCATGAGCTCGACCGCGCAGGCGTACAGGCGCTCGCGAACGCGGCGCTTGCTCAGGACACCTTCCTGTTGGTCGAGGGGCGCCGTCTTGATGGCCATCATGGCCAGCATGGCCGCGGCCCGGGCCTGTTTGAGGGTCTGGGGCCGACCTGCGATGCGCTGCTGGGCGAGCTGCCTCACGTCGCCGAGCATGGCCCGGTATTCGCGGCGGCACAGGCGCAGATCGGCCCAGGCCTGCTGCAGGGATGTGGCTTCGCACGGGAGCCGCCGCAGCAGCGCGGGCAGGTAGGACATCGGCGGGCGGGCCGGCCGGGCGGGCGCGGCGTTTGGCGCCGGTCGCGGCGCCGGGTGGGCCGCGGGAATGGAGGCCGGGTATTGGTTTGCGGAAAGCTTGTTCATGGGCAAGGGGGTAGAGGCTTGGCCAGGGATGGCGCGAGCAGGCCGTGGGTGGTCGGTTCGCGCGGCCTGTTCCCCGGGTCGGCCACCCGTCTGCGCGCCCTCGGCAAAACAGCCGGTCCGCCGCCTCAGTAGGTGATGGTCAGCACCACCGTGTCGCCGTAGCTGCCCGCCGGCACCACCTGGTTGGCGGGGATGCGCGCGTAGACCGTGTGGTTCTTCGCCCCTGCCAGGCAGACCACGCCCAGCCCCAGCAGGTTGGTGCTGATGTTGCCGCCCACCCCGGGCCCGCCTGCGCCGCCGTCGCCCCAGGCGCTCTGGCGGTTGCTGTCGCTGTAGAGGCCGTAGCCCAGGCGGCCGCTGCCGGCGGCCATCTGGCGGTTGCCGGGGCTGCCGTTGCTGCCGCTGGAGAGCGTGAGCGTGTAGCTCACGCTGCAGGCGAGCAGCAGGTAGGTGGGGGTGCAGGTCACGGTGACGCCGGCCTGGCTGTCCACGCGCGCGCCGCCCGGCGAGGTGTAGGCGCCGAAGGCCAGCGGCGTGGCCGCGACGCTGCAGGTGTGGGCCTGTGCGCCCGTGTGCAGGGCCAGCCAGAGCAGGGGCAGGGCAAGCCAGCGCAGCGCGGGGGTCATGAGGGCAGCTCCGGGGTGCAGGTGAGCGGGCCGAGGGTGGCCATGGGCAGATCCTCGGGCAGGGTGAACTTCAGGTGGCACAGGCCCTGCGGGCCTTCGATGCGCAGCACGTTCTGCGCCGCGGCGTCGGCGATCCAGACCTGGCCGCCGTGGCCGAAGGGCGCGCCGGCCGAGCCTTCGTCGCCCAGGCGCGTGGCGCGCGAGCCGGCGGCCACGTAGGCGCCATCGGGCCGCAGCACCACCAGCAGCGCCGAGCGCGTGCGCTGCGCCGGAAAGCGCACGCGCACCGCGGTCTGGGCCGGTGCGCGCACGTTGAGCGTGGGCACGGTCACGGCCACGTCCAGCGGCAGCACGTCGGCGGCGATGCCCACGGTGTTGTCCTGCCAGGGCAGCAGGCCCCAGACCCAGGCGTGGCCGCGGGCGTCGGTCACGGCCACGTCGCGGTGGTTGAGCTGCACGCCCACGCCGGGCAGGCCGTCGAGCTCCACGCGCGCGGCCGCGGTGTCGCCCAGCGGCCGGCCGATCACGGGCGCGCCGCCGAACCACAGCACACCGCCCTGCGCGGTGGCGCGCCAATGGGTGGACGGGTCGTCGCGCCAGCGCGCGGCCTGCAGCTCGACCCGGCCGGCCTCGCCGAGCCAGCTCAGGCCGGCCAGGCCGCGCAGCGCGTCGTTGCCGCCCTGCAGGCGCCAGCCCAGGCCGCCCGTGGTGGCTTCGTTGCGTTGCGCCTGCGCGGTCAGGCCGGGCTGGTCGCCACCCTGCACGCGCACCGCCACCGAGGTGCGCGGGTCGAGCGCGCGCGTGAACAGCACGGCCACGCTGGTGCTGCCCTCGCGCCGGAACAGGCTTGCGCCCATGTGCCACTGCGCGCCCAGGCGGCGCTGCACGCCGGCGGTGAGCACGCGGGCGGGGCGGTCGAAGGCGTCGCGCTGCCAGATGGCGCCGCCCGACACGGTGGTCTGGCCGATCGAGGTGCCCGCGAACAGGCCGACGCGCCGGCGCGGCAGCGCGCTGCCGTCGAGCAGCCGGAAGTGCGCGCCGTTGGCTTCGGCCGTGAGGTTGAGGGTGCCGCGCCGCTCGATGCGTTCGAAGCCGAGCACGGTGCGCTGGCCACGGCCCAGGCCCTCGGTGTCGCTGGTGGCGACCTGGGCGCTGAACACGCCCAGGCGCGCCGGCACCCAGTGCAGGCCGGCGCTCGCGGTGCGCGCGTGGCGCGCGAGTTCGGCGCGCCCGAGCAGGGTGAGGTCGTTGCTCAGGCCATGGCGCAGGGCGCCGGCGACGAAGCCGTCGCGGTAGGTGTCGGCACTGGTGGCATAGCCGCGGCGCAGCACGCCGGCCTCGGCGCAGCCATCGGACAAGCCCTCGCGCAGCAGGCGCGGGCTCACGTAGTACGGCACGGTCTGCACCTGCTCGACGCCGAGCACGTCGCGCTGCACCACGCGGATCTCGCCCGCGCCGGTCACGCCGGGCAGGGCGTCGAGCGTGTAGCGGCCCGGGCCCACGCTGGCCGTGCCCGCGGCGCGGCCGTTGACCAGCAGGTCCACGCCGCTGGGCACCTGGGCGCTGCCTTGCACCGCGGGCAGGGGCTGGGTGATCAGGTCGGGGCGCAGCGCGAAGTCGGTGCCGTGCTGCACGCCGGCAAAGCGCAGCGCGGGCGCGAGCTCACCCCCGCAGGTGATGCTGTCGCCCACGGTGGTGCGGCGCAGTCCCTGCGGGTCGGCGTGGGTCCAGGCGGTGTCCAGGCGCTGCCAGCGCGGCAGGTTTTGCAGATCGGCGCCGCTGCGCAGCACGCCGCTGCTGCGCAGCAGGCCACCTGCGCTCCAGCCGAAGGCGCGCAGGTCGAGCAGGGTGGCGTGGCGGCTGCCGCCGCGGTCGGACTCGAGGTTGCTCGAGTAGTCGAGCGCCACGCCGGGCAGCGGCTCCACGATGGGCGTGCGGGTCGCGGGCGTGCCGTCCATCTGCAGCCGCTGGGGTTCGAAGTCGGCGATCGGCGCGTCGAGCACCAGGCGCTGCGCGGCGACGTCGAACAGCGGGTTCCAGGCGTCCAGGCGGTGGTGGGCGGCGCCCTCGATCCAGCGCGGCGCATCGACCGGGCGCAGCCGCCACTGCTGCAGCACCGCCCGCGGTGCGTACCAGGCGCCGGCCTCTTCCATCAGCGGCGCGTAGGTGTCCACGCGCTGGCCATTGAGCCAGACCTCGATCAGGCGCGGCGCGGGCTGCGCGTGCACCGCGGCCGGCCCCAGCAGGGCAAGCCACAGCAGCAGGCGCCACAGGCCCTCAGAGCGGCGACGGCGCATCGAGCGCCCCGGCCAGCGGGCCGGCATCGCTGTCGGCTTCCCAGCGCAGCGCGCCCGGTGTCCAGCCCGCGGGCAGCGCCCAGCGGCACAGGCCGGCGGGCAGGGCGTAACACGGGCCCAGCGTGGCCTGGCGGCCGTCGGAGGCGGTGAGCTTGAGCGCGCGCACCTGCAGGTGGCGCAGGCCGCTGTTGCGCAGCTCCACGCCGTTCTCGCCCAGCTTCCAGTGCGGCTGCGGGCCGGGCGTGCCGGCGCCCGTGACGAAGACCGGCAGGCTCACGCGCATGAGCAGCTGCACGCCGCTTTCGAGCAGTTCGGGCGTGGCGACCTGGGTGAGCCAGAGGCGGTAGCTGCGCTCCACGCCGGCCTCCACCGGGCCGCGCAGGCCCACGCGCACCACCTGCGAGGCGCCCGGGGCGATCTCGAGGATGGGCGGGTTCACGATCAGCGCGGTCGAGGGGCGCAGCTCGTCGCCGGCCTCGGCAGGCTGCGACCAGTCGAACACCTCGGCCTGCAGCAGCAGCGGACGCGGCGTGGGGTTGTGCACCATGAGCTGGGTGGCGGCGGCGCGGCTGCCCAGGTCGACGCGCACCGGGCGCACCTGGAAGGCCTGTGCGCTCTGCGCGAACAGCAGCCCCGCGAGGGCGGCGATATGGGCAGCGATGAGGGCGGCGCGCATGGCCGGCCTCAGTAGGTGGCGGTGACGGTGATGGTGTCGAGGTAGACACCCACCGTGGCCGTGGCGCTCGAGGGCACGCGGCCGTAGACCGTGAAACTCTGCGACAGGCCGGTGCCGGTGGACGCCACGGTCGACGAGCCGCCCGTGCCGTCGCCCCAGGGCTGGGTGCGGCCGGCGTCGCGGTACAGGCCGTAGACCAGGGTGTCGGCGCCGCTGGTCATGCGGCGCTGGGTCATGGTGGCGCCGGTGCCGGTGCCGGCGCTCAGCGAGAGGGTGTAGGGCGTGCCCACGGTGCAGATGGCCGTCACGTTCACGCTGCCGTCGGACTGGTTGCCGGGCGTGACGATGCCGAAGGCCAGTGCGCCGCCGCCGATCACGGTGCAGGCGGGCAGCACGGTGGCGGTGACGGTGAACGTGGCGCTGCTCTGGGCCCAGGCGGGCAGGGCGAGCAGGGCCAGCAGGGGCGGCAGTGCCAGGCGGCGGGCCAGGCGGCGGGTGGGGCGAACGGTGCGCTTGAACATCGGATCCTCCTTGTGGGTCGGCGTCCAGGCCATGCGTGGCCGGGTGCTGCCGTCACTGTCGGCGATCCGTGAGCGTTTGTTGAGGGCGTTCGGCCCCTCTGCGGGCGCTCCCCGCGGGCGGTGTCCAGCATTCCCCGCAGGGCCGTGGCCGGGGTTTCCTCAGCCCGCCTGGCGCAGTGCCTCGGTGCGCGCCGCGTAGTCCTGGCGCAGCTGCTTGCGCACCAAGGCCGCGTCGTGGCGGCGGCGCTCGTCGGGCGTGAAGGGGCGCAGCGGCGGCACGGCCACGGGCTTGCCGTCGTCGTCGACCGCGACCATGGTGAAGAAGCAGCTGTTGGCGTGCCGCACCACCTGCGTGCGGATGTTCTCGGCCACCACCTTGATGCCGATCTCCATCGAGCTGCGGCCGGTGTGGTTCACCGAGGCCAGGAAGGTCACGAGCTCGCCCACGTGGATGGGCTGGCGGAACATCACCTGGTCGACCGAGAGCGTGACCACGTAGCGCCCGGCGTAGCGGCTGGCGCAGGCGTACGCCACCTGGTCGAGCAGCTTGAGCACGGTGCCGCCGTGCACGTTGCCCGAGAAGTTGGCCATGTCGGGCGTCATGAGCACGGTCATGCTCAGCTGGTGGGCGGGGAGGTCCATGGGGGCGTTGGCGGGCTGCGAAGGGCTGGGACTGTACACGCGGCCCGCTCAGTGCGGCCCGCGCAGCGGCGGCGGCAGCGCGTCGCCGGCCTGGCGGCGGCGAAACAGCGCGGCGCGCGCGAGCACGATGGTGGTCACCGGCGCGGTGATGGACAGCACGATGATGATCAGCCACACGTGCAGCGACAGCCCGTGGCCGCGCGTGCTGAAGTGCAGGATGGACGCGAGCGTGACGATCCACGCGCCCAGCGTGGACGCCAGCGCCGGCGCGTGCATGCGCGAGAAGAAATCGGGCAGGCGGCGCAGACCCAGCGCGGCCAGCAGCACCACGACACCGCTGGCCAGCAGCAGCAGGCCCACGGCGATTTCGGACCAGGGCGGCAGCGTCATTCAATCACCTCGCCGCGCAGCAGGAACTTGGCCAGCGCCACCGAGCCGATGAAGCCGAACAGCACCATCAGCAGCGCGCCCTCGAAGTACATCTCGCTGTCGTAGCGGATGGCGAGCACGAGCATGACCAGCATGCCCACGACGTACATGAAGTCGACCGCGAGCACGCGGTCCTGCGCGCTCGGGCCCTTGAAGAGGCGCATCAGGCCGATGCCCATGGCGACGAGGTAGAGCACCAGCGTCGCGCCGATCGCGATCGAGAGGAAAGGGCTCATCCGAAGATCTCCTGGAGCGGCCGCTCGTAGTCGGCCTTGAAATGGGCGATGAAGGCGGCTTCGTCGTCGAGGTCGAACACGTGCAGCAGCAGTGCGCCGTTGTCGGGTGCGAGCTCGGTCCACACCGTGCCCGGCACCACCGCGGTGATCATGGCCAGCGCGGCCAGGCCGTGCGTGTCGCGCAGGTCGAGCGGCACCACCACGAAGCGGCCGCGCGGCGGCTCGCGGCGCAGGCGCACCACGCCCGCGGCCACCTGGATCGCCGACACCACCACGTCGCGGCCCACGCGCGCGATCAGTTGCGCCAGCGTGAGCCAGCGGCTCAGCGGGCCGGGCGTGGGCCGCAGCGGCGCCATCAGCAGCGGCGCCACGATGGCCACGACCAGGCCCAGCAGCAGCTGGCCCGCGCTGGTGCTGCGGTTGAGCATGAGCCAGCCCAGGAATAGACCGAAGGACAGCCAGGGCGAAGGGATCAGGCGCTTCATGGCTGCGCTCCTTTGACCGGGTTGGGCACGGTGCGCGTGCCCAGCACGGCGTCGATGTACAGGCGCGGCGCGTGCAGCACCTCGGCGGTGGCGCGGGTGTAGCCCAGCACCGCCTCGGCCTGCGCCACCAGCAGCAGCGCGGCGGCCAGCAGCGCCGCGATCGGCAGCGTCTCGACCACGCGCAGGCGCGGCGCGGGCCGGTCCTGCGCAGTCCAGAAGTGGCGCACGCCCACGCGCATGAGCGCGATGGCCGCGAACAGGCCCGAGCCGATCAGCAGCGTGAACAGCCACCAGGCCGGCGCGCTGCCCAGATCGAGCAGGGCCTGCAGCATGCTGAGCTTGCTCACGAAGCCCGAGAGCGGCGGCAGGCCCGCGATCACCATGGCGCAGACCGTGAAGGCCACGCCCAGGAAGGCCAGCGCCGCGGGGATGGCGCGGCCGATCAGCGCCTCTTCGTTGTCGTCGAGGTTGATGCCCTTGGGCGGCTCGGCGTCGAGGAAGGCCGGCAGCGCGTAGTTGCCGTCGTCGAGGTCCTCGGGGCCTTCTTCGACCTCGCGCGCGCGCTCGATCAGCTCGACCAGCAGGAACAGCGCACAGCCCGCGAGCGTGGAGCTCGCGAGGTAGAACAGCGCGCCGCTGGTGAGCGCGGGCGCGTCGAAGCCGATGGCCGCGATCAGCGTGCCCGATGAGGCGATCACGCTGTAGCCCGCGAGCCGCCCGAGCTGCTGCGAGGCCAGCATGCCGATGGCGCCGAAGGCCAGCGTGGCCAGGCCGCCCCAGACCAGCACCGGGCCGCCGAAGCCCGCCGACGCGCCGCCCGCGTCGGCCGGGAAGCACAGCGTCCACAGGCGCAGGATGGCGTACACGCCCACCTTGGTGAGGATGGCGAACACCGCGGCCGAGGGCGCGCTGGCCGCGCCATAGGCCGGCGGCAGCCAGAAGTTGAGCGGCCACAGCGCGGCCTTGGCCAGGAAGGCGACCGCCAGGATGGCCGCACCCGCGTGCAGCAGGCCGCGGTCGCCGGGCGGGATCAGCGCGATCTTGGCCGCGATGTCGGCCATGTTCAGCGTGCCCGTGACGCCGTAGATCACCGCCACCCCGATCAGGAACAGCAGCGAGGCCAGCAGGTTGATCGAGATGTAGTGCAGGCCCGCGCGCACCCGCGCCAGCCCGCCGCCGTGCAGCAGCAGGCCGTAGCTGGCGGCCAGCAGCACCTCGAAGAACACGAACAGGTTGAACAGGTCACCGGTGAGGAAGGCGCCGTACAGGCCCATGAGCTGCAGCTGGAACAGCACGTGGAAGTACACGCCCGCGTGCTGCCAGCGCGCGAGCGCGAACAGCAGCGCGGCCAGGCCCACGGCGCCCGCGAGCACGGCCATGAACACGGCGAGCGGGTCGGCCACGAGCACGATGCCGAAGGGCACGGGCCAGTTGCCCGGCAGGTACACGCCGAGCGCGGCGGTGCCGTCGGCCTGCACGCGCAGTAGCAGCCACACGGCCAGCAGCAGGCCGGTCAGCGTGGACGCGGTGTTGATCACCGCCTTGAGGCGGCGGTTGCCTTCGCCCAGCATGAGCATGAGCGCGGCCGTGCCCATGGGCAGCAGCACCGGGGCCACGAGGAGGTGTGCGGTGGCGGGGATCAAGACCGTTCCTCCTGGCCGTCGACGTGGTCACCCCCCGAGAGGCCGCGCAGCGCCAGCAGCACCACCAGGTACAGCGCGGTGGTGGCGAAGCCGATCACGATGGCGGTGAGCACCAGGGCCTGCGGCAGCGGGTCGGTGTAGTTGGTGAGGTCGGCCGGCACGCCGGCGCGCACGATG
This sequence comes from Hydrogenophaga crocea, assembly GCF_011388215.1. Classification (NCBI taxonomy): domain Bacteria; kingdom Pseudomonadati; phylum Pseudomonadota; class Betaproteobacteria; order Burkholderiales; family Comamonadaceae; genus Hydrogenophaga; species Hydrogenophaga crocea. The sequence continues at coordinate 978,827 of NZ_CP049989.1, forward strand.
GGCTCGGCGTCGACCGACAGGCTGCCGACGCTGAAGATGAACAGGTTGACCGCGTAGGACAACAGCGCCAGGCCGATCAGCACCTGGAAGGTGCGGGGGCGCAGCACCAGCCACACGCCCGCGCCGGCCATGATGCCGATGGCGATCGAGACGACGATTTCCATCAGACGGCTCCTTTCACGGTGGGGGTGGGCGGGGCCGGCGGTTCGGGCGCCTGCGCGTCGTCCTCCTGCGCCGCCTGCTGGCGGCGCGCGCGCAGCGATTGGTGGGCGATCGCCGTCAGCAGCAGCAGCGTCGAGCCCACCACCACGGCGAACACGCCCACGTCGAACAGCGCGGCCGTGGGCAGGTGCACCTCGCCCACCAGCGGCCAGGTGACGTGCGCCGTGTGCGTGGTGAGGAAGGGGTAGCCCAGCGCCAGCGAGCCTAGGCCGGTGGCCAGCGCGATGGCCATGCCGTAGGCGATCCAGCGCGGCGGCAGCAGGCGCATGCGGTCTTCGACCCAGCGCGTGCCGCTCACCATGTACTGCGCGATGAAGGCGATGGCCACCACCAGGCCGGCCACGAAGCCGCCACCGGGCTCGTTGTGGCCGCGCATGAACAGGTGGAAGGCGAACACCGCGGCCACCGGCAGCAGCAGGCGCACCAGCACCGCGGGCACTTCGAGGTAGCGCTGCGGCGTGTCGCCGTCCTCGCGCGTGACGAGGTCGCTCTCCACGTTCTGCGGCACCGCCCGCTGCTGCGCGGGCCGGTCGATCACCTCCATGGGCGGACGGAAGCGCCGCAGCAGCGCGTACACCGTGATGCCCACGATGCCCAGCACCGTGATCTCGCCCAGCGTGTCGAAGGCGCGGAAGTCGACCAGCATCACGTTGACGATGTTGGTGCCGCCGCCTTCGGGCAGGGCCTTTTCGATGAAGAAGGGCGAGATCGACAGCGGCGCCTTGCGCGTGAGCAGCGCGTACGACAGCGCGGCCAGGCCCACGCCGATCAGCACCGCGATCAGCAGGTCGCGGCGGCGGCGCCAGTAGGTGCGCGCCATGGTGCCGGGCTCGTCCTCGAGCCGCTTGGGCATCCAGCGCAGGCCGAGCAGGAACAGCACCAGGGTCACCACCTCGACCGCGAGCTGCGTGAGCGCGAGGTCGGGCGCAGAGAACCAGGCGAAGGTGATGCACACCGCCAGACCCACCACGCCGAGCATGATCAGCGCGGCCAGCCGGTGGAACTTGGCCTGAACCGCCGCGCCCAGCGCGCAGGCGCCGCCGATCGCCCACAGCAGCACGAACTCGGGCGCCAGCGGCACGCGCGGGCGATCGCCCCAGGCCAGCGGCACGATCAGCGCCGAGCCCAGGCCCGCGAGGCCGGCGATCACGATCATGGCCGCGAGCTGGGGCTGCAGACGCCGCGTGCCAAGCCAGCGCACGCCGCGGCGCGCACCGTCCGACAGCAGGGCGATGAGGCCCTCGAACACGCGCTTGCCATCGAGCCCGAACAGGCCGGGCGCGCGGCTGCTGTCGCGGTTTTTGAAGCGCTGCGCGAACAGCAGGTACACCACCAGGCCGCCCGCGGTGGCGATCAGGCTCATCACCAGCGGCGTGTTGAAGCCGTGCCAGACCGCCAGGCTGTAGGCGGGCAGGTCGCCGCCCACCACGGGCGTGGCCGCGGTGGCCAGCAGCGGCCCGATGGACCAGGCCGGCAGCGTGCCCACCACCACGCAGGCGAGCACCAGCAGCTCCACGGGCACGCGCATCCAGTGCACGGGCTCGTGGGGCTGGCGCGGGCAGTCGGGCGGGGCGCCGAAGAACACGTCGTGCCCGAAGCGCAGCGAATACACCACCGCGAACAGGCCCGCGAGCGTGGCCAGCAGCGGCAGGCCGTGTTCGATCAGCGGGCTCGCGCTCACGAACACGGTCTCGGCGAAGAACATTTCTTTGGACAGGAAGCCGTTGAGCAGCGGCACGCCGGCCATGGCCGCGCAGGCCACGATGGCCAGCGTGCCGGTGACGGGCATGCTGCGGTACAGGCCGTCGAGGCGGCGCATGTCGCGCGTGCCGGTCTCGTGGTCGATGATGCCCACCGACATGAACAGCGAGGCCTTGAAGGTCGCGTGGTTCATCATGTGGAAGACCGCGGCCACCGCGGCCAGCGGGCTGTTCAGGCCCAGCAGCAGCGTGATCAGGCCCAGGTGGCTGATGGTGGAGTACGCGAGCAGGCCCTTGAGGTCGTTCTGGAACATGGCCGCGTACGCACCGAGCAGCAGCGTGGCCAGGCCCGCGCCGCCCACGATCCAGAACCACTCGGGCGTGCCCGCGAGCACCGGCCACAGCCGCGCCAGCAGGAACACGCCGGCCTTCACCATGGTGGCCGAGTGCAGGTAGGCCGACACCGGCGTGGGCGCGGCCATGGCGTGCGGCAGCCAGAAGTGGAACGGGAACTGCGCGCTCTTGCTCAGCGCGCCCAGCAGGATGAGCAGCAGCGCGGGCGTGTACAGCGCGTGCTCGCGCACCGCCGCGCCGGCCTTGAGCACGGCGTCGAGCTCCAGGCTGCCCACGATGTGGCCCAGCAGCAGCACGCCGGCCAGCAGGCACAGCCCGCCGGTGGCGGTGACGGTGAAGGCCATGCGCGCGCCGCGCCGCGCGTCCTTGCGGTGCGTCCAGTAGCCGATCAGCAGGAACGAGAACACGCTGGTGAGCTCCCAGAACACCACCAGCTGCACCAGGTTGCCCGAGAGCACCACGCCCAGCATGGCGCCCATGAAGCCCAGCAGCAGCGAATAGAAGCGCGCGGCCGGGTCGTCGGGCGAGAGGTAGTAGCGCGCGTACACGATCACCAGCAGGCCCATGGCGCTGACCAGCATCGCGAACATCCAGGCGAAGCCGTCGATGCGCACGACCAGGTCCATGCCCAGCGAGGGCAGCCAGGCCAGGCGCTCGGTCAGCACGGCGCCGTCGCGTATCTCGGGATAGAGCAGGGCGAGGGGAACGGCCACCCCGAGGGCCACCAGCGCGGCCCACAGGGACTCGAGGTTGCGCGCGTTCGTGGGCAGCAGGGCCGCCACGCCGCAACCCACGAAGGGGAGCAACAGCAACAGGAAGAGGGAAAAGGGCATCCCCCGAGTCTAAGCGGCGATGGGCCAAGCCCCTTCAAATGCCCGGCATGTGCCCGGCAAGTGCTTTGAACCTGCTTTCAGATGTCTTCATCTGACCTCAACCTGACTGCCGCGCTCCCTCGCCGAGCAGCTTCTTGCGCCGCTTCCAGAGCGTGGTGCGCGACACGCCCAGGCGCTGCGCGGCCTCGGCCAGCCGTCCGCCCGAGAGTTCGAGCGCGCGCTCGATCTGCGCCAGCTCGGCCTGCTCGCGCGCGCTGGCCAGCGTGGCGGGCGCGCCGGCGGGCTCGTCGAGCGCGCGTTCGGGGAACAGGTCGGCGCTGCCCAGGGTGTCGCCCTCGGCCAGCGCCAGCGCGCGTTCGACGCGGTTGCGCAGCTCGCGCACATTGCCCGGCCAGTCGTGGGCCAGCAGCGCGGCCTGGGCCTCGGCGGCCAGCGCGGGCGCGGCCAGGCCCTGGCGCTGCGCGGCCTGCTGCGCAAAGCCCTGCGCAAGCGCCAGCACCTCGGCCGGCCGCTCGCGCAGCGGCGGCACCCAGAGCTCGACCACCGCGAGCCGGTAGTACAGGTCTTCGCGGAATTCGCGCGCCGCGATGCGCGCGCCGAGGTCGGCGTTGGTGGCGGCCACGAGGCGGCCGCGAAAGCGCAGGTCCTGGCGGCCGCCGAGCCGGCGAAAGACGCCGTCTTGAAGCACGCGCAGCAGCGCGGCCTGCAGCCGCGGATCGAGCTCGCCGATCTCGTCGAGGAACAGCGTGCCCGCGCCGGCCTCTTCGAACCAGCCCGCGTGCGCGCCCGTGGCGCCCGTGAAGGCGCCGCGCTCGTGGCCGAAGAACTGGCTTTCCATGAGCTCGCGCGGCACCGCGGCGCAATTCACGGCCACGAAGGGCTCGGCGGCGCGCGCCGAGCGCTCGTGCAGCACGCGCGCCGCCACCTCCTTGCCCACGCCGGTTTCGCCGCGCAGCAGCACGGGCACGTCGCGGCCGGCCAGGCGCTCGAGATCGGCCGCGAGCCGCGCGGTGGCCGGCGACAGGCCGAAGCCCTGGGGCGCCGCACCGGGCTCGCGCCGCGCGGGCACCAGCTCGCGGATGCGCTGCACCAGGCGTTCGACGTCGAAGGGCTTGGTCAGGTAGTCGTCGGCGCCGGCGCGCATGAGGCGCACCGCCTGGCCCACCTCGGCGAAGGCGGTGGCGAACACGATGGGCGTGTCGCCCAGGTGGGGCAGCGCGCGCCGGTACAGGTCTTCGCCCGAGCCGTCGGGCAGGCGGATGTCGCTGAGCACGAAATCGGGCCGGGCCTGGCGCAGCGCGGCCAGGGCCTGCGCGGCGTTCACCGCGTGCTCGACGCGAAAACCTTCGAGCCGCAGGCGCTGCGCGAGCGCGCCGCCGAGCACGGCGTCGTCCTCGATCAGCAGCACGTGGAGGGGGGCGTCGGTGGGGGTCATGGGAGGTCGGTGTCGGCGGCAGGGCCGTCGTCGAAGGGCAGTTCGAGCCGGATGTGCGTGCCGCGGCCCGAGTGTGCATCCACGGCCACGCGGCCGCGCAGGCGCTGCACCAGCCGCACCACCACGGCCACGCCCAGGCCCGCGGCCTGCTCGGGTGGCTGCCCGCGCTCCAGGCTGTCGGCCACTGGCGCGGGCAGGCCCGGGCCTTCGTCGGTCACGCGCAGCAGCAGCCGGTCGGGCAGCGGCTCGCAGTGCAGGCTCACGCGGCTGCCGGGCGCCGAGGCCTCGATGGCGTTGAGCATGAGGTTGAGCAGCACCTGGCGCACCTCGCCGCCGGCCAGCGGCAGCTCGTGCGCGGGCGCGCCGTCGATCTCCAGCAGCACGCCGGCGCGCTGCGCGTGCGGCTGCAGCAGGCGCTGCAGGTCGCTCAGGTCCTGCGGACCGAAGGCGCGCGGCTCGCTCGCGGGGCGGTGCGTGGCCAGCGTGGCGTCGACCACGCCGCCGAGCACGCGCAGGCCGCGCTCCATGAAATCGAGCGCTTCTTCGCGGGTGTCGGGCCGGTCGCCGAACTTGCGCAGCGTGTCCACCGCGGTGACCACGCCCGCGAGCGGGTTGCGCACCTCGTGCGCGAGCGTGGCCGCGAGGCGGCCGAGCACGGCCTCGCGTTCCTGCTCGGCCATGCGCGCGATCAGCGCCTCGCGCTCGCGCGCGGCCAGGGCCATGCGGTTGTAGGCGCGCAGCAGCCGCGCGGTTTCGCCGTCACCCGCGGGCACCTGGTCGGCCGGCACCGGCGCGGGGCCGGCCTCGCCGGTCTGCTGCAGGTGGCGCGTGAGCAGGTCCAGCGGGCGCTGCAGCCGGCGCAGCACCCACAGGCCCAGGCCGGCGCAGCCCAGGCCGATGGCGAGGTTGAACGCGGCCACGCGCCACCACAGCGCACGCCGCTCGGCCACGTAGTCGGTGAGGTCGAGGTTGGCCACCACGGTCAGCGCGCCGGGCTGGCCGCCGCGCGCCAGGCGCTCGTCGGCCAGCGGCCGCCACACCCAGTAGCTGCTGTCGGCGGTGTCGATGCGCGCGCCCCGCGGCCGCTGAACCACCTCGGCGGGCAGCGGCGCGTCGGGCAGGCCGGCGCGGTCGGCGCGGGCCAGGATGCGGCCCTGCGCGTCGAGCAGGAACAGGTGGCGGTCCACCAGGCCCTGGTGCATGCGCAGCGATTCGTCGAGCGCGCGCCGCATGCCTTCGGTGTCTGCGCGCATCACCGGCGGCAGCAGGCCCGCGGCCATGCCGTCGAGGTAGACCTGCCCGGTGCGCCCGATCTGCGCCTCGACCTGGTTGAGCAGGCCCTGCAGCGCGATCTGCGTGGTGCCCAGCGCCGTCACGAGCACCACCGCCACCAGCGCCAGGGGCAGGCGGGCGGTCATGGGCAGGCGTTGCAGCCAGCGCATCAGGGCATGTCGGGGCATGCCCCGATCGTAGACGCCGTGGCCGTGCGGCTCAGCCCAGCACCCGCAAGGGCCGCGGCAGCGCGAGGTCCAGGCGCTGCGCCACGTCCACGCGCAGGCCGAGCACGCCCTGGTCGAACCAGGCCCCCGCCGCCAGCACGAGCTGGGTGTGGGCGTCGCAGCGCTCGCGCAGCAGCGCGCGCGGCGCGCCTTCGTCGAGGCGGGCGCTCCAGCGCAGCCCGCTGGCGCGCGCCGCGGCCTCGAAGCGCTGCAGCACGTCGGCCGCCGCGCGGCGCGCCTGGGCGATGCGGTGCTCGCGCATGCGCTGCGCGTGCCAGCCGGCGCCGATCGGCACCGGGCCCACGTTCTGCAGCCGCGGCACGTCGATCACGGCCACACCGTGCAGCTCGGCGCCGTGCCGCTGCGCCAGCAGCACCGCCTGCGCGATCGCGGCGTCGATGAAGGGGCCGTGCGCGAGCGCGAGCACCACGCGCTGCACCGGCGGGCCGTCCGCGTGGCCATCCCCATCCGCTTCGGCGTCCGGCTCGCCGGCGCGCGGCAGCACACCGGCCAGCGCGTCCTCGTGCGTGCCGCGCCACAGCGGCACGCCGCTCACGTAGCCCGCACGGCCGATCAGGTGGCCCGCCACCGGCGTGGTGAGCAGCAGGAACAGCACCGCCAGCGCGGCCTTGAGCCACACGCCGGGCTCGCCCAGCAGCGCGGCCACGCCCAGCAGCACCAGGCCGCTGCCGGCCACGCCGGCCTTGGTGGCGGCGTGCGTGCGCAGGAAAAAATCGGGCAGGCGCAGCACGCCCACGGCGGCCAGCAGGCACAGCAGCGCGCCGGCCAGCAGCAGCAGCGCGCCCAGGGTTTCGACCAGCGCGTTCATGGCATGTCTCCGGGCGCCTGCTGCGGCCCCTCGGCCAGCCGGCCGCGCGCGATGAAGCCCGCGAAAGCCACCGTGGCCAGGAAGCCCACCAGCGCCACGCCGAGCGCCACGTCCACGAAGGCCGGCGCGTCGGACACCAGCGCGGCCAGGCCCGCGGCGGCCACGCCGAGCAGGCCCAGCATGTCGAGCGCGATCACGCGGTCGGCCGCGGCCGGGCCGCGCACGATGCGCACGCCCGCCGCCAGCGCGGCTGCGGCCAGCAGCAGCGCGCTCAGGGCGATCACCGCCTGCAGCAGGGTGTCGTTCATTCCACGCACTCCTTCACGCGCCGCTCGAAGCCGCGCTGGATCTGGGCCACCGTGTCCTCGCCCAGGTGCAGGGCGTGCACGTAGAGCACGCGCCGGCGCGGGCACACGTGCAGGCTGGTGGTGCCGGGCGTGAGCGTGACCAGGTTGGCCAGTAAGGCCACGCCGAACTCGCTCTGCAGCGACAGCGGCACGGCCACGATGCCGCTGCGCTGCACCCGCTGCGGCCGCAGCACCGCCTGCACCACGTCGCGCACCGAGAACAGCAGCTCGCGCGCGAACAGGGCGGCCAGCACGCACCAGGCGCGCGCGCGTCCAAGCAGGGGTCTCATGGCAGCAGCTCCTCCGGCGGCGCAGGTGGGGCGGTCACGGGCGCCGCGTTCCCGAGCACCGCCTGCGTGTAGGCCTCGTGGCCCAGCAACTGGTCGGCCGAGCGCAGCGCGAAATCCACGAAGGGCTCGCTCCACAGGCCGATGGTGAGCGTGATGCCGGCCAGCGCCGCCACCGGCGCGAGCAGCAGCACGCGCTCGCGGCCGCGGTCGCGCCAGGCACCGGCGGCCTGCTGCGAGAGCGCGGTGGGCGCTTTCCAGAAGGCCTCGTTCCAGATCTTCAGCATCGAGTACAGCGTGAGCGCGCCCACCGCCAGCGCGGTCACCGCCAGTGCCACGTGCCCGGCCTCCAGGCTCGAGCGGATCACCACGAACTTGGCCCAGAAGCCCGACAGCGGCGGCAGGCCCGCGAGCGAGAGCGCGGGCACCACGAACAGCAGCGCGAGCAGGGGCGCGCTGCGGTGCAGGCCGCCGATGCGCTTGAGGTCGTAGGAGCCACCGGCCACGCGCAGCACGCCCGCGATCAGGAACAGGTTGGCCTTGACCACGATGTGGTGCAGCACGTAGAGCACCGCGCCCGCGATGGCCAGCGGCGTGGCCACGGCCAGGCCCACGAGCATGTAGCCGATCTGGCTCACGATGTGGAACGACAGGATGCGCCGCACGTCGTAGTGCGCGGCCGCGCCCAGCACGCCCGTGACCATGGTGAGCGCGGCCAGCACGCCCACCACCGGGCCGATGAGGCCGTGCACGCCCGCGAACACCAGGGTGAAGCAGCGCAGCAGCGCGTACACGCCGACCTTGGTGAGCAGCGCCGCGAAGATCGCCACCACCGGCGCGCTCGCCGTGTGGTACGCCGCGGGCAGCCAGAAGAACAGCGGGAACACCGCGGCCTTGGCGCCGAAGGCCAGCAGGAACAGCACCGCCAGCGTGGCCACCAGGCCCTGGTTCTGCACCTGCGGCAGGCTGCGCGCGAGGTCGGCCATGTTGAGCGTGCCGGTGAGGCCGTAGAGCAGGCCCACGCCGAGCAGGAACAGCGTGGTCACCAGCAGGTTGAGCACCACGTACTTCACGCCCGCGTCGAGCTGCGCGCGCGTGCCGCCCTGCACCAGCAGGCCGAACGAGGCGATCAGCATGATCTCGAACCACACGTAGAGGTTGAACAGGTCGCCCGTGAGGAAGGCGCCCGTCACGCCCAGCAGCAGGCCGTGGTAGAGCGGATGAAAACCCGCGCGCTCGCGTTCGCGCGCGCCGTCGGCCAGCGCGTAGACCGACACCGCCACCGCCATCAGCCCGGTGATGACCACCATGGCCGCGCTCAGCAGATCGGCCGCGAAGCTGATGCCGAAGGGCGCGGCCCAGTCGCCGAACTGGGTGGCGATCACCGCGCCGTCGAACACGGCGCCCAGCAGCAGCAGGCTCGCGAGCAGCAGGCCCGCACTGCCCAGCAGACTCACCGCGCGCTGGGCACGCGGCCGGCTGTGCAGCAGCGCGCACAGCGCGAGCGTGGCCAGCGGCACGGCCACGGGCAGCGTGAGCAGCAGGTGCGGCGACAACGGCGTCATGCTGTCTCTCCCCGGGCGGGCTCGGCCTCGCGCATGGCGTCGGGGTCGGTGGTGCCGAGCGCGTGGTGGGCGCGCTCGAACAGCACCACGGTGAAGGCCACGAGCGAGAACGAGATGACGATGGCCGTGAGGATCAGCGCCTGCGGCAGCGGGTTGGCGCTGACGGCCAGGCCGCTCGCGCCTTCGGGCACCAGCGGCGGCACGGCCGAACCCAGGCGGCCCGCCACGAAGATGGCCAGGTTCACCGCGTTGCCCAGCAGCAGCAGGCCCAGCACCATGCGCAGCAGGTGGCGCGACATCAGCAGGTAGAGCGCGGCCGCCAGCAGCACGCCGAAGGCCAGGGCGTAGAGGGTTTCCATGGTCAGGGGGCGGCGTCGTCGCCGAGGTAGAAGCCCACGAAGGCACAAACCGCGCCGAGCACCGCGAGGTACACGCCGATGTCGAACAGCAGCGTGGTGCCCAGGCCGAAGCCGTTGGGCCAGAAGTGCCACTGGTGCGTGAGGAAGGCGCTGTCACCCAGCAGCGCGGGCAGGCCCGAGAGCAGCGCGAGCACCAGGCCCGTGGCGGCAATGCCGGTGGGCGGCCAGCGCAGCGCGCGCAGCAGCGCCTCGCGCCCGCGCGGCAGCGCGTGCACCGTGAAGCCGGCCGCGGCCACCAGGCCGCCCACGAAGCCGCCGCCGGGCTCGTTGTGGCCGCGCCAGAGCAGGTAGAGCGAGAACAGCAGGGCCAGCGGCAGCAGCACGCGGCCGGCCACGGCCAGGATGGGCGAGTTCATTCGGTGTCCTCCGCTCGGTCGGCGGCGCGGCGGCGCGTGCCCGCGAGCACCGCGGCCGCGGCCAGCGCCGCGAGCGCGAGCACCGTGATCTCGCCCAGCGTGTCGAGCGCGCGGAAGTCCACGATGATCACGTTCACCAGGTTGCGGCCGTGGGCCTCGGGCACGCTCGCGGCGTGGAAGAAGTCGGACAGGCGCGCGTCGAAGGGTGTGGCCAGCACCGACAGCAGCACCAGCGTGGCCACCGCGGCGAAGCCGATCGCGATCAGCGCGTCGCGGCGGCGCTGGCCGGCCGGGCGCCGGTCGGGCGTGGCAAAGGGCATGCGCGCGACCACCGCCAATAGCACCACGATGGCCACGGCCTCGACCGAGAACTGGGTGAAGGCGAGGTCGGGCGCGCCGTGGAACAGGAACACCAGCGCGAGCCCGAAGCCCACCATGCCCGCGGCCACGATGCCGCGCACGAAGCCCTCGGCGCGCACCACCGCCAGCGCGGCCAGCACCAGCAGCGCGGGCAGCAGCGCGTGCAGCGAGGCCGCGCCGGCCAGCGAAGGCCAGGCCAGCGCGCCCTGCGTGAACAGCGTGGCGCCCAGGGCCAGGCCCACCACCGCGAGCGTGGCCCCCACGTAGCGGCGCAGGCTGCCGCTCTGGATGCGCTGCGTCTGCCAGGTGGCCAGGCGCGCAAGGCCGTTCATGGCGCGGTCGTAGGCGGCATCGGGCCCGTGGCGGCGGATCGCCTCGCGCGCCACCAGCACGCGGTGCAGCCGGTCCCAGCCGCGCAGGATCGCCAGGCCCAGTGCGAAGGTCAGCGCGCTCAGCGCGAGCATGGGCGTGAGCCCGTGCCACAGCGACAGCGTGGCGCCGGTGGCGTGGCCGGCCACCGCGCTGGCGGCGCTGGCCACCAGCGCGCCCGCCAGGCCCGGGGCCAGGCCGAGCACCAGGCCCAGCGCGGCCAGCAGCGCGGGGCCCAGCCACAGCGCCAGCGGCGGGTCGTGCGGCGTCTGCGGCGTGGGCCGCAGCGGGCCCCAGAAGGTGCGCACCGTGACCACGCCGGCCACGGCCACCATCACCGCGTTGGCCGCGATGGCGATGGCCACCGGCAGCCACGAAGCGGTGGCGGTGAGCTGGGCCTCGTACACCAGTTCCTTGGCCACGAAGCCCACGAAGGGCGGCAGGCCCGCCATGGACAGGCCCGCGAGCAGCGCGATGCCCGCGGTCAGCGGCATGCGCCGCGCCAGGCCGCGCAGCTGCGTGCTGTCGCGCGTGCCGGCCTCGTGGTCGACGATGCCGGCCACCATGAACAGGCAGGCCTTGTAGAGCGCGTGCACGATGAGGAAGGCCACCAGCGCGGACGCGGCCAGCGGGTGCGGCAGGGCGATCAGCGTGACCAGCGTGCCCAGCGACACCACGGTGGAGTAGGCGAGCACGCGCTTGAGGTCGGTCTCGCGCAGCGAGAGCAGCGCGCCGGTGAGCATGGTGGCCAGGCCCGCGGTGAGCAGCAGGCCGGTCCACAGGGCGTGTTCGCCGAAGGCCGGGTTGAGCCGCGCGAGCAGGTACACGCCGAGCTTGACCATGGTGGCCGAGTGCAGGAAGGCCGACACCGGCGTGGGCGCGACCATGGCGTTGGGCAGCCAGGCGTGCAGCGGCACCTGGGCCGACTTGGCGAACGCGCCCAGCGCCACCAGCACGATGATCCAGGGCGCGGCGGGCAGTTCGGCCAGGCTGCCCATGGCCAGCAGCTCGGACACGCGCAGCGTGCCCGTGGCCTGGCCCAGCAGCACCGCGCCCGCGAGCAGCGCGAGCCCGCCGCCCACGGTGATCAGCAGGCCCTGCTGGGCCGAGCGGCGCGAGGCCGCCTGCTCGGGCGTGAAGCCGATCAGCAGGAAGGACGCGAGGCTGGTGAGCTCCCAGAACACCAGCAGCGCGATCAGGTCGTCGGCCAGCACCGCACCCAGCATGGCGCCCATGAACAGCGTGAGCCGCGCGAAGAAGCGCGCGAGGTCGGCGTGGCCGTGCAGGTAGCGCGCGGCGTACAGGAAGATGAACGTGCCGATGCCGGTGATCAGCAGCGCGAACAGCAGCGACAGGCCGTCGGCGCGCAGCGCGAGCGAAATGCCCAGGCTCGGGATCCAGGGCCAGAGCTCGACCACGGCGCCGCTGTCTCGCACCGGCGCCCAGCGCGTGGCGAAGACCACGAACAGCGCCGCGGGCAGCAGCCAGGCCAGGCCGGCGAGCGCGGCGCGCCAGCGCAGCAAGGCCCACAGCACGGGGGCACCGAGCAGGGCAAGGGCAACGGCAAGGGTGAGGGGCATGGGCGGTCCGGGCTAGGTACTGCCCGAACAGCGCAAGCGCCGTGCCGGACCGCTGGCGCGGCCCGGGGCGTTTCAGATCAAGGACTTGCCGGCGCGCGCGCGGCCCGCGTGTTCAGGAAACTGAACGTTCGGCCTCGGCCACGTTGCCCGGGGTGAACGCGCTGCCCGGTGCGGCGCCGCGCAAGCGCTGCACCAGCGCGGCCGCGTCGGCGGGCACGGCCTGGCCGCGCCAGACCACGTGCTGGTCGGGCCGGCACAGCAGCAGCGCGTGGCGGTACTCGGCCGGGCGCGCGGCTTCGGCCGACACGTCGAGCACCCGCAGCGGCACGCCCGCGGCGGCCGCGGCCTCGGTGAGGGCCGCGGCGTCGGCGCCGGGCCGGGTGACCAGCAAGGTGTAGCCGGGGCCGAAGGCGTCGTAGAGCGAGCGGCCGTCGGCCAGCCAGAAGTGCGGCGCGCGGCAGCCCGGCACGGTGGACGGCGTGAAGTCGCCCATGGAGTAGGGCGGCGGCGCTTCACCGTCGCCCGCGATGATGGGCGAGCCGCTGTAGTAGTAGCCGAAGTTCAGGCCCGCGCAGCAGAACTGCTGCACGTTGAGCCGGTAGGCCTCGTCGCCGATGCGCGCGCGCTCGGCCGCGCCCGCGGCGTCGTCGGCCTCGATGTTGGGCGGCACCGCGCTGCGCGCCTTGATCATCTTCTGCGCGTGGTCCATGGCGAAGCGCGAGACCTGCTCGGTGATGGGCTGGCGCTCGGCCTCGTAGGCGTCGAGCATGGCCGGGTCGGCCCAGCCCTGGACCTGCGCGGCCAGCAGCCACGAGAGGTTGAGCGCGTCGGCGATGCCGGCGTTCATGCCGTAGCCCGCGTAGGGCACCCACAGGTGCGCGGCGTCGCCGGCAATGAACACGCGGCGGTCGCGGAAGCGGTTGGCCACCAGGCGGCGGCCCACCCAGTCTTCGCGCGAGATCACCTCGTACTCGAAATCGGCGCCCACGCCCAGGATGTGGCGGATGCTCTGGTCGCGGTCGACCGCGTCGAACTCGGTCTCGTGCGGATGCAGGTGGTTGTGCACCAGCCAGGTCTCGCGGCCGTCGATGGCGAACACCGTGCCGCAGCGGCGCGGGTTCACCGCGTAGTAGCACCAGGCGCGCTCGCCGGGCAGGCGCTCGAGCAGGCCGGGCGCGCGGATGTGGGTGGACTGCACGCGCTGGATCACCGCCGTGCCCTCGAACTGCGCGCCGATCGCCTTGCGCACGCCCGAAGAGCCGCCGTCGCAGCCCACCAGGTAGCGCGCGCGCACGCGCCGGGGCGCACCGCCGTCGAGCGCTTGCAGCGTGGCGTTCACGCCCTGCGCGTCCTGTTCGAAACCGTCCATGCGCGTGCGGTTGAGCAGCGTCACGCCGGGCAGGGCCGCGGCGTGTTCGAGCAGGATGGGTTCGAGGTAGATCTGGTTGATGCGGTGCGGCGGCTCGGGCGTGGGCCACCAGGTGTCGGGGCCGCCGTTGTCGGTGAAGCGTTCGAGCCGGTTCGGGATGGGGATGCGCGTGAGCTCCAGGCCCGTCATCGTGGTGCGGAACACCACGTCGTTGGGGTGCTCGTCGGGCAGGCCGGCGCGGCGCAGCTTGTCGGCCACGCCGAGCTGGCGAAAGCGCTCCATGGTGCGCGCCGCGACGTGGTTGCACTTGACGCTGGGCGGCTCCATGTAGGCGCGCAGCTCGGCCACGGTGACGCGCAGGCCGCGGCCCGCGAGGTCCATGGCGAGCGTGAGGCCCACGGGGCCCGCGCCCACCACGAGCACGTCGGTGTCGAAAGCATCGGTAGCGGGGGTGTGCATGGCGGAGGGTTTCATTCGAGCTTGATGCCGGCGTTGCGGATCACCTGGCCCCACTTCACGGTTTCGCTGCGGATGTAGTCGCCGAAGGCCTTGGGGGTGGAGGGCGCGGGTTCCACGCCGATGTTGCGGACGCTGGCCTGGATGGCCGGGTCGTTGAGCGCGTCCACGATGGCCGCGTTGAGCTTGTTCACGATGGCGTCGGGCGTGGCCGCGGGCGCGACGATGCCGAACCAGCCCACCGATTCGTAGCCCGGCAGTCCGGCCTCGGCCACGGTGGGCACATCGGGCAGCGCGGGCACGCGTTTGGCGCTCGTGACCGAGTAGGCGATCAGCTTGCCCGCGCGCACGTGCTGCAGCGCGGCGGGCAGGTCGGTCACCGCGAGCGGGATCTGGCCGGCCAGCGCGTCGACCGCGGCCGGGCCCGATCCGCGGTAGGCGATCTGCGTGATCTTCACGCCCGCCATCTGCTCGAACAGCGAGGCCGTGAGGTGCATGGCCGTGCCGTTGCCGCCGTGGCCCAGGCTCACCTTGGCGGGCTCGCGCTTGGCCAGCGCGATCAGCTCGGCCTGGGTGCGCGCGCCCAGCGAGGGGTGGCCCACCAGCACGAAGGGAATCATGGCCACCAGCGAGACCGGCTTGAAATCCTTCACCGGGTCGTAGGGCATCTGCGGGTACAGGCTCACGTTGGCCGACAGGCCGCCCGCGGCGCCCAGGCCCAGGGTGTGGCCGTCGGGTTCGGCCTTGGCCACGGCGGCCAGACCGATGTTGCCGCCCGCACCGGGGCGGTTCTCGATCACCAGGGGCTGGCCGAGCTTGGCGCTCACGTGCGGGCCGATGGCGCGCACGATGGCGTCCGAACTGCCGCCCGGCGGGAAGGTGACGATCACGCGGATCGGCTTGGTCGGCCAGGCCGGTTCCTGGGCGGCGGCGGTGCCGTGCAGCGCGAGCAGCGCCGCGGCGGCCAGGGTGGCGCGCAGCGCGTGGCGCCGGGTGGGTGCGGTCATGGTCTTGTCTCCTGGTGTTGTTCGGCGATCGCAGCACCCATTGCATCCGCTTCGCATTCATGCGTAAAGTGAAACTTATCGAACGATTGACAAGTTTTTCTCGTGAATACCGACACCCGCTTCCTGCCCACCATGCGCCAGCTGCGCGCTTTCGCCGCCGTGTACCACCTGCGCAAGGTGAGCGCCGCGGCCGAGCAGCTCGCGGTCACGCAGTCGGCGGTGAGCCTGTCGCTGCGCCAGCTCGAAGACGGCCTGGGCGCGCGCCTGTTCGAGCGCACCACGCGCACGCTGGAGCCCACGCAGGCGGCGCACGAGGCCATCGTGCTGGCCGAGCGCATCCTGCGCGATGCCGACACCCTGGGCGCGGGCATGCGCGAGTTGTCGGCGCTGCGCCGCGGCCGCGTGGCGCTGGCCATCACGCCCACGTTGGCCGAGCTGCTGCTGCCCGAGGCTCTGCTGCGCTTTCGAGAGCGCCACCCGGGCATCCATGTGGCCGTGGACGATTGCGCGCCCGACCAGTTCGTGGCCCGCGTGGTGGGCGCGCAGGCCGATTTCGGCATCGGCGTGCCCGAGCAGGCCGGCGCCGACGTGGACACCGAGACCCTGGTGCGCGACCACCTCGCGCTGGTGTGCCACCCCACGCACCCGCTGGCCGCGCGGCGCCGGCTGCGCTGGGCCGATCTGGCCGAGCAGGCGCTGATCACCGTGCGACCCGGCTACGGCGTGCGGCCGCTGATCGATGCCAGCGCCGCGCGCGCGGGCGTGCGGCTGCGCGTGGTGCACGAGGTGAGCTTTCTGTCGACCGCGCTGTGGATGGCGCGCGCCGGCCTGGCCGCGGCCATCATGCCCGCGGCCTATGCGCGCACCGCGCCCGCGGGCGCGCTCGCGGTGCGGCCGCTGTCGGCGCCACGCGTGTCGCGCGACATCTGCATCGTCACCCGGCGCGGCCGGGGCCTCACGCCCCCGGCGCTGGCGCTGGTGGAACAGATCCGGGCCACGCTGTAGCGCTGCTGGCCCGCGCCTCAGCGCTCCACCACCCGCTGGCCTTCGACCACCCCGTTGCCCGGGTACAGCACCACGCGTTCGCCGGGCTGCAGACCGCTTTCGACCACCGCGTGCTCGGGGCCGCGCGCGCCTGGCGTGACCGGGCGCAGGCGCGCGCGCGACGCGCCATCGACCACGAACACGCGCCAGCGGCCGTTCTCGCGCAGCAGGGCGGCCGTGGGCACGAGCAGCGCGTCGCGCAGCGCGAGCGTGACGATGCGCGCGTCCACGCGGTAGCCGTCACCGAGCGCGCGGCGTTCCGGCCAGGGCTCGTCGAGCGCGATGCGCAGGTTCACGCGCTGCTCCTCGATGCCCAGCGCCGAGACCTTGGTGAAGGCCACGGGCTCCACGCGCGCCACGTGGGCGCGCAGGGTGGGCAGACCGGCGCCGATCTGCAGCGTCACGGGCGCGCCCTCGGGCACGCGCGCTGCGTCGCCCGAGAGCAGGTCCACCACGGCCTCCAGGCGCTCGGTGTCGCCGATGTCGAGCAGCGCCTGGCCTGCGGACACCGGACCTTCGCTGTCGCGGTGCAGCGTGATCACGCGCCCCGCGACCGGGCTGCGCAGCGTCCACAGACCGCTGTCGGCGCGGCCGCCATCGGCCAGCGAGAGCGCGGCCTGGGCCTCGCTGCGCGCAAACGCGGCCACGCGGCGCTCGGCCTGCGCCGCGGCCACCGCCTGCTGGGCCTGGCGTTGCGCGAGTTCGGCCTGTTCGCGCGCGGCCGGCGAGACGAAGTGCGCATCGGCCAGCGCCTGCTGGCGCTGCAGGTCCAGCCGCGCCTGCGTGAGCGCGACCTGCTGGCGCGCCACCTGGGCGTCGGCCGCGGCCAGCGCGGCCTGCGCGCTGCCCAGGCGCTGCTGCAGCACGGCGCGCGTGCGCGCGTCAATCAGGCCCGGGGCCACGGGGCGCAGCACCAGCACCGCCTCGCCGGCGGCCACGTTGTCGCCCACGCGCAGGCCGGGGCGCTGCAGTTCACCGGCCGTGGGCGAGGCCAGCGTGTAGCGCTGCTGCAGCCGCAGCACGCCGTCTTCTTCGATCGTCTGCTCGAAGGGGCCGCGCTGCACGGTGGCGCTCTGCACCGGCAGCGGCGCGGGCCGCAGGGCCCAGGCGAGCAGGGCGGCGAGGGCCAGCGCGGCGGCGCCGATCGGCAGCCAGCGGCGCCACGGGAAAGCAGGGGAGGTGGGGGAGGTGGGAGAGGCAGAAGCGTTCATTCGCGCACCTTGAGAACGGCCACGAGGTCGAAGCGGTCGACCCGGCGGCGCACCAGCAGGGCGCTGGCCGCGCCCGCGGCCAGCACGATGATCGCGGCCCAGGCGTAGGTGGCGGGCGCGATGACGACGGGGAATTCGATGTTGTCGGAGGACATGAGGCGCATCAGCAGCGCGGCCAGGCCGCGGCCCGCGAGCAGGCCCAGCGGCAGCGCCAGCAGCAGCTCGAACGCGAGCTGGCCCAGCAGCAGCACCGAGACCTCGCCGCGCGTCATGCCCAGCACGCGCAGGCTGGCCAGGTCCCAGGCGCGTTCGGACAGCGCGATGCGCGCGGCGTTGTAGGTGATGCCCACGGCCATGGCCACCGCGAACAGCGTGAGGATGGCGCTGAACGCGCCCATGTTGTAGGAGGTGCGTTCGTCGAAGGCGCGCTGCACCGAGCGCTTGTCGAACACCGCGGCCACGCCCGGCGTGGCCTTGATCGCGGCCCAGAACGCGGGCAGCGCGCTGTCGTCGACCAGCAGCGCGGCGTCGGACAGGCCGGCGCCGTCGCGCGTGGCGCGGTGCAGCGCGGGCAGCGACATCCAGGCCTGCTGGCCCATCAGCGTGTGCACCACGGCCACCACCGGCAGCTCCACCTGTTCGCGGTTGCCCACGCGAAACGCCACGGTGACGCGGTCGCCCGCCTGTGCACCGATGTCGCGCGCGAGCAGCTGCGACAGCACGATGCCCTCGTCGGGCAGCGCCACCGGGCCCCGGCGCGCGTCGACCACCGGCAACAGCGGCGCGTGCGGCGGCAGTCCGGTGAGCGCGACCTCGCGCGAGCGTGCGCCGCGCAGCACCCGCACCGGCTCGCTGCGGTAGGCCTCGGCCATCAGCACGCCGGGCAGGCGGCGCAGCTCGGCCGCCACCGCGGGCGCGGCGTGGGGCTGGAAATGCAGCACCACGTTGCCGGGCTGCACCTGGCGGAACTGCACGTCTTCGATGTGGGCGATGGCGTCGAGCCAGAACGCGCCCGCGATCTGCAGGGCCATGGCCATGGCCACGCCGGCCACCGTGAAGGCGCTGCGCCAGGGGCGGTTCTCCACATCGCGCAGCACCATGAGCGCGCGGGCGCGCACCCGCGCCCCCGGGGCCAGGCGCTCGGCCAGCGTGCGCCGGTAGGCGGGCGGCGCGGGCGGCTGCATGGCCTGGGCCGGGCGCAGCCGCACCACGGCGCGGATCGCGGTCCACGCGCCCAGCGCGGCGGCCGCGGCGGCGACCGCCACCGCCACGCCCACCAGCGGCGCGGACGTGCGATAGGCCAGCGCGTCGAAGCGGAACACCGGCTCGTACAGGCCCAGCATGGCGCGCCCGATCAGCCCGCTGAGCGCCAGACCGGCGACCACGCCCAGCCCGGCCACCAGCAGCGCCATGCCGACGTAGTGGGCCGCGATCGCGCCGTCGCCATAGCCCAGGGCCTTGAGCGAAGCGATCTGCGCGCGCTGCGTGGCGACCTGGCGTGCCAGCACGCCGTTGAGGATGAACATGGCCACCGCAAGGAAGATCGCTGGCAGCACCGTGCCCATCACGCGCAACTGGTCGAGCTCATCGTCGACCACGCGCGCCGAGAGCTGGTCGCGCCGCAGCACCGCACCCAGCGAGCCATAGGGTTCGAGCAGGCGGTCGAGCGCGGCCACCACGGCGGGTTCGCTGGCGCCCGGCTCCAGCCGCAGCACCGCCTGGTTGAAGGCGCCGCGCAGGTCGAGCAGCTCGGCCAGGCGGCGCGCGTCCACCCACCAGATGCCGAAGCTGCGCTCGTCGGGCGCGCCGCCGCTGCCCGCGAACACGTACTCGGGCGAGATCGCCAGGCCCACCACCTGCACCGCCAGCAGCCGGCCGTTGAGCACGGCGTGCACGCGCGCGCCCGGGCGCAGGCCTCGGGCGCGCGCGAAGCTCTCGCTCACCACGGCCTCCAGCGCCGGGCCGGCCTCGGGCCAGCGGCCCTCGCGCAGCCGCGTGGCATTGAGGGCCTGGGTGCCCAGCGGCGCGCGCACCAGGTCGAGCGCCACGAAGCGGCCGGTCACGGGCGCGCCCGGGTCGCCGAGGTCGATCTGCGCGTCGAAGGCCAGGCCGGTCTGCACCTCGGCCACGCCATCGATGGCGGCCACGCGCGCGGCCAGCGCGGTGGGCGCGCGCTTGAGGCTCACGGACACGTCGGCCAGGCGGTGGCTGCGGTAGAAGTCGTCGCGCGCCTGCAGCAGCGAGGCATGCACCGAGAACAGGCCCACGAACCCTCCCACCCCGATGGCCACCACCAGCGCGATGGTCAGCACCTGCGAGCGCAGGTTCCACAGGTCGCGCCAGAGCTTGAGGTTGAGCGCCCGCATGGCCACGCGCTCACCACTGCAGCGCCGCGGCCGGCACGCGCGCCGGGTTGGGCCGGTCTTCGACGATGCGGCCGTCGGCCAGGCGCAGCACGCGGTGCGCCATCTGCGCGATTGGCGCGTTGTGCGTGATGACCACGGTGGTGGTGCCGAGCTCGGCGTTGACGCGCTCGATGGCCTGCAGCACGCGCACGCCGGTGGCGCAGTCGAGCGCGCCGGTGGGCTCGTCGCACAGCAGCACCGCGGGGCGCTTGGCGATGGCGCGCGCGATCGCCACGCGCTGCTGCTCGCCGCCCGAGAGCTGGGCCGCGAAGTGGTTCATGCGCTCGGCCAACCCGACCAGGGCCAGCGCGTCCTCGGGCGCCATGGGGTCGGCCACGAGTTCGGTCACCAGGGCCACGTTCTCGCGCGCGGTGAGGCTGGGAATGAGGTTGTAGAACTGGAACACGAAGCCCACGTGTTCACGCCGGTAGGCCGTGAGCTCGGCGTCGCTGGCGCCGGTGAGCTCGCGCGTGCGGCCCGCGTGGGTCCACTGCGCGGTGCCGCTGCTGGCCGAATCGAGCCCGCCCAGGATGTTGAGCAGCGTGCTCTTGCCGCTGCCCGAGGCGCCCAGCAGCACCACGAACTCGCCGCGGTGGATGTCGAGGTCGACGCCGCGCAGCGCGTGCACGGCCGTCGGGCCGTCACCGTAGGTCTTGGTGAGGCCGCGCGCGCGAAAGACCGGGGGCGGGACCGGGGGCGGGGCATCGGGCATGCACCTCATTGCAGCATGGGCACCGGCGCGCGCGGTTGACGCTGATCAAGCCTTGGGGCACGGTGTCGCTTTGCCTGGAGGTGGGCCATGGACGCCGATTCCGCTGTGGCCAGTGCGGCCGCGCGCACCGAACACGATGCCTGGGGGGCGATTCACATCCCGGCGGGCGTGCCCTGGGGCGCGCAGACCCAGCGCGCGCTGGAACACTTCGCCATCTCCACCGAGCGCATGCCGCGCGAGCTGGTGCATGCGATGGCATTGGTCAAGCGCTGCGCCGCGCAGGTGAACGCGGCGCTGGGCGCGCTCGATCCGCCCGTGGCCCAGGCGATCGCCGAGGCCGCCGACGCGGTGATGGCCGGCCGCTGGGACGACGCCTTTCCGCTCGCGGTGTGGCAGAGCGGCTCGGGCACGCAGAGCCACATGAACATGAACGAGGTGCTCGCGCACCTGGCCTCGACGCCGCAGCGCACCGTGCACCCCAACGACGATGTGAACCGGGGCCAGTCGTCCAACGACGTGGTGCCCACGGCCATCCACCTGGCGGCGCTGCTGGGCGTGGAGCGCGCGCTGTTGCCCGCGCTCGACGCGCTGCGCGAGGCGATCCAGGCGCAGGCCGCGCGCGTGACCGATGTGCTCAAGACCGGCCGCACCCACCTGCAGACCGCGCTGCCGCTCACGCTCGCGCAGGAAATGGGCGCCTGGGCCGCGCAGCTTGTGCAGGCGCGCCGGGGCATCGAACAGGCGGCGCAGGCCGCTCAGGGCCTGGCCATCGGCGGCACCGCGGTGGGCAGCGGCGCCAATACGCATCCGCAGTTCGGCGAGCGCATGGTGCAGGCCCTGGCCGCCGCCACGGGCCTGGCGCTGCGCCGCGCCGACGACGCCTTCGCCGCCCAGGCCGCGCACGACGCGCTGCTGGGCCTGCACGCCAGCCTGCGCGTGCTGGCCGTGGCGCTGCGCAAGATCGCCGACGATGTGCGCTGGATGGGCAGCCCCTGGCTCGGCGAGTTGCGCCTGCCCGCGAACGAGCCGGGCAGTTCCATCATGCCGGGCAAGGTCAACCCCACGCAGAGCGAATCGCTGCTGATGGTGACGGCCCAGGTGATGGGCAACGACGTGACCATCGGCTTCGCGGCCACGCTCGCGCAGTTCCAGATGCACGCGGCCAAGCCGGTGCTCGCGCTCAACCTGCTGCAGAGCATCCGGCTGCTGGCCGACGGCATGCGCAGCTTCGAGCGCCACTGCCTGCGCGGCCTGGAACCCGAGCGCGAGCGCATCGCGGCGGCGCTCTCGCCGGCCATGCTGCAGGCCACGCGGCTGGCGCGCCACATCGGCCACGAAGCGGCGGCCGTGCTCTACCGCGAAGCGCAGGCCACGGGCCGGCCGCTGCGCGAGCTGGCGGTCGAGCGCGGCGCGCTCAGCGCCGCGCAGTTCGACGACTGGGTGAAAGGCTGAAAGAAGGGCCCAACGGCGGGCGGATCAGACCCGCTCGACGATCAGCGCGATGCCCTGGCCCACGCCGATGCACATGGTGCACAGCGCGTAGCGGCCGCCGGTGGTGTGCAGGCGGTTCACCGCGGTGGTGACCAGGCGCGCGCCGCTGGCGCCCAGCGGGTGGCCCAGCGCGATCGCGCCGCCCCAGGCGTTCACGCGCTCGTCGTCGTCTTTCAGGCCGAGCTGGCGCAGCACCGCGATGCCCTGCGCGGCAAAGGCCTCGTTGAG
Source organism: Hydrogenophaga crocea (assembly GCF_011388215.1). Taxonomy (NCBI): domain Bacteria; kingdom Pseudomonadati; phylum Pseudomonadota; class Betaproteobacteria; order Burkholderiales; family Comamonadaceae; genus Hydrogenophaga; species Hydrogenophaga crocea. The sequence continues at coordinate 1,000,905 of NZ_CP049989.1, forward strand.
TTCGATCACGTCGAGCTGCGCGAGCGTGAGGCCGGTGAGGGCCAGCACCTTCTCGGTGGCGGGCGCGGGGCCGATGCCCATGATGCGCGGCGCCACGCCGGCCGTGGCCATGCCCACCACACGCGCCTTGGGGCTCAGGCCGTTCTTCGCGGCGCTGGCCTCGTCGGCCAGCAGCAGCGCGCACGAGCCGTCGTTCACGCCGCTGGCGTTGCCCGCGGTCACCGAGCCCTCGGGCTTGACCACGCCCTTGAGCTTGGCCAGCGCTTCCAGGCTGGTCTCGCGCGGGTGCTCGTCCTTATCGACGATCACCGGGTCGCCCTTTTTCTGCGGGATGCTCACCGGCACGATCTCGCGCGCGAGGTGGCCGGCCTTTTGCGCGGCCACGGCCTTGAGCTGGCTGGCCAGGGCCATGCGGTCCTGGGCCTCGCGCTCGATCTTGAAATCGACGGCCACGTTCTCGGCCGTCTCGGGCATGGAATCGACACCGTACCGCGCCTTCATGAGCTTGTTCACGAAGCGCCAGCCGATGGTGGTGTCGTAGACCGCGTTGGCGCGGCTGAAGGCGCTCTCGGCCTTGGGCATCACGAAGGGGGCGCGGCTCATGCTCTCCACGCCGCCCGCGATCATCAGGCCCGCTTCACCGGCCTTGATGGCGCGCGCCGCGCTGCCCACGGCGTCCAGGCCCGAGCCACAGAGGCGGTTAATGGTGGCGCCGGCCACCTCGATCGGCAGGCCCGCGAGCAGCGCGGCCATGCGCGCCACGTTGCGGTTGTCCTCGCCGGCCTGGTTGGCGCAGCCGTAGAGCACATCGGTGACGCTGGCCCAGTCCACGCTGGGGTTGCGCTCCATCAGCGCCTTGATGGGGATCGCGGCGAGGTCGTCGGTGCGCACGCTGGAGAGCGCGCCGCCGTAACGGCCGAAGGGGGTGCGGATGGCGTCGCAGATGAAGGCTTGGCGTTGGGTCATGAAGGCTCCGGGGAAAAAACGGTTCAGGCCGCGGGGGCGGCAGGGGCTGCGATCGGCAGGCCCACCAGGCGCTGCAGCTCGTCGAGCGTGAGGCCCTCGACCGCGTCGATCAGGCGCAGGCCCTGGGGCGTGCACTCGAGCGTGGCGAGGTCGCTGTAGATGCGCTTGACGCAGGCGATGCCCGTGAGCGGGTAGCTGCATTGCGCCACCACCTTGCTCGCGCCCTGCTTGGTGAGCAGGTCCATCATCACCCAGGTCTGCTTGGCGCCGATGGCCAGGTCCATGGCGCCGCCCACCGCGGGGATGCTGCCGGGCTCGCCGGTGCTCCAGTTGGCCAGGTCGCCCGTGGCCGAAACCTGGAAGGCGCCGAGCACGCAGATGTCCAGGTGGCCGCCGCGCATCATGCCGAAGCTGTCGGCGTGGTGGAAAAACGCGCCGCCGGCGAGCAGCGTGACGGGCTGCTTGCCCGCGTTGATGAGGTCGTAGTCTTCGTGGCCCGCGGCGGGCGCAGGACCCATGCCGAGGATGCCGTTCTCGCTGTGCAGGATCACCTCGCGCCCGGCGGGGATGTGGTTGGCCACCAGCGTGGGCTGGCCGATGCCCAGGTTCACATAGGCGCCGTCGTGGATGTCTTGTGCGACGCGCTTCGCGAGCTCGTCTTTGGTGCGGCGGGTGTAGCTGCTCATGCGGCTTCCTTGAAACCACCCGCGGCCGTGGCCACGCGCGGGATCTGCACGACGGCGCTCACGTGGATGCCGGGGGTGACGACGGTCTCGGGGTCGAGCGCGCCGAGCTCGGCGATCTCGAACACGCTGGCCACGGTGCGCCTGGCCGCGGTGGCCATCACCGGGCCGAAGTTGCGCGCGGCCTTGCGGTAGGTGAGGTTGCCCCAGCGGTCGCCGCGCTCGGCCTTGATCAGCGCCACGTCGCCGTGGATCGGGTACTCGAGCACATAGGGCCGGCCGTTGATGATCCGGGTTTCCTTGGGGCTGCCGTCGGCGTTCTTCGCCAGTTCGGTGCCGTAGCCCGTGGGCGTGAAGAACGCGCCCACGCCCGCGCCCGCGGCGCGCAGCCGCTCGGCCAGGTTGCCCTGCGGCACCAGTTCGAGCTCGAGCTGGCCACTGCGGTACAGGCCGTCGAACACGTGGCTGTCGGCCTGGCGCGGAAAGCTGCAGATGATCTTGCGCACGCGGCCGGTCTTGAGCAGGGCGGCCAGGCCGTGGTCGCCGTTGCCGGCGTTGTTGTTCACCACGGTCAGCTCGCGCGCGCCCTGTTCGATCAGGCCGTCGATGAGTTCGTTGGGAATGCCCGCGGTGCCGAAGCCGCCGATCAGCACGGTGGCGCCGTCGCGCACACCCTGCAGGGCTTCGGCCACCGAGGTGGCGATCTTGTTGATCAAGGGGGTCTCCGGGTGGGGATGTGTTCTAATGACGAACACTTGTTCGATTGACGAATCATTCTAAGCGCCGCGCCCCGACCATGGCAACCCACGCCCACCGCGCCCCCGACGCGCCCACGCCCGGCGACGGCTATGTGCAGTCGTTCGCGCGCGGGCTCGAGGTGATCCGCTCGTTCAACGCCGAGGCGCCCGAGCAGACGCTGTCGGAAGTGGCCGCGCGCAGCGGCCTCACGCGTGCGGGGGCGCGCCGCATCCTGCTCACGCTGCAGGCGCTGGGGTATGTGGAAAGCGATGGCAAGCTCTACCGGCTCACGCCGCGCATCCTCGACCTGGGCTTTGCCTACCTCACGTCCATGCCGATCTGGAACCTGGCCGAGCCGGTGATGGAGCGGCTCTCGGACAGCGTGGGCGAGAGCTGTTCGGCCGCGGTGCTCGACGGCGCCGACATCGTCTACGTGCTGCGCGTGCACACGCACAAGATCGTGGCGCTCAACCTCAACGTGGGCACGCGGCTGCCGGCCTGGTGCACCTCGCTGGGCCGGGTGCTGCTCGCGGGGCTCGACGACACGGCGGTGAAGGCGCGGCTGAAGGCGAGCGCGATCCAGGCCAACACGCGCCACACCGAGACCGATCCGGCCGAACTGCTGGCGCGCGTCCAGCAGGTGCGCCGCCAGGGCTGGGCGCTGGTGAACCAGGAGCTCGAAGAGGGTCTGATCTCGATCGCCGCGCCGGTGCGCAGCCGCACGGGGCAGGTGGTGGCCGCGCTCAACGTCTCGGGCCAGGCCAACCGCACCAACGCCACGGTGATGAAGGAGCAGCTGCTGCCGCGGCTGCGCGAGGCGGCGGACGAGGTGTCGGCCTTGCTGGCGAGGACGGGGCGGCGCTGAGGGCCCGCGCCCGGCTCACCGCGTACCCAACACCCCCCGCGGCGCACACCCGAACTGCTTGGCGAACATCTTGCCGAAGGCCGATGCGCTGCCGTAGCCGAGCTGGTCGGCCAGTTGCCCCACGTTCAGCCCCTGGTCGGCCAGCGCGAAGGCGCGCATCAGCCGCAGCTGCTGGCGCCAGCGGTGCAGGCTGAGCCCGGTTTCCTGCGGGAACAGGCGGATCACGCTGCGTTCGGACAGGCCCACGCGCCGCCCGAGCTCGGCGATCGGCTGGGTGTTGCCCGGGTCGGCGATCAGCAGCCGGCACAGGCGCGCCAGGCGCTTGTCGGTGGGCAGCCTCAGCGACAGCGGCCGGCGCTCGAGCCGGCCCACCTCGTCGACGATCAGGTCCATCACCCGGCCCTCGGGGCTGTAGAGCCCGTAGGCCGGCGGGATCGACATGGCCCGCAGGATCAGCTCGCGCAGCAGCGGCGTCACCGCGAGCACGTGGCAGTCCTCGTCCTGCCCGGGCACGGTGCCGGTCCAGAAGTAGAGCGTGCGCATTTCCACCGCCGTGTCCATGCGGATCTCGTGCTCCACCTGCGCGGGCATCCACATGGCGTGGCTGGGCGGGATGGTCCAGAGCACGCCCCGGGCGCGGATGGTCATGACGCCCTGGGTCGCGTAGATGAGCTGGTCGCGGTCGTGGCGGTGGGCGGCGATGACCACGCCCGCGGGATCGGAGCGCGCGAGCGCGGCCACCGGGCGCGGCGCGCGGTTGGCGGCCTGGGCGTTCGGGTGGGGGCTGGCGGGCGCGGCACGCGGCGCGCGATCGGAGGTTGGCGGTTCTGGACGCATATCTGGCGGTCTTGATTGTGCCGGCCATCGCGCGGCCCCCGAAGATCGCGCCATGCACAACCGACCGACGCAGATCCTCCTCAACATCGGGCACGCGCTCGACCACCTGATGCTGCTGATCTTCGCCACCGCGGTCACCCGCATCGCGGCCGATTTCGGGCTCGCGCGCTGGGAAGACCTCATGCCCTATGGCGTGGCGGCGTTCTTCTTCTTCGGCGTGGGCTCGCTGCCCGCGGGCAAGCTGGGCGACCAGTGGGGCCGGCGCAAGATGATGCTGGTGTTCTTCTTCGGCATGGGCCTGGCGTCGCTGCTCGTGGCGGCCACGCAGACGCCGCTGCAGATGGCGTTTGCGCTCGCGCTGCTCGGGGCCTTCGCGTCCATCTACCACCCGGTGGGCATTCCCATGCTGGTGCAGGGCGCGCCGCGGCCGGGCTGGACCATCGGCGTCAACGGCCTCGCGGGCAACCTCGGCGTGGCCGGGGCGGCCGTGGCCACGGGCTTTCTCATGCAGTACGCGGGCTGGCGCACGGCCTTCGTGGTGCCGGGCCTGGTGTGCCTGGCGTGCGGCCTGCTGTTCGCGCTGCACGGCACGCGCGAAGCCGCCGCGCCCGCCGCGAAGAAAAAGGCCGCAGGCCACGCGCCCCACGGCGTGTCGCTGGCGCGGCTGTTCCTGGTGATGACCATGGCCGCCACCAGCGGCAGCCTGCTGTTCAACCTGTCCACCAACGCGAACTTCGAGCTGCTCACCGACCGGCTGCAGGGCATCGCGCAAGACCCCGCGCGCATCGGCGTGCTGCTGGCCGCCGTGTACACCGCGGCCTCGGTCACGCAGCTCGTGGTGGGCTACCTGATCGATCGCCACGCGCTCAAGACGCTCTACATGGGCGTGATCGCGATCCAGGCGCTGCTGCTGGTGCTGGCCACCACGCTCAGCGGCTGGGCGTTCCTGGCCATCCAGTTCCTGTTCATGGCGGCCATCTTCGGCGCCATTCCGTTCACCGACGCGCTGATCGTGCGCTACGTGGACGACGCCATGCGCTCGCGCGTGGCGGGCATGCGGCTCGCGGTGTCGCTGGGGGCGAGTTCGGTGGCGGTGTGGCTGATCGGGCCGGTGGTGAAGAACGCGGGCTTCACCGCGCTGCTGGGCGTGATGGCCGCGACCTCGGTGGTCACGCTGCTGGTGCTCACGCAGTTGCCGGGCGCGCCCGTTCAGGGGGCGGCCGCGCACCAGCGGTAGACCTCGCCCTGCCAGCGCTGCGCGAAGCCCGCGGGGCAGTCGCCCGCGGCGATCGGCAGCACGAGGTCTTTCAGGCCCTGGGCGCGCGCGTAATCGCCCCAGGCGGCGGCCTGGGCGGGCAGGGCGCGCACGGCGGCGTAGCGCGCACTCCACTGCGCGTGGAAGGCCGGCGCCCACATGGCGGCGGCGCCCTGTTTCCAGTCGACCCAGACCGGGTGCCGGGTGCGCGAGAAGAAGGGCTCGAAGCTGCGGTCCAGCGGCACCAGGAACACGCGGTCCGCGGGCGCGGCCCGCACCGCCGCCACGAGCGCGTCGAGGTCGCGCGTCTGGGCCGTCACCGGCACCTTGGGCGGGCGGTGGTAGGCCGCATGCAGGTGCGTGGCGGCGGTGATCAGCACGAGCAGCGCGAGCGCCAGCGTGCGCGCGGCCTCGCCGCGCCGCCACAGCCACAGGAACACGGGCAGGGCCAGCCAGCGCAGCGTGTGCAGCGCGCCGCCGGCCTGGCTCCAGAGGTCGAAGCCCAGCATGGCGAGCGCGAGCGCGGCCACGGCCCAGGGCGCGGCGCGATGCAGCGCCGCGTGCGCGCCCCAGCGCGCCTGGCCCATCAGCACCGCCAGGCCCAGGCCCGCCACGGCGAGCAGCAACTCGGCCGGCTCGCGCACGCCGTCGAGCAAGCCCAGCAGCACCAGCAGGCCGAGCACCGCGCGCGCCGGTTCGCGCGCCTGCGCGGCCAGCGCCGTGCCCGCGGCCAGCATCAGCACCACCGAGAAGAACTGGATCAGGCCGTCGATGCGCAGCAGGTGCAGGTTGAACACCAGCCGGTGCGGCCAGGCGTAGGGCAGCACCAGGCCCACGGCGAAGACGGCCAGCGGGACCAGCAGCGCGGTGCGCCAGAAACGCGGCGCGGGCAGCACCGCGGTGGCCAGCCCGCCGCCCGCCAGCAGCAGGCCGAACTGCACCGCCTTGCGGCGGTCGATCGCTTCGGCCAGGAAGTGGTCGGGGTAGTAGAGGCGGATGTAGGCGAGGTAGTCGAAGTCCACCACGGCGCCGTGCAGGGTCTGCCCGATCGCGAGCAGCACCGGCGTGGCCGCCAGCAGCCAGCCCGCGGCCAGGCGCGCCACGGGCGCGGGGCGCCAGGCCTCGGCGCCGGCCTGCCACCACAGCGCGGCCAGCACCGCCAGCAGCCAGAGGCCCACGAAGGCGTTGATGGCGAAGCAGATGCCCGCGCACAACCCCGCCAGCAGCCAGCGGCGCGACTGCATCGCCAGCAGCGCGCCCAGCAGCGGGCCCCAGGTCATCTCGGAGTGCGAGAAGTAGCCGATGAAGAGGCCATGGTCGCCGATGGGGGACGAGCCCGATATCCAGGGGCTGCACACCGTGGCCAGCAGCGCCAGCGCGGCCAGGCGCGGCGTGCCCAGCAGGCGCGCCTGCCACAGCGCCAGCGCCACGATGGCCGCGGCGCGCGACAGCGCGTAGGCGATGTGCATGTCGCGCTCCAGCGTTTCGGGCGAGGTCAGCCCCTGCATGAGCATCCACACGCCCGAGCGGAAGTGGCGCAGCGACTGCGTGAAGGCGTCGTTCGCGAGTTCGGGCGCGTCGAACCAGCGCAGCGCGAGCGGGATGTGGAAGACGTTGTTGCCGATGCCGAAGGTGAAGCCCGTGAACACCAGCGAGAGCGCCAGGGCCCCGAGGGCCGCGGCCCAGAGCAGGGGGGCGCGGGCTGCGCCGGGCGTGGGCGGGGGGGCGAAGTGGCCGGCGGCGTCGGTGCGCGTTGCGCTCATGTCGGAACCTGTTCTGTCCGCGGCTGATGGCGCCCGGCGGCGCGCGAAATGCTATCACGCACCCCCCTCTGAAAAACTGATTTCCGCGCGCCGGGTTGCGGCGCGGGGCGGGCCTTGCACACACTCGGCCGCCTCGACAGACCACAACAGGAGACAAGCACGTGAGCGCCACACTCGGATGGATCGGCCTCGGCCGCATGGGCGAAGCCATGGTGAAGAAACTGCTGCAGGCCGGGCACACCGTGCAGGTGTGGAACCGCACCCGCAGCAAGGCCGAGCCGCTGGCCGAATACGGCGCGACCGTGGTGAACAGCAAGCTCGACCTCGCGGGCTGCGACACCGTTTTCACCATGGTGTCCACCACCGACGACCTGAAGGAAGTGCTGTTCGGCGACGGCGGCGTGCTCACCGGGGCCACCCGGCCCAAGACCGTGATCGACAGCTCGTCGATCTCGCAGGAAGGCTCGGCCGAGATCCGCGCGCGGCTCGAGGCCATGGGCGTGAACTACCTGTGTGCGCCCGTGTCGGGCAACGCCAAGGTGGCCAAGGCCGGCAAGCTGCTGCTGGTGGCCTCCGGCCCCAAGGCCCTGTACGACGCCAACGAGCCCTACCTCGCCGCGATGTCGCGCAAGGCCATGTGGGTGGGCGAGGGCGAGCTGGCCCGGGTCTGGAAGATCGCGCACAACACCATGTTCGGCGTGATCATCCAGAGCCTGTGCGAGATCACCGTGCTGGCCGAGAAGGCCGGCATCCCGCGCCACGTGTTCCTCGAGAGCATCAACGACTCGGTGCTGGGCAGCATGTACACGCGCTACAAGACGCCGGTGCTGACCAACCTGACGTTCGAGCAGGTGACCTTCACGCCCAAGCTGCTGCTCAAGGACATGGACCTGGGTCTGGGCGCGGGCAAGGCGCACGGCGTGCCCATGCCCTCGGCCGCGGCCACGCGCGAGAGCATCGCGCGCATGGTGGGCCGGGGCCACGACGACGTGGACTTCGCGATCCTGCTGCAGGAGACCGCGGCCGACGCGGGCCTGACGATCGCGCCGCTCAACGTGCCGGTCGGCGACGGCCTGAGCAGCTGAGGCGGGGCCGGTCATGGCAGCGCGTGCACAGCGCACCCTGATCCGCGGCGCCAGCATCGTCACCATGGACGCGCAGGGCGACCTGCCCGTGGGCGACCTGCTGGTGGCCGGCGACACCATCGAGGCCATCGCGCCGCGGCTGGCGGTGGACGACGCGCAGGTCGTCGACGCCAGCGGCTGCATCCTGGTGCCGGGCTTCATCAACGCCCACATGCACACCTGGCAGACCGCGCTGCGCGGCCTGGCCGCCAACTGGACCCTGCTGCAGTACTTCAAGAACATGCACGCGGGCCTGGCCACGGTGTTCGCGCCCGAAGACCTGCACATCGCCACGCTGGTGGGCGCGCTCAACCAGCTCAACTGCGGCACCACCACGCTGGTGGACTGGTGCCACAACAACCCCACGCCCGCGCACAACGACGCGGCGGTGGACGCGTTGCTGCAATCGGGCATTCGCGCGGCCTTCTTCCACGGCACGCCCAAGCCCGATCCCAAGCCGGGCCAGACGCCGTTCTGGGAGGTGCCGCACCCGCGCGCCGAGGTCGAGCGGCTGCTCAAGGCCCACCAGGGCCGGCCGCTGCTGCAGGTCCACGCCGCGGTGCTGGGCCCGCACTACAGCACGCTCGACGTGGCGGTGCACGACTTCCGCATGGCCAAGGAGCTCGGGCTGATCGCCTCGCTGCACCAGGGCGGCGGGCCGGCGCGCACGCCCGACGGCTGGGAGCGTCTGGAGGCCCTGGGCCTGCTGGGCGAGCAGATCAACATCGTGCACGGCCACGCGCTCACCGACGAGCAGCTCCAGCGCTTCTGCGACCTGGGCATGAGCTTCTCGGCCGCGGCCGAGAGCGAGATGTCGCAGGGCCATGGCCACCCGCTCACCGGGCGGCTGCGCGGCTTCGGGCGCGCGCCCTCGCTGGGCGTGGACCTGGAGAGCGTGATGAGCGGCGACATGATCAGCCAGGCCCGCATCGCGCTGGGCATCCAGCGCAGCCTGGACAACGTGGCGCACCGCGCGGCGCACGGCACCATCCCCGACACGTCCACCATCACCACGCGCGAGGCCCTGGCCTGGATCACGGTGGAGGGCGCGCGCATGCTGCGCCAGCTCGACCGCCTCGGCACCCTGGCCCCGGGCAAGCAGGCCGACCTGGTGCTGATCCGCGCCGACGACCTCAACATGCAGCCGGTGCACGACCCCGTGAGCGCGGTGGTGTTCCAGGCCACGCTGGCCAACATCGACAGCGTCATGGTGGCCGGCGAATGGCGCAAGCGCGAAGGCCGCCTGCTGGGCGTGGACCTGCCGCCGCTGCTGGCCGCGCTGCGCGCCTCCGGACAAAAAATCACGCAGGCCATGGGTTTGACTTGACCCACCCCCGCCGCGCTGCGCGCGACCCCCTCAAGGGGGCGGCACCTGCGGCCCGGCAAAGCCGGTTCCCCGGTGCCACTGGATTGCGCCGCTGGTGGCGCAGTCGGGTGGCCTGTTTCAACCATCAGGAGACAAGCAGATGAAGAAAACGTGGAACAGGATCTGGTTGCTCGCCGCCATCGGCGCGCTGGCGGCCGGTTCGGCCTGGGCGCAGAGCGGCAACAAGCCCATCACCTTCCTGGTGCCCTTCACCGCGGGCAGCGGCACCGACATCGTGGCGCGGCTGGTGGCCGAGACGATGCAGCGCAACATGGGCCAGACCATCGTGGTGGAGAACCGCCCCGGCGCGGGCGGCAGCATCGCCTCGGCCCAGGTGGCGCGCGCCGAGGCCGACGGCCACCTGGTGCTGATCCCCTCGTCCAGCCACGCGGTCAACCCGGCCGTGTACCCCAGCCTGCCCTACGACACGCTGCGCGACCTCACGGGCGTGACCGCGCTGGCGGCGCTGCCCAACGTGATGGTCACGTCCGCCGGCAAGGGCTACAAGAGCGTGGCCGACGCGGTGGCCGCGGCCAAGGCCAAACCGGGCCAGCTCAACTACGCCTCGGCCGGCGTGGGCAGCGCCACCCACCTCAACGCCGAGAAGTTCCGGCTGCAGGCCGGCATCGAAGCCACGCACGTGCCCTACCGCGGCACCCCCGAGGCCCTGGCCGACGTGATGGGCGAGCGCGTGGACTGGTTCTTCTCGCCGCTGTCCTCGGCGCTGCCGCTGATCCGCGACGGCAAGGTGGTGCCGCTGGCCGTGAGCACGGCCACGCGCCACGCCGCCTTGCCCAACGTGCCCACCACGGTCGAGGCCGGCGTGCCGGGCTCGGACTTCGTGTTCTGGGTCGGCATGGTGGTGAGCGCGAAGACGCCGCCGGCCATCGTCGAGCGGCTGCACGCCGAAGCCACCAAGGCCCTGGCCGACCCCGCCGTGGTCGAGCGCCTGGGCCGCCAGGGGGCCGTGCCCTATCCCATGGGCACGGCCGAATTCAACCAGTTCATCCGCACCGAGATGGACGCCGCCGCCCGCATCGCGCGCGCGGCCAACCTCAAACCGCAATGAGCCAAAGCATCCACGTCATCGGCGTCGGCAAGATGGGCCTGCCCATGGCCCGCCACCTGCTCGCCGCAGGCCACGCCGTGTCGGTCGAAGACCCCTCGGCCGAGCGCCTGGCGCTGGCCTGCGAGGCCGGCCTCACCGTGGCCGACCGTCTCGCGCAGGCCGCGGTGGTGGTTTCGTCGCTGCCGCACGATGGCGCGCTGCTTGCCGTGGCCGAGCGCGTGGCCGCGCACGCGGCCCGCGGCGCCGCCTGGATCGACACCAGCACCGTCTCGCCCGCGGCCTCGGCGCGCGCGGCCGAGGCCTGCGAGCGCGCCGGCGTGATGCACCTGCGCTGCACCGTCTCGGGCAACAACCACATGGCTGAAGCGGCCCAGCTCACGGTGATGGCCTCGGGCCCGCGCGCCTTGCACGAGCGGCTGCTGCCGCTGCTGCGCTGCTGGGGCCCGAACCACTTCTGGCTCGGCGAGGCCGAGCAGGCCCGGCTCATGAAGCTGGTGGTCAACCTCATGATCGCGCAGACCAGCGCCATGCTGGCCGAGGCGCTCACGCTGGGCCAGAAGGGCGGCCTCGCCTGGCAGGACCTGTGGCAGGTGATCGGCGCCAGCGCCGTGGCCTCGCCCATCGTGAAGGCCAAGAGCGTGCAGCTTTCGCAGAACGACTACACGCCCACCTTCACCGTGGGCCAGATGAACAAGGACATCGACCTCATCCTCGCCGAGGGCGCGCGGCTGCAGGTACCGCTCACGCAGACCGCGGCCACGCGCCAGCTCATGGCCTCGGCGCAGGCGCAGGGCGACGCCGAACTCGATTACGCGGCCATCATCCGCGTGCTGCAGCGGGCCTCGGGCCTGGCGGTGTGAAGCCGCGGGAGAATCGGACCATGCGTTCCTTCGTCTACCAGGGTCTTCCGTCGCGCGTGGTGTTCGGCGCCGGCGCGCTCGCGCAACTGCCGCAGGCCATCGCGGCCATGGGCGCGCAGCGCGCGCTGGTGCTGTGCACGCCCGAGCAGCGCGCCAGCGCCGAGCGCGTGGCGCAACTGCTCGGCGAGCGCGCCGCGGGCATCTTCGACCGCGCCGTCATGCACGTGCCGATCGAGACCGCGCGCGAGGCGCGCGAGGTGGCGCGCCAGCTCGGCGCCGACTGCGCCGTGGCCATCGGCGGCGGCTCCACCACCGGCCTGGGCAAGGCCATCGCGCTGGACTCGGGCCTGCCCATCCTGGCCATTCCCACCACCTACGCGGGCTCCGAGATGACGCCGATCTACGGCATCACCGAGGCCGGCCTCAAGAAGACCGGCAAGGACCTGAAGGTGCTGCCGCAAAGCGTGCTCTACGACCCCGAGCTCACGCTCACGCTGCCCGTGGGCCTGAGCGTGACCAGCGGGCTCAACGCCATCGCGCACGCGGCCGAGGGCCTGTACTCGGCCGAGGGCAACCCGGTGATCGACCTGATGGCCGAAGAGGGCATCGCCGCCATCGGCCGCGCGCTGCCCGGCATCCGCGCCAACCCGGCCGACCTCGAGGCGCGCGGCGACGCGCTGTACGGCGCCTGGCTGTGCGGCATCGTGCTGGGCTCGGTGGGCATGGCGCTGCACCACAAGCTCTGCCACACGCTGGGCGGCAGCTTCAACCTGCCGCACGCCGAAACCCACACCGTGGTGCTGCCGCACGCGCTGGCCTACAACGCGGCCGCCGCGCCGCGGGCCATGGCACGCATCGCGCGCGCGCTCGGGCGCGGGGCCGACGAGGCGCCGCAGGCGGTGTACGACCTGGCGCGCGACAACGGCGCGCCGGTGGCGCTGCGCGACATCGGCATGAAAGCCGAAGACCTCGACCGGGCCTGCTCGATCGCGATGCAGAACCAGTACCCGAACCCGCGCCCGCTGGAGGCCGGCCCGCTGCGCGCGCTGCTGCAGGCCGCGTGGGAAGGCGCGCGGCCGGCCTGAGGCGCGCGCCTCAGCCCGTGGTGTCGTCTTCGGCGGCTGCGCCGTCGTCGGCCGGCAGCCGGCGCGCCAGCACCTTGTCGATGGTGCGGCCGTCCATGTCCACGATCTCCAGCCGCCAGCCCTCCCACACCGCGTGGTCGCCTTCGCGCGGCAGCCGGCCGGTGAGCAGCATGAGCATGCCGCTGAGCGTGTGGTAGCGGCCGCGTTCTTCGTCGGGCACGCGGTCGAGCGCGAGCCGGTCCTTGAGCTCGGGCACGGGGATGTGGCCGTCGAGCAGCCAGGAGCCGTCCTCGCGTTGCATGGCCCATGAGGTCTCGGGGTCGCGCGGCTGGAATTCGCCGGTGATGGCCTCGATCAGGTCCTGCAGCGTGACGATGCCCTGCACCTCGCCGTACTCGTCGATCACGAAGGCCATCTGCACGTCCGAGAGGCGGAAGTTGTCGAGCAGCTCCATGCCCGTGATGGTCTCGGGCACGTACAGCGGCGGCTGCAGCGGCTGCTGGTCGAGCGCGCGGTTCTCGCCGCGCAGGGCCTGCGTGAGCCACAGGCGCGCGTTGAGCACGCCCTGCAGTTCGCCCAGGTCGCCCTTGACCACGGGGAAGCGCGAATGGCGGCTGCTTTCCACACGGGCCATGTTCACCTCGAAGGACTCTTCGAGATCGAGCACCACCACGTCGCTGCGCGGCACCATGAGCGAGCCGATCTGGCGGTCGTCCAGGCGGAACACGTTGCGCACCATGGCGTGTTCGTGCGATTCGATCACGCCCGCGCTCGTGCCCTCGGCGAGCATGGCGTGGATCTCTTCCTCGGTCACGGCGGCGGCGCTGTTCTCCTTCACGCCCAGCAGGCGCAGCAGCGCGCGCGTGGACACCGACAGCAGCAGCACGAAGGGCTTGGTGGCCTTGGCCAGCCAGTCGATCGGACGCGCCACCAGGCGCGCGAAGGTTTCGGGGTGGGTCTGGCCCAGGCGCTTGGGCACCAGCTCGCCCACCACGATGGAGAAGTAGGTGATGACCACCACCACCAGCGCGGTGGCGCCGATCTGGCTCGCCTGCACCGGCGCGCCCAGCGATTGCAGCCACAGCGCCAGCGGCCCGGCAAGCGCGGCCTCGCCGACGATGCCGTTGAGCACGCCGATCGAGGTGATGCCGATCTGGATGGTGGAGAGGAAGCGGTTCGGGTCTTCGCCGAGCTTGAGGGCCGCGGCGGCCGCACCGTCGCCCTCGTCGATGAGCTTTTGCAGGCGCGCCTTGCGCGCGGTCACGAGCGCCAATTCGGACATGGCGAAGACGCCATTGAGAAGAATCAGCGCGATCAGTAAGGCAATTTCCATGGTGGGGGAGGGTGGTGGAGAAATCAGAGGGGCGCGAGCACGCCGGTGGCGAGCAACAGCAGCACCAGGGCGCCCAGCGCGATGCGGTACAGCACGAAGGGCCGGTAGCCGCGCGTGGACACGAGCTTCAAGAACCAGACGATGACGGCGTAGCCGACGCCGAAGGCGATCAGCGTGGCCAGGGCCGTGGGCCCGGCGGCGATGGGCGTGGTCGTGCCGGCGCTGCGCGCCAGCTGGTACAGGCCCGAGGCCGCCACCGCCGGCAACGCCAGCAGGAACGAATAGCGCGCCGCCGCCTCGCGCGTGTAGCCCATGAGCAGGCCCGCGGTGATGGTGCCGCCCGAGCGCGACACGCCGGGGATCAGCGCCATGGCCTGCGCGAAGCCGAACACCAGGCCGTGCCCCCAGCCGAGCTCGCGCAGTGTGCGCGTCTGCGGGGCGCGGCGGTCGGCCCAGCCCAGCAGCAGGCCGAACACGATGAGCATCGTGGCGGTGATCGCGAGGTGGCGCAGCGAGGTCTCGATGGCGTCCTTGAACAGCAGCCCCAGCGCCGCGATGGGCAGCGTGCCCACCAGGATCAGCCAGCCCATGCGCGCATCTGGGTCGCGGCGCAGCGCGGGCTGCGTGATCGAGCCCCACCAGCGCACCAGGATGCGCGCGATGTCGTGGCGGAAGTACACCAGCACCGCGGCCTCGGTGCCGAGCTGGGTGATGGCGGTGAAGGCCGCGCCGGGGTCGGTGCCCGAAGGCAGCAGCGGGCCGAGGATGCGCAGGTGCGCGCTGGAGGACACCGGCAGGAACTCGGTGAGTCCCTGGACGATGCCCAGGATCGCGGCTTCGAGCCACGGCAACCAGGTGTCCATGAAGGGAAAGGGCAAGGGGCACGGCCGCGCGGGCCGGTGCCGGGCCGCCAGCGGCGCCCGGTGGGGCGCTGCGGGGCTGGCGGGGCGGGGGTGAAGCGCTTCAGGCGCGCCGCGGCGGGCGGAACGGTGCTTCGGGCACCGGCGCCGGCAGCACGCCGGCGTGCCACTGCGGCTGCAGCGGCGTGAGCACGTGCGCGAACGCCAGGGTGGCGGGGCGCTGGAGCGTGTCGGGCAGGTCGGGGAGCTCGTCGGCGAGCGCGTGCTCCAGGTCGGCCAGGCCCTTGGTGCTCGGGGCCGACACGCCGTGCGCGGGCGCGGCCAGCGAGGCCACGGCGGGCGTGTCGACGGGGTGGGAGGGGATGGCGAAGCCGATCACGCCCCAGAGGAAGTGAACGGCAAACAGCGCGATGAGCCAGCGGCGCATAAGGACCGCATTCTACGGAAGCCGCCCGGCCGGGGCCTGGCCCGGGGGCATCAGGTGGCGTGCACCGCCGGGGCCGCGGCGCCGCTGGCCGGCGGCGCGAGCACGTGGCGGGCCATGGCCTGCGCGAGCTCGGCCTCGCCCAGGAACACCGTGTCCACGCCCTCGGCCATCAGGCGCTCGGCCTCGTCTTCGTTGTGCGAGCGCACCACGATGCGGATCTCGGGGTTGAGCGTGCGCGCGGTCTCGATCATCTGGTGCAGCGAGAGCGTGTCCTGCGTGGCAACCACCAGCATGCGCGCGTTCGCGATGTGCGCCTGGATCAGCACCTCGGGCTCGCCCGCATTGCCCCAGACCGCGGCCATGCCGCGCGCTCGCAGGCCTTCCACGATGTCGCGGTTCTGGTCGGCCACCACGAAGGGCTGGCCCACGGCGCGCAGCGCATCGGCGATGCGCCGGCCCACGCGGCCGTAACCCACCAGCACCACCTGGCGCGAGAGGTACTTGGCCTCGGTGCTGCGCGGCAGCTCGGCCAGCGGGTCGTCGCGCGCCTCGAGCCGGCGCACCAGCAGCGAGTGCGCGCGCAGCAGCTCGCGCAGCGGCCCGATGGCCTTGAACAGCAGCGGGTTGAGCGCGATGGAGATGAGCGCGCCCGCGAGCACCAGGCTGTGGCCTTCGTCGGGCATGAGGCCGAGCTGCGCCCCCAGGCCCACGAGGATGAACGAGAACTCGCCGATCTGCGCCAGGCTGGCCGACACCGTGAGCGCGGTGTTGAGCGGGTAGCGCAGCGCCAGCACCAGCGCCGCGGCCGCGAGCGACTTGCCCACGATGATGATGGCCACCACGCCCAGCACGTGCACCGGCTCGTTCACCAGCACGTAGGGGTCGAACAGCATGCCTACCGAGACGAAGAACAGCACCGCGAAAGCGTCGCGCAGCGGCAGCGATTCCTGCGCCGCGCGGTGGCTGAACTCGGACTCGCGCAGCACCATGCCCGCGAAGAAGGCGCCGAGCGCGAAGGACACGCCGAACAGCTCGGCCGAGGCGAAGGCGATGCCCACGGCCGCCGCCACCACGCACAGCGTGAACAGCTCGCGCGAGCCGGTGTGCGTGACCTGCCACAGCACCCAGGGGAAGAACTTGCGGCCGATCAGCAGCATCACGGCCACGAAGCCGCCCACGCGCAGCAGCGTGAGGCCCAGCGTGCTCCAGACCGATTCGGCGCCCGCACCGTTGTCGGGCGCCACGCCGCCCAGGAAGCCCGCGAGCGGGGGCAGCAGCACCAGCACCAGCACCATGGCCAGGTCTTCGACCACCAGCCAGCCCACCGCGATGCGCCCCGTCATCGAGCCCAGGATGCCCAGGCTTTCGAGTGCGCGCAGCAGCACCACCGTGCTCGCCACCGAGAGCGATATGCCCAGCACCACCGCGGGGCCGAGGTCCCAGCCCCACCACAGCGCCATGCCCATGCCCATGAGCGTGGCCACCAGCATCTGCACCACCGCGCCGGGCAGCGCGATCTTGCGCACCGAGAGCAGGTCGTCGAGCGAGAAATGCAGGCCCACGCCGAACATCAGCAGCATCACGCCGATCTCGGCGAGCTCCGCCGCGATGCCGGCATCGGCCACGAAGCCCGGCGTGTGTGGGCCGATGATCACGCCCGCGAGCAGGTAACCCACGAGCGCGGGCAGCCGCACCTTGGTGCAGAGAAAGCCCAGGACCAGCGCGAGGCCGAGACCGGCGGCGATCGTGTTGATGAGCGTGAGGTGGCCGTGCATGCGGTCAGTGTCGCGCAAAAGTCATGCCGGCTGGGGGCCGTGGGCCTTGAAGACCTCCAGAAAACGTTTGAGGCGCGCGGGCTGGAAGCGCGCGTACGGGTACACCAGGTGCACCGGCAGCGGCGTGGCGGCCCAGCCCGGGGCCAGGTGCAGCAGCCGGCCGTCGCGCAGTTCCTCGCTCACCATCCAGGCCGAGACCACAGCCGCGCCCAGGCCTTCGAGCGCGGCGCTGCGCAGCGCGTAGAGGCTGTCGGTGCTCAGGCGCGGGCGGATGGCGATGGTCTGCGCCGCGCCGCCGCCCACGGGGCTGAGCACCACGTCGTCGCGGTAGAAGGTTTGCAGCGCGAGCCAGGGCAGGGCGCGCAGCGCCTCGGGCGTGCGCGGTACGGGCCGGCCACCGAGCAGGGCGGGCGAGCCGATCACGATGCGCGGCAGCTCGTAGAGCGGCAGCGCCACCAGCTTGGGGTCGCTGATCTCGCCGACCTGCACCGCGCAGTCGATGCCCTCGGCCACGAAATCGGGGTGGCGGTCGCTGAGCAGCCATTCCACGCGCACGCCGGGGTGGGCGCGCAGGTAGCGTGCCAGCGGCGCCACGAGCTGCGTTTGCCCGAGCGCGTGCGGCACCAGCACCTTGAGCGTGCCGCTGGCCGCGCTGCGCGGGCCGCGCAGCGATTCCTGCAGCGCCTCCCATTCGTCGATCAGCGCGCGCGCCATGGCCAGGCAGCGCTCGCCATCGGGCGTGAGCGTGACCGCATGGGTGCTTCGGTGCAGCAGCCGCACACCGAAGTGGCGCTCGAGCGCCTGCAGCCGGCGGCTCACCGTGGGCTGGGTGGTGTCCAGGCGTTGCGCCGCGGCCGACAGGCTGCCGCTTTCCACGATGCGCACGAAGGTTTGCAGCAGTTCGAGCCGGTCGCCGGCGAGAGGGCTTTCTTTCATGCGTCGAGCGTATGACGATTGTTCGTGCCGCAGTCTATCCGCGCCTGGCGCCCAGGGGAACAATCGCGCCCATCGTTCAAAACTGCTTTCTCATCCCATGTCTTCCATTCCTGTCACGCATGCCATCGAAGCGTCCCCCGGGCCCGCGGCCGCGCCCTCGCTCGCGCTCACCCTGTTGCTGGCCACCGGCGCCGGCGTCAGCGTGGCCTCGCTCTACTACAGCCAGCCCATGCTGCCCGCCATGGCCAGCGGCCTGCACGCGGGCGAGGGCGCGATCGGCGCCGTGCCCATGCTGACGCAGCTCGGCTACGCGCTGGGCATCCTGCTGCTCGCGCCGCTCGGCGACCGCCACGACCGCCGGCAGGTGATGCTGGTGAAGGCCGTGCTGCTGGCCCTGAGCCTGCTCGCGAGCGCGCTGGCGCCCGGCATCGGCTGGCTGCTCGCGGCCAGCCTGTGCGTGGGCCTCACGGCCACGCTCGCGCAGGACTTCGTGCCCGCGGCCGTCTCGCTCGCGCCGCCCGAGCACCGCGGCAAGGCCGTGGGCACGGTGATGACGGGGCTGCTGCTGGGCATCCTGCTCTCGCGCGTGGTGGCTGGCGCGGTGTCGGCGGCCGCGGGCTGGCGCACGCTGTTCTTCGTGTCGGCCGCGGCCTTGCTGCTGCTGGCGCTCGCGGTGCGTGCCCGGGTGCCGGCCTTCGCGCCCACCACGCGGCTGGGCTACCGCGCGCTGCTCGGCTCGATGGTGGGCCTGTGGCGCGCCCACCCCGTGCTGCGCCGGGCGACCGTCGCGCAAGGCCTGCTGGCGTTGGGATTCAGCGCCTTCTGGTCGACGCTGGCGGTGATGCTGCACCACCAGTTCGGTCTGGGCAGCGGCGTGGCCGGCGCCTTCGGCCTCGCGGGGGCCGCGGGCGCGCTGGCCGCCCCCATCGCGGGCCGGCTCTCGGACCGCCGCGGTCCGCGGCGGGTGGCCATCCTGGGCGCTGCCATCGCAGCCCTGGCCTATGCGGCCATGGCCGGCATGGCGCTGCTGCCGGTGGCCGGGCAGCTCGCGCTGCTGGTGGTGGCGGCGATCGGCTTCGACTTTGGCGTGCAGGCCGCGCTGATCGCGCACCAGAGCACCATCTACGGCCTCGACCCGGCCGCGCGCAGCCGCCTCAATGCGCTGCTGTTCACGGGCATGTTCATCGGCATGTCCGGCGGCGCGCTGATCGGCACGCTGGCGCTCGCGCACTGGGGCTGGCTGTCGATCGCCGCCATCGGCGCGCTGAGTTCGGCGGCGGCGGCGGTGTGGCGCTGGCGGGGGTGACGGACTTGGCAAAGCCCCCGATGGCCTGTCACAGGCGGGTGCGCCAGTAGCCGGGCTTGCGCCGAAATGGCGCGATGGCGAGGATCACCAGGCGGTAGCCCACCATGCGGTAGACCACCGAGTGGGGAAAGTCTTTCGGGAACACGCGCCGGGTTCCATGGCGGTAGGGGCTGCCCACCCCCGGCATGGCCACGGCGATGCGCGCCG
Source organism: Hydrogenophaga crocea (assembly GCF_011388215.1). NCBI lineage: Bacteria > Pseudomonadati > Pseudomonadota > Betaproteobacteria > Burkholderiales > Comamonadaceae > Hydrogenophaga > Hydrogenophaga crocea. The sequence continues at coordinate 1,020,360 of NZ_CP049989.1, forward strand.
CGGCCTCCACCTGCGCCAGGAAACGCTCACCCAGACCGGGTGACTGCTGCTCGTAATACGCGACCTGCTCCTGAAGCTCGCGCAGGGCTTCGGGGTGAAAGACCGCCAGGGTCATGCGCCGAGCGAGCGGCGCACGCGGGCAAAGCCTTCTTCGATCGGCACCAGTGCCACGCTGCCTTGCTCGACATCGGCGATGCGGCGCTTGAGCTCGATGTCCCAGCTGGCCTCCACATCGGCCACGTGCGGATCGAGGCTGGCCAGCAAGGCTTCGGCCAGTTGGGCCCGCTCTTCGGGCGCAAGCGACTGGGCGCGTGCGGTCAGTTCAGCGAGCAGGTCATGGGGCATGGCGGGCTCCGGTGGGGCTGGCCAGTTTAGCAGTGCAGGCCTGGGCGGGCACCCCGCTTGCCGGTGGGCGCGGTCCGATCGACGGACGCCTTCTGTCCACTCCACGAGGAGCCCGCCCATGACCCACCTTCGCAAAGACGCCGACGCCTGTTCCCTGCTCGATGCCGACCACCGCGCGGTCAAGAAGCTGTTCAAGGCCTACGAGTCGCTCGTCGGCTCGCGCGCGCGCGACGCGGCCGGCCAGCGCCTGGACCTGGCGCGCCAGATCTGTCAGGAACTCACCGTGCATACGGCCATCGAGGAGGAGATCTTCTACCCCGCGCTGCGCGAAGCGCTCAAGGACACCGCCCCCCTGGCCGAGGCCGAGGTAGAGCACGACAGCGTCAAGGAACTGATCGCGCAGCTCGAGACGCTCGACCAGGCCGACGAGGCCTTCGATGCGCGCGTGAAAGTGCTGGGTGAGTACGTGGACCACCACGTGAAGGAAGAGCGCAACCAGATCTTTCCGGCCGCGCGCGCCGCGCGCCGGCTCGACCTGCTGGCCCTGCGCGACGAACTGCAGGCGCGCAAGGATCAACTCATGGGCGTGACCGCGGACTGAGCCCGCGCGCGCCCGCACACCGCGCTCCGTTCAGCGCGCTCAATACACCGCGAAGCGCCCGGTCCACTTGCGCTCGTAGTCCATGCGCGCGAAGTGCTCGGCCATGAAGTCGATGAAGGCGCGCACCTTGGCGCTCAGGTGCTTGCGGCTCGGGTAGGCGAGGTTGATGGTGAGGTGCGGCAGGTCCCAGTCTTCGAGCACCGGCACCAGGCGGCCGGCCACGATGTCGTCGTAGACGATGTAGCTCGGCTGGATCAGGATGCCCATGCCGTCGAGCGCGGCGGCGCGCACGATCTGGCCGTCGTTGGTTTCGAGCAGGCCCTTGATCTGCACCGTCTGCTGGCGGCCGCTGTCCACGTGCGTGAAGCGCAGCTCGTTGGGCGTGTTGGCGTGCAGATACACCAGCAGCTTGTGGCGCTGCAGGTCGTCGAGCCCCTTGGGAAAGCCGTGTTTGGCGAGGTAACCCGGTGAGGCCGCGAGGATGCGCCGCGTCTGGCCGAGCCGGCGGATGGTGATGTTGCTGTCGGGCTCGTACTCGCGCGTGCGGATCGCCACGTCGATGTTGTTGTCGATGATGTCGAGGTAGCGGTTGGCCGCCTCCACGTGCACGCTCACGTTGGGGTAGCGCTCGGTGAAGCCGCGCAGCAGCGGCGCGATGTGGTGCATCGCAAAGCTCAGCGAGGCCGTCACGCGCAGCACGCCCGTGGGGTTGAGCGCGGCGGCGTTCACATCGGACTCGGCGTCGCGCAGGTCGCCCAGGATGTTGCGCGCGCGCTGGAAGAACTCCTGGCCGGTGTCGGTGAGGTAGAGGCGGCGCGTGTTGCGCTCCACCAGGCGCGCGCCCAGGCGCTCTTCGAGCGCGGCCAGGTGGCGGCTCGCGCTCGCGTTGCTCAGGTTCAGCGCTTCGGCGGCGCGCGACAGGCTGCCGGTTTCGGCCACCTGCACGAACAGTTCGATCTCGGTCCAGCGGTCCATCGCTTTCGAGTGTGTCTCCGGGTTGTCCCTGGTTTTCTTGCGCGCGGCGGAAAAGTCTTTTCGTTCCGCGGCATTGGTTTTCCATTTCGTGCCGCCTACATTCTGCCGCCACGGTGGCCTCACGGCACGCCCCACGGAGACAAGACGGTGCGCAACCTCAACCAGGACAACATCACCCAGGCGGTCATCGCCCGCCTGGCCGCCACGCCCGACCCGCGCCTGAAGCAGGTGCTGACCAGTCTGGTGCAGCACCTGCACGCCTTTGCGCGCGAGGTGAAACTGACCGAGGCCGAGTGGGCCTACGGCATCGACTTCCTGACCCGCGTGGGCCACACCTGCACCGACCAGCGCCAGGAGTTCATCCTGCTGTCGGACACGCTGGGCCTGTCCATGCTCACGGTGGCGCTCAACAACCAGAAGCCCGAAGGCTGCACCGAGGCCACGGTGTTCGGCCCCTTCCACGTGGAAGGCGCGCCCGAGGTGCCGCACGGCGCCGACGTGGCCAATGGCGCGCCCGGCAAGCCCTGCGAGGTCAGCGGCCACGTGCGCGGACCGCGCGGCGAGGCCGTGGCCGGCGCGGTGATCGATGTCTGGCAGGCCGATGCCGATGGCCTGTACGACGTGCAGCGCGAAGGCCTGGAACAGCCCCAGGGCCGCGCCGTGCTGCGCAGTGGCGCCGACGGCGGCTTTCACTTCAAGACCGTGGTGGCCGAGCCTTACCCCATTCCCACCGACGGCCCGGTGGGCGAGATGCTCACCGCGACCAAGCGCCACCCCTGGCGCCCCGCGCACCTGCACTTCCGCATCCAGGCCCCGGGCTACCAGACCCTGGTCACGCACGTGTTCCGCAACGGCGATCCCTACCTCGATTCCGACGCCGTCTTCGGCGTGCGCAGCTCGCTGCTGGCCGACTGGGTGGAACAGCCCGACGGCCGCATCACCCTCGATTTCGATTTCGTTCTCGCCCCTCAATAACACCCTCCACCGGAGACAAGACCATGACGATGAAGAAGCGGACTTTCGTGGCCACCGCCCTGGCGGCCGCGCTCATGAGCGCCGGCCTGGGCACCGCCCAGGCGCAACAGACCTTCAAGCTCACCATCGCGTCCAGCCACCCCACCTCGCTGCCCTGGGTGGGCCTCATGAGCACGCTGTTCGTGCCCGAGGTGAACAAGCGCGTGGAGGCCCTGGGCAAGGGCTACAAGATCGAGTGGAAGGAGTCGTACGGCGGCCAGCTCTACAAGATGAACGCCACCCTGGCCAGCGTGGGCTCGGGCATCGCCGACATCGGCTGGGTGTTCGCCAACCTCGAAGCGGCCAAGATGCCGCTGACCCAGTTCGCCACCGTCACGCCCTTCGCCACCGGCGACATCCGCATGCTGCTGCAGGTGGCCAACGAGATGAACGAGAAGGTGCCCGCGCTCAAGGCCGAATGGGACAAGAACAATGTGGTGTTCCTGGGCGCCAGCGGCGTGGACACCTACCACCTGTTCACCAAGATGCCCATCAACACCTACGCCGACCTCGCGGGCAAGAAGATCTCGGCCCCGGGCGCGGTGGGCGTGTGGCTGCGCGGCTCGGGCGCGGTGCCGGTCGACGGCTCGCTCACCAGCTACTACACCGACATCCAGACCGGTGTGAGCGAGGGCACGATCTCGATCGCCACCGGCATCCTGCCCAACAAGATCTACGAGGTCGCGCCCTACGTGACCACGGCCGACATCGGCGCGCTCTACAACGGTGGCATGGCCATCAACAAGGACAGCATGGCCGCGCTGCCCCCGGACGTGCAGAAGATCATCAAGGACGTGGGCCTGGAGTACTCGCGCGTGCTCGGCGACACGCTGGCGCAGCGCTACGAGGCCGCGCTCAAGGCCATCGGCGAGCAGGGCGCCAAGCAGGCGGTGCCGGTGAAGATCGCGCCCATGGCCCCTGGCGAGCGCGAGAAGTGGGCCCGTTCCATGCCCAACATCGCGGCCGACTGGGTCAAGGCCAACGCCTCGCGCGGCCCGGCGGCGCAGATCATCAAGACCTACATGGACGAGCTGCGCAAGCGCGGCGCCAAGCCCGTGCGCGACTGGGACAAAGACCTGTGATCGGCCGTTCATGAGCTACGAAGCCAACACCGACCTCGAGGAGGCCCCGGTCTCCTCGGCCCCTTCCAGTCCGTTCGGCCATCTCATCGATGGCCTGAACGGCCTGGGCTCCATCGTGATCGCGCTCGTGATGGTGCTGATGTGCGCCGACGTGTTCATGCGCAATGCGTTCAATCAGCCCATCGACGGCGTGGCCGAACTCGTGGCCGCATCCATCATCGTGATCGTGTTCCTGCAGCTGCCCGCCACGCTGCGCCACGGCCGCATGAGCCGCGCCGACCTGTTCATCGACCCCTTCGTGGCCAAGCGCCCGCGCGCCGGCATGCGCCTGCGTGCGCTGTTCTCGCTCGGCGGCATCTTCGCCTGCGGCGTGATCGCCTACGCCACCTGGCCGCTGTTCCAGCGCGCCTGGGCCAACAACGAGTTCTTCGGCATCGAAGGCGTGTTCACCTTCCCGACCTGGCCCATGCGCATCGTGGTGTTCGTGGGCGCGGCCCTGGCCGCGCTGCAGTACGCGCTGCTGGCCTGGCAGGACTGGCGCGACGCCGGCCGCGCACAAGGAGCAGGCCATGAGTGATCTGCTGCTGGGCTTCATCGCCATCGGGGGCATGCTGGCCCTCATCGTCCTGGGCATGCACATCGGCGTGGCGCTCATCGTCACCTCGTTCGCCACCGTGTGGCTGATGCGCTCGCCCGAGATCGCCGCGCGCTTCGTGGGCGCGGCGGCCAACGACGCCATCCGCGACTACCTGTTCGGCGTGGTGCCGCTGTTCGTGCTCATGGGCATGTTCGTGAGCGTGAGCGGGGTGGGGCGCGACACCTTCGACGTGTTCCAGTGGCTGTTGCGCAAGCTGCGCGGCGGCCTGGGCCTGGCCACCGTGGGCGCGAACGCGGTGTTCGCGGCCATCACCGGCATCTCGATCGCCTCGGCCTCGGTGTTCACCAAGGTCGCGGTGCCCGAGATGATGCGCCACGGCTACACGTCGCGCTTCTCGGTCGGCGTGGTGGCGGGCTCGTCCATCCTGGGCATGCTGATTCCGCCCTCGCTGCTGATGATCATCTACGGCGTGATCGCCGAAGAATCGATCGGCCGCCTGTTCCTGGCGGGCGTGCTGCCGGGCCTGCTGCTGGCGCTGCTGTTCTGCGCGCTCATCCTGGGCATGGCCTACTTCCGGCCCGCCAGCATGTACACCGCCGGCCTGCCCGCTTCGGCGCAGGAGCAGGACACCGAGACCTGGGCCAGCGCGGCGGTCAAGTTCTTCCCCATCCTGCTGCTCGTGGTGCTGGTGCTGGGCGGCCTCTACAGCGGCCTGTTCACGCCCACCGAGGCCGGCGCCGTGGGCGCGGCCGGCGCCTTCGTGATCGCGCTCGCGCGCCGCCGCCTCACCTGGCGCAAGCTCTGGAACGTGCTCACCGAAACCGGTTATGTGTCGGTGTCGGTGCTGTTCCTGATCGTGGCGGCCTCGCTGTACAGCCGCATGCTCGCGCTCACCGGCATGCCCGCGGCCATCACCACCGGCATCACCGACATGGGCCTGGGCCCCTGGGGCTTCCTGGTGGCCTACCTGCTGATCGTGATCGCGCTGGGCTGCATCATCGACTCGGTCTCGATCATGCTGATCATGCTGCCCATCGTGCTGCCCATCGCGGCCAGCTTCGGCATGGACAAGATCTGGTTCGGCGTGCTCACCGTGGTGGCGGTCGAGATCGGTCTGCTCACGCCGCCGTTCGGGGTCTCGGTCTACACCGTCAAGAGCGCGCTCAACAACCCCAACATCACCATCAAGGACATCTTCGCCGGCGCCTTCCCCTTCGTGCTCGTGATGGTGTTGTCGCTGGTCATCCTCGCCATCTTCCCGGGCCTGTCCACCTGGCTCGCCCGCATGTGAGTCGCTTTCCATGATCTACGTCTTCCACCTCCTGGACAAACCCAACGGGCTCGAACTGCGCCAGCGCATCCGCCCCGAGCACAAGGCCTACCTGGCCGCCGTGGCCGACCGCATGGCCTTTGCGGGGCCGCTGCTCGCCGACGACGGCGTGACCATGGTCGGCAGCGTGCTGGCGATCGACTTCGACAGCCGCGAGGCCGCGCTGCGCTGGCAGGCCGACGAGCCCTTCACCAAGGCCGGCCTGTACGCCAGCGTGGCGGTGCATGCGTTCCAGAACCTGTGGCCGCAGAAGGTGGGCTTCCCGCCCCAGGCCTGAGCACCCATGGCCCTCGTCAAGCACATCGTCATGTGGAACATCCTCGGGGCCAGCCCCGAGGAAAAGCTGCGCAACACCGAGCGCCTCAAGGCCGCCTTCGAAGGCCTGCGCGGCCGCATCCCGGGCCTGCGCACGCTGGAGATCGGCGTCGACTTCAGCCGCGTCGACTACGCCTGCGACGTGGTGCTGTACTCCGAGTTCGACAGCGCCCAGGCGCTCACCGATTACGCTTCGCACCCCGAACATTTGCGCGTGCGGCAGGAACTCGAAGGCCTGCGCATTGCGCGCCACCAGGTGGACTACACCCCGAACTGAAAGGACCTCGCCCTGTGACCCCGCTCGATACCCAAGCCCTCGACACGATCTTCACCAAGGCCCGCACGGCCAACGGCTTCATCGACAAGCCCGTGCCCGAGGCGCTGCTGCGCCAGGTGTATGAACTGGCCGCGCTGGGCCCCACGTCGATGAACTGCCAGCCCACGCGCTACGTGTTCCTCAACACGCCCGCCGCGCGCGAGCGCCTGCTGCCGGCCATGCTGCCCGGCAACCTCGACAAGACGCGCAGCGCGCCGGTCACGGTCATCGTGGCCACCGACACGAAGTTCTACGAGCACATGCCCAAGGTCTGGCACCGCGAGGGCGCCAAGGAAATGTTCGAAGGCAACGCCGGCATGGCCAGCGCCACCGCAACGCGCAACGGCACGCTCGGCGGCGCCTACTTCATCATCGCGGCGCGCGCGCTCGGCCTCGACTGCGGCCCCATGAGCGGCTTCGACATCGCCAAGGTCGACGCCGAGTTCTTCCCCGACGGCCGCTACAAGACCAACTTCCTCATCAACCTCGGTTACGGCGACGACAAGCTGCTGTTCAACCGCAACCCGCGCCTGGGCTTCGACGAAGCCTGCCAGGTGCTCTGAGCGGCCCCACGCTCAGCCGGCATGGCCGGACGCCGCTCGCCGGATCACCGAGGCCATGTGCTTCACGGTGGGCGAGCGGTTCACCCCCTTCTTCCACAACAGGCCGGGCGTGCGGATCGGCGAGGGGTCTTCCAGCGGGATCAGCCGCAGGTCGGGCGAGGGCGTGAACGCGCTCTCGGCAATGATGCCCGCGAGGTCGGTCTGGCGGATCAGCTCGATCATGGGCGCGATCGAGTTGAGCTCGGCCACCACCAGCGGCTGCGCGCCCGCCGCCTCGAAGCATTCGTCCAGCAGGCCGCGCGTGCTGAACTGCCGGGGCAGCAGCACCACGCGGCGCTGGTGCAGCTCCACCATGCGCACGCGCCGCCGCCGCGCCAGCGGGTGCGAAGCGGCCACGCACAGGCGCAGTTCCTCGTTGTAGAGCGGCTCGAACCAGAGCTCGGGCCGGTCGGCCGGGCGGTAGGACACGCCGAGGTCGAGGTGGCCGCTGGACAGGCGCCGTGCGATCTGCTCGGCCGACAGCTCTTCGACCGCCACCTTCACGTTCGGGTGGTAGGCCAGGAAGGCCGACACGCACAGCGGCACCAGCCGTGTGTTGAAGCTGTGCGTGGCCGCGATGCACAGCTCGCCCGCGAGCGCATCGCCCGGCTGGGTCAGCGCCTGCAGGCCGCGGTCGATCTGTTGCAGCGCGGGCACGAAATGGCTGCGCAGCAGCTCACCGGCCTCGGTCAGCGCCACCTTGCGGTTCGTGCGGTCGAACAGCACCTGGCCCAGCTCTTCCTCGAGCTGGCGGATCTGGTGCGACAGCGTCGACTGCGTCACATGCAGCCGCTCGGCCGCGCGCGTGAAATTGAGCGTGTCGGCCAGCGTTTCGAAGTAACGAAGGTGGCGCAGTTCCATGGGGGAAACCCTTGAAAGACGATCGATGCCATCGATCATAGCCGTCGAAATTCATCACTTCCATCGCAGTCGCCGGGTGCCTAGACTGCGGGCGGATTTCCCCTCAGGCGCACCAGAACAAACGCATTGGAGACACGCATGGCCCAGCTCGAAGCCGAAGACATCACCCAGGCCGTCATCGATCGCATGGCCGACTGCCAGGACCCGCGCTTCAAGCAGGTCATGACCGCGCTCGTGAAGCACGCGCACGCCTTCATCCGCGAGGTGCAGCTGAGCGAGGAAGAGTGGATCAACGCCATCCTGTTCCTCACCGAGACCGGCAAGATGTGCGACGACAAGCGCCAGGAGTTCATCCTGCTGTCGGACACGTTGGGCATCTCCATGCTCGTGGTGGCGCTCAACCAGCTCAAGGCCGCACGCGCCTTCCAGCAGGGCGGCGGCGGCGCCGAACAGCCCACCGAGGCCACGGTGCAGGGCCCGTTTTACTGGGAAGGCGCGCCCGCGCTGCCGCTGGGCGCCGACATCGGCGAGAACATGCCCGGCGAACCCGCCTACTACCAAGGCCGTGTCACCGACACCGAGGGCCGGCCCATCGCGAATTGCTGCCTCGACGTGTGGTCGGGCGACGGCGAGGGCGTGTACGACATGCAGATGGGCGACGACGCCGGCATGCGCCTGCGCGCGCGCTTCCACACCGACGAGGACGGCCGCTACCGCTTCTGGTCGATCAAGCCCAGCTTCTACCCCGTGCCCGACGACGGCCCGGTGGGTGGCATGCTGCGGCGCATGGGCCGCCACCCGAACCGGCCCGGCCACATCCACATGAAGGTGTATGCGCCCGGCCACCAGAGCGTGACCACGCACCTGTTCGTGGCCGACAGCCCCTACCTCGATTCCGATGCCGTGTTCGGCGTGCGCAACAGCCTGATCGTGCCCTTCACCACGCACCCGCCGGGCACCGCGCCCGACGGCCGCGCCATGGACCGCCCGTACCACAGCGCCACGTACGACTTCCGCCTCGTGCCCGCGCGCTGAGCGCGCCGCACCCGTTCCCCGCTTTCACTGGAGACCGTCTTGAAGATCGGCAAGGCCACCGTGCCGCAATCGGCCATCTGCGCCCACAACCCCGAGGCCATCGTCGTGCGCGGCGAGGACCTGTGCAACGGGCTCATCGGCCAGATCGGCTTCGGCGACTACTTCTTCCTGCTGCTCACCGGCCGCCGGCCCGATGCGCCCGCGAGCGCCGTGCTCAACGCCACGCTGGTGGCCATCGCCGAGCACGGTCTGGTGCCCAGCGTGCAGGCCGCGCGCATGACCCTGGCCGCGGCACCCGACGCGCTGCAGGGCGCGGTGGCCGCGGGCATCCTGGGCTGCGGCTCGGTGATCCTGGGCGCTTCCGAAACCGCGGGCCGGCTGTTCGACGAGATCGATCGCGCCGCGCCGCAGCACGGCGGTGACCTGCGGGCCGCGGCGCGCGCCGTGGTGGCCGACTGGCGTTCGCGCGGCCAGGCCGTGCCGGGCTATGGCCACCCCGTGCACAAGGACCGCGACCCGCGCGTGGCCGCGCTGTTCCGCGAATCGCAGCGCGCCGGCGGCGGCCAGCGCTTCGTGCAGATCGCCGAAGCCGTGGAGGCGGTGCTGCCCGAGGTGATCGGCAAGCCGCTCAAGCTCAACGTGTCGGCCGCGATTCCCGCGGTGCTGCTGGGCGTGGGCTTTCCGCTGCGCGCGCTCAAGGGCGTGCCCATGCTCGCGCGCTGCGCGGGCCTGATCGCCCACATGGCCGAAGAGCTCGAACAACCCATCGGATTCGCGCTGTCCTACCAGGCCACGCGCGAAGAGCGCTACACCGGCGTGGTGCCCGAGGGCTTCGTGCCGGTGCAGAAGATCGATTGAGGAGGACACGGCCATGATCCCCGTACTCAAAGGCCTGCGCGTGGTCGAGCACGGCACCTTCATCACCGGCCCCGCGGCCGCCATGGTGCTGGCCGACATGGGCGCCGAGGTGGTGAAGGTGGAACTCCCCGGCACGGGCGATCCGTTCCGCGCCTTCAAGGGCGGGCTCTACAGCCCGCACTACCAGACCTACAACCGCAACAAGCACAGCGTGGCGCTGGACACGCGCAAGCCCGAAGACCGCGCCACCTTCGACCGCCTCATCGAGGGCGCGGACGTCTACATCCAGAACTTCCGTCCGGGCTTTGCCGAGCAGATCCACGCCGGCGAGGCGCGGCTGCGCGAGATGAACCCGCGCCTGATCTACTGCGCCATCAGCGGCTTCGGGCCCGACGGCCCGTCGGCCAGCCGCCCGAGCTACGACACCGTGGCCCAGGCCGCCAGCGGCTTCCTGCGCCTGCTCGTGAACCCCGAGAACCCGCGCGTGGTGGGCCCGGCCATCGCCGACGCCATGACCGGCTACTACGCGGCCTTCGGCATCCTGGGCGCGCTGCACGCGCGCCACGCCAGCGGCGAAGGCCGGCGCGTGGACGTGTCCATGTTCGAGGCCATGACCCACTTCAACCTCGACGCCTTCACCCACCTGTTCTCGGTGGGCGAGGTCATGGGCCCCTACAGCCGGCCCAGCGTGTCGCAGAGCTACGTGCTCGAATGCGCCTGCGGCGGCTGGATCGCGCTGCACATGTCCTCGCCCGAGAAGTTCTGGCAGGGCCTGGCGCTGGCCATGGACAAGCCCGACATCTTCGAGGACGAGCGCTTCTGCGACCGCTTCGCGCGCATCACCCACCAGGACGCGCTGATCGGCGTGCTGCGCGACATCTTCAAGCGACGCCCGCGCAGCGAATGGTGCGAACGCCTGCTCGCGCAGGACGTGCCGCATGCGCCCATGTACCGCACCGACGAGGTGCCCGACGACCCGCAGGCCCGGCACCTGCAGCTCTTCGTGGACATGCAGCACCCCACCATGGGCCCCTCGCGCACGGTGCGCTCGCCCATCAGCTTCGACGGCCAGCGCAACCTGCAGGTGACGCCGCCGCCCACGCTGGGCGAGCACAACGCGCTGTACGCGCAAGGCTGGCCCCAAGCCGCACGCTGACCCCCCCAAAAAAAACACCGGAGACACCGCATGACCCGTTCCCTGCCCAACCGCCGAGAAGCCCTGATCACGCTGGGCGCCGCGGCCGGCGCCTTCGCGCTGCCCGCTGCCGCCCAGAGCTACCCCGACCGCCCGCTGCGCGTGGTGGTGCCCTTCGGCCCCGGCACCACCACCGACATCATTGCGCGCATCGTGGGCGAAGGCCTGGGCCGCGAGCTCGGGCAATCGATCGTGGTGGACAACCGCGCGGGCGCGGGCGGCACCGTGGGCTCGGCCCAGGTGGCGCGCGGCGCGGCCGACGGCTACCAGCTCGTGATGGGCACGGTGGGCACGCACGCCATCAACGCCACGCTGTTCAAGAACCTCAGCTACGACCCGCTCAAGGACTTCGCGCCCGTGGCGCTGGTGGGCTACACGCCCACCTTCCTCGTGGTGGCCGGCGACGGGCCGCTCAAGACCCTGGCCGACCTGAAGGCCAAGGCCGCGCAGGGGCAGGGCGCCACCTTCGCCTCGGCCGGCAACGGCACCTCGGGCCACCTCGCGGGCGAACTGCTCAAGAACCGCCTGGGCGGGCAGATGCTGCACGTGCCCTACAAGGAAGGCGGCATGGCCATGAACGACGTGATGACCGGCCGCGCCGACTTCATGTTCTACCACCCGGCCGCCGTGCTGCCCCACATGCAGGCCGGCAAGCTGCGCGCGCTCGGCGTGTCCAGCGCGCAGCGCAGCGCCGCCGCGCGCGACGTGCCCACGATTGCCGAGCAGACCGGCAGCGACTTCGACCTGGTCGCCTGGTTCATGCTGTACGCGCCCGCGGCCACGCACGCGCCGGTGCTGGCGCGGCTGCGCCAGGCCACGGCCGCCGCGCTCACCAAGGGCGACACCGCGGGCAAGCTGGCCGCGCAGGGCGTGGAACAGCGCCCGCTCGGCCCCGAGGCCATGGACGCCTTCGGCCGCAGCGAAGTGGCCAAGTGGGCCGCGCTGGTGCGGCAGTCGGGCGCCCAGGTGGACTGAGCGCGGCGCCAGCGCGATTTGACAGAGCGATTTGACAGAGCGATCGATCCCCAACCACAAACGGAGACAAGCATGCAACGTTCGACTTTCGTCCGCCTCACGGCCATTGCGCTGGCGGCCGCGGCCCTGTCCGGGGCCGCCACGGCCCAGCAGGTGATCAACCTCACCGTGGCGTCCAGCCACCCCACCACCATCCCGTGGGTCGGCTTCATCAAGGACGTGTTCATGCCCGAGGTGGACAAGCGCCTGGCCGCGGGCGGCAAGTACAAGATCCAGTGGAAAGAGGCCTTCGGCGGCCAGCTCTACAAGGCCAACGCCACGCTCACCAGCGTGGAGCAGGGCATCACCGACATCGGCTGGGTGTTCAGCTACCTCGAGCCCGCCAAGATGCCGCTGTCGCAGCTGAGCGCGCACACGCCGTTCACCACCAGCGACCCGCGCATCGTGCTCGGCGCCATGACCGAGATGATCGAGAAGAACCCGGCCTTCAAGGCCGAGTGGGACAAGTACAACATCGTCTTCCTCGGCGCCACCGGCTCCGACACCTACGACATCTGGACCAAGAACCCGGTGAAGTCGGTGGACGACCTCAAGGGCCGCAAGCTGTCGGCGCCGGGCATCCTGGGCGTGTGGCTGCGCGGCGTGGGCGCCACGCCGGTCGACGGCGCGCTCACCACCTACTACACGGACATCCAGACCGGCGTGAGCGAGGGCGTGGTCTCGTTGGCCACCGGCATCCTGCCGGCCAAGGTTTACGAGGTCGCGCCCTACATCACCAAGGTGAACATGGGCGTGGTGTTCTCGGGCGGTGTGGCCATCAACAAGGACAGTTGGGCCAAGCTGCCGCCCGAGGTGCAGCAGGCCATGCGCGAGGCCGGCGCCGAGTACACCCGCCGCCACGGCGAAGACCTGCTGCAGCGCCACCAGACCGCCATGAACCGCATGGTCGAACTCGGCAAGACGCAGAACCCGCCCGTGACCGTGACGCCCATGTCCGAGGCCGACCGCCGCAAGTGGATCGACAACATGCCCAACCTCGCGGGCGAGTGGGTGAAGAACAACGAGGCGCGCGGCGTGCAGGCCCGCGCGCTGCTCACCCAGTACATGGCCGCGGTGAAGGCGCGTGGCGCCAAGCCCGAGCGCGACTGGGAGAAGTGAGGCCCGCGCGGGCGCAGCGATCACCAATCGAACACCTCTGGCACAGGGGTGGGGAGATACCGGAACCGGGTATGCACCCGGATCACTCAAGGGCGGGCCTCTCAAGGCCCGCCTTTTTTCCCCATACCGATTCAGAGGAGCGAACGATGAACGCCTTACCCGACATGGCGCGGCTGTGCCGCGAGGCCAGCCAGGCCCTGGGCCTGGACGATGTGAACGCGCTGGCGCAGGGCCACACCGTCGAGATCGACGGTGTGCTGGTGGCGCTGCACCACGGCGAGGGCCTGAGCTGGCCGGTGGTGGTGGCCGAGATCGGTGCGGCCGCGCCCGACCAGGCGCTCGACGTGTACCGCCGCCTGCTGCAGGTGCAGCTCATGAGCGCCGACCAGACCGACCTGCGCTTCGGCCTCAACCCGTTCCGCGACACGGTGGTGCTGTCGCAAACGGTGCGCTTCGGGCCCGGCGCGGCGCAGGCGGCGGCGCTCGCGGCCATCGTGAAGGCCACGGCGGCGCAGGCCGGCGAGTGGCGCGACAGCCTGCTCGTGGGCGACGCGCACGAGGCGTTCGACGACGCACCCGACGCCGCCCACGGCCCCGATCCGCTGTGCCACGCCCTGCGCGCCTGAGGATGCCTCCATGTATCGCACCGGCATCCAGCGCAGCACCACGCTGCCCACACGCCATCGCGAGTCCGTGGCCTCCTGCACGCGCAGCCCGTCGCAGCCCGGCCGCGCCAGTGTGCTGGCGCAGGAGGAACCCGTGGCCACCGAGCGGTCGGTCACGGGCGATCGCCCGGCCAGCGCACACGACTCGCTGCCCATCGCGCTGCCCATCGCGTTGCCCATCGCCCTGACCATCACGCCCCCCGAGACACCGCCCCGGACACCACCCGGCTCACCCCGCCCCCCACGGCGCCAGCGCGCCGGCCCGCCGCCGCCGGGCTATGTGCCGCGTTCGCCGCGCCAGCCCATGCTGCGCGAACTGGGCCGCCAGATCGAGCCCGTGTACGGGCACTCGGCCCTCGTGCTGCACACCACGCGCGCCCATGCGACGGCCCCGCCCGACATCGAAGCCGCCCCGCGCCTGTGGCAGCTGACCTACAACTACTGCACCGGCGCGGGCGTGTACGCGAGCTCGTTCGCGATCGGCTCGCTGGCATCGGCCGCGGTGAGCCCGCTGAACCCGCTGGCGGCGGGCGTGCTGTTCGACCTCGTCGCCCCCTTGCTGCACGGCTCCATGGGCGAAGCCGTGGGCATGATGATCCGCAAGAACCGCGGCGCGGCCTACAGCTCGCCCGACACCGACGCCTGGCGCGCCTGCAGCGACGCGCTGGCCGACTGGCTGCAGGCGCGCTGCGCGGGCGATCGCGCGGGTCTGGAAGACGCCTGCGAACGCTTCAACACCGAGGTGATCCAGCTCTGGCGGCGCTGGGGCCGGCCCGCGCACACCGACGCGCTGGGCGACGCGCACACGATCGACCTGCGCGCACAGCTGATCGACCTGCGCACGCCGCTCAAGGCCATGGGCATGGGCTTCCTGGTCGACGAGGTGGCCTTCGCCTGGTTCGCCATTGCCTACGCGGGCGCGGGCCGGGTCGCGGTGGAATTGCTGCGGCAGGTGGCGCAGGGCGCGCGCGAGTGGGGCCTGCGCGAGGCCTACCGCTTTTCCTTCTACAACTTCCTCAACCACCTCGCCTGGGGCGCGGGCATGGGCGGCTCGTTCACCACGGTTCAGCAGAACGCCATGCGCAGCCTCGTCTACCCCGACGCGGTGCAGCCCGATGGCGGCGTGCACAGCACGCAAGCCCGCGAGCGCAAGATCGCGGCGCTGCGCGATCGCATCCAGGTGCTGCGCGACCACCACACCGGGCTCAACCAGGCGGCGACGCGGCGCGCCAACGAACTGGCGCCGCTCTCGCCCGTTCACGACGAAGAACACACGGCCCTGTGCGAGGCCATGAAGCTGATCGAGGCCGCGGTGGCGCGGCGCGAGGCGGAGATCACGCACCTGCAGCGGCAGGGCGAGCTCAGCCGCCTGGAGCGCGACGACCAGACCTTTCGCGCCAACATGCGCACCCTGTTCTCGCCGCCGCTGCGGCGCAACCAGATCGCGCGCCTGGCGGGCAACGTCGCCTGCCTGATGCCTTATGTCGCGAGCATGACGGGCCTGGCGGCCACCAATGCGGCCCATGCACGCCAGTTGGTGGCCGCGCAGCACGGGGGCCCGGCGGTGACGGCCGAACAGGCGCAGCAGGTCGCGCTGGCCAACACCTTCATGGGCTCGCGGCTGATCGGCTTCTGGTACGGCCGCACGTTTCTGCAGGCCGGCTTCAAGTTCGGCTATGGCATCGGTGCGGGCCTGTACCAGCGCTGGCGCGGCACGCCGGCCGACGAGGTGATGCGCATGCCCCCGGTGGCCGATCCGCCGCCCCAAGCCCACGCCGAGGCCGACACCGACGCCGACACCGGGGCCGACACCGGGGCCCATCGCTCCGCGCAGGCGGTGCAGAGTTCCGTGGTCGAGACCGAGGTGGGGCCGTTCTTCATGCCCGACAGCGAAGGCGACGGGGGCGAAGCCAGCGGTGCGCCGGTGCGCATCAGGACCACGCTCGAGGAGGGGCAGGAAGAACTCGAGCGCAACCTCGCGGACCTGCACCGGCGCCACGGCCCTCAGCGCACGATCGAACTGCTCACCGCACTGAACGCGGTGATCAAGGCCGAGATCGAGGACTCGCGCCGCGGTCGCGACAGCGAGGACAGCGAAAGCGGCGGCGGCGAGGCGCCCGCTTGAGTCAGCGCGCCGCGGCCTCGGCCCCGATCAGGGCGGCGCCGGGCGGCGCGTGGGCCGCATCGCGCACCAGGCACAGCAGGCGCACGGGCTGCGGGTAGGCCGCACTGCGCGCCTGCAGCAGGGCCGCGGTCTCGCGCAGGCGATCGGGGGCCAGGCCCACGGCCAGCAGCAGCGTGGGCCGGCGCGGCACGAAGCGGCGCAGGGCTTCGGGCGCGTCCCGCAGTTCGCCGCAGTCCCAGGGCTGGCGCGGGTGGCGCGCGCGCCACCACCACAGCTCGTGCCACTTCACCGCGAGCTTCAGGCGCAGCCCGGCCCAGCGCGAGCGCGCGGCGAGGGCGGCGAGCTCGTCATTGCGGTCGAGGTCGCGCGCGAAGCGCTGGCAGGCGTGCAGCGCGGGCCCTGGCCCGGGCGCCACCAGCGCCGCGCAGCTGAAGCGCTGCGCCACCTCGGGCAGGGCATGGGGCCGCCACCAGGGCGCGCGCCCGCTGCCCAGGCCCGCGTGGCTCCAGCGCTGCAAGGCCTCGCTCAGGCCGGCGGGCTCGCCGCCGCTCGCCGCGGGCGCGGCCGCGATGTCGCGCAGGGCCTGCGCGTCGAAGCGCGCGAGCAGCCGTCCGCGCCAGGGCAGGGTGGGGGTGTTCATCGGCGCGATGGTAAGGGTGGTCAGGGCGGGCCTTGATGCCGAAGTGAGGGAACCGCGGCCTCGCATCGCCGCACTCAGGCGGTCTTGCCCCCCGACCGAGGAAACGCGCCTTGATTCCCAAATCCCCCCGCAGCGCACCCGCCTCCTTCCAGGGGTCTCCCACCAAGCCACGCCCGCAGCCGGTGAGCAAAACCGACCCGCAGGTGAAGCCGCTTTCGCCCGGGCGGCAAAGCCACAGCCACAGCCGCAGCCACAGCGACAGCGGCCCCACCGGTGCGGGCGAGCCGCCCGGCGAGCAGGCCAGCCTGCTCGGGCCCGAGGCGTCCGACAGCGAGGTGCCCGTCCCCCCTTACCGCCCGGTTCCGTACCGGCCCGGGCTCTCGAAGCTGCTGGTGCTCTCGCGCCTCGGCCAGGACGAGGACCTGCCCGAAGACGTCCTTCACACGGCGCGGCAGCGCGTGCCGCTGTCCGTGCGCGAGGCGGTCGCGCAGCCGGCCGAGGTCGAGGTGCCCTCGTGGGCGTCGCAGTTCGGCTTCAACTACCTCGCGGGCGCGGGCGTGTTCTCGGCCTCTTTCGCCATCGGCTCGCTGCTGTCGGCGCTGATCGCCCCGCACAGCGTGGCCGCGGCCTCGGCGGTGTACGGCCTGGTGGCGCCCACGCTGCACGGCACGCTCGGCGAGGCGGTGGGCGGCATGGTGCGCGCCAACTGGGGCGCGGCCTACGGTTCACCCGACAGCGCGGCCTGGCAGACCTACACCGACGCCTTGTCCGACTGGATCGCCGCCAGCATCGGCGGCACCCCCGCCGAGCGCGAAGACGCCTGCGAGCGCATGAACGCCGTGGTGCTGGCCACCTGGGAGCGCCTGGGCCGGCCCGCGCGCATGGACCACCTCGCGGGCGCGGTGCCGGGCGAGCTGCGCGATCGCCCCATCGACGCGCTGACCGTGGCCGGCATCGCGGGCCGCAGCTTTCTCGTCGACGACGCGGCCTTTCTCTGGTTCGCCATTGCCTACATGGGCGCGGGCCGCGTGGCGATCGAGATCCTCGACGCCGTGGCCGCGGGCAGCACGGCCTGGGGCATGCAGCAGGCCTACACGTTTTCGATGGCCAACTTCGTGAACCACCTGTGCTTCGGCGTGGCCGTGGGGGGCTCGCTCACGGCGGTGCAGCAGAACGTCTCGCGCACCCTGTTGCCGGGCGCCACGCGGCCCGACGGCGGCGTGCAGACCCGCCGCGCGCGCGAGGCCAAGATCGCGGCCCGCCAGGCCCGCATCGACGCGCTCGACGACTTCCGGGCCGAGCACCTGCGCCGCCACATCCAGATCCTGGACGCGCTGCCCGAGCTCAGCGAGGCGCAGCACACCTTGCTGCTGGCCTTGCAGGAAGGCGACGCCACGATCACGGCCGCGATCGCCGCGCACCGCAAGGCCATCGCCCAGCTCGAACGCCTGGGCGAAAGCGGCTGGCTCGCGCGCGACCGCAAGACCGTGCGCGACAACCTCGTGGCCATGGCCTCGCCCGGGCGGCGCCTGCACCAGGGCACGCGCGTGGCGGCCAACGTGCTGAGCCTGCTGCCCTACGTCACGCAGATGAAGACGCTGGCCGCGACCAACCTCGCCTATGCGATGGGTGTGCTGTCGCAGGCGCAGGGCGGGCCCGGGGTGTCCGACACCCTCGCGCGGCAGGCGCTGTACGGCAACCTCTTCGCGGGCAGCTGGCTCATCGGCAGCTGGTCTCTGCGCATGCCGCTGCAGTTCGGCCTCAAGCTCGCGGCCGGCGCCACCACGGGCGTGGCGCGGTGGGCGCAGGGGCGCGGCGCGCCGGCCGCGGGTGGTGCGGCCGAAGCCGACGCAGCGGCCGGGCACCCGGACAGGCCGCCGGCCGACATCGGGCTGCCGCCGCTGCCCGAGATCGGCTCGGCGGTCGAGTTCGACGCCGAGGCCGAGCGCAGCACCGCCACCCGGCTCGAGTCCGGCTCGGACAGCCGCTCCGCGGAGGACGCCGCCGTCGAGCGCTCGGAGCGCGCGGTGCGCGGCGCGCTCCAGCACCTGGACGAGGCCGTGCGCGGCCTGGGCCCGCGGGCGGCCGAAGACGCCGGCTACGGGGACATGCAGCGTTCGCTGCTGCGCATCAACGATCCCCTGCCGCCGCTGTCGGAAACCGAGTGAGCGCGGCGCTCAGGGCGGCAGCTGCGCGAAGTAGTGCGCCATGGCCTGGAGGTCGGCGTCGCTCAGGCCGCGCAGCGACGCGGCCATGATGGTGTCGCGCCCCGTGGCCTGGCCGCTCAGGAACTGCCGCATCGAGTGCAGCAGGTAGTCCTCGCGCTGGCCGGCCAGGCGCGGCATCTGCTCACGGCCCGCGTAGTTGGGCAGGTGGCAGCTGGCGCAGCGGTTGCCGTTGGCGACCTGCTCGCCGCGCGCGAACCGCGCGGCATCGCGCGGGCCCGGCTGCGGCTTGAGCGGCTGGCCCGCGAAGTGTTTCGCCATCGCGGCCAGGTCGGCGTCGCTCACGCCGTCGAGCAGGCCTTTCATGGCGGGCACGTCGCGCAGGCCCTCGCGGATCATCACGAGCTGGTTCTCGATGAACAGCGCGGGCTGGCCCGCGAGCGTGGGCGAGTTGGGCAGCGGCGCGGGCGCGCCGCCGGCGCCGTGGCAGGCCGCGCACGCGGCCAGGCGCTCGCCGAGCGCCTGGGCCGATGCGGGGGCCGACCACGCCGCCAGCAGCGCTGCGCACAGCAGCAGCGCGCGGCGCATCAGCGGGCGTAGCTCACGCGGTAGATCGCGCCGAGCTGTTCGTCCGAGACCAGCAGCGAGCCGTCCTTCATCTGCAGCAGGTAGGCCGGGCGGCCCCAGAAGCTCTGGTCGGCCTCGTTCATGAAGCCGGTCATGAAGGGCACGACCTGGGCGTTCTTGCCGTCGGCCGTGGCCTTCACCATCACCACGTCATAGCCGATCTTCTTCGTGCGGTTCCACGAGCCCTTGCGCGCGTTGAACAGCACGTTGCGGTACTCGGGCGGGAACATGGTGCCGGTGTAGAAGGTCACGCCCATGCTGGCGGCGTGCGGGCCCATGAGCGCCACGGGCGGCTCCACGCCCGCGCAGGCGTTGGCTTTCTTCACGTCGGGGTCGGCCAGCTTGCCTTCGTGGCAGTAGGGGAAGCCGTGGTTGAGGCCGGTGGCGCGCATGCGGTGCAGGGTGTCGTTGGGCGTGTCGTCGCCCAGCCAGTCGCGGCCGTGGTTGCTGAACCAGAGCTCCTTGGTCTGCGGGTGCCAGTCGAAGCCCACGCTGTTGCGCACGCCCGTGGCCACCACCTCCATGCCCGAGCCGTCGGGGTTGTAGCGGCGGATCTGCGCGTACTCGTTGCTCGGCAGCTCGCAGATGTTGCAGGGGGCGCCGAAGGGCACGTAGAGCTTGCCGTCGGGGCCGAAGGCGATGTACTTCCAGTTGTGGTGCTGTTCCTTGGGCAGCTTGAAGGCGGCCGTCATGTCCACCGGCTGGGCGTTGGGGTTGGTGGCGATGCCGTCGAAGCGCAGCACCTTGTCGATCGCCATCACGTAGAGCGAGCCGTTGCGGTAGGCCACGCCCGCGGGCTGGTTGAGCTTGTCGACCACGGTGCGCACGCTGCGCGCGCTGCCGTTGTCGCTGACCTCGTAGACGCGGCCGATGCCGCGCGTGCCCACGTAGTACTTGCCGTTGTCGCCGGCCGCGATGGCGCGCCCGCCGGGCAGGCCGGTGGCCCAGATCTCCACCTTGAAGCCCGGCGGCAGCTTGATCCGGTCGATCGGGATCTGCTCGGCCGGGGTCACGGTCATCTTGCCGGCCAGCGGCGCGAGGTTGGAGTTGGCCATGCTCGCGGGCATGCCTTGCTGCCAGGCCGGTGCGGCAGCGGCGGGGGTCGCGGGGGCGGCTGGGGCCGCGGCGGTGGGGGCCTTCTGCTGGGCGCAGCCCACGAGCGCGAGCGCCACGGCGGCGGCCAGCACGCCCGGGCGGGCGAGGGTCTTGATCATGCGGAGTCTCCTGAAGATTCGAGTTGTTCGCAGGCAGGCCGATGGTTGGCATGCCTACAAAATGCTGGCGACAATCGGGGCCACACGCATCGCGGCAAACCCTCACCGGACCCGGGTATTCGCCTATCGCCGCGATAGCCAAGGACACCGCCCCATGGACTTCCACACCTGGCTCATCTACCTCGTCGCCGCGCTCGGCCTGTCGCTGTCGCCGGGCCCCAACGGCCTGCTCGCGCTCACGCACGGCGCGCTGCACGGTCAGCGGCTCACGCGCTTCACCATCGCGGGCGGGGCGCTGGGCTTCGTGGTGCTGATCGCGCTGTCCATGTTCGGCATCGGCGCGCTGCTGCAGGCCTCGCTGGGCTGGCTGGCGGTGCTCAAGTGGGTGGGCGGCGCCTACCTCGTGTGGCTGGGCATCCAGGTGTGGCGCTCGCCGCCGCTGGGCGACACGCTCGCGGCCTCGGCGGGCGGGCCGGTGCGCGCCGGCGTGCTGTTTCGCCAGGGCTTTCTGTCGGCCGTGACCAACCCCAAGGGCATCCTGTTCTTCGCGGCCTTCCTGCCGCAGTTCATCGACCCCGCGCGCGCCCTGTGGCCGCAGTTCGTGGTGATGGCCGGCACCTTCGCGCTGGTCGAGGTGGCCACCGAATGCTTCATCGCAGGCGCGGCCCACCGCATCCGCCCCTGGCTGCAGCGCGTGGGCAAGACCTTCAACCGCGCCTGCGGCGGCGTGTTCATGGCCATCGGCCTCGCGCTGCCGCTGCGCGGCTGACGCCGCCTCAGCCGACCAGCCCCAACCGCTCGGCGATCCACCAGCTGCCCACCAGGGCGATGCCGATCGAGCCGCCCACCACCACGCCGCGCTGGTAGAAGCGGGTGTGGCGCAGCGCCCAGGCGATCGGGAAGAACACCGCCACGATCGCGAGCTGGCCCAGCTCCACGCCGAGGTTGAAGCCGCCCAGGGCGACCGCGAGCTGGGTGGCCGGCAGTTCGAGGTCGAGCAGCACGTTGGCGAAGCCGAAGCCGTGGATCAGGCCGAACACGAAGGCCAGGCGCCAGCGCTTGAGCGAGAAGCCGCCCAGCAGGTTGTTGAGCGCGGCCAGCACCACCGAGGCAGCGATCACGGTTTCGATCAGCACCGCGGGCAGCGACACCACCCCGAAGATCGCCAGGCCCAGCGTGATCGAGTGCGCCACGGTGAACGAGGTGACCACCGCGAGCACGTCGAACAGGGCCGGGCGCAGCGCGGGCTGGGGCAGCCAGTCGACCGCGCGCGAGGCGGCCGTGCGCCGCTGCGCCGTGAGCGGCGCGAGCACCAGCAGGCTGAGCAGGAACAGGATGTGGTCGAAGCCGATCCAGATGTGCCACACGCCCTCCACCACGTAGTGGCCGAAGACCTGCAGCGCGGTCTTGGGCTGCTCGGGCAGCAGCACGGTCTGCGGCCGGTCCGGCGCGAGCACGGCACTGCCCTCGGCGCCCGGCACCTCGACCTTGACCAGCGCGCGGTGCAGCGCGTCGCGCTCGAACAGCAGGCTGTAGGTGAGCGAGAGCCCGGTGGGTCGCGGCGTGGCGCAGGCCACGGTCCATTCGGCGCTCAGGTAGTGGCCATCGCTGCGCTCGCTGGCGAGCAGGTCGATGGGCTGCAGCTCGCAGGCCCGGTCGCCGGCCTGCAGCGCCAGGCCGCTGCGCAGCCAGGCCAGCAGTTCGGCCGAGCGGGGCGACACCTCGGCCCAGCGCACCTGGCCGTCGCGGTCGGTGTCCAGGTCGAGTGCGAGGTCGGCGTCGCGCAGGTGGACGTCGGCGCGCAGCACCAGCGCGTCGCCGCGCGGCTGCAGGCTCAGGTAGGCGTTGCTGCTGCTGTGGGCGTGGGCCGCCGGCAGGGGCAGCAGGCAGGCCAGCGCGGTGGTGGCGGCCGCGAGGGTGCGGGTGATCAAGGGGCGAAGCAGGCCCATGGGTCGGTTCTCCACGAAGGGGCTCAGCGGCCCAGGCGCTGGCGCAGCCGTTGCGCGAGCGGGTTCAGGGCGGGGTCGGTGTAACCGGTGGCGGCCAGCCAGTCGAGCACGGGCGCGGCGCGCTGCGGCTGGTTCAGCGCCAGCGCGGCCTCGGCCAGCAGCACCGCGTCGGCGGGCTCCTGCTGCTCGGCCCAGTTGCGCGCGGCCAGGTCCAGGCCGCGCGCCACGTCGCGGCCGGTGCGGATCCAGTACTGCATCTGCGGCCGCTCGATCAAGGCCTCGCCGCGCGCGTCCTGCGCCTGAAGGCGCTGCAGGGCCTGCTCGTCGAGGCGCTCGGCGCGCGGGTCCTTGAGCGCACGGGCCGCGAGCACGGCCTGCACCAGCAGTGCGTCGCTGGGCGCGGGCTCGAACAGGCTCAGGCGCAGCGCGTCGGCGTGGCGGCCCTGCTGGTTGAGCAGGTCGGCCAGCGCGCTGCGCACCAGGTGGGCGCGCGGGCGCGCCTGCAGGTGGGCCTGCCACACGGCGATGGCGGCCTCGGGCCGGCCCGCCACGCGCAGCGCCTCGCCCTGGTGGTAGCGCAGCCAGTCCTGCGCCTGCGGGCCCTGGTAGTCGGGCAGGGCCACCAGGCGCTCGAACACCGGCAGGGCCAGGGCCGCGCGGCCCGTGCGCACGCGCAGGATGGCGTCGCAGGCCGCGCCTTCGTCGGGGCCCACGCGCTGCGCGATGGCGGCGCAGTCGGCGCGCGCGGCCTCGAGCTGGGTGGTGAGCAGCAGCAGCGAGAAACGCCACGAGCGGTACTCGGCGCGCGCCGGGTCTTGCGCGATGGCGGTGTTCAGGTCGGCGATGCCGCCCTTGAAATCGTGGAAGCCCTGGCGCACCAGGGCGCGCATGAAGGCCATGGGGGCGTCGGGCGCGGGCGCGGTCCACCAGGGTTCGAGCGCGGTGCGCGCCGCGCCGTACCAGCGCAGGTCGCCTTCGGCCAGGCCGAGCACGAAGGCCTCGCGCGCATAGGCCAGCGCGGCGGCCTCGTTGCGCGGGTCGCGCCGCCAGGCGGCCGCGGTCTCGCGCAGCGCCTGCGCCCCGCCGCCGGCCTGGGCCGAGCGCGGCAGCACCACGGTGTCGGGCGCGGGCTGTACCCGGGGCTGGGCCAGGGCGGCGGTGCCCACGAGCAACAGGGCGAATAAGCCCACTGCGGGTTTTCCCTTGAATCCATCACCGTGTTTTGTGCGTTTCATGTGTTGCGTTCCGTCGCTATCCATACTGCCCAACAGTACGCGACGATTCGCCTCGCGGATGCAGTTCCCTGCACCGCGTGCCATCAACGTCATCAAACCCTTGGGTGCAACCATGCAAAAACTGTTCGCTGCCATCGTCTCCGCCGTGATGCTCCTGTCCGCTCCCGCCTTCGCCGCCAGCCACGCCGGCGGCAAGATGGACGACAAGGTCGACTGCACGAAGAAGGAAAACGCCGACAAGGAAGCCTGCAAGAAGAAGTAAGCCGGGGCTTTGCCCTGCACGCCTCGGGCCTTTGGCGCCCGGGGCCCCTTGGGGAGCTGCAATTGCGGGCACCATCGCGGCCATGAGCCGCCATGCGAACGCTTCTTGCAGCGCCCCCGCCACCTCCTCCCCACCCCCCCCAGCCACCCCCTCTCGCCGGGCGCGACGCCGCCTGCTGTGGGCGTTCGCGCTGCTCGCGCTGGGCCTCGGCTGGTACTTCAAGCTGCCTGCGCTGGCCTATTACGCGGCGCGCACCCACCTGGCGAGCGCCGACTGGGAAGGGCGCTCGGTGGGCCTGTCGTCGTACCGCGTGGCGATCGAAGGCCTGCCCGTCGACGGGCTCACGCGCAACACCTCGGGCCTCACGTTCAACGCCGACACCGGCACCCTGTTCACCGTGATCAACCGGCCGCCGCAGGTGGCCGAGCTGTCCACCGATGGCCGGCTGCTGCGGCTGATCCCGCTCGAGGGCGTGAACGACCCCGAGGGCATCACGCACGTGCAGGGCGACACCTACGTGATCTCGGACGAAGACAGCCACAGCCTCACCTGGGTGCGGCTCGAGCCCGGCGCGCAGCGCCTGTCGCTCGCGGGCCAGCCCCGCCTGCAGCTCGGCATCGACGTGGTGCGCAATGCGAGCTTCGAGGGCGTGTCGTGGGACTCGGCCAATGGCCGCCTGTTCGTGGTGAAGGAAAAGCTGCCGTTGCGCGTGCTCGTGATGACCGGCCTGCAGCCGGCCATCGGCGGCTCGGGCTTCGATGTCGGCATCTCCGAGTGGAAGTCGTCCTCGGCGGCCACGCTGTTCATGAGCGACCTGTCCTCGCTCACCTTCCACGAGCCCACGGGCCACCTGCTGCTGCTCAGCGACGAGTCGGCCATGGTGGTGGAGTACGCGCCCGATGGCACACCCGTGAGCCTGCTGCCGCTGTGGCGCGGCATGAACGGCCTGCAGCGCAAGGTGCCGCAGCCCGAAGGGCTGGCGGTGGGCAACGACGGCGCGGTCTATGTGCTGTCGGAGCCCAACCTGTTCTACCGTTTCGAGCCGCCGCGCGCGCCGGCCTGGGCCTTGCGCTGAAGGGCACTCGCGTCAGCGCGGCCCGCGCCCACCCTCGATCTGCCCGCGCAGCCGCTCTTCCTGCTCGCGCAGTTCGGGCGTGAGAGCCTCGCCGAAGTCCTCGGCCTCGTACACGCGGCGGATCTCGAGCACCGACTGCGCGCCCCGCGTGGGCTTGGGGCAGCGCCGCGCCCAGGCCACGGCCTCGTCGAGCGAGGCGCATTCCCAGAGCCAGAAGCCGGCGATGAGCTCCTTGCTCTCGGTGAACGGGCCGTCGACCACGCGCGTGCCGCGGCCGTCGAACACCACGCGCGCGCCGCGCGCACTCGGGTGCAGGCCTTCGCCCGCGCGCATCACGCCGGCCTTCACCAGTTCTTCGTTGAACGCGCCCATCGCGGCGAACTCGGCTTCGGTGGGCATTTCGCCCGCTTCGGTGCCGGCGTCGGCGTGCACCATGACCATGAACTTCATGCGTTTCTCCTGAAGGTGGCGGCCAGCCATTCTGGCGCCTTCAGGGGGTACGACGTTCGAGCGGGGCCGGATCAGACAAGGGCCTCTTCCGCGACGAAGCGCGCGCGCTCGCCGGGCGTCAGGCGCGCGAGCGCTTTCTCTCGGAGCACCGCGGGCAGCAGGGCCAGCACGGCGTCTGCGTGTGCGGGCTTGCCCTGGGGCACCAGCGAGGCCAGGTGCTGCAGCAGCCGCACCGCCGCGTCTTCCACGCCCAAGGCCTGTTCGTCCGTCAGGAACACGTGCTTGGAGGCGAGCTCCATGCTGAACGTGACCAGTTTCTTGTGGTGCATGGCCATCCGATCGCTTCTGGGCAGGCGGTCTTCACCGTCGCTGCCCACCACCATGTGGCTCAGGTGCAGCAGGAGCTGGGTGTCCGACGCGGTCCACATCGTGTCGTCGCGCAGCAGGTGATCGATCAGGGGCGTGATGGTTCGCTGCGCACCCTCGTGGGCGTTCAGGAAGTCGATCGCGCGTTGCAGGTGCGCCAGCAAGGGAGCGAGTTCGGGGTGCTTTTGCGTGAGGTACTGGAGTTCGGCCAGGTTGAGCAGGCTGTTCTTGTCGTTGTAACTGGCCGTGGCCAGCACGCAGGCTTCGACGAGCATGCGCGCGCGATCGCGGGGCGGCATCGCGCCAGCGCAGCGTTCCTGAATGCCCTCGAGCACATCGAACACGCCGGGCGTGTCGAGCAGGCGTCGCCAGGCCACCGTCCAGGTCACCAGGGGCAACTGGGCGGCATCCAGCAGGGCATGGGGCGATGTGCCGAACTGCACCATGGTCTCGTGGGTGAGCAGCACACCCAGCACCTGTCGGGCGTCGTTGGTGTCAATGCTGTCGAACAGGCGCATGGTCAGCACCTCGGCGCACCATTGCCGGGTGCGCGCATCCTGCGGTTCTTTGTCGGGGGACGAGGGGCGCGCGAGCAGGTTGTTGAAGATGCCCGACAGGCGCGTCATCGCGTCAACGTTGCGGGCGTTGAAAGGCCGGGGGAGCACCATCGGCAGGCGCTCTGCGTCGCGCAGCCAGAGCAGGGTTTCATGGAGTGCTTCGGGGGCCTTGCCCATCAACGCGGTTTCGTCGTCGCGGCGAGCGGTGGCCAGGGCATGGGCCAGGTCAAGGTTCAGGACGAAGCGGGATTGGGGTCGCATGGGGTGAAAAGCCCGGAGGGCGCAATGGAAAGAGCGGCTGTGTCGGCCCGACAAACACCGCGGTTCCTGGCCGGTTTCAGTCTTCACAGCTTTTTCATGGCGCTGGCCCCGCGCCGCGCGGCCGGGTCAGACGCCGGCGTCGCACGGGTCATACGGCAAGAAGCGCTTGCGCTCGCACTCGCTCAGGCGCGCCAGCGCCGCCTGGCGCAGCGCGTGCGGCAGCAGCCCCACCACCAGTGGCGCCTCTGCGGGCTGGCCATCGGGCACCAGCGAGGCCAGGTGCCGCAGCAGCGCCACCGCGGCGGTTTGCACGCGCGCGGCCTGGTCGGTGCGCAGCTGCAGGCCCTGGTCCGCGAAGCCCAGTGCGAAGCCGTGGAGCGATTGAAAGTGCATCGCCAGGCCGTCCTCGCCCCCGAGCGTGGCGCAGTCGGCCGGTACCAGGGGCGTGGTCAGGTGCGCCAGGTGCAGCAGCAGCAGGGTGTCGGCCGCGGTCCACAGCCGCTCTTCGTGCAGCAGGTGGTCGAGCAGCGCGTCCACCTGCGTGCCGGCATCGCTTTCGCTCTGCAGAAAAGCCACGGCCGCCTGGGTGTGGCGCAGCAACGGCCGCAGCGCGGGCTGGCGCTCGGCATCGTCGGCGAGCCGTGCCAGGGTAACGCGCTGGCGCTCATGCAGGTGCAGCGTGCAGACCAGCACAGCTTCTTCGGACAGCATGTGCGCGCGCTCGGCGCAGGGCAGCGAGGCCGCATGGGTCTGCGCCTGCAGCAGCACGTCGTACAGCGGCGAACTGCCCAGCAGACGGCGCCAGGCGATGGTCCAGGCGCAGAGGGCCAGCGCAGGGATGTCGGCGAGCGTGGGGCGCTCGGGCTCGGGGTGCGCCAGTGCCTTGTGGTTCAGCAGATCGTGCAGCACGCGCTTGGCCTGCCGCGGGGCCATGCTCTCGAACAGGCGCATGCACAGCGCCAGCGTGCGCAGCCGCCGCGTGTGGTCGTTCCCCAAGGGCGGCTCGCTGGCCGCCTCGCGGCCCAGCAGCGCCACGAAGCGGCGCGCCAGCGCCTCCAGCACCGGCGCCCCGGCCCGCAAGGGCAGGCGCTGCGAGTCGAAAGACCAGCGCAGCGCCTCGAGGTAGGGCGCAGCGGCCCGTTGGCCGCGCTTGTCGACCAGGGCGATGGGCAGGTACCCGTCGCGCGCCATGGCCTGGAGCTGCTTTTCCTTGTGGGGCGCCAGCACCTCGCTCAAGGGGTACTGGCTGGCGGCCGCCACGTCGGCCAGGTTGTTCTGCCAGATGTATCGGAGGCTGGGGGCTCGCATGGCGCTGCAGGGTAGACGTAAGGGGTAGGGGGTATCGTTGCCGAGGGCCGTGGGTAGGGCCGGCGGCCGCGCCGGTTCCCGCGCCACGCCCGTCTTCATGCCTTGTTCATCGGGAAAGCCCCGCTGCCGCGCCCCTTGAACGCTCACTTACGATGCCCTCATGAACATCTACGACCAGCACCTGGACCCCACCCCGGCCAACCACGTGGCCCTGTCGCCCGTGAGCTTCGTGGAGCGCACCGCCGAGGTCTTCGGCGACATGCCCGCCACCGTGCACGGCGCACGCCGCTATACCTGGGCGCAGGTGCGCGAGCGCTCGGCGCGGCTGGCCGCGGCGCTGCGCGCGCTCGGCATCGGCCACGGCGACACGGTGAGCACCCTGCTGCCGAACACGCCCGAAATGGTCGAGGCCCATTACGCCGTTCCCGCGCTGGGCGCGGTCATCAACACGCTCAACACCCGGCTCGACGCGCCGCTGCTGGCCTGGCAGATGAACCACTGCGAGGCCAAGGTGCTGATCGCCGACCGCGAGTTCGCGCCGGTGGTGGCCAAGGCGCTGGCGGCCCTGGGCCGCGACATCGTGGTGATCGACGTGTGCGACAGCGAATACACCGGCCCCGGCGAGCGCCTGGGCGCGCACGAGTACGAGGCCCTGCTGGCCGCGCACGAACCGCTGCCGCGCCTGGACGGCCCCGCCAACGAGTGGGACGCGATCGCCGTGAGCTACACCAGCGGCACCACGGGCGACCCCAAGGGCGTGGTCACCCACCACCGCGGCGCCTACCTGAACGCGGTGAGCAACGTGGTCACCTGGACCATGCCGCAGTTTCCGCGCTACCTCTGGACGCTGCCCATGTTCCATTGCAACGGCTGGTGCTTTCCGTGGACGGTGGCGCTGCAGGCCGGCGTGCACGTGTGCCTGCGCCGCGTGGAGCCGCAGGCCATCCTCGCGGCCATGCGCGATCACGGCGTGAACCACTACTGCGCCGCGCCCATCGTGCACAACGGCATCATCTCGGCGGTGGCCGAGAACCCGGCGCTCAAGGACGGCATCGGCGCGGTGCGCGGCATGGTGGCCGGTGCGGCGCCGCCCGCGGCCATGATCGAAGGCATGGCGCGCATGGGCTTTCAGATCACCCACGTGTACGGCCTCACCGAGGTCTACGGCCCCGCGTCGGTGGCGGTGGCGCGGCCGAGCTGGGCCGAGGCCGAGCTGGGCGAGCAGGTGCGCCTGAACGGCCGCCAGGGCGTGCGCTATCCGCTGCAAGAGGGCATGACCGTGATGGACCCCGAGACCATGACCGAGGTGCCCGCCGACGGCCAGACCATGGGCGAGATCATGTTCCGCGGCAATATCGTGATGAAGGGCTACCTCAAGAACCCGGCGTCCACCGCCAAGGCCTTCGAGGGCGGCTGGTTCCACACCGGCGACCTGGCCGTGCTCGAACCCGACCGCTACGTGAAGATCAAGGACCGCAGCAAGGACATCATCATCAGCGGCGGCGAGAACATCAGCTCCATCGAGGTGGAAGACGCGCTTTACCGCCACCCCGCGGTGCTGGCCTGCGCCGTGGTGGCGCGGCCCGACCCGAAGTGGGGCGAGAGCCCGCTGGCCTATGTGGAGCTGCGCCCTGGCGCGCAGACCACCGAGGCCGAGCTCATTGCCCATTGCCGCACGCTGCTGGCCGGCTACAAGGTGCCCAAGGCCGTGCGCTTCGAGCCCATTCCCAAGACAAGCACCGGCAAGATCCAGAAGTTCGAGCTGCGCGAACGCGCCAAGAGCTCGAGCGCCATCGAATGACGCCACCCGAGGCCCCCGCCATGAACGATCGACTCGACCCCGCGCTCGCGCAGGATCCGAATGCCCCCGTGCGCTACGAGCGCGACGCGCGCGGCGTGGTCACCCTCACGCTCAACCGCCCGCAGGCCTTCAACGCACTGAGCGAAGCCATGCTGGCCGCGCTGCAGGCCGCGGTGGAGCGTGTGGCCGCCGACGAAGGCGCGCGCGTGGTGGTGCTGGCCGCCGAAGGCAAGGCCTTCTGCGCCGGCCACGACCTCAAGGAAATGCGCGCCGAGCCCTCGCTCGACTACTACAACCGCCTGTTCGCGCAGTGCGGCCGCTTCATGATGGCGCTGCAGGCCCTGCCCGTGCCCGTGATCGCGCAGGTGCAGGGCATTGCCACCGCCGCGGGCTGCCAGCTCGTGGCCATGTGCGACCTGGCCGTGAGCGCGCGCGACGCGAAGTTTGCGGTGAGCGGCGTGAACCTGGGCCTGTTCTGCAGCACGCCCAGCGTGGCGCTGAGCCGCAACCTGGGCCGCAAGGCCGCCTTCGAGATGCTGGTGACGGGCGCCTTCATCAGCGCCGACGAGGCCAAGGCCCAGGGCCTGGTGAACCGCGTGGTGGACGCGGCCGACGTGCCCGCCGAGGTGGCGAAGCTGGTCGACAGCATCGTGGCCAAGCCGCGCGTGGCGATTGCCGCGGGCAAGGGGCTGTTCTACCGCCAGCTCGAAGTGGGCATGGCCGCGGCCTACGAAGACGCCGCGCGCACCATGGCCTGCAACATGATGGACCCGAGCGCGCTCGAAGGCGTGCAGGCCTTCATCGACAAACGCCAACCCAACTGGTGAGCCGCGCATGAAAGCCGCCTTCTACGAAAGCGTGGGCCCGGCCCGCGAGGTGCTGCGCGTGGCCGAACTGCCCATGCCCGAACCCGCCGCGGGCGAGGTGCGGGTGCGCGTGCTGTGGTCGGGCGTGAACCCGTCCGACGTGAAAAGCCGCGCCGGCCTGCGCAGCAAGACCCTGCCGTTCCCGCGCATCGTGCCGCACAGCGACGGCAGCGGCGTGATCGACGCGGTGGGCGAGGGCGTGAGCCGCACGCGCCTGGGCGAGCGCGTGTGGCTGTGGAACGCCGCCTGGGGCCGCGCGCACGGCACCGCCTGCGAATGGCTGTGCCTGCCCGAGGCCCAGGCCGTGCGCCTGCCCGAGGGCGTGAGCGGCGAGGCCGGCGCCTGCCTGGGCATTCCCGCGCTCACCGCGCTGCACGCCGTGCTCATGGACGGCGGCGTGGCCGGCAAGACCGTGCTCGTGACCGGCGGCGCGGGCGCGGTGGGCCACTACGCGGTGCAGATGGCGAGCCAGCTCGGCGCGGCCCGCGTGATCACCACCGTGAGCAGCGACACCAAAGCCCGCGTGGCGCGCGAGGCCGGCGCCGACGACGTGGTGAACTACAAGACCGAAGCCCTGGTGCAGCGCGTGGCCGAGCTCACGCAAGGGCAGGGCGTGGACCGCATCATCGAGCTCGACATGGCCGCCAACGCCGCGGCCAACCTGGAGATGCTCAAGCCCAACGCCGAGTGCGTGGTGTACGGCAGCGGCGCCTCGCCCATGGCCTTGCCCTTCTACCCGCTGATCGTGAAGAACCTGCAGCTCAAGTTCTTCATGGTCTACCACCTCACCGCGGCCGACCGCGCCCGCGCCACCGCCACGCTCACGCGCCTGCTCGAACGCGGCGCGTTGCAGCACCTGATCGACCAGCGCCTGCCCCTGGACCAGATTGCCGCCGCGCACGAGCGCGTGGAAAGCGGCCAGGCCCTGGGCAACGTGGTGCTACAGGTGGGCCCGGCCAGCTGAACCCGCACCCGACATGCAAGACGACATCCCCACCCTGCGGCGCGTGCTCAAGGACTGCCGCACCATCGCCGTGGTC
The DNA here is from genome assembly GCF_011388215.1 of Hydrogenophaga crocea. Lineage (NCBI taxonomy): Bacteria > Pseudomonadati > Pseudomonadota > Betaproteobacteria > Burkholderiales > Comamonadaceae > Hydrogenophaga > Hydrogenophaga crocea. Next base: position 1,052,226 of record NZ_CP049989.1, read on the forward strand.
GGCCTCTCGGCCGAGTGGCACCGGCCCAGCTACTTCGCGGCCAAGTACATGCAAGAACACGGCTACCGCATCGTGCCGGTGAACCCCAGGTACCCCGAGATCCTGGGCGAAACCAGCTACGCCCGGCTCGAAGACATTCCCTTCCCCGTGGACATGGTCGACGTGTTCCGCAAGGAGGCCGACATTCCCCCCATCGCGCAGAGCGCCGTGGCCATTGGCGCCAAATGCCTGTGGCAGCAACTGGGCCTGCGCAGCGCAGAGGCCGACCGCATCGCCACCGCCGCCGGGCTCGACAGTGTGTGGGACCGCTGCGTGAAGATCGAACACGCGCGCCTGTTCGGCGGCCTGCATTGGGCGGGCGTGAACACCAAGGTCATCTCGGCCAAGCGGCCTCAATAAGCCCTGAACCAGCAAGCCATGGCCGACCGTCAATTCCGCCCCGAAACCCTGGCCATCCACGCCGGGCAGATCCCCGACAGCAGCACCGGCTCGCGCGCGCTGCCCATCTACCAGACCACCAGCTTTGTGTTCGACAGCGCCGAGCACGCGGCCAGCCTGTTCAACCTGCAGACCTTCGGCAACGTGTATTCGCGCCTGAGCAACCCCACGGTGTGCGCGCTCGAAGAGCGCGTGGCCGCGCTCGAAGGCGCGCGCGCCGCCGTGGCCTGCGCCAGCGGCATGGCCGCTGAAACCCTGGCCCTCACCACCTTGCTGCAGGCCGGCGACCACGTGGTGGCCGCGGGCGCGCTCTACGGCGGCAGCGTGACCATGCTGGCCGTGAACCTGCGCAAGTTCGGCATCGAAACCACCTTTGTGGACGCCACGAAGCCCGAGGCCTTTGCCGCCGCCATGCGCCCCAACACGCGCGCGGTGTACGCCGAAACCCTGGGCAACCCCAGCATGGTGGTGCTCGACATCCGGGCCATTGCCGACGTGGCCCACGCCCACGGCGTGCCCCTGATCGTGGACAACACCGTGCCCAGCCCCGCGCTGTGCAACCCCGTGGCCTTCGGGGCCGACATCGTCATCCACAGCGCCACCAAGTACCTCGCGGGCCACGGCACCACGCTGGGCGGCGTGGTGGTGGAGGCCGGCACGTTCCCCTGGGACAACGGCAAGTTCCCCGGCATGACCGAGCCCAGCCCCGGCTACCACGGCGTGAAGTTTTACGAGACGTTCGGCAACTTCGGCTTCAGCATGCGCTGCCGCATGGAAGGCCTGCGCGTGTTCGGCGCATCGCTGGCGCCCACCAGCGCCTGGCAGATATTGCAGGGCGTGGAGACCCTGCCCCTGCGCATGGAGCGCCACTGCAGCAACACCCTGGCCCTGGCCCAGTTCCTGAAAGACCACCCGCGCGTGAGCTGGGTGAACTACCCCGGCCTGCAAGACCACCCGCAACACGCGCTCATGCAGCGCCAGATGCGCGGCGCCTCGGGCCTGCTGGCCTTTGGCGTGAAGGGCGGGGCCGAGGCGGGCGTGCGCTTCATTGAAGGCGCGCAGTTCATGAGCCACCTGGTGAACATCGGCGACACCAAGACCCTGATCAGCCACCCCGCGAGCACCACCCACCGCCAGCTCGACGAAGCCCAGCAACGCGCGGCCGGCGTGCTGCCCGACATGGTCCGCATCTCGGTGGGGCTGGAGCACATCGACGACATCCTGTGGGACGTGGACCAGGCGCTCACGCGCGCCTGACCCGGGAGCCAGGCCATGCCGGGCAGCGCGAAGATGATCACGAACGTGGACGACTTCTTCGCCCAGGGCTGCGGCCGCTGCGAGCGCTTTGCCACCGCCGATTGTTCAGCGCGGCGCTGGGCCGAAGGCCTGCTGGCGCTGCGCCGCATCTGCCGCCACGCCGGCCTCACCGAAACCGCGAAATGGGGCCACCCCTGCTACATGCACGCGGGCCGCAACATCGCGCTCATTGGCGCCCTGCGCGGTGATTTCAGGCTGGTGTTCTTCAACGCCGCGCTCATGCAAGACCCCGAAGGCGTGCTGCAGCGCCTGGGCGCCAACACGCGCCACGCCGACATGCTGCCGTTCACCGATGCCGCGCAAGTGGCCGAACGCGAGGCCGTGATCAGCGCCTACCTGCGCGAAGCCATGGGCTACGCCGAGGCGGGCCTGCTGCCGCCCAAGGAGGTGCATGCCATCGAACTGCCCCCCGAACTCGTGGACGCGCTCGACGCCGACCCCGAACTGGCCGAAGCTTTTCACCGCCTCACGCCGGGCAGGCAGCGCAGCTACGTGATCCACCTGGGCTCGGCCAAGACATCGACCACGCGGGTGGCGCGGATTGAGCGGATGCGGGGGAGGGTGTTGGAGGGGAAGGGGGTGAATGAGAGGTGAGGGGGATGGGGGCTAGGTCAGGGCTTTCGATTACGGTGCTTGATAGGCGGCTACAGACTGAAGTCGGACGCTGGTCAACGACGGCTTTGTTGCCTCCGAGTGCGACGCGGATCCTGTGGCCGCGGCAGTTTCAGCCGTCTCTTTGGAGCAGCGCCCGCCCTTGCCGAGGCATCGGCGAAAATGAACAAACAACAAGGGGAGCTATGGAGAACAAGATTCCATTCACCAGCTACGACTTTTGGGCGTACCTGTCGGCAGGCTTCCTGTTCCTGTTCATCGCTGACCTAGTGGCCGGCACAGGACTGCTCGCTCGCGACAGCTGGACCGTCGTGCAAGGCGTGGTGGCCGTGTCGGCCGCGTATGCAGTGGGCCAGCTCGTCGCAAGTCTGTCCTCCTTGGTGTTCGAGCGCCTCCTTGTTGGCAAGCTGCTCGGCTATCCGCGGAACGTGTTGTTCGGCCAACCAAGGGCATGGGCGTGGGTGCGGCAGCTAATGCCCGGTTACTTCTCGGCTCTCCCTGATCAGACACGGAAAGCAGCACTCGATAGGGGCAAGGCAACCGGCATTACGAGCCCCGGTGAGGGCTTGTTCTGGGCAGCGTTCGCCAATGCTCGTGCAACGCCTGTCGTTATGAGCCGCCTCGACAACTTTCTAAACCTCTACGGTTTCTGCCGAAACACTGCTCTCGTCGCCTTCGTGGACGCAGGGCTACTCTATTGGTCATACCGCTGGGGCAACGGACCTGACGAGCGGTTGTATTGGTCGTTGGCCGCCACCGCCGTCGGCGTCGGCATGACGTTCCGCTACCTGAAGTTCTACAGGCACTACGCGGTGGAAGTGTTCACGTCCTTTGCTCACAGCAAGGAGAGCTGATAGTGCTACCACTTCACGATGGCGCGCTTCAAATCTTCAACGTAGAGCACGGCGCGTGCGCGCTTTTGACGATGCCGCCGGCGGGCAATTGCCACCGCATTCTCATCGACTGCGGCCACAACGCATCGACGCAGTGGTATCCCGGGCCTCATCTGAAACAGCTGGGCGTCACGGAGTTGCAGTTGATGGTCATCACCAACTACGATGAAGACCACGTCTCCGGCTTCAGGAACCTGATTGAGCAGGGCATCAATGTCCACAGAATTCTGCGGAATCCTGCGGTGACTCCCGCAACTATCTCGCACCTAAAGAGTGAGGACGGCATGGGCCGAGGAATTGACGCGCTCGTGCGAGTCCTGACGCACTTCCCGCAGTTGGATGTCGCTGGCACCCAATTCCCTCTGCCCAACGGTGTCAGCGTAGAGTGGTTTTGGAACCCCTACCCCTACTTCGATGATGAAAACAACCTGAGCTTAGTCGTCGTCCTTGACGTCTACGGCTTCAAGTTCATGTTTCCGGGCGATATGGAGAAGCGTGGCTTCCGCAACCTGCTAAACACCAACGCGCGGTTCAGAGCTATCGTCTGCGAGGTGAACGTGCTGGTCGCAGCGCATCACGGCAGGGACAACGGCATTTGCGAAGAGATGTTCGACAACTGGGGATGTCGCCCGAAGCTGGTGGTCATTTCGGACGACTATAAGCAGCACGCGACGCAGGAGACTACTAATTACTACGGCAGTAAGGCACAGGGCATTACGGGTTTCCGCCGCGACCAGGGTCTTCGGCGCGTGCTGACCACCCGCAGCGATGGCGAACTGATGTTCTCGTTTCAGAACGGGTACTGCATTGTGAGCTAAAGGGAAATGACCCACCGAAGCGCCCCCTGGTGGACGCGCCCTTGCGAGGGCGTCCGACTCAGGCTTCCAGGTCATCCGGGACGATGAGTTGCAGGCAGCCCAGGTCGAGGTTAATGTTGCCACCGCAAAGGAACGCGGCCGTGATGAGCTTCTCGACAGCGGTATCGTTAGAGTGGCCGACCATGACGAACTTGGCCGTGGAGCCGAATTTGAACAAGCTGCCGGTCTGTCACTCAGTTGGTTGCGGCATCTCTCCGCGACGAGGTCGCATGCCGCGCATGCTCCCCTATGACAGCTTTCGGGAAGGCGATTGACCGGCGTGGTTGTCCGCTCTCGCTGCATAGCAGACAGCCAACAGTTGCAAAACTCTCAATCCGGCAACCCATACCTAACCCTCGCCCCCTCCAACGCCACCACCCCCGTCGCCTTCAACTGCTCCACCATCGCCCCCGCTTCCTCCTCCGACAACTTCGGCTGAAACCGCGACGCAATCGTGCCCATCAGCGTCTTGAGCGAAGCCGGCCGTTGTTTGCCCCGGTCGATCAGGTACTCGATCACGCGCGACAGCTTGTCGTCGTCGGGCAGTTGGGCCGGTGGTTTGGGTTGGAACAGCGGAATCTCCGCCACATCGCCCCAGCGATGCGCGTGCAAACCGTTCCTGCGCAATTGCTCCAGCAGCGGGTCCATGCCCGTGTCTTTGGCAATCACATGAAAGTAGGCCTAGGGCTCTTGCGTGCAGAGCGCGCCCAATTGGTAGGCCATGTGGAAGTCGAGCGCGTTCTTGCCGACGCCACCCATCTTGATGACCTTGGCGTCGCTGCCCTTGGCCTGCAGCAATTCCACCAGGTCGTACTTCACCTTGCTTTGCGTGGCGCCCACGAACACCCACACCTTGAACACCGATGGCGATAGGCGTGCCGCCAGATCGGGCTGCACGTTTTCGTAGTCGATGAGGACGTGATTGGTGGGCGTGGTCACCCCGGCTCCCTCCTTGTTCGCGTTGAAACGCGTTGTTACAGCGAGGCTAGCCGAAGGCCAAAAGCTTGTGGCGCGGTGTCATCCCTCATCGGGGGGATGTGCTCACGCCAACAAATCCCGCAGCCTGTGCGCCTGCCAGAACGCCGGCTCGTGCAGATCGCTGTGCCCCGCCTTGTGCACCACGCCGCCCGTGCCCGTCCACGTGGGCCGGTAGAGGTTGGTGCTTTGCAGGTGGTCGCTCTGTGTGCGGCCCTCGCCGCGTTGGCCGCCAACGCTGCCCATCACCTGCACGCTGTCGTGGTCTGAATAGACGTTGTGTTGCTGCTCGGTCTGGTGCGCGCTCGGCGGGCATTCGATGCGCGCCGGGGTGCCCAGCAGCACCAGGCGGCGCAGCCGCAGGGCGGGCTGCAGGGCCAGGGCGCGCATCACCACATTGCCGCCGTGGCTGTGCGCCACCACGTCGAGCAGGGGGCGCCCCATGGCCTGCCACCAATGCACGAAGTGTTCGGCGCCCACGCGGCGCGCGGCATCGCTGTTCTTGCCCGACCAGCTGAACTCATTGGGGTGGCCCACCAGATCGCTCACGCCCGCGCGGTGCAGGTGGTGCCACAGGCTGTCGGCGGGCGCCACGCCACCGGGCAGGCCGGCCGGGTCGCGCCACCAGTCGGTGTCGGCGGCCCAGGTGCCGTGCACGATCACGGTGTGTTTGAGGGTTTGCGCGCCGCGCTGCGCGGCGCTGGGCGCGGTCTGGTTGGAGGCGGCGGTGGCGCTTTGCCAGTGCCGGATCAGCATGAGGCTCACCCGCTGCAGCAGGGCCTCGCGGGCCTCGCCTTCGAGCGCTTCGAACACCGGGCGTGCGATCTGCTCCATGGCTGTGATGAGCGCGCTGCCTTGCTCATCTCCCCGCGCTTCCCGCCAGCGTATGCCGCTCACACTCGCATAGGCGTCGTGGCTGATGCGCGAGGCCAGCACGCGCGCGGTGGCCAGTTGCTGCAGGCGGTTGCCGGGGCAGAAGCTGTTGGCGTGCTCGATCAGTGAGCGCAGCGCAAAGCCGCACAGAAAGCAGGGCAGGGCGTCGGCGAGGCGCTCGTCGCGCAGCGCGCCCAGCGCTTGCGCGTGATCGCGCAGGCGTGCATCGCGCTCGGCCGCCTGATCGCGGATGGACGCGTCACGCGGGTCGTCGTCCTCACGCGCCATGCGCGTGTCGTCATCGAAGCGGGCGCTGTGGTGGTCGTCAAAGCCGATGAAGTCCGGGTGTCGTTCGGCCATGGCCATCACATGCGCGTAGGCCTGGTCCAAAGCGGTGGTGGCGAATCCCATGGTGTGGCCTCCCGGAGTCTGGTTGGCTCGCAGCCTAGCCGAACGCGAACGGCGTGGGTATGCCTGGGCATGGCCTGGGCCCTTGCAGCCCCCGGCGACAATCCCCCCATGCCTTCCCGTTCCTTCCTCCGCATGGCCCTGATCCTGGGCCTGATCTCGGCCATCGGCCCTTTCGCCATCGACATGTACTTGCCTGCGCTGCCCGAGATCGGGCGCGCGCTGAACGCGCCCGTGGGCGCGGTGCAGATGAGCCTCACGGCGTTCTTCATTGCCATTGGCGTGGGCCAGTTGTTGTACGGCCCGGTGTCCGACATGGTGGGCCGCAAGCCGCCGCTGTATTTCGGGCTGGGGCTGTTCGCGCTGGCCAGCGTGGGCTGCGCGCTGGCCTCGCAGATCGAGACGCTGGTGGCCCTGCGTTTTCTGCAGGGCCTGGGCGCGGCCGCGGGCATGGCCATTCCGCGGGCCGTGGTGCGCGATCTGCACACCGGCACCGACGCGGCGCGCCTCATGTCCCTGCTGATGCTGGTGTTCAGCGTGTCGCCCATCCTCGCGCCGCTCGCGGGCAGTGCGGTGATCGCGCTGAGCGGCTGGCGCGCGGTGTTCTGGGCCGTGGGCCTGGCGGCGCTCGCGGGGCTGGCGATGGTGTACGCCACGCTGGCCGAAACCCGCACGCGCGAGCAGCGGCTCGAGAGCAGCCTGGGCAGCGCGCTGCGCGCCTACGGCGTACTGCTGCGCGATGCGCATTACCTGGGCTTGGTGGGCATTGGCAGCGCGGCGCTCGCGGGCTTCTTCGTGTTCCTCGCGGGCTCGCCCTTCGTGCTCATCAACCACTACGGGCTCACGCCCACGCAGTACAGCCTGGCCTTCTCGGTGAACGCGGTGGCCTTCATCGGCGCTTCGCAGTTCACCAGCCACCTGGGTCGGCGCTTCGGGCTGGTGCCCATGGTGAAGGTGGCGTCCACCGCATCGGCCGCGTTCAACGCCTTGCTGCTGGGCTACTACCTGTTCGGGGGCGACCAGTTGCCGGTGTTGATTGCGCTCAATTTCATCGCGAGCGCGTTCATGGGGCTGGTGATTCCCACGGTGTCGGTGCTTGCGCTGGAAAAGCACGGGCCCATCGCGGGCACGGCGTCGGCGCTCATGGGCACGTTGCAGATGCTGGTGGGCGCGGTGGCCATGGGGGTGGTGGGCGCGTTCGCCAACGGCGCGCCGCTGCCCATGGTGGCGGGCATGGCCGCGGGCTCGCTCACGAGCTTCGCGCTCATGGGGCTCACGCTTCGGGCTCGGCGTCGAAATCGTCGGCCGGCGCCAACCTGAGCAGGGCCTGGGCCTGCGCCACGGTGCCGGCCAGCCACAGGTCCACGTCGCCGCGCTCGATGGGGATCACGCTGCGCTTGTCCTGCTGGTCGGCGGGCAGGGGCTGTTTGGTGGCCGGGTCGAGCTCGGGCTTGTGCATGCGGCCCATCAGCGGGTGGCCGTTGGCACCCAGCGTGAGCATGGTGTACGACTCGTGCGCCTCGCCGGTCTTGCGGTCGATCCAGCGGTGCCACAGGCCCGCCAGGCCCCAAGGCGCGCCGTCGGCGCGCTGGAAGCGCCACCACACGTTGCGGCCGGTCTCCCAGTTGGGTTCGTAGAAGAGGGTGGCGGGCACGATGCAGCGTTGTCCGCGCGCCCACGCGTCCTTGAAGCTGGCCTTGCTGCGCATCTCTTCCGAGCGCGCGTTGTAGGTCGCGAACTTCACCTCCGGCGTGGCGGAAAACGGGGGGATCAGGCCCCAGCGGCCCACCACCAGTTCGCGGCTGTAGCCGGCGTCGTCGCGCGCGCGGCGAATGAAGGGGCCGGGCTGGCGCGGGTACAGCTCGCGCCCGAACACGGGGCGGATGAAGGCCTCGCTGTTGGCGCGGCCCAGGTGCCATTCGTCTTCGATCGCGGCCTGGGTGGGGGTGAGGTAGCGGGTGCACATGGGGTGATGCCGGGCGGACGGGGATTCTGCTGACGATGCGCTGATTTGTACCGCCAGCCGATACTCCCCCGCCCAACGCCCGGCCCAATCGCCCCACAGAATCCGCCCGCCTGAGTCCGGACGACCGTCCCCAAGGCAGAGGGAGGCCCACATGGCTGCTGGAAGGGGCTGTTCGTGAACGGCCTGCTGCTTTTGTCTCTGGTTGCGTCATGCACCCTGGGTGCCATGCTGTCGTGCTGCCTGCTGCACAACCGGCCGCCGCCTTCGGGGGCCGGCCTGGGGCCCCATGTGCTGCACGCGGGCTGCGCCGACCTGATGACCGCCATGAACTGCCCCGCCTACGCCATCACCTGCCTCGCCGGCGCGGTGGTGCTGCTCGCCCATCCCTTGTCGGTGGTGCACCTGTGCGCCCTGGCGGGCGCGCCCCACAAGAGCCTGGGCCTGCTGGCCGCGCAAGGGCTGTTGCTGGCGCTGTTTGTGTGTTCGTTGGTGGTGCAGTTGTCGCCGCCGCGGGTGATGCGGGTGGACGAGGTGTTGCCGGGCTGAGCGCGCCGCGCCCCGCCGCTCAGGCGCTGGCCGCCATCTGCCCGAAGCGCCCGTTCTGGAAGTCGTGGAAGGCCTGGATGATTTCCTCGCGGGTGTTCATCACGAAGGGGCCGTGGCCCACCACAGGTTCGTCGATGGGCTCGCCGCCCAGGAACAGCAGCACGGCGTCGGTGCTGGCCTCGATGTCGAGCGCCTCGCCTTTGCGGCCCAATTGCACCAGTTGCGCGTCGCTGGCCTCGGCCTCGCCGTTCACCCGCACGCGGCCGCGCAGCACCACCAGCGCGGCGGTGTGGCCGTTCACCAGGGGCAGGCGGGTGCGCTGGCCCGCGTTCAGGCGCAGGTCCCACACGTCCATGGGCGTGTGGGTGCGCGCGGGGCCGGCGTGGCCCTGGTAGTCGCCGGCGATCACGCGCACGCGGCCCGCGCCGTCGGGCAGGGGCACCGAGGGGATGTCGGCGTCGAGGATGTTCTGGTAGCCGGGCGGCTGCATCTTGCTGCGCGCGGGCAGGTTCACCCAGAGCTGCACCATTTCCAGCGGGCCGCCGCGGCGCGTGAATTCGGGCGAGTGGAATTCCTCGTGCAGGATGCCCGAGGCCGCGGTCATCCACTGCACGTCGCCGGGGCCGATGGTGCCGCCCGCGCCGGTGGAGTCGCGGTGCGCCACCTCGCCCTCGTACACGATGCTCACCGTCTCGAAGCCGCGGTGCGGGTGCACGCCCACGCCGCGCGGTTGCTGCGCGGGCGGAAATTGCGCGGGGCCGGCGTAATCGAGCAGCAGGAAGGGGCTCAGCGCGGCGCCGTGGTCGCCGTAGCTGAACAGCGAGCGCACGGGAAAACCGTCGCCCACCCAATGGGGGCGCGGTGCGTGGTGAACGGCCTGGATCGGCTTGAGCATGGGGCTTTCTCTCCGGTGAGCAGCCCCGGTGGCCAGGGCGAACACCGGAGCATATGGGGATGAAAACGCCCCTTCCAAGCCAGGGGTTCAGGCCGGCGTTGGGCCCGCGTTCAGGCGGTTTGGGTGCGGCGCGTGAGCCAGGCCTGCCAGGGGGTGGGTGCGATCCACGCACCCTCGCGGGTCTGCAGCGTGCTGGCCCGCACCGGCGCGCCGAAGTAGCCGGCGCTGTCGTCGGTGCGCACAGTGCGCGGGTCGCCCACGGCGGCGAGGTAGTCGCGCAGCAGCGCGTCGATGCCCATGCGCTGCGGGCCGCCGATCTCGCGCCAGCCGTTCAGCGGCGCGCCGAGGGCGGTGTCGGCGAGCGCGCTGGCCACGTCGGCCGAGGCAATGGTCTGTATGCCCGCGCTGGGCGCGTGCACCACGCCGTCGCGCGTGTAGCTGTCGGCGATGGTGCCGATGAACTCGTGGAACTGCGTGGCGCGCACGATGGTGTAGGGCAGGCCGCTCTCGCGGAGCAGGCGTTCCTGCGCGAGCTTGGCGTGGAAGTACGCATTGCCCGGCGGCTGGTCCACGCCCACGATGGACAGGGCCACGCCATGCCTCACGCCCGCGGCGGCCGCGGCCCGCGTGATGTTGCGCGTGGAGGTGTCGAAGAAGTGCATCACGGCCTCGGCCTCGAAGCTCGGCGAGTTGCTCGCGTCCACCACCACCTGCGCGCCCTGCATCGCCGCGTCCAGGCCCTGGCCGGTGAGGGTGTTCACGCCGGTGGACGGGGCGGCGGCCACCACGGTGTGGCCGCGCTGCTGCAGCAGCGCGCCGAGCTGGGTGCCGATGAGGCCGGTGCCTCCGATGATCACGATCTTCATGTGCGGTCCTTCGTTGGTGGGGCGAGGACCCGCGGGGTGCGGCTGGGCCGGTGGGCGTCCTCTGCCCCTCAAGACGGCGCACCCGGGCGGTTTGTGACGTGGCGTCGGATGGGCGGTGCCGCGCTCACATCCACAGCGCGCGCCACAGCAGCAGCGGCAGGTCGCGCCGGTCCACGGTCACGCGCTGGGCCCAGCTGCGGTGCTCGATGGCGGCGATGTGGTCGAGCACGCGCAGGCCGCCTTGCACCACCAGGCGCAGTTCCCAGCCCGCGCGGCCCGGCACCTCGTGCACCAGCGGCGCGCCCATCTGCATGAGGCCGCGCGCGTGCGCGCAGAGCTCGGCCACCACGGCGTGGCGCTCGCGCCCGCGCGCGTCGCTGTCGGGCATGAAGTCGCGCACGGTGGTGCCGTGGCGGCGCAGCACGTTGGCGGGCAGGTAGACGCGGCCGGTGGGCAGGTCGCGGCTCAGGTCCTGCCAGAAGTTGATGAGTTGCAGCGCGCTGCAGATGCGGTCGCTGCGCTGCAGGGCTTCGTCGTGGCGCACGTTCCACAACTGCAGCAGCAGCCGGCCCACGGGGTTGGCCGAGCGGCTGCAGTAGTCGAGCAGCTCGGGCAGGTCGGCGTAGCGGTGGCCGCTGGCGGTGTGGCGCACGTCTTGCTCGAAGGCGCTGAGCAGGGCGCGCAGCAGGTCCGGGTCGAGCGCGTGGCGCCGCACCCCGAGCACCAGCGGGCCGAACACCTGGGGCCAGCGCGTGGCCGGCTGGCCTTGCAGCGCGGCGTCGAGTTCGGCGCGGTAGTCGGCCAGCAGGGCCAGGCGCGCCGGGGCGGGCAGGTCGCCCTCGTCGGCAAAGTCGTCGGCCAGGCGCGCGAAGCGGTAGATGGCCGCGATGGCCGGGCGCAAGGCCGCGGGGCACAGCCACGAGGCGACGGGAAAGTTCTCGTAGTGCTGCACCGACGCGCCGAAGGCCACGGGCGCCGGTGGGACCGGATGGCTGGCGCTGGAAGGGGTGGGGGTATGCACTAGAATTTCTGTTACTAACCGGTCAGTCATTAATTCTGCTGACCGCTTTGGCCGTCAAAACAAGCACCACAAGGGGTTGAGCGCATGAAAGCGACGCATTTTGTCCGCATTGTGACGAGCACGGGCGCCTTGGCCCTGGTGGCCGCGCTGGCGGCCTGTTCCCGGCCGGCGCCCGCCCCCGAGCCGGTGCGCGCGGTGAAGCTGGTCACGGTGTCGGCCGGTGCGCTCGATGCCAGCGCCGAGTACGCGGGCGAGGTGCGCGCCCAGGTCGAATCGCGGCTGGGCTTCCGGGTGGGCGGCAAGCTGCTGGAGCGCCCGGCCGAGCTGGGCCAGCGCGTGAAGCCGGGCCAGTTGCTCGCGCGCATCGACGCGCAGGACCTGGCGCTCTCGAGCCAGGCCGCACAGGCCGCGGTGGCCGCGGCGCGCACCCAGCGCGATCTCGCGCGCGCCGACCTCGACCGCTTCAAGAACCTGCAGTCCCAGGGCTTCGTGAGCGGCGCCGAGATCGACCGCCGCCAGGCCACGCTCGACGCTGCCGAGGCTTCGCTGAAACAGGCGCAGGCGCAGAGCTCGGTGCAGGGCAACCAGGCCGCGTATGCCCGGTTGCTGGCCGACAGCGCGGGCGTGGTCACCGCGGTGCAGGCCGAGGTGGGGCAGGTGGTGTCGGCGGGCACGCCGGTGGTGGTGGTGGCCCAGGACGGCCCGCGCGACGTGGTGTTCGCGGTGCCCGAAGACCGGCTCGCGCTGGTGCGACCGGGCACGCCCGCCACGGTGCGGCCCTGGGCCGGCACGCCCGACGCCCAGGCGCTCAAGGGCACGGTGCGCGAAGTGGCGGCCAGCGCCGACGCGACCACGCGCACCTTCCTCGTGAAGCTCGCGCTGCCGGGCAACGCGCCGCTGCCGCTGGGCTCCACCGCCTACGTCACGCTGCAGACGCCGCTGAGCGGCGCGCAGGCCATCACCCTGCCCACGAGCGCGGTGCAGCGCTCCAGCGAGGGCGACCGCAAGGGCAGCATGGTGTGGGTGTTCGACGCCGCCAGCAGCACGGTGCAGGCCCGCCCCGTGGTGGTGGCCGGCGCCGACGGCAACCGCGTGGTGATCGCGGACGGCCTCAAGCCCGGTGACGAGGTGGTGGCCGCGGGCGGCCATGTGCTGAGCGCCGGCCAGAAGGTCACGCGCTTCGCGGCGCAGTGAGGCCGGCCATGCAGGAACTGCACAACGAAGGCGCGGGCTGGGCCTCGCGTTTCAACCTCTCGCGCTGGGCGCTCGAACACCCGGCCTTCACGCGCTACCTCATGGTGGTGCTGATGCTGTTCGGCATCGCCTCGTACTTCCAGCTCGGGCAGGACGAGGACCCGCCGTTCACCTTCCGTGCGATGGTGGTGCGCGTGTTCTGGCCCGGCGCCACGGCCGAACAGGTGGCCGACCAGGTGGCCGACCGCATCGAGCGCACGCTGCAGGAGGTGCCCTATGCCGACAAGATCCGCACCTACACCAAGCCCGGCGAGGCGCTGATCCTGTTCCAGGTGGCCGATTCCTCGCCGCCGGCCGAGGTGGGCCAGCTCTGGTACACGGTGCGCAAGAAGGTGGGCGACATGCGCGCGCAGTTGCCCGCGGGCGTGGTGGGCCCGTTCTTCAACGACGACTTCGGCGACGTCTACGGCGTGATCTACGCGCTGCAGGGCGCGGGCTTCAGCCACGCCGAACGCAAGGACGTGGCCGAGGACGTGCGCCAGCAACTGCTCAACGTGCCCGACGTGGCCAAGGTGGAGCTGTTCGGCGTGCAGGCGCAGAAGATCTACGTGGAGGCCTCGCAGAAGCGCCTGGCCACGCTGGGGCTGGACCTGAACCAGGTGCTCGACCAGCTCGGCCAGCAGAACGCCATGGCCTCGGCCGGCGCGGTGCAGACGCCGCTGGACGTGGTGCAGGTGCGCGTGGACGGCAGCTTCAATTCGGTGGACGAGCTGCGCGCCATGCCGATCCGCGCGGCCAACGGCCGCACCATCCGCCTGGGCGACATCGCCGAGGTGCACCGCGCCACCATCGACCCGCCCGAGGTGCTGGTGCGCCACGACGGCCAGGACGCGGTGGCCCTGGGCATTTCCATGGCCAAGGGCGGCGACATCATCCGCCTGGGCAAGGCGCTCAAGGGCGTGGTGGCCAACATCGAACGCACGCTGCCCGCGGGCATGGCGCTGGTGCAGGTGCAGGACCAGCCGGCCGCGGTGACGCTGTCGGTCAACGAGTTCGTGAAGGTGCTGATCGAGGCTGTGGTGATCGTGCTGGTGGTGAGCTTCCTGGCGCTCGGCCTGCACCGTCGGCCCGGCGGCACCGGCCTGCGCCGCTACGTGCTCGACGCCCGGCCCGGCCTGGTGGTGTTCATCACCATCCCGCTGGTGCTGGCCATCACCTTCCTGGTGATGAACCACTACAACATCGGCCTGCACAAGATCTCGCTGGGCTCGCTGATCATCGCGCTGGGCCTGCTGGTGGACGACGCGATCATTGCGGTGGAGATGATGGTGCGCAAGCTCGAAGAGGGCTACGACATGTTCCGCGCCGCCACCTTCACCTGGGACGCGACCGCCATGCCCATGCTCACGGGCACGCTGATCACGGCCGCGGGCTTCCTGCCCATCGGCCTGGCCAACTCCACCACCGGTGAATACACCTTCGCGATCTTCGCGGTCACGGTGATCGCGCTGCTGATTTCGTGGGTGGTGGCGGTGGTGTTCGTGCCCTACCTGGGCGTGAAGCTGCTCAAGGTGAAGGCCAAGGCCGAGGGAGAGCCGCACGAAGCCTTCGACGGCCCCATGTACCAGCGCTTCCGGCGCCTGGTGGACTGGTGCGTGCAGCACCGCTGGCTCACCATCGGCGCCACCATCCTCACCTTCGTGCTGGGCCTGGCGGGCATGGGCCAGGTGCAGCAGCAGTTCTTCCCCGATTCGAGCCGGCCCGAGATTTTGGTGGACATCTGGCTGCCCGAGGGCAGCAGCATCAACGCCATGGACGAGGTGTCGCGCCGCGTGGAGCAGCGCTTCATGCAGGAGCCCGGCGTGAAGGCCGTGAGCACCTGGGTGGGCTCGGGCGTGCCGCGCTTTTATCTGCCGCTCGACCAGATCTTTCCGCAGAGCAACGTGGCGCAGTTCATCCTGCTGCCCGAGAGCCTGGCCGAGCGCGAGCGCATCCGCAAGGCCTTGCCCACGCTGCTGGCCACGCAGTTCCCCGAGGTGCGCGGGCGCGTGAAGCTGCTGCCCAACGGGCCGCCGGTGCCGTATCCGGTGCAGTTCCGCGTGGTCGGCAGCGACCCCGCGGTGCTGCGCGGCCTGGCCGACGAGGTGCGCGCCGCGATGGCCAAGAACCCCAACACGCGCGGCGTGAACGACAACTGGAACGAGTCGGTCAAGCAGATCCGCCTCGAGGTGGACCAGGCCAAGGCGCGCGCGCTCGGCGTCACCACGGCCAGCATCGCGCAGGCCTCGCGCACCACGCTGGTGGGCTCCACCGTGGGCCAGTACCGCGAGGGCGACGAGCTGATCGACATCGTGCTGCGCCAGCCGCTCGACGAGCGCGACGCGCTCACCGATCTGGCCAACAGCTACCTGCCCACGGCCAGCGGCCAGGCCATTCCGCTGCAGCAGGTGGTGAAGGTGGGCTTCGGCTGGGAGCCGGGCGTGATGTGGCGCGAGAACCGCGAGTACGCCATCACCGTGCAGAGCGACGTGGTCGAGGGCCTGCAGGGCGCCACCGTGACGGCGCAGCTCAAGCCGGTGCTCGATGAGATCCAGGCGCGCTGGCTCACCGAAGGCCGCACGGGCTACCGCATCGAGGTGGCGGGCGCGGTGGAGGAGAGCAGCAAGGGCTCGGCCTCGATCGCCGCGGGCGTGCCGCTGATGCTGTTCATCGTGTTCACGCTGCTCATGGTGCAACTGCAAAGCTTCAGCCGCGCCATGCTGGTGTTCCTCACCGGCCCCATGGGCATGGCAGGGGTGGCGGGCGCGCTGCTGCTGCTCAACCGGCCCTTCGGCTTCGTGGCGCTGCTGGGCGTGATCGCGCTCATGGGCATGATCCAGCGCAACTCGGTGATCCTGATCGACCAGATCGAGCAGGACCGCGCGCGCGGCGTGCCCGCCTGGGACGCGATCGTGGAAGCCGCGGTGCGCCGCATGCGGCCCATCGTGCTCACGGCCGCGGCCGCGGTGCTGGCCATGATCCCGCTCTCGCGCAGCGTGTTCTGGGGCCCGATGGCGGTGGCCATCATGGGCGGGCTGGTGGTGGCCACGGTGCTCACGCTGCTCGCGCTGCCGGCGATGTACGCGGCCTGGTTCCGCGTGAAGCGGCCCGCTGCCACGGCCTGAACGGCTTCGATACCGGCCTGACATGTTTCGACATGTTCAGGCCTCAAGTTCGTCTAGAGTTCCGGCTCCAAGACCTCAGGGAACCCCCTTCTTCACCATGAAGCGACTGCTTGTGGCGCTGTCGGCCAGCGCCCTGCTGGCCGCGTGCAGCGTGAGCCGGCCCCCGCCCGATGTGGCGGTGAACGTCCCCGACCGCTGGATCGCGCCGGTGCTGCCGCACCAGGGCAGCACCGAAGCCCTGGCCGACTGGTGGGACCGGCTCGGCGATCCGGTGCTGCGCGACTGGATCGAGCGCGCCCAGCGCAACAGCCCCGACATCGCGAGCGCGCGCGCCCAGGTGTTCGCCGCGCGCGCCACCCTGGCCGGCGCGCAGAACCAGGGTCAGCCGCAGCTCGACGCCGTGGCCACCGCCAACCGCGGCGTGACCGACCCCAGCACGCCGCTGACCACCACCCTCGGCGCGGGCCTGCAGGCCTCGTGGGCGGTCGACCTCTGGGGCGGCAGCGCCGCGCGCGTGGACAGCGCGCGCGCCCAGGAACAGATCTCGGGCGTGCGCTGGCACGAGGCGCGCGTGCTCGTGGCCTCGCAGGTGGCGCAGCTGTATTTCGGGCAGCGCCTGTGCCGGCTGCAGCTCGACGTGACCGGGCGCGACCGCGATTCGCGCCGCGTGACGGCCGAGAGCAACGACGTGACCGAACGCGCCGGCCTCACCGCGCCCGCGGTGGCCGCGCTGGCGCGCGCGAGCGCGGCCGAAGGCCAGGCGCGCTGGCGCAGCCAGCAGACCCAGTGCGAGCGCCAGGTGAAGGCGATCGCGGCCACCACGGCCCAGCCCGAGGCCGATGTGCGCCGCCAGATGGCCGCCGCGCCCGACCTCGCCGCCTGGCTGGTGCCGGGCCGCGTGGACGCGCTGCTGCAGGTGAAGGCCGTGCCCGCCGAGGTGCTGCGCCAGCGCCCCGACGTGTACCGCGCCCAGCGCGAGCTGGTGGCCGCGAGCGCCGACGTGGGCGTGGCACGCGCCGCGCTGCTGCCCAGCCTCTCGCTGCAGGGCAGCGTGCTGCGCAACCGCATCACCGCCGGCCCCACGCAGGGCAGCGTGAACACCTGGTCGATCGGGCCCATCACGCTGAGCCTGCCGCTGCTGGGCCGCGGCGCGCTCAACGCCAACGTGGACAGCGCCCAGGCCCGCTACGAGGCCGCGGCCCAGGCCTACGCGGGCGTGTTGCGCCAGGCCGTGAGCGAGGTGGAGCAGGCGCTGGTCACGCTCTCGGGCCTCAACGAACGCCTGGCCGCCACCGAGACCGCGGTGGCCGGCTACAACCGCTCGTTCGAGGCCACCGAGGCGCGCTACCGCGTGGGCTTTGCCAACCTCAACGAGCTCGAAGAGGCGCGCCGCCTCAAGCTCAACGCCGACAGCAGCGCCGTGTCGCTGCAGCAGGACCGCATCAACGCCTGGCTCGAGCTCTACGTGGCGCTCGGCGGCGGCTTCGACCCCGCGGCGGTGGACGCCACCGTGCGCGACGCCCTTCAACCCAACGCCCCGAACGACGCCCGATGAACACGCCATCCACCCCCCGGCGCCGCTGGTTCTGGCCGCTGGCCGCGCTGGCCCTGGTCCTGATCGCCCTCGCGGCCTGGCTGCTGCTGCGCCCCTCGGGCGAGGCCGGCCCCGCGGCCGACGCCAAGGCCGCGGCCGACGCCAAGGCCGCGGCCGACGCGCCGCGCCCCGCGCTCACCGTCACCGTGGCCCGGCCGCAGCGCGAATCGCTGCCGATCCGCCTGCAGGCCAACGGCAACATCAGCGCCTGGCAGGAGGCCAGCGTGGGCGCCGAGGTGAACGGCCTGCGGCTGTCCAGCGTGAACGTGAACGTGGGCGACACCGTGCGCAAGGGCCAGGTGCTGGCCGAGTTCGTGCGCGAGACCACGCAGGCCGACACGCTGCAGGCGCGCGCCAGCCTGATGCAGGCCGAGGCCAGCCACCAGAACGCCAAGGCCGACGCCGACCGCGCGCGTGCCATCGAGAACACCGGCGCGCTCTCGCAGTCGCAGGTGGCGCAGTACCTCACGCAGGAAAAGGTGGCGCTGGCCCAGTGGGAAGCCGCCAAGGCCGCGCTCGCCGCCACCGAGGTCCGCCTGGGCAACACCCGCGTGCTCGCGCCCGACGACGGCGTGATTTCGGCACGCAGCGCCACCGTGGGCGCGGTGGTGGGCGCGGGCCAGGAGCTGTTCCGCCTGGTGCGCCAGGGCCGTCTCGAATGGCGCGCCGAGGTCACGCCCAGCGAGGTCGACCGCGTGAAGATCGGCCAGGCCGTGGCCGTCACCGCCGCCACCGGCCGCGAGGTGCAGGGCAAGGTGCGCGCCATCGCGCCCAGTGCCGATCCGCAGACGCGCAACATCCTGATCTTCGTGGACCTGCCGCGCCACGCCGAGCTCAAGGCCGGCACCTTCGCGCGCGGCAGCTTCGACCTCGGCCAGAGCGACGCGCTCACCGTGGCCAGCGCCTCGGTGGTGGTGCGCGACGGCCACACCTACGTGTTCGCCATCGACGACCAGGGCCGCGCGAGCCAGCTCAAGGTGCGCACCGGCCGCCGCGTGGGCGAGCGCGTCGAGGTGCTCGAAGGCCTCAAGCCCGAGGCGGCGGTGGCGCTGCAGGGCGCGGGCTTCCTCAACGAGGGCGACCTCGTGAAAGTGGTGCAGTGACCATGAACGTTTCCGCCTGGTCCATCCGCAACCCGATCCCGGCGGCGATGCTGTTCGTCATGCTCACGCTGGCGGGCCTGTTCTCCTTCCAGCAGATGAAGGTGCAGAACTTCCCCGACCTGGACCTGCCCACCGTCACGGTGGTCGCGTCGCTGCCCGGGGCCTCGCCCAACCAGCTCGAGAACGACGTCGCGCGCATCATCGAGAACAGCCTGGCCTCGCTGCAGGGCCTCAAGCACATCACCACCAAGGTGCAGGACGGCACGGTCTCGCTCACGGTGGAGTTCCGCCTCGAGAAGAACACGCAGGAAGCGCTCGACGACGTGCGCTCGGCCGTGGCCAAGGTGCGCAGCGAGCTGCCCAGCGACCTGCGCGACCCGATCGTGAACAAGGTGGAGCTGGCCGGCGGCGCGGTGCTGGCCTACACCGTGGCCTCGGACAAGATGGACGCCGAGGCGCTCTCGTGGTTCGTGGACAACGACGTGTCCAAGCTGCTGCTGTCGGTGCCCGGCGTGGGCGCGGTCAACCGCGTGGGCGGCGTGGACCGCGAGGTGCAGGTGCTGCTCGACGCGCTCAAACTGCAGGCGCTCGGCGCCACCGCCACCGACGTGTCGCGCCAGCTCGCGCGGGTGCAGATCGAGAGCGCGGGCGGCCGGGTCGACCTCGGCGGCAGCCAGCAGCCGCTGCGCACGCTGTCGCAGCTCGCCTCGGCGGAGGCGCTCGCGGGCATGGAAATCCCGCTCGGCGACGGCCGCCGCATCCGGCTCGACCAGGTCGCCGAGGTGCGCGACACCGTGGCCGATCCCACGGCCGCGGCCTTCCTCGACGGCAAGCCCGTGGTGGGCTTCGAGGTGGCGCGCAGCCGCGGCGCGAGCGAGATCGAGGTGGGCGACGGCGTGCGCGCCAAGCTCAAGGCGCTGCAGGCGGCGCGTCCCGACCTGCAGATCACCGAATCGTTCGACTTCGTGACCCCGGTGAAGGAGGAATTCGACGCCTCCATGACCCTGCTCTACGAGGGCGCGATCCTCGCGGTGCTGGTGGTCTGGCTGTTCCTGCGCGACTTCCGCGCCACCGTGGTCTCGGCCGTGGCGCTGCCACTGTCGGCCATTCCGGCCTTCATCGGCATGCACTACCTGGGCTTCACCATCAACGTGGTCACGCTGCTGGCCATGTCGCTGGTGATCGGCATCCTGGTGGACGACGCGATCGTAGAGGTGGAGAACATCGTGCGCCACATGCGCATGGGCAAGACGCCGTACCAGGCCGCGATGGAAGCGGCCGACGAGATCGGCCTGGCGGTGATCGCCACCACCTTCACGCTGATCGCGGTGTTCCTGCCCACGGCCTTCATGGCGGGCATTCCGGGCAAGTTCTTCAAGCAGTTCGGCTGGACGGCCGCGCTCGCGGTGTTCGCCTCGCTGGTGGTGGCGCGCGCGCTCACGCCCATGATGGCGGCCTACCTGCTCAAGCCCTTCGTGGCGAAGGAGATGCCGCGCTGGGCCGCCTCGAACCCGCTCACGCGCGGCCTGTGGCGCTGGGCGAACGACCACGCCGAGCCGGCCTGGCTCGACCGCTACCAGGGCTGGGCGCGCTGGTGCATCCAGCACCGCTGGATCACCGCGCTCGGTGCGGGCCTGTTCTTTGTGGGCTCGCTGATGCTGATCCCGCTGCTGCCGCAGGGCTTCATTCCGCCCGACGACAACTCGCAGACCCAGGTGTTCCTGGAGCTGCCGCCCGGCGCCACGCTGGAGCAGACCGTGGCCACGGCCGAACGCGCGCGCCAGCTGGTGGCGGCGGTGCCGCACGTGCGCTCGGTCTACACCACCATCGGCTCGGGCACCGCGGGCACCGACCCGTTCGCGCCGCAGGGCGCGGCCGAATCGCGCAAGGCCGCGCTCACCATCCAGCTCGACCCGCGCCACGAGCGCCCGCGCAAGCAGGGCATCGAAAACCAGATCCGTCAGGCCATGTCCAACCTGCCGGGCGTGCGCAGCAAGGTGGGCCTGGGCGGCTCGGGTGAGAAATACATCCTCACGCTCACCGGCAGCGACTCGAATGCGCTGGCCACCGCGGCGCGTGCGATCGAGCGCGACCTGCGCACCGTGCGCGGCGTGGGCAGCGTGCAGTCCACCGCGGCCCTGGTGCGCACCGAGATCATCGTCACGCCCGACCTGGCGCGCGCGGCCGAGCTCGGCGTGACCAGCGCGGCCATCGCCGAGACGCTGCGCATCGCCACCGTGGGCGACTACGACAACGCGCTGCCCAAGATGAACCTGCCGCAGCGGCAGGTGCCCATCGTGGTCAAGCTCGACGTCGGCGCGCGCCACGACCTCGACGTGCTGCGCCGCCTCACCGTGCCGGGCGCGCGCGGGCCGGTGCTGCTCGAACAGGTGGCCTCGCTCGAATTCGGCGGCGGCCCCGCGGTGATCGACCGCTACGACCGCTCGCGCAACATCAACTTCGAGGTCGAGCTCGCGGGCATCGCGCTGGGCGACATGAAGGCCGCGGTCGAGAAGCTGCCCAGCCTGCGCAACCTGCCGCCGGGGGTGTCGGTGCTCGAGATCGGCGACGCCGAGGTGCAGGGCGAGCTGTTCGCGAGCTTCGGCCTGGCCATGCTCACGGGCGTGCTGTGCATCTACATCGTGCTGGTGCTGCTGTTCAAGGCCTTCCTGCACCCCTTCACCATCCTGGCCGCGCTGCCGCTGTCGCTGGGCGGGGCCTTCGTGGCGCTGCTGCTGGCCAACAAGAGCTTCTCCATGCCTTCGCTGATCGGGCTCATCATGCTCATGGGCGTGGCCACGAAGAACTCGATCCTGCTGGTCGAGTACGCGATCGAGGCGCGGCGCGAGCACGGCATGAGCAGGCTCGACGCCATCCTGGACGCCTGCCACAAGCGCGCCCGGCCCATCGTGATGACCACCATCGCCATGGGCGCGGGCATGCTGCCGATCGCGGTGGGCTGGGGCGCGGCCGATTCGAGCTTTCGCTCGCCGATGGCGGTGGCGGTGATCGGCGGCCTGATCACCTCGACCTTCCTGAGCCTGCTGGTGATCCCCGCGGTGTTCACCATCGTGGACGACGTGGCGCTGTGGTTCGGCCGCCGCTTCAGTGGGGGGCGTGGCCCGGCGGGGGCGGCAGGACAAACCAGTTCGCCGGCCCATCCGCTGCCGAGCGAACCGCCTCGTTGAGCATGCAGGCCGTCTCGCGCAGCGCGAGCGGCAGCAGCGCTTCGAGCGCGCCGGCCTCCTCGGCGGCGCCCGCGCCCGTGAGGGCCACGGAACAGGCCTGCACGGCCACCCCCCGCTGCCCGCAGTAGCCGCGGAAGATCTGCGTGGCGCGCGGGCAGAACAGGCTGTCGCTGCAGACCCAGACCGTGTCCTCGCCGGGCCGCAGCGCCATCTGCGCATCGGCCAGGCGCAGCAACAGCAGGGCGTTGCCGTGGGTGTTGTCGCGCTGGCGGCCCGGGTGGTCGCCCGGCTGGGCCTCGATGAAGTGCGCGCGCTCGCCGATGGCCTCGCGCAGTTCCTGCAGCGCAGGCGCGTGATGCCAGAGGTGCCGCGCCGAATCGCTTTCGCCCAGAACGGCGGGCGCGTGCGCCGGCAGTTGCAGGCTCGCGGGATCGCCCAGGCCCTGCCGCAGCGCGGCCTCGTAGCCATCGAGCAGGGCCTCGCGCTCGTGGTCCGTGAGCCGGCCCCAGCCCGCGCTGCCGTAGCCGGCCAGGCCCTCGGCCATCACCGCGCGCACGGGCTGGCGTTCGGCGGGCAGCAGCGCGCGGCCGCCGACGCAGACCACCTGCAGCTGCGCGAGCGCGGCGGGCCCGAAGCGATCGGCCAGCGCCTGCAGCGCGGTCTTGAGGGCCAGCAGGCGCACCGCGTTCACCGCGTGCAGGCCCAGCGGCACCACGAGCACGCGGGGCGGCGCGGCGAGGCCGTGGGTGTCGGGCGGCCGCGCCACGAAGACCCGGTCCATGCCGGCCTCGATCAGGGCGCGCGCGGGCAGGTCGCTGTGGGCGATGGCCTGGTTCACGCAGCGCGCGTCGCTGGCGGTGGGGCCCCAGGCGAAGAGCCGGTGTTCCTGCGCACGCGCGTTGACCGTGGCCGGGTCGGTTTCGTCGAGGCGCAGGAAACACCGCAAGGGTTCGACGAGGTGCGGCTCGAAGGGCTGGGCGGCGGTCGTGTCGCGTTCGGCGGCCGGGGGCAGGGCGATGGGCACGGCGATGGGCAGCATGCCCTGCGTGGGGACGTGGGGCGGTGTGCGGAGCACGGAGGCGTGGTGCATGGCGGGGGCGCGCGGGGCGCAAAACGGAGGAGCCCGCTGCGTCACCGTCCGGGTGCGCCGGTTCGTGCGCGGCCCGGTGTGTGCGCGCGTGTTGAGGCCTTCGTCACAACGCCGCCACAATAGGCGGCCATGCGCCTGCGCCACATCGAAGTCTTCAACGCCGTGATGCTCACCGGCAGCGTGAGCGCTGCGGCGCGCATGATCAACGTGACCCAGCCGGCCGTGAGCCGCACCTTGAAGCACGCCGAGCTGCAGCTGGGCTTTCCGCTGTTCCAGCGCGCGGGCGGGCGGCTGGTGCCCACGGCCGAGGCGCAGACGCTGTACCCGCACATCGAGCGCCTGTTCGCCCAGCTCGACGAGGTGCAGCGCCTGGCCGGCAGCCTCAAGGCGGGGCGCACGCGTGGCGAACTGCGCGTGCTGACCGTGCTCGGCCTGAGCTATGAGGTGGTGCCGCGCGCCATGCGGCTGTTCCGCGAGAAGCACCCGCACGTGCTGGTGCACCACCAGGCGCTGCATTCGGTGCAGATCGTCTCGGCCCTGGCGCTGCAGGAGGCCGATGTGGGCTACGTGTTCAACCCCGGCTCACACCCCGCGCTGGTGCAGGAAAAACTGGGCGAGCGCCGCGTGATGGCGGTGGTGCCCAAGGGCCTGCTCACGCCGCGCCAGCTCAAGGCCGGCAGCATCGGCTGGGCGCAGCTGGCCAAGCTGCCCCTGATCGCGCTCGACGCGCAGGACCCGCTGGGCATGCGGCTGGCGCACACGCTGCGCGAGCACGAGGCCGAGATCCGCCCCGTGATGACGGTGCAGACCTATCACGTGGCGCTGGCGCTCGCGCACCACGGCGTGGGGGCGGCGCTGGTGGAGGGCTGCACCGCCACCTCGGCCGATCCGGCCAAGGTCGACGTGCTGCCCTTCGAGCCGCTGGTGCCCACCACGGTGCACCTGTTGCGGCCCGCGGCGCGGCCCCACTCGGTGGTGGCCCGCGCCTTCACGCGCTTCATGCAGCAGGCACTGCAACAGATCGGCTGACGGCCACGCCGCGCGCGCGCCCCACGGCGCCCTGCAGCAGGTGCGACACGCGCTGGGCGCTGCCCGCGGCCAGCGTGAAGCCCAGCGCGCCCTGGCCCGCGTTGAACAGCAGGTTGCGCGGCGCGCCCGCGACCTGGCCCAGGATGGGTACGGCCGTGGGCGTGGCCGGGCGCAGGCCGGCCCAGGCCTGCACGTCGTTGCCGCTGCAGGCGAGCGGAAACACCTCGCGCGCCGAGCGGCGCAGCTGGGCCACGCGGCGCGGATCGAGCGTGGTGTCGTGGCCCGCGAGCTCGGCCAGGCCGGCCACGCGCAGGCGCTGGCCCAGGCGCGCGAACACCACCTTGCGCTGCGCGTCGGTGATGCTGACCTGCGGCGCCAGGCCGGGCGCGTCGGGCACGCCCAGGGTCAGGCTGTAGCCCTTGAGCGGGTACACCGGCACCGACGCGCCGAGCTGGCGCGCGAAGGCCGCCACGCCCGTGCCGAGCGCGGCCACGAAGGCGTCGGCTTCGATCCAGCGCTCGCCGGCCTGCACCGCCACCAGGCGATCGCCCTCGCGGCGCAGGGCGCCCGCCGAGCCGCCCACGCGGTCGCCGATCACGAAGCGCACGCCGCGCGCCTGCAGCACGCCGTGCAGCGCGTCGCACAGGCGCGCGCAATCGGCCGCGCATTCGCCCGGGGTGTAAATGCCGCCCACGTGCTGCGCGCCGCTGCCCGCGAGCGCCGGCTCCACCTGCAGGCATTCGGCCAGGCTGAGGGCGTGCTGCTCGGCACCGCCGAGGCGGCGCTGCAGGTCCATCTGCCGGCGCGCGGCGGCGAACGAGGCTTCGCTGCCGAACATCACGAGCTTGCCGCTGGCCTGAAAGTCGCAGTCGGCCTGGGTGTCGGCGAGCAGGCGCTGCAGCGCCTCGCGGCTTTCTTCGGCCAGGCGCAGCAGCTCGGCGGTGCTGTGCGCCGAGACGTCGGCGCGGCAGGCGGCGAGAAAGCGCAGGCCCCAGGCCCATTGCTGCGGGTCGAGCCGCAGGCGCAGCGAGAAGGCCGAGTCGCGCGAGAACAGCAGCTTGGGCAGCTGGGCCCAGATCGACGGGTCGGCCAGCGGCTGCACATAGGCGTAGCTGAGCTGCGCGCCGTTGCCGAAACTCGCGCCCTGGCCGGGCCGTGCGCGGTCGATCACGGTGACCTCGAAGCCGTCGCGCTGCAGTTGCCACGCGGTGCTCAGGCCGACGATGCCCGCGCCGAGCACGGCGACGCGGCGCGGGGCGGTGGAGGACAGGGAAGGGGCGGCTTGCATGCCCGGCACTCTACGGGTTAACCCGGGGCGCGCGGAAATGCAGACAGGCCCATGGCCCATAACCGGAATGCATGGCCTGGCCCCACAAAAGCATGAGCCCGCCGCGCCGCGGTGCCTAGACTGGCGGCTTCCCCCCATTGCCGGTTCCCACCGCTGCACCGCCATGCAAGCCTCGCACGTTTTCCACCGCCAGCTCACCCACGACCTGCCCGTTGCCGTGAGCGGCCAGGGCATCACGATCACCGACAGCCAGGGCAAGACCTATCTCGACGCCTCCGGCGGCGCGGCCGTGTCCTGCCTGGGCCACGGCCACCCCGACGTGATCGCCGCCATGCACGCGCAGATCGACCAGCTCGCATACGCGCACACCAGCTTCTTCACCACCGCCGTGGCCGAGGAGCTCGCGAGCACGCTGATCGACACCGCGCCCAAGGGCATGAGCCACGTGTACTTCGTGAGCGGCGGCTCCGAGGCCGTGGAGGCCGCGCTCAAGATGGCGCGCCAGTACTTCGTGGAGATCGGCCAGCCGCAGCGCAAGCACTTCATCGCGCGCCGCCAGAGCTACCACGGCAACACCCTGGGTGCGCTCGCCGTGGGCGGCAATGCCTGGCGGCGTGAGCAGTTCAAGCCGCTGCTGATCGACGTGACCCACGTGTCGCCGTGCTACGAATACCGCGACCAGCGCGCCGACGAAACGCCCGAGCAATACGGCCAGCGCCTGGTGGCCGAGCTCGAAGCCACCATCGAACGCCTGGGCGGCGAGAACGTGATCGCCTTCGTGGCCGAGACCGTGGGCGGCGCCACCGCGGGCGTGCTCACGCCCGTGCCCGGTTATTTCAAGGGCGTGCGCGAGGTCTGCGACCGCCACGGCATCCTGCTGATCCTCGACGAGGTGATGTGCGGCATGGGCCGCACCGGCACGCTGCACGCCTGCGAGCAGGAGGGCGTGGTGCCCGATCTGCTCACCATCGCCAAGGGCCTGGGCGGGGGTTACCAGCCCATCGGCGCGGTGCTCGCGCAGGGCCGCATGGTGGACGCATTCCGCCGCGGCAGCGGCCTGTTCCAGCACGGCCACACCTACCTGGGCCATGCGGTGGCCTGCGCCGCGGCGCTCGCGGTGCAGCGCGTGATCCAGCGCGACGGGCTGCTCGCGCAGGTGCGCGAACGCGGTGCGCAGCTGCAGCAGATCTTCGCGCGCGAATTCGGTGACCACCCGCACGTGGGCGACGTGCGCGGCCGTGGCCTGTTCTGGGGCATCGAGCTCGTGGCCGACCGCGCGAGCAAGCAATGGTTCGACCCCGCGCTCAAGCTGCACGCGCGCATCAAGCGCGCGGCGATGGAAGAGGGCGTGATGGTCTACCCCGCGGGCGGTTCGGTGGACGGCCGCTGCGGCGACCACGTGCTGCTCGCGCCGCCCTTCATCAGCACGCCCGACGAGCTGGCCCAGATCGTGCAACGCCTCAAGCGCGCGATCGACAAGACCCTCGCGTCTGTCCCGATGGTCAGCGCCTGAAACTTGCCGTTAGCATCGCCACTCCCGAATCGGGGGCCTCAAGAGGGTCCCCACCGTTTCCCCAACCCAGCGATCCGCAGGAGAACACCATGAAAAAACTCACCGCCTGCCTCAGCGCCGTGGCCGCATCGGCCGCCCTGATGGCACCCGCCGCGCCCGCACACGCGCAACAGAAGTTCATGACCATCGGCACCGGTGGCGTGACCGGCGTGTACTACGCGGCCGGCGGCGCCATCTGCCGCCTGGTGAACAAGGACCGCGCCAAGCACGGCATCCGCTGCTCGGTGGAATCCACCGGCGGCTCGGTGTTCAACGTGAACACCATCAAGGCCGGCGAGCTCGACCTGGGCTTCACCCAGTCCGACGTGCAGTTCAACGCCGTCAAGGGCGTGGGCCAGTTCAAGGACAGCGGCGCCGTGAGCGACCTGCGTGCGGTGTTCGCCGTGCACCCCGAGCCCTTCACCGTGGTGGCCCGCAAAGAGGCCAACATCACCAAGTTCGAAGACTTCAAGGGCAAGCGCTTCAACGTGGGCAACCCGGGCTCGGGCACGCGCGCCTCGATGGAAGAGCTGCTGGCCGGCATGGGCTGGAAGCTGTCCGACTTCTCGCTCGCCTCCGAGCTCAAGGCCGACGAACACGGCCCCGCGCTGTGCGACGGCAAGATCGACGGCTTCTTCTACGGCGTGGGCCACCCCAGCGCCAACATCCAGGACCCGACCACCTCGTGCGGCGCCAAGCTGGTCTCGCTGACCGGTCCGGTGGTCGACAAGCTGGTGGCCGACAAGCCCTACTACGCCAAGGTCACCATCCCCGCGGGCCTGTACCCGAACAACCCGCAGCCCACCAACACCTACGGCGTGGTGGCCACGGTGGTCGCCTCGGCCAAGACCTCGCCCGACACGGTGTACGCCGTGGTCAAGGCGGTGTTCGACAACTTCGACGAGTTCAAGAAGCTGCACCCCGCGCTGGCCAACCTGAACCCCGAGAACATGGTCAAGGACGGCCTGAGCGCGCCGCTGCACGAAGGCGCGGCCCGCTTCTACAAGGAAAAGGGCTGGATCAAGTGAGGCGAGGGGCCTGGCCACGGGCCCCGCACCCTGCACATGGCGAAGTGAGCTTCGCCATTTTTTTTTGACCCATCCCCTTTGCCTTTCCCGGAGCGCACAACCATGAGCACCGACATCGAAAAAGCGCCGGAAGCCCTGCAGCAACTGGTGGCCGACAGCGACACGGGCGGCCGCAAACCCACCGGCCTCACGGCCGGCATCATCTTCGCCGTGGCCCTGCTGTGGGCCCTGTTCCAGTTCTGGTACGCCTCGCCGCTGCCCTTCGCACTGGGCTTCGGCATCCTCAACGACACCGAAGCGCGCGCCATCCACCTGGCGTTCGCGCTGTTCCTCGCCTTCCTGGCCTGGCCGGCCTTCAAGCGCTCGCCGCGCCAGCACGTGCCCGTGGTCGACTGGCTGTTCGCGATCGCGGCCGCCTTCTCGGCCGCCTACCTGATGCTGTTCTATGCCGAGCTGGCCACGCGCCCCGGCCAGCCGAACACGCAGGACATCGTGGTGGCCACCATCGGCCTGGTGCTGCTGCTCGAGGCCACGCGCCGCGCCGTGGGCTGGCCCATGGCGGCGCTGGCGGCCTTCTTCATCGCCTACGCCATGCTCGGTCCCTGGCTGCCCGAGGTGCTCGCGCACAAGGGCGCCTCGCTCAACCGACTGCTCTCGCACATGTGGCTCACCACCGAGGGCGTGTTCGGCATCGCGCTCGGCGTGTCGGCCGGCACCATCTTCGTGTACGTGCTGTTCGGCGCGCTGCTCGACCGCGCCGGCGGCGGCAACTACATGATGCAGGTGAGCTTCGCGGCGCTGGGCCACCTGCGCGGCGGCCCCGCCAAGGTGGCGGTGGTGTCCTCGGCCCTCAACGGCATGATCTCGGGCAGCTCGGTGTCCAACGTGGTCTCGGGCGGCATCTTCACCATCCCGCTCATGAAGAAGGCGGGCTATGGCGGCGTGAAGGCCGGTGCGATCGAGACAATGAGCTCGGTGAACGGCCAGATCATGCCGCCCGTGATGGGCGCGGCCGCGTTCCTGATGGTGGAGTACGTGGGCATTCCCTACGCCGACATCGTCAAGCACGCCTTCCTGCCGGCCACGCTGTCCTACATCGGGCTGCTCTACATCGTGCACCTCGAGGCGCTCAAGCTCGGCATGAACCCGATCGTGAACGCCGAGCCCAAGCCCTGGCGCGTGCGCCTCATGCGCAACCTGATCGGCATCAGCGGCAGCATCGCCGTGGTGTGCGCGATCTACTACCTGATCGCGGCCATCCAGGCCACCCTGGGCGCGGCCGCGGGCTACGCGGTGGGCGCGGTGGTGCTGGCGCTGTACCTGTTTTCGCTGCACCAGGCGGCGCGCAGCCCCGACCTGCCCGAAGACATCGACATCGAGAACCCCAAGCCGCTGCAGACCTGGCCCACGGTGCGCGCCGGCCTGCACTACATCATGCCGATCGCGGTGCTGATCTGGTGCCTGATGGTCGAGGTGATGTCGCCCGCGCTCTCGGCCTTCTGGGCCGTGGTGACGCTGGTGGTGCTGATGCTCACGCAAAAGCCCCTGATCGCGATGTTCCGCGGCGTGCCCGCGCCCGGCGCCTGGAAAGACGGCTGGGATTCGGTGGTGCAGGGCTTCGGCGACGGCTCGCGCAACATGATCGGCATCGGCGTGGCCACGGCCACGGCCGGCATCATCGTGGGCGCGATCACGCTCACCGGCCTGGGCCTGCGCATGACCGAGTTTGTCGAATTCGTGGCGCAGGGCAACGTGATGGCCATGCTGCTCTTCATTGCCTTCGTCTGCCTGGTGCTGGGCCTGGGCGTGCCGACCACGGCCAACTACGTGCTGGTGGCCACGCTGATGGCGCCGGTGGTGGTGGAGCTGGGCGCGCAGAGCGGGCTCATCATTCCGCTGATCGCGGTGCACCTGTTCGTCTTCTACTACGGGATCATGGGCGACATCACGCCGCCCGTGGGCCTGGCCACCTTCGCGGCCGCGGCCATCTCGGGCGAAGACTCGATCAAGACCGGCGTGCAGGGCGCGATCTATGCACTGCGCACGGTGATCCTGCCCTTCATCTGGATCTTCAACCCGCAGCTGCTGCTGATCGACGTGCACGGCTGGGGCGAGTTGATCCGCGTGGTGCTGGCCTGCACGCTGGCCACGCTGGTCTTTGCCTCGGTGACCATGCTCTGGTTCCGCGTGAAGAACCGCTGGTGGGAGACCGTGCTGCTGGCCATCGCCGTGGTGCTGCTGTTCCGCCCCGACGCCTTCATGGACCGCCTCTACGCACCCACCCAGAGCGTGGCCCCGTCGCAGGTCTACGAGGTGGCGCGCAACGTGCCCGCCGGCGACCGTGTGGTGATGGTGATCCAGGGCCTCACGCTCGAGGGCGACGAGGTGACCAAGACCGTGGCGGTGCAGCTCGGCGACGCCGGCGACGACGGCCGCAAGCGCCTGTCCGACGCGGGCCTGCAGCTCATGCCGCTGGGCGATCAGATGCAGATCGGCGCCATCAAGTTCGGCTCGCGCGCGGCCAAGTCGGGCTTCGAGCAGGGCTGGGACGTGAAAGAGGTGCTGGTGCCCTCCGACGCGCCCACGCCGCACTGGTTCTACCTGCCCGCGCTGCTGCTGGTGGGCTTCGTGTGGTGGAACCAGGGCCGGCGCATGAAGCCGGGCCTGAAGGCCGCCGCGGCATGACCCGCATCGCGCTGATCCACGCGCTGGCCCATTCGGTCGCGCCCATCAACGAAGCGATGGCGCGCGACTGGCCCGAGGCCGTGCGCATGAACCTGCTCGACGACAGCCTGTCGGCCGACCTGGCCAGTGGCGGCCGCGGGCTCGATGCCGCGATGCACGCGCGCTTCGAGGCCCTCACCGCCTACGCCGAGTCCACCGGGGTGCAGGGCATCCTGTTCACCTGCTCGGCCTTCGGGCCCTGCATCGAGGCCGCGGCCGCGCGCCGGCCGGGCCTGCCGGTGCTCAAGCCCAACGAGGCCATGATCGACGAGGCCGCGGCGCTGATCGCGCAGCAGGGCGGGGCGGTGGGCCTGATCGCGACCTTCCCGGCCACGCTGCGGTCCATGCCGCCCGAGTTCCCGGCGGCGGTGCCGCTGCGCACCGCGCTGGCCGAGGGCGCGCTCGATGCGCTCAACGCCGGCGACACCGCGCGCCACGACGCCCTGGCCGCCGAGGCCGCGCGAGGCCTGCAGGCCCAAGGCTGCTCGGTGATCGCGCTGGCGCAGTTCAGCCTGGCGCGCGCCGCTGATGCGGTGCAGGCCGCCACCGGCCTGCCCGTGCTCACCACCCCGGGCAGTGCGATCCGCGCACTGCGCCGCCGGCTGGGCGCCTGAACGGGGTCCCGACATCGCCCGGGCGCGGGCTTTCCCTGAGCGGCCAACGGCTACAATGCCGGGTTTCCGTGAGTGGGCTGCCCGCCCCGCCGGGCCGGCGTCTCGCCGGCTTGTCGGCGCCAGACACTCCGCGGCGCGCGGGTGGCGAAATTGGTAGACGCACCAGGTTTAGGTCCTGACGCCAGCAATGGTGTGGGGGTTCGAGTCCCCCCCCGCGCACCACCCCCACGGAACCACCGATACCCGGCGCCGGCCCGACCGGCCGGCCCTTCCCTTGGAGAACACCATGACCGTGACCGTTGAAACCCTGGAGAAGCTCGAGCGCAAGATCACGCTCACGTTGCCCGCCGACGTGATCCAGAACGAAGTCGCCGCGCGCCTCAAGCGCATCGCGCGCGACGTCAAGATGGACGGCTTCCGCCCCGGCAAGGTGCCGATGAACGTCGTGGCCCAGCGCTACGGCTACTCGGTGCACTACGAGGTCATGAACGACAAGGTGGGCGAGGCCTTCGCCACCGCCGCCAACGAAGCGCAGCTGCGCGTGGCCGGCCAGCCGCGCATCACCGAGAAGGAAGGCGCGCCCGAAGGCCAGCTGACCTTCGACGCCGTGTTCGAGGTCTACCCCGAAGTGAAGATCGGTGACCTGGCCAGCGCCACCGTCGAAAAGCTCGACGCCGCCGTGGACGACGCCGCCATCGACCGCACCGTGGACATCCTGCGCAAGCAGCGCCGCACCTTCGCGCAGCGCGCCCAGGACCAGGCCGCCCAGGACGGCGACCGCGTCACCATCGACTTCGAAGGCAAGATCGACGGCGAGCCCTTCGAGGGCGGCAAGGCCGAAGGCTTCCAGTTCATCGTCGGCGACGGCCAGATGCTCAAGGAGTTCGAAGACGCCGTGCGCGGCATGAAGTCGGGCGAGAGCAAGACCTTCCCGCTGGCCTTCCCGGCCGACTACCACGGCAAGGACGTGGCCGGCAAGACGGCCGACTTCCTGGTCACCGTGAACAAGATCGAAGCCGCCAACCTGCCTGCGGTCGACGACGCCCTGGCCAAGTCGCTGGGCATTGCCGACGGCAGCGTGGAAGGCCTGCGCGCCGACATCCGCAAGAACCTCGAGCGCGAAGTGAAGTTCCGCCTGCAGGCCCGCAACAAGGCCGCCGTGATGGACGCCCTGGTGGCCGTGGCCGAACTCGACCTGCCCAAGTCCGTGGTGCAGTCCGAGCTCGACCGCCTGGTCGAAGGCGCGCGCGCCGACCTCAAGCAGCGCGGCATCAAGGACGCCGACAAGGCCCCGATCCCCGAGGAGCTGTTCCGCCCGCAGGCCGAGCGCCGCGTGCGCCTGGGCCTGGTGGTGGCCGAGCTCGTGAAGGCCAACGAACTGCACGCCAAGCCCGAGCAGATCAAGGCCCACATCGACGAACTCGCCGCTTCCTACGAGAAGCCCGCCGACGTGGTGCGCTGGTACCAGAGCGACAACCGCCGCATGGCCGAGGTCGAGGCCATCGTGATCGAGAACAACGTCACCGAGTTCGTGCTGTCCAAGGCCCAGGTCACGCCCAAGACCGTCGGCTTCGACGAGCTCATGGCCCAGGCCTGATCGGTCTGCCTCAACCCGGTCGAAGAGGGCGGAGCGATCCGCCCTTTTTTTCGCCCGCACCGCCCCCAATTTCCCCTGCGGACCGCACCGCCCGCGCCATGGCCCCACGCGCCATGGGTCTGTGTGGCGGTTGGTTACAGTAGAGCCACCTCACCCGCCGACGAAACGGCGCATCCGGAGAAACGCATGAGCGCAATGGACATCCAGGGCCTGGGCATGGTCCCCATGGTCATCGAACAATCGGGCCGCGGCGAGCGCGCCTACGACATCTATTCGCGCCTGCTCAAAGAGCGCGTGGTCTTTCTCGTGGGGCCGGTGAACGACCAGTCGGCCAACCTCGTGGTGGCGCAGCTGCTGTTCCTCGAGAGCGAGAACCCCGACAAGGACATTTCCTTCTACATCAACTCGCCGGGCGGCTCGGTGAGCGCGGGCATGGCGATCTTCGACACCATGAACTTCATCAAGCCCGACGTTTCCACGCTGTGCGTGGGCATGGCCGCGAGCATGGGCGCGTTCCTGCTGGCTGCGGGCGCCAAGGGCAAGCGCTTCGCGCTGCCGAACTCCAAGGTCATGATCCACCAGCCCCTGGGCGGCACGCAGGGCCAGGCCACCGAGATCGAGATCCACGCGCGCGAGATCCTCAAGACCCGCGAGCAGCTCAACAAGATCCTGGCCGAACGCACGGGCCAGCCGCTCGAGAAGATCGAGCGCGACACCGAGCGCGACTACTACCTGAGCGCGGCCGAATCGGCCGAGTACGGCCTGATCGACAAGGTCATCGAGCGCCGACCGACGGCCGGTTGATCCAGCGGAACAGGGCGGCGGATCGCGGGATTCGCCGCCCTTTTCCCGCGTTTGGCCCGGTCGACCCTTGAACTATCATTCAATACCGTTTTTCCCCCCTAGCGACCATGGCCGACAAGAAAGCCGCCTCCAGCGAGAAAGCGCTGTATTGCTCCTTCTGCGGCAAGAGCCAGCACGAGGTCAAAAAGCTGATCGCCGGCCCTTCGGTGTTCATCTGCGACGAGTGCATCGACCTGTGCAACGACATCATCCGTGACGAGTTGCCCGGCGTCGAAGCGGTCAAGGCCTCGGCCGATGACCTGCCCACCCCGGCCCAGCTCAAGGCCAACCTCGACAACTACGTGATCGGCCAGGACGCGGCCAAGCGCGCGCTCGCCGTGGCGGTCTACAACCACTACAAGCGCCTGCGCCACAAGCAGGGCGCGCGCAAGGACGACGTCGAACTCGCCAAGAGCAACATCCTGCTCATCGGGCCCACGGGTTCGGGCAAGACCCTGCTCGCGCAGACCATGGCGCGCATGCTCAACGTGCCCTTCGTGATGGCCGACGCCACCACGCTGACCGAGGCGGGCTATGTGGGCGAAGACGTCGAGAACATCGTCGCCAAGCTGCTGCAGAGCTGCAACTACGACATCGAGCGCGCCCAGCAGGGCATCGTCTACATCGACGAGATCGACAAGATCACGCGCAAGTCCGACAACCCCTCGATCACGCGCGACGTGTCGGGCGAGGGCGTGCAGCAGGCCCTGCTCAAGCTCATCGAAGGCACCATGGCCAGCGTGCCGCCGCAGGGCGGGCGCAAGCACCCCAACCAGGACTTCCTGCAGGTCGACACGACCAACATCCTGTTCATCTGCGGCGGCGCCTTCGCGGGCCTCGAGAAGATCATCGAGAACCGCACCGAGGCCTCGGGCATCGGCTTCTCGGCCGCGGTGCGCAGCAAGCAGCAGCGCAGCCTCACCGAGGTGTTCAAGGAAGTCGAGCCCGAAGACCTGATCAAGTTCGGCCTGATCCCCGAACTCGTGGGCCGCGTGCCCGTGATCGCCTCGCTGGCCGAGCTCAGCGAAGACGCGCTGGTGGACATCCTCACCCAGCCCAAGAACGCCGTGGTCAAACAGTTCGCGCGCCTGCTCGCCATGGAGGGCGCCGAGCTCGAGGTGCGGCCCGCGGCGCTCAAGGCCATCGCCCGCAAGGCCCTGGCCCGCAAGACCGGCGCGCGCGGTTTGCGCTCCATCCTGGAAAACGCGCTGATCGACACCATGTTCGAACTGCCTGGCCTGAACAACGTCGAGAAAGTGGTGGTCGACGAGTCCACCATCGACGAAAGCAAGCCGCCGCTGCTGGTGTACCGCGAAGCAGCCAAACAGGCCTGATACCCATCGAGGTTCCTATGTCCGGTCAGACCCCCTTGCCCAGTACCCCCATCGAGCTGCCGCTGCTGCCGCTGCGCGACGTGGTGGTGTTCCCCCACATGGTCATCCCGCTGTTCGTGGGTCGGCCCAAGAGCATCAAGGCCCTCGAGGCCGCGATGGAGGGCGAGCGCCGCATCATGCTCGTGGCCCAGAAGGCCGCGGCCAAGGACGAGCCCTCGGTGAGCGACATGTTCGAGATGGGCTGCGTGGCGTCCATCCTGCAGATGCTCAAGCTGCCCGACGGCACCGTGAAGGTGCTGGTCGAGGGCGTGCAGCGCGCCAAGGTGCTGTCGATCAAGGACGATGACTCGCACTTCGTGGCCAACGTGAACCCGATCGACCCGGCGCAGGAACGCGCCGAGGCCCCGGCCAACGAACTCGAAGCGCTGCGCCGCGCGGTGATGCAGCAGTTCGACCAGTACGTCAAGCTGAACAAGAAGATCCCGTCGGAGATCCTCACCTCGATCTCGAGCATCGACGACCCGGGCCGCCTGGCCGACACCATCGCTGCGCACTTGCCGCTCAAGCTCGAGAGCAAGCAGGTCGTGCTCGACCTCGACCCGGTGGTCAAGCGGCTCGAGAACCTGTTCGAACAGCTCGAGCGCGAGGTCGACATCCTCAACGTCGACAAGAAGATCCGTGGCCGCGTGAAGCGCCAGATGGAGAAGAACCAGCGCGACTTCTATCTCAACGAGCAGGTCAAGGCGATCCAGAAGGAGCTCGGCGAGGGCGAAGAGGGCGCCGACATCGAGGAGATCGAGAAGAAGATCAAGGCGGCGCGCATGCCCGCCGACGCGCGCAAGAAGGCCGAGGGCGAGCTCAAGAAGCTCAAGCTCATGTCGCCCATGTCGGCCGAAGCCACCGTGGTGCGCAACTACATCGACGTGCTCGTGGGCCTGCCCTGGAGCAAGAAGACCAAGATCAAGCACGACCTGGCCTATGCCGAGGAAGTGCTCAACGCCGACCACTACGGGCTCGAGAAGGTCAAGGACCGCATCCTCGAATACCTCGCGGTGCAGCAGCGCGTGGACAAGGTCAAGGCCCCCATCCTGTGCCTCGTGGGGCCGCCGGGCGTGGGCAAGACCTCGCTGGGCCAGTCCGTGGCCAAGGCCACGGGCCGCAAGTACGTGCGCATGGCGCTGGGCGGCATGCGCGACGAGGCCGAGATCCGCGGTCACCGCCGCACCTACATCGGCGCCATGCCGGGCAAGGTGCTGCAAAGCCTGAACAAGGTCGGCACGCGCAACCCGCTGTTCCTGCTCGACGAGATCGACAAGCTCGGCACCGATTTCCGCGGCGATCCGTCGAGCGCGCTGCTCGAGGTGCTCGACCCCGAGCAGAACCATACTTTCGGCGACCATTACGTCGAAGTCGATTTCGACCTGTCCGACGTGATGTTCGTTGCGACCTCGAATTCGATGAACATTCCGCCGGCCCTGCTGGACCGCATGGAGGTGATCCGCCTCTCGGGCTACACCGAGGACGAGAAGACCAACATCGCGATGCGCTATCTGCTGCCCAAGCAGATCAAGAACAACGGCATCAAAGAGGGCGAGGTCGAGGTGCGCGATGACGCGGTGCGCGACATCGTGCGCTACTACACCCGCGAAGCCGGTGTGCGTTCGCTCGAGCGCGAGCTCTCCAAGATCTGCCGCAAGGTGGTCAAGGGCCTGCTGCTCAAGAAGCTCACGCCGACCGTGGTGGTCACGGCAGACAACCTCAGCGAGTTCCTGGGTGTGCGCAAGTACACCTATGGCCGCGCCGAGCAGCAGAACCAGGTGGGTCAGGTCGTGGGCCTGGCCTGGACCGAGGTGGGCGGTGACCTGCTCACCATCGAGGTGGCCATCATGCCCGGCAAGGGCGCAACCACGCGCACCGGTTCGCTGGGCGATGTGATGAAGGAATCCGTGGAGGCCGCGCGCACCGTGGTGCGCAGCCGTGCCCGCGTGCTCGGCATCAAGGACGAGATGTTCGACAAGCGCGACATCCACATCCACGTGCCCGATGGCGCCACGCCCAAGGATGGTCCGAGCGCGGGCATCGCGATGACGACGGCCCTGGTGTCGTCGCTCACGGGCATTCCCGTGCGCGCCGACGTCGCCATGACCGGCGAGATCACGCTGCGCGGCGAGGTCACGGCCATCGGCGGCCTGAAGGAAAAGCTGCTGGCCGCGCTGCGCGGTGGCATCAAGACCGTGGTCATTCCCGAAGAGAACGTGAAGGACCTGGCCGAGATCCCCGACAACGTGAAGCAGGGCCTCGAGATCATCCCGGTGAAGTGGATCGACAAGGTGCTGGCGATCGCGCTCGAGCGCCAGCCCGTGCCGCTCACCGACGAAGAAGTGGCGGCCCAGATCGCGGCGGCACAGGTGCGCCCGGCCGCGGCCGAAGGCGATGCGGTGAAACACTGAAAAATTTTTCGAGCGGCTTGAAAGTCTCCCTTTTTTGCCGCTATACTTCTAGCTTCTGCAGAACACAACAAGTTGTGCAGAAA
Source organism: Hydrogenophaga crocea (assembly GCF_011388215.1). NCBI lineage: Bacteria > Pseudomonadati > Pseudomonadota > Betaproteobacteria > Burkholderiales > Comamonadaceae > Hydrogenophaga > Hydrogenophaga crocea. The sequence continues at coordinate 1,089,768 of NZ_CP049989.1, forward strand.
ACGCGGGAATAGCTCAGTTGGTAGAGCGCAACCTTGCCAAGGTTGAGGTCGCGAGTTCGAACCTCGTTTCCCGCTCCAGATTCGCAAAAAGGGAAGCTCTGCTTCCCTTTTTTGTCGGGTGTCCGCACCGGCGCGTTAGCAAAGCGGTTATGCAACGGATTGCAAATCCGTCTAGGGCGGTTCGACTCCGCCACGCGCCTCCAGATTGCCTGTCAGACCCCGCTCGCTCGCGCAGCGGGGTTTGTTTTTTTCACCTGCGACAATCCCCTGGCGGACTTGGCCTCGATGGTGAAATTGGTAGACACAGCGGACTTAAACTCCGCCGCTTTCCCGCAAGGGAGCGTACCGGTTCGACCCCGGTTCGAGGCACCAATATACGACCAGGGATGACTGTGCGCAAGCGTCAAACGCAGTCAAAACAACGATTTACGACAGGTGGTGACTCGGTATGATCGCGCTGTGACGTAGTTCTAGCGCATCCTTCCCCCCGAATTTCCCCCGCCTCAATCCCCCAATGGCTACCCCGAAGAAAACCCCCCAAGGTACGTGGCGGATTCAGCTTGAGATTCAGGGGGTCAGGGACTCGGGCACCTTTCCGACGAAACGAGACGCCGAGGCATGGGCGCAGCAGAGGGCGACCGAGATTCGCGCCATGGCCTCGGGGAAGGCTGGCACAGTCAAGACCTTGCGGGATGCTCTCAGGCGCTACGCAGAGGAGGTCAGCCCGACCAAGCGAGGCGAGGCCAAGGAAATCATCCGCTTGAAGGCGTTTGAGAAACAGGCTCTCCCCCTGACCAAGACCCTAGACAATCTGACGACAGCCGACTTGGCCGCGTGGAGGGATTCCCGCTTGGCGGTGAACGCTCGGGGTTCTGTCTTGCGGGACATGACCCTCTTGGGGTCTGTGATTGAGGTCGCCCGAAGGGAATGGGGTTGGATCAAGACGAACCCCATGCGGGATGTCAAACGACCTCAAAATCCCGACCACCGGCAGCGGGTCATCAACGGGCGAGAAATTCGTGGCGTGCTGCGCTCTTTAGGTCATGGACGTGGAAAGACCCTCACCGTCTCTCAAGCCGTCGCACGGTGCTTTTTGGTGGCTCTGGCGACCGGCATGCGGGCTGGGGAGCTATGCGCGATCCAGTGGGCCGATGTGAAGCCGGATCACGTAAGGCTGCACACGAGCAAGACAGGGGTTGCCCGAGATGTTCCTCTGTCTGGCTACGCCAAGCGCACTATTGAGCGAATGCGCGGCTGGGATGACAAGTCGGTGTTTGGCCTACAGCCTCAGACCTTGGATTCGCTTTTTCGCCGAGCAAGGGAAAGGGCGGGGCTGTCGGGGTTTACTTTCCACGATGCACGCCATTCGGCAGCGACGAGGATCGCGCAGAAGCTGCATGTCCTTGACCTATGCCGCATGTTCGGCTGGAAGCGGGTCGATCAGGCGATGACCTACTACCAGCCGAGAGCCTCAGACGTGGCCCGCCGTCTGTAGCCGCTCCCACTCCACCAGATCGGACAGTAGCCACTTCCCGTCCCTGCCGGGTTTTGGGATCGTGCCTGCCTTGATCCTGCGGGCGAGGGTGCTGGGAGAACAGTCGTACCGTTGGCACATCTGCTCGCGGTTGAGCCTGACGCCTGAGTTGCGAACGAGAGTGACGACAAGCTCGCGCAGGCTCCGCAGTTCTTGGGCTACTTCGTCTGTCATAGCGGCTCCCACATGCTTGAGACTTTGACCTCTGCGTTGCTGGAGTATTGCTTCAGACCGCGCCAAGGCAAGTTTTGCCAAAGAGCCCTTGACGTCACGGAGGCTGCTTCGTCTGTCGTACGAGCCCCGCCTAGCCAATACTCGCCATCCCACTTGCTGCGAGCGGTTCTCCCATCATTCCCAAGGCGCTCATAGACCCCGATCCGCACCGGCTTCGTTTCACCGGGAAACCAAGGGGTCAGCTTGAAAGTGATGGTGAGGACTTGGGTTTTCATGGGCGGCTCCTTTGCAAGCAATTTTCCATGCTGCGATTCACTCATCCCCGAGCCTCGCTTTCAGGGTGGAGATGGCGGCGGATGCGAGCGTTACCGCTGGGTCGCATGGGTGCCAGCGTGCACCCTTTGCTTTGCAGGCCTCCAACGCCTCCAGCGCCTGCCGCATGACCGCCAAGTGCCGAGCCTCTCGTTCTCCTGACATGGCGACGATGCGGGTCTGTTCCATGAGTTCGGCTTGAAGGGCTTGGTTCTCCGCCACTAGGCGGCGGATGTGGGCGGCGGCCGAATCAAGGTCATCGGCATGCTCGCTCCAAGAGCTGCAAGGGTGCTTTCCTTGCAGCTTTTCAGCGCACCGCAGCGCATCGGTGTTCTGGTCGGTCATGGGCATTTTTTCCAGCAGTTGTAATAGCCTCGGAAGTACCCAAGCCAAAACGCAAGCAGTACCAGTGCAATACACAGCGCGGCAGTTGTCCAGTTGATGAAAAAGCAGGTCACATCTCAGCCCTCCCACGGATGGCGGAGGCGATGGCTCCGTCAGGTGAGTAATCCATGTCGTCAGCGATTTGCGCGCATTGCTCCCTCTCATGGGCAGCGACGAGGGATGCGAAGCGCTCAAGCTGCGCTGTTGTGCCCGGCCCACCCCATGCCTCCTGGGTGTATTTCCCGTCTTGGTCGATGTGGTGGTAGACGGCGATCCCCGCCTCTCTCAACCACGCAATGATCTGGTCGCGGTCGGTCATGGCAGCCTCCGAAATTCAACGACCCACACCCAGGGGTTGGCGTCCCAGGACCCGGGGCCGTTGATGTCCTCCCACAGCGCTTGATAGTCTTCAACGACAGACCCGCGCAAATCTCCGTGCTCGTCACCGGCACTTCGGATCTCTTCGATACCCTCGGCCCAGCAGTCTGTTGCGCTGATGTCCTGCAGCCGCTCCACGCGCACGCCGGTGACCTCCAGCGTGATGCGGCTGGCCCAACGGGGCATGTGGATGCTGGGAATGCTGCGCGCGGGAAGTCCCGTCGCTGGCGTCTCGTTGTCGTAGTCCACGTAGGTGCGGCCGGACGGATTGCCCAACGTGCCCAGCTCCGTGGCCGCGTAGTAGTGGCCGCGCTCGCTGTCGTAGGCAAGGTTCTCCCGCACCCACAGCCGGTCGCCTGGCTGGCCGTAGGGGCAGCGTGGCGCATCGCCCAGAAGCAACTGGCCCTGCTCCATGTCGTGAGGATCGGTGGCAGCCCATTGCAACCGCTCGTCAGCGAAAGGACGAATCACGCGCTGCGCACCCGGCGGCACGTCAGCCTTCAACACTCGCCGCGTCTGCGTCTTCGTGCCGGCCAGCAGGGCGCGCACCATCGGCGCGCTGAACAAGATGGGGCGCTCGATCAGTTGTTGTGTGCTCACGGCTGCTCTCCGGTGGCTTCGTCAATGGCCGCGTCCAACAGCAATCCGGTCGAGACGCAAGCAAGAACGGTGGAAACAGTCTCAGGCGCGTAGCCGTAGAGCCCCCAACGGCGCTCAATGGACGCTGCCAAGTAGTGATCGCCAATTCGCAACGCGCGTGCGTATCGCTTGCGGTCGCTTTCGGCTTGCGCGGGTGTTCGTTCGCTCATCCCGCACCCCCAGCACGCCGTGCGGCGTCGATGGCGGCGAGAGCTTCTTTAGCCTCGCGCCAATCCCCGGATCGCAGCGTTCCGGCTTCCCAACTACCGACAAGGATAGACAGCGCACGTTGGCATCGCTCCGCATCCCTGCGCTCCTGCTCGCTGGCCTGGGTGGGTGGGTGGAGGTAGAGCGGAATGGTTCGATCCGGCTCTCGTCCATTCCACTCGCTCGGGTAGAACTCGCGGTGCAGACCGAATACGCCGTCGTATTCGTAGACGTAGCAGTACGGCGCCACCGGCTTCGCCTCTGCCTGCGGCTGGCTGGCGCGAACAGAGGTCATTTCTTTCAGAACCTGATCTTCTGTGCGACCATTACTGCCATCCCGCGACGGTTTGAAAATTGCGTAGCCGCAAGGCTGCCCAACTGTTTGGGGATCAGCGTTTTCTAAGTTCTTTGGGTACGGGTTGTCGAACGCCCAATATTCCGGGCGACCGCCCACGTGATTGCGCCACAGCCAAAGCTTCTTCGGGTGCCCGATTGCTGCCTGCGGCTGGCTGGCGAGGGCTGCGCGGGCTTGCCAAACTTGCCAAAGGCCAAGATCAGGCTGACCATCACCGCCGTGCGGAGCGCGCAGATATTTCAGCTTGAACCACGCGCAAAACTTCTCCCGCTCGCTCGGCGCTTCGGCTTGCGTGGGCGCTTCCGCGATGACCTTGAGAATCTGCCCTTCGACGTTCTGGCGAGTCACGGCCAGGATGCGGGTGCGGTCATGGTTCCAGCACACCACCACATCACCCTCGTCTGCCTGCGCTGGCGCTTCGGGCGCGGCGGCGAGCATGGCTGCCAAGTCGCGAACTGCCTTAGCGGCTTTTGAGCGCATCCAGTGTGCATCGTGCTCATAGCTCGGGGAGCCTCTGTGCATCACGCCGATCGCCTCAATGTCAGCCGCCAAGCACTCCAGCATGTCTTGCACATCCGGCACTCGCTGGCGGTCGGCCTGCTGCGGGGCGGGGTGGGTGTAGAGAGCAATGAAGTCTTTTCGCTCGCGCAACACGCCCATCTCATCGTCTCTGTAAAACTCAACGTAAGGCCCACAGTCTGGACCCCATCCCTCACGCATCCACGCCACCGGCGCCTGCTGCGCCAGCTTGGCAAGCACTGCGGCTTCGACTGCGCGGGCAATTTGATCTGCTGTCCCATGGCTCGTTAGGACGATGCTTTGGATCGCCTGGCGGCGCTCGTCATCGGTCAGGATCGTGCTCATGCTTTCTCTCCGGTTGCTTTTGCGATGGCGGCGCGCCTCTCAGCGTCAGGGCCGCAGAACTTGAGCCCGTCGCAGGTCGGGCAGGTTTCCCAGAATGGGAGGCTGTCAGTGCCGAGTTGGTGTGAAACGGCGTGATAGACCGTTACCCTGCCTTCGCCTCCGCAGTCGTTGCATTCCCATGCGTCGAGGTCGTCGTCTGGCGTTTGCTCGCTCATGCCGCACCCCCAGCACGCCGTGCGGCGTCGATGGCGGCGTCGAATTCGCTCTTGTCGCGCCAGTTGATGTACGTCGGCACAAGGCCCTTGGTGTCATCCAGCCGGATCGTCCCGGAAGGCCAGTTGCGAATCCAATCCAACCGCGCCGCGTCCTCCGCATCCACTGCCTGCGGCTGGCTGGCGAGAGCTGCGCGGTTGGTGGCTTCACACCAAGCGTGATAGGCAAAGGTCTTTTCGTAGGCATCACCGCCTGATCGCAGGTACTGCCCTTTCTGCTCCCACCACGCTTCAAATGGCTCAGACTCGCTCGGCGCTTCGCCTTGCGTGGGCCTCCCGCCGACCGACACGGCCTTGTGGCACTCGCCGCAGAACTCGACGGGGATGCCGTCGCCGGTTTTGACCTCGTAGGTCTTGCCGGTGTGCGCGCAGGGCGTGGGCTGCGCTGGCGCTTCGGGGGCGGCGAGAGAATCGTTGTGCTTTTGAACGATCAGGGCCGTCAGTCGCTCCGAGTGCTCGTCTTCTCCGACGTAGGCAACGCGGTCGCCGTGCGTGCCGGTCGTCATTTCCCAAATCGACCAGCCTCGGTCTGGGCAGGAGCCGTGCCAGCGTTCAATCCATCGGTTCATTGCTTCTCCAGCGCCGCGATGGCGGCATCAAGTTCGGAACGGAACACAGCGAAGGGAGCCCTCTTAGCATGAACACACACCCCATTCGTGTAGAGGCGCGCTCGTTGCAAAAGCGAGAGCAATTCGTCTCGCGGCACCTGCACCCCTGCTTGCTGTGCTGCCAGTGCTGCACGGACTGCGGATTGCAGTTGGTCGGCGGTGTAGACATCGGTGTCACCAATGTTTGGCTTGTCTACCCAGTACATGCCGTCACGCCATTTCAATCGAAATGCTGGCTCCGGCAGTTCCACCGCCTCAATCGCTTCTTTGATCGGGTCCATGTCTCTCTCTCCTGATGTTGGTTAGGCGGCTTACCAAGGGATGTCTTCGTCTGCGGATGCACCCTTGCGCGGGGCCTGCTTGGCGGGCTTGGTGGCGTGGTACTTCTCCAGCACCGCCGCGTTGAACCGCTCCGAGCCCCAAACGTGGTTCCACCATTTCCCCTGATCCGTTTTGCGGGCCGGGTAGCTCACAAAGTCGCCCTTCTGACCGGAGACGATCCGGCACCCCTTGATGGACAGGAACGCTTCCGATCCTTCCTTGCTGGACAGATCGACGTTGAATTGCTCGCCGTGGTGTTGGATGGTGATGTGCATGGTCAGGCGGCTTGAAGCTCGGGTTTGTTGGCTTTGATGGCAGCACGCAGGGCAGAGTGGTCCCGCAGTTGCTTCCACAGGTATTCGCGTGCGTCGTTGCTGGTGCGGACATGCTCGTTGGCGTACCACTCGCGCACCGCTTCCATGGTGTTGCCCTCGGCCTCAAGCTGCGCCAGTTCGGCGGCGAACTGATCGAGGGCTTCGGTATCCAGCGGCGGCAAGTCTTCGCCCGCGTAGATGTAGAGGCCAAGGCCGTGCATGCTGATGGTCTTGGTCAGGCACCGCACGATGGCGGTATTGATCTGGAACGCATCCGGCCCCTTGATGGCCTGGTTCTTGTGGTTCATCACCGGAAGCCAGCAGGTTTTCGTGTGGCCCTTGATCGACACCGAGGTTTTCACCATGGCCGAGCCGTCAGGCATGAAACACGCGGGCATGCCGTTGAACTCAGCAGCCTCCCAAGTGGCTTGGGGGTCGATCTTGAGGACTTCGGACCACGCCCAAGCCCACGACAGATACGTCAGCCCGTTCTTGCTTTCGGTGTGCTGGTTGACGTTGATTTTCAGAAGTTCAGACATTGGTCAGCCTTTGAATGGATCGGGGATGTGTCGGGTTCGCTTGATGTGGAGCTGGCGCTTGAACTCACGCAGGAACTCGCGCCAAGCTGCTCTGATGGCTTTGAGCATCACGACCTCCGAAATGCCACCCAAGCCCTGTGGATCGCGTAGCGCAGGCCCTTGGGTCTGTTGGTCCGATAGGCAAACTTCGCAGCAGTGATGCGCGAGTCGTCTGGAATGTCGATTTCCTGCACCTTTCCCTTGATAGCGGCTACAGGCTTGGTCATCGTTTCCGTGTTGATGCGGTGCAGGCTCACCATGCACACACCATGGGGGTGCAGGCATCCGATGCGAGAGCAGCGGGGGGAGTCCATGTGTTCGCAGGTCATCACCATTTCCCGGTCGCAAAGCGGTGGCACAGAACGAAGTTGCCCAAGAGGCAAACGACGACGATGGAAAAGAACGCCCCGGTGCGAACTGCGAACGTCTCAATGCTTGGCAGTATCAGCACGCCTATCCAGACCCATGCCAGAAGCCAAACGGCCAAGATGGAAAGTCCTTTGGCAAGGCTCATCACACCACCCCCCAGGCCAGCAGGCCAACCATGACAACCGCAATCACTGCGGAAAGAGCCGATGCAACCCTGTGACCAAGCGGCTCACGTTCGGGCATTGGGTGAATGGGGCCTCGGGCATACGGGCCGAAGGCTTCGCACAGCGTGCGCGGGTAACGACGGGTGTTCATCACATGTACCCCAGCAAAGAGCCCATAGGAGCGAAGAAAACACCCACGATTCGGATGATCAGCATGGCCGTCACAGGACCGTCTGCCATCTCAAAAATCTTGTAGATGTTCCCCAGCCAACCAATGAAGGCGAGAACGAAAAGGACGATTCCGGCGAACTGGAGAAAGTAGGCTTTCATGCTTTCCTCCAGCTACGCTTGTTGCGTTCAAGCCTGCTCGGCTTGATCTCTTCCAACTCCAGACTCCCCATGTCCGTATCCGCCCACTCGCTCATTCCGAAGTCGTGGGCAAGGGAGAACTGCGAATCACGCTCGTCCAAGTGGCGGATTTCGATGGGAGCCTCTTGGAAGTCGCGGGCTTTGATGACGCGGCCAATGCGGCGGGCCGATTCGGTGCCTTCGCTGCTCATTCGCCTTCTCCGGTGGCAAGCTGAATCACGCGATGCGCGTCGGCTCGGTTTTCTCCGTGTGATGAGCCCTCAACGTAGGCTGTTTGGCGGCGACTTTCCGGCCACCAATGCACAACGCGATCTCCGATAACGGTCACCTTGAGCCCTCCGGGTTCCATGCGCTCAATCAACTGGAACTCGGCCTCGCGCGTCAGCTTCTTGAGTTGCTTGAGGCTCATGCTTGCTCTCCGGTGGCTTTGCGGATGGCGGCATTGACCCGAACCCACCATTCGCTGCCCTCGGTGCGCATAGGCTGTTCAACGGCCTCAAGCAAGACGGACAACAAATCAGGCGCGGCAGCTCGGATGCGCTCATGAGCGGCAATCACATCCGCCGCGAACTCCAGCCGCTTGTGTCCTTGAGCGTCTCCGTACTGAAACTCTCCGTACTTGTCGGCGATGGCGAGAACTTGCTCGCGCGTCAAGCTTGGTGTGTGCTTGCTCATGCCGCCTCCATGTATTCGCTCACCAGACCCTCGATCACCTTCTGCGTGTAGCCGTCAGCCAGGTATCGCGCACGAAGCTCTTTGACCGCTGCCAACACAAGCTCATCCGACTTGTTCGACAGGATCACTTTCAGCAGCTCGGGATTGCTCACCGCTCCGTAGATCAGCGTGGGCTTGTGCAGAGTGGGCGTGAGGTCGCTTTCAAAGGTGGCGACCCACTCGGAGAAGGTTTCGCACGTCAGATCAGCGTTTGCGCCGGTGACTTGCTCGCGTGCGATGACCTCGGCCATCGTCGTATCCGGTGCGTTCCAAGGCGCGCTCGGGCTGTAGTAGCTGACGCCGGGAGGAAGGTTGCTCACTGCATCTCTCCTGTGGGTTAGGCGTCTGTGTTGAGCACCATCCAAACGACAAACGCTTGGAACTCGGGCTCATCCTGGGAGACGGTGAAAACCGCTCCGCTTTGCTGAGTCACCTCAAGCGCGCCGCTTTCAAGCCTTTTGATGCTGCGGACTCGGTTTTCTTGACGAACCGGAGTGATGCGGGCTTGGGCATAAATCCGATCTACAAGCGTGCTCATCTCGTCTCTCCTGTATTTGCCTCTGGTGAGGCGATGGATGCAGTTTAGAGAGACGTAAACCAGCAGTCAAGCAAAACCTAAACCGTCCGGCGTGAAACGTCGGTCATCCGATGAGCGGCGATGCGAACGGGCAACAAAAAACCCGCTCGAGGCGGGCTAGCTCATCTCAGCGCGCGAGGGTCAGTCACGCTTGATCCAAGAGTCGTCGCAAGGCCACGCTTTCAACAAAGATCGCCTAGCTATCACGGCGATGTCTTGATGATTGTTCTCGGGCGCAGACAACAACTCCTTGCGCACGATAGCGGCAGCTTGGGAAACGCTAGCGCCCTTGGGCGTGCAAAACGACGGAGCGTACTGCGCGCCCGCTCTTGCCGCAGATATTCCGTTTACCCGCACAAGTGTTTCAGCATCCAATAACCCGCGTGCGTAGGTACTCAAGAGCAGATCACCGTCTCTATCTGCGGGCATGAGTTCCAAAACCTGGTTTCCGGTTAGCGCCCAAGACTGACCGGCGGCCACAATCAGTCCAAGCAGCGCAGCTCGTTTCATGCTACAGGAACCTCGCGCCAACCTTTGCCCTGCATGCAACTGGCGTAAACCATCATCTGCTGCATTTTGGTCGCCAGGGGTACGGAGAACGTCGCCTGCATGCACTGGCCTCGGTCTCGCATGAACTCGTCTTCAGTCGATCCAGCTTTGACCCACACGGTTTTGGGCTGGCTCGCACAACCGGCAAGCACGGCGGCGAGCACCAGGGCGTACAGCTTCATTTCTTGGCCTTCTTGGTCACGGGTTGTTCAAGGGGCGGAGCTGGCGGAATGTGGGTCGGATCAATGCCATTTCTGGCAAGGATCATGAACCACCGGAAGCGCTTGCGCTCGGCCTCGTCCATCTTCTCGAACTGACGCGCGATTTGTAAAGCCTCTTCGCTCAGGCTGTCACCCTCTTCATGGGGGATAGGCCGGTCGAAGTAGTTCGCTGGCAAGCCGAGGCTTTCGACTAGACGCTTGGCGGACGTGTCTCCGAAACCGTCCGCCAGAAGCTGGGAAAGCCGGCCCTTCGTGATTCCTGCCGCTCGGATCAAATCCGACCGTTCGTTGTTGAACCGGGTGCGCAGCAAGTGCTTGAGCCAGTGCTTGCGGACTTCTTCCATGGTGTTGGTCATCCTAGCGACAGGCGGTTTAGGTAAACCTTGACGCCATGGTTTACGAACATCTAAACTCGGGCCATGGAACTCAAGACATGGCTTGATGCCGAGCGGGGCCGATACACCGCACTGGCTGCACACCTTGACGTCACCGTGGGCCGCATCAGTCAGATGGCGGACGAGGGCGTCCCCGTGAAGTACATGCAGGCCGTTCGGGCGTTCACCAAAAACAAGGTGACGCTCGAAGAAATGGTCAAGGCGCGCACGCCTGACAGTAAGACCGCCGAGGCGGGCTAAGGACGTTTCGTTCTGCATGGACGAATCGTCCTTTTTTTCGCCTGAAACCGTCACCCCTAACCGACCCTAAACCTTAGGGAGCCCCTGATGAAGCTGTTCTACGACGACGAGTTTGATGCCATCCGCCAAGCCATCAGCGACTGCGGAAAGCCTTTCAAGCTGGTTGCAGCGCACATGTTCCCCGACATGAAGCCCGAGAGCGCCTACGCCAAGCTCAAGCGCTGCACCGACTCTCAAGGCGACGAACGCCTGACCTTCGGCCAGGTGGTGCGCCTGATGGCCTTCTGCGAGTGCTACGACCCGCTGATGTACGCCTGCGACGAGACGCTGCATGCGCGCCCTGATCGCAAGGCCCCCGAAGACGAGGCCATCAAGCTGGTCGAGGTGGTCAACAACGCCGCGCAGACCATGAACCACGCGCTCAAGGCCATTGAACAACTCAAGGCCCGTGGTGGCATTCGGGTGGTGGCATGAGATTAGTCGTCATTGACGCCACGCACGGCGTTTATCGGGTCTTTGAGGGCCGCAAGTTCCTTGCCGAGTACCACACGTTTCCCGGCCAATTGGCTACTGCTGAGCAGGTCGAAGAGATTCGATTGGCCGACGTTGAGCAGCAGCAAGGAAACCCCGCATGACCAAGCCCAACACCCACGCCAACGAAGGCAGCGCACAGCCCATGAAGGGCCTGTCCAAGCGCGCACAACGCGAACTCGCACCCCGCAAGGCCAGCGCCTACAGCTTTGCCAAGCCGAACAAGCAGGGGAAGAAGTAAATGCGCGACTACGGCAAGGTTTCCCCGCAGTTCTGGATTGGCCGGACGGGCAAATCCCTGCGCGGCAATGCCGAGGCTCAGGTGCTCGCCCTGTATCTGATGACGAGCCCTCACGCCAACATGATCGGCGTCTACCACTGCCCGATTGCCTACATGGCACACGAAACCGGGCTGACCATCGAAGGGGCTTCGAAGGCCCTTCAAAGCCTCATCGATGCGGACTTCTGCACCTTTGATGCGGTTGATGAGTACGTGTTTGTCCACCAGTTCGCACTGCACCAGGTCGGCGAGTCGCTGGCGGCATCGGACAAGCGATGCAAGGGTGTTGAAAACGAGCTTGCCAAGGTTCCGAAAAACCAATGCTGGCAAGCATTTAGGGCTCGCTACGCGGTTCCCTACAACCTGCCGATTCCGCATCAAAACGCAAGCCCCATCGAAGCCCCTTCGGAGCCCCTTGCAAGCCAGAAGCAGAAGCAGAAGCAGAAGCAGAAACAGAAGCAGGAGCAGAAAGAGGGAGGCGCGCCGCGCAAGCGCAGCGCCCCCCACGACCAACCTTGCCCGCACGACGTTGACCAGCAGACGTGGGCTGACTGGCTGACCCTGCGAAAGAAGAAATCCGCCCCGGTGACCGAAACCGTGGTGAACGGCGCTCGGCAAGAGGCTGAGAAGGCGGGGATGGCCCTTGATGCGTTCTTGCAGGTGTGGTGCCTTCGCGGATCGCAGGGCATGCAGGCGGACTGGCTCAAGCCGCATGAGCGCCAGACGCAAAGCCGGATGACCTTTGCCCAGCAGGACCGAGAGGACGGCATGCGGCGGTGGGAGGAGATGACCGGCCGTATTCACCCTGACCGCAAGCAAGGCGGCGAGGTGATCGATGTCGATGGGTTCGAAATCTTGGGGATTCAGCGATGAGCCTTTCACTGCAAGCGATTGACCGTCTGTTCACGCGTATGTCGGTGACCTACGGCGAGGCGTGGAATAGAAGCCTCGGACAAGCGCCGATCAACGATGTGAAGTCCGTTTGGGCGCATGAGCTTGGCGTGTTTGCCAATAGCCTCACGCGCATTGCTTGGGCACTGGAGAACCTTCCGGCCAAGTGCCCCAACGTGATCGAGTTTCGCAACCTCTGCCGACAGGCACCCATGCCGGAAGCGCCTCGACTGCCCGAGCCGAAGGCAGACCCTGAGCGCGTGCGTGCCGAGCTGGCAAAGCTGGGCGACCTCAAGGTGAAGGTGCAGACCAAGGGCGGTGACGGCAGGGAATGGGCTCGAAGCATCCTGCGCCGCTACCAGGCATGCGAGCGGATCAATCCGACCGTGCTGCGTTTCGCCCGCGAGGCGTTGAAGGAAGCCGCATGACCCGCCGCCACGCAGCCATTGAGCTTCTGCGCCACGGCCCGCTGTCTGCGCATGAGTTCAGGGAAATCACTGGCTGGCCCCCAAGGGTGTGCCGGTGGGTTCTTTCGTACCTCGTTGACCAACTCGGATCGGTTGAGCGTGTTGGCGGGGCTTATCAACTTGTGGAGACGAAAGCATGAACTGCAAACCCGGTGATTTGGCTGTGATCGTGAGAAGCGGAGCTCAAAACGCTGGAAAGCTTGTTGAGATTGCTCGACCAGCAACGCAAGCCGAAAGGAAGATCTTTGATCACCGCCGCGAAGGATTTCATTGGTGGGTCTGTTCAATTGGAACTCCAATAGTGGACTCGTGGGGTGATGCTCGGATGGAAACCGCTTTGCCAGATGCGTGGCTCCGCCCAATCCGCGACCCCGGAGATGACGCCACCGACGAGATGGTTCAGCTTCTCGGCAAGCCTCAAGAGGTGACGGCATGAGCGAAGAGCACAAGCTGGACAAGTTCCACAAGCACGAAGCGCTAGACCGCGCTTGGATCATGTTCCAGATGGTCAACGACTGGCTTGTCGATCATCCCTACATCGAGGCAGACGCCGTGCTTTCGCCAATGGCAGGGGCTGCGAGTCAAGCGCTCTGGAACCTCTACCAAGAGATTGGGGCGCGTGAAGAGATGGGGATCCCTCGCTGCGATGTCGTCCCCCTTCCCGTGATCAACATGCCCGAGGAATCGGACCTCATGCGTTCTTTGAGCCGTCGTGCTGCTGGAGGTGGGGAATGAACCTTGACCAACTCTGCGCAGAAGCCCTCAAGCGGATCGCGCATTACGTGAACCTGTCGGCTGCGCAGCACCTTTACATGCTGCGGGGGAAGGTGAAGAAATGAGCGAACGCCTATCCCTTCCGATGTGGGAGCCGGTGCAGGCTCACAAGGCCCTGAACGCCACCATCTGGCCCACCCTTAAGGCAATGCTCATTGCCGGTCACCGCATGGTGGTCGAGGTCAAGCCGGAAACCCGCAGCCTGGCGCAAAACCGCCGCCTGTGGTCGATGCTGACCGACATCAGCGAACAGGTGGACTGGCACGGCCGAAAGCTCACGCCCGAGGACTGGAAACACCTCTTTACCGCGAGCCTGCGCAAGCTGGATGTGGTGCCGAACCTTGATGGCTCTGGCTTTGTGGCGCTGGGCTTGTCCACCTCGTCCATGACCAAGCGCGAGATGAGCGACATGCAAACGCTCATGGAGGCTTTCGGCGCAGAGCGTGGCGTGATGTTCAGGGCTTGGGAGGAAGCGTGAGGCAAGTAGCCGTTCTTTTCGCCCGTGCTGACAGCGTTTACAAGACCTTGCCAAGTGTTGATGTTTGGGATATCGAGCGCGATGCCCGCAAGTGGCCTGGGGGCTGTCCTGTCGTCGCGCATCCTCCTTGCAGGGCATGGGGAAGGCTTCGGGCTTTCGCTAGGCCGCGCCCTGATGAAAAGGATTTGGCACGCTGGGCAGTCGCTCAGGTACGCGAATGGGGTGGTGTGCTGGAACACCCGGAGTCATCGCAACTTTGGGTTGATCAGGAATTGCCACGCGGTCAAAAGCGCGACGAATTCGGCGGATGGACTCTGCCGATTCATCAATGGTGGTGGGGGCATCGAGCTCAGAAACGAACCTGGCTTTACATCGTTGGCATTGAACCGCAAGACATCCCCGCAATACCGCTGCGACTCGGTAAGTCGGATTGCCGCATCAGGCTAGACAAGCGCAGGCCAGACGGAACGCACATTCGCAAAGGCGATCCTGATTATCAACCTTTACTTGGTGATGCAGAGCGTGAGCATACGCCGCCGGACCTTGCTTATTGGCTGGTTGAATTGGCGCGAAGGACAAACGTATTGTCGGAGGCGGCATGACCTTCCGCCGCACCCGCTGTCCACATTGCCGAGCGAAGCTCGAAGAAGGCCAGCGCATTCACCCTGATTGCATAGCCCCATGGGCAGAGGCACAGGCAGCAAAGAAAGAGCGCGAGGAAGCGAAGAAAGCTCGAATGGCTGCAAAGGTTGACCGGGCACTGACCAGAGAGCGCAAGGAAGCTCTAAAGACGATTCCCCAACTCATCAAAGAGGCACAGCGTGAGTTCAACCTGTACGTGAGGACGCGAGATGAAGAAAAGCCTTGTATCTGTTGCGGTCAGCGCCCTGTGTCGTCCGCAGGACTCAGTGGACACCTTTGGGATTGTGGGCATTACCGGTCCACTGGCAGCGCCTCGCATCTTCGATTCAACGAAGACAACGCGCACCGTCAACTTGTCGTCTGCAACCGCTATGGAGCGGGTAGGGCGGTGGACTATCGAATCGGCCTCATTGCTCGCATCGGGTTGGCCCGGGTGGAAGCCCTAGAGGCCGACAACACCCCGAAGAAGTGGACGAGAGACGAACTCATCGCCATCAAAGAGAAGTACAGGAACAAGACCAAGGAACTGAGGAAGCAGCAGGCATGACGCAACGCAAAAGCATGGGACCGCCGAAAGCGGCAGCAAACCGGATCGTGTACGAGCGCCTTCGCCTCGATTGCAAGGAATGCCAGTGCTGCGGCAAGAAGTGGCACTACAAGCGCGAGAAGGAAACCGGCGTCTGCGTTCAGGTGAACATTGGTGGCCGGATCATGGCTGTTCGTCGGGCTATGTACATGGCCGCGTTCCCTGACAAGCCGATCCAGTGGGGACGACGGGTTACCTCGCGCTGCCAGAACGAGCATTGCATCAACCCCGAGCTGTTGGTTCAGGTGACGGCGGGAACGCTGCTCAAGTCGCACTACGACAAGGGGATCAGAGACCGACGCAAGGCCGCTGCTCACCTGGCGAAGTGCAAGCCAGCCACGAAGCTGACGGCAGAGGATGCGCTTTCGATCATGCTGGACGACCGTTCTGCGCCAGCCGTCGCAGCCGATCTAGGCGTGTCTCCGGCCTACGTGAGAGCCATCCGCCGGGGTCATTCTCAAGTGCAGGCCAACCCATTTGCGGGGCTCATCCGATGACCTGTGAAGCCTGCCAGGAAGCCGAAAACAACCCCCTAACCGGCCTGATCAACGCCGGATGCAAGGGGTGTGCAGCTCGCAGCCTTGCGAAGTCCCCGGACTACTGTGAATCGGTGCGGATCAAGGATTTCTCCCCCGCATACCGCAAGGCGCTACAGACGACCTTTGGTGAAGACAGGGCAAAGGGGCATGAGATGGTGAAGGAATGGGCCGAGAGGCTGAAAGGAGCGCAATGACCGACCACCCATCAATCACCGAGCGGTACATCACTGCAAATGGGGCGACAGACGTCATCACCGCTGCTGGGTGGGTGGCTCAACGTCACGAGATGGCGCTGATGCTTTGGGCGGTCATGTACCAAGGCAAGACCAGCCAAAAGCACCGATTGGCCGAAATGCTGGGCGACCACCTGAATCGGGCAAAGGAAAAGCGCAAGACCTTGAAGGGTGATGCATGGAAGATCGCCCGAGAAATGCTCGCCTGGCATTGCGAGGGGGTGTGCACGGCTTGCGACGGCCGGGGCTATGAGGCCATCCAAGGAACGCCATCCCTGTCGGACAACCTGTGCAGCCATTGCCACGGCTCAGGAAAGCGCCCTTACCCCCGTGACGCCGCCCATGTTTGGATGGAGCAGGAGCTAAACCAGCTTTCCGCAATTGCCGCAAACGAGATGATGAAAAGACTTGCACGTGCGCTTGACTTCTGATATCGTGGGCCGGTCGATAAATTCCCGGGACCGGGAAAAGAGCAAAAAGTGACGCCCCCTTTGTGTGGGCAGAACTGTCACTATCGAATTCAGAGCCTCCCACAGCGGAGGCTTTTTCGTTTCTGAGCGTCACACAGTAGGGCGCTTGGCCGGCCCAAATAGTGGGGTCGAGGTCCGAAGGCTGGCGGAACAAACCTCGCCCACGAACTAACCCAGCACGCTGCCTCAGATCGGAGCCAACAAGCAGGGGTAAGCGACCCAGGGGCATTGCCGTTACCTGGATGGCGCCTGCGGCATACATCGGGCTTAACTCGGGCCGGAAGGGCCGCCGGATGCGTAACCGGCTTCGTTTCCGCAGGGCCGCATCCACCGCCCAAGCCACGTAGTTGACCGCAAGGGATACGTGCCCTGCTCCTACAAAGTCAGTGAACACTGACAACCTGACCTGACAGGCTTTCAGGGTCCGCCCAGCAGGGCGAGTGACAAGGGGCTCAACATGGGCCGACCATCCAAATTTGAAGAGGCCTTCATCGCGCAGGCGGAGAAGCTGTGCAAGCTTGGTGCGACCGACATGGAAATCGCCGATTTCTTTGAAGTTGAAGTCCGCACCTTGTACCGCTGGAAAGCAGAGCATCCTGAGTTTTGTCAGGCCTTAAAAGCCGGGAAGGATGTGGCTGACGAAAGAGTCGAGCGCAGCCTATACGCAAGGGCCAACGGCTACGAGCACGACGAGGTCGACATCCGCGTGGTGGACAAAGAGATTGTCCAGACGCCGATTCGCAAGTACTACCCACCCGACACGACCGCTGCAATCTTCTGGTTGAAGAACCGCCGCCCTGAGCAATGGCGTGAAACGAAAGCCGTCGAGTTGACCGGCTCTAATGGTGGACCGGTTGTGATCCAAGCCACTGCGGCGGATGAGCGGATTTAAGCTCACAGCCAAGCAGGAAGAAGCCCAAGACGCCTGCGCATCGGACAGCACGCATGTGATGCTGTTTGGTGGCTCCAGGAGTGGCAAGACGTTTCTTCTGGTGCGCAATCTGGTGATGCGTGCGCTGAAGGCTCCGGGAAGCCGCCACGCGATCTTCCGCTTTCGCTACAACCACCTAAAAGCGTCGGTGGTGCTGGACACCTTCCCGAAGGTGATGCGTGTGGCTTTCCCTGGTGTGCAGTACACGATGCACAGTCAGGACGGTTACGCAGAACTGGCGGGTGGTTCTCAAGTCTGGTTTGCTGGTCTTGATGACAAGGACCGCACCGAGAAGATTCTCGGGATGGAGTTCGCAACGCTGTACTTCAACGAGTGCAGCCAGATTCCGTATGGGTCGGTGACAACTGCGCTCACCCGGCTTGCTCAACTTGCCGAGCAGCAGGTGCAGGGCAAGCAGTCAAGACCGCTGAAACTGCGGGCGTTCTACGACTGCAACCCGCCGAACAAGTCGCACTGGACTTATCGGTTGTTCGTGGAAAAGGTCGATCCAGAGACGCGCGAGAGCGTGCGAAAGCCGCTTGATTACGCCTCGTTCCAGATCAACCCAAAGGACAACGTAGCCAACCTATCGCCCGAGTATCTGGCGACGCTTGAGGGCCTTCCAGCTCGGATGCGGGCTCGCTTCCTCGAAGGTCGATTCGCTGACGCAAACCCGAATGCGCTGTTTCCTGAGGAATTCACGGATAAGTGGCGCGTCGAGGATGGTGTGGTACCTGACTTCGTTCGCGTCGTCGTTGGTGTTGACCCTTCAGGTTCTGATGATGTGGACAACGCAGACAACGACGAGATTGGCATTGTCGTTGGGGCGCTAGGCACGGATGGAAACGCCTACCTGCTTGAAGACTGCACGATCAAGGCGGGTCCGGGAACGTGGGGCAAGGTCGCCACAAACGCTTATGAGCGCCATGAGGCCGATTGCGTGGTCGGTGAAACGAACTTCGGCGGCGCGATGGTTGAGCAAACGATCAAAGTCGCTCGGCCAGGCACAAACTTCAAGAAGGTGACGGCCTCTCGCGGCAAGGTGCAGCGAGCGGAGCCGTTCTCAGCCCTCTACGAGCAGGGCAAGGTGCGACATGTAGGCCGGTTCGTGAAGTTGGAAGACGAACTCGCTGGGTTCTCAACGCATGGCTTTACCGGCTCGCACAGCCCTAACCGTGCTGACGCTTGGATTTGGGTGTTGGCTGAGCTTTTCCCAAGGCTCACCAAGACAGACAAGCGCGAGAAGAAAGACCCGAACGTACATCGGCACTACAGCGACACCAATTCATGGATGGGCGCATGAAACAACACTTTGAGAACGAACACGCAAGCTGTGAGGTGGTGAAGAACCCCGAACTGCCGCCAGAGATGGATCGCGTGCGCGAGCTGGTGAAGGTCTGGACCGATCCGGAACATCGCAAACAAGGCCACGCAACCGAGCTTGTGAAGTCTGTGTGCGAGGAAGCCGATGCCCATGGTGTGGTGCTGATCCTTCAACCGCGCCCGTTTGGGCATGTTCAAGGTCTCAAGGCTCTTGAAGGTTGGTATCGGCGCTTCGGGTTTGCCCGGACGCAGGACAACCCGGTTCTGATGGCTCGGGCTCCCAGTTTCCGCCCTCGCTTGAGTGGTGTTGCGCAAGCAATCGACGGGGTGGTGCGTGGCTAAGCGCGGCTCTAAGGAACTCGTCAAGGACGACGGCAAAGAGCCCAAGACCATTGTCGAGACGGCAAAAGCTCGGTATGAGCGCGCCAAAGAGGCTTATGAAGCCCCTCGCATGCTGTCGATTGAGGACACCCGTTTTGTTATGGGTGACTCTGACAACGGTTGGCAGTGGCCGCAAGCGATCTACCGTGACCGGGCGAACATCAACAAGAAGCCGTGCCTGACGGTAAACGTTACGGCGCAGCACTGCAACCAGATCATCAACCAAATTCGCCAGAACCGCCCCAGCGCGAAGATTCTGCCGGTTGACGACCATGCAGATGTGGAGACCGCAAAGATTCTCGGCGGCATGCTGCGTGCGATTCAGGCGGAGAGTTCGGCGGACACGGCCCACGACACGGCAGCAGAACACGCGATCTACGGCGGGGAAGGGTACTGGCGCATCGTCACCGAGTACGAGGACTACAACTCCTTCAACCAAGTGATCCGCGTCAAGCCGATCATGAATCCGCTCTTGGTCTACGTGGACCCGGACGCGAAAGAGCCGGATCGTTCTGACGCTCGGTGGGGGTTCATCTTTGAGGACATCTCAAAGGAACTCGCAAGGGAAGAACACCCGGACATTGACCCGTCGAGCTGGGTTGAAGACCCGAAAGGCTGGGTCAAAGGCGACAAGGTGCGCCGCGCTGAGTATTTCTGGTGCGAGTACGCCGACGACACGCTCTATCTCTTGGAAGACGGCACGACCGTTCTCAAGAGCGAGTTTCCGGAAGACTTCGCGGTCAAGGATGGCTTCGTTCAGAACGACGGCGTTCCGGTGATTGGCGTGGTGTTTGAGCGCCCGACCAAGCGCAAGCTGTGGAAGTGGTGCAAGTTGCTGGGCGGCGAGACTGAGCCCGTCGATAAGCGCGATTGGCCCGGTCAGTACTTCCCCATCATCACGGTGCTTGGGAAAGAGGTGAACGTCAACGGCGACATCATCCGCAAGGGGATTGTGCGCGACCTCAAAGACCCGGCGCGGATGCTGAATTACAGCTTTTCCGCTGCTGTAGAAACCCTCGCTTTGCAGAACAAGGTGCCTTATCTGGCCCCGACTGAGGCGATTGAAGGGTTTGAAGACATCTGGGGGATGGCGAACCTCGAAAACCGTTCGTATCTTCCCTACAACGCTTTCGACGACGAAGGCAAGCCGCTCCCGCAGCCGCAGCGCCAGCCCTCGGCAACGATGCCCACGGCTCAGGTGCAGATGCTCCAGTTGGCAACCGAGCAAATGCGCGCCGCTTCTGGTCAGCAATCGGCCAACTTCGGCATTCGTTCCGAAGCGCAGTCGGGTGTGGGTATTCAGCGCCTGAAACAGCAAGGCGAGATTGCTACCTTCCACTTTCCGGACAACCTGGCCCGTGCGCTGAAGTACGAGGCCAAGGTGATTCTTGACCTGATCCCGAAGGTGTACGAGCAGCAGAGGGTTGTTCGCATTCTTGGGCTTGATGGCAAGCAGGATTCCGCGTTGCTCAACCCGGACATGCCTGAGGCTTATGCGGAAAGCAACTCGGCGGTTGACAAGATTTTCAACCCGGGTGTGGGTCGGTATGACGTCGTTATTGACACCGGCCCGAGCTATGCGACCCAGCGTCAGGAAGCCTCTGCGGCGATGACTGAGTTGGCGTCGAAGTACCCGCCGCTGATGGATGTGGCGGGCGACATCGTGATGAAGACTTACGACTTCCCGATGGCCGATGAGCTGGCCGAGCGGATGAAGAAGCTTCCCACGATTGCGCAGTTGGTCGATGACGACAAGGGCAAGGAAGGGATTCCTCCCCAAGCGCAGGCGGCCATGCAGCAGATGCAGCAGCAGATGCAGCAGCTTGACCAAGCTATTCAAGGCATGGAACAGGAGTTGTCGCAGACGCAGGACAAGCAGCGACAGGCCGAGTTGAAAGCGCAGATGGAGGAATCCAAGCGCATCAAGGCGGAAACGGAGAACTACGTTCTCAAGGCGCAGCAGCAACTGCAATCGGCAGAGCAAGAGGCGATGAGCCGCGTTCAGCAGGCCATGACGCCGCCCGAACCTGTTGCGCCGATGGAGCCCGAGAACGAGGCCGAGGAAGCGGCAGAAGCCGAGGCGGAGGCGCAAGAGATGGCAGCACTTCAAGAGCTTGCCGGGATGGTTCAGCAGCTTGCGGGCCAGAACGAGCAGGTGATGCAGGCCGTGCAAGACAGCGCACAAATGACCGTGCAGGCCATTGCGCAGATGCAAGAGGCGCTTGTGAAAGCTCAGACCGCACCGAAGCGTGCGACCTTGAGCAACGGGCGAACGATCGTTATTGAAAGCGGCCAAGTGGCCTGAAAGGTACTGAATGGCAACGTTCAACAAAATCCCCGGCAGCCGAGAGGCGCTTGTTGAGTCGATCAACTGCGGCTCGGATCAGTGGGCAATCGCCCTGACGAACACGGCTCCGACTGGCACGGCGTTCACGGCTGGTACGTCTGACCTCGCAACGGGCGGCGGCTACACCCAAGGCGGGGCCAACGTCACGACGACCAGCTCGACGGAATCGGCTGGCACGTATCGCCTGATTCTTTCCGATCCGCCGACTTGGACTGCATCGGGTGCGAACATCGGTCCTTTCCGATATGCAACGCTTGTTGACAAGACCGTCAACCTGCAAGTTGGCTATTGGGACTACGGTTCAAGCATCACGCTTCTGTCGGCCAACAGTGACACGTTCACGGTTGACCTTGACAACACCAACGGTGTGATTTCGCTCGGCTGATAGGGGTTTGAATGCCTGCAATCACGCAGCGTCGGACCAAGGGTAGCGAGCTAACCTACAACGAGGTCGACGACAACTTCCAGAAGGTTCACCCGGTTCTGCGGTCGATCCTCGACAGCGCCGCGACTTCGTTCTGGAACAACACGCGCACGCGCGGCGGGATGGCTTCGCCGCCGACGATCACTGTGGGCACATCGACGGCACCCGCAGGGTTCACGCGGTCGTTCGTGTTCGGCGCTGCGGGTGCGCCGTTTATCAGCGGCGGCGGCGTGCCGTCAACCACCTCGGGCATCACCACGTTCCCGGTGTGCACGGTATCCGGCAGCACGAAGGAGCAGGTGTACTGGCGCGTCGAGACGATCCTCGACGGCGACGAGATTGCGTTCCTGTTGAGTTCGGTGACGTCCAACGGCTACCGCTTTCTGGTGGACGGCCAGTACGTCAGCCTCACCGGAACGACCTCGGCGGCTGGCTCGGAACGCTACTACACGCTGACCTTCCCGACCCGCGCGCGCCGTCGCATCGCGGTCGAGGGTCAGGGGGCCATGGTGTTCGGCCAGGCCCGGGTGAAGTTCACCGACACGCTCACGAAGCCAGCCGAAGGTCCGACCATCTACGTGGTTGGCGACAGCAACTGGACAGCCAGCGGTGAGGCTTACGAGGGTGACGGCGCAGGCGCTGTGATCTGGGACCACCTCGGTGTCCGCGTGGACTCTGGCGGCGCGTTTGGCACGGGCTTCATTGCCAACGACAGCGGCACGAAGAACAACTACGCAGCTCGGCGCACGGATTGGACGACCACCAGCCCTGACGTGGTGGTTTTCAATATGTCGATCAACGACTTTCAGTCGCTCCCTTCTAATGCGACGATCAAATCGGCCGTCGCTACAGAGTTGATCGCGGCACGAAGTGCGCTGGGCCCGCAGGTGCCGATCATCGTGTTCGCCGAGTCGATCCAGAGCCGCGAGAGCTGGGTGGGCGCAGGCCTACTTACGAATGTCCAAGGATGGGAAACGGCCGCAGCCGAGGCCGTGAGCGAGCGCAACGACGCGCTGATGGCGTTCATCCCGGTGATAAATTCCAGCGAGCAGCCGCCGTTCCATGGCGTGGATGGAACCGACAGCAACTTCGCGGCCATCTACAACAACGGAACGAACCACCTGAACGCCGCTGGCTATCGCTGGTGGGGCCAGTGGTACGCGCTGCAGCTCATCCGCAAGATCGCCGAAATGGCGGGCGTCGAGCCGCCGACGTTTGAGGTTCCGCAGGCCCCGATCAGCGACTGGTCCGAGCGCCGACTGACGGCGGACGAAGCGCGCACGAACGACACCAGCACTCAGAACTGGTTCTCGTCGGCCGGCAGCCTGCCGCTTCTGGCGAACTCGACCTACGAGTTCGAGGGCGAGCTGTACATGACCCAGGGCTCGACGAGCGCGGGCATCAACCACCTGTTCGCTGCGCTGTCAGGTGCTTCGACCCGCTGGTCTTTCGTGGGCGCAAAGGCAAACGACACCACGCAGGCCACGGCTGTTCGTTCGGGCTTTTCCAACACATTCAACACGGCCCGCAACGTCACGACGGCAAGCACTGTTACCGGCAGCTTTGTCCGCGTGCGCGGCGTGGTGCGCACGACGACGGCTGGCAACCTGACCCCGCAGTTTTCGCAAACGGCGGCGTCCGGCGCGTGCACGGTCCTCGCTGGCACGTTCTTCAAGGTGCGCCGCGTTGGGTCCAGTTCCTTCGTGAACAGCGGCGACTGGGTGTAAGCCATGGCATACGTCGCCAGCGGCTACTGGGCCACCGGTTATGCCGAGGGCGAAAGCGGCGGGACCAACTACACGCTCACCTGTGATACGGGGAGCTATTCACTCACTGGAATTGATGCCCAGCTAAGGAGGGGGTATCAGCTAACGGCAGACGTCGGGGCTTACACCCTGACGGGTCAGGCAGCAACGACCAAGCGGGGGTATTCGCTCACCGCTGATGTGGGTTCGTACAGCCTGACGGGCCAAGATGCACTTCTGCGGCGTGGATACAGCCTGACGGCGGATGTCGGGGCCTATTCGCTCACCGGACAGGATGCACAGCTTCGTCGGGGCTATTCGCTGGTTGCCGATGCGGGGGCCTACACCCTCACCGGGCAAGACGCGACCCTGACGTATTCGGCGGGTGGGACGGCGTACACGCTGACCTGTGACACGGGCTCGTACTCGCTCACGGGGTACGACGCAACGCTGACATACACGCCGGGTGCTGCGAACTACACGCTTGTTTGCGATACCGGGGCCTACACGCTGACGGGCGTCAGTGCTGGAACCACCGCAGCGCGCAGGCTGATCGCGGATACCGGCTCGTACAGCCTCACGGGTCAGGCGGCGGGAACAAGCCTTGACCGCCGGCTGGTTGCTGACGTTGGCGCATACACGCTGACTGGCAACGATGCCACGCTGACCGCTACTGCGACGGTCAATTACACGCTTTCTTGCGAAGCCGGGGCGTACGTCTTGAGTGGTCAAGACGCTCAGTTTGTTGATGGAACTCGGTCGGCTCAACTGTCCCCGGGTTTCCTGTGGATGCTTCGGCGTCGCAAAGAGCTAGAAGACGCTTTGCGCAGCGTGCCGGAGCCCGTTGCAGAGGTCATCAAGGCAGAGGCTCCGAGGGCGCTGGAAAAGCCCAAGGCGCAGGCAAGAAACGAACTAAGGAAGGCTCTTGAACTAGAGAACCTTCCGTATCGAGCGGCTTACACGCAAGCCCTTGAAAGGCTGGTGCAGCAAATGCGCCAGCAGCAAGAAGAAGACGACGAGGAAGAAGAGGCGGTCGCCGAGGCCCTTCTTTACATCCTGTGATCACGCCGTAAGGCCGCACGCCGAAGCGTATTCGGTACGGGTCCAAGACCCTCCTTTAACGAAGGTAAACCATGCCTGACGAACTGTTGGCAGGGCAAGACACGCCCGCGAGTAGCGAAGCTCAAACCCCTGCGCCTGCCCAGCCAATGGCAGGAGCCGAGAACACGGGCGCGGAGACCGTGGAATCTCAGGAAAACCAGACTCCGAACGAGCCGAAGAAGGTAACTCTCACCGAAGAAGAGTTGGCCGACCGGATCGAACGCGCAACAGCCAAGGCAGCCGCCAAGGCCGAGCGCAGGGCACTACGTGAAGCAACGGAGCGACTCAACCGTGCCGCAATGCAACAAGCCCAGCCTGCGCAGCCTCAGAACGATGGAAAGCCTCAACGCGGTCAATACGCGGACGAGGAATCCTACTTTGATGCGCTGACGGATTGGAAGCTGGAGCAACGCGACCGCACCGAGAAGCAAGCGAAGCAGCAAGAGCAGATTCAGCAAGTGGCGCAGAAGACCGAGCGTCTCTATGCCGAGGCCGAAAAGATTCCCGGCTTTGACAGAGACGATTTTGATTCTCTGCCGCTCACGCCTGTCATTGCTCAAGCAATCAACGATTCGGATGTTGCGCCAAAGCTCATGGCTTACATGGCGCAGCACCCGGAAGACGTTGCACGAATCGGAGCCCTGCCACCGGCCCGACAGGCTGTCGAGATTGGCAAGTTGGAAGTAAAGCTTTCAACGACTGCCAAACCCCCCAAGAGCCCCGCACCGATTGACCCAATCGGCGGTGGCTCGTCGCCCGTGAAGTCGCTGACGAACATGAGTGCCGAGGACTACTACCAAGCACGCATGAAGCAGCGGCCCGTTTGGGCGCGTCGGTAAACCAATAGCGGCCTCACCGTCGAGAGACGTCGGGCCACCCCTCCATTTCTAACGCCGAGAGGCGCTGAAAGATTGCAATGACCAACACGCTCGTCACTTGCAGCATCGTTGCCAAAGAATCGCTTGCGATTCTGAAAAACATGCTGTCGTTCTCCGCCAACGTCAACCGTGACTTTGAGTCGGAATTCACCTCCAACATGTCCCGTGGCTACGCTCCGGGTCAGACCATCAACATCAAGCGCCCGCCGCGCTACACCTACCGTTCTGGCCGGGTGGCAGTGCCTCAAGCGACCGTAGAAACGACTGTTCCCCTGACCCTGAACCAAGGCGGCTGCGACATCAACTTCACCAGCATCGAGCGCACCCTGTCGATCACCAAGCTGGAAGACAAGCTGATGGCAGCGATGGCCCCGGTTGCCAACGAAATCGACCGTCAGGGTCTGGAGCTGGCCCGATACAACGTGTACAACGCGCTGAACCCGACCGGTGCCCTGCCTTCGTCGGCCGCAAACGCGATTGCCGCGATGACTTCGCTGGGCCAGCGTCTGGACGAGATGGCCGCTCCGCGTGACCGTCGCCGCGCCCTGATCTCTAACCCCGCTCTGAACGCTGCTCTCGTGCAGGGTTTTGGCGGCTACTTCAACAACCCGTCGAAGATCAGCGATCAGTACAACACCGGCATGCTGTCGGACTCGTTCGGCTTCGTGACCGGCATGGACCAGAACGTGGCCGTTCACACCAACGGCGCGGCGACTGCCACCAACATCAACGGCGCTGGTCAAACCGGCTCTACGGTGACGGTGGTGGCGACCACTGGCGGCACGCTGACCCGTGGCACTGTGATCACTCTGCCCGGTGTGTTTGCGGTCAACCCGCAATCGCGCCAATCGACTGGCCAACTGGCTCAGTTTGTGGTGACCGCTGACGTTACTGTGGGCTCAACCTCGATCCCCATCAGCCCCGCCATCGTGACCTCGGGCGCGTTCCAGAACGTGACGGCCTCGCCGACCACCGGCCAGCCTTATGTCATCGTTGGCGCGGCCAGCACCAACTACGGCTGCAACGTGGCGTATCACAAGGATGCGTTCACGCTCGCCATGGTGCCGATGTGGGCACCCCCGGGCGGCAAGGGTGTGATCGACGTGGCTCAAGAGACCATGGACGGTTTCACTCTCAAGGTCACCGAGTTCTACGACGGTGTGAACGACAACTCGATCATGCGTATTGACGTGCTGTTCGGCTGGGCTGCGACCTACCCCGAACTGGCGTGCAAGTACTACACGGTCTGAGTGATGTGAACAGAGAAGGCCCCTTCGGGGGCTTTCTCGTTTCAGGGGATGTGATGTGACGACCGCTCTGGACATCATCAAGCGTGCGATGCGCCAGATTGGCGTGTTGTCCGAAGGCGAGACGCCTAGCGCCCAACAGGCAGCCGATGGCTTGTCTGTGCTGAATCAGCTTATGGCGTCGCTTGGGAATGCCTCTCAGATGATCTATGCGCCGTCGCTAGATCAGATCCCACTGACGACGAATCAGGCTTCTTACACCGTTGGACCGACTGGCGTCTTCGTCACCGACCGTCCGGTGGAGATTCTTGCGTCGTCGTTCCTGACCTACCAAGGCGTTTCTTACCCCTTGGTTCCTTGGAACCTAGCCGATTACAACCAGATCACCGTTAAGACCATCGGCGGCATTCCAACGGGCTTCTATGCCCTCATGGAGTACCCCAACATCACCGTGACCTTCTGGCCGCTTCCGGCGCAGGGCCCGATGGTCTTCAACATGTGGTCGCTCAAGCAGATCACAGAGTTTGCAAGCCTCACCCAGCAGGTGGACATGCCACCTGGCTACGACCGCACGCTGTCAATGCTGCTTGCGATTGACCTTGCGCCGGAGTACTTGGTTGAGCCCTCGGCCACCTTGGTCCGAAACACTACGCAAGCGCGAAAGATGCTCAAGCGCACGAATGCGCAGATTCCTCGTTTGGTGATGCCCTACGGCATTCCGGACAACAACACGTATCTTGACTGGCGGTCGCTGTAATGCTGAACCCGGTCCCTCTTTTTGGCATTGGAAACAAGGCCAAGTCGGTTGTTGTCTCGGCTCAGGAGCGGCTGAACGTCTACGTTGAACTGAACGACGACCCCGAGAAACAGGTGATCACCATGTACCCGCGCCCGGGTCTGGTGTCTGCGGTGGACTTCGGTGCATTCCCGATTCGCGGGATGTGGCAGAAGGGCGATTTCCTCTACGTTGTTCAACGTGACTCGCTGTACCGAGTGGCGAACGACGGATCAACCCTGCTTCTTGGGACGCTGCTCACCAACTCGGGGCGGGTGGACATCTCTGACAACGGGGTGCAGTTGATCGTGGTCGATGGGCCTTATGGCTACATCTACCTGTTTTCCCCCACTGCGCGGACGATTTCCAGCATCACGCGGGTGACGACAACCGCGACCCTCACCACTGCTCAGGCCCATGGGTTGATGACAGGCATGCAGGTGACGGTCTCAGGTGCCACTCCCTCTCAGTACAACGGCACGTTCACGATCACCGTTACGGGGGCCAACACCTTCACCTACGTGATGGGCTCGGACCCGGGTGCCTCGGCCTCTCCAGTTGGTTCCTACACCGTTTCATCGGGGTTTGCTCGGATCACCGATCCCGACTTTCCCGGGGCGTCTACTGTCACGTTCCTGAATCAGCGATTCATCGTCAACGAACCCAGCTCGGGTCGATTCTTCTGGTCGGCACTGATCGACGGGTCTTCTTGGGATGCGCTGGACTTCGCCACGGCTGAGGCGTCACCAGATGATCTTGTTCGGGTGTTTGCCGAGGCTGGGCAGTTGTACCTGTTCGGCGACACCACCACCGAGATTTGGGGCGACTCCGGCGCTGCTGACCAAGCGTTTGTGAAGATCGGCGGCGGCGCTGTGGAATGGGGTCTTGCCGCTCGGTGGAGCCTTGTGAAATACGCCGATTCCATGGCCTTCCTGCGTAAAAACAGGCTCGGCCAAGTGCAGGTTTGCGTGATGGCTGGGTCTGTGGCGCAACCCATCTCCAACCCTCAGGTGGAGGTCGAATTCACCTCTTACGGGGACGTTTCAAACGCTACGGCTCTGGCCTACATGGTCAACGGGCACGCGTTCTACCAAATCAACTTCCCCACTGTCGGGAAGACGTGGATGTACGACGCGCAGTCGAAAGCGTGGAGCGTGCTGGAGTCCTTTGGTGGGATGCATCGAGCCTCGATGTCGGCTCAGTTGCTGGGCAACATCTACGCGGCGGATTTTGAGAACGGCAAGCTCTACACCATCGAGCCGGACGTTCTGACCGACGACGGCCAACCGATGGTGCGCGAGTTCACCGCACGTCATCAATCCATCGGTGACTTCACCCGGGTTGCTGAGTTGTGGCTTGAGATGCAGCCGGGGGTGGGGAATCAGACCGGCCTGGGTGTTGATCCGCAGGTCATGATGAAAGTGTCCCGCGATGGTGGGAACACCTACGGCAATGAGTTGTGGACTTCCATCGGCAAGGTGGGGGAATACAAGAACCGTGCCGTGTGGCGTCGGCTGGGACAGGCCCGGGATTGGGTGATGCGCTTTCGTGTCACTGATCCTGTGGTCGCGGTGTTTGTTGCTGCGTGGGCGAGGGTAGTCAAGTGAGCTTTGATTTCCCATCCAACGACCCTGTTCTGGACTCCGAGGGCAGGGCGTTTCGCACGTACCTCCAGTGGTTCAACTGGCTGCACCTGACAGCTCAGGCGATCCGCCAGAGTGGCCCGACCGCCGAGCGACCGACCAATCTTCTGTGGGTGGGGCGTCCGTTCTACGACACCACCCTGAACAAGCCTGTTTACGTGTCTCAGGTCCGACCAACGATTGTTTGGCGTGACGCTGCTGGAGTTGTTGCATGAGCCTTGGCATTCAGTTTTTCGGCGGTGACGAAGATGCGGGCAACGTCTTTGTTGTGGAGACGAGAGCGCCTGCCGGTCAGGTGCTTGAGTCGCACGTACACGAACACGCACACACCTCGGTTCTGGTTTCCGGAACCGCGAAGGTCACGATTGATGGCGTGGAAGAAGTCATGACGGGGTATCGCATGGTGACGATCCCCAAGAACACATCGCACAGCGTGGTGGCTGTGACACCGATTGTCTGGCTGTGCTTGTGGGCGGGTGATCTTGCCCCGCGCGAGCAAGCCGAGCAGTCTTTGAAATTGATGGAGGCTTGATATGCCGTGGATCGTAGCGGGTGGCGCTGTTCTTGGCAGTGTTCTTGGCGGTATGGGCTCAAGCTCGGCGGCCAAGAAGCAACAAAGAGCGGCAGAAGCGGCGACCGCCGCGCAACGTGATGCGCTGACACGTCAAGAGCAGTTGCAAGAGCCCTTCCGCGATGCGGGGGTGATGGCAAACAACAAGCTGCTTAGTTTGCTCGGGCTTCGTTCTGAGGCTGACTCGGCCGCAATGTCACAGGCTTTTGACCGTATCTACCGGGAAGAACGCAACATCGCCGATCAAGCCCATCGAGCACAGTATGGCTTCGGGTTTGATGACGCTCCATCGTGGGCGAAGTCAGACCTGCAAACGTGGGATCAGCAGATACGAGACGAGGCGAAGAAGCGCGCTCAAACCGCTGTTGGCTCGGGCACTGGCGGCGCTGGCGATTCTGAGTTTGGCTCGCTCATGCGGGACTTCTCCATGGCGGATTTTGAAGCCGACCCCGGCTATCAATTTCGCATGGATGAGGGCATGCGCGGCGTGGAGGGAGGCGCGGCGGCTCGCGGTGGCCTGTTGTCTGGTGCCGCGCTGAAAGCCATTCAGAAGTACGGTCAAGGTCTTGCCTCTCAGGAATACGGCAACGCCTACAACCGGTACACGACCAACCAGACCAACAAGTACAACAAGCTCGCTGGCTTGGTGAGCTCGGGGCAGGGCGCGACCAATCAACTCACGAACGCTAATGCGCAGTTTGGGCAGCAGCAGGCCAACAACCTCATTGGCGCAGGCAACGCGCAAGCCTCGGGGATCATGGGAATGACCAACGCGCTCGTTGGCGGCATGAATCAAGGCATCAACGCTTACCAGCAGAACCAACTCATGAACCTGATTCGCCAGCCGTCAAGCAGTGGTTGGGGTGGAAGTGCGGGCCGATGGGGCAATGGAACTGTTGACGCCCTTGGCGATGGAGTGTGGGGTTAAGCATGGCACAGATCGATCCGCGCATCGCCATGGGCTTTCAGCCCACGACCCAGCTTGAGTCGCCGATGAACAACCTCGCACGGCTGTTGCAAGTGCAGGGAGCGCAGCAGGCGAACCAACTCAACCAACTCAAGATGGACGAGTACCAAAGCGGCGTGCAGCGCAAAAACAAGCTTGCCGCACTGCTCAGTGGTGACTACGCCACCGATGAGGACCGGGAATCGGCGCTGCTGCGTGGTGGGTTCATGGATGAGGCCAACAAGCTCAAAACGGACCGGCGGGCGAATGCAAAAACTGACGTTGAGCTTGACGAAAAGCGCTTCAAGGTGGCGACCGACCGGTACAACGCATACAAGCAGACGCTTGGTTCGCTGGCTCAGAACCCGAACCTGTCCAAAGACCTTCTTTCCCAGGTGGGGCAGCAACTTGTTGACGCAGGGATCATCCCGGCCGAAATGCACCAGCGTGCTCTGGCTACCATGCCGGACGATCCAAACGTGCTGCGCCAACGCCTGCGCGAAGGCGTTGCGGCTCAGATGGCCCCGGACAAGATGCTGGAGTTCTTTGCTCCGAAGGTCGACAAGATCGACAACGGGCAGCAGATCATGTACCGCGACACGAACCCGAACAGCCCGACCTTTGGGCAAAACGTGGCGGGCGCTCCGGTGCAGAAGATGCAGACGCCTGACAGCATCGCGAGCAATGCGACGGCCATCCTAGGTCAAAACCTGAAGTTCCAGACCGACAGCGAAGCCAATACTGTTGCCGGCCAGGCCATCGTGTCGAAGAAGATTCAAGACGTTGAGCTGAAGCTGCAAGACGACTACCGGACTGAGAGCAAGGGCTTCGCGGAAACCTCGACGGCCATGAAGAAGGTCCTATCGGCGATTGAGACTGCCGACAAGAACCCGGGCTCGGCGCTGTCGGCTGGTACGGCCTTCATGAAGATTCTCGACCCGAACTCTGTTGTTCGTGAGACTGAATTGGGCATGGCGCTGAACGCTTCCGGCTGGTTCGACCGGGCAACCAACATCGTCAACACGCTGCAAAGCGGTCGGGTAATGACCGAGACGCAGAAGAAGAACCTTCGGCAAGCGGCGCAAGACCTCTTTGAAGAAGCCAAAGCCTCACAGCGCGAGATTGACGCAGCGTATGAGCAGCGGGCGCGGGCTTACGGGGCAGACCCGCAGCGGGTGATTGTGGATCGCGGCCAGCGGTCTGGCGCTGCGCCTGGTACGCCTGGCTTGCCATCCGCCGACGCTATCCAGGCCGAAATTGAACGCCGAGCCAAAGCAGCCAAAGGAGGCCGTTGATGGACTTGTCCAAACTCTCTGATGCCGATCTTCTGGCGCTCAAGTCGGGTGACATTTCGCGGGTGTCGGATCAGGGCCTGATGGCGCTTCGTGACGGCCAACGCCAGCAGCGTGTGGCCGCTCAGGTCGAGCAGGACCGTAAAACCTACGACCCAACAATCGGAATGAGCACGTTTGAGCGGACGGTGGCCGGCTATGGCTCTGCTGTCCCTCGCATCATTCGTGGTGTCCGTCAGTACCTGCCAGAAGCTATTGGCGGCATGTCGCCTGAACAAGTTGCAGAGGCCAACAAGCTGGATGAGCCATTGCTGAATACGACGGCTGGCAACGTCGGCAACATCGCTGGGAACATCACGGCTCTTGCGCCGACCGTCGCCATCCCTGGTGCTGCCACCATGCGTGGTGCTGCCGCCATAGGTGCAGTTCAAGGTTTGCTGACTCCAGAGGAAACGGCACAGGCCCGACTGAAGAATGTAGGTATCGGCGCTGCTGCTGGCGCTGGTGGCGTGGCTGCTGCGCGTGCAATCTCCGGCATCGCACAAGGTACAAAAGCTCTTGTTGAGCCCTTCTATGAAGGCGGTCGGCAGAAGATCGCGGGCCGTGTGATCCAGCGATTCGCCAACGATCCGTCCGCCATCGCATCGGCTCAAGGCTCGCGCTCGATCACTGGCGCACTGCCTACCTTGGCAGAAGAAACAGGCGATGCCGGCCTTGCTCGTTTGCAAGATGCCTTGCGCTCTGTTGATCCGCAGATCAGCAACCGTATCGGCCAGCGATTGGCCGACAACAATGCCTCCCGTGTGACCTCGTTGCAGTCATTGGCCGGTGACAGCACTCAGCGAGCAGCGGCAGAGGCGGCTCGTGATGTTGCGTCGCGTGACCTGTACCAGCAGGCTACGAAAGCGATGTACACCGTTGATGACGATCTTGGCGCACTTCTGCAGCGACCCGCCATCAAGCAAGCGATGGAGCGGGCAAAGACACTGGCAGAAAACCAAGGCCGAAAAGTGACGTTTGATGTCACTCCGTCCAATGCGTTTTCCGGCGTTGGCATCCCGGACAACAGCTCAAAGCAGATCACCGGCCAAGCCCTCCAAGACCTGAAAATGGCAATGGATGAGATGCTGACCGACCCTGCATCGGGGTTCACGGGAAAGGCTGGTGACACCATCAAAACCCTGCGCGGTCGGTTGATGGGCTGGATGGAAGAGGCAAACCCAGCATTCAAGGCTGCGCGCACTGCATATCGTGATGCGTCAAAACCGCTGAATGCGATGGACATTGGTGAAGAGGTTGCGCGTCGTGCCACCTCAAATACCAGCGATCTGGCCGGGAACCCTCGCATGCAAGCAAACTCCCTGCTTGGCATGCTGCGCGATGAGGCGGGGCTGATTGAGCGCGCTACAGGGCGCAAAGGTGTTGGACAGTCTCTGTCTGATGTCATGACGCCGGATCAACTCAATCTCCTGCGTACTGTGGCATCAGAGGCAGACCGGACGGCGGCTGTAGCCTCTGCCGGTGCTGGTCCAGGCTCTCCAACCGCTCAGCGGTTGGCGTCTCAAAACATCCTGCGGCAGTTGATCGGCCCTACTGGCTTGCCTTCGTCGTGGGCTGAAAGCGCCATCGCCAACACGGTGATTGGAAAGCCGTTCAATCTGATCTATGGCGGCGTGGCCGAGCCGCGTATTCAGAACGTGCTCGCGGATGCCTTGCTTGACCCGAGCTTTGCACGTAGTGCTGTTGCGGCTGCACAGCCTCGCGGCCCTCTGCTGCCGAACAACGCTCTTACTCAGCTACTCACCCAGTCAGCGCGGGTGACGCCTGCCCAGCTTGTGACCGGGGAGCGGTGAGAAAAGCCACCGCTTCAACTTCCCATCCGGCAAGTATTTCCAGACCAACCGCGATAGCAGCCACGCCACGCTGA
The DNA here is from genome assembly GCF_011388215.1 of Hydrogenophaga crocea. NCBI lineage: Bacteria > Pseudomonadati > Pseudomonadota > Betaproteobacteria > Burkholderiales > Comamonadaceae > Hydrogenophaga > Hydrogenophaga crocea. The sequence goes on from NZ_CP049989.1 coordinate 1,123,728, forward strand.
ACAGCAGCACGGCGACGAATGGCTTTATCAGGATGGCCAGGAAAAGACTCATCCCGAAATTCTAGGGCCTCACCCTCACAGGTGGGGCTTTTTCTTTTGGAGTCATCCCATGCCCCTGTTCCTTTCGCCTGTCTGCAATGGGCAGATTTTTGACGCCAACGGCGATCCGCTGACGGGCGGGAAGATTGAGACGTACTTGGCCGGTTCGTCTACTCCGGCTGCGACCTATGTTGACGACACGGGCAGCACGCCCCAGTCCAACCCGATCATCCTGAACTCGCTGGGATACCCCACCCTCGGCCCTATTTGGCTGACCGGCGGTGTTTCGTACAAGTTCGTCATCAAAGACGCAAGCAACGTCACCCTGCGAACGATTGACGATATCTCGGGCGTCAACGATGCGTCGGTGAGTCAATCGGAATGGGTGGCCTCCGGTTTTACCCCGACCTACATCAGCGCTACCTCGTTCTCGGTGCCTGGCGACCAAACCGCAATTCTCCAGATCAATCGTCGTCTGCGAACTACAAACACCTCTGGCTTTGTCTACTCGACTATTAGCAACTCGGTGTTTGCTGCGGGCAGCACAACGGTTACGGTTTCCAACGACTCAGCCACGCTAGACCCCGGACTTACCGTGGTTGAGTACGGCTTGCTTGGCGCAAAAAACCCATCAATTCCAACCCTCCAAAGCAGCCAGATTGCAGATAAGGCCGTGACGTTTGCAAAGATGCAAGACGTCTCTTCGCTGTCAATATTTGGACGCACTGCATCGGGTTCCGGCTCGGCTTCGGCCCTTACTCCAGCGCAATCTGCACAGATTCTTACAAGCAAAGTTCAACCAATCACGGCATCTGTTTCTTCAAACGCTCTGACGGTCACCATCAATCCGACCACGCTTGATTTTCGCAGCGCAACACTTGGAAGTGGGGCAGTCGATACGGTCAGCATACCTGCCCCCATTTCGTTGACCGTATCTAACGGCTCAACTCTTGGAACGACCAACGCAACTTTAGCGAGACTAGCGGTCTTGGCGATCAACAACGCTGGCACTGCCGAGGTTGCCATCATCAACCTTGCCGGCGGTCAAAGCATTGACGAAACGGGCCTTATCAGCACCACAGCCGAAGGTGGGGTGGGCGCTGCGGATTCCGCCTCTGTCTTTTACAGCGCCGTAGCCAGGACAAACGTCCCATACCGATTGGTCGGCTACATCGAGAGCACTCAAGCCACTGCCGGCACTTGGGCTACTTCTCCCAGCGCTATTCAAGGCATTGGAGGCCTTGCTTTGCTGATGTGGCTCATGGGCTACGGGCAGACTTGGCAAACCGTTAGCCGCTCGTTTGGAACGCCCTATACCAACAGCACCGGACGTCGAATTACGGTTGCAGTAACCGGTGGTTCGGTGAGTGCCGGCACTTTGGTGGTGGTGGTATCTGGCGTAACGATTGCGGACATAGGGCAACCGGCAGGAGATTCGATCCGCCCGTTTGTTTGCTTTGAAGTGCCCCCGGGTGCCACTTACACCGTATCTGGAACTTCCGGATTCCAGTCTTGGGCGGAACTTCGCTGACGGGAAGCACTGACATGGACATCGACCCTCAAGACGCCTTCAAGGTAGCCCGTTCGCCATTTCTGATCGGCCTGCTGGGTGGTGTAGTTGCGCTTCGCACGGTGCCCGGAGCTTCGTGGGGTGAGCGGGCAGTGAACGCGGTCAGCGCCTCGATGCTGGCTGGCTTCTTCTCGCCGGCCATCGCCGAGTACTTCGGCCTGACAACCCCTGCAATGCAAAGCGCGACCGCCTTTGCGGTAGGGCTGTTCGGGTTAAACGCTGTGGCCTTGGTGGTCGCCTACATCAAGTCCATCGACCTCTCAAAAGTCCTTCCGTTCGGAAAGAAAGGGGAGTGACATGGACGCGCTGCTCTACGTGTACGGCATGGTTTCCATGGTCTGCGCGGTGTGCCTCGGGTGGGTGGTTCTCCACCCCGACATTCATGAAGGGCCAATCATCAAAACCGGCTTGGTGACGATGATCTTTTCCCTCGCTGCAACCGGCTATCACGGCATATCCATGTCGCAGAACTGGAGCGCGATGCTGACCGCCTCGGTCACGACAAGTCTGGGTCTGTTGGCAGTGATCCTCGGAATCATCGTGAGGAAGCACAACAGGGGAACGTGGGTCAGCGCAACCGATTGGGGTGAGCCATGATCCCCGACACCGTAGCCCAAGCGGTCAACAAGGCCATGTACATGCTGCCCGCTCAGATGGCAAGCGAGCAGGCAAGGGTGATGGTCTACGCCATCGGGCTACAGGAGTCCCGCTTTCTCCACCGTCGCCAGATGATCGAACGCGACGGCAAGCTGATCCCAGAAGGTCCGGCCAAAGGGTATTGGCAGTTTGAGCGCGGAGGCGGGTGCAAGGGCGTTCTGACCCACGGGGCCTCTCGGTACTGGATGAACCACCTTTGCAATGCAAGGCACGTTCAGCCCGATTCCCTGTCCCTGTGGAACGCCATCGAGTTTGACGACGTTCTTGCCGCTGGCGCTGCCCGGCTTCTGCTGTTCACCGATCCCTTCCGCCTTCCGGCCATTGGTGATGAACAGGGGGCGTGGGACTTGTACGTCAGGGTTTGGCGACCTGGCAAGCCTCACCGGGATACGTGGAACAACCTGTACGGCTCTGCCGTGTCAAAGGTGATTGGATGAACGCCATCGCCGCACTGTTCGGCTTCATCCCCGGCTGGATATGGGCCGCGATCTGCGCAGGGGCTATCGCCACATCCTGCACTCAGACGATGAGGCTTGAGCACGAACAGGCCAAGCACGCAGGCACCCGGGCAGAGTTTTCCGAGTACCGGGCAGACATCGAGCGGCAAAGAGCCGAAGCCATCCAACAAGCCCGCCAACGCGAACAGGAGCTAGCCGATGCAGCTACGCAAGCCCAAGCCCAAGCCGACGCCCTTCGTCAGCAGCTCGACCGTGATCGCGTTGCTTCTGGTGTGGCTTCTCAGCGGTTGCGTGACGCAGCCCAAACAGCCGCCCTCAATGCCGCCGGAGCCTGTTCGGTTGCAACCTCTGCCGCAGTCCGCGATTCAGCCGCAGCTTCCGCCCGAGTGCTCGCCAACGTGCTTGCAGAACTTGACGACCGAGCGGGAGCGTTGGCAGACCTTGCTGACCGGAGCCGAGCCGCAGGGCTCCAGTGCCAAACCCTCTACGACGCAGCGGTGAAGGCAACCGGGATAAACCGCAGTAACACCGATAAACCCCGGTAACTTCACTTGATTTCTATACACATCACCCCCGACATGCACAGATTTCGCTGATTTCTAGACAGGTTGTCTCCTGTGGCTTCGCTCAGTTGCCACTTACCCCCGGGCTTCGGCTCGGGGGCTTTTCTCATTTCAGCATGTCCGCGATGCACGCTGCCAGACGGTTTGCCTTGATGGCGTAGCCCTCGGGGGTGGGGTGGATACCGTCAGCCAAAGGCACGCGGGGCTGGGCGCAGAAGTAGACCCCGGTATGGCTGGCGACCTCCCGCATGGCTGCGCGGCGCTTCTCAAAAGCCTCAACGTCGAACTTGAGGGCGTCCATCAGGGGCGTTCGGGTTTCGCCTGCCGGGTTGGGTTCCTCCAGCATCACGACCAGCCCCGCAGCCTGCGCGACCTCCACCAGCGTTTTCAGGTTCTGGCGGTACTCGCTCAGGGGATATCCCCGGCTGTTGATGCCGTGGTTGATGACGACGATTCGGGCGCTCTCGCGCTTGACCATCTCGGCCCATGCGTAGTTGCGGCCATCGGTCCCGGCGAGTAGCTGTTGCTCGTTCGTCCCGCTGACGCCCCGGTTGTAGACCATTGCACCCGGGCGGCTGGCTGCGTGGGGTTGGCCTTGGGCTTCTTGGGTGCTGTCACCGTAGGCGGAGACCAGATAGCCCCCGGTCGGTTCGGGCTGCGTGGGGATGGTAGAGCCTCCACCGCCACAAGCTGCAAGCAGCAGGGCGGTAAGATAGACGATTGCCTTCAAGGTGGACCTCTTGACGTTGGTTGAACGTCCGAAGTCGCCATCCCTTCCCCGCAAAAATCCCCCGAAATCTCGGGAAACCTAGGCGTTTAGCGGGTTGGCGACCCCGGTTCGAGGCACCAACGCCAGGTCACTGCAGGTCTATGCCGGCCACGCCGGTGGAGTGAGTTCATGAGCAGCCGATACGACGCCCCTTTCGAGATCCACGTGCATGGTGACGTGCCGCTGCGCGAGGATGTGGTGTTCGAGCAGATCCAGGAGGCGCTCAAGGCCTTGTGGCAGTACGCGGGCGGCCGCTCGCTCGCGGCGGTGGCCGAGAGCAGTTACGAAGACGAACCCGGCATCCGCTTCGACGCCGACAGCCACACGCTGCAGATCTGCTGGACCGTGCCGGGCGACGAGGACTTCCGCCAGGCCATCGAAGACGCCTGCATGGGCCTCAACGAGATCGCATCGGCCGGCGCGCCGCTCGAGGTGTCCTTCTACGACACCGAGTACGACGAAGAAGACGAAGAGAACACCGAAGAAGCTCGCGACGATTTCCTGATGTGCTTCGTGGGCCCCACGCCCGCGGCCATCATGCAGGTGCAGCGCGACTTGCTGGTGCAGGACGTGGTGCAGGTGATGGAGCGTCACTTCGATGCGTCCGAACTCGGCGAGGTCGTGGCCTCGATCGACAAGCTCTTCACCCAGCGCTTCGACGCGCTCGTGAACTCGATGCAGCTGGGCAAGCCACCGCGCGGCCACGGCCCCTCGGGCCACGGCGGCCCGCGCAAGCCGCGCCACCTGCACTGACGGCCAGCACCCCCGCCGCGCAGCCCGACTAGACTCGCGGGCATCGCGCGAGCGTCGCGCTGCTGCCGGAGTGTGCATGGCCTTCTTCTCCACCGACGCCCTCAACCCTGGCGTGCGCAAGCGCGAGGTGTTCGGCTGGGCGATGTACGACTTCGCGAACTCGGGCTACACCACGGTGGTGCTCACCGCGGTGTTCGCGGCCTACTTCGTCGGCGCGGTGGCCGACGGGGCCGACTGGGCCACCTTCGCGTGGACCGCGGCGCTCAGCGTGTCGCACCTGATCGTGATGTTCACCATGCCCGCGCTCGGCGCCTGGGCCGACCGCAACGCGGCCAAGAAGCGCCTGCTCATGCTCACCACCGTGGGCTGCGTGGCCTGCACGGCGGGGCTGGCGCTGGTGCAGCCCGGCGCGGTCGCGCTGGGTGTGCTGCTCATCATCGCCTCCAACGTGTGTTTCGCCTGGGGCGAGTCGCTGGTGGCGGCCTTTCTGCCCGAGCTCGCGCGGCCGCAGGCCATGGGCCGTGTGAGCGGCTGGGGCTGGAGCCTGGGCTATGTGGGCGGCATGCTCACGCTGGGCCTGTGCCTGGGCTATGTGCTGTGGGCGCAGGCGCAGGGGCAGAAGGGGGCGCAGTTCGTGCCCGTCACCATGATCGTCACGGCCGCGATGTTCGGCCTGGCCTCGCTGTTCACGCTCGGCCTGCTGCGTGAGCGCGCCGAGCCCCAGCCGGGCCGCGAAGGCGGCTGGCGCGCGTCGCTGCGGCAGTTGCTCGCCACCTTCCGCCAGGCGCGCCACTACCGCGACTTCATGTGGCTGCTGGCCTGCACCGCGGCCTACCAGGGCGGCGTGGCGGTGGCGGTGGCGCTGGCCGCGATCTACGCCGAGCAGGTGATCGGTTTCGCGCAGCAGGAAACCATGGTGCTGATCTTCGTGCTCAACCTCGCGGCCATGGCCGGTGCGTTCGCCTTCGGCTACGGCCAGGACCGCCTGGGCCACAAGCTCGCGCTGAGCCTCACGCTGCTGGGCTGGATCGCCACCTGCATCATCGCGGCCCTCAGCACCACCAAAGGCCAGTTCTGGTGGGCCGCGGCCATCGCCGGCCTGTGCATGGGCTCCAGCCAGTCGGCCGGCCGGGCGATGGCGGGCATGCTGGCGCCGCCCGCGCAGCTCGCCGAGTTCTTCGGCCTCTGGACCTTTGCCACGCGCGTGGCGAGCATCGTGGGCCCGCTGAGCTACGGGGCCATCACCTGGATGACCGGGGGCAACCAGCGGCTGGCGATCGTGTCGACGGCGCTGATGTTCGTGGTTGGTCTGGCCCTGCTGCTGCCGATCGACATGCGGCGCGGCCGCGACGCCGCGCTTACGGCGCCGCCCGCGCGCTGAGCGCTCAGGCCGCGAAGGCCGGCGGCGCCACCGCCGCTGCCAGACCGAGCCAGTGGTGTGCGGCCTGGGCCAGCGGCTCGGGGCGGCCGGTGGCGTGCCACACCAGGCCGCCCTGGCCGGCGTCGGCGCGCGGGCCCAGCAGCTGCCGCGCGCGGCGGGCCACGGCCTCGGCCGGGTCTATCCATTGCAGCGGGTGCGGCTGTGCAGCCTGCCAGGCGGGCAGGGCAAGCGGGTAGTGGGTGCAGCCCAGCACCACGGTGTCGATGTCCGGCGCTTCGTCGAGCAGGGCCTGCAGGTGGCTGCGGCACAGCGCCTGTACCTGGGCCTCGTCGCCGCGCTCGATGGCCGCGGCCAGGCCGTCGGCGGGCCGGTCGTGCACGCGCAGGCCGGGTGCGGCAGCGGCCAGCGTGGTCTGGCGCAGGGCCTGGTAGCGCGCGCTCTGCAGCGTGGCGCGCGTGGCCAGCACGCCCACCGCGCCGCTGCGCGTGAGCGCCAGGGCCGGGCGCACGGCGGGCTCGATGCCCACGATGGGCAGGTCGGGATGCTCGTGGCGCAGCGCGTCGATGGCGACCGCGGTGGCGGTGTTGCAGGCGAGCACGAGCAGGTCGAGCGCTCCCTGCGCGCGCCAGCCGCGCACCAGGCCGGCGACGCGTTCGCGCAGCGCGTCGGCTGGACGCTCGCCGTAGGGCGCCCAGGCGTTGTCGGCGAGGTAGTCGAAGCGCGCGTGCGGCAGGGCCTCGCGCAGCGCACGCAGCACGCTCAGGCCGCCGATGCCGCTGTCGAAGACGCCGACCGCGGGGCCCCGGGGGTTCACGGTGCCGGGGCTCAGGCGCCCGCGACCGCGATGCCCTTGAACTCGCCCGCGGCGATGCGCTGGCTCCATTCGGCCGGGCCGGTCACGTGGGCGCTGGTGCCGCCCGCGTCGACCGCCACCGTCACGGGCATGTCGACCACGTCGAACTCGTAGATGGCTTCCATGCCCAGGTCTTCGAAGCCCACCACCTTGGCGTGCTTGATCGCCTTGGACACGAGGTAGGCCGCGCCGCCCACGGCCATGAGGTAGGCGCTCTTGTGCTGCTTGATGGACTCGATGGCCACCGGGCCGCGCTCGGCCTTGCCGATCATGGCGATGAGGCCGGTCTTCTCGAGCATCATGTCGGTGAACTTGTCCATGCGCGTGGCGGTGGTGGGGCCGGCCGGGCCCACCACCTCGTCGCGCACCGGGTCGACCGGGCCCACGTAGTAGATGACGCGGTTGGTGAAGTCCACGGGCAGCTTCTCGCCCTTGGCCAGCATGTCCTGGATGCGCTTGTGCGCGGCGTCGCGGCCGGTGAGCATCTTGCCGTTGAGCAGCAGCGTGTCGCCGGGCTTCCAGCTCGCAACCTCTTCCTTGGTGAGCGCGTCCAGGTTGACGCGCTTGCTCTTCTTCGCGTCGGGCTCCCAGTTGACGTTGGGCCAGAGGTCGAGGCTGGGCGCGTCGAGGTAGACCGGACCGCTGCCATCGAGCACGAAGTGCGCGTGGCGCGTGGCCGCGCAGTTGGGGATCATGGCCACGGGCTTGCTCGCCGCGTGCGTGGGGTACATGGCGATCTTCACGTCGAGCACGGTGGTGAGGCCGCCCAGGCCTTGTGCGCCGATGCCCAGCGCGTTGACCTTTTCGTAGAGCTCCAGGCGCAGCTCCTCGACCTGCGTGAGCTTCTCGCCCTTGCCGGCCTTGGTCTGCAGCTCGTACATGTCGATGTCTTCCATGAGCGACTGCTTGGCCAGCAGCATGGCCTTCTCGGCCGTGCCGCCGATGCCGATGCCCAGCATGCCGGGCGGGCACCAGCCCGCGCCCATCAGCGGCACGGTCTTGAGCACCCAGTCGACCAGCGAGTCGCTGGGGTTGAGCATGACGAACTTGGTCTTGTTTTCGCTGCCGCCGCCCTTGGCGGCCACGGTCACGTCGATGGTGTTGCCGGGCACGATCTCGGTGAAGATCACCGCGGGCGTGTTGTCCTTGGTGTTCTTGCGCGCGAAGTGCGGGTCGGCCACGACGCTGGCGCGCAACTTGTTGTCGGGGTGGTTGTAGCCACGGCGCACGCCTTCGTTCACGGCGTCTTCGAGGCTGCCCGTGAAGCCTTCGAGGCGCACGTCCATGCCGATCTTGAGGAAGACGTTGACGATGCCCGTGTCCTGGCAGATCGGCCGGTGACCGGTGGCGCTCATGCGGCTGTTGGTGAGGATCTGCGCGATCGCGTCCTTGGCCGCGGGGCTCTGCTCGCGCTCGTAGGCGCGCGCGAGATGGGCGATGTAATCGGCCGGGTGGTAGTAGCTGATGAACTGCAGCGCGCCGGCGATGGATTCGATGAGGTCGTTCTGGCGGATGGTGGTGGGCATGGCGGGTCTCGCGGGAGGGGCTTCAGTGCTTGTCGTTGCCGTGGCTCATGAGGCGGTCGGCCAGGGCGATGGCCAGCGCGCTGAACAGGAAGGCGATGTGGATGATGGTCTGCCACATCAGCACCTTCACGTCGTAGTTGCCGGCGTTGATGAAGGTCTTGAGCAGGTGGATCGAGCTGATGCCGATGATGGCCGTGGCCAGCTTCACCTTGAGCACGCTCGCGTTCACGTGGCTGAGCCACTCGGGCTGGTCGGGGTGGTTTTCCAGGCGCATGCGGCTCACGAAGGTTTCGTAGCCGCCCACGATGACCATGATCAGCAGGTTGGAGATCATGACCACGTCGATCAAGGCGAGCACCACCAGCATGATGATGGTCTCGTTGAGGCCGCTCAGGGCCACGTCGCTTTTGTAGCCGATGCTCGTGACCAGCTTCTGCAGCGCCGCTTCGTTGCCGAAGGCGGCCTCGATCAGGTGGACCAGTTCGACCCAGAAGTGGAAGACGTAGATGGCCTGCGCGGCGATCAGGCCGATATAGAGCGGCAGTTGCAGCCAGCGGCTGGCGAAGATGAGGTTGGGCAACGGGCGGATCGGGCCGGTCGATTTGACGGGGTCGGTCATGGTGTGGAGGATGAACGGCGCGTGGGGCGGCACCGCGGACGTCGGTTATTGTAGGAGCCCGGACCCTGTCAGGCCGCCGTAAGTGCCGGTGCGCACAGTGCCTGCGGCCCGAATTTCCCTCCCACAAGAAGCCGAGGAGACAAGCACATGTCAACGCCTTCGTCGTCGATCGAATCCGTCCTGGTCGAGAACCGCGTGTTCGAACCCAGCGCTGCCACGGTGGCGTCCGCCCGCATCTCGGGCATGCCCGCCTACGAGGCGCTCTGCGCCGAGGCCGCCAAGGATCCGCAGGCCTTCTGGGCCCGGCTCGCACGCGAGAACCTGGGCTGGCACAAGCCCTTCACCCAGGTGCTCGACGACAGCCAGAAGCCCTTCTACAAGTGGTTCGCCGACGGCCAGATCAACGCCTCGTGGAACTGTCTCGACCGCCACATCGGCACCCCGGTGGAAAACAAGACCGCCATCGTGTTCGAGGCCGACGACGGCGCCGTGACGCGCGTGACCTACAAGGAATTGCTGGCCCGGGTGTCGCAATTTGCGAATACCTTGAAGGCCATGGGCGTGCAGCAGGGCGACCGCGTGGTCATCTACATGCCCATGACCATCGAGGGCGTGGTGGCCATGCAGGCCTGCGCGCGCATCGGCGCCACGCACAGCGTGGTGTTCGGCGGCTTCTCGGCCAAGGCGCTGCAGGAACGCATCCAGGACGCCGGCGCGGTGGCCGTGATCACCGCCAACTACCAGATGCGTGGCGGCAAGGAGCTGCCGCTCAAGGCCATCGTCGACGAAGGCATCGCCATGGGCGGCTGCGAGTCGATCAAGAAGGTCATCGTGTTCCAGCGCACGCCCACGGCCTGCAACATGGTGGCCGGCCGCGACGTGCTCTGGCACGAGGCCATCGCCGGCCAGAGCACCGAGTGCGCGCCGACCTTCGTGGGCGCCGAGCACCCGCTGTTCGTGCTCTACACCTCGGGCTCCACGGGCAAGCCCAAGGGCGTGCAGCACAGCACCGGCGGCTACCTGCTGTGGGCCCGGCTCACCATGCTCTGGACCTTCGACCTCAAGCCCGAGGACGTGTTCTGGTGCACCGCCGACATCGGCTGGATCACCGGCCACACCTACGTGGCCTACGGCCCGCTTGCCGCGGGCGCCACGCAAGTGGTGTTCGAGGGCGTGCCCACCTACCCGAACGCGGGCCGCTTCTGGCAGATGATCGAGAAGCACAAGGTCACGATCTTCTACACCGCGCCCACCGCGATCCGCTCGCTCATCAAGGCGGCCGAGGGCGACGAGAAGGTGCACCCGAAGAACTGGAACCTCGACAGCCTGCGCCTGCTGGGCTCGGTGGGTGAGCCCATCAACCCCGAGGCCTGGATGTGGTACCACCGCCATGTGGGTCACGAGCGCTGCCCCATCGTGGACACCTTCTGGCAAACCGAAACCGGCGGCCACATGATCACGCCGCTGCCGGGCGCCACGCCGCTGGTGCCGGGTTCGTGCACGCTGCCGCTGCCCGGCATCGAGGCCGCGATCGTGGACGAGCAGGGCAACGACGTGCCCAACGGCTCGGGTGGCATCCTGGTGGTCAAGAAGCCCTGGCCCTCGATGATCCGCACCATCTGGGGCGACCCCGAGCGCTTCAAGAAGAGCTACTTCCCCGAAGAGCTCAAGGGCTACTACCTGGCCGGCGACGGCGCGGTGCGCAGCGCCGACCGCGGCTACTTCCGCATCACCGGCCGCATCGACGACGTGCTCAACGTGTCGGGCCACCGCATGGGCACGATGGAGATCGAGTCGGCCCTGGTGGCCAAGACCGACCTCGTGGCCGAAGCCGCGGTGGTGGGCCGCCCCGACGACCTCACGGGCGAGGCCATCGTGGCCTTCGTGGTGCTCAAGCGCGCGCGCCCCACGGGCGACGAGGCCAAGGCCCTGGCCAAGGAGCTGCGCGACTGGGTCGGCAAGGAGATCGGCCCCATCGCCAAGCCCAAGGACATCCGCTTCGGCGACAACCTGCCCAAGACCCGCAGCGGCAAGATCATGCGCCGCCTGCTGCGCGCCATCGCCAAGGGCGAGGCCATCACGCAGGACGTGTCCACGCTGGAGAACCCGGCCATCCTGGAGCAGCTCGCGCAGAACAACTGAGCGGCGCGCGCCCAAGAAAAAACCCGCTGCATGGCAGCGGGTTTTTTTTCGGGGGGCGAAGGGCGATTACTTCTGGCCCAGCACCCAGGCCGCGAGCTTCTTGGCTTCGGCTTCGTTCACCTGCGGGTTCGCGGGCATGGGGATCGCGCCCCAGACGCCCGAGCCGCCCTTCTGGATCTTGGTGGCCAGCATGTCGACGGCCTTGGCGTCGCCGGCGTACTTCTTGGCCACGTCCTTGTACGAGGGGCCGACCAGCTTCTTGTCGACCGCGTGGCAGGCCATGCAGTTCTTGGACTTGGCCAGCGCTTCGTCGGCCATGGCAGGGGCCGCCAGGGTGGTCATGACGGCCATAATCAGGAGCGCGCGTTTCATGGGTTTTCCTTTGAGAAGTCGAGGGGCTTGCGCGGGCGATTCTAGCGAGCGGGCGCTGCGTGCCTGGCTGCAACCGAAGTTCTTTGCCGGGTTTTACCCGCGCTTTACCGGAGGCTGTGATGTATCTGCTGGGCCTGGGGCTGGTGCTCTTGTTGATGAAGTACCTCGAGGTCGACCCGGTGGCCACGTGGTCGTGGTGGGTGGTGCTGGCCCCGTTCGCCGCGGCCGCGGCCTGGTGGGCCTGGGCCGATGCCACGGGCTATACCAAGCGGCGCGCGATGGAGAAGATGGAGCTCAAGAAGAAGCAGCGCATCGACAAGCAGCGCGAATCGCTGGGCCTCAAGCCGGGCAAGCGCCGCTGAGCCGCGGCGCCCGCCCGGGGCGCGGCATCAGAAGTCGTCGAGCACCGCGCCCTTGCTGGCGCTGGCCGCGTTGAACGCGAACTTGGCCTGCACGCCGCGCGTGTAGCGCGGCTCGGGGGCCTTCCAGGCGGCGCGGCGTTGGGCGAGTTCGGCCTCGTCCACATTGAGTTCGAGCTTGAGCTGGTGGGCGTCGATGGTGATCGAGTCGCCCTCATTGACCAGCGCGATGGTGCCGCCGGCCGCGGCCTCGGGCGCCACGTGGCCCACCACCATGCCCCAGGTGCCGCCCGAGAAGCGGCCGTCGGTGATCAGGCCCACGCTCTCGCCCAGGCCGGCGCCGATCAGCGCGCCGGTGGGAGCCAGCATCTCGGGCATGCCCGGGCCGCCCTTGGGGCCGAGGTAGCGCAGCACCATCACGTCGCCGGCCTTGATCTTGCCGTCGAGAATGGCCTGCAGCGCCGATTGCTCGTCGTTGAACACGCGCGCCGGGCCGGTGATCACCGGGTTCTTCAGGCCCGTGATCTTGGCCACCGCGCCCTCGGGCGAGAGGTTGCCCTTGAGGATGGCCAGGTGGCCCTGGGCGTACATGGGGTTGCCGATCGGGCGGATCACGTCCTGGTCCTTGCGCGGCTCGTCGGGCACGTCCTTGAGCACTTCGGCGATGGTCTGGCCCGTGATGGTCAGGCAGTCGCCGTGCAGCAGACCCGCGTTGAGCAGGATCTTCATGACCTGCGGGATGCCGCCGGCCTGGTGCAGGTCGACCGCAAGGTACTTGCCGCTGGGCTTGAGGTCGCACAGCACGGGGGTGCGCTGGCGGATGCGCTCGAAATCGTCGATCGACCATTCCACGCCCGCGGCGTGGGCAATGGCCAGGAAGTGCAGCACCGCGTTGGTGGAGCCGCCGGTGGCCATGATCACCGCCACCGCATTCTCGATCGCCTTCCTGGTGACGATGTCGCGCGGCTTGATGTCTTTCTTGATGGCCTCGAGCAGCACCTTGGCCGATTCCTTGGCCGAGTTCTGCTTCTCGTCGTGCGGGTTGGCCATGGTGGACGAGTAGGGCAGCGAAATGCCCAGCGCCTCGAACGAGGAGCTCATGGTGTTGGCGGTGTACATGCCGCCGCACGAGCCGGTGCCGGGAATGGCGTGCTGCTCGATGTCCTTGAGTTCCTGGTCGCTGATCTTGCCCGCGGCGTTCTGGCCCACGGCCTCGAACACGCTCACGATGTTCAGGTCCTGGCCCTTCCACTTGCCCGGCAGGATGGTGCCGCCGTACACGTAGATGGCCGGCACGTTGGCGCGCAGCATGCCGATCAGGCCGCCGGGCATGTTCTTGTCGCAGCCGCCGACCACGACCACGCCGTCCATCCACTGGCCCTGCACGCAGGTCTCGATGCAGTCGGAGATGACCTCGCGGCTGACCAGCGAGTACTTCATGCCCTCGGTGCCCATGGCCATGCCGTCGGAGATGGTGGGCGTGCCGAAGATCTGCGGGTTGCCGCCGGCTTCGATGATGCCTTGCACGGCCGCGTCGGCCAGCTTCTGCAGGCCCGAGTTGCAGGGCGTGATGGTGCTGTGGCCGTTGGCCACGCCCACCATGGGCTTGCCGAAGTCGCTTTCCTGGTAGCCCATGCCGTAGTACATGGAGCGGTTGGGGGCGCGCGACTTGCCCTGGGTGATGTTGTCGCTGCGCAGCGGGATGATCCGCTTGGAGTCCTGGGCCATGGTGTCTCTCTCGGGTTCGTGGGGGGACGGAAAGCCCCGGAGTATGCGGCAGCGCCGCCCGGGCATCCAATGGGATCGGCCCCTGCCACTGATATGCTGGGCTTATGACAGACACCCCGAATCTGCAGCGCGGCGAATGGCGGCAGTGGCGCCAGTTCGCCGTGCTGGCCGAAGAGCTGCACTTCGGCCGCGCCGCGGCCCGTCTGCACATGACCCAGCCCGCGCTGACCCAGGCCATCGCGGCGCTCGAAGCGTCGCTGGGCGTGCGCCTGTTCGACCGCAACCGCCGCCGCGTGGCCCTGAGCGTGGCCGGCCAGGCCCTGCTGCCCGAGGTGAACGAGCTGCTGCGGCGCGCCCAGACGCTGCCCGCGCTGGCGCGCGCGGCCGCACACGGGGAAAGCGGGCGGCTGCGCGTGGCCTTCGTGTCCACCGTGGGCTACGGCCTGCTGCCGCCCTGGGTGCGGCGCTTTCGCGAGCGCTGGCAGCGCGTGGCGCTTGAGCTGGTCGAGGCCACGAGCGATCAGCAGCTCGAAGGCCTGCTGCGCGGCGAGATCGACGCCGGCTTTCTGCTGCACGCGCCGGGCAGTGCGCCCGCGGGCCTGGCGCGCCTGTCGCTCACCAGCGAGCCGCTGGTGCTGGCGCTGCCCGAGGCCCACCCGCTGGCCTCGCGCGCGCGCCTGTCGCTGCGCGCCGTGCTCGACGAGCCGCTGGTGCTGTTTCCGCGCCGCATCCTGCCCGAGCTGCACGACGCGGTGCTGCAGCTCTACCGCGGCGCGGGCCGCACGCCGCAGGTGGCGCAGGAGGCGATCCAGATGCAGACCATCGTGAACCTGGTGTCGGCCGGCCTGGGGCTGGCCTGGGTGCTGCACAGCGTGCGGCAGTTCCAGCGGCCCGGCGTGGTCTACCGGCCGCTGGCCATGCCGGCGGGGCAGGGCGTGCCGCTGTGCGAGACCAGCCTGGTCTGGCGCGAGGGCGAGGCCAATCCGGCGCTGCAGCGCTTCATCGAGGCCCACCGTGCACAATGACCGACCATGTTGATGCATCCCCAGATCGATCCCGTGGCCCTGCAGATCGGGCCGCTCGCCGTGCACTGGTACGGCCTGACCTACCTCGCGGCCTTCGGCCTGTTCTACTGGCTCGCGCGGCTGCGCCTGCGGCACCTGCCGTACGCGGCCATCACCGCGCCGCGGCGCTGGGAGCCGCGCGACGTGGAGGACATCCTGTTCCTCGGCGTGGTGGGCGTGGTGGCGGGCGGGCGCGTGGGCTACTGCCTGTTCTACCAGCCGGCCTATTACCTGCAGCACCCGCTCGAGGTGTTCTACCTGTGGCAGGGCGGCATGAGCTTTCACGGCGGGCTGATCGGCGTGCTGCTGGCCCAGCTCTGGTACGCCCGCAGCCGCGGCCGCCCGTTCTTCGAGGTGATGGACTTCATCGCGCCCTGCGTGCCCACGGGCCTGGCGGCCGGGCGCGTGGGCAATTTCATCAACGGTGAACTCTGGGGCCGCGTGGCCGATCCGGCGCTGCCCTGGGGCATGGTGTTTCGCGGCGCGGGCGAGGCGCCGCGCCACCCCTCGCAGGTCTACCAGTTCCTGCTCGAAGGCCTGCTGCTGTTCGTGCTGCTGTGGCTCTATGCGCGCCAGCCGCGCCGCACGGGGCAGGTGTCGGGCGCGTTCCTGTTCGGCTATGGCGTGTTCCGCTTCATCGCCGAGTTCTTCCGCGAACCCGACGCGCACCTGGGTCTGCTGGCCCTGGGCATGAGCATGGGGCAGTGGCTGTGCGTGCCCATGATCGTGGGCGGCATCGGCCTATGGTGGTGGAGCAGCCGGCGCGCCTGAAGCGCGGCGGCCCAGGGTTTCCCCGGTGAGCAAAGGCAGCGGGGTGCCTCAGAATTAGCTGTAATTACAGGTGATTACGGACCCTTGCTGCCATGCGCGTGGTGCTCAACTCCCTGCACGATGAAGTGGCCTCGCGGCTGCGCGAGCGCATCTTCGCGGGCGAGCTCGCGCCGGGCGGCTTCCTCGACGAGCCCGCGCTTTGCGCCGAAATGGGCATCTCGCGCACGCCGCTGCGCGAGGCGCTCAAGGTGCTCACGGCCGAAGGCCTGCTGCGCCACGAGCCGCGCCGCGGCTGCTTCGTGGCCGAGATCACCGAGCGCGACCTCGACGAAATCTTCCCCGTGATCGCGCTGCTGGAAGGCCGCTGCGCCTTTGAGGCCGCGACCCACGCGAGCGACGCCGAGCTCGCCGCGCTGGCCCACCTGCACGACAAGCTCGAACGCGCCGCGCGCGCCCGGCGCATCAACGAGTACTACGCGGTCAACTTCGCCATCCACGAGGCCATCATCACGCTGGCCGACAACCGCTGGCTCGCGCAGGTGATCGGCGATCTGCGCAAGATCCTCAAGCTCGCGCGGCTGCAGCAGCTGCACGCGCCCGGGCGGCTCGAGCAGAGCCTGTCCGAGCACCTGGCGGTGTTCGCCGCGCTCAAGGCGCGCGACGCCGAGGGCGCCGAAGCGGCCATGCGCACCCACCTCACGCGCCAGCGCGTTGCGCTGCGCGAACTCGCCCGGCAACAGAAATCGCGCCTGAGCGCCTGACACCAAGGGTCCGCATGAACACCGGTCAATGGATCTCCGAGCAGGTTGTGGCGCGGCTGCGCCCCGCCACTGCCCGGGCGGCGGCGCCCGCGCCGCGCTCCACCGAAGAGCGCCTGCGCGCACGCCTGCGCCAGGCCGACGAGGCCTTGTCGCCGCGCGCGCTGCGCCAGGCGCACGAGCAGCTCAAGGCGGTGGTCGATCCGCTGGTGAGCGAGGTCGAGGGCGGGCGCCGTGCGCAGGCCGTGATCGACTGGTACGCGCAGGCCCCGCTGGAGGAGCGGCGCGACCTGTGGCTGCTCATGAGCGAGCGCTTCATGGCCGACCCGCAGAAGGTGAAGCAGGCGCAGGCCGAGTACCTGGCCGCGGTGGGCACGCCGGGCGAGGCCGCGGCCGAGGTGCTCTACCGCCGCGCCACGGTGTCGCCGCGCCGGCGCCTGCTGCAGCGCTTCAGCGCGCACCCGCAGGGCATCCGCTTCCTGGTCGACATGCGCGCCGAGCTGCAGCCCGCGCTGCGCAACGATGCGCGGCTGCAGGCGCTCGACGTCGAGATGGAGTACATGTTCTCGACCTGGTTCGACGTGGGCTTTCTCGAGCTGCGCCGCATCAGCTGGGACTCGCCCGCGTCACTGATCGAAAAGCTGATCCGCTACGAGGCGGTGCACGACGTGCGCGGCTGGAACGACATGAAGAACCGGCTCGACAGCGACCGCCGCTGCTACGGTTTCTTCCACCCCAGCCTCGCGGGCGAGCCACTGATCTTCGTGGAGGTGGCACTGGTCAATGAGATCGCGGGCAGCATCACGCCGCTGCTCGACGAGACCGCCGCGCCGGTGGACCTCGCGCGCGCCACCACGGCCATCTTCTATTCGATCAGCAACACACAGGCCGGCCTCAAGGGCGTGAGCTTCGGCGACGCGCTGATCAAGCGCGTGGTCGATACGCTCAAGACCGAGTTCCCGCGCCTGCGCACCTTCGCCACGCTCTCGCCCATCCCGGGCCTGCGCGCCTGGCTCCACAAACACGCGCCGGCCGAACTGCTCAAGGCCTGGGAGCGCCACGCCGAGCTCGACGAGAAAGCCCCCGAACGCACCGCGCTGCTCGGCTGGGCCGCGCGCTACCTGGGCCTGGAGTTGCATGAGGGCAAACCCGTGGACGCCGTGGCGCGCTTCCACCTGGGCAACGGCGCGCGCGTGGAGCAACTGCACTGGGGCGCCGACCCGTCGCCCAAGGGCATCAAGCAGTCCTACGGTCTCATGGTGAACTACCTCTACGACCTGCGCCGCCTGGACAAGCACCGCGCCATGCTCGCGGCCGGAAAAATCCCGATAGCCGGGACCATCGAAGCCCTCTACCGTAAGCTGTCGTGACACGACCGCCGGGCCAGGGGGCTCATATTCCAACCACAGGAGACACCATGCAACCAGCTTTCAACCGCCGTGCGCTGCTGCGCGCGGCCGCGGCCTCGGCCGTGCTCGGCCCCGTGGGCGTGCGCGCCCAGTCGGCCTGGCCCTCGCGGCCCGTGACCATGGTCGTGCCATTCCCCGCCGGGGGTGGCACCGACGCCTTCGCGCGTCCCATGGCGGCCTCGTTCACCAAGCTGGCGGGCAAGGCCCTGGTCATCGACAACCGCGGCGGCGCCGGCGGCACCCTGGGTGCGAGCGTGGCGGCCAAGGCCGCGCCCGACGGCTACACGCTGTTCATGGGCGCGGTGCACCACTCGATCGCGCCCAGCATGTACCCCCGGCTCGACTACAACATCGAGACCGACCTGGTCCCGCTGATCCTGGTGGCCAGCGTGCCGCAGGTGGTGGTGGTGAACCCGAAGAACGTCACCGCGCCCGACTTCAAGAGCTTCCTCGCGCACATCCGCGCCAACCCGGCCAAGCTCAACTACGGCTCGGCCGGCAGCGGCACCTCGCACCACCTCGCGGGCGAGCTGTTCAAGCAGCAAACCAAGACCTTCATCACCCACATCCCCTACCGCGGCGCGGGCCCGGCACTGGCCGACCTGATCGCGGGCAACGTCGACATGATGTTCGACGGCCTGGGCTCGTCGGCCGGCCACATCAAGGGCGGCCGCATCAAGCCCATGATGGTCTCGGGCACCAAGCGCAACCCGGCCTTCCCCGACGTGCCCTGCGCGAGCGAGGTCGGCCTGCCCGAGTACAACGTGACCACCTGGTACGGCGTGTGGGCCCCCAAGGGCACGCCGGCCGATGCCCAGGCGCGCGCCATCGAGGAGATCCGCAAGGCCTGCACCACCGACGAAGCGAAGGCGGTCTGGGCCGCGCAGGGGGCCGACTTCCCCGACCTCACCGGCCCGGCCTTCGGCCAGTTCGTGAGCGCCGAGGTGCGCAAATGGGCCCAGGTGGTGAAGACCTCGGGCGCCAAGCTGGAGTGAGCGTTTGAGCGTCGACAGCCTGCACCTGGCCCTGGACGACGCCACCGGCGGTGCGGTGGCGCGGCTCACGCTGCGCCGCCCCGCCAAGTTCAACGCCATGACGCGCGCCATGTGGCGCGGCCTGGCCGAGGCCGTGCACCGCGTGGCGGCCATGCCCGCTGTGCGGGTGCTGGTGGTGGCGGGCGAGGGCGGGCATTTCTGCGCCGGCGGCGACATCGCCGAGTACCCGGGCTTTCGCTTCGACGAAGCCAGCCTGCGCGACTTCCACGAGCGCGAGGTCTGGGGCGGGCTGTCGGCCCTGCTGGCCTGCGACAAGCCCGTGATCGCGCAGATCGACGGCCACTGCATGGGCGCGGGCGTGGAGATCGCGAGCTGCTGCGACATCCGCGTGGCGACCCAGGCCGCGCGCTTCGGCGCACCCATCGCGCGCCTGGGCTTCCCCATGGCGCCGCGCGAGGCCGAGCTGGTGGCGCGCGAGGCCGGCCTGGCGACCGCGCGCGAGATGCTGCTGCAGGCCGCGGTGCTCGACGCGCCCACCCTGCTGCAGCGCGGCTTCCTGCACGCCGTGGTGCCCGATGCCGCGGCGCTCGCGGCCGACGTGGCCGCGCGCGCCGAACGCATGGCCGCGCTCTCGCCCGAGGCCGCGCGCCTGAACAAGCAGACCCTGCGCGCGCTGGCCGGCGGCGCGGGCGCCGACGCCCTGGTGGCGCGCGCCTACGCCTATGCCGGCCACGCCGAGCACCGCGAGGGCATCAGTGCCTTCCTCGACAAGCGCAGCCCCGTTTTCTGAGCGACCCCAAGCGTCCATTCATGAGCAACAACCACAACCTCTACGCCGCGCTGCGCGCCGCTTTCCCCGCCGACCTCGATGCCACCGCCGTGGAAACCGTGGGCGGCGCCACCGCCGGCCTGCGCTACAGCTGGCGTGACCTCGACCGCGCCAGCGCCATGATCGCCAACCTGCTCGACAGCCTGAAGCTGCCGCCGGCCTCGCGCATCGCGGTGCAGGTCGAGAAGTCGGTCGAGGCGCTGATCCTCTACCTCGCGGTGCTGCGCTCGGGCCATGTGTTCCTGCCGCTCAACACCGCCTACCAGGCCGGCGAGATCGAGTACTTCGTGGGCAATGCCGAGCCCGCGGTGGTGGTGTGCAACCCGGCCAACTTCGGCTGGGTCAGCAAGATCGCCTTCCATGCCGGCACGCGTCACGTGTTCACGCTCGGCGACGACCGCAGCGGCACGCTGCTCGAACGCGCCTCGCACCAGCGCGACACGCACACCGTGGCGCGCAGCGCGGCGGACGACCTCGGCGTGATCATCTACACCAGCGGCACCACGGGCCGCAGCAAGGGCGCCATGCTCTCGCACGGCAACATGCTGAGCAACGCGCGCACGCTGCAGGCCTACTGGGGCTGGCGCGCCGACGACGTGCTGATCCACGCGCTGCCCATCTTCCACGTGCACGGCCTGTTCGTGGCCATCCACGGCGCGCTCATCAACGGCAGCCCCATGCTCTGGCTCAACAAGTTCGAGCCGCGCGCCACCATCGAACTGTTCCCGCGCGCCACCGTGTTCATGGGCGTGCCCACGCTGTACACGCGCATGCTGGCCGAGCCCGCGCTCACGCCGGCGCAGGCCGCACACATGCGGCTGTTCGTGTCGGGCTCGGCGCCGCTGTTGATCGAGACCTTCAACGAGTGGCGCGAGCGCACCGGCCACACCATCCTCGAGCGCTATGGCATGAGCGAGACCATCATGCTCACCTCCAACCCCTATGCGGAAGACGAGCGCTACCCGGGCCAGACCGAGCGCCGCGGCGCCACCGTGGGTTTCCCGCTGCCGGGCGTGAGCCTGCGCGTGGTCGACGACGCCGGCCGCCCGGTGGAAACCGGCGAGATCGGTGGCATCCAGGTGCGGGGACCCAACGTGTTCAGCGGCTACTGGCGCATGCCCGAGAAGACCGCCGAGGAATTCACCACCGACGGCTACTTCAAGACCGGTGACGTCGGCAAGGTCGACGAGCGCGGCTACGTGAGCATCGTGGGCCGCAGCAAGGACCTGATCATCTCGGGCGGCTACAACGTGTACCCGGCCGAGATCGAGGGCGCGCTCAACGAGATGCCTGGCGTGGCCGAGAGCGCGGTGGTCGGCGTGCCGCACCCCGATTTTGGGGAGGTCGGGGTGGCGGTGGTCATCGCCCGGCCCGGGGCCACGCCCGACCCCGAGGCGCTCATCGGTGCGCTCAAGGCGCGCCTGGCCAACTTCAAGATCCCCAAGCGCTGCTTCGTGGTGCCGGAGCTGCCCCGCAACACCATGGGCAAGGTGCAGAAGAACCTGCTGCGGGATCGCTACAAGGGGCTTTTCACCTGAGCACGAGCACCGGCACGTGCGAGTGCGTGAGCACCTGCTGGGTTTCGCTGCCCAGCAGCAGCCGCTTGATGCCGCGCCGACCGTGCGAGGCCATCACGATCAGGTCGCACTTCTGGCGCTTGGCGGTGCCGATGATGGCCTCGGACACCAGATCGCCCTTGGCCGTGACCGGCTTGACCTTCACCTCGCGCTTCTGGCCGGCCGACTTGATCGCCGTCACCGTGGCCATGGCCTCGTCGTGCCACTGCTTCTCCACGCGCGCCACCTCGCTGGCCGGCAGCGCCACGCCGCCCTCGAAGTACGACTGCGGGTAGCGCGGCACCACCTTGAGCGCCACGACTTCGGCACCGGTCATGTCGGCCAGCGACAGGGCGTGGTCCACGGCCTTCTGCGAAAGTTTCGAGCCATCGGTGGCGACCAGAATGCGCTTGTACATGGAGCTTCTCCTCGGTGGGTTGGGATTGAGGGCTTCAGCGTACCGCCGAAGGCCGCCTGGAAGGGTTGACTTACATCAATCGGTGTTCCCGCCCATGCGACTAAGCTCCACCCCATGAGTTCCGCCACCTGGTTGAGCGACCACCGGGGGCCGCTGACGGTCAACGACGATTTCGCGGTGCTCGACGACCCGGTCGAGCAGTCGGCCTTCACCGAAGCGGTGGAGGCGGAAGGCGCGTGCACGGCCCAGCGCGAATCGGTGCTGGTGGTGCAGGGCATGTACTGCGCGGCCTGCGCCGACGCGATCGAGGGCGCGCTCGACGGTGTCCCCGGTGTGGCGCTCGCGCGGGTGCACGCGGCCACGCGCCGCCTGCAACTGCGCTGGGACCCGGCGGTCACGCGGCTGTCCGAACTGGC
Source organism: Hydrogenophaga crocea (assembly GCF_011388215.1). Taxonomy (NCBI): domain Bacteria; kingdom Pseudomonadati; phylum Pseudomonadota; class Betaproteobacteria; order Burkholderiales; family Comamonadaceae; genus Hydrogenophaga; species Hydrogenophaga crocea. Next base: position 1,145,733 of record NZ_CP049989.1, read on the forward strand.
CGTGCGCGTGGGCGAACGCGGCTACCGCCTGTTGCCGCTGCAGCAGGCCCTGTCCATCGACCAGCGCCTGCGCGAGACGCGCCAGGCGCTGTGGCGCCTGTTCGTGGCCGGCTTCTGCATGATGCAGGTCATGATGTACGCGTGGCCGGCCTACGTGGCCGCGCCCGGCGACATCCCGCCCGACATCGGCCAGCTGCTGCGCTGGGCCAGCTGGGTCATCAGCGTGCCGGTGGTGTTCTTCGCAAGCGGCCCGTTCTTCCAGCGCGCCTGGGCCGACCTCAAGGCGCGGCGCATCGGCATGGACACGCCGGTGTCGGTGGGCATCCTCGTGACCTTCCTGGTGAGCTCGGCCGCCACCTTCGACCCGAGCGGGCCCTGGGGCCACGAGGTCTGGTACGACTCGCTCACCATGTTCGTGTTCTTCCTGCTCGGCGGGCGCTACCTCGAGGCGCGGCTGCGCGAGCGCACCGCCGGGGCGCTCGACGCGCTCATCAACCGCCTGCCCGCCTCGTGCGAGCGCGAGCGCGCCGACGGCACGCGCGAGACCGTGTCGGTGCGCCGCCTCGCGGCCGGCGACGTGGTGCACGTGCGCGCGGGCGAGGCCTTTCCGGGCGACGGCGTGCTGCTCGACGCGCACGCCACGGTCGACGAGGCCCTGCTCACCGGCGAGTCGCGCCCGCTCGCGCGCCGCTGCGGCGACGCCCTGGTGGCCGGCAGCCTCAACCTCGCGGGCCTGGCGCGCATGCGGCTCGACCGCGTGGGGTCCGACACGCGCTACGCCCACATCGTGCGCCTGATGGAGCGCGCCGCCACCGAGCGGCCGCGCCTGGCCGAACTGGCCGACCGCATCGCCGGGCCCTTCCTGGTGCTGGTGATGCTCGCGGCCGCCGCGGCCGGCATCGCCTGGTGGCAGATCGACCCGTCAAAGTCGCTGGCGGTCGCGGTGGCGGTGCTCATCGTCACCTGCCCATGCGCGCTGTCGCTCGCCACGCCCGCGGCCATGCTGGCCTCGGCGGGCGCGCTCGCGCGCCGCGGCGTGCTGATCCGCCGGCTGCAGGCCTTCGAGGCCATGGCCTCGGTGAACGCGGTGGTGTTCGACAAGACCGGCACGCTCACGCACGACCACCTGGTGCTGCGCGACCTGCACCTGCGCACCGGGGCCGACCGCACCCAGGTGCTGGCGCTGGCCGCAGCGCTGGCTCGCGGCTCGCTGCACCCGGTGGCGCGCGGCGTGATGGCTGTGGTGCCGGCCGAGCTGCCCCTGCCCGCGCTCGAGGGCCTGCGCGAAGAGCCGGGGCAGGGCGTGGAGGCGCGACTGCCCGACGGCCGCCGCGTGCGCCTGGGCTCGGCGCTGTTCATCGGCACCATGCCCGAGCTCGACGTGGACGGCCCGCGCACCTACCTGGCCGACGACCACGGCTGGCTGGCCACCATCGGCTTCAGCGAAGGCCTGCGCGAAGACGCGCGCGCCGCGGTGCAGCGGCTGCGCCAGCTCGGCATCCAGACCTGGCTGATCTCGGGCGACCGCGCCGCGCCGGCGCACCACGTGGCGCAGGCCGTGGGCGTGGACCACGTGCTGGCCGAGGCCACGCCCGAGCGCAAGCTGCAGGAAGTGCAGGCCCTGCAACAGCGCGGCTGGCGCATCGCCATGGTGGGCGACGGTCTCAACGACGGGCCGGTGCTGGCCTGGGCCGACGCGTCCTTCGCGCTCGGCCGCGCCGCGCCGCTGGCGCAGGCGCGCAGCGACGCGGTGGTGCAGGGCGGGCGCGTGATGGACGTGGTCGACACCCTGCTGCTGGCGCGCCGCACGCTGCGCGTGGTGCGCCAGAACCTGGTCTGGGCCGCGGTGTACAACGCGGTCTGCATCCCGCTGGCCCTGATCGGCTGGATGCCCCCCTGGCTCGCGGGCCTGGGCATGGCCGCCAGCTCACTGCTGGTGATCGCCAACGCCTGGCGCCTGAGCCGCTGAACTTCAGATCCGCCATGGACGTGCTCTATCTCCTCATCCCGCTGTCGGTGCTGATCGTGTTCGGCGTCATCGGCCTGTTCTGGTGGGCCCTGCAGGCAGGCCAGTTCGACCACGTGGACCGCGAAGGCGAGCGGATCCTCACGGACGAATGAGCGGCGCTTGACTTAAGTCAAGCCGCCCCCAGGGCCCGCCGGAGACACTCCTTCTGCAACATCCAGAGGAGTATCCGAATGGCCTTCAACGACAAGGCAACCGCGCAAGCCGCGGTCTACAACGACAAGGTGGTCCGGCAATTCGCCATCGCCACCGTGATCTGGGGCGTGGTGGGGATGCTGGTGGGCGTGATCATCGCCGCGCAGCTGACCTGGCCCGCGCTCAACCTGGGCATCGAATGGCTCAGCTACGGCCGGCTGCGGCCGCTGCACACCAACGCGGTGATCTTCGCCTTCGGCGGCTGCGGCCTGTTCGCAGCCAGCTACTACGTGGTGCAGCGCACCTGCCACACGCGCCTGTTCTCCGACACGCTGGCGGCCTTCACCTTCTGGGGCTGGCAGCTGGTGATCGTGGCCGCGGCGATCACGCTGCCGCTGGGCATCACGCAGGGCAAGGAATACGCCGAGCTCGAGTGGCCGATCGACCTGCTGATCGCCGCCGTGTGGGTGGCCTACGCGGTGGTGTTCTTCGGCACCGTGGGCATGCGCAAGGTGCGCCACATCTACGTGGCCAACTGGTTCTTCGGCGCCTTCATCCTGGCCGTGGCGGTGCTGCACATCGTCAACAGCGCCGCGGTGCCCGTGGACCTGTTCAAGAGCTACTCGGCCTACGCGGGCGTGCAGGACGCGATGGTGCAGTGGTGGTACGGCCACAACGCCGTGGGCTTCTTCCTCACGGCCGGCTTCCTCGGGATGATGTACTACTTCATTCCCAAGCAGGCCGAGCGCCCGGTGTATTCGTACCGGCTGTCCATCGTGCACTTCTGGGCCCTGATCTTCACCTACATGTGGGCGGGCCCCCACCACCTGCACTACACCGCGCTGCCCGACTGGGCGCAATCGGTGGGCATGGTGTTCTCGCTGATCCTGCTCGCGCCGAGCTGGGGCGGCATGATCAACGGCATCATGACCCTCTCGGGCGCCTGGCACAAACTGCGCGACGACCCGATCCTGCGTTTCCTGATCGTCTCGCTCTCGTTCTACGGCATGTCGACCTTCGAGGGCCCGATGATGTCGATCAAGACGGTCAACGCGCTGTCGCACTACACCGACTGGACCATCGGCCACGTGCACTCGGGCGCGCTGGGCTGGGTGGGCCTGGTCACCATGGGCTCCATGTACTACCTGATCCCGCGCCTGTACGGCCAGAAGAAGATGTACTCGGTGCCCGCGATCGAGCTGCACTTCTGGATCGCCACCGTCGGCATCGTGCTCTACATCGCCGCGATGTGGATCGCCGGTGTGATGCAGGGCCTGATGTGGCGTTCGGTCAACCCCGACGGCAGCCTCACCTACACCTTCGTCGAGTCGGTCAAGGCCACGTTCCCCTTCTACGTGATCCGCCTCGCCGGTGGCGTGCTCTACCTCGCCGGCATGGGCGTGATGCTGTGGAACACCATCATGACCGCGCGCCAGGGCCGCATCGAGCCCGTGCGCATCCCTGCCGCCCAAACCGCCCACGCCTGAGGTTCGCACCATGGCCAATGCAGAAAAAACCACCGGTTTCTCCCACGAGCGGATCGAGACCAGCAACTTCCTCATGATCGTGCTGATCGTGCTGGTGATCGCCGTCGGCGGTCTGGTCGAGATCGTGCCGCTGTTCTTCCAGAAGTCGACCACGCAACCCGTGGAAGGCTTGAAGCCCTACACCGCGCTGCAGCTCGCGGGCCGCGACGTGTACGTGAAAGAGGGCTGCTACAACTGCCACTCGCAGATGATCCGCCCCTTCCAGGCCGAGACGCTGCGCTACGGCCACTACTCGGTGGCGGGCGAGTTCGTCTACGACCGGCCCTTCCAGTGGGGCAGCAAGCGCACCGGCCCCGACCTGGCGCGCGTGGGCGGCCGCTACAGCGACGAGTGGCACCGCATCCACCTGAACAACCCGCGCGATCTGGTGCCCGAGTCGAACATGCCGGCCTATTCCTGGCTCGACAAGAAGCCCGTGAAGGCCGACGGCCTGCCGCGCCGCATGGAAGTGCTGCGCAGCCTGGGCGCGCCCTACAGCGACGACGAGATCAAGGGCTCGGTGGAAGCCGTTCAGGGCAAGACCGAACTCGACGCCCTGGTGGCCTACCTGCAGGTGCTCGGCACCGCGATGAAGTGAGGGAGGCCGCCATGGACATCAACATCCTGCGCTCGCTGGTCACGGTGATCAGCCTGGGCGTGTTCGTGGGCATCGTGGCCTGGGCCTGGTCGCGCCGCAACCAGGCACGCTTCGACGAGGCCGCACGGCTGCCGTTCCAGGACGAATGAGAGAACAAGATCATGAGCGACTTCACTAGCGACTTCTGGCATCTCTACGTGGCCGGCCTCACGCTGGTCAGCATCATCGCCTGCGCCCTGCTGCTGTGGATCAGCGGCAAGGCCAAGGTCAAGGCGCACCAGGACAACACCACCGGTCACGTCTGGGACGAGGACCTGCGCGAGCTCAACAACCCGCTGCCCAAGTGGTGGGTCTACCTCTTCGTCATCACCGTGGTTTTTGCGCTGGCCTACGGCCTGCTGTATCCCATGTTCGGCCGCTACGCGGGCGTGCTGGGCTGGAGCTCGCAGGGCCAGCACACGGCCGAGGTGCAGCGCCAGCAGGCGGCCATCGCGCCCCTGTACGCCGAGTTCCGCGGCCAGCCCCCTGAAAAGCTCGCGGGCGACGCCAAGGCCATGGCCATCGGCGAGCGCCTGTTCATGAACAACTGCGCCCAGTGCCATGGCTCGGACGCGCGCGGCTCCAAGGGCTTCCCCAACCTCACTGACAGCGACTGGCTGCACGGCGGCGATCCCGCCACCATCACCAAGACCATCACCGAGGGCCGCCAGGCCATGATGCCGCCCATGGCCGCCGCCGTGGGCAGTGCCGAGGACGTGCGCAACCTCGCGCACTACGTGCTCAGCCTCTCGGGCAGCCCGCACGATGCGCTGCGCGCCTCGCAGGGCCAGGCCAAGTTCGCGGCCTGCGCCGCCTGCCACGGCGCCAACGGCAAGGGCAACACCGCGATCGGCGCGCCCAACCTCACCGACGACATCTGGCTGCACGGCTGGGGCGAAGAGGCGGTGGTGCGCGCGGTGACCAAGGGCATCAGCAACCACATGCCGGCGCAGAACCAGCTGCTCACGGCCGACCAGATCCACGTGCTGACCGCCTACGTCTGGGGCCTGTCGAACCGTCCTGCCCAGTGAGCGAGTCATGAGCCAGCCGGCCGACGCAGGCACCCCGCGCGTCATCCCCATCCAGCCCGTGCCCGCCACCCCGGGCGCGGGCGACGAGGAGGTGATGGTCTCGCTCTACGCCTCGCGCCAGAAGATCCATCCGCGCTCGGTGTCGGGCCTGTTCTCTAAGTGGCGCTGGGCCCTGGTCTGGGCCACGCAACTGCTCTTCTACGGCCTGCCCTGGCTGCAGTGGAACGGGCGCCAGGCCGTGCTGTTCGACCTCGAAGCGCGGCGCTTCTTCATCTTCCCGCTGGTGCTCTACCCGCAGGACTTCATCTACCTCACGGGGCTGCTGGTCATCTCGGCGCTCGCGCTGTTCCTGTTCACCGCGGTGGCCGGGCGCCTGTGGTGCGGCTACGCCTGCCCGCAGACGGTCTACACCGAGATGTTCCTGTGGATCGAGCGCCGCGTGGAAGGCGACCGCAGCGCGCGCCTGCGCCTGGACGCCGCGCCGCTGAGCGCGGGCAAAGTCGGCAAGAAGGCGCTCAAGCACGGGCTGTGGGCCGCGGTGGGCCTGTGGACCGGCTTCACCTTCGTCGGTTACTTCACGCCCATTCGCGAGCTCTCGGGGCTGGTTGCCACGTTCGCGCTCGGGCCCTGGCAGACCTTCTGGGTGCTGTTCTACGGTTTCGCCACCTATGGCAATGCCGGCTTCCTGCGCGAGCAGGTGTGCAAGTACATGTGCCCTTACGCGCGCTTCCAGAGCGCGATGTTCGACAAGGACACGATGATCGTGACCTACGACGCCCGGCGTGGCGAGCCGCGAGGCGCGCGCAGCAAGAAGGCCGATCCCCAGGCCCTGGGCCTGGGCGCCTGCGTGGACTGCACGCTGTGCGTGCAGGTCTGCCCCACGGGCATCGACATCCGCAAGGGCCTGCAGTACGAGTGCATCGGCTGCGGCGCGTGCATCGACGTGTGCGACGACGTGATGGACAAGGTGGGCTACCCGCGCGGCCTGATCCGTTACACCACCCAGAACGGACTCGCCCAGGGCTGGAGCCGTGCGCAGATGCTGCGCCGCGCGCTGCGCCCGCGCGTGCTGGTGTACGGCGGCATCCTGGCCGCGATCACGCTCGCGGTGCTCGGCAGCCTGGCGCTGCGTGTGCCGCTCAAGGTCGACGTGATCCGCGACCGCGGCGCGCTGGCGCGCGAGGTGGGGCAGGGCCGCATCGAGAATGTCTACCGGCTGCAGATCATGAACGCCACCGAAGTTCCTCAGACTTACCGGGTCCGGGTCGAAGGCCTGCCGGGCATCGAACTCGCGTCCGACGCGCTGGTGCATGTCGACCCGGCCGAGGTGCGCTCGGTGGCCGCGCGGGTGCAGTTGCCGCCGGGCGCGGCCGGCAGCGGCTCGCACCCCATCGTCTTCGACGTGAGCGCGCCGCAGGAGGCCGGCCTGCAGGTGCGCGAGAAGACCACCTTCCTCGTGCCCCGCTGAATGTCCAGGAGAAAACCATGAACGCCGAATCGAACCCTGTCACCCACCCCGTGCCCTGGTGGCGCGTGGGCCCCATGTGGCTGGTCGTGGGCGGGCCGCTGGCCGTGGTGGTGGCGGCCATCGCCACCGCCGTCATCGCCGTCCACGGCGCCGACCCCGTGATCGACAAGGGCGAGTACGAGGCCACGCTGCAGCAGGCCCGTGCGCTGCAGGGCGCCGAGCGCGAAGCAGCGCTCATCAAGCTGCAACCCGCGCACCAGGCGCGCAACCACGCCGCCTCCCCGGTGGCACGGGAGCCCTGAGCATGAACGTGCGGCGCTCGATGGCGGTGGCCTGGCCGGCCTTCCTGCTGGCCGGGGTGCTCGAGATGCTGGTGTTCGCCCTGGTCGACCCGGGCCAGCTGCACTGGCACGGCCAGGCGCTGGAGTGGTCGCGCGCCGCGGTCTACACGGTGAGCTTTTTTGTTTTCTGGGCCGTCATCGCGGTCGCGGGAGCGCTCACCGCGGTGCTGGTCGCACCGGCCGAGGATCAGCCGCAGGTCTGAGGGTTCACGATGCGCCGCAGCGCCTCGGTGTCCTTGATGTGCACGTAGCGCTGCTTGACCTCGATCACGCCGTCGTCGACGAACTTCGAGAACGTGCGGCTGACGGTTTCGAGCTTCATGCCCAGGTAGCTGCCGATCTCCTCGCGCGTCATGCGCAGGTTGAACTCGGACGGCGAAAAACCGCGCGCCTGCAGGCGCTGCACCAGGTTGAGCAGGAAGGCCGCGAGGCGCTCCTCGGCGCGCATGCTGCCCAGCAGCAGCATCACGCTGTGGTCCCGCACGATCTCGCGGCTCATGATGCGGTGCACGTGGTGCTGCAGCGTGGTGAACTCGCGCGACAGCGCCTCGACCTCGTCGAAGGGCATCACACAGACCTCGGCGTCTTCGAGCGCCACGGCGTCGCACGAGTGGCGGTCGTTGACGATGCCGTCGAGGCCGATGATCTCGCCCGCCATCTGAAAGCCCGTGACCTGGTCGCGGCCGTCGGGGCTGGTGACGCGGGTCTTGAAGAAGCCCGAGCGCACGGCATAGAGCGAGGTGAAGCTGTCGCCCGCGGAGAACAGCGCATCGCCGCGCTTGATGCGCTTGCGCGTGGAGACGAGGTGGTCGAGCTTGTCCATCTCGTCGGGGTTGAGACCCATGGGCAGGCACAACTCGCGCAGATTGCAGCCCGAACAGGCCACTTTGATGCGATGGACGTCCATAAGCATGTGATGATTTCCCTCAACAAGCCCGAGCATACCCCTAGAGACACCGTTTCGGCGCGTGCGATTGACGCGGATCAAACCTTCCCCACAGGCCCTGGGGCACAGTGGGCCCGTCTACATCACCAAAGTCTTCCGTGAGCCACGCCATTTCCGACGACCTGCTCAAGCGCTACGACGTGCCGGGGCCTCGCTACACCTCGTACCCCACGGCCGACCGTTTCGTCGAAGCCTTCACCGAGCAGGACTACCGCCAGGCCCTGGAGCAGCGCCGCGCGGGCTCGCTCGCGCTGCCGCTGTCGGTCTACGTGCACGTGCCTTTCTGCGAATCGGTTTGTTACTACTGCGCCTGCAACAAGGTCATCACCAAACACCATTCGCGCGGCGCCGAGTACCTGCGCCACCTCTCGCGCGAGCTCGAGCTGCAGATCGAGCACCTGGGCTCGGGGCAGTCGGTGTCCCAGCTGCACCTGGGCGGCGGCACACCCACCTTTCTGTCCGACGCCGAGCTCGAAGACCTGATGGCCATGCTCAAGCGCCACTTCCGGCTGGTGCCGGGCGGTGAGTACTCGATCGAGGTCGATCCGCGCACCGTGAACGCCACGCGCCTGCAGACGCTGCAGCGCCTGGGTTTCAACCGCCTGAGCTTCGGCGTGCAGGACTTCGACCCCGCGGTGCAGAAGGCCGTGCACCGCATCCAGCCCGCCTCGCAGGTGTTCGAGCTCATGGCCGCGGCGCGCCGCATCGGCTTCGAATCCGTGAACGTGGACCTGATCTACGGCCTGCCCCTGCAGACGCCCGAGTCGTTCAGGCGCACGCTGGCGCAGCTCGCCGAACTGCGGCCCGACCGCGTGGCCCTGTATGGCTACGCGCACCTGCCTGCGCGCTTCAAGCCGCAGCGGCGCATCGTGTCGGCCGAACTGCCCGGTGCGGCCGACAAGCTCGCCATGCTCTCGGCCTCGCTCGACGCACTCGGCGAGGCGGGCTACGTTTACGTGGGCATGGACCACTTCGCGCTGCCCGACGACGCGCTGGCCGTGGCCAAGCGCCAGGGCCGGCTGCACCGCAACTTCCAGGGCTACAGCACCCAGCCCGACTGCGACCTGATCGCGCTCGGCGTGTCGGCCATCGGCCGCGTGGGCGCGACCTACAGCCAGAACGCCAAGACGCTCGACGAGTACGTGGACCTGCTCGACCAGGGGCGGCTGCCCATCGTGCGCGGCCTCGCGCTCTCGCGCGACGACCTCATGCGCCGCGCGGTCATCATGTCCATCATGTGCCAGGGCGTGCTGTTGTACGAATCCATCGACCAGGGCCACCTGGTGGACAGCCGCCGCTACTTCGCGCGCGAGCTCGAGCAGCTCGAGGACTTCGCCGAACAGGGCCTGGTGCGCATCGACGACGCCGGCGTGCACGTGACCGAGCGCGGTTGGTACCTGGTGCGCGCGATCGCGATGGTCTTCGACCGCCACCTGCAGGTGGACCAGGACCGGGCCCGGTTCTCGCGCATCCTCTGACCATGACGGGTTCGTTGGCCATCACCGCACTGTTCATGGGCCTCGTGGGCGGACCCCACTGCGTGGCCATGTGCGGCGCGGCCTGCGCCGGCATTTCGCGCGCCGCGGCGCCGCGCAGCACGCAGGCCCTGCTGGCCTTCCAGGGCAGCCGGATCGCGGGTTATGCGCTCATGGGCGCCCTCGCGGGCGGCTCGGTGCAGGGCCTGGCCTGGGTGGGCGAGCACAGCGCCGCGCTGCGCCCGGTGTGGACCATGTTCCATGTGGCGGCCCTGCTGCTGGGCGCCGTGCTGCTGTGGCAGGCGCGCCAGCCGGCCTGGGTCGACCGGCTCGGGCAGGGCGTATGGCGCAAGGCGCGCCCGGCCATGGCCGCGCTCGGGCCGCGCGCGCCCTTCGTGCTCGGGTTCGGCTGGGCGCTCATGCCATGCGGCCTGCTGTATTCGGCGCTGCTGGTGGCGGCGTTGAGTGCCAATGCCCTCGAAGGTGCGGGCGTGATGGCGCTGTTCGCGCTCGGCACCTCGGTGTCGCTGCTGGCCGGGCCCTGGCTGTTGCTGCGCCTGGGCGAGTGGCGCAGCGGCGGCATGGGCATACGCCTCGCCGGGCTGGTGCTCATGCTGGCCTCGGGCTGGGCGCTGTGGATGGGCATCACCCAGCCGAGCGGCCTGTGGTGCGCGCCCGGGGCGGCCTGAGGCTCAGCGCGGCGCGCGCGAGGGCAGGGTGGCCAGCAGCAGCCCGAGCAGCGCGATGCCGAAGGCCAGCAACTGCAGCGGTGTGAGCCGCTCGCCCATGAACAGCACACCGATGAGCGCGGCGCTGATCGGCAGCATCACGGTGAACACGCCGGCCTGCGAGGCCGGCACGGTCTTGAGGCCGGTCATCCAGAGCCACACCGTCCACACGCTGGCCGCCAGGCCATAGAACACCAGCAGCAGCCACACGGGCGCCGCCACGGCGCTGAAGTCGAACGCGAGCGCGGCCCAGAGCCCCATGGGGGTGACCAGCGCCAGGCCCCAGAGGTTGATCAGCGCCGAGATGCGCTTGGGCCCCAGGCCCTCGGTGAGGCGTTTGCCGATCACCACGTAAGAGGCCTCGCACACCACCGCCGCGAACACCAGCAGGTTGCCCCACAGGGCACGGCCGCCGTCCACCGCCGCGCCCGCGCCGCCCTTGTCGAGCGAGAACAAGCCGATGCCCAGCGCCGCGCAGGCGATGCCCGCGGTGGTGCGCCGCCCGATGCGCTCGCGCAGGAAGATCCAACTCAGGATCGCAACCACCGCCGGGATGGACGACATCACCACGCCCGCGGCGACCGCGGTGGTCATGCTCACGCCGAACAGCATGCAGACCGAAAACAGGAAGTTGCCCAGGAAGGATTCGAGGAACAGCAGCGCTCGCGTGCGCGGGGTGATTGGCGGTTCGTCGGCGGGTTTGCGCAGCCAGTGCGCCATGGCCACGGCGCCGATGCCAAAGCGCAACCAGGCGAGCAGGAACACGGGGAACACGGCCACCAGGGGCTTGGACAGCGCGACGTAGCTGCCCACGAGCGCCATGCTCAGACCCAGGCTGGCGTAGGCCGTGGCGCGGTGAAGGGAGGTCACAGAGGGAGTGGCTTGCACGGAGGAGGTGCGCATGATGCCTCAGGCCGGGCACGGGCTTTCGCGATGAGGAATCTGCTTTTCATATCGTGAAGCGGGTTCATGCTGCGCCGCGCAAAAATTTCTTGATATGGGAGATGGAATTCCGCATTGAAAAATCGAACTTGTTTGCCATTGATTTTCAACGAAAAAATATTTGTCTTATATAAGACACAAGAGCTCTCGCGGGTCTTCTATAAGACATACAGTGGTGGCACAGGCACCGCCCTTGCATCCCGCAGCGAGGCCTCCGTTTTCACCAACCCAAGGAGAGTTTCCATGCCCCAATCCCTCACCGAGCAGCTCAGCCGCGCTCAGCAGATCGAAGCCCTGGAGAAAGACTGGGCGACGAACCCCCGTTGGAAAGGCATCAAGCGCGGCTACAGCGCCGCCGATGTTGTGCGCCTGCGCGGCAGCATGAGCATCGAGCACACGCTGGCCAAGCGCGGCGCCGAGAAGCTGTGGGAAAAGATCAACGGTGGTGCCAAGAAGGGCTACGTGAACGCCTTCGGCGCCATCACCGCTGGCCAGGCCATGCAGCAGGCCAAGGCCGGCCTGGAAGCCGTGTACCTCTCGGGCTGGCAGGTGGCCGCCGATGGCAACACCAGCGAAACCATGTACCCCGACCAGTCGCTCTACGCGTACGACTCGGTGCCGACCATGGTCCGCCGCATCAACAACACCTTCAAGCGCGCCGACGAGATCCAGTGGAGCCGCGGCATCGAGCCGGGCAGCGCCGAGTTCATCGACTACTTCCTGCCCATCGTGGCCGACGCGGAAGCCGGCTTCGGCGGCGTGCTCAACGCCTTCGAGCTCATGAAGAACATGATCGCCGCCGGTGCCGCGGGCGTGCACTTCGAAGACCAGCTGGCGGCCGTGAAGAAGTGCGGCCACATGGGCGGCAAGGTGCTCGTGCCCACGCAAGAAGCCATCGAAAAGCTGATCGCCGCGCGTTTCGCCGCCGACGTGATGGGTGTGTCCACCATCGTGCTGGCCCGCACCGACGCCGAGGCCGCCAACCTGATCACCAGCGACCACGACGCCAACGACAAGCCCTTCCTCACCGGCGAGCGCACGCAGGAAGGCTTCTACCGCGTGAAGAACGGCCTCGAGCAGGCCATCAGCCGCGGTGTGGCCTACGCGCCCTACGCCGACCTGGTGTGGTGCGAAACCGGCACGCCCGACCTGGGCTTCGCGCGCGAGTTCGCGCAGGCCGTGCACGCCAAGAGCCCGGGCAAGCTGCTGAGCTACAACTGCTCGCCCTCGTTCAACTGGAAGAAGAACCTCGACGACAAGACCATCGCCAAGTTCCAGGACGAGCTGTCGGCGCTGGGCTACAAGTACCAGTTCATCACGCTGGCCGGCATCCACATCAACTGGTTCAACACCTTCCAGTTCGCCCACGCCTACGCCCGCGGCGAAGGCATGAAGCACTACACCGAGATGGTGCAGGAGCCCGAATTCAAGGCGCGCGAGCAGGGCTACACCTTCGTGTCGCACCAGCAGGAAGTGGGCGCGGGTTACTTCGACGACGTGACCACCGTGATCCAGGGCGGCTCGTCGAGCGTGAAAGCGCTGACCGGCTCGACCGAGGAAGAGCAGTTCCACTGAGCCGGATCCATCGGATTCCGAGGAGACAAAGCCGCCCTTCGGGGCGGCTTTTTTTGGGCGGGCGAAACAACTGCGAACACCCGTTCGGCCCGCGAACGGGCAGACTCGCGCCCCATGAAACTGCTGCCCTTTGCCCTTACCCTGAGCGCCCTGGCCTTCGTCCCTTTGGCGGCCGTGGCGCAAACCGCAGTCCCGGCCGCGAAGCCCGCTGCGTCCAAACCCGCCAAACCGCCGCTCGCGCGCTCGGCCGCCAAGGCGGTCGAAGAAATGACGCCGATCGAAGAGGACAGTTCGGTCACGCTCAGCGAGGCGGATCTGGCCATCGCCCAGCGCGTGTACGTGGGCAAGATGCCCTGCGAGCTCGGCGCCTCGGTGCAGGTGACGCCGGCCAAGCGGGCCGGCTTTTTCGTGGTGCAGGTGAGCGGCGGCAGCGGTGGCCGCTTCTACATGCACCCGGTGGAAAGCCGCACCGGCGCCATCCGGCTCGAAGACCCCAAGCGCGGTGCGCTCTGGCTGCAGCTGGGCAACAAGTCCATGCTCATGAGCCAGAAGCTCGGCCGCCGCGTGGCCGACGAGTGCATGAGCCCCGAGCAGGTGGTGTTCGCGGGCGAGCTCAAGAAGAACCCGCCCAAGAGCCTGCTCGAGCCGCTCGACCCGCCGGCGGCAGCGCCCGAGGTCAAGGTCGGCGCGCAGTAAGGGCCGAGGCCCTCAATCCCGCGATCAGTGGGGCGCTGGCTGTTCGCGCACCAGCCGGATGCCCACGAGCGGGTAGCGCGTCTGCACCGTGTTCCAGTTGCGGAAGGCGCAGCGCGTGTAGAGCGGCCAGGTGTGCCACGAACCGCCGCGGCGCACTTTCACATTGCCGTCCGCCGGGCCGGCGGGGTCGTTGGTGGGCGAGCGCGCGTAATAGTCTTCGCCATACCAGTCGGACACCCATTCCCACACGTTGCCATGCATGTCGTGCAGTCCGAAGGCGTTGGGCGCGAACGAGCCCACGGGCGCGGTGAAGGCGTGGCCGTCGCGGCCGGGCAGGGCGCGTTCGCGCCAGGTCGGCCAGTTCGCGGCGGCGTCCTGATCGAAGGTGTTGCCCGCGCGGAGCAGGCCTTCGGGTTCGTTGCCGTGCTGGTAGCGCCCCTTGCTGCCGGCGCGGCAGGCGTACTCCCATTCGGCCTCGGTGGGCAGGCGGTAGGTGCGGCCGTCCTGGGCCGAGAGCCAGCGCGCCAGGGCCATGGCGTCGTTCCAGGTCACGTTGACCACCGGGTGGTCGTCGCCTTGGGGAAAGCCGGGGTTCTGCCACGAGTAGCGCGGCTGGCGGCCTTCGAAGGCGTCGCGCCGGGCGGTGGTGGCCGGGTCGTAGCCGGGGTTGTAGCCGTAGCCACCGGTGCCATCGGCGATCGACTCGGGCACGTGGCCCGATCGCTGCAGGAAGGCGCGGAACTGCCCCACCGTCACCTCGTGCCGGCTCATCTCGAAGGCGCGCGTGATGCGCACGCGGTGCACGGGGGCTTCGTCGGTCAGTCCCTCGAAGCGCGAGCGCTCCAGGCCGGGGTAGGCGGCGGCGAGCGTGTCCACGGGCTCGTCGCTGCCCATGTCGAACGTGCCGGCGGGCACGGTCACGAAGGCGATGCCCAGCGGGCCGGTGGGGGCGGGCGCCTGTGCGCAGGCGCTCAGGAGCGTGGCGAGGACCAAGGCCAGCGAGGCGGTGCGCAGCGTCATGCGCGGAGTTTGTGGGACAATTCCCGTCTTTCGCAATCAGCAAGAACGAGAAAGGCATGTCGGTTATGACACCGCGAACTCAGGAGATCTTCTCCGTGGCCCTTTGAGGCCAGCAGTTCGCGCCTGCCCGATCCCCTCCCTTCTCCCCCACGAAAGCGCGGCCCCTGCCGCGCTTTTGTTTTTCCGGACCCGCACCATGCCCCAGATCACGCTTCCCGACGGTTCGCAACGCAGCTTTCCCGCCCCGGTCACCGTGGCCGACGTGGCCGCGTCGATCGGCGCCGGCCTGGCCAAGGCCGCGCTCGGCGGCAAGGTGGACGGCAAGCTGGTCGACACCAGCTTCACCATCGACCGCGATGCATCGCTGGCCATCGTGACCGCCAAGGACGCCGATGGCCTGGAGATGATCCGCCACTCCACGGCCCACCTGCTGGCCTATGCCGTCAAAGAGCTCTACCCCGACGCCCAGGTGACCATCGGCCCGGTGATCGACAACGGCTTCTACTACGACTTCTCGTACAAGCGCCCCTTCACGCCCGAGGACCTGGCCGCGATCGAAAAGCGCATGGCCGAACTCGCCGCCAAGGACGAGAAGGTCGAGCGCCGCGTGCTGCCGCGCGACGAGGCCGTGGCGCACTTCAAGGCCCTGGGCGAGCACTACAAGGCAGAGATCATCGCGAGCATTCCGGCCAACGAAGACGTGAGCCTGTACCGCGAGGGCGGCTTCGAAGACCTGTGCCGCGGCCCCCACGTGCCCAGCACGGGCAAGCTCAAGCACTTCAAGCTCATGAAGGTGGCCGGCGCCTACTGGCGCGGCGACCACCGCAACGAGATGCTGCAACGCATCTACGGCACGGCCTGGGCCAGCAAGGAAGACCTGCAGCAGTACCTGACCATGCTCGAGGAGGCCGAGAAGCGCGACCACCGCAAGCTCGGCCGCGAACTCGATCTGTTTCACCTCGACGAGCACTCGCCGGGCACGGTGTTCTGGCACCCCAAGGGCTGGGCGATCTGGCAGGAGGTGGAGCAGTACATGCGCCGCGTGTACCGCGACAACGGCTACCAGGAGGTCAAGGGCCCGCAGATTCTCGACAAATCGCTGTGGGAAAAGACCGGCCACTGGGACAAGTACCGCGAGAACATGTTCACCACGGAATCGGAGAAGCGCGAGTACGCGCTCAAGCCGATGAACTGTCCGGGCCACATCCTCATCTACAAGCAGGGCATCAAGAGCTACCGCGATCTGCCACTGCGCTACGGCGAGTTCGGCGCCTGCCACCGCAACGAGCCCACGGGCGGCCTGCACGGCATCATGCGTGTGCGCGGCTTCACCCAGGACGACGGCCACATCTTCTGCACCGAGGACATGATCCAGTCCGAGGTGACGGCCTTCACCGCGCTGCTGCAGAAGGTCTACAAGGACTTCGGCTTCACCGAAATCCTCTACAAGCTCTCGACGCGTCCTGAGAAGCGCATCGGCACCGAGGAGAGCTGGGACCGCGCCGAAGCCGCGCTGGCCGAGGGCCTGCGCGCGTCGGGCTGCGAGTTCGAGTACCTGCCGGGCGAGGGCGCCTTCTACGGGCCCAAGATCGAGTACACGCTGAAGGACGCGCTGGGACGACAGTGGCAGTGCGGCACGATCCAGGTTGACCCCAACCTGCCCGAGCGCCTCGACGCCGAGTTCGTGGGCGAAGACGGCTCGCGCCACCGGCCCATCATGCTGCACCGCGCCATCGTGGGCAGCCTCGAGCGTTTCATCGGCATCCTGATCGAGCAGCACGCCGGGGCGCTGCCGGCCTGGCTCGCTCCGGTGCAGGTGGCGGTGCTCAACATCACGGATTCGCAGGCGGATTACTGTCGTGACGTCGCGAAAGCTCTGCAGAATCAAGGGCTTAGGGTCACGACCGACCTGCGCAACGAGAAAATTACGTATAAAATCCGGGAGCACGCGTTGCAAAAGCTGCCTTTCATTGCCGTTGTGGGCGACAAGGAGAAGGCTGCTGGTGCGGTGGCGGTGCGGGCCCGGGGCAACAAAGACCTCGGGGTCATGCCCCTGGAGGCTTTCTCCGAACTGGTGGCCAACACGGTGTCCTCCAAGGCCTGAGCGCAAAGCCGCTCGCGCCCGGGCACCGACCCGCAGTCGCCGCGCTCGACGCGTACACCCCGCGGCCGCAAGGCCGCTTTTGATTCCATCAACCGCCCCTTTCCAAGGAAGCAACCATCGCTACCAACTTTCGCGACCGCCGCCAGCGTGAAGAACGTGCGCACCGCCTGAACCGGGAAATCATGGCCCCCGAGGTCCGCCTCAACGGCCCCGAAAACGAGCCGCTGGGCATCGTGAGCTTGCAAGAGGCCCTTCGCATGGCCGGCGAGCTCGACGTCGATCTCGTGGAGATCGCGGCCACGGCCAATCCGCCGGTGTGCCGCCTGATGGACTACGGCAAGTTCAAGTACCAGGAACAGAAGAAGGCGGCCGAAGCGAAAGCCAAGCAGACGGTCATCGAGATCAAGGAAATCAAGTTCCGCCCTGGCACCGACGACGGCGACTACAACATCAAGATGCGCAACATCCGGCGCTTTCTCGATGAGGGCGACAAGTGCAAGATCACGCTGCGTTTCCGCGGCCGCGAGATCACGCACCAGGAACTGGGTCTGGCGCTGCTGGACCGCATCCGCAACGACCTCGGCGACACGATCGTGGTGGAGCAATTCCCCAAGCTCGAAGGCCGGCAGATGATCATGATGATCGCGCCGAGCCGCAAGAAGGCGGGCGGACAGAACAAACCGGCCGAGGCGGCAACGCCCGCGGCTACCCCTTCGGCGGCCTGAGCCGGCGAAGCATCCGATTGATCGGTCGAGGTTGGTCCCTCGGCCGATCGAGGCGCCCGCCGCAAGGTGAGCGCCGAACGCCACCCCGCAAGGGGCGGTGACAAAAGTGGCTCGGGGCCCATCAAGACCGCGGTTCGTTGCCGCGGGCGCCTCACGAGCACAAATCAAAAGGAGCATTCCAATGCCCAAGATGAAGACCAAGAGCAGCGCGAAGAAGCGTTTTCGCGTTCGTCCCGGTGGCACCGTCAAGCGCGGTCAAGCCTTCAAGCGTCACATCCTGACCAAGAAGACCACCAAGAACAAGCGCCACCTGCGGGGTGCGGTGAATGTGCATGAGACCAACATGGGTCACATGGCGCAGATGCTGCCTTTCGCCGGGCTGTAAGGCTGGCTTGTAATCACGACGAACAAGGAGAAGCAACATGCCTCGCGTCAAACGTGGTGTCACGGCTCGCGCCCGACACAAGAAAGTTCTGGCCCTCGCCAAAGGTTTCCGCGGCCGCCGCGGTAACGTCTTCCGCATCGCCAAACAGGCGGTGATGAAGGCCGGCCAGTACGCCTACCGCGACCGCCGCACCAAGAAACGTGTGTTCCGCCAACTGTGGATCGCCCGTATCAACGCCGGTGCACGCGCCAACGGCCTGACGTACAGCCAGTTCGCCAACGGTCTGAAGAAGGCCCAGATCGAGATCGACCGCAAGGTCCTCGCCGACCTGGCCGTCAACGATCCCGCGGCTTTCGGCAGCATCGTGGAGCAGGTCAAAGCCAAGCTGGCCAACGCTTGATCCCCGGCCGGGCGGCTTGTCCGCCCGCGGCCGTTCGAAAGGGTTGAGGCTTGAGGGGTCACCCGCCGGCTTCAGCCCTTTTTTCATTGCATCGGACACCCATCGCATGAACGAGTTGGACTCCCTGGTTCACAGCGCGCGCGCCGAATTCGCGCAGGCCGCCACGCCGGCCGAGCTGGAGAACGCCAAGGCCCGTTACCTCGGCAAGGCCGGCCGCATCACCGAGCTCATGAAGGGCATGGGGGCGCTGTCGGTCGACGAGAAGAAGACGCGCGGTGCCGCGATCAACGTCGCCAAGCAGGCCGTCGAGGCCGCACTCACCGAGCGCCGCCAGGCCCTGGCCGACGCCGAACTGCAGGCCCAGCTCAAGGCCGAAGCGCTGGACGTGAGTCTGCCGGGCCGCCAGCGCGGCGCGGGCGGGCTGCACCCGGTGAGCCTCACGCTCGAACGCATCGAGGCCATCTTCGGCTCCATGGGCTTCGAGGTCGCCGACGGCCCCGAGATCGAGTCCGACTGGTTCAACTTCACCGCCTTGAACACGCCCGAGGACCACCCGGCGCGTTCCATGCACGACACCTTCTACGTCGAAGGCGGTTCGGCCAAGGCGCCCAACCTGCTGCGCACGCACACCAGTCCGATGCAGATCCGCCACGCGGTGCAGCACGTCAAGCGCCACCGCGCGGCGCTCGACGCGGGGCAGGGCATGCCCGAGATCCGCGTGATCGCGCCGGGCCGCACCTACCGCGTCGACAGCGACGCCACGCACTCGCCCATGTTCCATCAGTGCGAAGGCCTGTGGATCGGCGAGAACGTGAGCTTCAAGGACCTCAAGGTCGTCTTCACCGATTTCTGCCGCACCTTCTTCGAGAGCGAAGACCTGGTGCTGCGCTTCCGCCCGAGCTTCTTCCCGTTCACCGAGCCCAGCGCCGAGATCGACATCCAGTTCCAGAGCGGCCCGCTGGCCGGGCGCTGGCTCGAGGTGGCGGGCTCGGGCCAGGTGCACCCGAACGTGGTGCGCAACATGGGCCTGGACCCTGAGCGTTACATCGGCTTTGCCTTCGGCATGGGGCCCGACCGCCTGACCATGCTGCGCTATGGCGTGAACGACCTGCGCCTGTTCTTCGACGGCGACGTGCGTTTCCTCAGCCAGTTCCGATAAGCCGACCAGCCGACAAGCGACCACCATGCAATTCCCCGAATCCTGGCTGCGCGCCTTCTGCAACCCGCCGCTGACCAGCCAGCAACTCGCCGACACCCTCACCATGGCCGGGCTCGAGGTCGAGGAGCTGCGCCCCGTGGCCCCGCCGTTCTCCAAGGTCGTGGTGGGCGAGATCAGGGCCGCCGAGCAGCACCCGAACGCCGACCGCCTGCGCGTGTGCCAGGTGGACGTGGGGCAGGGCGCCTTGCTCAACATCGTGTGCGGTGCGCCCAATGCGCGCGTGGGCATCAAGGTGCCGTGCGCGCTCGTGGGCGCCGAACTGCCGCCCGGTGACGACGGCAAGCCCTTTGCGATCAAGCTCGGCAAGCTGCGCGGCGTGGAAAGCCAGGGCATGCTGTGCTCGGCGCGCGAGCTCAAGCTCTCGGAAGACCATGGCGGCCTGCTCGAACTGCCGGCCGACGCCGTGGTGGGCCGCGACATCCGTGAGCAGCTCGCGCTCGACGACATGCTGTTCACGCTCAAGCTCACGCCCAACCTGGCGCACTGCCTGAGCGTGTACGGCATTGCGCGCGAGCTCTCGGCCATCACGGGTGCACCGCTGCAGGCGCCGAGCTTCCCGGCGGCGCCCGTGGCGCTGGCCGAGCGCCTGCCCGTGCGCGTGGAAGCCGCCGATCTGTGTGGCCGGTTCAGCGGCCGTGTGGTGCGTGGCGTGAACACGCAGGTGCAGACGCCGGCCTGGATGGTGGAACGACTGGCGCGCTGCGGCCAGCGCAGCGTCTCGCCGCTGGTGGACATCTCCAACTACGTGATGTTCGAGTTCGGCCGCCCCTCGCACATCTTCGACCTCGACAAGATCCACGGCGGCCTGCAGGTGCGCTGGGGCCGTGCGGGCGAATCGCTCAAGCTGCTCAACGGCAACACCATCACGGTCGACGCCGAGGTCGGCGTGATCGCCGACGAGCAGGCGGTGGAGTCGCTCGCGGGCATCATGGGCGGCGACGCCACCGCGGTGTCCGACGACACGAAGAACATCTACATCGAGGCCGCGTTCTGGTGGCCCAAGGCCATCGCGGGCCGCTCACGCCGCTACAACTTCAGCACCGACGCGGGCCACCGCTTCGAGCGCGGCGTCGATCCCTCGACCACGGTCGAGCACATCGAACACATCACGCGCCTCGTGCTCGAGATCTGCGGCGGCCAGGCCGGCCCGATCGACGACCACGTGGTCAATGTGCCGCAGCCCAGGCCCGTGACGCTGCGCGTGGCGCGCGCGAGCAAGGTCATCGGCATGCCCGTGAGCCAGGCGCAGTGCGCCGACACCCTGCGTCGCCTGGGCCTGGCGGTGCAGGAAGGCGAGGGCACGGTGACCGTCACGCCGCCGGCCTACCGCTTCGATCTGCAGATCGAGGAAGACCTGATCGAAGAGGTGGTGCGCCTGATCGGCTACGAGCAGCTGCCGACCACGCCGCCGCTGGCGCCCATCACCGCCAAGATCCGCCCCGAGGCGCGCCGCGGCCCGTTCGCGCTGCGCCGCCAGCTCGCGCAGCTGGGCTACCAGGAAACCATCAACTTCAGCTTCGTCGAGGCGCGGTGGGAGCATGAACTCGCGGGCAACGCCGACCCGATCAAGCTGCTCAACCCGATCGCGAGCCAGATGAGCGTGATGCGCTCCTCGCTCGTGGGCAGCCTGATCGCCGCGCTCAAGTTCAACCTCGACCGCCGCGCGGAGCGCGTGCGCCTGTTCGAGATCGGCCGCGTGTTCCGCAAGGACACGTCGGTCGCCGACAGCGACACCAGCGTGGCCGGCTTCGACCAGCCCATGCGCGTGGCCGGCCTGGCCGGCGGTCCGGTCAATGCCTTGCAGTGGGGCGAGGCCGAACGCGTGGCCGACTTCTTCGACGCCAAAGGCGATGTCGAGGCGCTGCTCGCGCCGCGCCGCGCCGAGTTCCGCGCCGCCGAGCACCCCGCGATGCACCCGGGCCGTTGCGCCGCCGTCTGGCTCGATGGCCGCTGCATCGGCCATGTGGGCGAACTGCATCCGCGCTGGCGCCAGGCCTACGACTTGCCCAGCGCCCCCGTGCTGTTCGAACTTGAACTCGACGCGGTGCTGGCCCGTCCCGTGCCCGTGTTCCAGGGCGTGAGCCGCCACCAGCCGGTCGAGCGCGACCTGGCCCTGGTGGTGAACGAGTCGGTGACGCACGACGCGGTGCTGTCGGCCATCCGCGCCGCGGGCGGCGAGTGGCTGCGCGACGCGGTGCTGTTCGATGTCTACCGGCCCAAGAAAGGCGCGCCCGCGGGCAACCTGGCCGCCGACGAGAAGAGCCTCGCGGTGCGCCTCGTGCTCAACCGCGACGACGCTACACTGACCGAAGAACAGATCGAGGCCACGGTGGCCGCGGCACTGGCGGCGCTGCAACAGCGCACCGGCGCGCGCCTGCGCACCTGAACCCGGCCCGTCGCAAGCAAGGAGATCGAAGAATGGAACTGGCTGTCGAAAGCCTCGAAACCCCGGCCCTCACGAAGGCGCAACTGGCCGAGCTGCTGTTCGACCAGATCGGTCTGAACAAGCGTGAGTCCAAGGACATGATCGACGCTTTCTTCGACCTCATCACCGAGAGCCTGGTCAACGGGACCGACGTGAAGATCTCCGGCTTCGGCAATTTCCAGATCCGCACCAAGGCGGCCCGTCCCGGCCGCAATCCGCGCACCGGCGAGCCCGTGGCCATCGAGGCACGCCGCGTGGTCACCTTCCACGCCAGCCCCAAGCTCAAGGAGCAGGTGCAGGCGGCGGTCATCGGCGATTGATCGCCGCTGCTCGGCCGCCTGGAGTCTGGCTGCAACATATCTCACGAAAACCGGCATACCCCCCTCCGGTTGGCCGGCACTTAGAGTAAATTCAAGGTTCGGTTTCTACCGCCTTGATTTACATGGAGAATTCTCTCCCCCCGATTCCCGCCAAGCGCTACTTCACCATCGGTGAGGTGGGCGAGCTCTGTGGCGTCAAGCCGCACGTGCTGCGCTACTGGGAGCAGGAGTTCACTCAGCTGCGCCCCATGAAGCGCCGGGGCAACCGGCGCTATTACCAGCACCACGAGGTGTTGATGATCCGTCGCATCCGCGAGCTGCTGTACGAACAGGGCTTCACCATCAGCGGGGCGCGCAACAAGTTGCAGGAACTGGCCCAGACCGAACGCGACGAGAAGCGCCGCCGCGACGACGAGGACGAGGCCATCGATGTGATCGATCTCGACGCCGTCATCCACGAGGACGACACGGTGGTGGTGTCGGCCACGGTGGCCGCGCCGGTGGTCCCGACTTCGCTCGTGAGCGAGGTGCGGCGCGAGTTGCTCGAAATTCGCGAACTTCTGCGCCTGACTCCCTGAAAACGGCCTTTTTCGCAGGCTATAATGCGAGGCTTGTCGGCGTGTAGCGCAGCCTGGTAGCGCACTTGCATGGGGTG
Organism: Hydrogenophaga crocea; assembly: GCF_011388215.1. Classification (NCBI taxonomy): domain Bacteria; kingdom Pseudomonadati; phylum Pseudomonadota; class Betaproteobacteria; order Burkholderiales; family Comamonadaceae; genus Hydrogenophaga; species Hydrogenophaga crocea. The sequence continues at coordinate 1,168,512 of NZ_CP049989.1, forward strand.
CAAGGGGTCGCGAGTTCGAATCCCGCCACGCCGACCATTTATTGCGAAAGCCCTCGAATCGAAAGGTTCGAGGGCTTTTTTGCTTTCCGGCTGCGTGAACTCTTTATACTGTAAATAAATACAGTATCGTGAGGATTCCATGATCCAGCCACCGCGCCGGAGGACACCATGTCCCTGGCCGTTTTGAAGCCTTCTGCGTCCGTGGCCCCTGCCTGGCCCGCCGGCGTCTGGTCGGCCAATCAGCTCGACGCGGCCGTGCGGCGCACCTGGTCCAGCGGTTTTGCGCCGCTCGACGCCGTGCTGCCCGGGGGCGGCTGGCCCGCACACGCCCTCACCGAAATCCTGGGCGAGCCCGATGGCGGCACCGAGTGGCGCCTGCTGGCGCCCGTGCTGGCCAGCCTGGCCCGCGAAGGCCGGGAGCTGCTGCTGGTCGGGCCGCCGCACCCGCCGCACCTGCCCGGGCTGGTGGCCTGGGGCCTGCCGGCGCGGCAACTGGTCTGGCTGCAGGCCCGGGCACCGGCCGAGCGCCTGTGGAGCACCGAGCAGCTGATCAAGGCCCGCACCGGCGGCGCGGTGCTGGCCTGGTTGCCGCAGGCGCGCGGACCGCAACTGCGCCGCCTGCAGGTGCTCGCAGCCGAGCACGACGCGCCCGTGTTCATCTGCCGGCCGGCCCAGGCCGCGCACCAGGCCTCGCCCGCACCCTTGCGCCTGAAGACCCGGGCGCAGCCCGATTGGGGCATTGAACTCGAGTTGCTCAAGCGCAAAGGGCCGCCGCTGGCGCGGCCGTTGCGCCTGCAGGTGGTGCCGCCCGGGTTGGCGGCCGTGTTGCCGCCGCGGCTGTGGCCGCTGCCAAGGCCTTCGACGGAGCCCGCACGTGTGGTGGTGCGCCCTGTGTCCGAGCCCGTCCTGCACTGAGGCCACCCAGCGCGCGCTCGGGCTCTGGGCCCTGGGGTACACGCCGCGGGTGGCGCTGGTCGACGAGGCCGTGCTGGTCGAGTTGTCGGCGAGCGTGCGCCTGTTCGGTGGCCGCGCGGCCTTGCGCGCACGCGTGCAGAGCGAGGCCGCGCAGCTCGGGGCCGAGGCCATGGCCTGGGGGCCCAACGGCCTGGCTGCGCTGGCCCTGGCGCGAGCCGGCCGGGGCGAGCTCGACGGCCGCACACTCGCGCCAGCGCTCGATGCCTTGCCGTTGTCCGTGCTGAGCGCGGCGCGCCCGCACGCCCAGGCCCTGGCGCAGACCGGCTGCCGCACCCTGGGCGAGCTGCGCCGCCGCCCGCGCGCCGCGCTCGGACGCCGTTTCGATCAGGCCCTCTTGCATGCGCTCGACCAGTTGTATGGCGAGGCCCACGAGGCCCATGGCTGGCTGGTCGCGCCCGAGGTGTTCGAGGCCCGCCTGGAGCTGCCGTCGCGCGTGGACGAGGCCGGCGCCCTGGTGTTCGGGGCGCGCCGCCTGCTGATGCAGCTGGCGGGTTGGCTGTTCGCGCGGCGCAGCGGGGTGCTGGCCTTCACGCTGCGCTGGGCGCACGACGCGATGCGTTCGCGCGAGGTCGGTCCCGAAGACGCCCTGGGCGTGCGCACCGCGCAGCCCACGCGCGACGTCGAGCACCTGGCGCGCCTGCTGGCCGAGCACCTGGCGCACGTGCAGCTGCAGGCGCCTGTGGGCGAGTTGTGGCTGCGGGCCGACGAGGTGCGCCCCCTGGTCGAGACCAGCACCGACCTGCTGCCGCCCACGCCCGGCGCGGCGCAGGGCGGCGAGGCCTTGCCGCGGGTGCTCGAGCGCATCGCCGCGCGGCTGGGCGAGCAGCGCGTGCTGCGCCCCGTGCCCGTGGCCGACCACCGTCCCGAAGCCATGTGCCGCTGGCAGCCCGCCGATCGGCCACTGCCGCGCCAGGCGGTGCCGCTCACCGACACCCCGCAGCCGGGTTTTCTGCTGCCCGAGCCGCTCAAGCTCGTGGTGCGTGGCAACCGCCCGGTGTACTTCGACGAACTGCGCCTGTTGCTCGGACCGCAGCGGGTGGAAGGCGGCTGGTGGGACCGCGAAGAATCGCGGGGCCGCATGCACCTGGTGGTGCGCGACTACTGGCTGGCGTTTTCCGCGCGCGCGGGCCTGTTGTGGGTGTTCCAGACCCGTGCCACCGACGGCGCGGCACCGGCTTGGTACCTGCACGGCTTTTTCGCCTGAGGCCCCCGATGGATGCCCCCGCCACCCTGCCGGCGTACGCCGAGCTGTGCTGCCTCTCCAACTTCTCGTTCCTGCAGGGCGCGAGCCACCCCGAGGAGCTGGTGGCGCGCGCGCACGAACTCGGCTACAGCGCGCTCGCCATCACCGACGACTGCACCCTGGCCGGCGTGGTGCGCGCGCACGTGGCCGCGAAGGAGCGCGGCCTGCCGCTGCTGATCGGCAGCCGCTTCGAGGTCGACGACCCGGTGCACGGCCGCTTCGCGCTGGTGCTGCTGGCCACCTCGCGCGAGGCTTATGGCCACCTGTGCGAGTTCATCACGCGCCTGCGCCGGCGCTCGCCCAAGGGCACGTACCGGCTGGCGCCGCACGACATCGACGGCGCCGCGCTGCCCGAATGCCTGGCCATCGCCATGCCCGCACGGCATGCGCCGCAAAGCGCCTGCGACGCGATCGCGCGCTGGCTGCTGCAGCACTTCATCGGCCGCTGCTGGCTGGGCGTGGTGCAGCGCCGCGCGCTCGACGACGAGCTGCACCTGCACCGCCTGCGCGAAAGCGGCCGGTTGTGCGCCGTGCCGCTGGTGGCGGTGGGCGATGCGCGCCTGCACCGGCGCTCGCGCAAACCGCTGCACGACGTGCTCACCGCCACGCGCGTGGGCCGGCCCTTGCGCGACTGCGGCTTCGAGCTCGCCGAAAGCGCCGAGCAGCGGCTGCGTTCGCGCCTGCTGCTGTCGCAGCGCTTTCCGCCCGAGCTGCTGGCCGAGACCCTGCAGGTGGCGGCGCGTTGCCGCTTCTCGCTCGACGAGCTCAGGTACCAGTACCCCGACGAGGTGGTGCCGCCGGGCCACACGCCCGCGAGCTGGTTGCGCCAGCTGGTGCGCGAAGGCATGGCCTGGCGCTGGCCCGAGGGCGTGCCGCCGCGCTGGGAGCGGCAGATCGAGCACGAGCTCGCGCTCATCACCGAGCTGCGCTACGAGCACTACTTCCTCACGGTGCACGACGTGGTGGCCTTCGCGCGCCGCGAGAACATCCTCTGTCAGGGGCGCGGCTCGGCGGCCAACAGCGTGGTGTGCTTCTGCCTGGGCATCACCGAGGTGAACCCGGGCGAGATGTCCATGCTGTTCGAGCGCTTCATCTCGCGCGAGCGCCGCGAGCCGCCCGATATCGACGTGGACTTCGAGCACCAGCGGCGCGAGGAGGTGATCCAGTACCTCTACCGCAAATACGGCCGCGACCGCGCCGCGCTCACGGCCACCGTCATCAGCTACCGCCCGCGCAGCGCGTTGCGTGACGTGGCCAAGGCCCTGGGAGTGGACCTGGGGGTGATCCAGGCACTCAACAAGGGCGTGCGCTGGTGGGAGGGCGAGGGCATCGCGCCCGAACGGCTGATCGAGGTCGGTCTCGACCCCGCGTCGCTGCAGGTGCGCCAGCTGGTCGAGCTCGCGACCGAACTCATGGGCTTTCCGCGCCACCTGTCGCAGCACACCGGGGGCTTCGTGCTCACGCGCGGGCCGCTCACGCGCCTGGTGCCGGTGCAGAACGCGGCCATGCCCGACCGCACCGTGATCGAGTGGGACAAGGACGACCTCGACGCGCTGGGCCTGCTCAAGGTCGACGTGCTCGCGCTCGGCATGCTCACCGCCATCCGCAAGGCGCTCGAGCTGATCGGTCAGCGCCTGGGCCGGCCCTTCGGCATGCCCGACGTGCCCCGGGAAGACGCGGCCACCTACGACATGGTCTGCGAGGCCGACACCGTGGGCGTGTTCCAGATCGAAAGCCGCGCGCAGATGAGCATGCTGCCGCGCCTGCGGCCGCGCCGCTTCTACGACCTGGTGATCGAGGTGGCGCTGGTGCGGCCCGGCCCGATCCAGGGCGGAGCGGTGCACCCCTACCTGAACCGGCGCCAGGGCAAGGAGCCCGTGGTCTACCCACCGGCCCTGCACGACGCGCTGGAACGCACGCTGGGCGTGCCCGTGTTCCAGGAGCAGTGCATGCAGATCGCCATGATCGCCGCGGGCTTCACGCCCGACGAGGCCGATGGTCTGCGCCGCGCAATGGCGGCCTGGAAGCGCAAGGGCAACCTGGGCCGCTACGAGCAGCGGCTGCTGCAGGGCATGGCCGATCGCGGCTACGACCCGGCGTTCGCGCGTGGCGTGGTCGAGCAGGTGAAGGGCTTTTCGAGCTACGGTTTTCCCGAGAGCCATGCCGCGAGCTTTGCCAAGCTGGTCTACGTGAGCTGCTGGATCAAGCGCCACCACCCCGATGTGTTCCTGGTGGCTTTGCTCAACAGCCAGCCCCTGGGCTTCTACACGCCGAACCAGTTGATGCAGGACGCGCGCCGCCACGGGGTGGAGGTGTTGCCGGTGGACGTGTCGCACAGCGACTGGGACGCAGCGCTCGCCCCCCCGACCCAGGCGGCCGGCCCCCTGCGAGCCGTGCGCCTGGGGCTAGGTCTCGTGGACGGTTTGTCGGCGGCGGCCGGGCAGCGCATCGTGGCCGCGCGCAGCGCGCGGGCTTTCGACGACGTGGCCGATCTGGCGCGGCGCGCGCGGCTGGGGCGGCGGGAGCTGGCGCAGTTGGCCGCGGCCGATGCGCTGGCTTCGCTCAGTGGGCACCGGCGCCAGCAGGTGTGGGACGCGGTGGCGCTGCAAGCGGTGCCCGCCTTGCTGGCCGAGGCGCCGGTGCACGAAGCGCCGCTGGCGCTGCCCGAGGCGCCCGAGGGCGAGGCCGTTGCCTGGGACTACATGAGCCTGGGCCTCACGCTGAGGCGCCACCCGCTGGCCTTGTTGCGTCCGGTGCTCGAACGCCGCCGCCTGCTCAGCGCGGCCGATCTGCAGGCCGCGCCCGACCGCCGGCTTGTGCGCTGCGCGGGCATCGTCACGCTGCGCCAGCAGCCCGAGACCGCCAGTGGCGTGGTCTTCGTGAGCCTGGAGGACGAGACCGGTGTGGTGCAGGTCATCGTGTGGCGGCGCATCCGCGAGCGCTTTCGCCAGGTGCTGTTGCACGCGCGCCTGCTCGCGGTGTATGGGCACTGGCAGCGCGAGGGCCCGGTGGGCAACCTGATCGCAGGTTACCTGGAAGACCTCACGCCCCTGCTCGGGCAACTGGCCACGGGCAGGAGCCGGGACTTTCATTGAGGGGGTCAGGCGGCCGCAGGCATGGTGGGCCCAGGATCGGCGGCTTGCAGCCGCTCGATCACCTGGGCCATTTCCCCCAGGCGCCGCTGCATGCGCGAGGCCTGCTTGAGGCCATGCATGGTGTCGGTCAGGCCACTGACGAGATCCTTGGTGGTCTGCAAAACCTGTTGGCTCTGCGGTTCGACGGGGCTCAGGCCCAGTTGCTTGAGCAGGGCACCCGCCAGCAAGGGGTCGGCATCCAGCGCTTCCAGCACGCGCTTGGGCGTGCCCAAGGGGTTGCGCACCGGCACGCCCTTGCGCGCCAGCGCCCGGCCCACGCGGTCGCGGCGGGTTTCGCCCAGCGCCTTCATGGCGGTTTCCAGGCGCCCGAGCCATTGGACCGCGGGCGGCTCGGAGGGCACCTGGTCTTCCCGGTCAGAGTCGGTCGCAAGGCTGATGTCGTCGGACGTTTCTGTGGCTTCCGACGTTGACGACGTTGCCCAGGCTTCTTCCACTTCCGAGGCGTCCGAGGCTTTCGAGGCGACAGGTGCGCTGGGTGCGTCGGTGTACCAATGGCGGCCAAAAGCGCGGGCGGCGAACTGGTGTGTCAGCTTCACGTGATCCGCGGGGGGGCAATGGGGGGCGAGGCTGTCGATCAAGGACAGCGGGATGCCCAGCACCGCGGCCCAGCGCACCATGCGGGCCGGCGAGGGGTAGCCGGGGCATGGGTGGTGGTGGGCGCCCTGGCGCAGTCCTTCGGCCACGTAGGTGCTGACGACGTAGGGGTTGTGGGCCAGGCGTCGGGCCTTCGACAGGCCCAGGTCTTGGCACATGTGGTCGCGGTCCTCGTCGCTGGCGTTCATGAACGCGTGAAGCGGTTTTCCCGCGGCCTGCAGCGCCTGCAGCAAGCGCAGGGCGTCCTTGTGTTCGCGGCGGGCTTGCTTGTCCAGGCTCCAGTCGCGCTTTTTCAGGTAGCTGATGCCCCCGAGCAGGGGAAGCACCGCGGTCGACGCCACGGCGCCCACCACCCCCAGCGCCACGCCGCCCGTGCTGACGGAAACGCCCGTGACGCCCATCACCCCCACGGCAAACATGGCACTCAGGTTCGCGGGCGTGCCGACCGACAGCCCAGCCGTTGCACTGAAGCCGCGGAAGCGCGCGAGCCACTGCTTGATCTTGCGCGTCTTCTCGTCGGTGAGGTGCCGGTTCAGGGCGGCGTGCATCACCGTGCGGGTCAGGTGCGCTTCGTGTGGCCTTGCCCGGTCCGCGCCGGCGAGTTCGCCCGCGATCCGCTCCAGGCTTTCCAGGCGTGAGGCCTTGTCGAGCGCCAGGTCGTGGTGGCTGCGTTTGACGTCCTTGAGGTCGAGCATGCCCTGCAACACGGCCATGGGCAGCAACAAGCCGGCCACGCCGGTCAGGGCGCCGGGCGCCTGGGCCAGCAGGCTCGCGTGCGCGCTGAGCAACAGCAGCGGTTGTGCGCCCGCCAGGTGAACGTCGCGCCAGAACTTGGCCTCGTGCTGGCCGATGCCGCCCAGGGGGTCGTTGCCCCCGAGCTTGTCGGTGCGGGTTTGCAGCCCCTTGAGCAGCGTGAGCACTTGGGCAAAGGTCGGGTTGCTCTTGTGCTGCGGGTCACATTCTCTGGCAGCGCTGTCTTGTTCTTCTTGCGCTTCCTGCCTCGCCCTGAGTCGCTTGACCAGGGGTACGAGCCGCACCCACTCGCTGTGCCCCACACGCCAGCGCTGCCAGGGGCCTTTGCCGTGCAAACGTGCCTTGGGCATCGCCTCGAGCGTGTCTCGCAATATGGACGCGGTTTGCAGGGCGTCACCCAGTGCCTGCCGCACGAGACCGTTGTCGGCTTCGAGAGAGTCGCTTGTCTGCATCAGCTCGGCGATGGCGGTGTCGGTGTCCACCAGCATCCTTTGGAGTTCGCGCCGCGTCGCCCAGACCGCGGCCACATCCTTGTGCACATAAAGCTTTTCGAAGCTCGCCGACAGGCCGTGCAGCAAGCCGAGCACTTCGCGTGCCGCGCTGATGAGCATGCGTTGGGCGTCGGGGTCTTCGTTCCTCGCCAGCCGCTGTTGCGCATCCGTCAGAATCTTGATGCAGTCGACGCGCATCTTCATGCAGTGCACGTGCTGTTTGTGGGCGTCGACCACGCCCATGCCCGTGGCATACATGTCGTACATGCTGCCGATGGTGGTGAAGCACATGAGGATCTTCGACGCATCGAAAGCAAAAGCGACGCCCTTGCACGCCAGCGCTGCCGCGAGACCGCCGTAGGCCGCGCTCGCGCTGGATGAGGCCAGCAGGCCGCTGGTTGGCGCGGCCTGGCTCAGGGCCATCGAGCGCTCGGGCGTGACACCATCGTGCGTGCCGCCTTCGGGCCCCGAACCGGCCCGCATGAACAGCGTCCCGCTTTCGAAGCGGAACGAGGGAGCGCCGCGGGCGGCGTCGTCGCGCCGCTGCACCGCTTGCGCCGCCTCGCAGACCCTGCGCGGCGGTGGGGCGTGTTCGCTTCGGCGGCCGGCCCCGTGTTGCGGTGGCGACGGCAGCAAGTCGGATGACTCAGAGCAGGATGAGTCCAGGGGAATCAGGGCATAGCTCGCGTTTCTGCTCAGGCTTTTCGGCGTACACATCAATGACCTCCTAGGTGGATTCAGCTCAACTCGTTGTTCGCGATCGATGCGCTGCCGCTGCGTGCCGGGCGTGCCGCCAGGGCCAGCAGCCCTTGGGCGCACACCTGGCACCAGGCGTCCTGAACCGCATCGACGAGGTCGTGCAGTTGTTCGGTCAGGGTGTCGAGCGGCGTGTCGGGTTCGAGCGGCCAGTCGCTGTGGCACACCACGGTGCCGTCGGCCGCGAGCGCGAACTGCAGGTGCTGCAGGTCGTAGGGGCGTTCAAAGTGCCAGCGCAGCAACTCGCGGTGCAGCGTGGCGTCGGTCAGGCTCTCGGGGGGATCGGCGAGCACCACGTCGATCCGCAGGCGTTGATCCTCTTCGTCGAGGGACACCAGCACCCACAGGTCATCGACGAGGATCAGGTGGGCGGCGCTGTCAGCAGCCAGTACCCCGGCGCCCGCCAGGGCCGCGTCGTCGTGAAGGCTTTGGAGCCATCCGCCCAGTTCGAATCGATCCATCGATGCGCACCTCGCTTGAAGACATGCTGTGTACTTCGCGCGAATGTGTGAACGGGCGCAACGTCAAGGTTCCGTCAATCGGCCGTCAGCCGTTTGGTGATATGCCGCCAGTGTGCTTCGCTCACCGGCGTGATGGACAGCCGGCTGCCGCGCTGGAGCAGCAGCATGCCGTCGAGCGCGGGATCGGCGCGCAAGGCCGGCAGGCCGAGCAGGGGCGTCTTGCGCAGGGCCTGCACGTCCACCAGTTGCCAGCGCGGCGCGTCGCGTCGGGATGCCGGGTCGAAGTAGGGCGAGTCGGGATCGAACTGGGTGGGGTCGGCGTAGGGCGCCGATGCCACGCGGGCCAGCCCCGCGATGCCGGGCTCGGGGCAGCTGGAATGGTAGAACAGCACGCCGTCGCCGATGCGCATGGTGTCGCGCATGAAGTTGCGGGCCCGGTAGTTGCGCACACCGGTCCAGGGCACGGTGGCGCCGGGCGCGGCCAGCGCGTCATCGATCGAACATTCGTCGGGCTCGGATTTCATCAGCCAGTACTGCACCACCGTCAGGCTCCTGTCGAAGGGCTGTTGCCGGTGCCCGTGCGCAGGCACCACAGGCAGGCGAGCGCACTGGCCACGATCGCGCCCGACACCCACAAGGCGCCGGCGCCCCAGCGCTCCACCAGCGTCCCGAAGGCCAGCGGCGAGAATGCCTGGGCGATCCGCGAGGGCGCCACGATCCAGCCCTGGCGCCGACCGTAGCCCACCGGGCCGTAAAACGCCAGGGGCAGGGTGCCCTTGGCGATGGTGAGCATGCCGTTGCCCATGCCGTGCAACAGGGCGAACACCGGGGCGGCCGCTGCGCCCAGCGCCATCCACACCAGCACCCCCACGGGGTGCAGCGCCGCGGCCAGCCGCGCCGACCACAGGGGGTGGAAGCGGCGCAGGCCGCCGAACTCCAGCAGGCGGCCCGCCACCTGCGCCGGCCCCACCAGCGCTCCGACGGCGAGTGCGCCGGCCAGCGACAGGCCGCTGGCCATCAGCAGATCGGGCAGGTGGGCGGCGAGCGCGCTGCTCACGAACCAGGTGGCTGCGAACACGTAGGCCAGCACCCAGGCCACGTGGCGCGGCGGCTCCGACGGCGCGGCCGCGCTGTGCGGCGCCAGCGCTTCGGGCGGCGGCAGCGCCTCGGTGCGCGGCAGGCTGGCATTGAGCGGCAGACCGAGCAGCAGGTGCAGGGCGGCCCAGCCCAGACAGGCACCGCGCCAGCCGAACTGCGCCTCCATCCACGCCGACAGCGGCCAGCCCACGGTGCTGGCCAGGCCCGCGAGCAAGGTGATGCCCGTGATGGCGCCGCGGGCGTCGCGGCCCTGCAGGCGCACCAGCGTGGCGAAGGCGGCCTCGTACAGGCCGGCGCCCATGGCCAGCCCCACCACCGTCCAGGCCAGGTACAGCGACACCGGGCCCTGCGCGAGCGCGAGCAGGCCCAGGCCGAGGGCGAACAGGCCGCTGGTGGCCATGAGCACCGGCCGGCCGCCGAGCCGGTCGATGCGGCGACCCGCCGACGGGCCGATGGCCGCGGACAGCAGCAGCGCCAGGGAGAAGGCCAGCCACACCGAGGCGAGCGGCACGCCGGTGGCCTCGGCCATGGGCCGCGCGAGGATGGCGGGCAGGTAGTAGCTGGAGGCCCAGGCCAGCGTCTGGGCCGTTCCCAGGCGCAGCACCAGCGACGTGTTGCTGCGCATGCCGGCCGGCCTCAGAGGATGTCGATCACGTGAAAGCCGAAGCGCCCCGCACGGCGGTCGGCGAAGTGGTGCTGCAGCGTTTCGCGCACCGTGCGGAAGGCGATCTCGTCCCAGGGGATCTCGTCTTCGTGGAACAGGCGCGCCTCAATGGTCTCGTGGCCCGGGTTGAACCGGTCGCTGAGCAGGCGTGCGCGGTAGAACAGGTGCACCTGGCCCACGCGCGGCACGTTCATGAGCGTGAACAGCTCGCCGAGTTCGATCTGCGCGCCGGCTTCTTCGTCGGTTTCGCGGCGCGCCCCTTCGGCGGTGGTTTCGCCCAGCTCCATGAAGCCCGCAGGCAGCGTCCATTTGCCCCAGCGCGGCTCGATGTTGCGCTTGCACAGCAGCACCTGGGCGCCGTCTTCGCCCCACACGGGCACAGTGCCCACCACGTTGAGCGGGTTGTCGTAGTGCACCGTGCCGCAGGCGGGGCAGACCGCGCGTTCGCGCGTGTCGCCGTCGTCGGGCAGGCGCATCAGCACGGCGGTGCCGCAGTTGCGGCAGAACTTGGCGGGCGGACGCAGCATCGCGGCAGTTTAGTGGGACTCGGACGCAAAAAAGGCCGGGGAGCCCCCGGCCTTCGCTCGGTCAATGGGCTTTACGCCTTCTTGCCGTGTTTTTCGATCAGCGCCTTGGCGCCTTCGAACAGCTTCTTGCCGTCGTGGCCGCGCTTGTCCATCTCCTGCATCCACTCCACCTCGACCAGGCGGGCCTTGCGCTTGAATTCCTGCGCGTCGGCGGCGGAGATCTTGTGGATGGTGTTGCCCTGGTCGACCGCCGACTTGCGGCCGGCCGCGTCACCGGCCTGCTGGGTCTTGCCCAGCCAGCCCGAGGTCTCGATGCCCGAGTTCTTGTCGATCACGGCCTTGAGGTCGGGCGGCAGGCTGTTGTACTTGGCCTTGTTCATGGCCATCACGAAGGTCGTGGTGTACAGGGCGCCGCCGGCGGGGTCGAACTCGCTGTGGAACTTGGTGAGCTCGTGCACCTTCACCGAAGGCACCACCTCCCAGGGGATCACGCAGCCGTCGATCACGCCCTTGGAGAGCGAGTCGGGGATCTGCGGCAGCGGCATGCCCACGGGCGTGGCGCCGAGGTAGCCGAGCATCTTGGTGATCTGGCGCGTGGGGCCGCGCACCTTGGAGCCGCGCAGGTCGTCGGCGGTCTTCACGAGCTTGTTGCGCATGTGGAACATGCCCGGGCCGTGCACCTGCAGCGCGAGCACCTGGGTCTCCTTGAATTCGTCCACGGCCAGGGTCTGCACGTACTCCCAGTAGGCCTTGGAGGTGGCTTCGGCGTTGTTCATCATGAACGGCAGTTCGAACACCTCGATGCGCGGGAAGCGGCCCGGGGTGTTGCCCGGCAGGGTCCAGACGATGTCCACCACGCCGTCGCGGGCCTGGTCGTACAGCTGCACCGGCGTACCGCCGAGCTGCATCGCGGGGTAGCCCTCGAACTTGATGCGGCCGCCCGAGTCCTTCTCGACCTTGTCCATCCACGCCTTGTGCATGTTGATGTACACGTTCGATTGCGGCGCCATGAAGGTGTGGAACTTCAGGGTGACGCTTTGCTGCGCGAAGCCGGTGAGCGCGGGTGCGCCCAGGGCCATGGCCGCACCGGACTGGAGCAGGGTTCTGCGTTGGATCATGGTGGAGGGTCTCCGTGGTGTTGAACTTGTTTGAAGCCTAAAGCGAGAGACGGGCGCGGTGTGAGAGGTCAAACCCGAAGGCGGGCGTGCATGCCTCAGGCCACGCGCACCGAGATGGGGACCAGGCCGTCGACACCGCCGGTGAGGGTGTCGCCGCTGACCACCGCGTTCACCCCTTCGGGCGTGCCGGTGTAGATCAGGTCACCGGGCTGCAATGCCCAGGCCGCGGACAGGTGCTCGATGGTCTCGGCGATGTTCCAGATCAGCTTGTTGATGTGGCTGCGCTGGCGGTCGGCGCCGTTCACCTGCAGCCAGATCGCGGCGTTCACGATGTCGCCGGCCTCGCTGGCGGGCGTGATCGGGCCGATCGGGGCGGACTCGTCGAAGGCCTTGCCGATGCACCAGGGCCGGCCCTGCTTCTTCATGTCGTTCTGCAGGTCGCGGCGCGTCATGTCCAGGCCCACGGCGTAACCGTACACGTGCTTGAACGCGTCGGCGGCCTGGATGCCACGGCCGCCGGTGCCGATGGCCACCACGAGCTCGATCTCGTGGTGCAGGTTCTTCGTGAGCGGGGGGTAGGCGATGGTCGCGGTCTGGCCGGCCTCGGCCACCACCAGCGCGTCGGCGGGCTTGAGGAAGAAGAAGGGCGGTTCACGGCCGGTGAAGCCCATCTCTTTCGCATGCTCCTCGTAGTTGCGGCCGACGCAGTAGATGCGGTGCACGGGGAAGCGTTCGCCACGGCCCACAACGGGCACGGACACGGTGGGGGGTGGGGTGAAAAGGTAGGTCATGGGCGGAGTGTGCCACCGGCCGTGCGCCGGCCGTCAGTACTGCGTGGCCGGCAGGTGCACCACCAGGCCATCGAGGTCGGGCGTGAGCACGATCTGGCACGACAGCCGGCTGTTGGGCTTCACCGGCGCGGCCGCGAAATCGAGCATGTCGGTTTCGTCGGCCACGGGGGCGGGCAGGCGCGCGGCCCAGGCCTCGTCCACGTACACGTGGCAGGTGGCGCAGGTGAGGGTGCCGCCGCAGTCGGCGGCGATCTGGTCGACGCCGGCGTCGACCGCGGCTTTCATGAGGCTCTGGCCCGGGGCGCAGCGCAGCTCGCGCGTGCGCTGGTCGGCGGTGACGAGGTGGAGGGTGATCATGGTTGTGGGCTTCGGTGGCGGGGTCAGTAGCGCGCGAAGTACTCGCGGCGCTCGAAGTCGGTCTTGTCCTCGGCCGCGGTGTGGCGGTCGAGCTCCTGCTGTTTGATCCGGCAGAAGTGGTTCACCACGGCGGGGCCCAGCGCGTGGGTGAGCACCGTGTCGCTGCGCAGCGCGGCCAGCGCATCGCCGAGGTTGTTCGGAATGCGTTCGCTGCCCTCGGCATAGGGCGCTTCGGTGCCTGGGGGCGCGGCGAGCCGGCGCTGCAGGCCGTCGAGCCCCGCGTGGATCTGCCCCGCCATGCACAGGTACGGGTTGGCCGCGGGTTCGCCCAGGCGGTTCTCGATGCGCGTGGCGGCGTCCCCCGCGCTGCCCACCACGCGCAGCATGGCGCCGCGGTTGTCGCGGCCCCAGAGAATGGCCTGGGGCGCGAGCGCGTTGGGCCGAAAGCGGCCGAAGCCGTTCACCGTGGGCGTGCACAGCGGCGTGAGCGCGCGCGCGTGTTCGAGCAGGCCCGCGAGCCAGTGCGCGCCGGTGTCGCTGAGCGTGTGCAGCGCGTCGCGCGGCGTGGTGCCCGGGGCCGGGGTGTCGCGCTGGAACACGTTGCGGCCGCTGGCCAGATCGATCACCGACTGGTGCAGGTGCCAGCCGCTGGACATGATGTTCGGGAACGGCGGTCTGCACATGAAGGTGGCGTGGTAGCCGGCGCGGCGCAGCGCCTGCTTCACGCCGTTGCGCAGCAGCACCATCTGGTCGGCCGCGGTGAGCGCGTCGGTGGCGTCGAACACCGCCTCGACCTGGCTCGGGCCGAGCTCGATCTCGAGCGACTGCAGCGGCAGGCCCAGGCCGAGCGCGGTGCGCTCGACGATGCGCAGCGGCTCGTCGGCGAGGTCGATCAGCGCCTCGCCCTGCAACTGGTAGCCCGGGTGCACCATCTGCACCGCGGGCGGCTCGCCCGGCCAGGCCGCGCGCTCGGGGTCGAGCTGCGGCGTGGGGTCGGTGAGGCGGTAGATGTGGAACTCGACCTCGAGCCCGGTCTTGTAGCCCAGGCCGTGCCGTGCGAGCGCGGCCAGCGCGGTCTGCAGCACGCGGCGGCTGTCCAGGGCCACCGGTGTGCCGTCGGCGTGCCAGGGCTGGCAGCGCAGCCAGCCGGTGCCGGGCGCCCAGGGCAGCTCGACGAAGCTCTCGGGATCGGGCAGCACCATGAGGTTGGCCGCGCCCGCGAAGCCGGGCAGGTCGTCGGTGCCACCGGGCTCGAACACCTTCCACGCGGTCTTGTCGGCGGTGTCCTTGAGCATCAGCGTGCCCACCATGCCCACGCCATCGCGCAGTGCGCGGATCGCCGCGTGCGGCATCAGCGTCTTGCCGCGCAGCAGGCCATGCGCATCGCACCAGCCCAGGCGCACGCGCTGGATGCCTCGCTCCTCGATCAGGCGCGCCAGGCGCAGGCACGCGGCTTCGCGTGCGGCGTCGTGCACGCCGCAGGTGTGCGCAAAGCTCATTTCGCGCCCAGGGCTGCGGCGGCGTCGGCCAGCGCTTTGGCTTCGGCCGTCCAGGGCGCGCGCTCGCGGCGCTCGCGCACCGCGGTCTGCCACCAGGTCTGCCAATCGCCCGTGGGCGCGAAGCCGTCGATGGTGTCGGGGCCGTGGATCTCGGCGTGTCGGGCCGGATCGGCGATGCCCGGTGCGCTGCCGCCTTGCTCCACCGCGTCGATGGCCTGCTGCAGCAGGCGGCGGTGCGCCATGATGACCTTGTCGCTCGTGCCCAGGTGTTCGCGCGTGCGGTCCTGGATGGCGCCCATGCTTTCGCAGGCCCACTGGTCGTGCACGTTGATGTCGTCCTCGCCCATGCCCAGGTAGGTGCGCTCCACCTGCTCCTGCGGGTTGAAGCCCCAGTGGTTGTGGCGGCCCATCTTGGGCGTGAAGAAGGGCAGGGTCACGGCCTCGAGCCTCGGCTGGCGCATGGCGTCCTTGTCCACGGGGGCGTCGAAGCTGGTGAAGAAGGCGTACCAGTAGTTGTGCGTGTCGTCCACGGGCACGTGCATCTGCGTGATCGTCATCGTCTCCGAAAGCGGGATCACAAAAGTCTGCGGGAAGACCGCGTTGGTCACGCGCACGTGGGTCAGCTGTTCGTTGAGCTGGCGCAGCGCGGTGAGCTGCAGGCCCCAGGGCTTGGCCTCGTGGCTGATCTCGGGGCGGCCGAACTCGCGCATCACGCGCGTCATGGGCCAGCGCTCGCCCGCCACCTCGCCCGCGCTCGCGCCGCGAAACTGCTTGCCGTAGGCGTCGTCGAGCGAGGCGTCGTTGAAGAAGCGGTGCAGGTACGAGGCGTGCGCGGGGTCGATGCCGACCTCGAACGACTGCAGCCAGTTGCAGTGCCACAGGCCCTTGAACGCGAAGGTGTGCGTGGACGGGGCTTCGAAACAATCGAGCGCGGGCAGGGCGGGCGGCTCGCCCTCGCCGAGCCAGGCGAACAGCACGCCGCTGCGTTCCTGCAGCGGGTAGCTTTGCTGGCGCACGCGCGTGCACAGCGTGCTGCCCTCGGGCTCGGCCGGGGTTTCGAGGCAACGGCCGTCGACGTCGAACTTCCAGCCGTGGAAGGGGCAGCGCAGGCCGTCGCCTTCGTTGCGGCCGTAGGCGAGATCGGCGCCGCGGTGCGGGCAGTCGCGGTCGAGCAGGCCGAAGCGGCCCTGCGCGTCCTTGAACAGCACGAAGTTCTGGCCCAGCAGCCGCACGGGTTTGACGGGGCGCACCGCCATGGCCGGATCGATGGCCGGGTCGAACTCGTCGAGCAGGGCCACGGGTTGCCAGTAGCGGCGCAGCAGCCGGCCGCCGGGCGTGCCCGGGCCGACCTGGGTCAGGCGTTGGTTGAGTTCAGCTTTCATGGGGCGGGGCCTCGGATGCAGGGAATGGGAAAACGGTATCCCGTTTTTTGCGTTCAGTGTACAGTCCGGCCCATGGGCTTGCAAGAAACCGTTTTGATGCAATTGCGCGACTGGATCCTCTCGGGCCAGTTCGAACCCGGCCAGCGCCTGGCCGAACAACAACTGGCCGAGCGCCTGGGCGCCTCGCGCACACCGGTGCGCGCGGCCTTGGTGACGCTGGAGCAGGAAGGCCTGGTCGAGGCCAACGAGACCGGCAAATACCTGGTGCGCCAGTTCACCGCGCAGGAGGTGATCGACGCGATCGCGGTGCGCGGGCACCTCGAAGGCATGGCCGCGCGGCTGGTGGCCGAGCACGGCGTGCCGCGCGCGCTGCAGAACGACCTGCAGGCGCTGCTCGACGAGGGCGACCGCCTGCTGGCGGACAACCCGCTGACGCTGGAAAGCTATGCGGCCTACGCGCGCATGAACGATCGCTTCCATGCGCTGATCCTCGACGCCTGCGGCAACCGTGCCTTGCAGCGCGCGGTGGCGCTCAACGACAAGCTGCCGTTCGCACCCGCGTCGGCCATGCTGCCCATGCAGGGCACGGTGGCGCTGGACCGCGACTGGATGCTGTACGCGCACCGGCAACACCACATGCTGTTCGACGCGCTGCGCCGCGGCGAAAGCGCGCGGGCACAGGCCCTGGCCACCGAGCACACCGAAGTGGCGCAGATGAACATGCGGCTCGCGCTCGAACGCCGTTCGGAGAGCGAGCGGGTGATGCCCTTGATGAAGCTGGTGGTGGGCTGAGCTTTTTTGCCTGCTTTTGCGCGTGGGCCGCTGGAGCGGGTGCCCGTGCTTCGGCGTGCTCGCGGGTGTCTGCTTCTGGGGTGCAGGCGCTGCTGCGTCAACACCGTGGTTGGCGCGCGGCCTCTGAGGCAACCGCGAATGGCGCCTGCGCACGGGCACCCGACCTGCGCGAAGTGGCGGAGAGAAAGGATCAAACGCCCAGGTGCTGCGCCAGCAACTCGGGCTTGGCCAGCAGCTCGGGCGTGGCCCCTTCGAACACCACCTCGCCCTTCACGAGGATCACGTTGCGGTCGGTGATCTGCGTGACGTGCTTCCAGTTCTTGTCCACGATCACGCTGCTGATGCCGCTCTCGCGGATCAGGCCGCAGATGCGCCAGATCTCGCGCGCGATCAGCGGCGCCAGGCCTTCCGTGGCCTCGTCGAGGATCAGCAGGTCGGGGTTGGTCATCAGCGCGCGGCCGATGGTGAGCATCTGCTGCTCGCCGCCGCTCAGTTGCTGGCCACCGTGGTTGAGCCGCTCGGCCAGGCGCGGGAAGGTGTCGAGCACGCGCTCGTAGGTCCATTCGCGCTGGCCCCGCGTGCCCGGCCGCGCGGCCATCACGAGGTTTTCCTTCACGCTCAGGTTGCCGAAGATGCCCCGGCCTTCGGGCACGTAGGCGATGCCCTCGCGCGCCACCGCGTAGGGCGACGCGCCCGTCATGTCGCGGCCCTTGACCTGCACCGTGCCGCCGCTGGGCTTGACCAGGCCCATGAGCGATTTGAGCAGCGTGCTCTTGCCCATGCCGTTGCGGCCCATGAGGCCCAGCGTCTGGCCGGGCTCGATGCGGAAATGAATGCCGCGCAGTATGTGGCTCTGGCCGTAGTGCGTGTGCAGGCCCTTGGCTTCAATGAGAGCGGTCATCAATGCTCCTCCCCGAGGTAGGCCGCCTGCACGCCTTCGTCGTTGCGGATCTGCTCGGGCGTGCCGCTGGCGATCACCTGGCCATTGACCATCACGGTGAGCACGTCGGCGAGCGCGAACACGGCGTCCATGTCGTGCTCCACCAGCATGATGGCGTGTTCGGCCTTGAGGCGGTGCAGCAACGCCACCATGGTCTCGGCCTCGGCCGCGCCCATGCCCGCGAGCGGTTCGTCGAGCAGCAGCACGGTGGGCTCGGTGGCCAGGGTCATGGCGATCTCGAGCTGGCGCTGTTCGCCGTGGCTGGTGGCCGCGGCCACGCTGCCGGCGCGCGCCGTGAGCCCCGCGAGTTCGAGCGCGCGCTCGCAGCGGCGGTTCGCCTCGGCCATGTGCGTGGCGGCGCTGAACCAGTGCAGCGGGTTGAACGGCGCGTGGCGTTCGCGCGATTGCGCGGCCAGGCGCACGTTCTCGCGCACGGTGAAGGGCAGGAAGATGTTGGTCTTCTGGTAGCTGCGGCCCAGGCCCTGGCGCGAGATGCGCTCGGGCGAGAGGCCCGTGATGTCCTGGCCGTTGAGCCGGATCTGCCCGCTGGTGGTGGGCAGGTCGCCCGACAGCAGGTTGGTCAGCGTGGATTTGCCCGCCCCGTTGGGGCCGATGACCGCGTGGATGCGGCCGCGGTGCAGGTCGACCGAGACGCCGTTCACCGCGGCCAGGCCGCCGAAGCGCTTGACCAGGTTCTGGGCGGAAAGCAGCAATTCGCTCATGCTTTCTCCCCGCGCTTGCCGAAGCGGTCGATGAGGCCCAGCAGCCCGCGCGGTGCCACGATCACCACCAGCACGATGAAGCCGCCCATGAGCAGCTGCCAGTGCTTGGTGAGGTCCTTGAAGAGGTGCATCACGTACTCGAAGGCGAAGGCGCCCACGATGGCGCCCGCGAAATTGCCCATGCCGCCGAGGATGACCATCATGATGGCGTGCGCGCTCATGTGGAAACCCATGAGCTCGGGGTTCACGAAGCCGGTCTGTGCGGCCCACAGGTAGCCCGCCACGCCGGCCAGCGCGCCCGCGATGGTGAAGGCCGTGAGCTTGTAGCCGAAGGTGCCGTAGCCCACGGCGCGCATGCGGTGCTCGTTCACGCGGATGCCCGCGAGCGCGCGGCCGAAGGGCGAGAACAGCAGGCGGCGCAGGCCGGCATACACCAGCAGCAGCACCGCGAGCGTGAAGTAGTAGAAGACGGTCTTGTTGTCGAGGTCCAGGCCCAGAGCGGTGGCGTCGGGGCGTAAGGTCACGTAGATGCCGTCGGAGCCGCCCAGGCCTTTGTTGTCGAAGAAGAGGTAGTACACCATCTGCGCGAAGGCCATGGTGACCATGATGAAGTAGATGCCGTGGGTGCGCACCACGAAGAAGCCGATCACCAGCGCGGCCAGCGCGGCGGCCAGCGCGGCCAGCGGCAGCGACCACCAGAGCGCGATCGGCGCGTCGGGCGGCGTCATGAAGGCCAGCGCATAGCCAGCGATGCCGAAGAAGGCCGCGTGGCCCAGCGAGACCAGGCCGGTCACGCCCTGCAGCAGGTCCAGGCTCATGGCGAAGATGGCCAGGATCATCATCTGCGAGAGCATGCCGAGGTAGAAATCGGCGCCCGCGATGGGCAGCAGCGGGAAGGCCGCGAGCGCGATGGCGCCCAGCGCCAGCACGAACCGGATGCTGCGCGGCAGCTTTTCGAGTTGGGCTTTGGCGGCACTCATTGCTTGAACAGGCCTTCGGGTTTGTAGAGCAGCACGATGGCCATGAGCATGTAGACCGCCATGCCCGCGATCTGGGGCAGCAGCACCTTGCCGAAGGTGTCGACCAGGCCCACGAGCAGTGCCGCCACCAGCGCACCGCGCACCGAGCCGATGCCACCGATGACGACCACCACGAAGCACATGATCAGCACCGAGCTGCCCATGCCGGGGTAGACGCTGGCAATGGGCGAAGCGAGCATGCCCGCGATCGCGGCCAGGCCCACGCCGAGCGCGAACACCACGCCGTGGATCAGGCGGATGTTCACGCCCAGCGATTCGGTCATGTCGCGGTTGAAGGCGCCCGCGCGGATCTTCATGCCCAGGCGCGTCTTGCTGATCAGCAGGTACAGGCCGATGGCGAGCACGATGCAGATGCCCGACATGACGAGGCGGTAGATGGGGTAGGAGAGGGTGTCGGTCAGCGGGATCGACCAGTTCAGCAGCTCGGGCACCTGCACCGCGTGCACGTCATCGCCCCAGAAGATCGAGCGCACCTCTTCGAAGATGTAGATCAGGCCGAAGGTGAGCAGCACCTGGTCGAGGTGGTCGCGGTGGTAGAAGTGGCGGAACAGCAGCCACTCGAGCAGCCAGCCGAACACCACCGCGAGCACTGTGCCGAGCACGATGGCCAGCGTGAGGCTGCCCAGCGTCGAGCTGAAGTACCACGCGAGGTAGGCGCCCAGCATGTAGAAGCTGCCGTGCGCCAGGTTGACCACGCCCATGATGCCGAAGATCAGCGTGAGGCCGGCGGCCAGCATGAACAGCAGCAGCCCGTACTGGACGCTGTTGAGCAGCTGGATGAGGAAATTGGCGAAGTCCATGGTGTCGTGGTGCGGGCCCGCGCGGCACACGGCAAACCGGCGCCGCGTGGGCGCCGGTTGCGGTGGTTCAGGCGCTGGAGGTTCAGGCCATGCGGCAGCCGGTGGCCGGGTCGGCGACGGCCTTGCCGGCGATGCCGATCACCTTGTTCTCGCGGTTCTCGACCTTGCGCAGGTAGATGTCCTGGATCGGGTTGTGCGAGGGGCTCATCTTCCACTTGCCGCGCGGGCTGTCGATCTCGGCGCCGCGCATGGCCGCGTAGAGCGCCTGCTTGTTGGCCATGTCGCCCTTGACCGCGTTGGCGCCCTTGACCAGCAGCAGACCGGTGTCGTAGCCCTGCACGGCGTACACGTCGGGCTGGAGCTTGAAGGTCTTGGCGTAGTCGAGGCGGAATTTCTTGTTGCGCGGGGTGTCCAGCGAATCGCTGTAGTGCATGGTGGTGAGCACGCCGTTGGCCGCGTCACCGGCGGCGTCGAGCACGCCCTCGGTGAGGAAGCCCGAACCCCAGAGCTGGATGTTCTTGCTCAGGCCCGCGGCCTCGTAGTCGCGCAGGAACTTGGCCGCACCGCCGCCGGCGAAGAAGCAGGCCACGGCATCGGGCTTGAGCGCGGCGATCTCGGTCAGCAGGGCCTGGAATTCCACGTTGGGGAAGGGCAGGCCGAGCTTCTTGATGATCTGGCCGCCGGCCTCGGTGTAGCTCTTCTCGAAGCCTTCAAAGGCCTCGTCGCCCGCGGCGTAGTTCCAGGTGATCCACACGGCCTTTTTGTGGCCGCGCTCCATCATGGGCTTGCCCAGGGCCAGCGTGGGCTGGCTGTTGGTGAACGAGGTGCGGAACACGTTGGGCGCGCACTGCGCGCGCGTGGCGATGTGCACGCCGGCATTGGGGATCAGGTTGAGCACGCCGGTGTCGCGCGCCACCTTGTGGATGCCCATCTGCACGCCCGAGTGCACCGTGCCCACGAGCACGTCGACCTTGTCGCGCTGCACCAGTCGGGTGGCGTTCTCGATGCCCTTGGCCGGGTTGGATTCGTCGTCGACCTTGAAGAACTCGACCTCGCGGCCGCCCAGCTTGCCGCCCTGCTCGTTGAGCGCCATGCGGAAGCCGTTCTCGATGGCCACGCCGAGCTGCGCGAAGGTGCCGGTGTAGGGCAGCATGAAACCGACGCGGACCTTGTCGGACTGCGCGCGCACGATCTCGGGCAGCAGCAGGCCGGAAGAGGCCGCGCCGATCACGGCGGCGCTGCGGGTCAGGACAAGACGGCGGGTAGTCATGTTCGGAGTCTCCAGGGGGTGGATGGGATGCGGCTCACTGTAGGTTCGGGCAGCGGGGCTTGGCGATCCTGAATAACCCTATGCGCTTCAAATTTGAATTGTTCAGCTTTGAACGTTTCAGGCCGCGGACGCGGCCGCCAGGGCCTGTGCCAGCCACGCGCGGCACCAGGCCGCACCGGCCGCTTCGGGATCGACGTCGCTCGACGCATCAAGGATCAGCGGCTCGCCGATGCGCACAGCGCCGAGGTCGCGCAGGCGCTCGTCGAACTGGCGGCCGCCATTGGCGAAGGTCATGGGGTACTGGGCGCTGTCGCCGAGCGCGATCAGGCCATAGCGCACGTGGCCGAGGTAGCGCGGCTGGCTGTCGAGCGAGGCGTAGAAAGCCTGGGCGTTGTCGGGCACGTCGCCCGAGCCATAGGTGGACGAGCATATGACGTAAAGTGCATTTGGCTCGTCGAAGACCTCGGGGCCCAGCCCGTCCATCATGCGCACCTCGATCTGCCCGATGAGATCGGCGCTGTCCATCTCGATCGCCTGCGCGACGTACTCCGCCGTGTTGGTCATGGTGCCCACGAGAATGAGCAGCTTGGAGGGCAGGGCAGAAGACATGACACGCACTTTAGTGCATGTTTCTGCGGCGCATCATGGGGTAAACCCGCGGAGGGCTGGCCTGCCCGGAGGGACTCGAACCCCCGACCTGCTGCTTAGAAGGCCAAAAATCCAGGCTTTCTAAGCCGTTGATCTGTCTAAAGTTTTGGGCATTTCTGCCGAAATTCGAGGTCAACGGGGACAATTTGGGGACAGTTCGCAGTATGAAATTCAGTGCGATCGCATCGAATAGGGGCCTTTCATGGCCTCGGTGAAGCAGCGCCCCAGCGGGACTTGGCAGGCAAAGGTCCGTCGCCTGGGGTTCCCCGATCAGTCCAAGACGTTCGCGCGAAAGACCGACGCGGAAGCGTGGGCGAGGGCTGTTGAGCGGGAAATGGACGTGGGCAGTTTTGTTTCGAGGAACAAGGCAGAGAACACCACATTCGGCGAGGCCGTCGATCGCTACCTGGCTGAAGTCGTGCCCAAGCTTCGGGCGCAGCGCCAGCCCACCAGCATGTTGCTCAAATTGAAAGAGCGTTTCGGCGAGTACTCGCTGGTGGCCATTCAGCCGTCGATGCTCGCGGCCTATCGTGACGAGCGGCTTCGAGCCGTTGGCCCCCAGACCGTGACCCACGAGCTGGGGCTGGTGAACCGGGTCTTTAAAGCCTGCCAACTCGATTGGGGCATTCCGCTGCCGCAGGGCATCCCGACGGCGGGCATTCGCAAGCCCAAGTTGCCGCCCGGCCGAGATCGACGCCTGGAGGGTGACGAGGAGGCGATCCTGCTGCGGTCGCTCGGTCAGGCGGCGACTCCCTGGATGAAGGCTGCTTTCGTTCTGGCCGTTGAAACGGCAGCCCGAAGGAGCGAACTGCTTTCCCTGGCCTGGCAGGAGGTTGACCTGACCAGGCGTGTCGCTCGCATTCGAGGGGTCGATGGTCGCGCCACGAAGAACGACCAGCGCTACCGCGATGTGCCGCTGTCCACGCGAGCGGTGGCGACACTGGCTCAACTGCCGCGTTCAACGACCGGTCGGGTGCTGCCCATCACCGCGGATGCGCTCGACTCGGCCTGGGATCGCCTGATCGCCCGATGCCGGCGCGAGCACGTTCATGGCGTTCTCTCCAGGAAGCTCGAAGAACAGGGGATCGATGCGGCACGAGAGATTCGGGCCTTGGTCTACAAGAAGCGGGCCCCGCTGGACATGACGCTGAAGCTGCTCGCAGAAGTCGAGCGTGTGGAGATTCGGTTCCTGGATCTGCATTGGCATGACCTTCGGCACGAAGCGGTCTCGCGCTTGGCCGAGCGCTTGCAAATGCACGAACTGATGAAGGTCACGGGGCAGAAGACCGCCAAGATGGTCGCTCGGTACTACCACCCACGTGCCGAGGACCTTGCTGCGAAGCTGGGCTAGCTAGATGCGCGCCTTGCGGAGACTGAAACTCATTGAAGGGCGCCGTCCAAATAGAATGAATGACCTCAGTGCGACAGTGGACCTCAACCTCGAAAGATCTCATGTCTGCGGCGGACTACCTCAAGCTCTTCATGCTCTTTGGCATCGCGATCGGCATCGTGCTGAATCGGCGTTTGGCGCGATCGAGCGTCGCGCTTCGAATCGCGAACAAGCACTACGTTGACCAAACTGATCGCATGTTTGGTCTGAATGACTGAGCGGTGCCGAGCGCACGAAAGGCGTGCTCCTCGTATTGCCGTGAGGATTTCCACGCGATTTCGCGGTGCGCTTCCCATCCGCATGAAATTGACCCTGGCAAGGAGGCGGGTTTAGGTGAAGGACCATTGAGGCAGAGGCTCCCCACGGCTCAAGGCGAGCATCGAGCGCGAAGCCAGCTTCATGAACTTGAGCGTTTCCCACATCGTTCTGGGCTTGGCCGTATCCCGCAGGCCAAGATCGTCCACCATGCGCTCCAGTTCCGGGTCCAGGTGCGCGGCGTATCTCCACTCCGGCACAAACATCTGCGGTTCGAGCTGGCGCAGTCGCATTTTCAGTAGGTCGCGGCCGAAGGCCGACCTGAGGAGCCAGTGCGGCTCCGGGGTGTAGTGCTGGCGGAAACAAACCGTAGTCGTCAGGTCGAGGTCGGTCTTGTGTGGCATTGCTGTTCCTTGGTTCAGGGGGTGGATACCAAAGTCGCACGCAAGCGGATTTAGTCAAGAGACACTCGGACCAAAAATCAGAAGGGCCAGCAAAGCCAGCCCTTCACGGAGATACAGCCCACCGGGCTACGCCCCCCAGTTGCCTAAGAGCGGAGCCTGGCGAGCGCAGGGCCAAACAAAGACGCCATGAGTTCCGTATCGACAGCCGCAGCCGGCGCTGGCTCAGCGATAACCTCGCGGCGCCGCTTTGGGAATTTGTGAGGTTTCATAGCATCCGTTGACATGACGGGTTCCGACGTGCCCATGCTCGAGTCCGGAATAAGCCCGACCTGGAGCATTCGTTCCAACTTGACCCCTAACAGCATCAGATCGCGAGCTACCTTCACGCGTCGGCGCACAGGCACCGCCAGAAGATGCTCGTATAGGCCAGAGTGATCCGGCTGAAGGGAGAGCCGAAGCCTAAGACCGGCCTCCTCGTCCTCCCCAGCCATCGAAACGCCCTGATCAGTCATTTCGTCATGCCCTGGACGCTCACGAACTCGGACGCCAGCTGAAAGCCGCGCACGTTCGAGAAAGCCGACCCGGGGTCGCACTTGAGGCGGCGCTTGAGCTCCGGCGCTACTTCGCAGAGGAAGTCATAGAAGACCGAACCACCGCCTCCGCACACCAGGATCGTGTCGAAGTCGGACAGATCTCCCACATCGCTGAGCATCGCGTCGTAGCCCCTGCGCAGAACTTCGTCGACAGTGCCCTTGTAGTCGGCCATCTCCAGGTCCACGCCAGCGATGCGAACCGTTGCGCTGCGCGTTCGGATCGCGGCATCGATTGCCTCGATCACCGTGAAATTGTTCTGGTACGAGGGGTTGATCTGCTGGGCAACCGCGTATGCGCACTGAAGCATCGACTCAGGGTGTGCGCCAGACCGAGTGTGGTTCGGCTCGCGCTCAAGCGAGACGAGGTAGTCGATAGTGCCGCCGCCTACGTCGACTACCAGGCTCCAGCCGCGCAGCCCGGCCCCCTTGTTTGCCATGCCGTAATTCATCAGTGCCCCCAGGGGCTGCACCATCACGTCCGCGTCGAGCACGCGCACGGTGCGCACACCCAGCGGGTCTTCAGGGCCGCCAAGAACGTGGGTGCCGATAGCCGACTGGCGCAGCTTCTCCTTGTATTCGTAGTGGGTGTTGAGCGGCAGGCCCAGCCCAAGATGCTCGATCACCAGCTCCCGAGGGTTGCCAACGTCTTCCAGCATGTAGTGCATGGCACCGTGCATGAGGGCCATGTATGCGGGCGTCATGCAGTAATTGGGAAGGACGTGGCGTGGCTGCGAGCCCTTCAGGTGCATCGGAACGCCGCGACCGGCAAAGTGCAGCACGCCGTCGATCTCAGTCAGGCACCCATCCGAGGCGCGAGTACCGGCCTTGCGCTCAAAAGGTCGCCCCTTGGGTAGCACAGCCGTGATCGAGGGGAACAGGTCAGCCACGATCACGGTCTCGCCGTTCACCTTCTTGCGGCCAACGGTGAACTTGGTGTTTGCGTAACCGACGTCAATGGCGCGACTTGAGACTGTCACGGTGTTGTGGGACTGCGCGAGGGCAGCGGGAAGATCGCGTTTCATATGGGACTCTCTGCGTTGAGGATGCGCACGGGATGTGCTGGCGCCGATTCTTTAGCCCCGCTCACATTCCTTCAACCGACCTGGCTCTCCACTTCCAGAACGGGCCAAAAATGGTCCCTAGCGTCGTCATGCGCTGCTCAACTAAGCAGCAAGTGGGCAAAAAATGGTCCCTGGCGCGCGAGGCGTGCGAACGAGCAACGCTTCAGTGGGCTAAAAATGGTCCCTAGAACCTCCGCACGCTGCGTGAAAAAGCGGCAGATGGGCCAAATTTGGTCTCAAGCACTTCGCGCATTGCGCGAAGCGGCACCAGATGGGCGAAAAATGGTCCCTGGGGCTTTGAATCGGGCCGCGGCAGCGAACTGCGCGCACGTGCAGCCCGCAAAAGCAGCACTCGAGGCATCGACGGATGAGAGGCCCAAGTGCCTTGTCTCCGGACCGACCTGCGGCAGAACCGGCCAGCAGACCAGGCTCGCGGCACAGTGCAAACGGGAGCGGCATTGCTCTCACCGAAACTCGGGCGCGAGCAATATCCACAGGGGCAAAGCCGCACGCGTTTCGTGTTCCGCGTAGTCCATGGGTAGAGCCTGAGTGATATACAAGGCTAGCTGTGACAAGCAAAAAACAGCAGAAGCAAACACCTGAGATGGGCTTTGAAAATCTTTTCTAGTCTGTGGACAACCAACCCAGCGGGTCAAAGCGCAAAGCAGTTGTCAACATGGTGAGCCAGGTCGAGTGACAACCGACAAACGACCTCCGAGAATGCGCGTACTGCACTTGATGTGCTCTGGCATCCGGTAACCCGGTGATGCCCTGCCCCCAGAGGGCGTAACGCAGAACGGCGCTCCATGTGAGAGTCGCAAAGCAACAAGCCGGCTTCCCAAAGTGGACGTCGTAGCCAAGTCGGCTCTCTTTGTGAGGGTCGCACTAACAGGTCGGAGATAGACCTAGCAGCTGAGCCCGCGATGCGGCTCGGAAGCGGTAGCCCTCGCACGAGGAGTTGCCCGCAGCAAGCTCAAACCGGCTCCCTCTGGGGGCCACCAGCCAATGCTCCTCCTCAGCTACGGAGCACGTGTGGTCGCGTAAGCGAAAAAGCGAACCTACGTTTCTCGTTCTCCTTGATGCGGCCCTTGTGTGGTGCGCCATCACGAATTCCCTCCCACCCGGCGCCTGAGCCGGGAGCCCCAGCGGCATGAAATAGGAAAGGGTGGACACAACGGAGAAGGAGACGCCGCATAGAAGTCATGCGGAGAAGTAGGTGAACTTGGGCGGTGACGAACTGCCTCGGCCTGGCCACCCACCCCATTTGGCTCTGTCTGAGACCCAGACAGTAACCCCCCCGGCGATCGATTGCGTCTCCGGGGTGCCCATCCCTCAAGGATGGGGGTCACACAGTTTCCCGCTGTGCCGACAGGAAAGCTTGCTAACGAACCGGGATATGAAGACTTGATGGCCGCGCGCAGGGCCTTGTACTGGGCGAGAGGTAGCTGAGAGGGTGCTGGCGTGAGCTGGCGAGATAGCACTGGGAATTGGCTGAGACCGCTATCCGGTGTGGGTGCGCGAGACGCCCGCAGGGGATAGGGGCTTTAGTGGCGATCCCTGGAAGAGAAAGCCGCATCCGAGAGGAGTTCTATGGACAGGCAGATTGGAGTTGGTCAGGTGAAGACAGCGGGCAACGCGATGGCGCGGGGGCCATTGCCAAAGCGCGGTCCGCGCAAGTCGGTGATCGGGAGCGGGCGTGCGGCCTTGGCTGAGGCGATCCGCCGGCATCCTAACGATCCGGGCCGCCAGATGGCGGCGTTCCTTGAGGAAGCGCCCTTGCCGTCATTGATCGGCCGCGCCAGGGAGGTTTCGGCCAAGACGCGAACGAACCATGGAGACATGCTGCGGGGTGCAATCGCCGACCTGAAGGCCATCAACATGAGAGTGCAAAGGCTGGATCAACTGAACAGGCGTCAAGTCGTGGCCCTTGCGGCGTACTGGACCAACGAGCGAGGGCAGACGGCGGGGACGGTGGCGAACAAGCTGAGTGCGCTGCGGAAGTTTTTCACGCTGGTGGGTCGCCAGGATGTGGTTCCGAAGCGCGACGCGCTTTACGAGGCGCTGGCTGCATCGGGTGTCACGCAGCAGATGGTGACGCGCCAGCAGGTTGCGCTGGACAGCAAGGCGTGGACGCCCAAGGGGGTGTTGCCGCGCGAGGTGATCGAGGAGGTCCGCGAGACCCATCCGCATGAGGCACTGCTATTGGAATTGATGCTTGCGTGGGGTCTGCGGGTGTCAGAGGCACTGGGCCTTCGTCCGCACGCGTCGGACACCCCGGACGGTCTGCTGGTTCACCGCGAGACAAAGGGTGGGCGCTGGCGCAAGGTGCCCTATCTGAAGGATGAGCAGAAGGCGGCGTACCAGCGTGACGTACTGGATAGGTGCCGCCAGTGGGCCGAAAAATCACGAGGCCTGGAGATGGGGTATCCGAAGATGACTCTCAAGCAGGCGAGAAGTCGGCTGTACAACGTGATGGCGGACTTGGGCGTGACGCTGGAAAGGCGTGGGGTGGTCTGCCACGGACTGCGGCATGAATTCGCAGGGGACATGTTCTTCGACCTGACGGGGCACCGCCCGCCGAGCGAGAACGGCGCAGTCGCGGACTGGTACAAGAAGAACAAGATGCAGGTAAATGCTGCCTACCAGCAGGTGTCGGAGGCGCTGGGCCACTGGCGGCGCGACATTTCCTCTGCCTACCTGGGTTCGCCGGCCAAGATGAGCACGACGCAGCGCGCACGGGTTGAGCAGTGGGTGGAGCAGATCGAGGGCAAGCCCGAGTTGTTGCTGAGGCTGCTGAACGGGGGTGCCGAGCAGATCTGGATCACGGGAGCTGCTGCGCAAGGGCTGCCCCTGCGCAACGGGGAGACGATGCAGTTGGCCGTGCGCCTGCGGTGTGGGTGGACGGCTGCGGATCTCAATCGCGTTGATGATGTCGTGCGAGCGATGGCTACCGTACCGATCCAATTGATTCCGTGTCTCGGTCAGCAGCCGCAAGGGGAGGCCGTCGAGGTGTTTCTGCGGAGGTGAACTGGAGTAAATCGGTTCGCAGTCGACGAGTAGACGCGCACGTCAATCGCCTTGGTGAGTGCCCCGTTCGCCAGAGGCCCGCATCCGTACGTGAAGACCGCGAGCAATCCCTGGAATCTTTGGTGATTATCCCCGTGTGAAAGAGGTGAACGCGGTGCCCTTGACGACGTGGGGTTCTCCGGTACGTTGGTCACAAGACCATTCACGTACCTCCCCATGTTCAAAGAGTTCATCTACGCGATCGAATACCAGGCGTCGCTGCGCACGGCCCAGCTGACCGCCATTCTTCAATTCTTCTGGCTGCTGAAGATGCTGGTTTCCATCGTCTTCGAAGGAGGCCCCCAGCTCGATCACCGCGCGGTCAACGGAGAGTTCATGATTCCGATGCTCATCGTGATCATCGGCACCATTGCATTGTTCTGGCGTGTGCTGGGTCGTTGGGTGCTGGGCAGTTGGAGCAACAACGAGTCGTTCTGGATGGAGCACAGCGCCTTCAGGCACGCCCTCTGGGGCGCGGGCGTGATGGCAATCCTCTGGCTTGTCTACGAACGCTTCGACGCGACCATGATGTACCTGACTGGGTATGTGCTGTACCTCACGATTCTCACCTTGCTCGCGCGAGCCGGGCCGCTGACCAACGGCATATGTCGCCAAGCCCGAACTCGTGCCGGTGCACGGGCGCAGCGGCGTGAGGACGGTCCGCCGAGCGTGGCCAGAGCGGTCATGCCGAAAATCAGCTTCAAGGACATTCATGGCAACGCTGACACGAAGGCTCGGCTGAAGGAGGCCGCGCAAGCGGTGATTGCAAAGCGGGGAGGGGCGCGCACCGAGCGAAACGGCATCCTGTTGTCCGGCAAACCTGGCAACGGCAAAACCATGTTCGTGGAAGCGCTGGCCGGCGAGCTCAAGCTGCCCCTGCTGCAACTGACCTACGGCGATGTGGCAAGCCCCTGGGTGGGCGAGAAGACTGCCCGCATCAACGCGGCCTTCGCCCAGGCGCGCCGTCAACAGCCATGCGTGCTTTTCATCGACGAGGCAGACAGCTTCCTGAGTTCGCGCGACGGTGAGGCTGGCAACGGCGTCAAGGAAGACCGCGACGTGGTCAACGCGCTGCTCACCCTGATGGTGGACATTCGCAAGGAGCGGGTCATCCTGGTGGCCGCCACCAATCACATGGATCGCCTTGATGCGGCTGGCGTCCGCGAAGGCCGGTTCGACTTCAAGGTGGAGATCACGCCGCCCGATGCCGAGGCGCGGGTAGGTCTGCTCAAGCTCGGCCTCGAAACCCATCTGCCGAAAGCCAGCGTGGATCCGGTGGTGATCGAATCGGTTGCCCGCCGTTGGAACGGCTATTCGGCCAAGCGCATCCTGGCCGTCACCGAGGAGCTCGGACCTTACCTGCATCGCGCGGGCCGGGTGACACCTGGCTACGAAGACTTCATGGGCGCACTCCGCGCGCTGCAAGGTCGAAAGGGCGTATTGCTGGAGAACGTCAAGACACTTGACGAGCTGGTACTGTCACCCGTCACCCGTGAATCGCTCGGTCTCATCGCCGGCCGTATGGCCGATCCGCAGCACACCGAGGCCCACGGCGGCACCCTGCCAGCCGGTGTGCTCTTCTATGGTCCGCCGGGAACCGGCAAGACGGCCACGGCCAAAGCCCTGGCCAAATCGATCGACTGGGCGTTCCTCACGGCCACGGGAGCTGACCTGGCGCGCACTCCCGCGGAGCTGCAAAAACTCCACGACCAGGCGAACGAACTGCGCCCCTGTGTCATCTTCGTGGACGAGGCCGACGAGTTGCTCAGGAGCCGTGACCTTTCGCCCCACACCGAGGGGACCAACAAGCTGCTCACCCTCATGGACGGGGTAGGGGACCGCGTGAAAGACGTCGTGTGGATCGCCGCGACGAACAACCCTGAGCAGATCGACCCGGCGCTGCTGCGTGGTGGACGGTTCACGGAGAAGGTGCCGTTTGACCGACCGAGCGCGAAGAGCCTGAGCCTCTACCTGGAAACCTGGTTCGCGAGCCGCAAGGTCCGCCTCGCAGGCGGCCTCACGGTCGCAGCGGTGGCCCAAACGCTGAAGGGCGAGAGCATCGCAAACGCGGAGGCGGTTGCGCAGGGAGCGCTCAACAGAGCGATTTCACGGCGAAGCACACCGCTGGTGGTCACTTCAGCCGACATCGAACATGCGGTAGTGACGGTGCTTTGAATCACATGCCAACAGGAGGTCCGCTGACTTCACGATCGGCGCACTGGTGACCTTGCTTTCAAGAGCTGGCGAAAAGTTCACGTGTGCGTTCATTGTGAAGCACCGTGCCTAGCTCAGCATTTACTGGGCCAATCGAGTTCGCCGCATTGCTTTTGGACGCTCGGCAGCAAGCGGCCCGCCAGCGCGTGTCCGCGGCCTCCAATTGCGGTGAGGGCTTTGCAGCGGAAGCAGTAGTTAGCCAGGGGCACGCGAGCTCACGCATTCTGAGCCGAAGCGGACGCTGGAGGCGCCCCCGCTATCCAGAACATCCGCCCCGGGTCCACGTGGCCAGACGCGATGGCGACGAATGCGGTACTTCCTGAGACAGTGGAGCGGGCACCAGAAGGCAGTTTGCCCCGCGCCTGCGTGGCCCCGGCAAAGCACCAGCGCGACGACCCCTGCAGAACGTATACTCCTGGACTTAACTTCACTTAAGTCCCTTGTCCGACCACCTCAACGTCGATGCACTGCGTCGCGCCCTGCAACTGAAGGGCATGCAGCAGAACGAGTTGGCAGCGAAGCTCGAGGTCACGGACGCGGCGGTGAGTCAGTGGCTTTCCGGAACGACGGAGCCCAAGCCGGCGACCTTGCTGAAAATGGCTCGCGCCGTTGGGCTAACCGTCGCCGAACTTCTCGTCACGGAGGAGCCGGCCCCTCTGGTGGCATATCGACGCAAGGGCCAGCAGAAGACGACCGAGTTCAACGAAGACGAAGCGCTCGACCAAGCGTACGCGCTCGACGCTCTGGTGGATCTGCTCCCGCCTCGCACGTTCCGACCTCCAAGCGTCGCTAACGCGAGCCCCACGTACCGCTGTGCTGAATTGGCCGCAGCCGAGCAGAGGTCGCGGCTGGACACTGAACCCGGCCAGCCGGTGAGCTGGCGCTCGTTGATGAAGTGGTTCACCGACTGGCAGTCGGTCGTTGTCCCGGTGTTCTGGGGAGAGCGCGAGAACCACGGCAATGCCCTGCACATCCACCTGCCGCGGACGAATCACACCTTCGTCTTCATCAATCTCGACAGTGAACGGCTGGACTTCAAGTTCTGGCTGGCGCACGAGATGGCCCATGTCCTGACGCCAGACTTGGTGGGCTCGGAGGACGGTGAGGACTTTGCGGATCTGTTCGCCGGGGCACTGCTGTTCCCACGCGATGTCGCTGCCGAGGCCTACCGGGAAGCGGTGGGAGCCAATAGCGCTGCGATCGCGCTGAACACCATGGCTGACTGGGCGCGGAAGTGGGAGGTATCGCTCTTCACGGTGTACTCGCAGTGCAACCGTCTCGCGGAAGATCGGAAGGTGCCCCCGCTAAAGATCGACTCCACAGCCGTCCACGCCGCGCGGCGGCGCCTCGACAAGACTCTTCCCAAGGTTCGGGACGAACTCTTCGAGGGCCAGACACCGAACGTGCACCAGTACATCGACGTCGCGGCCCGGCAGTTCGGAGGCGAGTTCTTCAATGCCCTGGCACAGTACGTCAGGACGAGAGAGGGCGGCCCTACCTACATCCGCCGGTGCATGCATGCGACCTTGCGTGACTCGCTAGCGCTGTACAGCGCCCTGACGAAGGGGGCCGAGCATTGAACGTCGCCCTCGTCGATACCTCCGCCTACCTCAACCTCGCACGATGCCTGCACCCGATGTTCGGACGGACCTTCGGCCCGCCGCCGTGGACGGCCCAGGGCGCCGCCGAGCTTCAGCGGGAGTTCGAGGACAAGCCGTCGCTCGGGGTGACGTACTACTGGTTCAGCGAGCCGTCCTACGCGGATAACCGGAGCGCGAACGTCTTTGACTGGAAGTCGGTGAACCTGATGGAGGTCAGGGCCTCGACGGACGGCATCCTTCAGTACTGCCGGGCGAACTCCAAGAAGTTTCGCGATGCGCAGTGTTCGGTACCGTCTCCCGCCGACTGCCTTCTGGCGGGCTACGCCGCAGCACTTGTCGAGGCTGGCAGGAAGGCAGCAGTTGTGACCGACGACAAAGGACTTCACCTAGCTATACGGATGCTGGCCACGAGCGAGGTGATGCATGGGTACGAGATGCTCGCCCATTTCGTCTCGGCTGGGCATGTAACGCGCGACGCGGCGAAGGCTCTTTACCAAGAGCTGGCCTACCTTTCGAACGTGCCGACGGCGTGGCGCCTGGCCTGTAAGTCGACATTCGGCTTCCCCTGCCCGTGACCTAGGACCCGGGTCGGTCACGAGATTCGCAACAGGCCGGCGGCTGGAAGCGACGCGAGTCGCTACCCCAATCTCTGTCGATCCGACACGCCGTCTCGCGGTCAGAGAGTGGTAGGTGAGGGCACTGCCAGCGCGCGAGCGTAAAGCTGGCAGCGCCGCGTCCTGGTTGTGCCGGTCGCGTCGATGTAGGGCAGGTCGACCGAGCCAGCAGGCGAGCAGTAGCCATCTGGGAAGAGCTGCAGGTGCGCTGCGCCGCGGGCGATAGTGTCGTCCGCGGGCAGATGAGACAGCAATGACTTGCTGATGAGCATGACGAACTTCATGCGCGCACGCGTGAGCGTCACGTTGAAACGCCGCGGATCGAGGATGAACTCCTCCTCGGACGCAATGAAGTCCGGGTCCGAAACCGTGTAGCTGGCGACGATGAGGTCGCGCTCCTGGCCTTGGAACCGGTCGACGGTGTCAATAAAGGACGAGTCGAGCACGGCCACGTCCAGCGTCGACCCAAGAAGGTTGCGAATCGTCGCGATCTGCGCCCGGTGCGGTGTGACCAAACCGACCCGCTCTTGCCAGAAGTCTTGTGGCACGCTGCCCCCATTTACGGCACTCAGCATCGCGCTGTATTCATGTACCAAGGCCGCGGCAACCTGCGCCTCGAATAGGTTGGACACGGTGCTCGTGTTGTCGTCGTAGCAGACCACTAGGACAGGCTTTTCAGGGTCGAGCAACTCTTGCCAGTGCGGCGACCAAGGCGGCATCGCAGGCCACGACTCGGGCTGGCTTGCAGGCAAGGGTTTGACGTCCAAGCGGCGCATCTTGTGATGCGACTCATAGTCGTCCTCGTAAAATCGGCGCGACGGCCAGCCGGAGATCGCCTCGTTCGACCGGTAGTTCTTCGCCAGGTTGACAGGCTTGATCTGATGGGCGAGCCGGTAGTAAGAAAAAATGCAGTCGAGCAGACCCGAACGCGAGTCCTCGACCTTGTACTGGTAGACCGGGCCGAGTTGCCGATCGTCGCCGCAGACGACGACGTGTGCGTCGGGCCTGAGCAAGCACATGTAGGCCAACGCAGCGGCCGACGCCACCTGGGACGCCTCGTCGATGATCAGCAGGTCGAACCAAGGCGCTCCGATCTGCGAAGCAGGGGTGTCCTTACCGGTCGTGAGCTTCAGGAGCTGTTGGTGGGTTCCTCCCACCACCAAGAGGTCGTCCGCGGCGGCAAGGAGTCCTGGAAGCCAACCGCGTTCCTTCCATCGATCGATGTCCTCGACCCCCTCGATGTCCCGCGGTTCGCTGGAACTGGATCGAATGCGGAGGACTCTGGCATGCATCGCTCCATTGGCGCAGCGACGCGTCTCGAGCAGCTCGGCGCATGTTCTGAGGACGTTGTCGATCGCGTTGTAGTTAGAAGCGCCGATGCCGATTCGCAGACCTGTTCCGCGTGCGATCGCATCCTCCAGCCATGACAGCGCGAGAACGCCGAGGGTTGCCGTCTTGCCGGTGCCGGGCGGCCCCCAGAGCATGGACAGTCGATCGCTGAACGAGTGGGCAATGGCGTCGGCTTGCCGCTCGTTCGGCGGGTCGGGTGCGTAGGCCTTCACCTTCGCCAGCGCGTCGGCGGCATCGCGCCGCTGGGGTGCGGCTAACTTGGTGGGCGCGTAGAAGAAGGTGTACGCGGGTTCCAACTGCTTCGTGCTCATTGGCGCACCTTCGCTGGCTTCTTGCCTCCCACGCGCCGAACGGCTCGCTCCAGCAACTCGGTACTGAAATCCTTAGCAACCGGATCGAGGACGCAGGCGTGATCGAGCGATCGGAGACCGGCGTCCCTAAGCAGCTTTTCCTTCGTCGGGTCGAACAGGAGGACCAGAAGGGGCGGCGTGTGCAAGGTGTCGAGCCGCGCGACGGTGACTTCCAATAGGTTGCGGAGCGGCGCGTACTGAAGCCGTTCAGGGACTGAGATTCCTGCCGAAAGCGCCTCTCCGAGGTTCTTGTGCCCCGCGGCGTGGTACCACTTCGCGTCGATCGAGCCCTCCATGGTCTCGTTTCGCAGGATGACGGTGAAGTCGCCTTCGCGGATCCGCGTATCCCGTGAGTCGTCCGAGAATGTGAACGGCAGGGCCTGCTTGGTCCCCTTTCTCAGCTCCGGCGCGTACCGCGGGTCTGCTGACACAGCAGCCATGACCTCCTCAATGCAGGGTACGCCGTCGGCGACCGTGATGCCGCGAATCGAGTGGAAGTTCGCTTCGCGCTCCTCGATCGGGAGCGCAAGAACGTGCATGTTCTCCAGATCGTCCGCGATCGCATTGAGCTGCGAGAACACGATCATCTGCGCCGAAGCAGTCGGCAGGTTGAACTCTTTGGGTGGCTTGAGGCTGAAGGGTTCCTTTCGCAGAAGCAACTGCTTCCGATAGTCCTTCTGCAGGCCAACAACGACGTCGTGGACCGCACTGAGGTGCATGCTGGTCACTTTGCGGAGAAGATCACTCAGCTCGCCGCGACTGAACGGCTCTCCCTTGTTGAACCCGTCGACCAGACTGTTTTTGCGCAGCAGGATCTTGTCCTGCCACAACTCGTAGGCGCGCTCGAAGGGGATCTGGTCGCTCAGTTCCGTGCGGAAACCATACGGTGGGCGCACCATGATGTGCTTGCCTTCTTCGTTGATGAACGGCGCGAGCCAGTGCTTCGCGTCCCATAGCGTGTATCCAAAGCGAACGGGCAGGCCGACAAGACTCTGCACGATCCTCTTGACGATCGTGACGGGCTGCGTCCTGAAGTCCTCAGGTGCGGCCAGATCTCCTTCGAGAGGGAACACGCGGATCAGGAAGACAGCGATCTCCGCGACGGCCTCGTCTTCGATGTGCCTAGCTAGAATCCTTGCTACGTGGCGCGCTTCGAGTTGGTCCCAGACGTAGAACTGGACCGTATGTTTCTGGAAGTCCTCGTCGAACAGCTTGTTCGTGTTGTCCAGTTCCGTCAGCCAGGACTGCAGGCGCCTGCAAAGCTCGATGAGGCGCAGCCTCTCGCTTCTGGAACTCATGCCGTCGCCGGCCGAGTCGATCAGAAGCGTCAAGTCCTCGACCTCCGGCTTCGCTCCCTTGGTCCTGAAGTACACCTTGCGCAGACCGAGCGCGAACGTGATGCCGGTTCCGGGATCGAAATGCGCTGTCAGGAAGATGCTCATGTGCGCGAAGGAGGGCATAGCCGCCGCCTTGCGTCCTGCCACAGGAATCGCCTTGCAGGTGGCGACGGCCTCTGCACGCGCCACGAAGGCCCGCTCAAGCGACTTCAGCCGCTGACTCTGGCTCTTCGCGGCTTGCCACTTCGGCCCATTCGCACGGAGCTCGGTGGATAGCTCGCTGAACTTTGCGATGCCCGCTTCCCGCAGCACCTGGGCTTGGCCGGCAGTCAGGTCCGGCATCTGCGACAGGTGGTCCACGTCAGGCCGGACTGCCTCCTCTCGGCAGTGGTGGAGGAAGTCGCACAGCTGGCAATTGCCAGAGACGTGCCAAGGGGCCTCCAACGGCTTGTAAGCGAGAACACGTGGCAGACGTTCCTCGAGGAACTGCCGGAGGCGAGGGCGATACACCTCGTAGGGTACCGCCTTCGTCGTTTCGAGTAAGGCTTTCGCGACGGGGTCTGCGAGTCCGCTCGCCTTGTGCCGCTGGACCAGCTCCTTGAAGGCTCCGGCCGTGTGGGTCCCCGGCCAGACGCGGCCTTCCGCGGACACGCCGTACTGATCGTCCAGCCCTTGCTCCTCCAGCCAGGTCTGAAGGCCGAAGGCGTAAAAAGTAACCTCGACAAAGTGCCGAAGCGCCGGCTCTGCGGCTAGCTTGACGTCGATGACATGCAGGACAGTTCTTGGCTTCTTGGTCGGATTGATGAGTGGCACCTGGGCGTCATAGGGACGCACCCACAGCAGGTCCGGCCTAGCGCTGGCCTCCTCTAATTTGCGCGAGTCGACCGCAGCTTTCAGCGACGGACTTAGTGAGCCCGGCACCTGGAATTCGGCCTCGACGATGAACTCTGGCGGAGCCGACTTCTTCAGCAGAGCGTCAAGCGCCTTGATCGGCTGGAAGGTGGCGATCCGGAGTTCTTCGTCGACGTCTCTGCTCTTGGAGGCCGCCACTCGACCTTTCGCGACTTCGCAGATGTCGTCGAAGCACTGAGCCTCCCAGACGCGGCCTTGAGCGGTAACCAGTTGGATGCCGGGGCGACTACCCCGCTCCTCATTGGCGTTTGGAACCGCGGGCCTTCCCCTTTGCTCCGCCTTCGTGGCCAGCCGATATCGGAGGAATCGGTCGCAGTCGAACTTGAACGTGAGCGCGACCACGCTCTTGTTGAGTATTCCCATTCGGAGGCTCCCATTTCCCTGCCATGTCGAGCGCCTCCGAGAGTTCCATTCTTCTCGAACCTCGGCTGTCGACAAGAGCAGTCGTCGCATTAGCACAGAGCAGCGCGCGCAAGAAGTTTCGCGCATCAGGAACCCGGAAACCCACTGCCTCGTGCCTACTTAGGTCTTCCCACCATGAAGCCATCGATTCGGTCGCCTGCTCCACGGCTCTTGCGCTTACCGCAGTCGACCCTCGGGGCGTCTTGACGGGCTGCAGGACCAAGACCGCGTCCCAGCGGAGCGTACCTTCGTAGCTATGCAGCCCGCCTTGTCCTTCACCGCGCATCGGAAACGTTCTCACGACTGTGAATCCGGAGGCAATGATGGCCTGGGTAAGCAGCAGCCAAGCCTCTGACGAGGTGTGATGGTAAGTGAACACCAATCGGCCGTCGATCTTCAGCACCCGGTGCACCTCGCGGAGGATCCGGGTCAGTTGATCAGCAAACTTGCATCGCGACACCTCGTCGCCGCTCACTACGGCGAGCGACTCCCTCATCGGAGCGCTGCGCGAAGCTCTCCTATATCCGGCCGGCGCAGAGCCCAGGTATTGCGCCCACGCGAGGTAGAAGTCGGACAGTTCGGAATAGCTGACGTTGTCGAAGTACGGTGGGTCCGTAAGTACCAAGTCGATGGTGTGAGCCTCCACCTCAGACATCGACTCGGAGGACTTGTTGTAGATGCGGCTTGTGCACCGTCGCTTCGGCTGCAGTGGCTCCGGCTCGCTGAGACCGCCG
Source organism: Hydrogenophaga crocea (assembly GCF_011388215.1). NCBI lineage: Bacteria > Pseudomonadati > Pseudomonadota > Betaproteobacteria > Burkholderiales > Comamonadaceae > Hydrogenophaga > Hydrogenophaga crocea. The sequence continues at coordinate 1,206,871 of NZ_CP049989.1, forward strand.
CGAACGTAGAAGTGAGGCGCGCGGGCGTAGTCCAACGCTCGCAGCACCTTGGACGCCACGTTTGGAAACGTCCCTCGCCCTTTGCCAGCGAGCCACGGGTTGACCTCGACTGGGCGGACGATGTGCCGAAAGCCGTGCATGGCAAACATCGCGCTCGTTCGACGGTACCCGGCGGCATAGCTCGTGTACATTGAGTTCGTTGTCAGGTGCTCGCTGAAGGCTAGTTCGAGCACCTTCTTTAGGTCGGTGTCCTTCTCGGCGGCGATTCGCTTGGCCAGGACGCCGAGATGCAGGCGCTGCCTGTCGTTGAAGAGCTGCCGATAGTTGACGATTCCGTTGATCATCGGCCGCGAGTCGCTGCGACCAATGGTGGGAATGAGTCGCTCAGGCCCGACGAGGCCGAATTCACGCTCGAACCGGGCGAGTGCGTCGGCGGCCAGCTTGAAGCGTGCCCGGTCCTCATCGTCGGCCGCCTTGAATGCTCGGTGGCGGTCGGATCCGGATCCCGCAAAGTACTCCTGTGCGAAGAGTCGGTAGCGCGGCGCCGCTCGGCCGGAGACCGAGTGTGGCTCGCTGTGGCCGCACTTCGGGCAGACACAGGCGCCGCGCAAGTAGTTACCGTCGTTGATTCGGGTCTTGACCCCGCACGCGCAGGAGACTACCTGGCGCGACGCCGGAACTTCGTGGACACGATCGCACGAGGAACAGTGAACCCACTGTATTCCGCGCACCGCGTCCTTCGCGAGCTGGAAGGTCGGATGCAAATCGAACGAAACGCCGCACGCCGCGCACTGGAACAACTCGACCCAGAAGTGGTACAGGACCGAGCTCTGTGTGCCATTGACCGTCGTGGTGTGATATGCGGCGAAGAACGCGGATAGGTCCTCCACCAGCTGCTGGTAGGAGTGCCGGGAAGGCTGGAGATTCCTGGCATTTAGTTCGAAGCTTGTGATCATTGACGCAATTGGGTCGATTTCGTACCCTACGACGTCGGCTCCGACTCGGGCTGCTTCCACTAGCGAGGTGCCCCCCCCAGTGAACGGATCCAGGATCGTCTTGCCGGAGAGGTCCGGCGCACCTTCAAACAGCGCCCAAAAGTCATCGGTGGAAGCTGTTGCCGGCAGCGCCGCAGCAGTCAACAGTGCTCGAAACTGCGATCCCAGGCGACGCGCGAACCAGCGGTGGACGCGGTAGATCGGAAGTGAGCTCTGTCCCTCCCGCAGTCCGATCTTCGCGAGGTCGACGACGGGGATGTCACCTCGATCGAGCAGCAACCGGTGGGCAACTTCGGATTCGGAGTGCGGGGCCGGCTCGATGGGTGTGTCGGTTCCCTTGTACATGCAAGACGCGCGAGTTTTGTTCCAGTGGGGGCAGTGTACCGATCTCGCGGCGATAACCACGGTGCAGCCCCACGCTCGTACCGCTCCGACGCCACGCGACGGCGCCGACGAAAGTCGGTGAACTGGACCGGAGTCGGACCTCAGCGCGGCCACTGGCAGGTTTACTGACTTGCCCGCTTGCGGCCTGCACCGCGCGATGAGGTGGCTTGGGGCAAGCGGTTCATGCTGCCGAGGCCTTGAATGCAGGCAGGACTAAACGCCAGTTGTTCGTCGACATCAGCCGTCGGCCGCGTGCGCAGCGGTCAGTCTTCCGGAGTATCCGCAAGCGGCACGACCGGTCATCCCGCACGCTGGAGCCGAGCGGCCGCATTCAGTCTTCATCGGTCGTTCCCGATCACCGACCCTGCCAGCCTCGCCGCCAATAAGCCCATCGTGACTCCAGACAGCCTGTCAATCCACAATTTGCAGCGCACATAGACAGCCTGAGCGCCGTCAGACGAGAGAATCAATGCGACTGTCGCGTACCAGCCTGCCTCGATGGTAAAGACTAGTATGGCCACCAGAAGGTGGAACTCGATGTCTGGCGAGGGGGGAAGCAGCGTCGCAAAGACGCTGGCGTAGACGATGGCGGTCTTGGGGTTGCTGATCTGGGTGAAGAAGCCAAGCAAAAAGTGTCGCGGCGACGCAGTCGAGCGTCCGGTCGACAAGATGTTTTGAACCTCCAGCGGCTGATTGGCGCCTCGCCAAAGCCGGATCGCGAGATAGCCGAGGTAGGCCGCTCCTGCCAGCTTCAACGCGGCGAAGACCTTTGGCGCTGCGACGAGTGTTGTACTCAGCCCGAGCAGAGCGACGACCGCGAAGATCAGGCCACCCAGTCCCATGCCCAGCGCCGCTTGCAAGCCGGCACGCCGGCCACACGACGCTGCTGACTGCACGACCATGATGAAACTGGGTCCTGGGCTGGCGGCTCCGATGAGCAGGGCGACGCCGATGGCAAGCAACGATGCAACTTCGCTCATGACGTCTGTGTGTCCTGGCGCTGAATCTCGGCAGTGTTCTCCGCGGTTTTGTACAAATCCGGCGACGTTTGTCGCTGTTGCATTTCATCCCATGCTGACTTCGTGGCGCAGCCTGTGCAACGAACATCCCAACCAGCAGGAGGACAAGGTTTCAGCGCTGAGCTGCGATCCGCGGGCAACATTCCGCGAATTACCGGACTCAGGCCATGAAGCTCTATCGTGCAGCGGCGTTCTCATCAGGTGGCAAAGGTGGCAACCCGGCCGGCGTGGCCATATGCAGCAGGGCGCTTTCCGAATCGACCATGCAAGCCTTGGCGCGGGATGTCGGCTACTCCGAGGTCGCGTTCCTCCATCCGGAGGGAGGCTCATGGCGAGTGCGCTACTTTGCACCGGAGATCGAGATTCCCTTCTGCGGTCATGCCACGATCGCAGCCGGCGCCATTCTGGGACTCAACCACGGCGTGGGGCAGTACGACCTGAAGACCAACCTCGCCAATGTCCCTGTGGTGGCCTCCATGTCCAATGCGGGATGGATGGCGCGGTTTGTGTCGCCCCGTACGTTCACCCGTGAACTGGCACCATTGCATGTCGAACGCCTGCGCGACTGCTTTGGCCTGGCAGCAGACGAGCTGGACGCGGGACTGCCACCGCGCTTGATGAACGCTGGTGCCAATCACGCGCTCATCGCCCTGCGGTCCAGGCGTCGGCTCTCGCACATGGGGTATGCGTTCAGCGAGTTGCTGCAGGTCAAACGGGAGCTTGATCTCGCCACCGTGACCCTCGTGTACCGCGAAAGCGATGATGTGTTTCATGCGCGGAACCCTTTCGCCGCGGGTGGGGTGTACGAAGATCCGGCTACCGGCGCGGCCGCTGCTGCGCTGGCTGGCTACTTGCGTGATCTCGGTATCAAGCGCAGCGGATCACTGCGCATCATCCAGGGCGAAGACATGGGCCGACGCAGCGAAATCTTTGTCGACTACGACGCCGCGCGGGGGACTGGTGTCCGAATTGCTGGAGAGGTGTCCGTGTGGGGAGGCAGCGAGCTCGATGCGCGTTTGATGGCCGTGGATTGACAACGGATCTTCAGGCGGTGACTCAAGCGCGCGGCTTGTAGCACCCGCTCAAGTACGTGGTTGATTGAAGACCACGGTCAGCACGCCCAGCATCACCGCGGTCACGCCGGCCAGGGTCGCGATCGACGGGATCTCCCGGATCAGGAAGATGCCGAGCACGGCGGTGAGTGCGGGGCACAGGGCTCCGATCACCGCGGCACGCGTGGCGCCCAGGCGCTTCACGGCCTCCGAGAATAGCCAGAGCGCCAGGATGGACACCGCGATGCCCTGGGCGGCCACCTGGGTGATCACTTCCTGCATGGGGGCCTGGGCCAGCTTCGGCGTCATCCACAGCAGGTAAACAGGGGTGAACACGGCAGCGGAGACCACGTTGACGAGGGCTGTCGCCACCCAGGGGGAGACGCCCGAGTTCCGCTGCGCAACGGTGTATGCGGCGAAAAGGAATCCGGCAAACAAGAACAGGGCGTCTCCGCGCCACTCGCCGGCCTGCCGGTTGAACACCACGGAGTGGCCGCCAATGAACACGATGCCCATCAGCACCAGCACCATGCCGTACACCTGCGTGCGAGACAGATGCTGCCCATAGAGGGTGGACGAAAGAATGGCCACGAACACCGGCATGGTGCCGATCATCAGCGTGGCGACGTGTGACGCCGGCGCGAACTGCATGCCGGTGGACGTCGACAGCATGAAGGGAGCACCCGCCCCCGTCACCATGGCCAACAGAAGCAAGGGGCGAACGCCCCGCAGTTGATGGCGGCCGAGCCAGAGGACGGGCAGCAACAGCAGGCCAGACACCGCAAAGCGAAGAAAGGTCACATCGCCCGGTCCCAGCGAGCTGGTCACTGCGTGCCGGGTGGCGATGGCCCATGTCGACCAGATCAATGCCGTCATGAGCCCGCATGCGACGCCGACGCCGGTTGCCGAGAGCCACGCCGTGGGGGTGACGCTGGCGGAATGCTGAAGATGGGCCATCGCTTGGTGCTTGAAGTGGATGGCCCACTGTCGTTGGGAATACGGCCTCCAACAGGAAAGCTGTTGACCGTGCGTGAACGCGGATTCAGTTCCGCTTTGGCGACCGGGGCTGACGCGGCCTTGAGACGATGAGCACCAGGCCCAGCAGAACGAGCGGGATGGCGATGAAGCTGACGGTATCCAGCCGTTCGCCTGCCACGGCTGCGCCGATGCCCACTGCGATGACCGGATTGACAAAGGCATTGCTCCCGGCCAGCGGCGCGCTCACATTGCGTACCAGCCAGAGATAGGCGGTGTAGGTGAGTAGGGTGCCGAAGACGAGCAGGTAGGCCCAGGCCCACCATGCTGACGCCTGGTTCTCGGTGGTCAGTCGCCACACCTCGTCCGCTTCGAAAATGAGTCCCACGGCAATCCCGATGAGCCCGCCGCTCAGCCACTGAATCGCTGAGGCAAGCGCCATCGGTGGCATGTCGGACCGCCTCACCCAGTAGGAACCGGCCGCCCAAAGCATGGGCGACAGGAAGGCCATGCCAGTACCCAGGGGAACGAAGTGCAGGTTCCCGTCGAGAAGCAGAAGACCCGCGCCCGAGATGCCGACCAGAACGCCCACCCAGCCCACGGCGTGGGTTCGCTCACCACCCCCATGGGCAAAGAGCGTCAACCACAACGGCATGGTTGCGATGATGCAGGCCACCAGGCCCGTGGGCACACCTTGCGCGATGGCGAGCACCGCCAGTGCAAAGCTCGCGAAGGACATGATGGTCCCGGCAACGACACAGTTGAACGCCTGCCGCGCGCTCAGTGAAAGCAGCGCCGGTGCGCCGGCAAACGCCAGCATGATCAAGCCCGCTGTGGCGAAGCGTGCCCCGGTCATGAAGACCGGTGGCAGGCCTTGAACAGCGAGCAAGGTCGCGTATTGGGTGGTGCCCCAGACCAGGTAGACGGTCAACAGGGCAAGAACCGTCTTCCACCTTGCACCGTTGGCGGTCATCCCGCCTCCCTGGGCATCTCCTGTCGCTCAAAGGACGGAAGCGCCACGAACAGCTTGAACGCCAGGGCCAGGGACAAGAGGACGAACAAGGGCGACGAGCCTGGCAGTGCGGCTGCGTAAGCGGGCCATGCCAATGCCAGCACAACGCGAAACCCGCTGGCGACCGAGCGGCTGCACATGGCACCGCCCACAGCCCCCAGAAACAGCAAGCTGAGCCCCATGGCGGCAGCACCGGCCGGGCCATCGGAGAGCAGCCATGCGATCGCGATCACATGTCCGGCATGGCTCAACTGGAAGCCGGCTTGCTTGAGTGGATCGCAGTAGCGGCTACGGTGCCACCGTTGAAGCGGTGGCAGGCTGCAGGCGATGCAGCCGCCGATCAGGTCGATGGCCAGCAGGGCAACGAGGGTGATGGCCCAGTCAGAGGCGTTCTGGTGCGCGAGCACCTGTCCGCACAACAGTCCTGCCATCAAGGCAGGGATCAGGATCAGGGCGATCTGGCCGACAGAAGCGCCGGGCCCGACGAGTCGATCCACAAGTGATGCGGGTTGGGGGGTGCGCATGGCGATTGTCACAAGGCAAGGGCGATGTGACACCCACGGTAACCATGTCGTAAGGTCGATACTTGAAATCCATGTGCTCGACCCGCGCGCCGTTTCTTCCCTATCTATCAGGGCGATGGCCATCCTTGAAGGCAATGCGACGCAAGGGTTGTTGATTTCCTGATCGTGGCAAGCGCGCTGGGCACGATCGGCGAATGGACCACAGCGCCACGCATCAAACCCACCCGACGACGCCTGTTCACCTCGTCGGCCAGGTTCCCGTCGAAGTCCACCTGCCCGTCGGTTCCGAGATCGAATGTGTGGGGGGACATCTGTGGTTCACGGTGCGCCCGCCCGACAGCAACTTCTTTGTCGACGACAAATTCCTGGTAGCGGGCGAGAAGTTCCTGGCCTCGCAGAACCTCAGGATATGGATCTCCAGTTTCAGGGGAGAGCCCGCGGGTTATCGCTTGAGGCTTGGTGTGCATCTGAAGTAGGCCAGGGCGCGCATCGACAGCCTGGCGCCGGCCGCCCTCACGGCCATTGCGGCAAGTGGCTGCCAGGCGGCATGGAGGGCCTTGTCCATCCAGCCGGTGTCTGCGCGAAGCGAGCGGCGTGCGTTGACGCAACCAGACGCCCGTAGCCCGTGTCCGTGGCTTCGAGGAAGCGCTCGATCTCGGGCTTGGCGCATGCGAGTCCGTTGGGAATGCGGCCCATGGAGCGCAACCAATGGGCCGTCTGTGCCAGTGAGACGCGCACGTGCCACGAACCGCCCTCTTGTTGCTGGCGGACGAGCGCTGCCTGGGCGCCCAGGGCCATGAGGTACCCGCTCGCGTGATCGAGGATCTGCATCGGCAGCGCCTTGGGCGTGTCGGACCCCGCGGCCTGCGCCTCGGCGTGGTTGAAGCCGGTTGCCGTCTGCACGAGCGAGTCAAATCCTCGACGTTGAGCCCATGGGCCTTCATGCCCGTAGGCGCTGAGCGACACGCAGACGATGCCCGGGCGCAAATGTGCCAATCCTTCTGCGCTGAAGCCCAGTGCGGCCAGTCCACCTGGCCGGTAGCCCTGCATGAACACATGCGCTTGACTGCAGAGTTGGGCCAGGCGTTTGCGGCCTTCGGGCAGGCACAGATCGATCTGAGCTGAGAGCTTGCCGCGGCTGGTCTCAGCGATCACCTCCACGTTGGGCAAGTTCGGTGAGTTGATCAGCATCACGTCGGCGCCATAGGCTGCCAACGTGCGGCCGGCGACCGGGCCCGCCAGGATGCGCGTCAGATCAAGCACCCGGATACCTGTCAGCGGACGATCCGAGGATTTCATGCCTGGGAGTTGCCGTGGTTCCGCTTCTCCGATTTTCTCGATCGTGAACAGCGGAAGTTTGGCGACTGCCCTGGCAGGCTCGGACGCATCCCACTCCTCGAAGGTTCTGAGCGCGGCCACGACGAGGCCCTGCTCGGCAGCCATCTGCTCGAAGTCGAGCGCCGTCGTGTGTGACAAGGCCGCGATCACATCGGCCTTCGTGGTGGTGTCGTCGGCCTTCAGGCCCAGCAAGGCCAGCGCCCCTTCGCGGTGGTGTTTGAAGTTGGCGTGGATGCGAACCCAGCCATTGCGCGCGTCGGGGCCGCACGGGTAGAGCCCGGAGAAGCGGTCCCACACCTCGGGAATCACCCCATCCAGGCTCATGAAGTTGGAGCACTCCACCGCCGCATGCAGCATGTCGACCGACACCTGCTGGCGCCCGAAGCCACGCACGTGTCGCACCTCCGCGGCAGCAAGAGCCGCGGCAGCAATGCTCGACTGGGCTGCCGTGCCCACGGCAAACGACGACGGCATGACCGGGTCGGAACCCGTCAAGGTCAACGAGGTCAGGGCGGACGTGGGCAGCCCGGCCCGGCACCAGAGGTCGGCGGTAACGGCGTTGGCGGGGGGTGGTACGGCGTTCATGGTGTCGATGTCGATCTTCGGGATCTCGGCGCTGCCAAGCATGCAATCGGCCCATCCTGTCGCCGTCGGCGGTCGAAGCAATGAAATTCGATTCCCGACCTGCGACGCGCCCTCCTGCGTGGACCATTGCCCATGGCTGCCGCACGAAGCTGGCGCGTTGCCAGTCGCTGCGATTTCATGTGTGCGAAGTTTGACCCACCTAGGATGACCCGCGATCGATACCACCTCGCCATGGCCGTCTTGCCCGAAGGTGGGTGCAGCGTGGTTTTGACTCCGTGTTCACCTTGCATGGGTGACTTGTTGGCGGTGAGGGTCTCGGCCCTCACCGCTTTTTTTCCTTCGATTTCTCGCAAGCCTGCCTACCAAAGTTCCCGATGGTTTGAACAGGACAGGGGCCGAACAATGACGCCATGCCTGTCTCTGCGTTCTTGTTCGCCGCATTGGTGTTTGTTCTCGCCGGCATGGTGAAGGGCATCACCGGCATGGGTTTGCCGACCGTTGCGATCGCACTGCTGCCGATCCTCCTGCCCACCGGTCTGGCGGCGTCGCTGCTGGTGATGCCTTCACTGTTGACGAATATCTGGCAGTTTGTCCGGTCTCCCCGGTGCACAGCACTGATCAAGCGCCTGGCTGGTTTACTGGCCGGGGTGGTGTTTGGGGCCGTGCTGTCCCCTTTGCCCAATGTCTCGTCCGCCAGCACCCAGACACTTGTTCTGCTGGGCTTGGCACTCACTTTCTATGGAGTTGTCGCCCTGGTCGGCTGGCGGCTTCCCCATCCTGGTCGGCACGAGTGGTGGGCGGGCCCCTTGGCCGGTGTGGCCACTGGTGCGTTGACGGTGGCCAGTGGGGTGTTTGTGGTGCCTTCCGTCCCTTACCTGCAATCCCTCGGGCTCGACAAGGCAGAACTCGTGGGTGCGCTGGGATTGACGTTCACCGTCTGCACCGTTGTGCTTTGGTTCAGCCTCGGTGTATCGCCCACGTTGAGCGCTAACGCCTTGTGGTCGCTGCTCATGCTGGGTCCTGCGTTGCTGGGGATGTGGATTGGCGCAGCCTTGAGAGGCCGCCTCAGCGACCTGATGTTCAAGCGTTGCTTCCTGGGCACCTTGATCATGCTCGGCGTCTACACGGTGATGCGCGCCATCGGGAGCACTTGAGCATGACCGAGCTTGAAACCACAGGGCGCGAACTGGAGAGGCTCTACCGGTGTGCATTGGGGCTGACCGCGCTGCTCGAGGAGCTTGCACCCGGCGAAGCCATTCCCGAGCGCAAGTGGTTCCTGGTTCAGCAGTTGCTGCAGGAACTGACCGACTCTGCCGATGATGCGCGCGCCGGTCTGGTGCTGGCCACGCTGCGCATGCCGAAATCCGTGCCAGCGATCGCGACGGCGGCCGGACCGAACCTTGAATCCCGTTCGTGACGCAGGTAGCAGGCTTCCTGCAAAACCCGTCCTTGTTCCATAGAGTGCTTGTGCGCTCCCGCATCTTGAGAACAACACCCGCCGGGATCACAGGCAACACCATGCAGACGGCAAGCACTCGCCGCGGGGCTGACGCAACGCCCAGCTCAGACACCTCCCTCGTGATCCGCCTCGGGCTGTCGCAACTGGTGGCCTGGGGGGCGCTGCACTACATCATCGGGGTCTTCGGTGCCGACATCGCCCGTTCCATGGGCTGGAGTGCGGTGCGCGTGCATGGCGGCTTCTCCGTTTCCCTGGTGGTGATGGGTTTGAGTTCGCGTTGGGTCGGGGAATGGATCGATCGCCATGGAGGGCGCCGGGCGATGTCGATGGGCTTCTGGATCGGGGCCAGCGGCTGCGTTCTGCTTGCGCTCTCAAAAGACGTCGCGACGTTCTATCTGGCCTGGGTGGTGCTCGGTTTCGCCATGCGCCTGTCGCTCTACGACGCCGCGTTCGCCTCGCTGGTCAAGGTGAAGGGCGTGCAATCGCAGCAGTCCATGACGGTGATCACTCTGTTCGGCGGTCTGGCCTCTACCGCGTTCTGGCCGCTCGGTCATGCGCTTGCTTCGGTTTGGGGATGGCGTGGTGCCCTGGTTGCCTACGCAGCCATTCTGGTGGTCTCGTCGCTGCTGCTGAGGACCATTCCGCGCGCGGCGACCGCGCAGGGCGTGGCGCGAACCGAGCCGGCCGGCAGCGAGACGGTCTTGCCGGTGCCGCTTGAAGCCGCCAAGACCGCCGCCTACGGTCTGGGCGCCACCCTCATCCTGTTCATGCAGGCCGGCATGGCAGCGCACTTCATCGAATTGCTGTCGCGGCTGGGTTGGGCGATCGGGGCGGTGGTCGCCATGTCCACGATGCTGGGCATCGGGCAGCTTCTGGGGCGTCTCTACATGGTGTTTCATGGCCACCGGTTTCCCATCTTGTGGATGAACCTGCTGCCCCCCAGCCTGCTGCTGCTGAGCTATGGCCTGTACTTCAACGGCGGCCAATCGATCGTGCTCGCTGGCGCCTTTGCGCTGCTCTATGGTGCTGGTAACGGTATATCAACCATCACGCGGGGCGCGGTACCCGTTGCCTTGTTTGGTGCCAAGGGTTATGGCGCTCGCGTCGGCCGCGTACTGCGGCCGGCGTTCTTTGCATCGGCCGCTGCGCCGATGGCCTTTGCGTGGACTATCACGCAGTGGGGCGCGCAGGCAACGGTGAGCATCAACGTCGCGTTCTCGGCCATCCTGCTGGGCACCGCAGGGACGCTGATTCATCTCGACAGGAAAACCAGGAGATCGACATGAGCAAGGAGACGCGAGGAACGGTGATCGTGACGGGAGGCGGCAGAGGCATCGGTGCCGAGGTCGTCCAACTGTGTGCCCAGGCTGGCCACGACGTCTTGTTCACCTATGTCAGCAAGCCCCATCGGGCCCGGGAGGTGGTGGACCGGTGTGTACCTTACGGCGTGAAGGTGGTGGCCGTGCAGGCCGACGTTCGGGATCCCATGCTGGCCAACGCAGTGGTGGAGCAGGCAGAGAGACTCTCCGCCGTGATCGGGCTGGTCAACAACGCCGGCATCACCAGCCGGATTGGATCATTCCTCGATGTGGACATCGACACCATGCGCGACGTACTGGACGTCAACGTGCTCGGCACGATGGTGATGTGCCAGGCCGTTGTACGGCACTGGGTTGGGCGTGGTTCGGGTGGCAGCATCGTCAACGTGTCCTCCATCGCTGCCACGCTGGGCTCGCCCGGGGAGTACGTCCACTACGCGGGGTCCAAAGCGGCCGTCGAAGGCTTCACCATCGGACTGGCCAAGGAGTTTGCGGACCAGGGCATCCGCGCCAACGTGGTTTCGCCAGGGACCACCGACACCGAAATTCATGCCCTCTCGGGCGAGCCCGGCCGGGCCGAGCGTGTCGCGCCAAAGATTCCGATGAAGCGGGCAGGGGACCCGCGCGAGATTGCGGAGGCCATTGCCTGGATGCTCTCGGACAAGGCGTCCTATGTCACTGGCACGGTGCTGCGTGTCGCCGGGGGACTTTGATCGCCAAGGGGGCACGGATCCGATACCAAGGCCGTTCAACCTTGCTGCCCGGCGTCGATGAGGTAGTCAATGAGGGGTTGCACATAGCCGGGCGCCGCGCCCGCCGCGTGGTGCGTGCAGAGGATGAGCCGCCGTCTCGCCCAGGCATCACGCAGTGCGCGAACCTCCAGCCCGGGGTGTTTGGCTGTGAGGTGTTGCGTGGCCAGACTGGATACCACCGACACACCCACGCCGAGTGAAGCCATTCGCAACACCCCCTCGAAAGACCGCATGCGCACCCGGTAGTGGATCGCCTTTCCGTGCGCTGCGGCCTTGACCTGCAGGTAGGTGTAGAGCGCACTCTCTTCCGACAGACCCACCATCGCGTGTTCGATGCACTCCTCAAACGTGGGCGACCCGCTCAGGGGCCGCATGAGTTCAGGGTGTCCGACGACCACAAGGGTGTCATCCGCCAGGGGAGTGCTGTGCAGCCCCGAGGTGTCCATGGTGTCGGCCAGGATGCCGATGTCCGCTTTCTTGCGGTGCAACGCCTCCAGAATCTCGCCGGTCCACATCTCCTGAACGTCGACATCGATCTCGGGGTGCAGGCTCAGGAAGCGCGCGAGCGGTTCCGGCAGGTAGGCCGACAGTGCGGCGGTGTTTGCCAGCAGCTTCACACGTCCACGAACGCCGCGCGAAAACGGCGTCATCTGGTTGCGCAGCTTGTCTACCTCCTGCAGAACACTGCGTGCGTGCTTGGCCAGTTCAAGCCCCGCATCGGTGGGCGTAACGCCGCTCTTGCCGCGTTCGAAGAGCCGCACACCCAAGGCACCCTCAAGTTCCTGCAGCCTGTTGCTTGCAGCAGCCAGTGACAGGTGGCACCGGCTCGCCCCCGCGGTGATCGATCCCGTTTCGAGCACTTCGATGAACAGCTTGAGTTTGGCGAGATCGATTTTCATGAGATCGCTTGTCGGCTTCCGTGGTGCGCCCTGTCCTTGTGCGCCAGCGTCGCCCTGACTTTCTGATTCAGCTCGCCGCGGCCAACTGAAACCTGTTGGCTGGATGACGAGCGCAATTCAACAGTGAACGGCACCGGTTGGGCACCCTATGGGCGCTCGAACCGACGCACTGCGTCATGGGCGCACGAGGCACAGAAGACGAGTGCCGCAACGTAACCCTCGACTGATTGGATGATATGGAACGCAGAACCCTAACCAAATCGCTGGGACTGGCGGGCATCTTGGCCGCTGGCGCAGCGCCGGCCATCAGCAGCGCGCAACAGGAGATTCGCTGGCGACTCGCTTCGAGCTTCCCGAAGTCGCTCGACACGATCTATGGTGCGGCCGAGGACTTCTCCAACGTCGTGTCCGAACTCACCGGAGGCAAGTTCAAGATCAGTGTTCACGCCGGCGGTGAGCTGATGCCTCCATTCTCGGTGGTGGACGGCGTTCAGGCGCGCACGGTTGAAATGGCGCACACGGCCAGCTACTACTTCTTCGGCAAGGACCCGACCTTTGCCATCAGTGGTGCGATCCCCTTCGGCATGAACGCGCGTCAGATGACGGCATGGATGCTTGAGGGCAACGGCCTGAAGGTTACCCGGGAGTTCTACGCCAACTTCAACATCGTCAACTACCCGGGCGGCAACACCGGCGCCCAGATGGCGGGCTGGTTCCGTCGGGAAATCAAGACCGTCAACGATCTCAAGGGACTCAAGTTCCGGGTCGGCGGGTTTGCAGGGCGTGTGCTCAGCCGGCTTGGCGTGGTGCCTCAGAACATCCCCGGCGGCGAGATCTACCAGGCTCTGGAGAAAGGCACGATCGACGCGGCCGAATGGATCGGACCGTACGACGACCTCAAGTTGGGCTTCCACAAGGTGGCGCCCAATTACTACTACCCGGGCTGGTGGGAAGGCGGGCTGAACTGCGAGTTCTACATCAACGACAAGGCCCTGGCGGAGTTGCCCAAGGAGTACCGCGACGTCATCGAGCATGCGTCCAAGGTGGCCCACGTGAACATGCAGGCCAAGTACGACGCTCGCAACCCGGTGGCGCTGCGCCAGCTGGCACAGAATGGCGTCAAGCTGCACGGCCTGAACACGACCATCATGGAAGCGGCCTTCAAGGAAGCGATGGACCTGTACAACGAACTCGGGTCGAGCAACGCCAACTGGAAGAAGGTGTACGACGACTACCGCAAGTTCCAGCGTGAGGTGAACCTCTGGTTCCGCTTCGCCGAGTCCGGCTTCGACCGTTTCATGCAGGCACAGCGCCTGTAACGCCCGCGAACCGCTGGGTGCCCAGGAGGCCAGATGCTGAAGTCAGCGCCTGGCCTCTTGCTTCTTGACGAAGGCTTGCATGGCTTGCAGGAAAGGTTCTTCCTGGAAGCACGCCTGAAAGCTGGAGGCTTCGAAGGCGAGTCCTTCGTCCAGCCCGGGATGTGCCCGCAAAACGGACTGCTTCATGCGCGTGAGCAAGCCCAGTGGGCGCTGCGCAATCTCCTCTGCCAGTGCCAGCGCCTGCGAGCGAAGCTGATCCCGGGAAACAATTCGCGAGACCAGGCCGGCTTGTCTCGCTTCCTCTGCTGAAAGGCGCCGACCAGTCAGCAGCATGTCCATGGCGAGGTGTCTGCCCACGGCGCGTGGCAGCCGCTGCGTACCGCCGGCACCTGGCATGGCGTTCAGAGTCACCTCGGGGTGGGCGAACACCGCATCGTCGGCGGCCAGAACGATGTCGCACATCTCGGCCAGCTCACAGCCACCGCCCAGCACCATGCCATGTACCGCCGCTATCACCGGCTTGGGGAATCGCCCCAGTTCCCTTGAGCAACCAATGAAGTCGGTCCGGGTGGCCTCGTCGTAGGTCATCGTCGACATGTCGGCGATATCGGCACCCGCGCAAAAATGCTTGCCGTCGGCCTGCAGAACGACCACGCGAACCGTTTCATCCGCCGCGAGCCGAAGCAGGTTGGCGTCCAACTCATCTGTCAAAGCGCGGCTGAGCGCATTGAGGTTCTGGGGGCGCGCGAGTGTCATCACGGCCACGCCTGATTGCGTGCTGATGCCGACACGGGGCTGGGTCTCATTGCGCATGTTCACCTCCATGGCTGACGGTCAGGCTAGACGCCCATGATCCGCGTTACATGAAAACCAGCAGGCCTTGCTTGAACAACATTCCTGCGAGCGTGCAAGGTCGACGCGTTGAGCGGTGGAGAATCGGCAACGCCTGCCGCAATCGAGCCCGGTTGTTCCGCTTCCCGTAGATGTTCGTTGAAAACCGATGAAGACAGTTGGCGTTCTGGGCGGTCTGGGTCCATTGGCAACGGTTGACTTTCTGGACAAGTTCTACCGCTGTGGCGATGCCTGCCAAGATCAGGATCATCCGCCCGTCGAGGTCAGGCTTTGCACGGCCACACCGGATCGAAGTGCGTTCCTGGACGGGCATGGACCCAGTCCTCTCGGTCACCTGAGGGAGGCCGCGGTGTCTCTCAAGAAGTCGGGTGCGCAGTTTGGTGTCCTGATCTGCAACACCGCGCACATCTGGCATCGAGATTTGGAGCTCGCGTCCGGATTGCCGTTTCTGCACATCGCAGAACAGGTTCGATCCTTTCTGGAACACGCACGCACACCGGTCGGACTGCTCTGCACACCATGGACTGTCAAGGGTCGTGTGTACTCAAATGTGCTGCCACGTGAGAAGCTGGTCGAGCCCAGCGCTGAGGTGCTTGAACACGTACTGATGCCCGCCATACGACTGCTCAAGGCGAACCGCTTCGACGAAGCCAGGCAACTGATCGCACGCGTGCTGACGCAGTTTGAGCGCGCCGGTTGCGAGGCGGTCATCCTGGGATGCACGGAGTTGCCAATCATCGCCAAGGCGTGCGCGACCCGTATGCAACTGATCGATCCCAATCAACTGCTGGCCGAAGCGGCGCGTCGCTACGCCATGGAGCGCTAAGCAGAAGCCACGGCGGTGCTTCGACAGCTTTCCTGCGTGACTCCGTCGGATCAGTGGCCGGATCGGTAGGCCCAGGTCTTGGCCTCTGACGGCGCATTGGCCAGCGCCGCCCCCAGCAGGATGATCGCGACACTGAACGCCATGCCCGCCGTGAGGTTGATGTGATCGGCGATCACGCCGGCCGCCCATGGACCGATGGACTGTCCGACCGAGAACATGAGCGTGAAGAGCGCGACGTACGATGCCCATTCGGAGGCCGGTCGGGTGCTTCTGGCCAGCAAGGTGACGGAGGTCGGTGCGATGAACAGTGACAGACCGTAAAGCAGCGCTGACGTCAAGGTGGGCAAACCGCCGCTGCCCAGGAAGCTGATGCTCACGCCCACGGCTGTCGTGAGCAGGCAAGTGGCCAGCGTTCTGGTGGCTGGCCAGGTGTTGAGCGCGCGTGCCCAGATCAGCGGCGACAGGCAAATGCCGAAACCGAGCACACACCAGGCCAGCGTCACAGCCTGCCACCCCTCGCCGCGTTCGTTGATCCATGCGGCGAGGAAGGTGAGGTAGACGTTGTTACCTGCGCCGAACAACAGATAGGCTGACAGGCAAGGCAGATAGGGCGCAATCGGGATCGGCTTGTCGCCAGCCGCAGGACTCAGGGATGCGTCGTGCTTCAAGCTTGCCGCCACCCGAAGCGGCAGGACTGCCAGCAAAGCGCTGGCAACGCCGATCGCGTACCAGGTCGACACCCAGGCGGTCGAACCCATCTGTTCCAGCCAGCGTGGCACGAACGCGCCGGAGAGGATCATGCCGATGCCAGCGCCGGCAAAGTAAAGCCCTGTTGCCGTGCCGCGGATGCGCGCATGGTTCGCGTAGATCTTCGAGACCAGTGCGGCCCCGCAAGAGAACATCCAGGCGGAACCGAACCCGGTGAGGCTCCTCATGACGGCAAGGTGCCAGAAGTCCTTCAGCACGGGCGTCGCAAGCAGCGATCCGACCACGATCACGGTGCCGATGCGAAACGCACGGGCGGGTGAAACTGCCCGCAGACCCGCGTAACCCGCCAGGGCGCCGAGCATGTAGCCCACCGCATTCACGGTGTTCAGAAGGCCGGCTGTGGCGTAAGTCCATTGCAGGTCCTCGCGCATGGCCGGCAACACCAACCCGTAAGCGAAGCGCGCGATGCCGTTGCTGATGGCCACGGCCATCGAGAGTTGAATCGCGGGCCAGAGTCCAGGCGTCACGTCACACCTCGACGTTATGCACGCCGCTGATCTCCGCGTCCACCGGGAACTTCAGTGTGCTGTGCGGGGCTCTGCGAAAGCACTCCAGCAGCTCTGCCTCAGCGGCCAGGGTGTCCAGCACCGGGTGGTTTTGCGTCTCGATCATGGTCGGCACCATGCGCTTGCAGAACGTCCAGGCCACGGCGCTGCTCACCTCCGGCAAGGCCGGTGGCTTGTCCCGGAAGTTCCATTGGTGAAGGCGAAGCGCCGCTTCAAGCTGGTCGAGGGCTTCGGTGAGCTGAATGCCGACCCGGATCAGCCAGGGAGAGTGACGCTTCTCGGGAGGGCGAAGGAAATCCTCGAGCACCAGCTGGATGGATTTCTCCATGACGGCCAGCGCCAGGCTCTCCAGCCGGAGATACATCGCGCGCTGCTTGCGTCCGTTGGGGATGGCGCTCCACGCGTTTCTCGACACTACCGAGGCGTACTGAATGATCAGGCCCGAATCCATCAGGACATCGCCGCTGTCGCAGACGAAGGTCGGGGCCTTGACCACCGGGTTGATTTGCGCGAACTCGTGGTAGTGCGAGAAAACCGAAAGTGGGACGTGCTCGAAATCCACGTCCATGAGCTGCAGGGCAATGGCCAGGCGCCGGACGTAGGGGGAGTCGAGAAGGCCCACCAGCTTCGTGTTCGTACTCCGCCGACGCGAGCTGGCGTAGGGGTGGCTTCTGTGAACGCTCATGCCTGTTGACCGTTGGAGTATCCGGGCGCACCAAGGGGCTCGGGTGCCGATGGCGAATGCGGTCAGTAGGCCCTAAGCGGCAGGCGATGAATGGAAAGATGATTCCGGCCACTGCAGCCGGATTCGTGTCTACCTCGGGATTATTCAAGCGTCCGCGATGGCGCGTCGGCTTCAGCCTGGCGCGTTGTGGCAGACCACACAGAGCTTGTTGCCCTCGCTGTCCCGGAAGTAGGCGCCGTAGTAGTGCGGGTGGTACTCAGGGCGCAATCCCGGTCCGCCTTCGTCCGTTGCACCGGCGGCCATGGCCACCGCGTAGGCCTCGTCCACCATCTCACGCGTCGTCGCCAGCAACGCGATCATTTGTCCGTTGCCGGGTCGATGCGCTTGCTGGTCATACGGGCGACCAATGAGAAACAGGGGGCGTGGTCCTGGATCGGACTGCCAGCCAGCCCATGGCCGGGCGGGATCGCAGAACCGTTCGTCAATCCCCATCGCAGCAAATAGCGCGCGGTAGAAGCGCAGTGCGCGGTCGAAGTCTTGCACACCCAGGAACGTGTGGGAAATCATGTGGTCGGGGCTGTGTCTTGCTTTGTGACGTGATCAATCGGCCATCGCAGCCGAATCCGAAGCGACCTGACGCTGGATCCAGTCGAGAAACAGGCGCATTGGCTCGCGGCGCGATTGCTCCTCCGACACCACGGCGTGATACGGCTTGGCCGGTATCGAGTGGCTGGTGATCAGTTCGACGCGGCCGCTTTGCAGGTGCGCTTGCGCCAGTCGCCGTGGAACGATGGCCAGGCCCACGCCGTGCGCCGCGCATTCGAGGCCGAACTGCAAATCGACGGTGTTGATCCGTGGTCTGGCCTTGAGGCTGGCGGGGATCAGGCCGCTGGCCCATGTTGTCCACTCCATGGAAGGGTGCTGCACCAAAGGCAGTGTCGAAATCACCTCGGCCATGGTCATGAATCTTGCTTTTCGCGCAAGCTGCGGATTTCCTACGACCACGAGCCGGTCCTCCCACATCGGGATCGACATCATGTCCGGCAACGAGGGTCCGCCATAGCGAAGGCCAATGTCCACGCCATCGCCGAGGACCGATTCGAGCCGATCCACCGCACTCACGATGAGCTCGATACGAGGGTGCGCAGCATGAAAGCCGTTCATGCGCGGGCCCAGCCACAGTCGCGCCAGCCCGCGCGATGACGATACGCGGATCTGCGTCGTGGCCGTGGACGATTTCAGGTAGTGATCGTCTCTCAGCCGCCGGGCAAAGGCCTGTGATGCGGCGAAGTACGAGTGGCCCACCGGTGTCAGGATCACCAGAGGGGAGTAGCGGTACACCAGGCGCAACTTGAGGCGATGTTCGAGCAGCGCGATCGAATGCGTCAGCGCGGACTTCGTGATGCCGAGTTCGCTGGCGGCACGAGACAAGCTCTGGTTGCGTGCAACCGACTCGAAGGCCAGCAGATTGCTCATCGGCGGGAGCTGTCCGATGGGTGCACTCTTTTGTCGCGTCGTGTTCATGGCTATATGCTATCGAGCACTGTTGCCATCCGGAACGACCCGAAGCCCATGGGTTTGCAAGGGCAGCCAGGTCAACCCGGTGCAAACGACGACCGACCGTTGACAAACTTTCGAACATGAGTCAGCCCACCACACCAGCGGCCGCCCAGTTTCCGCTCCATGAATTGCTGGCGTTCGAAGCAGCGGCCCGCCACGGCTCGTTCCAGAAAGCCGCGGACGAGTTGAGCGTGACGCAGTCGGCGGTGAGCCACCGTGTCATCAACCTCGAGCGGCGCCTGGGCGTCTCGCTGTTTGCGCGCAAGGGCCGTGGCATTGCGTTGACAGACGAGGGCGCCACCTACCTAGACGGTGTCTCCGCCGCGTTGACATCGCTGTGGGCGGCGGGCGAAGAGCTCCGCCTCGCCGAGCATTCCCTCATTCGCGTGAACTTCGCGCCATCCATTGGCAACGTCTGGCTGCTACCTCATCTGCCGGAGTTCATGCGCAACCACCCGAGCATCCAGATCGAGGTGGCGAGCATCGCCACGCCTGAGGAAGCGAACCGGGCAGACTGGGATGTGCTGGTGCACTACGGTAGCGGTGTAGGCGACGACGCGCGCCGCGCCCCGCTGCTGACCGATGAGGTGCTGGTGGTCGGTCGCCCCGACATCCTTCCCGAAGCCGGGCAGGGATTGCGAGTCGAGGATGTTGCATGCCTGACCGTTCTGCGCCATACGCTGTTGAACTGGCTCGACTGGAGTGCGGGCGCGTTCGGCAGGAAGACCGAACCTGCGCGATACATGCATTTCGACGACTCGATCACGATGCTGGAGTCGGCGGTCAGCGGTGCGGGCATCGCGGTCACCACGCGCATTGCTGCAACGCCGTACCTGAAAGAGGGCGCGCTGGTGCAGATCCACCCCTTCGTGCTCAAGGATAACGAGTACTACGTGGAGCTGTCGGAGTCGGGCGAGCTCAAGCCCGCGGCCAAGGCGTTTACCGACTGGATCGTTCGTCTCGCGTCGGCGGATCGGACTCCCGCGTTCTAAGTGGCTTCGGCAGCGAGCTCCTGCTCGATCCATTGCGCGAGGCGCTGCACGGCGGGGTTGGCCACCGATTGCTCGGCGAACACCAGGTAGTAGTGGAGGCCGACGATGCGGTGTTCTGGGAACACCACCTGCAGCCGCCCTTCGCGCAGTGTTCTCGTGATCGACGGTGTTCTGCCAATGGCCACGCCGCCACCCTGGACGGCCGCCTGAATGGCGTGGTCGTATTGCGTGAACTGCACCGTTTTTTGCCCCAGGCGGTGTTCCAGGCCCAGTCGCGTCAGCCATTCCGACCAGGCCATCCAGGGAAAGCGGCTCCTGCCTGGTCCGTAGACGATCAGTGTCTGACTCAGCAGGTCGACGGGTTTGCGGATCTGGGCGGCCACCTCCGGACTGGCCACCAAAAAGGCTTCCTCCGTACCGAGGCGCCGGGCGAGCGGAGAGGCCAGCGGATCCAACGGAAGGCGTATCGCCAGGTCATAGCCTTCACGTTCCAGGTTCGACACGCCCTCGCTGGAGTCGATGATCACGTTCACATCCGGCGCGACCTGGCGAAAACGCGTCAGGCGAGGCACCAGCCACATTGAGACGAACGACGGCCAGGCGGTCAAGGTCACCGTCTCGACGTGCTCCGACAGCAAACGGCCGATGGACGACTCCAGTGCATTGAGAGCCTGCTGAACGCCTTGCAGAACCACCTTGCCTTCTTCGGTCAGCTGCAACTGGCGGGAGCCACGAACAAAGAGCTGGCACGACAGCACCTCCTCCATCGAGCGGATCTGCTTGCTGATGGCCGATTGCGTCAGTGAGAGCTCCTCGGCCGCCTGCGTGAAGCTCAACAGACGCGCGGCGCTCTCGTAGCCTCTCAGTGCATCGAGCGAGAGGTGGCGAAGTTGTCTGGCGACTGAACTCTTGGTGGGTGTCATGAATTGGAGGCATGCCTGGGGTTCTGAAGATTCCAACCACGCCGGGTGTGACTCGTTGACGATCGGTTCCTCCCCTCGCAAAGGAGGCACACGATGCTTTCACACACTTCGGCCCGCACTCTACAAGTCGAGCCTGTTCTCATCAACCTGAAGGCCGGCGAAGCGCTTGAATGCACGGCCGGCGCCATCTGGGCAACGCTGGATGCGGGGCGCGATACCCCCGACGCCATCGATGAATTGCTCTACCCGGGCGATGTGCTGCTTTCAAGTCAGCGGCGAACCTACTGCCTCTCCAGCCTGCGTCGGCAGCCGGCGAGCTATCGCGTCCTTGTCGCAAGCCCGTCATTCGACAAGCGGGTCGCGAGTTGTCCGCGATTGCACGGGGCGGCGTACACCCTGTTCAAGGCCGCGATGGGGCAACCCGAAGGAGCACTCGCATGAAGCTGAGCTCCAGAGACCTCTTCTTCATCGTCCTGTGCGGGCTGATCATGTTCCTGTCCATCGGGCAGCGGCATTCGTTCGGGCTGTACCTGATTCCCGTCACCAGCGACTGGTCGTGGGGGCGTGAGACGTTTTCCATTGCCATCGCGCTGCAGAACCTGGTCTGGGGCGCTGCGCAACCCTTTGCGGGCATGCTGGCCGACAAGATCGGCTCCAAGCGCGTGATGGCCTTGGGCGGCGCCTTCTACGCCTTGGGCGTCGTGCTCATGCCGTACAGCAACGATGGTGTGCTCTTCGCCATCACTGCTGGCCTGTTTGTCGGTCTTGGCCTCAGCGGAACGGCCTTCGGCATCGTCTATGGCGCCGTGGGTAAGGCCGTTGCCCCGGAGCGCAGGCCGGCAGCGCTCGGCCTGGTGGGCGCAATCGGCGGTGCAGGGCAGTTGTTGATGCTGCCCGTGAACATGACCCTGATCGAGAGCTACGGGTGGACGACCGCCGCGCTGGTGATCGCCGTGATCGTCGCAGCCATGATTCCGCTCGCCCTGTCCACGGGAAAATCCGAAGTCACGCCGCCCCAGGCGAGCGAACTGACCATGCGCCAGACCCTGGCCAACGCCTTCGGGGATCGCGACTTCTGGCTTCTGACCGTGGGCTTCCTGGCCTGTGGCTTCCAGCTGGCCTTCATCGGCACGCACATGCCCGCCTACCTGGCGGACAACGGACTGAGCCCTTCCGTGGCCACCACGGCACTGGGCCTGATCGCCCTGACCAACATCGCCGGCACGTATCTGTTCGGCGTGTGGGGAACCCGTTGGTTGCGCAAGACGCTCACCGTCTGGATCTACCTCGGGCGGGCTGCGGCCATTCTGATGTTGCTCTGGCTGCACCTCAGCCCATGGACGGTATACGCATTCGCCGCCGTCATGGGTTTCCTGTGGCTCGGGACTGTGCCGCTGACCAACGGAATGATCGGTCAGATCTTCGGGATGCGTTACGTCAGCACCTTGTTTGGCTTCGTGTTCCTTTCGCACCAGATCGGCAGCTTCCTGGGGGTCTGGCTCGGTGGATGGTTGTTCGATGCTTACAAGAGCTACACCTGGGTCTGGATCCTGGCCGCTGCGCTGAGCCTGCTTTCGGCGGTCCTTCATGCACCCATCCGGGAGCGTCGCGCGCCGGTGGCCGCGGCGGCAGCGGCATGAGTCGGACGCCGCTGCACCGCGCGCAGAACCTAGCACTTGCAGTGGTGCTCGCGGCCCTGGCCACCGGGGCGATGTCCTGGTACGCGAGTCCCATGACCTCGTTTCTGCTGGCCGACACCTGGCTGCTGTGCGCCGGCCTCAGGTAACCCGTTCCGCACGAAAGAGCCACCCAATCCACCTCATGCCAAAGGCCACGCCCATGTGGCCTTTGGCGTTTTCGTTTTTGCATCGATCCCCTTAACCCAACGTTCTCAAGCAAAGGAGACAAGTCACCATGCCATTCCTTCTCAGCCTGTCGCGCGCCTCGGATGCACTCAATCGATGGATCGGTTGGTCTGCGATGTGGCTCATCCTGGCGGCCACCTTGATCAGCGCCGGCAATGCGATCGTTCGCAAGGCGTTCGGCGTGAGTTCCAACGCGTTCCTCGAGGTCCAGTGGTACCTCTTTGCTGCGGTGTTCGTGCTGGGGGGAGGCTATGCCTTTCTGCAGAACGTGCATGTCCGCATCGACTTCCTGTCGGCCAAGCTCAGCGCGCGAACGCGCAACTGGATCGACATCGTCGGCATCGTCGTGTTCCTGACGCCGTTGTGTCTGCTCATGATCCATGAGGGCTGGCCCGTGTTCGCCAACGCCTGGGCCACGGGTGAAGTCTCCTCCAATGCCGGGGGGCTGATTCGTTGGCCTGTCCTGCTCCTGATTCCCGTGGGCTTTGCCGTGCTGCTCCTGCAGGGCCTGTCCGAACTCATCAAGCGGGTGGCCTACCTCAAAGGCCTGATTGAAGACCCGTTGCAGCCAGAGGCCGGCCAATCGCACTGAGCGCTCCGGACGATCCAGACACCCACCGCCATTCCTAGAAGAAATCGTGCGTCATGAATGAACTGCTTTCCACCCAATTCGTACCGCTGATGTTTGCGGGCCTCTTGTTGTTCTTGCTGTCGGGCTTTCCGGTGGCCTTTGCGCTGTCGGCCACAGGTCTGTTCTTTGGCTTCGTCGGGATGGAGATCGGCCTCTTTCCCGCGAACCTGTTCCAGGCGCTTCCGCTGCGCGTTCTGGGGATCATGCAGAACGACACCCTGTTGGCGATTCCCTTCTTCACGCTGATGGGCTTGATCCTGGAGCGCAGCCGCATGGCCGAGGATCTGTTGGAGACGGTTGGTCAGGTGTTCGGCGCCGTCCGCGGCGGCCTGGCGGTAGCAGTGATTCTGGTCGGGGCGCTTCTGGCAGCCACCACCGGTGTGGTGGCCGCGGCGGTGATCTCGATGGGCCTCATCTCGCTACCCATCATGCTGCGCTACGGCTACAACCGCACCATCGCCACCGGAACCATCACGGCCTCCGGCACACTGGCCCAGGCCATACCGCCGTCGCTGGTGCTGATCGTTCTGGCCGATCAGCTCGGCCGCTCGGTCGGTGACATGTACGCCGGCGCGCTGATTCCCGCGCTCATGCTGGTCGGCCTGTACCTGACTTTCGTGGTGCTGGTCGCGATTTTTCTGCCCAGGTGGGTGCCCGCGCTGCCGAAGGAGGCGCGCATTTACACCGAGCCCAACGGTGCCTCGGGCCACGTCTCGTTGCTGGTGCTGCTGGTCATCTGCGGTGCAGCCAGCTGGGTCTGGAGCCTGAATCACGCTCGCATCATCAATCCGGTGCTCGGTCGCGAGATGGCGCCCGGCGGAGATGAGGTGCTCATCCTGTCCATCACCGTGGGTTCGGTGCTTGCCTTGCTGCTGGCGGCTGTGAACCGCCTGCTGGGCTTGAGGCTGCTCTCGCGCCTGGCCCAGCAGGTCACCTTCGTGCTGATTCCGCCGCTGGTGCTCATCTTCCTCGTTCTGGGCACCATCTTCCTCGGCATCGCGACCCCTACCGAGGGGGGGGCCATGGGCGCGGTGGGCGCGATGCTGATGGCCGCGATGCGGGGCTCGTTCAGCTGGCGACTCTTGAGGGAAGCACTGGAACGGTCGACGCGACTGTCCATCTTCGTGATGTTCATCCTGGTTGGCTCGACCGTCTTCAGCTTTACCTTCAACGCCGCCGATGGTCACATCTGGGTCGAGCATCTCTTCGACAAGCTGCCGGGCGGGCAGCTCGGCTTCCTCCTGTTCGTGAACTTCCTGGTGTTCATTCTGGGGATGTTCATCGACTTCTTCGAGATCGCGTTCATCGTCGTGCCGCTGCTTGCGCCGGTGGCGGAGAAGATGGACATCAACCTCATCTGGTTCGGCGTTCTGCTGGCCATGAATATCCAGACCTCGTTCCTCACCCCGCCTTTCGGCTTCGCGCTGTTCTATCTGAGGAGCGTGGCCGCGCGGGACGACTACCGTGACAAAGTGACGAACAAGCTCGTCAAGGGTGTGCGCACCGAGGAGATCTACAAAGGATCCATCGCCTTCATCGTCATTCAGTTGGTGATGGTGGGCGTCATCCTGTTCTTCCCGAACCTGGTCATCGGCAACCTGCACCAGGACAAGCGCATCGATGACAACGCCGTCAATGACATGCTCTATAACATCGACAGCGACATTCCGTCGGCGGTCACGCCGGGTGGCAACCCGCCGCCGGACGGTGGTTCGATGAACCTGGATTGATGGGTTTGGTCTGACTGTCTGCTTGCTCGCGTCGCGGGCGGGCAGCCTCGGTGGCTCGCGAACAAGTCATGCCGGAATGCAGGAGGGGGCGCCAGGTTCACTGGCGCCCCCTCCGTTCACAGGCTTGCAGTTGGAGTGTTCAGCGCCGCACGCCGGCCTGTGCCATGAAGTTGGCGAACTGCAACTCGTTCACGCGCGACCAGAGCGATTGGGTCTCGCGAAACGGACGCCAGGAGTCCAACAGCTTCTTGAAGGTAGCGTTCTTGGCGGCTTCCTCATCCAGCAGGGCTTCGCTGACCTTGAAGGCCTCTTGCAGCACATCCCTGGGAAAGGTGCGGACCGTGGCCCCTTTGGAAACCAGGCGTCGAAGCGCTTCGGCATTGGCGACGTCGTAGCGCGCGGTGGCCATGACGTTGACTTCCTGGGCCGCCACTTCGAACGCGGAGCGAAACGCCTTGGGCAGCGCGTCGAGCTTTTCCTTGTTGGCGAAGAAAGAGACGTTCGCACTGCCTTCCCAGAAGCCCGGTGCGTAATAGTTCTTGGCCACACGGTAGAAGCCCAGCTTCTCGTCGTCGTAGGGGCCTACCCATTCGGTTGCGTCGATGGTCCCTTTCTCGAGCGCGGTGTAGACATCGCCGGCAGCCAGCGTTTGCGGCACCACACCGAGCTTGCTGAGTACCTCACCGCCCATGCCGGGGATGCGCATGCGCAAGCCCTTGAGGTCTTCCAGCGAGTTGATCTGCTTGCGGAACCAGCCACCCATCTGGGCCGCGGTGTTCAGACCGGGGAAATTGACCATGTTCTGTTCGGCGTAGAAGTCCCGCAGGAGCTTCAGGCCGCCGCCATAGAACACCCAGGCGTTCTGCTGCCGCGCCGACAGGCCGAAGGGCAGCGTGGTGTCGAAGGCATGCGCCTTGTTCTGGCCGACCCAGTAGTAGCTGGCGGTTTGCCCTGCCTCCACCGTGCCGTTGCGAACACCCTCAAGCACCTGGAACGGGGGCACCAGTTCGCCTGCCGCGTACACCTTGACGTCGAAGCGCCCGTCGGTGAGTTCGGCGATGCGTTCCGAGAACATGGTGCAGGCACCGTAGAGGATCTCCAGGCTCTTGGGATAGCTCGACTGCAGGCGCCAGGTGACCGCTGCGGGTTGTGCCCGGACAGCGGGACTGGCGAGCAGCGCAGCACTGGTGGCAGCGGCGCTGCCGACAAGGAACTTCCTTCGGCTCATTCAGTTGTCTCCATATCGGGCGCGCAAAGTCGCCCAGGTTCGCTGGACATTCAGCGACCCGCATGTTGCAGATCGTGGAAAGGGGACGGACGAACTCTTCTTCCCGTGCATGCAGCACTTTTCAGGGAAATGGCCGTGACCGAGATGGCAGAGTTCGTGCCGGCTCTTGTCGTCACATGGCGGATGTCGATGTCCAGTCCGCGCGGGAATCCAAAGCTTTCCGTGAATTCGCTTGTCCGGTTCGGCGCCTGTCGCTGAAATCCGGGCATCACCCGATTTGGAGGACGTCGACATGCATCAGCCGGTTGCAGAACCCACCGTATCCGTGCGGGCACAGGTGGGCTACCTGGATGAATTCGCATCAAAGCCCGAGATCTATCTGTGTCAACCGCCCCGAGGTGTGGAAGCCGAAAACTGCTCGACCGATCTTCGGTGGGTGGACATCGAAGACGTGCGATCGCGCGACCGGATGCCAACACTCGAACACGACGGTTTCATGTTCATGCGCGATGGGCTGCCGGACATCGACTTTCGCGATCCGGAGCAGGTCAAGGCCCGCTACTACCCTGTGATTGCGCAACTGGCGCTGCAGGCCACCGGCGGGCAGTCAGCGTTCGTGTTCGATCATCTGGTTCGACAACGCGACCCTGGCATGAACCTTCACCGGTTCGGCGAGCGAGGGGCCGATGTCAAGGTCGGCGCCCTGGGTCGTGTCCACAACGACTACAGCGAAGAATCCGGCCGACGGCGCCTGGCGTTGGTGATGGACAGCCTTGGTCTCGATCAGCGTCCCCGGCGCTACTGCATCGTGAACCTGTGGCGTTCCATCGGCGGCGTGATCGAGGATTCGCCGTTGGCTTTTTGTGCGGCGCAGTCCGTGTCGACCCAGGACCTGGTGGCCGCGAAGCTGCACTACGGACACCGCACCGGCGAGATCTACCTGCTCCGGTTCAACCCAGGCCACCGCTGGTACCACCTCGACGCGATGGACACGCACGACGTGGCTGTTTTCAAGCAGTTCGACTCCCGGGTCAGCGGCGTGTCGAGATTTGTTCCTCATTCGGCATTTGACCTGCCGCAAGCAAAGAGCGCGAAGTCGCGCAGGCGCAGCGTCGAGGCGCGCGTTCTGGTCGTCATGGAGTGAAAGCGAGTCATTGAAGATGAAAACACTGGAAATCTGGTACGAGTTCGGCAGCAACTACAGCTACCTGAGCGTGCAACGGGTGGGCGAGCTCGCCCGTTCGCGCGGTGTGCCGCTGAAATGGGAGCCATTCCTGCTGGGCCCGATCTTCAAATCGTTCGGTTGGGAAACCTCACCGTTCGTGCTGCAGGAGCAGAAAGGCCGCTACATGTGGCGCGACATGGAGCGGCAGTGTGAGAAGTACGGCCTGCCGTGGAAGCGCCCCACGAACTTCCCGCGCCGGGCTCTGTTGCCCATGCGGGTCGCGGTGCTCGGCAAGGATGCCGTGTGGATCGAGGCCTTCTCGCGGCGCATGATGGCCCTGAACTTCGTCGAGGACCGGGAGATCGATTCGGTGGAGGCGGTGTCCCGTGTTCTTGTGGAACTGGGCCTGGATGCCGGCGCGATCATTGAACAAGCACAGGACGCCCAGAACAAGGAGCGCTTGAAGGACCAGACGCTGCGAGCGCGGGCGCTCGGCGTCTTCGGTGGGCCCACGTTCTTCGTGGAGGGCGAGATGTTCTGGGGCAACGACCGCTTGGATGAGGCCGTCGAGTGGGCAGCCAGGGCTTAGGTCATGACCGAGAAAACAGCTCGTTGAGCTGTTTTCCTGTCAGCGAGTTCTGGGTCCGGTGGAAGGTCCCTTGCCCTCGAAACTCGCTGGCGGCGGCCATCATCGCCGAGTATGCGGTGCGGGCGAACGAGCCGCCGGTGCTGACGCGACGCACGCCGAGCGTCTTCAGCGTGGCCACGTCGAGTGTGGACCCGGCGAAGCCCAACATCACGCTGACCGGCTTGCTGACGGCAGCCACCACCGCGCGAACCTGTTCCTCGGTCTTGATCCAGGGAGCGAACAGCACGTCGGCGCCGGCCTTCTCGTAGGCTTGCAGGCGCATGAGGGTGTCGTCCATTGACGCATCAGGCAGGGTGAAGCACTCCGCCCGGGCGGTCAGCACGAAGGGGTGCCCCAGGGTCCGCTTGGCTTCCACAGCGGCGTGCACCCGTTCGACCGCAAGTGACAACGGCAACAGCGGGGCACCGGGTTCGCTGCCCGAGTCTTGAATCGACGCGCCAACGATGCCGCAGGCGGCCGCCTGTTGCAAATGGCGGTACACGTCTTCGGGGGAGTCTGCGAACATGGCCTCGAGGTCGGCCGAGACCGGCAAGCTGGTGCAAGCGCACAGTTCCCGCAGGTGATTCAGGACTTGTTTGAAGGACGGTGTCCCGTCCGGCATGCCCTGGGAGAAGGCGAACCCGGCGCTGGTACTGGCCAGCGCCTCGAAGCCCAGCTTCTCCAGCAGGACGGCCGAACCCTTGTCCCATGGGTTCGGCATCAGGAAGATCTGCTTTCGCTCGTGAAGGTCGCGAAAGGCCTCGGCACGCTGTTGCTGGGTGCTGCTCATGGTTGCTGGATCAAAGGCATGGTCAGGAGTGAACGGTGGCGTCGCACGCCGCCGCGACGTGCAAACGCCCATGTGCGTTCCTCAGCCGCTGCACGCCTTCCCGAATCCGATCGGGCGGGTTGGTGACGAAGCTGAGTCGCAGCTCGCTGGTGCCGAGGTCGCCTTGTGCGTAGAAAGCGCTGCCCGGCACAAACATCACGTTGTCCCGTATTGCCTCGGACAACAGCGCGCGGGTGCGGGTGCCGTCATTGAACCGCGCCCACAGGAACATGCCGCCCTCGGCTTCGCCGACGGTCAGGCGCTCGCCGAAGGCGTCTTCAAGCGATTCGCGCATGGCGCGGTAGCGGCTCTCGTAGGTGACGCGCATGCGTTCCACGGCCGCGTCCATGAGACCGGATTGCAGGTAGGCCGCCGCGACCTCCTGCACCAGTGACGAGGTGTGCAGGTCCATCGCCTGCTTGATGCGGACACATGCGTCAAGCACGGTGGCGGGTGCCAGCATCCAGCCAATGCGCAGCCCGGGCGCCATGCATTTGGACAGCGTGGACAAGTAGGCAACCCACC
Organism: Hydrogenophaga crocea; assembly: GCF_011388215.1. Taxonomy (NCBI): domain Bacteria; kingdom Pseudomonadati; phylum Pseudomonadota; class Betaproteobacteria; order Burkholderiales; family Comamonadaceae; genus Hydrogenophaga; species Hydrogenophaga crocea. The sequence goes on from NZ_CP049989.1 coordinate 1,236,216, forward strand.
CGTGTGCACCCGCCTGGTGGCTGGCCAATTGATACAGAGAGGGCACCGCGTGTGCTCCGGGGAATCGGAGTTCGCCGTAGGGATCGTCCTCGATGACGAATACCTTGTTGTCAGCTGCCCACTTCAACAACTTGATTCGTGCTTCCAGGGGCATTTGCGCGCCGCAAGGGTTGCTGAAGGTCGGAACCACATAGAGCAGCTTGGGGCGCGCCTGGCCGCTCACCAGTGCATCCACATCCAGGCCGTTCGGTGTGGTGGGTACTGTCAGGAACCGCGGGCGCGCCAGCTCCAGCGCATTGACGGCAGCCAGATAGGTGGGCGACTCGATGGCGACCAGGTCTCCCGGGTTGACCAAGGCGCGGGCCAGAAGGTCCAGCCCCTGCTGCGACCCCGTGGTGATCAGGAGGTCATCGGGCAAAGCCGGCACACCCCGCCGGCGCATGAGTTCGGCGACGGCTGATCGCAGGCCCGGCTGCCCCTCGGTGGCGCCGTACTGCAGCGCTCGCCTCATCGACCGGCTCTGGATCAGGTCGATGGCCCGGTTGATGCCGGCCAGATCAAAAAGCTCCGCGTCGGGCAGACCGCCCGCGAACGAAATCATGCCCTCCCGGGAGGCGTGGTGCAGGAGGTCCCGGACATCGGATCGTCTGGCGGACGTTGCCACCCATGAAAGTCCGTCGAACTTGCCTGCATCCATCGCTTCTCCTTGTGAAGTGCGATATGTAGGTCAATGGTGTTCTGACAACATGAAATGTGATCCCCGGCATGTGAGCACGACTCGTGGGTGCTGGCGCATGGCCATGCGGTACTTCGGCAATCCATCCACTTCACCGTTCCCGATCATGGAAACGTCGCCCAACCCGATCGAGCCCGATGCGCTTGATCCCCTCTACAGGACCGATCTCAAGCAGATCATCGAGGCCATGCCGGCTGCCCGTCATCTCGGGGTTGTGGTGACAGGCTTCGACAGGTCCGGCCGCTCTCGGGTCGAACTGACGATACGCCGGGAGCACACGTTCAATGGGCACACGGTCCAGGCCGGCATCGTCGGCGCACTGGCCGACTTTGCCGGCGTGAGCGCGTCGGCCGCCGTGCTGGGTGAAGGCTGGATGGCAAGCACGACCGGCTTCGAGTTGCACAATCTCGCCCCGGCCAACGGCGTCCGCCTGATTGCCGTGGGCCGACCCTTGACGGCCAGTCGAACACACGGCGTTGCCACCGTGTCCGTCTTTTCTGTGGGTGCCGAGGAAGAGTCCCTCGTGGTGGCCCACGCCACCACGATCTGTCGGCCGTTTCGCCTCAACCCGGGTGGGTGACTGAGGTTTCCTCCATCGGAGTTGCCTGCGCGGCACCGGGCACGGTCGCCAACAGGTCGTTCCAGCGTGCCTGAGCCGTTGCCACCGAGGCGTGCTTTACTTGACCGAAGCCGCGGATCGAATCTGGAACGTTGGCGACCTTCACCCAGTGGTGGTAGTTGTCGCCAGTCAAGTTCGCGAGACCACGTTCCACGATCTCGAGGTAGCGGTCGATCAGGCCACGCTCCATGCGCCGCTCGGCCGTCCAGCCAAAAGGGTCGAGCCGCGTGCCGCGCAGGAAGCGCATGGCGGTGAGTACGCGCATGGCGGGGAACATCCAGCCGCCGTATTCCTGCTTGACGGGGTTGCCGTCGGCATCTCGCTTGGCGAACAGGGGCGGGGCGAGATTGAGCTTGACCTTGTAGTCGCCCTCGAACTTGGCGTCGAGCTTGTCCCAGAAGTCAGCGGCGGTGTACAGCCGAGCCACCTCGTACTCGTCCTTGTAGGCCATCAGCTTGAACAGGTTCCTGGCGACCGCGCGGGTGAGCGCCTGATCGGCCGAGACGCCCAGCGCCACATCCCGCTGCCGCACCTTTTCGACAAAGTCGAGGTACCGGCGCGCATAGGCTTCGTTCTGGTAGTCGGTCAGTTCGGTGACCCGAAGGTCGATCGTCTGCTGCAGCGTGCGGCGCGGAAGCACCTTGATGACAGCCTGCTGGTTGACTTGCTCCTGGATGTTCTGCAGGTGGACGGCCGCAGCGCGTCCCCAGCGGAAGGCCTCGAGGTTCTTGTCGACCGCCACGCCGTTGAGTTCGATTGCGCGCTCAATGGACGCGCAGCTCAGGGGGATCAGGCCCTTCTGGAACGCGAAGCCGACCATGAACAGGTTGCTGCCAATGGAATCGCCCAGGATGGCAAGGGCAAGGCGGGTGGAGTCGACGAAGTCCACCTTCTCGCCCACCGCCTGCGTGATGAGCTGTCGAACGGTCTGCTCCGGGAAGGACCAGTCGGGGTTCTTCGTGAAATGGCCCGTCGGTTGCTGGTGGGTGTTCACCAGGGCGTGCGTTCGGCCGCGGTGCATCTTGGAGACCACCTCTTTCGATCCCGCTGTGAGCATGTCGCAGCCGAGGATGAGGTCGGCCTCGCCGGTGGGAATGCGCTGCGCCATGATGGCTTCGGCGCTTCGGGCCAGCCGCACGTGTGAAGTCACGGCGCCGTTCTTCTGGGACATGCCCGTCATGTCCAGGATGGACGCGGCCTTGCTCTCCAGATGGGCGGCCATGCCCAGCAGGGCGCCGATGGTGATGACGCCGGTTCCGCCGATGCCCGTCACCATGATGTTGTAGGCCGTCTCACACGGGGGCAGGGTCGGCTCCGGCAGCGACTGCAGCATGGCGGCGAGATCCAGCTTCGCCTTGCTGGGCTTGCGCAGCTTGCCTCCCTCAATGGTGACGAAGCTCGGGCAGAAGCCTTTCTGGCAGGAGAAGTCCTTGTTGCAGTTCGAGTCGTCGATGCGGCGCTTGCGGCCGAACTCGGTTTCCAGCGGCAACAGGGACACGCAGTTCGACTGCTGGCCGCAATCGCCGCAGCCTTCGCACACCGCCTCGTGGATGTGCAGGTGCTTTGCGGGCGTGGGGTAGCTGCCTTTCTTTCGCCGGCGGCGCTTCTCGGCGGCACAGGTCTGGTCGTAGATGATGACCGACGTGCCCTGGACCTCCCGCAGTTCCTTCTGAACCCGCTCGAGCTCCGATCGGTCGTGCACCGTGACCGAGGGCGGCAGCCCGACGCGGTTGGCGTGTCGGGTCACGTCCTCACTGACCACTGCGATGCGTCGAACACCCTCGGCGTGCACCTGCTGCGCGATCATGGGCACGGTGACCACACCGTCGTGCGGCTGTCCCCCCGTCATGGCCACGGCATCGTTGTAGAGGATCTTGTAGGTGATGTTCGTTTTTGCGGCAACCGCGGCGCGGATGGCCAGAAGGCCCGAATGGAAGTACGTGCCATCACCCAGGTTGGCGAACACGTGCTTGACCTGGGAGAAGTGGTGCTGACCGATCCAGGTGGCACCTTCGCCGCCCATGTGGGTCGTGGTCTTGTTGCCCTCGGGGTAGATCGTGGTGGCCATGATGTGGCAACCAATGCCAGCCAGGGCGACGGAGCCTTCGGGCACCTTGGTGGAGGTGTTGTGCGGGCAGCCCGAGCAGTAGTAGGCCGGCCGCGGTGGGGTCTTGTTGGCCTGGCCGAGCAAAGCCTCCTTGCTGCGGATCAACTCCAGCCGACGATCGATCGCTTCGCTGGAGTGAAACCGACGAATTCGCGAGGCGATGACGGTGGCCACCTGGGCCACAGTGAAGTCGGCCATGGGCGTGAGCAACCATTCCCCGCGCGGATGAACCCATTCGCCCTGATCGTCGAACTTCCCGATCACCCGGGGACGAACGTCATCGCGCCAGTTGTAGAGTTGCTCCTTGAGCTGGTACTCAACCAGTTGGCGCTTCTCTTCAACGACCAGAATCTCTTCCAGGCCGACCGCGAACTCGCGGATGCTGTCGGGCTCCAGCGGCCAGGGCATGGCCACCTTGAACAGCCGAACGCCGATCTGGTTCAGGCGTTCCTCGGTGAGGCCCAGTTCCTGAAGAGCCTCCAGCACGTCGCTGTAGGCTTTCCCCGATGCGACGATGCCCAACCGGTCACGGTCAGAGCGCACCGTGGTGCGGTTGAGTTGGTTGGCGCGGCAGTACGCCAGGGCCGCGTAGATCTTGTGGTCGTGCATCAGCGCTTCTTGCGCCCGCGCGACGATGCCCAGCGTCTCTGTCCACAGACGGGAATGCAGGCCGCCAGGTGGCATCTCGATATCGGGCGGCAGAACGATCTTCGTTGCGAACGGATCGGCACTCACCGAACCACTGGATTCGACCGTGTCGGCAATCGCCTTGAAGCCGACAAAGCAGCCGGAGTAGCGTGACATGGCCCATCCATGAAGGCCCAGCTCGATGAATTCATGCACGTTGGCGGGGTAGAGCACGGGCACCATGCTGGCGGCGAAGACGTGCTCGCTCTGGTGTGGCAGCGTCGAGGAGTAGCCTCCATGGTCATCGCCCGCTACCAGCAGCACGCCACCCTTGGGGCTGGAGCCGGCATGGTTCGCATGCTTCAGGACGTCGATCGAGCGGTCCACGCCAGGCCCCTTGGCATACCAGAGGCTGAACACGCCATCGTAAAGGCTGGGACCCACTTGGTCGATGTGCTGTGTGCCCCACACGCTGGTCAATGCCAGGTCTTCGTTGACGCCCGGCTGGAACTTGATCTTGTTGGCCTCCAGGTGCTTCGACGCCTTCCAGAGGGTTTCGTCGAGACCGCCGATCGGTGACCCACGATAGCCCGATACGAAACCTGCGGTGTTCAAGCCCGCGGCCTCGTCGCGCCACTTCTGCACGAACAGGAGCCGCACCAGGGCCTGAATGCCACTCAGGTAGACGGCTCCGCTGCGCGCGGTGTACTTGTCATCGAGGGTGACCTCGCGCAACCTGCATTCGTGGGCCAGCGCGTCTTTGGCGCGCGCGATGTCGTTCATCATGGAGTGGACGTCCAAAATTGTGTTCTGGGTCAACACCGCGGCCTGCACGAGGGTGGCCGTGCATCGGGTGCCATCTGCTGCGCTCATACATCGGGTGATCAACCCGATGCAGTCACGTGGCGATGGTCTCAGAAGGGCGCCTGGCCGGGACGCTCGCAGCCATGAAACGCACGACTTGATCGGCCAAGACTTTGCGAACGACCAAAGGGCGAACGCGGTACACCTGCACTGCCACCCGAGCGACAACGCGGACGAGAACGTCCAGCACGGGTAGCCATGACCAGAAGGTGCCGCGTCCTTGCGATTCGGCGCGGAGAGTTCAGTGACCGAGCGGATCCGATCGCCCTACAACAACCAGGCCGTCAGCTTCAAGCTGTTGCACCACTTCGTCGTCGTTTGCGAGGCAAGCTCACTCAGCCGGGCGGCGCATGTGCTCAACGTCTGCCAGTCCAACCTCACCCTGCAGATGTCGGACCTGGAGCGGCGCATGGGTGTGCAGCTGATGCACCGATCCTGGAAGGGAGTGGAGCTGACCGAGGCCGGGCAGATTCTCTTGCCCGAAGCCCGCGGCATCCTGCGCCGCTTTGAGAAGATCAAGATACAGGTTCAACAGGCGCACCTGCACGGGCGCGTCGATCTGGCGTGCGCCAGCTTTGCGGTGCCGGACTACCCGGCGGTGCCGCAAGCGGCGCGCATGCTGCGCCGCAACGACGCCCGCTTCGAGGTCAAGCTGGTGGAGATGCCCAGCAGTGCGCAACCGATCGCGCTGGAGAACGGGCAGGTGCAGGTGGCGGTGATGCTGGGCAAACTGCCGAACATCCAGTTCCGGGTGGCCAGGCTGCGCGAGTCCCGGATCATGCTGCTGGCCTGCGCCGGTCATGCATCGACGCGCTCCGGTGGACCGGTGTCCCTCCGGGATCTGGGGGGAGAGGTGTTCTGGATGGTGGATCGGGTTGTGGAGCCCGTGTTGCACCACGTGACCACCCGTGCATTGCTGGACGCGGATGTACCGAGCGCGATGATGCGGTCGGCCGGCGGCTTGAAAGACGTGATTGCCCAGGTAGCGACGGGCAGTGGCATTGCGCTGGTGCCCGATTGCCTGCGCGGCCTGGACGGCAGCGGGCTGTTGAATTGCGTGGACCTGGAGGAACTGCTGTCCATCGAGGTGGTGGCGGTGCACAGGGGCCTCAAGGCGAACAAGGGAACCAGGGAGCTGCTCAACTGCCTTGCAGCGGCAAACGAGCATGCCAGCGATCCAACCCCAGTGGTACTGGCTTGAACCGTGCAGGTCGCGCGCGCACGGGAATTCGAGGCGAATCCGCATGCATATGGCGATACTGTCGTCTTTGACCACGGCTCGCATCGCCCATGGACTCGATCCACACTTCGGACCGCTCCCCACACGCCGGCGCGCACGACGTGTCCGGTTTCTCCGCCGAATTCTTGCGCCTGAGGGCGGGCAGTGTGCTTTGCTGGCTGGCCACCGTGGATGACCACGGCATGCCGAACGTATCGCCCAAGGAAATCTTCTGTTGCCACGGCGAGCGCGAACTTCTGATCGCGAACATCGCCTCACCCCAGAGCGTGCGCAACATCAAGGCCCATCCGAACGTATGCGTGAGCTTCGTCGATGTCCTGATCCAGAAGGGATTCAAGGTCAAAGGTGCAGCCGTGGTCGTGGAGCCTGGCCATCCCCGTTTTGGCGAGCTGGAGTTTCCGTTGCAGCAGATGACGCGCGGTGCCTTTCCCATCCATTCGGTGATCTGCGTGCAGGTGCTGGGCACGGAGCCGATCCTTGCGCCGAGTTACCGCCTGGTGCCCGGTACCACGGAAGATTCGCAAGCGCGCGCTGCACAGGCGGTCTACCGCTGGCCCAGGCCGTAGCCGGTTGTCGGACCGCTGGGTGGCATGGCGGCGCACCCGACCTTACAGGTGAATTGCGACCGTCGACAAAGCCAGCAGGGCGCCCATGCTGCGGTTGAACAGCCGCGCATTGCGGTCCTTCCCGAGCCAACGCTTGAGCGCCACACCACCGAACATCCAGATGGCGCAGGCCAACGTGGCGGCGACCGCGAATGTCAGTGATATGGCGAGCGCACGATCGACCACCGTGCCGGGCAGGGCGCTGCCGTAGCTGGCGGCCGCGCTGGCACTCACCACCCAGGATTTCGGGTTCACCCACTGGAACGCCAGCGATTTCCAGAAGCCGATGACCTCGCTCTGATCGTCTTGTCGCACGGCCGGTGCATTGGCCACCTTCCAGGCCAGCCACAGCAGGAAGGCCGATCCGAGCCACTTGAGCGCATCCAGGAGGATGGGGTGAGTGGCGATGATGCCGCCCAGACCCGCGACTGCCGCCGCCATCATGAGCGCCATGCCTGCGACGACACCGAGCAGGCACCACAGGCCGCGCACAAGGCCCGCCTGTGCACCAGCCGTCATCACCAACATGTTGCTCGGCCCGGGGGTGACCGCGGCGGTGAATCCGAAGACGAAAAAGGCGATGAGTTCCGGGTGCGGCATGGTTTGCAAAGGGCGGAGGGTGGTTGCCGCTGGTATATGCGGCATGCCGAACCAACACGTGAAAACGCCAACCTTGCCAAGTACGAATCTGCACGGTATCGACCGCCCAACGGGACCTCTGAGCCGTGCAGAGCTAACCCATCAGTTGTCCTGCTTCAGCGGCAATGGACAGGAATGTCGAGATCAACGGCGCGTGGCGCCGTTCCTGGCGGCAGATGAAGCCCACGTGGGTGGCCATCTCGGTGTCGGTGACGCGCAGCTTCACCAGCCTCGGGTCCGGCACGTAGGCGGTCTCGGCCACCACGCCCAGCCCCAGGCCCTGCGCAACTGCCTCGCGCACTGCCTCGCGGCTACCCATCTCCAGCGCGACCTGCACCCGCACACCGCGCTCGCGCAATTCGTTCTCGAACACGCGTCGCGTGGTCGAGCCCTCCTCGCGAATCACGAAGCGTTGGCCCTCCAACGCCTTCAAGGTCAGGGTTGACTGCTGAACGAGCGGGTGGTCCCTATGGGCGAACACCACAAGCCGCTGAGTGCGAAAAGGCATGCCGTGCAGGTCGGGGTGTTCGACGTGGTTGAGCACGACACCGATGTCACCCTGGTAGTCGAGGATCTTGCCGGTGATGGTGCGCGAGTCGCCGACGCCGACCACGAGGTTGACCTGTGGATGGCGCGCGGCGAATGCCTTGAGTACCGGGACCACGTTGTACGGCCCGATGGCGTGCACCACCAGGCGCCCGGCGTAGTGGTTGCGCGCAGCCGTGAGCAGGGCCAGCGCGTCTTCCTCGCCGCTGAAGGTGCGGCGCGTATGGTCGAGCAGGGTTCGCCCGAAGGCGGTGAGTTCAAGTCGGCGACCACGGCGGTGGAACAGCTCCACGCCGAATTCGCCTTCCAGCCGCTGTATGTGCGCGGACACCGTGGGCTGCTGCAGCGCCATCGCCCGCGCGGCCGCCGTCATGCTGCCCGCTCGCGCGGTGGCATCGAAGGCCTTCAGGGCCGCGAGCAGACTCAATCCAGACATAGATGGCACCAATGGATGCCCTCATTTTTCTGGATGAAAGTTTCATACAGGTGACACCTCGTGCCGGGAGACTGGGTACATGCCAATCAACGAGGGCGTGACCATGCAGACGAGCAAGCGTGAAACCCAGCTGAACCTGAAGGGTGTGTCGGTCACCTATGGCGACGGCCACCGGGCCCTGCAGCCGACCCATCTGTCCGTGGCGCGTGGCGAGTTCCTGGTGCTGCTGGGCGCCTCGGGTGCCGGAAAGTCCACCCTGCTGCGCAGCATCAACGGGCTGGTGCGGCCCGATGGCGGGCAGATCGAGGTACACGGTCTGCCCGGTGGCGCGGTGTCGGCGCGCAACCTGCGCGAGCACCGGCGCCGCTGCGCGATGGTGTTCCAGCAGCACCACCTGATCGGGCGGCAGACCGTGCTGGCCAACGTGCTCATGGGCAAGCTTGCGAGCCGCGGATCGCTGGCCTCGCTGTGGCCCTGGAGCCGGGCCGACAAGCTGCAGGCGCTGGCGGTGATCGACCGTGTTGGCCTGCTGGACAAGGCGCTCGCGCGCGCGGACACGCTGTCTGGCGGGCAGCAGCAGCGCGTGGGCATAGCGCGCGCGCTGGTGCAAGGCCCGAACCTGCTGCTGGCCGACGAGCCCGTGGCCAGTCTGGACCCGGCCACCGCGCAGGGCGTGCTCACGCTGCTGCACGACATCTGCAAGAAGGATCGCCTCACCGCCATCGTGAGCCTGCACCAGGTGAACCTGGCGCGCCTGTTTGCCGACCGCGTCGTCGGCATGCGCCAGGGCCAGGTGGTGTTCGAGGGCTTGCCCGCGCAGCTCACGAAAGACGTCGAGTCGTCGCTCTACGCGCGCACCGGCACCGCGACCGCAACCAGCACCACCGAATCCCTGGTGCCCACCCTGGTTCACGCCTGAACCGTTCCCCTCACCCGATGAAGGAGTCTTTGTCATGTTGAACCGCCGCCAACTCTCGCGCCTGGTCGCCCTGACCTCGTTTGCCGCCTTGCTGCCGCTGTGGGCCCAGGCCCAGGGCAAGGACCCGTCGCGCCTGCGCGTGGCACTGCTGCCGGACGAGAACGCCGCCAGCATCATCCAGAACGCACAGCCGCTCAAGCGTTACCTCGAACAGACGCTGAAGAAAGACGTCGAGATCACGGTGACCACCGACTACTCCTCAATGATCGAAGCGATGCGCTTCGGACGCATCGAGGTGGCGTACTTCGGCCCGTTCTCCTACGTGCTCGCGAAGTCCAAGGCGCCCACCATCGAACCGTTCGCGGTCGGCGTCGAGCGCGGATCGCCCACCTACCAGTCGGTGTTGATCGCCACCGCTGGCGGCCCGGTGAAGACGCTCGCCGACGTGCGTGGCAAACCCTTCGGCTTCGGAGACCAGGCCTCCACCTCGAGCCACCTGGCACCCCGCGCGCACCTGCTCAAGAAGTACCAGCTCGACGGCGAGAAGGACTACCGCCCGGTGCACCTGGGCACGCACGACGCTGTGGCACGCGCCGTGCAGGCCGGACAGGTGCCGGCCGGCGCCTTGTCCAAGCCCATCCTGGACAACCTGATCGCGCGTGGCACGGTGGACGCGTCCAAGATCGTGCAGCTCGATCTGTCGGCACCGATCCCGAACTACCCGATCGTGATGCAGGGCGACCTCAAGCCCGAACTCAAGCAGGCCATCCGCGCCGCCTTCCTCGACATGAAGGACGCCGAGGTGCTCAAGGCCTTCCGCGTGCAGGGTTTCGCAGCCACAGATGACGCCGCGTATGACGTCCTGCGCGAGACCGCCACCGTGCTCAAGCTCGACCTGGGACGCATGCAATGACATCGCTTGCGCTCGACGCCATCGTTGCGCTGGATCACCAGCGCCGCCTTCGCCGCCTGGCCGGCGTGGCCGCGGTGCTGCTGGTGTGCGCGTTGGCCCTGCACGTCACCGGCTTCTTCGACGCCCAGCGCTTCATGGAGGGCGCTCCCGCGATCCGGCAGCTTGCGTCGGAGATGGTGCCGCCAAACTTCGCGCGCTGGGAGCATTGGGTGATTCCGCTGCGCGACACGCTGGCGATGTCGATCGCGGGCACCGCACTCACCATCGTGGTGTCGCTGCCGCTGGCGCTGCTGGCCGCGCCCAACACCGCGCCGAATGCGGTGGTGGGGCGGTTGGCGCGCACCGTGCTGGCGGCATTTCGCTCGGTGCCCGAGATCATCCTGGGCATCCTGTTCGTGGCGGCGGTGGGCTTTGGTGCCTTGCCCGGGGTGCTGGCGCTGGCACTGCACTCCACCGGCATGGTGGCCAAGTTCTACGCCGAGGCGATTGAGCACGTCGACCCCAAGCCGCTGGAGGCCGCCGTCGCGGCTGGCGCCAGCCGCCTGCAGGTGATCACGCACGCGGTGTTGCCGCAGGTGCTGCCGCAACTGGCCGACATCACCATCTACCGCTGGGAATACCACTTCCGGGCCTCCGCCGTGATGGGCATCGTGGGTGCTGGTGGCATCGGCTTCGAGCTGATGGCCGCATTGCGCCTGGTCAAGTACGACGAGGTGTCGGCCATCCTGTTGTCCATCCTGGCCTGCGTGCTGGTGGTGGATGGCATCGGTTCGGCGCTGCGAAAGCGCCTCAAGTGAGGGAACACAACAACATGCCGAAGATCGTGGTCACCCAACCCGTACACGCCGAAGTGCTGCAGACCTTGCAGGCCGCCGGCGAGGTGGTGATGAACCCCGGGCCCGAGCCCTGGAGCGATGCTGAGCGTCAGCGGCACCTGGTCGACGCGGAGGCCATGATGGCTTTCATGACCGATCGTGTCGACCAGGAAACGCTGCTGAATGCACCGCGCCTGCGCACCATCGCCTGCGCACTCAAGGGCTACGACAACTTCGATCTCGCGGCCTGTGCCGCGGCCGGTGTGAGCGTGAGCTTCGTGCCCGATCTGCTCACCGAACCCACGGCAGAGCTTGCGGTCGGTCTGGCCATCGCCGCAGCGCGCCATGTGTTGCCGGGCGATGCCGCAGTGCGCGCCGGCTACGCGGGCTGGCGACCCACGCTGTACGGCACCGGGCTACATGGCTCGGTGGTGGCGGTCGTGGGATTGGGTGCGGTGGGGCGCGCCATCGTGGATCGGCTCATGGGTTTTGGTTGCGCCGAACTGCTGGGAGTCGACCCACAGCGCGACGATGCGCGCGTGCGACGCGTTCAGATCGAGGAGGCCATGGCGCGGTCCGACTACTTGCTGCTGGCTGCGCCACTCACTGCGTCCACGCGTCACCTCATCGACGCCGCCGCACTGGCCGGGGCCCGGCCGGGCCTGATCCTGGTCAACATCGGGCGTGGCTCTGTGGTCGACGAGGCGGCGGTGGTTCGCGCGCTTGACGACGCTCGCCTGGGCGCGTATGCGGCCGACGTCTATGAAATGGAGGACTGGCTGCTGCCCGATCGTCCACGCCAAGTGAACGCAGGGCTTGTCCGCCACCCACGAACGGTGCTCACGCCGCACATTGGTTCGGCGGTGCAACGCGTGCGGCTGGCGATCGAGATGCGGGCAGCAGACAACCTGATTCGATCGCTGCAGGGTGAGTCGTTGACGGACTTCGCCATCGCTCATCCGTAGCGCTCGTTCATGTCGCCTGACCGACTCGCCACAGCACACCCGAGGGATCCCAGAACACGAATTCGGTCATTCCCCAGGGCTGCTGCGTCACGGCGCCGACGCGCACGCCGAAGTAGCGTTGCAGCGCGTCTCTCGCCATGTGCCGATGCCAAGCGTCAACGTCGGGCACGAGGAGGTGAAGCATGAGGTTGTCAGCGAGGCCGGGTTCGTAGAAGTCCTGCAGCAGGAACGCACAGCCCTGCAGCTTGAGGTAGGCGACGCCTTGTCCGGCGGATGAGGCCGTGAAGCCAACCTCCTGGTAAAAGCGCAGCGACAGGTCGAAGTCGCTCGCGGGCACGAAGGGTTTCAGTTCAATGGCCTGCAATTCCGGCATGCGTGCTCCTTTGTAACCCTGTGGGCTATGGCCTGCCTTCGACCAGTGCGTCGAACTCGTCCAGAAATTGCTTGCGCACCAGCAGGCCCATAGGTACGCCGTAGGCACGTTGTCCCACGCTCACCCTGGCGAACACGAGGTTTCGGTTTCCCAGGGATGCCCAGCCCACAAACCACCCGATGGGCTCATTCTTGTCTGCAACCCAGGCGCGCGAGTATGTCCAGGTCGATCCCGTCTTGCCCGAGATGGCCCAGCCAGCGTCGGTCCGGAACCGCGGGATGATGGCTTTCGCGGCCTGCTGGGCGCGGGCGGACACGGGGAGCTCCTCGCGCACCAGTTTGCGCAGGTACGTGGTCTGCTCGCGGGCCGATATGGCCAGCGACCCGCCGATCCACGCCGAGTCCGTTCCGGGCCGGCCGATGATGCCGGCGGAGGCATCCTTGTTGCCATAGGCGAACTTGAGAACGTACTGTTCCAGGCGGGCACGCCCGAGCGTCCGTGTCAGCTCGCGCGAGTACCAGACAAGGGAGTGTTGCTGCCAGCTGGTGGGTGTGCCGAGCCGAACGCCCACCAATTGGCCTGGTACCGCCTCGGGCAGTTCCCAAAGCGGGTTCATCGAATCGACCAGGATGCCGGCATCGAAACCCATGACTGCCAGTGGAACCTTGAAGGTCGATGCCGGGCTGTGACGCCTGTCGCAATCGCCCGATACGTGAATCGGCTTGCCTGTGTCGACATCGACCACCAGTGTGCATGCCGGCTCTGGCGCAGTCTCGGTTTGCGTCCAGGCTGGCCCGGACAGCGCGAGTGCCAACGCGGTGAACAGCAGCGAATGTCGCGGCGCGAGCTGACAGGGCAGGAGTCGGGTCCTGTCTCCGTGGCGGCGGCAATTGAATAAGCATGACACTGGTCTGGACATGGCGGGGATCTAGCTGGTGGCCAGCGCAGGCTGGCGCCGCGTGGCAGATGACGAGGGCGTTCGGGCGCTCCTGGCAGGTCGATCGCTCGACGCAAGTCGACGAAAAGCGCCGTGAAGCGCGTTCTCCTTCGAGACCGACGGGTTAGCGCCGAAGTGCTTGCGCCAGGCACGTCGCAGGTGCTGCGTGGACGAGAAGCCCGAAAGCTCGGCCACCCGCTGGAGCGACATGACGGGATGGTTTTGCAGGACGTCGACGGCGCGAGCCAGCCGCTTGCGCTGGAGGTAGTCGAAGACCCCGCAGCCGAGCGCCTCCCGGAACAGGCGCTGAAGATGCCGCTCGCTCACATAGACAGAGTTGGCCAGGGTGCAGGTTGTCCACGGGAAAGTGGGGTTGCGGCTCAAGAGGTCGTCCACGCGCTGTAGCGCGGGATGCGCCGCTGGTATGGGTGGCGTGCGCGCGCGAGGCTCGTTCAACGGCTCCTCGGCGAGTCGCAGCAGGTTCTTCGTCACGCGTGAGACCGCGCTGCGATGGCCGAGTGCATCCAGCACCGAGAGTGCGGCGTCTGCCGCAGTCAGCATGCCCGCGCAGGTCAGAAGGTTGCCGTCTCGCAGGACGGCCTCCGAGGCGATCCAGTCAGTCATGGGGAACTGACAGCGCAGTGCCGCCAGCAGCGACTGGCTGACCGTGGCCTTGCGACCGTTCAGGAAGCCGTGCGTGGCCAGAAAGCGCACACCGCCGCCCACCCCGCACACGAGCGAGCCGGCCAGCAACGCCTCATTGACATAGCGGGCGGCCTGCACCTCCAGGGGGTCGATCGCATCGAGCGACCAGAGCTCGCCGGCGCAGACGAAGAGGGCGGTGGGTATGCCCGGTGTTCGAAGTGCGGGCGCCGGGCCCGCCATAGGTGAATCGTCCATGTCCAGGCACTGGACGTGAAGTTCAACGCCGGCTCGAATCGCTTCGCCCAGCGCCTCCAGGATGGTGACCTTCTCCAGCAGCCTGTGACCGGGCAGCGTCACCACAACGGCAGTTGCCTGCCTGCGGCCGATATCCATGGATGCCTACTTTCTCGACATGCTTGAAGCGACGATCCCGGGGGGAATCGCCGTCAGATGCGAGCAAGTCTCCATGTTGCGCTGCGCAACGGCTTGAATTGCGCAGCCTGCCGCTGCTCGAATTTTCAGAGTTGCGACGTTGCGCGGGCGGTCACTCGCCGAGATAGGCTTCCTTCACGCGCTGGTCGGCCGCCAGCGCGTTGGCGTCACCGAACAGGGTGATGGTGCCGCTGCTCATCACATAGCCCCTGTCCGCGATGTCGAGCGCCAGCGCTGCGTTCTGCTCCACCAGCAGCACCGTGACACCGCTCTTGTGCACCTGCTCGACCACCCGAAAGATCGTGTCCACCATGATGGGCGACAAACCCATGGACGGCTCGTCCAGCAGCAGCACCCGGGGGTGACACATCAAGGCACGGGCCAACGCAAGCATCTGCTGCTCTCCGCCCGACATCGTGCCCGCCAGTTGGTGGGCGCGCTCCTTGAGGCGGGGGAAGGTTGTGAACATGCGTTCGATATCGGCCTGCACCTGAACCGGGGTGCTGCGCGCGGGGTAGCTGCCGATCTGCAGGTTCTCCAGGACCGTCATGCGTGTCAGGATGCCTCGACCCTCCGGCACGAGCGACAAGCCCTGCTGCACGCGCTGGTGCGGCTTGAGGTGACCGATCTCTTCACCGAACAGTTTGATGCTCAGGGTCGTCGAGGGCACCACACCCATGATGGCGCCCATGGTGGACGTCTTGCCGGCACCGTTCGATCCGATGAGGCAGACCATCTCGCCGCTCTGCGCGGCGAGCGATACCCGGCGAACCGCCCGCACGCCGTCATAGGAAACCGACAGGTCCGTGATCTCGAGTGCGGTGCTCATGCGGTGGGCTCCAGATGGGCCTTGCCCAGGTAGGCTTGAATGAACTCGGGGTGGGCGCGAACCTGCTCCGGTGAGCCACAGACGATCTCGCGCCCCCTGTCGAGTGCGGTGATCTGGTCGCACAGGCCCATCACGAGCTTCACATCGTGCTCGATCAGCAGGATGGAGATGCCGTCGTTGCGGATCTGCTCCAGCAGGCGGCGCAGCGTGGCTTTCTCCGATGGATTCATGCCCGCAGCCGGCTCGTCCAGCGCGAGCAGCTTGGGCTCCGTGGCCAGCGCACGTGCGATCTCCAGGCGGCGTTGATCGCCGTAGGAGAGGGTGCGTGCCACCTTGTCGGCGAGGTGCTCCACACCCACGTAGGCGAGGAGGGCGCGGGCCTTGTTCCGGATTGCCGCCTCGCTTGCCTTGAAGGCTTGGGTGGCCAGCACGGTTTGCATCAGCGAGCTTCGGGAACGGATGTGCCGCCCGACCATCACGTTCTCCAGGGCCGTCATCGAGCCGAACAGGCGGATGTTCTGGAAGGTTCTCGCGATGCCGGCGTCCGTGACCTGGTGGACCGAGCGTGGGGAATACGGCCTGCCGTCCAGCGTGAAGCTGCCGCTGTCCGGCGGGTACAAGCCGGTGATGACGTTGAAGAAGGTGGTCTTGCCGGCGCCGTTGGGGCCGATCAGGCCGTAGATCTGGCCCGCCTGGATGCTCAGGCCGACATCAGACAGGGCCTGCAGGCCGCCGAAGCGTTTGTTGACGCCGCGGACGTCGAGAAGCGAGTGGATCGATGGTGTCACGAGCGGGCTCCCGTCAGCCAGCTTTGGCGTTGAGCGTGACGAGCTCCGGTTGCACCGGTTCATCTTGCGTGGCGTGCGCGGCCGAAGCCCGGCGTGAAGCCCGTGCGACGCTGGACACCAGACCGCTGGGGCGCCAGAGCATGATGACCACCATGGCCAGGCCGTAGAGCAGTTGGCGGGCCACCTCGGCGTCGATCACGGCGTTGCCCGGGCCGAGGATGGCCTCCTGGAACGGAATGACGACCAGGCGCAGGGCTTCGGGAATGGCTGCCAGCATGGCCGCGCCGATCACTACGCCCCACACATTGCCAAGGCCACCCAGCACCACCATGGCGAGCACGACGATGGATTCGAACAAGGTGAAGGACTCGGGGCTCACGAACCCCTGGAAAGCCGCAAACAGGCTGCCCGAAACACCCCCGAAGACCGCGCCCGCCGAGAAGGCCAGCAGTTTCATGTTGCGGGTGTTGATGCCCATGGCCTTGGCGGCGATCTCATCCTCCCGGATCGCCATCCAGGCGCGCCCGATGCGCGAATCGATCAGGCGAAAGCAGATGAGGATGGCCACCGCCGTGATCGCAAGCAGCACGTAGTAGTGCGCGACGACCGAACTCACCTCAATGCCCCAGAAGTCGACCACGCCGCGCTCGCCAGCGAGCGAGACCCCGAAGATGGAGATCGGGTCGATCTGGGAGATGCCCTGTGGGCCGTTCGTGATGTTGAGCGGAGCGTTGAGGTTGTTCAGGAAGATGCGGATGATCTCGCCAAATCCCAGGGTGACGATGGCGAGGTAGTCGCCCCGCAGCTTGAGCGTGGGCGCGCCCAGCAGGATGCCGAAGACCCCCGCCACCAGCCCCGCCAGCGGAATGCTCGCCCACAGCGGCACATGCAGCCCGTTGGGCGCGATGGCTGCGATCCACGCGAACTGTTCTGCCAGATGCGGCGACGCCAGCAACGCATACAGATAGGCGCCCACGGCGTAGAAGGCGATGAAGCCCAGGTCCAGAAGGCCAGTGAACCCAACAACGATGTTGAGGCCCAATGCCAACAGGATGTAGAGCAAGGCGAAATCCAGAATGCGCACCCAGGCACCACCGCCGGTTCCGATGATGGGTGGAAGGATCAGCAGGGCAAGAACAAGAATCACATGGGCAGGCTTGACGGCTCTCATGGCGCGCTCCGGGAACGTCGGGTTTCGGAATCAGGCGCGGTCGGCAACCCGCTCACCCATCAGGCCGGTCGGCCTCAGGGTCAGCACCGCGATCAGCACCACGAAGGCGAAGATGTCCTGGTAGTGGCTGCCCAGGAAGTCGTTGGTCAGCGGGCCGATGTAGCCCGCACCGAGGCTTTCCACCAGCCCGAGGATGAGACCTCCGAACATCGCGCCGTAGACGTTGCCGATACCGCCGAGCACCGCGGCTGTGAACGCCTTGAGCCCCGGAATGAAGCCCATATAGAAGTGCACCAGCGAGTAGTTGGCCGCCAGCATGACGCCGGTCAAACCCGCCAGGCCTGCGCCAATGCCGAACGCCAGCAACACCACCTTGTTGGTGTCGATACCGAGCAGCGCCGCCACCTTGGGGTTCTCCGAGGTCGCGCGCATCATGCGGCCCACCTGCGTTTTCTCGATCAGCAAGGCCAGACAGACCATGCAGACAAGCGAGAGCACCAGGATGATGATCTGCGTGACGCTGATGACGAGGCCGTGGAATTCGATGGGTTCCTGCGGTACCAGCGAGGGAAACTCGTGGTAGTTGCGACCGAAGAACACCATGACGATCGTCTGCAGCGTGAGCGAGACACCGATGGCGGTGATCAGGGGCGCAAGGCGTGGCGCGTTGCGCAGCGGTCGGTAGGCCACGCGTTCGATGATCAGGCTCAGCGGAACGCAAACCACCACGGCCGCCACCACCGAAAGCGCGAGCACCAGCGGGCCGGGCAATCCGGGGAAGAGTGTCATCAACACCTTGGCCGCAAGCAACGCGGCCATGGCCCCCACCATGACGATGTCGCCATGCGCGAAGTTGATGAGCTGCAGGATGCCGTAGACCATCGTGTAGCCCAGAGCGACCAACGAGTAGATGCTGCCGACGATGAGGCCGTTGATGATCTGTTGAAGAAACTCGGTCATGGGATCGCGCCGGGGTTGATACAACAAGACTCGCCCGACCCCGAACGAAGGGGTGCTGGACGAACGGGTGGACGCGGGAGGCGCGAGCAGGCCGTGCGAGCGTTCGCAAAAATTCTGCGGCCAGCGAAGCCGTGGCCGCGTGAAAGAAGCGACGCCCAGGCTTCAAAACGCGACAAGTCGCGTGACTGATCGCGTGTGGCGCGGTGTTTCGATGGCATCAGGCGTTGATGCCTTCGATCCAGCTTGTCGCGAATTGACGCCTGTGTGTCGGTTGTTTCAATGCAGGCCGACGCTGTGTTTCTCGATACTGGTTTTCCGGCGAATCAGTTGCCGTCAACCATGGAGAAACTCAGATGTTGCGACTCAAGACCTCGCTCCTGATCGGTGCGTGTGTTGGAGCCATTGCCACCAGCGCAAGTGCTCAGCAAGAAGTTGTGGTCCGTATCGGCATGGCAGCGCCCATGACCGGTCCGCAGGCCCACTACGGCAAAGACAGCGAACGCGGCGCGCAGCTCGCGATCGACGACCTCAACGCAAAAGGCGTGACGATCGGCGGCAAGAAAGTCCGCTGGCAATTGATGCCCGAAGACGATGCGGCAGACCCGCGCCAGGCGACAGCGGTGGCGCAGAAGTATGTGGACATGAAGATCAACGGCGTCATCGGGCATCTGAACTCGGGCGCCACGCTGCCGGCTTCCAAGGTCTACAACGACGCCGGTATTCCCATGGTCACGCCGTCGGCGACGAATCCGAAGATCACGCAGCAAGGGTTCAAGTACGTGTTCCGCACCATTGGCAACGACGGCAGTATTGGCTCCGGCATCGCCAAGTACGTTCACGACACCCTGAAATTCAAGAACGTCGCCATCATCGACGACCGCACGGCCTACGGGCAGGGCGTGGCCGATGAGTTCGAGAAGGCGCTGAAGGCAGCCGGTGGCAACGTGGTGGCACGGCAGTACACGAACGACAAGGCCACCGAGTTTTCAGCCATCCTGACCTCGATCCGCGCCCGCAAGCCCGACTTGATCTTCTACGGCGGCATGGACTCGCAGGGGGCACCCCTGTACCGCCAGATCCGCAAGCTGGGCATCAACTCGCCGCTGGCGGGTGGCGATGGCTTGTGCACGGCCGAGATGGTCAAGGTGTCCACCATCGGACCCGATCGCAACATCTACTGTGGCGAGGCAGGCATCCAGCTCTCACAACTGAAGGGTGGGGCGGACTTCCAGAAGCGGTTCAATGACCGGTTCAAGGCAGACATCCTGCTCTATGCGCCCTATGTTTACGACGCCGTGATGGTGATGGCCGATGCCATGGTGCGCGCCGGTTCGGCGGAGCCGGACAAGTACGTCGATGCGTTGGCCAAGGC
Organism: Hydrogenophaga crocea; assembly: GCF_011388215.1. Lineage (NCBI taxonomy): Bacteria > Pseudomonadati > Pseudomonadota > Betaproteobacteria > Burkholderiales > Comamonadaceae > Hydrogenophaga > Hydrogenophaga crocea. The sequence continues at coordinate 1,255,754 of NZ_CP049989.1, forward strand.
AGACTACCAGGGCATCACAGCGCGCATCCGGTTCGATGCCAAGGGTGACCTCCAGAACGCCGCCATCACGCTGCAGACGTTTGAAAAGGGTGGACGCGCACCGGTCGGTGTGATCCAGTAAGGTGGTGGGTCAGGTCTGCGGTCGCCAGAACCGGGGCCTGGCCCGATCTGCCGCGTGGTGGTGCGTTTGCGCGTGCCCAGGCGGTATCTGAATCAACCCGGAACACGCAAGGTGAACTCGTCATGCTGGTGCTCAAGCCGTCCTGCGAATGCTGCGATGTTGATCTCCCGCCCGAGTCGACGCGCGCGCGCATCTGCTCGTTCGAGTGCACCTTCTGTGAGCGCTGTGCAGACCAGAAGCTGAAAGGCGTCTGCCCGAACTGCGGTGGCGAGTTGGTGCGCAGGCCCGTGCGCCCGGCGGAGAAGCTCGCCAAGTACCCGGCATCAAGGGAGCGGACGTTCAAGCCGCAAGGATGTGCTGGCCGTCAGTGATCCGGAAAGCCGGCATCAGGCGGCGGACTGTTGCGGTGCTCAGGCACCGCCTTGCTCGGCAACCTCGTTCGCTTTGATCAGGTCGATCGCAACAGTGGCGGCGCCAAGGATGTGTCGCTTGTTCAGGCGCAGTGCCAGATGCTCGTCCTTCGCTGCCACTGCGGCGAGCAGTTCCTCGTGCTCTGAATCCGACCGCGCCTCGTAGTGCGCGTTCTTCCACGTGTAGTGCAGGTACCTGTCTGCATGCTTCCACAGCGTCTCCAGTTGCGAAAGCAGGAAAGGCCGTGCGGCGCCCGCGTGCAGCAAGCGGTGGAACGCCCAGTTCCATTGCGACCGCTCTTCCAGTGAATCCGCCTTGGCACCGCGTGCCAGGGCTTGCCGCGCCGCGACCAGGTCCTTCGCGGACAGTCGCTTCATCGAATGCTTGAGCGCAATGGACTCCAGGGCCACGCGCATCTCGGCGAGCTCCAGGCATTGATCCGCGCTGAGCGTGGTGACCACGGCGCCGCGGTTGGGCTGGATGTCCACCAACCCGCCTTGTGCCAGGGAGGCGAGGGCTTCACGAACCGGAATGTGGCTCACGCCGAACTCCGTGGCCACCTCGGCCTGGCGAATCGGCATGCCCCCCGGGTAGGTGCCGTCGACGATGCGACGCTGCAGCGTGAGCGCGATGGTGCGCGCGGCAGGGTTGGCCGTTTTTGACATTGAAGCTTCAGTTTAATATATTAAAAAGGTGCGCTGTCAGGAGATCAGCCCGAGTTCCGGTGCACGACAGGAGTGAGAAGTGACATTGTTGAACACACCGGTGGTGGGCAAGCGGACGGCGCTGATGACGCCGATCGGAGTCGAACGGATGGGGGATGTGGCCGACACCCTGAATAACCCCGACGTGCTGCGCCTGGAGAACCTGGATACAGACCTGCTGCCGCCACAGGTGGCGCTGGACACCACCCGCGAGCAGGTGCTGGACGATGACGCCAACAGCTACCTGCCCTTCTTCGGCCACGACAGCCTGCGAAGGGCGGCCACAGCGCTCGTGGAGCGTAACGGAGGCCTGCCGGCAGGCACCTACAACTGGAAGAGCCAGTGCTTCATTTCGGCCGGCGGCCTCAGCGGCGTCCTGAACGCCTTGTTGGCTGTCATTGAGCCCGGCGACGAGGTGGTGATGACCAGCCCGACCTACGTGGGTCTGATCAACCGGGTGCTGCTGGCCGGTGGTGTACCACGGTACATCCCGATGAAGGTGGTCGACGGCGAATGGCGGCTCGAAACCGGGGCGATCGCCGGGGCGGTCACCGAGCGGACCAAGGCCTTCCTGATGATGAGCCCGTCCATGCCCACGGGCGCCACGTTCAACCGACATGAGTGGGAGGCCATCTGCGCTGTCTGCGTTCGGGCCAATGCCTGGATGATCTATGACAGCGCCATGGAGCGCATCCTGTTCGACGGCGCACCGCGCCTGAACCCGTTGCATTTTCCGGGGATGCAGGAACGCACGATCACCGTCGGCGCTGCGTCCAAGGAGTACCGGATGATCGGCTGGCGCGTGGGCTGGATTGTCACGCCCATGCCGGCCGCCGAGGCCTTGAGCCGCGCGGCGCTGGGCAATGTGGTCTGCACCGTGGGCATCGCCCAGCAAGCCGTGGCCAGGGCCATCGAAGCGCCCGACGACGGCATCGAGCGATGCACGCGGGAATGGCAGGCCCGCCACGACTACATCGTGCGGGTGCTTCGGCCGAAATACGACGTGGTGGCTGCCAAGGGCGGGTGGTCACTGCTGGTCGATGTCTCCAGGCATGGCCTCACCGGTGCGGAGGCGTCCAGGCGCCTGCTGGCCGAAGGCGTGGCGGCGACGTCCATGGAGAACTGGGGCCTGGAGAACACGCGCGACTACGTGCGCCTGGTATTTGCCAACGAACCGGTGCTGCGCCTGAGCAACCTGGCCGAGCGTTTTCAGCGCGCAATACCTGCGTAGTGAACAGCCTTGCCGCATGCGAAGCACTGCGGTACGGGCGTGGGGGTCTTCCTGGTAACGGGGTCAAGGCTGGGCGGGTCATTGGTCGACAGCTTGAGACTGAAGTGCGACATTCAGCTACGACCGTTCAAGTTCTGCATCCCCCGGCAAGCGGTCGTTGTCAGATCATTGCCGGGAGTTCCTTGTGGAGCCAGTCTGCTGCTGGCAATCAGGTCACTCTACGGGCAAGACGGTAACGTCACATTCCCGCAGGTAGCGAGGGGCCAGGCCATGTCGGGTTACTCCCTCTCTATCTCCAGGTACACGCGACTGGCATTGCCCGGATGCAGCTCCACCGCATTGTTCAGTGCTTTGAACGGCCCCAGGTCAAACGAGCGGATCGCCACCCCGATGTCCTGCAAGTCGTCCACAGCCCGCCGCATGTGGGCGCGCAATGTGCTCAAGTAGTCGCGCGTCTGCGCTCGCGCCACCGACAGCGTCGCCGGCTGACCATGGCCCGGGATCAGCACCTTGGGCGCGAGGCGTTCAACCTCGTCGAACGCCGCCAGCCACCGGCGGGTGTTGCTGACCGGCAGCACCGCGAGCAATCGGTCCACGTAGATGATGTCCCCCGCAAACAGCGCGCCTTGCGCGGGCAGCCAGACCATCATGTCGCCAGGCGTGTGTCCGCCGCCGCGATGCAGGAGCTCGACCCGTGCGCCACCGAGATCCAGCGTGGCGTCAGCTTGTGCAATCAGTCGATCGGGGAACACGGGGCGCGTCCCATCGAAGCGCGCCCCCAGCAAAGCCCGGAGGGCCTGGATCTGATCGCCAGCGCGGGCGCGCATGTCGGGCACGGCGGACGCGTGTGCGATCAGCTCTGCGCCCTGGTCGCGGAAATAGCCGTTGCCGAGCCATCGATGATCCTGACCACCTGTGTTGATGACCCAGCGCACCGGCAATGGGGTGATGCGGGCCACCGCCTGGTGAATATCCCGCGCGCTCAGGTAGGTGGCGCCTGGATCTATCACGATCGCACCTCCTGGGGCCACCACCAGGCCGATATTGGCGTTGAGTGCTTCGTTCTGCACCGTGCGTGCACCCACGTCACCGACGTGCACATAGACGTTCTCGGCGACTTTCTGAAAGCGCACCTCGACCGCCTCAGACAAGGCCGGGCCAATGCACAGGAGCAGGGCAATCACCAATCGGGGCATGGGGGCTGATCCTCGCGGAAAGTGTGGCGATTCCCATCGGGAGAGTCGCCGGTCATTCAGTGCTATGGCTTTGACCGGGAAACCGGCCAATGGGGGTGTTGATCATCGATCCAGTAGGCGTGAGCGTGGCGGGTGCCGTCGTCGTGATGGTGTTCGATCACCTCGGGATCTTCGGCGGGCCACAACCGCCAGGCCACGCACAGCGCCAGCAAGACCGCAGCGCCAAGCACCCCAAAGGTCGCAGACAGACCCCAATGGGCACCGGCCCAGCCGGCCAGGGGATAGAACAGAAGCCAGCACGCGTGCGAGAGCGCAAACTGTGCGGCGAACAACGCTGGCCGGTCGGTGGGGTGTGCCGATCGACGCAGGAGCCGGCCCGAGGGTGTCTGCGCGATCGCGTAGGCGACCCCGACCATGAACCAGAGCAGCAGCAGCGGGGGATAGCTCGTGAGCCATATGCCCGCCACCATCAACACGCACAGCGCGGCTGTGCCGGTCAGCATGACAGGCCTGTCCGGCCAGCGCTCCAGCAATCGGGGCAGGCCCAGCGCGGCGACCATAGACCCGGCGCCGAAGCTCGCCAAGGCCAATGCCAGCGCGTTCTGCGGCAATCCCCATTGGGCCTGAACCAGCACCACGGTGTTGACGAAAACCATGGCGCCTGCGGCCGCGAGGCCGAAGTTGATAGCCAGCAGCCCACGAAGGCGGGGTGTCGCCAGGTAGATGCGAAGGCCACGTGTCGTGCGGTCGTAGAACCCGCGCCGCTCGGCCGCCGCCGGGCCGGGCAAGGTCACAGAGGCAACCAGCAGCGCAGAAGCCAGGAACCCCAGCACCGTACCTGCGAACAGGGCGTGAAAGGACATCACGCCGAGCAAAGCCGCTGCCAGCATGGGGCTCAGCAGGCTCTCCAGGTCGTAGGCCATCCGCGACAAGGAAAGTGCCTTGGTGTATTCCTGCTCGTCCGGCAACACGTCCGGAATCGTGGCCTGAAAGGTCGGGGTGAAGCTGGCCGAAGCCGCTTGTAGGAGAAAGATGAGCGCGTAGATCTGCCAGATCTGGGTCACGAAAGGCAGGCTTAACGCCACCGCCGCGCGCACGAGATCGAGCGCGACGAGCAACTGGCGCCGTGGCAGGCGTTGAGCCACGGCGGTAGCGACCGGCGCAATGCCCACATAGGCCACCATCTTGATGGCCAGCGCGGTCCCCAGCACCAGGCCGGCGCTCTGACCGGCCAACTCGAAGGCCAGCAGGCTGAGCGCCACGGTGGCCAGCCCTGTGCCGACCAGCGCAATGGCCTGCGCACCGAAAAGACGCCGGTAGGTGCGGTGGCGCAGGACGCTCAGCATGGCGACGCCTTCTCCCCTGGCTAGAGGTAGCGGGTGATCTTCTTGAATTCCTCAAGCGAGGCGGCGGTTGGAGCCGCACCCTTTACGCCGGCGATAGCGTGCTCAAGACAGTGGTCGATGTGGTCCTGCACCAGGGTCTTCTTGGCCTGCGAGATCGCCTTCTCGACTGCCTGCAGTTGCTGGGCGATGTCCAGACATTCGCGGCCCTGTTCGATCATGTCGATCACGCTGTCGAGGTGACCGCGCGCGCGGCGCAGCCGCTTGATCAACGCGGGGTGGGTTTCGTGCCGGTGGGGATGTGACATGGCAGGACTATATCCTCCCCCCCAGGTTAAGATGGCGCTTGTTCCGACATCCCTTTGCATGAGTCCACGCTCTTCGATTCCGCGCTCGAACCCCGGCTGGCTGGGTCGGGGGATGCGCGTCTGGGTGCTGATCACCTTGCTCGTGGGCGCGATGGGCTCTTCGATCGGCGCCATGAACAGCCATGCGCTGGCGGTGCTCGATGCGGTGCGATCAGTGGACATGGCGCACGGCACCGATCATCCGCACACGCACGATCATTCCCACGATGACCTCTGGCTGGCCGACATGGACGGGGCCGCGCACTCGCACCTCGGCGCCGACCACTCGCACGACAAGGCCCACGCCTTGCCAGTCCTGATCAGCCTCGCGAATGCAGTGCCATCCCGATGGACGCGTTGCGCCATCGCGTGGTGTGAGCGATGGCCGGTGCATCGGCTGGAACGTCCTCCGAAGGCGACCTGACAGCTTCGCTCCGAGCGTTGCCTGCTTCCTTCCGCGTCCGCCCGCCTGGGGTGGTCGCCCGTTCTTGTCTTTGAGGAGTTTCCATGCCCGGCTTTCTGGAGCTGCTGCCGACGCCTGCCCGAAGGGCATTGCGCTGGCCCGCAGCCATCTGGCTGTTCCTTGCCTTGTTTGCCCTCGCGCTCATGGGTGCGAGCGATGCGCTGGCCCACGGCGTCACCCAGGGTGACAAGGGCTACATACAGGAGATCTCCGGCGTCAAGCTGCTGCCCTTCGTCTACCTGGGGGCCAAGCACATGATGACCGGCTACGACCATATCCTCTTCCTGTTCGGCGTCATCTTCTTCCTGTACCGGTTGAAGGACATCGGGCTCTACGTGAGCCTGTTCGCCATCGGCCACTCCACCACCATGATCCTCGGCGTGTACTTCAACGTCGGGATCAACGCCTTCCTGATCGACGCGATCATCGGCCTGTCGGTGGTCTATAAGGCGCTCGACAACCTGGGCGCCTTCCAGCGCTGGTTCGGCGTGCAGCCCGACACCCGGGCGGCGACGCTGATCTTCGGCCTGTTCCACGGCTTCGGTCTGGCGACCAAGATCCTTGAGTACGAGATCTCCTCCGATGGCCTGGTGCCCAACCTGCTGGCCTTCAACGTCGGCGTCGAACTCGGCCAATTGCTCGCGCTAGCGGTCATCCTCATCGGCATGAGCTACTGGCGGCGTACCGCCGGCTTCGCTCGCCACGCCTACACCGCCAACGTCGCCATGATGTGCGCCGGCTTCGTGCTGGTGGGCATGCAGCTGGCGGGCTATGTCGTCTTCCACGTCTGAAACCCATTCCCTGAACACCATGTACAACAGTCCCGTCCCCACCACCGCCGAGCTGCCATCCTCCCGGCAACTGGTGCGCTCCACCGTCATCGCCGCAGTTGTGGCGATCGTCCTGCTGGTCACGGTCGTTTTCCCCGCCGAGTACGGCAAGGACTGGACCGGTGTCGGCCGCCTGCTCGGACTCACCGAGATGGGTGAGATCAAGACCGCGCTGGCACGCGAAGCGGCAGCCGAGGCCGCCGCTGCGGCGCAGCAGCGTGCAGACAACCACGCGCAGCAGCACGCCAGTGGTCAGCCGCATGCGCACGACGCAGCCGCGCCCACGCCGGCACCTGCGCAGCCACAGGCCATGTCAGCGCCTGCGCCCGCACCCACGTCGACGTCCGCAGCCGCCGCAACCAACGCACCCGCCGCGAACGCCTGGCGCGATGAACTGAGCGTGGTGCTCAAGCCCGGCGAGGGCACCGAGATCAAGCTGGTCATGAAAGAGGGCGAGAAGGCCTACTTCGCCTGGACCGTGCAAGGCGGCGTGGTCAACTACGACACTCACGGAGATGGCGGTGGTCGATCGATAAGCTACGTCAAAGGCCGCGGCGTTCCCTCAGACGAGGGCGAACTGGTGGCCGCATTCACCGGCAACCACGGCTGGTTCTGGCGCAATCGGGGCAAACAGGACGTCACGCTTGTCCTGCGCACGCGAGGTGACTACAGCGAACTGAAGCGGGCCAAGTGATGCGGAGGGCCTGGGGCCTTGCCAAGTTTTAGCCGCATCCCTGCCGGATCAGTATTGGGTGATCGTCAACACAACGTCATCCACAACGCGTTCAAGTACTGCTCCACCCAGCCTGAGCCCATGGTCGAGATTTTTGCGGGTCCGAGCGCACCGGGGCAGTACACCATCACCGTGCGAGACAACGGCATCGGTATCCCCTTCAATCAGATCGATCGCCTCTTCCAGCCCTTCGAGCGGCTGTCCTCTGCAAAGAGCTTCTCGGAGGAAGGGATTGGCCTGACAACCGCCAAACGCGTGCTGGACAAACACGGCGCGTCCGTGTCCATCCAGTCGGTGGAAGGCGATGGCACCACGGTGGTGATGTCGTTCCCGAATCAAGCCATCGAGTCCAATGATCTCGCATCAGATACGAGCCACACCGGCAGGACCACATGACCACCCCCCCACCCCCCGAGCGTCCGACCTTCCTGATCGTTGACGATGACCCGCTGGTGGTTCACGCCCTGGCCAAGGCGCTGAGGCCGTTGGGCAAGGTTGCGTTTTCGACTGAGTACGACAGGGTCCATGTGGTGGCCGCTTTGTCGCGACCACGCGTGATGCTAGTCGACGTCGACCTCCCTCAGGTTACCGGGTTGGACATTGTTCGACGTTTGCGCATGAACGCGGATCTCGATCTCGTGCATGTCCTGTTGATGACAGCTCACAGGGGCAAGTCCGTACTCGACGAGGCGAGAAGCCTGACGGTCGACGATGTGCTCACCAAACCCATCGACACGGCATCGTTGGTGGCTCGCATCAAGGAACTTTTCTAAGTCGTTTCTGACGGGCCAGCTCCGCACGAATTGGCGCAGTCCTTCGGGTGCGAACGTCTGCATTTGACTGCAGAGCGTACTGTGGGCGATGTAGGTTGACTGACAGCTGTCGCTGTGAAGCCGACGGGAAGGGTTTGAGGTCGGCGCAAGAGTGATTTCGGTCGCTCTTACGTTGGACTGTGAACTGCCGCTATTTCCGAGACAGGTCGCTGCGCTACGTTCCTGCGATCTGATTTGCGGGTTGCGAGCGTGTAGCCCGCTGAGTGAACCGAAGGGGTACGCCGCGTCGCCTGCTAAACCAGAGACGCTGGCCGATGGCGATGGCGAGCACCAAGGCGTGAAACCCGACGGCCGCCTCGGAGGGCCTTGCCCCGCCTGTCGTGTTCGCTCCTACTCCATTTCGATCTCGAGATAGACCCTGCTGGCGTTGCCAGGGTGGAGTTCATCTGCGTCCATTTTGAGCACTATGTCCCGGCGTTGTGTTGCGCTGGTGTCGGGGCTTTTGTTCAGCCTGTTGCCATCGCTTGGTTCGGCCGCGGAGATCCGGTTCGAAAAAGTCACCGAAGGGGTGTATGTCCATGTCGGTGATCTGGGCGGACGCACCAAAGAGAACGAAGCCTTGAATGCCAACATCGGACTGGTGGTAACGCCAGCCGGCGCCATCCTGATCGACAGTGGGGCCACCTACCTCGGCGCTCGCGACATAGACTAGGCGGCCCGACGTGTGTCGAACCAGCCTATCCGTTGGGTCATCAACACCGGTGGCCAGGACCATCGATGGTTGGGCAACGGCTACTTCCGGGAGCAAGGTGCGGAACTGATCGCCCACAGCAGCGCGGTGCCCGACATGCGCGCGCGGGCGGGCGACCAATTGCAGGCGCTGCAGAACCTGCTGGGTCCCCGCTTCGAAGGTACGCATCCCGTGTATCCGGAGCAGCTGCTCACGGCCGCGGACACCGGCCTTGAGCTGGGTGGCGTGCGCGTGGAGCTCCGCATCGAGGAGGTGGGCACACGCCTGGCGACGTCCTGGTGTGGCTGCCCGAGCGGGACGTGGTGTTCACCGGGGACATTGTCTACACCGAACGGCTGTTGGCGGTGCTGCCCGTGAGCCGTACCCGTCCTTGGCTGGAGGCGTTCGGTGTCGCGGAGGCGATCAATCCCCGCTGGCTGATTCCCGGGCATGGTCGTCCCACCGATCTGGCTACGGCGAGGCGGCATACCCGCGACTACATGCAAGCGCTGCGGGCACACATGAAGTAAGCGGTCGATGAGATGGAGGAGATCGGCGCGGCCATCCGGTCGTTTGATGTGCGGCCCTTCCTGTCCCTTCACAACGCGGCTGGGCCTACCCTCTTCATGGCAGCGCCCTCGCGGATGCCGAGAGGCCTTGTGCTGTGATCAGTTTCAATGGAGCGTCTCCTGTGCAGCGAATGAGGCGGTTGGTTGATCTGGGCGAAATAGCCGGCAGCGGTGAAGCGAAGTGTTGGCCGGCGGTGGGCTATGCAGCGCCCGCCTGCAGCACCAGGGACACGAGAACGATCAGCCCTTCATGTTGGCCCTTTCGTCGCACCCGCTGCGAGACGCGCTCGAAGTGCCGCCACAATCGGCGCAGTCGCCGACGGCGGGAACGGCGACACGCTGCTGACGTTGATCTCGCACAGCACCCAGCGGTGCGCTGCGCCGGACGCTGACTCACCGAACATGAAGTCGCAGTCCCACAGCAACGGCAGGTGATCGCGCGCGAGGCCGACACGCTCGCGCAGCAACGTGACCCAGCCCGACGTGAGCTGCACTTTCAGGTCCTGCCCGCCCGGCCAGTCGACGTCGTGGTACAGGCGCGGCCCCGGCTGCGCTTCGTCGGGGTGTAGCGCGTTGATGACCTGGTGACCGAAGCCGGCAACGCGGTCCTCGACGAGGTAGGCGCGTAGCATTCCTTCGCGCAGCCGCGGCTGCCAGGCCTGGTCGATCAGGTGGCCGCCCGCGGCAGGCTCGAAGAACGGCGCCAGGGTCTGCTGCAACGTGGTCAGGTCCATGCGCTGCGGCGCGCTGCCGCGCTGGGCATGCCGCACGTCCAGCAGTCCGTTGCTGCCCTGCTCCACGCGCCACACGCCGATGCCGCTGTGCCCGCGGTTCTGCTTCAGCACCCGGGGTCCGTGCTGCAGTCGCGTCGGCAGATCGGCGGCTAGTTGCGCCGGGCTGTCGATGCGCTGGACGTCGCTGCCAAAAGGCAGGTCGCGGGTCTCGTAGAGCACGTCCTTGGTGCCCAGGCGGCGCACGGCCTCTGGGTGCGCGCTGACGAGCACGCCGGCGCGTGCCACCTCGCCGAGCAGCGCGTCGAGGCGGTCGCGCCGGCGCCCGCCCTCGATCGGGTTGCACCACACCAGTACCGCCTGCACGCGCCGAAGTTGAGCCTCGACTTCGTGGGCGAAGTCGTCGTGCCAGACCGCGGGCTCGGCCGCGATGCCCGCCTGCGCCAGGGCCTCGAAGAGCGCGGCGAAGCGGCTCTCGGCGGGGGCGGCCCGGTCGCGCGCCGCCCGGTCGCCGGGGTAAAGGAGCGCGACCTTGGGCGCGGCGTTCATGGCCCGGCCTTCTCGGTTTGCGGCCGGCCTGCGGCCTGCCATCCGTCAATGCCGCCACGCAGGAAGCGTGCATTCAGCCCGGCTGCGCGCAGCCGCATCGCGGTGGCGCGGCTGACCTCGTGACCGTAGACGCAGTAGACGACCACCTCGCGGCCAGCCGGCTGCTCCGCGGCCCAGTTGGACACTGCCGCCGGATCGCGCCAGCGCGCGCCGGGGATCATCGTGCGTGCCGGCTCGAACACGGCGGCGCGGCGCACGTCGAGCACGGTCGCGTCGCCGATCTCGTCGGCACCGGCACCGAAGGACTCGCTGGCCGCATGTACCGCCTGCTGGTAGCGCTCATGGACGCCTGCCCAGTCGATGTTGCCCATGAAGGCATCGACGTAGGCGCCGGTGGCGGCGCCATAGTCGAGGTGGTAAGCATGCTCGTACATATCCAACGCGAGCAGCGGCACGCCGCCGACCAGCGCATGTGTGTGGTCGGCAGCCCACTGGTTGACCAGCGTGCCCTCGCGCGGCTGGAACACCAGCAACACCCAGCCCGAGCCGCCACCCAGCGCTTTGCCCATCGCCGTGAACTCGTCGCGCCAGCGCTCGGCGCTGCCGAAGTTGGCGTCGAGCGCGAGCTTCATCGCCGGCTCCATCGTCACGCCGTCGCCACCCAGGCTGCCGAAATACAGCTCGTGCAGCAGCATCGAGTTGCTGGCGATCAGCTCCTCGCGCTTCAGGCCGTTGAGCTGGAAGCCCGGCGCGCTGCCGAACGTCGTGGCCGCCAGCTGGGCGCGGATGGCGTTGAGCCGCTTCACCGCACCGCCGTAGTTGTTTTGGTGATGGCTGGACATCAGCCGGGGCGACAGGCCGCGCAGGGCTGCGGGGTCGAAGGGAAGATCATGCAGTCGGGCGTCCATTCGGACTCCTTTCAGCGCAGCACGGGAAGCAGCCAGCTCACCACCAGCCCGATGGCCGCGCAGGCACCGAGCAGCGGCATCACGCCGACCTTGAAGCGGAACAGCGCCACCGCCGCCGCGGCGCCGATCAGCGCTGACGGCCAATCGAAGCGCCCGCCGAAGCCCTGCGGCCACAGCACGTGGTAGGCGAAGAACATCGCCAGATTCAGGATCACGCCGACCACCGCCGCCGTGATCGCCGACAGTGGAGCCGTGAAGCCCAGCTTGCCGTGCGTGGCCTCGACCAGCGGACCACCGGCCAGGATGAACACGAACGAGGGCAGGAAGGTGAAGAAGGTGACGACGGTCGCCGCCAGCGCGCCACCGAGGAACAGGGCTTCAGGCCCCAGCACCTGCTTCAGCCAGCCGCCGACGAAGCCGACGAAGGCCACCACCATGATCAGTGGGCCGGGCGTCGTCTCACCAAGGGCGAGGCCGTCGATCATCTGCGGGCCGCTGAGCCACCGGTGCTGCTCGACGGCACCTTGGTACACGTAAGGCAGCACTGCGTAGGCGCCACCGAAGGTCATCATGGCCGCCTTGGTGAAGAACCAGCCCATCTGCGTCAACGTGCCCTGTAGCCCCTGGGTCGCGACCAGCACCGCCATCGCGAGTCCCCACAGGCCGAGGCCGGCGAGCAGCACCTTGGCGAGATGGCTGCGCGAGAAGCGCGCGTGCGGCGGCGTCGGCGTGTCGTCGTCGATCAGCGCCGGGCCGTACCCGGCCCTGGCGCTGCCATGGCCGCCGCCGAGCGCGAACACCTGCAGCCAGCGGCGCGCGCCGAACCAGCCGATCAGCCCAGCGGCCAGCACGATCGCCGGAAAAGGCGTGTCGAAGGCAAAGATGGCGACGAACGAAGCGGCGGCGATGCCCCACATCCATCGGTTCTTCAAGGCCCGCGTGCCGATGCGGTGCGCCGCGTGCAGCACCAGCGCCGTCACGGCAGGCTTCAGGCCGTAGAACAGGCCCGCCACCAGCGGCACGTCGCCGAAGCGCAGGTAGATCCAGCTGAGCCCGACCAGGATGAACAGCGACGGCAGTACGAACAACGCGCCGGCCACGATGCCGCCCCAGGTGCGGTGCATCAGCCAGCCGATGTATGTCGCAAGCTGCTGCGCCTCCGGCCCGGGTAGCAGCATGCAGTAGTTCAGCGCGTGCAGGAAGCGGCGCTCGCTGATCCAGCGCCGACGCTCGACGAGCTCGGTGTGCATGATTGCGATTTGCCCGGCCGGCCCGCCGAAGCTGATGAAGCCGAGCTTGAGCCAGAAGCGGAAGGCCTCGGCGAAGCTGACTGCCGGCGGAGCCTTGGCGGTTGCGGCGGATGTGTCGGGGGGCGGGTTCGTGACGGTGCTCATGAAGCGGCTCCAGGTGCGGCATGCAGGGCGTCGAACACCGCTGCCGCTGCCACGCTCAGTTCATCGTCGTCGGCGTGGACCTCGTGCAGGCCGGACAGCACCGCCTCCAGCCCCGCGGCCTCAGGTACCGGGATGCCGCCGACGTCCAGGAAGTGCACCGCGCGCGCGATGCGTTGCAGCCGCGGGTCGACATCCAGGCCGAAGCTGGCCGCCAGCACCTCGAAGCTGACGCGCGCGCCGACATGCGTGAAGCGGGCACCGTCGTAGTCGAAGCCCAGGGTGCCGCGCGGCGCGGGCGTCGATCCGGCCGGATCGGCTAGCCACAGGAAGCGCGCCTCGGGGTCGATGAAGCGGCGGATCAGCCAGGCGCAGGCCAGCCGATCAACCCAGGGTCGTGCGCGTGTGGCCCAGCGCTTGCCGCGAAACTTGCCCGCATCTAAGCGCGGGATGCCGTGCGGCGCTTGCGCCACCGGCTCGCCGCGCGAGAAGCGCGCATCAAACGTCTCGCGCAGCGCATCGAGTTCGGCCTGCGCCTGTTCAGCGGCGGCGCCTGGGTAGTAGTCGATGCGCTGGAGTGCCTCCAGAGCCTCAGCAACGGCACGCCAGCGTCGCCTCGCCTCGGTCTCTTCCAGAGCGGCCAGGGTCGCGGCGAGCGCCTGCGCCTGTGCGCGCCATTCGCCGTAAGCCTCGGTGCGGTCGAAAAGTGCCAGCACGTCCGCGTGCATGTCCGGATCACGTGTCGAAAGTTCCAGCACGCTGGCCTGGCCACCGTGGGCGCGTACCTCCGTCACTAGGGGTTCGAACCGCGCGGCGTGTGCCTCAGGTAATACATAGACGCCATCGCGCAGCGAACCACAGCCCAGGGCCTTCAGCGCGCGCCAGATGCGCAGACGGACGGCGTTGGGCTGCGTCGGAAGGGTAAGGAACAGAGCGCTCCACATGTGTGGAGCATATACTACGTTAACGGAAATAGATATTTCATAGACGTGGACGAACAGTGGCCCGACGACATCGGTGCTGTCGCTGCATCTGACAGGCTGGGTCCGCCGCGCTCGCGATCGGAGTCTGATCGGGGTGGAGCCGATGGTGGGCGCTCAGGACGCATTCGGCGACCGTGTCTTTTGGGCCGGTACAGCGAATCGAGCGGCCGGGGAGCTGTCGCCTACTTTGCATGGCCCCTCGCCCGAGTCCTGCGCCGGCTTTAGCTCGCGTGGCCGCCATCCGGGTCCCTGCCTGCCGTGAGGTTCAACGACTGCTTGATGCCAGGCAGCACGAGTAGACGGTCGAGCGTCCACCGTCGGCAGGCGCTGCAGTGCAGCCAATGGCAAGCCCCCCCATTGCATCCACCTGCTGACTCATCGCGCGATGTATCGAGACCGCCAAGGCAGCTGGTTGCTGCCCTAGTGCGGCTCACTTGACAGTAACCCGAAGTGTGCGAGTTTGTAGCAACTCCTCCACTTCGGCACCTACATGAACACGCGAACCACCTGGTCGAGCGACTCTGTCATCGCTCGCAGCGCCCCCAATGGCATCCACATCGAGATCAGCGATCAACTGTCCCTATCGCTGCGCACCGAACTCCCACAACTGCTGAAGCGCTTGGTGGCTCACGTTGACAAACCCGTCCTCGCCAGAGACGTTCGCCAGTTCGTTTTCGATCCGCGCATCCTGGATTGGCACTGCGTGCATCGATCGTTTCCGGTTTACGGCGAAATGTTTTGCTGGCATCGACACTTCTTTCTGCACGCGTACTCGCTCAGAGGTCCGTCAAGCGGTGCACACGGTGAAGGTGGCGCCGCGCGTGCATGGTGGCATGAGCTGAATCGATATCGCGTGGCCAGTTCGCGGAAAGAGGCTGCTTCTCTGGCGGCTTTGGCCGCAGTCGGATGCGTCGGCCCAGCAGGTGAGGCGCACAGGGCAGTCCTGGGACGCTTCTCGCGGTGGCTGATAGGGGAGGAAATGGACACGTGGAGTCGTGGCCTCAAGTTTTGACGTCGGTGCGACATGTCCTCGTGCCGTTGGCTCATGCCAAAACCTGCTTGGCGGGACGTCCCCTTGGGCGCTTGGCGGGCAATGCCGGTGCTTCAACTGGTGCAGGCAGCCGCGTATGGTCGGCGTCATTGATTTCTCCGCGCAGCCACCTCAAGAGTTCTGTGCGTCGGAAGTACCGCGCGCGGCCCACGCGTATGAGGGCAGGCATGCCAATAGCGACCTCACGACGAATCCATTTGTCGAGACAGGCGGCGGTAACGCCGATGATTTGAGCGGCCGTGGGTACGTCCACGAGCATGGGCTGAATTGTGTCGCCCTGAGGCAATGAAAGAACAGAGTGAGTCACAGGCTCTCCTGGGGAACCTGGCAGCAGATCGGGTGCCTGTGAGTGGCCACAGACAAGCCTCATCCTCAACCCTGTTTCTATATGCGGGGTGGAGACGTACCAATCCTTGCGATGTGGTGTGCGCCAGAGAGACACCAGTCGTGGATCGGAGGTGGGCCGATGGATCGGCAATCGACGGGGTGTTTAGGCACCTTCGGCGATATGGTGATGACCGACAGCTGTCGGCGAGAGACACAACTTTCGATCGGTCTCACGCATGTAAGGATGGCCTACGAGCTTGACCAAGGCAAGCGACCTGGCCCAGCACATGCTGTGGGGCATGGATCGCCACCGCAAACTGCTTTGCAAGTTCAGGGGTGAGGAGGGCGCAGGAGATTTGACTTCACTGGCCGATCAGATCGCCGAGCGCGAGCTGGGGCCAGGCCACGACGCCTACGTGCTCGATGATGGCGTGGACGACTGAGGCCTGAGGCACTGTCCACCGGGTCGGCGTGCTCGTAGAGTTGAGCACGCGCGATCATCTCTACGAGTCGAAAATCCGATCGCGCTCGGCCATCTGCAGCGCGATCCCATCGCGCTCTTTGGGGTCGACCTGGGCCTCATCGGCGAAGTCGACCCATCTGCGCACCGCACGGTTCACATCCTCCACCGCGGGGATCAACTCGGCGAGCAGGCCGAAGCGCTCCGCCACCACCCGCACATCCGAGAGGGTGATCCGGTCGAACTTGCCGTTCACGGACATCTGGTGCTGGCGCACCCACTGGCTGTCGGCGCGATAGGCGTGTGTGATGTCGTAGGCCGGGGCCAACTCCCACTGTCCGCCCTCGCGCAGCAAGAAGGAGAAGTTCTTGGTGTGGTCGTCGTTGTTGACGGCCAGCACGTTGAAGACCATTCGGCGCAGCAGTTGAGCCATGGCCTTGCGACCAAGCTTGAGCGCCTGGGCGGTCTGCAGCAGCTGGTTGTAGCTGTGTGTGCCGATTTGCTTGTAGTCCAGGTGGCCCATGGCGCACAGGGTCTGCATGTGCAGCCGCTCATTGCCATCGCGGTCGAATCGCTTGGTCATGAAGTGCGCTCGGCCGTTTTCCCGCAGAAGCCGGCACGGCGACATGACGATACCCGCGTCCTGAGCCATCAGGTAGTAGGCGTACTCGATGCGGCCATAGCTCTTGGACGGGCCCAACACGTGGTCCACGCCCATCCCGTCGAACTTGAGCAGCCAGGCCTCAAAGCCGTCAGGTATATCGAACTGGCCGGTGCGCACCTCTTCTGTGACTGGATTCCAAGCAATGGTGGCCTTCGCGCGAGCGCCGCCAGCGGAAGTGCCCACCTGGATGATCTGCTTGAGCGCGGTGATGGCATGGTCATCACCATCGAAGTCTCCCTGCACCGCCTTTCGGGCTGACTCGACCAGCTTGCCCATTTCGATCGCTGTGGACTTGCTCGGGGGGGGGCCACGCAGCGGCCCGAAGGTGAGGGCGCCCATCCCGCGCTTTCCCATGTAGGCCAAGCGATCGAGCGCACTCACCATGCCCTTGCTCAAGCCTCGCTCGGCCATCCAGGCATCGATCAGGGCATTGCCGAAGTCGTCGGGCAGCGCATCGGCCAGCAGCGCCGGCAAGCGCTTGTACGTCTCCTCGGGGAGGTCCGTGAACAGGAACGGCTCGCTGGCCTGAGCAAGCGGCATCTGTAGCGGCGCCAACTCGATGCCTCGCTTGACCCAAGAGGGGTCGTAGATGAATGCGTAGTAGTTCTTCGTCGGCTCCAGCGCAACCGCGCCTACCAGCTTGCCCCAGGCGCGCACCTCGACGGCCTGCACGGGCCTGTAGGCGCTCTGGCGAGCGGACCTGGATCTTGGTTTGGTCGTGGCCATGGCTCAGCTCTTGTTTTGACCGTGGTGGGGTTTGCTCGCGCGTTGGCGCTGCGCACCGTGGCGCAGCATGTCCAGCGGATTGATGGTCACGGGCGGCTTGAGGGTAGCCAGCCAATCGGCGCGGCCCAGAACCCTGAGCACCGAGACGAATGAGCCCAGCGTCGCCCCCTCGCCAAGCTCCAGACGGCGCACCACATTGATCGAAACGCCGGCGGACTTGGCCACATCCTCCAGCGTGAGGTTCATGCGCAGGCGCTGCGCACGCAGCTGCTCGCCCAGTTCGAGCATGAGTTCCTCGGTCGTATGAGGTGATGGCATAACGATCCGTTAACGAACAACTATCAGTTGAAAATACGGATAAATATCCGAAAACGGATTATAGCAGGTGATGGCATCAAGCAGTCTGGATGACAATAAATATCCAAAAACAGACAATAATGGCGGAAATTACTCCTTAAACGTACGATATCGAACAGTTATGACTGATCAGAACGAGACGGTGGGCGAGGCCTCACAGCAGCCCTCGCGCCTGGGCCCCCAGATCACGGGCAACGTGGGCCTGTACTACTGCTGCTACCGCCTCTCGCTGATGGGTTGGAACGTCATGCCCACCGCGCGCAACGCCCGCGGCGTAGACCTCATCGCCTACGACCACGACGCCAGCCGCATGATCAGCATCCAGGTGAAGGCCCTCAGCGCGCGTGCAGCCGTGCCCCTTGGCACATCATTGGACAAGGTGATGGGCCAGTACTGGGTGATCATCAACCGGGTGGCCACCGCGCCCACCGTGTTCATCCTGGAGCCGGCCGAGGTCAAGGCGCTGGCCAAGAGCAATGTGAAGGACGGCAAGACCACCTACTGGCTCGACCCGCCCATGTACGAGCAAGCGCAGTTTCGCGAGGCGTGGCACCGCATCGGACAGGCCAAGCCAGCGTCGCCTCAGTAGGGCGCCCAGTGCGCGCGCCACGACAATCGTGCCGCGCACCAGCTAACGCAGGAGATCGTCTAGCTGAGGCTCGATGTATCCGCGGCAGTAGGGTGCGCAGGTGCACTGGCGCTCGACCTGCTCGATGATGTCTGGGCCGAAGGTCTTGCCCTCGTTCTGCAAACACCAGGCGCAATCGTCAGGGGTCTGCGTAGAACGCCACTTGAACTCGCGCGCCCCAACCTTGAAGGACTTCTGCAAGGTATCGCGCCGACTGAGCCGATGGCGAGCACTGATTGCGGGGTCGGACAGAGGCGACTTGGTGTCGCGCAACTTCAGGCCTTCGCTGGAGAGCAAGTCGACAAGCTCATGCGTGATCAGCATCCGGGGGTTCAGGCCCAGGGCTTTCTTCTACCGCTCGCGCATGTTCGCAAGGACCCGTCAGCCCCTGCTTCGCAGGTTCAACTCTCAGGAGGAAGCTGGACATTTGACTGCGCCGGGACAATATGGGGACGGCGCCCCTGTCCCTCTCTGTCCACTCGCGTCCGACCCCGTCCACGCGGGGACAATTCGGGGACACTCAGCGTCGAAAATCGGCTATTTTCAGCGTCTGCCGGTTTTTCCGATTTTCGCGTAAGCTATTGAATTTAAAGGGGATTTATGGCCTGCCCGGAGGGACTCGAACCCCCGACCTGCTGCTTAGAAGGCAGCTGCTCTATCCAGTTGAGCTACGGGCAGTGCGCGGGTGCGGTGCCGATGGAAAAAAGGCCCACGGGGTGGGCCTTTGTTCTGTGCGAATGGTCGGAGCGGCGGGATTCGAACTCGCGACCCTCTGCTCCCAAAGCAGATGCGCTACCAGGCTGCGCTACGCTCCGACGAGCCGCGGATTCTACCCGCAGGCCGGGACACCCCGGCTCGGGCAAGCGGCCGATGAGGCGCCCCGTGTGTTCACTCAGCGCTTCGCGTACTGCGTCTTGCCGAACAGGATGTCGCGCGACTTGTCGTCGGTGAGCGGCTTGCGCGCGTCGGCCAGCACGGCCACGCCGCGCTGCACCGCGGGGCGCTCGGCGATGCGGTCGAACCAGGCCTTCAGGCGCGGGTAGTCGGCCCAGTCGATCCCCTGGTTCTGCCAGCTGCGCAGCCAGGGGAATATCGCGATGTCGGCGATCGAATAATCGTCGCCCGCGATGTGGGCGTGGTGCGCGAGCTGGCGGTCCATCACGCCGTACAGGCGCCTGGCCTCGTTGGTGTAGCGGTCGATCGCGTAGCCGATTTTCTCGGGCGCATAAATGCGGAAGTGGTGGGCCTGGCCCAGCATGGGGCCCACGCCACCCATCTGGAACATCAGCCATTCGAGCACCTTGAAGCGTTCGCGGTCGGTGGCGGGCAGGAAGCGGCCGAACTTGCTCGCCAGGTAGACCAGGATCGCGCCCGATTCGAACAGGCTGATGGGCTGGCCGTCGGGGCCGTTCGGGTCGACCAGCGCGGGGATCTTGTTGTTGGGGCTGATGGCCAGGAACGCGGGCTTGAACTGGTCGCCGGCGCCGATGTTGACCGGGTGGGCCTGCCAGTCGCGGCCGAGCCGCAGGCCGCACTCCTCGAGCATGATGTGAACCTTGTGGCCGTTGGGCGTGGGCCAGGTGTAGACGTCGATCATCCGGGCATGCTTTCGTGGTGGGTTGAAACGGACGGAGCGGGCAGCTTACGGGACAATCGCCGCCCATGTGGACCACCGTTCTGAACACCCTGAGCCCGGCGCGGCGCCAGCGCACCCGGCACGCGGCGCTGATCGGCTGGGCCGAGCCGAGAGGACTGGCCTTCGAGCCCCGGCGCGACGGCGCCTGCGCCTTCACCGGCGCCTGGTCGGGCCATGCGGTGCGCATCGAGCTTCAGGCCGCGGGGCGCTCCTACCTCGAAGGCCAGGAGCTCAATGCGCGCGCCGACATCGGCGTGCCCCTGCCCACCGGCGTGGTGCTCATGAACCGCAGCCTCAAGCGCGCGATGGAGCGCTGGTCGGCTTACGTGTATTCGCAGATCACGAACTCGCTGGAGACCGTGGCGCAGGACCTGCCCGAAGAGGTGCGCTGGCTCTCGACCTACCGCGACGCGGGCTGGCAGGGCCCGGGCGAGGCCTTCTTCGCGCGGTATGCGGTGCTGACCGACTCGCCCGAGGAAGCGCGCGCGCTCATCGACCCGGCGGTGGTGCAGGCGCTCATGCACTGGCCCGACGATGCCCGCTCGCCCGACACGCCGCTGTTGCTGATGCGCGTGCGTGGCAAGCTGCAGCTGCGCCTGCAGCTCGAGCCCACGCGCCACGCGGGCTGCGAGCGGCACGCGCTCGGCCTGTTCGAGTTGCTGAGCCAGCGCCTGCTGGCCCAGGCGCGCGACCTCAGCTCCCGCGCGTGATCGGCATCTCGACCTCGTCGGGCAGGTTCATGTGCCGGGCGAGTTCGAGCTTGGCGATCGATTGGCGGTGCACCTCGTCGGGGCCGTCGGCCAGGCGCAGCGTGCGCTGGTGCGCGTAGCTGTAGGCGAGCGGGAAATCGCCGCTCACGCCGCCGCCGCCATGGGCCTGGATGGCCATGTCGATGATGTCGCAGGCCATGTTGGGCGCCACCACCTTGATCATCGCGATCTCGGCCTTGGCCACCTTGTTGCCCACCGTGTCCATCATGTAGGCGGCCTTGAGCGTCAGCAGGCGCGCCATCTCGATGCGGCAGCGCGCGTCGGCGATGCGCTCGTGCCAGACCGATTGCGCGGACACCGGCTTGCCGAAGGCCACACGGCTGTTGAGGCGCTTGCACATGAGCTCGAGCGCGCGCTCGGCCGCGCCGATGGAGCGCATGCAGTGGTGGATGCGGCCCGGACCCAGGCGGCCTTGCGCGATCTCGAAACCGCGGCCTTCGCCGAGCAGGATGTTGCTCACCGGCACGCGCACGTTCTTGAGCACCACCTCCATGTGGCCGTGCGGCGCGTCGTCGTAGCCGAACACGGAGAGCGGGCGCACCACGGTGATGCCCGGCGTGTTCGCGGGCACCACCACCATGCTCTGCTGCGAATGGCGCGGCGCGGCAGGGTCGGTCTTGCCCATCACGATGTAGACCTGGCAGCGCGGGTCACCGGCGCCCGACGACCACCACTTGCGGCCGTTGATCACGTAGTGGTCGCCGTCGCGCTCGATGCGGCACTGGATGTTGGTGGCGTCGCTGGACGCGACCTCGGGCTCGGTCATGAGGAAGGCCGAGCGGAGCTCGCCGCGCAGCAGCGGTTCGAGCCACTGGTCCTTGAGCGCCTCGGACGCGTAGCGTTCCAGCGTTTCCATGTTGCCGGTGTCGGGCGCCGAGCAGTTGAAGACCTCGGCGGCCCAGGGCACGCGGCCCATGATTTCGCACAGCGGCGCGTACTCGAGGTTGGACAGGCCTTCGGGCGCGCGGTGGCTGCGCGGCAGGAACAGGTTCCACAGGCCCGCGGCCCGCGCCTTGGGCTTGAGCTCTTCGATCAGCGTGGTGGGCAGCCAGGCGTTGCCCTTGGCGCGGTTGGCCTCGATCTCGGCGAAGAAGCGGCCTTCGTTGGGGTAGACGTGTTCGTCCATGAAGGCGAGCAGGCGCTCGCGCAGGCCCTTGACCTTGTCGGTGTAGTCGAAATGCATGCGGTCTCCTTGAAAGGTCGCGGGGGCGGTAAAAAAAAGCGGGCGGCTCAGCCGCCGTTGGCGTAGCGCCAGGCCAGCTCGGCCATGGGGCGCGCGCCCGCGGCCGAGCGCACCGCCTGCTCGCTCGAGGCCGTGCCGGCCTCCACGCGCTTGGCGATGCCCTGCAGGATGGCCGCAAGGCGGAACATGTTGTAGGCGAGGTAGAACGACCAGTCGGCCTGCAGCTGCGCGGGCGTGGCGAAGCCGGTGCGCTCGCAGTAGCGCGCGATGTACTCGGCCTCGGACGGGATGCCCAGTGACGCGAGGTCAAGCCCCGCGATGCCACGGAACATGCCCGGCGGGATGTGCCACGACATGCAGTGGTAGCTGAAGTCGGCCAGCGGGTGGCCGAGCGTGGACAGCTCCCAGTCGAGCACCGCGAGCACGCGCGGCTCGCTCGGGTGGAACATGAGGTTGTCGAGCCGGTAGTCGCCGTGCACCACCGACACCATGCTTTCGTCGCGCGCCATCGCGGGCACGTTCTGCGGCAGCCACTCGATCAGCCGGTCCATCTCGGCGATGGGCTGCGTGACCGAGGCCTGGTACTGCTTGCTCCAGCGCCCGATCTGGCGCTCGAAGTAGTTGCCAGGCCTGCCGTAGTCGGTCAGGCCGATGGTGTCGGGGCGCACGCGGTGCAGCGCGGCCATCACGCGGTTCATCTCGTCGTAGATGGCGCCGCGCTGCGCGCGGTCCATGCCGGGCAGCGACTGCTCCCAGAGCACGCGCCCATCCACGCACTGCATCACATAGAAGGCACGGCCGATCACCGACTCGTCTTCACAGAGCAGGTGCATCTGCGCCACCGGAACGTCGGTCGACGCGAGCGCGCTCATCACGCGGAACTCGCGTTCGATGGCGTGCGCCGAGGGCAGCAGCTTGGCCACCGGGCCGGGCTTGGCGCGCATCACGTAGGCGCGCCGCGGCGTGATCAGCTTGTAGGTGGGATTCGATTGGCCGCCCTTGAACATCTCCACCGTGAGCGGGCCTTCGAAGCCCGGCAGGCGGGGTTCGAGCCAGCGCTGCAGGGCAGCGGTGTCGAAGGCGTGGCGGTCGGTCACCGGCCGCGTGCCGGTGAAGTTCTGTGCTTCGGTCATTCGGCAGCGGCGGTTCGGGGCAGGGCCCTCAGGTTTCGGATTCGGCGATGCGCATGAGCGCAGCGCGGTTGCGCACCACGAGGCCACCCTGCTCGATGCGGATGGTGTCCTCGCGCTCCATGGACTTGAGTTCCTGGTTCACGCGCTGGCGCGACGCACCCAGCAGCTGCGCGAGTTCCTCCTGCGCCAGCTGCAGGCCGATGCGCGTCTCGTTGCCGTCGTTGAGGCAGGGCACGCCATAGCTGCGAACCAGGTGCAGCAGCTGCTTGGCCAGGCGCGCGCGCAGCGGCAGCGTGTTGAGATCTTCCACCAGGCCGAACAGCGTGCGGATGCGCCGCGCCTGCAGGCGCATCAGCGCCTCGTAGAGCTCCACGTGCGTGGCGAGGATCTTCTGGAAGTCGGTGCGCGCCACGCACATCAGCGTGGTGGGGCCATGGGCGTACGCATCGTGCGTGCGCTGGTCGCCGTCGAACATCGCCACGTCGCCGAACCACACGCCGGGCTCCACGTAGGTGAGCGTGATCTGCTTGCCCGACAGCGAGGTCGAGCTCACGCGCACCGCGCCCTTGGCCACGCCCGTCCATTCCGAGGCCGGGTCGCCGCGCGCGACGATGAGGTCGCCGTCCTTGAATCGCTTGACGTAGGCGCATCGCAGGATGTCGTGCCGCAGGGAGGGAGAAAGGCTGTTGAACCAGCGACCGCTGTTGATCGCCTCGCGTTCTTCCATTGTCAGAATCGGCTCGTCCATGGTCTGTCTTTTGAGTGACTGCGGTGCCTGCGGATGTCGCGGTGGGGACCGCGTGGCTTCAGCGGTACTGGGCGCTGCGCTTCTCGAGGAAGGCCGAAATGCCTTCGCCCGCGTTGGCGTGGTGAAGGTTGCGCACGAAGTGGTCGCGCTCGGCATTGAGCTGGGTGTGCAGCGCGGCCTGCGGCGCGTCGTTCACGAGCTCCTTCACGCTGGCCAGCGCATTGGGCGCGCGTGCATTGAGGCGTTCGGCCAGCGCGAGCGCCTGGCCCAGCGCGGCGCCGGGTTCCACCACCGTGTTCACCACACCGAGCTGCTGCAGCCGCGGTGCGCCCACGCGCTCGCCGCCCATGAGCAACTGCATGGCCGTGGCGCGCGGCAGCATGCGAGCGAGGCTCCAGCTGCCGCCGCCATCGGGCGACAGGCCCACGCCGCTGTAGGCCATCACGAACACCGCGTTGTCGGCCGCGACGATGAAATCGCAGGCGAGCGCGAGCGAAAAGCCCGCGCCCGCGCACGAGCCTTCGACCGCCGCGATCACGGGCTTGGGGCAGGCGCGGATGGCCTCGATCCAGCCGTGCAGGCCGTCGATGCTCTGCGCCTGCACCTCGGGCGCTTTCTGCCGGTTGGCGAGCAGGCGCTGCAGGTTGCCGCCCGCGCAGAAGTGGCTGCCTTCGCCCGTGATGATCACGCTGCGCACGTCGGGGTTGCCCTCGGCCACGCTCAGGGCCTCGATGCCGGCGGCGTAGAGCTCCGGGCCGAGCGCGTTGCGGTGCTCGGGGTTGCTGATGGTGAGCACCAGGGTCGCGCCCTGGCTGTGGCTCTTGAGGCTGGCGGTCATGGCGTGATCAGAGTTCTTCTTGCTTGAGGCTCAGGCCCAGCGCGCCACGGCGGCGCAGCCAGGGCGAGGGGCGGTAGCGCGCGTCGCCGTACACGGTCTGCAGGTTGAACAGGATCTCGAGCACGTTGGTGGGGCCGATGCGGTCGCCCATGGCCAGCGGACCCATGGGGTAGCCCAGGCCCAGCGTCACGGCGACGTCGAGGTCGGACGGGCTGCAGATGCCCTGCTGGCACATGTCGGCCGCGATGTTGACGATGGTGGCGACCACGCGCTGCGTCACGAAGCCGCCGCTGTCGCGCACCACGCTCACCGGCTTGCCGTCGCGCGCGAACAGGGCGTGTGCGGCGTCGCGCATGTCGGCGCGCGTGGCCGGGTTGGTGGCCAGCACGCGGCGCTTGGTGGCGCTGTCTTCGAGCATCATGTCGATGCCCACGGTGCGCGAGGCGTCGTGGCGCTCCACCGCGGCCAGTGTGGTCACGTCCAGGCCCAGCGGTGCCACGAGGATCAGCGCCTGCGAGGAGGGCGCCGCGGCGGTCTCGATGCTCGCGCCCAGGTCCTTGAGCAGCTGGTAGATCTCCTGGCGGCGCGCGGCCTTGGGCGAGACCCACACGGGCGGCAGTTCGGCCACCTGCGGCACCGGCGGTTCGGCCGGCACCTGGGCCGCGCCGTCGACGTAGCGGTAAAAGCCTTCACCCACCTTCTTGCCCACCACGCCGCCGGCCAGGCGCTGCGCGGTGATCACGCTCGGGCGGTAGCGCGGCTCTTCGTAGTACTGGTGGTAGATCGACTCCATCACCGGGTGCGACACGTCGAGCGCGGTGAGGTCCATGAGCTCGAAGGGGCCGAGGCGAAAGCCCACCTGGTCGCGCAGGATGCGGTCGATGGTGGCGAAGTCGGCCACGCGCTCGCCGACCACGCGCAGCGCTTCGGTGCCGTAGCCCCGGCCCGCGTGGTTGACGATGAAACCCGGGGTGTCCTGCGCGGCCACCGGCGTGTGGCCGTAAGCCCGCGTGAAGCCCATGAGCCGCTCGCACACGGCGGGGTCGGTCTTGAGGCCCGCGATCACCTCGACCACCTTCATGAGCGGCACGGGGTTGAAGAAGTGGTAGCCCGCAAAGCGCTCGGGGTGGCGCAGCGCCGCGCCGATCGCGGTGATGGACAGTGACGAAGTGTTGCTCACGAGCACCGCATCGGGTGCGACGATGTCTTCCAGTTGTTTGAACAGGCCTTGCTTGACCTCAAGTCGCTCCACAATCGCCTCGATGACGAGATCACACGCCTTCAGGTCTTCGGCCGACGCCGCCACCTGCAGCCGTCCCAGGCAGGCATCGCGGTCCGCGGCCGAGAGCTTGCCCTTGGCGACCAGGCCGTCCCAGGTCTTGGCCAGCGCCTCGCGCGCTTTCTCGGCGGCGCCCGGCTGGGCATCGAGCAGCCACACACGAACACCTGCCTGGGCCGCCATTTGGGCAATGCCGCGACCCATGGCACCGGTGCCAACGATGCCTGCGCAGTCGAAGAAGGATTGCATATCTGTGTTTTATTTGGGTTGAAGACGCCTTTGCCTATGACAAAATGTTTCAACCTGTTGGGAAGGAAATCCGACGTGCGCCAGATTTGGACAGCCTGCATTTTGCTATCAACCGCCATGGGCAGTTCCGCTGTCACGCTGGGCCGCCACAGCGGCGTCGCGTTGATCGGCCGTCCGCTGGATGTGCGTTTGCAGGTCATGCTCGCCCCGGGCGAGGACATCGGCACGCAGTGCGTGGCCGCCGAGGTGTTCTATGGCGATGTTCTCGTGCCGTCCAACCTGGTGACCGTCACGACCAGCATCGCGGCCGGTGAAACCACCGGCACGGCACGCGTGGTGTCGAGCCAGCCGATCAACGAACCCATCGTCACGCTGTCGGTGCGGGCCGGATGCGGTCTGCCGTTTACGCGCCGTTACGTGCTGTTGGCCGACCCCGTGAGCGAGCCGGCGAGCACCCAGCCGCTGCCCGCCCCGGCCGCCGTGGCACCTGCACCGGCACCGCTGCCCGTGCCTGCCCCGCAGGCGGCACCGGCAGCGGCGGCGGTGCCCGCACCCCCGCCGACGGCTGCGCCCGCGCCCGCCCCGGTGGTACGGGCCCGCCCCCCGGCGCCACCCAAACCGCCCAAGGTGGCGGTGGCGCCGCGCCCCAAACAAAGCGCCCCGGCGCCGGCTCCGGCACCCAAGGTCGCCAATGCGCCGGCCGGCGCAGCCGCCGCGCCCGCGGCCGGTGGCTCGTCCCGCCTGCGGCTGGACCCGCCCGATCTGCCAGCCAGCGGTGCCGGCAGTCCTGGTGGCCAAGCCCCTGCCGGTTCGGCGGCGGGTTCGCCGGCCGAACCCAACGCGCTTGAAACCGCACTGGCCGCGGCCAACGCCGAGGTGGCGCGCAACAACGAACGCCTGGCCGCACTCGAGGCCGAGATGGCGCGCTTTCGCGAAGCCCAGCAGCGCGATCAGGCGCGCGTGGCCGAGCTGACCGCGCAACTCGCGCGGGCCGAGGAAGACCGTTACAGCAACTGGGTGGTGTTCCTGCTCGGCGGCCTGCTGGCGCTGGCGCTGGCCGCCATCGCCGTGCTGATGCGCCGCCAGCGCCGTGAAACCGCTCTGGCCTCGGACGCGTCGCGCGCCTGGTGGGCCGAGCAGCCAGCGGACGAGGCGGATGAGCCCCCGACGCGCGCGTCGCGCCGTGCTGCCCTCGAACCCAGCGCCCCGGTGCCGCTCGACGAGATCGACGTCGACGTCGATTCAGCGCCCGTGCCGCTGCCGCCGCCCGCCATGCCGCGCAAGGCCGCCTCCGACAGCCTGCCCCCGATCGACCGCCGTGAATTTGCGCCCAGCGCCATGGGCGTGTCGCGTTCGGTGGCGACCGAAGAGCTCTTCGACGTGCAGCAGCAGGCCGATTTCTTTGTTTCCCTCGGTGAAGACGAGCAGGCGATCGCGGTGCTGCGCAACCACCTGGCCGAGAGCCACGAGCCGAGCCCGCTGGCCTACCTCGACCTGTTCCGCCTCTACCACCGCCTGGGCCGCCGCGAAGACTACGACGCGCTGCGCGAAGAGTTCAACACCGTGTTCAACGCCGGTGCGCCGCAGTTCGACCGCTACAGCGACAAGGGCCGCGGCCTCGAGGCCTACGAAACCGCATTCGCGCGCATCCAGGCCCTGTGGCCGCAGCCGCGCGTGCTCGACCTGATCGAGCGCAGCATCTTCCGCGACAGCCAGGAGGGTGAGACCGAGGTGTTCGACCTCGAGGCCTACCGCGAGCTGCTCATGCTGCACGCCATCGCCAAGGAGCTGGTGGAGCGCGATGCCGGCAGCACCCAGCCGCCGCGCGATTTCCAGAACACCAACATGCAGCCGCTCAAGGCGGCCGGCAAGGCCGAAGCGGCTTCCGCGCCGGCGGGGGCGGGGGCGGGCGAAGAGACGCAGCGCCGCAACGTCACTGTGCCGATGGACCTGCACGTGATCCCCCCGGCGTCGCCGCGCGTGGCGCTCGACGTGAACATCGAAGAGCTCGAGATCGAATCGCAGTTCGAGGCCTCGCTGCCCGAGGTCGACGTGCCGGTCGAACCCACGGCGGGCCGCAGCCGCGCGTTCCGCGAGGGCGAAAGCATGATCGACTTCGAGATCCTGGACAACATTCCGCC
Source organism: Hydrogenophaga crocea (assembly GCF_011388215.1). NCBI lineage: Bacteria > Pseudomonadati > Pseudomonadota > Betaproteobacteria > Burkholderiales > Comamonadaceae > Hydrogenophaga > Hydrogenophaga crocea. The sequence continues at coordinate 1,283,957 of NZ_CP049989.1, forward strand.
GGTTCAGCGCCGCGACAGCGACCGCAACGGCGGCTCCAGCGACGACCCCGCGCGCTGAGCGCGCGGCCGGTCAGCGCCGGACCTGCAGGGCGCCCGGGTTGACGATGTTCGTCGGCGTGCCTTTGATGAAGTTCACCACGTTGTCGAAGGCCGAGTTGAAGAAGGTCTCGTAGTTCTCCTGCTCCACGTAGCCGATGTGCGGCGTGCAGATGCAGTTCTCGAGCCGCAGCAGCGCATGGCCCTGCAGGATGGGTTCGGACTCGAAGACATCGACCGCCGCCATGCCCGGTCGGCCCCGGTTGAGCGCAGCCAGCAGGGCCTCGGGCTCGATGATCTCGGCGCGCGAGGTGTTCACGATCAGCGCCGTGGGCTTCATGCGCTGCAGGTCGTCGAGCTTCACACAGCCCATGCTGCGCTCGCTCAGCCGCAGGTGCAGGCTCAGCACGTCGCAACTTTCGAAGAAACCTTCCTTGCTCGTGGCCACGTCGTGGCCGTCGGCCAGGGCGCGGGCGCGCGATTCTTCCGAGCCCCACACCACCACGCGCATGCCGAAGGCGCGGCCGTAGCCGGCCACGATGGAGCCGATGCGGCCGTAGCTCCAGATGCCCAGCGTCTTGCCGCGCAACACCATGCCGACCCCGAAGTTGGCGGGCATGGCCGACGACTTGAGGCCTGACTGCTGCCAGGCCCCGTGCTTGAGGTTGGACACGTACTGCGGAATGCGCCGCATGGCGGCCATCACCAGGGCCCAGGTGAGTTCGGCCGTGGCCACAGGCGAGCTCACACCCTCGGCCACGGCGATGCCGCGCTCGGTGCAGGCCGCCACGTCGATGTGGCTGCCCACGCGACCGGTCTGGGCGATGAGCTTGAGCCGCGGCAACTTGTCGACCAGTTGCCGCGTGATGTGGGTGCGTTCGCGGATCAGCACGACGATGTCGGCGTCGCGCAGGCGGACCGACAACTGGCCCACCCCCTTCACGGTGTTGGTGAAGACCTTGGCGGGATAGGCCTCGAGTTTCTCAGCGCATTGCAGCTTGCGGACGGCGTCCTGGTAGTCGTCGAGGATCACGATGTTCATGGGCGCTTATTGTGCCCGCGCGCTTCATGACCCTTCGGCCGCCCCAGGGCGCCAAGGTGCTTCCGGATGTAGCCCGCGCGCTCAGCGCGCCAATCGGCGTCGGCCCTGGGCTTCGCGGTCGGCCAGGCGATCGAGTTCGCGGCACACCTCGTCGATGCGGCCCGCGAGGGCCACGCGGCCGTCGTGACGGCCACGCGCCAGCGACTCGTTGGCCGCGGGCCGGCCGAGCCAGCCCGCGCGCGCGAAGCGGCGCACCGCGGGCGTGGGCGTGGCGGCCTGCGCCAGGCTCAGCGCCGCGCTGCGGCCCGTGAGCGAAGGCTCGGGCAGCCAGCATTCGATGAGCTGCAGGGGTTTGCGCCAGCTGCTGGATTGGAAGAACAGTCCCATGTGAAACGCCTTTCGGGGTTGAACACAGGCAGGATTGATCGTGGAAGCCGCCGTCGCGGGGTTGTGCCGCTCACCGGGGTGAGGGCCCAACGCCCGCCACCCGCAACGGTGGCGTGGACCCGGTCGGGTCAGTTCTGGAAGCTGTTGCGGATCAGGCCCACGGCCAAGCCTTCGATCTCGAAGGGTTCGCCGGGCTCGACCACGATGGTGGGGTAGTCGGGGTTCTCGGCGTGCAATTCGATGTGGTCGCGCAAGCGCATGTAGCGCTTCACGGTCACGTCGTCGCCGAGCCGGGCCACGACGATCTGGCCGTTGCGCGCCTCGCGCGTGGCCGCGACCGCAAGCAGGTCGCCGTCGAGGATGCCGACGTCGCGCATGGACATGCCGCGCACGCGCAGCAGGTAGTCGGGCGTGCGCTGGAACAGGCCGGGTTCGACCGCGTAGGTCTGGTCGACATGTTCCTGGGCAAGGATGGGCGAGCCCGCGGCCACACGGCCGATCAGGGGCAGCACGAGCTGGGCGAGGCCGGGCAGGGGCAGGGCCATCTGGCGCTCGCGCGACTCATTGATACTCTGCAGGTCGGCACGGCGCAGCCGGATGCCGCGCGAGGTGCCGCTCACGAGCTCGATCACGCCTTTGCGCGCGAGCGCCTGCAGGTGCTCTTCGGCCGCATTGGCCGACTTGAAGCCCAGCTCGGCCGCGATCTCGGCACGCGTGGGTGGCGCGCCGGTGCGGGCGATGGTGCTCTGGATCAGCGACAGGATCTGTTGCTGGCGGGCGGTGAGCTTGGGGCTGGCAGCGGTGTCTTGCATGGGGCCTCGCGGTCGGTGTTCGGATACTGTTCGGGTATCCAGTGCCTGTATTTTTAACCAGTTATCGAGGATGACGCAAGTGGCACGTGAAGATTCCACCGCCCGGTTCGTGGTGCTGGGCATGGGCGGCACCATCGCCGGCCGGGCCCGGCAGGCCGGCGACAACGTCGGCTACGAGGCGGGCCAGGTGCGCGTGGAGGACCTGGCAGCGGGGCTGCCGGCGCTGGCCGGGCTGGACATCCGCTTCGAGCAGGTGGCCCAAATCGACAGCAAGGACATGCGCCTGGCCGAGCTGCAGGCGCTGGTGCGGCGCGTGCAGGCGTTGCTGCACGATCCGCAGGTGCAGGCCGTGGTGGTCACGCACGGCACCGACACGCTCGAGGAAACCGCCTACCTGCTGCAGACCCTGCTGGTGCCGTCCAAGCCCGTGGTGCTCACCTGTGCCATGCGCCCCGCCACCGCGGTGTCGCCCGACGGTCCGCAGAACCTCAGCGATGCGCTCGCGGTGGCCGCGCACCCGGGCGCGCGCGGCGTGACCGTGGTGTGCGCGGGCCGGGTGCACGGCGCGTTCGAAGTGGCCAAGCAGCACCCTTACCGCACCGATCCTTTCGACTCGGGCGACGCGGGCGCGATCGCCCAGGTGGAAGAGGGCCGCGTGCGGCGCTTCCGCGACTGGCCCGCCGAAGGCCGCCACGGGCCGCGCTGCGCGGCCTTCCTCGCGGCCGCGGCGCTGCCGCGTGTGGCCTGGATCGACAGCCATGCCGACGCTGGCGCCTGGCAGGTCGAGGCGCTGTGTGCGGCCGGGGTGCAGGGGCTGGTGGTGGCCGGCACCGGCAATGGTTCGGTGCACCAGCACCTGCTGCAGGCCTTGCGGGCCGCGCGCGACGCCGGTGTGCGCGTGGTGCTGGCCACGCGCAGCGGCGCGCCCCTGGTGGGCCATCCCGCGCAGGCCTTCGAGGCGCTTGACGGGCTGTCGCCCGTGAAGGCGCGTTGGGCGCTGGCGCTCGACCTGCTGCCGGGCTGAGCCATGTTCGCCGCGCTGGCCTCGCACCCCTGGGCCTATCCCATGCTCGAGGTGGCCCACATCGTGGGCATCGCTTTGCTGCTGGGCAATCTGGTGCTGATCGAGGCGCGGGTCTGGGGCTTCGGTCCGGCCCTGCCGGCCGAACCGCTGGCCCGCCTGGGTCTGTCGATCGCGGTGGCGGGCTTCTCGCTGTGCGCGGTGAGCGGCCTGGTGATGTTCGCCACCATGCCGCAGGAACTGTTGGCCAACCGCGTGTTCACAGCCAAGATGGCGCTGATCGCGGTGGCCGCCTGCAACGCGGGCCTGTTCCATGCGCGCGGCTCGCTGCAGCGCCTCGACGGTCCGGCGCGCGCGCTGATGGCGGTGTCCACGCTGTTGTGGCTGCTGGTCATCACCTGCGGCCGCTGGATCGGCTACGTGTGAACCGCTCGACGAAGGAGACCCTCATGCACCGCAGAAACCTGCTGCAGGCCGGTGGCGCGCTCGCCCTGGGCAGCGTGGCCGGCCTGGCCCGCGCCCACCACGGCTGGAGCAGCTTCGATCAGGACCGCCCGATCTACCTCGAAGGCCGCGTCGTGCAGGCGGCCTGGCGCAACCCGCATGCCGAGTTGGTGCTCGAAGTGCCCGAGGGCCTGGCCGTGCCGGCTGCGCTCGCGCAGCGGCCGTTGCCCGCGCAGACCGCAGGCGTGGACGGCGCGGGTCTGCTGCGCCGCGCGGTGGTGCCCACGCGCAAGGACAGGCGCTGGCAGATCGAGCTCGCGCCCATCTTCCGCATGAACCAGTGGCAGGTGAGCGAGGTGAAGGTGGGCGACAGCATCGCGATGGTGGGCTTCACCTTCCAGGGCGAACGCGGTGAGCCGGTGCTGCGCGTCGAGTACCTGTTCGTGGGCGACAAGACCTACGGACTGCGTTCGAGCCCGGCCTGAGCCGGGCGCGCATGAAAAAGCCCCGCCGGGGCGGGGCTTGCGCTGGCGCGGGGCGGGTTCAGGCCGACAGGGCCTGCAGCGCGCGCGCGGTGATGTCTTCCACGCTGCCCACGCCACTGATGGCACGGTACTTGGGCGCGGCGGCGGCGTCGTTCTGCGCCCATTGGCGGTAGTAGTCCACCAGCGGGCGGGTCTGTGCGCTGTACACCTCGAGGCGCTTCTTGACGGTCTCTTCCTTGTCGTCGTCGCGCTGGATCAGGGGCTCGCCGGTCACGTCGTCCTTGCCTTCGGCCTTGGGCGGGTTGAACTTGACGTGGTAGGTGCGGCCCGAAGCCGGGTGCGAGCGGCGGCCGCTCATGCGCTCGATGATGGCGTCGAAGGGCACATCGATCTCGAGCACGTAGTCGAGCTTGACGCCCGCGGCCTTCATGGCGTCGGCCTGCGGGATGGTGCGCGGGAAGCCGTCGAAGAGGAAGCCGTTCGCGCAGTCGGGCTGGGCGATGCGTTCCTTCACGAGGTTGATGATCAGGTCGTCGCTCACGAGCGCGCCCGCGTCCATCACGGCCTTGGCCTGCAGGCCCAGCGGCGTGCCGGCCTTGACGGCCGCGCGCAGCATGTCGCCCGTGGAGATCTGGGGGATGCCGAACTTCTGGCAGATGAACGCCGCCTGCGTTCCTTTGCCAGCCCCCGGTGGGCCCAACAGAATCAGTCTCATCGGTTTCCTTTTCAGAGTTTGAATCGCGTCGTCGCTTGCCTCGGGCGACGCCCCTGGGCATGGGCGCCGGGGGTAACCGGGCGAGGATAGCATGCGCCCCCTGACACAGCCTTACGCCGCGCCGGGGCTGCAGGCCTCAGCGCGCGGCGAAGAGGGCGCGCACGCGCTCGAGGTCTTGCGGCGTGTCCACGCCCGGGCCCGGCGCGTGCGCGCTCAGGTGCACGGCGATGCGCTCGCCGTGCCACATGGCCCGCAGCTGCTCGAGCGACTCGAGCCGCTCGGTGGGCGCCACGGGCAGGCCGGGAAAGCGGCGCAGGAAGGCTGCGCGGTAGGCATAGATGCCGACGTGCCGCAACGGTGCGGGCGAGGGCAGGCCATCACCCTGGGCCATGCCATCGCGCCACCAGGGGATGGGGGCACGGCTGAAGTAGTGCGCAATGCCGTCGCGATCGAGCACCACCTTGACCACATTGGGGTTGAGCCAGTCGTCGCGGCGCTCGATCGCATGGGCCGCGGTGCTCATGGCGCAGCCGGGGTGCGCGCGCAGCTTCTCGGCCACCGCGCCGATCAGCGCGGGCTCGATCAGGGGTTCGTCGCCCTGCACGTTCACCACCAGGTCGTCGCCATCGAGGCCGAGCAAGGCGCAGGCCTCGGCGAGCCGGTCGCTGCCGCTGGGGTGGTCGGCGCGGGTGGCCACGGCCTCGACGCCGTGCGCCTCGCAGGCGCGCAGGATGCGCGCGTCGTCGGCCGCCACCACGCAGCGCAGGGCGCCACTGAGGGCCGCGCGTTGTGCCACGCGCACGACCATGGGCAGGCCGGCGATGTCGGCCAGGGGTTTGTCCGGCAGCCGGCTCGAGGCCATGCGCGCCGGGATCAGCACGGTGAAGCCGCTCACGTCAGTCGGGCGCGCGCGGCGCTGGCGGGCGCGCGGCTTCTTCTTCGGTCAGCGGGCGCGCTTCGTGTTCGAGCAGGATGGGAATGCCGTCGCGGATGGGGTAGGCCAGGCGCGCGCTGCGCGAGTGCAGCTCCTGCCGTTCGCGTTGGTAGATCAGCGGGCCCTTGGTGACGGGGCACACCAGCAGTTCGAGCAGTTTGGCTTCCATGGCGCGAATGATAGGCGGGGCTCAGCGGCGCAGGGTGGCGAGGTGGGCGTCCACGGCGGCGAAAAAGCCGGGGTCGATGTCGAGCCGCAGCGGCACGGCCCAGGCCGGCTGCGAGGCCGGCAGGCCGGCGAGCTTGACGAGGTCTTTCTCGGTGCACAGCACCGGGCCCTGCCAGCCGGCGAGGGCCCGCCGCAAGGCGCTGGCGTCGGCGTGGTCGGGCAGGGGCAGCAGGCGCTGCGGCCGCACGCCGGCCGCGGCCAGCATGCCGAAGAAGGCCTCGGGTCGAGCAATGGCGGCGAGCGCCGCGCAGGGCGTGTCCGAGAAGGTGTGCAGCGCGCGCGTTCGGCCCTGCAGGTCCACCACCTGCGCGGCGAGCCCGCGGCGCACGCCGAAACGCGCCATGCCCGCGGGAACGGGCAGCACAAGGTCGGGCGGGCACAGCAGCAGTTGCGGGGCCTGCGTGCTGCCGGCGCGCGGCGGCCAGGGTTCGCGCAGCAGGCCCGCGGGCAACAGCCAGCCGTTGCCCAGGCCGCGCGCGTCGAACACGGCGATGCGCAGGTCGCTGCGCAAGGGCCAGTGCTGCAGACCGTCGTCGCAGACGATGAGGTTCACCTCGGGGTGAGCCGCCAGCAGCGCCTGCGCGGCGTCGACGCGGCGTCGGCCCACCCACACCGGCACGCCGGTGCGGCGGCGGATCAGCAGCGGCTCGTCGCCGCTGCGTGCGGGATCGGTGTCGTCGCGCACCTCGGTCACCGCGTCCTCGCGGCGGCCATGGCCGCGCGAGACCACGCCCACGCGCCAGCCGCGGGCCCGCAGGTGCTCGATCAGCGCGAGCGTGGTCGGGGTCTTGCCGGCGCCCCCGGCCACAAGGTTGCCCACCACCAGCACGGGCACGGGCAGCGCCCGGGGCCGCAGCCAGCCGAGCCCGTAGGCGGCGCGGCGCAGGCCCAGCAGGGCGCGGTAGACCAGTGAGAGCGGCCACAGCAGGCAGGCCAGCGGGCCGCGCCGCTGCGCCATGCCCTGCCAGCCCGACTCGCGCGCGGCCTGCGGCATGCGGCTCAGCGCGTGCGCGCGCCGGCGCTGCCCTGTTGCGTGGCGAAGGTGATCTGCACCAGACCCGCGCGGCGCGCGGCGTCCATCACGTTGATGACGGCCTGGTGCGCGGCGGCCGCGTCGGCGCTGATGACCACCACGGTTTCGCGGCCGCCCTCGGCGCTTTCCTGCAGCGCGGCGGTGAGCTGTTCCACGCTGGAGCCCTCGAGCACGCGGCGGTTGATCGCATAGCGCCCGTCGGCCCCCACGGCCACCACCACCTCGCGCGGGTTCTGCTTGGGGGCTTCGGCATCGGCCACCGGCAGGTTGACCTTGAGTTCGGTGAACTTGCTGTAGGTGGTGGTGAGCACCAGGAAGATGACCACCACCAGCAGGATGTCGATGAACGCGATCAGGTTGATCTCGGGTTCATCGCGCGTGCCGCGGGTGTGGAAGTTCATGGCTTGCGCACGGTCATGAGGTGGCGCGCGAAGCGTTCGGCCGCCACTTCCATGGTCAGCAGGTACTCGTCCACGCGGGCGCGGAAGTAGCGCCAGAAGATGAGGGCAGGGATCGCCACCATGAGGCCGAAGGCCGTGTTGTAGAGCGCGATCGAGATGCCGTGCGCGAGCTGGGCCGGGTTGCCGCCGCCGGCCACCACGCCCATGCCGTCACCGGCCTGCGAGCCGAAGATCTCGATCATGCCGATGACCGTGCCCAGCAGCCCCAGCAGCGGCGCGGCCGACGCGATGGTGGCCAGCGCGCCCAGGTACTTCTGCATGCGCGCCGCGGCATGGCGGCCCGCGCCTTCGAGGTTGGCCTTGAGGTCCTCGGCGGTGGCACGCGGGTTGGCGTTGAAGGTGCGAAATCCCGTGGCCAGCACCGCGCCCAGCAGCGAGTTCTGTTCGAGCTGCGCCACCACGTCGGGGCCGGGGATGCCGTTGCGCGACACCATGATGGCTTCGTCGAGCAGTTTGGGCGGTGCGATCTTGCTGGTCTTGAGGCTGATGAAGCGCTCGATGACGAGGGCCAGGCCCAGCACGGAACAGATGATCAGGGGCCAGATCGGCCAACCAGCGGCTTGTATGATGGACAGCAACTCTGGGCTCCGGATGACGTTGGTGCCGACGGCACCGCACAACGCGGCGGATTATGGCCCAGCCCCCCCGCACTGCCCGCAGCTTCTCATTCACAACTTCTGTGGATAACTTTGTGAAGAACCCGGCGAACAAGCCCGCACGGTGCAGCGCCGCTGCGGTCTTGGCTGGAATGCCCGTTTTTTCGGCAGCACATTCCGCTTTGGAATCAAGGCCCTGGGCGTCATGCGGCGGCCTGTCGGGCATTCACGACAACAACCCCAGCAACGGCGCGGCCTGTGGACACGTTTGACCCTGAAAACCCCGGCGGCGCTGCATCCGCGGCCGCGCAGGGGCCATCCACCGAGCGTGTGTGGGCGGTTGGCCCGCTGGTGCGAGCCGTGGCCGACACCTTGTCGGCGCGCTTCAATCCCGTCGCGGTGCAGGGCGAGCTTTCGGGCTTCTCGCGCGCGGCCAGCGGGCATTGCTACTTCTCGCTCAAGGACGACGCCGGCCAGCTGCGTTGCGCCATGTTCCGCCGCGTCGCCGACGGCATCGGCTTCGCGCCGCGCGACGGCCTGCGCGTGCAGGTGCGAGGCCGGCTCGACGTGTACGGCCCGCGCGGCGACCTGCAACTGATCGTCGAGGGCATGAAGCCCGCGGGGCAGGGCAGCCTGTACGAACAGTTCCTGCGCCTGAAGGCGCAGCTGCAGGCCGAGGGCCTGTTCGAGCCCGGACGCAAGCGCCCCGTGCCGGCGCATCCGCGCCACGTCGGCGTGGTCACCTCGCTCGGGGCCGCGGCCCTGCGCGATGTGGCCACCGCCTTGCGCCGGCGCGTGCCGCACGTGGCGGTCACGGTGTTCCCGGCCTCGGTGCAGGGCGCGCAGGCGCCGGCCGAGATCGTGGCCGCGCTGGCCTCGGCCAACGCCCACCGCGGCGAGCGCGGCCCCTGCGACGTGCTGCTGCTGGTGCGTGGTGGCGGCTCGCTCGAAGACCTGTGGTCGTTCAACGACGAGGCGGTGGTGCGCGCCGTCGCGGGCTCGGCCCTGCCCGTGATCGCCGGCGTGGGCCACGAGACCGATTTCACCCTGGTCGACTTCGCGGCCGACCTGCGTGCGCCCACGCCCACGGCCGCGGCCGAGCTCTGCGCCGCACCGCGCGAGCAGCGGCTTGGCGAACTCGAATACCTGCAAGAGCGCCTGCAGGGCGCGGCGCAGGATGCGATCGACACCCAGGCCCAGCGCCTCGACCGCCTTGCGCAGCGCCTGGGCCGGCCCGCGGCGCGGCTGTCGCAGGCGCGCGAGCACCTGCAGGTGCTGCAGGCGCGGCTGCAGGGCGGCACGCGCCTGTGGCTGCAGCGTCAGACCTCGCGGCAGCAGCAGCTCGCGCTGGGCCTGCCCCAGGGCGTGGCGCGCGGCCTCGAGCGCCAGCGCGAACGCCTCGCGCGGCAGCAGGCCGCGCTCGGCCTGCTCGACCCGCGCCTCGTGCTGCAGCGCGGCTACGCGTACCTCACCGACGACGCCGGCCACGCCATCACCGGGGTGGCACAGGCCTTGCCGGGCGCCGCGCTGCAGGCCACGCTGGCCGACGGCGTGCTGCCCCTGCGGGTGCGCGGGCCTGCCGACGCATAACCCCGTTGGCGTGGCCGTCGCCCACGCTGCCTACAATCGCCGATCCACCCACAACCACACAGAAGAGGACGCGCATGGAACACACCCTGCCGGCACTGCCCTACGGTCTGGACGACCTGGCCCCGCACTACAGCCGCGAAACCCTGGAATACCACCACGGCAAGCACCACAACGCGTACGTGGTGAACCTCAACAACCTGCAAAAGGGCACCGAGTTCGAAGCCATGGCGCTCGAGGACATCGTGAAGAAGTCTTCCGGTGGCATCTACAACAACGCCGCGCAGATCTGGAACCACACCTTCTTCTGGAACTGCATGAAGCCCAACGGCGGCGGCGAGCCCACCGGCGCGCTGGCCGCGGCCATCACCGCCAAGTGGGGCAGCTACGCCGCCTTCAAAGAGGCCTTCACCAAGAGCGCCGTGGGCAACTTCGGCTCTGGCTGGACCTGGCTGGTGAAGAAGGCCGACGGCTCGGTGGACATCGTGAACACCGGCGCCGCCGGCACCCCGCTGACCACCGCCGACAAGGCCCTGCTCACCGTGGACGTGTGGGAGCACGCCTACTACATCGACTACCGCAACGCCCGTCCCAAGTTCGTCGAGACCTTCCTCGACAAGCTCGTGAACTGGTCGTTCGCCGAGAAGAACTTCGCCTGATTTTCCGCAGGCCGAACGCCGGGGCTCGAAGGGCAACCTTCGGGCCCTTTTTCTTGTCCGGCGTCCGTTGGCATGCAAATTTCTTTGCGCGTTTTTTGCATTGTGGGAGTTTGGTCCCGAAAACGCGGACCCGGCCCTGGCGCCGAAAGCACAATGTCGGGCGTCGGATTGCCGCACCCAACAATTTCTGGAGATAAGCCATGAGCAGCCAGCAACCCACCATCATCTACACCCTGACGGACGAGGCCCCCCTGCTGGCCACGAGCGCGTTCCTGCCCATCATCCGCACCTTCGCGGCGCCCGCGGGCATCAACATCGAGACCAGCGACATCTCGGTGGCCGGCCGCATCCTGGGCCAGTTCCCCGAACTGCTCACCGAAGCGCAGCGTGTGCCCGACAACCTGAGTGCGCTGGGCAAGCTCACGCTCAAGCCCGAGGCCAACATCATCAAGCTGCCCAACATCAGCGCCTCGGTGGCCCAGCTCAAGGCCGCGATCAAGGAACTGCAGGACAAGGGCTACAAGATTCCCGACTACCCCGAGAACCCGCAGACCGACGAAGAAAAAGACATCCGCGCGCGCTACAACAAGTGCATCGGCAGCGCCGTGAATCCGGTGCTGCGCGAAGGGAACTCGGACCGCCGCGCGCCCAAGGCCGTGAAGGAGTACGCCCGCAAGAACCCGCACAGCATGGGTGAGTGGAGCCAGGCCTCGCGCACCCACGTCTCGCACATGCACCACGGCGACTTCTACCACGGCGAGAAGTCGATGACGCTGGACCGCGCGCGCAACGTCAAGATGGAGCTCATCACCAAGAGCGGCAAGACCATCGTGCTCAAGCCCAAGGTCGCGCTGCTCGACCGCGAGGTGATCGACTCGATGTTCATGAGCAAGAAGGCCCTGCTGGCCTTCTACGAGCAGCAGATCGAGGACGCGCACAAGACCGGCGTGATGTTCTCGCTGCACGTGAAGGCGACCATGATGAAGGTGTCGCACCCCATCGTGTTCGGCCACTGCGTGAAGATCTTCTACAAGGAAGCCTTCGAGAAGCACGGCAAGCTGTTCGACGAGCTCGGCGTGAACGTCAACAACGGCATGGTCGATCTCTACAACAAGATCGCCAGCTTGCCGCAGAGCAAGCAGGACGAGATCAAGCGCGACCTGCACGCCTGCCAGGAGCACCGCCCCGAACTCGCCATGGTCGACTCGGCCAAGGGCATCACCAACTTCCACTCGCCCAACGACGTGATCGTGGACGCGTCCATGCCCGCGATGATCCGCGCCGGCGGCAAGATGTACGGCGCCGACGGCCGCCTGAAGGAAGTCAAGGCCGTGATGCCCGAGAGCACCTTCGCCCGCATCTACCAGGAGATGATCAACTTCTGCAAGTGGCACGGCGCCTTCGACCCGCGCACCATGGGCACCGTGCCCAACGTGGGCCTGATGGCGCAGCAGGCCGAGGAATACGGCTCGCACGACAAGACCTTCGAGATCCCCGAAGACGGCGTGGCCAACATCACCGACCTGGACACCGGCGAAGTGCTCATGAGCCAGGACGTGGAGCAGGGCGACATCTGGCGCATGTGCCAGGTGAAGGACGCCGCCATCCGCGACTGGGTGAAGCTGGCCGTGACCCGCGCGCGCAACTCGGGCATGCCGGTGGTGTTCTGGCTCGACCAGTACCGTCCGCACGAGGCGCAGCTGATCACCAAGGTCAAGATGTACCTGCACGAGCACAACACCTCGGGCCTGGACATCCAGATCATGAGCCAGGTGCGCGCCATGCGTTACACGCTCGAGCGCGTGATCCGCGGCCTCGACACCATCAGCGCCACGGGCAACATCCTGCGCGACTACCTCACCGACCTGTTCCCCATCATGGAGCTGGGCACCAGCGCCAAGATGCTGTCGGTGGTGCCGCTGATGGCCGGCGGCGGCATGTACGAAACCGGTGCGGGCGGCTCGGCGCCCAAGCACGTGCAGCAGCTGGTGGAAGAAAACCACCTGCGCTGGGACTCGCTCGGTGAGTTCCTGGCCCTGGCCGTGAGCTTCGAAGACCTGGGCCTCAAGAACAACAACCCGCGCGCCAAGCTGCTGGCCAAGACGCTGGACGCGGCCACCGGCAAGCTGCTGGACAACAACAAGAACCCCAGCCCCAAGACCGGCCAGCTCGACAACCGCGGCAGCCAGTTCTACCTGGCCATGTACTGGGCCCAGGAGCTCGCGGCGCAGACCGAAGACGCCGAGCTCGCCGCCAAGTTCGCGCCGCTGGCCAAGGCGCTGGCCGACAACGAGGCGACCATCGTCAAGGAGCTGGCCGAGGTGCAGGGCAAGCCGGTGGACATCGGTGGCTACTACAAGCCCGACTTCCAGAAGCTCGAGACCGTGATGCGCCCGAGCGCCACGTTCAACCAAGCGCTGTCCCTGGTCAAGCCCTGATCGATCGGGCCCCGGGCCTGCCACGCAAGCCGCCCACCCGGGCGGCTTTTTTCATTTCACGAAGGGCGGGCCGCTCAGCCGCGCGCCGGCCTTGAGGCCGCGCTTGGCGAACCAGCCCTGGTGCATCTCGAGCACGTAGCGCACGGGCTTGGCCGAGCAGTGCGAATCGAGGCTCTGGGGTTGCATGTCGACCAGGTTCACGATGGTGCCGTCGTCGGCCAGGAAGGCGGCGGTCAGCGGCAGCAGCGTGTTCTTCATCCAGAAGCACTGCGTGGCGGGCTGCTCGAACACGAAGAGCATGCCTTCGTTGGCGGGCATGTCCTGGCGGTGCATCAGGCCCACCATGCGCGAGGTGTGGGTGCTGGCGACCTGTGCGTTGATGAGGTGCATGCCCGCGCTGAGCGACACGCGGGGCAACTGGGTCTGGGGCGCGTCCTGCGACCAGGCCGGACCCGTGGCGAACAGGCACAGGGCGAGCAGACGGGTGAACAAGGCTTTCATGCGGCGTGACGGCGGTCAGGGGTGGCGACCGCCGCATTGTGTGCCATCGCCAGCCCCAGGGGCGCCAAAGCCCAGCGTCTAGAATTTCTTTTCCCTTGTCTGTCCGCCACCCGCATTCCCGTCGACATGTACCAGCACATCCAGGTGCCCGCGCAGGGCCAGAAGATCACCGTCAACGCCGACAGGTCGCTGCAGGTGCCCGACGAGCCCATCGTGCCCTACATCGTGGGCGACGGCGTGGGCGTGGACGTGACGCCGGTGATGCTCAAGGTGGTGAACGCCGCGGTCGAGAAGGCCTACGGCGGGCGCCGCAAGATCCACTGGATGGAGGTCTACGCGGGCGAGAAGGCCACGCGGCTGTACGGTCCCGATGTGTGGCTGCCCGACGAAACCGTGGCCGCGGTGAAGGAGTACGTGGTGTCCATCAAGGGGCCGCTGACCACGCCCGTGGGCGGCGGCATCCGCTCGCTCAACGTGGCGCTGCGCCAGGCGCTCGACCTCTATGTCTGCCTGCGCCCCGTGCGGTACTTCAAGGGCGTGCCCTCGCCGCTGAAAGAGCCGCACAAGACCAACATGGTGATCTTCCGCGAGAACTCCGAAGACATCTACGCCGGCATCGAATACGAGGCCGGCTCGCCGCAGGCGAAGAAGCTCATCCGCTTCCTGCACGACGAGCTCGGCGCGGACAACATCCGATTCCCCGAGAGCTCGGCGCTGGGCGTCAAGCCGGTGTCGGTCGAGGGCAGCGAGCGCCTGGTGCGCAAGGCCATCCAGTACGCGATCGACCACGACAAGCCCAGCGTCACGCTCGTGCACAAGGGCAACATCATGAAATTCACCGAAGGCGGCTTCCGCGAGTGGGGCTACGCGCTGGCGCGCCGCGAATTCGGGGCCGAGTTGATCGATGGCGGCCCTTGGTGCCGCGTCATGAACCCCCGCACCGGCCGCCAGATCGTGATCAAGGACGCGATCACCGACGCTTTCTTCCAACAGGTGCTGATGCGCCCGGCCGAGTACGCGGTGATCGCCACGCTCAACCTCAACGGCGACTACATCTCCGACGCGGTGGCCGCGCAGGTGGGGGGCATCGGCATCGCGCCCGGCGCCAACATGAGCGACTCGGTGGCCTGCTTCGAGGCCACGCACGGCACCGCGCCCCGGTACGCGGGCAAGGACTACGTGAACCCGGGTTCGTCCATCCTCTCGGCCGAGATGATGTTGCGCCACATCGGTTGGAAGGAAGCGGCCAACCTCATCATCGACGCGATGGAAAAGGCCATCCAGACCAAGAAGGTCACCTACGACTTCGCGCGCCTCATGGACGGCGCGATGCAGGTGAGCTGCTCGGGTTTCGGCGAGGTGATGATCGAGCAGATGTGAGGCGCAGGGCGCTGCGCCGACCACCCGGCAAAAACCCCTGGGCGCCGTGAGGCCCCAGGGGTTTTTGCATGGGGCCAGGCCGGATCAGCGCTGCTGGCGGCTGCCGCCCTCGTTGCGGTTGTTGCCCTCGCCGCGCTGCGGGGTGCGCGAGCCGCTTTGCTGTTCCTGCTGTTCCTGCGGCTTGCGCGAGGGCGTTTCCTGCTGGCGTTGGGTGTTGTCGGTGTTGCGGTTCGGCTGGTTCATCGAGATCTCCTGAAAGTTGATGCGGTACCGGCGGCATGCCGGCGCGCTGCGTCGGGCAATTGCGGTGCCTGGGGCGCGGCGGGCGGGGCCGGGCACCGAATCGCGGGTACCGCGATTGCCCGCCGGGTGCCTTCCCGTTCCAGCCCGCCCATCGAGGCGTTGCCCATGTCCAAGCCCTCAGCGCCCGCGGTGCAGGCCGAGGGCCAGCGCTGCCTGCTGCTGCCTGGCGACGTGCGCGACGGCGCGTTCAGCCGTGCCGCCGTGCAGGCCTCGGCCGAGGACATCGAGGCGCTCGGTGAAGCGCGCTGGCGCCACACCTTCGACACGAATTTGATCGGGAACGGGGCTTGCCATGCGGGCGCACTGGCCGGCGGCTGCCGGTCAGTCCTTCTCAACACCGATCCAAGGAGTTCCACATGTCACAACACGACGAGCGCGGCCGCCGCCAGGGCGGCCAGGCAGCACCGCGCCAGCAGGAAGCGCAGCAGCAGGGCCATGACCAGAGCCCCGGTCAATCCTACGAGGCCTACGGTGGTGGTGGCGCCCAGCGCGGCGGCTACCAGGGCGACTTCCCTGGCGGCTATTCGGGCCAGTACCCGGGCGACTCCCGGTCGGGCGGCTACGGAGGCCAACAGGGCGCCTACCAGTCCGGCGGCATGGGGCAGCAAGGCGGCGTTGCCTATGGCGGGCCTGGCGGTTATGGGCAGCAGGGCGGCTACGGCGGCCAGCGCTTCGGGGAACACGCGAGCTACGGCACCGGCGGTCAGGGCCAGATGGGAGGCGGCTATGGAGGCCGCGTTGGCGAGCAGGACCACCAGGGCCGTCAACACCACGACGACCCCGACTACTGGCAGTGGCGCAACGAACAGATGCGCGCGCTCGACGACGACTACCACGCCTGGCGGCAGGAGCGCTTCAGCAAGTTCTCCGACGACTTCTCGCAGTGGCGCAGCCAGCGTCAGAAGGGTGGTGGCTCGGGCACGGGCAGCAGCGGCTCCGGCGCAGGTGGCAGCAGCGCTTCGTCGGGCCAGGACACGCACGCCGGCAGCTCGAGCGAACGCCACAAATGAGGCCGCCGCCGTGACGCGGTCCCACTGATGTCCGGCCGGGCCCTGGTGAACAGGGCCCGGCCCTTTGCCGCGGTGTCCGGCGATTTCAGCTGTGCCGGCGCCGTTTCTCCACCGGGTCGATGCGCAGCAGCTGGCGGTACTTGGTGACCGTGCGACGCGCCACCACCAGGCCCTGGACCGCGAGCTGGCGCGTGATCTCGGCGTCCGACAGCGGACGGCTGCTGTCTTCACCCGCGATGATGTCGCTGATCAGCCCGCGGATGGCGGTGGCCGAGCACGCACCGCCGCTGGCACTCACCATGGGGCGCGAGAAGAAGTACTTGAGCTCGAACACGCCCAGCGGCGTGGCCATGTGCTTGTTGTTGGTCACGCGCGAAACCGTCGATTCGTGCACCCCCACTTCCTCGGCGATCTCGCGCAGCACCAGCGGGCGCATGGCCATGGGCCCGAACTCGAGGAAGTGCCGCTGGCGCCGCACGATGGCGCGTGCCACGTCGAGGATGGTCGAGAAGCGCTGCTCCACATTGCGCAGCGTCCAGCGCGCGTCCTGCAGATGTTCGCCGAGTGGGCAGGCCTGGCGCGCGCTGTGTTGCTGGTAGAGCTGCGCGTACACCTGGTTCAGGCGCACGCGTGGCACCACCGCCGGGTTGAGCTGCACGGCCCACTGGCCGCGCAGGCGCCGCACGATCACGTCGGGCACGATGTAGTCGATGCGCGAGGAGCCCAGTCGCCAGCCCGGGCGCGGGTCGAGCCGGCGGATGCGGTCGACCGCGGCCTCGACGCGCGCGATCGGCTCGCCCAGCGCGGCAGCCAGGCGCGGCACGTCGCGAGCGGCCAGCGCATCGAGGTGTTCGGTCACGATGCGCCCGGCGACCGCACGCAGGGCCTCGTCGGGCAGCAGCCGCACCTGCAGCCACAGGCACTCGCCCACGCCGCGCGCGGCCACGCCCGCGGGCTCGAGCGACTGCACCAGGCGCAGGGCCACAAGCATGTCGCCCTCGTGCGCGGTGGTTTCGCCGCGCACGAGGGCGGCGATTTCCTCGAGCGGCGTGCGCAGATAGCCGTCGTCGTCGAGCGAATCCACGATGGCGCGCGCCAGGCACAGGTCGCGCGCCGACAGCGGCATGAGGTTGAGCTGGGCGTGCAGGTGCATGGCCAGCGTGGTGTCGCCCGCGGTCAGGTCCATGGCGCTGGTCTCGCCATCGCCCGTGCCGCTGGCCTGACCCGGGCCATCGCTGGTCCAGATCTCGCGGTCGTCGGCGGCCTCGGGCGTGGCCGCGTCCCAGGTGTCGGGCTCGCGCGGTGTGTCGTCTGCGCCTGGGTCGGTGGCCTCGGGCCCGCCCGCGGTGTCGCGGTCGGGGTCGGCGGGTGTCTCGCCGTCTTCGTCGCTCTCCAGAAACGGGTTTTCGCCGAGCTTTTGCCGCACCAGCGCCGCGAAGTCGAGCGAAGACATTTGCAGCAACTGAACGGCGCGCTGCAGCCGCGGCGACAGGGTTTGTGTCTGGCGGGTTTCGGTGCGGAACTCCAGTCCCATGGGGTCTCCTGTGGCAGGCCGGTGGTTTGCCGGCCGGGGCCGGCGGCACCCTGGGCTTTTGCAACCCCCGTGCCGGACCGCACGCCACGCCGGCCTCACGGCGCGCGAACCCGCGCCGTTGCTGGGCTTGCGGGCTGCGCGCGCCGCCGCGCCCACGGCCGCGCCCACGCGTCCGGCCCGAAAAATCTGCCGGGGCAGCGCGCTGCGTCGGCGCATGCTGCGGCAAGAGTTGCCGACGGCGAGGCTGTCAATCGGGGGCTTCTTCCTGCCACCAGGCCGCGCGCGCCTCGGCCAGGGCCTCGCGCAGGGGTTCGAGCCGCGTGTCGTCGGGCAGCGCCGGTCAGAGCCAGGTCGACTGCCACACCGCGTGGGCCCGGAAGGCCTGGGCCAGCGCGGCCATCGCGCGATCGGGGGCGGCGTGATCGGGCACGGCCGCGGGCACACCGCTTGCCTGCCGCGGCGCGAGTGTTGTCATCCCCCGACCCTGTGCGCAGGCTTTCCATGTCGATCCGTTCCCGTCTGGTGCTTCTGGTTCTGGCCGTGCTCTTGCCGGCCCTGGGCGCGATCGCCTGGGTGGTGTTTCGCGGCTGGCAGAACGGCCACGCGGCCATCGACCACCACGCACGCGACAGCACCCAGGCCCGGGCCCTGGCGATCGAGCGCGAGCTCAACCGCTACAGCGGCATCGCGCACACGCTGGCCGCCTCGCCCCTGCTGGACCGCGCGCCGCCGCTGGCCGAGCGCGACCGCCTGGCCTTCGACGACACGGCGCGTCGCGCGATCGCCGGCCTGCCGGTGTCGGTGCAGCTCACCAGCGGGGCCACGGTCTGGACGGACACCCGCCTGCCGCGCGGGATGCCGGTGTCGCGCGCGCCCCCCGCGGCAGAGCCGCCGCCCCTGCATCCCGATGCATCGCCGGCCTCGTCGGCGGCGCGCCTGGTTGCCGGGCCAGGCAAGGACGCGGACCGCAGTCTGAGCCTGCTGGAGCCGGTGCTGCGGGGCGACGCGGGGCGGGGCGCGCGCGCGACCGCCCTGGGACTAAGCCTGCGCATTCCGCTGGCCCGGCTGCAAAAGGTGCTCGACGAGTACCCGGTCCCGCCCGGCTGGGGCGGCTGGCTGCTCGACGCGCACGGTCAGGTGCTGCTGCACCGTGCGGCGCGCAACGGCGCGGAACCGGGTCTGGGGGCGCGCGGCGTCCAAAACCCCGAAGGCACCGATGCCTTGCCGCTGCTCGCGCTGTTGCGCGAGAGCCTGGCCGGCGAGCAACGCGACGGGCGCTTCGCCCTGCAGACGGCCGAAGGCGACACGATGCGCGTGTACTACCGCCGCGCCCCCGAGGGCTGGGTCTACCTCACCACCGTGCCCCGTGCGCAACTCGCCCCGGGCTACGCCGACCAGGCCTTCGCACTGCTGCTGGGCGCGGTGCTCCTGCTCGTGGCGGGCGTGGTGGCGGCGATGCTGGTCGCGCGCGGCGAGTTGCGGCGCCAGGTGGACGAGGCAGTGCAGCGCGCCCGCCAGGCCGAGCGCTGGGCGGCGCGGCGCGAACGCGTGGAGGCCCTGGGCCGTCTCACCGGGCGCGTGGCGCACGAGTTCAACAACCTGCTCGGCGTGATCAGCAACAGCGCCCACCTGATCCAGCGCCACGCGAACACGCCGGCACTGGCCATGCCGCTGGCGGCCACCCTGCGCGCGGTCGATGCGGCCAGCGGCCTCATGCAGCACCTGCTGCGCTTTGGCGGCCGGCAGAGCACGCGGCCCTGCAAGCTCGTGCTCGCGCACTGGCTGCCCGAATTGCGCGACATGCTCGGTGTGGTGCTGGGCAAGCGTGTGGCGCTGGAGATCGAGGTGCGCGACCAAGGGTTGTGCGTGCACGTCGACCCGGACGAACTCGAACTCGCGCTCATCAACCTCGCGCTCAATGCGCGCGAGGTGCTGCCCGAAGGCGGCCGTGTGGCCGTGACGGCCGAAGCCGCGGCACCGGCGCTCACCGCCGACCTGCCGTCCGGCCGCTACGTGGCCATCGCCGTGCGCGACGATGGCCCCGGCATGGCGCCCGAGCAGGTGCGGCGCGCCTTCGAACCCTTCTTCACCACCAAGGACGACGACACCACCGCAGGCTTCGGCCTGAGCCAGGTGCACGGCCTGTGTTCACAGGCGCACGGGAAGGCCTTGCTCGTGAGCCAGCCCGGCGAGGGCACCACGGTCACGCTGGTGCTGCCCGCGGTGGAGCCCGAGCGTTCGTCGGCGGTGGGGCCTCGCGCCAGCGCCGCACCGCTGGCGGCGAGTGTGCTGGTGGCCGAGGACAACGACACGCTGGGCGATGTCACCGTGGCGCTGATCGAGACCATGGGCGCGCGCGTGGAGCGCGTTACGCACGCGGGTCAGGCGCTGGAGCGGCTGGAGCGCGGCCCGCCGATCGACGTGGTGCTCAGCGACGTGGCCATGCCGGGCCCGATGGATGGTGTGGGCCTGGCGCACGCGGTGCGCGCGCGCTGGCCCGGGGTGCACGTCGTGCTGATCAGCGCGAACGGCAGCAGCCTGGTCGGCGCCGAGAGCTTTCTCGTGCTGCGCAAACCCTGCGCACCCGCCGTGCTGCTCGAGGCGCTGCGGCCCGCGCTCGACGGACCGGGCCCGCGTGCAGGCACGCCGCGTGCCCCAGGCATGGGCGCCGTCGCGGGCGGCCGTTCCCGTTCAACCCATTGCGAGGACACACCATGGACAACAAACCCCTGATTCACGTGCTCAATGACCTGATCGAAACCTGCAAGGACGGCGAGTTCGGTTTTCGCAGCACGGCCGAACACGCCAGTTCGCCCGAGCTGCAGCGCCTGCTGGAGTTGCGCAGCGAGGAATGCCGCCAGGCGGCGTCCGAACTGCAAAGCCTGGTGGTGCACCTGGGCGGTGAGGCCGAAGCGCGCGGCTCGGTGGCCGGTGCGGCGCACCGCGGCTGGGTGGCCGTGAAAGGCACGCTGGCCGGCTACAGCGACCTGAACATGCTGGAAGAAGCCGAACGCGGCGAGGACGTGGCGATCGAGCGCTACCGCCGTGCGCTCGACCAGCAGTTGCCGCCCGACGTGCGCGCGGTGGTGGAGCGCCAGTTCGAGGGCGCGCGGCGCAACCACCAGCAGGTGCGGCGCCTGCGCGAAGAGGCCCGCGCGCGCTCGACGGCCTGAGCACTGCGGTCCGGCCGGCTCAGGGCGTGTCCGCCTCGGTGGCGTATTCCTTGAGCCGGTTGTAGAGCGTCTTGAGGCTGATGCCCAGCATGGCCGCGGTGCGCTCCTTCTGCTGCTGGCAGTGCTGCAGCGTGGCCTGTATGAGCAGCCGCTCGGCCTGCGCCATGGACACGCCCACGGGCAGCACGATGCCATCGGTGCACGGGGGCAGAACCTGGGCTTCGCCCACCACCACACCATCACCTTGCGGTGCACGCAGCGCGGGGCGGGGTGCGGGCGGCAGGCAGGCCAGCCCGGGGGCTTCGATGCAGTCGCCATCGGTCATGACGTAGGCGCGGTACACGGCGTTGCGCAACTCGCGCGCGTTGCCGGGCCAGTCGTGGTTGAGCAGGGCCTGCAAGGCGCCGGCCGAGAAGCGCTTGGGCACGCCTTCGCGGCGCACCACGTCGTCGAGAAAGTGCTGCGCGAGCAGCGGCAGGTCGTCGAGGCGCTCGCGCAGGGGCGGCAGGGCGATGGGGAACACGTTGAGCCGGTAGAGCAGGTCTTCGCGCAACTTGCCGCTGGACACGGCCTGGTGCGGTTCGCGGTTGGTGGCCGCGACGATGCGCACGTCGGTGGGCAGGCTCTGGGTGGAGCCCACGCGCATGAAGCGGCCGGTCTCGAGCACGCGCAGCAGCTTGACCTGCAGGTCGGCCGGCATTTCGGTGACCTCGTCGAGGAACAGGGTGCCGCCGTTGGCGCGCTCGAAGAAGCCCAGGTGCTGGCGGTCGGCACCGGTGAAGCTGCCTTTTTCGTGGCCGAAGATCTCGCTCTCGATCAGGTTGGGCGAGATCGCGCCGCAGTTGACCGCGAGGAAGGGGCCGTTCTGGCGCCGGCTCATGGCGTGCACCGTCTGCGCCACCACCTCCTTGCCGCTGCCGCTTTCACCGGTGATGAACACCGTGGCCGCGGTGGGCGCCACGCGCAGGATCTGCTCGTACACGCGGCGCATGGCGGCCGAGCGGCCACGCAGCAGGCCGAAGCCGCCGCTCTCGGCCACGGGGTCGCGCGGCAGGTCGCCGGCCGCCGGCGCGCCATCGGCGGCCGTCGCGCGTGGCTGGCAGCAGCGGTCGAGCACGCGCTGCAACTGCTTCATGGCGATCGGCTTCACGAGGTAGTCGGACGCGCCGCGGCGCATGGCCTCGATCGAGGTGTCCAGGCTCGCGTGGCCCGTGACGAGCACGATCTCCGAGTCGCTCACCAACTGGCGGTCGCCGAACAGGTCCAGGCCGTTGCCATCGGGGAGTTGAAGGTCGAGCAGCACGAGGTCGGGCGGCTGCAGGGCGATCTGGCGGCGCGCATCGCGCAGCGTGTGGGCCACCGCCACCGAAAAGCGGTCGGTGCGCACGAGCTCGCGCAGGGTGGTGGCGGCGTCGGTGTCGTCGTCGACGATCAACACGTGATTCATCAGTGGGTCTCCCTTCACGCGGCTGCCGGGGCACCGCATCGAACGGGACATCATGGGCAGCGAGGCCGACCTTGTGTGTTTCGAGGTGTGTGGATGGCCCCGGCATCATCTTTTCATCCTGGCCTCGCATCCGCATCTTCGCGGCGCGCGCCGGTCTGCATGAGCCGCGTGAGCTGCAGCGGGCTCACGGGCTTGGTGAGGTGCAGATCGAAGCCGGCCTCGAGCGCGAGTTCTCGGTCGTGGAGCTGGCTCCAGCCCGTCAGGGCCACGAGCAGCGTGCGCTCGCCGCCCGGCGCGCTGCGGATCGCACGCGCCACCTGGTGGCCGGAGCGCCCGGGCATGCCGATGTCGAGCAGGCAGATCTCGGGCCCGTGCGCGTGCCACAGGGCAAGCGCCTCGTCGCCGTCGTAGGCCAGCCGCACGGTGTGCCCGTCGGCAAGCAGCAGCGCGGCCAGGGTGTCGGACGCGTCGCGGTTGTCGTCGGCGATGAGCACATGGCGGTGCCGCGCGCCGGGCGTCGGCCGGTCTTCCACCGGCGCGTCGCTGGCGGTGGCCAGGGGGCCGGCGGGCAGGCGCACGCTGAACACGCTGCCGCGGCCCGGGCCTTCGCTGTGCGCGCTCATGCTGCCGCCGTGCAGCTCCACCAGGCCTTTGGACAAGGCCAGGCCAATGCCCAGGCCGCCGCGCGTGCGTTCGCCCGCATGCCGCAGCTGCGCGAACATGCGGAAGACGTCGACCAGCGCGTCGGCCGGGATGCCGATGCCGTTGTCGTGCACCTCGATCACCGCTTCATCGCCTTGCCGCCGTGCCAGCAGCCGGATGCTGCCGCCCGGGTCGGTGTACTTGGCGGCGTTGGTGAGCAGGTTCGCCACCACCTGGGCCAGGCGCAGCGGATCGGCATCGAGCATCAGCGGGCTGTCGCCGAGGCACACCTGCAGCCGGTGGCCCTTGGCGTCGATCAGAGGCCGGGCGGTCTCGACGGCCGAGACGAACACGTCGCCGAGGTCGGTGGGCGCCTTGCGCAGCGTGAGCGCGCCGCGCGTGATGCGCGAGACGTCGAGCAGGTCGTCGAGCAGCAGCGCCATGTGCGACACCTGGCGGTCGATGACCTCGCTGCTCCAGCGCTTTTGCTGTTCGGTGGCGCGCGGCGACATGGCCAGCAGCGTGGCCTGGCGGATCGGGGCCAGCGGGTTGCGCAGCTCGTGGGCCAAGGTGGCCAGGAACTCGTCCTTGCGGCGGTCGCCCTCGCGCAGCCGCTGCTCGTCGCGCTTGCGCCCGGAAATGTCGGTGAACCACACGCCGACGCCGTCGGGAATCGGCGAGGCGATGCAGTGGAACCAGCGCGTGTGCCCGCCGGCACCGTCGACGGCGTCGAACTCGACCGTGTGGGCGGTCTCGACCGTGCGAACGAAATGCTGAAAGGCCGCGCTGTCGGCCCAGTGGGCGTGCAGCGGATCGAGCAGGCGCTGCCCCAGCAGGCGCTCGGGCGCACGGCCCAGGGTGTGGGCGGCCGCGCGGTTGAGGTAGACCCACAGGAAATCGGTGATGCGGTCGTCGGCTCCGCGCACGGGCTTGAGGATCACGAAGGGCGCGCCCGAGGCCTCGAGCACCGTTTCGAAGCGTCCGCGGGTGAGCCGCAGCTCGTCGCTGGTGTGCGCCTGTTCGACGAACACCGCGATCTTGCGCGCGCAGATGTCGGCCAGGGTGCATTCGCGCTCGGTGGGTGCGCGGGCCTCGTCCAGGTGCACGGTGAGCGCGCCCAGCACCTCGCCGTTCGCGCTGATCAGCGGCGTGCCATGCACCGCGCGGATGCCCTGTGACTCGAAGAAGGTGCGGCAATTGTCGAAGCGGGCATCGCTTGCGGTGTCGTCGATGACCACGCGCGCGCCTTCACGGCAGGTCTGCAGACAGACCCCGCCCGGCAGCCGGGCCGCCAGGGCCAGCGCATGGGCGTCGAAGCCGATGCTGGTGGCCAGGCGCAGGGCGCCGCTCTCGCGGTCGAGCAGGGACACGACACCGCGGCGCGCGCCGTGGAAATGGGCCAGCACCTCGAGCACCATGCGCAGCTGCTCGGCCAGCGTGGTGGTGGTGAGCAGTTGCGTGCCGAGCTCGTGCAGGCGGTGCAGGTCGTCGACCTGCTGGCTCAGCTGGGTGCGCGCGGCCACGAGCTGGGCCTCGACCAGGCGCCGTTCGGTGATGTCGACGGCGGCGCCGCGCAGGCGCACCGGTCGGCCCTGGCGCCAGACCACGTGCACGCGCATGAGCATGTCGATGCGGCCGCCCCCGGGACGGTTCAGCGTGACCTCGCGCTCGTAGCTCGCGGCCTGCCGCACGAACTGCTCGCGCAGGAACCGGCAGTGGTCGCGCACCAGTTCCACCGGCAGGCGGTCGATCCAGTTGGGCGCGAGCGCATCGGGTTCGGGCAGACCGATCAGCCGGGCAAGCGCGGGCGAGGCGCAGAAGGTGCGCTGCACCAGATCGACGTCGAACACGCCGATGCCCGTGCCCTCGATGGCCATCATCAGCCGGTCTTCGGCGACCGCGGCCCGCGCCCGGCTGTCCTGCAGCAGGGCCCCCATGGCCACCAGCGCGCCGCACAGCACCACCCAGATCACGGCGTTGGCGGGCAGGCCGAGCCACGGGCCGAGGCCCCACTGCAGCGCGGCGGCGATCGTGGCCACCAGCACCACGCTCGCGAGCCGGCGCCATTGCCCTGGGTCTTGAACGTGCCAGCGCCGCGTCATGGGTGCCGTTCTTGGGGCACCACGGCAATGCTGCCATCGGACTCCAGAATGGCCCAGCGCACCTGCTCGAGGCGTTCCAGGCCAGCCTTGTGCATTTCGCAATACACCTCCTCGGGCGTGATCCGCATCCGGTTCATCGCCGTGTCCATGAAGCGCCCATGGCAGGCGAGCACGACAGGCGAACCCGCGATCAGCCGCTCGGCCCGCTCGAAGCGGTGCGCCAGCAGCGACGTGGCGAACACCAGCACCATCAGCGTGGCGGCACCGGTGAAGGCCGATGTGAGCGAATGGTCCTGGCCCACCAGGGCTTGCGACACGATCTCGGGGATCATGAGCAGCGACACCAGTTCGAGCGGGGACAGCTGGCCGAACTCGCGCTTGCCCAGCACACGCAGACCCGCAAAGACGAACAGGTAGATGGCACTGACGCGGATGACGGTGTCCATGGTCGAGGCGGTTGGGTGTTCTGCGGCTCAGGGCAGCACGACGGTGTCGAAATCCAGGCGCACGAGGCCCGGGCCACCGCCCGGGCGGCCGTCGCTGGTGAGGTCGACCCAGCCGCGGTGACGGCCCCAGCCATCGGCCTCGAGGCGAATGTGCAGTCGGGTGCGCTCGCCCGCGCGCAGCGCCGGCAGCCCGACCGCGAGGCGTCCCGAGCGGGAGTCGGCGGCCGTGGCGGGGAGCAGATCGGCCCGCGAGAAGCGATCGAGGTAGCCCTCGGAGATGCCCAGGCTCAAGGCGGGCAGGGGCTGGTCACCGGTGTTGACCACCTCGATCAGCAGCGAGCCGCTGCCCCGATGGCGCAGGCGCGAGGGATGCTGCACGCGAAGCGCGACGGTGCCGGGGATCAGCGCGAGCTGCGCCGACCGGCTGATGTCGGTCGGCCCCAGCAGGCCCGACAACGCGAGGCAAGGCAGCAGGGCCAGCACCGGCAGGCCGATGGCTTCCAATCGGCCCAGGCGCACGCGCCGCACAAAGCCCGGCGGGGGGGCGGGGAGGTCGTGCGGCGGTGTGGGAGCACTCATGTGGGGCACTCCCGGCAATCGGTGTGCCCGGCCTGTTGCCCGGAGGCGGCATGTCCCTTGCCGGAGGGGGCCGCCGTGGGCAGTCGCCCGCGGCGACCGTTGTCCATCGAGCGAAGGAGCTGCCCATGAACCAAGTGAGTGACGTGATGACCCGCGGGGTGCGAACCCTGAACCCCGAAAACCGGCTGCGCGAGGCCGCGCAGGCCATGGAAGCGCTTGCCGTCGGTTCTTTGCCGGTCTGTCAGGGCGAGCGCCTGGTGGGCGTGCTGACCGACCGCGACCTGGTGGTGCGGGGCATGGCTCAGGGCCTGCAGGCCGACGAGGCGATGGTGCTCGAGGTCATGAGTCCGGATGTGCAGAGGTGCTACGAGAACCAGTCGCTCGAAGAGGCCGCGCAGCAGATGCGCGACGGCCAGGTGCGGCGCCTGCCCGTGGTGGACGCCGAACGCCGCCTGGTGGGCATGTTGTCGCTGGGCGACATCGCCGCAAAGGCCGGTGCGGACGAGGCCGGTCAGGCCCTCCAGGACATTTCCCAGCCCGCCCGGCCCGATCGCAGCGGCCTCTCGCAGGCCAGCGGGAGCGCGGGCGGCGGGCAGGACGCCGCGCGGCGCTGAAGGCGGAAGCCGAAAAAAAGGGGCGCCCTTCGGGGCGCCCCAATCCGGGACGACTGGCAAGACTCAGCGCGAGTCCCGGGAGGGGGAAGAGGGCGAAGAGGGCGTGGCCGGGGTGCCGGGCGAGCGGTCGGAGCGGTCGTTGTGTGCCGGCCCCGTCCCTCCCGTGGCCGTGGGCTTGAGCCCTCGGGCCATGTCGAGGTGCTTTCGCAGGGTGGGCAGGCTGCGCTCGGCGAAGGCCTTGACCTCGGCGTCTCCCGCGCCCTCGGCGGCCTTCTCGAACAGCTTGACCGTGTCCTCGTGGGCTTCGACGGCGATGTTGTCCACGTAGCGCCGCGTGAAGGTGTCGCCCTCCGAGGTGGAGAGGAGCTTGAGTTTGCCGCGCTGCAGCAGCGACGGTCTGTCCGGCAGTTCCACGCCTTTGCTGCGGGCAAGCGTGCGCAAGGTCTCGGCCATGCGCGTGTGTTCGTCCACCATGGTCTGCGCGTAGCGCTTGACCTGCGGGTCGGTGGCTTTTTGCAGGGCGAGCCGGCTGCCCTCGACCTCGGTATGGCCGTCCTCGGCGGCCTGCTTCAGGAACGCTTCGTCGGCGTGCCGCAGCGTTTTCCGCTCGGGCACAGTGCTGGGGGGCGCGGTCTGGCCCTTTTCGCGGGCGGGTGGGTCGCTTGCCGCCGGCGCCGTGCTCTGGGCCAGGGCCGGCGCGGCACCGAACGCGGCGGCGGCCAGGGCGGTGCACAGCACAGCGGACCGCGCGGGGCCGCGAAGGGAGGGGGTGGGGCGGGTCAACAGGCGGGGTGTTTTCATGGGCGGGCTCCGGTGAAAGGGGTGCCGGGGCTTGGCAAGCGCGGTGCCCGTGAGCCGTGCGCGCGGCCGCGGCCCCCGTAGGGTGGACTCGGTAAAGGCTGCCGCAGGCTTTGCCGGGCGGCGTGCCTCCCTCCATCGGCCGGCCACCGGTCATGTGGCCGTTTTCGCGAAAAAGCGGCCTTTGGGGGGCTTCATGGGGGTCATGGCGGGCGGCAGCGATCGCACAATGGCGACAAGGCTCGGGTTCGGGCATGGCCCTGACGGGTAGCGGGGTGAAAGACGCTCGCTAGAATGAATTTCATGGCATCGCAGATACCCAAGAAACCGGAAACGCCCGCGGCCCCCCCGGCCACAGGCAGCGACGACGCGGTCGTGCTCGAACGGCGCACGCAGCGCGTGCAGCCCCCCCAGATGTTCCAGGTGGTGCTGCTCAACGACGACTTCACCCCCATGGAGTTCGTGGTGCAGGTGATCCAGGAGTACTTCAGCAAGGACCGCGAAACGGCCACCCAGATCATGTTGAAGATCCATCTCGAAGGCAAAGGCGTGTGCGGCGTGTATTCGCGCGACGTGGCCAGCACCAAGGTCGACCAGGTGCTCCAGGCCGCCCGCAACGCCGGCCACCCCCTGCAATGCCTGAGCGAACCCGTTGAATAACGCAACAGCCGCCCCATCTGGCCTACAGTCGTCTCAAGACGCCCCATTCCCCCAGCCCAAGGACGTGTCCCATGATTGCCCAGGAACTTGAAGTCAGCTTGCACATGGCCTTTGTCGAGGCCCGGCAACAGCGGCACGAATTCATCACGGTCGAGCACCTGCTGCTCGCGCTGCTCGACAACCCCAGCGCCGCCGAGGTCTTGCGCGCCTGCTCGGCCAACATCGACGACCTGCGCAAGTCCCTGACGAACTTCATCAAGGACAACACGCCGCAGGTCGCCGGCACCGACGAGGTGGACACCCAGCCCACGCTGGGCTTCCAGCGCGTGATCCAGCGCGCGATCATGCACGTGCAGTCCACCGGCAACGGCAAGAAGGAAGTCACCGGCGCGAACGTGCTGGTGGCCATCTTCGGCGAAAAGGACTCGCACGCCGTGTACTACCTGCACCAGCAGGGTGTCACGCGCCTCGACGTGGTGAACTTCATCGCCCACGGCATCCGCAAGAGCGACCCGCCCGAGCCCGCCAAGTCCAACGAGAGCGCGGCCGAGAACGAGGAAGCCGCCGAAGCCAAGGGCAACGAGAAAGCCTCGCCGCTGGAGCAGTTCACCCAGAACCTGAACCAGATGGCCAAGGACGGCAAGATCGACCCCCTGATCGGCCGCGACTACGAGGTCGAGCGTGTGATCCAGATCCTGTGCCGGCGCCGCAAGAACAACCCGCTGCTCGTGGGCGAGGCCGGCGTGGGCAAGACCGCGATCGCCGAGGGCCTGGCCTGGCGCATCACCCAGGGCGACGTGCCCGAGATCCTGGCCGAGTCCAACGTGTACTCGCTCGACATGGGCGCGCTGCTGGCGGGCACCAAGTACCGCGGTGATTTCGAGCAGCGCCTGAAGGGCGTGCTCAAGTCGCTCAAGGACAAGCCCAACGCCATCCTGTTCATCGACGAGATCCACACCCTGATCGGGGCCGGCGCGGCCTCGGGCGGCACGCTGGACGCGTCCAACCTGCTCAAGCCGGCGCTCTCCAGCGGCCAGCTCAAGTGCATCGGCGCCACCACCTTCACCGAGTACCGCGGCATCTTCGAGAAAGACGCGGCCCTGTCGCGGCGCTTCCAGAAGGTCGATGTGGTCGAGCCCACCGTCGAACAGACGGTGGACATCCTCAAGGGCCTGAAGTCGCGCTTCGAGGAGCACCACAACGTCAAGTACGCCGTGGCCGCGCTGCAGGCCGCCGCCGAACTGTCGGCCAAGTACATCAACGACCGCCACCTGCCCGACAAGGCCATCGACGTGATCGACGAGGCCGGCGCCGCGCAGCGCATCCTGCCTGCGTCCAAGCGCAAGAAGACGATTTCCAAGACCGAGGTCGAAGAGATCGTGGCCAAGATCGCGCGCATCCCGCCCGCCAACGTGTCCAACGACGACCGCGGCAAGCTCCAGACGCTCGAGCGCGACCTCAAGAGCGTGGTGTTCGGCCAGGACAAGGCGCTCGAGGTGCTGTCGGCCAGCGTGAAGATGGCGCGCTCGGGCCTGGGCAAGGCCGACAAGCCGATCGGTGCTTTCCTGTTCAGCGGCCCCACCGGCGTCGGCAAGACCGAAGCCGCGAAGCAGCTGGCCTACATCATGGGCATCGACCTGATCCGCTTCGACATGTCGGAGTACATGGAGCGTCACGCCGTGAGCCGCCTGATCGGCGCGCCTCCGGGCTATGTGGGCTTCGACCAGGGCGGCCTGCTCACCGAGGCCATCACCAAGAAGCCGCACTGCGTGCTGCTGCTCGACGAAATCGAGAAGGCGCACCCGGACATCTTCAACGTGCTGCTGCAGGTGATGGACCACGGCACGCTGACCGACAACAACGGGCGCAAGGCCGACTTCCGCAACGTGATCATCATCATGACCACGAACGCGGGCGCCGAGACCATGAACAAGGCCAGCATCGGCTTCACGAACGCCCGGGAGTCGGGCGACGAGATGGCCGACATCAAGCGCCTGTTCACGCCCGAGTTCCGCAACCGCCTCGACGCCATCGTGAGCTTCAAGGCGCTCGACGAGCAGATCATCCTGCGCGTGGTCGACAAGTTCCTGCTCCAGCTCGAAACGCAGCTGGCCGAGAAGAAGGTCGAGGTGACCTTCTCCGACGCCCTGCGCAAGCACCTCGCCAAGAAGGGCTTTGACCCGCTCATGGGTGCGCGCCCGATGCAGCGCCTGATCCAGGACACGATCCGCCGTGCGCTGGCCGACGAGCTGCTGTTCGGTCGCCTCACCGAGGGCGGTCGCCTCAACGTCGACCTGGTCACCAAGACCGGCGAAGACGGCAAGGAGACCCAGGAAGTCGAACTCGACATCCAGCCGTTGCCCAAGAAAGAGGGCAAGGCCAAGCCGGAGGAAGCCACCGAGGTCTGAGCCTCGAGCGGCTCCCGTGCTCAAAAAGCCCCGCCTCGGCGGGGCTTTTTGTTGGGCGCGCCCCGGTGCCGCTTCACTTCACCGGGCAGGCGGCGCGCGGCGGGTTGCCCATGGGCTTGCCGCGCTCGGCCGCTCGCTGTTCCATCAGCCGCCGGTGTTCCCGAAGAATTCGCTCGCATTCCTCGGGCGAACGGGCGGCATGCATTTGCGCCCGGTGCTGTGCACGCTCCTGCTCGCTCATCATGGACCAGCCCGGCGTGTACCGCGGGCCGCTGCGCCAAGGGCGTGCCGCGGGCGCGTTGTCTGATCCCGGCGCGGCGGCCACCCCGCCCGACGCCGGCGCGGGGTAGTTGCCCTCGCCGGGTGTCGAGCGGGTGCCTTGCGCAACGCCCGTGCCGAGGGCACTGGCGATCCAGAGGGCCACGGCGATGGATCGGATCTTGGGGGTGTTCATTGCAGACTCCCTTTCAACGGTTTTGAAGATGGCGGGCGCGGCCGCATGGCCGCATGGCCGCACTGGAGGCCCAGGCTCAGGCCGAGGCGAATTCGCGCTGCACACGCCGCTCGATCTCGTCCTGGCCGAGGTGGCACAGGTTCAGCGGCAGGCTGGCCTTGAGCAGGCGACGGGCATGTTCGCCCATGGCCTTGTGGATCTCACCGAGGAACGGGCTGCCTGCAAGCACCAGCAGCGAGCCATAGGCGTGCTCGCGCGCGCCGTGCTCCAACTGCTCGGCGAGTTCGCGCGCGAAGCGCAGGTGCTCCCGGTGGTGGGCATCCTGGCGCGGCGCGTAGGCCATGCCACCGAACGCCCTGTCGGCGCGTTCGCGGCCCGGCCGGTCGTCGCCGAGTTCATGGGCTCTGAGCCGCCCCTCGGGGTGCGAGAAGCTCGCGACCTGCACCATCGGCGAGCCGCGTTCGCGCTGGAAAATGCGTGCGTCGGTGGCACAGGCCACCAGAAGCCATTCGATGGCAGGCATGGGAGTCTCCTTTCGGTGGGCTTTTGAATCGGTACCCCACGGTAGGCGCAAGGGCCCGCGCCGAACTTGATGCATCGCAAGATGGGTCTTCGTGCGGCCCTGCACAGTGCGCACATCAACAGCCCGATGCCGGAGGTGTGCGCCATGAAACCGTTTCAACGAATCCTCGTGCCCGTGGATGGCAGCGATGCCTCGAAGAAGGCACTCGACGCCGCCGTGCAACTGGCGCACGTCATGGACGCGCAACTGCGCGTGCTGCACGTGATCGACGAGCTGCCTTACCTGAGCGGCCACGAGTACGCCGGCGACTTGCTGAGCGCAGCGCGCACCGGTGCGCGCGAGGGGCTCGACGAGGCGATGACGCGCGTCAAGGCCGCGGGCCTGGCCTGCGACTCGCAGCTCATCGACGAGCTCGGGCCGCGGCTGGGCGAGTCGGTGGAGCGGGCCGCGCGCGACTGGATGGCCGACCTCATCGTGGTGGGCTCGCACGGGCGCCGCGGTCTCAACCGCATGCTGTTGGGCAGCGGTGCCGAGCAGATCATCCGCCTCGCACCGGTGCCGGTGCTGGTGATCCGCGTGGACAAGGCAGGCTGATCTAGGCCGCTGATCGGGCGGCCCGCGCCTTACGCGGCCACCTCGAGCTGGTCGATCACGCGCGAGACGCCTTGCGCGGCGTAGGCGGTGCCCACCGCGGCCTGGCGATCGGCCAGCGACTGGACGGTGCCGCTCAGCGTGACCACGCCACCTTGCACGTCGACGGCGATGCGCTGGGCCTCGCGCCGCGCGTGGCGCTCCAGTGCCGAGGCGATCCCGCGCGAGATCGCCAGGGCATCGGCACGGGCCTTGATGGCGATGTCGTTCGTCACGCCGCGCACGCCCACGAGCGGGCGCACCGCCTGCTCCGCGCTCATGCGCTGGTAGGCCCAGTCGGTCTCACCCGAGAGCCGGATCCAGCCATCGTCGACCTCGACCGTCACCCGGTCTTCGGGCACCAGGGAATGCCAGCGCAGCGCATGCGCCGCGGCCTGTGCGATCTCGCTGTCGGTGCGCGCGTGCCCGGGCGCCAGGCGCACCTCCAGGTCCAGCGCAATGCCGCCCACGCGTCGCACCGCGCGCTCCACCGCGTGTTTCTGCACGTAGGTGTCCAGCGTGCCGCTGAGCGTGACCACGCCGCTGTGCACGGCCACGCCGATGTGGGTGGTGTTGATGGCGGGGTCCCAGGCGAGTTCCGCCGCCACGTCTTTCTTCAGTTGCTCGTCGCTCTTCATGGAAAACACTCCTGTGGGTGAAAGAGGCCGGGGACCCCGCGGGCCTCGTCGGGAGGGCCCAGTCTGGGCCGCGCACGCGCTGGCGGCCTTGATGCGGCGCAAGTGGCGTCTGCCGCGGCGACCGCGTGCAGGTGGGCGGCCCATTCCGCGGCCCAGCGCGCCGCGTTGGGCACATGGCCCAGGCAGCAACGCACGGTGGTGGTCGTTTCGGCCAGCGCCTGCGCGTGCTCGATGCGCCGGTTCGGCTCGCGGCACAGCATCGACCACGGCACCGGGCGCAGCAAGGTGCCCAACCACAGTTGCACCCGCTCAGGCCGCCAGGTCTGCGAAACGCCGGTGAGCTTGCGCCCGTCCACCAGCACGTCGCCGGGCCCGCGCCCCGCGAAGCAGGCCCAGTGCGGCCGGGGTGGTCCTTGATGGTTGTGGGCGTCGATGCCATGGCCGCGCAGCCAGTCGCGGTGCAGCGCGCCGAACCACAGGGCCAAGGCGACCGGGCCATCGCGAAGGCGCGGGTGCTCGGCCGGCAGCACGAGCACGGCGCGCAGCAGCCAGGGTTCGGGCGGCGCCGCCCCAGCGCCGCCCGAGCGCAGGCAGCAGGGCCAGGGCATCCCGGTCGTCCTGCCACGCTGCGATCGGCCCAGCGACAGGCCGGCGTGCGAGGAAACGGACGCGAGCGCGATCGGCCGCTGCATGGTTCATCTCCGCGCGATGAGGCCTGGCCCGGATTTGCGGGCGCCCGGGTCGGGCCTCATGCCGCCGCCTTCAGCTTCGCGTCGGCCAGCTCGCAGCAGGCCTCGACGATGCGCGTCACCGACGGAATCACGGCCTGCTCCAGCGGCCGGCTGTAGGGGATGGGCACGTTCGGCACGCCCAGGCGGCGGATCGGCGCGGCCAGCGCGACCTCGTCCATGTGCTCGGCCACCACGGCAGCGATCTCGCCCGACAGACCAAAGCCCAGATAGTCCTCGTCCACGATGAGCAGCCGCCCGGTCTTGCCGACCGAGCGCAGCACGCTCTGCGTGTCCAGCGGCACCAGGGTGCGCAGGTCGATGACCTCGGCCTCGATGCCCTGCGTGTGGAGCGTGCGAGCGGCCAGCAGGGCTTTGTGCACCATCAGGCCGAGCGTCACGATGGTCACGTGCCGGCCTTCGCGCGCGACCGCCGCCTGGCCGAAGGGGACGGTGAAGGCCGTCTCCGGCACCGCGACGCTCGCGCCTTCCTGGTACTGCATCCAGGGCAAGCCCATGATGCCCCGGTGCAGGAAGACCATCACCGGGTTGTCGTCGCGGATCGCCTGCGTCATGAGCCCCTTGGCGTCGTGGGCGTTGGACGGCACCACCACCTTGAGGCCGGGCAGGTGGGCGAAGGTCGCGTACAGACACTGGGAGTGCTGTGCCGCGCCGCCATGGCCGCCGCCGATGGCGGTCATCAGCACCACCGGCAGCTTCACCTGGCCGCCCGACATGTAACGGTTCTTCGCCAGGTGGTTGTAGATCTGGTCCATGCAGACGCCGAACAAGTCCACCGACATCAGCTCGGCGATGGGCCGCAGGCCCTCGACGGCGGCGGCCGCGGCGGCGCCGATGAAGGCGCTCTCGGAACGCGGCGTGTCGCGGATGCGCTCGGGCCCGAAGCGTTCGAGCAGGCCGCCGGTTGCGCTGAAAACGCCGCCGTAGCGGCCGAAGTCCTCGCCCATCACGAAGACGCGCGGGTCGCGTTCCATCTCCTGACCGATCGCCTCCGCGATGGCCTGGGCCGTGGTGAGGATGCGTGGTGCGCCAGGGGCCGGGTGGCCTGCGGTGTTCATGGGGTTTCCTTCCTCGCCGCTCAGGCGAACACGTGTTCCGTGGCCTCCGAGGCGGCCGGGTACAGGCTGCCGCGCGCGAACTCGAAGGCCGCTGCGATGTGGCCTTCGGCGCGTTGCCGGATGCGGTGGTCGAGCGCGTCGTCGAGCAGCTTGCGCCGCCGCAGCGTGGCGGCCAGCGTGGCAATCGGATCGTGCGGGCGCGGTTCGCCCGCCCCGGTCGTTGGCTGGAACACCCTGGCATCGCCCTGGAAGTGACCGAAGTGGCACTCGGTCTTCACGTCGATCAGCGTGGCGCCGCCCCCCTGGCGTGCACGGTCCACGGCCACGGCCGCCGCCTCATAGACCGCGATGGCGTCGTTCCTGTCGACCGCGATGCCCTCGATGCCGTAGCACTTCGCGCGCTCGGCGCTGGACGCGCCAGCGGCGGCCCGGTCTTCCGCCCCCGGGATGGCCGAGCGGTTGTCTTCGCACACGAAGACCACCGGCAGCCGCCACTGACCCGCGAGGTTGAGCGATTCGTGGAAGATGCCTTGCTTGGCCGCGCCCTCGCCGAGGAAGGCCACGGCGATGGCCGGACTGCCCGTCAGCCGGGCCGCGAGCGCCGCGCCGCAGGCCGGCGGCAGGCTGGCGCCCACGATGCCGCTGCAACTGAAGCGGTGCGCCGGATCGAACAGGTGCAGATGTCCGCCCTTGCCGCGCCCCAGCCCCGTGACCTTGCCGAAGATCTCGGCCGTCATGCGGTCCAGCGGCACGCCTTTGGCAATGGCGACGTGGTGCGAGCGGTGCGTGCCCACCACGGTGTCGGTCTCGCGCAGGTGCGCGCACACGCCGACGGCCACGGGTTCCTGCCCGGCGGCCAGGTGCATCTCGCCGGGCACCGGGCCCGAGGCGATGTCGAAGCTCAGCCCCGGCGGGATGTCGGGTGGCCGCTTGCCTTGCAGATACACCTGCGCAAGGGTCTCTTCGTATCGGCGGATGAGGAGCATGGTCTCGTACATCCACAGCAGCTTGTCGGGGGGCGGTTTCGTCACGGGGGTCTCCGGCTCGTTGAACGCGTACGAGCAATCTAGGCCGGGTGACGAAAGGGAAGTTGACGCGGCGCAAGAACGCCGTCGGGGCGCCGGACGCGGGCCCGAGGCCCGGCACTGGGCGGCCGCGGTCGGCTTTTATCGCCCGGTCCCGGTGGTCCCCGCCTGGCGCGCCGAAGCCAGCGGCAGGCGCAGCTCCAGCGTGCCGCCGTCGCAGCGGCGCATGCCGAAGCCGGCAGCGCGCGCCAGGTTGAGCATGCCGTGGTTGCCCTCCAGGCACCAGGCCCGCAGCTCGCGCGTGCCGCCCGCGCGCAGGTGCTCGATCAGCCGGTCCAGCAGGGCGCGGCCCAGCCCGCGCCGCTGCCAGGGGGGCGCCACCAGCACCGCGAACTCGGCCACCTCGTTGTCGGGGTCGCACACCGCGCGCGCCTCGCCGCACAGCGTGTCGCCGGCCAGCGCGACGAAGGCCATCTCGCGCTCGTAGTCGATCTGGCAATAGCGCGCCAGCTCGCTGCGCGGCACCTCGCGGCGCGTGAAGAAGAAGCGCAGCCGCAAGTCCTCGGGCGGGCATTGCGCATAGAAGCGCTGCAGCCGTTCGCCGTCTTCGGGGCGGATGGGGCGCAGGCACAGCGGCTCGCCGCCGAAGGCCTGCACACGCTCCAGGCCCGAGGGGTAGGGCCGCAGCGCGAGGTGCGCGCCATCGCGCGTGGCTTCGGCCGCGTGCACACGGATGCGCGCATCCAGCGCCAGCGCGCCTTGCGCGTCCACCAGCAGCGGGTTGATGTCCAGTTCGGCCACACCGGCGAGGTCGCAGGCGAGCTGGCTCAGTCGCAGGAGCACGTCGACGACGGCGTCTTGTTGCGCAGGCGGTCGCGAGCGGTAGCCGCGCAGCAGGGCCGCGACGCGCGTGCGCTGCACCAGGTCGCGCGCGAGCACCGCGTTGAGCGGCGGCAGCGCAAGGGCGCGGTCGGCGCGCACCTCGACCGCCGTGCCGCCTTCACCGAACAGCAGCACCGGGCCGAACACCGGGTCGCTGGCAATGCCCGCGATGGTCTCCACCGCCAGCGGCCGATGGGCCATGGCCTGCACGGTGAAGCCCTGCAGGCGCGCGCCGGGCTGGGCGCGCGACACCCGCTCCTGTATGCGCTGCGCCTCGGCCCGCAACTGGTCGGCGTCGGCCAGGTTCAGCGCCACACCGCCCAGGTCGGACTTGTGCAGCACATCGGGCGAGACGATCTTGAGCGCCACCGGGTAGCCGATGCGTTCGGCCGCGGCGAGCGCGCCGTCCGCATCGGCCGCACGTTCGCTGGCCACGCAGGCGATGCCATAGGCCAGCAGCAGCCGCCTGACGTCCGGTTCGTCGAGCCACCCGCCCCCCCGGGCCACGGCCGCCTCGACCAGGGCGCGCGCGCCTTCGCGGTCGGGGTAGTGCAGCTCGGGGCGCGACTCGGGCAACTGCAGCAGCGCGGCCTGCGCGGCATGGTGGTCGCGCAGTTGCTGCCAGGCCGCGGTGGCGCGTTCGGGCGTTTCGTAGTAGGCGATGCCCTGGGCGCCGAACAGCTCGCGCGCGGCCGCCACGTGCGGCCCGCCGAGCCAGCAGGCCAGCACCGGCTTGTCCGTCGCGCGCAGCAGCGGCAGGCAGGCCTGCGCGATCGCCGTGGCCGAGGCGATGGCCGTGGGCGCGTGCATGAACAGGATGCCATCCACCTCGTCGGCCTCGATCAGGGGGCGCAGCGCATCGAGGTAGCGTTCGGGCGGTGCGTCGCCGATGATGTCCACCGGGTTGGCGTGCGACCAGTTGCCGGGCAGGCAGGCGTCCAGCCGCGCCAGCGTGCGCGGCGACAGGGCCGCGAGTTCGCCGCGGGCCAGCGCGTCGGCGGCGAGCACGCCCGCGCCGCCGCCGTTGGTGAGCACCGCCAGCCGCGGGCCGCGCCAGGTGCGCACGCGCGAGAGTGTCTGCGCGGCATCGAACAGCGCTTCCAGCGTGTCCACGCGCAGCATGCCGGCGCGCCGCACGGCGGCGTCGAACACGGCGTCGGAGCCGGCCAGTGCGCCGGTGTGCGAGGCCGCGGCGCGCGCGCCCTCGGACCCGCGTCCCGATTTCACCAGCACCACGGGCTTGTTGCGCGCCGCCGCGCGCGCGGCCGACATGAACTTGCGCGCATGCTTCACCGACTCGATGTAGAGCAGGATGGCGCGCGTGTGCGGGTCGCTGCCCAGGTGGTCGAGCAGATCGCCGAAGTCCACGTCGGCGCTGTCGCCCAGCGAAATGAAGTGCGAGAAGCCGATGCCGCGGGCCTGGGCCCAGTCGAGCATGGCCGTGGCCAGCGCGCCCGATTGGGTGACGAAGGCGCGCTCGCCTGGCAGGGCCTGGCCCGGCGCGAAGCTGGCGTTGAGCGCCTGGCCGGGCACCAGCGCGCCGATGCAGTTGGGCCCCAGGATGCGCAGCAGGTGCGGGCGCGCCGCATCGAGCATGGCCTGCTCCAGGCTGCGGCCGTCGGCGACCCGGCCTTCGCGCAGCCCGGCCGTGAGCACGATGGCCGCGCGCGTGCCCTTGCGGCCGAGCTGGTCCACGATGGCCGGCACGCTCTCGGCCGGGGTGCAGACCACGGCCAGATCGGGCGCGGCGGGCAGCGCGTCCACGCTGGCGAACACGGGCTGGCCGTCGAGTTCGAAGGGGCAGCGGTTCACCGCCCACCGCGGGCCCGCAAAGCCGCCCTCGCGCAGGTTGCGCCAGACCAGGGCGCCCACGCCGCTGGCACGCCGCGACACGCCGATGACCGCCACCGAGCGCGGGTGGAACATCTTGTCGAGATGGCGAATGCTCACGGTGCGGGCTCCTGCGGGGCGCCGGACACGTAGCGGCCCGGTGCGGGGATGGTGTGGCCGCGCACGCGCAGACCGGTCACCGGCCGCGCCTTCACGCGGCGAGACGATTGCTGGGCGAGCCATTGGCACCAGTGCGGCCACCACGAACCCGCGTGGACCTGTGCGTGTGCGAACCAGAGCAGGGGCTTCGCAGGCGCTTCACGTGGCGCCCAGGCGCCCGTGCGGTAGGCGGCCTCGGGGCTGGCCAGCGGGCCGTCGGGCGGGTTCACGATGCCCACGTTGTGCCCGCCGGCGCACAGCACGAAGGTGGCCGGTGCGCGTGCGATGCGCAGCAGCTGGTAGACCGATGTCCAGGGCGAGACATGGTCGCGCTCGGTGGCCAGCAGGTACAGCGGCACGCGGATCGCCTCCAGGTTCACCGGCTCGCCGTGGAACCGGTAGCGGCCATCGGCCAGATCGTTCTGCAGGTACAGCCGGCGCAGGTACTCGCTGTGCATGCGAGCGGGCAGGCGGGTGGCGTCGGCGTTCCAGGCGCGCAGTGGCGTCACCGGTGTGCGCGCGCCCATCAGGTACTCATGCACCAGCTTGGACCAGACCAGATCCCTGGAGTTGATGAGCTGGAAGGCGCCGGCCATGCGCTGACCATCGAGGTAACCATGCTCGGCCATGATGTCTTCGAGAAAGGCGATCTGGCTTTCGTCGATGAACAGACCCAGCTCGCCGGGTTCCTGGAAGTCCACCTGCGCGGCCAGCAGCGACACGCTGCGCAGGGTCGCGTCGCCACGCGCGCCCAGCCATGCGGCGGCCATGGCCAGCAGCGTGCCCCCGAGGCAATAGCCCATGGCGTTCACGCCCGCGCCCGGGCAACGCTTGCGCACGGCCGCCAGTGCGTCGAGCACGCCGAACTGCAGGTAGTCGTCCAGACCGAGGTCGGCGTCCGCACTGCCCGGGTTGCGCCAGGACAGCATGAACACCGTGTGGCCCTGCGCCACGAGGTGGCGCACCAGCGAATCCTGCGGCGTGAGGTCCAGGATGTAGAACTTCATGATCCACGAGGGCACCACCAGCACCGGCTCGCGCCAGACCGTGGGCGTGGCCGGCTCGTACTGGATCAACTCGACCAGGTGGTTGCGCATCACCACCTGGCCCGGCGTGAGTGCGAGCGTCTTGCCCGGCTCGAAGGCCTGCAGGCCGCGTGCCCGGCCGCCCGCGCCCAGGGCCATGGCGTCGCGCGCCCAGTTCGCCGCGCCTTTGGCCAGGTTGGCGCCGCCGGTGCGAAGCGTCTCCTGCAACACCTGCGGGTTGAGCAGCGGCACATTCGAAGGCGAGAGCATGTCCAGCCATTGGCGCGCCACGAAGGCCGTCACCTCTTCGTGGTGGCGCGACACGCCGCGCACCCCGTGCGTGGCCTCGTCCCACCACTGCTGCTGCAACAGAAAGGCCTGGGCGAGTGCGTTGTAGGGGAACCGTTGCCATTCGGGCCGGGCGAAGCGCTTGTCTTGCGGCGCTGGTGTCACGCAGCCCTCGCAGGGGCCCTGTGCGGCGCGGGCCAGGTAGTGCAGCCAGGCCTGCCACTTGTGCAGGGCGCTGGCCGCCAGTTGCGACTGCCGCGCGGGCGAAACGAGCAGGTGCAGCCACCAGTCCGTCTGCGCTTGCGCGAGCGAGGCCGGTGACAGGCCGTTCGCGAAGCGGGCAATGCCGACCTTCAGGGGCAGGTCGATCGCGGATGGGCCGTGCGACGGGTCGGCGTGCGGGGGGCTGCGCATGCTTTCATCATGGCCCGCTGGGCGCCGCGGCCCTTGCGCTACATCAAGGGCCGCCTGGATTGCCCTCGGATCCCGCGCTCGCGGCCGTAGCATGGGCCCATGAGCACGCCGTCCATGCTGGCCATGGCCATCGATGTCGCCACACGGCGGCTGGTGCCGCTGCAGCGGCCCAGGCCCCGACCCGGCCCGCGCGAGGTGCTGGTGCGCGTGCGGGCCTGCGGCGTGTGCCGCACCGATCTGCACATCATCGATGGCGAGCTGCCGCGGCGCGAGCCCGCCGCGGTGCCTGGCCACGAGGTGGTGGGTGAGGTGGTGGCGCTGGGTGAGGGCGCCCGGCTGTTCGCGGCGGGCCAGCGCGTGGGCATCGGCTGGCTGGGGCGCAGCTGCGGCGTCTGCCCGTTCTGCGCCACGGCGCGCGAGAACCTCTGCGACGCGCCCCTGTTCACCGGCTATGACCGCGACGGCGGCTACGCTGCGTACTGCGCGGCCGACGAGCGCTTCTGCTTCGCGCTGCCAGACGGCGTGGACGATCTGCATGCCGCGCCGCTGCTGTGCGCGGGGCTGATCGGATTTCGCAGCTGGCGCCTCGCCGGGGGGCGCCGGCCGAAGCGGCTGGGCCTCTGGGGCTTCGGGGCCGCGGCGCACATCGTGTGCCAGCTCGCGGTGGCGCAGGGTCAGCAGGTCTATGCCTTCACGCGCCCTGGCGACGCGGCTGCCCAGGCCTTCGCGCGCGCGCTCGGCGCGAGCTGGGCCGGTGCCAGCACCGAGGCGCCCGCGGGCGCACTGGACGCCTCGGTGATCTTCGCCCCCGAGGGCGCCCTGGTGCCCGCCGCGCTCGCGGCCACGCGAAAGGGCGGGGTCGTGGTCTGCGGCGGCATCCACATGAGCGCCATTCCCGCCTTCGACTACCGGCTGCTGTGGGGCGAGCGCGAACTGCGCTCGGTGGCCAACCTCACGCGCGCCGATGGCGAGGCCTTCTTCCAGTTGCTGCGCGAGGTGCCGGTGCACAGCCAGGTGCAGCCCTTCGCGCTGCCTGACGCGAACGCGGCGTTGCAGGCGCTGCGCGAGGGGCGGTTGCAGGGCGCGGCGGTGCTGGTGCCCTGAGCGGGCTTCGCATCGCCGCTCTTGCGCCAGATCAAGTTGCGCGGCCGCGCCAATGCCACCATTGAAGCCGTGCGCCGGCCGCACCCGTTCAACCGCCAGATGAGGACACCACCATGAGCAACCTGCGACTGCTGGACCCGACGTTCAGCGATGCTTTCGACAACGCCTTTCGCCGCCTCTTTGCACCCATGGCCTTCGACGCCGAGCCCGCGCCCCTGCTCAAGATGCGCGTGGACGTGACCGAGAACGACCAGGCCTATGAGCTCAAGGCCGACATTCCCGGCGTCAGGAAAGACGACATCAACGTGCGCATCGACGGCAACGTGGTGCAGATCGACGCCGAGGCGCACAGCGAGAAGGAGACCAGGGGCAACGGCGACAAGGTGCTGCGCAGCGAGCGCTACCAGGGCAGCATCTCGCGCAGCTTCAGCCTGGCCTGCGACATCGACCAGGCCAGGGTGGACGCGCGCTACGCCGACGGCGTGCTGTCGCTCACCCTGCCCAAGAAGACCACCACGGGCGCGCGCAAGATCACGATCCAGTGAGCGCGGACCGCGCCGACCCGTGTGAACCGCCGGCGGACGGGGGCGCGCTCGCGCGCGCGCTGGCCGCTCGCCTGGGCGCCACGCTCATCGAGACGCACATCTCCTGGGTGCTGCTCGCGGGCGAGCATGCTTTCAAGCTCAAGAAGCCGCTGCGCCTGCCTTTCGTCGACTACGGCACGCTGGCGGCGCGTCGGCACTGCTGCGAGCAGGAGCTGAGGCTCAACCGCCGCCTCGCGCCCTCGCTGTACCTGGACGTGGTGGCGATCACGGGCCCGTGCGAGGCGCCCGTGATCGGGGGCGAGGGGCCCGCCATCGAGTACGCGGTGCGCATGCGCCGCTTCCCCGAGGGCGCGCTGTTCAGCGAACGCCTGGCTGCGCAGCGGCTCGGCGAGGCCGAGATCGATGCCTGTGCGGCCCTGCTGGCGCGCTTTCACCGCCAGGCGCCGGTGGCGCGCGCGGACAGCGGCTTCGTCAGCGCAGCGCACCGCGCCGCGCTGGCGTCGGCCGCGCTCGAGGGCGCCGCGCCGCTGGCATCGGCCGAAGAAGCGGGCTGGCTCGCGCGCTGGTTGCGCGGGCAGGCGCAGCGGCTCGCGCCGCACTGGGCCGAACGGCTGGCCGGCGGCCACGTGCGCGAATGCCATGGCGACCTGCACCTGGCCAACCTGATCGTGGTGGCGGGCGAGGTGAGCGCCTTCGACGGCATCGAGTTCGATCCGGCGCTGCGCTGGATCGACGTGATCGACGACATCGCCTTTCCCGTGATGGACCTGCACGCCCAGGGCCGCGGCGACCTGGCGTTTCGCCTGCTCAACGCCTGGCTCGACGCGAGCGGCGAGCACGCGGGCCTGCCGGGCCTGCGCCACGCCCTGGTGTACCGCGCGCTGGTGCGCGCGCAGGTGGAGCGGCTGCGCGGGTGCAACGGCCCGGCGCGCCGCTACCTCGACGCCGCGCTGCGCTGGGCGCGCCACGCGCCGCCCTGGCTCGCCCTCATGCACGGCCTGCCGGGCTCTGGAAAAAGCTTTGTCTCGCAACAGGTGTTGCAGGCGCAGGGCGC
This sequence comes from Hydrogenophaga crocea, assembly GCF_011388215.1. Taxonomy (NCBI): domain Bacteria; kingdom Pseudomonadati; phylum Pseudomonadota; class Betaproteobacteria; order Burkholderiales; family Comamonadaceae; genus Hydrogenophaga; species Hydrogenophaga crocea. The sequence continues at coordinate 1,326,810 of NZ_CP049989.1, forward strand.
CATCCGCCTGCGCTCGGACGTCGAGCGCAAGCGCCTCTTCGGCCTGCAGGCGACCGAAGACTCGCGCGCCAGCGGGCTGGACATCTATGGCGGCGAGGCCACGCGCCGCACCTACGACCGGCTGTTCGCGCTCGCGGGCGCGGCGCTCGGCGCCGGCTGGCCGGTGATCCTGGACGCGGCTTTCCTGCGCCGGCACGAACGCGAAGCCGCCGCCGCGCTCGCGCGCCAGGCCCATGCGCCCTGGCGCATCGTGCATTGCGAGGCGGCGCCCGAGGTGCTGCGTGCGCGGCTGCGCGCGCGCCGCGGCGATGCCTCGGAGGCCGACGAGGGCACGCTGCGCGTGCTGCAGGCCGCGCAGGAGCCGCTGACCCCGCAGGAGTGGCTCAGGACCGAGGTCGTGCCGCTCGCGATGGGCCTGGGCGCGGCGGCGCCCGGCGCCCCGGTGGCAAGCGCCACATGACATTTGCGTCACGTCAAGTCGGCAGCCCCCCAGGCGTCCTACATTGCCCGTCCGGTGACGTCGACCGACACGCACCAGCGACCCCGCTTTCAAAGGAGAAGGCCATGGCCACCAAACGCAACCACTCCCCTGCGGCATCTGCCGTGCCAACGCCCGAGGCCGCCTGGAGCGCCGCGAGCGAGCTTCCGCGCCAGCAAATGAGCCTGGCGACCGAGAGCGCCTGCGCGGTGTTCCGCGGCTTCGAGGCGATGCGCAAGATCCAGGAGCGTGCGGCCCACGACGCCCTGAGGCACCACGCGCAGGCGGCCGAGCGGCTCCGGCAGACCAGCGAGCCCGCGCAACTGATCGAGATCCAGGCCGACCTGATGCGCTTCGATGCCGAGGGCGCGACGCAGTACTGGCAACTCCTGGGCGCTGCGGCCTTGGACATGCAGCGCGAGCTCATGGGCTGCTACACGCAACTGATCGACAACGGCGCGCTGCAGCGGCTCACTTCGGCCATGGACAGCTTCAACGGCATGGCCAACGGGCTCGGTGTGCTGCAAGCCGGCGCGCCGGCACGCGAGCGGGCGACCTGAAACCTGTGGGCGCGCGCCGGGCCGGGTCAGCCCCGCCGCGCGCCGGCCAGCAGCCACACGGCCGCCACGAGCAGGCCGTAGCCGTGCACCTGCTCGATCACCGGCCCGCCGATCAGCGCGGCCTCCATGGCCGGCACGCCGGACAGCAACTGCCAGCCCACGCGCACCGCGAGGTACAGCAGCGCGGCCCAGGCCAGCCAGCGCCCCTCGCGCGCCTGTGGCCACAGCACCAACAGCACAAGGCCGTAGAGCACGCCCGACAGGCCCACGTAGTCGGCCACCTCGGGGTCGAACACCAGCAGCATGAGCGAGATCGCCGCGGCCAGCGCGGGGATGCTGCGCGACAGCGCGCGCAGCGACAACGGCGCGCGCGCGAGCAGGCTCACGAGCGTGAGCGCGAAGGCATTGAGCGCCCAGTGGGCCCAGCCGAGGTGGATCAGGTGACCCGTGACCAGGCGCCAGAGCTCGCCGTGCAGCACCGCGGTGCGTTCGTAGCGCAAGGCCAGGTGCGCGGCCGGCGGCAGCGCCTGCAGCGCGGCGAAGAAGGCGAGGGCGGCCAGCGTCGGCCACCAGGCTTTGAGGGCGTTCAGCGTTTGCCGCCCAGCAGGCCGCCCAGCACGCCGCGCAGAATCTGGCGGCCCAGGCCGCTGGCCACGGTGCGCGCCGCCGTCTTGGCCATGGTCTGCACCAGGCCGTCGTACTGGCCGCCGCGGGGGCCGGTGCGGCCGAACAGCACTTCGTTGATGACGCTCTTTTCGGCGGCGGCCGGCGCATTCTGGGCCGCGCCCGGGATGCGCGGGGTCTTGGCCGCGGGCCTGTCGTCGGCCGTGTCGGCCGTGGGCGCCGCGCCGGCCTGGCCGCGCTGGGCCGCATGGGCCTGGAACATCTCGTAGGCGCTTTCGCGGTCCACGGTCTTTTCGTAGGTGCCCGCGACCAGCGAGCCCTCGATGAGCGCGCGGCGCTGCTCGGGCGTGATCGGCCCGATCTGGCTGCCCGGGGGCAGCACGTAGACGCGCTCGGTCTCGCTCGGGCGGCCCTTGGCGTCGAGAAAGCTCACCAGCGCCTCGCCCACGGCGAGCTCGGTGATCGCGGCCTCGATGTCCAGGCCGGCCTTGGGACGCATGGTCTGCGCGGTGCTCTTCACCGCCTTCTGGTCGCGCGGCGTGAAGGCGCGCAGCGCGTGCTGCACGCGGTTGCCGAGCTGGCCCAGCACGCTGTCGGGGATGTCCAGCGGGTTCTGGGTCACGAAGTACACGCCCACGCCCTTGGAGCGCACCAGGCGCACCACGAGCTCGATGCGCTCCACCAGCACCTTGGGCGCTTCGTTGAACAGCAGGTGGGCTTCGTCGAAGAAGAAGACCAGCTTGGGCTTGTCGGGGTCGCCGATCTCGGGCAGCGTCTCGAACAGCTCCGAGAGCATCCACAGCAGGAAGGTGGCGTACAGGCGCGGCGCGTTGAGCAGCTTGTCGGCCGCGAGGATGTTGATCACGCCCTTGCCGTCCACGGTCTGCATGAAGTCGGCAATGTCGAGCATGGGTTCGCCGAAGAACTTGTCGCCGCCTTGTTCTTCGACCTGCATCAGCCCGCGCTGGATGGCGCCGATCGAGGCCGCGCTGATGTTGCCGTACTCGGTGGTGAACTGCTTGGCGTTGTCGCCCACGTGCTGCAGCATGGCCCGCAGGTCTTTCATGTCGAGCAGCAGCAGGCCGTTGTCGTCGGCGATCTTGAAGATCAGGTTGAGCACGCCGGTCTGCGTGTCGTTGAGGTTGAGCATGCGCGCGAGCAGCAGCGGGCCCATGTCGCTGATGGTGGCGCGCACCGGGTGGCCCTGCTGGCCGAACACGTCCCACAGCGTGGTGGGGCATTCGGTGGGCTGGGGCAGGGCCAGGCCGCGGTCGGCCAGCACGGCCGCCATCTTTTCGCCGATGCGGCCGGTCTGGCTGATGCCGGTTAGGTCGCCCTTCACGTCGGCCATGAACACCGGCACGCCGATGCGCGAAAACCCCTCGGCAAGGGCCTGCAGCGTGACGGTCTTGCCGGTGCCGGTGGCCCCGGTGATGAGGCCGTGCCGGTTGGCCAGGCCGGGCAGCAGCAGGCATTGGGCGGTGGCGTTCTGGGCGATCAGCAGCGGTTCGGCCATGGGAGCGGTCCTGGGGTGGGGCAAGGCGGCGAAGGGACGGTGTGGGGCGAAATCGTAAAATCGCGGGCTCATTACACCAAAGCCAGCAGGCATTTCGAGGACTTCCCATGGCCGGACACAGCAAATGGGCGAACATCCAGCACCGCAAAGGCCGTCAGGACGAAAAGCGCGGCCGCATCTGGACGCGGCTGACGCGTGAAATCATCGTCGCCGCGCGCAGCGGCGGCGGCGACGTGGCCATGAACCCGCGCCTGCGCCTGGCGATCGAGAAGGCCAAGGCGGCCAACATGCCGGCCGACAACATCAAGCGCAACGTCGACAAGGCCACCGGCGCGCTCGACGGCGTGAACTACGAAGAGATCCGCTACGAGGGCTACGGCATCGGCGGTGCGGCCATCATCGTGGACACCATGACCGACAACCGCGTGCGCACCGTGGCCGAGGTGCGCCACGCCTTCAGCAAGCACGGCGGCAACCTGGGCACCGACGGGTCGGTGGCCTTCCAGTTCAAGCACTGCGGCCAGCTCGTGTTCGCGCCCGGCACCTCGGAAGACGCGGTGATGGAAGCGGCGCTCGAGGCCGGTGCCGAAGACGTGATCACCGACGGCGATGGCGCGATCGAGGTGCTGACCTCACCCGGCGACTTCGAGGCCGTGAAGAACGCGCTCGAGGCCAAGGGGCTCAAGCCCGAGATCGCCGAAGTGACCATGCGCGCCGAGAACACCATTGCCCTGGCCGGCGACGATGCCGCGCGCATGCAGAAACTGCTCGACGTCCTTGAAGACCTGGACGACGTGCAGAACGTCTTCCACAACGCAGAAATTTCGGAATGAAAGTCCTGGTGATCGGCGGCGGCGGCCGCGAGCATGCGCTGGCCTGGCGCCTCAAACAGTCCGAGGGGGTGGAGCAGGTCTTCGTGGCCCCCGGCAATGCGGGCACCGCGCGCGATGCGCAGCTCACGAACCTGGCCATCACCGACAAGGTGGCGCTGCGCGAGTGGGTGCAGGCCAACGGTATCGAACTCACCGTGGTGGGCCCCGAGGCGCCGCTGGCCGCGGGCGTGGTCGACGAGTTCCGGGCCCATGGCCTGGCCATCTTCGGCCCCACGCAGAAGGCCGCGCAGCTGGAGAGCTCCAAGGCCTTCAGCAAGGCCTTCATGCAGCGCCACGGCATTCCCACGGCCGAGTACCAGACCTTCACCGACCCGGTGAAGGCCCATGCCTATGTGGACGCCAAGGGCGCGCCCATCGTGGTCAAGGCCGACGGCCTGGCCGCGGGCAAGGGGGTGGTGGTGGCCATGAGCCTGGCCGAGGCGCACGAAGCGATCGACTTCATGCTGCTCGACAACAAGCTGGGCGTGGCGCACAACGAGGGCGGCGCGCGCGTGGTGATCGAGGAATTCCTGCAGGGCGAAGAGGCCAGCTTCATCGTGCTGTGCGACGGCGAACACGCGCTGGCCCTGGCCACCAGCCAGGACCACAAGCGCCTGAAAGACGCCGACCAGGGCCCCAACACCGGCGGCATGGGCGCGTACTCGCCCGCGCCCGTGGTCACGCCCGCGGTGCACCAGCGCGCCATGGACGAGGTGATCCTGCCCACGCTGCGCGGCATGAAGGCCGACGGCATTCCCTACACCGGCTTCCTGTACGCCGGCCTCATGATCACGCCCGACGGCGCGGTCAAGACGCTGGAGTTCAACTGCCGCATGGGCGACCCCGAGACCCAGCCCATCATGATGCGGCTGCGCAGCAACTTCGCCCAGGTGCTGCTGGCCGCCACGCGCGGCGAACTCGATCGCGTGCAACTCGATTGGGACCCGCGCATCGCGCTCGGCGTCGTCATGGCAGCCGCCGGCTACCCCATGGACCCCCGCAAGGGCGACGCCATCACCGGCCTGCCGGCCGACGAGGCCGACCGCGTGGTGTTCCACGCCGGCACCGCGCTCGACGGCGAGACCGTGCGCGTGTCGGGCGGCCGCGTGCTGTGCGTGACCGCGCTCGCCGACTCGGTGGCGCAGGCGCGCGAGCGCGCCTACGCGCTGGTGGACACGGTGCGCTTCGACGGCATGCAGTGCCGCCGCGACATCGGTTTCCGCGCGCTCTGAGCCTTCATTCCCTCCGGCCCGGGCATTCCCGTTTGAGCGATCCCGTTCTTCTGCCGCCGCCGCACCCGGTGCGCTTTCGCGGCTCGCGCCTGGCGCGGGCCGTGCTGCGCCTGGGCGGCTGGCAGGTGATCGAAGCCGGCTTTCCCGCGCGCCAGGGCGTGGCCATCGTCTACCCGCACACCAGCAACTGGGACTTCGTGGTCGGCATCCTCGCCAAATGGGCCATCGGCATCCCGGTGCGCTTCTGGGGCAAGGACACGCTGTTCGAGGTGCCGCTGTTCGGCCGCTGGCTGCGCTGGCTCGGCGGCATGCCGATCGAGCGCCGCTCGCCACGCGGGGCGGTGGGCGCCATGGTGCAGGCCATGCGCGAGGCCGCCGCGCGCGACGAACTGCTGTGGCTTGCGCTCTCGCCCGAAGGCACGCGCCGCCACACCGCGGGCTGGCGCAGCGGCTTCTACCAGGTGGCCATGGGCGCGCAGGTACCCCTCGGGCTGGTGGCCCTGGATTACAGTCGCAAGCAGGTGAGGGTGACCGAATTCCTGCGCCTGTCGGGCGACGCGGCGCGCGACTACGCGCTCATCGCCCAGGGCTTCGCGGGTGCGCAGGGCTTCAAGCCCGCGCAGGCCAGCCCGGTGCAGCCCCTGTCCACGTCCGCCAAGCCATGAACGACAACCCGATTGCCAACGTCCGCGAATACCTGACCGACCTGCAGGAACGCATCACCTCCACGGTGGCCATGGTCGACGGCGGCGCCTTCGTCGTCGACCGCTGGAGCAAGCCGCCCGGCGAGAAGCTGCAGGGCTCGGGCATCACGCAGATCCTCGAAGACGGCGCGGTGTTCGAGCGCGCGGGCTGCGGTTTCTCGCACGTCACGGGCCCGCAGCTGCCGCCCTCGGCCACGCAGCACCGCCCCGAACTCGCGGGCGCGCCCTTCGAGGCCATGGGCGTGTCGCTGGTGTTCCACCCGCGCAACCCCTACGTGCCCACGGTGCACATGAACGTGCGCATGATCGCGGCCACGCCCGCGGGCGGCGCGCCCGTGTGCTGGTTCGGCGGCGGCATGGACCTCACGCCCTACTACGGCTTCGACGAAGACGCGGTGCACTTCCACCGCACCTGCAAGGCCGCGCTCGACCCCTTCGGCGTCGACAAGTACCCGCGCTTCAAGCGGTGGTGCGACGAGTACTTCTACCTCAAACACCGCGACGAGCAGCGCGGCATCGGCGGCGTGTTCTTCGACGACTTCGCCGAGCTCGGCTTCGACGGCAGCTTTGCCATGCTGAGTTCGGTGGGCGACGCCTTCCTCGACGCCTACCTGCCCATCGTCGACCGCCGCAAGAACACGCCCTACGGCGAGCGCGAGCGCAGCTTCCAGCTCTACCGCCGCGGCCGCTACGTCGAGTTCAACCTGGTGTGGGACCGCGGCACGCACTTCGGCCTGCAGTCGGGCGGGCGCAGCGAGTCCATCCTGCTGTCCATGCCGCCGCTGGTGAGCTGGGCCTACAACCGCAAGACCAAGAAGGGCACGCCGGAAGACCGGCTGTACCGCGAATTCCTGGTGCGCAAGGACTGGGTCTGATGGCCGGCGCGCGCGAGCCGCTGCGCCGCGTCGGCATGTTCGGCGGGGCATTCGACCCGCCGCACGGCGCGCACCGCGCGCTGGCCGAGGCCGCGCTCGAACAGCTGCAGCTCGACCGCCTGCACGTGCTGCCCACGGGCCATGCCTGGCACAAGTCGCGCACGCTGCTGCCCGCGCACCACCGCATCGCCATGTGCGAGCGCGCCTTCGGCGACCTGCCGCGCGTGCGCATCGACCCGCGCGAGACGGAGCGCGAAGGCCCGAGCTACACCGCCGACACGCTGTCCGAGCTGAGCACCGAGTACCCGGGCGCGGAGCTCTTCCTGATCCTGGGCGCTGACCAGCTGCTGGCCTTCAAGACCTGGGTGCGCTGGCAGGACGTGCTCTCGCACGCCACGCTGGCCGTGGCCAACCGGCCCACGAGCATCGGCCCCCAGGCCCTGCTCGGCGAGGCGCCCGAGACCGACCTGTCCTCGGTCGACATTCCCTTTGTGCGGCTGAACATGCCGCTGCAACACCTGAGCGCCACCGCGGTGCGGGCCCGCCTGGCGGGCGGCGCCGCGGACGGCCCCCCCCTGGACGTGCTGGTCCCGGGGGCGGTCGCGAGCTATATTTCGCAGCACCACCTCTACCAGACCCCTACATGAGCGAAGCCTCCGCCAAGAAAGACATCCAGAAACTGCAGAAGGCCATCGTCGATGGCCTGGAGGACGTCAAGGGCCAGGACATCGTGGTGTTCAACACCGAAGAGCTCTCGCCGCTCTTCGAGCGCGTGATCATCGCCAGCGGCACCTCGAACCGCCAGACCAAGGCCCTGGCCGCCAGCGTGCGCGACGCCGTGCGCGAGGCCGGCTTCGACAAGCCGCGCGTCGAGGGCGAGGACAACGGCGAATGGATCATCGTGGACTGCGGCCAGGCCGTGGCGCACGTGATGCAGCCCGTGATCCGCCAGTACTACCGGCTCGAAGAGATCTGGGGCGCCAAGCCCGTGCGCCTGAAGGCCGCGGCCAAGGCGGCGAGCGCCAAGCCCAAGGCCGAGGGCGAAGCCGCCCCGGTGACCAAGGCCGCGGCGAAGAAGGCCGGCGCGAAGAAGGCGCCCGCGAAGAAGACCGCCGCAGCGGCGGCGCCGGCGGCCCCGGCCAAGAAGGCCGGTGCCAGGGCCGCGCCGGCCAAGAAGGCGGCGCCCCGGGCGGCCGCGAAGCCGGCGGGCAAGACCGCCGCGAAGAAGGCCCCGGCCAAGCCGCGCGCCGCGCTGCCCAAGGTGGTGGTGAACGCGCCGGCCGCGAAGAAGAAGGCTGCGCCGGCCGCGCGCAAGACGGCGGCCAGCAAGCCCGCCGCCAAGAAGAAAGCATGAAACTCGTGATCGTCGCGGTCGGGCAGAAGGTGCCCGACTGGGCCCAGACCGCCTACGACGATTACGCCAAACGCTTTCCCCCCGAGCTGCGGGTCGAGCTCAAGGCCGTCAAGACCGAGCCGCGCGGCTCCAAGACGGTCGAGACGCTCTGGGCCGCGGAACGCCAGCGCATCGAGGCCGCGGTCCCGCGCGGCGCGCGCGTGGTGGCGCTCGACGAGCGCGGCACGCCGCTCAGCACCCAGGCGCTCGCGCAGCAGCTCAAGCAGTGGCAGCTCGGTGGCGACGACGTGGCCCTGCTGATCGGCGGGCCCGACGGCCTGGACCCCGAACTGCGCGCCGCCGCGCACCAGCGCGTGCGCCTGTCCGACCTCACGCTGCCGCACGCCATGGTGCGCGTGCTGCTGATCGAGCAGCTCTACCGCGCCTGGTCGATCAACGCGAACCACCCCTACCACCGCGAATGAAAACCGGCCCCCACGCTCCGCCGCTGCGCGGGTCGCTGCCCCCCGAGGGGGCGCGTGTCGCCTTGGGGCGGCCCGGCGGCGACACCCCGTCGATCTACCTCGCCTCGCAGAGCCCGCGCCGGCGCGAGCTGCTCACGCAATGGGGCGTGGCCCACGAGCTGCTGCTGCCCGGGGCCGACGAAGACGCCGAGGCGCTCGAAGCCGCGAAGCCCAGGGAAGCGCCCGCCGCCTATGTGCAGCGCGTCACCGCGCTCAAGCTCGAGGCCGCGATGGCGCGCCTGAAGCAGCGCGGCCTGCCCGCCGCGCCCGTGCTCTGTGCCGACACCACGGTGGCGCTGGGCCGGCGCATCCTGGGCAAGCCGGCCGACGCGGCCGAAGCGCGGCGCATGCTGGCCGATCTCTCGGGCCGCGCGCACCGCGTGCTCACCGCCGTGGCCGTGGGCAAGGGCCGGCGGCGCTGGTCGGCTCTGTCGGTGTCCACGGTGCATTTCCAGCCCCTCACCGCGACGCAGATCCGCCGCTACGTCGAAGGCGGCGAACCCATGGGCAAGGCCGGGGCCTATGCGATCCAGGGCCATGCGGGCCTGTGGGTCAGCCGCATCCAGGGCAGCCACACGGGCATCATCGGCCTGCCCGCGTTCGAAACCGCGCAGCTCTTGCGCGCCGCGGGCCTGCCCATCCTCTGAACGGAACGCTCACATGAACCAGGACATCCTGATCAACTGGTCGCCGCAGGAAACGCGCGTGGCCGTGGTGGAGCAGGGCGCGGTGCAGGAGGTGCACATCGAGCGCACGCTCGAACGCGGCCTGGTCGGCAACATCTACCTGGGCAAGGTCTCGCGCGTGCTGCCGGGCATGCAGTCGGCCTTCCTCGACATCGGCCTGGACCGCGCGGCCTTCCTGCACGTGGCCGACCTGATGCCCAACATCCAGGCCAAGCACGCCGCGCCGCGCACGCCCGCGGCCGAGGGCGCGCCGCAGGTGCTCGCGCCCAACCCGGTGCTGCCGATCGAGAAGCAGATCTTCGAGGGCCAGGCGCTGATGGTGCAGGTGCTCAAGGACCCGATCGGCACCAAGGGCGCGCGGCTCACGGCGCAGATCAGCATCGCGGGCCGGCTGCTGGTGTTCCTGCCGCAGGACAGCCACATCGGCGTGTCGCAGAAGATCCCCACCGCGCAGCGCGAGGCCTTGCGTGCGCGGCTGCAGCAGCTCACCGCCACCAGCGACGGCAGCCCCGCAGGCGGCTTCATCCTGCGCACCAACGCCGAGGACGCGAGCGACACCGAGCTCGCCGACGACGTGGCCTACCTGCGCAAGACCTGGCTGCGCATCAAGCAGGCCGCGCTGAGCCAGCCCGCGGCCACGCTGCTGCACGAAGACCTCAACCTCATGCAGCGCGTGCTGCGCGACCTCACGAGCGCCGAGACGCAGTCGATCCGCATCGACTCGCGCGAGCAGTACGGCCTGCTCAAGGGCTTTGCCGACGAGTTCATGCCCGACACGGTGCGCAAGCTGCAGCACTACAGCGGCGAGCGGCCGATCTTCGATCTCTTCAACGTGGACGAGGAAATCGTGCGCGCGCTGGGCCGCCGCGTCGACCTCAAGTCGGGCGGTTACCTGGTGATCGACCAGACCGAAGCGCTGACCACGGTCGACGTCAACACCGGCGGCTTCGTGGGCGCGCGCAACTTCGACGACACCGTGTTCCGCACCAACCTCGAGGCCGCGCAGGCCATTGCGCGCCAGCTGCGGCTGCGCAACCTGGGCGGCATCGTGATCGTGGACTTCATCGACATGACGCGCGAGGACCACCGCGACGCGGTGCTCGCCGAGTTCCGCAAGCAGCTCGGGCGCGACCGGGTGAAGACCATGATCGGCAGCTTCTCGCAGCTCGGGCTGGTGGAGATGACGCGCAAGCGCACGCGCGAATCGCTGGCCCACATGCTCAGCGAGCCCTGCGAGGCCTGCCACGGGCGCGGCGCGGTCAAGACCGCGCGCAGCGTGTGCTACGACATCCTGCGCGAGATCCTGCGCGAGGCGCGCGCCTTCAGCCCGCGCGAGTTCCGCGTGGTGGCCGCGCCCAAGGTGGTCGAGCTCTTCCTCGACGAGGAACGCGCCCACCTCGCGGGCCTGTCCGAGTTCATCGGCAAGCCGATTTCGCTGCAGAGCGAGAGCTCGATGACGCAGGAGCAGTACGACATCGTGCTGCTCTGAGCGCGCGGCTACAGGGCCGTGCGGCGGGCCGGCGGGCCTTCACGCACCGGGCCGACGCGGGCCTCGATGTCGTGTTGCAGCGCGCGGCGCAGGCCCAGCAGGAAGCCGGCCTCGGCCACCACGAACAGCGGGCCGATGACCAGGCCCACGAGGTCGTCGACGAAGGCGGGTTTGCGGCCTTCGTAGAAGTGGCCGATGAACTGGATCACCCAGCCCACGAGGAACAGGCCGATGCCGATGGCCAGCCAGGTGCCCGTGCCCTGTGCGGCCACGGCCTGCGCGAACCACAGGCACAGCGCCATGAGCGCGGCCATCACCGCGCCCAGGCGCAGGTCCAGCCGCAGGTAGTACAGCACGGTGGCCAGCGTCACCGCGGTGGCCGGCGAAAGTGCCACGCCGCCCCAGTGGCCCAGCACCGGCCGCGAGAGCAGCACCGCCACGGCCACCACGATCATGGGGATGCCCACGAAGTGGGTGATGATGTTGCGGCGGTCGCGGTGGTAGGCCGCGTACTGGCTCAGCTGGTCGGTCAGGGTCTTCATCAGGTCGCTCCTCGCGCGGGGATGCGCCGTTTTACACCCTCTGCAGCCCGCGCCTCAACGGGGAAAGCGCGGGGGTGGCCGGGTGTTCAGTTCGTGCCGCCCAGGCCCTGACTGTGCAGGCGCGCGTACAGGCCGTCGGCGGCCAGCAGCTGCGCGTGCGAGCCCTGTTCGACGATGCGGCCGTCGGCCAGCACGATGACGCGGTCGGCGTGCTCGATGGTGGAGAGCCGGTGCGCGATGACCAGCGTGGTGCGGCCCTTCATGAGGCGCGCGAGCGCGTCCTGCACCAGGCGCTCGGACTCGTTGTCCAGCGCCGAGGTGGCCTCGTCGAGGATCAGGACGGGGGCGTCCTTGTAGATGGCGCGCGCGATCGCCAGCCGCTGGCGCTGACCGCCCGAGAGCTCGGTGGCGTTGTGGCCCACGTTGGTGTGCATGCCCTGCGGCAGCTTCGCCAGCAGATCGCCGAGGTTGGCCGATTCGAGCGCGGCCCGGGCGCGCGCCTCGTCGATCTGCGCGTCGGCCTCGCCCAGCGCCACGTTGGCCGCGAGCGTGTCGTTGAGCATCACCACGTCCTGGCTCACCATGGCGAACTGGCGGCGCAGGCTCGCGAGCTGCCAGTCGGGCAGGGGCACGCCGTCGAGCGTGACGCGGCCGCGCTCGACCTCGACGAAGCGCGGCAGCAGGTTCACCAGCGTGGTCTTGCCCGAGCCCGAGGGGCCCACGAAGGCCACCACCTCGCCGGGGCGCACGTGCAGATCGATGCCGCGCAGCGCCACGCCGGTCTCGCCCTCGGGCGTGGTGTCGTCCTTGGGTGGGTAGCGCACCCACACGCCCTCGAAGCGGATGTCGCCCTGCACGCGCGCGGCCTGGTGCGCACCGCCGCCTTGTTCGGCGGTCTGCTCGATCAGCTCGAGCCCGCGCTCGAGCGCGGCCAGCCCGCGCGTGATGGGCGAGGCGATCTCGGCCAGGTGCCGGATCGGCGCGATCAGCATCAGCATGGCCGTGACGAAGGCGACGAAGTTGCCCACCGTGACGCCCGAGGTGCTGCTCTGCCACAGCGCCACCGCCACCACGGCCGACAGCGCGGCCGACGCGAGCAGCTGGGTGAAGGGCGTCATGGCCGCCATCGCGATGGTGCTCTTGAGCGCGAGGCGGCGCAGCGACAGGCTCAGGCCGTCGAAGCGATCGGCCTGGCGCTGCTGCGCGCCGTGCAGGCGCACCACACGGTGGGCCAGCGCGTTTTCCTCGACCACGTAGGCCAGTTCGTCGGTGGCCTGCTGGCTCGCGCGCGTGAGCCGGTACAGGCGCTTGGAGAGCACGCGCATGATCCAGGCCAGGCCCGGGAACACCGCGATCACGATCAGCGTGAGCTTCCAGTTGAGGTAGAGCAGGTAGCCCATGAGCGCCACCAGCGTGAGGCTGTCGCGCGCCAGCGTGATCAGCGAGGACACCAGCATCTGCGAGCCGGTCTGCACCTCGTAGACCAGCGTGTTGGACAGCTTGCTCGCGCTCTGGCGCGAGAACAGCGAGAGCTGGGCCGCGGTGAGCTTGGCGAACATGGCCCGGCGCAGGTTGAGCATGCCGGTGTTGGCCGTGTACGAGAGCGCGTACTGGGCCACGAACGAGGCCATGCCGCGCAGGCCGAACAGGCCCATGAAGGCCAGTGGCACCATCCACAACGGCACGCGGCCCTTGTTGAAGCCGTCGTCGAGCAGCGCCTTGAGCAGCGCCGGGATCATGGGCTCGGTGAGCGCGCCCACCACGGTGGCCAGCGCTGCGAACACGATGCCGGTGCGCGCGTCGCGGAAATAGGGCCACAGGCGCTTCACGCGCTGCAGCACGCTGCCGGTGGGCAGGGCGGAGGTCGGGGCTTCGGGGCTCAAGGGCAGGGCGGCGGGGGCGATGGGGTCGACAGGTCGGGAACCAATGCCGCGCGACGCGGTCCAGTGGCCCGTGGCGCCTCACATCTTGTCACGGGGCAGGGTCAAGGGTCCGGTATTATCGGCCGGTCCTTCACCGGGGCACCGGGCGCCACGCCCCGCACTGCCTCAGCATCCCAACACCATGATCGAACCGAACCGACTCCATCCCACCACCGGGATGCCGCGCCGGCGTGCCCTTGGCCTGGTGTCCAGCCTGCCATTGCTGGGTGTGCCCGCCACCGGCGCCTGGGCCCAGTTCCGCGTCGAAGTGGCCGGCGTGGGCCTCACGCGCTTTCCGTTCTCGGCCGTCAATTTCCGCGGCAACGACGCCGCGAGCGAGAACATCGCGGCCATCGTGCGCGCCGACCTCGAACGCTCGGGCCAGTTCGTGTTCGTGCCGCCCCTCAACGGCAGCCTCGACGAAACCTCGCGCCCCGACCTTGCACCGTGGCGCGAGCGCGGCGCCGACTCGGTGCTCACGGGCAGCGTCACGCGCCTGGCCGACGGCCGCTTCGACGTGCGCTTTCGCCTCTGGGACTCGGTGCGCACCGCCGACCTCGGCGGCCAGAGCCTGCCGTCCACGCCCGCCAACCTGCGCGTGGCCGCGCACAAGGTGGCCGATTACGTCTACGAGAAGCTCACGGGCGAGAAGGGCGTGTTCTCCACGCGCATCGCCTACGTGTCCAAGGCCGGCAACACGCACCGCCTGTGGGTGGCCGACGCCGACGGCGAGAACGCCCAGGCCGCCTTCACGAGCAACGAGCCCATCATCTCGCCGAGCTGGGCGCCCAACGGCACGCAGCTCGCCTACGTGTCGTTCGAGAAGCGCAAGGCCGAGATCGTCACGCACGAGGTGGCCACGGGCCGCCGCCGCGTGCTCGCGAGCTTTCGCGGCTCCAACAGCGCGCCGGCATGGTCGCCCGACGGCCGCCAGGTGGTGGCCGCGCTCACGCTCTCGGGCAACGCCCAGCTCTACGCCATCGACGCGGGCGGCGGCGAGCCGCGGCGCCTGTCGCAAAGCGGCAGCATCGACACCGAGCCCGTGTTCAGCCCCGACGGCAAGCAGATCTACTTCGTGAGCGACCGCGGCGGCTCGCCGCAGATCTACCGCATGCCTGCGGCGGGTGGCAGCGCGCAGCGCGTGACCTTCACGGGCAACTACAACATCTCGCCCGCGCTCAGCCCCGACGGCCGCTGGCTCGCGTTCATCTCGCGCATCAACGGCGCGTTCCGCCTGCACGTGATGGACCTCGCCTCGGGCAACGTCACCGCGCTCACCGAGACCGGTGGCGACGAAAGCCCGAGCTTCGCGCCCAACAGCCGCATGATCATCTACGCCACGCGCGACAAGGGCGCCGAGGCGCTCATGACGACCACGGTGGACGGCCGCATCAAGACCCGCCTGGCCGGCGCCCAGGGCGACATCCGCGAGCCCGAGTGGGGCCCGTACCTGCGCTGAATCCGCTTTCCGTTCTCTTCACCCATCCCAACCACACACAGGCCACAAACCATGTCCAAGACCCTGTCCATGCGCCGCTTCAACGGCGTGCTCGTCACCCTCATCGCCGCCTTCACGCTCGCCGCCTGCGGCTCCGGTGTCCGCCTCGACCAGCCGCCCGTTGAAGACCGCAGCGGCACCGCCACCGGCGCCGGTGGGGCCGGCGCTGGCGGCGCGGGCAGCGGCGTCGACCCGCGCGGCGTGGCCGGCGTGCAGGTGCCCTCGACCGTGGGCAACCAGCCCGCCGCCCTGCAGCGCGTGATCTACTTCGACTACGACAGCTTCGACGTCAAGCCCGAAGCCGCGTCGCTGCTCGAGGCCAACGCGCGCTACCTCAACGCCAACCGCGCCGTGCGCGTGCAGCTCGAAGGCCACACCGACGAGCGCGGCGGCCGCGAATACAACCTGGCCCTGGGCCAGAAGCGCGCCGAGGCCGTGCGCCGTGCGCTGTCGCTGCTGGGCGTGCAGGACGCCCAGATGGAAGCGGTGAGCTTCGGTGAAGAGAAGCCGGCCGCCACCGGCGCCGACGAAGCCGCCTGGGCCAAGAACCGCCGCGTCGAACTGACCTACCGCTGAACGGCCCATGACCAGCCTGCGCCATCCCCGCGCCCTGGCCACCGCCGCGCTGCTCGCGATGGGCAGCGCGTGGTCGCCGATGGCGCACGCCATCTTCGGCGACGACGAGGCCCGCCGCGCGATCATCGAGCTGCGCCAGCAGGTCGATGCGAACAAGGCCGCCAACGCCGCCGCCGAGCGCGGCCTGCGCGAGAGCGACGCGAGCATCCAGCGCAGCATGCTCGAGCTGGCGAACCAGATCGAGCAGTTGCGCGGCGAGATCGCGCGCCTGCGTGGCCAGAACGAGCAGCTCGCGCGCGAGGTGTCCGAGCTGCAACGCGCCCAGAAAGACGCGCAGGCCGGCGTTGACGAGCGGCTGCGCCAGTTCGAGCCCGTCAAGGTCGAGCTCGACGGCCGCAGCTTCAACGCCCAGCCGGCCGAGAAGGCCGACTACGACGCTGCCATGGCCACGCTGCGCCGCTCCGACTTTCCCGCGGCGGTTGCGGCCTACAGCGGCTTTCTGCGCAAGTACCCGAGCAGCGGCTACACGCCCGTGGTGCTCTACTGGCTGGGCAACGCGCAGTACGCGGCGCGCGCCTACAAGGACGCGGTCGACACGCACCAGCGCCTGGTGCGCGAGTTCCCCGACCACCCGCGCACGCCCGAGGCCATGCTCGCCATGGCGAACAGCCAGGTCGAGCTCAAGGACCCGCGCGGCGCGCGCAAGACGCTCGAAGACCTCGTGAAGGCGCACCCGCAGAGCGAGGCCGCGTCGGCGGCCAAGGAACGGCTGGCCCGCCTGAAGTGAACCCCATGGGGCCGCACCTACAATCGCGGCCCTATGGATGAACTCGCCGCGCTGAACTCCCTTCGTCACACCGTGCTGTGGGCCGCGTTTGCGGTCGCGGCCGCCTTCGGTTTCATCGCCCAGCGCACCCATTTCTGCACCATGGGCGCGGTCAGCGACATCGTGAACATGGGCGACTGGAACCGCATGCGCATGTGGGGCATGGCGGTGGGCGTCGCGGCCATCGGCTTCTACGCGCTGGGCTGGCTGGGCCTGATCGACACCAGCGCCTCCATCTACACCGGCAAACGCATCGTCTGGCTCTCGGCCCTGGTGGGCGGCGCGCTGTTCGGTGTCGGCATGGTGCTGGCCTCGGGCTGCGGCAGCAAGACACTGGTGCGCATCGGCGGCGGCAGTCTCAAATCGCTGGTGGTGTTCTTCGTGATGGGTCTGGCCGCCTTCATGACCCTGCGCGGCGTGTTCGCCGTGGCGCGCAACGCCACCGTCGACCAGGTGGCCTTCGAGATCGGCGCCGGCGCCGCGCTGCCCGCGTGGCTGGCCACGGGCTTCGGTGTCGAGCCCGGCGTGGCGGGCCTCGCGGCCGCGCTGCTCGTGGGCGGCGCGCTGATCGTGTGGGCGCTGCTCGGCGCCGATTTCCGCACCTTCAACAACCTGCTCGGTGGCCTGGGCATCGGCCTCGTGATCGTGGGCATGTGGTGGGTCAGTGGTCGGCTGGGCTTCGTGCCCGAGCACCCCGAAACGCTGGACCCGGTCTACCTCGCGAGCAACACCGGTCGCATGGAGTCGCTCACCTTCACCGCGCCCATGGCCTACACGCTCGACTGGCTGATCTTCTTCAGCGACAAGAGCAAGCTGCTCACCTTCGGTGTGGTCACGGTGCTGGGCGTGGTCGCGGGCTCGCTGCTGTGCGCGCTGATCGACCGCAGCTTCCGCTGGGAAGGTTTCCGCGACACGCAGGACACGGCGCTGCACCTCGTGGGCGCGGTGCTCATGGGCGTGGGCGGTGTGACCGCGCTCGGTTGCACCGTGGGCCAGGGCCTGTCGGGCCTGTCCACGCTGAGCCTCATCAGCGCCATCGCGGTCGCCGGCATCATGGCCGGCGCGGTGCTGGGCTTCAAGTTCCAGATCTGGCTGCTGGAGCGCAGCGCGTGAACACGCTCGAGGCCGAGCGCTTCGAGCGCCGCTTCGGCGGCCTGCGCCGGCTCTATGGCGTCGAGGGCGCGCAGCGCATCTTCGGCGCGCACGCGGTGGTGGTGGGCATCGGGGGCGTGGGCTCCTGGGCCGCCGAGGCCCTGGCGCGCAGCGGGGTGCGCCGCCTCACGCTGATCGACCTCGATCACGTGGCCGAATCGAACATCAACCGCCAGGTGCACGCGAGCGAGGCCACGCTGGGGCAGGCCAAGACCGAGGCCATGCGCGACCGCATCCTGGGCTTTCACCCCGACATCGAACTCGAACTGGTCGACGATTTCGTCGATGCCGACAACTGGCCCACGCTGCTGCGGGGCCAGCGGCCCGATGGCGTGATCGACGCCTGCGACCAGGTGCGTGCCAAGACCGCCATGGCCGCGTGGGCGCGCGAACAGCGTGTGCCCTTCATCAGCGTGGGCGCGGCCGGCGGCAAGCGCCGCGCCGAGGCGGTGCAGATCGCCGACCTCGCCGACGTGACGCACGACCCCTTGCTCGCGCAACTGCGCTACCGCCTGCGCAAGCACCACGCCGCGCCGCGCGCCGGGGCCCTGCGCGTGGCCTGTGTGCACAGCAAGGAATCGGTGGCGCCGCCCGACCCGTCGTGCGCGGTCGGGGGCGATGCGTCGGTCGATGGCTCGCTCAATTGCCACGGCTACGGTTCGGTGGTGAGCGTGACCGCGACCTTCGGCCTGTGCGCGGCGGGCTGGCTGCTCGACGGCTTCGCGCGCGGCGATGTCAAAAAAGTGAAGGCCTCTTTCGAAGAGGTCAAAAACGACGCTATAATCTGAGGCTTCGCAGCAAACAAAACGTTTGACGTGAAAAGTGTGGGACGTTAGCTCAGTTGGTAGAGCAGCGGACTTTTAATCCGTTGGTCGGCAGTTCGAGCCTGCCACGTCCTACCACCAACAAGGGAAGCCCCTGATCGCAAGGTCAGGGGCTTTTTCTTATGTGCGCGCCCGTCCCGCGAGCGGCCACAAAAAAGCCCGCGCCAGGGCGGGCTTCGCAGCGCAAGCGGCGGGGCTTCAGGCCCCCGCCTGTTCGATCGCTTCGCTGAGTTCGAGCCAACGCGCCTCGACCGTCGCGAGCTCGCTTTCCACCGCCTTGAGCCGACGCCCGGCCTCGGCCAGCCGGGCCGGGTCTTGCGTGGCTTGCATCAATTGGGCTTCGAGCTGGGCGCGCTCGTCACCGAGCTTGGCCATGCGCTGTTCGATCTGCGCGAGCTCTTTCTTGAGCGGTCGCAGTTGTTCGTTGCGTTGCTTCTGGCGCTGTGCCTCGGCCTGGCGGTCCACCACGGGGGCGGGCGCGGGTGGCTCGGCGGCGCGCGCCTGTTCGCGTTGCGCCTCGCGCGCCTGCTTGGCCATGTCGAGCAGGTAGCGCTGGTAGTCGTCAAGGTCACCATCGAAGGGCGCGATGCCGCCGCGCGAGACCAGCCAGAACTCGTCGCACACCGCGCGCAGCAGCGAGCGGTCGTGGCTCACCAGCATCACCGTGCCTTCGAATTCGTTGAGCGCCACCGACAGTGCCTCGCGCGTGGCGAGGTCGAGGTGGTTGGTGGGCTCGTCGAGCAGCAGCAGGTTGGGGCGCTGCCACACGATCATGCACAGCACCAGCCGCGCCTTCTCGCCGCCGCTCATGCTGCCCACGGCCTGGAACACCTGGTCGCCGGTGAAGTTGAAGGTGCCGAGGAAGCTGCGCAGGTCCTGCTCGCGCGTGGGCTGGCCGCTCAGGCGGCCCTGCGCGGTGGTCTCCTTCACGAGCCGGATCATGTGCTCGAGCGGGTTGTCGCGCGGGCTCAGCACGTCGAGCTCCTGCTGCGCGAAGTAGCCGATGTTCAGGCCCTTGCCCTCGGTGACGGTGCCGGCCAGCGGGGCGAGCGTGCGCGCGATGGTCTTGACCACGGTGGACTTGCCCTGGCCGTTGGCGCCCAGGATGCCGATGCGCTGGCCCGCGAGCACCGAGCGGTTCACGCCGCGCACGATGGTGGCGGGGCCGGCGCCGTCTTCACCGGGGTAGCCGAAGTCCACGTCCTGCAGCACCAGCATGGGGTTGGGCAGGTTGGCGGGTTCGGCGAACTCGAAGGTGAAGTCGGCCTCGGCGAGCACGGGCGCGATGCGCTCCATGCGCTCGAGCGCCTTCACGCGGCTTTGCGCCTGCTTGGCCTTGCTGGCCTTGGCCTTGAAGCGGTCGATGAACTTCTGCAGGTGGGCGATCTTGTCCTGCTGGCGCGCGAACGCGGCCTGCTGCAGCGCCATCTGCTCGGCGCGCATGTCTTCGAAGCGGCTGTAGTTGCCGCCGTAGCGCTTGAGCTGCGCGTGTTCGATGTGCACCGTGACCTGCGTGACCGCGTCGAGGAACTCGCGGTCGTGGCTGATGACGAGCAGCGTGCCGGGGTAGCGCTGCAGCCAGGCTTCGAGCCAGACCAGGGCGTCGAGGTCGAGGTGGTTGGTGGGTTCGTCGAGCAGCAGCAGCTCGCTCGGGCACATCAGGGCGCGCGCGAGCTGCAGCCGCATGCGCCAGCCGCCCGAGAAGCTGTTGACCGGGCGCTCGAGCTCGTCGAGGCGGAAACCCAGGCCCAGGATCAGGGCCTGGGCGCGCGCATTGGCGTCGTGCGCGCCGGCGTCGTTGAGCGCCATGTAGGCGTGGGCCATGCGTTCGCCGTCGTCGCTGGCCTCGGCCTCGGCCACCTCGCGTTCGGCCGCGAGCAGGGTCACGTCGCCTTCGACCACGAAGCGCGTGGCGCTCTGGTCGGTCTCGGGCATGTCCTGCGCCACCTGCGCCATGCGCCAGTGCGCGGGCACCTGGAACTCGCCCTTGTCTTCGTGCAGCGTGCCGTCGAGCAGGCGGAACAGGCTGGACTTGCCTGCGCCGTTGCGGCCGACCAGGCCCACTTTTTCACCGGGGTTGATGGTGAGCGTGGCGCCATCGAGCAGCACCTTGACGCCGCGTCGCAGCACCACGTCGCGCAGCGTGATCATGGCTGGCCCTCCACGATGGCGTCGCGCGTGAGCAGCAGCACCTGGTCGTCGCCCGCGCTGGTGCCGAGCCACACGGACTGCAGGCGCGGGAAGGCGCGCTCGAAGTGTTCGCGTTCGTTGCCGATCTCGAGCACCAGCACGCCCTGCGGGTTCAGGCAGCGCGGCGCGTCACGCAGCAGCGCGCGAACGAAGTCCATGCCGTCGGCACCGCCGGCCAGCGCGAGTTCGGGCTCGGCGCGGTACTCGGCGGGCAGGGCGGCCATGCTCTGCGCGTTCACATAGGGCGGGTTGCACACGATCAGGTCCCAGGGGCCGGGGCAGGCCGCGAGCCCGTCGCTTTCCACCAGGGCGATGCGTTCGCCCAGGCCGTGGCGCTCGACATTGATGCGCGCCACCTGCAGCGCCTCGGGCGAGAGGTCGGCCCCGGTCACGCGGATCTCTGGCCAGGCCATGGCCGCGAGCACTGCGAGGCTGCCGTTGCCGGTGCACAGGTCGAGCACGGCCTGGGTGTGTTCACCGAGCCAGGGGTCGATGCTGCCGTCGGCGATGAGTTCGGCGATGAAGCTGCGCGGCACGATGGCGCGGCGGTCGACGTGGAAGGGCACGCCTTGCAACCAGGCCTCGCCGGTCAGGTAGGCCGCGGGCTCGCGGGTGTCGATGCGGCGCGCGATGAGCGCGTCCACCGCGGCGGCTTCGTCGCCGCTCACGGCGCGGCCGGCGAGGGCGTCGAGGTCGCTGTCCAGCGGCAGGCCCAGGCGCCAGAGCACCAGCCAGGCGGCCTCGTCGTGGGCGTTGGTGGTGCCATGGCCATAGGCCAGTTGCGCGGCGTCCAGGCGGGCTTCGGCCTGGGCCAGCAGTTCTTGCAGGGTCACGGGTGTCAGGCGTTCTGCACGGTCCGCGCGTGCAGGTGTTGCAGCGTGCGGCGGTAGATCGCGGTCAGGGGTTCGATGTCGGCGAGCACCACGTGCTCGTCGATCTTGTGGATGGTGGCGTTCGGCGGGCCCACCTCGACCACCTGCGGGCAGACCTGGGCGATGAAGCGCCCGTCGCTGGTGCCGCCGGTGGTGGAGAGCTCGGTGTGCAGGCCGGTCTCGTCGCGGATGGCGTCGCGCACCGCGTCGACCAGCGCACCGGGCGGCGTCAGGAAGGGCCGCCCGCCCAGGGTCCAGGCGATGTCGTGGTCGGCGCCTTCGCGCAGGCCGTGACGCGCGAGGATCTCGATCACCTGCGCCTGCAGCGACTCGGGCGTGCGCTCGGTGCTGAAGCGGAAGTTGAAATCGATCACCACGGTGCCCGGGATCACGTTGGTGGCGCCGGTGCCGCCGTGGATGTTGCTGATCTGCCAGCTCGTGGGCGGGAAGTAGGCGTTGCCGCGGTCCCACTCGGTGGCGGCGAGCTCGGCGAGGGCGGGCGCGGCCAGGTGGATGGGGTTCTTCGCCAGGTGCGGGTAGGCGATGTGGCCCTGCACGCCCTTGACGGTGAGCTTGCCGCTCAGGGTGCCGCGGCGGCCGTTCTTGATCATGTCGCCGGTGCGCTCGACCGAGGTGGGCTCGCCCACGATGCACCAGTCGAGCCGCTCGCCGCGCGCCTTGAGGGTCTCGCAGACCACCACGGTGCCATCGACCGCGGGGCCTTCTTCGTCGCTCGTGAGCAAAAAGGCGATGTCGATGCCGGGATCGGGCTGTTCGGCAAGAAAGCGCTCGCAGGCCACGACCATGGCCGCGATGGAGGTCTTCATGTCGCTCGCGCCGCGGCCGAAGAGCTTGCCGTCGCGGTGGCTGGGCACGAAGGGGTCGCTGGCCCAGGCCTCGCGCGGGCCGGTGGGCACCACGTCGGTGTGGCCCGCGAACACCAGCGTGGGCCGCTGGCCCGTGCCGCGGCGCGCCCAGAGGTTGCTCACGCGGAAGTCGGCCGGGCCGCTGTCGAGGCGTTCGCACGCAAAGCCCATGGCCTGCAGGCGCGCCGCGATGAGTTCGAGGCAGCCCGCGTCGCGCGGGGTGACGGAGGGCAGGGCAATGAGCGCCTCGGCCAGACGCAGGGTGTCGGACATCAGAATTTAACGTCGAGCGTGAACTCGGTGAACGAGGGCGTGTCGGTGGCGTCTTCGTCGGCGGCATCCGCTCCGCGCGCGGCGCTGGGCGCGAAGTCGTTCTGCAGGCGCCAGAGCAGGTTGTTGGGCGAGTCGGCCTGGGCCAGGCCTTCCTCGCGCGTCACCAGGCCTTCGTGGATCAGGCGCGCCAGGTCTTGTTCGAAGGTCTGCGAGCCTTCGGCCAGCGACTTCTCCATCGCTTCGCGCACGCCCGAGAAATCGGCCTTCTGGATCAGGTCGGCGATCAGCGCGGTGTTGAGCAGGACCTCCATGGCCGGCAGGCGGCCGCCCACGGGCGTGCGCAGCAGGCGTTGCGACACGATGGCGCGCAGTGCGGCGGCCAGGTCGCCCAGCATGGTGGGGCGCACCTCGACGGGGTAGAAGCTCAGGATGCGGTTGAGCGCGTGGTAGCTGTTGTTGGCGTGCAGTGTGGCCAGCACCAGGTGGCCCGACTGGGCGTACGCGATCGCGGCCGACATGGTCTCGCGGTCGCGGATCTCGCCGATCAGGATCACGTCGGGCGCCTGGCGCAGCGCGTTCTTGAGCGCGGTCTGCAGCGACACCGTGTCGGGCCCGATCTCGCGCTGGTTCACCACCGAGCGCTTGTTGCGGTAGGTGTATTCGATCGGGTCTTCGACCGTGAGGATGTGGCCGCTGACGCGCTCGTTGCGGTGGTCGATCATGGCCGCGAGCGTGGTGCTCTTGCCCGCGCCCGTGGCGCCCACCATGAGGATCAGGCCGCGCTTGTCCATCACCAGGTCGGCCAGGATGGGGGCGACGTTGAGCGTGTCCAGCGGCGGGATGTCGCTGGGCACGTAGCGGATCACCACCGCGATGGAGCCGCGCTGGCGCATGGCGCTCACGCGGTAGTTGCCCAGGCCTTCGAGCGTCACGCCCATGTTGAGCTCGCCGGTTTCGAGCAGCTCCTCCATGCGCGTGGCGGGCACGATCTCGCTGAGCAGGTTGCGCGGCGCCTCCGAGGGCAGCACCTGGCTGTTGATCGGGATCACCTGGCCGTTGATCTTGATCATCGCCGGCGCGTTCGCCGTGAGGTAAACGTCCGAGGCCTTCTTGTCGGCCATCAGGCGCAGGATGCGCTCCATCGTTCCGCTGCTCATGCCATCTCCCTCACGGCGGTGGTTGGTTCGACTTCTTACGGGCGCAGCAGGTCGTTCAGGCTGGTCTTGGCGCGGGTCTGCGCATCGACGCGCTTGACGATCACGGCCGCGTACAGGCTGTACTTGCCACCGTCCTTGGGCAGGCTGCCGCTGATCACGACCGAGCCCGCGGGCACGCGGCCGTAGCTCACTTCGCCCGTGGCGCGGTCGTAGATCGGGGTGCTCTGGCCGATGTACACGCCCATGCTGATCACCGAGTTTTCCTCGACGATGACGCCTTCGACGATCTCCGAGCGCGCGCCGATGAAGCAGTTGTCTTCGATGATGGTCGGGTTGGCCTGCAGGGGTTCGAGCACGCCGCCCAGACCCACGCCGCCCGAGAGGTGCACGTTCTTGCCCACCTGGGCGCAGCTGCCCACGGTGGCCCAGGTGTCGACCATGGTGCCTTCGTCCACATAGGCGCCGATGTTCACGTAGCTGGGCATGAGGATGGCGCCCTTGGCGATGAAACTGCCGCGGCGGGCCACGGCCGGCGGCACCACGCGCACGCCGGTGGCCTTCATCTCTTCGGGCGAGAGGTGGGCGAACTTGGTCTGCACCTTGTCGAAGAAGCCCAGGTCGCCCGCGCGCATGATCTCGTTGTCCTTGAGGCGGAACGACAGCAGCACGGCCTTCTTGATCCACTGGTGCACCGTCCACTGGCCCACGCCTTCGCGGGTGGCCACGCGCAGGCGGCCCTTGTTGAGCTCGGCGATCACGTGCTCGACGGCGTCGGTCACCTCCTTGGGGGCGGCGGCGGGCGACAGCGAGGCGCGGTTGTCCCAGGCGGTGTCGATGATGGCTTGCAGTTGTTGGCTCATGGGGTGATGGGCTAGGGGAGAAAGGGAATCGGTCAGGCGTTGGCGCGGCAGAAGCCGGCGATGCGGTGCGCGGCCTCCAGGCATTCGTCGACGCCGGCCACCAGGGCCAGGCGCACGCGCCCGGCACCGGGGTTGTGCCCCTGCACCGTGCGCGCGAGGTAGCTGCCGGGCAGGACGGTCACATTGTATTGAGCGAGCAATTCGCGCGCGAAAGCCTCGTCGGCGCTCAGGCCCGGGGCGCGCTGCGCGAAGGCCGCGGGCACGCCGGCCCAGAGGTAGAAGGAGGCATCGGGCAGGGCAACGTCGAGCACCTCGGCCAGCACCGGCGTGACCTGGGCGAACTTTTCGCGGTAGAGACGGCGGTTGTCGACCACGTGGGCTTCGTCGCCCCAGGCGGCCACGCTCGCGGCCTGCACCACCGGGCTCATGGCGCCGCCGTGGTAGGTGCGGTAGAGCAGGAAGGCCTTGAGCAGCTCGGCGTCGCCCGCCACGAAGCCGCTGCGCAGGCCCGGCACGTTGCTGCGCTTGGACAGGCTGGTGAAGGCCACCAGGCGCTTGAAGTCGCTGCGGCCCAGCTGCGCCGCGGCCTGCAGGCCGCCCAGCGGGGCTTCGTCGCGGAAGTAGATCTCGCTGTAGCACTCGTCGGAGGCGATCACGAAGCCGTGGCGGTCGCTGAGCGCGAACAGCTTGCGCCATTCGTCCAGCGGCATCACCGCGCCCGCGGGGTTGCCCGGCGAGCACACGTAGATGAGCTGCGTGCGCGCCCAGACGGCCTCGGGCACGCTGTCCCAGTCGACCGCGAAATTGCGTTCGGCCACGCTGGCCACGTAGTGCGGCTGCGCGCCCGCGAGCAGGGCCGCGCCCTCGTAGATTTGGTAGAAGGGGTTGGGGCAGACCACGGTGGCGCCTTCGCGCGTGGGGTCGACCACCACCTGCGCGAACGCAAACAGCGCCTCGCGCGAGCCGTTCACCGGCAGCACCTGGGTGGCCGCGTCCACCGCCAGGCCGTAGCGCCGCTGCAGCCAGCCGGCGCAGGCCTCGCGCAGCCGCGGCTCGCCCGCGGTGGCGGGGTAGCTCGAAAGGCCGTCGCCGAGGGCGTCGGCCAGCGCGCGCTTGAGGAAATCGGGGGCGGGGTGCTTGGGCTCGCCGATGCCCAGGCTGATGGGGCGGTGGGCGGACGCGGGCTTCACGTCCGCAAAAAGCCGGCGCAGCCGCTCGAAGGGGTAGGGCTGCAGGCGCTGGAGCAGGGGGTTCATGGGCCGCGATTATCGGGGAGGGCGCTGATGAATCTGTCATGCGGCCGAGGCCCGGGCCCAAGCGCACGGGCCGCCGCTAGTCTCGCCGGCCGACACCGACTAGGGCCAGGCATGGACAAGAGATCGAGCTTCATTTCGCTGAACCGCGGCACCCGCAGCGCCCACCGCACCGGCAGCGGCCGCCCGCCGGACCGGCGTTCGCCGCCAGCGACCCCGGATGCGGTCTTGCCCCGCATCGACGAGGACACGGTTCTGAATCCCCGCGCCGAGCCGCTGGCCGAGGTCCGGCCCGAGGGCGAGCCGTTCAGCATCACGCTGCAAGGCGACCGCCACGCCACCATGGCGGTGCCGCCGAACTGGCAGCTGCCCATGCTCCTGGGCGCGGTGACCGAGGGCCGCCTGGGCGTGGGCCAGGCCTGGTTCGAGTCCGACGGCCTGCACCTCACGGGCCCGGCCGCGGCGGACACCCTGCGCCAACTGACCGACGCCCTGCTCGTGCTCAACGAACTCGGCGTGGGCTCGCGCCCTGGGCCGGGCGTGCTGGACGTGCTGGTCAAGGCCCCCTCGCTGATGTCGGCGCCGACGCGGGGCGTGCGGCTGGTGGCGCTCGACGGGCAGACCCGCATCGCTGGCGACGCCCAGTGGGCGCTGGCCGTGCTGGTCGATCTGGCCGCGCATTCGCCCACGGTGGCCTGCGCCTTCATGGGGCGCCTGACGCCGCGCATGCAGCAAAACCTGCTGGGCCGCTGCCCGTCGGCCATCCACACCGTGGTGGCGCGGCTGTCGGAGGCGCGCGACCGGCGGGCCTGGATCGAATGCCTGGAAGCGGGTCTGGGCCGGGCCCTGCGCACCCGCGCCGAGGGCCGGGATGTGCTGGCCTGGATCGCCGGCTGCCCGCCCTGGGCCGCTGGCGCGCTGCACCGGCAATGGACGGCTTGCGAGGACGCGGCGGCGAAAGCCTGGTGCCTGCGCAGCTGTCCGCCGCTGGCCGAGGCCCTGGCCCGGCTCGCCGAGGCCGCCGACCTCGCGGCTTCGGGCATGGGGCGCGGTCCGCAGCCGCGCCCCACCTGGGGCACGCTCACCGTGGGCCTGGAGCAACCGCCCGCCCAGGTGCTGGCGGCCTTGCGTGTGCACGAGGAGCCGCCCGAGGGCAGTGTCTGGTGGAACCTGGGGGTCGGCTTCCTGCGGCGGCGGGCAGGGCAGATCGTGAGCGGCGAAGCCGAGCACCCCGAGGGCTGCCTGGCCTGTTACCAGGACGTGGTCGAGGCCTCGCGCCTGCTGCTCAAGCAGGGCACCGCCACCTTGCGGCTGCACGCGGTCTGCAGCGAGGTGGCCGCGCTGTACGCCGACAAGCGTGTGGATGACCAGCGCCTGGCCTGGCTGCTCGGCCAGCTGTACCGCAACGCCCAGACCTCGTTCGCCCACGCCGTGGGCCATGCCTTCCGCCAGCACTGTGCCGCGCCGGCCTCGAGCCGGCTGGTCCTCGAGGCGGCCGGCGCGGGCGAACGCGCGCATGTGGACCTTCAGGACAATGTCCATCTGCGCTGGTTGCTCGCGGCCCTGGTGCTCACGGCCTGCGCCGATCCGGCCTTTCAGGCGAGTCTGCCGCTCGACGCCCGCAAGCCCTTGCAGGCGCTGTTGGGCCCCCTGGAGCCGCCCCTGGTGCAGCGCCTGGCCCCCGACGGGCTCGAGAAGGCGCCCTGGCGCGTGCAGTACCTCTGGCGCGGCGAGCTGGCGTCGGACGACCAGGACTTCGCGCTCACCAGCCAGGTGTTCGCCGGCATTCTGCGCAAGGCCGTGCACGGCGAGCACCCCATCCGGCCCGAAGAGATCAACGAACTCGCCGCGCAGATCGCGGGCGCGCAGCAGCACGACGACCTGATCGCCTGGACGTCTTTGCTGCTGGCGCAATTCCCGGCCGACCAGGACTACCAGCAATGCGTGGCCAAGATGCTCGTCAACACGGCCTGTCGGCTGTTGGAGGCGAGCCCCGGCCAGTGGCCATGGGCCGATCGGTTCCTGAGCCTGCTGTGCCGCGCCGACACGGTATGGATCGCTCGCCTTCAAGACGCCAAGCCGCACGCGATCTCGTCGCGGCTGTGTTGCACCGAGACGCTGATCCGCGTGCAGCGGCTGCTCTCAGGCCGCAAGGAGAAGCGGGCCCAACAACGTGTGTGCGCGTGGATGGCACAACTGCCGGTGTCGGTGGGCTCGCTCGCCACGGACGAGACCCGGGACCTCGCCGCTTACATCTTCACGCTTCAACGCAGCCACGGCCTGGACCTGCTCAACGCCGACGAGCGTGGCGTCGTGGCGATCTACCTGAACAGCCACCAATCCCCTGCCTGGCGCGGGTCTTACACCTGAGCCCGGCGCGCCCGCAGCGCGTTCTGCCGCAGGGCCTGATAGAACTGGTCGAGCGAGAGCATCAGCGTGAGCATCACCGTGGTGGCGATCACCAGCATGGGCAGGCTGAACACCGCCACATAGCCCGTGCCCTGCGGAATGGCCGTGCGCTCGGTGGTGGTGCACACGAACTCGGCCGCGGCCATGCCGGTGTAGTGCATGGCGCACACCGCCACGCCCATGACCACCGAGGCCGCAATGCGCCGCGGCAGCGTGGCGATGTTGAAGGCCAGCCAGAGCGCGGCGGTGGCCGCCACCACGGCGATCAGCATGGACAGGCCCACGAGACCCATGTCCCAGGCGATGAAGCCGTAGATCTTCAGGCCGAACATGCCCAGGTAGTGCATGAGCACCACGCTCATGCCGAGCAGGAAGCCCGCCAGCAGCAGACGCGCCAGGCTGTCGGGGCGGCGCGCGGCCAGCACCACCGAGCCCGCGGTGGCGCCCACGGCCACCAGCAGCGAGGTGAAGGTCTCGAGCATGGAATAGCTGCTGCCCACGTCCATGCGCAGCGCGAGCATGCCGATGAAGTGCATGGACCACACGCCCACGCCGCCCAGGGCGATGCCCACGGTGAGCACGTTGCTCCAGGCCAGCTCGCCCCGGCGGCCGCGCAGGCGGCCGGCGGCGGTGAGCGCCACGAAGGAGCCGGCAACGGCGAAAGCGAAGGACAGGGCCACGAGGCCGGCGTCCCAGGAAGTATTCACGGTCGGATTCATGATCGGGTCTCTGTCAGCACTTGGTATTCAGGAAAGGCCTGCCCGAATTTTGTTGGCATGCTTTCAATGCGACAAGGCCGTGGCAGCGCCGATCGCGTCCGCCGTGCGTTCTGACCATGAAATTTCGCACCCGGGGCCCGCAGGTATCATCCCCCGGCCGAGCCCTTCCAGGGCCGGGCCCCTGCCATTGCCGACCCCCCGGACCGCGCCGTGCGTCTCACCTCGATCAAGCTCTCCGGCTTCAAATCCTTCGCCGAACCGACCAACTTCATGCTCCCCGGCCAGCTGGTCGGCGTGGTGGGGCCGAACGGGTGCGGCAAGTCCAACATCATGGACGCGGTGCGCTGGGTGCTGGGCGAGTCCAAGGCCTCCGAGCTGCGCGGCGAGTCCATGCAGGACGTGATCTTCAACGGCACCACCAGCCGCAAGCCCGCGAGCCGCTCCAGCGTCGAGCTGGTGTTCGACAACAGCGACCACCGCGCGGGCGGCCAGTGGGGCCAGTTCACCGAGATCGCCGTCAAGCGCGTGCTCACGCGCGACGGCACCAGCAGCTACTACATCAACAACCAGCCGGTGCGCCGCCGCGACGTGCAGGACGTGTTCCTGGGCACCGGCCTGGGCCCGCGCGCCTACGCCATCATCGGCCAGGGCACCATCAGCCGCATCATCGAGAGCAAGCCCGAAGAGCTGCGCCTGTTCCTCGAAGAAGCCGCGGGCGTGTCCAAGTACAAGGAACGCCGCCGCGAGACCGCGCACCGCCTCGCCGACACGCGCGAAAACCTCACGCGGGTCGAAGACATCCTGCGCGAGCTCAACGCCAACCTCGACAAGCTCGAGCGGCAGGCCGAGGTGGCCGCGCAGTACCACGCGCTCAATGCCAGCGCCACGCTCAAGCAGCACCAGCTCTGGTTCCTGAAGCGCGCCGAGGCCGAGGCCGACCAGGCCCGCATCCAGAAAGACGCGGCCCAGGCCGTGAACGACCTCGAATCGCGCACCGCCGACCTGCGCCGCGTGGAAAGCGAGCTCGAAACCATCCGCCAGGCGCACTACGCGGCCGGCGACCAGGTGAACCAGGCCCAGGGCAAGCTCTACGAGGCCAGCGCCGAGGTGGGCAAGCTCGAGGCCGAGATCCGCTTCGTGGTTGAAGGTCGCCAGCGCGTGGAGCAGCGCCTGGCCCAGCTCAAGGAGCAGATCGCCTCGTGGTCCACGCGCAGCGAGGACGCCGCGGTGGAGCTCGAACAGCTGGCCGAGAAGATCCTTGGCGCCGAAGAACAATCGGTCGTGCTCGCGGCCCAGGGCGAAGAGCAGGCCGGCGCGCTGCCCGCGCTCGAAGACGCGTTGCGCGCCGCGCAGGCGCGTGCCAACGAGCAGCGTACGGCCGTGGGCCAGGTGCAGCAGCAGATCCAGGTGCTGGCGGCCGAGCAGCGCAACATCGAGGAACAGTCGCGCGGCCTGAACCAGCGCCGCGAGCGCCTGCTGGCCGACCGCAATGCCCTGGCCGCGCCCGACGAGGCCCGCCTGCTCAACGCGCAGGGCGCGCTGCAGACCGCGCAGGCCCTGGCCGAAGAAACCGATGCCCGCCTGCACGAGCTGCAGGAGCAGGTGCCCCAGCTCGACGACGCGCGCCGCACGGCCCAGGCCGAGGTGAACGCGCAGTCGGCGAAACAGGCCGACCTCAGCGCGCGCCTGGAAGCGCTCAAGGCGCTGCAGGAAAAGGTGCGCACCGACGGCAAGCTCAAGCCCTGGCTCGCCAAGCACGGCCTCGACGGCCTGCAGGGCCTGTGGAGCCGCATCCACGTGGAGCCGGGCTGGGAGAACGCGCTCGAAGCCGCGTTGCGCGAGCGCCTGGGCGCGCTCGAAGTCTCGCGGCTGGAAATGGTGCGCGCCTTCGCCAACGACGCGCCGCCCACACGCCTGGCCTTCTACCAGCCGCCCGCGGCGGGCGCCGGCGCCGAGGCCTCGGGCGCGCTCAAGCCGCTGGCCCAGTGGCTGCGCCTGAACGACGCCGCGCAGCAGGCGCTGCTCGGCGACTGGCTGCGCGGCTGCTACAGCGCCGCCACGCTCGACGAGGCCCTGGCGCTGCGCGGCCAGCTGCAAGCCGGCGACACCATCTACGTGGCCAGCGGCCACGCGGTCAGCGCGCACAGCGTGGCCTTCTATGCACCCGACAACGAGCAGGCCGGCCTGCTCGCGCGCGCCCAGGAAATCGAGAACCTGGACAAGCAGCTCAAGGCCCAGGTGCTGATCGCCGAACAGGCGCGCTCGGCGCTGGTGCGCGCCGAGGCCGCCTACAGCGACGCCTCGCAGCGCCTGGTGGGTGCGCGCCGCGAAGCCGCCGAGGCGCAGAGCCGCGCGCACGAGCTGCAGGTCGAGGCGCTGCGCCTGACGCAGCAGGCCGAGCAGACGCGTGCGCGCAGCGAACAGATCGCGGCCGACCTCGCCGAGGTCGACGCCCAGCTCGAAGACCTGCAGGAGCGCCGCGTGACGGCCGAGGCGCGCTTCGAAGAACTCGACATGCAGCTCGCCGACAGCCAGGAGCGCCACGCCCAGCTCGACGACGCCGTGATCGAGGCCGAGCGCCGCCTCAACCAGGCGCGCGAGCAGCAGCGCGCGCTCGAACGCAACGCGCAGGAGGCCACTTTCTCGTTGCGCAGCCTGCAGGCGCGCCAGGCCGAGCTGCAGCGCGCCATCGACACCGCGGGCCAGCAGGAAAAGGCGCTGATCGACGAAGAGCAGCGCGCGCGCGACGAGTTCGCGCGCCTGAACGACGCCGCGGCCCAGGCGGGGCTGCAGACCGCGCTGGCCGCCAAGACCGAGCGCGAGCAGGCGCTGTCGGCGCTGCGCAGCCAGTACGACGACCTCACCATGAAGCTGCGCGCGAGCGACGAACGCCGCCTGCAGCTCGAACGCGAGCTCGAGCCGCTGCGCAGCCGCATCACCGAATTCCAGCTCAAGGAACAGGCTGCGCGCCTGGGCGTGGAGCAGTACAGCCAGATGCTCGACGAGGCCGAGGCCGACCGCGCCGCGATCGCGCAGAGCATCACCGAGGGCAATGTGCGCCTGGCCGGCCTGCAGGGCGAGATCGACCGCCTGCACCGCGAGATCCAGGCGCTGGGGGCGGTCAACCTGGCCGCGCTCGACGAGCTCACGGCCGCGCGCGAGCGCAAGACCTTCCTCGATTCGCAGACCGCCGACCTCACCGAGGCCATCAACACGCTCGAAGACGCGATCAAGAAGATCGACAACGAAACCCGCGAACTGCTGGCCTCGACCTTCGAGACCGTCAACACGCACTTCGGCCGCATGTTCCCCGAGCTGTTCGGCGGCGGCAACGCCAAGCTCATGATGACCGGCGAAGAGATCCTCGACGCCGGCGTGCAGGTGATGGCGCAGCCGCCCGGCAAGAAGAACCAGACCATCCACCTGCTCTCGGGCGGCGAAAAGGCGCTCACCGCGATCGCGCTGGTGTTCGCCATCTTCCAGCTCAACCCGGCGCCGTTCTGCCTGCTCGACGAGGTGGACGCGCCGCTCGACGACGCCAACACCGAACGCTACGCCAAGCTCGTGAGCGCCATGAGCAAGGACACGCAGTTCCTGTTCATCAGCCACAACAAGATCGCGATGGAAATGGCCCAGCAACTCATCGGCGTGACCATGCAGGAGCAAGGCGTCTCGCGCATCGTGGCGGTCGACATGGAGTCGGCCGCGGGGATGCTGTCATGAGCAGCCTGCAAGTGGGTCTGGCGGTCATCGGCGGCCTGGTGCTGGCCGCGGTGGTGGCCTACAACGCCTGGGTCACGCGCCAGAGCGCGCCGCGCACCGCGCGCGAACGCGGCGCCGCGCCCGCGCCGGGCGAGCGCGAGCACATCGAGCCCACGCTCGACCCGCTCGGCGACGCGCCGGCCGAACGCCGCGAACCGGTGCTGGGCGATCCCGAGTCGCCCGACGAGTCGGCCGTGGTCACGGTGCCCGGCGAACTGCTCGCGGCCGCGCGCGACGAAGCGCCCGCGCCCATGGCCCCGGCCCTGCCCGTGGCCGAGCGCCGCCCCGCGCCCGCGCTCGACGCGCTGATCGACGTGATCGCGCCGCTCTCGCTCGAACACGAGGTCTCGGGCGATGCCGTGCTGCTGGCGCTGCCCGCCACGCGCCGTGTGGGCAGCAAGCCGTTCGCGGTGGAGGGCTTCACGCCCGACGGCGCCGAATGGGAAAGCCCGCGCCCGGGCCAGCGCTACCGCGCGCTGCAGGCCGGCGTGCAGCTGGCCAACCGCGCGGGCGCGCTCAACGACATCGAGTTTTCCGAGTTCGTGGTGAAGGCCCAGGCCTTCGCCGACGCGGTGGGCGCCAGCCCCGATTTCCCCGACATGCGCGCCGAGGTGGCGCGTGCGCGCGAGCTCGACGCCTTCGCCAGCGGCCACGACGCGCAGCTGGGCTTCACGCTGCGCGCGCGCCGCGCCGCCTGGAGCCCCGGCTATGTGGCGCAGCACGCGGCACGCATCGGCTTCGTGGCTGGCGCGCTGCCGGGCCGCATGGTGCTCGCGGCCACCCAGCCCGGCCTGCCGCCCGTGCTGGTGCTCAGCTTCGACGCCCAGGCCGCCATGGCCGACGACCCCGAGCAGAGCGCGCTGCGCGAGGTGACGCTGTCGCTCGAGGTCACGCACGTGGCGCGCGAGGAGCAGGCCTTCCTGCGCCTGCGCCAGGCCGCACAGGCCCTGGCCGAGGCCATGGACGGCGTGGTCACCGACGACACCGGCGTGCCGCTGTCGGCCGAGACCATGGACCGCATCGGCGCCGACCTCGAGGCCCTGTACGACGCGCTCGACGCGCGCGACCTGTCGGCAGGCTCGCCGCAGGCGCGCCGCCTGTTTTCCTGATCATGACCTCGCTAGACCTGTTCGCGGCCGCGCCCACGCCGGCCGAGCGCGCGGCCGAGCTGCGCGCGCAGCTGCACCGCCACGCGCACCTCTACTACACCCTCGACCAGCCCGAGATCCCCGACGCCGAATACGACCGGCTGTTCCGCGAGCTGCAGGCGATCGAGGCCGAGCACCCCGAACTGCTCACGCCCGACTCGCCCACCCAGCGCGTGGGCGGCACGGTGCTCAAGACGCTGCCGCCGGTGCGCCACGCGGTGCCCATGCTGAGCATCCGCACCGAGACCGACACCGAGGCCAGCGGCGCTGCCGCCTTCGACGCGCGTGTGCGCCGCGAACTCGGCCTGGGCGAGGCGGACCCGCCGGTCGAATACGTGGCCGAACTCAAGTTCGACGGCCTGGCCATGAGCCTGCGCTACGAGCGCGGCGTGCTGGTGTGCGCGGCCACGCGCGGCGACGGCGAGAACGGCGAAGACGTGACGCACAACGTGCGCACCATCGGCCAGATCCCCTTGCGGCTGCCCGAGGGCGTGCCCGAGGTGCTCGAAGTGCGTGGCGAGGTCTACATGCGCCGCGACGATTTCGAGGCCCTGAACGAACGCCAGCGCCAGAAGATCGCCGCGGGGGCCAAGGGCGAGAAGACCTTCGTGAACCCGCGCAACGCCGCGGCCGGCGCGGTGCGCCAGCTCGACTCGCGCATCGCGCGCGAACGCCCGCTGAGCTTCTTCGCCTACGGCTGGGGCGAGGTGGTGGGCGACGCCGCGCCGCCGGCCACGCAGTTCGACTGGCTCATGCGCCTGAAGGCCTGGGGCTTTCCGGTGGCCGAACAGACCGCCGTGTGCCTGGGCGCCGAGGCGCTGGTGGCCTTCCACCGCCGCATCGGCGAGGCGCGCGACGCGCTGCCCTACGACATCGACGGCGTGGTCTACAAGGTCAATCCGCTGGCCCTGCAGCAGCGCCTGGGCTTCGTCACGCGCGAGCCGCGCTGGGCCGTGGCCCACAAGTACCCGGCGCAAGAGCAGCTCACCACGGTGCAGGCCATCGACGTGCAGGTGGGCCGCACCGGCAAGCTCACGCCCGTGGCCAAGCTCGCGCCGGTGTTCGTGGGCGGCGTCACCGTCACCAACGCCACGCTGCACAACGAACTCGAAGCGCGCCGCAAGGACGTGCGCGTGGGCGACACCGTGGTGGTGCGCCGCGCGGGCGACGTGATTCCCGAGGTGGTCTCGGTGCTGGCCGACAAGCGCGCGGGCGATCCGCCGCCCTTCACCATGCCCACGCATTGCCCGGTCTGTGGCAGCGACGCCGTGCGCGAAGAGGGCGAGGCCGACCACCGCTGCACCGGCGGGCTGTTCTGCGCCGCTCAGCGCAAGCAGGCCATCCTGCACTACGCGCAGCGGCGCGCGCTCGACATCGAAGGCCTGGGCGACAAGCTCGTGGAGCAGCTGGTGGACAGCGGCCTCATCAAGACCCTGCCCGACCTCTACAAGCTCGGCTTCACCGCGCTCGCGGCGCTCGAACGCATGGCCGAGAAGTCGGCGCAGAACGTGCTCGACGCGCTCGAGAAGAGCAAACACACCACGCTGCCGCGCTTCCTGTTCGGCCTGGGCATCCGCCACGTGGGCGAGGCCACGGCCAAAGACCTCGCGCGCCACTTCGGCGGCATCGACCGCATCATGGACGCGAGCGTGGACGCGCTGCTGCAGGTCAACGACGTGGGCCCGGTGGTGGCGCAGAGCATCCGCACCTTCTTCGACCAGCCGCACAACCGCGAGGTGGTGGAGCAGCTGCGCGCCGCGGGCGTGCAGTGGCCCGAAGGCGAGGGCGCGCAGAACACGCCGCAGCCGCTGCTGGGCAAGACCTTCGTGCTCACGGGCACCCTGCCCACGCTGGGCCGCGAAGACGCCAAGGCCCTGCTCGAAGCCGCGGGCGCCAAGGTCGCGGGCTCGGTCAGCAAGAAGACCGACTACGTGGTGGCCGGCGCCGAGGCCGGCAGCAAGCTGGAGAAGGCGCAGGCGCTCGGCGTGGCGGTGATCGACGAGGCGGCGATGCTGGCGCTGCTCAACCCCCCTGGAGACGCTGCATGACCGTGCACACCATCCTCAAGATGGGCGACCCGCGCCTGCTGCGCCACGCCCGGCCCGTGACCGCCTTCGACACGCCCGATCTGCACCGCCTGGTGGCCGACCTGCACGACACCATGGCCGCGGCCAATGGCGCCGGCCTGGCCGCGCCGCAGATCGGTGTCGACCTGCAGGTGGTGATCTTCGGCAGCGGCGCGCCCAACCCGCGCTACCCGGAGGCGCCCATCGTGCCCCGCACCGTGCTGATCAATCCCGTCATCACGCCCTTGTCCGACGAGGAGGAAGAGGGCTGGGAAGGCTGTCTCTCGGTGCCGGGCCTGCGCGGTGTGGTGCCGCGCTGGCGGCGCATCCGCTACCAGGGCTTCGACGCCTTCGGTCAGGCCATCGACCGCGAGGCCGAGGGCTTCCATGCGCGCGTGGTGCAGCACGAATGCGACCACCTCTGGGGCACGCTCTACCCGATGCGGGTGCGCGACTTCACGCGCTTCGGTTTCACCGAGGTGCTGTTCCCCGGCCTGGACGCGAACGACGACGATTGAAGTCTGCAAGCGGGTGCGTGGGCACCCGCACATCGGATGGGGCCATTGCGCTGGCGCGCACGTGCCCCGCAGGCGCTCCGCACAATGCGCCGGTTCGCGGCCCTGGCGGGCCGCATCCGTTTCAAGGAGAACCCGATGACCACCCTGTTCGAGCCCACCACCGCCGGCGACCTGCGCCTGAAGAACCGCGTCGTGATGGCCCCGCTCACGCGCAACCGCGCGCCCAACGCCGTGCCCACGCCGCTCATGGCCACCTACTACCGCCAGCGCGCCAGCGCCGGCCTGCTGATCACCGAAGCCACCGCCATCAGCCACCAGGGCCAGGGCTATGCCGACGTGCCCGGCCTCTACGGCCCCGACCAGATCGCGGGCTGGAAGCAGGTGACCGACGCGGTGCACGCCGCGGGCGGCACCATCGTGACCCAGCTCTGGCACGTGGGCCGTGTCTCGCACACCGAACTGCAACCCGGCAAGGCCGCGCCCGTGGCGCCGTCGGCCATCGCGGCCAAGACCAAGACCGTGCTGATCGTGGACGGCAAGCCCAGCTTCGTGGACACCTCCACGCCGCGCGCGCTCGAGCTGTCCGAACTGCCCGGCATCGTCGAGGACTACCGCCGCGCCGCGCTGGCCGCGATCGAGGCCGGCTTCGACGGCGTGGAGGTGCACGCGGCCAACGGCTACCTGCTCGACCAGTTCCTCAAGACCGGCGCCAACCAGCGCACCGACGCGTATGGCGGCTCCATCGCCAACCGCGCGCGCCTGCTGCTCGAGGTGGTGCGCGCCGTGACGGGCGCGATCGGCGCTGGCCGTACCGGCATCCGACTCTCGCCGGTGACCCCGGCCAACGACGTGATCGACGCCGATCCGCAGC
This sequence comes from Hydrogenophaga crocea, assembly GCF_011388215.1. Lineage (NCBI taxonomy): Bacteria > Pseudomonadati > Pseudomonadota > Betaproteobacteria > Burkholderiales > Comamonadaceae > Hydrogenophaga > Hydrogenophaga crocea. The sequence continues at coordinate 1,364,007 of NZ_CP049989.1, forward strand.
CGCTGTTCGAGCACGTGGTGCGCGAGCTCGCACCGCTGGGCCTGGCGTACATCCACGTGATCGAGGGCGCCACCGGCGGCCCGCGCGAGGTCGATGGCCGGCCCTTCGACTACGCCGCGCTGCGCCAGGCCTGGCGCGCCGCGGGCGGGCAGGGCGCCTGGATGGTCAACAACGGCTACGACCTGCCGCTGGCCGAGCAGTCGCTGCGCGACGGCGCCGACCTCGTGGCCTTCGGCCGCCCCTTCATCGCCAACCCCGACCTGGTGGCGCGTCTGCGCAGCGGCGGCCCGTTCAACACGCCCGACAAGAACACCTTCTACGGCGGCGGCGCGCAGGGCTACACCGACTACCCCACGCTCGCCACGGCCTGAGGCCGCGGCCGGCCCCCGGGCGGTTTATCCTCGGGGGCCATGAAGCTCTACAACTACTTCCGCTCCTCCGCCTCGTTTCGCGTGCGCATCGCGCTGCACCTCAAGGGCCTGCCCTTCGAGTACGTGCCGGTGCACATCGCCAAAGGCGAACACAAGCAGGCGGCCTGGGCCGGGGTGTTGACCGAAGGCCTGGTGCCCGCGCTGGAGCTCGACGACGGCACGCGGCTCACGCAGTCCATGGCCATCATCGAGTACCTCGACGAGACCCAGCCCGGCGCGCGCCTGCTGCCCACCGATGCGCTGGGCCGTGCCCGCGTGCGCGCGCTGGCGCAGATCGTGGCCTGCGAGATCCACCCGATCAACAACCTGCGCGTGCTCAAGTACCTCACGCGCGAGCTCAAGGTGGAAGACGAGCCCAAGAACGTCTGGTACCGCCACTGGGTGCGCGAAGGCCTGGAGGCCTTCGAGCGCCAGCTCGCCGCCGGCCCAACGGGCCGCTTCTGCCACGGCGACACGCCCACGCTGGCCGACTGCTGCCTCGTGCCGCAGATCTTCAACGGCCAGCGCTTCAACACCGACTTCAGCGGCCTCACGCGCACCATGGCGGTGTTCGAGCAGTGCATGCAGCACGAGGCCTTCCAGAAGGCGCAGCCCTCGGCCTGCCCCGACGCCGAGGCCTGATGGCCGAGGGCAGCGCCTTCGCGCCCGACTGGCCCGCGCCCGCGGGCGTGCGTGCGCTGTGCACCACGCGCGCGGGCGGTGCCTCGGTGGCGCCGTTCGACAGCTTCAACCTCGGCGACCACGTGCGCGACGAGCCGGCCGCCGTGGTCGCCAACCGCGCCGCACTGGCCCGGCTCACCGCGCCGGCGCGGCCGGTGTTCCTGCAGCAGGTGCATGGCACCCAGGTGCTGCACCTGGAACCTGAGACCCCCGATGGCGCGGTGGCCGACGCCGCGCTCGTGACCGTGCCCGGTGTGGCCGCCACCATCATGGTGGCCGACTGCCTGCCGGTGCTGTTCGCGCACGGCTCGGGCCGGGCGGTGGCGGCCGCGCACGCGGGCTGGCGCGGCCTGGTGGGCGGGGTGCTCGAAGCCACGGCAGGCGCGCTGCGCGAGGCCGCGGGTCCGGGCGAGGTGCTGGCCTGGCTCGGCCCGGCCATCGGGCCCACGGCCTTCGAGGTCGGTGACGAGGTGCGCGAGGCCTTCGTGGCGGCCGATCCCGCCGCGGCGGGGCATTTCAGGCCGCACGAGACGGCCGGCAAATGGTGGGCGAACCTGCCCGGTCTGGCGCGCCAGCGGCTCGCGGCCGCGGACGTGGTCGCGGTGCATGGCAACGACGGTGGCCCCGGCTGGTGCACCGTGGGCCAGCCCTCACGGTTCTTTTCGCACCGGCGCGACGCCGCCCGCCTCGGCAGCACCGGCCGTTTCGCGGCCTGCGTCTGGCTGGGCTGAGGCCGCCGCGCGGGCCGCGTCCTGCGCGGCCTCCTGCGCCCGGCGCTCGCGCCGCCGCTGGGGCGTGCGCATCACGTAAACGATGATGGCGACGGGCACAAGACCGTAGAGAAAAAAGGTCACAATGGCCCCGAGCACCGAACCGGTCGTGTTCATGGCTTCGGCCACCGACATCATCAACACGACATACATCCAACCAATCACGATCAGGTACACGGCTTGCTTTCTGTGTGATCTGCGTCAAGTCCCTGAAAGGCGGCGCAGGGATACTTCGACCCATCAAGAGACAAAGGCCGAACTGTAGGCCACCGGCAATCGCCGAGGAGACATGCATGGCATCGGGCAAACCAGAACAGACCCCCGACTGGGCGCAGGCCGCGCAGCAGTTCCAGCAGCACCTGGTGCAGCAATGGACACAGCTGGCGCAGGCCTTCCCGGGCGCCGCGGCCATGCCCGCCCAGGGCGCCGACCCGCTGGCCGCCTTCCGGGCATTCATGCCGGCCGGCCAGGCCGCCTCGCCCCTGGGCTTGCCCGCGCTCGGCGAGCTGTTCCAGCAGGCGGGCGGGCAGGGCGTGCGCATCGACCCGGCGCAGCTGCTCGAGATCCAGCAGACCTACCTCAAGGAAGCCGCGGCGCTGTGGAACCAGGGTCTCACGCCCACGCCAGCGGGTGACCGCCGCTTCGCCGGCGAGGCCTGGGCGCAGAACCCGCTGTCCTCGTTCACCGCGGCCGCCTACCTGCTCAATGCGCGCACCCTCATGGCCCTGGCCGATGCGGTGCAGGGCGACGCCAAGACCCGCGCGCGCGTGCGCTTCGGCGTGCAGCAATGGATCGACGCCAGCGCGCCGAGCAACTTCCTGGCCTTCAACGCCGAGGCCCAGAAAAAGGCCATCGAGACCCAGGGCGAGAGCATCGCCAAGGGCGTGGCCAACCTGCTGCACGACATCCGCCAGGGCCATGTGTCCATGACCGATGAGAGCGTGTTCGAGGTGGGCCGCAACGTGGCCACCACCGAAGGCGCCGTGGTGTTCGAGAACGAGCTGTTCCAGCTCATCGAATACAAACCGTTGACGCCCAAGGTGTATGAGCGGCCCTTTCTGCTCGTGCCGCCCTGCATCAACAAGTTCTACATCCTCGACCTGCAGCCCGAGAACTCCTTCATCCGCTACGCGGTGGAGCAGGGCCACCGCACCTTCGTGGTGAGCTGGCGCAACCCCGACGAATCGCTGGGCCACAAGACCTGGGACGACTACATCGAGGACGCGGTCATCAAGGCCATCGACACCGTGCGCGACATCAGCGGCGCGGCCGACATCAACGCGCTGGGCTTTTGCGTGGGCGGCACCATGCTGGGCACGGCGCTCGCCGTGCTCGCGGGCCGCGGCGAGGACAAGGTGCACAGCGCGACCTTCCTCACCACGCTGCTCGACTTCACCGACACCGGCATCCTCGACGTCTTCATCGACGAGAACTTCGTGAAGTACCGAGAGCTGCAGTTCGCCAACGGCGGTCTCATGCCCGGCCGCGATCTCGCCACCACCTTCAGCTTCCTGCGCCCCAACGACCTGGTGTGGAACTACGTGGTGGGCAACTACCTCAAGGGCGAAACGCCGCCGCCCTTCGACCTGCTGTACTGGAACTCCGACAGCACCAACCTGCCCGGGCCGTACTACGCCTGGTACCTGCGCCACATGTACCTGCAGAACGACCTCGTCAAACCCGGCGCGGTCACGGTGTGCGGACAGAAGATCGATTTCCGTCGGGTCAAGCTGCCGGTCTACATCTACGGCTCGCGCGAAGACCACATCGTGCCCATCGGCGGCGCCTACGGTGCCACGCAGATTTTCCCGGGCAAGAAGCGCTTCGTCATGGGCGCCTCGGGCCACATCGCGGGCGTGATCAACCCCGCGAGCAAGGGCAAGCGCAGCCACTGGACCAGCAGCGGCACCCACTTCCCCAAGGACGTGAAAGACTGGATCGCCAACGCCACCGAGCACCCGGGCAGTTGGTGGACCGACTGGTCCGCGTGGCTCAAGCCCCAGGCCGGCAAGCAGATCGCCGCGCCCAGGGCCTATGGCCGCGGCAAGGCCTACTCCGCCATCGAACCCGCCCCGGGCCGCTACGTGAAGGCCCGGGCCTGAGTTTTCTCAACATCGCAGACCAACGGAGAACCCCATGGAAGACATCGTCATCGTCGCCGCCGCCCGCACCGCCGTCGGCAAGTTCGGCGGCACCCTGGCCAAGACCCCGGCCACCGAGCTCGGCGCCACGGTGATCAAGGCGCTGCTTGAGCGCACCGGCCTGCCCAACGACGCCATCGGCGAAGTGATCATGGGCCAGGTGCTCGCGGCCGGCGTGGGCCAGAACCCCGCGCGCCAGGCCATGATGAAAGCCGGCGTGGCCAAGGAAACGCCGGCGCTCACCATCAACGCGGTCTGCGGCTCGGGCCTCAAGGCCGTGATGCTCGCGGCCCAGGCCATCCACGCCGGCGACAGCGAGATCGTGATCGCGGGCGGCCAGGAGAACATGAGCGCCTCGCCCCACGTGCTCAACGGCAGCCGCGACGGCCAGCGCATGGGCGACTGGAAAATGACCGACACCATGATCGTGGACGGCCTGTGGGACGTGTACAACCAGTACCACATGGGCATCACGGCCGAGAACGTCGCCAAGGCCCACGGCATCACGCGCGAGATGCAGGACGCGCTCGCCCTGGGCAGCCAGCAGAAGGCCGCGGCAGCGCAGGAGGCCGGCCGCTTCAAGGACGAGATCGTGGGCGTGAGCATCCCGCAGAAGAAGGGCGATGCCCTGGTGTTCGACACCGACGAATTCATCAACAAGAAGACGAATGCCGAAGCGCTCGCGGGCCTGCGTCCGGCCTTCGACAAGGCCGGTACCGTGACCGCGGGCAATGCCAGCGGCATCAACGACGGCGCGGCCGCCGTGGTGGTGATGAGCGCGAAGAAGGCCGCGGCCCTGGGCCTGAAGCCGCTCGCGCGCATCGCGGCCTTCGGCACCAGCGGCCTCGACCCGGCCACCATGGGCATGGGCCCGGTGCCGGCTTCGAAGAAGGCGCTGGCGCGCGCGGGCTGGAAGGCCGCCGATGTGGACCTGTTCGAGCTCAACGAAGCCTTCGCGGCGCAGGCCTGCGCGGTCAACCGGGCGCTCGAGATCGACCCGGCGCGCGTGAACGTCAATGGCGGCGCCATCGCCATCGGGCACCCGATCGGTGCGTCGGGTTGCCGCGTGCTCGTGACCCTGCTGCACGAGATGCAGCGCCGCGACGCCAAACGCGGCCTGGCCGCGTTGTGCATCGGCGGCGGCATGGGGGTTTCCCTTGCTGTGGAGCGCTGAGCCCACGGCTAGCATGGGTTCGTTTTCCTAAACAAGACTGGAAAGGTCATCATGGGTCAGAAGGTTGCATACGTCACCGGCGGCATGGGCGGCATCGGCACCGCCATCTGCCAGCGCCTGCACAAGGAGGGCTTCAAGGTCATCGCGGGCTGCGGCCCGACGCGCGATTACCAGAAGTGGCTCGACGAACAGAAGGCGCTGGGCTACACGTTCTATGCCTCGGTGGGCAACGTGGCCGAATGGGATTCGACCGTGGCCGCCTTCGGCAAGGCCAAGGCCGAACACGGTTCCATCGACGTGCTCGTGAACAACGCGGGCATCACGCGCGACCGCATGTTCCTCAAGATGACGCGCGAGGACTGGGACGCGGTGATCAGCACCAACCTCAACTCCATGTTCAACGTGACCAAGCAGGTCGTGCCCGACATGGTGGAAAAGGGCTGGGGCCGCATCATCAACATCAGCTCGGTCAACGGCGAAAAAGGCCAGGCCGGCCAGACCAACTACTCGGCGGCCAAGGCCGGCATGCACGGCTTCACCATGGCGCTGGCGCAGGAGCTGGCCAACAAGGGCGTGACGGTGAACACCGTGAGCCCGGGCTACATCGGCACCGACATGGTCAAGGCCATCCGCACCGACGTGCTCGACAAGATCGTGGCCACGGTGCCCGTGAAGCGCCTGGGCGAGCCTAGCGAGATCGCGTCCATCATCGCCTGGCTCGCGGGCGACGAGGCTGGTTATTCCACCGGCGCCGACTTCTCGGTGAACGGCGGTCTGCACATGGGCTGAACCCCCCGCGCAGCTTCCCAACAAAAACGGCGGCCTTGTGGGCCGCCGTTTTTTGTTGGCACGGGGTCCGGTCGAGGGTGGACCGGGTGTGCGGGGGTCAAAGGGGGGTGGCGTGATCGGCGTCGCCTTCGGGCGCTTCGGGCGCTTTGGGCGTGCTGTCCAGCAGCCGGGCGTAGGCGGCGTAATCGATGGAGGGGGTCGGCTGAACCAGGGCAGTGGCGGCCAGTTCCGCATCGGCATCTGCGACCGTGCGCGTCGGTGCGGGCTGCGGTTCATAGCCGGCCACGTACTGGCGCAGGTGCGCCGGGACTTCGCCGTTCTCCAGGCCAACGGCATGGGAAGGCGGTGGAACCTCCGCCACCGGTGGCTCGGTGGGGGACGGCATGAAGCCGGGTCTGGATGGCTGCTGCGGGCCGGTGCTTGACGTTCGGTGCGGGCGATGGTGCACCGGGGGACGGAAGTCGAAGCGCGGTTCTTTCTGGCTGAACCGCGGCTCAGGCGCTGTGGACATCAGCAGGTCGATGGGGAAAGGCGGCGCGAGCAGCTCTTGAATCAAGCGTTGCAAGGCCAGGTGCGCGAGCACAGACGACAGGCGCGGCGGCATCGGGCCCAGGCCATCGCGCGTGAAGACGATCATCTGGAGGGACGGGGCCGCCGAGAGCCTGGGTGTGGGCAGACCGCGGAAGGCGGAGAACGCATCCGGGCTGCGGTGCAGGACATGAAGGCTGGAAAGGGGTCTCATGCGGGGGGGTGCTTGGGGTTGGTGGGAGGTGTGGTGGGGGCTGTGCCGGGATACGGGGGCAACGCCGCCAGACAGGTGTGCCAGCGCTCGGCCAGCCCGACCAGCGAGCGCAGCGCATCGCGCAGATCGCTCAGCCCCAGGCCGTCGACCGGCAGATCACGCACCAGGTACAGGACGCGGTCCTGCGGGTCCAGGGCCATGCGCGTGCCGCCGTTGTCGCGACCGAACAGGCTGAAACCGAGCAGGGTTTCGAGCACGACGTTGGGGGTCTGGGGTTCAAGCGGGCAGACCGCCGAGAGCAGTTCGAGCCTGGACGGGGCGTCGAACCAGTTCAGCAAGACCTGGGAGGCGTCGTGGAAGGTGATGGCCCAGGTGGCGGGGTCGTCCTGCGCCACTGCGGCGATGTCCTCGCAATGCGGGCCGATGCCCTGCAGGAGCCAGGACACGGGCACGGGCGGGACGGGGCGGGGCGCAGGCATGGGCGGCGGCTTGAACAGGACCGCTGTGGGTGGCCGACGGCTCTCGACGGTTCCAGCGCGCCCATTGCGGCCCGGTTTCGCTGCGTTTTGCGGCCTTTTGGTGCCGGTATTCCGGCGTTTGGCCTGCGCCCTCCTGCCTACAGTGCCGGTATGTACCGGCCATTGCCCCTCGACTCGATCGCGCTCAACCAGCCCGTTCCCGTGAACATCTGGGACCCCAAGGGCGTGTTGCTGCTTCGCAAGGGCGAGACCATCACCTCGGAGCAGCACCGCAGCACGCTGATGCTCCACGGGCCGCTCGTGCTCGCAAGCGACTGGCAAAGCGCCAGCTACGGCTACACCACCGCGCTGGACCGCATGGTGCGCAGCAACGTCTCGCTGAGCCGCATCGCCCAGGTGAACGTGATGGGCGTGTCGGCCGAGGCGCCGTCTGCGCGCGAGGACCAGCCCGTGACCGAGGCCTGGGCCGATCTGCACGCGTCGCTTTCGACCCTGCTGCTGCAGGGGCCGAACGCCCACCACTTTCTCGAGCGCCTGCACAAGGTGCAGGCCAGCGGCGAGCTGCTGTGGCAGGAGCAGCCCGACAACAGCCTGCTGGTGCTGGTGCAGATGCTGTTCGACCCGGCCGTGACCTACAGCGCCACCCATGCCTTGCTGTCGGCCTGCCTGTGCGCGCTGGTGGCGCCGCTGGCCGGGCTCGACGACACGCAGCGGCGCGCCGTGATCCTGGCCGCGCTCACCATGAACGTGGGCATGACGCGTGAGCACGACGAAATGGCGCGCCAGGCCGGCCCGCTCACGACGCCGCAGCGCAAGACGGTGCGCGAACACCCGCAGCGCGGCGTGACCCTGCTGCGCGAGGCCGGCGCGAGCGACGCCGAATGGCTGCGCCTGGTGGCCCAGCACCACGAACGCCCCGATGGCACCGGCTACCCCACGGGCCAGCGCATCGACCGCATCACGCACCGCCTGCTGCAGATGGCCGACGTCTACGTGGCCTGCATCAGCCCGCGCAAGAGCCGCGGCGCGCAGCTCTCGCAGCAGGTGGCGCGCGAGCTCTACATGGGCGCGCAGCGCGGCCTCGACCCGCTGGGCGCGCACTTCGTGAAGTGCGTGGGCTTCTACCCGCCGGGCAGCTTCGTGCGGCTGGTCAACGACGAGATGGGCGTGGTGATGCGCCGCGGCGAGAAGGCCAACACGCCCAAGGTGTTCGCGCTCGTGGGCCGGCACGGCATGCCGCTGGGCGAGCCGGTGCTGCGCGACACGGCCGACGCCGCTTTCGCGGTGAAGGAAAGCCTGCCACCGGGCGTGGTGAAGGTGCTGGTGAACCCGGCGCGGCTGATCGCGCGCTGCTGAGGCGCCCGGCTGGGATAATCCGGCCATGTCTTTGCCCGCCTCGCCGTCCCCCTGGCGCCTGTCCGTCGCGCCGATGATGGACTGGACGGACCGTCACTGCCGTTACCTGCACCGCCTGCTCACGAAGCACACCCTGCTGTACACCGAGATGGTGACCACGGGCGCGCTGATGCACGGCAGCGTGCAGCGCCACCTGCGCTTCAATGCCGAGGAACACCCGGTGGCGCTGCAGCTCGGGGGCAGCGAGCCCGACGACCTGGCCCGCGCCGCGAAGATGGGCGAGGACTGGGGCTACGACGAGATCAACCTCAACTGCGGCTGCCCGAGCGAGCGTGTGCAGCGCGGCGCCTTCGGCGCCTGCCTGATGGCCGAGCCGCAGACCGTGGCCGATGGCGTGAAGGCGATGAAGGACGCGGTGTCACTCCCTGTCACGGTCAAGCACCGCATCGGCATCGACAAGACCGAGAGCTACGAATTCGTGCGCGACTTCGTGGGCACCGTGGCCGAGGCCGGCTGCGAGGTGTTCATCGTGCACGCACGCAACGCCTGGCTGCAGGGCCTGAGCCCCAAAGAGAACCGCGAGATCCCGCCGCTGCGCTACGAGCTCGCGCACCGGCTCAAGCGCGACTTTCCGCGGCTCACGATCGCGGTCAACGGCGGCATCACCACCAATGCGCAGATCGCCGAGCACCTGCAGCACGTGGACGGCGTGATGCTGGGGCGCGAGGCCTACCACCACCCCTGGCTGCTCACCACCTGGGACGAGGCTTTCTACGGCGACGCGCCGAGCACCGTCACGCGCGAATGGGTGGAAGACCAGATGGTGCGCTACATGGAGCGCGCCCACGCCGAAGACGGCTGCCCCTGGTACGCGATCGCGCGGCACATGCTGGGCCTGCGCCACGGTCTGCGCGGCGCGCGCAAGTGGCGCCAGGTGTGGAGCGACCACCGCCTCAAGCCGCTGCCGCCGCGCGAGGTGTGGGCCATGGCCCAGGCGCACGTGAGCGACGAGCCGGAAGCCTTGCCGGCCTAGGTGGCGGCCTCGAGGCCGCTGGCGAAGTGCTCGCGCATGCGCTGCACCGTGAGGGCGCCGTCGCGGGCCTGCAGGGCGGCCAGGATGGCCCGGTGCTCGGCCAGCGATTCTTCGATGCGACCGGTCTTGAACAGCGAGTGGTGGCGGTTGAGCTTCATGACCTTGCGCAGGTCGCTCACCATCTGCAGCCGCCAGCGGTTGTCGGCCAGCTCCAGCAGCCGCAGGTGAAAGCGCTCGTTGACCGCGAAGAAGCGGTCGCGTTCGGCCTGGGCGGTTTCCAGTTCCTGGTGCAGCGCCGCGAGCTCGGCGATGGCCGAGGCCGGGGCGTGCGCCGCCACCTCGCCCGCGGCGTCGGCCTCGAGCAGCGACAGCAGGTGGTAGACGTCGCGCAGGTCCTTCTCGGACACTTCGGTCACGTAGGCGCCGCGGCGCACCTTCATGGTCACCAGGCCTTCGGCGGCCAGCACCTTGAGCGCCTCGCGCAGGGGTGTGCGGCTGATGCCGTATTCGTCGGCGATCTTGAGTTCGTCGATCCAGCTGCCGGGCTCGAGCTCGCGGCGGAAAATGCGCTGGCGCAGCAGCTCGGCCACCTCTTCGTAGAGGGCGCGCGGGGCCAGCGAGGCCGCGGAGGAGGGGGCGGTGGCGGTGTCCATGCAGGCGCGCATTCTACGCGGACAGAAATTCTGCATCAATAATTATGAATGATGTAGACTCGCGGCCATTGCGCCGGACCTCCCGGCCACCCTGCCCATTGCCTTTGCCACTGCCATGAGCCAACCCTCCGATGCCTTCAAGCGCGCCACGCTGACCGACTGGACCCAGGCCGCCGCCAAGTCCGCCCCTGGCGGCAACCTCGACGCGCTGACCTGGACCACGCCCGACGGCATCGCGGTCAAGCCGCTCTACACCGCGGCCGACCTGAAAGACCTGCCGTACACCGACACGCTGCCCGGCTTCGAGCCCTTCATCCGCGGCCCGCAGGCCACCATGTACGCGGTGCGGCCCTGGACGATCCGCCAGTACGCGGGCTTCTCCACCGCCGAAGAATCGAACGCCTTCTACCGCAAGGCCCTGGCCGCCGGCGGGCAGGGCGTGTCGGTGGCCTTCGACCTCGCCACCCACCGCGGCTACGACAGCGACCACCCGCGCGTCACCGGCGACGTTGGCAAGGCCGGCGTGGCCATCGACAGCGTGGAGGACATGAAGATCCTGTTCGACGGCATTCCGCTCGACAAGGTCAGCGTGTCCATGACCATGAACGGCGCCGTGCTGCCGGTGCTCGCGGGCTACGTGATCGCGGCCGAAGAGCAGGGCGTGGCGCAGGACCAGCTCAGCGGGACCATCCAGAACGACATCCTCAAGGAGTTCATGGTCCGCAACACCTACATCTATCCGCCCGAGCCGAGCATGCGGATCATCGGCGACATCATCGAGTACACCGCGGGCCACATGCCCAAGTTCAACTCGATCAGCATCTCGGGCTACCACATGCAGGAGGCCGGGGCCAACCAGGCGCTCGAGCTCGCCTTCACCCTGGCCGACGGCAAGGAGTACGTGAAGACCGCGATGGCCAAGGGCCTGGACGTGGACGCCTTCGCGGGCCGCCTCTCGTTCTTCTGGGCGGTGGGCATGAACTTCTACCTGGAGATCGCCAAGATGCGCGCGGCCCGCCTGCTGTGGTGCCGCATCATGAAGGGCTTCGGCGCGAAGAACCCCAAGAGCCTGATGCTGCGCACGCACAGCCAGACCTCGGGCTGGAGCCTCACCGAGCAGGACCCGTACAACAACGTGGTGCGCACCACCATCGAGGCCATGGCCGCGGTGTTCGGCGGCACGCAGAGCCTGCACACCAACGCGCTCGACGAAGCCATCGCGCTGCCCACCGAGTTCAGCGCGCGCATCGCGCGCAACACGCAGCTCATCATTCAAGAGGAGACGCACATCACGAACGTGGTCGACCCCTGGGCCGGCTCGTACATGATGGAAACGCTCACGCAGCAGATGGCCGACGCGGCGTGGGCCATCATCGAAGAGGTCGACGCCATGGGCGGCATGACCAAGGCCGTGGACAGCGGCTGGGCCAAGCTCAAGATCGAGGCCGCCGCGGCCGAGAAGCAGGCCCGCATCGACTCGGGCAAGGACGTCATCGTCGGCGTCAACAAGTACAAGCTCAAGAACGAAGACCCGGTCGAGATCCTCGACATCGACAACGTGAAGGTGCGTGAGCAGCAGGTGGCACGCCTGCAGCAGATCCGCGCCACGCGCGACGGCGCCGCCGTTCGGGCCGCGCTCGACGCGCTGACCGCGGCCGCCGAAAGCGGGCAGGGCAACCTGCTCGACCTGTCCATCCGCGCCATGCGCCTGCGCGCCACCGTGGGAGAAGTCAGCGATGCCCTCGAAAAAGCCTTCGGCCGCCACCGCGCCGACACCCAGAAGGTGACCGGCGTGTACGCCGCCGCCTACGACAGCGCCGAGGGTTGGGCGCAACTGCAGCAGGAGATCGCGGCCTTTGGCGAGCAGCACGGCCGCCGCCCGCGCGTGATGATCTCCAAGCTCGGCCAGGACGGCCACGACCGCGGCGCCAAGGTGGTGGCCACGGCCTTCGCCGACCTCGGCTTCGACGTCGACATGGGCCCGCTGTTCCAGACCCCCGAGGAATGCGCCCGCCAGGCGATCGAGAACGACGTGCACGCCGTGGGCGTGAGCACGCTGGCCGCCGGCCACAAGACGCTGGTGCCGGCCATCATCGCCGAACTCAAGAAGCAGGGCGCCGACGACATCATCGTCTTCGTGGGCGGCGTGATTCCGCGCCAGGACTACGACTTCCTCTACGAGGCCGGCGTCAAGGGCATCTACGGCCCGGGCACGCCCATTCCCGCCAGCGCCAAGGACGTGCTGGAGCAGATCAAGAAGGCCGTCGCTTGAGCCTGGCCGTGACGCCGCACGCGCTGTTCGACGGCATCGTGCACGGCCAGGGCATGGCGCAGCGCCGCGCCATGGCCAAGGCCATCACGCTGCTCGAATCGACGCGCGCCGACCACCGCGCGCAGGGCGATGCGCTGCTCACCGCGCTGCTGCCGCAAACGGGCAAGGCCTTTCGCATGGGCCTGTCGGGCGTACCCGGCGTGGGCAAGAGCACCTTCATCGAGGCCCTGGGCCTGCACCTTATCGCGCAGGGGCACCGCGTGGCGGTGCTCACCATCGACCCCTCGAGCACGGTCTCGGGCGGCTCCATCCTGGGCGACAAAACGCGCATGGAGCAGCTCTCGGTGCACGAGCGCGCCTTCATCCGCCCCAGCCCGAGCGGCGGCACGCTGGGCGGCGTGGCCGAAAAAACGCGCGAGGCCCTGCTGGTCTGCGAGGCCGCGGGCTTCGACGTGGTGATCGTCGAGACCGTGGGCGTGGGCCAGAGCGAGACCGCGGTGGCCGCCATGACCGACTGCTTCGTGCTGCTGCAGTTGCCCAACGCGGGCGACGACCTGCAGGCGATCAAGAAGGGCGTGATGGAGATCGCCGACCTGGTGGTCATCAACAAGGCCGACATCGACCCCGACGCCGCGACCCGCGCGCGCGCCATGATCACCTCGTCGCTGCGCCTGCTGGGCCAGCACGGGCGGCCCGAACACGCGGCGCACGACACGGCGCACTGGCACCCCACCGTGATGCAGCTGAGCGCGCTCAAGGCCCAGGGCATTACCGCTTTCTGGGACGAAATCGAACGCTTTCGCACCCTGCAGACGGCCAACGGCGAGCTCGCCGCGCGCCGCCAGCGCCAGGCCCGCGCCTGGATGTGGGAGCGCATCGACGCCGGCCTGAAGCAGCGCTTTCGCGAGCACCCCGCGGTGCGCGCCGCGCTCGCAGCCACCACCACCCAAGTGCTCGCCGGGCAGCTGCCCGCGAGCACCGCGGCGCGGCAGTTGCTCGCGCTGTTCGACTGATTCCTCCGGAGAAGCACCATGCAAGACATCCTGCAACAACTCGAAGACAAGCGCGCCCGCGCCCGCCTGGGCGGGGGCGAAAAGCGCATCGAAGCCCAGCACGCCAAGGGCAAGCTCACGGCGCGCGAACGCCTGGAGGTGCTGCTCGACGAAGGCACCTTCGAAGAGTGGGACATGTTCGTGGAGCACCGCTGCACCGACTTCGGCATGCAGGACAACAAGATCCCCGGCGACGGCGTGGTCACCGGCTACGGCATGATCAACGGCCGCCTGGTGTTCGTCTTCAGCCAGGACTTCACCGTCTTCGGCGGCGCGCTCTCCGAGGCCCACGCCGAGAAGATCTGCAAGGTGATGGACCAGGCCATGAAGGTCGGCGCGCCGGTGATCGGCCTGAACGACTCGGGCGGCGCGCGCATCCAGGAGGGCGTGGCCTCGCTCGGCGGTTACGCCGAGGTGTTCCAACGCAACGTGATGGCCAGCGGCGTGGTGCCGCAGATCAGCATGATCATGGGGCCGAGCGCGGGCGGCGCCGTGTACTCGCCGGCCATGACCGACTTCATCTTCATGGTCAAGGACAGCTCCTACATGTTCGTGACCGGCCCCGAGGTGGTGAAGACCGTGACCCACGAAGAGGTGACGGCCGAAGAACTGGGCGGCGCCATCACCCACACCACCAAGAGCGGCGTGGCCGATCTGGCCTTCGACAACGACGTGGAAGCGCTGCTCATGCTGCGCCGCCTGTTCAACTACCTGCCGCTCAACAACCGCGAGAAGGCGCCCGTGCGCCCCAGCGGCGACCCCATCGACCGCATGGAGCTGAGCCTGGACACGCTGGTGCCCGAGAACCCGAACAAGCCCTACGACATGAAGGAGCTGATCCTCAAGATCGTGGACGACGGTGACTTCTTCGAACTGCAGCCCGAGTACGCCAAGAACATCCTGATCGGCTTCGCACGCGTCGACGGCCAGACCGTGGGCATCGTGGCCAACCAGCCGCTGGTGCTCGCGGGCTGCCTGGACATCAAGAGCTCCATCAAGGCCGCCCGCTTCGTGCGCTTTTGCGACTGCTTCAACATCCCCGTGGTGACCTTCGTGGACGTGCCCGGCTTCATGCCCGGCACCTCGCAGGAGTACGGCGGCATCATCAAGCACGGCGCCAAGCTGCTCTACGCCTACGCCGAGTGCACCGTGCCCAAGATCACCGTGATCACGCGCAAGGCCTACGGCGGCGCCTACGACGTGATGGCCTCCAAGCACCTGCGCGGCGATGTGAACTTCGCCTGGCCCAACGCCGAGATCGCGGTGATGGGCGCCAAGGGCGCGGTGGAGATCATCTTCCGCGAGGAGAAGAAAGACCCGGCCAAGCTCGCGCAGCGCGAGGCCGAGTACAAGGCCCGCTTCGCCAACCCCTTCGTGGCCGGCGCGCGCGGCTTCATCGACGACGTGATCCTGCCGCACGAGACGCGCAAGCGCATCGCGCGCTCGCTCGTGATGCTCAAGGACAAGAAGCTCGAGAACCCGTGGCGCAAGCACGGCAACATCCCGCTGTGACGGCCCGAGGAGAAAAGAACATGTTCAAGAAGATCCTGATCGCCAACCGCGGCGAAATCGCCTGCCGCGTGATCGCCACCGCCCGCAAGCTGGGCATCGCCACCGTGGCGGTGTACTCCGACGCCGACAAGGAAGCGCGCCACGTGCAGCTCGCCGACGAGGCGGTGCGCCTGGGCCCGCCGCCCTCGCGCGAGAGCTACCTGCTCGGCGACGCCATCATCGCGGCCGCGAAGGAGAAGGGCGCCGAGGCCATCCACCCGGGCTACGGATTCCTGTCGGAGAACGAAGACTTCGCGCGCAAGGTCGAAGAGGCCGGCCTGGTCTTCATCGGGCCCAAGCATTACTCCATTGCGGCTATGGGCGACAAGATCGCGTCCAAGAAGCTCGCGAACGAGGCCAAGGTCAGCACCATCCCGGGCCACAACGAACCCATCCAGTCGCCTGAAGAGGCGGTGGCCATCGCGCAGAAGATCGGCTACCCCGTGATGATCAAGGCCAGCGCGGGCGGCGGCGGCAAGGGCCTGCGCGTGGCCTTCAACGACAAGGAATGCCACGAGGGCTTTTCGAGCTGCCGCAACGAGGCGCGCAACAGCTTCGGCGACGACCGCGTGTTCATGGAGAAATTCGTCCAGGAGCCGCGCCACATCGAGATCCAGGTGCTGGGCGATGCGCACGGCAACGTGATTTACCTCAACGAGCGCGAGTGCTCGATCCAGCGCCGCCACCAGAAGGTGATCGAAGAGGCGCCGTCGCCCTTCATCAGCGAGGCCACGCGCAAGGCCATGGGCGAGCAGGCCGTGGCCCTGGCCAAGGCCGTGAAGTACCAGAGCGCGGGCACGGTGGAGTTCGTGGTCGGCAAGGACCAGGACTTCTATTTCCTCGAGATGAACACGCGCCTGCAGGTCGAGCACCCGGTGACGGAGTGCATCACCGGCCTCGACCTAGTGGAGCTGATGATCCGCGTGGCCGCGGGCGAGAAGCTGCCGCTGGCCCAGGCCGACGTCAAGCGCGAGGGCTGGGCCATCGAGTGCCGCATCAATGCCGAAGACCCGTTCCGCAACTTCCTGCCCAGCACGGGCCGTCTGGTGCGCTTCATCGCGCCGCCGCAGACCATGTGGCAGGCCGACACGCAGCACCTGCAGGGCGTGCGTGTGGACACCGGCGTGCAGGACGGCGGCGAGATCCCCATGTACTACGACTCGATGATCGCCAAGCTCATCGTGCACGGCAAAGACCGCAACGACGCCATCGCCAAGATGCGCGAGGCGCTCAACGGCTTCGTGATCCGCGGCGTGCAGAGCAACATCCCGTTCCAGGCCGCGCTGCTCGCGCACCCCAAGTTCGTCAAGGGCGACTTCAACACCGGCTTCATCGCCGAGCACTACGGCCAGGGCTTTCGCGCCGAGGACGTGCCGCACGACGACCCCGACTTCCTCGTGGCGCTCGCGGCCTTCGTGCGCCGCAAGAGCCGCGAGCGCGCGGCCGGCC
Organism: Hydrogenophaga crocea; assembly: GCF_011388215.1. Lineage (NCBI taxonomy): Bacteria > Pseudomonadati > Pseudomonadota > Betaproteobacteria > Burkholderiales > Comamonadaceae > Hydrogenophaga > Hydrogenophaga crocea. The sequence continues at coordinate 1,380,559 of NZ_CP049989.1, forward strand.
TGAGCGGCCAGCTGCCCGGCTACGGCGTGAAGGTGGGCCACGACTACACCGTGATCGTGCTCGACAAGGCCGGCCAGCACCGCCAGGTGCCGGTGCACGTGGACGAGGTGGTGGGGCAGATCGGCGCCGCGGTGGTCACGGTGGCGGGCCAGCGCTACGCCATCCACAGCCCCTCGCGCCTCAACGACGTGGTGATCACCGGCCAGTGCAACGACCGCGCCTTCACCGCGCAGCTCGAACGCGGCACGCCGTGCAACCCGCTCGCGCTCGTGGTGCAGCACAACGGCACGCGCATCGAGGCCATGGTGGTGTCGCCGCGCATGGCCGAGCTGCACGCGCTCATGCCCTTCAAGGCGCCGCCCGACATGAGCAAATACGTGCTCTCGCCCATGCCCGGCCTGCTGGTGCAGGTGGCCGTGCAGCCGGGTCAGAAGGTGCAGGCCGGCGAACGCGTGGCCGTGATCGAGGCCATGAAGATGGAGAACGTGCTGTTCGCCTCGGCCGACGGCGTGGTGGCCAAGGTGGTCGCCAAGCAGGGCGATTCGCTGGCGGTGGACCAGCCCATCGTCGAGTTCGAGTGAGGCCGGCCATGACGACGACGCAACGGCCCTTCCGCGTGCTCGGCGTGCAGCAGATCGCCATCGGCGGCCCCGACAAGCTGCGCCTGCAGAAACTCTGGGTCGACATGCTCGGCCTCGAAGTCACCGGCACCTTCCGCAGCGAGCGCGAGAACGTCGACGAAGACATCTGCGCGATCGGCAGCGGTCCGTTCAAGGTCGAGGTCGACCTGATGCAGCCGCTGGACCCCGAGAAGAAGCCCGCGGTGCACACCACGCCGCTCAACCACATCGGCCTGTGGATCGACGACCTGCCGGTGGCGGTGGCATGGCTCACGCAGCAGGGCGTGCGCTTTGCGCCGGGCGGCATCCGCAAAGGCGCGGCGGGCTTCGACATCACCTTCCTGCACCCCAAGGCGAACGAGGAATTCCCGATCGCGGGCGAGGGCGTGCTGATCGAGCTCGTGCAGGCCCCGCCCGAGGTGGTCAAGGCCTTCGCCGCGCTGCAGGCCCGGCCGGCCTGAGCGCGCGCGAACAAGGGCCATTTGCCGGCGCTGTTCGGGGTTTTGCCGCCCGTCGCGCTGCCTAAGCTGTCAGCACTTCCGTCCGGCGAGCCCGCCGGGCCCCCGCACCACACCGCTGCAGGAGTGCTGACACCCATGGCGACCCCGAACCCCCTGATGCGCCCCGGCGTGGCGCTGATGCGCCGCTTTGCGCTGGGCGGCAAGCTCACGCTGCTGGCGATCGCGGCGCTCTGGCCGCTGGCCGCCAACGGCCTGATCCTCTGGCTCGCGCCCGGCTGGCCGCTGTGGCCGGTGGACATCGCCGGCACGCTGCTGCTGGTCTATGCCCTGGCGGCCTTCCACAGCGCGTTTGCAAGCGAGTTCCAGCGCGTGGTCGCCGTGATGGGCGAGGTGGCCGCCGGCAACCTGCGCACCGGCATCCGCGCCGAGGGCAGGGACGAGCTGGCCGAGCTGGCGCGGCTGCTCGACCGCATGGTGAGCAGCCTGTCGGCCATGGTGGCCGAGGTGCGCAGCAACTCGGCGCTGGTGGCGCATGCGGGCCAGAGCCTGGCCAGCGGCAACCGCGAGCTCGCCGACCGCACCGAACAGCAGGCCGCCAACCTCGAACAGACCGCGGCCAGCGTGCAGCAGCTCACCGGCACGGTGGCACAGAACGCGCAGACCGCGGGCGAGTCCGACCGCCGCGCGGCCCAGCTGCGCGATGCGGCCGAACACGGCGCGGGCTCCATGGGCCAGGCGGTGGTGACCGTCGAAGGCATCCAGAAGCGCGCGGCCCAGATGAACGAGATCATCGGCGTGATCGACAGCCTCGCGTTCCAGACCAACATCCTCGCGCTCAACGCCGCGGTGGAAGCCGCGCGCGCAGGCGAGCAGGGCCGCGGCTTTGCCGTGGTGGCCAGCGAGGTGCGAGGCCTCGCGCAGCGCTCGGCCGAATCGGCGCGCCAGATCCGCGGCCTGATCGAGGCCTCGCGCAGCCAGGTCGAGACCGGCGTGTCGCAGATCCGCGCGGCCGGCCAGAGCATCGACCAGATCGTCGACGGCGTGCGCGGCGTGGCCAGCAACATGTCGCTGATCTCGGCCTCGAGCGCCGAGCAGAGCACGGGCCTGAGCGAAATCAGCACCGCGGTGCACCAGCTCGACCAGATCACCCAGCACAACGCGCAGATGGTGGAGCGCGCCGTGCAGCAGGCCGACCTGCTGGAGCGCCGCGCCGCGCACCTGGCGCGCGCGGTCTCGAGCTTCAAGCTGCAGCAGGGCACGGCCGAAGAGGCCATGGCGCTGGTCGATCGTGCGCTCGCGCACCGCCGACAGAGCACGCCCGACGCCTTCGTGCGCGACCTCACCGACCCGTCGCAGGCTTTCCACGACCGCGACATGTACGTGTTCGCGCTCGACAGCACCGGCGTCTACCGCGCCTTCGGCGGCAAGCCCGAGAAGGTGGGCAGCCGGGTGCAGGACATCGCGGGCATCGATGGCCAGGCGTTGCTCGCGGCCATCGTGGCGCAGGCCGAAGAAGGGCCGGGCTGGGTCGAGTACGACATCGTCAACCCCACCAGCGGCGCGGTGCAGGCCAAGATGTCCTACGTGGTGAAGGTCGACGCGCTCTACGTGGGCTGCGGCGTCTACAAGACCGCGGCCGCGCGCGCCTGAGCGCGTTCGTTCAGCCGGGCGGGGCCTGGCGCTTGGCCCGGGCGCGGGCCAGTGCGGCTTCGATCACCGCGCGCTTGCGATCGAGCGCCCCGGGCTCGGTCAGCGTCGACGCCGCGGCCAGGTCGGCCAGCTTGGCCTCGGCCTTGTGTTCCAGGCGCTGCGCGTGTTCGGCGGCCTCGCGCGCCACGCGCTGCTGGCGCGCCAGGTAACGCTCGCGTCCCATGGCCGCCTGCGCCGGCGACCAACCGGCCCAGCCGGTGCGCTCGCCGCTCACGTTGTCGAGCGAAATGCAGTCGACGGGGCACACCGGGATGCAGAGCTCGCAGCCCGTGCAAACCGGCTCGATCACGGTGTGCATGCGCTTGTTCGCGCCCACGATGGCGTCGGTGGGGCAGGCCTTGATGCACAGCGTGCAGCCGATGCACCAGGCTTCGTCGATCACGGCCACCGTCACCGGGCCTTCGATGCCGAATTTCGGGTCCAGGGGCAGGGCGGGGCGGCCGGTGAGCGCGGCCAGGCGCTGCACGCCTTCCTGGCCACCGGGCGGGCACTGGTTGATGCCGGCCTCGCCGTCGGCGATGGCCTGGGCATAACGCGCGCAGTCGGGGTAGCCGCAGCGCTGGCACTGTGTCTGGGGCAGGGCCTGGTCGATGCGGCGGGCGAGTTCGTTCATGTCGGCGGGGCGCCCGCCCCGCGAGGGGTCAGGCTTTGGCGGTGGTGCGGCGCGCGCGCGGCGCGGCGGCCGGGCTCGGGGCCGTGGCCTTGCGCGGCGCAGCGGCCTTCTTGGCGGCGGCCGTCTTGCGGGCCGGCTTGGCCGCAGGGGCGGCCTGGCCGCGCTCGTGTTCGGCGATGAAGGATTTCACCACGGGATAGACCATCTCGCGCCAGCGGCGGCCGCTGAAGATGCCATAGTGGCCCGCGCCCTTGGCCTCGTAGTGGCGGCTGTGGGTGGGCGGGATGCCGGTGCACAGCTCATGCGCGGCCGCGGTCTGGCCCGAGCCCGAGATGTCGTCGAGCTCGCCCTCGACCGTGAGCAGGCCGATGCCGCGGATGTCCTGCGGCCGCACGCGTTCGGCCTGGCCCTGTTCGTTCTTCACGTGCCAGGTGCCGTGGACCAGCTGGAACTCCTGGAACACCGTGCGGATGGTCTCCAGGTAGTAGTCGGCGTCCATGTCGAGCACGGCGTTGTACTCGTCGTAGAACTTGCGGTGCGCCTCGACGCTGTCGTTGTCGCCCTTGACCAGGTCCTGGAAGTAGTCGTAGTGGCTCTTGGCGTGGCGGTCGGGGTTCATGGCCACGAAGCCCGTGTGCTGCAGGAAGCCCGGGTACACGCGGCGGCCCGCGCCGGGGAATTTGTCGGGCACGCGGTAGATCACGTTGTTCTCGAACCACTCGAAGCTGCGCTGCATGGCCAGGTTGTTCACCGCCGTGGGCGATTTGCGCGCATCGATGGGGCCGCCCATCATGGTCATGGACAGCGGCAGCTTCTCGCCGCGGCTGGCCATGAGCGAGACCGCCGCGAGCACCGGCACCGTGGGCTGGCACACGCTCATCACGTGGCAGTTGCCATAGATGCCCTGCAGGTGGCGGATGAAGCGCTGCACGTAGTTCACGTAGTCGTCGAGGTGGAATTCACCGTCGGACATGGGCACCAGGCGCGCGTTCTTCCAGTCGGTGATGCAGACCTTGTGGTCCTGCAGCAGCGTGCGCACGGTGTCGCGCAACAGCGTGGCGTAGTGGCCGGACAGCGGCGCCACCACCAGCACCACGGGCTGCGACTTGAGCGTGGTGAGCGTGGCCGGGTCGTCGGTGAAGCGCTTGAAGCGGCGCAGTTCGCAGAACGGCAGGTCCACCTCCACCTGCTCGTGGATCGGCACTTCCACGCCGTTCACGCGCACCGTGCGGATGTTGAACTCGGGCTTTTCGTAATCCTTGCCGAGCCGGTGCATCAGGTCGTAGGCGGCCGAGATGCGCTGTGCCATGGGCAGTTGCGCGAAGGGCAGCACCGGGTTGGTGAACAGGCGCGATGCGACTTCGGCGAGGTCGGCGAAGGGCTCCATCATCGAGCGCTGCGTTTCGTAGAACTGGTACAGCATGGCGTGGGCGAGGGCTTATGTTGCGGTGCAATGTAGCAGGAAGGAGTGCCCCTCATGTGAGGGAGAACACGCAGGAAATGGCCCCAACTGTCGCGTTCGCGAACACCCGGGCCGCACAATCGGCCCCATGACCACCCCCGATCGCCTGCCGGTGCTGTTCGTCGGCCACGGCAGCCCCCTGAACGCCATTGGCGACAACCGCTGGCGCCGCCAATGGCAGGCGCTGGGGCCCGAGCTGCGCGCGCGCGGTCTGCCGATCCGGCTGATCCTGTGCGTGTCGGCGCACTGGCTCACCGAGGGCTGGTGGCTCACGGCCATGGCGCAACCGCGCACCATCCACGATTTCGGCGGCTTCCCGCAAGCCCTGTTCGACCAGCAGTACCCCGCACCCGGTGCGCCCGAGCGGGCGCGCGAGATCGCGGCCGCGGTGCGCCAGCCCGATGGCGCGCCGCTGGGCCTGGACATGGGGGAATGGGGGCTGGACCACGGCGCCTGGTCGGTGCTCAAGCCCATGTTCCCCGAGGCCGACATCCCCGTGGTGCAGCTGAGCATGGACTATGGCCGCCCGCCGGCCGAACACCTGGCCCTGGGCCGCGGGCTGCGTGCGCTGCGCGCGCAGGGCGTGCTGATCGTGGCCAGCGGCAACACCGTGCACAACCTGCGCGCGCTGCAGCGCCAGGCGCCCGATGACCAGGCCTACGACTGGGCGATCGATTTCGATCAGCGCGTGGCCGAGGCCGTGGCCGCGGGCGACCCCGAGCGACTGGCCGGTTTTCAGCAATGGGGCGACAGCGCCCGGCTGTCGCACCCGAGCCACGACCACTACCTGCCGCTGCTCTACGCGGCGGGGGCGGCCGAGCCCGGCGAGGCGGTGCGCTTCTTCAACGAGGGCTTCCAGGCCGCGTCGATCTCGATGCGATCGATGGTCTGGGGCTGAGCCCGGGCACAGGGCCCAAGCAAAAAGGCCACCCAGAGGTGGCCCTTTTGCTGCGGGTGCGCGCGGCTCAGAGCACCGCGGCGATCGACTTGCAGACGTGGTCGATGTTCTTGCCGTTGAGCGCGGCCACGCACATGCGACCGGTGTCGGTGCCGTACACGCCGAACTCGGTGCGCAGGCGCACCATCTGGTCCTTGCTCAGGCCCGAGTAGCTGAACATGCCGATCTGGTCGGTGATGAAGCCCATGTCCTGCTTCACGCCCGCGGCCTTGAGGCCATCGACCAGCTTCTGGCGCATGGCCTTGATGCGCACGCGCATCTCGCCCAGCTCCTTCTCCCAGAGCGCGCGCAGCTCGGGGTTGTTGAGCACCGCGGCCACCACCGCGCCGCCGTGCGTGGGCGGGTTGGAGTAGTTGGTGCGGATCACGATCTTGAGCTGCGACAGCACGCGGTCGGCCTCGGCCTTGTCGGCGCACAGCACCGAGAGCCCGCCCACGCGCTCGCCGTAGAGGCTGAAGCTCTTGGAGAACGAGGTGGACACCAGGAACAGCAGGCCGGCGGCCACGAACTTGCCGATCACCGCGCCGTCCTCGGCGATGCCGTGGCCGAAGCCCTGGTAGGCCATGTCGAGGAACGCGGTGAGACCACGCTCTTTCACCACCGCCACCACCTGGTCCCACTGCGCGGGGGTGATGTCGTAGCCCGTGGGGTTGTGGCAGCAGGCGTGCAGCACCACGATGGTGCCGGCCTCGGCCGCGCGCAGGCTGGCCAGCATGCCCTCGAAGTTCACGCCGCGTTTGGCCGCGTCGTAGTACGCATAGGTGCCGACCTCGAAGCCCGCGTTGGTGAACAGCGCGCGGTGGTTTTCCCAGCTCGGGTCGCTGATCAGCACCTTGGCCTTGGGGTTCAGCCGCTTGAGGAAGTCGGCGCCGATCTTGAGGCCGCCGGTGCCGCCCAGGGCCTGCACCGTGGCCACGCGGCCGGCCTTCACGGGCTCGCTGTCGGCGCCGAACACCAGGCCCTTGACCGCGTTGTCGTAGGCGGCGATGCCGTCGATGGGCAGGTAGCCGCGCGCGGCGGGCTTGTCCATCATGGCCTTCTCGGCCTGCTGCACGCACTGCAGCAGCGGCAGCTTTCCGTTCTCGTCGAAGTACACCCCGACACCGAGGTTGACCTTGTTGGGGTTGGTATCGGCGGCAAATTGCTCGTTCAGACCCAGGATCGGGTCGCGCGGGGCCATTTCAACGGCGGAAAAGAGGGACATGGAGCTTGGCTGGGTTGGAGGAAAACCCGGATTTTATGCGTCGCCCCGACCTCCCCGGGCCGGCGTTGGACATGGGTACCCACCACCGGTATTGGCACTGCCGCCGCCAATCCGTCGGGCCGACCGTTCGCGTCGACGAATCGGCTCTCGTGTGCAGTAATGCATGCCTGTCCCCCCTATGGGCGATGCACAGGGGCCGGGAGACATGCGGGTAAGGAGTACCTTCAGGTATAGTTTCCAAGTTGTTAACTTTTATTAACATTTACTCCCCGGTTGGAGGTGACGAGCATGCAAAAACATACGTCCGTTGGTTCTCGCGCGATGGTCTGGATGGGCGCTTTTGCCGCCGCCGCCGTGCTGGCCGGATGTGCTTCCACGGGGAGCTATCCGCCGGCTCCGGTGCAGGCCGCGAGCAGCGCCGGCTACAACTACCTCGTCGGGCCGGGTGACACCCTGTCCATCAACGTCTGGCGCAACCCCGAGCTGTCGGCCGTGGTGCCGGTGCGCCCCGACGGCAAGGTCTCGGCCCCGCTGGTGGACGAGCTGCTGGCCCAGGGCAAGACCTCGCAGGAAATCGCGCGCGACGTGGAGAAAGCGCTCGGCAAGTTCGTGCGCGACCCGGTCGTCACCGTGATCGTCACCAACTTCGTGGGCTCGCACGGCGAGCAGGTGCGCGTGGTGGGCGAGGCGGCCAAGCCGCAGGCGCTGCCGTTTCGCGCCCGCATGACCGTGATGGACGTGCTCATCGCGTCCGGCGGCCTCACCGAATTCGCCAACGGCAACAAGGCCACCATCGTGCGCGCCGCCGAAGGCAACAAGCGCTACAGCGTGCGCCTCGACGACCTCGTCAAGCGCGGCGACATCTCGGCCAACGTCGAAATGCTGCCTGGCGACATCCTGATCATTCCTCAGGGCTGGTTCTGATCGTTCTGACCTGAACGGCCGGCGCGGCTGCGCCGGCCGCTGGGCACTCCGGGGTTCGTTTCCGCATGCACGATTTCATCCAACAACTCGGCAACGCCTTGCGCGGCATGTGGCTGTACCGCCGCACCGGCGTGATCGTGGCCTGGCTCGTGGCCGCACTGGCCACCGTGGGGGTCATGTTCATCCCCGACCGCTTCGAGGCCAGCGCGCGCGTCTACGTGGACACGCAGTCCATCCTGCGCCCGCTGATGGCCGGTCTCACCATCCAGCCCGACGTGGACCAGCAGGTGGCCATGCTGGGCCGCACGCTCATCAGCCGCCCGACCATCGAGAAGCTCGTCGAGTCGACCGACTTCGGCGTGCCCAACGCCACCAAGGCCCAGCGCGACGCGCTGGTGGCGCGGATGATGCAGAACATCCAGCTCAAGTCGACCGGCCGCGACAACCTCTACACCATCTCGATGCGCGACGAGAGCCCGCAGTTCGCGCTGCACGTGGTGGACGCGCTCATGAAGGCCTTCATCGCCTCGCGCGAAGGCGCCTCCAGCGCCGACTCGAAGAACGCGCGTGAATTCATCGACGAGCAGATCCGCAACTACGAGGCCAAGCTCAGCGAGGCCGAGTCGCGCCTGAAAGACTTCAAGCTGCGCCACATCGACATGCAGACGCAGGGCAACATCGACATGGCCGCGCGCATCGCCGAGAACACCACCCAGGTGAGCCAGGCCCGCCTCGAACTGCGCGAAGCCGAGAGCGCGCGCGAAGCGGCCCGCGCACAGCTCGAACAGGCGCGCAACCTGGCCCGCGCGGCCACGCAGAACACCGGTGGCTTCGCCACGCCCGAGGTCGATGCGCGCCTGACCGAACTCAAGCGCAACCTCGATGGCCTGCTGCAGCGCTACACCGACCGCCACCCCGACGTCGAGAACACCCGCAAGCTGATCGCCGAACTCGAACAGCAGAAGGCGCGCCAGGTCGAGGAACTGCGCCGCCAGGCGCAGGCCGCCGGCACGCAGCGCAGCGGCATCGAGGCCAACCCCACGGTGATCGAGATGTCGCGCACCCTGGCCGCGGCCGAGGTGCAGGTGGCTTCGCTGCGCGCCCGCCTGGGCGAGTACGAAAGCCGTGGCGCGCGCATCCGCGAGCAGGCCAAGGCCGCACCGCAGATCGAGGCCGAGCTGGCCCAGCTCAACCGCGACTACGACGTGCACCGCAAGAACTACGAAGACCTGGTGGGGCGCCGCGAGACCGTGGCCCTGAGCAACGAGCTGCAGAGCGATTCGCGGCTGGCGCAGTTCCGCGTGGTGGAGCCGCCCCAGGTGGGCCGCCGCCCCGTGGCGCCCAACCGCGTGCTGCTGATGCCCGTGGTGCTGCTGGCGGCGCTGGCGGCCGGCATCGGCTCGACCCTGCTGCTGAGCAACCTGCGGCCGGTGTTCTTCGACGCCGCCAGCCTGCGCGGCGCGGTCGACCTGCCGCTCCTGGGCACCGTCACGCTGGTGCGCAGCGCCCAGGTGCGCCAGCGCGAAGGCCGCAGCATCCTGCGCGTCGTGGCCTCGGTGCTGGCGCTGGTCGTGCTGCTGGCGATCGGCATGGTGGCGCTGTCCATCCATCAATCCTCTGCCTGAACGGAACCCGAGCCCATGTCCAGTCTGATCGAGAAGGCCGCCCAGCGCCTCGAGCAACTCAGGAAAGCCGGCGCCGAGGTCCCGACCACGAGCGACCTGCCGCCGCTGCCGCCGCTGAACACGCGGCACGACGCCGCGCACCCGCGCCCCCTGTCCGCCGAGCCGGCGCGTCCCGCGGTGACCTCGCGCGTCGTCGAGCTCGACCTCGACGTGCTGTCGGCGGCCGGCATCATCACGCCGAACGCCCAGCGAAGCCCCACGGCCGACCAGTTCCGCGTGCTCAAGCGCCCGCTGCTGGCCAATGCCACGGGCAAGGGTGCGGTGCCGGTGCGCAACGGCAACCGCATCATGGTCACGAGTTCGATGCCCGGCGAGGGCAAGACCTTCACCGCGGTGAACCTGGCCATGAGCATCGCCATGGAGCTCGACCACACGGTGCTGCTGGTCGACGCCGACGTGTCGCGCCCCTCGGTCATGAAGACCCTGGGCCTGCCCTCGGGCCCCGGCCTCATGGACCTGCTCATGGGCGAGCAGCTCGAAATGTCCGAGGCGCTGCTGCGCACCAACATCGACAAGCTCTCGCTGCTGCCCAGCGGCCGCCCGCACGCGCGCGCCACCGAGCTGCTGGCCAGCGACGCCATGAGCGCGCTGGTCGAGGAGATGGGCCGCCGCTATCCCGAGCGCGTGATCGTGTTCGACTCGCCGCCGCTGCTCATGACCACCGAGTCGCGCGTGCTGGCCACGCACATGGGCCAGATCGTGGTCGTGGTGCAGGCCGGCCACACCCAGCGCGCCCAGGTGCGCCAGGCGCTCGAGACCATCGAGAGCTGCCCCATCAAGCTCATGGTGCTCAACCAGGTGCACAAGGAAGACAAGTCGTCCTACGGCTATGGCTACGGCTACAGCGCGGCGCCTTCGTCGGCCAGCGCCTGAACCCCGCAGGAACCCCGCCGTGACGCGAACCCCTGTTTCCCCCACGCCCGGCCTGCGGCACGCGATCGCCGCAGCCTGCCTGCTGGCGGTCAGCCCCTGGCTGGCCGCGCAGGGCCTGCCCGCACCGTCGAACGCCGCCGGCGCGGCCGACGCCACGCTGGAGAGGCCCTCGGGCCCGCCGCCGCGCCTGTGGATCGAGCCGCGGGTGTTCGTCACGCAGACCTATTCCGACAACTACCGCCTGGCCAACACCAACCGCGAGGCCGAGCTCACCACCGAGCTCGGCGCCGGGGTGAGCGCCGCATTCAACCTGCCGCGCCTCACGGGCAACGTCGACTACAGCCTGTCGGGCCAGGTCCCCGCGCTGGGCGTGGGCGAGAACCAGCGCCGCCAGGCCTTGCAGAGCGACCTGCTGCTCGACGCCTGGAACCAGGCGGCCTTCATCGAGTTCAACGGCAACATCGGCGACGAACGCGTGTCCGCGCTCGGCCCGCAGCCCGTGGGCGGCACCAATCCCACGAACCTGTCGGAGACCAAGCGTTTCCGCGTCTCGCCGTTCCTGCGCGGCACCTGGGACAACCGGCTCGACTACGAGCTGCGCTACACGCGCCAGAGCTGGCGCACCGCGATCTCGGACCGCTACGACATGGACGAGACCGGCTGGAACGCGCGCCTGGGCAGCGCGGCCGAAGTGGGCCGGCTGGGTTGGGAGCTGTCGGCCTCGCAGAACGAGATCGACTACAACGCCGGGCGCTCCACCACCTACCAGACCGCGCTCGCGCTGCTGCGCTACGCGTTCACGCCCACGCTGCAGGGCTTCGTGCAGGGCGGTCGCGAATACAACGACCTGCTCACGCCCGAGCGCACCGGCTACAACAGCCACACCCTCGGTGTGGACTGGCGCCCCGTGGAGCTCGCGCGCGTCGCGGCCTCGCGCAGCAAGCACTTCTACGGCAACGGCCACGACGTCGCGCTCGAGTACCGCATGCGCCGGGTGCTGCTGCGCTACACCGACGCGCGCAGCCTGAACACCGGCCAGCTTGGCCTGGACACCAACGGCGCCACGCTCAACGAGCTGTTCAACAACCTCTACCAGTCGCTCGAACCCGATCCCGTGCGCCGCGCGCAGCTGGTGCAGGCCGAACTCGCGCGCCTGGGCCTGCAGGGCGATTCCACGACCTTGCCCGGTTACCTCACGGCCAGCGCCACGGTGCAGCGCAACCAGCAACTGAGCGCTGCGCTGCTCGGTCAGCGCGGCGTGCTCACCTTCCTGATCGAGCGCTCCTCGGCACGCCGGCTCAACAACGCGCAGGCCATCGGTGACGACTTCGACCTCAGCAACACGCTCGACGAGCAGGGCTGGGCCGTGCTCTACGCGCACCGCCTCACGCCCCGGCTCGCGCTCAATTTCTCGCTGACGCGCCGCGAGACCGAAGGCCAGGTGAGCACGCTGAGCAGCCGCCAGACCGCGGTCTCGGTGGGCCTGAGCGCACGGCTCGCGCGCCGCACCACCGGCTCGGTGCTGCTGCGCCACACCAGCACCGATTCCCTTCTTCCCTACCGGGAGACCGCGATCCTGGGCGCCCTGGTTCAACGGTTCTGACCCATGTACGAAGACTTCTACGGCCTCACCAGCAAGCCGTTCCAGCTCAACCCCGACCCGCGCTTCTACTTCAGCGGCAAGCCGCACCGCCGTGCGCGCTCGTACCTGGTGTACGGCGTGATGCGCGGCGAAGGCTTCATCGTCATCACCGGCGAGGTGGGCGCGGGCAAGACCACCATCGTGCGCGACCTGCTCGACAGCCTGGAGAACGGCACCGTGGTGGCGGCCCAGCTCGTGAGCACGCAGCTCGGCGCCGAAGACGCGCTCAAGCTGGTGTGCGCGGCGTTCGGCGTGAGCGTCAAGAGCAACGGCAAGGCCGACCTGCTGATGGCCCTGGAGGCCTACTTCATCACCCAGGTCTCGCAGGGCAAGCGCTGCCTGCTGATCGTGGACGAAGCGCAGAACCTGCAGCCGCAGGCGGTTGAAGAGCTGCGCATGCTCTCGAACTTCCAGTTCGGTGACCAGGCCCTGCTGCAAACCTTCCTGATCGGCCAGCCCGAGTTCCGCGACATCCTGCAAAGCCCGGGCATGCTGCAGCTGCGCCAGCGCGTGACCGCGCGCTGCCACCTCGGCCCGCTGGACGAAGAAGACACGCAGGGTTATGTGGAGCACCGCCTCAAGTGCGCGGGCTACAGCGGCAACCCCAGCATCGACCCGGCGATCTACGCGCTGCTGCAGGAAGAATCGGGCGGCATCCCGCGCCGCATCAACCTGCTCATGGACCGGCTGCTGCTGCAGGGCTTCCTGGCCGAGCAGACGCACCTGTCGCTGGAAGCCTTCCGCGAGGTGCTCGCCGAGTACAAGGCCGAGAACGCGCCCGCGCCCGCCCGTGCGCCGGCCGACCCGCAGCGCTGGGGCCACCTGGCCGTGGCACCGCCGCCCGACCGCCTGCCCACGCTCACCGACGAGCTCGACCCGCTCGATCTCGAGATCGATCCCGCGGTGGCCGACGCGGTGCACCAGCAGCTCACCCAGGTGAATGCCGAAGAACTCGGCGAGCGGCTGCTGCGCATCGAGCGCAGCGTGCTGCGCCAGGAGCGCGTGAGCCTGGAGATCCTGAACGCGCTGCGCCAGATCGTGGCCGCGAGCCGCAAGGGCCGGCCCGCGGGCCGCGACGAGCGCCAGCCCCCCAACGCCGGCAACGGAACGACCGGTTGAGCGGCCTCGCCGCCGCCACCGCACCTTCGCAGGAGAGCACGCCATGCTGATGCCGACCCGGCACGTGAACGCGTTGACCATCGACGTCGAGGACTACTTCCAGGTCTCGGCCTTCGCCCCCTACATCGCACGCACCGAGTGGGACCAGCGCGAATGCCGCGTCGAGCGCAACGTCGACCGCATCCTGGCCCTGCTGGCCGAACGCGGCATCCACGCCACCTTCTTCACCCTGGGCTGGGTGGCCGAGCGCTACCCGGCGCTGATCCGCCGCATCGTGGCGCAGGGCCACGAACTCGCGAGCCACGGCTACGGCCACCAGCGCGTGACCGACCTCGACCCGGCCGGCTTCCGCGAAGACGTGACCCGCGCCAAGCAGCTGCTCGAAGACATCGGCGGCGAGCTCGTGATCGGCTACCGCGCCCCGAGCTTCTCGATCGGCGAGCGCAACCTGTGGGCGCTCGACGTGCTGCTCGAAACCGGCCACCGCTACAGCTCCAGCATTTACCCGGTCAAGCACGACCACTACGGCATGCCCGATGCCCCGCGCTTCGCGCACCCCGTGCGCGACGGCCTGCTCGAGGTGCCGCCCACCACGCTGCGGATGTTCAACCGCAACCTGCCGTCGAGCGGCGGCGGCTACTTCCGGCTGTTCCCGTACGCGCTGTCGCGCTGGATGATCGAGGCCGTGAACGCCCGCGACGGCGAGCCCGCGATCTTCTACTTCCACCCCTGGGAGATCGACCCCGAGCAGCCGCGCGTGGCCGCGGCCGACCTGAAGTCGAAGTTCCGCCACTACGTCAACCTCGACCGCAACGAGGCCAAGCTGCGCCGCCTGCTCGACGATCTGCGCTGGGACCGCATGGACAGGATCTTTCTGCCCGACCTGGCCCCCGCCAAGACGCGCGACGAGGTGGCCCTTGCCTGAGGCGAACACCTTGCACGTTCACCGCCTCGACGGCCGCGACGTGGCCGCCGTGGCCCGCTGGGACGCCTTCGCGGCGGCCTGTCCCTCGGCCACCTTCTTCCACCGCGCCGGCTGGGAGCGCATCCTGCGCGAGGTGTTCCGCCACGACACGCACTACCTGTTCGCCAGCGACGCCAGCGGCATCCGCGGCGTGCTGCCGCTGGCGCACGTGCAGAGCCGTTTGTTCGGGCGCTCGCTCTCGAGCCTGCCTTTCGCGGCCTATGGCGGCGTGGCCGCGCTCGACACCGAGGCCGAGGCCGCGCTCGTGATGCGCGCCGAGCAACTGGCGCGCGAACTCGGCGTGGAACACCTGGAGCTGCGCAACACCGAGCGCCGCCACCCCGAGTGGCCCGTGCAAGACCTCTACGTGACCTTCCGCAAGCCCATCGAGCCCACGGAAGAGGCCAACATGCTCGCCATCCCGCGCAAGCAGCGCGCCATGGTGCGCAAGGGCATCAAGAACGGCCTGGTCGCCACCGTCGATCCCGACGTCGACACCTTCTTCGCGCTCTACGCCGACAACGTGCACCGCCACGGCACGCCCGCGCTGTCCAAGCGCTACTTCCGCGCGCTGCGCGAGGTCTTCGGCGACGACTGCGAGGTCTTCACCGTGCGCAGCGCCGAGGGCCAGCCGCTCTCGAGCGTGGTGAGCTTCTACTGGCGCGACGAGGTGCTGCCGTACTACGCGGGCGACGATTTCGCCGCGCGCGAGCTCGCGGCCAACGACTTCAAGTACTGGGAGCTGCTGCGCCGCGCCTGCGCGCGCGGGCTCAAGGTGTTCGACTACGGCCGCAGCAAGGTGGGCACCGGCCCCTACGCGTTCAAGAAGAACTGGGGCTTCGAGCCCACGCCGCTGCACTACGAGTACCGGCTGCTCACGCGCGACGCGATCCCGCAGAACAACCCGGCCAACCCCAAGTACCGGCTCATGATCGCGACCTGGCGGCGCCTGCCGCTGCCGGTGGCCAACTGGCTGGGCCCGCACATCGTGCGCCACCTCGGCTGATCCATGGCCAACCTGCTGTACCTGGTGCACCGCATGCCGTACCCGCCCGACAAGGGCGACAAGGTGCGCTCGTACCACCTGCTGCGCCACCTGCAGCGCCAGCACCGCGTGTTCCTGGGCACTTTCATCGACGACCCCGCCGATGAACAGCACGTGGACGCGCTGAGGGCGATCTGCCCCGACCTGCACCTGGTGCGCATCGACCCGCGCTGGCGCAAGCTCGCGAGCGCGCAGGGCTTTCTGCGCGGCGAGGCGCTGTCGCTGAGCTTCTACCGCCACGCCGGCATGCGCGAGTGGGTGCGCCGCATCGCGCGCGAGCACGAGTTGCACGCCAGCGTGGTGTTCTCGTCCACCATGTCGCCGTTCGCGGCCGAGCTGCTGCCCCGGGTGCCCATGCTGGTCGACATCGTCGACGCCGACTCGGTGAAGTGGACCCAGTACGCGGCCAACCACCGCTGGCCGATGTCGGCGGTGTACGCGCGCGAAGGCCGCCTGCTGCTCGCGCACGAACGCGCCACCGCGCTGCAGGCGCGCCAGTCGTACTTCGTGACGCCGCAGGAGGTGGAGCTGTTCCTCTCGCTCGCGCCCGATTGCCGCGGCCGCGTCAAGGCCATGGGCAACGGCGTCAACGCCGACTTCTTCCAGCCCGATGCGGCGCTGCCGTCACCCTTCGAGGCCGGTGAGCTGCCCATCGTGTTCACCGGCGCCATGGACTACTGGCCCAACATCGACGGCGTGCGCTGGTTCGCCGAGCACATGCTGGCCCCGATCCGCGCGCGCCACCCGCAGGCGCGCTTCTGGATCGTGGGCCGCAACCCCGCCTCGGCGGTGCAGGCGCTGGCCAGCGATGCGGTGCGCGTCACCGGCACGGTGCCCGACGTGCGGCCCTACCTGCAACACGCGGCCGCCGTGGTCGCGCCGCTGCGCGTGGCGCGCGGCCTGCAGAACAAGATCCTCGAGGCCATGGCCATGGGCCAGCCCGTGGCCACCGTGCCCTCGTGCGCCGAGGCCATCGGCGCGAGCGCCGAACAGGGCCTGCACCGCGCGGAGACCGCCGCCGACTTCGTGCAGGCCGTGCTCGACGCCTTCGCCGACCCGGCCGCGCGCCGCGCGCAGGGCGAGCGCGCGCGCGCCTTCGCCATCGACCATTTCGGCTGGACCGCGCACCTGAGCGCGATCGACGCCGACCTCCACCAGGACGCCTGAGCATGTGCGGCATCGCCGGTCTGTTCGACCCCCAGGGCCTGCGGCCCTTCGACCCCGCGCTGATGCGCCGCATCAACGACGTGCAGTCGCACCGCGGCCCCGACAGCGACGGCCTGCACCTCGAGCCCGGCCTCGCGCTGGGCCACCGGCGGCTGTCGGTGATCGACCTGTCCACCGGCGACCAGCCGCAGTTCAACGACGACGGCAGCGTGGCCATCGTCTTCAACGGCGAGATCTACAACTACCGCCAGCTCATGCCCGAGCTGCAGTCGCTGGGCTACCGCTTCCGCACGCGCAGCGACACCGAGGTGATCGTGCGCGCCTGGGAGGCCTGGGGCCCGGCCTGCGTGCAGCGCCTGCGCGGCATGTTCGCCTTCGCGCTCTGGGACCGGCGCCAGCAGACCCTGTTCCTCGCGCGCGACCGGCTCGGCGTCAAGCCCATGCACTACGCCTGGCTGCCGGATGGCAGCTTCGTGTTCGGCTCCGAGCTCAAGGTCATCACGGCGCACCCCGCGTTCGAGCGCCGCATCGACCCGCTGGCGGTGGAGGACTATTTCTCGCTCGGCTACGTGGCCGACCCGCGCTGCATCTACCAGAACGCCCACAAGCTGCCGTCGGCGCACACGCTCACGCTGCGCCGCGGCGGCCCGGCCCGGCCCGAGCCCGTGCCGTACTGGGACGTGCGCTTCACCAACGACAACCCGATCAGCGCCGCCGATGCCCAAGCCGAGCTGCGCGAGCGCCTGCGCGAATCGGTCGAGCTGCGCATGATCGCCGACGTGCCGCTCGGCGCCTTCCTCTCGGGCGGCGTCGATTCGAGCGCCGTGGTGGCCACCATGGCCGGCCTGTCGCCGCAGCCCGTGCACACCTGCGCCATCGGCTTCGACGATCCGAAGTTCAACGAGTCGGACTTCGCGAAGCAGGTGGCCGAGCGCTACCGCACCGACCACCGCCTGGAGATCGTGGGCACCGACGACTTCGGCCTCATCGACCGCCTGGCCTGGCTCTACGACGAGCCTTTCGCCGACAGCTCGGCGCTGCCCACCTACCGCGTCTGCGAAATGGCGCGCAAGCACGTCACCGTGGCGCTCTCGGGCGACGGCGGCGACGAGAGCTTCGGCGGCTACCGCCGCTACCGCATGCACCTGGGCGAAGAGGCGCTGCGCAGCCGGCTGCCGCTGGGCGTGCGCCGGCCGGTGTTCGGTGCGCTGGGTTCGATCTACCCCAAGGCCGACTGGGCGCCGCGCCCGCTGCGCGCCAAGACCACCTTCCAGGCCCTGGCCATGGACTCGGTGCAGGCCTACCACCACAGCATGTCGCACCTGCGCGCCGAGCAGCGCGCCGCGCTGTACACGCCGGCCTTCCAGCAGCAGCTCGGGGGCTACAGCTCGCTCGACGTGTTCGCGCAGCACGCCGAGGCGGCGGGCACCGACGACCCGCTCGCGCTGATCCAGTACATCGACTACAAGACCTGGCTGGTCGGCGACATCAACACCAAGGTCGACCGCGCGAGCATGGCGCACTCGCTCGAGGTGCGCGAGCCGCTGCTCGACCACGAGCTCATCGAATGGCTGGCCACGCTGCCCAACCGCCACAAGATCGACGGCGGCGAGGGCAAGGCCCTGCTCAAGCGCGCCATGGAGCCCATGCTGCCGCACGACGTGCTTTACCGGCCCAAGATGGGCTTTTCCGTGCCGCTGGCGAGCTGGCTGCGCGGGCCGCTGGCCGAGCGCGCGCGCGAAGCCGTCACGGGCGATCGGCTGCTCGGCACCGGCCTGTTCCAGCCGGAGCGGCTGCGCCAGCTGTACGACCAGCACCAGGCCGGCACCAGCGACCACGCCACGCCGCTGTGGATGTTCGTGATGTTCGAGGCCTTCCTTCGGCAGGCGGAGACCACGGCATGAAGACCCGCGTGGTGCACGTCGTCTACCGCTTTGACATGGGCGGGCTCGAGAACGTGATCGTGCAGCTCATCAACCGCCTGCCGGCCGAGCGCTTCGAGCACGTGGTGCTCTCGCTCACCACGGTGGGCGATTTCGCGCAGCGCATCGAACGCCCCGACGTGCGCCTGATCGCGCTCGACAAGCCGCCGGGCCACGCCTTCAAGCTCTACCCGCGCATCTGGCGCCTGCTGCGCGAGCTGCGCCCGCAGGTGCTTCACACCTGCAACATCGCGCCGCTGGAAATCGTGCCCGTGGCCGCGCTCGCGGGCGTGCCGCAGCGCATCCACGTGGAGCACGGCTGGGACGCGGCCGACCCCGACGGCCGCAACCCGCGCTACCGCTGGCTGCGCCGGCTCTACGCGCCCTTCGTGACGCGCTTCGTGTCGGTCTCGGCCGACCTCGACCGCTACCTGCAGACCGCCATCGGCGTGGCCGACCACCGCCGCTGCCTGGTGGGCAATGGCGTGGACACCCAGGCCTTCCGGCCCGGCGCGGGCGATCCGCCCGCGGGCTGCCCGTTCACGCCCGGCGAACACTGGATCGTGGGCACCGTGGGCCGCATGATGACGGTGAAGAACCAGCCGCTGCTCGCGCGCGCCTTCGTGCGCCTGCTGCGCGAGCGCCCCGATCTGCGGCCGCGCGCGCGCCTGGTGATGGTGGGCGACGGCCCGCTCAAGGCCGAGGTCGAGCGCGTGCTGGGCGAGGCCGGTCTGCGCGAACTCGCCTGGCTGCCCGGTGCGCGCAGCGACGTGGCCGAGCAGCTGCGCAGCTTCGACGTGTTCGCGCTGCCCTCGCAGGCCGAAGGCACCTCGTGCACGCTGCAAGAGGCCATGTCCAGCGCGCGCGCCGTGGTCGCCACGGCCGTGGGCGGCACGCCCGACCTCATCACCCCCGAGAGCGACGGCCTGCTCGTGCCCAGCGACGACGAGGCCGCGCTCGCGCAAGCCCTGCTGCGCCTGCACGACGACCCCTCGCTGGCCCTGCGACTGGGGCTGGCCGCGCGCCGCCGCGCCGTGGCGCATTTCTCCCTCGACTCCATGGTCGCGTCCTACGCCGCGCTGTTCGCCGGCGAGCCGCAGCCCCAGCCGGCCTGAGGCCGCCCGCCATGCGCATCCTTTACCACCACCGCACCGCCAGCAAAGACGGCCAGGCCGTGCACATCGAAGAAATGATCGACGCGCTGCGCGGCCTGGGCCACGAGGTGCGCGTGGTGGCGCCCATGGTCGGCGACGACACCGGTCAGATGGGCGGCGGCGTGGGCTGGGTGCACCGCCTCAAGGCGCGGCTGCCGCGTGCGGTCTACGAACTCATGGAGCTCGCCTACAGCGCGGTGGCCTACCGCAAGCTGCTGCGCGCCGCGCGCGAGTTCCAGCCCGACGCGATCTACGAGCGCTACAACCTGTTCCTGCTCTCGGGCCTGATGGCCAAGCGCCGCCTGGGCCTGCCGCTGCTGCTCGAAGTCAACGCGCCGCTGGTGCAGGAGCGCGCGCAGCACAGCGGCGGCCTGTCGCTGCAACGCCTGGCGCGCTGGGCCGAGGGCACGGCCTGGCGCGGCGCCGACGCCGTGCTGCCGGTGACGGCGGTGCTTGCGCAGCACGTGCGCGCCCATGGCGTGCCGGCCGAGCGCATCCACGTGGTGCCCAACGGCATCAACCGCGCGCACTTCGCGGGCGCACCCACGCCCGAGGCCGCCCGGCGCGCGCTCGGGCTCGAAGGCCGGCTGGTGCTGGGCTTCACCGGCTTCGTGCGCGAATGGCACGGGGTCGACCGCATCATCGACTGGATGGCCACGGCCGACGCGCCGGCCGAGTCGCACCTGCTCATGGTGGGCGACGGCCCGGTGCGCGCCGCGCTCGAAGCCCAGGCCGCGCGCCTGGGCCTGTCGCAGCGCGTGAGCTTCACGGGCGTGGTGCACCGCGACGCGGTGCCCGCCCACGTCGCGGCCTTCGACATCGCCTTGCAGCCCGCCGTCACGGCCTATGCGTCGCCGCTCAAGCTCATGGAGTACCTGGCGCTGGGCAAGGCGGTGGTGGCGCCGGCCACGCCCAACCTCATGGAGGTGCTCACGCACGAGGTGAACGCGCTGCTGTTCGACGAGCACGGCGCCGGCGCGCTCGAAGCCGCGCTCACGCGCCTGTGCCGCGACGGCGAACTGCGGGCCCGCCTGGGCCAGGGCTCGGCCGACACCATCGACCGGCTCGGGCTGACCTGGAGCGGCAACGCGCAGCGCGCGGTGCGGCTGGCCGAGGCCGCGCGGGCAGGGCAGGGCCGCACCGCGGGAGCGCGCGCATGATCAAGGTGCTGCTGTTCTCCACGCTGTTCCCGAGCAGCGTGCGCCCCATCCACGGCATCTTCGTCGAGACGCGGCTGCGCGAGCTCGTGAAGAGCGGCGAGGTGCAGGCCAAGGTCATCGCACCCGTGCCCTGGTTCCCGTCCACCGCGAAACGCTTCGGCGAGTACGCGCAGTTCGCCGCCACGCCGCGCCATGAAGTGCGCAACGGGCTCGAAGTGCACCACCCGCGCTACCTGCTGCTGCCCAAGGTGGGCATGAACCTCGCGCCCTGGGCCATGGCGCTGGCCGCGCTGCCGCTGGCGCGCCGGCTGCAGCGCGAGGGCTTCGACTTCGACCTGATCGACGCCCACTACTACTACCCCGACGGCGTGGCCGCGGGCCTGCTCGCGAAGTGGCTGGGCAAGCCCTTCCAGGTCACCGCGCGCGGCACCGACCTCAACCTGATTCCGCAGTACGCCTACCCGCGCAAGCTCATCCTCGAAACGGCCGCGCGCGCGCACGCCTCGATCGGCGTGTGCCAGGCGCTCATGGACAGCCTGCGCGATCTCGGCGGCGACCCCGCCAAGCTGCACACGCTGCGCAACGGTGTGGACCTGCAGCGTTTCGTGCCCGAGCCGCGCGAGGCCGCGCGCGAGCGCCTGGGCCTGCCAAGCGAGGGGCCGTACCTGCTGTCGGTGGGCCACCTGATCGAGCGCAAGGGCCACCACCTGGCCATCGAGGCCCTGCCGGCGCTGCCCGGCGTGACCCTGCTGATCGCGGGTGCGGGCCCCGAGGAAGGCCGGCTCAAGGCCCTGGCCGCGCGCCTGGGCGTGGCCGATCGCGTGCGCTGGGCCGGCGTGGTGCCGCAGACCGAGCTCAAGTGGTGGTACAGCGCGGCCGACGTGCTCGCGCTGTGCAGCAGCCGCGAGGGCTGGGCCAACGTGCTGCTCGAGGCCATGGCCTGCGGCACGCCCGTGATCGCCACCAACATCTGGGGCACGCCCGAGGTGGTGAGCACGCCCGACGCCGGCGTGCTGATGGCGCGCCGCGATGCCGCCGCGCTGGCCGAGGCCTGGCAGCGGCTGCAGGCCGCGCTGCCCACGCGCGCCGCCGTGCGTGCGCACGCCGAACGCTTCTCCTGGGACGAGACCACCGCCGGCCAGCTCGCGCTCATGCGGCCGCTGGCCCACAAGGACCCCGCGGCGCCTGCCAGCGCCGCCCTGCCGCACACGCCAAGCCCATGAACACGACCGACCGCTTCCCCACCGCCGACCGCTGGGCCTGGCTGCTGATCGCCCTGGTGATCGCAGCGCTGTTCCTGCAGGCCCCGCACGGCGGCGCCTTCTACTGGAGCGATGCGCCGCGCCACGCGCTCAACGGCGTGTTCGTGTGGGACCTGCTCACGTCCATGCCCCTGAGCGACCCGGCCGGTTATGCCTACCGCTATTACGCCCAGTACCCGGCGCTCACCATCCTCTTCTACCCGCCGCTGTTCTACTTCCTGAGCGCGCCGTTCTTCGGGCTGCTGGGCGTGTCGCACGAGGTTGCGCTGCTGGTGGTGTTCCTGCACTACCTGGCGCTGGGCTGGGGCACCTACCGCCTGGCGCGCTTCTGGCTCGCGCCCTTCGCGGCCGCCTGCGTGGCCCTGCTGCTGGTGTGCCTGCCCGAACTGGCCTTCTGGGGCCGGCAGGTGATGCTCGAAGTGCCGGCCTTCGCCTTCCTGGTCTGGAGCGCCGTGGCCTTCGTGGCCTACCTGCGCGGCGCGCCGGTCTCGCGCCTGTACCTCGCGGGTGCGCTGCTGGTGCTGGCCATGTACACCAAGATCAGCGTGGCCTTCGTGGCGCTGGCCTACGTGGTGGCGCTGTGGCAGCGCGACGGCCTGGGCGTGCTGCGCAACCGGCACCACTGGGCGGTGGCGCTGATCGCGGCGGTGGCGCTGGTGCCGCTCATGGTGCTCACGGTGAAGTTCGGCCAGGCCAACGTGCAGTCGGTCACCGGCGTGGCCGATTCCGTGGCCTCGCGCACCAGCCTCGCGGGCTGGCTGTGGTACCTGCGGCAGATTCCCTCGCAGATGGGCTGGGCCCTGACGGCCGCGGCGCTGCTGGGCGCGCTCGCCTGGGTCTGGCGCGGCCGCGGCGCGGCAGGGCAGGGCCGCGACGGCGGCTTCTGGCTCACCTGGTTCGTGGCCGGCTACGTGTTCTATTCGCTGATCGACCTCAAGGAGGCGCGCCACAGCGTCTACCTGCTGCTGCCGCTGGTGCTGGCCGCGGTGGTCGGCCTGTCGGCGCTGCTGCCCCCGCGCTGGCTCAAGCCGGTGCTGGGCCTGCTGGTGCTGGCCACGGCGGTGCAGACCTTCGTCTGGCGCCCGGTGTTCTACGTGGACGGCTACGCCAAGGTGGTCGACGAGATCACCCGCCTGGCGCCGCGCGACAGCGTGGTGCTGTTCTCGGGTTACCGCGACGGCTCCTTCGTGTTCAACCTGCGCGCGCGCGAGGACCGGCGCGACCTGAGCGTGCTGCGCGCCGACAAGATCCTGCTCAGCGTGGCGGTGCGCCGCGAACTCGGTGTCGAGCAGAAAGACCTGTCGGTCGAGCAGATGGCCGACATCATCGACGCCAGCGGCGTGCACTACGTGGTCATGCAGCCGGGCTTCTGGACCGACCTCGAGGTGATGCGCCGCTTCGAGAGCCTGATGGCCTCGCCGCGCTTCGAGGTGGTGGCGCGCATTCCCACGCCGGCCAACCACCGGGCCCACGAAACCGAGCTCGTGATCCTGCGCAACAAGGGCAACGTGGGCCCCAAGCCCGACAAGCTCAACATCGAGCTCAAGATCATCAACCGGCGCATCACCGTGCAGTGAGCCACCGCCATGGAAGCCTTCATCCTCACGCTGGACGTCTTCGCTGTCACCTACCTGTGCTGGCGGCTGTTCCGCCACGACCCGAGCGAGCCCGAGTCGCAGGCCCTGGGCTTCATGGGCTACCGCACGGACGGCGAGGAATGAGCGCGCTCAGGCCTTGCCACCGCCGGCTCGCAGGGGGTGCCCATGCGTGACCTGATGTTCGCCATCGCCATGCTGATGGTGATCCCGCTGGCCATCGTGCGCCCCGTCAATGCCTACCTGGTGTGGGGCTGGACCGCGGTGCTGATCCCCACCAGCTACCTGTTCGGCTTCATGCAGGGCGCGCGGCTGAACTTCCTGTTCGCGATGATCGCGATCCTGCTGGTGCTGTTCCGGCGCGTCGACTGGTCGCTCTACAAGCCCAACCGCACGGTGTGGATCTACCTGCTGCTGCTCACGCACGCGACCATCGCCTTCCTGCTGGGCTTCGACGGCAACAAGGACAACGGCACCTACTACGAGGTGCTGGCCAAGGTCATGGTGTTCTGCCTGCTCATGCCCATGTTCATCCACCAGCGCCTGCACATCCACGCGATGGTGATGGTGATCGTGTTCGGCATGGGCATCCACGGCGTGCTCGACGGGCTCAAGACCCTGTCCTCGGGCGGCGCGCACAACATGTACGGCCCGCGCGGCAGCATGATCTACGACCGCAACCACCTCTCCACCGCGCTCGCGGTGGTGCTGCCGCTGGCGTATTTCCTCTACCAGTACGCCAGGCACCGGATCATGCGCATGGGCTTTCTCGCGGCCTTCGCGCTGATCGTGCTGGCCATCATGGCGGGCGGCTCGCGCGGTGGCTTCATCGCGCTCGCCGTGGTGGGCTTCTGGCTCATCCTCACCTCGCGGCGGCGCTGGAGCACGCTGCTCATCGTGGCCACGCTGGGCAGCCTGCTGTTCGTGTTCGCGCCCGAGCGCTGGACCTCGCGCCTGTCCACCATCGAAACCGCCGACAGCGACGCCTCGTTCATGGGCCGCGTGGTGGCCTGGAAGATCAGCGCGGCGATCGCCGTGGACAACCCGGTGTTCGGCGGCGGCTTCCATGCCGTGCAGTACCAGCCGGTGTGGGACCGCTACAAGGACGCGCCGAGCCCGCTCGACTTCCTCAACATCGAGATCCCGCCGTTCAAGGCCAAGGCGGCCCACAGCATCTACTTCGAGGTCATGGGCGACCAGGGCTTCGTGGGGCTGCTGATCTTCCTCGGCATGTTAAGCCACGCCCTGTACAGTCGCGGCAGCATCAAACGCATGGCGCAGGAACTGGGACCGCGCTTCACCTGGGCGCGCGACCTCGGCGACATGCTGATGCTCTCCGTGCTGGCCTACATGACCGGCGGCGCCTCGGTCAGCGTGGCCTACCTCGAACTGATCTACATGGTGGTCATGTTGATGGAGATCCTGCGCGTGCATGTGCGTGATGCGCATGCCGCCGAGATGCGAGCCCGCAAGGTCCTGGCGACCGCCGAGCGCTCTGCCAGCCCCACTTCCGACAAGGCCGCCGCGGCCCACTGATACATGCCTTTGACTGAGCCGACCATCCCGCTCGATCAGCGCGCAACCGGGGGCCCCGCGCCCCTGGTGTCCGTGATCATGCCGGCGTGGAACGCGTTTCCCTGGATCGAGGAAGCCGTGGCGAGCGTGCTCACGCAGTCGTTCCGCGACCTCGAACTCATCGTCGTCAACGACGGCTCCACCGACGGCGACTACCGCCAGTTCGAACGCCGCGATCCGCGCGTGCGCGTGATCGAGGGCGAACGCGGCGGCGTGTCGCGGGCCCGCAACCTGGCCATGGCGGCCGCGCGCGGGCGCTACTTCGCCTTCATCGACGCCGACGACGTGTGGGTGCCGGGCAAGCTCGACGCCCAGGTGCGCTTCCTCGAAGCCAATCCCGACATCGACGTGGCCTACGGCGAGATCGCGCGCTGGGCCTGCCTGCCCGACGGCACCTACCCGCCCGCGAGCAGCTACTTTCCCTCGCTGCCCGCGGTGTACGAGGTCGACCCGGCGCGCCGTGGCTGGGGCTACACGCGCATCCTCATGGGCAGCCCGCTGGGCATGATCACGCCCGTGATGCGCCGCTCGCTCTACGAGAAGGTGGGCGAGTTCGACGTGCGCCTGTCGCGCGGCGAAGACTACGATTTCTGGCTGCGCTGCTCGCGCGAGGGCCGGCTGCAGCGCTTTCGCGCGGTGCTCGCGCTCTACCGCATGCGCCCCACCAGCGCCATGCACCAGATGGTCAAGGACAACCCGCTGGTGCAGGTGCTCGAATCGGCGCGCGAGCGCTTCGGCCTGGCCGACCCCGACGGGCGCGCCGTGACGCCGGCGCAGTTCCGCCGCCGCCTGGGCCGCTGCCACTTCGACCACGGCTACAACCACTTCTGGTCGGGCGACCCCGGTGTGGCCCACCGCGCCTTCGGGCGCGCGCTGCTGCACCGCTACCGCCCGGCGCGCTCGCTGGTGTACTGGGTGCTCTCGGGCTTCAAGCGGCTGCGCCACGGAGGCCCGCATGGCGGCTGAGCGCCTTCGCACCGAGCGCGTGCGCATCGACCGCCTGGCGAGTGCCGACCGCGCCGCCTGGGACGGCCTGCTCGCCCAGGGGCACCAGTTTCCCGCGGCCTTCATGAGCGCCACCTACGCCGAGGCCGTGCACCGCACGGTGGGCCCGGTGCAGGTGCTGGTGGCGCGCGAGCAGGGCCGCGCGGTGGGCTTTCTGCCGCTGCAGCGACTGGCCGGCTGGCCTGGCCGCCTCGGGGTGCACGAGCCGCCCGGCGGGGTCATGACCGACTACTTCGGCTGGGTCGCGCAAGCCGGCTTCGCACAGCCCTTCGCGAGCGCGTTGCGCCAGGCCGGCGTGCCCTGCGTGTACTTCACCCACCTCGACCAGCCGCAGCTCGACATGGGCATGCCCGGCGACCAGCCCAAGACCGGCCTGCGCACCAACTTCCGCGGCGGTGCCGAGGCCTACTGGGCCGAACTGCGCGAGCGCGACCGCAAGCTGGTGTCCGACACCGAACGGCGCACCAAGCGGCTGGAGCGCGAGCACGGCGAGATCCGCTTCGCGCTCGACGACCCCGATCCGCAGGGCGCGCTCGAACAGCTCATCGCGCTCAAGCTCGCGCAGTACGCGCGCACCGGGGTGCGGCGGCCGCCGCTGGGCGTGTCGGGCCACCGCGCACTGCTGCACGCGCTGTTGCCGTCCACCGATCCGCTGTGCCACGGCCGCATCAGCACGCTGCGCATCGGCGAGCGGCTGATCGCCGCGCACTTCGGCCTGCAGTGCCAGGATGTGCTGCACTTCTGGTTTCCGGTCTACGACGAGGCCTACGCGGCCTACTCGCCCGGCCGCATCCTGCTGCGCCACGTGATCCAGCACGGTGCATCGGCGGGCATCGCCCTGATCGACCGCGGCGTGGGCGACTCGCCCGCCAAGCGCGACTTCGCCAACGAAGAGCACCGCTTCTACAAGGGCCTAGTGGGCGCCGGGCCGCGCGGTGCGCTGGCGCGCCAGGGCCTGCGCGCGGGCTGGCGTTTCGGTTGGGCCTGACACACACAACGAGGGGAGTGGCGCCATGATGGAAGCGCTGGGATACGTGTTGCTGGCGCTGATCGGCCTGGGGCTGGCCGGACTGGCCCTGCTGGCCGCGGGGCTGGTGTGGCAGCGCATCGACCAGTACCGCTGGCGCACGCGCTTCGATGTGCGCCGCGACGCCGATCTGCCGCGCAGCGACCGGGTGGTGCGCACACAGGCCCTGAGCCTGGGGCCCGAGGGCCTGCAACTGCCCACGATCGACCAGCCCTTCGGCTCGGCCTTCCTCGAACTGCGCGTGCGCGCCACGGCCGCAGGCCTGCTCGCCGACCCCTGGATCGAGCTGGAGGGTGAGGGCGCGCGGGTGCGCCAGTACGTCGAACGCGGCGCGCGCGGTCGCCGCCTGGTCAATGCCACGGCGCTGCTGCGGGCCAACGGGGCCGCGCCGCGCTGGCGTCTGCGCACCGGCCTGCTTCATGTGGACGGCGCCGAGGCGGTGCTGCACCTGCTCGCGCCCTCGACCGTGGCCGACCCCGACGCGCGCACGCTCGTGATCGCGCCGCACCCCGACGACGCCGAGCTCGCGGCCTGGAGCCTGGTGTCGCGCCGCCAGACCTGGGTCGTCACGGTCACGCAGGGCGACGCCGGGCCCAACGCCTATGGCACGCACTTCGACGACCCGGTCGAGTCCTACCGCACCAAGGCCGGCATCCGCGTGTGGGACAGCCTGAACATCGTGCGCATGGCCGGCGTGCGGCTCGATCGCATCGCCAACCTCGGCTACTTCGACGGCACCCTGGCCGCCATGCAGCGTGGCGGCGGCCCGGTGCAGGCCGAGTTCCTGCAGGAGAGCGATCCCGGCGTGCGCCGCCACAACCCGATCGCGCCGCAGCGCACGCCCGCCGAGGCCACCTGGCAGGGCCTGGTCGACGACATCGCCGCGCTGCTGCGCGAGGTGCGCCCGCAGCGCATCGCCGTGCCGCACCCGCAGCTCGACCCGCACCCCGACCACCGCTGCTCCACGCTGGCCACGCTGCAGGCCCTGCAGCAGGTGGGACTGCGCGAGGGCGAGCTCTGGCTCTACACCAACCACCTGGGCTACACCAAGACCCATCCCGTGGGGCCCAACGACGGCGAGATCGGCCTGCCGCACGGGCTGCCCGAAGGCACCCTGTTCGACAGCGTGGTGTCGGTGCCCATGGACGCGCGCACGCGTTTCCTCAAGCGGCTCGCGGTCGAGGCCCAGCACGACCTGCAGGCCACGCCGCCGGTGGCCATGCCCACGCTCGCGCAGCGCGCCGTGGGCCTGCTGCGCACGCTCTACCGCAGCACGGTGGTGGCCGACATCGGTTTCATCCGCCGCGCGCCACGGCCGAACGAATTGTTCTACGTGCTCGCCTACGATCGCGCGGGCGAACTCGCCGCGCGCATCGACCTGCAGGACAGCGACGCCGGCGCGGCCTGAGGCCGCGGGCCGTTCAGGCCTTGGGCGCCTTGCGCCGCGCCAGCATCGCCGTCACCTCCACGCCCAGCGGCAGCCGCAGCGCCACCGTGGCCGCGACCCACACCGCGAGCGAAGGCAGGCCGAGCGCCACGATGTGCAGCAGCGGCGGCATGGGCGGCAGCAGCCATTCGACCAGCAGCGCGGCGGCGACCGTGAGCGCGGTCATCAACAGCACCGGCAGCACCGAGCGCAGCCACTGCCTCACGCCGATGTGCAGGAAACGCCGGTTCACCCACACCACCACGGGCAGCGCAATGAACTGGCCGAGCATGAGCGACTGTGCGAACCGCGCCAGCGTGCCATCGAACAGCCACCAGGCCACGCCCACCTTGATGGCAATGAGCGCTGCCATCGGCAGGCCCGCCAGGTAGGGCTTGCCGATGCCCGTGAGCGCGGGCTGGGTGAAGAAGAACAGCACGCCCATGCCGGTGGCCACGCACAGCCAGGGAATGGCCGCGGCGCTCGGCAGCCATTGGGCGCCGTAGAGGAACAGCACGATCGGCTCGGCCAGGATGGCGGTGAGCGCGAGCGCGGGCAGCAGCAGCGTGGCCAGGTACGAGGTGATCTTGCACACCTCGGCCGCGAGGTCTTCGTTGCGGTGGTGCAGGCGCGCGAGGTAGGGCAGGGCGAAGTAGTTCACCGCAGGCATGAGCGCGCTGCTCGCGATGTTCACCGTGGAATTGGCGCGGCTGAACAGGCCCACCGCGGCGGGCGTGCTCAGGCGGCCCAGCATGACGTCGGGGATCGCGTTGTCGAGCGCGCGCAGCGACGAGGTCATGATGGTGCCGACGCCGAAATTGGCGATGTGCGACCAGCCCTTGAGGCTCGGGATGATGGGCGCACGGTCGAGCGAGACCCAGCGGATCGCCACGCAGTGCGCCAGGATGTGGATCAGGTTGGCCCAGGCCATGGTCATGTAGCCCGCGCCCTGCCAGGCCAGCACGACCGAAGCCGTGATGTAGACCGCGAGCGAGGCCAGGCCGGCCTTGGCGGTGCGCACCACCTCGAGGTTGCGCACCAGGATCGCGCCCGGGATGGCGCCGAACGGGATGAAGACGAAGCCCAGCGCGAGCACCTCCACCACGCGCTCCACGCGCGGCTCGCCGAAAAAGCCCGCCCAGTGCGACGAGCCGAGGTAGAGCAGCAGCGCCACCGACCACGAGGTGAACATCACCACGCCCAGCGCCGAGCGGATGGCCTCGGGCGTGAGCTCTTTCTGGCGCTTGATGAACGAGCTCACGCCGAAGTCGCGGAAGATGTGCGCGATCGCCACCAGGATCGCGCTCATCGAGTACACGCCGATGTCGTCGGGCGTGAGCAGGCGCGCGAGCACGATGCTGAGCGCGAAATGCCCCACGGTCTCTGCGTTGCTCGCAATGAGCTGGATGCCGAACTTCTTGCGGACTGAACTCACGTTGGGGTTTCCGGTGGGGTGTTGGGGCAGGGTCAGCAGCGCGTGGCCACGGCCACCAGCAGGCCGCCGGGCGCCGTGTGGCTGGACAGCAGCACCGGCAGCGTGCCGGCGTCGGTGGGCACGGGCACTTCGCGCGTATCGGTTTCCAGGCCCGCGTGCAGTGCCTTGAGGTCGATCGCGAGGCCGGTGCCCACGGCCTTGAGGCAGGCTTCCTTGCGCGTCCACACGCGCAGAAAGGCCGACTCGCGCTGCACGCCCTGCAGCGCCTGGTAGCCCGCGATTTCCGCGGGGGTGAAATTCATCGCGGCCAGCGCATCGATGTCGGGCCAGCCGCGCTCGCCTTCGATGTCCACGCCGACCTCGGCCTCGTCGCAGAGCACCACCAGGCTGTGGTCTTCGTGGTGGCTCATGTTGAAGTGCGGCGCGGGCGCGGCGAGCGCCGCGGTGTCGAGCTCGGGCTTGTCGTGCAGGCCCAGGCGCAGCGGCACGGCCGGCCCGGGCAGGCCCAGGCGCTCGCCGAGCACCGCGCGCAGCGCGCGGCGGCGGTGCACGTAGCGCACGCGATCGCGCTGAAAACGCAGCCGCAGCACGCGCGCGCGCTCGGCCGGACTCAGCCAGGGGTCGTCGGCGGGGGCGCCTTCGGTGGCGCGGGGGTGGTGGAAGAGCCAGGCCTGAAGGCGGACCGGATGGTTCAGGACCAGCGCAATGCGGGGCATGGATCGGTGGGGGCGGCGTCGGATGAAAGGGCGCCCGCGCTGGGCCATCGGGAGCTGCCCGCATTGTGTGGCAAAGGCAACGCCGCGCGCGCGGCGCAATTGTTGTGCGCCATTGAAAAGCACACAATCGAACGCACACATCAATGCACACACGGGCCACAACGGGCCCGCACCTGGAGGCGAAGCATGCTGCAATGTTTCGGGCAGGGGGTGAATGCACAGTGGCTGGACCACCAGCCCTTCCGCTTCGAGCACCGGCTCCTGGGGCATCCCGCGCTCTCGATGGAGAACCTCGCTCGGGTGATACCGCGCCTGCCGCAAGGGCAGGTGATGTATTCCACCCGGCTGCTCGCCACCGACGACAACTTCGAGAAAACCTTCCGGCAGCGGCCGATCGACCGCAGCATCGAGGAAACCATCGAAACGCTGCGCACGTCGGACTCCTACATCATGGTGAATTCGCCGCAGGTCGACGAATCCTTCCGTGAGCTGTACGAGGCGCTGATCGGTGACGTCGAAACCCTGATGCGCGAGCGCGGCGTGGGCGTGAAGGCGGTCACGCCCAAGCTCTATCTTTTCATCGCTTCGCCCAACAGCGTCACGCCCTTCCACATCGACCGGTACTCGACCTTTCTGCTGCAGTTCCAGGGCAGCAAGCAGGTCACGGTGTCCATGCCCTTCGACGAGCGCGTGGTCACCGATGCCGACTGCGAAAACTATGTGTCGTACGTGAGCACGAAGCTGCCCTGGGGCCCCGAAAAAGACCGCTATTCCACCACCTTCGATTTCGAGCCCGGGCAGGCGATCCACATCCCCTTCGTCTCGGGCCACCACGTGCGCAACGGGCCGGGCGAGGTGTCGGTCTCGATGTCCATCATCTTCAACACCGCGCAAACCATGATGTGGCGCGAAACGCTGAACTTCAACCAGCGCATGCGCAAGTGGCTCGGCCCGGTGGGCATCGCGCCCGGCCACGTGGGCCGCTCGCCCTTGCGCGACGGCTGCAAGGCCGCGCTGTGGCACCAGTGGGCGCGGCTGCGCGGCTACTGAGACCGGCGCCCGTTCGGGCGGATTCAAGCGGGCGTGGCGCCCGCCGCCGCGAGTTCGGCGGCCCAGCCGCCCAGGCGTTCGATCACGAGCCGCTGCGCCGCGAGCGAGGTGGCGGTGTGGTCGATCTCGGGCACGTAGTCGCAGCGCACACGGTGCACGAAGTCGTGCTGGGCGAAGGCGTCGCGCAACTGCTCGGGGTAGTTGTAGGTCCAGAGCAGGCTGCCCGTGTACATGAAATACACCGAGGTGCCGCGGTCCACGAGCGACTGGATCGCGCGCGCGAAGGCCTCGGGCGGCGGGGCGTTGTCGCCCGCGTCCGCTTTGCCGGCCGGCACGGCGTCCGAACCGAGCAGGCCACGCGCGCCGCGTTCGATGGCCGAGCGCGTCCACGACAGCAGGGTGCGCGTCGGGTCGGCCGCGAGCTGGCGCTGCAGGCGCACGGTGTGGGTGCGCGGCGTGGGGTACACGTAGCCGTCGAGCATCCACAGGCCTTTCACGCGCGGGTCTTCCAGGGCCGTGGCCAGGCCGTTGTGCGCGCCCGAGCAGATGCCCGCGATGGCGAAGCTGTCCACCGAACAGATTTTTTGCAGGTGGTCCATGGCCTGGCGCAGGTCGTGCACCACCTGTTGCTGGAAGGGCGCGGCGTCGGCCGGCGTGCGGCTGTCGCCCACGCCCGAGAGATCGAGCCGCAGGCAGGGGTGGCCCTGGCGCGCCAGCGCACGCGCGAGCTTCACGTGCAGGCGGTGCGGGCCGATGCGGTGCACCACGCCCGCATTGGGCAGGATGAAGGCGGGCCCGCGCGGGGTGGTCGAGGCGGGCAGGGTCAGCGTGCCGATCAGGTGGCGGTCGCTGCCGAAACCGAGCGGGACTTCCTTCATGCGTCGATCCCCCGGATCCATTGGGACAGTGCCTGCAGCGCCTGCTGCGGCACCAGCGCGGTGTTGACCGCCTCTTCCGAGGTCCAGTCGAAATGCACCGGCACCGACTGGTGCACGGCCGCGATGCCCGCGCCGTTGAGGGCCTGCGCCAGGTCCTCGGGCATGGGGTCGGGTTCGTGGGTCAGCACCACGGCCTCGCTGGCGCGCAGCGCGCGGTAATCGGCCGCGCCCACGCGGGCCAGCTGCGCCGGCAGATCGGGGTGCAGGCCGAAGCCGAGCAGCTCGGTGCAGCTGATGGCGCCCTCGGCGGTGTCGGCGCCGGTCGGGGGCAGGGCCCCGGCTTGCCGCAGCGGCTGCAGCGCTCGCGCGTGCGCGGCGCGCAGCTCGGCGAGGTAGGCCTCGCCCGAGACCACGGGCGCCCACAGGCCGATGCGGTGCGGCGCCGGCGTCAGGCCGACGCAGGCGCGCGCAGCGATCACGCCGGCCAGCCGCGCGCAGACCCAGGAGAGCTGCCGCGCGCGCGAGCGGCGCAGCAGCTCGGCGTGGGCCAGGCGCAGGTCGTCGACCCAACGATCGAGCTGGCCGTCTTCGTCCTCGCCCAAGGACTCGCCGGTGCCGAAGTAGTCGAAGCGCAGCGCGGCCGTGCCGGCCTGCGCGAGTTCTTCGGCCAGCAGGCGGTAGAGGCGGTGGATGCGCACCGCCTCCTGGCCCAGGGGATTGCACAGCAGCACCGCGTGACCGCTGTTGCGGGCCGGGTGCGCGGGGTGGAACACACCATAGAGGGGGTTGTCAGGGCCGCCGAAGCGCAGGGGCGTCATCGGTTGCGGTCCTCCGTGCCGATGGCGCGCGCGATCTGGCCCAGGTTGTCGAAGATCATCTGTCGCACGGTGATGCGGGTGTTCAGGCGGCTGTTGATTTCGGCGACGGCGCGCATGGCCAGCAGGGAATGGCCCCCGAGGTTGAAGAAGTTGTCGGTGCTGCCCACGCGCTCCACGCCGAGCAGGCGGGCCCAGATGGCCGCGAGCTCGAGCTCGGTGGGCGTGCTCGGCGCGACGAAACCGGCCTCGTCGCGCTCGCCGCCGCTGTGCGCCTCGGCGGCCGGCGCGGGCAGCGCGTGGCGGTTGATCTTGCCGTTGGGCAGCAGCGGAATGGCGTCGAGGCCGACGAAGTGCTGCGGCACCATGTAGTCGGGCAGCGAGCCGCGCAGGTGGTCGCGCAGCGCCTGCACCACGGGCATTTCGCCCTCGCTCACGAGGTAGGCCACGAGGCGCTGGTCGCCGGGCCGGTCCTCGCGCACGATCACCACGGCGCGCGTGATGGCCGGGTGCGCGGTGAGCGCGGTTTCGATTTCGCCGAGCTCGATGCGGTAGCCGCGCACCTTCACCTGGAAGTCCATGCGGCCCTGGTGTTCGAGCAGGCCGTCGGCGCGCCATCGGCCGCGGTCGCCCGTGCGGTAGAGCCGGTGGCCGGGCCGCAGCGGATCGGGCACGAAGCGCTCGGCGGTGAGCTCGGCGCGGTGCAGGTAGCCCAGGGTCACGCCCTCGCCGCCGATGCAGATTTCGCCCGGCACGCCGATGGGGCAGGGTTGCAGCCGCGCATCGAGGATCTGCACCGTGGTGTTGGCGATCGGCGTGCCGATGCTGATGCCTTCGGTGCCCGTCACGCGCCAGCAGGTCGACCACACCGTGGTCTCGGTGGGGCCGTACATGTTCCAGAGCTCGCCACAGTGCGCCAGCAAGAGCGCGGCCAGGTCGCCCGGCAGGCCTTCGCCGCCGATCAGGGCCTTGAAGCCCGCATGGCCCTGCCAGCCGGCCTCGATCAGCATGCGCCAGGTCGAGGGCGTCGCCTGCATCACCGTGATGCCGTATTCCTCGCAGAGCTGCTTGAGCGCCAGGCCGTCGACCGCGTCGTCGCGGCTGGCCAGCACGGCGCGCGCACCCACGCTCAGCGGCAGCAGCAATTCGAGCACCGCGATGTCGAAGGACAGCGTGGTGACCGCAAGCAGGCGGTCGTCGGCGGTGAGGCCGGGCTGCTTCGCCATGCTCGCGAGGAAGTTCACCACCGCCTGCTGGTGCACCACCACGCCCTTGGGCTTGCCGGTGGAGCCCGAGGTGTAGATGACGTAGGCCGGGTCCTGCGGGCGCGCGTCGCGCTCGGGGTCGGGCGCGAGCGGGCTCTCGTCGGTGAAGGCCGTGAGCAGGTCGATGTCGAGCAGCAGGGTCTGGTCGCGCGGCCAGGCCAGCACGTCGACCAGGGCCGATTCGGTGATCAGCAACGCGAGCTTGGCGTCTTCGGCCATGTAGGCCAGGCGGTCGGCCGGGTAGGTGGGGTCGAGCGGCACGTAGGCCGCGCCGCTCTTGAGCACCGCGAGCTGCGACACCACCATCTCGAGGCCGCGCTCGGTGCACAGGCCCACGAGGTCGCCGCGGCCGATGCCGCGCTCGCGCAGCAGGCGCGCCAGCGCGTTGGCGCGCCCATGCAGTTCCTGCTGCGTGAGCTCGCCCACGCCGGGCTGCACCAGCGCGACCGCGTCGGGCGTGGCCTCGGTCTGGCGCTGCAGCCATTGGTCGAGGTTGAGCTCGCGCGGGTAGTCGGCGGCGGTGTCGTTCCAGCGGGCGAGCTGGTCGGCGTCGCGGGCCGAGAGCACCGAGAAGCTGCCGATGGGCTGCTGCGGCGCCTGCAGCACCTGGTCGAGCAGCGCCAGGTAGGCGTCGCTCAGGCGCTCGGCGCTGGTGCGATCGAACAGGTCTTCGGCGAACTCCAGGTGCACCTTGCCGTAGAGCTGGGTGTCGACGGTGACTGAGAGATCGAACTGCGCGGCACCACGGTCGAACTCGAAGATCTTCGGTTTCAGGTTCCCGAAGGTCGGCATGTCCATGGGCGTGTTGATCACGTTGAACATGACCTGCACCAGCGGCGAGGCGGTGGCGTCGCGGCCCGGCGAGAGTTCCTCGACCAGGCGCTCGAAAGAGGCGTCCTGGTGCGCGTAGGCGTCGAGCGCCGCGTCGCGCACGCGCGCCAGCAGCGCCTCGAAGCTGGGGTTGCCCGAGAGGTCGGTGCGCATCACCAGGGTGTTCACGAAGGTGCCCACCAGGTGTTCGGCCTCGAAGCGGCGGCGGTTCGCGATCGGCGTGCCCACGGCCACGTCCTCGTGGCCCGATACGCGGCCCAGCAGCATCGCGAAACAGGCCATCATCGTCATGTAGGGCGTCACGCCGTGGGCCGCGCTGAAGCGCTGAAGGGTGCCGAGCAGGCCCGGGCGCAGGTCGCGCACCACGCCACCGCCACGGCCATTGGCCGCGCCACGGCGCTGGCGGTCGGTGGGCAGGCTCAGGGGTTCGAGGCCGCTCAGGCGCTGGCGCCAGTACGCCATCTGCCCGTCCAATGCTTGCGCCTGCAGGGTCTGGCGCTGCCACACCGCGTAGTCGGCGTAGTCGATCCGCGTCGGGCGCGGTGCCGCTTCGCGCTCGGCTTGCAGCGCGGTGAAGACTTCGTTGAGGTCGCGCATGAGCACGCCGGCCGACCAGGCATCACCGATCACGTGGTGCATCACCCAGATCAGCACATGGTCGCGCGCGCCCAGCCGCAGCAGGTGCACGTGGTGCAGCGCCGCGGTCGAGAGGTCGAACGGCCGCTGGGCCAGCGCGGTGAGCGTCGCGCGGGCCGCCGCCTCGGCCTCGTCCAGCGGCAGGTGGCTGAAGTCGATCTGCTGCAACGACACCGGCACGTGGTCGCCGATGATCTGCATGGGCTCGCCGTCGATGAGTTCGAAGCGCGTGCGGAAGGCTTCGTGGCGGCGGCTCACCGCGTCGAGCGTGCGCTCCATCAGCGCCGGGTCGAGTTCGCCCTGCAGCCGCACGGCGAACGGCATGTTGTAGGCCGTGGTCTCGGGCGTCATCTGCTGCACCAGCCACATGCGGCGCTGCGAGTACGACACCGGCAGCGGGCCGTTGCGCGGCACGGCGGGGATCGCGGTGGGCGGCAGCGCCGCTTCCGGGTCGCGCTGCGCGTCGATGCGCGCGGCCATGGCCGACAACTGCGGGTGGTCGAAGACCTCGCGCAGCGCGAGGTCCACGCCCAGTTGCTGGTGCACGCGGGTGACAAGCCGGGTGGCCAGCAGCGAATGGCCGCCGAGGTCGAAGAAGTGGTCGCCGCGGCCCACGCGCGGCAGGCCCAGCAGCTCTTGCCACAGCGCCGCCAGCGTGTTCTCGGTGTCGCCTTGCGGCGGCGCGTGCTCGGGCTGCGCCTGGCGCAGCGCGTGCGCGTCGGGTGCGGGCAGGGCCTTGCGGTTGACCTTGCCGCTGGGCAGCAGCGGCAGATCTTCGAGTTCGACGTAGACGCCCGGCACCAGGGCGTCGGGCAGCACGGCCATCAGCGCGGCGCGGATCGGCGCCACCTGCAAGGCCGGTTCGCCCGGCAGGCGTTTGACGTAGACCACGAGCTGCGCCAGACCGTTGGCGGCGCGGTGCGCCGCGACCACGGCCTGGTGGATTTGCGGCAGCGCGTTGAGCGCGGCCTCGACCTCGCCGAGCTCGATGCGCACGCCGCGGATCTTGACCTGCTCGTCCACGCGGCCCAGGTACTGCAGCTGGCCGTCGGGCAGCCAGCGCACGCGGTCGCCCGTGGCGTACAGGCGCTGGCCCGGGTTGAACGGGTCGGGCACGAAGCGCTCGGCGGTGAGCTCGGGGCGGTTCAGGTAGCCCAGGGCCAGGCCCCGGCCACCAATGAAGAGCTCACCCTCGGCGCCCGCGGGCAGCAGTTGCCGTTCGGGGCCGAGCACATGGCAACGCGTGCCCGCGATCGGGCGGCCGATGGGCACGGGCGCACCGGGCGGCGTGTCGAGCGCGTTCACGCAGGCCACCGCGGTCACGGTGGCTTCGGTGGGCCCGTAGAAGTTGGCCAGGCGCGCCTGGGGCAAACGCGCGCGGAAGGCTTCGATGAGGTCGCTCGGCAAGGCCTCGCCGCCGCTGACCACGTGGCGCAGCGCCGTGGCCTGCGCGAGCGCGGGTTGGTCGAGCAAGGGGCGCAACAGCGAGGGCACCATCATCACGTGGGTGATGCGCTGGGTGGCGAGTTCAAGCGCGAGCGCGGCGGCATCACCACGCAGGCGTCCCGGAGCCGGTGCGACGGTGGCCGCGCCGCGCATCAGGGGCATCAACAGGTCGACCACCGAGGGGTCGAAGCTGATCGCGATGGACTGCAGCCAGCGGTCGCCCGCGCGCAGGTCCAGCGCCTGGGCGGTCCACTGCAGCATGGAACTGAGCGCGACGTGCGGCACCATCACGCCCTTGGGCATGCCGGTGGAGCCGGAGGTGTAGAGCACGTAGGCCAGGGCCTCGGGGGCGAGGTCCAGGGCCAGGTTGGTGCTGTCGTGCGCGGCCAGCGAGGGCGGCGGGGCATCGAGCGCGAGCCACTGCGGCTGTGCGCCATCGACCGCGGCCTGCAGCGCGAGCTGTTGCGCCGACTGCGTGAGCACGATGGGTGTGGCGGTATCGGCCAGCAATTGCGCCAGGCGCGCGGCGGGCAGCTCGGGGTCGAGCGGCACGAAGGCCGCGCCGCTCTTGAGCACGGCCAGGTAGGCCAGGGGCAATTCGAGCGAGCGCTGCAGGTGCAGGCCGACGGTGACACCCGGGCCTGCGCCCAGGGCCTGCAGTTCGCGCGCGAGGCGGTTGGCCTGGGCGTTGAGCTCGGCGTAGCTCAGGCTTTGATCGCCGAAGACCACGGCGGTGGCCTCGGGCGTGGCCGCGGCCTGGGCCTCGACGAGGCGGTGCACGGGGCGCGCATCGAAGGCGTCGTGCGCGCTGGCGTTCCAGTCCACGAGCTGTTGGTGGCGCTGCGCGGGCGGCAGCACCTCGATGGCCAACGCGGGTGTGTCGGGCGCGTCGAGCAGCGCATCGGCCAGGCCTTTCAGGGCCTGCAGCAGTTGGGCGGCCAGGGCCTCGGGGGCGATGCCGGCGGCGCACTGGGCCTCGATCTCGAAGCCGTCGCCGAGGTCGTCGATGGCGACGCCGATGGGGTAGTTGACGCGCTCTTCGGCGTCCAGCAGCCGACCCAGCAGCGAGGCCTGGGGGTGGTCGCCTCCCACCGCCGCCGGCGACGAGTGTCGGTAGTTGAAGATGGCCGTGAACAGGGGTTCGGACGCGGGCACGCCGCTGCAGCGCTGCGCCAGCGTCAGCGTGGCCTGCTCGTGCTGCAGCAGCGCACTCAGGGCCTCGCGCGTACGCTGCAGCGCCTCGCGCGCACTGGCCTGCTGGAGGTCCACGCGCAGCGGCAGCGTGTTGATGAACAGCCCCACGGTCCGCGCCTGCTGGTCCGCGCCGTCGAGCCGGCCCGAGAGCACGGTGCCGAAGACCGGGTCGTGGCGCTGTGCGGCGCGCGCGAGCAGCAATGCCCAGCCGGTGTGCCAGAGCACGCCCGCGGTCACGCCGTGTCGGCGGGCCGCGCGGCGGAGTTTTGCGCCCAGGGCCGCGTCCACGCTGGCGCGGTGGCCGCGCACGCCGTCGCTGCCGATGTTGCGCACCCCGAAAGGCATGGTGCCCTCGGTGACTTCGCCCAAGGCCTCCTGGAAATGGGCTTCCTGCGCCAACGGGTCGACGGCGCGTGCGCGTTGCACGAAGGGGCGGTAGGCGGGGGCGGGCTCGAGCACCGCGCCCGGGTCCTCGCACAGCCGGGCGATTTCTTGCTCGACCACTTCCAGCGACACGTGGTCGCCGGTCAGGTGGTGCATCTGGATGGCGAGCAGCCAGCGCTGGCTGACCGCGTCGTCAAGGGTATGGCAGCGCAGCAGGGGCGCTTCGCGCACGTCCATCGGGGCACGGCTGGGGGCGACGGCGGCCTTGAGGGCATTCAAGGCATCGCGGCCCGGTTCGGCCACTTGAGGGTGCACCGGCAGTTGCGCGTCTCGCAGCACCACCTGAACGGGGTGAGGCAGGCCTTCCCAGGCAAAGCAGGTGCGCCAGGCGTCGTGGCGCTGCACCATGGCCTGCAGGCCGGCGATGTAGCGCTCGCGCGCGGCCGCGCTGTCGAAGCTTCGGACCGACCAGACCAAGTACTCGTCGTGGGCTGGATTGAGGCGGTGGTGGAACAGCAGGCCTTCCTGCAGCGGCGCGAGGCGGTAGATGTCCTGCACGTTGGCACAGCCACCGGGCACGTGGGCGAGCAGGGCGTCGAGTTCGGCCTGAGACAGCTCGGCCAGCGGCACCTGCTCGGGCGTGATGCGTGTGGCACCCAGCGGCAGGCCTTGGGGGGCGGTGACATCGGCCGCTTGCGTGAGTGGTCGCAGGCGTTGCGCGAGCTCGCAGAGCACGGGGTGGTCGAACACGGTTCGAGCCTCCACATGGCAACCCGCCTCGCGCAGCCGGGCCACGAGCTGCATGGCCAGCAGCGAGTGGCCGCCGAGGTCGAAGAAGTGGTCGTGGCGGCCCACGCGCGGCACGGCGAGCACGGCCTGCCAGGCCTGCGCCAGCAGTGCTTCCTGCGCACCCTGCGGCGCTTCGTAGGCTGCACTGCCGAAGGCCAGGGCCTGGGCGTCGGGCGCGGGCAGGGCCTTGCGGTCGGGCTTGCCGCTGGGCAGCAGCGGCACCCGTTCGAGCGCGACCCAGGCCGTGGGCAACATGGCTTCGGGCAACTGCTCGCGCAGCGCGGCGCGCAGATCGCCGGGCTCCCAGCCCGCCTTGCCGACCACGTAGGCCACGAGCCGGTGCTGGCCCGGGCGTTCTTCGTGCGCCGCGACCACGGCGTGTTGCACCTGCGGCAGCGCGTTGATCGCGGCCTCGACCTCGCCGAGCTCGATGCGCACGCCGCGGATCTTGACCTGATCGTCGGTACGGCCCAGGTACTGCAGCTGGCCGTCGGGCAGCCAGCGCACGCGGTCGCCCGTGGCGTACAGGCGCTGGCCCGGGTTGAACGGGTCGGGCACGAAGCGCTCGGCGGTGAGCTCGGGGCGGTTCAGGTAGCCCAGGGCCAGGCCCCGGCCACCAATGAAGAGCTCACCCTCGGCGCCCGCGGGCAGCAGTTGCCGCTCGGGGCCGAGCACATGGCAGTGCGTGCCCGCGATCGGGTGGCCGATGGGCATGGGATCGGCCGGCTCGCGGCCCACCTCGTGCTGCACCGAGACGATGGTGGTTTCGGTGGGGCCGTAGAAGTTGCCCAGGGTGACGCCGGGCAAGCGCTGCAGCAGCGCACGGGCCAGTGCCGTGTCCAGCGCTTCGCCGCCGGCGATCACGTAGCGCAGGTCCGTGCAGTCGGCCAGCGCGGGCAGCTCGAGCACGGCGCGCAATTGCGAAGGCACGAGGATCACGTGCGTGATGCGCTGCGCGCGCAGGGTGTTCACCAGCGCGTCGGAGAGCGCGTGTTCCCCGGGTTGGGCGACCACGGTGGTGGCGCCGCACAGCCAGGGGGCGAAGAGATCCAGCAGCGAGGGGTCGAAGCCGATGCTGGTTTTGTGCAGCATGCGCTGGCCCGGGCCGAGGCCGCAGGCCTTCACGGTCCACTGCAGCACGTTGCTCAGGGCGGCGTGCGGCACCATCACGCCCTTGGGCATGCCGGTGGAGCCGGAGGTGTAGAGCACGTAGGCCAGGGCCTCGGGGGCGAGGTCCAGGGCCAGGTTGGTGCTGTCGTGCGCGGCCAGCGAGGGCGGCAGGGCATCGAGCGCGAGCCACTTGGGCTGCGCGCCCTCGACCGCGGCCTGCAGCGAGGCCTGTTGCGCCGACTGCGTGAGCACGATGGGCGCGGCGGTGTCGGCCAGCAGCTGCGCCAGGCGCGCGGCGGGCAGCTCGGGGTCGAGCGGCACGAAGGCCGCGCCGCTCTTGAGCACGGCCAGGTAGGCCAGGGGCAGCTCCAGCGAGCGCTGCAGGTGCAGACCCACGGTGACGCCCGGGCCCGCGCCCAGGGCCTGCAGTTCGCGCGCGAGGCGGTTGGCCTGGGCGTTGAGCTCGGCGTAGCTCAGGCTTTGATCGCCGAAGACCACGGCGGTGGCCTCGGGCGTGGCCGCGGCCTGGGCCTCGACGAGGCGGTGCACGGGGCGCGCATCGAAGGCGTCGTGCGCGCTGGCGTTCCAGTCCACGAGCTGTTGGTGGCGCTGCGCGGGCGGCAGCACCTCGATGGCCAACGCGGGTGTGTCGGGCGCGTCGAGCAGCGCATCGGCCAGGCCTTTCAGGGCCTGCAGCAGTTGTGCGGCCAACGCCTGCGGGGCGATGCCGGCGGCGCACTGGGCCTCGATCTCGAAGCCGTCGCCGAGGTCGTCGATGGCGACGCCGATGGGGTAGTGTGTTCCCTGCGACCGCGACAGCACGCGGCCGTCGCGAACGGCCGCTGCCTCGCGCTGGCTCCGGAAATTGAGGTTGCTCGTGAACAGCGGGCGGGCGGCGGGTACGGCGCTGCAGCGCTGTGCCACGGCGAGCGGCGTCTGCTCGTGGGCCATCAGGCCGGTCAGTGTCTCGCGGGTCTGGCGCACTGCCTGGGCCGCGCTTTGCCCCGCGAGCCGTAGCCTCAGCGGGAGGGTATTGACGAACAGCCCCACGGTTCGCGCGGTATCGCCGCCGCCAGCCAGGCGGCCGGAGAGCACGGTGCCGAAGACCACGTCGTCGCGGGCGCTGCAGCGCGCCAGCAGCAGGGCCCAGGCGGTGTGGGCCAGCACCGACACCGGCACGCCCTGTCGGCGCGCCGCGGCACGCAGCGCCGCCGATGCCGCGGTGTCCAGTCGCACGCGGTGCGCGTCCACGCCTTCGGGGCCAATGGCCGACACCCCGAAAGGCACCGTACCCTCGGCGAGGTCGCCCAGCAGCGCCTTGAAGTGAGCCTCCTGCGTCGCGCCGTCTGCCGCGCACGTGGCCTGCACGAAGTGCCGGTAGGCTGGTGCGGGCGGCAGCTCGGCTTCGCGCCCGGCAAGGATGGCCGCGGTCTCCAGACTCACGATCTCCTGAGACAGCTGGTCGCCGATCAGGTGGTGCATCTGAACCGCGAGTAGCCAGCGCCGGTGAGTCGTGTCCTGCATGGCGTGCAGCCGCACCAGCGGGGTGTGCTGCAAGTCGAACCGCGTCTGCTGCACGTGCCGGCGCAGGGTCGCCTCGGCGTCTTCGCCGGGTTCGAGCGCGTGCGTGGTCAGCGTCGGCGGCGCGTGCCTCAGCACGAGCTGTACCGGATGGGGCAGGTCGTCCCAGGCAAAGCGGGTACGCCAGGCGTCGTGGCGGGCCGCGATGCGCTGCAAGGCCTGCGCGTGGTCCTGCATCGCCTGCTCTTCGTCGAAGGCGAGCACGAGATCGAGCCAATAGGGGTCCTGGTCGGGATGCAAGCGGTGGTGGACCAGCAAGCCTTCCTGCAGGGGGCCAAGGGGGTAGACGTCCTGCAGGTTGTCGAGGCCGCCGGGTATGCGCGCCACCAGCGTGTCGAGCGCGGCCTGTGACAGTCCGGCCAAGGGCACGTCATCGGGCGTGAGCCGCTGGGTGCCAAGGGGGATGGCGGAGGGCGCATCGGTCAGATCCGAAGGCGTGTCCGCGCGCATGCGCTGCGCCAGCGTTTGCAGCACCGGCTGATCGAAGACATCGCGCACTGCGAGGCGGGACCCCGCCTCGCGCAGCCGGGCCACGAGCTGCATGGCCAGCAGCGAGTGGCCGCCGAGGTCGAAGAAGTGGTCGTGGCGGCCCACGCGCGGCACGGCGAGCACGGCCTGCCAGGCCTGCGCCAGCAGTGCTTCCTGCGCACCCTGCGGCGCTTCGTAGGCTGCACTGCCGAAGGCCAGGGCCTGGGCGTCGGGCGCGGGCAGGGCCTTGCGGTCGGGCTTGCCGCTGGGCAGCAGCGGCACCCGTTCGAGCGCGACCCAGGCCGTGGGCAACATGGCTTCGGGCAACTGCTCGCGCAGCGCGGCGCGCAGATCGCCGGGCTCCCAGCCCGCCTTGCCGACCACGTAGGCCACGAGCCGGTGCTGGCCCGGGCGTTCTTCGTGCGCCGCGACCACGGCGTGTTGCACCTGCGGCAGCGCGTTGATCGCGGCCTCGACCTCGCCGAGCTCGATGCGCACGCCGCGGATCTTGACCTGATCGTCGGTACGGCCCAGGTACTGCAGCTGGCCGTCGGGCAGCCAGCGCACGCGGTCGCCCGTGGCGTACAGGCGCTGGCCCGGGTTGAACGGGTCGGGCACGAAGCGCTCGGCGGTGAGCTCGGGGCGGTTCAGGTAGCCCAGGGCCAGGCCCCGGCCACCAATGAAGAGCTCACCCTCGGCGCCCGCGGGCAGCAGTTGCCGCTCGGGGCCGAGCACATGGCAGTGCGTGCCCGCGATCGGGTGGCCGATGGGCATGGGATCGGCCGGCTCGCGGCCCACCTCGTGCTGCACCGAGACGATGGTGGTTTCGGTGGGGCCGTAGAAGTTGCCCAGGGTGACGCCGGGCAAGCGCTGCAGCAGCGCACGGGCCAGTGCCGTGTCCAGCGCTTCGCCGCCGGCGATCACGTAGCGCAGGTCCGTGCAGTCGGCCAGCGCGGGCAGCTCGAGCACGGCGCGCAATTGCGAAGGCACGAGGATCACGTGCGTGATGCGCTGCGCGCGCAGGGTGTTCACCAGCGCGTCGGAGAGCGCGTGTTCCCCGGGTTGGGCGACCACGGTGGTGGCGCCGCACAGCCAGGGGGCGAAGAGATCCAGCAGCGAGGGGTCGAAACCGATGCTGGTTTTGTGCAGCATGCGCTGGCCCGGGCCGAGGCCGCAGGCCTTCACGGTCCACTGCAGCACGTTGCTCAGGGCGGCGTGCGGCACCATCACGCCCTTGGGCATGCCGGTGGAGCCGGAGGTGTAGAGCACGTAGGCCAGGGCCTCGGGGGCGAGGTCCAGCGCCAGGTTGGTGCTGTCGTGCGCGGCCAGCGAGGACGGCAGGGCATCGAGCGCGAGCCACTTGGGCTGCGCGCCCTCGACCGCGGCCTGCAGCGAGGCCTGTTGCGCCGACTGCGTGAGCACGATGGGCGCGGCGGTGTCGGCCAGCAGCTGCGCCAGGCGCGCGGCGGGCAGCTCGGGGTCGAGTGGCACGAAGGCCGCGCCGCTCTTGAGCACGGCCAGGTAGGCCAGGGGCAGCTCCAGCGAGCGCTGCAGGTGCAGGCCCACGGTGACGCCCGGGCCCGCGCCCAGGGCCTGCAGC
Organism: Hydrogenophaga crocea; assembly: GCF_011388215.1. NCBI lineage: Bacteria > Pseudomonadati > Pseudomonadota > Betaproteobacteria > Burkholderiales > Comamonadaceae > Hydrogenophaga > Hydrogenophaga crocea. The sequence continues at coordinate 1,425,330 of NZ_CP049989.1, forward strand.
GCGCGCGCGAGGCGGTTGGCCTGGGCGTTGAGCCCGGCGTAGCTCAGGCTCTGATCGCCGAAGACCACGGCGGTGGCCTCGGGCGTGGCCGCGGCCTGGGCCTCGACGAGGCGGTGCACGGGCAGGCCATCGAAGCCCTCGGGGGCGCTGAGTTGGAAGTCCTGGGGGACGGGAGCGCGCACGTTCGCTGGCGGAGCCATCATGCGCGCACCAGCTTCTGACGGATCCAGTCCGTCGTCATGTCGATGAACGCCTGTTTGGCAGGCCCGCTGGTGATGAGGTGGTCGGTGTTTTGCAGCATTTCGAACGAGACGCGGGGCAGCCAGGGTTGGCCACGGAACATGGCGGCGAATTGACCGCGGTGATTGAACCACTCGGGCTGGCCGCCGCAGTAGGCGAAGAGCAGTTCGACGCCCTGCGAGGTGAGGCGTTCCACACGGGCCATGAATTCTTCTTTGGGCGGCGAGGTCGACATCTCGCCCTTGGGCTTGGGCGGGGTGTTGTCGGGCGCCATGAGGCGCAGCCGGCGCAGCAGCATCACCGCGGCCTTCTGCGCCGAGCCGGCCAGACCGGCGCGGCCGATCTTGAAGGCCAGGGTGCGCAGGCGCGACTGCAGCGTCTGGTAGGCGTACATGTCCCACAGCAGCACGGCGCGCATGCGCGCGTCTTCGAGCGCCACCAGGTGGCCGATGATGGCGCCCGAGCACAGGCCGACCATCATGAAGCGGCCGCAGCCGAACTGCGCCTGGGCCGCATCCATCACGTCGCGCGTGTCGGCCACCCACTGCTGCGTGACGGTGCGCGTGCTGCTGCTGCGCTGGCTGTCGCCCAGGCCGCTCATGTCGAAGCGCACCGAGGGTATGCCCATGTCGGCGAGCACGCGCGCCAGCAGCACGTTGATGCGGTGCGGCCCGCTGCGCGGGATCACGCCGGAGTTGCTCAGGATGACCACCAGGGGCGTGGGTACGCCGGGCAGGCGGTTGGCGGGCGTGAAAGTGGCCACGAGGTGACCCTCCGCGCCCACGATTCGGGTGTGTTCCTGCATGGGATCAGTTCAGAGAGGCGAGCATCACGCGCGGGATGTCGGGCGGGGCGATGGCGGTGCCCATGGCCTGACTCGACATCCAGTCGGTGGGGTGTTCGACCGTGTGCAGGCGCAGCGCGGGCAGGCCGGCGTGCGCTTCGAAGGGGTTGGCCTGGCCGGGCTTGAGCGCGCAGGTGATGCGCAGCCCGCGCCGCAGCGCCGGCGCGAGTTTGAGCGCACCCAGTTCGCGCAGGCCCGCCACCAGGCGTTCGCCGAGCGCGAAGCCGAGCACGTCGCCGGGCACCTGCGGCTCCTGCACCTTGCCGCTGGCGCGCAGCTGCGCCCAGGGCTGGGCGAACATCATCGCGAGTTCCTGGCGGTGGCCGGCCAGCAGCGCTTCGAGGTAGGCCGGGCCGTCGAGCACCGGCTCCCACAGCACCAGGTGGCGCGGCGGCATGGGGGCCAGCAGCGCGGCGCGCAGCGCGATCACCGCGCCCAGGCCCATGCCGAACCAGTGCACCGGCACGCTGCCATCGCCGGCGAGCTGCTGGTGCGCGGTCAAGGTGTCGCGCACCCAGTCGTCGAGCGACTGGGCCTGCTCGTCACCGGGCGAATCGCCGGTGCCGTGGTAGTCGAAGCGCAGCGTCTCCACGCCCTCGCGCGAGAGGCGTTCGGCGGCCACGCGGAACACGGCGGCGCTGCGCACCGCTTCCTGGCCGATGGGGCGGCACAGCAGGAAGCGCGCGCGCGGGGACGCGCCGTTGTCGGGCGCCAGGTGCACGCCCACCATGGGGCGCTCGGGCGTGCCGAAATGCTGGATCGAGATGCTCATGGGCGCAGGAGGGCTCAGGCGCGCTGCACGAGCCGGCGCAGCCGGCCCAGCAGCCCGCCCGGGGCGGTGTCGGCCGGGGCCGGGTTGGCGGCGGCGGGCGCGGGCGCTTCGGCCTGCAGGCCGTCGTAGGCGGCGGCGAGCTGGGCCAGCGATTCGGACACCAGGCGGCGCGGGCTCACCTGTTTGCCGATGCGCTTTTCGAGCCGCTGCACCGCCTGCATGGCGCTCAGCGAGGTGCCGCCGAGGTCGAAGAAATTGTCGTTGCGGCGGATGGCCGTGGTGCCCAGCAGCTCGCTCCAGACCGCGAAAACTTCACGCTCGGTGGCGCTGCCCTGGAAGTGCTCGGCGACCTGGCTCGCGGCGCGGCGGCGCGGGCGCGAGGCGGAGGCCAGCAGGCGGCCGTCGGGCGTGCTCGCGAGGCGCTCGAGGCACAGCAGGTCGGTGCGCGCGCGCACGGCCGCCGGCAGCGCGGCGTTCAGGCGCTGGCCGGCGCGCTCCATCAGGGCGTCGACACCGCCGTCGGGCACGCTGGCGTCGAGCTCGATGCCGATCTGCAGGCGGCGTTCGCCCGTGGCCGTGGTGTGCAGCGCGCTGGCCACGCGCGCCACCAGCGGCAGCTGCGCAAGGTCTTTCTCCAGGGCATCGAGCGCCAGGCGCTCGCCGGCCAGCACGGCGTGCGGGCCGTCTTCGCCCAGGTACTGCAGCACGCCATCGGCGCGCCAGCGCGCGCGCATGCCGCTGGCGCGCCACGCGCCGTCGCTGCCGCGCAGCCACAGCGGTGCGGCCACGGCGAGGCCGGCGGGCCGGTCGGCCGCTTCGCCCACCACCACGGTGCCGGCCAGCAGCGGGCGGCCGAACACCGCGTGCTGCGCCACGCCGGACGCCCAGCCCGCGGCCAGCGGCAGGCCGGTGGCGGTGTCGGTGGCCATCTGCAGCACGCTGGCCTGCGTGGCGCTCAGCGCCTGCATCAGCTCCTGGCTGTTCTCGCGCACGTCGATGACGGCGATACCCGAGAGCGCCCGGCCGGCGTTGGCCGCGAGCAGGGCCGACCAGGCGGCCGCGTCGGCGGCCACCAGGCCGGTGCTGTCGGCGCGCAGCGCCTCCAGCGTGTCGGGGCGCTGCGCGGCGTCGGCCGGCAACAGCACGAGTTCGGCGCCCTGGCGCGCGGCCAGGCCGAGCAGCGCCAGCGCGAGGCCGGGGCGCGCACCGATGGCGAGCAGGCGGTCGCCGGGCAGCAGCTGCACCTGCGCGGCCAGCGCTTCGACCGTGTCGGACGCGCGCGCCCGGTCGGGGCCGGCGAGCGCCTGCACCAGCTGGTCGATCGGGTCGGTGGCGTCGGGTGCGGGGCGCGCGGCCTGCACGCGCTGCAGCAGTTCGCTCGCGCTCAGGCTGCGCTCGCCGTGGCGCAGCACGGCCGCGCCGCTGTGGCGCTCGAGCAGCTTGAGCAGGTCCGGCCCCTGCACGGGTGCGGCGTCGAGCGCGAGCACGCGGGCGCGGTCGGCCTCGGTGGCCTGCAAGGCGTCGGCGATGCGCTGGTTCGGCTGTTTCGCCAGACCCAGGAAGGTGGCCAGGAAGCGCTCGCGCAGCCAGGCCGCGGTCTCGGGCAGGAACAGGCCGGTGTCGTACTGGATGCCGCCCTCGATGCCGGCGGGGATCTCGACCAGCCAGAAGTTCAGGTCTTCGGTCGCGCCGCGGTGGCGGAAACGCGTGCGCTCGTGGGTGAGCGGGCCCCAGTTCTTGGGTCGGGCGCGCGCGTCCTGGAAGGTGAACAGCGCCTGGTAGAGGCGGCCGTGCTGGCCGGGCTGCAGGTTTTCCAGCGCGGCGGCGATGCGCTCGAAGGGCACGTCCTGGTTGGCGAAGGCCTCGACCATGGTGGCGCGCACGTGCTTGATCCACTCGATCCAGGTCAGCTCGGGACGCACCGCCAGGCGCACCGGCAGCATGTTGTTGAAGAAGCCCATGATGGGCTCGAGATCCGGGTGCGGGCGGCCCCGCACCGGCACGCCGATGGTGGGCTGCGGCTCGTCGAACAGCTGCGAGGCCAGCACGGCGTAGACCGACAGCGCCACGATGCTCAGCGTGGAGCCGGTCTGCTTGGCGATGTCGCGCACGCGTTCGGCGTCGGCCGATTCGATGCGCATGAACTCGGTGGCGCCCACGCGCTGCGCGCCGGGCAGGCGCGGCAGGTCGGCCTGCGGGGTCTGCACCGGGCGTTGCACGAACTGGCGCTGCCAGTGGTCGAGCTGGCCCGCGATCTCCTCGCTCTGCATCCAGGTGTTGTGCCAGGCCGCGAAGTCGGTGTATTGCAGCGGCATGGGCGCGAGCGCGGGCTCGCTGCCATCGAGCATGGCGGTGTAGAGCGCACTCATGTTCTCGTAGAGCAGGTCGAAGGACCAGCCGTCCCAGACCACGTGGTGCGTCATGAAGAAGAACAGGTGCTCCTGCGTGTCCAGGCGGATCAGGCGCGCACGGAACAGCGGCGCCTGGTCGAGCACGAAGGGCTGGTGCAGCCAGCGGCCGACCAGCTCCATCGCGGCGTCGTTGCGCTGATCGGCGGGCAGCTCGCTCAGGTCTTCCACAGGCAGCAGCGAGCAGGGCACGTGGTCGAGCGTGCGCTGCACCCAGGTGTCGCCGTCGCGCACGATCACCGTGCGCAGCGAGGCCTGGCGCTGCACCATGGCCTGGAAGGCGCGGTCGAACAGCTCGGGCTGCATGGGGCCGCGCAGCCGGTGCACCGAGGGCACGTGGTAGACCACGCGGCCGGGCTGCATCTCTTCGATGAAGCGGATGCGCTCCTGCATCTGCGTGAGCGGCGCCTGGCGGCGCTCGGGCTCGTGCACCAGCGGGGCGCGCTTGGGCGTCTTGCCGCCGCGCTCGTTGTCGATCGCGCGGGCGAGTTTTTCCACCGTGGGCGACTCGAACAGCACGCGCAGGTTGAGCTGCAGGCCCAGGCCCTTGTTGAGCTGGCCCATGAGCTTGGCCGCGAGCAGCGAATGGCCGCCGAGCGCGAAGAAGTCTTCGTCGACGCCGACGGCGGGCAGCTTGAGCACGGCCTGCATGGCCTCGAGCACGGTGCGCTCGGTGTCGGTGGACGGCGGCTTGAGCGGGCCGCTGGAGGCCGGTGCGGTGGCCACGGGCGCGGGCAGGGCCTTGCGGTCGATCTTGCCGTTGGGCAGCAGCGGCAGGGTCTCGAGCAGCACCACCTGCTGGGGCACCATGTAGTCGGGCAGGCCGATCCGCAGGGCGTCGCGCAGCGCGGCGGGTTCGGGCGTGGCGCCGGGCGCGGGCACGGCGTAGGCGATCAGGCGCACGTCGCCGGGCGTGTCTTCGCGCGCCATCACCACGGTGCGCGCGATGCCGGGCAGCGCGGCCAGGCGGGCCTCGATCTCGCCGAGTTCGATGCGGTAGCCGCGGATCTTCACCTGGAAGTCGAGCCGGCCCAGGTGTTCGAGCGTGCCGTTGTCCAGCCAGCGCGCGAGGTCGCCGGTGCGGTACAGGCGCGCGCCGGGCACGCGGCTGAAGGGGTCGGCCACGAAGCGCTCGGCGGTGAGTTCTTCGCGCTTGAAGTAGCCGTTGGCCACGCCGGTGCCGCCGATGCACAGCTCACCTTCCTGGCCGATGGCGCAGGGCTTGCCTTGTTCGTCGAGCACCCAGACCTGGGTGTTGGCGATCGGGTGGCCGATGCTGATCTTCTGCGCGGCGTCGGTGATTCGGCTGAGCGTGGACCAGACCGTGGTTTCGGTGGGGCCGTACATGTTCCAGAGCTCGATGCCCTGGGCCAGGAGCTTGCCCGCGAGCGAGGGCGGCAGCGGTTCACCGCCGCAGAGCGCGCGGAATCCCGCGGGCGCCTGCCAGCCGGCGTCGAGCAGCATGTGCCAGGTGGTGGGCGTGGCCTGCATCACGTTGATGCGCTGCTCGCCGAGCAGGCGGCCGAGCACCTCGGCGTCCATGATCTCGTCGCGCTGCGCAAGCACCGTGGTGGCGCCCGTGACCAGGGGCAGGAAGATCTCGAGCACCGCGATGTCGAACGACAGCGTGGTGACGGCCATGAGCCGGTCGCTGGCCTTCAGGCCGGGCTCGCGGCCCATGCTCGCGAGGAAGTTGCTCACCGCCCGCTGCGGCACGACCACGCCCTTGGGCTTGCCGGTGGAGCCCGAGGTGTAGATGACGTACATGGGCGCGTCGCCCGCGGGGTTGTGCGGCGCGGGCAGGGCCTGATCGCTGGCGGCGTCCAGGCTGGCGCGGTCGTCGTCCACGCGCAGCTGCTGTTCGCGCGGCAGGCCGCTGAGCGCGGCGTTCGCGGCCTCGGTGACCACCAGGCGCAGGCCGGCGTCTTCGGCCATGTAGCTCAGGCGGTCCTTGGGAAAGTTGGGGTCGAGCGGCACGTAGGCCGCACCGGTCTTGAGGATGCCCAGCAGCGCGGGCACGAGCTCGGGGCCGCGCGCCAGGCACACGCCCACCAGCGCGCCGGGACCGATGCCGCGCTGCGCGAGCAGTTGCGCGAACTGGTTGGCCCGGCGTTCGAGCGCCGCATAGCTCAGCGACACGCCTTGGGCCACCAGCGCGGTGGCGTCGGGCGTGGCCTGGGCCTGGCGGCTCACCGAGGCCTCCACGCGCGTGGCCACGTCGAAGGGCACGTCGGTGGCCTGGTTCCAGGCGATCAGGCGCGGGTCGGCGCTGGCGGCGGGGCCGGGCTGGGCAACGCTGCGCGCCGCGGGCGCAGCGCTGGCCGGCACGGCCGGGGCTTTCGCGACGGCGCTCACGCCGTTGAGGCGGTCGATCTGCGCCACCAGGCCGTCGACCAGCGCCTGGGCGCAGGCGGGGCTGAAGAACTCGGCGCTGTGGTGCAGGTCGAGCGTGAGGGCGTCGTCCTGCTCGTAGAAATTGAAGAACAGCTCGGCCAGGATGCCCTGCTTGCGGCCTTCGTGCAGGGCGGCCTGCAGCGGCAGGTAGGCCGAGAGGTCGACCTTGGGGTTGAGGTTGAAGTAGATGCCGGTGAGCGGCGGGCGGTCGCCGCGGCTGGGCAGGCCCAGCGCGCGCGCGAGCGTGCCCTGGGTCATCACCGGGTACTCGAGCGCGTCCATCAGGTGCGAGCGCACGCGCGCGAGCAGGGCCTCGTCGCTGTCCTGCGCGCTGCACGACAGGCGCAGCGGCAGGTCGAGCACGCCGTCGGCCATGAGCGGGCCATGGCGCTGCAGCGACTGGCTCGCGTAGGGAATGCTCACCACGAACTCGGGCTGGCCGCTGCGCTCGTGGATGAGGCGCGTGACGGCCGTGAGCAGCCACTGGAACAGCGTGGCGCCACGCGCCTTGGACTGGCTGCGCAGGCGCTCGTAACGCTCGCCGGCCAGGCGCACGCGCACGGTGTCGGCGCTGAACTGGCGGCGGCCTTCGGGGCTGCGGTCGCCCAGGTTCACCGGGGCCGGCGGCTGTTTGAGGGCCTCGCGCCAGAAGGCCAGGGCTTCCCGGCCCTGCGGGCTGTCCATGCGCGCCTGCTCGGCCTCGGCAAAGGCCAGCGGCGATTCGGCGGGCTTGAACTGCGGCGCCTGGCCGCGGCAGCGCGCCTGGTAGGCCTCGGCAAGCTCGGCGTTGAACACGCTCGAGGCCCAGCCGTCGAAGATCAGGTGGCTGGCCACCACGTGCACCACCACGCGGCCGTCGGCCAGGTCGAGCAGGCTGAAGGCCGCGAGCGGGGCCTGGTCGAAGGGGAAGTCGCGCTGGCTCGCGCGCGTGCAGAAGGCGTCGAGCGCGGCGTCGGCGTCGGCCTCGGCCTCGTGGCGCAGGTCGACCTCGGCGATCTCGACCGGGCGCGGGTCGTGCGCGTGCTGGCGCGGCTCGCTGGTGTCGAAGCTCAGGTGGAAGGCGGCATGGCGCTGGGCCACGTCCTGCAGGGCCTGGCGCAGCGCGGGTTTGCTCACGTTGCCGCGCAGGCTCACGCAGAAGGACTCGTTGAGCGCGCGGCGCGCGGCGTCGTCGAAGGCGCCGACCAGCCAGCGCTCGGTCTGGCCGGGCGAGAGCGCGGCCTCGACCGGGGCCGGACCGGCTGCGGCCGCGGGCGCGGGCGTGCCGGCGGGGGCGGGCGCGCTGCCGGGCAGCGGCGGCACGGGCTGGCCGCCGCCGGGCGAGCCGCCGTCGCGGCGCGTGATGAAGCCCAGGGCCATGAGCTCGTCGAGCGCCTGCAGCATGGTGTCGGCGATGCGGGTCGTGATCTCGTCGGTCATGGCCTCGGTCACGAAGTGGCCGAACTGCTCGTACACGTGCAGGCCGAGGTGGCGGATCAGGTAGTAGAAGAGGCTGACGTTCTTTTGCCCGTCGTCCCAGTGCAGGCGCCAGATGGACGCGCAGTTCACCGCGTTGCAGGGCGCGCCGCGCTGCGCGAAGCCGGCGTTGAGCCGGTCGACCATGCGCTGGGTGCGCGCATTGATGGTGTCGTAGAAGGCCTGGCCCTGGCGGTCGATGTGCAGCAGCGAGGCGTGTGCGGCCGCGAGCGCGAGCGGGTGGCGCACGAAGGTGCCGGCGAAGTAGGTGACGCCGGCCTCGGGGTAGGAGTCGTCGCCGTACTGCCAGTGGCCGCCGTCGAGCGCGTCGAGCCAGTTCGCATTGCCCGCGATGGCCGCGAAGGGCAGACCGCCGCCGATGACCTTGCCGTAGGTGGCGATGTCGGCGCGCACGCCGTAGAACTCCTGCGCGCCGCCGCGGCCGACGCGAAAGCCCGTGACGACCTCGTCGAAGATCAGCGCGCAGCCCGACTGGTCGGCGATCTGGCGCAGCGCCTGCACGAACTCGCGCGGGCGGATGTTGGGGTACTTGTTCTGGATCGGCTCGGTCATGATGGCCGCGAGCTGCGGCCCGTGCTCGCGCAGCACCTTGAGCGACTCTTCGCTGTTCCAGTCGAGCACCAGGATGTTCTCCACCGCGTTGGCCAGGATGCCGGGCGCGGCCGAGAGCGAGCGCAGCTGGCGGGTGCCGCGCACGATGACCTCGTCGAAGATGCCGTGGTACGAGTTGGTGAAGATCGCGATCTTCTTGCGGCCGGTGACCGTGCGCGCGATGCGCATGGCGCCCATCACGGCCTCGGAGCCGGTGTTGCAGAAGCCCACGCGCTCCATGCCGGTGAAGCGCGAGATCAGGCGCGCCACGTCGGCCGACAGCGGGTGCTGCGGACCCACCTCGAGGCCGAGGTCGAGCTGCCGGTGCATGGCGGCCAGCACGTCGTCGGGCTGGTAGCCGAGCATGTTGGCGCCGAAGCACGAGAGCAGATCGATGTATTCGTTGCCGTCGAGGTCCCAGAGCTTGGCACCCTTGGAACGGTCGACCACGATGGGGTAGACCAGGTCTTTCCAGAGCGGGTTGAAGCCGGTCACCACGCGCGGGTCGGCCATCACCTTGCGGTTGTCCTGGCTGAAGGTCTTGGACTTGCCGGTGCGCGCGTTGTAGCGGGCAATGAAGTCGGTGATCCAGCGCTGCTGCGCGGGCGTGAAGTCCTGGCCGGCCTGCAGGGTCAAGCGCGGCGAGGCGCCGAAGGGCTTTTCAACCAGCGACTTGAGCGTGGGCTCGCCGCTGTCGGCGGCCGCGGCTGCGGGCGCCGCGCTGACCGCCTGTGCAGCGGCGGGGGCGGGGGCGGCGGCCAACGGGGCCTCCACCGGCGCCGCCTGGAGCACCACCGGCGCCACGGCCGCGGCGGGCACGCCCGACAGCAGCGCGAGCTGCTGCGACATGAGCTGCATCTGCTGCTGGATCAGCTGGTGCACGGCGGCGCCGCCGGCCACGGGGGCCAGGGGGGCCAAGGGCGCGAAGGCGGCCGTCGGGTTGATCGGCGCCATGGCCGGCACGGCCATCTGCGCCACCGCGGGCGCGACCTGCGCGGCCTGCGCCACCGGGGCCGCGACCGGCGCTGGCGCGGGAGCCGGAGCAAAGCGCTCGGGCGGCAGTTGCTGGTCGAGCAGGGCCGCGAGCTTGGCGACGGTGTCCAGGTCTTCGAGCAGGCGGCGGAAGCGCAACTTCAGGCCGAACACGCGTTCGATCTCCAGCGTGGCCTGGGTGAGCGACAGCGAGTCCAGGCCCTGGTCGACGAAGGTGGCGTCGCTGGCCAGTTCGGCGGCGGGCAGGCCGGAGACGTCGCTGAAGACCCGCTTGAGTTCGGCTTCGATGGTGGGGATGCGGCTCATGGGCATGGGAGGCGGCTCGGGGAAAGGGGCGGACGCCAGCACGGGCTGGGCGTCGGTGACGGGGGCGGGGAGGGCACCGGCGCGGCGCTCGAACCAGTGGCGGGTGCGTGCGAAGGGGTAGCCGGGCAGGGCCACGCGCGGCGCCGACGCGGCGACCGGCCAGGCCAGCTCGACCCCGGCGCTCCAGAGCGCGCCGATGGCCGACAAGGCCACCACCGCGGGCTGGCCGGGGTCCTGCGCCGGGCCCAGCAGGGCCAGGTTGCGCGGCACGGTGTTCTTCGCGGTGCGGTGCTGGCGCACCAGGGCCGACAGCGCCTGGCCGGGGCCGACCTCGACGAACACCACGTCGGCGTGCGCGAGTTCGGCGCTCACGGCCTTGCTGAACAGCACCGGTGCGCGCACCTGGTGGGCCCAGTAGGCGGGGTCGGTGGCCTGGGCTTCGGTGAGCGGCTCGCCGCTCACACACGAGTAAACGGGCACGCGCGGCGCGGCCAGCCGGGCCTGCGCCAGCGCCTGCTGCACGCGGGGCAGCGCGCCGTCCATCGCGGCGCTGTGGAAGGCGTGCGAGACCTTGAGCCGCGTGCAGCCCACGTCCTGGGCTTCGAGCGTCACGGCCAGGGCCTCGATGGCGGCGAAGGGGCCGGCCACCACGGTGAGCGCGGGCGCGTTGCAGCCCGCGATCTCCACCTCGGGCGGCAGCCGCGGCGCAAGCGCGTCGGCCGCGAGGCGCACCGCGAGCATGGCGCCGGGCGGCTGGTCGAACATGGCCTGGCCGCGCGCGACCACGGCGGCCACGGCGTCTTCGAGCGACATCACGCCCGCATGGCAGGCGGCCGCGTACTCGCCGATGCTGTGGCCGATCAGCGCCTGCGCGCGGATGCCCAGGCTCTCCAGCCACGCGCCGAGCGCGTACGACATGGCAAACAGCGCGGGCTGGGCGTGGCGCGTTTCGGCCAGCTGCCGGCCCACGGCCTCGTCCTTGGGGTCGTCGTGCAGCAGCCAGGGCAGCAGGTCGGTGCCCAGGCGGGCCTGCACCAGCCGCAGGCAGTTCTGCAAGGCCTCGCGGAAGGCCGGCGATTCGTCGAACAGGCCGCGCGCCATGCCGGGGTGCTGCGAGCCCTGGCCCGGGAACACGAAGACCACGCGCGGCGCGGCGCTGGCCGCGCTCGCGCTCTTGATCTGGCGCAGCGCCTGCACCGCCTCGGCGGTGCTCGTGGCCACAGCGCACGCGCGCTGGCCCATGGCGCGGCGACCGCGCATGAGCGTGGCGGCCACGCCGGCCAGGGGCAGTTCGGGGTGGCGTTCGAGGTGGTCGGCCAGATCGCGCGCGCGCGCCAGCAGCTCGTCGGGCGTGCGCGCCGACAGCGGCAGCAGCCAGCGCTGGCCGTCGTCGGCGGGCAGCGGCCGGGCCGCGGGCGCTTCTTCGAGCACCGCGTGCGCGTTGGTGCCGCCCACGCCGAGCGAGCTCACGGCCGCGCGGCGCGGCGCGTCGGGCGTGCGCGGCCAGGGTGTGTTGGCCGCGATCACGTGAAAGGGCGTGTGCGCGAAATCGATCTGCGGGTTGGGCGCACGGAAATGCAGCGTGGCCGGGATGGTGCCCTGGTGCAGCGCCAGCGTGGCCTTGATCAGGCCCACCACGCCCGCGCCCGCGGCGAGGTGGCCGACGTTGCCCTTGACCGAGCCGATGCCGCAGAAGCCGTTGTCGGCCGTGCCGTCGCGCCAGGCCTGGGTGAGCGCGGCGATCTCGATCGGGTCGCCCAGCGAGGTGCCGGTGCCGTGGGCCTCGACGTAGCCGATGGAGCGTGGGTCGATGCCCGCGTGGTCGAGCGCCATGCGCACGGCCTCGGCCTGGCCGCTGACACTGGGCGCGGTGAAGCTCGCCTTGTCGCCGCCGTCGTTGTTGATGCCCACGCCGCGCACCACGGCGTACACCGTGTCGCCCGCGGCGATCGCGTCTTCGAGCCGGCGCAGCACCACCATGCCGCCGCCGCTGCCGAACACCGTGCCGCTGGCCTGGGCGTCGAAGGGGCGGCAGTGGCCGTCGGCCGATTCCATGCCGCCTTCGACATGCAGGTAGCCCGTGGCCTGGGGCACGTGCACGTTGGCCCCGCCGGCCAGCGCCACGTCACACTGCCCGCTGGCCAGCGCGTGCCAGGCCTGGGTGAGCGCCACCAGGCTGGTGGAGCACGCGGTGTGGATGCTGATCGCCGGCCCGCGCAGGTTGAGGCGGTTGGCGATGCGGGTGGCGACGTAGTCCTTCTCGCTCGCCAGCATGGTGGCGAACTCGCCGTACTGCTGCACCAGCTGGGGCTGTTCCTGGCGCAGCGCGGGCGCGTAGGCGTTGTTGCCGGTGCCCGCGTACACGCCGATGCGGTCGTCGCCGCGCGTGTGGTCGATGCCCGCGTGTTCGAGCGCGGCAATGCTCAGTTCGAGCATCAGGCGCTGCTGCGGATCGAGCATGGTGGCTTCGCGCGCCGAGATGCCGAAGTGGGCGGCGTCGAAGCGGTCGGCCTCGTCGAGCATGCCGTGCGCGGGCACGAAATTGGGCCGTGCGCGCAGCTCGGCCGGCACGGCGGGGTCCAGTTCCTCGGGCCGGAAATGGCGGATGCCTTCGCGGCCCTCGAGCAGGGCCTGCCAGAAGGCGTCGAGCCCGTTCGCGCCGGGCACGCGCACAGCCATGCCCACGATGGCGATGCCCTGGGTGGCGCCCACCGGCGCGCTGCGGCGCGGGCCGCGCGCGGCGCTCTGGCCTTCGAGCGCGGCAGCGATGCCTGCCACGCTCGGGCGGTCGTACACATCGGCCACGCCCACGCGGTTCACGCCGGCCTCGCGCAGGCGCGCCACGAAGCGCATCACCAGCAGCGATTTGGCGCCGAGGTCGAACAGGTTCTGATCGTCGGCGAGCGTGGGCAGGCCCAGCAGCTCCTGCCAGAGCTGGCGCACCAGCGCGCGCGGTTCGGTGGTGGCGAGGGCCGCCGGCGCGGCCTCGACCACGGGCAGCGGCAGGTTGCGGCGGTCGATCTTGCCGCTGGGGGTCATGGGCAGGCGCTCGAGCGCGACGTAGCGCACCGGCACCATGTACTCGGGCATGCGCGCGCGCAGGAACTGCCGCCACTGGCCGATCAGCGCGGCCAGCGCTTCAGGGGTCGCGGTCGCGTGCAGCACCACGTGGGCCACGAGCTGTTTGCCCACGCCGGGCAGCTCGGGTGCGGTGACCACGGCTTCCTTCACGGCCTCGTGCGCCATCAGCGCCACCTCGACCTCGCCGGGCTCGATGCGGAAACCATCGACCTTGACCTGCTGGTCGGCGCGGCCAAGGTAGGTGATGACGCCGGCCGCGTCCTGGCGCACCAGGTCGCCCGTGACGTACCAGGTGCCGGCGCGGCCGTCGGCGTCGCGGCGGAAGCGCTCGGCGCTGAGTTCGGCGCGGCCCAGGTAGCCGTTGGCCAGGGTGTCACCACCCAGCAGCAGCTCGCCCTGGGTGGCGCCGTCTTCGAGCGGCTGGGCCTCGTGCAGGGCCACCTGCACATGGGGCAGCGGCAGGCCGATCGGCGGGATCTCGGGCCAGTGGGTGGCATCGCCCGTGAGCTCGTGCGCCGTGACCACGTGGCTTTCGGTGGGGCCGTAGTGGTTGTGCAGCTCGGCGCCGGGCAGGCGCTGGAACAGGGCCCGGATCGCGGGCGTGACCGTCAGCTGCTCACCCGCGCTGACCACCTCCTTGAGGGCGGCAGGCACGGCCTCGCGCGAGGCGTCGGCGATCATCTGCAGTGCCACGTAGGGCACGAACAGGCGCTCGACGCTCCGCTCGATCAGCGCGCGGTGCAGCAAGGCCGGGTCGCGCCGCTCGGCCTCGGGCACCAACACCAGGGTGCCGCCACAGGCCAGCGTCGAGAAGATTTCCTGAAAATGGACGTCGAACGACAGCGGCGCGAACTGCAGCGTGCGCGCGGGCTGACCCAGGCGCGCGTGCCGGGCGTGCCAGTGGATCAGGTGGCGCAGCGGCCGCTCGCCCATGGCCACGCCTTTGGGTCGGCCGGTGGAGCCCGAGGTGAACAGCACATAGGCCAGATCGGGCTGGGCGGCGTGCAGGCCGGCGGCGTCGGGCGCGGGCTGTTGCAGGCTGGGCACCGGGCCCACGAGCTCGATCAAGCGCTGCAGCGCGGATGCCTCGCCGACCACGGCGCGCGGGGCCGCGTCTTCGAGCATGGCCTTGAGGCGTTCGGGCGGATAGGCGAGGTCGAGCGGCACGTAGCCCACGCGCAGGTGGGCGGCGGTGAGGATGGCGATGACGGAGTCGGGCGAGCGCGTGGCCGCGATCGCCATGCGCTGGCCCGGGGCGATGCCGGCCTGGCGCCAGCGGGCGGCTTCCTGTTCGACGCGCGCGAGCAGGGCCTGGTAGCCGAAGCTTTCGCCACCGGCCGCTTCGAGCGCCGGGCGCTCGGGCCAGGTCACAGCGCCACGCACCAGCCAGTCGCCCAGCAAGGGCGGCTCTCCAGCCTGCGCAGCACCGCGCGTCTTCTCACTCATGAATCACCGCCCCTCTTCGCCGAAACCGGGAAATCTAATACAAAATAGCACTACCCGAAACCAACTGTAACTACCCTGCGCCCAGCCGCTACCCCCATACGGGTGAGAGTATGTGAACTAATTGGAATTAAGGGTGAAGATGGACGAAACGCGCGTGTCCGGGGTCGGGTGGTGCGGCTAGGCTGTGGCCGCAGTCGCATCCGGACCACAGCCGGCACGGCGCGCAATACAAATACCATGGGGCATCGCGAGGAGAAGTCATGCTATCGAGGGAGGAGCGGGGTGTGCCGGCCGGTCGAACGCAAGGGAGCCTTGCATGACACTGCCGCCGATCGTCCCCGTCGATGCCGGCTTGCGCCTGGAGCGTCCAGTGCTGCTGGTGGTGGTGGACACCGAAGAAGAATTCGATTGGTCCAAGCCCTTTGACCGCAATGCCCGCACCACGGGCTCGATCGCCGAACAGGGGCGGGCACACGAGGTGTTTGCCCGGTATGGCGTGCAGCCGACCTACGTGGTCAACCACGCCGTGGCCGTGTCGCGTGAGGTGGCGACGCTGCGCAGATTGGTCGAGCAGGGCCTGGCCGGCTTCGGCACGCACTGCCACCCCTGGATCACGCCGCCGCACGAAGAGGCGGTCACCAATTTCAACTCCTTCCACGGCAATCTGCCGCCCGCGCTCGAGGCCGCCAAGCTGCGTTCGAGCACCGAGGCCGTGGCGCAGGCCTTCGGCGCCGCGCCGCGTGTGTTCAAGGCCGGCCGTTACGGCCTGGGTCCCAAGACCTTCGACAGCCTGCTCGAACTCGGTTACTGCGTGGACTGCAGCTTCGTGCCCGACACCACGTTCGCACACAGCCACGGCCCCGACTACCTGGGCATGCCCGCCGAGCCCTTTTTCACCGATGCCTCGCGCCGCCTGCTCGAAGTGCCGCTCACCGTGGGTTATGGCGGCTGGGCCTGGCGCATGGGGCGGCGCCTGCCCGCGCTGTGGGACAGCCCCCTGATGCAACGCCTGCACGTGCAGGGCAGCCTGAGCCGCCTCAATGCCCTGTGGCGCGCGCGCCTGAGCCCCGAAGGCTTCGACGCGCCGGTGCAGAAGCGCCTGATCGACGCCATGCTCGCGCAAGGCCATCGGGTGTTCACGCTGACCTACCACTCGCCTTCGCTGGTGCCTGGCCACACGCCCTACGTGCGCACCGGCGCGGACCTGCGCGAATTCCTCGACCGCATCGACATCGTGCTGCGCCACTTCCGCGAGCGCGGCGGCGAGTTCTCCACACCGCTCGCCTTGTGGGCGCGCGCCAGCGCGGCCGCCCCGGTCGCGGCCTGAGCGCCGCCCATGAAAAAGGCCGTCACCGCGGTCAGCGGTGACGGCCTTTGCCGTCCGGGAGGCGTCGGTTCTCAGCGCGGCACGATGGCGTACTGGGGCTCGGTGAGGAAGCCGGCCGAGCCGGTGTCGATGAGGGGCGTGAAGCCCACCCAGCGGGTGTAGGCGGCTGCGGCGTTGGCCACTCCGGCGTTGGCGGCCGAGCCCAGCATGGCGCGGGCCACGGCGGCGTAGCCGGCGGCCCAGTCGGGGTAGCCTTCCACGGCCACACCGGCGCAGGAGCTGGGCGGCGCACCGTAGTTGAGCGTGTAGTAGTCGCGCCAGGTGGTCACGTAGGCACCCGAGGCGTTCTTCACGTTGAGCCAGTAGCCCGGCGCCTTGGCCGTGCAGAAGCCCTGCGACTCGGCCATGAAGCGATCGACCTGCATGCGCGCGATGTTGGTCAGCGCCGTGGTGGCCGGCGTCTCGCCGTTCTCGCTGAGCCAGCTCAGCACGATGGTCATGAAGTCGCTCTCGTACGACGGCGACTGGTCGTTGTTGTACTGCGAGACCACGGCACCCATGGGCGAGATCCAGGGCGCGGTGAACTTGCCGTAGGTCTCGGCGAACCAGGTGAGGTTGTTGTTGAAGATGGTGCGGTAGTACGCCTTCTTCGGGTGCGCATCGGGGATGGCGAAGGCCACCTCGGCCATCGAGCGCAGGCCCCAGGACTGCCCGCGCACCTGCTCGGCCTTGATGATGCCCTTGCCGCCGTCGCGGTAGTACGGGTCGGCCGCGGCGATGTTCCAGCCGGCCCAGAACATGGCCTCCTCGAGGTAGAACGCGTCGCCCGTGACCAGGTACGGGATGTAGGAGAACGAGCCCTGGTGCGCGCCATCGGGTTCCCAGATGGTCGAGCCGATGCCGGCGGGCACGGCGGGGCTGGAGGTGCCGTACTTCAGGCTGAGGTTGGCGTTGGCGCCGTCGATGCTCACCGGGTGGCCGGTGTTCTCGTCGCGGTAGTGGATGGGCACGCCCGCGGCGGCGTCGGCGTTGGCCAGCATGGAGGCGCGGGCGCGGTCGTCCTGGGTGATCAGGTACAGCGCGGTCCAGCGCGGCACGGGCGCGATCTCCGGGCGCCCGCCGGTGCCGGGGAAGTTGGTGTCCAGCAGCGCCGGCTGCATCGGGCCGGTCTGGGCCGCGGCCAGGTACTTGGCTTCGTTGGCCAGCGTGGTCTCGGGGATCTTGAGCCCGAGGTTGTAGTTCCACGTCGCCCGCGAGGCCAGGAAGTAGGGCATGTGGTGGCGCACCCGGGCATTGGGGTTGACGCCGCCGCTCCAGACCACCTTGTGCCAGCGCGCATGGTGGTAGTGGGTGAAGCTGGGCTGGCTCAGCAGCGTGCTGCCGTTGGCCGTGACGTTGAGCGAGTAGGTGATGTTGGAGGGGCTGGCCGTGAAGGTGCGGGTGTTCTCCATCACCACGTCGGTGCGAAAGCGCGTGCCGTTGTCGTAGAGCCGGGTGTGCAGCCGCGCCACCAGGTGCGGGTGGGCGGTGCCGTTGGCGCGCATCATGGGCGCGACCACGGTGAACTCGCTGGCCACGGGGCCGTGGAGGCGGCGGTTGCTGCCCGAGGCGATCTGCTGCACGAGCTGGGCCTGGGGGTCGGCGGTGAGCACGCTGCCGTCGGACAGCGTGGCGGTGACCTTGAGGTTCCAGTTGGGCGCCGCAGGCAGCGTCACGCTGGGCGTGGTCTTGGCGGCCGTGTAGAAGTTGACGATGCGCGGGGTGTTGGCCGCCAGGTTGTTGAGCTGCGCGCTGAGCACGGCAAAGCGCACCGAGCCGTCGCTGTGGGTGGAAATCTCGTCGGCCTGCAGCGGCACGGTGTTGCCCGCGGCGTCGCGTGCCACCAGGCCCTGGGTGTTGGACCAGTCACCGCGACGGAAGGGCTGACCGAAGGTCACGGGCACGCTGGTCTGTGCGCTGCCTGCGGACACCTCAACGCAGGTGATGGCACCCGTGGCGCAGGCCAGGCCGCCAGGACCGGTGGCCGGCGCCGGAGCGGGTGCCGGAGCGGGTGCGGGAGCCGGAGCGGGTGCGGGTGCGGGTGCGGGTGCCGGAGCGGGTGCGGGAGCCGGAGCGGGTGCGGGCGCCGGAGCGGGTGCAGGCGCCGGAGCGGGTGCAGGCGCCGGAGCGGGTGCAGGTGCCGGAGCGGGTGCAGGTGCCGGAGCGGGTGCAGGCGCCGGAGCGGGTGCAGGCGCCGGAGCGGGTGCAGGTGCCGGAGCGGGTGCAGGTGCCGGAGCGGGTGCAGGCGCCGGAGCGGTTGTCCGCGGTCGCCAATTCGGATAGCGGCGCAGCCGTTCCGCGGCGTCCATCGTTTCGATATCGGCGGGATAAACCTCGGTCGCCGATGCCGTGCTCTCGAGCGCCGGGGAGCTGCCACCCCCACCACCGCAGGCGCTCAGGGTCGCGGCCGCAAAGAGGGCGGCGAGCACCGCGCGGGCCGGCTGGGGGGTGCTCGTAATCAGTTCGGGTTGCATATGATCCAGAAACTCGACAAAAGGTTGATAAGCGATTCGGGTTCGAGGAGGCCTATCCGAAAAAGGTATTCAGGGGGCTTCCTATTGGCGAAGGGTTGTGACTGTTTTCACAACCGGGCGGCCTTCCTCCCATTTCTCGGCTGCACTGTGGCGGACTTTACGGTTGACGATTTCGTGAAAAGCCGCACAAAGGACAAGCTGTTTTCGGCGAACGATGTGCGGAAATTCGCGCTGTTGGGCGGTCAGCGGCCACAGACGAACGGTAAATTGCTTACGAATAGACACAAATGGGGACAGCCGCCACGCTTGTGCGGGGAAATCCAGTGAAGGGAGATGGAAGGTTCGACGGGGTGGACCGGCGGCAAAAACCGGACAAAATCACGCGTCTGGATTATTGACCGCCAAAATTCAGCGGCCGGCCTGGCAGGCCGGTAAGAATTTGCAAGCCGAATGGCCAATCAATGCCTGGCGAGGGCAATTGTCACAAAATGTCGGAAAAGCGTGACAGACCTATTTAAAGTGAATTTAATGCGCCCGCAATGGCAATTTCCGAACGCCGAATGCGGTGAAAGTCGGTGTCGGCAAATGCAGGAATCCCCGCATTGGCAGTAGCGGGCTGCGCCCGCCATTGCAATGCACGCGCAAGTGCCGGATCAAAGAACTCGGCGAGCCGGGCATCGAGCTGGCGGTCGACCCGGCTGCCGTCGCGCACCCACACTCCGGCGTCCGAGAGGTTGGCCCGCAGCCGCACCCCGGAGCCGTTGCGGGCGCCGATGCCCGCGGTATTGACCAGCGTGTTGTGCAGCAGCTGGATGTCCTGCGCGCGGTTCGCGTCGAGCCCGACGTCGTTGCAGTGGGCCACGATGTTGTTGGCGGCCAGGCCGCCGCGGTGTTCGTGCGCGGCGCAGCGCTCGCTGCGGCAGGCGCCCGGATCGGTGCCGCCGCCGCCGAACGAAATGCCCACGCGCACGCCCGGCTGGGAAATGCCGCTGGGCGTGCAGACCACCAGGTTGCGCTCGAAGCGCGCGTCTTCGCTGGCTCCCTTGGCGAACAGGCCGTACGAGACCTGGTTGCCGTGTGCCTTCACGAAACCGGCCACGTGGTTGTCCTGGATGCGCCAATGGCTGGCCCCGACGAGGTCGAACATGACCACCGGCTTGTCGGTTTGCCGGGGCCCGCTGTTGACCAGGGTGTTCTGCGCCAGCAGCCCGTGGTCGGGCCAGTCGCCGTCCCAGCCGTTGACCTTGATGGCCGCGTTGAAGTCACGGATGCGGTTGTTGCGGATGACCACATGGTGGCCGCGCCCGACCACATGGAAGGCGTGTTCGCAATCGTCGTGGCGTGGGCACACGCCCCGGATGTCGAGGTTCTCGAAGCGCCAGTGGGCCTTGTCCACCAGCACGCCCTCGACCTGCCCGAACGCGAACCACACGGTGCCCGGGCGCTCCGCGCGCAGCGCGATGGGCGCCAGGGCCGTGCCGTCCTGCCCCAGGCGCAGCTTGGTCTCGAAGGGGTAGAGGCCGGGCGCGACCACGATGTCGGTGCCGGGCGTGGCCTGCATCAAGGCTTCGCGAATGGCCTGCGGGCTGTCCACCCGCCGGGTCTGCACGAGCCCGGCGGGGCGAGGCGCCGGCTCGCTGCGCTGGCCTTTGCCCAGATCGGGCAACGCGCCCGCCGGGGGCTCGATTTCCAGGCGCCGCTGCGCGGCCTGCAGGGCGGGCAGCAGCACGGCCTCGAGCCGGGTGTGACCCTGCAGCCGCCTTTGCAGGTGGCGCAGCGCGTCGTTGGGGCTGCGCTCGCCGAGCTGCGCGCGCCATTGGCGGCCGGTGTCGCTGGTCCAGAGCCAGACCGCAGCGGCCAGCAGACCCAGCGCCCCGAGACCGAGCAGCGCGATGAACACCTGGAACAGGAATTTCTTCATGGAATACCCCCCAGGCGTGTACCTTGGTTGTCAATTTGCGCCGCTATCATGCGCCGTCCCCGAGGAAGAGGGATGACGCAAAGGAAACACGGAACATGAAAGTCACGGTGGTGGGTACGGGGTATGTGGGCCTGGTCAGCGGTGCCTGCCTGGCCGAGGTGGGCAACGACGTGCTCTGCCTCGATGTGAATCCCGAGAAGATCCGCATTCTGGAGTCGGGCGGCATCCCGATCTACGAACCGGGGCTCGAGGAAATGGTGGCGCGCAACGTGGCCGCCGGCCGCCTGCACTTCACCACCGACGTGGCGCGCGCCGTCAACCACGGCACCATCCAGTTCATCGCCGTGGGCACGCCGCCCGACGAAGACGGTTCGGCCGACATGCAGTACGTGCTGGCCGCCGCGCGCAACATCGGCCGCCTCATGACCGACTACAAGGTGGTGGTCGACAAGAGCACGGTGCCCGTGGGCACGGCCGACAAGGTCAAGGCCGCGATCGCCGACGAGCTCGCTCAGCGCGGCGTGGACACGCCCTTCGCCGTGGTGTCCAACCCCGAATTCCTCAAGGAAGGCGCGGCTGTCGACGACTTCATGCGCCCCGACCGCATCGTCGTGGGCGGCAGCGACGAGCAGGCCATCTTCCTCATGCGCGCGCTCTACGCCCCCTTCCAGCGCAACCACGAGCGCCTGGTGGTGACCGACGTGCGCAGCGCCGAGCTCATCAAGTACGCGGCCAACGCCATGCTGGCCACGCGCATCAGCTTCATGAACGAGCTGGCCAACCTGGCCGAGAAGCTGGGCGCCGACATCGAGATGGTGCGCCAGGGCATCGGCTCCGACCCGCGCATCGGCTACCACTTCCTGTACCCCGGCGCGGGCTACGGCGGCTCCTGCTTCCCCAAGGACGTGAAGGCCCTGATCCAGACCGCCGCCACCGACGCGAACCTGGAGCTCAAGGTGCTCAAGGCGGTCGAGGCCGCCAACGACGCGCAGAAGCAGGTGCTGGCGCGAAAGCTCAAGCAGCGCCTGGGCGACGACCTCAAGGGCCGGCACATCGCGCTCTGGGGCCTGGCCTTCAAGCCCAACACCGACGACATGCGCGAAGCGCCGAGCCTGAGCTTCATCCACGAGGTGCTGGCCGCCGGCGCCACCGTGACCGCCTACGACCCGGCCGCCATGGAGGAAACCCAGCGCGTGCTCAAGGGCGTGCAGGGCCTGAGCTACGCCAAGTCGCCCAACGAAACCCTGGAAGGCGCGGACGCGCTGGTCATCGTGACCGAGTGGAAGGAGTTCCGCAGCCCGGACTTCAACCTCATCAAGCAGCGCCTGAAGCAGCCGCTGATCGTGGACGGCCGCAACCTCTACGACCCGGCCTTCGTGCGCCGCATGGGCTTCGACTACCTGCCGATCGGGCGCTGAGCCCGCGCGATGGGGCGCCCGGGTTCACACCCAGCCCAGTGCGCCCAGCAAGCCCCCCGCACCCAGCAGCCACAGCAGGTGGATGCGGGTGCGCCACACGAGCAACACCGCCGCTGCGGTGAGCAGCCACAGCCGCCAGTCTCGCGCCGGCTCGTTGTGGGCGGCCGTGAGCAGCCAGCCGGTGGCGATCAGCAGCGCCACCACGATGGGCGCCATGCCGGCCTTGAAGGCGCGCACCGCGCGGCGTTCGCGATTGTGGTGCGCCCAGCGCGTGGCCGTGTAGGTGAGCACCGAAGACGGCAGCAGGATGGCCAGCATGGTGGTGCACACGCCGAACAGGCCCAGCGCCCAGGCCCACGCGCCGCCCTGCGGGCCGCCGCCCGCGTTCAGGCCGATGTTGAAGCCCAGCAGCGCGATGAACAGCACGTTGGGGCCGGGCGCGGCCTGCGAGAGCGCGATCGAGGCGGTGAACTGTGCGTCGGTGAGCCAGCCGTGCTGCGTCACGAGGTAGCGGTGCATGTCGGGTGCGACCGTGATCGCGCCGCCCACCGCCAGCAGCGAGAGCGTGAGGAAGTGCAGGAACAGGTCGAGCCAGTCGACGGCGATCGGCAGCGCGTTCATGCGGTGCTCCGCGCGGCCAGCCGGCGCCAGGCCCAGCCGCAGGCCAGCGGGCCCAGCGCCAGCAGCACCCAGGCCAGCGGCCATCGCAACAGCCCCACACCAGCGAAGCTCGCGGCCGCGAAGGCCAGGCAGGCCCCCATGCCCATGGCGTTGTTGCGCAGGGCCGCCACGAGCTTGATGCCGGTGGCCGCGATCATGCCCGCGGCCACCGCGCCCATGCCGCGCAAGGCGCCCTGCACGGCGGGGGCATGCGCGAGCTGGGTGTAGAGCACGGCCATCACGAGCAGCAGGGCCAGCGGCGCGAGCAGCATGCCCGCCACCGCCACCAGCGCGCCCGAGAGGCCGAAGTGGCGGCCGCCGATCATCATGGCCAGGTTCACCACGTTGGGGCCCGGCATGATCTGCGCCACCGCCCAGTCCTCGACGAACTGCTCGCGCGTGAGCCATTGGCGCTTTTCGACCAGCTCGCGCTGTACCACGGCGAGCACGCCGCCGAAGCCCTGCAGGGCGAGCCAGGTGAAGGCGGTGAACAGCTCGCGGCGCGAGCGCGGGCTGGCGGGGGCGGCCTCGGTTGTGGGTGCGGGTTCAGGTTCGGGCATCACACCGACATGCCGCCGCTGACCTCGATCACGGCGCCGTTGACGTAGCTCGCGTCGTCGCTCGCGAGGAAGGCGTAGACGCTGGCGATTTCCTCGGGTCGGCCCAGGCGGCGCAGCGGCACGCGCTGCTGCATCTCGGCGATCACCTTGTCGGGGATGGTGCCGAGGATGGGCGTTTCGATGAAGCCGGGCGCGACCGCGTTCACGCGCACGCCCTTGGGCCCGAGTTCGCGGGCCCAGGTCTTGGTGAAGCCGATCACGCCGAACTTGCTGGCGGCGTAGTTGGTCTGGCCGTAGTTGCCATAAATGCCCACCACCGACGAGGCGTTGAGGATCACGCCCGAACCCTGCTGCACCATGGCGTCGGCCACGCGCTGGGCGCAATGGAACACGCCGCGCAGGTTGACGTCGATGACGCGATCGAATTGTTCAAGCGTCATTTTCTGCAGGCGCGCGTCCTGCGTGATGCCGGCGTTGTTCACCAGCACGTCGATGCGGCCGTGGCGCGCGAGCACCTCTTCCACCACGGCGTCCACGCGCGCGCGGTCGGTGACGTCGAGCGCATGGCCCTCGGCCCGCGCGCCCAGCGCCTGGCAGCGCCGCACGGCCTCGGCCACGGGCTCGGGCTTGAGGTCGGCAAGGACCACGATCGCGCCTTCGCGCGCAAAGGTTTCGGCGGTGGCCAGGCCGATGCCCTGGGCGGCGCCGGTGATGAGACAGACCTTGTTGTGCAGACGGGACATGGGTGACGGAAGCGGCGAAAGGAACGATCAGGGTTGGGGCGCGAAGCGGCGGATCGCGTCGCGCGCGGCGCCATCGAGCAGGAAGCCCTGGCCGAAGCGGCGCGCGAGATCATCGCAGCGTTTTTCGAAGGCATCGATGCCCTGGCCGTAGACGAACTGCAAGGCCCCGCCGGTCCAGGCCGGAAAACCGATGCCGAAGATCGAGCCGATGTTGGCGTCGTGCGCCGTGGTGAGCACGCCTTCGGCCAGGCAGCGCACGGTCTCCACCGACTGGCGGTAGAGCAGGCGGTCCTTCACGTCCTGCAGCGACCAATCGAGCTTGGGGTCTTCGAACAGCCCCTTGAGCTCGGGCCACAGGTGCTTGCGCTGGCCCGGCGGGTAGTCGTAGAAGCCGCCACCGGCGTGCCGGCCCGCGCGCCGCAGCGTCTTGACCATGCGCTCCACCAGCAGTTCGCCCGAGCCAGGCTCATAGACCTTGCCCTCGGCCTTGTAGTCGGCACGGGTCTGGTCGAGCACGTGCACCGCGAGCGAGAGCGCGGTTTCGTCGAGCACCGCGAGCGGGCCCACGGGCATGCCGGCCTGCACCGCGGCGTTCTCGATCACCGGCGCCGGCACGCCTTCGCCGAGCATGGTCGCGCCTTCCATCACGAAGGTGCCGAAGGTGCGGCTGGTGTAGAAGCCGCGCGAGTCGTTCACCACGATGGGCAGCTTGCCCAGGGCCTGCACGTAGTCGTAGGCGCGCGCGATGGTCTCGTCGTCGGTCTTCTGGCCGCGGATGATCTCCACCAGCTGCATCTTGTCGACCGGGCTGAAGAAGTGGATGCCGACGAATTTCTCGGGCCGCGCCACCGCCTTGGCCAGGCCGGTGATCGGCAGGGTGGAGGTGTTGCTGGCCATGAAGCCGCCGGGCGCGAGCTGGGCCTCGGCCTCGCGCGTGACCTGCGCCTTCACGTCGCGGTTCTCGGTCACGGCCTCGATGATGAGCTCGCAGCCCTGCAGGTCCTTGGCGTGGTCGGTGGGCGTGATGCGTGCCAGCAGCGCCTGTTGCGCGACCACGCTCATCTGGCCCTTGTCCACGCGCGGCTGCGTCACGCGCAGGCTGTAGGCGCGGCCCAGCTCGGCGTTCTCCAGGCTCACGTCTTCGAGCACGGTGTCGATGCCGCGGCTGGCCTGGGCGTAGGCGATGCCCGCGCCCATCATGCCCGCGCCCAGGATGCCGACCTTCCTCGGCTTGAACTTCGGCACGTCGGCGGGGCGCGAGCTGCCGCCCTTGACCGCGTTCAGGTGGAAGAAAAAGGCCGTGATCATGTTGCGCGCCACCGGGCTCACGATGAGCTGGGCGAGGTAGCGGCTTTCGATGCGCAGCGCGGTGTCGTAGTCGACCATCGCGCCTTCGACCATGGCCGCGAGCGCGGCCTCGGGCGCCGGATAGAGGCCGCGCGTCTTCTGCTTGAGCACCGCGGGCGCCACGCTGAGCATGCCCGCGATCTTGGGGTTGGCGGGCGTGCCGCCGGGCATCTTGTAGTCCTTGGCGTCCCAGGGGTGCTGGGCGCTCGCGTGGGTGGCGATGTAGGCCTCGGCCGCGGCGCGCAGCGTGGTGGCGTCGGGCGCGAGCTCGTGCACCAGGCCGAGCTCGAGCGCCTCGCGCGGGTTGAACAGCCGGCTCTCGAGGATGTAGGGCTGCGCGCCCTGCAGGCCGAGCAGGCGCGTCATCTTGGTGATGCCGGTGGCGCCCGGGATCAGGCCCAGCGTGATCTCGGGCAGACCGAGCTGGATGCGCGGGTTGTCGAGCGCGATGCGGTGGTGGCCCACCAGCGCCACCTCCCAGCCGCCGCCGAGCGCGGCGCCGTTGATGCAGCTCACCACCGGCACGCCCAGGGTTTCGAGGGTGCGGAAGTTCTTCTTGAGCTGCTCGATCTCGGCGAAGACGCGCGGTGCATCGGACGCCTGCAGCTTGAGCGTGGCCTTGAGGTCGGCGCCCGCGAAGAAGGTGCTCTTGTTGGACGCGAGGATGATGCCCTTGATGAGCGCCTTGTCGCGCACCACCAGGCCGGTCACGGTGCTCATGTCGCGCTGCCAGTCGGCGCACATGGTGTTCACCGGCGAGCCGGGCTCGTCGAAGGTGATGGTGGCGACGCCCTGGTGCAGTTCGTACTGGATGGTCTTCATGCGTTCAAACCCGCTCGATGATGGTCGCGATGCCCATGCCCCCGCCCACGCACAGCGTGGCCAGGCCGCGCTTGAGGTTGCGGCGCTCGAGTTCGTCGAGCAGGGTGCCGAGGATCATGGCGCCCGTGGCGCCCAGCGGATGGCCGAGCGCGATCGCGCCGCCATTGACGTTGACCTTCTCGTGCGGCACGCCCATTTCGCGCATGAACTTCATGGGCACCGCGGCGAAGGCCTCGTTGACCTCGAACAGGTCGATGTCGTCGACCGTGAGGCCGGCCTTGGCCAGGGCCTTGCGCGAGGCGGGCATGGGGCCGGTGAGCATGATGGTCGGGTCGGCCCCCGACAGCGCCACCGACACGATGCGCGCGCGCGGCGTGAGCCCGTGGGCCTTGGCCGCGGCCTCGTTGCCGATCAGCACGGCGGCCGCGCCGTCGACGATGCCCGAGGAGTTGCCCGCGTGGTGCACGTGCTCGATGCGCTCGACCTGCGGGTAGCGCTGCAAGGCCACGGCGTCGAAACCCATGGCGCCGAGCTGCTCGAACGCGGGCCGCAGCGCGGCCAGGCCTTCCAGCGTGGTGTGCGGCTTGATGAACTCGTCTTCGCCAAGCAGGGTCTGGCCGAGCATGTCCTGCACCGGCACCACCGAGCGCTGGAAGCGGCCTTCGCTGCGCGCGGCGGCCGCGCGCTGCTGCGAGACGAGGGCGTAGGCGTCGACGTCCTCGCGCGTGAAACCTTCGAGCGTGGCGATCAGGTCGGCGCCAATGCCCTGGGGCACGAACAGCGTGGCGCTGTTGGTGGCCGGGTCCTGCGCCCAGGCGCCGCCATCGGAGCCGATGGGCACGCGGCTCATGCTCTCCACGCCGCCGGCCACCACCAGGTCTTCCCAGCCGCTGGCCACCTTCATGGCCGCGGTGTTCACCGCCTCCAGGCCCGAGGCGCAGAAGCGGTTGAGCTGCACGCCGGCGCAGCGCCAGTCCCAGCCGGCCTTGAGCGCCGCCACCTTGGCGATCACCGAGCCCTGCTCGCCGATGGGCGAGACCACGCCCATCACCACGTCGTCGACCGCGCCGGTGTCGAATCCCTGCCGGCGCTGCAGCGCGTCCAACGTGCCGGCGAGCAGGTCGACCGGCTTGACCTCGTGCAGGCTGCCGTCCTTCTTGCCCTTGCCCCGGGGCGTGCGGATGGCGTCGAAGATGAATGCCGCTTCACTCATGTGCGTGTCTCCTCGGTGATCACCGAAAACCCGGGCCAGTATAGACTTTTGCCAAGCAACTGCTTGCTAAAAATCCCATCGGGCGTCCACTTGGAGACATCATGATCGAACGCAGCCTCTTCCATGCCGACCACGCCGCCTTCGCGGACAGCTTCCAGCGTTTCGTTGACAAGGAAATCGCTCCCTTCCACGAGGCCTGGGAGGAGCAGGGCTACGTGGACCGCGAGGTCTGGCGCAAGGCCGGCGAAAACGGCTTTCTGTGCGCCACCATGCCCGAGGCCTACGGCGGCTCGGGCGTGGACAAGCTTTATGCCGTGGCCCAGATGGAGGCGCTGGCCCGCGGTGGCTTCAGCGGCATCGGCTTCGGCCTGCACAGCGAGATCGTGGCGCCCTACATCCTGCACTACGGCACCGAGGCGCAAAAGCGCCATTACCTGCCGCGCCTGGCCACGGGCGAGATGGTGGGTGCGATCGCCATGAGCGAACCCGCCGCAGGCAGCGACCTGCAGGGCATCAAGACCACGGCCCTGGTGCAGCCCGATGGCAGCTACCGGCTCAATGGCAGCAAGACCTTCATCACCAACGGCTGGCACGCCGACCTCGTGATCGTGGTGGCCAAGACCGACCCGGCCGCGGGCGCCAAGGGCACCACGCTGCTGCTGGTCGAGCGCGGCATGCCCGGCTTCGAGAAGGGCAAACGACTGAAGAAGCTGGGGCTGAAGGCGCAGGACACGTCCGAGCTGTTCTTCAACAACGTGCACGTGCCGGCCGAGAACGTGCTCGGCGGGCCCGATTTCGTGGGCCGCGGTTTCGTCTGTCTGATGGAGCAACTGCCCTGGGAGCGGCTGCAGATCGCCATCGGCGCGGTGGCCGCGGCACAGGCCGCGATCGACTGGACCGTGCAGTACGTGAAGGACCGCAAGGCCTTCGGCAGCACGGTGGGCGCGTTCCAGAACACCCGCTACACCCTGGCCGAACTGCAGACCGAGGTGCAGGTGGCGCGTGTGTTCGTGGACAAGTGCTGCGAACTGATTGTCGAAGACAAGCTCGATTCGGCCACCGCGAGCATGGCCAAGTACTGGTGCAGCGACCTGCAGTGCAAGGTGATGGACGAATGCGTGCAGCTGCACGGCGGCTACGGCTACATGTGGGAATACCCCATCACCCGCGCCTACGCCGACGCGCGCGTGCAGCGCATCTACGGCGGCACCAACGAGATCATGAAAGAGCTGATTTCGCGCCAGATGGGCCTGGGCGCGCGCTGAGGGCTTGCGGGATTCAGCCCGCGCGGGCCGGCAGCCACACGGTGGCGGCGGGCACGCCGAGATCGGCCGGCTCGTGGTCGGCCACGAGCCAGGCGCGTGTGCCGGCCGTGGCGGCGTCGGCCAGGCACGTGCGCAGGAAGCGGATCGAGGGCGTGTCGAGCGCGGCGAAGGGCTGGTCGATCAGCGTCACGGGCGCGCCCGAGGCCAGCGCTGCGCACAGCCACAGCTTGCGCCGGCTGCCCGTGGACAGCATGTAGAGCGGCTTGTGCAGGTGCTCGTCGAGCCCGAAACCATCCACGCAGTCGGCCAGCAGGTCTTCGTCGAGCGCGGGCCAGTGGCGGGCCGCGGCTTCGAGGTAGCCGGCACCGGGCATGGCGTCGTGCTCGGTGCTGCGCGGGTCGACCCAGAACACCTGGCGGCGGTAGCCGTCCGGGTCGCGGGCGCGGTCGGTGCCGGCGGCTTCAAGACGGCCGGCCTGAGGCGCGAGCGCGCCCGCGATCAGGGCCAGCAGCGTGGTCTTGCCCACGCCCTCGTCACCACACACCCAGGTCAGGCCCGGGCCCGCCTGCAGCGATAAACCGTCGAACAGCGGCGCGGCGCCGGGCCAGGCGAAATGCAGTTGCTCCACGCAGAGCAGCGGGCGGGACGCGGACATGGGCTCAGTAGGTCAGGCGCAGGCGCTGGCCCTGGTGGTTGATGACCGCGGCGCGCGGGCCGATGGTCTCGAGCTTGAGGCCGGGCGCGATGTCCTGGCCTTCCTGCAGCACCTTGCCGTCGACGATGAGCATGCGCAGCGCGGGATTGCTGGCGTAGGTGGCGCCGCTGACCTTCAGCGCGGGCAGGCCCGCGCGCGCGGGCTCGGGCAGGTCGGCCACGCGGGGCAGGGCCTCGTCGGCCGGCGCGGGGCCGGCGGCAGCGGGTTTGGCCGCCGGGGCGGGCGCGGGCGTGGATGCAACGGCGGAAGAGGGAGCGGGGGCGGGGGCCGCCGCGCGCGCGGGCGGAGGCGGCGAAGGCGGCGGAGGCGGGGGCGGTGCCAGGATGGGTTGTACCGGCTGTACCGGTGCGGGTAGGGCCGGTGGGGCCGGCGACACCGGCGGGGCCGGGGGAGGGGGCGCGGTGGCCACCGCCGGTGCGGGCGCAGGGGCCGGCGCAGGGGCCTGGGCCGTCACCGGCGCGCTGCCACGGCCGAACCACCACCCGGCGGCCACGGCCAGCAACGCAAAGAGCGCAATCAGCAACAGCGCCAGCCGCCACGGCCGACGCGCCCCGCGGCCTGCACCCGAGCGCGCCGCGTCGCCTGTGCGCGTGGGCGGCACCTGGGTGTGCAGGCCGGGCACGCGGCCGCGTTCGCGCTCCGCGTCGGCGCGCCGCAAGGCATCGAGGATGTAGGACATGGCGTGGCCTCAGGATCGCGGCAACAGCCGGGGCTCGTCCACGCCGCTGGCCAGGTTGAGCTGCATGAAGGTGACGGGGCCGGCCGGGCCGCCGGCGTCGATGCCCTGGGCGCGCTGGAAGCTTGCGAGCCGCGCCGCGGGTTCGTCGCGCGAGGCCGGCACCCGGCCCTGCGCCTGCAGCGCGGCGATGCGCTCGGCCAGCCAGGCCCCGGCAGGACCGCTGCGGCCGTCGATCAGCCGCGTGGTCTGGCCCGGGGGCAGGCGCCACAGCGTGGCGTAGTCGCCCTGCCAGCGTTCGGCGAGTTCGGTGAGCGGCACGCGCCAGCGCTGCTCACCGCGGCCGAGCACGGCGCTGTCGCCGTTCAGGGCGGTGAGCAGCAGGCGACCGCTCGCGCCATCGGGCAGGCGCAGCTGCAGCACACCGGGGCGGTTGAGCTGGCGCAGGCCGTGCACGGTCATGCGGTCGGTGCGGTAGCACTGCAGGCCTGCGCCGATGGCCTGGGCGCAGGGGTCGTTGCCCGTGAGGCTCGCGCCCCACAGCGGCGCGATGGCCCGCCAGGCCTCGGTGTCGCTCGCGATGAGCGCGGACGCGGGCGGCCAGGCCAGGGGCAGCTCGACCTCGGCCGGCGCGGCCGCGGGGCTGGCGGCGGCCGTGGCCGGTGGCGGCGCAGGCGCAGGCGCAGGCGTGGGCGTGGGCAGCACGGTGGCCGCCGGGGCCGGCGCCGGGGCGCGCTGCTGCAGCCAGAACCAGGCCACGGCCGCGGCCGTGGCCGCCCCCACCACGGCCCCGGCCAGCGCGCCCGTGGCCAGTGCGTTCCAGCGCCCGCGCGCGAGGCGCTGCCGGGCCGCGCGCGGGTCGGACCGGCGGGGCCGCGACGCGTCGTCGAACACCTCGGTGGCGGCCTTGTCGACCGTGGCGCGCTCCACGCGGTGCTGCTGCGAGGCGTAGGCGCCCAGCAGGGCGCGGTCGCACAGCAGGTTGATGCGGCGCGGCACGCCGCGCGAGAGCTGGTGGATGCGCTCGATGGCCGCGGGGGCGAACGGCACCGGCCCCTTGAGGCCGGCCACCTGCAGGCGGTGCTGGATGTACTCGCGCGTCTCGGCGGGGTTGAGGGCTTCGAGGTGGTAGCGCGCGATCACGCGCTGCGCGAGCTGCTCGAGCTCGGGCCGCGCGACCACGTCACGCAGCTCGGGCTGGCCGATCAGCACGATCTGCAGCAGCTTGCGTTCGCTGGTTTCGAGGTTGGTGAGCAGGCGCAGCTGCTCGAGCACGTGCGGCGTGAGGTTCTGCGCCTCGTCGATGATGAGCAGGTTGCGCTCGCCGCGCGCGTGGCTGGCCAGCAGGTATTCGTTGAGCGGGTCGAGGTGGTCCTTGACCGTGGCCGGGCCGATGCCCTCGTGCCGCACCTCGACGTTGAACTCGCGGCAGATGGTGCGCAGCAGGTCGCCCACCGTGAGCTTGGGGTTGAAGATGTAGGCCACCCGGCAGTTCTCGGGCACCTGCTCGAGAAAGCAGCGGCAGATGGTGGTCTTGCCGGCGCCGATCTCGCCGCTGAGCAGCACGAAGCCGCCGCCGCCGCGGATGCCGTACAGCAGGTGTGCGAGCGCCTCGCGGTGGCGCTCGCTCATGAAGAGGTAACGCGGGTCGGGCGCGATCGAGAAGGGCTCGCGCTCGAGCCCGAAGAACTCGGCGTACATGGCCCCGAGCATACCGGGGCCGGCGGGCCTTGCGCCAGCGCGTCAGGCCCGCGCCGCGCTCAGGCCGCCAGCGCCATGGACGGCTTGCTGCCCGCGGCCTGCGTGGCCTTGCCCGTCGCCGCGGCCGCGCATTCGACGTCGCCCGAGAGCTGGCCGCCTTCCTCGATCACGACCTTGCCGTAGCGGATGCGGCCCGTGACCTTGCCGGTGGCGTGGATCACGAGCTTCTGGCGCACCGTGAGGTTGCCATCGATGGTGCCGTGCACCTCGGCCACGTCGACCTCGGCCGAACCCTTGAACGCGCCCTGCTGCGCGATCTGGATCACGCGCGAGTCCATCGTGGCCTCCACCGTGCCTTCGACGAACAGCGTGTCGCAGTCCTGGATCTCGACGCCCTTGAGCTTGATGTTCGGGCCCACGATGAGCTTGCTGCCGCCTTCGGGCGTGGCCGTGGCGGTGCTCGCGGCCGGCTGGCTGGCCGCCGGGGTCTGCGGTTCGGGACTGGACGTGGACGGGGCGGTGCTGCCGTAAGCGCCGGGGGTGGGGCGCGGGCTGGCCATGCCGGAACCCAGCGGACGGGCTTGCTCGTTGTCGCGTTTGCCGAACTGCAGTGCCATGTGACTCTCCTTGGTGTGATGGTGCGGGATGCGAGAGCCGCCATGCTAGGCAGCACAGGCCTTACATCCGGGACGGTTCCGTAAGACCTGTGTCCAGATGAACAGGGGTCAGCCGCGCGGCGGCCGGCGCGACTCCATTTCGCGGATCAGCGCGCGCGCCTCATCGCCCTCGGGGATGGGCTGGCCGCTGTCGCGCCACTGCACCGCGGCCTTGAAGCCCTTTTCCTGGGCATAGCGGCGGAACCACAGGCCCTCGGGGTTGTGGCGCGTGATGCCGTCGAACACGGTGGCCATCTGCTGCGATTGTTCGAGGCCCATGGTGAGCATCACCTGGTTGACCACCAGCTTGTGCATGGCCAGGTGCGACGAGGGCACGCCCGCGATGCGTTCGGCCAGCGCCATCGTGCGCGCGTCGAGCTGGTCGGCGGGCACGGCCTCGTTGGCCAGGCCCCAGGCGAGTGCGGTGCGGCCGTCGATCACGTCGCCCGTGAACATGAGCTGCTTGGCGCGCGCCGGGCCGAGCCGGTAGGTCCACATGGCGGTGGTGGGGCAGCCCCACACGCGCGTGGGCATGTAGCCGATGCGCGCGTCTTCGGCGATCACCAGCAGGTCGCAGCACAGCGCAATGTCGCTGCCGCCGGCCACGGCCGCGCCGTGCACCTTGGCGATGGTGGGCTTGGCGCTGCGCCACAGGCTCATGAAGTCCTCGGTGTTGCGCTTCATCACGGCGTAGTCGGCCATCGGGTCCCAGGGGTGGCGTTCCTGCTGGCAGGGGTGGTCGATATCGCCCTGGCCGTAGTGCACCAGGTCGTAGCCGCCGCAGAAGCCCTTGCCCGCGCCTTCCACCACGATCACGTGCACGGCCGGGTCGGCGTTGGCCCATTCCACCGCGGCGCGGATGTCGGCCGGCGTGCGGTCGGTGATCGCGTTGTAGTGCTCGGCGCGGTTGAGCAGCAGCCGCGCCACGCGCGGGTTCTGCGGGTCGTGGTCGATGCGCAGGGTGTCGAAAACGGGCATGGGGGGTCTCCGGGTGTGGGTCGCAATGGGGTCGGTCCATCGTATCGACGGGTGGTGCGCCGGTGGGCATGGGAATCCCTATATAGTTGCGCCCGCAACCAATTCGGAACCATGAACCCGACCCTTCCCGAACGCATTCCCGTGGCCATCGCCGGCGGCGGCCCGGTGGGCCTCACGCTGGCGGCGCTGCTCTCGCGCCAGGGCATCGCCTGCGTGGTGATCGAAGCCGACGAGGCCTATTGCACCGGCAGCCGGGCCATCTGCATCTCGCGCCGCTCGCAGGAGATCCTGGGCTGGGTCGGGGCCGATGCGCCGCTGGTGGGCAAGGGCCTGGGCTGGGTCGGCGGGCGCAGCCACTTCCGCGAGACCGAGGTGCTGCACTTCCAGATGCCCAGCGAGCCCACGCAGCGCTTCGCGCCCATGGTCAACATCCAGCAGTTCTACGTCGAGGCCTACGCGCACCAGGCCATGGGCGAGGGCGGCGCGGTGTTCTGGAACCACCGTGTGCGCGCGGTGCAGCCGCAGGCCGACGGCGTGGACCTCACGATCGACACGCCCGCCGGCGAGCGCCGGCTGCGCGCCGACTGGCTCGTGGCCTGCGACGGCGGCCGCAGCACGGTGCGCGAGCAAATGGGCCTGCAGCTCGAAGGCACCCAGTACGAGGGCCGCTACGTGATCGTGGACATCCGCCAGAAAACGCACCGCGCGGTGGAGCGCCTGGCCTGGTTCGACCCGCCGTCCAACCCCGGCTCGACCATCCTCATGCACCGCCAGCCCGACGAGGTCTGGCGCATCGACTACCAGATCCGCGACGACGAAGACCCGGCCGAAGCCGTCAAGCCCGAGAACGTGCTGCCGCGCGTGCAGAGCCACCTGCAGATGATCGGCGAGACCGAGCCCTGGGAGCCGCTGTGGATCTCGATCTACAACGCCAAGTGCCTCACGCTGCCGCGCTACCGCTATGGGCGCGTGTGCTTCGCGGGCGACGCCGCGCACCTGGTGCCGATCTTCGGCGTGCGCGGGCTCAACTCGGGCCTGGACGACGCGGGCAACCTCGCGTGGAAGCTCGCACGCGTGGTGCGCGGCCAGTCGCCCGAGGCGCTGCTGGAGAGCTACAGCACCGAGCGCGTGCACGCCACGCACGAGAACCTTGCCTACGGCGCCAAGAGCACCGAGTTCATGGCGCCGCCCGATTTCGCCTTCCGCCTCATGCGCGAGGCCGCGCTGCGGCTCGCGGTCGACGACCCGCACGTGCGCGCGCTGATCAACCCGCGCCAATCGGCGCCCATCGCGTACACCGGCTCGGTGCTCAACGTGGCCGACGACGGCGCCTGGGCGAACAACGTCGCTGCGCCCGGCTCGCCCGCTCCCGAAGCGCTGCTGCGCGGCCCGCAGGGCGAGACCCACCTGAGCCGCCGCTACGGCCAGGGCTTCGTGTGCCTGGTGTTCGGCGGCGCCGCGCCGGCCCTGCCCGAGGGCGTGGAGGCGGTGTGCATCACGGCCGCCATGGACGTGCACGGCCAGGCCTGGCAGCGCCACGGCCTGCAAGGGCCCGACGAGGCCGCGCTGGTGCTGGTGCGCCCCGACGGCTACGTGATGGGCCGCTGGCACGGCCTCGATCCGCGCCCCGTGGCGCAGGCGCTCGCCACCACCGGAGTGTTCGCATGACCGATACCGACCTGGACACCAGCTACACCGCCCTGTGCAAGGCCCTGGGCGACGTGGGCGAGCCGCAGGCCCCGCTGATGCTCGCCATGCTCAGCCTGTCGCTGCTCGCGCGGCTGCCCGACGCCGCCGCGGCCCTGCCGCTGATCGAGCAGGCCCGCGTGCGCTGCCTGCAGGAGCCCCTGGCATGAAGCCCGCGCGGCCGCTGGGCGAGCAGCTCACCTGGCGGCTGCACCGCCTGGGCAAGCTCACCGACCGCGCCACCGCGCAGGCCTATGCCGACGAGCTCGGGCTGGGCGTGGCCGAGGGCCGTGCGCTCGCGGCCGTGGGCGCGTTCGGTCCGTTGTCGGTCAACGACCTTGCCGCGCACGCCCACCTCGACAAGGCCCAGGCCAGCCGCGCTGCGCAGATGCTGGTGGCACGCGAGCTGGTGCTCAAGAGCGCGAGCGACACCGACGCGCGGGCCGTGGTGCTCAGCCTGTCGCGCCGCGGGGCGCAGCTGCACCAGCGCGCCATGGCGCTGATCGAGCGCCGCAACCGCGAGATCATGGGCTGCCTGAGCGCGGCCGAGCGCAAGACGCTGCTGGAGATGATCGACCGCCTGATTGCCCATGCAGGGGCGGGCGGAAAAACACCTTGATACACCGTGCGCCGCTATAAACCGGCGCATGAAGATGAATCCCTTTGCTCCTTCCGATTTCGGCCCCGACAGCATCTCGGTGCGGGTGTCCGAACTGCTCGTGGCCACCGCCGACAACACCGACGAAGGCATCGACCGCTCGATCGGCGAGGTGCTCAAGCTGCTGCGCGAACGCATGGGCATGGACGTGGTGTTTGTCTCCGAGTTCGTCAATGGCGAGCGCGTGTTCCGCAAGGTCGACCAGGCCCCGGGCGTGAAGGTGATCGCGGAAGGCGAGGGCGCGCCACTCGAGCAGAGCTGGTGCCAGCGCGTGGTCGATGGCCGCCTGCCGCAGTACATCGCCGATGCGAAGAAGGAGCCCGCGGCCGCGCCCCTGCTCAAGGAGTTGCCGTTTCCCATCGGCACCCACCTGAGCACGCCGCTGGTGCTCGGCAACGGCGAGGTCTATGGCACCTTGTGCTGCTTCAGCTTCGAGCCCAACGGACACGTGAGCTTCGAGGACCTCACGCGGCTCAAGCTCACGGCCAAGCTGGCCGCGCAGCGCCTGGAAAGCCGCCGGCAGGCCCAGGCCAGCGCCCCGGCACCGGCGCGCCGGGCCGCCGGGGGCGTGCCCGACTGGCAGCTCAAGCCCAAGTGAGAGGGCCCACGGCTGCGCAAACAGGGGGCGGCCGGTAAAATCGCGCGTTTTGCGCGGCGCCCGCACGGCGCGCCTTTTGCGCCCATCGCGCCATGAACGCCCCCATCGACGTCTCCTTTTTCCACCGGCCCGCCAAGCCGCTGACCAGCTACCGCCCTTACTGGGCGAAGCGCTTCGGCACCGCGCCCTTCCTGCCCATGAGCCGGGCCGAGATGGACGCGCTCGGCTGGGACAGCTGCGACGTCATCCTCGTCACCGGCGACGCCTATGTCGACCACCCGAGCTTCGGCATGGCCGTGATCGGCCGCGTGCTCGAAGCGCAGGGCTTTCGCGTGGGCATCATCGCCCAGCCCGACTGGACCAGCGCCCAGGCCTTCAAGGCCCTGGGCAGGCCCAACCTGTTCTGGGGCGTGACCGCGGGCAACATGGACTCGATGATCAACCGGTACACCGCCGACCGGAAGATCCGCAGCGACGACGCCTACACGCCCGGTGACGTGGGCGGAAAGCGCCCCGACCGCGCGGCCATCGTCTACAGCCAGCGCTGCCGCGAGGCTTACAAGGACGTGCCCATCGTTCTCGGCGGCATCGAAGGCAGCCTGCGCCGCATCGCCCACTACGACTACTGGAGCGACAAGGTGCGCCGCTCCATCGTGGTCGACAGCAAGTGCGACCTGCTGCTCTATGGCAACGCCGAGCGCGCGCTGGTCGAGGTCGCGCACCGCCTGGCCGCGCGCACGCCGGTCGAGGCCATCACCGACGTGCGTGGCACCGCCTTCATCCGCCGCCCGGGCGACCCGAGCGCCGAGGGCTGGATCGAGATCGATTCCACCGAGGTCGATCAGCCCGGGCCGGTCGAAGCCCACCTCAACCCCTACATGACCACCAGCGAGGCGGCGCAGTCGCAGGGCCAGTCGTGCTCGAAAGACGAGTCGCCTGATGCGACGGCCTCGCCGCAAGGCGCGGCCGTGCAGCCGCTGACCTTCGTGCCCAACCCCGCGCTGCAGGGCAAGGGCAAACGCCCGCCGCGCGAGCGCACCGTGATCCGCCTGCCCAGCTACGAGCAGGTCAGGAGCGACCCGGTGCTCTACGCGCACGCCAACCGCGTGCTGCACGTGGAGGCCAACCCCGGCAACGCGCGCGCGCTGGTGCAGGCGCACGGCGAGGGCGCGACCGCGCGCGACGTGTGGATCAACCCGCCGCCCATTCCGCTCACCACGGCCGAGATGGACCACGTGTTCGACCTGCCGTACGCGCGCTCGCCGCACCCGTCCTACGCCGACGAGCACGGCCGCCACGACGGCGCGACCAAGATCCCCGCGTGGGAGATGATCCGCTTCAGCGTGAACATCATGCGCGGCTGCTTCGGCGGCTGCACCTTCTGCTCGATCACCGAGCACGAGGGCCGCATCATCCAGAGCCGCTCCGAAGACTCGATCATCCGCGAGCTCGAGGAGATGCGCGACAAGGTCGAGGGCTTCACCGGCGTGGTGAGCGACCTCGGCGGCCCCACGGCCAACATGTACCGCCTGGGCTGCCGCACGCCCGAGATCGAGGCCGCCTGCCGCAAGCCCAGTTGCGTTTATCCGGGCATCTGCCAGAACCTCACCACCGACCACGGCCCGCTGATCAAGATCTACCGCCGCGCACGTGCCTTGAAGGGCATCAAGAAGGTGCTGATCGGCTCGGGCCTGCGCTACGACCTCGCGGTGCAGAGCCCCGAGTACGTGAAGGAGCTGGTGCAGCACCACGTGGGCGGCTACCTCAAGATCGCGCCCGAGCACACCGAGAGCGGTCCGCTGTCGAAGATGATGAAGCCCGGCATCGGCAGCTACGACCGCTTCAAGCAGATGTTCGAGAAGTACAGCGAAGAGGCGGGCAAGAAGCAGTACCTCATCCCGTACTTCATCGCCGCGCACCCCGGCACCAGCGACGAGGACATGATGAACCTCGCGCTCTGGCTCAAGCGCAACGGTTTCCGCGCCGACCAGGTGCAGACCTTCTACCCCAGCCCCATGGCCACCGCCACGGCCATGTACCACTCGGGCCTCAACCCGCTCAAGGGCATCCACCGCGACATCGGGCCGGGCGGCCGCTCCGAGCGCGTGGACATCGTGCGCGGTGAGAAGCGCCGCCGCCTGCACAAGGCCTTTCTGCGTTACCACGACCCGAACAACTGGCCGCTGCTGCGCGAAGCGCTCAAGGCCATGGGCCGGGCCGATCTCATCGGCAACGGCAAGCAGCACCTGATCCCGACCTACCAGCCGCTCACCGACGGCGGCTACCAGAGCGCGCGGCGCAAGAACAGCACGCCGCCCGGCCAGGCGCGCTCGCAGGGGGCCGGGCAGCCTGCGCCCAAGGGCCGCCTGCTCACGCAGCACACCGGCCTGCCGCCGCGGGCGGGCACGGGCGGCGCGGCGCGCCGGCCCAAGCCGCGCTGAGCGCCGCGGCCCTGTTCAGTGCCCGGCCAGTGGCCAGACCACCCAGAAGAACAGCCCGACCACGTTAAGCACCGCGCAGGCGATGAACATCCGCTGGAAAGCGGGCTCGTTCAGGCGGTGCTGCAGCGCATGCTGGGCCAGCCAGGCCGACGGCCAGCCGCCCAGCGCCGCCACCAGGTGGAGCAGCTCGGTCGGCACCGGCTCGCCGCCTTCCTTTTCCACGTACTGGTCGCGCCAGTAGAGGAAGAAGGCGGCGGCGTTCACCAGCACCACCCCCGTGAGCACGACCCAGGGAAATCGGCCGAAGGCGATGCCCAGCAGCCACAACAGCGACCAGCCGCCCAGCAGCGCCAGGGCCGTGATGGCCTGGCGCTTGCGGTCGCGCGCCTCGCGCCAGCGCTGCGCGGGCGAGGGGCCGGTGGCCGCGAGCACCGGCTCGGGGGCCGGCTCGGCCGCCTCGCGGCGCAGCGGCGGCGGGGGCGGCAGGCGCACCGCCAGGGCGCGCGGCCCCTTGCCGCCCACCACGATTTCGTTGAACACCACCTGGGTGCCGGTTTCGACGGGATGCGGCCCGTTGTAGTCGCCGATGTGGAAGTACACATCGGCCGGTGTGTCGGGGCTGCGGATGTAGCCGCAGGCCTGTGCGGGGTCCCAGCGGACGATGGAGCCTTGCTTTTTCATGGCCGGTGAGCGGGGGTATCGCTCGATTGTCCACCGCCACCCGCACGCCAGGGCGCCGGAAAACCGGCGAAAAAGTGGCGTTTGTCGCGCCGGTTCAGGCCAGCGTGTGCAGCGGGATGTCGCGCTCGGCGCCGAGGCGGTCGAGCTGACGGCGCGTGCGGCCGGCGAAGAAGGCCGCAATGGCCTCGTGGGTGGCGGGGGCGAACAGCGTGGCCATGCCGCTCACGGGCACGCCAGCGGCCTCGCAGAGCGCGGCCGCGAAGTGCGGCTCGAGCGCAGCCACGGCCACGCGGCCGTCCTTGCAGGGGTAGACGCGGTAACCCGCGTGCGCGCCGCCCACGGCCCCCTTGGGCTGCGTGAGGCCCCAGTGGCGGGGCAGGGCGAGCCAGGCGGCGGCGTCCGACAGCGCCACCTCGTGGAAGCTGCCACGGCCGCTGGAGCGGGCCAGCAGCACGGCCTGCAGCGCGGCGTTGGTGGCCAGCAGCGCGCCGCCCATGTCGGCGAACAGCGTGGCCGGCAGGTCCAGGCCCGTGACCAGGCCGGCGTCGGCCAGGTAGGTGAGGTCGTGCCCGGGTTCCTCAGCGCGCTCACCGGGCGCGCCCACGATGGCCACCATGGACAGCGTGGGGTAGGCCTTGTGCAGCGCCTTCCACGACAGCCCGAGCTTGGTCAGCGCCGACGGGCGGAACGAGGTGAGCAGCACGTCGGTGCGCGCGAGCTCCCGCCGCAGCGCGGCCTGGCCGGCCTCGGTCTTGAGGTCGACCGTGATGCGTTTGACGCCCTCGTGCAACTGCGCATAGGCGGCCGGGTTGTACTGGCCCATGGGATCGCCGCTGCCGCCATCGCGGCCCGGCGGTTCGGCCTTGGTGCAGGTGGCGCCCAGTGCGCGCAGGCGCATCAGGGCGGCCGGTCCGGGGAGGTTCAGCGCGAGGCTGAGCACGCGCACGCCGCGCAGGGGCTTGAGGGCTCGGGTCATGGACGCGGAGTTTCGCCGAAATTCAGCGGCAGCCCCACGTAGTTCTCGGCCAGCGTACGCGACATGGCCTCGGAGTTCACCAGGTACTCGAGCTCGGCCTCCTGCACCTTCTGACCGAAGCCGCCGGTGTCGGGGAAGCGGTGCATGAGCGAGGTCAGCCACCAGCTGAAGCGCTCGGCGCGCCACACGCGCGCCAGCGCGCGCTGCGAGTAGTGGTCGATGCCTGCGTTGCTTTTCTCGCGGTAGTGCTCGATGAAGGCCGACGACAGGTACTTCACGTCGCTGGCGGCGAGGTTCAGGCCCTTGGCGCCCGTGGGCGGCACGATGTGCGCCGCATCGCCCGCGAGGAACAGGCGGCCGAAGCGCATGGGCTCGGCCACGAAGCTGCGCAAGGGCGCGATGCTTTTCTCGATGCTCGGGCCGGTGACGATGGCCTCGGCCATGGCGGGGTCGAGGCGGCGGCGCAGCTCGTCCCAGAAGCGGTCGTCGCTCCAGGCCTCGACCTTGTCGTCGATCGGGCACTGCACGTAGTAGCGGCTGCGCGTGAGGCTGCGCATCGAGCACAGGCCGAAGCCGCGCTCGCTGTTGGCGTAGACCACGGCGTGCGGCGACACCGGCGGCACGTCGGCGAGCACGCCGAGCCAGCCGAAGGGGTAGACCTTCTCGTACTCGGTGATCGAGCCCTCGGGCACGCTCGCACGGCACACGCCGTGGAAGCCGTCGCAGCCGGCGATGAAGTCGCACTCCAGCTCGTGGCTCTGGCCGTCCTTCTCGTAGCGCACGCTCGGGCTCGCGCCGTCGAAGCCGTGGATGCTCACGTTGCCTGCGCTGTAGACCGTGGTGAGGCCAGCGGCGCTGCGCGCTGCCATGAGGTCGCGCGTCATCTCGGTCTGGCCATAGGCGGTCACCACCTTGCCGCCCGTGAGGCCGGTCACGTCGATGGGGTGGCGGGTGTTCTTGAACACCAGCTCGATGCTGTGGTGCACCGTACCGCCTTGCTCAACGCCGGCGCCCACGCCCGCTTCGCGCAGCAGGTCGACGGTGATCTGCTCGAGGATGCCGGCGCGGATGCGGCCGAGCACGTAGTCGCCGCTCTGGCGCTCGATGATCACGTTGTCGATGCCGGCCTTGTGCAGCAGTTGGCCGAGCAGCAGGCCCGAGGGGCCGGCGCCGATGATGGCGACCTGGGTTCGCATGGGACTTGTCTCCGGGTGTCAGAACAAACCCCGAGGCTAGAGCGCCGGGCGCCGCGCCTCAACGGCCACGCGCATCGTGTGCGCGGACAGCGCGCAGCTTGTGCGATCATCGCGCAAACTTTCGGAGGCCCCGGTGACCGAACTCGCCATCGCACGCGCCGACTACATCGAAGGCCTGGCCAAAGGGCTCTCGGTGCTCGAGAGCTTCGACACCGAGCGCCAGCGGCTGAACGCCACGCAGGCCGCCGAGCGCGCCGGCCTCACGCGCGCGGCCGCGCGCCGGCACCTGCTCACGCTCGCGCACCTGGGCTACCTCGACACCGACGGCAGCCACTACTGGCTCGCGCCCAAGGTGCTGCGGTTTTCGGGCAGCTACCTGGCGTCGGCGCGGCTGCCGCGCCTGGTGCAGCCCACGC
Organism: Hydrogenophaga crocea; assembly: GCF_011388215.1. Lineage (NCBI taxonomy): Bacteria > Pseudomonadati > Pseudomonadota > Betaproteobacteria > Burkholderiales > Comamonadaceae > Hydrogenophaga > Hydrogenophaga crocea. The sequence goes on from NZ_CP049989.1 coordinate 1,467,048, forward strand.
TGAACCGGCTGGCCCTGCTGTCGCGCGAGTCGTTCTCGGTGGCGGTGCTCGACGGCGACGAGGTGGTGATCGTGGCGCGCAGCGCCTCGCCGCAGGCGCAGCGCCTGCTGCCCTACGGCCTGCACCTGGGCACGCGCTTGCCGGCGCACGCCACGTCCACCGGCCGCGTGCTGCTCGGGGCCATGCGGCCCACGGCCTTCAATGCCTGGGTGCGCGGCCGCGAACTGCCGCGGCTCACGCCCGGCACCATCGTCGACCCGAAGGCGCTGCGCGCGCGCATCGAGCAGGCGCGCAGCGACGATTTCGCCATCGCCCGCGAAGAGCACGAGCTGGGCGTGCTGGCCCTGGCGGTGCCGCTCAGAAACATGAAGGGCAGCACGCTGGCTGCCCTCAATGTGGTGGTCTCACCCGACCGCATGGGCGAGGACGCGCTGTTGCGCGACCTGTTGCCGCTGCTGCAGGAGGCCGCACGCGAGCTGCGGCCGATGCTGTGACGGTTCTCAGCGCGGCACGATGGCGTACTGGGGTTCGGTGAGGAAGCCGGCCGAGCCGGTGTCGATGAGGGGCGTGAAGCCGACCCAGCGGGTGTAGGCGGCCGCCGCGTTGGCCACACCGGCGTTGGCGGCCGAGCCCAGCATGGCACGGGCCACGGCGGCGTAACCGGCGCCCCAGTCGGGGTAGCCCTCGACGGCCACACCGGCGCAGGAGCTGGGCGGCGCACCGTAGTTGAGCGTGTAGTAGTCGCGCCAGGTGGTCACGTAGGCTCCCGAGGCGTTCTTCACGTTGAGCCAGTAGCCCGGCGCCTTGGCCGTGCAGAAGCCCTGCGACTCGGCCATGAAGCGATCGACCTGCATGCGCGCGATGTTGGTCAGCGCCGTGGTGGCCGGCGTCTCGCCGTTCTCGCTGAGCCAGCTCAGCACGATGGTCATGAAGTCGCTCTCGTACGACGGCGACTGGTCGTTGTTGTACTGCGAGACCACGGCCCCCATGGGCGAGATCCAGGGCGCGGTGAACTTGCCGTAGGTGTCGGCGAACCAGCTGAGGTTGTTGTTGAAGATGGTGCGGTAGTACGCCTTCTTCGGGTGCGCGTCGGGCAGCGCGAAGGCCACCTCGGCCATCGAGCGCAGGCCCCAGGACTGCCCGCGCACCTGCTCGGCCTTGATGATGCCCTTGCCGCCATCGCGGTAGTACGGGTCGGCCGCGGCGATGTTCCAGCCGGCCCAGAACATGGCCTCCTCGAGGTAGAACGCGTCGCCCGTGACCAGGTACGGGATGTAGGAGAACGAGCCCTGGTGCGCGCCATCGGGTTCCCAGATGGTCGAGCCGATGCCCGCCGGAACCGCCGGGCTGGAGGTGCCGTACTTCAGGCTGAGGTTGGCGTTGGCGCCGTCGATGCTCACCGGGTGGCCGGTGTTCTCGTCGCGGTAGTGGATGGGCACGCCCGCGGCGGCGTCGGCGTTGGCCAGCATGGAGGCGCGGGCGCGGTCGTCCTGGGTGATCAGGTACAGCGCGGTCCAGCGCGGCACGGGCGCGATCTCCGGGCGCCCGCCGGTGCCGGGGAAGTTGGTGTCCAGCAGCGCCGGCTGCATCGGGCCGGTCTGGGCCGCGGCCAGGTACTTGGCTTCGTTGGCCAGCGTGGTCTCGGGGATCTTGAGCCCGAGGTTGTAGTTCCACGTCGCCCGCGAGGCCAGGAAGTAGGGCATGTGGTGGCGCACCCGGGCATTGGGGTTGACGCCGCCGCTCCAGACCACCTTGTGCCAGCGCGCATGGTGGTAGTGGGTGAAGCTGGGCTGGCTCAGCAGCGTGCTGCCGTTGGCCGTGACGTTGAGCGAGTAGGTGATGTTGGAGGGGCTGGCCGTGAAGGTGCGGGTGTTCTCCATCACCACGTCGGTGCGAAAGCGCGTGCCGTTGTCGTAGAGCCGGGTGTGCAGCCGCGCCACCAGGTGCGGGTGGGCGGTGCCGTTGGCGCGCATCATGGGCGCGACCACGGTGAACTCGCTGGCCACGGGGCCGTGGAGGCGGCGGTTGCTGCCCGAGGCGATCTGCTGCACGAGCTGGGCCTGGGGGTCGGCGGTGAGCACGCTGCCGTCGGACAGCGTGGCGGTGACCTTGAGGTTCCAGTTGGGCGCCGCAGGCAGCGTCACGCTGGGCGTGGTCTTGGCGGCCGTGTAGAAGTTGACGATGCGCGGGGTGTTGGCCGCCAGGTTGTTGAGCTGCGCGCTGAGCACGGCAAAGCGCACCGAGCCGTCGCTGTGGGTGGAAATCTCGTCGGCCTGCAGCGGCACGGTGTTGCCCGCGGCGTCGCGTGCCACCAGGCCCTGGGTGTTGCTGGACCAATCACCGCGCTTGAAAGGCTGCCCGAAGGTCACGGGCACGCTGGTCTGCGCGCTGGCGGCCGACACCTCGATGCAGGTGATCGCGCCGCTGGCGCAAGCCAGGCCGGCGGCGCCGGCGGCCGGCGCAGGGGCCGGCGAAGGCGCGGGGGCTGGGGCAGGCGCGGGGGCCGGGGAGGGAGCGGGCGAACCGGAAGGCGCCGGCGAAGGCGCGGGGGCTGGCGCCGGGGCGGGCGAGGGCACGCCGGAGGAGGGCGCGGGCGCGGGGGTCGACCGGCTGATCTCGGTGGGGGTGCCGCCACCGCCGCCGCAGGCAGACAAAGCCAGGGTAGCGAGCAGCGAACACAGCATCCGCGAGCGATTGATCGAAGGCGAAGCGCCGGCGTTGGGGTTCATCGATGATGAAGAAAGAGCAGGTACGGCACAACCACGGCCAGCGCATGAAGGTCTGCGCGGATGTCGGGGAAGCGGGGGAGCGGGCGGCGCGGGATCGCGCATTCGCGAGGTCAACACGCCGCCAGCGGCGCGATGGTTCCACGGCTTTGTGTCATCACCGATTCAGGATGTAGGTTGCCGGCCCGCCAGCAGGGGGTGGCCAAAGGGGGTGTTTCCCTCGGAAGGGGGATGCGTGAGGTCAAAATCACACATGTTCGGACTGTTTCCTTTGGATACATTTAATCCGATGGTCGCACATCTGCGTGGCGGTGGCGCCTGGCGCATCGCGGCCCTGTTGGGCGCCTTGGGCGCGGCGGGGCTGGGCCTCTGGTGGGCCGGCCAGCACCCCCTGGGCCCGGGCTGGGCGGTGGTGGCCTTCATCGCGATCGCCGCACTGGCCGCTGCCCGGCCAACCGGCTCGGTGGTGGTGTTCGCCAGCCTGCTGCCGGTGGTGGACCTGGGCCTGCAAACGGGCCCCTGGGCCGCCGAGGAGACCGACCTGCTCGTGCTCGCGACGGCCACGGGCGTCCTGGCGCGGCTGGCCGTTCGCAGCGCCGACGCCGGGCTGCCCAGCTTGACGCGGCGCCTGGCGGTGTTCTGGCTGTGCGGCGCGCTCGTGTTGCTCGGCGGTGCGGCCCCGGTATGGGGGGCCGCGCCACCAGCCGAGCCGGGCCTGCTGTGGCCTGCGAGCAAGGCCTTCGTGTGGGCCTCGCTGCTGTTGCCCTTGTGGCTCGCGGCGCACGCCGGCGATGCGGAGCGCCTGGCCTGGCGCTGGACGCTCGGCCAAGCCCTGGGACTGGCCCTGGTGGGCGGCACGGTGCTGCTGGAGCTCGTGGGTTTCAGCGGCTGGCCGCTGGCGCTGCCTGGCTACCGCGCCGTCGGCTGGTTCTGGGAGATGCGCCTGGGCGGCGGAGCGATCGACGTTTACCTGGCCTGCACGCTGCCCCTGACCGCCTGGGCGCTGCTGCGCGAGCGCCCAGGCCGGCGTTGGTGGGTGCTGGCCGGGCTGCACCTGTTGGCCTTGCAGGTGCTGGTGGCCACGCAATCGCGGGCGCTCGTGGTCGCGGCCGCGGTGGCGATCGTGCTGCTGCTCGCCTGCGCGGCGCGCTGGCCCACGCCGGGCTGGTCGCGCCGGCAGCGCTGGCGCTGGGCGCTGTTCGCGGGCCTGCTCACCGCGCAGCTCGGCTGGGGGCTGTACATGGGTTCCGATCTGCAGCAGCGCCTGGCCACGTCCGCGGGCGACCTCGGCTCGCGCCTGCAGCACTGGGGCCGCGCGCTGGATACCCTCGCGGACCGCCCGATCGGCTGGGGGCTGGGTGCGGGACAACTGCCCGCGCGTTACGGCGCCGTGCCGGGCGAGGGCGAATTCCCCGGGCGCCTCGAATGGCGGCGCGAGGGGCAGGGCGGCGTGCGCCCCTGGCTCAGCGGCCCGCTGAGCGACCCCCGCATCGGCCACCTGTTCGGCCTGTCGCAGCGCCTCTACGGGCTCCAACCCGGCGGCCATACCGTGCGCTGGGCCATCGCGGCGTCGCAGCCGGCCACGCTGCTGCTGAGCGTTTGCGAGCGGCACCTGCTCTACGACCGGCGCTGCCAGTGGCGACGTGTGCAGGTGCCGGCGAGCGACGCCGGCGCCTCGCCCGCGCCGCTGGTGGAGACGGTGTTGCGCGGCAGCGCCTTCGAGCGCGACGGCTGGCTCGCCTCCGTTCGGCCCGCCATGCTGGGCGTGTCGGTGCTGACCCCTGGCGCCACGGTGCGCGTGGACCGGCTGGAGCTGTGGGACACGAGCGGCCGGCAGCGCCTGGCCAACTCCGATTTCAGTGACGGTGCGGCGCGCTGGGTGGGAGCAGCCCAGGGGCGGTTCGAGCCCTGGCATGTCGACAACCTCTACCTGGAGTTCCTGCTGGAACGCGGCGCGCCGGGCCTGGCAGGCCTGCTCGTGCTGCTCGGCGCTGCCCTGCTGGCAGGCTGGCGGGCCAGCCGCGCCGACCCCTGGTCGGCCGCGCCCGGCATGCTGGCGGCCGCGCTGGCCCTGGGCCTGCTCGGGCTTTTGATCAGCAGCGCTGAAATGCCGCGCCTGATGCTGCTGGTCTGGCTCGGTCTGGGCATGTGCCTGCAGTTGAAGCCAAAAACATCACACAAAGTCAGGATGTAAACGATTGTTCTGACTTGTAGCGACCGTTATCCTCGACCGGGTTACATCAGCCGCCGTGATGCGGGCATCACCGATGCCCTCGGCAAGACCGCGTGATCAAGATCTTCAACCACTACTTCGACCGGCGCACGGTGTTCCAGCTGCTGCTGGACGTGTCGCTCGTGGCGGGCGTGTTCCTCGGGGCCCTCATCGCCCTGTCCGAACCGGCCGACCTGAACCCGACGCAGATCAGCCAGGGCCTGGTGCGCGGCCTGATCATGGGGGTGGGCTTCCTCGCGATCAATTCGGCCCTGGGCTTCTACGACCGCCACAGCAGCCTGAGCACGCGCCAAGCGATCGCCCGCTCGCTGGTGTCGTTCTGCCTGACCACCCTGTTCGTGGTGGGCGTGCTGCTGCTCATGCCGCTGCAGGCCTTCTACGGCCGCACTTGGTCGGTGGTGCTGATCATGATGGTCACGGCCGGGCTGCTGATCTACCAGGTGGTGGCCGGCGAATTCCTGCCCAAGTCGGTCGCCAAGCGGCGCGTGCTGGTGTTCGGCACGGGGGAACGCGCCCATGCCGTGGGCAAGTGCCTCAGCCGCCGCGGCGCCAACGCCGAGCTCTGCGGTTACCTGGCCGGCCCCAACGAGCGCGAGCAGGTGGTGCCGAACGAAGCGATCCTGCCACCCGCGCCACGGCTGGCCGACGTGGTGGCCGCCAAGCGCGTGGATGAAATCGTGGTGGCGCTGTCGGAGCGGCGCGGCGGCAGCATGCCCATGCGCGAGCTGCTCGACTGCAAGCTCAGCGGGGTGCGCGTGACCGACATCGCCACCTTCTACGAGCAGAACGTCGGCCAGATCCGCCTGGACGCGGTGTCGGCGGGCTGGCTCATTTTCGGCGAGGGTTTCAACCAGGGCGTGATCCGTTCCTCCATCAAGCGGCTGTTCGACCTGCTGGGCGCACTGGTGCTGCTGCTGGTGTCGCTGCCGGTGATGCTGGTCACGGCCATCATCATCAAGCTCGAAAGCCCGGGCCCGATCTTCTACCGCCAGGAGCGCGTGGGCCTGAACGGCAAGCCTTTTGACGTCGTGAAGTTCCGCAGCATGCGCACCGATGCCGAGAAAGACGGCGTGCCGCGCTGGGCCACGGCGGGCGACAGCCGCGTCACCCGCGTCGGCAAGGTCATTCGCAAGCTGCGCATCGACGAGCTGCCCCAGATCTGGTCGGTGCTGCGCGGCGACATGAGTCTGGTGGGCCCGCGCCCCGAGCGCGCCTTCTTCGTCGAGAAGCTGGTCCAGGAAATTCCCTTTTACGCGGTGCGGCACAGCGTCAAGCCCGGTGTCACGGGCTGGGCGCAGGTGCGCTTCCAGTACGGCGCGACGGTCGAAGACACGGCCGAGAAGCTCCAGTACGACCTGTACTACGTGAAGAACCACTCGTTGTTCCTTGATCTGGTGGTGCTTTTCGAGACGGTCGGCGTGGTGCTGACCGGCAAAGGTGCGCAATAAGGCCGCCGCCGGGCCCCAACCGATTACTTTTTGCTACAGAACGACGTAGAATCCGCCCAAACCGCGGGGGTATCCATGATGCTCCCCAGGGTGTCAGCCAAGAGAGGCCCAGCATGACCCAACCGACCCAAGAACCGACCCCCCAGCGCCCCGCGCCCCGTGGAGGCCTGTCGCGCCGACAGATCGTGCGGGCCGGCCTGAGTGCGGCGCCCGTGGTCGCTGCCGTCAAGAGCAACACCGTGCTGGCCGGCGACCATTCGTGCGTCAAGCCGTCCACCTTCTCGTCGCTGCGTGCGGCCAACATGAAGGTGAGCGCGCAGCGCGAGATCAAGACCGACTACGAGTGCCGCTCGCACGGCTACTGGAAGAACAACAACGCCGGTCTCGAGCGCAACTTCAAGACCGCGACGCAATTCATCTCGACCACGACTGGCTTCGTCGCCAACCCGGGCAGCGCTTATGCAGGCAAGTCGCTGCAGCAGGTGCTCGAGATGGGCGGCAACCAGTACAACGCGGCGCTGGCGCGCCACGTGGTCGCGGCGTACCTCACCGCGGTGGCCTACCGCAACGACCCGACCGTCGTGATGCTCACGACCAGCCAGTGCCAGGCGATCTGGAACAACCAGGGCGTGTGGTCGCCGTTCGCCGGCACCACCTGGACCCTGGCCCAGACCATGGCCTACTTCGACACGGTGTACGGCCCTTCCTTCCTGTGACCGCCGAGGCGTCCGAAGACCGCTGGATCTGCCGGCACCCCGACGCCCTTGTCCTGAAATCCTGGCCCGAAGGTTCGGTGGTGTACGACGCCGCCGACAGCAGCCTTCACGCGCTCACCGCGGTCGCGGCCGAACTGCTGGCCCTGATGCTCGACGGCGCTGAGCACACCCCCGACGACCTCGCACGCCGCATGCTGCAGGACACCCCCGAGACCGACGAGGTGGACGGCGTGCGACAGCAGCTCTTGCACTTCGAACACCTGGGCCTGCTGGAGCGGGTGGTGGCATGAGCGCGGCGCTGCGCGTGGGCGATCTGAGCCGCGCCGAGCTCGGCGAACGCCTGGCCGGCCCCGGCGTGGTGCTGGCCATTCCACCGTTCAACGTCCACCTGCGCAGCCCCATACCGGTGGTGGCCGATGGCGTGCACCGGCTGTATGCAGCCCATGCCGTGCTCGATGCGACCGAGGCGTTCTGCGATTTCCACATCGGTCTGGTGCCGCGCCGCGGCTGGAGCGGCGCCCTGTGCGAGCTCGACGTGGACGGCATGCGCCCGTTCACGCCGCTCGCGCGCGGCGAGGCCTTTGCGCTGTTCGAGTGGGGGCTGAACTGGTGCGTCACCAGCCATTGCCACGGCTGGATCACCATCCACGCGGCCGTGCTCGAGCGCGACGGCCTCGCCGTGCTGCTGCCGGGCCCGCCCGGCTCGGGCAAGAGCACGCTCTGCGCGTGGCTTATGCACCAGGGCTGGCGGCTGCTGTCCGATGAACTTGCGCTGATCGATCCCGGACACGGCGGGCTCACCGCGTCGCCGAGGCCCATCAGCCTGAAGAACCGCTCCATCGAGGTGATCTCGCAGCGCGTGCCCGGTGCGGTGATCGGCCCGGTGGCGCACGACACGGCCAAGGGCATGGTGGCCCACCTGCAGGCCTCGCCCGACAGCCTGGCGCGCGCCCATGAGCGTGCCACCCCGCGCTGGATCGTGCTGCCGCGCTTCAGCGCCGGCGCCTCCCTCACGACCGAAGCGCTGGACCGTCCGACGGCGCTGGTGGAATTCACCTCGAACAGCTTCAACTACCACGTGCACGGGCCGCAGGGCTTCGAGCGGCTGGCCGCCACCGTGGAGGCCTGCGACACGCTGCGTCTGAGCTATGGCGATCTCGACGAGGCCGCCGCCTGGTTCGACGCGCTCGTGCAGGCGCAGCGCCGTGCCGCGGTGGACGAAGGGGCCGGCGCTTGATGCACCCGGCCCTGCGACCCGTTGTGCAGCTGCTGCGCGAGCCCTCGAGCGCGCGCGGCCTGAGCCTGGCGCAGTGGGATCTGGTGGTGCGCGTCGGCCGCCGCGCCGACCTGCTGGCGCGCATGGCCGAGCGCCTGGCGGGCGCCGGCCTGGACACCGAGCTTCCCGCCCCGGTGTGGCGCCACTTCGACGCCGCCCGGCGGCTGTCGCTGCGCCAGCACGACGAGCTGCGGCACGAGGTGCGCCGGCTGCAGCCGCTGTTCGGCCGCATCGGCCTGCCGCTGGTGCTGCTCAAGGGCTCGGCCTACGTGCTGGGCGGTATGCAGGCCGGGCAGGGCCGCATGGTGTCGGACATCGACATCCTGGTGCCGCGCGCGCGCCTGGGCGAGGCCGAATCGGTGCTCATGATCCATGGGTGGGTCAGCACCAAGCCCGACGCCTACGACCAGCACTACTACCGCACCTGGATGCACGAGCTGCCCCCCATGCGCCACCTGCGGCGCGGCACCGTGCTCGATGTGCACCATGCGCTGGTGCCGCTGTCGGGCGCGCTGCCGCCGCAGATGGACGCCATCCTGGCCGCCGCTCGTCCGCTGCCCGGCTGGCCCGGGGTCTGCGCGCTCGGGCCCGCCGACCTGGTGCTGCACAGCGCCGCCCACCTCTACACCGAAGGCGAGCTCGAGATGGGGCTGCGCGGCCTGGTCGATCTGCAGCTGCTGCTCGACGAACTGGGTCGCGACAGCGCCTTCTGGCCCGCGCTGCTGGCGCGCGCCGACGCCTTGGGCTGGCAGGCCCCGCTTGCCCAGGCCCTGCGCCAGTTGGACCAGGTGCTTGAATGGCCCACGCCCGCGGCCGCGGCCGGCTGGCTGGCCTCGCAGGGCCGCGCGCGCTGGCGCCAGCCGCTGGTGGACGCCCTGTACCGGCGAGCCCTGCAACCCGACCACCCGCTGTTCGCCAGTGCCCTGACAACCGTGTCGCGCAGCGCGCTGTACCTGCGCGGCCACTGGTTGCGCATGCCGCCGCTGCTGCTGGCGCGCCACCTGCTGCAAAAGGCCGTGATGGCCTGGCGCAGCCCCCCGAAAGCCGGTTGATCATGCGCCGACGCGAGTTGCTGGCCATGGGCGCCGCCGCCATCGCCGCGCCCCTGAGAGGGCGGGCCGCCGGCATGGCGGACACGGTGGCACGCGTCAAGCCTTCGGTCGTGCTCGTGGGCACCTACCGCGAAACCGACACGCCACGTTTCCAGCTGCGCGGCAGCGGCTTTCTGATCGGCCGCGGCCAGCAGGTGGTCACGTGTTCGCACGTGCTGCCGGGCGCCGACGCCGACCTGGTGGTCCAGGTGCTGCGGCCCGACGGCGGTTGGGCGCGCCACCCGGTGCACCTGGGCGCGCTCGACGAGCGCAGCGACCTGGCCCTGCTCACGCTCGACAGCGCCATCGGCCCCGGCCTGCCGATCGGCGACTCCGGCAAGGTCCGCGAGGGCGATGACCTGGCGTTCATGGGCTTTCCGATCGGCAACCTGCTGGGTTACTCGCACGTGGTGCACCGCGCCATGGTGTCGAGCATCACCGCGGCGCTGCTGCCCAGCCCCGATGCCGAGCGGCTGCGCGAGAACGCCATCCGCGGCCTGCGCTCGGGCAATTTCTCGCTCTTCCAGCTCGACGCCGTGGCCTACCCCGGCAACAGCGGCGGGCCGCTGTTCCGCCCCGAGACCGGCGAGGTGGTGGGCGTGATGAACATGGTGCTGCTCAAGGGCACGCGCGAGTCGGCGCTGAGCCAGCCCTCGGGCATCGCCTACGCGGTGCCGGCGGCGCGGCTGCGCGAACTCATGGAGCGCGCGCGGTGAGCCTGGAGCGCGTGGACACGGTGGTGATCGGCGCCGGCGTGGTCGGCCTGGCCGTGGCGCGCGCGCTCGCGCTGCAAGGGCGTGAGGTCTGGGTGCTCGAACGCGAGGCCGCCATCGGCACCGGCACCAGCTCGCGCAACAGCGAGGTGATCCACGCAGGCATCTACTACCCGGCCGGCTCGCTCAAGGCGCGCCTGTGCGTGCGCGGCAAGGCACTGCTCTACGACTATGCGGCCGAGCGGGGCATCGCGCACCGGCGCTGCGGCAAGCTCATCGTGGCGAACACGCCGTCGCAGCAGGGCGCTCTGGCCGGCATCGTGGCGCGCGCGGCCGGCAACGGCGTGAACGATCTGCGCCTGCTCACGGCCGACGAGGCCCGCGCGCTGGAGCCTGCGCTCGACTGCCGCGGCGCGGTGCTGTCGCCGTCCACCGGCATCGTCGACAGCCACGGCCTGATGCTCGCGCTGCAGGGCGACCTGGAACACGCGGGCGGCCTGGTGGCGCTGCACGCCAACGTGCACGCCGTGCTGCGCGACGGCACGGCCTGGCGCTTGCAGGCCGACGACGGCACCGAACTGCTCGCCGAACGCGTGGTGAACGCCGCGGGCCTGCAGGCCTGCGCGCTGGCGCAGGCCATCGAGGGCATGCCCGCGGGCCTGGTGCCGCGGCCGTTCTACGCCAAAGGCAGCTACTTCACGCTGAGCGGGCGTTCGCCCTTCACGCGCCTGATCTACCCCGCGCCCGAGCCCGACAAGCACCTGGCCGGCCTGGGCGTGCACCTCACGATCGACCTGGGCGGCCAGGCCAAGTTCGGGCCCGATGTGCAATGGGTCGACGACCCCGCCGACCTGCAGGTGGACCCGGCGCGCGGTGAAGCCTTTTACGCCGAGGTGCGGCGCTACTGGCCCGGTCTGCCCGACGGCGCGCTGCTGCCGGGTTATGCGGGCATGCGGCCCAAGATCAGCGGGCCGCACGAACCCGCGGCCGACTTCGTGGTGCAAGGCCCCGCCGAGCACGGGCTGCCGGGCCTGGTGAACCTGCTGGGCATCGAATCGCCCGGGCTCACGAGCTGCCTGGCGATCGGCGAGCTCGTGGCCGAGCGCCTCAGCGCTGGTGGTGCTTCATGGCGCGCTCCACCTCGCGCTTGCCCTCGCGTTCCTTGATGGTGTCGCGCTTGTCGTGCTCGGCCTTGCCCTTGGCCAGCGCGATCTCGCACTTCACGTGGCCGCCTTTCCAGTGCAGGTTCAGCGGCACCAGCGTGAAGCCCTTCTGCTCGACCTTGCCCACGAGCCGGTTGATCTGCTCCTTGTGCAGCAGCAGCTTTTTGGTGCGCACGCTGTCGGCGCTCACGTGGGTGCTGGTGGTGCGCAGCGGGTTGATCTGGCAGCCGATGAGGAACAGTTCGCCTTCGCGGATGACCACGTAGCCGTCGGTGAGCTGCACCTTGCCCTCGCGCAGGGCCTTCACTTCCCAGCCCTGCAGCACCATGCCCGCCTCGTAGCGTTCCTCGATGGCGTAGTTGAACAGCGCCTTCTTGTTGTCGGCGATGCGGCTGTCGCCCGTGCCGGGCTTGGATTTCTGGGAGGTGGCCATGGGCTTCTATCTGGGGCCTGAGGGCCTGTGCTGCAAGGCCACCTAGAATCAGCGCGACCTTTCGAGTGCCCCGGCAGCGGGGCGCGAGGGACCGGCATTGTATGAAAACCATCAACAAGTCGGTGCTGCTGTGGCACAGCGCGCACGAGATGTTCGCGCTGGTGACCGATGTGCAGCACTACCCCCATTTTCTGCCCTGGTGCGACCGCGCCGACGTGATCGAACGCCTCGATGACGGCATGGTGGCCCGCGTGGGCATGGCCATCGCGGGTCTGCAGCAGAGCTTCACCACACGCAACCTGCACGTCGAAGACCGCGAGGTCCACATGGCGCTGGTCGACGGCCCGTTCTCGCAGCTCGATGGCCGCTGGCTGTTCACGCCGCTGGGTGACGGCAGCCAGCGCGCGTGCAAGGTGGAGTTCACGCTGCGCTACGGTTTTTCGAGCGGCACGCTGGCGGCCGTGGTGGGCCCGGTGTTCGACCGCATCGCGGGCAGCCTGGTCGATGCCTTCGTGAAGCGGGCCGACCAGGTCTACGGCGAGGCCTGAGGCATGCGCGTGACCCTGGTGTTCGCGAGCGGACCGCGCGAGGTGCACGAAGCCGCTGTGGACGTGGCCGAAGGCGCCACCGTGGCCGACGCCCTGAGGGCCGCGGGCTGGCACGAACGCTTCGCTGCGGTGGACGGCCTGAGCCTGGCGGTCTGGGGCCGGCGTTGCGCGGGCGGGCAGCCGCTGCGCGAGGGCGACCGGGTGGAGCTGTTGCGCGGTCTGCGCGTGGACCCCAAGGTGGCGCGGCGCGAGCGCTTCGTGGGGCAGGGCGCGCGCTCGGCGGGCCTGTTCGCCAAACGCCGTCCGAATTCCAAGGCCGGCTACTGAACCCGGCGCGGGCCGGCGTTCACTGCGCCGCGGGCGCGGGCCCGCACTCGCTGCGGATGATCTGCTCGATGCGCTGGCGCTCGCTCGCGCGGGTCTTGTCGTCCATGAACTCGCGCTCGCCCTTGGCGTTGGTGATGGCCACGCGCATGCCCGAGTCGAGCGTGTTGCGGGCCTGGGTGGCGCGGTTGCAGTTGTCGGCGCGGGCGCGCGCCACGCGCTCGGCCTCGGCCTTGCGCTTGGCCTCTTCGGCTGCCTCGGCCTGCTTCTTGCGCGCTTCCAGTTCGCTGTCCTTGGCGGGCAGCTTCGGGGCGGCGGGCGCGGCCGGGCTGGCCGCGGTGGGCTCGGCGGGCGCCGCCGGCGCAACGGGCGCCATGGGGCTCGTCTGCCCGGGGCGTTTGAGGATGTTCTTGTCCGGCGTGCCCGCGGGCGGCGCGGTGTCGCTGAACACCTTGCGGCCGGTGCTGTCGATCCATTGCCACTGCGCCAGGGCGGCGGGCAGCGCCAGGGCGGTGACCAATGCCAGCGATGCCTGGGCCAGGAGGCGGTGGGGGCGGTGGGGTTTGCGCATCCGGGCAGTGTAGAACGCGGGGGCGGCGGGCCGTCAAGGACGCCCGCCCAAGCGGCCCTGGGGCAGCCCGGACGGCAGGCCCGCCATGGCCCCGCGCGGCGAAGGCCCGGAGGGCCTGGGTACAATGCCGTTTTTGGAGATCCCCCTCATGCGCCTCCTCGGCAACGCGCTCACGTTCGACGACGTCTTGCTGGTGCCCGCGTACTCCCAGGTCCTGCCCAAGGACACTTCGCTGGCCACCCGTTTCTCCCGCAACATCCAGCTCAACCTGCCTCTTGTGTCCGCGGCCATGGACACGGTGACCGAGGCCCGCCTGGCGATCGCCATCGCGCAAGAGGGCGGCATGGGCATCATCCACAAGAACCTCTCGGCCGCCGAACAGGCGGCGCACGTGGCCAAGGTCAAGCGCTACGAGAGCGGCGTGCTGCGCGACCCGGTGGTGATCGCGCCCGACACCACGGTGCGCCAGGTCATGAAGCTGTCCGACGAGCTCGGTGTCTCGGGCTTCCCCGTGGTCGACGCGGGCCGCGTGGTCGGCATCGTCACCGGTCGCGACCTGCGCTTCGAAACCCGCTACGAGCTGCCGGTGCGCGAGATCATGACGCCGCGCGAGCGCCTGATCACCGTGCCCGAAGGCACCACGCCCGAAGAAGCCAAGGCCCTGCTCAACAAGCACAAGCTCGAGCGGCTGCTGGTGGTCAACGACGCCTTCGAGCTCAAGGGCCTGATCACCGTCAAGGACATCACCAAGCAACTCAACTTCCCCAACGCGGCGCGTGACGCCGCCGGCCGCCTGCGCGTGGGCGCGGCGGTGGGCGTGGGTGAAGGCACCGAAGAGCGCGTCGAGGCGCTGGTCAAGGCCGGCGTCGACGCCATCGTGGTCGACACCGCGCACGGCCACAGCAAGGGCGTGATCGACCGCGTGCGCTGGGTCAAGCAGCACTACCCGCAGGTCGACGTGGTCGGCGGCAACATCGCCACCGGCGCGGCCGCGCTGGCGCTGGTCGAGGCCGGCGCCGACGCGGTCAAGGTCGGTATCGGCCCGGGCTCCATCTGCACCACCCGCATCGTGGCGGGCGTGGGCGTGCCCCAGATCATGGCGGTCGACAGCGTGGCCACCGCGCTGCAGGGCACGGGCGTGCCCCTCATTGCCGACGGCGGCATCCGCTACAGCGGCGACATCGCCAAGGCCATCGCCGCGGGCGCGAGCACCGTGATGATGGGCGGCATGTTCGCGGGCACCGAAGAAGCGCCGGGCGAGGTCATCCTCTACCAGGGCCGCAGCTACAAGAGCTACCGCGGCATGGGCTCCATTGGCGCCATGCAGCAGGGCAGCGCCGACCGCTACTTCCAGGAGAGCAGCACCGGCAACCCCAACGCCGACAAGCTCGTGCCCGAGGGCATCGAAGGCCGCGTGCCCTACAAGGGCTCGGTCGTGGCCATCATCTTCCAGCTCGCGGGCGGCGTGCGCGCCAGCATGGGCTACTGCGGCTGCGCCACCATCCAGGAGATGAAGGACCGCGCCGAGTTCGTGCAGATCACCGCGGCCGGCATGCGCGAGAGCCACGTGCACGACGTGCAGATCACCAAGGAAGCCCCGAACTACCGAGCGGACTGAGCCCAGCCGTTCCACAGGCCGTCGCGAGCGACGGCCTTTTTCATTTCTCCCGCCGACCCGCCCCACGAACATGCAGCACGACAAGATCCTCATCCTCGATTTCGGCTCCCAGGTCACCCAGCTCATCGCGCGCCGCATCCGCGAAGCGCACGTGTACTGCGAGGTCCACCCCTGCGACGTGAGCAGCGAGTGGGTGCGCGAATTCGCGGCCGACGGCCACCTCAAGGGCATCGTGCTGTCGGGCAGCCACGCGAGCGTGTACGAGGTGGACGACAAGGCCCCCGACGCGGTGTATGAGCTGGGCGTGCCGGTGCTGGGCATCTGCTACGGCATGCAGACCATGGCGCAGCAGCTCGGCGGCAAGGTCGAGGGCTCGAACACGCGCGAGTTCGGCTACGCCGAGGTGCGCGCGCGCGGCCACACCGCGCTGTTCAAGGACATCGCCGACTTCACCACCCCCGAAGGCCACGGCATGCTCAAGGTGTGGATGAGCCACGGCGACAAGGTCACCGAGCTGCCCCCGGGCTTCAAGCTCATGGCCAGCACGGACAGCTGCCCCATCGCCGGCATGGCCGACGAGACGCGCCGCTTCTACGCGGTGCAGTTCCACCCCGAGGTCACGCACACGGTGCAGGGCCGCGCCATCCTCGAGCGCTTCGTGCTCGAGATCTGCGGCACCAACGCCGACTGGGTCATGCGCGACCACATCGCCGAGGCGGTGGAGAAAATCCGCGCCCAGGTGGGCGACGAAGAGGTGATCCTGGGCCTGTCGGGCGGCGTCGATTCCTCGGTGGCCGCGGCCCTGATCCACCGCGCCATCGGCGACCAGCTCACCTGCGTGTTCGTCGACCACGGCCTGCTGCGCCTCAACGAGGGCGACATGGTGATGGACATGTTCGCGGGCAAGCTGCACGCCAAGGTGGTGCGGGTGGACGCGAGCGCGCTGTTCCTGGGCGAACTGGCCGGCGTGAGCGACCCCGAGCAGAAGCGCAAGATCATCGGCCGCCTGTTCGTGGAGGTGTTCAAGGCCGAAGCGGCCAAGCTCACCGCGAGCGGCGCGTCCAAGCAGGGCGCGAAATGGCTGGCGCAAGGCACCATCTACCCCGACGTGATCGAGTCGGGTGGGGCCAAGAGCAAGAAGGCCGTGACCATCAAGAGCCACCACAACGTGGGCGGCCTGCCCGAGCAGCTTGGCCTGAAGCTGCTCGAACCGCTGCGCGACCTGTTCAAAGACGAGGTGCGCGAACTCGGCGTGGCCCTGGGCCTGCCGCACGACATGGTCTACCGCCACCCCTTCCCGGGCCCAGGCCTGGGCGTGCGCATCCTGGGCGAGGTGAAGAAGGACTACGCCGACCTGCTGCGCCGCGCCGACGCGATCTTCATCGAAGAGCTGCGCTCCACCATCGAACCGAACTCGGGCAAGAGCTGGTACGACCTGACCAGCCAGGCCTTCACCGTGTTCCTGCCGGTCAAGAGCGTGGGCGTGATGGGCGACGGCCGCACCTACGACTACGTGGTGGCGCTGCGCGCGGTGCAGACCAGCGACTTCATGACCGCCGACTGGGCCGAGCTGCCCTACAGCCTGCTCAAGCGCGTCTCGGGCCGTATCATCAACGAGGTGCGCGGCATCAACCGGGTGACGTACGACGTGTCGAGCAAGCCGCCGGCGACGATCGAGTGGGAGTGATTTGGCGTCTGGCATCGGCTGGCACCGAGTAGCACGAAAACACACCTAAGCCCGCGTCACTGCGGGCTTTTTTGTGATTTCTTCCGGCACTGGCTGGCAATCTTTGGTATCGCCAAGCACCGTTTTTTCATGGCATGATGAATGGCATTGAATGCTTCGATGCCATGAGATGCCGCCGATGCCATGTAACCGCCTTTCTGGTGATCATGGTATTGATATAGCGTAGTGCAATGATTTCATTGTGTTTTTACGCCAAGGTGGGGTTGGTTCCAGATCATGGTATTTAAGCCGAATCAGGGCGAGAACCATGCTGACCGATACCAAGCTGCGTAACCTCAAGCCGAGGGACAAGCTCTACAAGGAAAATGACCGTGACGGCCTCTATGTGGCCGTCACGCCCGCTGGGGCGATCTCGTTCCGCTACAACTACTCGATCCACGGTCGGCAGGAGACCATCACCTTCGGCCGCTATGGCGTCGGCGGCATCACCCTTGCGGAAGCCCGCGAGCGGTTGGGAGAGGCTAAGAAGATGATCGCAGCCGGGAAGTCGCCGGCCAAAGAGAAGGCTCGGGACAAGGCCCGCGTCAAGGATGCGGAGACGTTCGGGGCGTGGGCGGAAAAGTGGCTGCGCGGCTACCAAATGGCTGACTCCACCCGCGACATGCGCCGTTCAGTCTACGAGCGCGAGCTGAAGCCGAAATTCGGCAATCAGAAACTGGGAGAGATCACCCACGAGGACTTGCGGGCGCTGACCGATGCCATCGTGGAGCGCGGTGCACCGGCGACCGCAGTGCATGCTCGCGAGGTGATGTTGCAGGTCTTTCGCTGGGCCATCGAGCGCGGCCAGAAGGTCGAGAACCCGGCAGAGCTGGTGCGGCCGACGACTATCGCCAAGTTCGAGCCGCGCGACCGTGCGCTGACGCCCGACGAGATCGGTCTGATGTATCAGTACATGGAGCGCATCGGCACAACGCCATCCATTCGGGCTGCCGCCAAGTTGTTGCTGCTGACGATGGTGCGCAAGAGCGAGCTGACCAACGCGACCTGGAGCGAGATCAACTTCAGCGAGGCGCTTTGGACCATCCCGAAGGAGCGGATGAAGCGACGCAATCCGCACCTGGTGTTCCTGTCCCGGCAGGCGTTGGACATCTTCATTGCCCTCAAGACCTTTGCCGGCGGATCGGACTACGTGTTGCCGTCGCGGTACGACTCGGACTTGCCCATGAGCAGCGCCACGCTCAACCAGGTGCTGACGCTGACGTATCGGCTGGCGCAGAAGGAAGGGAAGTCGCTCGCCAAGTTCGGGCCACATGACTTGCGGCGCACGGCCAGCACGTTGTTGCATGAGGCCGGCTACAACACGGACTGGATTGAGAAGTGCCTTGCGCACGAGCAGCGAGGCGTCAGGGCCGTCTACAACAAGGCCGAGTACCGCGAGCAGCGGACGGCGATGTTGCAAGACTGGGCGGACATGATCGACGAATGGACACTGAAGCGGCCGAAGGCGTAAGCCAGAAGATTACAGTTCGCTCGCCTGCCCGAACATCGAGGCATGGCCCCGGGTTTCATTGACACTTGAGGGGCGTAGCGTTTTAGCCGCTAAAAAGTGGCTGCTGCGACCGACGGGGTGAAGCCGGGACGCATGGCCTGAGTGCCCGATGCCTTGCGCGCCTCGATCCATTCCTCGACCTCGGCCAAGTCCCAGGCGACGTTTCGGCTGGTGAGCGCAATGCGACGCGGAAACTCCCCCCGCTGCTCCATATTGAAAATCGTGCGCTCAGACAGCGGGATCATCGCCAGTAGCTTCTTGCGGTTGATGAGCGTCTTACTTGTCGTTGTCTGCATCCCTTGGCCTCTTTCAGTCACTTGCGAACATGTGCCTGATGGTGCCTGTGAATGCGGATTGTTTCGTCCTATTAGTTGGTCAATTTGGTTGACGCCGCGAGCGCGACTTTGAACTCAAGTGGAACATCGCAGGGATCGACGTCAGTGCCTTCGATACGGCTTGGCGTTCTATACCTAGCTTTCGCGCAATCTCCGACTGGTTGAGTCCAGACCGCTGGAGCATCAGCATCTGCTTTTTGCGATCCGATAGCTTTGAGTCCACCATCAGCCGTGCTTGATTGCGCAGCTCTGCCTTGTCCGCCGGCTGTAAGGTCTGGCCTGCGACATAGTGGAAGAAGTAGCTGTCAACCAGTTGATCGCCCGATTTCACTTGGGCAGTGGCCGGCTTCGCGCATTGCTGGTTGAGTCTCGCCAGTTCGAGGTCGAATTGCGCGAGGGATCGCCTTGCTTGTCTGTAGACAGGGTTCCATGCGCCGCTCGGCAATTTAGGCCGGTGATCCAGGCAATACAGGCTGCTTAGTCGAAGCCTTTCCTCTGGATCGTCCGCCTTCGGATCATCGCTCCCGCCGGCGAATGAGGTCAGCTCGGCGAGTGATCCGCAGAACCGGCAGAACCCCTGGAGGCGTTCGCCATTCAGTCGGGTGTCGCGCACCTTCGACTTCACCGGCCGTTTGCAGGCGCAGTCCCATACAAGCCCGATCAACGATTCGAGTGTTGCAACAAACCGCCGATCTCTTGGCGTCTGCCTATCCTCCGTTTTGATGAACTGGCGCAGCAACTGCCGCTGCATGCGAACCATCGCATCAAGTCCAATCAGTCGAATGATTCCGCTGAAGCTCACCCCTGTTCCTGCTCCGGGGATATGGCCCAAGTAGCGTTGTGGCAGCGTCGCCGTGTACGCAGCCACGGCGGGGTCAATAAGTTCCTGTAACAGCCCAACGATGGGGTAGCGCCGCGAGGAGGCGGAATACGGCCGCCAGCGATCCTCAAACTGCCCGATGGCTTCCGAGACAGTGGGATCGCAGCCTTCCCAGATGACAATGGTTGGATCGTTCTTCATGTCAACCATTTTGGACAACTAATAAGATGTAGGCAACCCCCAATAACGCCTAACCTTCGTAGCAATTCAGTTGATAACGGAGGTTTACGCAATGACGATAGAAGACACGCTACTGCAACGCTTCGGCCCGCTGCTGAGCATGGCACAGCTCGCCTCCGTCCTGGATCGATCACCGGATGGCCTGCGGGTCAGTTTGCGCACGACGAGCGAATGGGCGGGGCGAATCAACAAGGCTCGCTTGAAGATCGGTCGGCGCGTCTACTTTCGAACCTCGCAGATCGCCGAGGTGCTGAGCGACGAATCCCTGTACGGAACGGGGAACTGAGTCGTGGCGATTGACGTCCTGGCGGCGTTCGAGTGCGAACCGCCGGTGCTGGACTTCATATGGCCGGGCTTCCTCGCGGGAACCGTCGGCGCGCTCGTCGCCCCAGGGGCCACGGGCAAGAGCTTCTGGGCGCTGGAAGCGGCCATGAGCATCGCATGCAGCGTTGCCGGCGGCGACCTCGTGGGCCTGGCCCCCGCACACACCGGGCGCGTGGTCTATCTGGCCGGGGAAGACCCGCCGCCCGCGCTTGTCCGGCGCATTCACGCCATCGGCCAGCACCTTGGGCATACAGCCCGCCAAGCCATCGCCGAGAACCTCGTGCTTGAGCCGATCATGGGCAAGCGCCTGAACGTCATGGACGAGGCTCACTTGCGCCGCGTCATCGAGTACAGCGCCGGGGCGAGGCTGATCGTGCTGGACACCCTGAGCCGCATCCACGCCCTCGATGAGAACAGCAACGGCAACATGGCCCACCTCGTGGCCGTGCTGGAGCAGGTCGCGGCTACCACGGGCGCATCCGTGCTCTACCTGCACCACGTCAGCAAAGGAAGCGCCCGCGAAGGGCAGACCGACCAGCAGCAGGCCGCGCGTGGCGCGTCCGCGCTGATCGACAACGCCAGGTGGTGCGGTTACGTCGCCCGCATGACTGAGGACGAGGCGAAGCGCCTCAGCGACCGCGCCCATGACCGGCAGCCCATCGGCGATGAGCGGCGCGGCTTCTTCGTGCGTTTCGGCGTCAGCAAGCAGAACTACGACGCCACGCCGCTTGATCGCTGGTACATGCGGCACGCCGGCGGCGTGCTGGTGCCGGTGGAGCTGTATGAGGCCAGCAGGAATGAGGAAAGACGTAATAGTCGGAGGCGAGGCGATGGCTTTTGACCTCACCCATGCCAGGCACGACCCAATGCACTGCTTGGTCCCCGGCTTGTTCCGCAGTCTCAAGCGCGGTGAACGGAAGAAACTCAAGCTCGATGTGACGTATCACTACGCCGGGACTGAACAAGCGCGGTTCGTCGGTTTCGAGCCTCTTGGCGCTGATGACATGCGGCTGCTGCAAGGTCTTGTGGCTCTTGGAGGGCCGAAGGGCATCATCCTGACGCCAGAGCCAACAGCGGACTTGCCGAAGCAACTCCGTCTATTCCTTGAGCCGAAGTTCGACGCGGTGGGGCAGGATGCGCTGGTCGTGCGAGAGAGCATGACCCGCCTGCTAGGCGAAATCGGCTTGACCGATGGCGGTGACAACATCCGGGCGATCAAGGCGTGCTTGCTGCGCATGGCAAACGTGACGGTGGTGCTCACCAAGGGAAGCCGGCAAAGGTCTTTTCACCTGATGAGCTATGCCTTCGATGAGGATGACGGACGGCTGTTTGTCGCGTTGAATCCTCAGATTGCAGAGGCGATTCTTGGGCGGCGCCCATATACCCGCATCGAGATGGTCGAGGTGCGGGCGCTGCAAACCGACCCGGCCCGCCTGATTCACCAACGGCTATGCGGCTGGATCGACCCCGGCAAAGCCGGGCGCGTGGAACTCGATACCCTTGCTGGCTACGTCTGGCCGGACGAGGCGAACGCCGAGGCCATGAAGAAGCGCCGCCAGAAGGCCCGCAAGGCTCTGGCCGAGCTTGCCACCGTGGGATGGAAGGTCAGCGAGTATGCGGCAGGGAAGTGGGAAATTGGCAGGCCGAAGCCCGTAGTAACGTTCCCCAAGCTCCGTAGCAACGTTCCCCTTCACCCGTAGCAACGTTCCCCGCCTCAAACCGGAAAACAGAGCAACGGCGCGGGCTTGCGGCTAGTCCGCAAATTCCATCCATGATCTTCCAAGATCATCCACTAGGCGCGGCACTTGCCGCCGCCCTTTAGGGCGACGCCAAGTCCTTGCCGATGGTCGGCCTGCGGCCGAGTTGTACGCCAGAAGGGCGGTCAGCTCCGGCCGGTTCTTTTTAGCGGCTAAAACGCTGCGCCCCTCAAGTGTCAATAAGATGTTGTATGTTGTATGTTGTAGCGCGCTACAACATACAACAGTTCAATTCAATGCCCTGGCCACGTCATGAGATCGGCCTTTCTTTCGCGCGCTACGTCGAGCTGCAGCATCGTCATCTCCGGCGAGGCTGGCCATGTCCGGGCCATGGTCGACCATCGCCACGTCCGACGATGCACCGAGGGCCCCATCGCCAGTTCTGACGATGACGGCCGCCGGCGCTGGAGCTCGCATCGCCACTTCTGACGATGCGATCCTCTCTTTGACACTTGAGGGGCCGAGCGGCGGGGATCTCCCGGCCTACTCCCCTCTTGGCGTTCAATTTTCCGTGCTGAATGAGCTGCCATCCCTGTTTCGATGGGCGTGCCTGTGTCATCGGCTCTATGTCAACCATTTCGGCCAATTATTGGAATGTTGTGTAGGCCAGCACTCCGTAACCTTCGGAGTAGTTCAGTTGATAACGGAGGTTTACGGACATGGCGACGACAGAAAGCAGCTACCCCGAGGAGCTGGCCGCACGGCTGGCTCTTCAGCAGAAGACCTCGCAAACAAAGCGCAGGGACTACCTGGCCGCTTTCATGGCGGTGCGCTCGGACGTGAAGGAAGCGATGGAGGCCGGCTACGCGCTCAAGATCATCTGGGAGCACCTGCGCGAGGTCGGGCGCATCCCTTTCCGGTATGAGACGTTCCTGAAGTACGTTCGCCAGCACATCACCAATGCGCGGCCTAGCTCAATGGGGCAGGGTACGAAGTAAGCAAAGTTCCATGCTCAATCGCTGCAAGCGCATGGCTGAAACGCTGTTACCGGCCTCTTGGATCTCTGCAAGCACGCGGACATTGGCAATTTCCGTTGGTTTTCCCGCTGTTGGCGCGCTGTTGCGAAGCAACGGTGCGGTTACAGCGCGAAGTTCGATGAGTCATACGAGGCAAAAACAACGCCGTAAGGCGGGCAGGATGTGTGAAGTAGGCCCACCGGCAAGCCGGTTGTCCTTCTTCACTGTCCCTTATTCGCGCGGGGCGCTCAACGGGCATCCTGCTCTGCGAGGCTGCCGGCTACCGCCGGTTGGAGGACACATGGGTGACGAGAATCGAATCACCAGGAAGGGCAGCCCGCCGATCAAGGTGTACTGCCTTCCAGAAGAACGCGAACTGATTGAGGCGAACGCCAAGATGGCGGGGATCAGCGTGGCGCGCTATCTGCGCGACGTAGGCCAGGGCTACCAGGTCAAGGGAGTCATGGACTACCACTACGTACGCGAGCTGGCGCGGGTGAATGGCGACCTTGGCCGGCTGGGCGGATTGCTCAAGCTCTGGCTGACCGACGATCCGCGCACTGCCCGTTTCGGCGATGCAACGATTCTCGCCCTGTTGGCTCGGATCGAAGCTACTCAGGATGAAATGAGTCGGCTTATGAAATCGGTGGTGCAGCCGAGGGCCGACCGTTGAGAGTTTTAGCGGCTAAATTTCCGTGTGCCGGACGCGACACGAGGCACTTCCAGGCCGCCGGCCTGAGCGTTATCAACTCTCGGGAGGACGCATAAGGCCAGGGACACCCCGTAAGGGCCGAGAGCAGAATCACCGAAGCCCGGGCCTCAGTGCCAAGGGCGATACCGATTAGCTAGTGGCGTAGCTCTTCGATGAAACCTTGCCGTGGGCAAGCGCGAGCTTGGTCAAGGCATTGCCTTTCTTTCATCGAATGGAGATTGCGACCATGAAGCACGTCCGTTTTTTAGCGGCTAAAACCGCGCTCGCCGCCGCTCTGGCCGGCAGCATCATCGTCACCCCGGCGCAGGCCGGCATCCCCGTCATCGACGGCGGCAACCTGGTGCAGAACGTCATGACCGCCATTGAGTCGGTGGCGCAGACGCTCAAGCAGATCGAGCAGTACCAGACTCAATTGCAGCAGTACGAAAACATGCTGCAAAACACCATGGCTCCGGCCGCCTATATCTGGGACCAGGCGCAGTCCACCATCAATGGACTGATGGCCGCCACCGACACGCTGAACTACTACCGGAATCAGCTCGGCAGCATCGATGCGTACCTGGGCAAGTTCCAGGATGTGGCCTATTACCGTGGTTCGCCTTGCTTCTCGGCCGCTGGGTGCTCGGATGCCGAGCGCGCTGCGATGGAGCAAAACCGCAGCCTGGCGAGCGAGAGTCAGAAGAAGGCGAACGACGCGCTTTTCAAGGGCCTGGAGCAACAGCAGCGCAACCTTTCCGCCGATGCTCGCCAGCTCGAACGGCTCCAGTCCGCCGCGCAGGGCGCGACCGGGCAGATGCAGGCCATCGGCTACGCCAACCAGCTCGCCGCCAACCAGGCAAACCAGCTTCTGCAAATCCGTGGCCTGCTGATCGCACAGCAGAACGCCGCGACGGCCAGGATGCAGGCGCAGGCCGACCTAGAGGCGCAACAGCAGGCCGCCGGCGCGACTTCCCGGGAGTCCAGGATCGAGCGGACGGCCAACCCGAGAAACTGGCTCGAACTGACCCGCTGACGGAGGCCCTGCACCATGAAGAAAACGATGCTGCTTACCGGCCTCGTGGTGGTGCTGGTGGCTGGTTGCGACAACAAGCCGGCCATCCCGCCCATGCCCGAGGTCAATGACACCAATTGCCAGATCGAGGCGATCAAGAAGATCGAGGACAGGGCCACGCGCGAGAAATTCGCCGGGCTGTGCTCGCGCCGGTCGCCGGCCGCCGGCGGCATCGCGCCGACCGAGAAGCCCATGAACTGGCTCGAACTGGCCGACCCGAAAGACCAGAAGGAGGCGAAGCCATGAAAACACTGCACAAGGCGGCGCTGATCGGCGTCGCCCTCGCGCTTTACTCCACCGCCGCATCGGCCCAACTCACCAATCAGGGGATGCTTGACCAGGTGGTGACGGAGTTCGCCACGCGAGCCACGTCCTGGCAGACGGTGGTGATGAATGCCGCGATGTTCCTGTTCTGGACGCTGGGCACGATCTCGCTGGTTTTCACCTTCGGCTTCATGGCGCTGCGCAAGGCTGACATTGGCGAGTTCTTCGCCGAGTTCATCAGGTTCATCCTGTTCTTCGGCTTCTTCCTCTGGCTATTGCGCAACGGCCCGGCCTTCGCCAACTCGATCATCCAGTCACTGGCCCGGATCGGCGAGCAGGCGTCCGGGGTGGCGTCGGTGACACCCTCGGGCATTGTGGATATCGGCTTCATGATCTTGAAGCAGGCATTCAGGAACTCGTCGATCTGGTCGCCCGTGGATAGCTTCATCGGTGTGGCCTTGAGCGTCGGCATCCTGATCCTGCTGGCTGTTGTCGCCGTGAATATGTTGCTGCTGCTCGTATCAGGCTGGCTGCTGATGTACGCCGGAATCTTCTTCCTCGGCTTCGGTGGAAGCCGTTGGACTTCCGACATGGCGATCAACTACTACAAGACCGTGCTGGGCGTGGCCGCGCAGATCATGACGATGGTGCTCCTGGTCGGCATCGGGAACGACCTGCTTTCCAGCTTCTACGCCAGGATGAACACCGGCACCCTGAACTTTGAAGAGCTGGGCGTGATGCTGGTGTTCTGCGTGGCGTTGCTCATGCTGGTCAATCGTGTGCCCCCGCTTGTCGCCGGCATCATCACCGGCTCGGGGATCGGTGGCGCTGGCGGCATTGGCAACTTCGGTGCAGGTGCCGCCATCGGTGCGGCTATGGGCGCGTCGAGTATGGCCGCCGGAGCGGCCAGCGTGGCTGGCGCGGCCGTGATGGGCGGTGCGGCCTCGGCCGCCGGCGGCATGTCGGCGATTAGGGCGGCGTTCGAGAAAGCAGGGGCTAGCGCCGGTGGCGAATCGGGCGGAGTGCCCATGTTTGGTGGTGGTGCTGGCGGTGATTCCGATGCTGGACCGTTCGCGCAGGCGGCGGGCTTTGGTGGCGGCGGTTCCAGTGCCGGCACAAGTACGCCGCTCGGCCAGGCGGCTGGCTTTTACAGCTCTGGAAGCTCCAGCAATTCGGGCGGCAGCGGCGGCGAATCGAGGGGCGGCGACAAAGCCGGCTCCAGCTCGAAGGGTAGCGGCGATGTCGGCGGCTCGAAGGCCGGCGGCGGCAGCGACGCTGGCGGCCAAGCCGGCCGAGGTGCGGGAGGCCTTGTCGCTGCGACGGCTGCGAACCTGGTGCAAGGCATTGGCGACGTTGCGCAGGCCAAGGCGGCCAGCATCCGCGACGCCGCCGCCGAACGCATCGCCGACACCACCGGAGGGAAGATCGCCGCCGCAATCCGGGCGAGCAGCCAGACAGACCGGGCGGTCGACGATGTGCCCAGCTTCGGCGGCAACAGCCTGGCAGGGGCCGATTCGGCTGCTGCTGATCCTGATGATGAAGTGGTCGCGTTCGCCAACCGCGACAAGGAGGTATGACGATGACGCCGAGAGGATTTTTCGACTGCCTGGACGTTGCCGCTGCCGAGCAGCGCCAGGCGCAGGCGGTTGAGGTTGAGCCGGTCGACGATCAATCGACTGATGCAGACCCGGCGGCAGAAGTTGCGGCCTTTGTTGATCGACCTGCTCCGCCCGTCATTGAGGCCACCAAGCTGGCGGCCAGGTCGGGCGGCTACGCCAGCAGCTACGGCAGCAGCGCGAGAAGCACGCCGCTGGCCGAGGCCGCCGGCTTCTACGGCACCGGCAGCCGATAAGCGCGTCGGCCGGCGTGGGGCCGGCCGACACTTCCACAACCCACCTGTTAGAGAGGTGAATCATGGCAACCCTGAATCCTACCAATGCAACGCAGGCCGTTCATCATGCAGCCGTGCAACTCGCCGCGCTCGACTGGCTAGACCAGGACGCGGCGCGGCAGCTCGGGCCGCTCGCCGAGGCCGTGGCGAACGCTTTCATGGTCGTGTTTTACCAGGCCGAGACGGGCCAGGCGACACCTGCCGACTTTCGCGAGGCCCTGGACGCGGTGCGGCAGTCACTCGGCGCCGCGTAGGCACGCGCACCAGGAGCAGCAAGGGCGGCCATTGGCCGCCCTTGTCATTTCCGGGCCTGCATCGTCAAAGGTGACGATGTGCGCTGGCGTGCTCGAGCATCGCCAGATCGGACGATGACGGCCGCTCTGGCCTTCTCCCTTGGCGTGGATCGCATCGTCGCTTCTAGCGATGAGATCCAGCGCACCAGAACGGCGCACGTCGAGCTGCAGCACCGCCAGGAATGGCGATGCTGGCCAGCTCTCCTACTCGATGCCGTGCATGGCCTTCGCCCGCGCTGCGACGGCCTGTGCGTGTTCGATATAGGCCGGGTCGGCTGTGGCCTCGGCTTCGGCCAGGAAGGTGCTGATCGCCTCGGCCGAGGTCAGCGTCTCGGCCGGGTCGAAAGGCGTCAGCTCACGGCCAACGGCCGGCGCATCCACCCATTCGCGTTGTTCCGGCGGCAGTGGATACACGCCGGCGGCTTCGGCCTCGGCCAGCAGCTCGGCCAGGGTGTAGCGCACCTGGTCAGGCGTGACGGCGCGGGCGGGATCGGCCTTCAAGGCGTCATAGGCCGGGCCGACCTTCTCATGCAGCCAGTTTTCCAGGTTCTTCGAGCCTGTCATCGACTGGCCTCATCAAGCATGGATGCCAGGCGCTCCAGGTCATTGACCGATTGCGAGCGAAAGCGGCCGGTCAGCAGCTCGTGCAGCGCGGCCGGCGTCAATCCGAGAAGCGTAGCCGCTTGCTCGGTCGACAACTGTCGCGCCTTGATGGCCTCGCCGATCTTGGTGACGAGTCGGGTCTTGACCAGCATTTCGCCGGCGTCGGGATAGCCCAGGTCGGCATAGACGTTGGCGCTGCCGTGCTGAATGTTCGGGGTGTCGTCAGCGTTCAGGTCGGCCAGCAGCTCGGCGACTGTGGCGAACCGCCCCGAGACACGGCCGGCGCGGCTGTCTGCAATTGCTTCCTCGGTTTCCTTCCTGCCCATCGCACACCTCACGCTGATTTGCCTAGCCCGTCTCATCCAGATGAGGCCACAGAGAGCGCGGCTGTGAAGGCCAAAGAGTACTACGTTGCGTGTTTTCCCCGGAAGAAGACACGCCGACCACCTTCTTGGCGTAAACCATCTACGACCCGGTGGCTAAAGCACATGGCCTTGCCATCGAGCCGGTGCCGCGAGCCCGCCGCAACGCATGGCGCCGGCCGAATCCATGGCGTCGCGCACATGAGATTCGGGGTTCACTTGGGTGGATCAGATGGTAAACTTGGCCAAACTTTGGAAGACTTCGCCGCGCGACACCAAGCGAGCCGCCTGACATGAACCAACCTGATAGCGAAATTCTCACGCTGGATGAAGTGGCGGTCTACCTCAAGGCAGGGAAGAAGACCGTTTACCGGCTGGCCCAGCAGGGGGAGATACCGGGATTCAAGCTGGGCGGCACCTGGCGGTTTCGTCGCAGCGAGCTGGATCGCTGGATTGCCGCGCAGATAGCCGAGAAAACGCAGGACAAGACATGAGCGCCCCGAAAAACGATAGCAACCAGGCGGCCTCGCCCCGAGAGGGGGCTGCACGTCCATGAACGCCGTAGAAATCGAACAAGCCATCACCGACCTCGCGGAGCAGCCGTTCGACCGTGCGGAGTTCCCCTATGCCTTTCTTGAGGCGTTCGGCAACAAAGCGACCACCATCAAGCGCCTGCGCGCGGGGGCGTCGAACAAGTCCGACCTCGGCGGTGTTCTCCAGACCAGCAATATCCACATCCTGACCTGCGACGTAGGGCGGGTGACACAGACGCTGGCCGCTCTCAAGGCCAGCCCGGCGACGGCCAAGGCCAAGGCGAAGTTCATCCTCGCCACCGACGGTGCGGACTTCGAGGCCGAAGACCTGGCCAGCGGTGAGACCGTCGCCTGTGCCTTCAAAGACTTTCCCGACCACTTCGGCTTCTTCCTGCCGCTGGCGGGCATCAGTACCGTCCGCCAGATCAGCGAAAACGCCTTCGACATTCGGGCCACCAGCCGCCTGAACCGTCTGTACGTCGAACT
Organism: Hydrogenophaga crocea; assembly: GCF_011388215.1. Lineage (NCBI taxonomy): Bacteria > Pseudomonadati > Pseudomonadota > Betaproteobacteria > Burkholderiales > Comamonadaceae > Hydrogenophaga > Hydrogenophaga crocea. Next base: position 1,495,771 of record NZ_CP049989.1, read on the forward strand.
GCTGAAAGACAACCCTGAATGGGGCACGGCGGAGCGCCGCCACGACATGAACAAGCTCATGGCGCGGCTGATTTTCTGTTTCTTCGCCGAGGACACCGACATTTTCATCGGGAAGGGGCGTTTCACCGAAACCGTTGCGCAGATGAGCGCCAAGGACTCGTCCAACACGCACGAGGTCATCGCCACGCTGTTCCGCGCCATGAACACCAAGCGCGAGGACCGGGCTGCCGCCAAGATTCCTCGATGGGCCGAAGATTTCCCCTACGTCAACGGGGCTTTGTTCTCCGGCGGCGACGAGGTGCCGCGATTCAGCAAGATCGCCCGGTCCTACCTGCTGCACGTTGGTGGCCTGGACTGGACCAAGATCAATCCTGACATCTTCGGCTCGATGATCCAGGCCGTGGCCGAAGACGAGGAGCGCGGCGAGCTGGGGATGCACTACACCAGCGTTCCCAACATTCTGAAGGTGCTCAATCCGCTGTTCCTCGACGACCTGCGGGCGAAGCTGGAGGAGGCGGGCGACAACGCCCGCGTGTTGCTCAACCTGCGCAAGCGCATTGCCAAGATCAGGGTATTCGACCCGGCCTGCGGCTCGGGCAATTTTCTGGTCATCGCTTATAAGGAAATGCGCGCCATCGAGGCCGAGATCAATCGGCGGCGCGGCGAGCCGGATCGCGCGTCGGAGATCCCGCTCACCAACTTTCGCGGGATTGAGCTGCGTGACTTCCCGGCGGAGATTGCCCGCCTTGCGCTGGTCATCGCCGAGTATCAGTGCGACGTGCTGTACCGGGGGCAGAAGCTGGCCCTGGCCGAGTTTCTGCCCCTGCGTAACGAGAACTGGATCACCTGCGGCAACGCGCTGCGGCTCGACTGGTTGAGCGTTTGCCCGCCCACCGGGACGGACGTGAAGGTGCTGGCGGATGATCTGTTTGAGACGCCGCTCGACCAAGCGGAGATTGACTTCGAGAACGAAGGCGGCGAGACGTACATCTGCGGCAATCCGCCGTACCAAGGAAGCGTTGGTCAGACAGCGCAGCAGAAGGAAGACATGGCGCGAGTCCTCGCGCCCCTTCTAAAGACTTACAAGGATTTGGACTATGTAGCCGCGTTCGTTCTGAAAGCAGCTCAGTTCAACAATTTTACTGGGGCGGCAAGCGCATTCGTAACGACTAACTCCATCACTCAAGGAGAGCAAGTTGCAATGCTTTGGCCGCTCGTATTTAAAGAGTGCAACACGATCAACTTTGCGCACACATCGTTCTTGTGGAGCAACCTCGCTAGTAACAAAGCTGCTGTCACGTGTGTGATTCTCGGCCTGACGACCAACCCTGGCTCTGAAAGGAAACTGTTCGGCGAAGGCACTGTTAGATCATGCGCCAACATTAGTCCGTATCTTGTCGCTGCTGATACCGTGATTGTCACGAAGAGATCGAGTGCGCTTTCAGCCATCGGACATATGCAGTCGGGGAATAAGCCGACTGATGGAGGTCATCTGACACCATCTACTGAAGAGAAGGATCAAATAATTGCAGCGAGTCCAGATGCCAGACGCTTCCTAAAGCGCTACGTTGGATCGCGCGAATTGATAAACGGTGGAGCTCGCTGGTGCATATGGATCGAGGATGACGATCTTGAAGAGGTAAATCGCATCGATATTCTTCGTGACCGCCTCGAAAAGGTTCGCGAAATGCGCTTGAGTAGTAACGGAGCTCAAGCCAACGAGAACGCTGCCACGCCGCATCGCTTCGTTTTCGCCCCTCATAGTCGCCACGCTGCAATCGCAGTTCCGAATGTGTCGTCGGAACGAAGGTTGTTTCTTCCGTGCGAGATAACTGGATATGACACCGTTGTCTCCAATCTCGCGTCGGTGATTTACGATGCGCCGCTTTGGAACTTGGCACTGATTGCATCACGCCTGCATCTCGTTTGGATCGCCACCGTTTGTGGCAGGCTGAAGACCGATATTCGCTACTCCAATACCCTCGGCTGGAACACCTTCCCCGTGCCCACGCTCACCGACAAGAACAAGGTCGATCTCACGCGCTGCGCTGAGGATATCTTGCTGGCGCGGGAGCATCACTTCCCCGCGACCATCGCGGACCTGTACGACCCCGAGAACATGCCCGCTGACCTGCGTGCCGCACATGATCGCAACGACGAAGTGCTGGAGCGCATCTACATCGGTCGGCGCTTCAAGAACGACACTGAGCGGCTGGAAAAGCTGTTTGACCTTTATACCAAGATGACCGCTTCGGCTGCACCGGCCAAGGGCAAGAAACGCAAGGCGGGAGCCAACGCATGAGCGACAAGATCAAGTCCGTACCGTCCGTTTCCGTCACCTACGCCCGAAACGGCGCATCGACCAAGGCCAATGCTCTTGGGATGCGGCCCATGCAGGAGCGGGCCTACGAGAAGCGGGGCGAGCAATACCTGCTTATCAAGTCGCCGCCCGCATCGGGCAAGAGCCGTGCGCTGATGTTCGTGGCACTCGACAAGCTCAAGAACCAAGGCTTGAAGCAGGCCATCATCGTTGTGCCGGAGAGGTCCATCGGTGCCAGCTTCAACGACGAACCGCTGTCGAAGTACGGCTTCTGGGCGGACTGGCAGGTCGAACCCAAGTGGAACCTGTGCAATGCGCCAGGCAACGACAACGGCGGCAAGGTCAAGTCGCTGGGCGCATTCCTCGAAGGCGAGGACAAGGTGCTGGTCTGCACCCATGCGACCTTCCGCTTCGCTGTCGATGCCTACGGCGTCGAGGCGTTCGACGACCGATTGATCGCGGTCGATGAGTTCCACCACGTTTCGGCCAATCCGGACAACAAGCTCGGCTTGCACCTGGGGCAGTTCTTCGCGCGGGGCAAGACGCACATCGTCGCCATGACCGGCTCCTACTTCCGTGGCGACGCCGAGGCCGTGCTCGCGCCGCAGGATGAGTCGAAGTTCGATACCGTCACCTACACCTACTACGAGCAGCTCAACGGCTACGAGTACCTCAAGCAACTCGACATCGGCTACTTCTTCTACAGCGGGCCTTACGTCGACGACATCCTCAATGTCCTCGATCCCGCCGAGAAGACCATCATCCACATCCCGAATGTCAATTCGCGCGAGAGCACGAAGGACAAGATGCGGGAAGTGGAGCACATCATCGAGGCGCTGGGTGAATGGCAAGGCATCGACCCTGCGACCGGCTTCCAACGTGTCAAGCGCCCCGATGGCCGCGTGCTGCGGATCGCCGATCTCGTCGATGACGATGCCGCCAAGCGCGACCGCGTGTCCGCCGCGCTCAAAGACCCGGCGCAGAAGAACAGCCGCGACCATGTGGACATCATCATCGCGCTGGGCATGGCGAAGGAAGGCTTCGATTGGATTTGGTGCGAACATGCACTGACCGTGGGCTACCGCGCCAGCCTGACCGAGATCGTGCAGATCATCGGCCGAGCTACCCGCGACGCGCCCGGCAAGACCCGCGCGAGGTTCACCAACCTGATCGCCGAGCCGGACGCAGCCGAGGAAGCTGTCACCGAGGCCGTTAACGATACGTTAAAGGCCATCGCGGCGAGCCTGCTGATGGAGCAGGTTCTTGCTCCGCGCTTCGAGTTCAAGCCCAAGAACCCCGACAGTGGCCCGGTGCCGGGTTTTAACTACGGCGAGGGTGGCTACGACCCGGATCGCTGCAACATCGGCGTCAATGAGCAGACAGGGGCGTACCAAATCGAGATCAAGGGCATCGCCGAGCCCAAGAGCAAGGAGGCGGCGCGAATCTGTCAGGAAGACCTGAACGAAGTCATCGCGGCCTTCGTGCAGGACAAGCCCACCATTGAGCGCGGCCTGTTCGATGAGGAGTTGGTGCCCGAGGAGCTGACGCAGGTTCGCATGGGCAAGATCATCAAGGACAAGTATCCCGAGCTTGACGCCGAAGATCAGGAGGCCGTGCGCCAGCATGCCATCGCCGCCCTCAACCTGACGCAACAGGCCAAGCGGCTTGTCACCGAAGGCGAGAGCGACGGGTCGCCCAACACCGCCCTGATCGACGGCGTGCGCCGCTTCGCGATGGACGTGCGCGAGCTGGACATTGACCTCATCGACCGCATCAACCCCTTTGGCGAAGCCTACGCCATCCTCGCCAAGACCATGAGCGAGGACAGCTTGAAGCAGGTCGCGGCGGCCATCTCGGCGAAGCGCACGAGTCTGACGCCGGACGAGGCGAAGGAGATGGCTGTTCGCGCCGTTCAGTTCAAGAAGGAGCGCGGACGCATTCCTGCACTCGATTCCCAGGATGCCTGGGAGCGACGCATGGCCGAAGGCGCGGCCGCCTTTATGCGATTCAAGGCGGAGGGGCGCTATGAGTAACTCCGATCTTGACGAACTCGCTGCGGAGCTTGCCGAGTTCGCACCGCCCGAGGCGAAGGCCGGACGGCCGGCCAGTGAGGAGCGCGTCATCGCGGGCTTCGAGGAAATCCAACGCTTCACCGAGAAGCACGGGCGTGCGCCGCAGCATGGTGAGGATCGCGATATTTTCGAGCGCCTCTATGCCGTGCGCCTGGACCGCTTGCGTGCGCTCCCGGACTGCCGCGCCCTGCTGGAGCCGCTGGACCATCAGGGCTTGCTTGCCGGGGCGCCTACCGTTGCCGCTTCGGCAGATGAAGCCATCGACATCGACGACCTGGCCGCCGAGCTGGCGGGCGTAGCCGACGCAGACGACATCACGGTCCTACGCCATGTCCGCACCAGCGCCGACAAGCGCGCCGCCGAGGAGATCGCGGATCGCAAGCCTTGCGAAGACTTCGAGGCGTTCAAGCCACTGTTCGAGCGCGTAGCGACGGAAGTCAAGACCGGATTGCGCCAGTCCCAGCCCATAGAGGCGGGCCGCCGCGCGATTGAGGCCGGGGACTTTTTCGTTCTCGATGGAATCACGCTCTACGTCGCAGACGTCGGCGAACCGCTGAGAACCACCGCCGGGGAAGTGGACCGCCGCCTGCGCCTCATCTTCTCCAACGGCACCGAAAGCAATCTGCTGTTGCGCTCGCTCCAGCGCGCTTTCTACAACGACCCCGCCGCGCGGCGGCTGGCCTCGCCCGAGAGCGGACAACTCTCCTTCGGCGGCGAGCTTGAGGCCGATGATGTCGAAAGCGGCACGATCTACGTCCTGCGCTCCCTCTCCGATCATCCCTATGTCGCGCAGCACCGCGACATCATCCACAAGATGGGCGTGACCGGGGGCAGGGTGGAGACGCGCATTGCCAACGCCGAACACGACTCCACCTACCTGCTGGCGAAGGTCGAAGTGGTAGCGACCTACAAGCTCGCGGGCGTCAACCGCACCCGGATGGAGAACCTGTTCCACAGACTGTTCGCGCCCGCGCGGTTGAACATCACGATCAACGACCGCTTCGGTCATCCTGTGCAGCCTGAGGAATGGTTCCTAGTGCCACTTCATGTGATCGACGAGGCGGTTCAGCGCATTCGAGATGGATCGATCACCGAGTTTATCTATGACCCGCAGACCGCTCGACTGGTGGGCTACGCGCGGACTAACTATAAGGATGAACCATGATGGAAAGTCTGCGACCGAAGCAGTCAGAGGCTCGATCCATGGTCTTTGCAGAAGGGGCGCAGTGGGTCCGTGCTGACTTTCATCTGCATACCCGAGCGGACCGAGAATTCAAGTTCACGGGCGATGACAACTTCTACAACAGCAACTATGTGGATGCGTTGGAGAAAGCGGACATCCGATTGGGCGTCATTACCAACCACAACAAGTTCGACTTCGAAGAATTCAAAGCACTGCGCAAGACGGCCCAGAAGAAGGGTATTGCGCTGCTGCCAGGCGTTGAGTTGTCGGTCAATGACGGGGCTAATGGCATCCACACGCTTGTTGTGTTCTCCGACGAATGGATCGATGAACACAATTACATCAACCCCTTTCTGACCAGCGCATTCGAAGGTAAAACGCCCGCGCAGTACGAGCAGGAGAACGGGCGCACTTCATGGTCGCTTCTGGAGACCATCAAGAAGCTGGAAGGCTATCACCGGGACTTCTTCCTTGTCTTCGCCCATGTCGAAGCCCCGAGTGGCCTGTGGGCGGAGCTGGATGGCGGCCGGCTTACTGAGTTGGGGCAAAACGAGTTCTTCCGACGCAGAACGCTGGCTTTTCAGAAGGTACGCACGCACGACGGCGCAGGCAAAGACAAACCCTGCCGCACCAAGATTCAAAGCTGGCTACAGAGCTGGTACCCCGCCGAACTGGAAGGCAGCGACCCTAAGAGTGTCGATGAAATCGGTCGAGGCAAAGCCAGCTACCTGAAGCTGGGCGAACTGTCCTTCGAGGCGGTCAAGTTTGCCTTGAGCGATCCCGCTGGGCGGGTAGCCATGGAGCCGCCCAAACATCAAGCGTCGCACATCCGCAGCATCCGCTTCGACGGCGGCATCCTCGATGGGCAAGTGCTGCATTTCTCTTCCGAACTCAACACGTTGATCGGCATCCGGGGCAGCGGCAAATCGTCCATCCTGGAGGCAGTACGCTACGCCCTCGACATTCCACGCGGCGAGAAGGCGCAGGACACCAAGTACAAGGATGAGTTGATCCGCCATACCCTTGGCAGCGGCGGCAAGGTGACGCTGACAGCATGTGACGTGTACGGACAGGAGTTCACCATCTCCCGCATCTTCCGCGAAGCCCCGAATGTCTATTTGGGCGGCAAGTTGCAACCCGGCGTGTCGATCCGGGAAACCGTACTGCGCCGTCCGATCTACTTCGGCCAGAAGGACCTTTCCAGCACCGGCGAAGGCTTCGAGACCGATCTGGTGGAAAAGCTGGTTGGCGAGAAGCTGCGTGTGCTGCGTGACGAAATAGAGGTTCAACGCCAGCGCGTGCGTGACGCTGCTCAGCGCTGGCTCAAGCTCAGCAACACGGCCGAACTCAAGCGCGACTTCGAGACCCAACTAAATGATGCCAACTTCCGTCTGACCAAGTTCGCGGAGCACGGTGTCGCCGATAAGCTCCAAAAGCGACTTGGCTTCCAGCAGGACGCCACAGCGCTCGCGCGCATGATGGAGCGGGCAGACAGCTTCATCCTCGCTCTAGGAAGTCTGATTGCCGAGCATGAGGACGAGCTGCGGAACGCAACGAGCTACGTTTCCAAGCAGAACCCGGATTTCTTCACGGCCTACTACGCTGAGTTCTCCAGCCTCGTTGCCAAGGTCGATCAGCTCAAGCAGATCGAGCGAGAAGCGAACGTCATTGCAGCTCGCCTCAAGACCAAACAGGGCGAATTTGAAGGCGCAAGCAGGAGCCTTCAGGAGGAGTTCGCACAAGTCGAGCGCCAACTGGCTCAGGAGCTCAAGCAAACCGGCATGACTGCCATCCAGCCGGACGACTTCCTGGCCCAGCAGCAGCGCAAAACCAAGGCGGAGCAAATGCTGGAGGCGCTGGCCAAGCAGGAATCACAGCAGACCAGCATCCGCGACGCGCTGTTTGCCGAGATCGACAAACTCAATGAACTATGGCTGCGCGAGTTCAATACCATCAAGGTAGAGCTGGACCGCGTGAACGCTGGCCACACCGCCCTGCAGATCGAAGCGGACTTCAAGGGCGACAAGGAAGCCGCCATCAGCTTCATGCAGCAGCTCTTCAAGGGCAGCAACATTCGCGAAACCACGCTGCGCGCAGTGATGGAGGACTATGCCGATTTTGGCGGCCTCCTACGTGCCTTGCCGGGAGCCTTGGCGAAGGCCGGCAGCACCCCCGAGGTCTTCGAAAAGACCTTCATGCAGAACCTGACCGATTTCGTCACCTGGCAGGTGCCCAACCGCTTCGTCATCCGCTATCGCGGCAAAGAGTTGAAGCACCACTCTCTCGGGCAGCGCGCTTCGGCGCTGTTGCTGTACGTGCTCAGTCAACGCCAGAACGACGTGATCATCATCGACCAACCGGAAGACGATCTGGACAACCAGACCATTTACGACGATGTGATCAAGCTGCTACGGGAAATGAAGCCTCACGCCCAATTCATCTTCGCCACCCACAACGCCAACTTCCCGGTGCTGGGTGACGCGGAACAGGTGCACGCCTGCCAATACCAGGACGAGAAGGTCGCCACGCGAAGCGGCAGCATCGACGCCCGCCCGGTGCAGGACGCCATCATCAACATCATGGAAGGAGGCCAGGAAGCCTTCAACCGTCGCAAAGAGGTCTACAACCTATGGAAACCACAGAGCTGATCGACCTGCTCAGCCGGGGCGAGGACAGTCGGCAGCAGTTCAAGACGGACATCAACAATGCCGACGCCTTGGCAGCAGAGATCGTTGCCTTCAGCAACACCGCTGGTGGTCGCATCTTCATTGGGGTGAACGACGACGGTTCGGTGCGCGGTCTATCCGGCGCCGACGTTGCTCGTCTCAACATGCTCATCGCCAACGTGGCCTCGCAGGTCGTGCGTCCCGCCGTGAACCCGCTCACGGAAAACGTGCCTCACCCGGCAGGCACGGTGCTGGTGCTCTCTATCGCTGAGGGCGTCAACAAGCCCTACATGGACAAGAACGGCGCGATTTGGGTGAAGAACGGCTCGGACAAGCGCCGCGCCACCTCGCGCGAGGAATTGCAGCGCCTGTTCCAGCAGGCGGGTTTGGTGCACGCCGACGAAACGCCCGTAGCGGGCTTGAGCGCGGGCGATGTGGACATGCCCTATTTCGAAACCTTCTTCGAGCAGCAATTCGGTGAGCCGCTCGCCCAGCATAACCAGCCGCTGCCGCAGTTGCTGACCAACATGAACCTGATGAACCAGGGGCAGCTCAACGTGGCGGGCGGTCTGCTGTTCGCCAAATCACCGCACTACGCGCTACCCGCCTTCGTCGTCAAGGCCGTCGCCTTTGTCGGCACCCAGATTGAGGACGAACGCTACATCGACAGCCGCGACATCGTCGGCAAGCTGGCCGACGTGTTCCAGCAGACGTTGGGCTTTATCGTCGCTAACACCCGCGCCGCGCAGGGCGAGCAGGGCTTCAACTCCCAGGGGCAGCCTGAGATTCCCCGCATCGTCTGGGAAGAACTGGTCGCCAACGCCCTCATTCACCGCGACTACTTCGTCAGCGCGCCGATCCGCGTACTGGTCTTCGCGGATCGTGTCGAGATCATCAGCCCTGGCCACCTGCCCAACAACCTGACTATCGAGAACATCAAGGCCGGCAACTCCAATATGCGCAACCCCATCCTGGCGTCCTTTGCCGCCAAGCTCCTGCCTTATCGCGGATTGGGTAGCGGCCTGCTGCGCTCACTGAGGGCATGGCCGCAGATCGAACTCATCGATGATCGGTCCGCCAATCTGTTCAAGGCTATCGTGGCGCGTCCCAGCTTGCTGGAGCCGGCCGGAAGTTCTTGACTGGGGTCGTCTCAGAAAACGGAAAATAAAGCACGCTAAGGCATAGCCGAACCTGCCAAGCTTGCTCCACCCTGTAGTGACGCGATCAGCGGGCAGGAAACGTTCCCCCTTCGCGCATGGCAGGCGCACACCAACTCAGACAGCACGGCCTCCATGCGCGCCAGGTCAGCCATTTTCTCGCGCACGTCCTTGAGCTTGTGCTCGGCCAGACTGCTGGCTTCCTCGCAATGGGTGCCATCCTCCAGCCGCAGCAGCTCGGCGATCTCATCCAGGCTGAAGCCCAGCCGCTGGGCTGATTTCACGAAGCGCACCCGCGTTACATCCGCCTCGCCATAGCGGCGGATGCTGCCATAGGGCTTGTCAGGCTCCAGCAACAAGCCCTTGCGCTGATAGAAACGGATGGTCTCCACATTGACCCCGGCCGCCTTGGCGAAAACGCCAATGGTCAGGTTCTCCAAATTGTTTTCCATATCGCTTGACTCCGTACATGAGTACGGAAGTAAGGTTACGCTATCCAATTTCAATTCGAAAGGACAAGCGCATGTCTGAACCAAAAACCGGGCGCGGCGCGCTCTTCACTGGAGGGCTTGCCGCCATCCTCGCCTCGGCTTGCTGCCTCGGGCCGTTGGTTCTGATCGCCTTGGGGTTCAGCGGCGCTTGGATCGGCAACTTGGCGGTGTTGGAACCCTATCGCCCCATCTTTATCGGCGTGGCGCTGGTGGCGTTGTTCTTCGCCTGGCGGCGCATCTACCGGCAGGCAGCGGCCTGCAAACCGGGTGAGGTCTGCGCGATTCCCCAAGTGCGAGCTACTTACAAGCTCATTTTCTGGATCGTGGCCGCGCTGGTTCTGGTCGCGCTCGGATTTCCCTACGTCATGCCATTTTTCTACTGATCGGAGTTCACCATGAAGAAACTGTTTGCCTCCCTCGCCCTCGCCGCCGTTGTTGCCCCCGTCTGGGCCGCCACCCAGACCGTCACGCTGTCCGTACCGGGCATGACCTGCTCCGCCTGCCCGATCACTGTCAAGAAGGCGATTTCCAAGGTCGAAGGCGTCAGCAAAGTTGACGTGACTTTCGAGACACGCCAAGCGGTCGTCACCTTCGACGATGCCAAGACCAGCGTGCAGAAGCTGACCAAGGCAACCGCAGACGCGGGCTATCCGTCCAGCGTCAAGCAGTGAGTCACTGAAAACGGCACCGCAGCACAACGGACGTCATTGTCTGGCGCCACAAACGATAAAGGATCTGTTGCATGACCCATCTAAAAATCACCGGCATGACTTGCGACTCGTGCGCGGCGCACGTCAAGGAAGCGCTGGAAAAAGTGCCAGGCGTGCAGTCGGCGCTGGTGTCCTATCCGAAGGGCACAGCGCAACTCGCCATCGTGCCGGGCACATCGCCGGACGCGCTGACTGCCGCCGTGGCCGGACTGGGCTACAAGGCAACGCTAGCCGATGCGCCACTGGCGGACAACCGCGTCGGACTGCTCGACAAGGTGCGGGGATGGATGGCCGCCGCCGAAAAGCACAGTGGCAACGAGCCCCCGGTGCAGGTAGCGGTCATTGGCAGCGGTGGAGCCGCGATGGCGGCGGCGCTGAAAGCCGTCGAGCAAGGCGCGCAGGTCACGCTGATCGAGCGCGGCACCATCGGCGGCACCTGCGTCAATGTCGGCTGTGTGCCGTCCAAGATCATGATCCGCGCCGCCCACATCGCCCATCTGCGCCGGGAAAGCCCGTTCGATGGCGGTATTGCGGCAACTGTGCCTACGATTGACCGCAGTAAGCTGCTGGCCCAGCAGCAGGCCCGCGTCGACGAACTGCGGCACGCCAAGTACGAAGGCATCCTGGGCGGTAATCCGGCCATCACCGTTGTGCACGGTGAGGCGCGCTTCAAGGACGACCAGAGCCTTACCGTCCGTTTGAACGAGGGTGGCGAGCGCGTCGTGATGTTCGACCGCTGCCTGGTCGCCACGGGTGCCAGCCCGGCGGTCCCGCCGATTCCGGGCTTGAAAGAGTCACCCTACTGGACTTCCACCGAGGCCCTGGCGAGCGACACCATTCCCGAACGCCTTGCCGTAATCGGCTCGTCGGTGGTGGCGCTGGAGCTGGCGCAAGCCTTTGCCCGGCTGGGCAGCAAGGTCACGGTCCTGGCGCGCAATACCTTGTTCTTCCGTGAAGACCCGGCCATCGGCGAGGCGGTGACAGCCGCTTTCCGTGCCGAGGGCATCGAGGTGCTGGAGCACACGCAAGCCAGCCAGGTCGCCCATATGGACGGTGAATTCGTGCTGACCACCACGCACGGTGAATTGCGCGCCGACAAACTGCTGGTTGCCACCGGTCGGACACCGAACACGCGCAGCCTCGCGCTGGACGCAGCGGGGGTCACTGTCAATGCGCAAGGTGCCATCGCCATCGACCAAGGCATGCGCACGAGCAACCCGAACATCTACGCGGCCGGCGACTGCACCGACCAGCCGCAGTTCGTCTATGTGGCGGCAGCGGCCGGCACCCGTGCCGCGATCAACATGACCGGCGGCGATGCGGCGCTCGACCTGACCGCAATGCCGGCCGTGGTGTTCACCGATCCGCAAGTGGCGACCGTGGGCTACAGCGAGGCGGAAGCCCACCACGACGGGATCGAGACCGACAGCCGCACCTTGACCTTGGACAACGTGCCGCGTGCGCTCGCCAACTTCGACACACGCGGCTTCATCAAGTTGGTTATCGAGGAAGGCAGCCATCGGCTGATCGGCGTACAGGCGGTCGCGCCGGAAGCGGGTGAACTGATCCAGACGGCGGCTCTGGCCATTCGCAACCGCATGACGGTGCAGGAACTGGCCGACCAGTTGTTCCCCTACCTGACGATGGTCGAGGGGTTGAAGCTCGCGGCGCAGACCTTCAACAAGGATGTGAAGCAGCTTTCCTGCTGCGCCGGGTGAGAAAAAGGAGGTGTTCAATGAACGCCTACACGGTGTCCCGGCTGGCTCTTGATGCCGGGGTGAGCGTGCATATCGTGCGCGACTACCTGCTGCGCGGATTGCTGCGCCCGGTGGCGTGCACACCAGGCGGCTACGGCTTGTTCGATGACGCCGCCTTGCAACGGCTGTGCTTCGTGCGGGCGGCCTTCGAGGCGGGCATCGGCCTCGACGCGCTGGCGCGGCTGTGCCGGGCGCTGGATGCGGCGGACGGCGACGAAGCGGCCGCGCAGCTTGCCCTGCTGCGTCAGTTCGTCGAGCGTCGGCGCGAAGCGTTGGCCGATCTGGAAGTGCAGTTGGCCACCCTGCCGACCGAGCCGGCACAGCACGCGGAGAGTCTGCCATGAACAACCCCGAGCGCTTGCCGTCCGAGACGCACAAACCGATCACCGGCTACCTGTGGGGCGGACTGGCTGTGCTGACTTGCCCCTGCCACCTGCCCATCCTCGCTGTCGTGCTGGCCGGCACAACCGCCGGTGCTTTCCTCGGCGAGCATTGGGTCATCGCGGCGCTCGGTTTGACCGGCCTGTTCCTTCTGTCCCTGTCGCGGGCGTTGCGGGCATTCAGGGAAAGAGAATGAGCGCTTTCCGGCCGGATGGATGGACGACGCCGGAACTGGCCCAAGCGGTCGAGCGCGGGCAGCTTGAACTGCACTACCAGCCCGTCGTCGATCTGCGCAGTGGTGGGATTGTCGGCGCGGAAGCCCTGTTGCGCTGGCGTCATCCGACGCTTGGACTATTGCCACCGGGCCAGTTCCTGCCCGTGGTCGAATCGTCCGGCCTGATGCCTGAAATCGGCGCTTGGGTGCTGGGCGAAGCCTGCCGCCAGATGCGTGACTGGCGAATGCTGGCATGGCGACCGTTCCGGCTGGCCGTCAATGTTTCGGCGAGCCAAGTGGGACCGGACTTCGACGGGTGGGTAAAGGGCGTGCTGGCTGATGCCGAGTTGCCCGCCGAGTATCTCGAAATCGAGCTGACCGAATCGGTCGCGTTTGGTGATCCGGCGATCTTCCCCGCCCTGGACGCCTTGCGGCAGATCGGTGTGCGCTTCGCCGCCGATGACTTCGGGACGGGGTATTCCTGTCTGCAACATCTGAAGTGCTGCCCAATCAGCACGCTCAAGATCGACCAATCGTTTGTCGCCGGGCTCGCCAACGACCGCCGCGACCAAACCATCGTGCACACCGTGATTCAGCTTGCGCACGGGCTGGGCATGGATGTGGTGGCTGAAGGCGTGGAAACATCGGCGAGTCTTGATCTATTGCGACAAGCGGACTGCGACACAGGACAAGGCTTCCTGTTCGCGAAGCCAATGCCGGCGGCGGCATTCGCCGTCTTCGTCAGTCAATGGAGGGGTGCCACCATGAATGCAAGTGACTCGACCACCACCAGTTGCTGCGTGTGCTGCAAGGAAATCCCGCTCGATGCCGCCTTCACCCCGGAAGGCGCGGAATACGTCGAGCACTTCTGCGGGTTGGAGTGTTATCAACGCTTCGAAGCGCGTGCCAAGACAGGGAACGAAACCGATGCCGATCCGAACGCCTGCGACTCGCTACCGTCAGATTGAGGCATACCCTAACCGGATGTCAGGGTAGACTGCCTCACAACGTCAGAATAGAGTCGGTTGTGTTATTTATTGACACTAGCTGAAAAAGGTCATAGATTTCTTCCTGACATTTTCGTCCAGGGAGGCATCTTGCAGGGTCAACGCATCGGCTACGTCCGGGTCAGCAGCTTCGACCAGAACCCGGAACGGCAACTTGAACACGTCGAAGTCGGCAAGGTGTTCACCGACAAGGCGTCGGGCAAGGACACCCAGCGGCCCGAGCTTGATTCGCTGCTGGCCTTCGTGCGCGAAGGCGACACCGTGGTGGTTCACAGCATGGATCGCTTGGCGCGCAACCTCGATGACTTGCGCCGCCTCGTGCAAAAGCTCACCAAGCGCGGCGTGCGCATCGAGTTCGTCAAGGAGAGCCTGACCTTCACCGGCGAGGATTCGCCGATGGCGAACCTGATGCTGTCGGTCATGGGGGCGTTCGCTGAATTCGAGCGGGCCTTGATCCGCGAGCGGCAGAGGGAAGGCATCGCGCTCGCCAAGCAACGCGGAGCCTACCGGGGCCGCAAGAAAGCGCTGTCGCCCGAACAGGTAGCCGATCTGCGGCAGCGGGCCGCCGCCGGCGAACAAAAAGCGAAGCTGGCCCGCGAGTTTGGTGTCAGCCGGGAGACCCTGTATCAATACTTGAGAGCGGATCAGTAAATATGCCACGTCGTTCCATTCTGTCCGCCGCCGAGCGGGAAAGCCTGTTGGCGTTGCCGGATACCAAGGACGACTTGATCCGATACTACACGTTCAGCGATACCGACCTCTCCATCATCCGGCAACGGCGCGGGCCTGCGAACCGCTTGGGCTTTGCAGTTCAGCTCTGCTACCTGCGCTTTCCCGGCATCCTCCTTGGCGTCGATGAGCCGCCGTTTCCGCCCTTGCTGAAACTGGTCGCCGACCAGCTCAAGGTCAGTGTCGAAAGCTGGGGCGAGTACGGGCAGCGGGAGCAGACCCGGCGCGAGCATCTGGTCGAGTTGCAAACGGTGTTCGGCTTCCAGCCCTTCACCATGAGCCACTACCGGCAGGCCGTCCACACGCTGACCGAGCTGGCCATGCAAACCGACAAGGGCATTGTGCTGGCCAGCGCCTTGATCGAGCATCTGCGGCGGCAGTCGGTCATTCTGCCTGCCCTCAACGCCGTCGAGCGGGCGAGCGCCGAAGCGATCACCCGCGCCAACCGGCGCATCTACTACGCCTTGGCCGAACCACTGTCGGACGCGCATCGCCGCCGCCTCGACGATCTGCTCAAGCGCCGGGACAACGGCAAGACGACTTGGCTGGCCTGGCTGCGCCAGTCACCCGTCAAGCCCAATTCGCGGCATATGCTGGAGCACATCGAACGACTCAAGGCATGGCAGGCGCTCGATCTGCCTACCGGCATCGAGCGGCTGATCCACCAAAACCGGCTGCTCAAGATCGCCCGCGAGGGCGGCCAGATGACACCCGCCGACCTGGCCAAGTTCGAGGCGCAGCGGCGCTACGCGACCCTGGTGGCGCTCGCCATTGAAGGCATGGCCACCGTCACCGACGAAATCATCGACCTGCACGACCGCATCCTGGGCAAGCTGTTCAACGCCGCCAAGAACAAGCATCAGCAGCAGTTCCAGGCGTCCGGCAAGGCGATCAACGCCAAGGTGCGGCTGTTCGGGCGTATCGGTCAGGCACTGATCGAGGCCAAGCAATCGGGCCGCGATCCGTTTGCCGCCATCGAGGCCGTCATGTCCTGGGACGCCTTCGCCGAGAGCGTCACCGAAGCGCAGAAGCTCGCGCAGCCCGAGGACTTCGATTTCCTGCACCGCATCGGCGAGAGCTACGCCACGCTGCGTCGCTACGCGCCGGAATTCCTCGCCGTGCTCAAGCTGCGGGCCGCGCCCGCTGCCAAGGATGTGCTGGAGGCCATCGAAGTGCTGCGCAACATGAACAGCGACAACGCCCGCAAGGTGCCCGCCGACGCGCCAACCGATTTCATCAAGCCGCGCTGGCAGAAGCTGGTGATGACCGACACCGGCATCGATCGGCGCTACTACGAACTGTGCGCGCTGTCGGAGATGAAAAACGCCCTGCGCTCCGGCGACATCTGGGTGCAGGGATCGCGCCAGTTCAAGGACTTCGAGGACTACCTGGTGCCACCCGCGAAATTCGCCAGCCTCAAGCAGGCCAGCGAATTGCCGCTGGCCGTGGCCACCGATTGCGACCAGTACCTGCATGACCGGCTGACGCTGCTGGAAACGCAGCTCGCCACCGTCAACCGCATGGCGCTGGCCAACGAGCTGCCGGACGCCATCATCACGGAGTCGGGCCTGAAGATCACGCCGCTCGATGCGGCGGTGCCCGACACCGCGCAGGCGCTGATCGACCAGACAGCAATGATCCTGCCGCACGTCAAGATCACCGAACTGCTGCTGGAGGTAGACGAATGGACAGGCTTCACCCGGCACTTCGCGCACCTGAAATCGGGCGACCTGGCCAAGGACAAGAACCTGCTGCTGACCACGATCCTGGCCGACGCCATCAACCTGGGTCTGACCAAGATGGCGGAGTCCTGCCCCGGAACGACCTACGCCAAGCTCGCCTGGCTCCAAGCCTGGCATACCCGCGACGAAACCTATTCGTCGGCGCTGGCCGAACTGGTCAATGCGCAGTTCCGGCATCCCTTCGCCGAGCACTGGGGCGACGGCACCACGTCATCGTCGGACGGCCAGAATTTCCGAACCGGCAGCAAGGCCGAGAGCACTGGCCACATCAACCCGAAATATGGCAGCAGTCCTGGGCGGACTTTCTACACCCACATCTCCGACCAGTACGCGCCATTCCACACCAAGGTGGTCAATGTCGGCGTGCGCGACTCGACCTATGTGCTCGACGGCTTGCTGTACCACGAGTCCGACCTGCGCATCGAGGAGCACTACACCGATACGGCAGGATTCACCGATCATGTATTTGGCCTGATGCACCTGCTGGGCTTCCGCTTTGCGCCGCGCATCCGCGACCTGGGCGACACCAAGCTGTTCATCCCCAAGGGCGACACCGTCTACGACGCGCTCAAGCCGATGATTAGCAGCGACAGACTGAACATCAAGGCTATTCGCGCCCATTGGGATGAAATTCTACGGCTGGCCACGTCGATCAAGCAGGGCACGGTGACGGCTTCGCTGATGCTGCGCAAGCTCGGCAGCTATCCGCGCCAGAACGGCCTGGCCGTGGCCCTGCGCGAGCTGGGGCGTATCGAGCGCACGCTGTTCATCCTGGATTGGTTGCAAAGCGTGGAGCTGCGCCGTCGCGTGCACGCTGGGCTGAACAAGGGCGAAGCCCGCAATGCGCTGGCCCGCGCCGTGTTCTTCAACCGTCTGGGTGAAATCCGCGACCGCAGCTTTGAGCAGCAGCGCTACCGTGCCAGCGGCCTCAACCTGGTGACGGCGGCCGTCGTGCTATGGAACACGGTCTATCTGGAACGGGCTGCGCACGCGCTGCGGGGCAACGGCCACGCCGTCGATGACGCGCTGTTGCAGTACCTGTCGCCGCTCGGCTGGGAGCACATCAACCTGACCGGCGATTACCTCTGGCGCAGCAGCGCCAAGATCGGCGCGGGCAAGTTCAGGCCGCTGCGGCCGTTGCAACCTGCTTAGCGTGCTTTATTTTCCGTTTTCTGAGACGACCCCAGGTAGCCCACGGCGCCTGGCTCGCCATCCACAGGGTACTTGCCTTCACCAAAGTTCAGCAGCGTGTTGGTGGTGCCGCGCCAGCCGAGCTTGTGGTTCAGGCCCGCCAGGGCCACGTCGTTGCGCACGCCAGTCAGTTGGCCTTCGGCATCCACCAGTTTCTTGGGCACGATGAACAGCGAGATGCCCTTGGTGCCCGGCACCAGCTTGCCGTCCGGCCCCGGGATCTTGGCCAGCACCAGGTGCACGATGTTTTCGGTCAGCTCGTGGTCGCCGGAACTGATCCACATCTTGTTGCCTTTGAGGCGATAGCGCGGGCCCAGCGGGTCGCTCTCAAAGCCCTCGCCATCCGGCACGGCGCGCGTGGCCACGTCGGACAGGGACGAGCCCGCCTGCGGCTCCGACAGGCACATGGTGCCCGACCAGCGGCCGTTGAATTCGTTGAGCGCAAACACCTGCTTTTGCAGATCGGTGCCATGCACCATGAGCAGGTTGGCGTTGCCCGAGGTGAGCAGGTTGGACCCAATGCTGATCGACGCGGCCGCAAAAAAGCTGTTGGCCGCAGCCTCCACCGTGTAGGGCAGCTGCATGCCGCCAATGTCGTAGTCCTGCGCCGCGCTGAGCATGCCCGAGGCGGCGTAGGCGTCATACGCATCCTTGGTGGCCTGCGGCAGCGTGACGCGTTCACCATCGAAATGCGGCTCGTGCGTGTCCACCGTGCGGTTGAACGGCGCGTACTTCTCGCGCGCGATGCGCTCGCAGGTGTCGAGCACCGCGTCAAACGTCTCGCGCGAATGGTCGGCAAAGCGCTCGCGTGTGTTCAGCGTTTCGGCTTGCAGCCAGTTGTAAAGCAGGAAATCGAGGGTGGAGCGCAGGGTCGTCATGCGGGAAATTATGGGTGTGCACATCCCGTCGGGCATGTCCGTTGCGCGACGCGGCGAGGAGGGTGACCCAGGCCGACCGCTCCCGCACATTACTGCGGCCACACCCCTGCTGTGGCAATGGAATGCCATTGGCTCCGTAAATCCCGGGGGTTTACCCGTAGAACCATCCGTCACTGCGCATTTTCTACAACGCGCGTGCGCAGGACCTTCAATACGGGAGGGCAATGCCTCCGAATAATCAGTCGCTGCTCACCACAACCGAAGGAGACATGCATGGGTACTTCACCCCAATCCGATTTTCTGCGCGCGCTGTACCAGTCCTGGTCAGACCGCATGGCCGCCAACCCCGCGATGACCCTCGCCGACCTGCGCAGCCTGTTCGACGAGTGGCATCAACCCACGCTCGAGCCTGAAGGCGTGACCTACAAGTCGGACGTGCTCGCCGGCGTGGAAGCCATCTGGGCCCTGCCCCATGGCGCAGACACCAAGAAGGTCATCCTGTACACGCACGGCGGCGGCTTTGCCGTGGGCTCGGCCGCCAGCCATCGCAAGCTGGCCGGTCACCTGGCCAAGCATCTGGGCGCGACCGCGGTGGTGAT
Source organism: Hydrogenophaga crocea (assembly GCF_011388215.1). Classification (NCBI taxonomy): domain Bacteria; kingdom Pseudomonadati; phylum Pseudomonadota; class Betaproteobacteria; order Burkholderiales; family Comamonadaceae; genus Hydrogenophaga; species Hydrogenophaga crocea. Next base: position 1,514,868 of record NZ_CP049989.1, read on the forward strand.
CGACTACCGCCGGGCGCCCGAGCATCCGTATCCGGCCCAGATCGAGGATTCGACGGCTGTCTACAAAGAACTGCTGGCGCGTGGCTTCAAAGCAGCCGACATCGTCACCAGCGGCGACTCGGCGGGCGGCAACCTGGCCATCTCCACGGTGCTGAAGCTGCGCCAGGACGGCGTGGCGCTGCCGGGCGCGGTGATTGCCTTTTCGCCCTGGCTCGACATGGAGCATGTCGGCAAGACGCTGCAGACCAACGCGGCCACCGACGCCCTGGTCAGCAAGGCCGTTCTGGAGGGCATGTCGGGCATGTTCCTGGGCGAGAAGGGCTCACGCACCGACCCGCTGGCCAATCCGCTGAAGGCCGACTACACGGGCTTTCCGCGCCTGTACATCAACGCCGGCAGTGCCGAAACCCTGCTGGACAACGCGCAAGACCTGGAGCGCATCGCCAAGGCGGCGGGCGTGAACGTCACGCTATCGGTGGTGGACGGCATGCAGCACGTCTTCCCGTTCCTGGCGGGTCGCGCCCCCGAGGCCGACGACGAGCTGCGGCGCATTGCCCAGTGGTTCAAGGGCGCCTGAGCTCCAGTTAGCCAAGACCCCGAGGCCGAGGAGCCTTGGGGAAATTTTCCTCATTGCAACAACGCAGGCCACTACGTCGCCGCCAGGCGCAGCTGTGGCCGCAACTTAGAGAGACTCACCATGAAAAACACCAAACATCTGGACGCAATCGTCATCGGCGCCGGCTTTGGCGGCATGTACATGCTGAAAAAGCTGCGCGACGAGCAGGGCCTGAAAGTGCGCGTCTTCGACAAGGCCGGCGGCGTGGGCGGCACCTGGTACTGGAACCGCTACCCCGGCGCGCTGTCGGACACCGAGACCTTTGTTTACTGCTATTCGTGGGATAAAGAGCTGCTGCAGGAGATGCACATCACCACGCGCTATGTGACGCAGCCGCAAATCCTGTCGTATCTGGAGCATGTGGCCGACCGCTACAACCTGCGCCCCGACATTCAGCTGAACACCGGCGTCACGGCCGCGCACTTCAACGAAACCACCAACCTGTGGGAAGTGAAAACCGACACCGGCGAGGCCTACACCGCCAAGTTTTTGGTGACCGCGCTGGGCCTGCTGTCGGCCACCAACGTCCCCAAGATCAAGGGCCTGGACACCTTCCAGGGCGAGTGGCTGCACACCGGCAACTGGCCCGAAGGCGTGCAATACGACGGCAAGCGCGTGGGCGTGATTGGCACGGGCTCCACCGGCACCCAGGTCATCACCGCCATTGCGCCCAAGGTGGGCCATCTGACGGTGTTCCAACGCTCGCCCCAGTACAGCGTGCCCGTGGGCAACGGCCCGGTCACGCCCGAATACGTGGCAGAGGTGAAGAAGAACTACGACGAGATCTGGGAGCAGGTGAAGGGCTCGGTGGTGGCCTTTGGCTTCAAGGAGAGCACCGTGTCGGCCATGAGCGTGTCGGAAGAAGAGCGCCAGGCCGTGTTCCAGAAAGCCTGGGACAACGGCGGCGGTTTCCGCTTCATGTTCGAAACCTTCTGCGACATCGCCACCGATGAGCGCGCCAACAAGGCGGCGCAAGACTTCATCCGCGGCAAGATTGCCGAAATCGTCAAGGACCCCGAGACGGCGCGCAAGCTCATGCCGCAAGACCTGTACGCCAAGCGCCCTTTGTGCGACAGCGGCTACTACGCCACCTACAACCGGCCCAATGTCGATCTGGTCGATGTCAAGGCCAACCCGATTGTCGAAATCACCCCCAAGGGCGTGAAAACCACCGATGGCGTGGAGCACGAACTGGACATGCTGATTTTTGCCACCGGCTTTGATGCGGTGGATGGCAACTACACCAAGATCGACATCCGTGGCCGCAATGGCCTGACGATTCAAGAGCAATGGAAATCGGGCCCCAGCAGCTACATGGGCGTGGCCAATGCCAACTTCCCCAACATGTTCATGGTGCTGGGCCCCAACGGCCCGTTCACCAACCTGCCGCCGTCGATTGAGAGCCAGGTCGAGTGGATTGCCGCGCTGATCAAGGATGTGAACGCCAAGGATCTGAAAACCGTGGAAGCCACCACCGAGGCCGAAGCCGGTTGGACCAAAACCTGCCACGACATCGCCCACATGACGCTGTTCCCCAAGGCCGACTCCTGGATTTTTGGCGCCAACATCCCGGGCAAAACCAACACCGTGTATTTCTACATGGCCGGCCTCGGCGCTTACCGGCAAGAGCTGTCTGCAGTGCAAAACAAGGGCTACGAGGGTTTCGTATTCCAGTAAATGCGCATTTTTTAAAAAACCAACCAAGGAGACAACATGAAACGCGTAGAAAACAAAGTGATTTTGGTGACCGGCGGTGCCATGGGCATGGGCCGCTCGCACAGCGAGCTGCTGGCAGCGCAAGGCGCCTGGGTGTTCGTGGCCGACGTGAACGCAGCCGAAGGGCAAGCCACCGTGGACAGCATCCGCAAAAACGGTGGCAAGGCCGACTTTTTGCAGCTGGATGTGACACAAGAAGCCCAATGGAACGCCGCGCTGGCGCAAATCACAGAGCGTGCAGGCCGTCTGGATGTGCTGGTGAACAACGCCGGCATTCTGATCCTCAAGCCCATGCAAGACACGACCAACGACGAGTGGGATCGCGTCTTCGATGTGAACGTGCGCGGCCTGTTCATCGGCACCCGTGCGGCGGTGCCGCTGATGCAAAAGGCCGGCGGCGGCACCATCGTCAACGTGTCGTCGATTTACGGCCTGGTCGGTGCCCCCGGTGCCAGCGCCTATGAAGCCTCCAAGGGCGCGGTCCGCCTGTTCACCAAGTCTTGCGCCGTGGATCTGGCACCGTTCAATATCCGCGTCAACTCGGTGCACCCCGGCGTGATTGAGACCCAGATGACCAAGGCCATGCTGGACGACCCGGTCATCCGCCCGGCACTGCTCGGCCCCACGCTGCTCAAGCGCCCCGCGCAACCGATCGAGGTGTCACAGGCCGTGCTGTTCCTGGCCTCGGACGAATCATCGTTCGTGCATGGCGCAGAACTGGTCGTTGACGGCGGCTACACGGCCAATTGATCGTCAACCGCAACGCGCCGGACTCAAGCCGCGAGCGGGTAGTCCGGGGCGTCGCTGCAAGCACAAGACCCCCATCAGGAGACAAACCAATGAAGCAATTTTTCAAGCGACTGGCACCCCTGGCCACCGCACTGGCTGCCCTCGCGCAGGCCGGCACGGCCAGCGCCATCGAACTTGACGCCGGTGACTACACACCGCTGCCGGCCGGCACCACCGCGCTGGTGGTCTATGGCCAGCACACCACGCGCGACAAGCTATACAGCCAGGGCAACCGGCAGGCGATCAACCCGCAGCTGGACTCCACCGTGGGCATCTTGCGCGGTGTGCGCTTCATGGAAGTGGGCGGCCTCATCATCGACCCGCAGTTTCTGCTGCCCTTTGGCCGGCTCAGCGCCAAGGACGACATTGCGGGCCTGGGCTCGAAAAGCAGCGTGGGCGACCTGATCCTCGCGTCCGCAATCTGGTTCACCAAACCCGGTGACAAGAACCACTTCGCCATCACGCCTTACCTGTGGCTGCCGACCGGCTCGTATGACCGCAACCAGTCTTTGGGCCTGGGCGAAAACCGCTACAAGTTTGCGCTGCAGGCTGGCGGCATCGTGCAACTGGCGCCCGGCATCCACTGGGACTACGCCGGTGACGTGACGCTCTTTGGCAAGAACGACGACTTCAACAACGGCGCGGGCGGCAGAACCGAGATGAAGCAAAAGCCGCTGTACCAGCTGCAGACCCATTTGCGCTACCAGCTCAGCCCGACGCTGGACCTGCGCGCTGCCCTGTTCCACACCTTCGGTGGCGAGACCAAGGTGGGCGGCGTGGACCAGAACAACCGCCAGTCCACCACCAAGTTCAACGTGGGCACCGCGTGGTTCATGCAGCCCGACCTGCAGTTGATCGCCACCTATGGCCGCGACATCCATGTGCGCGAAGGCTTCAAGGCCAACAACCAGATCAACCTGCGCCTGCTGAAGCTGTATTGATCGCGCAGGCGGCCGCCGGGCACCGACGGCCGCCTGAAGAATTGGATGGCTCAGTTATAGCAAGCTGCCATTAGGCGATGGCCGCTGCGATGTAGCGTCTGCCATTTTTTGAAATCCAGATACTCAAGGAAACACACACCATGCGCTGTTATTGCGTGATGCACCATTCAAAGCCGCTTGAACTCGTCGAGCGTGAGACTCCGCAGCCCGTGGAAACCGAGGTGCTTGTGCGGGTGAAGGCCGCTGGCCTTTGCCACACGGACCTGCACATCTGGGAGGGCTTTTACGACCTGGGAGGCGGCAAGCGGCTGAACCTGGCGGACCGGGGCATCAAGCCGCCCATCATCCTCAGCCACGAAATCTGTGGCGAGGTGGTATCGGCCGGTGCGGACGCTGGTGAGGTCAAGGTGGGTGGCCGCTTCCTGATCCATCCCTGGATCGGTTGCGGTGAATGCCCCACCTGCCTGCGCGGCGACGAGAATCTCTGCCTGAAGGGCCGCGCCCTTGGCGTGGCACGCCCCGGTGGTTTTGCCGACTACGTGATCGTTCCCCACCCGCGCTACCTGGTCAACATCGACGGCCTGGACGAGGCCGAGGCAGCGCCTCTGGCCTGCGCGGGCGTGACGACCTACAGCGCCATCAAGAAGCTGGGCGACGGCATCCACCATGAGCCCGTCGTCATCATCGGTGCCGGCGGCCTGGGCCTGATGGCCATCGAGGTGCTCAAGGCCCTGGGAGGCAAAGGCGCCATCGTGGTGGACATCGACCCTGCCAAGCGCGAAGCCGCATTGGCCGCTGGCGCGCTGTCGGTGATCGACGGCAAGGCGGCCGATGCGGCCAGCCAGATCATCGCGGCGACCGAAGGCGGTGCCGGCCAGATTCTGGACCTGGTGGGCTCGGCCCCGACTGTCTCGCTGGCGATGCAAAGTGCCCGCCGCGGCGGACACATCGTCATCTGCGGGCTTATGGGTGGTGACCTGACCATCTCGCTGGCGACCATCCCGCTGCGCCCGCTGTGCATCGAGGGCAGCTACGTCGGCACCCTGTCCGAACTGCGAGAGCTGGTGGAACTGGTCAAGCGCAGCGGCATGAAGTCGATTCCGGTGTCGCGCCGCCCGATGGCCCAGGTGAACCAGGCCATTGACGACCTGCACCACGGCAAGGTGATCGGGCGTGCCGTACTGATCCCATGACTGATCCCATGAGTTTCTGAAAGAGCACACCATGTATCCCCAACTCAGCCTCTACATTGACGGACAAATGCTGCGCGGCGAAGGCCGCCGCGAGCAGGATGTACTGAACCCCGCCAACAACCAGGTGATCGGCCAGCTGCCGCATGCCACCCAGGCCGACCTGGACATGGCGCTGGCAGCGGCACAGCGCGCCTTCGCGTCGTGGCGCAGCAGCACGGCGATGCAGCGCGCGCAGGTGCTGAAAGCCGTCGCAGGATTGATTCGCGAACGTGCGCCGCAAATCGGCCGCAATCTCACCCTGGAGCAGGGCAAGCCCCTGGCCGAGGGCGTGGGCGAAGTGGCGGTCTGCGCCGAGCACGCCGAGTGGCATGCCGAGGAATGCCGGCGCATCTATGGCCGCCTCATTCCACCCCGCGATGCCAGCGTGCAGCAGACGGTGCTGCGTGAACCCATCGGCGTGTGCGTGGCCTTCTCGCCCTGGAACTTCCCGTTCAGCCAAGCCTTTCGCAAGGTGGTCGCGGCCATTGGCGCGGGGTGCACTGTCATCCTCAAAGGTTCCAGCGACACACCGGCCTCGGTGCTGGCAATTGCCCAGCTGTTTCATGACGCCGGCTTGCCGCCGGGCGTGCTGAATGTGGTGTCGGGCGATTCCGGAATGATCTCGGACTACCTGATCCGCTCTCCCATCGTGCGTAAGATTTCCTTCACGGGCTCCACACCTGTGGGGCAGCAGCTGGCAGCGCTGGCCGGTGCGAACATGAAGCGCAGCACCATGGAGCTGGGCGGCCACGCGCCCGTGATCGTGTGTGACGATGCGGACATCGACCGCGCGGCAGACGTGCTGTCGGGCTTCAAGTTCCGCAACGCGGGACAGGTGTGCATCTCCCCCACGCGCTTTTATGTGCAGGACGGCGTGTATGACCGTTTCGTCGAACGATTTGCGCAGCGGGCACAGGCACTGGCGGTCGGAGACGGGCTGGTTGAAACCAACCGCATGGGGCCGTTGGCGCAACCGCGCCGCGTCGCTGCCATGGAGGGTTTCGTGGAAGACGCCCGCCAGCGCGGCGCCAAGATCGTAACGGGCGGCCATCGGCTGCAAGGCGACGGCAACTTCTTCGCCCCCACGGTGCTGGCCGACCTGCCCGACGACTCGCGCTTCATGACCGAAGAGCCCTTCGGCCCGATGGCCGGCATGGTGCGATTCAAGACCGTGGAAGAAGTGCTTTCGCGCGCCAACAGCCTGCCCTTTGGCCTGGCGTCGTATGCCTTCACCACGTCACTGAAGAACGCGCACCAGATCTCGCGCGGGCTGGAAGCCGGCATGGTGTCCATCAACCACATCGGGCTTGCGCTGGCCGAGACACCGTTTGGCGGCATCAAGGAAAGCGGCTATGGCAGCGAGGGCGGCAGTGAAACCTTCGACGGCTACCTGACCACCAAGTTCGTGTCGCAACTCAATTAAGGCGCAAAGACTGCCAATCCACAAAAATGGGCAGTCTCACTGAAGCGCAGGCTGCCATTGCCCGCCAGCAGCACCCCATGGCGGCGCGGGCGTGTCGCGAACGGGCAGCTGACATTGGTACTCGTCAATTATTGATATTGCACGGTTTATTGCTGAGACATAACCCCGTTCAACCTGTGCTTGTCGAAGGGCTCAGCCCGAACGGGGTTGGCGAATAAATCCCGCCGGATCAACAGATCGCCCCCAGGCCCCGCTTGGCGCGTGCCACATGGATGAGGACCCTGACCTCGTCCATCGTCGGGTTTGACCAGCAGGCCGCTCAGTTGATGAAATTTTCGGTCGCGCGCAGCGCCGCCGCGTTCACCGTGCTGCGGTACTCCACGGGCGTTTGCTTGAAAGCCCGCTTGAAGTGGCGCACCAGATGGCTCTGGTCGGAGAAGCCGCAGTCCATGGCAATGCACTTCAGCGGCACAGCCACCGGACGGCTGAGCAGGCGCCGGGCGCGCTCCAGGCGCTGGCGCAAAACATAGGCGTGCGGTGCGCAGCCAAACTCTGCATGGAACTTGCGGATCAGCCCGGACACACTCACGCCCGCCTCGCGCGCCATCTCATCGAGCTTGAGGTTGCGATCCAGGTTGTCCTCGACATACTGCACAAGGCGCCGCCGCTGCCAATCTGCCATGCGGCCGGCCAGCGGCACCTCGCGCACGCCGGCCTTGGCATAGCGGCGAAGCAGATGAACGCAAAGCTGATTCACCAGCGACGACCGGTACAGCCCGCCGCCAAGCCCGCCGCTTTCCAACTCGGACTCGAAGGCGGACATTAGGCCGGGCAGGATGTCGTCCTGGGCACGCACGCAGTCTTCCATGCCCACATCACTCACGCTTCGCTCAAAAACTTCTTCGGCGACACGGCACAGCTCGGTGTGCGCCAGGTAGATGTGCGTGACGTCAATCGGGCGGTCCCACTTCCACTGAGACGACTCGCCGCGCGTCAGCAGCGAACACACGCCCCGCCCCACCCGCTCGCTGCGCCAAGCGCCACCTGCGCGCCGGCTCATGACCGCGTCATCGCACTTGTAACGCACGAGCATGTAGTCGCGCATGGAGGGAATTTCAACGTCAAGGGACGTGTACTGATAGCCCTTGAGCGTCACCTGATCCCAACCGACCGGCACGCTGTCAAGCGTCAGCTGGCCGGGTATCCAGCGGGGAACTTCATCAGGCGCAACAAGTTGACTCATAAACAGCAACTCCGGCAGGCCCATATGCAGGCCAAAGGTTTGATTTTCATCAAAGCAACCGGCGCCTACATCGGGGTTAACCCCATTTGCGGACTGCGCTCTGAGAACGAGCAAGATTGGACGTGGCCTTCATGCGGTCGAGCGGCGCGCACCCTTGGCATCTCCTCTGCGCGACACAGCGCGACGAAGCTGCGTTGTCAACTTGAAGCCGCCCGTTGGCAGGCCGTTCCACCCCCGACTGTGGAAGGCTGGCGTCCGGCCTGCGCAGGGCGTGTTCGCTTCAACCCGTCGTCAGCAACTACAACACTTCAAACACGCCCGCCGCGCCCATGCCGCCGCCAATGCACATGGTCACGCAGACTTTCTTTGCCCCGCGGCGCTTGCCTTCGATCAGCGCATGGCCCGTGAGGCGCTGGCCCGACACACCATAGGGGTGGCCCAGGGCGATGGCGCCGCCGTTCACGTTCAGGCGGTCCGCCGGGATGCCCAGCTTGTCGCGGCAGTACAGCACCTGCACGGCAAAAGCCTCGTTCAGCTCCCACAGGTCGATGTCCTGCACCGTCAGGCCCAGCTTCTTGAGCACCTTGGGCACGGCGAACACGGGGCCAATGCCCATTTCGTCAGGCTCGCAGCCGGCCACCGCAAAGCCGAGGAAACGGCCCAGAGGCTTCAGGCCCTTCTTGCTGGCGTACTCTTCGCTGGCCACCACGCAGGCGCCAGCGCCATCGCTGAACTGGCTGGCGTTGCCAGCAGAGATCAGACCACCCGGCAGTGCCGAGCGCAGGCCGCTGATGGCATCCACCGTGGTGCCTTCCCGCGTGCCTTCGTCCTTGCTCACCGTGACCTGCTTGGTGATCAGGCCCAGCGTCTTGTCAGCCACGCCGGCCGTCACGGTGATGGGGGCGATTTCGGCATCGAACAGGCCGGCGGCCTGGGCAGCGCAGGCCTTTTGCTGGCTGCCCGCACCGTACTCGTCCATGGCTTCGCGGCCGATGTTGTAGCGCTTGGCCACCTGCTCGGCAGTCTGCAGCATGCTCCAGTAGATCTCGGGCTTTTGCTTGGCCAGGGCCAGGTCCTGGATCATGTGCAGATTCATCTCCTGCTGCACGCAGGAGATGCTTTCGACGCCCCCGGCCACAAACACATCGGCCTCGCCCGCGATGATGCGCTGGGCAGCCATGGCGATGGTCTGCAGGCCCGACGAACAGAAGCGGTTGACGGTCACGCCCGATGCCGTGATGGGCAGGCCGGCCTTCAGCGCGATCTGGCGTGCGATGTTGCTGCCCGTGGCGCCTTCGGGCGTAGCGCAACCCATGATGACGTCGTCCACGTCAGCGGCGTCGATGCCGGCGCGCTGTACGGGGTCTCCTCGTTTTCAGTGCAATAAGTGACGGTACGCAAAGCTAGCACTGGCGCGGGGGTGGTCTGGGTAGACCGTTGATTTCATTGACTTTCCTGTTCGCTTTGTAAACGGGTATGGTGGCCTCCCACTTTTGAGGTTCACGATGCAGGGTTGGCACACAACGTTTTTGGGGATGCGTGGGCTCCCCCGCGATATCAGCGACTTCGAGATGAAGGCATTTTTCACCCTCGATGGTGCCGAGCGCGACGCAATCAATGCACGCCGAGGTGATTCCCACAAGCTTGGTCTGGCGCTCCATATTGGTTTCCTGCGCATGAGTGGGCGTTTGCTCGGTGCCTTTCGGGTAATTCCAGTAGCCTTGTGGCGCCACCTTGGCAACGAGCTTGGCATTGCAGCACCAGAAGTCGCCTCGCTGAGAGCCATGTATGAACGCGGGCGCACGCTATTCGATCACCAACAAGTAGCCTGCACGGTCCTTGGATTCCAGTGGATGAGCGAGCACCAGCGCCGCTCACTGGTACGTGAACTGCGCGACGAAGTGGCGCGCTGCGCCGACCGCGATCAGCTACTCGTGCGGGCGCGTCAATGGCTGTACAAGAACAAGCTGGTGATCGTGCACGAGCGGGCAATTCGGACACTGATTGCGGCGGCACTTGCCCAGCTTGAAGTTGAAACAGGCACCGCCATCGCCGCCAGCGTTGATCCAGCAACACTTGATCGCTGGCGAGCCTCAGTTTCAGAGCTGCGCCCAGATGGACAAACCCAGCAGAGTTGGCTATGGGCTGCACCGGCGAAACACTCAACCCGCCAAATCAGCGAGGTACTGGAGCGCATCGACCTGCTTTACACGCTGGACGTTCATAAGCACCTGGCAGACATCCCCGATCTCATCTTGCGCCGCTACGCGCGCCGACTTGTCTCCAGGCCGCCCTCAGCCGGAGCCAAGATCAAAGAGCCAGCGCGCACCGTGGAGGTCGCATGCTTTCTTCGGTATTGCCTGTTCACCACCACAGACCAGTTGATCCTTATGGTGCAGCGCCGGATCGCCGATCTGTGGCGTCAGGCTGCCGCCGATGTCCCCGCTACCGTCAATTGGGCCGCAATGTACAAAACGCTGCTCGGCGAACTTGTTGCCTTGAGCGCGCAAGGTGCGGTGCCAGATGCTGAGTTGCGTGCCCGTCTTGAAGCCTTGATCACCGAAACCCAGAAACGCAAACCACCGAGCAGGGCCTCCCTGGTCCGCGAGGGATTGATTGATGGAATTCGCCCCGTGCGGTCGTTGCTCGTCGCCATTGCAAAGCTGCCCTGGCAGGCCACCGGCGAGCATCCTGCCATCGAGTACCTTGCCAAGCTGCAAGCTTTATATCTCAAAGGATCCAGAAAGCTGCCAGTTGAAGTGGTGGCACCAAGTCTGGGAATGATCTGGCAGGTTTCGATCTCCAGCCCAGACCGGGAACGGGCGTTTCAGGCGTTGGAGGTGGCCACCCTGTTTGCCCTGCGCCGCGCGGTGCGCAATGGCTCGGTCTGGATTGAGCACAGCCTGAGCTTTCGGGGTCGTGCGCGCTTGTTCTTCACGGACGAGCGTTGGCAGGCAGAGTCCAAGAAACACTATGCCCGTCTATCGTTACCCAGCAAGGCTGCCACTTTCTTGAAGCCTTTGCTGGCCAGAGTAACTGCCGGTGTCGATGCGGTGGCCGCTGCAGCCCGCAGTGGCGTACTGCGCGTGGATGATGAACTCCATTTGTCGCCATTGCCCGCAGAGGACGAAGACCCAGAAGTGACCAAGCTGCGCGCGGCTTTGGATCACCGCATCGGTGAGGTTCAATTGCCGGAAGTGATTCTGGCCGTTGACGCCCAGGTGCGCTTTAGCTGGATCATGCTCGGACGTGAGCCGCGCTCTACCGACGAGCTGCTGATGGTCTATGCCGGCATCATGGCCCACGGCACCAGTCTGACTGCGGTCGAATGCGCGCGCATGATTCCGCAATTGTCTGCCACCAGCATTCGCCAGGCCATGCGCTGGGCGCGGGACGAACGGCGTCTGAGCCAGGCCTGCCAGGCTGTGCTGGAATTCATGCAGCGACACCCGATTGCCGCCACCTGGGGGCGGTCCGATTTGGCATCTTCTGACATGATGACCATGGAGACCACCAAACGGGTGTGGCAAGCCCGGCTTGATCCTCGGCGCAACACACCTTCCATTGGAATCTACTCCCATGTAAAAGACCGGTGGGGCATCTTCCATGCGCAGCCCTTTGTGCTCAATGAGCGCCAGGCGGGCGTGGCCATTGAAGGTGTCATCCGCCAAGAAAAGCTGGAGACCAGCCAGCTTGCTGTGGATACCCATGGCTACACCGACTTTGCCATGTCACATGCCCGTTTGCTTGGTTTTGATCTTTGCCCGCGGTTGAAGGAACTCAAACAGCGCCACCTCTTTGTGCCACGCGGCACCAAAGTGCCCGCAGAAATCGCTGCGGTGTGCGAAGCCAATGTCGACGTCGCTTTGATCGAAAAGCATTGGGATAGTCTGGTGCACCTGGCAGCCTCGGTCATGAGCGGACATGCCAGTGCGGTGGCAGCTCTTGCGCGGTTCGGTTCTGCCGCCCAGGGCGATCCAATCTATGAGGCTGGCGTGCAATTGGGGCGGTTGCTGCGTACGGCGTTTTTGGCTGACTACTTTGTCAAGGACGCTTTCAGGAACGAGTTGCGCCGGGTGCTCAATCGGGGCGAGGCTGTTAACGCCCTCAAGCGCGCCATTTATACCGGCCGGATCAGCCCGGCGCAGGCCAAACGTATCGATGAAATGCAGGCTGTGGCCGATGCGTTGAGCCTGATGGCCAACATCGTGATGGCGTGGAATACCTCACAGATGCAGGCGGTCCTGGATCGCTGGTCGAACCGCCGCCAGGTCATTCCACCGGAACTGATCGGGAAGATTGCGCCCACCAGGCTGGAGAGCATCAACTTGCGGGGTGTGTTTCGCTTCCCGGTTGACCGCTATGCTGACCAAATCCTGCCTTCGCGGCCAAATGCATCGATAACTGGCACCAATGGATGAAACCGACCACGGTTTGACGCCACGAATCGCAGATTTGAAAGTGAACAGGAAAGTCAATGAAATCAACGATCTACCAACACCACCTCCGCGCCAGTGCTAGCTTTTCGTACCGTCACTTATTGCACTGAAAACGAGGAGACCCCGACTACGACACAGGTCAGACACTAAACATTGGAGAGAACCGATGGAAAGCCATTTTCCAGTTCGGTGGCACGTATCAATTGAGCCAACAGCTTGATGCGGAGGGAGCTGTCGACGCAACCCTGTTTGGGAAGAACAAGAAATTTGGTGCCTCCGGAGCGGACACGCTTCAACAAAAAGCCCTCTACCAACTGCAGGGTTCTCTGAACTGGCACCAAGGCCCAGGCACCTTGTTGGCGGCAGGTCTGTCGCACACCTTTGGTGGTATTCAGAGAGTGAACGGTGTGTCCCTGGAAAACGAGATCACCACCACGAAAGCGACACTGACAGCATCAACTTTTGTGAGCCCTTCGTTGCAAGTACTGGTGTCTGTCGGTCGCGATCTGAAGGTCGGCAACGGGTTCAAAGAGTCCAGTCGACTGAACGTGAGGTTGCTCCAAGTATTTTGACTTGGTAGTGCTTGCCCTAACAAACAATCATCGATTTTTGCAGTGTCGACGGTTGGGTGTGAGCGCTGCAGCCGATAGGCATTGACTGTCTTAGCCGTTGGAATATTCGGCACTGACTGCACAGCATGGGTAAACCCTAGGGGCGGTCTCGCCGGGAAACGGTAATTTGGCCAGTTGGTGAACGTGGAGCACCGGTGTATGAACTCATTGATCACGCCCGACGAAGTGCCGCGCTGGATCCCCGGCCGGCTCACTCTGGATAGCTCACCTCTTGGGTGGGAAGAAACCATTTTGAAGGGTTATCGCTACGACAGCCTCGACGTTGAGATACCCACAATGCGTGATTACATGATCGTCGTGTATCGGAGTGGGGTGGCAGAGATGAGCCGGCGAAGCGGGGGGCCCTGGCAGTCCGCGAGGGTCGAACCAGGCGTTGTTTCCGTTTTGACCCGTGCCGAACAATCACAGTGGCGTTGGGACAAAGGGATCAATGTGTCTCATCTCTACCTTTCCCAAAGCGCTGTCGCTCGTGTCGCAGGCGAGGTTTTCGACAAAGACGTGAGGGATGTGGAGATGCAGGACATGGTTCGATCCGAAGATCCAGTTCTGCCGGCTTTAGTCTCCCTGTTTGAGAACGAACTGAAATGCGGATTGGTTGGCGGTCAGATTTATGTGGACGCTCTTAAGGCTCAGCTATGCATTCATATGCTGCGCCAATATGCAAAAGTCGTTTTTCGGGATTACCGCAACTATGGTCGGCTGTCTCGTGCCCAATGTCGACTGGTGGTTCAGTACATAGAAGAACACCTTGATAAGAACATTTCGCTGCAGGATCTGGCCAGCCTTTCCCAATTGAGCGTCTTCGCCTTCATGCGAAAGTTTCGGGCTGATTTCCAGTGTGCACCGCACGCCTACGTACTGGCCCAGCGTGTCAAGCGAGCACAACAACAACTTGCGCGCCCTGACATTCCGCTCAAGGTGGTTGCCGCAAACTGCGGATTTTCTGATCAGAGCCACATGACCCGCGTTTTTCGACGCATGCTGAATGTGACACCTGCCGAATACCGGCGGTCTTCGTCCACCGCATGACAATCCAGGCCCCTGCATCACCGCCAGCGTGAAGCTTTCTCGATGACGAAATCGATGAAAGTTCGCACCGCCTGGGTCTGGTAGCGCCCTGGCATGCGCAGCAAAAACAGCCGGGTTCCGAAGATGCTCAGGCGCCAGTTGTTCAGCGCGGTCACAACACGGCCGGTGTTCACGTCTTCCTGAACCACATAGCTCGGCACCAGACCAACCCCCAGCCCCGACAGGATGGCCTCTCGCAGAAACTGGAAGTTCTCGGAAGCCAGCGTCGGGCTCAGTGTGACTTCCTGACGCACCTGATCCTTGTAGGCCGAAAGCCTGAGTTCCCGTCCAACCACCGACGAGGTGATCAGCGGCATGCGCCGCAGGTCTTCCAGATCATCCGGCAGACCGTGTATGCGGGTGAACACGTCCGAGGCACACGCCACGTATCGCACCTGCGCCAGTTCTCTGGCCACAAGTGCTTCCGGTGGCTCGGACATCACCCGAATCGCCACATCCACCTCGTCGCGCAGCAGGTCGTCCACCCGGTTCTCGAACAGCAACTCCAGACTGATGTCGGGGTATTGGCGCTTGAATTCCAGCAGCCAGCCGGTCATGACCAGTTGCCCGAAGCCGGTGGGCACGCTGACCCGCACGGCGCCGTGCAGGCCGCGACCCAGGGAGTCTATGGCTTCCCTGGCGGCGGTCAGTTCGTCTCGGATGGCGCGTCCGTGGCGGTAGAGCGTTTGACCGATCTCCGTCGGTTCGATGCGCCGGGTGGTGCGCCGCACCAGCTGCGCGCCCACCGATTTCTCCAGCTGCTGCAGGTGGTAGCTCACGTTGGCGCGGCTGACTTTGAGTTTGCGCGCCGCGCTGCTCAGGTTGCCGGCATCGAGGATGTCCACCAGCAGCACCAGTCCGGTCAGGTCCATGGGATGACTGTCAAACAGCGTTTGACAGAGTGTTAAACATTGATCGGATTGTCAAGTCAATGTGCGATCAACACAATCCCCCAACCCCAAACAGCCCTGATCCCAGGGCCCTCTTCGGAAATTCAAATCACATGGCACTCGACACGGAAACCTTCTCCCTGCTCAAGGACAGCGTGCAACGCTTCATTCGCGAGCGTCTGGTCCCCTCTGAAAACAGCGTGGAAGAGCACGACGACGTTCCCTCGGACATCGTGGATGACATGAAAGAGCTGGGCCTGTTTGGCCTGTCGATCCCGGAAGAGTTCGGCGGTATCGGCCTGTCGATGGCGCAAGAGTGCGAGGTGGCCTTCGAGCTGGGGCAGACCGCGCTGGCGTTCCGCTCGGTGGTGGGCACCAACATCGGCATCGGGTCGCAGGGCATCCTGATGGACGGGACGGCCGAGCAGAAAGCCGAGTACCTGCCTCGTATCGCCAGTGGCGAGCTGATCATTTCGTTCGCGCTGACCGAGCCCAACGCCGGTTCGGACGCCGCAGCCCTGCAGACCCGTGGCGTGCGCGACGGTGACGACTACCTGCTCAGCGGCAGCAAGCGCTACATCACCAACGCACCGCGCGCCGGCGCCTTCACGCTGATGGCGCGCACCGACGGCCCGGGGGCCGGCGGCATCTCGGCCTTTATCGTGCCCTCGGACCTGCCCGGCATCACCCTGGGCAAGCCGGACAAGAAGATGGGCCAGCGCGGCACCAAGACCTGCGATGTCAACCTGGACAACGTGCGGGTGCCGGCGTCCCACATCATCGGCGGCGTACCCGGCAAGGGCTTCAAGACGGCCATGAAGGTGCTGGACCGCGGACGGCTGCACGTCTCGGCCCTGGCTTGCGGCATGGCCCAGCGCATCCTGAACGAGTCTGTCGCCTATGCCCAGGAGCGCAAACAGTTCGGGCAACGCATCGGTGACTTTCAGCTGGTGCAGGCCATGCTGGCCGACAGCCAGGCCGAGCTGCTGGCGGGTTGGTCCATGGTGCAGGCGGTGGCGCAGCGCTACGACGCCAAGCCCTTTAGTGTGACCGATCCGGCGGTGAGCATGCAGGCCTCGTGCACCAAGCTCTTCACGACAGAGATGGTGGGCCGCGTGGCCGACCGTGGTGTGCAGATCCATGGCGGCGCGGGCTACATCAACGAATACAAGGTTGAGCGCTTCTACCGCGACGTTCGCCTGCTGCGACTGTATGAGGGCACGACCCAGATCCAGCAGCTCATCATTGGCAAGCAGCTGATGCGTCAAGACTGATCCGAGACCGCCATTTCGCATTCCAAACACCGGAGACACACCATGTCCAGACCACACGATCCCAGCATCAATCGTCGCCAGATCCTGACCCTGACAGCCATGACTCTGGCAGTGCCCACTTGGGCACAAACGGGTTATCCGAGCAAACCGATCACCATGCTGGTGCCTTTCCCGGCTGGTGGAACCACCGACATTCTGGGGCGTCTAGTCGGCCGCCATCTGGCCACCCGCCTCGGAGGCACCGTGGTGGTCGAAAACAAGCCAGGCGCTGGTGGCGCCGTGGGATCCGCCCTGGTAGCGAAGGCTGCGGGGGACGGTCACGCCCTGCTGATGGGAACCATTGGGACCCATGCCATCAACCAGTATCTCTACAAAAAGCTGGCCTACGATCCGTTCAAGGACTTTTCCCCAATCAGCCTGGTCGCCATGGTCCCGAACGTGCTGGTGGTTAATGCATCCTCACCAATCAAGACGGTGAAGGATCTGATCGCTGCCGCCAAGGCCGAACCTGGAAAGCTGAGCTATGCATCAGCCGGCAATGGGACCTCGATACACCTGTGCGGGGCGCTGTTCGAGCAGATGGCGCAGGTTTCCATGGCGCACGTACCCTATCGGGGGAGTGCCCCAGCCATCACGGATCTGCTGGGAGGTCAGACCACCTGCATGTTCGACAACCTGCCGTCGGCTATGCCGCACATCAGATCCGGCGCATTGCGTGCTGTAGCGGTAACGACAGTCCGGCGTTCCGCTGCGCTGCCCGATGTGCCCACCATCGCAGAGGCCGGTGTGGCGGGCTATGACGCCAGTTCATGGTTTGGAATCTGGGCACCCGCGTCGACGTCCGCAAGCCTGGTCAGCCGTCTGAATGAGGAAATCAGACAGATCCTGGCCCAGCCCGATGTCAGGCAGACATTGAAGGAGCAGGGGGCAGAAGCCGCACCCGATAGTCCGTCGCAGTTCGCAGCCTTCATCCAGGCAGAGGCTGCCAAGTGGGCGAAGGTGGTTAAAACGGCCAACGTGCAACTGGACTGAAGACATGGGAGCCCTCAGCCACATTCGGGTGCTGGACCTGACGCGGGTCCTGGCAGGCCCCTGGTGCACGCAGACGTTGGCCGACCTAGGTGCCGACGTGATCAAGATCGAACGTCCTGGCCAGGGCGACGACACACGGCAATGGGGGCCGCCCTATGCGCGCGATGCGCATGGGCAGGACACCACCGAGGCCGCGTACTACCTGGCGGTGAACCGCAACAAGCGGTCCGTCACGCTCGACATCGCCACCGCCGAGGGCCAGGACCTGGTCCGCCGCCTGGTGGCCCAATGCGATGTGCTGGTCGAGAACTTCAAGGTGGGCGACATGCAGCGTTACGGGCTCGACCACGAAAGCCTGCGCCGCGAGCACCCCGGTCTCATCTACTGCTCCATCACCGGCTTCGGCCAGACCGGTCCGTACGCGCCGCGCGCCGGCTACGACTTCATCGTGCAGGGCATGGGCGGCTTCATGAGCGTCACCGGGGAGCGCGACGGCCAGCCTGGCGCGTCGCCCCAGAAGGCCGGTGTCGCGATCGCCGACCTGTTCACCGGGGCGCACGCCACCATCGCCATCCTGGCGGCGTTGAACCACAAGGAGCGCACCGGCGAAGGCCAGCACCTGGACATCTGCCTGCTGGACACCCAGGTGGCCATGATGGCCAACATGGCCACAAACTACCTGGCCACGGGAAAGCCGCCCACGCGCTGGGGCAACGCGCACCCCAACATCGTCCCTTACCAGGTGTTCAAGGTGGCGGATGGCTGGGTCATCGTCGCCTGTGGCAACGACAGCCAGTTCCGCAAGCTGACCCAGGTCGCAGGGCAGCCGGAACTGGCCGACGACCCTCGTTTCGCCACCAACCCCGCCCGGGTGCGGCACCGCGACCAGCTGGTGCCCTTGCTGGAGGTGCTGATGCAGCAGCGCCCTCGCGACGAGTGGATCCGTCTGCTGGAAGCGGTGGGCGTGCCCTGTGGGCCCATCAACGACATGGCCGACGTGTTCCGCGACCCGCAGGTGCTGGCCCGCGACATGCGCCAGGAACTTCCCCATCCCACCGCCGGGCAGGTCAGCGTGCCGGGCAGCGCGCTCAAGCTCTCGGCCACGCCCGTGACCTACCGCAGCGCGCCGCCGCTGCTGGGCCAGCACACACAGGAAGTGCTGCAGTCGCTCGCTGCCCTGTCGGTGGACGAGCTGGACGCCTTGAAGAACCGACAGATCATCTGAACCCGTGAACCATCCCATGAGCCAGCCCTTACCGACAGCGCTTCGCGTCGAACGCATCGAACTCAATGCCCCTCCCGTCAACAGCCTGGGTATCGCGCTGCGAAGGCACATCGTCGACGCGGTGCGCGCCGCCGAGGCAGATCCCGAAGTCGCGGCGATCGTGCTCATCGGCAACGACAAAGCCTTCTCGGCTGGTGCCGACGTTTCCGAGTTCGGCACGCCGCTGCAGTTTGAAACACCCATGCTGCGCGATGTCATCGCCACCCTGGAAGGCTGCTCGAAGCCGGTGGTGGCCGCCATCTCGGGTGTCGCCCTGGGTGGTGGGCTGGAGCTGGCCCTGGGCTGCCATGCCCGCGTGGCCCTGGCATCGGCCCGCCTGGGCACGCCGGAAATCCAGCTGGGCCTGATCCCCGGTTCGGGGGCGACCCAGAAGCTGCCGCGGCTGATGGGGCCCGAGAAAGCCCTGGCGATGATGCTCTCGGGCCAGCCCCAGGCGGCCGCCGACCTCTCGGCCTCCGGCCTGCTGGACCAAGTGGTGTCGCAAGATCTGTGGGCAGCGGCCTCCGCACTGGCCCTGGCGCTGGCACAGGACGGCAAGGTCCTGCCTCGGGCACGGGACCGCAGCGTCGATGCCGCGGCCTGCCAGGCCGCGGTCGATCAGGCGTCCGCCCGCTTCAACCCGCGCCAGCGCGCCCAGCCTTCCTACCAGGCCCTGCTGGACGCGGTGCAGGCCAGCGCGCTGCCGTTCGACGCCGGCATGCAGCGCGAGCGCGAACTGTTCCTCTCGCTGATGCAGAGCGGCGAAGCCGCCGCCTTGCGCTACCAGTTCCGGGTCCAGCGCGAATCGGCCAAACTGCCAGCCCACCTTTCGGCCGAGCCCCGTGCGTTGGAGCGCGTGGCCGTCATCGGCGCCGGCACCATGGGCTCGGGCATCGCCATCGCCGCGCTGGAAGCCGGCTTGCAGGTCTGCCTGCTGGAGCAGTCGGGCGATGCGCTGGCGCGCGGTTCGGCGCGCATCGCCGAGCACTTCGCCTCGCGCGTGAAGGCCGGCAAGGTGGACTCGGCCAAAGCCGAGCGCCTGCTGGGCTGCCTGACGGCGACGCTGGAGTGGTCGGCGCTGCAGGCAACCGATGTGGTGATCGAGGCGGTTTTTGAAGACCTGGCGGTCAAGCAGTCGGTGTTCCGTCAGATCGACCAGCACGCCCGGCCGGGTGCGGTGCTGGCCACCAACACCTCGTACCTCGACATTGATGCGATTGCCTCGGCCACTGCCCGGGCCCAGGACGTGGTGGGCTTGCACTTTTTCAGTCCGGCCAACGTCATGAAGTTGCTGGAGGTGGTGCAAGGCCGCGACAGCGCGCCCGACGTCATCGCCACCGGCATGGCCCTGGGGCGCCAGCTCAAGAAGACGCCCATCCTCTGTGGCAACGCCTTCGGCTTCATTGGCAACCGCATCTACAACGCTTACCGCAAGCAGTGCGAGTTCATGCTGGAAGACGGTGCCTGGCCCGAGGACGTGGACCGCGCCCTGACCGATTTCGGCTTTGCCATGGGACCGTTTGCCGTGGCCGATCTGTCGGGGCTGGACATCGCGTGGCGCATGCGGCAGGCCAACGCGGCCTCCCGCGACCCACGGGAGCGCTATGTGCACATCCTGGACCGCCTGTGCGAGATGGGGCGCATGGGCCGCAAAACCCAGGCGGGCTATTACAGCTACGCCGACGGCAAGCCCAGCCCCGCAACCGATGAGGTGGTGCGCGAAGTCATCGTCCAGGCCGCGGCCGAGCGCGGCATCGTGCGTGTGCCGCTGGAGGCCGGCGCGATCCAGCGCCGTGCGCTGCTGGCCATGGTGAACGAGGCCGCGCTGCTGTTCAGCGAAGGTGTCGCGCACCGGGCTGGCGACATCGATGTGGTGCTGGTCAACGGCTACGGTTTTCCGTCCTGGGTGGGCGGCCCCGTGCACTGGGCCCGGACTCAGCCCCGCGCCCGTCTGGAGCAGGAGCTTGACCAGCTCATCGCAGCCAACGGCTTTGGCGCGGTGCGCGCCACGCCGGCCATGCTGGTCCGCCTGCTCGATTGAAACGTTCGAACCCATTTTTCCGCTGTTGTCCCTTTTCCTTTCTGCATTGCCATGACCATGTCCCATGCCTTCATCTGCGACGCGATCCGCACCCCGTTTGGCCGCTATGGCGGCGCCCTCAGTTCTGTCCGGGCCGACGACCTGGGCGCCGTCCCGCTGCGCGCGCTGATGGCGCGCAACCCAGGCGCGGATTGGGCCGCCGTAACCGACATCATCTTCGGCTGCGCCAACCAGGCCGGTGAAGACAACCGCAACGTGGCGCGCATGAGCGGCCTGCTCGCCGGTCTGCCGATGGAGGTGCCCGGCAGTACAGTCAACCGACTGTGCGGCTCGGGCCTGGACGCCATCGGTACCGCTGCGCGTGCCATCAAGTCAGGCGAAGCCGGGCTGATGATCGCCGGCGGTGTGGAGAGCATGAGCCGCGCCCCCTTCGTCATGCCCAAGGCCGAGAGCGCCTTCAGCCGCGCCAACGCCGTCTACGACACCACCATCGGCTGGCGCTTCGTCAACAAACTCATGAAGGCGCAGTACGGCGTGGACTCCATGCCAGAGACGGCCGAGAACGTGGCGACCGATTTCAAGGTCGAGCGTGAGGCGCAGGACCGCATGGCCCTGGCCAGCCAGATGAAGGCCGTGGCGGCGATCAAGGCTGGCCACCTGGCGCGCGAGATCTGCGCGGTGAGCATTCCGCAGAAGAAGGGCGATGCCCTGATCGTCGACACCGACGAACACCCGCGTGAGACCAGCCTGGAAGCCCTGGCCAAGCTCAAGGGCGTGGTGCGTCCGGACGGCACGGTGACCGCGGGCAACGCCAGCGGCGTCAACGATGGTGCCTGCGCACTGCTGCTGGCCGACGAGGCCACGGCGGCGAAGAACGGCCTGACGCCCAAGGCTCGTATCGTCGGCATGGCGACGGCCGGTGTGGCGCCCCGCATCATGGGCATCGGCCCGGCCCCGGCGACGCAGAAGGTGCTGGCGTTGACCGGCCTCACGCTCGAACAGCTGGACGTGATCGAACTCAACGAAGCCTTTGCCGCGCAAGGCCTGGCTGTGCTGCGCCAGCTGGGCTTGCAGGACGACGATGCACGCGTCAACGCCTGGGGTGGCGCCATCGCCCTGGGCCATCCGCTGGGCGCCAGCGGCGCGCGGCTGGCCACCACCGCCATCAACCGCCTGCACGCCACCGGCGGCCGCTACGCGCTGTGCACCATGTGCATTGGGGTGGGGCAGGGCATTGCCTTGATCATCGAACGCGTCTGAAGGGAGTCGCACCATGAGAATCCTCGTCCCCGTCAAACGTGTGGTGGACTACAACGTCAAGGTGCGCGTCAAGAGCGACGGCACCGGTGTGGACATCGCCAACGTCAAGATGAGCATGAACCCGTTTGACGAAATCGCGGTGGAAGAAGCCGTGCGCCTGAAGGAAAAGGGCGCGGCCACCGAGGTGATCGCCGTCTCCTGCGGCGTGGCCCAGTGCCAGGAAACCCTGCGCACGGCCATGGCCATCGGTGCCGACCGCGCCATCCTGGTCGAGACCGATGTCGAACTGCAGCCCCTGGCCGTGGCCAAGCTGCTCAAGGCCCTGGTGGACAAGGAACAGCCGGGTCTGGTGATCCTGGGCAAGCAGGCCATCGACGACGACGCCAACCAGACCGGCCAGATGCTGGCGGCCCTGGCCGACCTGCCGCAGGCCACCTTCGCCTCGAAAGTGGAAGTGGCCGGTGACAAAGCCAAAGTCACCCGCGAAATCGACGGCGGCCTGGAAACCCTGGAAGTGAGCCTGCCGGCTGTCGTCACCACCGACCTGCGCCTGAACGAGCCGCGTTACGTGACGCTGCCCAACATCATGAAGGCCAAGAAGAAGCCGCTGGAGACGGTCAAGCCGGCGGACCTGGGGGTGGATGTGACACCGCGCCTGAAGACGCTCAAGGTCGCCGAGCCGGCCAAGCGCGGTGCCGGCATCAAGGTTCCTGACGTGGCTGCCCTGGTGGACAAGCTGAAAAACGAAGCCAAAGTGATCTGAGGAAGAAACACCATGACCGCACTCGTCATTGCCGAACACGACAACGCCTCTATCAAAGGCGCGACCCTCAACACCGTGACCGCTGCCGCCCAGTGCGGGGGTGATGTGCACGTCCTGGTCGCCGGCCACAACGCCGGCGCCGCCGCCGCACAAGCTGCCCAGATCGCCGGCGTGGCCAAGGTGATCCACGCCGACGCCGAAGGCTTCGCCCACGGCCTGGCCGAGAACGTCGCCGCCCAGGTGCTGGCCATTGCCGGCGGCTACAGCCACATCCTGTTCCCCGCCACGGCCGGCGGCAAGAACGTGGCCCCGCGCGTGGCCGCCAAACTCGACGTTGCGCAGATCAGCGACATCACCAAGGTGATCAGCGCCGATACCTTCGAACGCCCGATCTACGCCGGCAACGCCATCGCCACCGTGCAGAGCGGTGACGCCACCAAGGTCATCACCGTGCGCACCACCGGCTTCGACCCGGCCGGCCAGGGCGGTTCCGCCGCCGTGGAAACGGTCGCGGCAGCAGCCGGCAACGGCAAGAGCGCCTACCTGGGCAGCGAGATCGCCAAGAACGACCGCCCCGAACTGACCGCCGCCAAGATCATCGTCAGCGGTGGCCGCGCGCTGGGCAGCAGCGAGAAGTTCAACGAAGTCATGACCCCGCTGGCCGACAAGCTGGGCGCGGCCATCGGCGCCAGCCGCGCGGCAGTCGATGCGGGCTACGCGCCCAACGACCTGCAGGTGGGCCAGACCGGCAAGATCGTGGCGCCGCAGCTGTACATCGCCGCGGGCATCTCCGGGGCCATCCAGCATCTGGCGGGCATGAAGGATTCGAAGGTGATCGTGGCGATCAACAAGGACCCCGAGGCCCCGATCTTCTCCGTCGCCGACTACGGCCTGGAGGCTGACCTGTTCTCAGCGGTGCCGGAACTGTCGGCTGCACTCTGAAAGCGCCTGCCCCTGAACGACAAGGGCGCCCACGGGGCGCCCTTTGTGTGTGGTGGGCGAGGCTCAGTCCAGAGACCAGGTGGCCGTCATTTCCGGGCGCTGGCCGTAGGTGGCGTACCAGTCGGCCACGTGGGGATGCCGCTCTCGCCAGCCCCAGTCGGCAAAGCGCAGGTCCAGGTACCACAGCGCACAACCCGGGGTCTCCTCGTTTTCAGTGCAATAAGTGACGGTACGCAAAGCTAGCACTGGCGCGGGGGTGGTCTGGGTAGACCGTTGATTTCATTGACTTTCCTGTTCGCTTTGTAAACGGGTATGGTGGCCTCCCACTTTTGAGGTTCACGATGCAGGGTTGGCACACAACGTTTTTGGGGATGCGTGGGCTCCCCCGCGATATCAGCGACTTCGAGATGAAGGCATTTTTCACCCTCGATGGTGCCGAGCGCGACGCAATCAATGCACGCCGAGGTGATTCCCACAAGCTTGGTCTGGCGCTCCATATTGGTTTCCTGCGCATGAGTGGGCGTTTGCTCGGTGCCTTTCGGGTAATTCCAGTAGCCTTGTGGCGCCACCTTGGCAACGAGCTTGGCATTGCAGCACCAGAAGTCGCCTCGCTGAGAGCCATGTATGAACGCGGGCGCACGCTATTCGATCACCAACAAGTAGCCTGCACGGTCCTTGGATTCCAGTGGATGAGCGAGCACCAGCGCCGCTCACTGGTACGTGAACTGCGCGACGAAGTGGCGCGCTGCGCCGACCGCGATCAGCTACTCGTGCGGGCGCGTCAATGGCTGTACAAGAACAAGCTGGTGATCGTGCACGAGCGGGCAATTCGGACACTGATTGCGGCGGCACTTGCCCAGCTTGAAGTTGAAACAGGCACCGCCATCGCCGCCAGCGTTGATCCAGCAACACTTGATCGCTGGCGAGCCTCAGTTTCAGAGCTGCGCCCAGATGGACAAACCCAGCAGAGTTGGCTATGGGCTGCACCGGCGAAACACTCAACCCGCCAAATCAGCGAGGTACTGGAGCGCATCGACCTGCTTTACACGCTGGACGTTCATAAGCACCTGGCAGACATCCCCGATCTCATCTTGCGCCGCTACGCGCGCCGACTTGTCTCCAGGCCGCCCTCAGCCGGAGCCAAGATCAAAGAGCCAGCGCGCACCGTGGAGGTCGCATGCTTTCTTCGGTATTGCCTGTTCACCACCACAGACCAGTTGATCCTTATGGTGCAGCGCCGGATCGCCGATCTGTGGCGTCAGGCTGCCGCCGATGTCCCCGCTACCGTCAATTGGGCCGCAATGTACAAAACGCTGCTCGGCGAACTTGTTGCCTTGAGCGCGCAAGGTGCGGTGCCAGATGCTGAGTTGCGTGCCCGTCTTGAAGCCTTGATCACCGAAACCCAGAAACGCAAACCACCGAGCAGGGCCTCCCTGGTCCGCGAGGGATTGATTGATGGAATTCGCCCCGTGCGGTCGTTGCTCGTCGCCATTGCAAAGCTGCCCTGGCAGGCCACCGGCGAGCATCCTGCCATCGAGTACCTTGCCAAGCTGCAAGCTTTATATCTCAAAGGATCCAGAAAGCTGCCAGTTGAAGTGGTGGCACCAAGTCTGGGAATGATCTGGCAGGTTTCGATCTCCAGCCCAGACCGGGAACGGGCGTTTCAGGCGTTGGAGGTGGCCACCCTGTTTGCCCTGCGCCGCGCGGTGCGCAATGGCTCGGTCTGGATTGAGCACAGCCTGAGCTTTCGGGGTCGTGCGCGCTTGTTCTTCACGGACGAGCGTTGGCAGGCAGAGTCCAAGAAACACTATGCCCGTCTATCGTTACCCAGCAAGGCTGCCACTTTCTTGAAGCCTTTGCTGGCCAGAGTAACTGCCGGTGTCGATGCGGTGGCCGCTGCAGCCCGCAGTGGCGTACTGCGCGTGGATGATGAACTCCATTTGTCGCCATTGCCCGCAGAGGACGAAGACCCAGAAGTGACCAAGCTGCGCGCGGCTTTGGATCACCGCATCGGTGAGGTTCAATTGCCGGAAGTGATTCTGGCCGTTGACGCCCAGGTGCGCTTTAGCTGGATCATGCTCGGACGTGAGCCGCGCTCTACCGACGAGCTGCTGATGGTCTATGCCGGCATCATGGCCCACGGCACCAGTCTGACTGCGGTCGAATGCGCGCGCATGATTCCGCAATTGTCTGCCACCAGCATTCGCCAGGCCATGCGCTGGGCGCGGGACGAACGGCGTCTGAGCCAGGCCTGCCAGGCTGTGCTGGAATTCATGCAGCGACACCCGATTGCCGCCACCTGGGGGCGGTCCGATTTGGCATCTTCTGACATGATGACCATGGAGACCACCAAACGGGTGTGGCAAGCCCGGCTTGATCCTCGGCGCAACACACCTTCCATTGGAATCTACTCCCATGTAAAAGACCGGTGGGGCATCTTCCATGCGCAGCCCTTTGTGCTCAATGAGCGCCAGGCGGGCGTGGCCATTGAAGGTGTCATCCGCCAAGAAAAGCTGGAGACCAGCCAGCTTGCTGTGGATACCCATGGCTACACCGACTTTGCCATGTCACATGCCCGTTTGCTTGGTTTTGATCTTTGCCCGCGGTTGAAGGAACTCAAACAGCGCCACCTCTTTGTGCCACGCGGCACCAAAGTGCCCGCAGAAATCGCTGCGGTGTGCGAAGCCAATGTCGACGTCGCTTTGATCGAAAAGCATTGGGATAGTCTGGTGCACCTGGCAGCCTCGGTCATGAGCGGACATGCCAGTGCGGTGGCAGCTCTTGCGCGGTTCGGTTCTGCCGCCCAGGGCGATCCAATCTATGAGGCTGGCGTGCAATTGGGGCGGTTGCTGCGTACGGCGTTTTTGGCTGACTACTTTGTCAAGGACGCTTTCAGGAACGAGTTGCGCCGGGTGCTCAATCGGGGCGAGGCTGTTAACGCCCTCAAGCGCGCCATTTATACCGGCCGGATCAGCCCGGCGCAGGCCAAACGTATCGATGAAATGCAGGCTGTGGCCGATGCGTTGAGCCTGATGGCCAACATCGTGATGGCGTGGAATACCTCACAGATGCAGGCGGTCCTGGATCGCTGGTCGAACCGCCGCCAGGTCATTCCACCGGAACTGATCGGGAAGATTGCGCCCACCAGGCTGGAGAGCATCAACTTGCGGGGTGTGTTTCGCTTCCCGGTTGACCGCTATGCTGACCAAATCCTGCCTTCGCGGCCAAATGCATCGATAACTGGCACCAATGGATGAAACCGACCACGGTTTGACGCCACGAATCGCAGATTTGAAAGTGAACAGGAAAGTCAATGAAATCAACGATCTACCAACACCACCTCCGCGCCAGTGCTAGCTTTTCGTACCGTCACTTATTGCACTGAAAACGAGGAGACCCCTACCGGGCTAGCGGCCTCAATCTGGTAACGGCTGCCGTCGTGTTGTGGAACACGGTCTATCTGGAACGGGCTGCGCACGCGCTGCGTGGCAACGGCCATGCCGTTGATGACGCGCTGTTGCAGTACCTGTCGCCGCTCGGTTGGGAGCACATCAACCTCACCGGCGATTACCTCTGGCGCAGCAGCGCCAAGATCGGCGCGGGCAAGTTCAGGCCGCTACGACCGCTGCAACCGGCTTAGCGTGCTTTATTTTCCGTTTTCTGAGGCGACCCCTTGACTGATCGGCTGGGAGGGAGGTGGATAGACTTCTGGTTTTTAGAACGTCGCTATGGTGTCAGCATGAAACTGAACGAAGAAAACGAACCGTTCTTCATCACCGAGGACATGGCCGCCGAGATGGCTGCTGCCGGCTACGAGTTCAAGCCTCCCGGCCATGCCAGAACGAAGAGCGTCCGCGACCTGTACGGATGGCAGCCTGGGGAGACTCTGGAGCAGGCCATTGCCCGTCAACAGCGAAGGCAGTGTTCATCCTCTTGATCTGAGCATGGCATTATTCATGGCATTAGTTGGTTGCCGTATTGTAAGTCATTGATATTTAACATGGTTTTGTGACTATAGATAATCGAGTGGGAGTGAGCCGGCCCGCGCTCAGGGCCTGCGCCCCTTGACCGCGGTCGCGCGGGCCCGCAGCACCAGCGGCTGCCCTTCGCGCGCGCCGAGTTGATCGCGCACCCGCGCCTGCAGGCGTTCGCGCGCCTCGGGGGCGAGCGAGGCGAAGAGGGCGCGCAGGCGCGGGTTGCCCTGGGCGCTGCGCCAGACCTGATCGGTGCTGTCGAAGGCCCGTTGCACCTCGAAGCAGGCCGTCTGCACGCCGACCAGGCCGGCCTCGCGCCAGAGCGTTTGCGAGGCCTCGGGCGATGACACCCAGTTGCTCGGCGGCGGCGGCAGCCCGTGCCCGTCGGCGCGCACCGCGTCGAGGATGGCCTGCAGCGGAAAGCCGCCGCCGGCCATGTCCCAGTGGTAGGCGGCGATGGTGCCGCCCGGGCGCACCACCCGCACCAGCTCGCGCAGGCCCAGCGCCGGATCGGGCAGAAAGAACAGCACCAGGGCCATCACGGCCGCGTCCACGCTGGCGTCGGGCAGGGGCAGCGCCTGGGCGTCGCCCGCGTGCCAGCGCGCACCGGGCAGGCCCGGCCGCTCGCGCGCATACGCCAGTTGCGCGGGCGAAGGGTCCACCCCCACCAGCGAGGCTGGCCGCTGGCGGCGCGCCAGCACCTCGGTGAAGCTGCCGTTGCCGCAGCCGTCGTCGAGCCAGTCGAGGCCCGGGGGCAGCGCCAGCCAGTCGAGAAAAGGGTCCGCGACCCGCGCGCTCCAGCGGCCCATCATCTCTTCGTAGGCCACGCCGTCGTCGAACAGGAAGCGCGGCGGGCCGCTGCCGTTCGTGGTTGCCAAGGGCTGCTCGCTCACGCCACACTCCTTTCATCATGGACAAGCTCAAGGCGATCCAGTACTTCCTGGCCGCGGCGCAAACGGGCAGCCTGTCGGCGGCGGCGCGCCAGCAGGGCGTCAGCCTGCAGGCCGTGGCCAAGCTTGTGGGCGCCCTTGAGGCACAACTGGGCACGCCTTTGTTCCAGCGCGGCAGCCGGGGCCTGCGGCTCACCGCCGATGGGGCGCAGTACGCCGAAGCCTGCGCACCGCTGCTTGCCCAGTTGCAGGCGGCCGACGAGGGCCTGCGCCAAGCCCGGCTGCGTCCGCAGGGCACCCTGGTGGTGGGCGGCACGCCCTTTCTGATCCAGCACTGCATCGTGCCGGCGCTGCCGGCCTTTCACGCCGCCTACCCCGATCTCACGCTCGATCTGCGCACGGTGCTTCACCTCGAAGAGTCGGCCAGCAAGGACTGCGATCTGCTGCTGCTGCACGGCTGGTTCGAGGCCGGCAGCTGGGTGCGGCGCGAGCTGCCGGTGATGGCGCAGGTCACCGCGGCCACGCCGGGATACTGGAAGCGCCACGGCACGCCACGCCACCCGCGCGATCTCACCGACCACATCTGCCTGAGCTACCGCAACCCTTACGGCAAGCTGCTCGATCTGTGGCGCTACCGCCAGGCCGGGGCGCAAGGCGACCAGATCGAGGAGGTGGTGGTTCGCGGGTGGCTCAGTTCGAACCACCGCGACAACCTGCTCGAACTGGCGCTGGCCGATGGGGGCGTGATGCGCATCGCCTACGCCACCGCCCAGCCCGAGCTGGCGAGCGGCCGTCTGGTGCCGGTGCTGCCCGATTGGGAGCTCATGGACCCGCCGCCGCTGGCCATGTATTTCCGGCCGGCATTGCGGCGTGCCTTGCGCCTGCGCGTGTTTGCCGACTTCGTCGCGGCCCACTGCGCCGACCTGTCGCGCCTCACCAGCGCCAAGGGCGAGTCGAGCGTCGACGGTCGCCCCGCCTGGCACCACGGCAACAGCCGCCGCGCCTCGAGCTGGCTCGCCCATCGCTAGCCTGCGCGCATCAGTCGATGCTGGCGCCGGTTTCGCGCACGAACTGCACGTACTGCGCCTCGGCCTGTTGCATGAGCTCGCGTGTCTCGGCCGGCGAGCGGGCGTTGCCCACGATCATCAGCCGCTCCATCTCCTGGCGGAACTCGGGCGTCTGGGCGGCCTGGCGGGCCGCGCTGGCGAGCCGCTCGACGATGTCTGCGGGCAGCCGGGGCGGGCCGAGCACGAAATGCGCCGTGATCAGCGGCGGCACCGCCACGCCGGCCTCGGCCAGGGTGGGCACGGTGGGCAGCGCTGCGATGCGCTCGGACATGCTGCAGCCGAGCATCACGAGCTTGCCGGCCCGCACGTGCGGCACGCTGGCCCCCACGGGCAGCACCGCGGCCTGGATGCGTCCTTCGAGCAGGTCGGGCAGCAATTGCGGCGCGCCCTTGTAGGGCACGCGGTCGAGCGCGAATCCGAGCGCCGAGGTGACCTGTCCGGCCACCATGTCTTCCGACACGTTGTTGGAGCCGCGCAGCAGCGGTCGGGGGCTGGCCTTGGCGTGGGCCGCGAACTCGGCGAGCGTGCGCACCGCCAGGCCGGCCGGCACCACCAGGCATTGCGTGTTGCCGCCGATGGCCGCGATCGGCGTGAACTCTGCCAGCGACCTGTAGGGCGAGGCCTTGCTCAGGTGGGGCAGGCCGGCGTTGGAGGCCAGCGCAAAGAACAGGGTGTGGCCATCGGCAACGGCATTGAGCACGGCCGCGGCACCGATGCCGGTGTTGCCACCGGGGCGGTTGTCCACCACAACCTCCTGGCCGAGCGTGGCGCCCATGCCCTTGGCCAGCGCGCGGGCCGCGGCGTCGCTCGGGCCACCGGCCGGTGTGGGCACGATCAGGCGCACCGGCCTGGCGGGAAAGGCCACCTGCGCGAGCGCAGAGGCGGTGCACAGCGCGAGCGCGGCCCACACGATCAGGCGGCGGGTCGGGCGGATCATTTGCGGCGTCGGGTGCATCTGCGGCTCCTGAGGGGGAATGGGCGCAGTGTGGCCGTGCGGGGCAGCCCTTGGGAAGGCACGCGCGTGCGCAGGCAGCCTGAACTTTCGGTTCAGGCTGGCCGGGTGGGCGGGTGCCGCCCGGCTCAGCAGAAGCTGAGGTTCGCCCCCAGCCGCCCGTTGCGGATGCGCGCCGCCGTGATGAGCTGGTGCGGCAGCTCCACGAAGGGGATGTCGGCGTTCACCAGCACGGTGTCGATCGCCTCCACCATGTGCGATCCCTTGCGTGCCAGCACCACGTCGGTCCAGTCGGTGTTGGTCATGGCCACGGGCACGAAATCGCTGCGCTTGATGAAGCTGCCCAGGGCTTCGAGCACGCCCAGGTTCTGGCGCGCGCCTTTCTCGCTGTGGCAGCAGTCGTTGAGCATGAGCAGGCCGTCGGGGCGCACCAGGTCCTGGTAGGTCATGAGGTCGCGCAGCACGTATTCGTACTGGTGGTTCGCGTCCACGTAGAGCAGGTCGAGCCCGCGGCCGGCCACGCGCTGGCGCACGGTTTCGTAGGCGCTGTAAGAGTCCTGGCGGATCAGGCTCACCTCGCTGTGGCCTTCGAACTTGCTCGCGCAGCTCTGGTACAGGCGCTCCCAGGTCTGCGGGTCGTCCATCGGCCCGCCGTAGTAGTAGGCGTACTCGGCCACCGGCGTGACCCAGGGCGGCAGTTGTTCGAAGGGGCAGTAGGCGGCGTTCGACGCGGCGCTCCAGGCGTCCACCAGCAGCAGTTGCTCGGGGCGCAGGGCCTGGTGCAGTTGCAGCGCGTTGTCGCCCTTGAGCACGCCGAGTTCGGCCACGGTGGGCACGCGGTCGAAGGCGTCGAACACGGCGGCCAGCACCTGGTACAGGCCTTCGCGCGGGGTGATGCAGATCTTCATGCGGGGAGCTCGGGTGTGGGCATGCCACGAGGCTACCGGCTGCGCCCGACGGCGATGCGCCGAAAAGCCCGGCGATTCGCGCGCAAACCGCCGGCGCGGGCCAGACCCGCAGCTATCCTGCGGCCATGACCGCACGCGCCCCCTGGATCGACGCCCTCCACAGCCGCCTCGGCCTGTGGCGCTCGCTGCTGATCTACCACGGCATTCCGGGGCGGCGCGCGCGGCTGCGGCGCTTCTACCGCCGCTTCGTGCCCGCGGGCGGGCTGGCCTTCGACGTCGGCGCGCACACGGGCAACCGCCTGCAGGCCTTTCTCGAGCTGGGCGCGCGCGTGGTCGCGGTGGAGCCGCAGCCCGCACTCTCGGCGCGGCTGGCGCGGCGTTTTGCGCCCGCGGTGCAGGCCGGCCGGGTGGTGCTGTTCGAGGGTGCGCTGGGCCGCGCCGAAGGCCGTGCGCCCCTGTTCGCGAGCCCGCGCACGCCCACGGTGGCCACGCTGTCGGGCGACTTCGTGGCGCGCGCCGGGGCGAGCGCGTCGTTTCGCGGCGTGCGCTGGCAGCCCGGGCCCTCGGTGGCGGTGGGCACGCTCGACGCGCTCATCGCGCAGCACGGCGTGCCCGACTTCGTGAAGATCGACGTCGAGGGTTTCGAGCCCGAGGTGCTCATGGGCCTGAGCCAGGCGCTGCCCGCGCTGTCCTTCGAATTCGTGCCCGCGGTGCGCGACCTGGCGCTGGCCTGCGTGGACCGGCTCGAAGCACTCGCCGGCCCCGGCCGCTACCGCTATGCGGTCTCGCTGGGCGAGCAGTTGCGGCTGCGCCCGCCCGAAGGCCTGAACGCCGCAGCCCTGCGCGCCTGGCTAGGTGCCTTGCCCGAGGGCGCGCCGTCGGGCGACGTGCATGCCTGGCTCGCCGGGTGAGTCGGCGTCGTCGGGCGGCTGCGGCGCATCGAAGGCGTCGAGCAGCACGCGCGTGAGGCGGTGCAGGGGCCCGAGGCTTTGCGCCGGCGGCGTGAGGCCGGGCACGAAGCCTTCGTCGATCAGGTGCTGGCGCAGCGCACCGCGCGCGCCCACCACGTGCACCGGCACCTCCCAGGGCGCGCCGCGCCCGCTCACCGCACCGGGCGGCTGGTGGTCGCCCACCACGATCAGCAGCTGCGGCGCGGCCCGCGGCTGGCGCAGGTGCTGCGCGAGCCAGGCGTACTGGCCGCGCAGGCTGTCGAGGTAGGGCGCGAGCGGATCGCGCAGCGCGAGCGGCGCGGCCAGCGCGCGGGCCGCCTCGTCGGCGCTGTAGGCCTGCGGACCGGTGAGGCGCTGCACCTCGTCCACGAAGGGCGCGAGCGGGTGGAAGGGCGCGTGCGTGCTGGTGGTGGGAAACACCACGAAGCGCGGCCGCGCGTCGTCGGCGCGCGCGGGCGCATCGAGCTCCTGCGCGCGCAGCAGCGCCATCGCGGCCTGGTCGGGGATGCGCCAGTAACCGAAGTCGGGCCCCTGGTAGCCGATGCCGGCGTCGTCGGCGAGGCGCTCGAAGCCGTAGAAGCGGCCCTCGGGCCAGGGGCGTTTGAGGCCCGGCATCCAGCCCACGGTGCGGTAGCCGTGGTTCGCGAAATGCCGAACGAGTGTGGGCCGATCGCTGGTGAGCAGCAGGTCGTGGTCGGCCGGGTCGTGCGTGTCCACGCCCGCGAGCAGCCCCGCGTGGGCGAGCCAGGAAGCGCCGCCGAAGGTGGGCGAGCCCACGCGCGCGCTCAGCACCTCCAGGCCTTGCGCGCGAGCCGTGGCCTCGAAGGCCGCGCGCGCGCCGGCCAGGGCCGCGGCCTGATCGGGCCGGTCGAAGGCCACCATGCCGTACGACTCGGCGAACACCAGCAGCACGTCGCCCGGCCCCTGCGGCGTGGCCAGGGCCTGCAGGCCGCCGTCGAAGGCCGGGCTCTCGCCCAGGCCGTCGTGCTGGGCGGGCAGCACCACGCGCGCCAGCAGCCCGGCCTGCTGCCACAGCGTGGGCGTGACCGGCAGCGAAAAGAACCAGCGCGTGTCGCGCTCGCCCGGCACGTAGGCCGCGAAGCTCGCGCTGAGCGCGGCCACCCCGGCCAGCAGCCAGGGCCGCGGGCGCGGCGCCTGCAAGGCCTGCGCGAGCACCGCGATCAGCGCGCGCACGGCGAGCACGAGCAGCGCGCCGCCGAGCAGCAGGGCGGCTGCGGCCGCCGCCACCTGCCACGCGGGCACCGAGCCCGCGGCCACGCGCAGCAGCTCCAGCGCGTGCCGGCCGTCCCAATAGAGATTCACCGGGCGCCCGAGCAGCGCGGGCGCGGTCACGTTGGCGTAGCGCACCAGCACCAGCGCCACGAAGCCCAGCGCGAGCAGCGTCAGCGCACGCCGGCCCGGCAGGCCGCGCCAGGCCATCCAGGCCAGCAGCGCGGCCAGGCCCAGGCAGAGCTCGAACGACAGCCGCGGCATGGCGTGCACGCCGAGACCGGGCCAGCGGTTCTCGAAGGTGAGCAGGGCGTTGAGCAGCGCGAACGCGCCGCCGAAGCGCAGCAGCCAGGCCAGGCCTGGCGTCACTGGCGCACCGCCTCGAACTCGATGATCAGCGGCACCTCGTCGCCCACCCAGCCGTTGGCCACGGCGTAGTTCATGCCGTAGGCGCTGCGCTTGAAGCTGCCGCGCGCGGACACGCCCATCACATAGGGCTTGCGGCCGAAGCCGCCGGCCACGGGCGACTCGCCGCTCTTGTTCCAGGTGGCCTGCAAGGTGAGCGGCTGCGACTTGCCCAGCAGCTCGAGCTGGCCCGCGATCTCGAACTGCCGATCGCCCGTGCGTTTGGCGCTGCTGGCGGTGAACACCATGCGCGGGAACTCACTGCTGTTGAGGAAGTCGGGGCCCTTGAGGTGCTCGTCGCGCTTGCGCTGGTTGGTGAACACGCTCGCGGTTTCCACTTCGATGCGCACGTCCGACAGCGCGCCCGTGGCCTCGTCGAAGCGGTAGCTGCCGCGCGCCGAGCGGAACAGGCCCAGCACCTTGGCGTAACCCACGTGGTCCACCAGGAAGCCGATGGAGATGTGGTCGGGGTCGAGCTCGTAGCGCGCGGGCTGGGCCTGGGCGGCGGGGGTGGCCAGGGCCAGCGCGAGGGCGGCCGTGGCGAGCAGGGCAGGGGTCTTCATGGCGCGGTCTCCGGTGAGGCCCGGTGCTGCCGGGCCAGGTAACGCACGTCCACGGCGAACGAGGCCGTGAGCAGCAGCAGGCTGAGCGCCGCGATGGCCGTGGCCAGCGGCGCGGGCACGATGGGCCCCAGGCACACGATGAGCGCGGTGATCTGCACCACGCACACGGTCTGGCGGCGTTTGCTGGGCGGCAGCGGGCCATTGAGCCAGGGCCACAGCGCCGCCGCGGCCACGAAGGCGTAGCGCATCAGGCCCGAGGCCAGCACCCAGGGCCCCGCCTGCCCGGCCTGCCACACCAGCGCACTCAGCACCAGGGTGAAGGCGGCGTCGGTCTCCATGTCGAAGCGCGCGCCGAAGCGGCTCGCCAAGCCTTCGCGCCGCGCGAGGTGGCCGTCGAGCAGGTCGAGCACGGCGATCAGCGTGGCGAAGCCGATCAGGGCCCAGCCCGCCGGCCCCTGGGCCAGCGGCAGGCCGTCGCCCACCAGCCCCGCCACCAGCGCCATACCGGCCAGGCGCAGCAGCGTCACGCGGTTGGCCGCGCCGAAGCGCGCGTGCGGGTGCGCGCCGCCGGCCAGCCCGCGCCACACCAGCAGCGCGCCGATCGAATAGGCCGCCAGCGCCTTGAGCACGTGGTCGGCCCCGAGGCCGAACACCGCATCCAGCGCGGCCGTCGCGGCCGCCAGCAGCAGGCCCACGGCCAGCAGCGCACGCGCGGCCTCGCGCCGCAGCGCGCGGGCCGGTGCGTCGGCGGGGGCATGGTCGGGTGCGAGGGTGGGATTCATGGCGGGTCGCGGAGCGGGTCGCGGTCAGGCCTTCTAAGATGCGTGCAGCCCCCCGAGGTTGCGCGGCTTGGCCGCGCGGCGCAAGTCGGCGCCCCGAATAACCCCAACCCAGGCCCGTGACCGCTCCTTCGCCCCCCGACGCCCCCATGGCCGCGCTGGCCTGCTGGATCACCGGTCCTTCGCGGGCCGAGATCCGCGCCGAAACCCTGGGCCCGCTGCGCGAGGGCGAGGTGCGCGTGCGCTGCCTGCACAGCGGCGTGAGCCGCGGCACCGAAGGCCTGGTGTTCCGCCACGAGGTGCCCGCGAGCGAGGCGCAGCGCATGCGCGCCCCCTTCCAGGTGGGCGATTTCCCTTCGCCCGTGAAGTACGGCTATGTGAGCGTGGGCCGCGTGGAGGCCGGGCCCGCCGATCTGCTCGGCCGCGTGGTGTTCTGCCTGCACCCGCACCAGACCGTGTTCCAGGTGCCCGCGGCCGCGGTCACGCCGCTGCCCGAGGGCGTGCCGCCCGCGCGCGCCGTGCTCGCGGCGAACCTGGAGACCGCGGTCAACGCGCTGTGGGACGCGCCCCCGCGCGTCGGCGACCGCGTGAGCGTGGTGGGCGGCGGCACGCTGGGCCTGCTGGTGGCCTGGCTCGCGGCGCGCATGCCGGGCTGCGCGGTGCAGGTCGTGGACACGAACCCCGGCCGCGCCGCGCTCGCGCAGGCGCTGGGCGCGGACTTTGCACTGCCCGAGGCCGCGCGCGGCGAGGCCGACCTCGTCGTGCACGCGAGCGGGCACCCGGCGGGCCTGGCCACGGCGCTGCGGCTCGCGGGCTTCGAGGCCACGGTGCTCGAACTGAGCTGGTACGGCACGCGCTCGGTGCCGTTGCCGCTGGGCGAGGCCTTTCACGCGCAGCGCCTCACGCTGCGCAGCTCGCAGGTGGGGCAGGTGGCCACGGCGCAGCGCGCGCGCTGGACGCATGGCCGCCGGCTCGCGCTGGCCCTGTCGCTGCTGACCGACCCGGCGCTCGACCGCCTCATCACCCACCACGCGCCGTTTCACGAACTGCCCCAGGTGCTGGCGCGCCTGGCCGCGGGCGACCGCGACACGCTGTGCCAGCGCATCGACCACCCCGCCTGAGACCGACACCCGAGACCTCCGCATGTACAGCGTCACCGTCCGAGACCACTTCATGATCGCGCACAGCTTCCGCGGCGCGGTCTTCGGCCCCGCCCAGGCCCTGCACGGCGCCACCTACGTGGTCGATATCGAACTGCGCCGGCCCGCGCTCGACCCCGACGGCATCGTGGTCGACATCGGCCTGGCCACGCAGGTGCTGCACGAAGAACTGGGCCGCCTGAACTTCCGCAACCTCGACGAGCTGCCCGAGTTCGCGGGCCGCAACACCACCACCGAATTCCTCGCGCGCGTGGTGTTCGACCGCCTCGCACAGCGCATCGCTGCGGGCGATCTGGGCCCGCACGCGGTGCCGGGCAGCGCCACCGGCGGGCTCACGGCCCTGCGCGTGTCCTTGCAGGAATCGCACGTGGCCTGGGCGGCCTACGAAGGCCCGCTCGTGGCGGCATGAGTGCGCGCGCGCCCTGGGTGCTGCTGGTGCCGGGCGATCTGCACACGCCCACGGGCGGCTACGCGTACGACCGCCGGCTGCTCCAGGCCTGGCGCGCGCAGGGCCGGGCGGTGGACGTGCTGCGCCTGGACGGCGACTGGCCGCACCCCGACGCCGTGGCGCTGGCGCGCGCTGCGGCTGCGCTGGCCGCGCTGCCCGATGGCGCCTGCGTGGTGGCCGACGGCCTGGCCTTCGGCGTGCTGGCCGCGCAGGTGGCGCCGCACGCGCAGCGCCTGCGCTGGGTCGCGCTGGTGCACCACCCGCTGCACCTCGAAACCGGGCTGGCTCCCGCGCTCGCCGAAGGCCTGCGGCGGCAGGAAGGTGAAGCCTTGCGCCACGCGCACCAGGTGGTGGTGCCCAGCCCGCACACCGCGCACGACGTGGCCGCATTGGGCGTGCCGGCCGCGCGCATCGCGGTGGTCGAGCCGGGCGCGGACCCGGTTGCGGTGCCCGCGCCGCGGCCGCGCGCACCCGACGGGCCGGTCGAACTGCTCTGCGTGGCCACGCTGACCCCGCGCAAGGACCACGGCCTGCTGCTGCGCGCGCTCGGCGGGCTGCTGCACCTGGACTGGCGGTTGCACGCCGTGGGCAGCGCCACGCGCGACGCCGCGCACGCCCGGGCCCTGCACGCGTTGACCGCGTCGGGCCCGCTCGCGCCGCGCGTGGTGTGGCACGGCGAGCTGGCCGAGGCCGCGCTGCAGGCGCGCTATGCCGCGGCCGACGCGTTCGTGCTGGCCTCGCGCCACGAGGGCTACGGCATGGTGATCAACGAGGCCCTGCAGCACGGCCTGCCCGTGGTGGCCAGCCGCGCGGGCGCGCTCGCGCAGACCGTGCCGCCCGAGGCCGGCCTGCTGGTGCCGGCGGGCGACGAGTCCGCGTGGCGCGCGGCGCTCGCGGCCGTGATCGGCGACGCCGCGCTGCGCGCGCGGCTCGCGGCCGGTGCGCGTGCCGCGGCCCAGCACCTGCCCGCCTGGCCGCAGCAGGCCGCGCGCTTCGCGGCGCTGATCGACGCGGTGGTGGCATGAAGGCCGGCGCCGCGTTCAGCGCCGACTGGCTCGCGCTGCGCGAGCCTTTCGATGCCGCGGCGCGCGCCGCATCGGCGCCGCTGCTGCAGGCCTTGCGCGCGCGCGCGCCCGCCAGCGGGCCCTGGCGGGTGATGGACCTGGGCTGCGGGACCGGCGCCAACCTGCGCTGGCTCGCGCCGCGCCTGGGCGGCGCGCAGCAATGGCTGGTGATCGATCACGACGAATCGCTGCTCGCGCGCTGGGACCATCAGCCCGGCTTCGCGCCTTCGGACGCGGGGCGCCTGCGCTGGCAGGGCGCGGGCTTCAGCGCCGAGGTGCTGCGCCGCCAGACCGATCTCGCGCGCGGCTTTGCGGCCTTGCCCTGGGCCGCGGCCCAATTGGTCACGGCCTCGGCGCTGCTCGATCTGGTGGGCGAGGCGTGGTTGCGCGCGCTGGTGGCGCACGCCAGCGGCGCGCGCGCCACGCTGTTCTTCGCGCTCAGCGTGGACGGCCGTCACGCCTGGTCGCCGCGCGATCCGCACGACGCCGCCGTGGACACGCTGTTCGCCGCCCACCAGCGGCGCGACAAGGGCCTGGGACCGGCGCTGGGCGCGCAGGCCGTGCCCATGCTGGCGCGGCTGCTGCGCGAGCGCGGCTACCGCGTGCGGCTGGCGCGCAGCGACTGGCGCGTGGCCGCGCCGCACGACCCGGACGGCGCGCTGCAGCGCGCGCTGATCGAGGGCCTGGCGCGCGCTGCGCAGGAGCAGGATCCGGCGCAGGCGCCGCTGGTGCGCGGCTGGCGCGAGCGCCGGCTTGCGCAGGTGGCGCGCGGCCGCCTGCGGGTGGGGCATCTGGACCTGCTGGCCTGGCCCGCGCGCTGAGGCCCGCCGCGCGGCGCGATGGACTCAGCCGCCCGCGGCGCCGGCTGCGAGGTCGAGGTCCCAAAGCACGTCGTCGCCCAGCACCACCATGCGCGCGGGCGGGCGGGGGCAGTCGGCCATCACCGCGTGCGGCGGCACGCGCAGGCCGCGCCGGCCTTCGCCCACCAGCACCGGCGCCACCGACAGGTGCAGCCGCTGCAGCAGCCCGGCCGCGAAAAAGCGCGACACCGTGACACCGCCGCCTTCGACGAACAGCACACGCAGGCCGCGCGCGGCCAGGGCCTGCAGCGCGCGCGGCAGCTCGCACGCGCCGCCGTCGCCGAGCAGGCCGGGCACGGGCACCACCTCGGCCGTCGCGGCCGCGCCCGGCGCCGCGGCGCTGCGCCAGCGCGCGCGGGCGGACTCGGCGTGGCGCGCGTCGCAGACCCACAGCGTGGGCGCCTGGCCGTCGTGCAGGGCGCGCGCCTGGCCATCGAGCCGTGCCTCGGGGTCGAGCAGCACGCGCACCGGGTGCGGCCCGCTCACCCGGCGGGTGGTGAGCTGCGGGTTGTCGATCGCCACCGTGCCCGCGCCCACCAGCACCGCGTCGCACAGCGCGCGCAGGCGATGCAGGTGCACCAGGCTGTGGGCGCCGTTCACGTAGTAGGAATCGCCCGTGGCGGTGGCCACGAAGCCGTCCAGGCTCTGGCCCATCTGGGCCACCACCCAGGGCGTCTCGTGCGCCCGGCTGCGCGCGTCGAGCAGCGGGCGGTAGAGGTCGAACAGCGCCTGGCAGCGCGCGTCCACCGGCTGCGCCAGGCGCCAGCCCGTGTCGGGCTGGAAGGCGAGGGCGGTGGTGGGCCGGCCGTGGCGCACCGCGAGCAGGGCCTCCCACACGGCGGGCCAGTCGGGTGGCACGTCGGCAAGCCCGCCCGGTCCAGGCTCGGTCGGGTCGGGCAGGCGGCGCGCGGACTCGGGGGACAGCAGCATGCGGGCATCATGGCACCGCCCCCCCGCGGCCGGCCAGCGGCGCGTGTTACACCCTGTGGCCCGCTCACCTACCCGTGTTCAGCGCCAGCCGGGCGTGTAATAAGGGTCGTCCGTCTTGGGTGCGCCGCGGGCCGCCTCAGCCACGCGCCACTGCCCGGCCACCAGCAGCGCGAGGGCCAGCAGCACGGCCGCGAGCGGCAGCAGCGCGGCCAGGCCGGGGCGCGTGCCCGCCTTCGGCGGCAGCCACACGGCGGCGAGCAGCACCGCGAGCGCCGCGGCGGGCATGAGCGCGAGTTGCGCGAGCAGCAGCGATCCGCCCAGCCCCGCGAGCGCCGCCAGGGCCAGCGCGAGCAGGCCCGTGGTCACCAGCACAGCGGTGGCGCGGCCGCGCGACAGCGGCGCCGCGGCGCGGGGCCAGCGCGCCAGGGCCAGCCCGGCGCCCAGCGCCAGCAGCCCGACCCAGGGCAGCCACTGCGCGTGCGCCGTGGGCGGCCACACCGGCCCGGGCCACACCAGGAACGCCGCGGCGAGCCCGAGTGCCGCGCCCCAGGGTGCCCACGCCGGCCGCAGCGCACGCAGGGCCAGCAGGGCCAAGGCACAGGCCAGCGCGGGCAGCACCAGGCTCTGGAACAGCGGGTGGTGGACGAAGGACCAGTCGGTGATCGGGACAGGCATGGGCGGCCCCCGTGGCAGTGACCGGCGGCCATCATCGCACCGGGGCCGGTCCGGGGGAACCGCGGCGCATGCATTACGCTTGCGACTACCCCCTACCCGTACCCGCCGAGTCTTTCGTGTACCTGCCTCCCCAGTTCGCCCACCCCGATCCCGCGGTGGCGCGCGACCTGATGCGCCAGCACCCGTTCGCGCAGCTCGTCTCCACCGACGACGAGGGCTTTCCCTTCGTGACGCCACTGCCCATCCACGTCCCCGCGGACGGCCCGGTGGGCGAGGGCATGGTGCTGCTGGGCCACGTGGCCCGGCCCAACCCGCACGCCGCGCACCTGCGCGCGCGGCCGCAGGCGCTGCTGGTGTTCCAGGGGCCGCAGGCCTACATGACGCCGCGCGTCTACCCCGACCTGGCGCGCGTGCCGACCTGGAACTACCTGATGGTGCAGGCGCGCGTCGAGGCCCGCTTCGTCGAGGCCTTCGACGACAAGGACCGCTTGCTCAAGCACCTGATCCACGACCACGACCCGGCCTATGCGGCGCAGTGGCGCGGCCTGCCCGAGGATTTCCAGACCGGGCTCATGAAAGGCATCCACGCGCTCGAGTTCCGCGTGCTCGAACTGCGCTGCAAGGTCAAGCTCAACCAGCACCGGCGCGAGTCGCACGCCGAGATGCTGCGCCTGTACGAACAGGGCGGCGCGCAGGAGCAGGCACTGGCGGGCTGGATGCGCCGCCTCGGTCTCGTGTGAGGGCGGCCATGCACACCCGCCTCGTGCCGCTGGTGCTGGCCTTGTGCGCCGGCGGGGTCCTCGCCGCCGACGCGCTGCCGCCGCCGCCCCTGCAGGGACCGCCCCAGCCGCCGTCGCTCGCGGTGAGCGCCATCGATCTGGCGAGCGCCGAACTGCGCTGGCGCAGCAGCCTGGACGCCTTCGCCGAACAGGACCGCCGCGCGCGGCCGCCCGCGGGCGGTGTGCTGTTCGTGGGCAGTTCCTCGATCCGGCTGTGGGACGGCCTGGAGACCGCGTTCGCGCCGCACCCGGGGGTGCTCAAGCGCGGCTTCGGCGGTTCGCGGCTGGCCGACTGCGTGTTGTTCGCCGACCGGCTGGTCACGCCCTACCAGCCGCGGCAGGTGGTGCTGTACGCGGGGGAAAACGACATCGACGAGGGCGCTTCGCCGGTGGACGTGCTGCTGCGCTACGAGCGCTTCGTGCAGTACGTGCACAAGATCGCGCCGGGCACGCGCATCGCGTTCGTGTCCATCAAGCCCAGCCCCGCGCGCCAGGCGCTGCTGCCCGCGATCCAGAGCGCCAACCGCCTGATCCGCGCCTACACCGAGGGCCAGCCGCTGCTCGATTACATCGACGTGCACGGCCCCATGCTCGACGATCAGGGCCGGCCCCGGCCCGAGCTGTACGCCCCCGACCGACTGCACCTGAACGCCGCGGGCTATGCGCTGTGGCGCGAGCTGATCGCGCCGCGCCTGAGGCAGCCCTGAGCCCGCGCTGACTCAGCGCAGCGCGTCGGCCAGGCGCAGGCCGCCGCCCTGGTCGCGCCGCTGCGCCACGAGCGCCACCGCGAACAGGCCCGCGAAGGCCGCGGCCAGCAGCAGCAGGTCGGTGCTGCGCGGGCGCAGCACCTCGACCGAGCCGAAGAAGGCGAGCGTGAACAGCGCGATCACGATGTGGGCGCAGAACACCGGCAGCGATTGCCGGCCCAGCAGCTCCAGCGGCCGCGGGCGGGGCAGGGCGCGCCACAGCGGCGCGCTGGCCAGCAGCAGCGCCACCATGGCCGCGAGGTTGAGCAGGCGCAGCGGGCCGAGCGACCATTTGTCGAACAGCGCGGCCACCGCGGGCACGCCGGGCATGGGGTCCTGGCCCACGGTGTGGCGCCACACCAGCGTGGTCGACACGAACACCAGCGCGGGCAGCCAGACCCACCAGCGCAGCACGGGCCAGGGCGCGCGGCGCGCGCCCAGCCACAGGCCCACCACCCACAGCAGCTGCCAGCCGAAGGTGTGGAAGGCGCCCATGTCGCGGTAGGGCACGGGCCAGCCCAGGTCCCGGGCCAGCGCGTGCAGGCCCGCGCTCAGGCCCCACTGCTCGGCCAGCCACACGAGCACGCTCAGGCACAGCAGACCGCGCCAGCCGTGGCGCTGGCCGTGCGCGATCAGCCAGGGCGACACCAGCATGAGCACGATGTAGAGCGGCAGCACGTCGAGCAGCGGCGGGTTGTAGGCCAGGGCGAAGGCCGCGGGCACCGCGGTGGCGGGTGCGATGAAGAAGTACTCGAGCAGGCCCGTGACACCGCCCTGGTGCCGCACCACGCCCAGCCAGGCGATCAGCGTGAAGGCCAGCAGCAGCAGGCCCGCGTGGCACAGGTAGAGCTTGCCCGCGCGCTGCCACAGGCCGCGGCGCAGCGCGGCGAAGCCGTGGCGCTCGCCGCGCGCCGCATACACCCGCCCGGCCAGGATGGCCGAGATCAGCACAAAGCCTTCGGCCGCGGACACGAAGCCGAAGGGCTGGCTGAGCACCGGCGAGAAGCCGGTGGGCATGTGGGTGAGCGTCATCAGCACCAGCATGAGCCCGCGCAAGGCGTCGAGCTCCCATTGCCGGCCGCTGCTCGGGGTGGGCTGCATGGGGAAGGAAGAAACGTCCGGGTTTACCCGGGCAACCCGCGATCATGCCAGAGCACCGGCGGCGGCGCGGGCGCTGCGCGGGGCTCCCCTACACTCGCCGCATGCCCTTGCCCGACGATTCCGCGTTCATGCAGCTCGCGCTTGCCGAAGCGCGCGCCGCCGCCGCGGCGGGCGAGGTGCCGGTGGGCGCGGTGGTGGTCAAGGACGGCGTGGTCATCGCCAGCGGCCGCAACGCCCCGATCGCGCGCCACGACCCCACGGCCCACGCGGAGGTGCAGGCGCTGCGCGCCGCCGCCGAGCGCCTGGGCAATTACCGGCTCGAAGGCTGCACGCTCTACGTCACGCTCGAACCCTGCGCCATGTGCAGCGGCGCGATGCTGCACGCGCGGCTGGCGCGCGTGGTGTACGGCGCGGCCGACCCCAAGACCGGCGTGGCCGGTTCGGTGCTCGACCTGTTCGGCGAGCCGCGGCTGAACCACCAGACCCGCATCGAAGGCGGCGTGCTGGCCGCGGACTGCGGCGCGCTGCTGCGCGACTTTTTCCAGGAGCGACGCATGCAGACCCCAACGCACCCGCTGCGCGAAGACGCGCTGCGCACGCCCGAGCGCGCCTTCGAAGACCTGCCCGGCTACCCCTGGGCGCCGCACTACCTGAGCGAGCTGCCCGCGCTCGCGGGCCTGCGCCTGCACCACCTCGACGAAGGCCCGCGCGATGCGCCGCG
This sequence comes from Hydrogenophaga crocea, assembly GCF_011388215.1. NCBI lineage: Bacteria > Pseudomonadati > Pseudomonadota > Betaproteobacteria > Burkholderiales > Comamonadaceae > Hydrogenophaga > Hydrogenophaga crocea. Next base: position 1,558,635 of record NZ_CP049989.1, read on the forward strand.
CACCTGGCTGTGCGTGCACGGCAACCCTGCGTGGAGCTACCTGTACCGCCACATGATCCCGGTGTTTCTGGCCGCGGGCGACCGCGTGGTGGCGCCCGACCTGATCGGCTTCGGCAAGAGCGACAAGCCCAAGCGCGAAGGCGCGCACCGCTTCGGCTGGCACCGGCAGGTGCTGCTGGAATTCGTGGAGCGGCTCGATCTGCGCCGCGTGGTGCTGGTGGTGCAGGACTGGGGCGGCATCCTGGGTCTCACGCTGCCCATGGCCGCGCCCGAGCGCTACCGCGGCCTGCTGGTGATGAACACCACGCTGGCCACCGGCGAGACGCCGCTGTCGCCCGGCTTCCTGGCCTGGCGCGAGATGTGCGCGAAGAAGCCCGATTTCGCCGTCGGCCGCCTGTTCGCGCGCGGCAACCCGCACATGAGCGAGGCCGAGTGCCGGGCCTACGACGCGCCGTTTCCCGACCGCGGCCACCGCGCGGCGCTGCGCGCGTTTCCGCCGCTGGTGCCCGAGCACCCGGACAGCGAGGGCGCGGCGGTGTCGCGCGAGGCCCGCGACTTCTGGCGCGAGCGCTGGCAGGGCGAGAGCCTGATGGCGATCGGCCTGCAGGACCCGGTGCTCGGCGAACCCGTGATGCAGGCCCTGCGCGCCGACATCCGCGGCTGCCCCGAACCCCTGTTGCTGCCGCAGGCCGGCCACTTCGTGCAGGAGCACGGCGAGGCCATCGCACGCGCCGCGGTGACGCATTTTTCCCGCTGACCATGAGCCACATCTACATCTATTCCCCTTCCAGCGCGGTGCGCGACAAGGCCGCGTTCCGCCGCGGCGTGAAGCGGCTCCAGGCCCTGGGCCACGAGGTCGAGATCGACGAGGCCGCGCTCGCGAGCCACACCCGCTTCGCCGGCGACGACGCCACCCGCGTGGCCGCGATCGGCCGCGCCGCGGCCAGCGGCGCCGACGTGGCGTTGATCGCGCGCGGCGGCTACGGGCTCACGCGCATCCTGCCCGCGCTGCCCTACAAGGCGATCGCCCGGGCGATCGAGAAGGGCACGCGGTTCGTGGGCCTGAGCGACTTCACCGCGCTGCAGCTCGCGGTGCTCGCCAAAACCGGCGCCACCACTTGGGCCGGCCCGGCCCTGGGTGAAGACTTCGGCCCCGAGGGCGAGCCCGACGAGATCATGCAGGCCTGCTTCGACGACCTGCTGGCCGGCGCGGGCGAGGGCTCGGGCTGGACCCTGCCCGCGGCCGACGCCAAGGCCCATGCCGCCAAACCCGAGCGCCACGTGCGCCAGGCCACGCTCTGGGGCGGCAACCTCAACGTGTTGTGCGCGCTCGTGGGCACGCCCTACCTGCCTGCGGTGAAGGGCGGTGTGCTGTTCCTCGAAGACGTGAACGAGCACCCGTACCGCATCGAGCGCCAGCTCACGCAGTTGCTGCGCAGCGGCATCGTCGATGCCCAGAAGGCCGTGCTGCTGGGCGGCTTCAACCGCTTCAAGCTGGTGCCGGGCCACGACCGCGGCTATTCGCTCAAGACCGTGGTCGACTGGTTCCGCTCACAGACCAAGACCCCGGTCTACACCGGCCTGCCGTTCGGCCATGTGCCGACCAAGGTGCTGCTGCCCGTGGGCCGCACGGTGGATTTCGCGGTGGAAGGGCGCAATGCGCTGATCTACTGGGGCCACCTGGGGCACGGGCACGACGCGCACGATCACGGCCACTGAGGCCGTGCGGTGCCGCGGCTTCAGTGCCGGCGGCCGCGCGCGGAGGCGTCGATCAGGGCCTTGGGGATCAGGCCCTGGAAGTGCGGCGACAGGCCCTGCACGCGGTGCACCGCGAGCGCTTCGCCATGGATCTGGCTGAGCACGGCCACCAGTTCGCCGCGCGCGTACCAGAGGCTGTGCGCGTCGTGCATGAACTTCAGGCGGCGCTTGAGCGCCGGGTTCATGCGCGCCCCTTCCTCACCCAGCACGTCGAGCATGGCGCGGCGCACCGGCTCGAGGGCGTCTTCTTCGTCCGCATGCGGCTGCGGCCCGATGAGGGCCGAGATGCTGTTGCGAAGACTGGGTTTGAACCAGCGCATGGGCTTGCTCGTGGACAAAAGGGGTATGCAAAGGGAAACGCAGGATACGGTTTGATGTATATCGGCGCAATGACACAAGATCTGTAGCACAAAAAAACAACAGCAAAATCAGACACTTGTTGCAAGGGTTTGAGGTGATGCCTCAGCTTATTAATACCTTTGCATACCCCGGGCGCAGCACCGGCGATCCGTTCAAGTTGCACTTTGATCCGTGTGTCGTTGAAGAAAACCGTCTCGGCGGCCGATGAACCAAGGCGTGAACATGTGCATGCTTTAATCGCCGCGACCCCGCCTGTCCCATGTCAGATCTCACGATTGCCTTCGTCGACCTCACCGGCAGCACTTCGGTTTTCGAAACGCTGGGGAACGACCGCGCCACCAAGGCCGTGACCAAGCTCACCCAGTGGATCGGCTCGCGTGGCCAGGCGCACGGCGGCACGGTGGTCAAGATGCTGGGCGACGGTGTGCTCATGGCCTTTGCCGACAACCGCGCGTGCGTCGAGGCCATGACCCAGATCCAGCAGGAGCACGCCAAGCGCGTGCAGCAGTGGCCGCCGCACCTCAAGCTGCTGATGCAGGTGGGCCTGGCGCGCGGTCCGGTGGTGTGGGTCGACGGCGACTGCTTCGGTGACGCGGTGAACCTGGCCTCGCGCCTGAGCGACCTGGCCGGGCCCGAACAGATTTTCGCCACCGACACGGTGGTGCAGCAGCTCGAAGCGCGCTCGGGCGTGCGCAGTCGCAGCCTGGGGCCGATCCGCATCAAGGGCAAGGTCGACCCCTGCGAGGTCTTCCGCATCGAATGGCAGCTCGACATGCAGTCGGAGTTCCTGACCATGCCGGCCGCGCTGCACGCGGTCTCGCCGCGCGAAGACTCCGATTTCGTCGGCATCGAACTCGCCTGGCTCGACGCCACCCGCACGTTCGGCGCCGACGACCTGCCGGTGCGCATCGGCCGCGTGCCCGAGGCGGGCTTCGTGGTGAACGACCCGCGCGTGTCGCGCATGCACGCGCAGATCGAACTGCGCGCGGGCAACTACGTGCTCGAAGACCTGAGCAGCTACGGCACCTGGGTGCGCTTCACCGGCAGCGACACGCTCGTGGCCCTGCGCCGCCAGGAGGTGCTGCTCACCGGCGACGGCGAGATCGCGCTCGGTGCGCCGTTCTCGGACTTCAGCGCGCCCACCGTGAGCTTCAAGCTCGTCAACGGGCGCATGGTGCTCGGCCGCAACCCCGCCACGGCCTGATCGGACGCGACAGCGGTCGGTACCCCATGGGGGTATCTGGCGATATGCTCGCCGGCTCCTTCCGAGCCCGTGAGAACACCGTGATGCGCTGGATCCGCCGAGTATTTGCCGCCCTGGGCCTGTTGCTGGTGGTGGCCGCCGCCTCTGGCCTGTGGTACGCGCGCCAGACCCTGCCGGTGCTGGACGGCCAGCTGCAACTGAGCGGCCTCAGCGCGCCCGTGCAGGTGCGCCGCGACGCGAGCGATGTGACCCATGTGCTGGCCAGCCGCAGCACCGATGCCTGGATGGCGCTGGGCTATGTGCACGCGCAGGAGCGTGGCTGGCAGCTGGCGTTCAACCGCGCGGTCATGCGCGGCACGCTGTCGTCGTTCCTGGGCCCGGCCACGCTGGAGACCGACAAGCTCATGCGCACCCTGGGCATCCGCCAGGCCGCGGTGCGCCAGCTCGGTCTGCTGCCGCCCGAGGCCAAGGCCGCGGTGGAGGCCTACAGCGCGGGCATCAACGCCTATTTCGCCCACACCGACGAAGCGCGCACGCCCGAGTTCCTGCTGCTGGGGGTGAACCCGCGCGAGGCGGCCGCGGCCGGCGGCTGGTGGGACGCAGCCGACAGCGTGGGCTGGTCGATCATGCTGGCGCTCGATCTGGGCGGCAACTGGGGCAACGAGTTCGCGCGCCTGTCCGCGCTGCAGGTGCTCGACACCGATGCGCTGTGGGAGCTGTTCCCGCCGTACCCGGGCGAGCCGCGCGCCGCGTCGGCCGACCTGGGCAAGCTCTACCGCGAACTCGGCGTGTACCGCAATGGCGCGGGGCAGAAGCTGTCGGCCGCGCCCGAGCCGCCCGCGCACGACCTGCGCAGCCGCATCGCCCAGGACCTGCGCGCCTGGACCGACACCTTCGGCCATTCGGAGGGCAAGGGCTCGAACAACTGGGTGCTGGCCGGCTCGCGCACGCGCAGCGGCAAGCCGCTGCTCGCCAACGACCCGCACCTGGGCCTGAGCGCACCCGCCATCTGGTACTTCGCGCGGCTGCAGGCGCCCGATACGCCCGATCAGAAGGGCCTGGACGTGATCGGCGCCACGCTGCCCGGCACGCCCTTCGTGGTGCTGGGGCGCACGGCCAACGCGGCCTGGGGCTTCACCAACACCGGCCCCGACGTGCAGGACCTCTACCTCGAGCAGATCAACCCCGACAACCCGGGCCAGTACCGCGTGCCCTCGGCCGACGGCCAGCCCGCGTGGGCGCCGTTCACGGTGCGGCCCGAGGTGATCCAGGTCAAGGGCCAGCCCGACGTGACGCACCTGGTGCGCCACACGCGCCATGGCCCGGTGCTCAGTGACGCGCAGGCGCTGCACCGCGAGGTGATCGACACCAGCCGCTTCGTGCTGTCGCTGCGCTGGACCGCGCTCGAGGCCGACGACGGCAACGTGCTGGCCACGCTCGAAGCCAACCGGGCGCAGTCGGTGGACGAACTGCTGAAGGCCTTCGCCGACTTCCAGGCGCCCATGCAGAGCGTGGTGATGGCCGACCGCGCGGGCCGCATCGCCTACAAGGCCGCAGGCCGTGTGCCGGTGCGAGCGCACGACAACGGCATCCGTGGCGTGGCGCCGTCGCCGGGCTGGGAGGCGCGCTACGACTGGACCGGCTGGCTGCCCTATGCCGACACGCCGCAGGACGACGGCGGCGCGCGTGGGTGGGTCGCCACCGCCAACCAGCGCGTGCACGGGCCCGACTACCCGCACTTCCTCACGCAGGACTGGGCCGCGCCGTACCGCATGGAGCGCATCGCGCAGTTGCTCGAACAGACGCCGCAGCACGACCTCGCGAGCCTGCAGCGCATCCAGGGCGATCTGTACGCCGCGTCCACGCTGCGCCTGTTGCCCTTCCTGCAGAAGGCGCAAAGCGCCCACCCGCTGGCCGCGGCCGCGCAGCAGGCGCTGCAGGGCTTCGATGGCGTGATGCGCGCGGACGCCGCGGCCCCGCTGATCTACAGCGCCTGGGTCGACGAGTTCACGCGCGGCGTGGTGGGCGGCCGCCTGGGCGAGCAGCGCTTCAAGACCCTGTACGGCAAGCGCCTGTTCCGCAACGCGGTCGAAGGCATCCTGGAATCGGACAACAAGGCCTGGTGCGGCCCGGCGGGCTGTGCCCAGGCCAGCGGCGCCGCGCTCACGCGCGCGCTCGACCGCCTGCAGACCGTGCACAGCGCCGACGTGGCCCGCTGGCGCTGGGGCGACGCCCACCCCGCGATCTCGGTGCACCGGCCGATGTCGGAGGTGAAGCCGCTGGCCAGGCTGTTCGAGGTGCGCGTGCCCACGGGCGGCGACCCGTTCACCGTGAACGTGGGCCAGTACCACCTGGACAAGGCCGACGCGCCCTACGCGAACCGCCACGCCGCGAGCCTGCGCGCGCTCTACGACCTCGAGGACCTGGACCGCTCGGTGTTCATCTACCAGACCGGGCAGAGCGGCAACCTGTTCTCCAGCCGCTACCGCGACATGAGCGCCACCTGGGCCGCCAACGAACACCGGCCGCTGAGCCTGAACCCCTCGGCCTGGAAGCACACGCTCGAACTGCGGCCCTGAGCGGGCCGGGGGCCTACTTCAGGTTGCCCTTGAGGAATTGCGAGAGACGCTCGCTCTTCGGGCGCGCGAGCACCTCGGTGGGCACGCCCTGTTCCTCGATGCAGCCCTTGTGCAGGAAGATCAGGTGCGAGGACACCTCGCGCGCAAAGCCCATCTCGTGCGTGACCACCACCATGGTGCGGCCTTCCTCGGCGAGCAGCTTCATCACGCGCAGCACCTCGCCCACGAGCTCGGGGTCGAGCGCCGAGGTGGGCTCGTCGAACAGCATCACGGCCGGCTCCACCGCGAGCGCGCGGGCGATCGCCACGCGCTGCTGCTGGCCGCCGCTCATGTGCGCGGGGTAGCGGTCTTCGACGCCACGCAGGCCCACGCGTTCGAGGTACTTGCGCGCCGTCTCCACCGCCTGCTCGCGCGGCACACCCAGCACGTGTACCGGCGCTTCGATGATGTTCTGCAGCACCGTCATGTGGGCCCAGAGGTTGAAGTGCTGGAACACCATGGCCAGGCGCGTGCGCAGCCGCTGCAGCTGGGCGGCGTCGACCGCCTGCAGCTCGCCGTGCTTGTCGGCCTTGAGCCGCAGCTCTTCGCCGCCAAGCACGATGCGGCCCGCGTTGGGCTTTTCGAGCAGGTTGATGCAACGCAGCAGCGTGCTCTTGCCCGAGCCCGAGCTGCCGATCAGGCTGATGACGTCGCCCGCGCGCGCTTCGAGCGACACGCCCTTGAGCACCTCGTTCTGGCCGAAGCGCTTGTGGATGTCGTGCACCGAAAGCAGCGGCGCGCTGGAAGACGGGGTGGGGGCAGCGGTCATGGACTCAGGGAATAAGGCGGTGTCAGGCGCCGAGCAGGGCGCCGGTGCGAAAGGGTTTGGCGCCGGCGATCTTGCCCAGCTCGCCCCCGGCCACGCAGTAGCGTTCGGCCACGGTGGCGTAGAGCACACCGGCCACGCCCGCGGTGACGCGGTGCACGCGCGAGGCGCCGGGCGCGGTCGGGTCGATCACCTCGGCCACGAGATCGCCCGCGGCGAGCACGTCGCCGGGGCGCGCGCGGTACACCACCACGCCGGGCACGGGGCTGGTGAGGGTCTCGGAGCCCGCGAGCGGGGTGGGCTGGCAGCTCGGCGCCGGGATGGCGGGCGCTTCGCCCGCGATCACGCCCAGGTGCACGAGGTAGGCCATGAGCGCGGCCGCGTCGCGCTCGGCGTGCTCGTGCGCCACGTCGGCCTCGCCGCGGAATTCGAGCGTGGTGCTCGCGCAGCCCTGGGGCAGGGGGTGCTGGATGCCCGCGGCCTGCAGCCGCTCGGCGAGCTGCCACCACAGGCCCGACAGGCATTCGTCGAACGGCCCGCCGCCCGAGTCGCGCGCGATCAGCACGGCCCGGCAGCCCAGCAGCCAGGCCAGCGGCTCCAGCGGCGGCCAGCACGCACCTTCGGCGTACAGGTGCATCACGGCTTCCCAGTCGCAGTGCATGTCGAGCACCACGTCGGCGTCGTGCGCGAGCTGCAGCAGCTGGCGGCGCAGGCTCTCGAGTTCGGTCTTGGGCGACCAGGCGGCGAGCCAGTCGGTCACGGCCTGGCGCACCAGGGCCACGTTGGCCGCGCCGTCGGGGCCGAGGCGCTCGCGCACGGTGTCGAACACCGCGGCCGCGAGGTCGGGGTAGTGGCGGTTGAAGTTCTGCGCGGTGTCGAACTCGAAACGGCCCATGGCCTTGTGGTCGAGCCGCTGCGCCAGGCCGATGGGGTTGGCCGCGGGCACCAGCACCAACTGGCCGCGCATGCGTCCCTCGCGCTCGGCCTGCTCGAGTGCGGTGCGCAGGTGGTGGGCCACCAGCATGCCGGGCAGTTCTTCGGCGTGCAGGCTGGCCTGCAGGTAGACCTTGGGCCGCGCTGCGGGGTCGCCGGCGTGGAACGACACCAGGGTCTTCTGCACGCCCAGGCTCGGGCTCAGCAAGGGGTGTTCGGTGCGGCGCATGGGGCGGTGTCCTCGGTGCCGGCCGGCGTCAGTGCGTGCGCGGCGCCAGGTGCGCGAGCAGGCGGCGTTCGCCCAGCTTGAACAGCCCCACCAGGCTGAAAGTGATGGTGAGGTAGATGCCGGCCGCGAACAGGTAGGCCTCGAAGGGCAGGTAGAAGTCGGAGTAGATGCGGCTCGCGGCGGCGGTGATGTCGAGCATGGCGGGCACCGCGCTCGCGAGGCTGGTGCTGTGCAGCATCATGACCACCTCGTTGCTGTAGGCGGGCAGGGTGCGGCGGATGGCGCTGGGCAGCACGATGCGGCGCAGCGCGAGCCATCGGCCCATGCCCATGGCCTGCGCGGCCTCGATCTCGCCGGCCGCGGTTTCGCGGATCGAGCCCGCGAGCATTTCGGCGGTGTAGCCCGCCGTGTTCAGGCTGAACGCAAGCAGGATGCAGAAGAACGCGTCCTTGAAGTAGATCCAGGGCCAGACCGCGTCCCAGCGCGCCTGGATCCATTCGAGCTGCGCGAGCCCGTAGTAGATGAGGTAGACCTGGATCAGCAACGGCGTGCCGCGGATCACGTAGGTGTAGGCCCCGACCAGCCAGCGCAGCGGCCGCGGCCCCTGCGTGAGCGCGATCGCGAACACCAGCGCCAGCACCGCGCCGATGAGCAGCGAGGCCAGCAGCAGGCTCAGCGTGGTGGCCGCGCCCTGCGCGTACAGCGCGAGGTGCTTGGCCTGGAAGATGACGTCCCAGCGCATGCGTGTGGGGCCTCAGACGGTGCCGCGCTTGACGCCGAGGCTGAAGCGGCGGTCGACCCAGCGCAGTGCCCACAGCGACACCGAGGTGTAGACCAGGAACAGCGCGGCGGCGAACAGGAAGAAGGTGAACGGTTCGCGCGTGGCCGAGCTGGCCTGCTTGGCCAGGTAGGTCATTTCGTGCAGGCCGATCAGGCTCACGAGCGCCGTGGTCTTGATCAGCACCAGCCAGTTGTTGGTGAAGCCGGGAATGGCGTAGCGCACCATCTGCGGCAGCGTGATGCGCAGGAAGGTGCGCAGCGGCCCCATGCCGAAGGCCCAGGCGGCTTCCATCTGCCCGCGCGGAATGGCGAGGATGGCGCCGCGGAAGGTCTCCGTCATGTAGGCGCCGTAGATGAAGCCGATGGTGAGCACCCCGGCGAGAAAGGGATTGATGTCGACCGAGCGCTGGCTGCCGAAGGCCGCGAGCAGGTGGTTCAGGCCGATGGTGCCGCCGTAGAAGATCAGCAGCATGAGCACCAGTTCGGGTACGCCGCGCACCACGGTGGTGTAGACCGTGGCCAGCACCACGAAGGGCGGGCGGCCCGAGAGCTTGGCTGCCGCGCCCGCCAGGCCCAGCACGATGGCCACCGCGAGGGAGGCCAGCGAGACGCCCACCGTGAGGAGGGCGCCCTGCAGGATCAGCAGGTAGTAGCCGGACAAGATCCGCTCGGCTTACTTGCCGTACACGTCGAAGTCGAAGTACTTCTTGGCGACGGTGTCGTAGACGCCGTTGGAGCGGATGGTCTTGATGGCGTTGTTGACCGCGGTCTTGAGCTCGGTTTCGCCCTTGCGCATGGCCACGCCCACGCCGGTGCCGAAGTACTTGGGATCGTCGAGCACCGGGCCCACGAAGCCGTAGCCGGCGCCTTCGGGCTTGCTCAGGAAGCCGCCGTTGACCTCGACCTGGTCGGCCACGGTGCCGTCGAGGCGGCCCGACTTGATGTCGAGGTAGACCTGGTCCTGGGCCTCGTAGGGCACGATGTTCGCGCCCACGGTCTTGAGCTCACCCAGCGCGTACTTCTCTTGCGTGCTGCCCTTGAGCACGCCGATCTTCTTGCCCTTGAGGGAGGCGTTGTCGGTGTAGGGGGTTTCCTTCTTCACGACGATGCGGCTGGGCGTGAAGTAGTACTTGTCGCTGAAGTCGACCACCTGCAGGCGCTCGTCGGTGATGGTCATGGAGCTGACGATCACGTCGTACTTCTTGGCTTGCAGGCCGGGGATCATGCTGTCCCACACCTGTTCGACGTAGGTGCACTTGCGCTTGATCTCGTTGCAGATGGCTTCGGCGATGTCCACGTCGAAGCCGGTGGGCTTGCCGTCGGGGGTCTTGAAGGTGAAGGGCTCGTAGGTGGGGTCGATCGCGACCTTGAGCTCGGGCAGTTCGGCGGCCGGGGCAGGGGCGGCGGCGGCCGGGGCGGGCGCAGGCGCCGGAGCGGCTTCTTCCTTCTTGCCGCAGGCCACCAGGGCGGCGGCGGCGATCAGGGTGGTGGTGATCAGGAGCTGTTTCATGACGAGGTTCCGGTGATGAGGCCTTGGGCCCCGGTGATGGAAAGTGGGGCGATTGTAGGTCTGTGAAAACGGGGGGGCCGGGGCCGCTGGCTGGTGTTTCTACCGACCGCGCGCGGGCCGAAGTGGCACCAGCACCGAGGGACTTCGCAAGAAAAATGCCATCAAGCGTTATATATACTTGGATACAACGCTTTTCCCCCTTCACCGTCTGCCATTCCACCGTCCCATGCGCGTGCCCCTGATCCGCGGCCTTTCTCTCGTGTTCGGCGCCGGCCTGGCCCTGGGGGTGCAGGCCGCCGACCTCACGGTGTCGGCCGCCGCCAGCCTCAGCAACGCCTTGCGCGACATCGCGCCGCTGTTCGAGGCCGCGAACCCCGGCACCCGGGTGCAATACAACTTCGCGGCTTCGGGCGTGCTGCTGCAGCAGATGGCCAAGGGCGCGCCGGTCGACGTGTTCGCAAGCGCCGACCAGGACACCATGGACCAGGCCCAGGCGCGGGGGCTCGTGCGGGCCTCGCAGCGGCGCGACTTCGTGTCCAACCGCCTCGTGGTGATCGTGCCCGCCAACAGCCCGCGCACGCCGGCGTCGCTGGCCGATCTGGCCCAGCCCGGCTACGCGCGCATCGCCATCGGCCTGCCGGCCAGCGTGCCCGTGGGCCGCTACACCAAGGGCGTGCTCGAAGCGGCAGGGCAGTGGAGGGCGATCGAAGCCCGCATGGTGGGCGCCACCAACGTGCGCCAGGCGCTCGATTACGTTCAACGCGCCGAGGTCGACGCGGGCTTTGTCTACGCCACCGACGCGGCGCTGATGCCCGACAAGGTGCGCGTGGCCTTCACGGTGCCCACGGCCAAGCCCATCCTGTACCCGGTGGCGCCGCTCACGGCCGGCCCGAACGCGGCCATGGGCGAGCGCTTCGTGGCGTTCCTGCTCACGCCCGCGGCGCAGGCCGTGCTGGCGCGCCACGGCTTCGGCAAGCCCTGAGGCCGCGCGACCGTGACCGAGGCCTGGACGCCGCTCGCCCTCACCCTGCAGGTGGCGGGCTGGGCCACGGCCATCAACCTGGTGCTGGGCACAGCCGTGGGCTTCGCGCTCGCGCGCGGCCGCTTCCCGGGGCGCGACGTGCTCGACGCCGCGCTCACCCTGCCCATGGTGATGCCGCCCACGGTGCTGGGTTATTACCTGCTGGTGGTCATCGGCACGCAAGGCGTGCTGGGCGCGTGGCTGCTGCAGCACTTCGGCATCCGCCTCATCTTCACCGCAGAGGCGGCCATCATCGCGGCCACCATCGTGTCGTTTCCGCTGGTGTTCAAGGCCGCGCGCGCGGCCTTTGAAACCGTGGACCCGCAACTCGAGGACGCCGCGCGCACGCTCGGGGTGGGCGAGGGGGCGTTGTTCTTCCGGGTCACGCTGCCCCTGGCGTGGCGCGGCATTCTGGCGGGCCTGCTGCTGGCGTTCGCGCGCGCGCTCGGCGAGTTCGGCGCCACGCTCATGGTGGCGGGCAGCATCGTGGGCAAGACGCAGACGCTGTCGATCGCGGTCTACGAGGCGGTGCAGGCCGGCCAGGACCACACCGCCAACTTCCTCGTGGCCGTCACGTCCCTCACCTGCATGGCGGTGCTGCTCGCGGCGGGGCGGCTCGCGCCGGGCCGTGTGGCGAGCCGGGGCTGAGCCATGGCACCCGTCAACGCCGCGCCTCAACCGGTCTGGGACATCGCACTGCGCAAGCGTTTGCGGCAGGGCGATTCGGTGTTCCAGATCGACCTCGCGTTTCTCTCGCACGCCCGGCGTGTGGTGCTGTTCGGCCCGTCGGGTGCGGGCAAGACGCAGACGCTGCGTCTGGTCGCGGGCATCGCGGCGCCCGACGCGGGCCGCGTGGCGGTGGCCGGGCGCACGCTGTTCGACAGCGCGCAGGGCCTGAACCTGAGCCCGCAGCAGCGCCGGCTGGCCTACATGTTCCAGGACTACGCGCTGTTCCCGCACCTCACGGTGCGCCAGAACCTGGCCTTCGCGCTGAGCCGCGGCCTGCGCAACCCGCCGCGTGGCGTGCGCAGCGATGCGGTGGACCACTGGATCGACCGCTTCGACCTGGGCGGCGTGGCCGGCCATTACCCGCACCAGATCTCGGGCGGCCAGCGCCAGCGCACGGCGCTGGCGCGCGCGCTGGTGTCGCAGCCCGCCGCGCTGCTGCTCGACGAGCCCTTCGCCGCGCTCGACAAAGGTCTGCGCGAGCGCCTGCGCGACGAGCTCAAGGCGCTGCAGACGACGCTGCAACTGCCCATGCTCGTGATCACGCACGACGACGATGACGTGCGCGCGCTGGCCGAAGACGTGGTGTGCCTCGACGCGGGCCGCGTGGCGGCACCGGCGCGCTGATACGCTCGGATTCCAATCAGCGCAGGGGCGGCGATGGCGACGAAAAAAAACCGGGGCAAGCAGCGGCTGCAGGTGCACGGCGCGTTGTGGCTGTCCATGGACGGGGCGAACGTGGCGGGGCAGGGCCGCATCGCGCTGCTGCGCGCGGTGGCCAAGCACGGCTCCATCACGCAGGCCGCCAAAGCCTTCGGCATGAGCTACAAGGCCGCCTGGGACGCCATCGACACCATGAACCAGCGCTCGCGCACACCCGTGGTCGAGCGCGTGACGGGCGGGCGCGGCGGCGGCTCCACGCTGCTCACGGCCTATGGCCAGCGTCTGGTGGAGCGCTACGCCCAGGTGCAAGCGGTGCACCAGCGATTCCTGCAGCTGCTCGAACAGGACGCGATGGACCTGGAGCAGCCGTTCTCGATGTTGAAGGTGTTGAACATGAAAACCAGTGCGCGCAACCAGTGGCTGGGCGAGGTCACGGCCGTGCACAGCGGTGCGGTCAACGACGAGGTGGAACTGCGCCTGCCGGGTGGCCAGCGCCTGTCGGCCATGGTCACGCGCGACAGCACCGGGGCGCTGGGCCTGAAGCCGCAGCTGCCGGTGATCGCGCTCGTGAAGTCGTCGGCCGTGTTGCTGGCGGTTGACCTGGAAACCGCGCGGGTGTCGGCCGGCAACCGCCTGGCCGGCACGGTGGTGCGGGTGACGCCGGGCGCGGTGAACGCCGAGGTCATCGTGCGCACGCCGGATGCGGCTGGCGTGGACGGGGCGCTCGAGGTGGTGGCCGTGGTGCCGCAGACGGCGGTGGCGGAACTTGGCCTCAAGCCGGGCGCGGCCGTCACGGCGCTGGTGAAGGCGTCGGACGTGGTGCTGGCGGTGGTGAGCTGAGGGACGTCGGGGCCATTTGCCATGGTTCCTCCTTATATTTACATAATATACATCGTGGAATGTCATGAGCCCCAATAAAAGCCCCGACCAGGCCAGCTGGTCGGGGCTTGACTCAGCCCGTCATTCCTCGACGAAGGCTTCCTCGCGCTTCTTCTTCACGGCCGGCAGCAGCACGATCACGAGCAGCAGCACGGCAGCGGCCAGCAGCGAGGCCGAGATCGGGCGCGTGACGAACACCGACCAGTCGCCGCGCGAAATCAGCAGCGCACGGCGCAGGTACTCTTCCATCATCGGGCCCAGGATGAAGCCCAGCAGCAGCGGCGCAGGTTCGCAACCGAGCTTGATGAACACGTAGCCGATGAGGCCGAAGGCCGCCACCATCCAGATGTCGAAGCTGTTGTTGTTGGTCGAGAACACACCGATGGCGCAGAACAGCACGATGGCCGGGTACAGCCACTTGTAAGGCACGGTCAGCAGCTTGATCCACATCCCGATCAGGGGCAGGTTCAGGATGATCAGCATCGCGTTGCCGATCCACATCGAGGCGATCAGGCCCCAGAACAGGTCCGGGTTGCTGGTCATCACCTGCGGGCCGGGCTGGATGTTGTGGATGGTCATGGCACCCACCATCAGCGCCATCACGGCGTTGGGCGGAATGCCCAGCGTCAGCAGCGGAATGAACGAGGTCTGCGAGCCGGCGTTGTTGGCCGACTCGGGCGCCGCCACACCGCGGATGTTGCCCTGGCCGAACGGCAGTTCACCGGGCTTGAGCTTGGTCTTCTTCTCGATCGTGTAGGCCGCGAAGGACGACAGCAGCGCGCCGCCGCCGGGCAGGATGCCGAGCGCCGAACCGAGCGCCGTGCCGCGGATCATGGCCGGGAACATGCGTTTGAAGTCTTCGGCGGTCGGGAAGATGCCGGTGACCTTGCCCGTGAACACCTCGCGCTCGGACTCGTCCTGCGCCAGGTTGGCGATGATCTCGCCGTAGCCGAAGATGCCCATGGCCACCACGACGAAGTTGATGCCGTCGGTGAGTTCGGGCACGTCGAACGAGAAGCGCGCGACGCCGGAGTTGATGTCGGTGCCGACCAGGCCCAGCAGCAGACCCAGCACGATCATGGCCAGCGCCTTGATCAGCGAGCCCGAGGCCAGCACCACGGCGCCGATCAGGCCCAGGATCATGAGTGCGAAGTACTCGGCGGGGCCGAAGCTCAGGGCAACCTCGGTGAGCGGCGGCGCGAAGGCGGCCAGCACCAGGGTGCCCACGCAGCCCGCAAAGAACGAGCCGATGCCCGCAGCGGCCAGGGCAGGACCCGCCCTGCCCCGGCGCGCCATCTGGTAGCCGTCGAGCACCGTCACCACCGACGAAGACTCACCGGGCAGGTTGACCAGAATGGCCGTGGTGGAGCCCCCGTACTGGGCGCCGTAGTAGATGCCGGCCAGCATGATCAGCGCCGACACCGGCTCCAGGCCGTAAGTGACGGGCAGCAGCATGGCGATGGTGGCCACGGGGCCCAGGCCCGGCAGCACGCCGATCAGGGTGCCCAGCAGACAGCCCACGAAGGCGTAGAGCAGGTTCTGCGCCGTGAAGGCGACGCTGAAGCCCAATGACAGGTTTTGGATCAGGTCCATGTTGTTATGTCTCCGAGATCACTGGCCCAGGAACCACGGCAGCACCGGGAACTGAAGGTTGAGGGCGTAAACGAAAGCCACGTAGCTGCCGACGGCCAGGATGGTGGCCAGCACGACCGATTCCTTGAGGCTGCTGTTGGGCCGGGCATAGCCCGAGATGATCACCAGCGCGTAGATCGCGACGATCAGACCGAAGTGCGGCAGGCCCACCGACGGCAGACCCACGAGCAGCACGCCGAACGCGAGGTTGGCGAGCAGGATGAAGACCAGGGGGCGCCAGGCGATGTTGTCGATCTTGTCCTGGGCCGCGCTGCGCCTGAAGGACTGCAGCGTGACCAGCACGCCCAGCAGGGCCAGCACGATGCCCAGCAACAGCGGGAAGTAACCGGGGCCCATGCGGGCGGCCCCACCGATGTCGAAGTTGGTTGCGCCCACCGCGAAGGCAATGCCCACGGCGGTGAACAGCAGACCCGACACGAAGTCTTTCTGGCTTCTGAATTGCACGACGTCTCCTCGGGGATGCAAAGCCTGGGATTGTCGTCATCCGGTGAAGCCACCGCCATGTGGGATTCACCTACGCCGCGCCTTAAGTTTGCGCGAAGTTTTCAGGCGCCCGGAGCGGCTACCAGCGGCCCGCCGGTTGCTGGGCGCGCACCGCGGCGGCAATCGTCGCGGCCACGGCATCGCGGCTCGCACGGCGCGCGAAATCGATGGCGGTCAGGCCCTGCTCGTTCTTGAGCAGCGGGTCGGCGCCTGAGTCGAGCAGCAGCTTCACCACGCGCGCATGCCCGTAGAGCGCGGCCATCATGAGCGGGGTGCTGCCGTTGGGCGACTGTGCATCGATGTAGGCGTGGTGCTCGAGCAGCAGGTCCACCATCGCGACGCTGCCCTCCCCCGGGTTCGTGGCGGCGTAATGCAGCGGCGCCCAGCCCGGCTTGTTGACCTCGGCCTCGCGCTCGATGAGCTTTTTCGCAAGCGCCAGCCGGCCCTTGAGCGCGGCCATCATCAGCGGCGACTCGTCCTTGGCGTTGCGGTACTCGACCTTCACGTCGGGCTGGTTCAGCAGATAGGCCGCCACCCGCTCGGCCCCGTCGCGCAGCGCCAGGTACAGCGCGTGCTGGCCGTTCGGATCCAGGGTGTTGAGGTCGAACCCGCGCAGGTGCAGCAGCAGCAAGGCGCTGGTGTCGTCGCGCTTGATCGCGGTGAAGAAGTCGTCGTAGGCGGCGGCGAACGCCGCTGGGGCAACGGATAGCGCCAAAAAGGCTTTCAGAACATCGCGCTTTTTCATGTTTTTCACGCAGAACATGAGGTTTATTCGGCGCCCGTGGCGGGCCGCACGCGGTTGAAAAGGCGCAGGAAATTGGCGGTCGAGGCCTCGGCCACGCGTTCCACGCTCACGCCGTGGATCTCGGCCACCTGCTGCGCCACGTGCGGCACCAGCGCGGGGGTGTTGGTCTTGCCGCGGTGGGGCACCGGGGCCAGGTAGGGGCTGTCGGTCTCGATCAGCAGCCGGTCCAGCGGCACCAGGCGCGCGGTGTCGCGCAGCTCGGCGGCGTTGCGGAAGGTCAGGATGCCCGAGAACGAGATGCAGAAGTCGAGGTCGAGCGCGGCGCGGGCCACAGCCGCGGTTTCGGTGAAGCAGTGGAACACGCCGCGCGCGTGGGGCAAGTCGCCGGCGCCGCCGAAGCCGCCCTCCTCGCGCAGGATCGCCAGCGTGTCGTCCGAGGCCGAGCGCGTGTGGATCACCAGCGGCAGGTCGGTCTGGCGCGCGGCGCGGATGTGCACGCGAAAGCGCTCGCGCTGCCATTCCATGTCGGCCAGGGTGCGCTCGCCCAGGCGGTAGTAATCGAGCCCGGTTTCGCCGATGCCCACCACGCGCGGCCGCGCCGCGCCGGCCAGCAGGTCATCGAGCGTGGGCTCGCGCACGTCTTCGTTGTCGGGGTGCACGCCCACGGTGGCCCACAGGCGGTCGTGTTCGAGGGCGAGCCGGTGGACGGTGTCGAACTCTTCGAGCGTGGTGCAGATGCACAGCGCACGGTCCACGCGCGCGGCGCTCATGGCGTCGAGGATCTGGGGGAGCTGGCTGTGCAGCTCGGGAAAGCTCAGGTGGCAGTGCGAGTCGGTGAACATCGGGGAATGATCCATGAAAAACGCCTCGCGGCCCGGGGCGGCGAGGCGTTGTCCTGAAGGCGCGCGAGGTCAGAGCGTCTGCGTCTGGCGGTCGGAAGCCAGGCTGGTGCCCAGGATTTCTTCGATCTTGATCTTGAGCTGGCGGGATTTTTCGTCCGACGGGAAACGGATGCCCACGCCCTGGGTGCGGCCGCCCTGTGCCTTGGCGGGCGTGACCCAGGCCACCTTGCCGGCCACCGGGTAGCGCTGCGGGTCGTCGGGCAGGCTCAGCAGCACGTACACGTCGTCACCCAGGCGGTAGTCGCGCGACGAGGGGATGAAGATGCCGCCATCGGCGAACAAGGGCACGTAGGCGGCGTAGAGCGCGGCCTTCTCCTTGATCGAGAGCTGAATCACGCTCGGACGGGCCGCAGCGGTGCTCGGATTGGTACTCATGGGGGTAGTTTAAAGGCTCGGCTCCGGGGCATTGCGGGGATTCAAGCCGCAGACCCGGGCCTTGTCTCGGCACTGGGTCACGATCGGACACGTTTCAACGACGGGCGGCGTTCAGGGCTTCGCGGGCGCGTGCGGCCCAGGCCTCTTGCAGCAGCCCGGGCTGGTAGGGGTGTTCGACGCTGCGCGCCGCCAGCAGCAGCTCGCGCGACCACAGGGCCAGCACCCGCCAGGGCGGCGGCGGCGGCAGGTGCTCCTGCGGAAAGAAGCGCGACGGCGCGCCGGCCGCGCGCGCCATGAGGTCGTGGCAGAGCTTTTGCAGCACGTCGAGCTGGGCCGCGGGTGGGTGTTCGGCCAGCGCGCTCCAGTCGCCGCGCGCCAGCGACTGCGGCAGCTTGAGCCACTGCTCGGGCGTGAGCCCGCTGCGCGACAGCGTCAGCGCCATGTCGGGGCGTCCGCCCGAGGCGTGCCACCAGGCAAACGCCGCCGCGGCGTTCAGGCCGCCCTGGGCCTGCAGCCAGGCCATGCCCTCTTCGGCCCCGGGCCAGCCCAGTTGCACGGTCTGGCAGCGGCTGCGGATCGTGGGCAGCAACTGGTGCGCGGCCTCGGTGGCGAGCACGAAGCGCACGCCGGGCGCGGGCTCTTCGAGTGTCTTGAGCAAGGTGTTCGCGGCCTCGATGTTGAGGCGGTCGGCCGGGTAGACCATGACCACCTGCTGGCCACCGCGCGCGCTGGTGGTCTGCGTGAAGGCCACGGCCTGCCGTGCGGCCTCGACGCGGATGAAGCGGCTGGGCTTGCGCTTTTTCTCGTCGATCTCGCGCTGTTCGCTCTCGCCGAGCGGCCAGCCCAGCGTGAGGCACAGGGTTTCGGGCATCAGCACGCAGAGGTCGGCATGGGTGCGCACGTCGATGGCGTGGCAGCTCGTGCATTCGCCGCAGGCGCCTTGCGGGCCGGGCCGCTCGCACAGCCAGGCGCGCGCCAGCGCCAGCGCCAGCTCGTACTGGCCCAGACCCGAAGGGCCCGCGAGCAGCACCGCGTGCCCGCGCTGGGCGAGCACCGCCTGCAGCTGGGCCTGCAGCCAGGGGGCGAGAACCGCCGGGGCGCTCATGGGGGTGACAGCCAGCCGCGCTGGACGAAAGCCTGATGCACCGCGAGGGCCACGGCTTCGCGCGGCTGGTCGGCGTCGATGCGCGCGAAGCGCCCGGGGTGCTGCACCGCGCGCGCCGCATAGCCCTGCGCCACGCGTTCGAAGAAGGCCTGCGGCTGGGATTCGAAGCGGTCGGGCACGCGCGCAGCCACCAGGCGTTCGGCGGCCACGGCCGCGGGCAGGTCGAACCACACCGTGAGGTCGGGCTGACGAAGCCCGCCGCCCTCGCCCTGCTGCACCCAGCGTTCGAGCTGGCCGAGCACCGCGAGGTCGAAGCCGCGGCCATGGCCCTGGTAGGCGAAGGTGGCGTCGGTGAAGCGGTCGCAGAGCACCACGGCGCCCTCGGCCAGCGCGGGCTCGATCACCTGCACCAGGTGGTCGCGCCGCGCCGCGAACACCAGCAGGCTTTCGCACAGCGGGTCCATGGGGTCGTTGAGCACGAGGGCGCGCAGCTTCTCGGCCAGCGGCGTGCCGCCGGGCTCGCGCGTGAGCACCACGCGCCGTCCCCGGGCTTCGAAGGCGCGTGCAAGGGCCTCGATGTGCGTGGACTTTCCCGCGCCATCGATGCCTTCGAACGTGATGAACAGACCGGCTGAGGTGAGGGTCATGCGGATCAGCGGCCCAGCTGGAAGCGGCGCACCGCTGCGTTGTGTTCCGGCAGCGTGGCACTGAACTGGCTGGAGCCGTCGCCGCGCGCGACGAAATACAGCGCACTGGTTCTGGCCGGTTGAACGGCCGCCATCAGCGAGGCCATGCCGGGCAGCGCGATCGGCGTCGGCGGCAGGCCGGCGCGGGTGTAGGTGTTGTAGGGCGTGTCGGTGCCGAGGTCGGCACGGCGCAGGTTGCCATCGAAGCGATCGCCCAGGCCGTAGATCACGCTGGGGTCGGTCTGCAGCCGCATGCCGATGCGCAGCCGGTTGCTGAACACGCCGGCCACGCGGGCGCGGTCGGCGTCGCGGCCGGTCTCCTTCTCGATGATGCTCGCGAGGATCAGGGCTTCTTCGGGTGAGCGCAGCGGCGACGAGGGGTCGCGTTTCTCCCAGGCCTGGGCCAGGCGCTGGTCCATGGCCCGCGCCGCCTGGCGCAGCACGCTGGAGACAGGGGCGTTCTTGACCACCCGGTAGGTGTCGGGAAAGAAACGGCCCTCGGGGTGCACGCCAGGCAGGCCCAGGCGCTCCATCACCTGCTCCAGGCTCAGGTCCTTGAGGTCGTTCGTGAGGTCGGGCGATTCGCGCAGGGCGTCGATCGCCTGGCGCGCCGTGAGGCCTTCGATGATCTGGGCGTTGCGCAGCGCCTGCTCGCCGCGCACGAGCTTGCCCAGCAGTTGCCGCGGGGTGGTGCCCGGCGCGATCTCGTACACGCCGGCCTTGATCTCGCGCGAGTCGCCCGAGAGCCGGAACCAGGCGAACAGCAGGTCGGGCATCACGTCGACCCCCGCGTCCGCGATGCGTTGCGCCGACTGCCGCGCCGAACTGCCAGGCGGGATCTCGAAGACCAGCGGCGCCTCGGCGCTGGCCGACGCGGGCAGCGTGAGCGGCTTGAGCACCCACCATTGGCCCAGCATGTAGGCGATGCCGAGCAGCAGCAGCGGGTAGACCACCAGGATTCGGAAAACGCGCATCGAGAACTTGTTGTCGGCAGGGAAAATGCGCCGGGCAGCGACGGCGTGCGAAGCCCGTCATGATAATTCGCACGCCCGATCAGTCCTGCGGCGGTCCCCGCCACCGATCACGGACTTTCCACCCCTCATCGAACGCATGACCACCCTTCCCGCCCCCGACACCGCCCGCCCCGCGCCGACCGCCCTGCATGGCGCCGCCGCCCTGCCCTCGCTGGGCGTGATCGCCGCGGAAGGCGAGGAGGCGACCCGCTTCCTGCAAGGCCAGCTCACGCAGGACTTTGCCCTGCTCGGCCTGTCCGAGGCGCGGCTGGCAGCCTTCTGTACGGCCAAGGGCCGCATGCTCGCGAGCTTCGTGGCCTTCAAGCGCGCACACGACCGCGTGCTGCTGGTGTGCAGCCGCGACCTGCTCGCGGCCACGCTCAAGCGGCTGCAGATGTTCGTGTTGCGCGCCAAGGTGAAGCTCAGCGACGCGAGCGAGGCGCACGCCGTGTACGGCCTGGCGGGCGATGCCGTGCCGGCCGCCCTGCCCGCCAGCCCCTGGAGCCAGTGGGCCGACGGTGAGGCGAACCTGGTGCGCCTGTACCCCGCCGATGGCACGCCGCGCGCGCTCTGGGTGGGCCCGGCCGGCAGCGCCCCTGCGGGGCAGGCGCTCGACCCCGCGCGCTGGGCCTACCTCGATGCCGCCAGCGGCGTGGCCACGCTCACCCAGCCCGTGGTCGAGGCCTTCGTGCCCCAGATGCTCAATTACGAGTCGCTCGGCGGCGTGAACTTCAAGAAGGGCTGTTACCCGGGCCAGGAGGTGGTGGCGCGCAGCCAGTTCCGCGGCACGCTCAAGCGCCGCGCCTACGTGGTGCAGGCCAGCGCGGCGGTGCAGGCGGGCCAGGAGGTGTTCCACCCGAGCGACGCCGAGCAGCCCACCGGCACCGTGGTGCAGGCCGCGCCCGATCCCGCGGGCGGCTGGCGCGCCATCGTGTCCATGCAGACCAGCTCGGGCGATGGCCAGCCGCTGCGCGCGGGCGAGGCCCGCCTCACGGTGCTGCCCCTGCCTTATCCCCTGGCCGACGACATCTGACGCGCCATGTGCCTGATCGCCTTCGCGATCGATGCCGCCGCCGACTGCCCGCTGCTGGTGGCGGCCAACCGCGACGAGCATTTCGCGCGACCGACCGCGCCGCTGCAGCGCTGGCGCCTCGAGGGCGGCGCCGACGTGGTCGCGGGCCGCGACCTGCGCGAGGGTGGCACCTGGATGGGCCTCACGCCCGGCGGCCGCGTGGCCTGGCTCACCAACGTGCGCCAGCCCGGCCTGGAGCGCGGCGACCGCAGCCGCGGCGAACTGGTCTCGCGCTGGCTGGACTCGCGCGCCGACGCCGAGGGTTTCGCCGACGGTCTGGAAGCCGAGCGCTACGGCGGCTTCAACCTCGTGGTGGGCGACCTGCGCCGCGGCCGCTGGCACTGGTTGAGCAACCGCGACCCCGCCCAGCCGCACGCCCCCCCGTCCGAGACACAGGCGGTGCGGCTGCACCTCGCGCCGCTGTCCGCGGGCGTGCACACGCTGTCCAACGCCACGCTCGACACGCCCTGGCCCAAGGCCCGGCGGCTGGCCGAGGCGCTGCGGCAGGCGCTGGCCGAACCCCATGCGGCCGAGCCGGTGCTGGCCGATGCCCTCACAGACACCCGTCACGCCGACGACGCCGAGCTGCCGCAATCGGGCGTGCCGCTGGCGATCGAGCGGGCGCTGTCCAGCCCCTTCGTGCGCATGCCCGAGCGCCGCTACGGCACGCGCAGCAGCACCCTGCTGCGCTGGCACTCGAGCGGCGTTCTGCAGGTGGACGAATGGACCCACGGCCCCGGCAGCGATCGGCCCGTGCTCGCGGCCGATCGGCACCGGCGCGAGGCCTTCACAGTGGCTTGACCATCTCCAGGTGCTCGATGCCGGCCTCCTGGAACGGCTCGCCGCGCGCCTGAAAGCCCAGCCGGTCGTAGAAGCCCACCGCGCTGCGCTGCGCATGCAGCACCACCTCGCGGTCGCCGCGCGCGCGCGCCGCTTCCATCAGCGCGAGCAGCACGCGCCGGCCAACGCTGCTGCCGCGCAGCACGCGGTGCACCGCCATGCGGCCGATCTTGCCCACACCCGGTTCGGCCTGCAGCAGCCGGCCCGTGCCCACCACCTGGCCCAGACGGTTGCGTGCCACGGCATGCACGGCGGTGGCGTCGGCCGCGTCCATCTCGAGTTCGAGCGGGATGCCCTGCTCCTGCACGAACACCGCGCGCCGCAGGCCGGCCGCGCCGTCACCGAGCTGGTCCCAGCTGCCGACCTGCAGTTCGAGCACGTCCTCGCGCGCCTCGAAGGCCTGAAGCAGCTCGCGCAGCGCGGCCGGCACCGGCCGTGAGGTCTGCGTGGCCGGGTCGGCGAACACGTAGACCAGCTCACCGCTGATGAGGTGCTCGTCGCCGCGGAAGATGGCCCCGTGAAAGCTCAGCGAACTGTTGCCCACGCGCGAGCATTTGAGCGCCACGTCGAGCTGGTCGTCCATGCGCGCCGAGGCGTGGAATTCCACCGTGGCCTTCACGACGTACAGGTCGCCGCCCAGGCTGGCCATGCCTTCTTCGTACGGCATGCCCAACGCGCGCCAATAGTCGGTGATGGCGGTGTCGAAGTACATCAGGTAGTGCGCGTTGAACACGATCTTCTGCATGTCCACCTCGGCCCAGCGCACGCGCAGGCGGTGGAACAGGCGGAAGTCCTGGCGTTGGTGTTGCGGCATGTCAGGCTTCTCCGGAAAAGGCGCGGCGCAGCGCGCGCGCCGCGTCGTGGTGGGCTTTGAGGGCTTCGGGAATGGCGCGGCCGAACTGGATGAAGCCGTGCACCACGCCCGCGTAGATCTCGAGATCGACCGGCACGCCCGCGAGCCGCAGGCGGTCGGCGTAGGCAATGCCCTCGTCGGTGAGCGGATCGCACTCGGCCAGGCCCACCCAGGCCGGCGCCACGCCCTCGAGGTCGCGTGTCTGGCCGTCGGCGTCGCGGCCGTCGAGCGGGGCAAAACGCCAGTCGTCGCGGTCACGCGCGTCGCGCAGGTAATGGCCGAAGAAGTAGCTGATCTGCGGTTCGTCCAGCAGGTAGCCATGCGCGAAGCTGTGGTGCGAGGGCGTGTCCTGGTGGCCCGCGCAGCCCGGGTAGAACAGCAGTTGCAGCGCCAGGGTCTGACCGGCATCGCGCGCGGCGATCGCGGTCACGGCGCTCAGCGTGCCGCCGGCACTGTCCCCGCCCACCGCGATGCGGGCCGCGTCCAGCCCGAGCGCCGCGGCCTGAGCGCGCAGCCATTGCAGGCTGTCCCAGGCGTCGTGCACCGCGGTCGGAAACTTCGCATCGGGGGCCAGGCGGTAGTCGACCGACACCACCGCGCAGCCCGCGCCGTGGGCCAGGGTGCGGCACAGCGGCTCGTGCGTGGCCACGCTGCCGATGGTGAAGCCGCCGCCATGGAAGTAGAGCAGGACCGGCAGGGCCGCATCGGCCTCGGGCGCATAGAGCCTGGCGGGCAGGCGTGCGCCGTCGCGCGTGGAAATCTCGAGTGCGGTCTCGCGCGGCAAGGGTGCGGGCCGCACGTCGAGCACGCCCGCGCTTTGCGCGTAGGCCGCGCGCGCCTCGTGGGGCGCGAGGGTGTGGAACGGCGGGTAGCCGGCGCGCTCGATGCGCTCGATGAGGCCGCGCATGGCCGGCGTGAGCCGATGGCGCGGTGGACGGGGGTGGGACATGCGTGCTTTGTCTTTTGGGCGACCGCCTTCGCGGGCGGCTTGCCTATAGTGCGCGGCGAAGCCCGAAACATAACCGGAGACACCCATGCCCCAGATCCTGTACGTGACAAACATCGTCATCGACTTCGGCGCGCTGGCCCAATTGCAGGCCGAGTGCGAGCGCATCGGCATGGGCCGGCCGCTGGTGGTGACCGATGCCGGCGTGAAGGCCGCGGGCCTGCTCGATCGTCTGCTGGCGGCCCTGCCGGGCCTGCGGCCCGTGGTGTTCGACCAGACCCCGTCCAACCCCACCGAGGCCGCGGTGCGCGCCGCGGCCGATCTGTACCGCTCGCAAGGCTGCGACGGCCTGATCGCGCTCGGCGGCGGCAGCGCCATCGACTGCGCCAAGGGCGTGGCCATTGCGGCCACACACGAAGGCCCGCTCAAGACCTACGCCACCATCGAAGGCGGCTCGCCCAGGATCACGGCCGCCGTGCCGCCGCTGATCGCGGTGCCCACCACCGCAGGCACCGGCAGCGAGGTCGCGCGCGGCGCCATCATCATCGTGGACGACGGCCGCAAGCTCGGCTTCCACAGCTGGCACCTGGTGCCCCGCACCGCCCTGCTCGATCCCGAGCTCACGCTGGGCCTGCCGCCGCTGCTCACGGCGGCCACGGGCATGGACGCCATCGCCCATTGCATGGAGACCTTCATGAGCGCGGCTTTCAACCCGCCGGCCGACGGCATCGCCCTCGACGGGCTGCGCCGCGGCTGGGCCCACATCGAGCGCGCCACCCGCAACGGCAACGACCGCGAGGCCCGCCTGAACATGATGAGCGCGAGCATGCAGGGCGCCATGGCGTTCCAGAAAGGCCTGGGTTGTGTGCACAGCCTCAGCCACAGCCTGGGTGGCATCAACCCCCGCCTGCACCACGGCACGCTCAATGCCGTCTTCCTGCCCGCGGTGATCGGCTTCAACGCCGCCACCGAATCGATGCAGAAAGAGCAGCGCCTCCAGCGCATGGCCGAGGCCATGGGTCTTGGATCCATCGGCGATGTGGCCGAGGCCGTGCGCGATATGGGCGCGCGGCTCGGCCTGCCGCCGGGGCTGCGCGCCATGGGCGTGGACCCGGGCGTGTTCGATCGCGTGATCGACGGCGCGCTGGCCGATCACTGCCACAAGACGAATCCCCGCCTGGCCACGCCCGAGGACTACCGCGAGATGCTCGAAGCGTCCTGGACCTGATTCACTTTTGACGTACATATCACCCCCCTAGATCACGAAAAACTGACGACTTTGGCAGTGCTTTAATCGCCTTTTCAGGTGAGGAAAGCCGTCATGCCCAAGCACAGCAATGGGGGCAGCGCGAGGCGCTGGCGCGATGCCCGCGACGCCGCGTCCCACGACGCCGCGTGGACCGCGGAAGAGTTCCGCTTCGGCGCGTTCGTGCTGCGCACGGACCGCCGCGAACTCCGATGCGAAGACATCGTGCGGCCCATGGAGCGGCGCTGTTTTGATCTCCTCGTCTACCTCCTGCGCCACGCCGGCCGTGTCGTGAGCAAGGAAGAGCTGCTCGACAACGTCTGGTCGAACCGCTTCGTGACCATGTCGGTGATCGCCCAGAGCGTGCTCAAGGTGCGCAAGGCACTGCGCCTGGCCGACGGCACCGACGGGCCATTGCGCACCGTGCACCGGGTGGGCTACCGCGTGGTGGGCGAGGTGCTGCACCGGCGCATCGAGCCCGCCGAGCTGCAGGCACCCTCGGGGGCCAAGGCCTGGAGCTGGGAAGAGCCCCGGCTGCGCAACATGCCCGGCGCGCCGGCCTGGCTGCCGTCGGCATTGGGCGCGTTCGGCGCCTGGGCCCTCAACAGCCACGGCATCGCCATCCACGGCACACCGCCCGAGCGCGGGCCGTTGCGCCCGCCCGAAGCGCGCTGCGAGGTGGCGCCAGGGCCCCAGGGGTTTGACGCCTGCCTCGACCTGCTCATCGAACCCTCATCGCCGGTGCGCCTGCGCGCGAGTTCGTCCTCGCCGTTCCAGGCGGTGTGGCGCGCGGCCGAGTCGGCGGCCTGGCTGGTGCGCCTGCAAGACATGCTTGCGAGCCCGTCCGACGCCTCTGAAGACATGCGCTGGGAGCGCCTGGCCTCGCTGTCGCACGCCACGCCGCCCACCCTGGGCGACGGCGGGCCCACGCTGTCCAGTGTTTGGACCATGCCGCTCGTGCAGTCCACGCCGGCCCAGCAGGCCGATCTGGTGATGGAGGCCGCGTGGCGCGGCGACCCGGCGGCGCTTTCGCAGGCGCTGCAGCTGCGCGACCAGGCCCACGCCACGGGCGACTCCGACACCGAGTCCTGGGCCGATCTCGCGGCCGCCCAGGCCGAATGGCACCGGGGCGACACCCGCGGCGTGGCCGCACGCGTGCAGCGCGCCATGGCCCGGCTCGCACGGCCGCACTGGCCGGTGCGGGCGCAGCGCGCGGCCGCGGTGGCCGCGCACCTGTTGTGCGCCACGCAATCGGTGGTGGACACGCCCGACTGGTGGCGTCAGGCCCTGCTGTCGCGCGACGTGGTGCCGACCTCCGCGGCGCGCCGCTGGTGGCTGTTGTCGCAGCTCGAGCACCGCCTGAGCGGCGGTGAAGTGGTCGAGCTCGCGGGCATCGAGCGCCTGGACGCCAGCATCGACGCCCTCGTCGCCACCGACGGGCTGCAGGCCCTGCTGCTCAACCTGTGCGGCATGCTCCGCGCCGAAGACGGTGAACTCAACCTCGCCTGGCAGCGCATGAAGCGGGCCCACGAACTGGCCCAGCGCTGCGGCTGGACGGGCATCCGCCCGCTGTGCCTGCTCACGCTGGGCGACCTCAGCGCACGCCTGGGCGAACACCCCACGCTCGACGCCTGCGTGGCCACGCTCGGGGCCGACCCCGCGCGCGACGAGCCGCGCCCGCAGGCCGTGCTCGCCTGGCTGCAGGCGCGGCGGCTGGCGCTGCACGCCCAGCACGCGAACGCCCTCCCCCTGATCGAAAAGGCCTGGCCCGCGCTCTCTCAGGCCGGCATCTGGTTCCGCGACGACGCCTGGCTGTTCGCGATCGACACCGCGCTGCAGGCCCGCTCGCGCCACGCGCTCATGCGCTGGCGCGGCCTGCTGCAGGCCCCCGAGGGCCCGACGGGACGATCGCGCACCGCGCTGCTCACGGCCGTCAACGCCTCGCTGGCCCTGCTCGAAGGCGACCCGGTGCGTGCGCAGGCGCTGATGGTGAGCGCCTGGCGCGGTGCCCCGCCCTCCACGGCCAAGCGGCTGCTGGCCATGGCCGCAGCCTCGGCCGCGCGCTGGCTGAGCGCGCCCCAGCCCGAGGTGTGTGAACAGGCCCTGTTGCACGCGGGCGCCTGGCTCAAGCTGTCGCCCGCGGGGCGCCGCCTGCGGCAGGTGCTGGGTGATCGGCCCGGCGAGGCCACGGCCGCGCGCGCGGGTGCGTCTCAGTCGGTCGGCGAGTCGGACGCCGACGCGTTCTGGGTCTGGGCCGCTTGAGGCGGCGGAGGCAGCGGCACGGCCGAGCCGATGTGCGGGCGGCCGCGGCGGCGCGCCAGCTCCACCTGGCGGTGGCGCTCGGCCAGCCGGGCCCGATCCTCGTCGCTGCGCTGGGCGTGGCAGTGCGGACAGCTCACCCCTTCCTGGTACAGCGGTGAACGGCGGTCCTCGTCGCTCAGCGGCCAGCGGCAGGAGCGGCACAGCGACGAGGCCCCGGGCCTGAGGCCATGGCCAACGCTCACGCGCTCGTCGAACACAAAACACTCGCCCTGCCAGCGGCTCTGCTCGGGCGGGACCTCTTCGAGGTACTTGAGAATGCCGCCCTCGAGGTGGTAGACGGACTCGAAGCCCTGCATCCGGAGCAGCGCGGTGGACTTCTCGCAGCGGATGCCCCCGGTGCAGAACATGGCGACGCGGGTCTTCTTGTCGGCCTGCAGCGCCTGCTGCTGCGCGAGCCAGGCCGGCAGTTCGGTGAAGCTGCGGATGCCCGGGTTGATCGCGCCCTCGAAGCTGCCGATCTTGACCTCGTAGTCGTTGCGCGTGTCGATGAGCAGCACGTCGGGCTGGCCGATCAGCGCGTTCCAGTCGGCCGGCTTCACGTACTCACCCACGGTGCGCGTGGGATCGAGCCCGGGCACGCCCAGCGTCACGATCTCGCGCTTGAGGCGCACCTTGAGGCGGTGGAACGGCGGCGTGGGCGACCACGATTCCTTGTGCTGAAGCCGCGCCAGGCGCGGGTCGCGGCGCAGCCAGTCGAGCACGGCGCGCACGCCCGCCTCGGGGCCGGCGATGGTGCCGTTGATGCCTTCGCGCGCCAGCAGCAGCGTGCCCTTGACGCCGTGCGAGGCGCACAGCGCCTGCAGGGGCTCGCGCCACTCGGCGTGGTCGGGCAGGTCGACGAACTGGTAGAGGGCGGCGGTGAGGTAGGCGGCGGTCACGGCGCGATTATCCCGCCCGGCAGGCCGCGGGCCGGGCGCGGTTCAGAGCGCTTCGACGCGCGACGGGTCGGGGCGCGCCAGCCACTCGCCCAGCTCGTCGGCCAGTTGCTGCGCGGCCTTCACGGCGGCCTGCCACACCGCCACGCGCGCGCCCAGGTCCTGGCCGTAGCGCTGGAAGTCGGTTCGGTCGGGCAGCTTGCCGTTGGGCAGCGTGCGCACCCAGGCCGGGTCGGGCGCGAGCACCAGCATGTGGTCGAGCGCGTCGCTGCTGCGGTGGCGCCGCTTCCAGGCCTTGTCGAGCCAGCCCGGCACCACCGCCTTCTGGAAGTGCGGGTAGAGCACGATCGGGGCCTCGGGCCTGGCGTGGTAGCGCAGGTGCAGGTGGTAGTCGGTGATGCCGCCGTCCCAGTAGGTGCCCTGGGGCGCGCCGGGGATGTCGGCCACGGGCCGCAGCACGAAGGGAATGGAGCAGCTCGCCTGCATGGCGGGCATGAAGTTGCCCGGGCCGAGCGGGATCTGGCGCGTGCGCAGGTCCTGCGTGCCGAAGGGCAGCGCGCTCACGCCGCCCAGTGGCGCATCGGGCGCTGAAAACACCACGCGCTCCATCCAGCCGCCCAGGGCCCGGCGGTGCAGCGCGTTGGCCGCGAAAGCGCCCATGTAGCCCAGCGGCGTGCGCCAGCGGCCGTCGCGCGCCAGCAGGCGCAGCCCGCGCGAGGTCACGATGTGCAGCCGCCAGCGCGGGTGCTGCAGCACCTCGTCCACGCGCCCGCCGTAGAAGGCCTGCAGGTTGGCCGAGAAGGCCTCGCTGACCTGCTGCGCCGTGAGGCGGCGCTGGCCCGGGGGCAGCTCGAAGTGCTGGTGGATGTAGTCGTGCTCGAGCCGCTCGAGCGCGGCCACCGGGTCGCGCAGGCAGGCCGTGCCCATGCGCCAGGCGCCGATGGAGGCGCCGATGAGGTGGATGGTCTGGGGCGCATCGCGCAGCCAGTGGCCGAACAGCAGCCGGTCGATGGGCCCGAGGATCAGGCCCTTGGGGCCGCCGGCGGCGGCCGGGATCACGCCCACATGGTCGGGGCGCAGGCCGTGGTCTCGCAGGTGTTGCAGGGCCAGGGGCCCGGCGTAGAGGCGCAGTGCTCGCATGGCGCGGATTGTCCGCGAGCCGCGGGCCTGCCGTCGGGGCCGCTGCTCAGTGCGCGACCGAATCCTTGTTGTTTGCGGCCGCGGGTTCTTCGGGCTCGTCGAAGTCGGTCTCGCGCGAGATCGAGGGAATGCGGTCGGCGACCACGGTGTCGGGGTCGATGCCCAGCACCAGGCCCACGGGATCGGGGTAGGTGTTGATCAGCAGCTCGCCGCGCATGTCCTGCTCCTCGGCGCGCGCGCGCCACGAGGCGATGTGGATCACGCCCGCGATCGGCTCGTACACGTCGTTGTCGAACGGCGCGGTCTGGTGTTCGATGGCGTTGATCATGCGGCGCGGGAACTTCCATTCGCGCGCCAGCGCGGCCCCCACCTCGGCGTAGCTGTAGCCGAACAGGCTGCGCTCGGCGCGGGCGCGCTTGAGGTCGAGCATGGGCACGGCGCGATCGAGCTCGATCATGGCCTCGGGCATGCCCACGTGCATCACGAGCTCGCCCACGCCGTGGATCAGGCCCGCGGTGAAGGCGGTGTTCTCGTCGATGCGGATCGGCAGCGCGATGTAGCGCGCCAGGTTGGCGGCATTGAGGCTGTAGCGCCAGAACTGGTTGAGGTTGACGCCACCGACGGTGTGGAAGCCTTCGCCCAGGGCGCTGGCCACGACCAGGGCGCGCACCTTGATCAGGCCCAGGATGTTCATGGCCTCGCGCGCATTGGTCACGTTGCGCGACAGACCGAAGAAGGCCGAGTTGGCGGTCTTGAGCAGCTTGGCCGTGAGCACCGGGTCTTCTTCGATCAGCGAGGCCACGCGCATCGGGTCCACGTCGGGCTGCTCGAAGGTGTCGATCAGCTGGCGCACGACCTTGGGGACCGACGGTAGGGCCTGAGGTTGCTTGAGGAGCTTTTCGAGGTTCATGGCAGTACCCGCAATTGAAGTGTGACCTGTTGCCTGCTTTATCGATGGACGGCAGGAGAACTTGAGGACTTTCGATTCAATCCACGAAGGCCGCGAGCGCGTCCTCGAACGACCACTCCTCGGGGTCCTTGCCCAGCACCGCGCCCAGATCGAGACCGAGCGAGATGCCGACCATGTCCGGGAAGGTCGCGGCCAGACCGCTGTCGTCGAGCTGGATCTCTTCGGCGCGCGCGCGCCACGAGGCCAGGTGCAGCACGCCCGCCAGCGGCTCGTAGACCTCGCCCTCGAAGGGCTCGGTCTGGTGCTTGAGCGCATTCACGATGGCTTCGGGGAAGTTCCAGCGCTCCACCATGCCGGCACCCACCTCGGCGTAGGTGTAGCCAAAACGGTTGCGTTCGGCGCTTGCGCGCTGCAGGTCCAGCGGCGGCGTGCCCATGTCGAGCGGACCGATGTCGTCGGGCATGGCGATGTGCATCACCAGATCGCCGATGGCGTGGATCAGGCCCGCGGTGTAGGCGTTGGCCTCGTTCAGGCGCAGCAGGCCCGCGAGCGACTTCGAGATGTCGGCCGCGCGCAGGCTGTAGCGCCAGAATTGCGGCAGGTTCACCCCGGGCACGTTCTTGAAGCTCGAGCCCAGCGCGGCCGCCATCACCAGCGAGCGCACGTGGGTCATGCCCAGCATGGCCACGGCCTCGTGGGCGTCGCCGATCTTGCGGCTGGCGCGAAAGAACGAGGAGTTGGACAGGCGCAGCACGCGCGTGGTCAGCGAGGGGTCCTGGGCGATCAGCTCGCCCACGCGGCGCGGGCTCGGATCGTCCTTGTTCATCTCCGACATGAGATCGGCGACGGTGCGCGACATCGCGGGCAAGGCGCCCGGGTAATTGAGCAGGGCTTGTAAGTCCATGGATTGACGCGCGAAGAGACCAGGAATTTCTTCCTGGGTCATCGGCAGATCGCGGCCGGACTTGATGGGGATTTGCCTACCGTCCAGCCGCCTGGCAGCGCCGTCTGTGCCCGCGCGGCGGGCCCCGCCCTCAGCGCTTGAGCTTCGCGAAGGCCGAGGCCATGGCCGACGGGGCCGCCGGCTCCTGGCGCCCGCGCCCGCCGCCGCGCGCCGGCTCGAAGCGGTTGTCGCGCGGGCCGTCGCCGCGCCGCGCGGGCATGGCGTCGAGCTTCATGGTGAGCGAGATGCGCTTGCGCGCCGCGTCCACCTCGAGCACCTTGACCTTCACGATGTCGCCGGTCTTCACGACCTCGCGCGCGTCGTTGACGAACTTGTGGCTGAGCTGGCTCACGTGCACCAGGCCGTCCTGGTGCACGCCCAGGTCGACGAAGGCGCCGAACTGGGCCACGTTGCTCACCGTGCCCTCGAGCACCATGCCCTCGCGCAGGTCGGCGATGTCTTCCACGCCCTCGTTGAAGCGCGCCACCTGGAAGTCGGGCCGCGGGTCGCGGCCGGGCTTCTCGAGCTCCTTGAGGATGTCCTTGACGGTGATCACGCCCACCGTCTCGTTGGCGAACAGCTCGGGGCGCAGCCTGCCCAGCATGTCGGCGCGGCCCAGCAGCGACTGCACGGGCTGGCCGGTGGTCTCGATGATCTTCTGCACCACCGGGTAGCTCTCGGGGTGCACGCCGGTCATGTCGAGCGGGTTGTCGCCGTCGCGGATGCGCAGGAAGCCCGCCGATTGTTCGAAGGTCTTGGCGCCCAGGCCGCTCACCTCGAGCAGTTGCTGGCGGCTGCGGAACGCGCCGTGCGACTCGCGCCAGCGCACCACCGCCTTGGCCACCGCGCCCGACAGGCCCGACACGCGCGAGAGCAGCGGCACGCTCGCGGTGTTCAGGTCCACGCCGACCGCGTTCACGCAGTCTTCCACCACCGCGTCGAGTTGGCGCGCGAGCTCGCTCTGGTTCACGTCGTGCTGGTACTGGCCCACGCCGATGCTCTTGGGGTCGATCTTCACCAGCTCGGCGAGCGGGTCCTGCAGGCGGCGCGCGATGCTCGCGGCGCCGCGCAGGCTCACGTCCACATCGGGCATTTCCTGGCTCGCGAACTCGCTGGCCGAGTACACCGACGCGCCCGATTCGCTCACCACCACCTTCTGCGCGCCCGGGTGGCGCTTGAGCAGGTCGGCCGCGAGCTTGTCGGTCTCGCGGCTCGCGGTGCCGTTGCCGATGGCGATGAGCTGCACGCCGTGCTTCGCGCACAGCTGGCCCAGGGTGTGCAGCGCGCCGTCCCAGTCGCGGCGCGGCTCGTGCGGGTACACCGTGGCCGTGTCCACCAGCTTGCCGGTGGCGTCCACCACCGCCACCTTCACGCCGGTGCGGATGCCCGGGTCCAGGCCCATCACCACCTTGGGGCCGGCCGGTGCGGCCAGCAGCAGGTCGCGCAGGTTGTTGCCGAACACCTGGATCGCCACCGCCTCGGCGCTCTCGCGCAGGCGCGCGAACAGGTCGCGCTCGCTGGAGAGGCTGAGCTTGACGCGCCAGGTCCAGGCCACGCACTTGCGCAGCAGGTCGTCGGCCCGGCGGCCCTGGTGGCGCCAGCCCAGGTGCAGGGCGATGCGGCCTTCGGCCAGGCTGGGCTGGCCGGGCACCGCCTCTTCGGGCAGGGTCAGCTTGGCGTCGAGCAGTTCGAGCGTGCGGCCGCGGAACACCGCGAGCGCGCGGTGCGAGGGCACGCGCGCGATCGGCTCGCTGTAGTCGAAGTAATCGCGGAACTTGGCGACCTCGGGCGCGTTTTGATCCTTGCCCGCCACGAGCTTGCTGGTGAACAGGCCCTCGGCCCAGAGCCATTCGCGCAGCGCCTTCACGAGCGTGGCGTCTTCGGCCCAGCGCTCGGAGAGGATGTCGCGCACGCCGTCGAGCACGGCGGCGGTGGTGGTGAAGTCGCTGCCGTCCTCGCCCTTCTCGGCCTTCACGTAGGCCGCGGCTTCGGCCGCGGGGTCGAGCGTGGGGTCGGCCCAGAGCGCGTCGGCCAGCGGCTCGATGCCCGCTTCGCGCGCGATCATGCCCTTGGTGCGGCGCTTGGGCTTGTAGGGCAGGTACAGGTCTTCGAGCTCCTGCTTGGTCGGCACGGCCTCGATCGCGGCGCGCAGTTCGGGCGTGAGCTTGCCCTGCTCCTCGATGCTCTTGAGCACCGTGGCGCGGCGGTCTTCGAGCTCGCGCAGGTAGGCCAGCCGGCCGTCGAGTTCGCGCAGCTGCACGTCGTCGAGGCCACCGGTGGCTTCCTTGCGGTAACGGGCGATGAAGGGGACGGTGGCGCCACCGTCGAGCAGGTCCACGGCGGCCTGCACCTGGGATTCGCGGACCTTCAGGTCCTGCGCGATCTGCGCAACGATCTTCTGCATGTCTCGGGTCGAAGCGGTGGCGGCCGACGGCGGGGCCGGCCGGCCACGGGGAAAGCGCGCGAGTGTGCCACAGCACCCGCGGCCCGCCATTCGAAAACGCCCGGGCGCGGCGGTCGCGGCAAGCCCCGGCGCGGGCCGGGCACTTGTTCACGCGCAGCGGTCCGAAATACTGCCGTAGCAGTATCCGGAGGGCCGTATGCCCTGCCTAGCATCCCGCGGTTTCAGCCACCGCCCGCCATGAAATCCCACGCGTTGCCCAAAGTGCTGTGTGTCGACGACGAGCCTGCCCTGCTGCGCGCGCTGCGCTGGCAATTGAGCCGGGAATTCGAAGTGGCCGTGGCCTCGGACGGCGCGCAGGCGCTGGCGCTGCTGCGCGGCGACCGCTTCGACGTGATCCTGTCGGACCAGCGCATGCCCGGCATGAGCGGCACCGAGTTCCTGCAGCAGGCCAAGGTGCTGTCGCCCCATTCCGTGCGGCTCTTGCTCACCGGGTACGCCGATTTCAACGCGGTGGTGGCCGCGATCAACGAGGGCGATGTGTTCCGCTTCATCAGCAAACCCTGGGACACCCAGAAGCTGCTGCAGGCCGTGCAGGAGGCCGCGCGGCTGGCGCGCATGAGCCGCATGGGCTGGAGCGATTTCCAGGCCACCGCACCCGACACGCTCGCCGAGCACTTGCCCGAGCTGCTGCTGGTGCAGGCCGATGCGGCGCTGGCCGCGCTTTGCCAGGACGCCTGCGAGGGCCTGGCCCGCCCCCTGGCGGCCGACGACGCCGCCGATGCGCTCACGCTGCTGGCCCAGCGCCGCGTGGCCGTGGTGCTCGTGCAGCAGGTGCCCCTGTCGGGCGACACCGCGGCCCTGGTGCGCGCGCTGCGGCGGCGCCAGCAGCGCCCGGCGGTGGTGGTCTGCAGCGCCTCGCAGGACGCGCTGGGCCTGCAGCACCTGATCAACGAAGGCCTGATCCACCGCTTCGTCACCCTGCCCACCACCCGCGACAGCCTGCGCCGCGCGATCGAGGGCGCGCTGCAGCGCCACCGGCCGGTGGCCGTGCCGTTGCCGGAGCCCGAGCCCGACGAGGCCGCTGGTGGTCCCGATTCCGTGCCGCCGGCGGCCAGCGCCCGGCCAGGCTGGCGCGAATGGCTGGTACGCTGGCGTGCCCCGGGCCGGCGATGATCGCGCCCGATGCAGAACCCGCTGTTCCCCGATCCCGATGCGCCGCCGCCGGCGCCCGCCCGCGGCGTGCAGCCCGCTGAGCACGGGCCGGCGCTGCGCACGCTCGCCCAGGCCCTGCCGCCGCGGCTGCGCCTGGGCAGCTCCTCGTGGAGCTACCCGGGCTGGGCCGGCATCGTGTGGGCGCGCGAGTACGCCGAGTCCACGCTGGCCCGGCAGGGCCTGTCGGCCTACGCGCAGCACCCCTTGCTGCGCACCGTGGGCATCGACCGCGGCTTCTACCGCCCGCTCACCGAGGCCGAGTACGCGCGCTACGCGGCCCAGGTGCCGGCGGACTTCCGCTTCGTGGTGAAGGCCCCGGCCCTGGTGACCGACGCGCTGGTGCGTGGCGAAGACGGCCAGGGCCGCCAGCCCAACCCGCTGTTCCTCGACCCGGCGGCGGCCGTGCAGGCCTTCGTGCAGCCCGCGCTCGCGGGCCTGGGCGAGCGCACCGGCCCCCTGGTGTTCCAGCTCAGCCCCCTGCCTTTCGCGCAGCTGCAACGCCTGCCGCACGTGCTCGAGCGCCTGCGCGCGCTGCTCCAGGCGCTGCCCGACGTGCGCAGTGCCACGCCCGATGGCGTGATCGCGGTCGAGGTGCGCAACCCCGAATGGCTGTCGCCCGAGGTCGCGCCCGCGCTGGCCGCGGTGCTGCGCGACAGCGGCGCCACCTACTGCCTGGGCCTGCACGCCAAGATGCCGCGCCTGGCCGAACAGCTGCCGCTGCTGCGTGCGCTCTGGCCGGGGCCGCTGGTGTGCCGCTGGAATCTCAACCCGCTGCACGGCGCGTACGGCTATGAAGACGCGCAACGCGAGTACGCACCCTACGACCGCATCCACGACGTGGACGAAGACACGCGCGCGCTGCTGGTGCGCACGCTGCGCGGCGTCACGGGCGCGGGGCAGAACGCCTTCGTCACCATCAGCAACAAGGCCGAAGGCTGCGCGCCGCTGTCGGCGCAGGCGCTGGCCGAGGCACTGGCCGGGGCGCCCGCGCGGGGCTGATCAGCCGGCGCGCAGCGCCTGGCGCAGTTGCTCGCCCACCTCGGGCCGCTCCAGGAAAGGGTCGGGCGGGTTGGTGGCGTTCACGATGGCCTCCATGCGCGAGCGCACGTTGCCCAGCGCCCGGGGGTGGCTGAAGATGTAGAAGCGGTCCTCGCGCAGCGCGTCGAACACGCGGCCGGCCACCTCGGCCGCCGTGACCTTGCCCGAGCTCACGGCCTTGTCGGTCATGGCCTGGCCGATCAGCTGGCTGCGGGTGGGCTTCTCGTCGGCCAGTTCGGCGGGCTTGTTGCGGTGGCTCTGACTGATGCCCGTGGGCACAAAGTACGGGCACAACACGCTCGCGCCGATCTGGTCGGTGACCAGGCGCAGGTCCTGGTAGAGCGTTTCGCTGAAGGCCACCACCGCGTGCTTGGCCACGTTGTAGATGCCCATGTTGGGCGGGGTGAGCAGGCCCGCCATACTCGCGGTGTTCACGATGTGGCCGCGCCACTGCGGGTCGGCCTTGGCGGCGGCCAGCATCATCGGGGTGAACAGTCGCGTGCCATGGATCACGCCCCACAGGTTCACGCCCAGCACCCACTCCCAGTCCTTGACCGAGTTCTCCCAGATCATGCCGGCCGAGCCCACGCCTGCGTTGTTGAAGACGAAGTGCGGTGCGCCGAAGGTGGTGTGCACGTCGCGCGCCAGGGCATCCATCTGCGCGGCGTCGGACACGTCGACGCGGCGCGCCAGCACCTTCACGCCCGCGGCCTTCATCTCGGCCTCGGCGCGTTCGAGCGCGTCGGCCTGCACGTCGACCAGCACCAGGTTCATGCCCAGGCCCGCGCCGATGCGCGCGCATTCGAGCCCGAAGCCCGAGCCCGCGCCCGTGAGCACCGCGGTCCGGCCGGCAAAGTCCTGCATCATGGTTGTGTCTCCTCGTTGGGTTGTGGGGGTCAGCGGCGCAGCATCTCGATGTGGTCGATGCCGTCCTCCAGGTAGATGTCGCCATCGCGCACGAAGCCGTGCTGCTCGTAGAAGGCCTGCAGACGCGCCTGCGCGCCGATGCGGATGGGCTGCGCGCCCCAGAGCCGCTGCAGGTGCTGCACGGCCTCGCGCATGAGCACATGGCCCAGGCCGGTGCCGCGCGCGGCCGGGTCGCTCACCACGCGGCCGATGCTGGCCTCGCTGAACTTGAGGCCGGCGGGCACCAGGCGCGCGTAAGCCAGCAGGCGGCCGTCGTGCTCACCCAGCAGGTGGTGGCAGTCGGGGTCGGCGCCGTCCATGTCCTGGAACAGGCACTGCTGCTCCATCACGAAGACCTCGGTGCGCAGGCGCAGCAGCGCGTACAGCGCGTGCGGGCCCAGGTCGGCAAAGGGCAGGCAGCGCCAGCGGATGTCGGACGGGGTCAAGCCTTGATTTCCTTCAGCACATAGCCCACGCGCGGGAAGTGCACGTGCACCGAGCCCGCGCGCTCGTCGTGGCGTTCCAGGGTGTAGCGCGTGCGCGTGGCGCCCACCAGGGTGCCCTCGGTGGCCTCGGTGCCGAAGGCCTCGGCGGCCACGCTCACGCGGCTGCCCAGGGGAATGCCGTGGTCGTCCTGGAACACCTCGTCGGGCCGGATGGGCTCGGGCGTGGCCGCGTGGGCGATGCCCACGGCCTCGGTGCTGCTCAGGCGCTGCGGCCGGCCATGGCCGATGGCGGCGATGCGGTCCATCCACTCGAGCACGTCGGGCGTGGCGTCGAAGATGTCGGCCAGCACGGGGTTGAGCGTGCGCGTGAACCACAGCGGGTGGTAGGCCGCGAGGTCGGCGATGCAGGGCACCTCGCCCAGCAGGTAGGGCTGGTCGTCGAGCATGTTCGCCAGGCGGCGCAGGTAGCTGCGGTAGGCGCTGGTGCCGTCGGCCGGGCGCAGCAGCGTCATGTTCGTGCGCATGGCCGCGCGGTCGGCGGCGAAGGCCTGGCCCTCGCCGGGCGGGCGGTTGGCGAACATCGCGGCCGCGCCCTTGGGGCTGAGCGTGTAGGCCATGGAGGCCCAGAACAGCGGCGTGTCGGCCCACTGCGCGAGCGCGCGCGAGAGCCCTCGCGCGTGCGCGGGGAACAGCGGCGGCTCGGCCACGCGGTGTTCGAGCACGTCGGCGATCAGCGCGGTGTCGCAGTAGATGTCGGCGCCGATCTGCAGGATGGGCGTCTTGCGGTAGCCGCCGGTGAGCGCGATCACGTCGGGCTTGGGCATGACGGCCGGGATGTGCACGCTGTGCCAGGCCAGGCCCTTCAAGCCGAGCATGAGGCGCACCTTCTCGGCGAACGGCGACATGGGGTAGTGGTGCAGGATCAGGTCGTGCATGGTGGTGGCGTGCATGGCCGTGAGGTTAGCGCGGCAGCGCGCGCGCGAGGATGGCGTCGACCTCGGTGCCCGCGGACAGCGAGCCGAAGCTGTGGCCCCAGTGCCCGCCGATGCGGGAATCGCAGAAGGCGTGGAACACGGCCGCGGGCGCGGTCTGCGCGAGCAGCGCGGCCTGCACCGCCAGCGCCACGTCCTGGGCGAGGCGGCGCGCCTCCATTTCGGTGGCCATTTCTTCCACGCGCAGCGGCAGCCGCGCGGCCAGGTGGTCGAGCGCGGGGTGCATGCCTTTGGCGGGCGCCAGTTCGTGCGCGAGCGCGGCGGCGGCATCGGCCTTGCGGATCGCGCGCAGCAGGTCGAGCGCCATGATGTTGCCCGCGCCTTCCCAGATCGAGTTGAGCGGCATCTCGCGGTAGATGCGCGCCATGATGCCTTCGCCGCCCTCCTCCACGTAGCCATTGCCGCCCAGGCATTCCATGGCCTCCTGCGCGAAGTGGCTGCCGCGCTTGCAGATCCAGAACTTGGCCACGGGCGTGAGCAGGCGCGCCATCACGGCCTCGTGGGCGTCGTCGGGGCGGTCGAAGGCGCGCGCCAGGCGCAGCGCGAGCGCGGTGGCGGCTTCGCTTTCCAGCGCCAGATCGGCCAGCACGTTCTTCATCAGCGGCTGGTCGATCAGGAACTTGCCGAAGGCCTTGCGCTGCGTGGTGTGGTTCAGCGCGATGGACAAGGCCTGGCGCATCAGACCGCTGGTGCCCAGCGCGCAGTCCAGCCGCGTGAGCGTGCCCATGGCGAGGATCTGCGGCACGCCGCGGCCCTCCTCGCCCACCAGCCAGGCGCTGGCGCCGAGGAACTCGACCTCGGAGCTCGCGTTGGCCTTGTTGCCGAGCTTGTCCTTCAGCCGCTGGATCGCGATCGCGTTGAGCGAGCCGTCGGGCAGCACGCGCGGCAGGAACAGGCAGCTCAGGCCGCTCGCGGTCTGCGCGAGGATGAGGAAGGCGTCGCACATGGGCGCCGAGAAAAACCACTTGTGGCCCGTGACCACGAAGCGCCGGCCCCAGGCGTCCTCGCCCGCGGGCTCGGCATGCGTGGTGTTGGCGCGCACGTCGGAGCCGCCCTGCTTCTCGGTCATGCCCATGCCCATGGTGGCGCCGGGCTTGTCGCGCCAGACCTTGAGCGCCGGGTCGTAGGCGCGGCTGGTGAGCTGCGGCGCCCAGTCGCCGTAGATCGCCGCATTGCCCTGCAGCGCGGGCGTGACCGCGTAGCTCATGGAGATCGGGCACAGGATCGAGGGCTCGAGCTCGGTGAACAGCATGAAGCCGGCCGCGCGCCGCAGGTGCGCATGGCCCGTGGCCCGCGCTTCGGGCGCAAAGGCCGCGCCATGAAGGCCCGCACCCACGGCCGCGCGCATCAGCGCGTGGTAGCTCGGGTGGAACTCCACCTGGTCGATGCGTTGCCCCACGCGGCTGTGGGTCTTGAGCTGGGGCGTGAACACGTTGGCCAGGCGCGCATGGGTCTGGTACTCGGCGCTGCCCGCGAGCGCGCCGAGTTCGCGCAGCGCCGTGGTGTCGAGCCCGGGCGCGTTGAAGGCCAGCGCGGCCTGCAGCGGCCGGTTGGTCTCGAACAGGTTCACATCGGCCAGGGGCGCCGGCTGGTTGAAGACCTCGTGTGTCACGGTCATGGCATCTCCATTCGAGGGCCAGCGCGGAACCGGCTTTGCCGGGCCGCTGCTGGCGCCCCCTGGGGGGTGACGCCGCAGGCGGCGCGGGGGGTTACACCAGTTTCACGAGCTGCTTGCCGAAGTTCTTGCCCTTGAGCAGGCCCAGGAAGGCCTCGGGTGCGGCCGCGATGCCCTGGGCGATGGTCTCGCGCGGGCGCAGCTTGCCGGTGGCCACGAGCGTGCCCAGTTCCTTGAGCGCCTCGGGCCAGACCTCCATGTGCTCGCTCACGATGAAGCCCTCGACCTTGAGGCGGTTCACCAGGATCAGCGCGGGGTTGGCCAGCGGCAGCGGCTGGCCGTCGTAGCCGGCGATCATGCCGCACACGGCGATGCGGCCGAAGGCGTTCATGCGCAGCAGCACGGCGTCGAGCACCATGCCGCCCACGTTCTCGAAGTAGCCGTCGATGCCCTTGGGGCAGACCTCTTTGAGCGCCTTGGCCAGCGAGTACATGTCCTTGTGCAGCCGGTAGTCGATGCAGGCGTCGAAGCCCAGCTCCTCGACCGCGTACTTGCACTTGTCGGGCCCGCCCGCGATGCCCACCACGCGGCAGCCGCGCGCCTTGGCGAGCGCGCCGAAGGCGCTGCCGACCGCGCCCGTGGCCGCGCTCACCACCACGGTGTCGCCGGGCTGGGGGTTGATGATCTTCACCAGGCCGTACCAGGCGGTGACGCCGGGCATGCCCACGGCGCCCAGGTAGTGGCTCAGCGGCACGTGCGTGGTGTCGACCTTGCGCAGCGCGCCGGGCTGCTCGGCGTCGACCACGCTGTATTCCTGCCAGCCGCCCATGCCCACCACCTTGTCGCCCACGGCGTACTTGGGGTGCTTCGATTCGGCGACCTCGCCCACCGTGCCGCCGATCATGACCTCGCCCAGCGGCTGCGAGGCCGCGTAGCTCTTGCTGTCGTTCATGCGGCCGCGCATGTACGGGTCCAGGCTCAGGTAGTGGTGGCGCACCAGCACCTGGCCGTCCTTGAGCGCGGGCGTCTCGGTGGTCACGAGCTTGAAGTTGCCGGTGGTGGCTTCGCCCTGCGGGCGGTTGTCGAGCAGGATCTGGCGGTTCGCGGGCATGGGGGTCTCCTCGGGGTCAGTCGGTCGAAATGCGGTTGAGGGCTTGCGTGCTGCCGGCCCCGGTGGGCAGGCGCGGCACGAACTTGAAGGTACCGGTGGCATGGCTGCACAGCCGGCCCTGGGCGTCGAACACCTGGCCTTCGGTGAAGGCCATGGTGGCCGAGCGGTGCAGCAGACGGCCCCTGGCCGTGAGCGCGCCCTGCGAGGCGCGCATGAAGCTGGTCTTCATCTCGATGGTCACGGCGCCCATGCTGGGCTCCACCGAGCGCGCGGCGTGCGCCATGACCACGTCGAGCAGGGTCATGGTGGCGCCGCCGTGCACCACGTCGAACGAATTCAGGTGCTCGCCCGAGGGCTCGAAGCCGATCTCGGCCTCGCCGCCTTCCATGCGGCGCAGCTTGAAGCCGAGCAGCTCGACGAAGGGGATGCGAACGGAGAACTCCAAAGCGATCAGCCTCCGGTGATGATGGACACGCCGCCGTCCACCGCCATCCACTGGCCGGTGATGTGCTTGCCGGCGTCGCTCGCGAACAGCAGCGTGAGGCCCTTGAGGTCTTCGTCGTCGCCCAGTCGGCCCAGCGGCGCGTGCGCGGCCAGTTTCTCTTCGCCCATGGCCTTGAGCGTGCCCTGGGTCATCTTGCTCGGGAA
The DNA here is from genome assembly GCF_011388215.1 of Hydrogenophaga crocea. NCBI lineage: Bacteria > Pseudomonadati > Pseudomonadota > Betaproteobacteria > Burkholderiales > Comamonadaceae > Hydrogenophaga > Hydrogenophaga crocea. The sequence goes on from NZ_CP049989.1 coordinate 1,600,563, forward strand.
GAAGCCCGGGCAGATGGCGTTGACGCGGATGCCGTGGTCGCCCCACTCGGCCGCGAGCGCGCGCGTGAAGTTGATGACCGCGCCCTTGGACGTGTTGTACGCAATCGTTTTCATGCCGCGCGGGTTGCCGCCCAGCCCCGCGATGGACGCGGTGTTGATGATGGCGCCGCGCTTGTTCGGGATCATGCTCAGGCGCGCGACTTCCTGGCTCAGGATGAAGTAGCTGCGCACGTTGAGGTCCATCACCTTGTCCCAGGCCTCGACCGGGTGGTCTTCGGCCGGCGCGCCCCAGGCCGCGCCCGCGTTGTTCACCAGGATGTCGATGCGGCCCAGGCGCTGCATGGCCTCTTGCGCGAGGCGGCGGCACTCTTCTTCGCTCTGGCCGTCGGCCGCGATCCATTGCGCATCGATGCCCGCGGCCTTGAGTTCGGCCGTGGCGGCTTCGAGGTCGCTGGCCTTGCGCGAGCTGATCAGCACGCGCGCGCCGGCCTCGCCGAGCGCGTGCGCCATCTGCAGGCCCAGGCCGCGCGAGCCGCCGGTGATGAGCGCGGTGCGGCCCTTGAGGTCGAAGAGTTGGGAGATGGTGCGGGTCATGTCTTGTCTGCCTCGGTGTTGTCGGTGATGAAGTCCATGCACTGCCGTTCGGCCACCACGGCCTTCATGAAGGGCTTGATGGCCACGTGCGTCGGGTGATTCTGGTAGGCCGCGAGCGCCGCGGCATCGGTGAAGGTGCTGTCGAGCACCAGGTCGTAGGTGCACTCCAGCCCCGGGCGGGCCAGGCCCACCTGGAACTGCACGGTGCCGGGGTGCAGCTTCGCACAGCCCATGAGCAGGGCCTCGGCCTTGCGCAGGTTGGTCTCGCGATCGGCGCCCTCGGCCTCGTCCTTGAACTTCCACATCACGATGTGGCGCAGCATGTCGGTCCTCCCGTCGGTCGTCAGAAAGCGGCTTCGGGCAGGTCGGCGCAGGTCGCATCGCGCCGGCTCACCACCCCGAGCCAGGCGCCCATTTTCGGCAATTCGTAGTGGAAGAAGAAACGCATGGCCGCGAGCCGGCCGGTGCGCGCGGCGCTCTCGGGCGCGCTGTGTGCAGCCAGCGCCACGTCGAGCCAGATCCAGGCCAGCACCGTGTGGCCGAAGGCCTGCAGGTAGGGCACGGCATTGGCCAGCGCCTCGGCCGGGTTCCCCGTGGCCCAGGCGGCCTTGGTGGCCGCGCCCACGTCCTGCAGCGCCTTGCCGAGCGCATTGGCGTGCGCCGCCAGGTCGGGCATCTGGATGGCGCGCTCGATGGTGGCATTGATGCGCTGCGCGAGCAGCTGCAGGCCGCGGCCGTTTTCCATCAGCACCTTGCGGCCCAGCAGGTCCATGGCCTGGATGCCGTGCGTGCCCTCGTGGATCATGTTCAGGCGGTTGTCGCGCCAGTACTGCTCCACCGGGAAATCGCGTGTGTAGCCGTAGCCGCCGTGCACCTGGATGGCCAGGCTGTTGGCCTCCAGGCACCACTCGCTGGGCCAGCTCTTGGCGATCGGGGTGAGCACCTCCAGCAGCAGCCGCGCTTCGTCGGCGGCCTCGGGTGCGCCGGTGTGCTGTTCGTCGACCAGGCGCGCGCAGTACAGCTCGAGCGCGAGCGCGCCCTCGCAGTAGCTCTTCTGCGCCAGCAGCATGCGCTTCACATCGGCGTGTTCGATGATGCGGCTCTGCGGCCGGTTCGGGTCTTTGCCCTCGGGCCCCACGGGTCGGCCTTGCGGGCGGTTCTTCGCGTAGTCGAGGCTCGCGTGGTAGCCCGCCATGCCGAGCATGGTGGCGGCCATGCCCACGCCGATGCGGGCCTCGTTCATCATGTGGAACATGCAGCGCAGGCCCTCGCCGGGCTGGCCCACGAGGTAGCCGATGGCGCCGGCCGCGCCGCGCACCGGGTACTTGCCTTCGCCGAAGTTCAGCAGCGTGTTGGTGGTGCCGCGCCAGCCGCACTTGTGGTTGAGGCCGGCCAGCGCCACGTCGTTGCGCTCGCCCGTGAGCGCGCCCTCGGTGTCCACGAGCTTCTTGGGCACGATGAACAGCGAGATGCCCTTGACGCCCGGTGGCAGCTGGCCATCGGGCCCGGGGATCTTGGCCAGCACCAGGTGCACGATGTTCTCGGTCAGCTCGTGTTCGCCGGCCGAGATCCACATCTTGTTGCCCTTGAGGCGAAAGCGCGGGCCCAGCGGATCGCTCTCGAAGTCCTCGCCGTCGGGCACGGCGCGGGTGGCCACGTCGCTCAGGCTCGACCCGGCCTGCGGTTCGCTCAGGCACATGGTGCCCGACCAGCGGCCCGAGAACTCGTTGAGCGCAAAGACCCGCTTCTGCGTCTCGGTGCCGTGCGCCATCAGCAGGTTGGCGTTGCCGGTGGTCAGCATGCCGCTGCCGATGCTGACCGAGGCCATGGCGAAAAAGGCATTGGCGGCCGCCTCCACCGTGTACGGCAGCTGCATGCCGCCGATGGCGTAGTCCTGCGCGGCGCTGAGCATGCCGCTCTCCGCATAGGCTTTCTGCGCGTCGTGCGTGGCCTGCGGCAGGATCACCCGCTCGCCGTCGAACTGCGGCTCCTGCGTGTCCACCAGGCGGTTGAAGGGCGCGTATTTCTCGCGCGCGATGCGCTCGCAGGTGTCGAGCACCGCGTCGAAGGTTTCGCGGCTGTGGTCGGCGAAACGCTCGCGCTGGTTGAGCTGTTCGGCCTGCAGCCAGTGATGGAGCAGGAAATCGACCGTGGGTCGCAGGCTCATCTCAAATCCTTTGGATTGATAGGGCGACACCGACATCGAATGCAATCGACCCAATTTCCAGCCATTCAGCAGATTCTTTAAATAACTCTAAGGACTTCGGAACGCTTTGCATTTTAGCCCAGTCTCGCACCAGCTTGAGAGAGGCGTCCCCGAACCCTTGGCTTATTGAGCATTGACAGTTTTCCATTGCGCAATCGCGCGCCTCAATGCACTCAGAGAAAGCTGCTCTGAGCAGCGGGTTTGCCTCAATAACAGAAAGCCAATAGCGCCTAGTATTTTCATCCGTCTCGGATAGTAGAGCCTTTAACGTTAAACCGTTTTTACGATTAAGGAATTTACTTGGAACCGGCTGACTTTCGTCGCAAAATTGATCGAGCAACTCCAGTCGTTCGATTTCCTCATGTCGATCACCAAATTCGCACGCTTCCCCAAAAACCTTGAGAGGTATCAAATTTTCGCAGGCATAACCCTCTAAGACATAATGCCAAGCTATTCCACCCATAGAATCGGCAATTAACTGGCAGCGCCTCGAAGTCAAACTAAACTCCTGCATCGGATGACGGCGATCGCCGTCAGTTACCGATAATGTTGCGACGCCCTCATCTATGAGGCGAGCGAACTCTACGTCGATCTGAGACCCTCCGCCGCCCCTAAGCGAAAAGGCCGCATGAAGACCCTTTGCCCCTAATAGCTTCTGGAAATGGTGCGCAGCGAGAAAGTATAGATCAGCATCTACCGCATTCTCGGCCAGAAGCGCCGACTTACGGAAATATCGCTCAGTTAGTTGCCCGGCATACATCTCCCATGATAGCTCCCCAAGTTTAGCAAGCGCGGGGGTTTGCTTCATTCGCAGTATCACATGCCTTTTGACTAGCTGCGGCAATTGAGCGATCTCTGAGTATCTCCCCAACAATTGCTGTGCCACAGATTTCTCTCTCTGAGACAAACTATTGTTGGTGGCAAGAGCCTTTAAAATGGGACGTGATGCAAAAAGCGCATGCTCCCCCCGCCTTACGGCCGTAAGTAGGTTCTGAATGCCTTCAATTTCATGACCGCTGCTGGCAGAGCAAGCGCTCAGCAATTCCTCATGCAAAATAAAAAGCACGTCAAACCTCAGGCTCGAAAAAACCAAAGGGCCAATTCAGCAAAACACCTTCATCATCAAAGGTCGACTTACTGATCGTTGTGGTTCTTCCGTTCTTGTCCTGCTCGAAGAGTAGCACCTGAACATCTTCTGATTTAAGTCGACCCGATGAAACAAGTGCCCCGAGCCTATTAACGAGTGCGGGCGAATGAGTTTCGACCACCACTTTGCCCCTTCGGCCAACCGCCCTATCGGTTGGGGAAACCACTTCACAGAGGAGATCAGCGACTGCTGCTTGATATGCAGGGTGTAAATGCAGTTCTGGTTGTTCAATTACCAATGTAGAGTATGTTGCTCTGCCGTAACGCCCATATTTGCCTCCGTGATCTTCATCGTTTGCAGCCCACACTTGAATGATAATCGGCAACATCTGCGAGAATCCAACACCTGCATCAGCCAGGTTGACAATGTGTTGATCACTTGCCTGAGCCAATTGCAACTCGATGTGCCCCCCTTGAATATGAGTGTGCACTTTAAATCCGAACAATCGTTCGGAGAAATTATCGAAACGCTGCTTCTTCCAGTAGGGAAGCCCATGCAAGAAGTGAGCAACATTCCCGCCCTTCGAATCTAGTTCATCAATTGCCAGATCCTGCTTCCGGTAGTATCGCTGAGCAGTCGCACGGAGCGGTTCAACATACCTCGTTTGAGAGAAAAGCCCTGATAGAACTTGATTTGCCGCTGAAAGTACGATGGGGAATTTTGCCAGAAAGGTGTAGCGCTTCAAAGGCTGCATTACGCCAGAATTAATTCGGCAGGACTGAATATACTCCAGCCAACGCTTATTGCCGCCCCCGGCATTTACTGCACTCTGCAGAAAGTATTCATCGTCGCCAAAACTCAAGCGAGAGGCAATTTGCCGAACCCTCTCTTCTTTCAAGTTGCCATGCAGGTGGCGTTTGATTTCACCAATGAGCAACCCAGAGAACGGATTCAAATCTTCCAAAAAAACAGAATGCTCTTGTTCATCGCCGGATGGCTCAAGCCGTTCCTTGAAGAAGTTCAAGTCAGGCATGATTGAATCGAATAGAGCCGCACCAGACTCGCCCGCCCTCTTTCGCCACACCTCTTTGTTGTCAAGCAAGATTCTTGCGATTGAACTTGCATCTTCGAATTCTAGTCGAACTTTTATTTTCTCACATTCAATCTCTAACGATTCCGCCACCGTGTCGGTTGCGTCGTCTTCTTTGCCGGGTTTAAGATTTATCGCGATGTCTAATTGAACTGGACGTGTTGGCGTCCTATCTTTGCGAGAATGAGGAAATCCAAAGAAATAGTAGTCCTCCTCTAGTTCAAGCGGTGTGAAGCTCGTTCGGAACGAAAAAACAATTCGCTTGTTTAAGTCATTGTTGTTTACGGCAGTGCTAAACTGCCCGAAGTCCACTAATTCTCCAAACCACAACAGTGGTGATCGTCGCTTGACGCCCGTGCTCTGCCTTAGCAGCGGGAATGTACGAGCGAATGTGCTCTTTCCAGCGCTATTCTTGCCAACGAGAACAGTAATGGGGCGCTGCTCAAGCCAACCCGTATCGGTCAGGCTTCTCAGGTTCTGAATCCGTATTGCATCAACTGTTGCCACTGCCTTCTCCACAAAGTCTTGTGCTCGCTCTATTGATCCACGAGCGTAGTCCGGATCTGAGGAGTGGGTCCTGCGGCCGAACAGGCGCATTCAAGCACGCCGTTTGTCTTTAAGCCTAGCTAGGTACAAAGAAACATAGTCGAGTCATCTAGCGGGCAGCACAGCGATGGTGCCCTGCGCCACCGCGCAGAGCCTGTCCTCGCCGTCCTGGCGCACGAACACGTCGCAGCGGCACACGGCCTGGTTGCGTCCCACGTGCACGGCCTCGGCGCGTGCGATCAGGCGCTCGCCGATGGCCGGCCGCAGGTAGTTGATCTTGAACTCGCTGGTGACCACGGGCACCCGCAAGGCGGTGCCCCCGGCATAGGTGAGCGCGTTGTCCGCGGCGTAGCTGAGCACACCGCCATGCACGAAGCCGTGCTGTTGCTGGACCGAACCGGTGATCGGCACGTGCAGCTCGCAGCGCCCCGGGCTCAGGGCGGCCAGCTCGGCGCCGATGAGCTGCGAAAAGGTCTGCTGCGCCAGCACCTCGCGCCCCATGGCCAGAAAGGCCTCGGGGCTCACGGTGACGGGCTCCATGGCCGCGGCCTCAGAGCACCTCGAACACGCCGGCCGCACCCATGCCGCCGCCGATGCACATGGTGACGCACACGCGCTTGGCGCCGCGGCGCTTGCCTTCGATCAGCGCATGGCCGGTCAGGCGCTGGCCCGACACGCCATAGGGGTGGCCGACCGCGATCGCACCGCCGTTGACGTTGAGTCGATCGGCCGGAATGCCCAGCTTGTCGCGGCAGTAGATCACTTGCACGGCGAAGGCCTCGTTGAGCTCCCAGAGGTCGATGTCGCTGACCTTCAGGCCCAGCTTCTTGAGCACCTTGGGCACGGCGTACACCGGGCCGATGCCCATTTCGTCGGGCTCGCAGCCGGCCACGGCGAAGCCCAGGAAACGGCCCAGGGGCTTGAGGTTGTGCTGCGCGGCGTACTGCTCGCTCACCACCACGCAGGCGCCCGCGCCGTCGCTGAACTGGCTGGCGTTGCCGGCCGTGACCACGCCGCCGGGCAGCGCGGGCTTGATGCCGCTGATGCCTTCCTTGGTCGTGCCTTCGCGCAGACCTTCGTCGGCGCTCACGGTGACCTTCTTGGTGATCAGGCCCAGGGTCTTGTCGGCCACGCCCGCGGTCACGGTGATGGGCGCGATCTCGTCGTTGAACTTGCCCGCGGCCTGCGCGGCGCAGGCCTTCTGCTGGCTGGCGGCGCCGTACTCGTCCATGGCGTCGCGCGAGATGTTGTAGCGCTTGGCCACCTGCTCCGCGGTCTGCAGCATGCTCCAGTAGATCTCGGGCTTCTTCTTGTCGAGGTCGAGGTCGCGCAGCATGTGCAGGTTCATCTCCTGCTGCACGCACGAGATGCTTTCCACACCGCCGGCCACGTACACATCGCCCTCGCCCGCGATCACGCGCTGGGCTGCCAGGGCAATGGTCTGCAGGCCCGACGAGCAAAAGCGGTTGACGGTCATGCCCGAGACGCTCACCGGCAGATCGGCCATGAGCGCGATCTGGCGCGCGATGTTGGCGCCCGTGGCGCCCTCGGGGTTGGCGCAGCCCATGATCACGTCTTCGACGTGCGCGGCCTCGACGCCCGCGCGCTCGAGCGCGGCGCGCACCGCATGGCCGCCGAGGGTGGCGCCATGGGTCATGTTGAAGGCACCCTTCCAGCTCTTGGTGAGCGGCGTGCGGGCGGTGGAAACGATGACGGCGTTGCTCATGTGAAGTCTCCTGATTCGGGGGCGGCCATCAGCCGTTGAAATTCTTGCCTTCGGCGACGAGGCGCTGGATGAGCGGTGCGGGCTCCCAGAACTTCGCGTCGTCGAGCGGGTTGCGCTGGAAGCGCTTCATGGCCTGCACCACGTTGAACAGGCCCACCTCATCGGCGTACTTGAGCGGGCCGCCGCGGTGCACCGGGAAACCGTAGCCGAAGATGTAGACGACGTCGATGTCGCTGGCCTTGTTGGCAATGCCTTCTTCGAGGATGTGCGCGGCCTCGTTCACCAGCGAGAACACCAGGCGCTGCACGATCTCTTCGTCGGAGATCTTGCGCGGCGTGATGCCCAAGGCCTTGCGGTGGTCGGCGATCATCTGCTCGACCTCGGCGTTGGGGATGGCGTCGCGCTTGCCCGGCACGTAGTCGTACCAGCCCTTGCCCACCTTCTGGCCGAAGCGGCCCTTCTCGCACAGCAGGTCGGCGGTCTTGCTGTACTTCATGTCGGGCTTCTCGGTGTAGCGGCGCTTGCGGATCGCCCAGCCGATGTCGTTGCCCGCGAGGTCGCCCATGCGGAACGGGCCCATGGCAAAGCCGAACTTCTCGATCGCGCGGTCCACCTGCGCCGGGGTGCAGCCTTCGTCGAGCAGGAAGCCGCCCTGGCGGCCGTACTGCTCGATCATGCGGTTGCCGATGAAGCCGTCGCACACGCCCGAGACCACGGCGGTCTTCTTGATCTTCTTGGCCACGCTCATCACGGTGGCCATCACGTCCTTGGCGGTCTTGTCGCCGCGCACCACCTCGAGCAGCTTCATCACGTTGGCGGGGCTGAAGAAGTGCAGGCCCACCACGTCCTGCGGGCGCTGGGTGAAGTTTGCGATCTTGTTGACGTCGAGCGTGGAGGTGTTGGACGCGAGGATCGCGCCCGGCTTCATCACCGCGTCGAGCTTCTTGAACACCGCCTCTTTCACGCCGATCTCTTCGAACACGGCCTCGATCACGAGGTCGGCGTCCTTGATGGCGTCGTAGTCCAGCGTGGTGGTCAGCAGGGCCATGCGCGCGTCGAGCTTGTCCTGCTTGAGCTTGCCCTTCTTCACCTGGGCCTCGTAGTTGCCTCGCATCACGCCCACGCCGCGGTCCAGCGCTTCCTGCTTGGTCTCGAGGATGGTCACGGGAATGCCCGCGTTGAGGAAGTTCATCGAGATGCCGCCGCCCATGGTGCCGGCGCCGATCACGGCGACCTTTTCGATCTTGCGCTGCGGCGTGTCCTCGGGCACGTCGGGGATCTTGCTCGCGGCGCGCTCGGCGGTGAACAGGTGGCGCAGCGCGCGGCACTCGGGCGTCCACATCAGGTTGATGAAGATCTCGCGATCGAACAGCATGCCCTGGTCGAACTTCTGCTTGGTCGCGGCCTCCACCGCGTCCACGCACTTGGCGGGCGCGGGGAAGTTCTTGGCCATGCCCTTGACCATGTTGCGCGCGAACTGGAAGTAGGCGTCGCCGTCCTTGTGCTTGCAGGGCAGGTTCCGCACCAGCGGCAGCGCGCTGCCGTCGGCGTGTTTCGCCGCCACCTCGCGCGCGAAGGCCAGGGCCTCGTCGAGCAGGCTCTCGGGGCTGGCGGCCAGTTTGTCGAACAGCTTCTGGCCGGGCAGTTGCGCGAGCATCTCGCTCTTGACGGGCTCGCCGCTCACGATCATGTTGAGCGCAGCCTCCACGCCGATCACGCGCGGCAGGCGCTGCGTGCCGCCGGCGCCGGGGATCAGGCCCAGCTTGACTTCGGGCAGCGCGATGTTGGCGCCCGGTGCGGCGATGCGGTAATGGCAGCCCAGCGAAAGTTCGAGGCCGCCGCCCATGGCCACGCTGTGGATCGCGGCCACCACGGGCTTGCGGCAGTTCTCCACCGCCAGGATCACGCTCAACAGGTTGGGCTCGGCCAGCGCCTTGGGCGTGCCGAACTCGCGGATGTCGGCCCCACCCGAGAAAGCCTTGCCCGCGCCCGTGATCACCACGGCCTTCACGGCGGGATCGGCCTGCGCCTGGTCCAGGCCGTTGGTGATGCCCTGCCGCGTGGCCAGGCCCAGGCCGTTGACCGGCGGGTTGTTCAGGGTGATGAGGGCGATGTCTCCGTGGACCTTGTACTCGGCAGTCATGTGGCTTCCTTGATAACGGGAAAAGAACGGTCGTTCGCTTTTGCGATTCTAGGAACGCCACCTTACCCGGCAATCGGGGTTTGTCGCGGTCGGGACAAACGGGCGTGTGCACGGGTTTCCCCGAGTCGGGACCCGTTTTTGCGGCGTGGCCGTGTCATCACCCCGCGCGTCCACGGGGCCTGAACCGGCGAGGTGTTGTCGATGAACAACTGCCGGGCCTGGCGGACAGGCCCGCACAAGCGGCTCCATCCCCGCGCCTCTTGGCGGGCCGAGGCCGCCTTTAAAGCCACAAATGCAAGCCCATTGGCGCTCACCTGGGCCTGGGTGTTGCTGGGATGTCGTCAGAAAATGGTCAAGTGTCAAATTTGACACATACCCCCAACCCTTTTTTTGAGGACGCGCCATGGACCTGACCAAAACCCTTGCTTCTTCGCCGGTTCAACCCTTTGGCTGGAGCACGCCGGGCGCGGGCTGGCAGCAAGCACCACAGGAACTCAATGCGGTGGTGCTGCGCACGCGCGCACAGCGCCTCATGGTCAAGCACCTGCGCGCGCTGGCCGACACCCAGACCGAGTACCGCATCGACCCCGCGCTTGCCGCCATGGAGGAGCTCAAGGATGAACTTGGTGTGGTGATGGCCATCATGCTGGGCAACGAGCCCATCGCCACCATCCGATTCATTCCCTCGGGCCACGGTGTGACCGTGACCGAACGCTTCTGGGGCTTTGCAAGCGCCGGCACCGAGCTGGTGGGCCCTGACAGCTGGGAGGCCGGCCGCCTGATCATGTCACCCGACCATCGCCGCGGGGACATGCTGCCCAAGTGCATGTCGCTGGCCTTTGCCGAACTGGTTCAGACCGTGAAGGTGCGCCACCTGCATGGTTCCTGCCACATGCGCCTGTACCGCCTCTACCGCCGCTTCGGCTTCCAGATCCACACCCGCACCACCACGGTCGATGGCGCAGACGCCGCCCTGGTGCACGGGGACGTGCGCTCCGTGGCGCGCGCGCTCAAGGTGGATCTGCCCGAGTTCATGGACAGCCAGATTCCCGCCCTGCTCGTCTGATCTTTCAGACATGGGGACCCTGGCGCCGTCGGGCCGTCGGGGGCAACTGCTAGAGTCCGCCCGCGACCCTAGCGTGAACACAACAAGAGGCCGGTCGTCAGGGAGAGGAGTCCAATGAGGCAGGTCTTGCGTCGTCTGTACGAACGTTACTGCTTGCAGCACGAGAACCAGCCACTGCTGCAGTGGATCGGCGTGGTGGGCGCGCTGGCGTTTCCCATTCTTTATCTGCTGCGGCTCACTTCGATCGTGCCGCCGCGTTACGACGACATCTATTGGCGCGTGGCCGCCACCCTGCTGTGTATCGGGCTCGCGCTGCGTCGCTGGTGGCCAAGCCGGTTGCGGCCCTGGTACACGGCCTATTCGTATCTTGTCGTTCTCTACTGTCTGTCGTTCCTGCTCACCTTCACCGCCTTGAAGAATCAGGGCGGCGCCCTGTCGGTGGTGAATATGGTGATGGGCACGGTGCTCATCATTCTGCTGGCCGACTGGCGCAACGCGGTGGTGATGCTGGTGAGTGGCTATGCGCTGGCGGCTGCGACCTACCTGTACACCGAACCCGATGCCCAGATACCGTCGGCATTCACGATTGCGGCGCTGACGTCCATCCTCGTGGTCGTGGCGGGGGCGTTGTCCCACTATGGCCAGAAGCGCGCCGAACTCGAACGCTTGCGCAAGGTGTACGCAGGCTTGGCCGGGGCCATCGCGCATGAGGTTCGCACCCCGCTGGCCCAGGTGCAGCACGCCTTGCGCGTGATCGATGGTGAAGTGGCGCGCGGCTCTGCCGCCGCCCGCGCCGTCGAGCAGGGCCATGCGGCCATCAGCCGCGGCCTGCAATCCATCACCATCACACTGCAGCAGATCAGCGACCGCCGTCCGCGCCAAGAAGATCTCGTGCCCTTGTCGGCCGAGCGCTGCGTTCGCCGGGCCTTGGCGGATTACGCCTACGAATCGGTCCAGGCGCGCGAATGCGTGCAACTGCGGGTCGATGGCGACTTCGGCTTCCGTGGGGAGCAGACCGCATTTGAGCTGGTGCTGTTCAACCTGTTGCGCAACGCGCTGTACTACCTGCCCCTGCACCCCCGGATGAAGGTGGAGGTGGTGGTGCAGGCCGAGCCCGAGCCGCTCGTGCGGGTTCGCGACACGGGCCCCGGCATAGACCCCCGCTTGTTGCCGACGTTGTTCCAGGAATTCCAGACCCTCGGCAAGGCTGAAGGCACAGGTCTGGGGTTGTCGTTCTGCCGACGCGTCATGCGGGCGCTGGGTGGCGACATCCAATGCCGCTCTGAGCGCGGGGCCTTCACCGAGTTCGTCCTCGTCTTTCCCCGCGGTTCGGTTGAGGCCATGCCCCTGCCCGGGGCAGCTGTGCCGAGTGCGCTCGCCGGCCGCACCGTCCTCGTCGTCGACGACCAGGCCCTCAACCGCACCATCGCGCGCGCCCTGCTCGGCGAACTGGGCGTGAACGTGATCGAGGCCGAGCATGGCCAGCACGCGCTGGATCTGTTGCAGGCCGGCCCGCTGCCGGATGCCGTGCTCATGGACGTGAACATGCCCGGGCTCAGCGGCATCGAGACCACGCAGCGCCTGCGGGCCCTGCCTGGCGAGGTGGGGCGCGTGCCCGTGCTGGCGCTCACGGCCAACGATTCGGCCAACGTGCAGGCGGCCGCTCGCGAGGCGGGCATGCAGGGTTTGCTGGCCAAACCCATCGACGCCACCGCCCTGCAGCGCGCGCTCGCGGCCGCGTTCGAAGGCCGCGTGGCCGAGCCCGCAGCGCCGGCGCCGGTACCGGCGCCAGCAGCCTCCGGCCCTGCGCGGCAGGCCGAGCTGCTCAACCTGGCCCGCCTGGACAACTTCGAGCGCCTGGGCATGCTGCACGAGTTGCTGCCCCACGCGCTGCTCGACCTGCGCGGCCACCTGCAGGCCATGCAGCAGGCGGCCGAAGCGGGCCAGGCCGATCAGGTGTCGGAGCGCCTGCACGCGCTCGTGGGCCTGGCCGGTGAGGTGGGCGCACAAGCCCTGCACGCGCGGGCGCGCGAACGTTATGCCGTTTGGCTCGAGGGCAAACGCCCCGCGGGCACCGCCTGGACGCGAGAGCTCAAGGAACTGCTCGAAGCCAGCGAGCAGGCGCTGTGGCGGCATTGCGGGGTGAAGGCGGCGGATCCCTCCGCGCCGGTGCCGCCGGTGTGATCGCCCCGCCCGGCGCGCAGGCTCAGTCGTGGCTGATCAGCGTCGGTGAGCCGGCGGCCAGGACGGCTTCGAGCAGCCGCTCGATCTTCGCCCGGGTCTTGTCGTTGGTGCCGCTGAATTTCAGTTTCAGGATGGCCCCTTCCTTGACCAGCGCCTTGAGGTTTGCCCAGTCGCTCTTCCTGAGGCTGTCGGCATTGAGCGCCAGCAGCTGCAGGTGGGCGCTGGGTTTGATGGCCAGGCGTTGATCGAGCTCGTGCAGCAGCTTCGAGATGGCCGTTGAGTCGCTGGGCAACAGCTTCCATTTCGATGGCGCAGGCTCGTAGTAGGTGCAGGCCGACAGGTCGAGGCCCAGGAGGCAATCCGCTTGGTCGCACAGCGCGTAGCCCACGCGGCTGGCATCGGCCCAATCCATGGAAGCGTAGGGCCAGCGCAGCGTGGCATTGCTGGCAGACAGGTGGCGGGCCAAGGCCGCGCTGTCGCGTCGGCGAAGACACTCGACAAGCGCGTGGTCTTCCAGGATGGCATCGCTCGGCCTCGCATCGGGCACGGGGCTGTGCATGACAGGCGGTTTCGACGAAGACGGGCGTTCAGGCCGGGCCTCGGCGGGGTGGATGCAGCGATCGCCTTGCCAGATCTTCACGCCCTGCAAGGCGAGACGTCGGGCCAATTCCGGCATCTTTTGAAGGTTGCGCTTCTGGATTGCCTGACGCTCCGTCAGGGCTTCGGGGTTGATCACGAGCTCACGGATCTTCTGGTGCATGAGCAATTGCACCAGCGCGATCCAGTGGTCATCCGTGTTGAGCACGAAGGCGTCGATCCACAAGGTGTCCAGGGGCTGGGTGCGCATCTCGAGGCCTTTGAGCAGCAGGTCGAGGCGATCGACCTTGGCGCCGCGCAGATCGAGGCTGAGCACCGTGTCCGCGCTGGAAGAGAGCAGGATCTCCAATTGAATGCAGCCCGCGAGCGTCACATGCGTGCCCGTCAGCGCAATGTGGCTTTGATGGGTCTCGATCAGATGAACCAAAACCAACGCTATGCCCCCGGTGTTCAGGTAGGTCTTGGTGAGCACGTTGGGCGGCAGGGGCAGCTGCAGCATGTCCGGCGCACGCGGGGCCGCAGGGCCTTCGGGGCGTGGCGGTGGCGTTTCCGTCGGAATCACGGCGGTGCCGCTGTGGGCCAGCCGATCGAGCTGATCGACCGTGAAGGCGTTGCCGGGTGCGTACAGCAGCTCCAGCGGCCGCTGCGGGGAACGCTGCTCAAGACACTCCACGAGGTACTGGTAGTCCTGCGGCTCGAGGGGCTTGAAGGTGGCGCTTGTGTCGTCGAGCTTGCGGGTGTGCTCGATGTTCAAGGACACCAGGCTCGTGTTGAACGGCAGGCATTCGAAGATGTGCAGCGGCGAGCCTGAATCCTGCAGTTCGAGGTCGCGGATCTCGCAGTCGCGCTTTCGCAAGACATCACCCAGTGCCTGACACGCCGCGTGCTGCCTGGCCTGTTCGGAGGGAGGGAGCGCCGCGCTTTGGCGGCTGGGCGGGCTTGAGTAGACGGGCCGGCTGGCTTTGATCATGGGGGTTCCTTCCTGGTGACAACAAAGAGCCCCTTGTGTCTCCCCCTCCCCAGGCGGGTTCCGCGCCGCCCGTCAATCCGTGCGCCGCCTGCGCGTCACACCTCCAGCCACTCCTTGCGCACCGCAGGATCGGCCTTGAGCTGCTCGGGTGTGCCTTCGAACACGATGCTGCCGTGCCCCATCACGAGCACACGGTCGGAGATGCTCATGGCGATGGTGAGCTTCTGCTCGATCAGCAGCACCGAAATGCCGCGCGCCTTGAGCTTTTGCAGGTACTCGGCCACAAGCTCCACGATCTTGGGCGCCAGGCCCTCGGTGGGCTCGTCGATGATGATGAGATCGGGGTCGCCCATGAGCGTGCGGCACAGCGTGAGCATCTGCTGCTCGCCGCCCGAGAGCACGCCCGCTTCGGTGTGCTGGCGTTCCTTCAGGCGCGGGAACATGGCGTACATGTCGTCGAAGCCCCAGCGCGAGCCCTTGCCTTTGCCCTTCTGACCCAGCATGAGGTTCTGGTGCACGGTGAGCGTGGGAAAGATGTCGCGGTTCTCGGGCACGTAGCCCAGGCCCAGGTGGGCCACTTCGTAGGCCTTGCGGCCCACGATCTGCTGCCCCTTCCATTCCACGCTGCCCTCGCATTCCACCAGGCCCATCACGGCCTTGGCGGTGGTGGATCGGCCCGAGCCGTTGCGCCCCAGCAGGGCCACGATCTCGCCGGCCCCGACCTCGAGGTTCACGCCATGCAGCACATGGCTTTTGCCGTAGTAGGCGTGCAGGTTCCGGATGTTCAGCATCAGTGCCCCGCTCCCTGGGCGTCGGCCACGTGCGAGCCGAGGTAGGCCTCTTGAACGCGCGCGTTCGCGCGCACGGCGTCGGGCGTGTCGAAGGCCAGCACCTCGCCATACACCACCACGGCGATGCGATCGGCCAGGCCGAAGACCACGCCCATGTCGTGCTCCACGGTGAGCAGGGTCTTGCCCACGGTCACCTCCTTGATGAGGTCGATGAAGCGCGCGGTCTCGCTCTTGCTCATGCCCGCGGTGGGTTCGTCGAGCAGCACCACGTCGGCCCCGCCCGCGATGGTGATGCCGATCTCGAGCGCGCGCTGCTCGGCGTAGGTGAGGTTCATGGCCAGCACGTCGCGCTTGCGCTCCAGGTGGATCATGCGCAGCAGCTGCTCGGCGCGCTCGTTGGCGTCGTGCAGGCGCGACAGGAACTTGAGGAAGCTGTAGCGGTAGCCCAGGCTCCACAACACCCCGCAGCGCAGGTTCTCGAATACGCTGAGTTTGGGGAAGATGTTGGTGATCTGGAAGCTGCGCGACAGCCCCGCGCGGTTGATCTCGAACGGGCGTTTGCCGTCGATGCGCTGGCCGTTGAGCAGCACCTCGCCGCTCGTGGGCGCGAAGCGCCCGCTGATGAGGTTGAACAGCGTGGACTTGCCGGCGCCGTTGGGGCCGATGATGGCCACGCGCTCGCCCGCGTTCACGGCCAGGTTCACGCCGCGGATGATCTCGGTCTTGCCGAAGCGCTTGCGCAGGTCGCGCAGCTCCAGCGCCGGGGTGGTCGGGGTGCCGGCGCTCATGCCGCGCTCCTTTGCTGCAGGCGGTTCTCGATGTCTTCCTGGATGGCGCCCCAGTGGCGCACGAAACCGCGGCGCACGAACTCGAACAGACCGAAGCCCACGGCGGTGGCCGCCAGCGCGCCGGCCCAGCTGGCCATGCCGCGCGCGTGCAGCGTGAGGCCCAGGAAGCGCAGCTCGTCGCCCAGCGTGGTGCTGAGCTGCAGGTGGTAGACCATTTCGATCACCGCGGCCGCGCCGAGCAGCATGAGGCTGCCGGTGGCGAACAGCGCCAGGTAGCGCCACAGCAGCTCGCGCAGCCGGCCGAAGGCGGCCACGCGCAGGTTCATCATGATCAGGCTCGCGATGCCGCCGGGCGCGTAGATCACCATGAACAGGAAGATCAGGCCCAGGTAGAGCAGCCAGGCCTTGGTGAGCTCGGACAGCAGCACGAAGGCCAGCACCATGAGCACGCCGCCGATGATGGGGCCGAAGAAGAAGGTGGCGCCGCCCAGGAAGGTGAACAGCAGGTAGGCGCCTGAGCGCGCCGCGCCCACCACCTCGGCGGTCACGATCTCGAAGTTCAGCGCGGCCAGCCCGCCCGAGATGCCCGCGAAGAAGCCCGCGATGATGAAGGCGAAGTAGCGCACCTTCTGCGTGTCGTAGCCCACGAACTCCACCCGCTCGGGGTTGTCGCGCACGGCGTTGAGCATGCGGCCCAGCGGCGTGTGCGTGAAGGCGTACATGGCGGCCACGCACACGAAGGTGTAGACCGCGATCAGGTAATACACCTGGATCTGCGGGCCGAAGGTGATGCCCATGAAGGGCT
This sequence comes from Hydrogenophaga crocea, assembly GCF_011388215.1. Lineage (NCBI taxonomy): Bacteria > Pseudomonadati > Pseudomonadota > Betaproteobacteria > Burkholderiales > Comamonadaceae > Hydrogenophaga > Hydrogenophaga crocea. Next base: position 1,617,156 of record NZ_CP049989.1, read on the forward strand.
GGCCCGCCATGCGGTTGCCCGACACCCCGCCCTCGCCGCCGAAGAACTCGGGGATCATGAGCGCCAGCGCGAACACCAGCTCGCCCAGGCCGAGCGTGATCATGGCGAAGGTGGTGCCGGCCTTGCGCGTGGTGACGTAGCCGAACAGCACCGCAAAGCCCAGGCCGGCCACGCCGCCCACCAGCGGGATCAGCGACACCGGCATCTGCAGCGCGCCTTCGGTGACGCGGTTGAGCGCGTGGATGGCCATGAACGAGCCCAGGCCGGTGTACACCGCGTGGCCGAAGCTGAGCATGCCGCCCTGGCCGAACAGCATGTTGTAGGACAGGCAGGCGATGATCGCGATGCCCATCTGCGACAGCACAGTGAGCGCGAGGCCGCTGCTGAAGAGCATGGGCGCAATGACCAGCAGCAGCGCGAAGCCGCCCCAGATCGCGGTGCGCGCGAAGCGCGAGGACCGTGCTTTCATGTCAGCCCTCCCGCTTTCCGAGCAGACCGCGCGGGCGGAAGATCAGGATCAGCACCAGGAACAGGTACGGCAGGATGGGCGCCACTTGCGACAGGGTGAGCTTGATGTAGGAGTTGTTGCGCAGCGCGTCCGACAGTGGCATGCCGAGCTGTTCGAGCAGCGTGAGCAGCGAGTACTCGAAGGCCACGGCGAAGGTCTGGATCACGCCGATCAGCAGCGAGGCCACGAAGGCGCCCGAGAGCGAGCCCATGCCGCCCACCACCACCACCACGAAGATCACCGAACCCACGGTGGCCGCCATGGCCGGCTCGGTGAGGAAGGTGCTGCCGCCGATCACGCCGGCCAGGCCCGCAAGCGCCGAGCCCGCGCCGAACACCAGCATGAACACGCGTGGCACGTTGTGGCCCAGCGATTCCACCGCCTCGGGGTGGGTGAGCGCGGCCTGGATCACCAGGCCGATGCGCGTGCGCGTGAGCAGCAGCCACACCGACAGCAGCATGACCACGGCCACCAGCATCATGAAGCCGCGCGTGGCCGGAAACGGCGAGCACACCACGCGCACCGCGGCGTCGGCCGCGCTGCACAGCTCGGCCGGCGCGCTGCCCCACACCAGGCGCATGCCGTCGATGGAGTGGTTGATGAGGGTGAACACCGGGCCGCGCAGCACCTCGGGCGGGCGGAATTCCACCGCGATGCGGCCCCACACGAGCTGCACGATCTCGACGATCACGTAGGACAGGCCGAAGGTGACGAGCAGCTCGGGCACGTGGCCGAACTTGTGCACCTTGCGCAGGCACTGGCGCTCGAAGGCCGCGCCCAGCAGCCCCACCACGACGGGTGCGATGAGCAGCGCCGGCCAGAAGCCCACGAACTGCGCCACCGAGTAGCCCACGTAGGCGCCCAGCATGTAGAAGCTCGCGTGCGCGAAGTTGAGCACGCCCATCATGCTGAAGATCAGCGTGAGCCCCGAGCTGAGCATGAACAGCAGCAGCCCGTAGCTGAGCCCGTTCAGCATCGAGATGATGAAAAACTCCATTCCCTCGGACCTCTCCTGGTCGGTGAAATCAAAGAGCCCGAAACGGCACCCCGTGTCGGGCTCTGTGGGTCTGACGCCGGCGCGTCAGGGGCGCTTCATCTGGCAGCTCGTGGGCGTGCTCGACACGTAGTTCGGGTACTCGGCCACCGGCGCCAGCGTCATGCCGGTCTTCTCGGGACTGTACGGGTACTTGGCGTCGGCCTTCTGCCACACCGACATGTACAGCGGCTGCTGCAGCTGGTGGTCGGTCTTGCGCATCTGCACTTCGCCGTTGAAGCTCTTGACCTCCAGGCCTTCGAGCGCCGCCGCCACCTTCACCGGGTCGGTCGACTTGGCCTTGGCCATGGCCGCGCCCAGCATCTCGAAGATGCGGATGGTGGAGCCGGTGTAGAAGTCGTCGTTGTACTTCTGGTTGAACTCCTTCATCCACTTGTCCATCTGCCCACCCATGTTGTAGTGGTTGTAGGCGATCTGGTACACGCGGCCGGCGCCGTTGGTGCCGAGCGCGGTGGGCGTGCCGGTGACGCCCGCGTAGTAGGTGAAGAAGTTGCCGTTGAAACCGTTCTCGTTGGCGGCCTTGATGAGCAGCGAGAGGTCCGAGCCCCAGTTGCCGGTGATCACGGTGTCGGCGCCCGAGGCCTTGATCTTGGCGATGTAGGGCGCGAAGTCGCGCGTCTGCGCGAGCGGGTGCAGGTCTTCGCCCACGATCTGGATGTCCGGGCGCTTGCGGCCCAGCGTCTCTTTGGCGAACTTCACGACCTGGTGGCCGTGCGAGTAGTTCTGGTTGAGCAGGTAGACCTTCTTGATGTCGGGCCGCTTGGCGATGAAGCTGGACATGGCCTCCATCTTCATGGAGGTGTCGGCGTCGAAGCGGAAGTGCCAGTAGCTGCACTTGCTGTTGGTCAGGTCGGGGTCGACCGCCGAGTCGTTGAGATACAGCACCTCTTTGCCGGGGTTGCGCGCGTTGTGCTTTTCCACCGCGTCGGCCAGCGCCAGCGCCACCGACGAGCCGTTGCCCTGGATGATGTAGCGCGCGCCCTGGTCGATCGCGGCCTTGAGCGCGTTCAGGCTTTCGGCCGGGCTCAGCTTGTTGTCGATCGAGGTGATCTCGAACTTCACGCCCGCGGGGTTGCCCTTGCCGCTGAACTTCTCGGCGAAGAACTGGTAGCCCTTGAACTGGCTCACCCCCACAGGCCCGAGCAGGCCGGTCAGCGGGTCGATGCGAACCATCTTCACCGTTTCTCCGGCCTGGGCGAACACGGCGCCGGCGGCCACCAGCATGGCGGCACCCGCCACGGACTTCATGCACCACTTCATCGCTTGTCTCCTTGAAAGAACCTGTTGATCCGGGAACACCGCCGCAGCGTAAGTCGTTACCGCGGTGGCCCGTTTCAGGGATTGCCCGCGCTCCTATCCCGCAGGCGACACCCGGACGGTTACAGGTCTTTCAAGGCGGGCTCACAGGCCCGGCAGCACGTAGTCCTTGAGCTGCTGGCGCAGCGTCATCTTCTGCATCTTGCCGGTGGCGCCGAGCGGGATCGCCTCGACGAAGACCACGTCGTCGGGGATCTGCCACTTGGCGGTCTTGCCCTCGTAGAACTGCAGCAGTTCGGCGCGCGTGACCTCGGCCCCGGGTTTCTTCACCACCACCACGATGGGACGTTCGTCCCACTTGGGGTGCTTCATGCCGATGCACGCCGCCATGGCCACGGCCGGGTGCGCCATGGCGATGTTCTCGACGTCGATCGAGCTGATCCATTCGCCGCCCGACTTGATCACGTCCTTGCTGCGGTCGGTGATCTGCATGAAGCCGTCGGCGTCGATCACGGCCACGTCGCCCGTGGGGAACCAGCCGCGGCCCTGCTCGTCGTAGCGCAGCGGGTCACCGCCCTCGCCCTTGAAGTAGCTCGCAATGATCCAGGGCCCGCGCACCAGCAGGTCGCCGTAGGTCTTGCCGTCCCAGGGCAGCTCCTGGCCCGCCTCGTCGACGATCTTCATGTCGACGCCGAACACCGCGCGGCCCTGCTTGAGGCGCACCGCCATCTGCTCGGCGGGCGAGAGGTCGAGCTGCGCGTTCTTGAGGTGGCACACCGTGCCCAGCGGCGACATCTCGGTCATGCCCCAGGCGTGCAGCACTTCGACGCCGTACTGGTCGTTGAAGGCCTTGATCATGGCGGGCGGGCAGGCCGAGCCGCCGATGACGGTGCGCTTCAAGGTGCTGAACTTCAGGCCGTTCTGCTGCAGGTGGCCCAGCAGCATCTGCCACACCGTGGGCACGCCCGCGGCCATGGTCACCTTCTCGGCCTCGATCAGTTCGTAGACGGACTTGCCGTCGAGCGCGGGGCCCGGGAACACCAGCTTGCAGCCCACGGCCGCGCCGGAGTACGGCAGGCCCCACGCGTTCACATGGAACATGGGCACCACGGGCAGGATGGCGTCGCGCGCCGAGCAGCCCAGGGCGTCGGGCAGCGCCGCGCCGTAGGCGTGCAGCAGCGTGGAGCGGTGCGAGTACAGCGCGGCCTTGGGGTTGCCCGTGGTGCCGCTCGTGTAGCACATGCTGGAGGCGCTGTTCTCGTCGAACTCGGGCCACACGTAGCTGTCCTTCTGGCCCGCGATCCAGGCCTCGTAACTCACCAGGCCGGGGATGCCGTGGTCGGCGGGCAGCGCGTCGGCCTCGCACAGCGCGATCCAGTGTTTCACCGTGGAGCACTTGCTCCAGACCGCCTTCACCAGCGGCAGGAAGCTCATGTCGAAGCACAGCGCCTTGTCCTCGGCGTGGTTGGCGATCCACACCAGCTGCTCGGGGTGAAGGCGCGGGTTCAGGGTGTGCAGCACGCGGCCGGTGCCGCTCACGCCGAAGTAGAGCTCGAGGTGGCGGTAGCCGTTCCAGGCCAGCGTGGCCACGCGGTCGCCGAAGGCCAGGCCCAGGGCGTCGAGCGCGTTCGCCACCTGGCGCGAGCGGCGCGCCACCGTGGCCCAGTTGGAGCGGTGGATGTCGCCCTCGACCCGGCGCGAGACGATCTCGGTGCTGCCGTGGTGCCGCTCGGCATGCACGATGAGGTTGGAAATCAGCAGCGGTTGGCTCTGCATCTGGCCCAGCATGTGAAGGTCTCCGGAGTTTTGAAGGGGTGCGGCCATGCTAGCCCGCCCTTCGGCCTTTTCGCGCCGGGGTTGTCCCGAAGGCAACAGAAATGCTCAGGCAGAACCGGGCGCGGCGGGCATCACGTTGCGTTCGAACCCCAGCTCCACCCGCGTGCCCTGCCCTTCGGTCGACGCCACGCGCACCGTGCCGCCGGCGGCCTGCATCACGCGCTGGCAGAACATCAGTCCCATGCCGTTGCCGCCCGAGGCCGCGCGTGTGGTCACGGGCTCGCGCGTGAGCCGCGACAGCACCTCGGGCGCGATGCCCGGGCCGTTGTCGGTGAAGCGGATCCAGGCATGCGGGCCCAGGGGGCCGTCCTCGCAACCGGCCTCGATGCACAGCTCGGGCGCGAGCCGGCCGCGCAAGGCCTGCAGCGCGTTCTTGGCGAGCGTGCACAGCACCAGGTACAGCAGGTCGCGCCGGCCCGGCAGGCGGAAGTCGCGCTGCACCCGCGTGTGCACCCACTGGCGCTCGGTGTCGTCGAACGGGTATTCGTCGAGCAAGGCGCCGATCAGGCCGCTGGCGCTCACGGTCTGCGGCTGCGCGCCCGGGTGGGCGTCGCGCGCCGACTGCACGAAGGTCGACACCAGCGACTGGCAGTACAGCGCCCGGCGCTCGGCGCGTTGCAGCGCCGACAGCACCTCGCCGGGCTGCCCCTCTTCGAAGCGCACCGTGCCGGGCAGGTCGCCGGGCTGCGCGGGGCGCAGCCGCTCGATCACCGCGCCCACGCTGCCGCGCACCGTGGTGAGCGGGGTGTTGAGTTCGTGCGCGAGAAATCCCAGGGTTTCGCGCAGGCCCGCGGCCCGGCTTTCGTTGAGCGCGCGCTCCACCGCGGTGCTGCGAAACAGCGCCAGCGCCTCGCGCAGCGCTTCGCGCGTGAGCGCGTCTTCGAGCGGCTTTTCCAGGATGCGCAGCACGTGGCCCTGGTTGATCGCGGCCATGGCCACGTCTTTTTCGGCATAGGCCGTGACCAGCATGCGCACCAGGTGGCGGTAATCGCGCCGCGCGCGCGCCAGCAGCTTCATGCCGTCCTGGCCGGGCATGCGGTAGTCGGTGATCAGCACCGCGAAGTCGTCGCCGCGCGCGGCCAGCAGGGCCAGCGCCTCGTCCACGCTGGCGGCGCTGGCGATCTCGAATTCGTCGCTGAAGCAGCGCTCGAACCATTTGCGCGACAAGGCTTCGTCGTCGACGAAAAGAATTGCGCGGGCGTCAGTGCGCATGGTCGGTGTTCATCTCGTTGTGGGTCCCCCGGCGCGGGCCTGGAACACGCCCCCACCAAACCGCGCATTGTCAACATTGCGGCGGGGTGGACCGCACACAAGGCCCTGAGACCATGCCGGATTACACGCCCGGCCGACAATATCGCCCATGAACACCGCGCTCGCCGCCCCCGCCCACGCCGCCGACGCGCTGGACCTCGGCCCCGCCTGGCACGCCGGCTTTGCCGATCTGGGGCCCGCCTTCCACACCGACACCCCGCCCACCGCCCTGCCCGAGACGCAGCTGGTGGCGCTGAATGCGCCGCTGGCGCGCGAGCTCGGCTTCGATCCCGCCCGCCTGACCGGGCCCGAGGCCGTGGCCGCGCTGAGCGGCTCGCGGCCCATCGCGGGCACCCGGCCCGTGGCCACCGTGTACAGCGGCCACCAGTTCGGCGTCTGGGCCGGCCAGCTCGGCGACGGCCGCGCCATCCTGCTCGGCGAACTGCGCACGCCCCAGGGGCCGATCGAGGTGCAGCTCAAGGGCGCCGGCCTTACGCGCTACTCGCGCATGGGCGATGGCCGTGCCGTGCTGCGCAGCTCGATCCGCGAGTACCTGTGCAGCGAGGCCATGCACGGCCTGGGCATTCCCACCACGCGCGCGCTCAGCCTCACGGGCTCGCCGCAGCCCGTGATCCGCGAGACCGTGGAGACCGCCGCCGTGGTCGCGCGCGTGGCGCCCAGCTTCGTGCGCTTCGGCCACTTCGAACACTTCTCGGCCAACGGCCTCACACCCGAGCTGCGCCGGCTCGCCGACTTCGTGATCGACCGCCACTACCCCGACTGCCGCAGCGCCGCAGGCAACGCCTACGCGAACCTGCTCGAGGCCGTGAGCGCGCGCACGGCGGCGCTGCTGGCGCAGTGGCAGGCCGTGGGCTTCTGCCACGGGGTGATGAACACCGACAACATGAGCATCCTCGGGCTCACCATCGACTACGGCCCGTTCCAGTTCATGGACGCCTTCAACCCCGCCCACGTCTGCAACCACAGCGACCACGGCGGGCGCTACGCCTACCACCGCCAGCCCAACATCGCCTACTGGAACCTGTTCTGTCTGGGCCAGGCCCTGCTGCCGCTGATGGACGAGCAGCAGCAGGCGCTGGACGCGCTCGAGCCCTACAAGGCCCTGTTCCCGGCCGCGCTCACGCGCCGCATGGGCGCCAAGCTCGGCCTGCAGGCCACGGCCGAGGGCGACGCCGAACTGGTCGAGGCCCTGATGCAGCTCATGGCCCGGGACGCGGTCGACTTCACCATCTGCTTCCGCCGCCTGTGTGACGCGGTGGCCGGCGACAGCGCGCCGGTGCGCGACCTGTTCCTGCAGCGCGAGGCCTTCGACGCCTGGGCCGAACGCTGGCGCGAGCGGCTGCAGTCCCAGCCCGGCTTCGACGCCGCCGCCACGGCCGCGGCCATGCGCCGCGTGAACCCGCGCATCGTGCTGCGCAACCACCTGGGCCAGATCGCCATCGAGCGCGCCCAGCAAGGCGATTTCACCGAGGTGCGGCGGCTGCAGCAGGCGCTGGCCGCGCCCTTCGACGATCGTGAGGGCGAAGACGACCTCGCCGCTTTCCCGCCCGATTGGGCGCAACAGATCGAGATCAGCTGTTCTTCCTGACCCGAAAGGAGCCCGCGACATGGACTTCCCCATCAAAAAGACCGACGCCGAGTGGCGCGAGATCCTGGCCGCCAAGGGCGCCGAGCCGCGCGCCTTCGAGGTCACACGCCAGGCCCACACCGAGCGCCCCTTCACCGGCAAGTACGAAGAGATCTGGGCCGACGGCAGTTACCACTGCATCTGTTGCGGCAACCACCTGTTCGACGCCGGCACCAAGTTCGACGCCGGCTGCGGCTGGCCCAGCTTCTGGAAGGCCGTGCCGGGCGCGATCACCGAGATCGTCGACCGCAGCCACGGCATGGTGCGCACCGAAACCGTGTGCAGCCAGTGCGGCGCCCACCTGGGCCACGTGTTCGAAGACGGCCCTGCGCCCACCGGCCTGCGCTACTGCATGAACTCGGCCGCCATCGACCTGCAGGAGAAGTGAACCCATGGCCCGCCTTGCCGACATCCGCCTCTCCATGCTCGATCTTGTGGCCGTGCGCGAAGGCGGCACCGTGGCCGACGCCATCGCCATCGCCACGCGCACCGCGCAGCACGCCGAGCAACTGGGCTTCACGCGCTACTGGCTCGCCGAGCACCACAACATGAGCGGCATCGCGAGCTCGGCCACGGCCGTGCTCGTGGGCCACATCGCCGGGGCCACGAAACGCATCCGCGTGGGCTCGGGCGGCGTGATGCTGCCCAACCACGCGCCGCTGGTGGTGGCCGAGGCCTTCGGCACCCTGGCCTCGATCTACCCGGGCCGCATCGACCTGGGCCTGGGCCGCGCGCCCGGCACCGACGGCCTGACCATGCGCGCGCTGCGCCGCGACCGCGTGGAAACCGAGGACGACTTTCCGCGCGACGTGGCCGAGCTGCAGGCCTTCCTGGGCCCGGTGCAGCCGGGCCAGCGCGTGGTGGCCATGCCGGGCCAGGGCACGAACGTGCCGATCTGGCTGCTGGGCTCCAGCCTGTTCTCGGCCCGCCTCGCGGCCCAGCGCGGCCTGCCCTTCGCGTTCGCCTCGCACTTCGCGCCGCGCATGCTGTTGCAGGCGCTCGAGATCTACCGCGCCGAGTTCCAGCCCTCGGCCACGCTGGCCAAGCCCTACGCGGCGATCGGCGTGCCACTGATCGCCGCGCCCACCGACGATGAAGCGGAGTACCTGGCGAGCAGCACCTACCAGCGCGTGCTGGGCATCCTCACGGGCCGGCGCGGGCAACTGCCGCCGCCGCGCGAGAACTACGTGGCCTCGCTCGCGCCGCACGAGCGCCAGGGCATCGGCGACTTCCTCGCCGCGGCGGTGATCGGCGGGCCCGACGCGGTGCGCAGCGGCCTGCAGCGCCTGGCCGACCTCACCGAAGCCGACGAGTTCATCCTGGTGAGCGACGTGTTCGACCCGGCGCTGCGCTTGCGCTCGCTCGACATCGCCGCGGTGGCGATGCGCGAAGGGGCCGCCGCGGTGCCGGCCTGAGCCGGCTCAGGCCGCCTCAGCGCCCCCGCACCATCGCCATCACCGACGCCGCGTCCAAGGTCGACGCCTTCTGCTGGATCTGCGGCAGGTACTGCTGCTGCATCTGCTTCGCCGGGCCCAGCAGGTCCTGGAACGTCTGCTTGAGCAAGGCCGTGTTCATCTGCCGGCCACCGGCGTAGTAGCGCTTGGCCACCTGCCCCAGCGCATAGGTGGTGGCGAACGAGAACGCCATGCCCGTGGCCGCGCGCCCCACCCCGCCGAGGGTGCGCCCCGCCGCCTTGCCCAGCAGCCCGCCGATCAGCTTGCGGCCGAACTGCTCCAGGTACTGCGAGGTCAGCCCCACCCCCACCGCCGCGATGAATTCGCGGATGTGGCCCTGGTCGAGCTCCACGCCGTGCGCCTTGCCGATCTCGTAGACCATCTTCACCTGCAGCGGGATGATCGCCATCGACGCCCACGACTGCGGCAGCAGTTCCAGCGCGCCATTGAGCAGCGCGTAGTTCAGGATGGATTTGTCGAGCGCCGTGCTGTCGGGGCCGCGGCGTTCGCCAGCCGTGGCGGTGTCGGCCGTGGCGGCCGAGGTGGCCACCCCCGCCGGCGCGGCCACCGCCGCCGCCTGCACCAGCTCGGCCTCGGTCTTCTCGAAAGCCGCGGACGCGGCGGCGTCGGGCTGGAGCCGGGCCTTCAGGTCGCTCAGAAAGGCCGCTTCGGCCGCGCTGCGCGCGCCGTCGGCCTCGCACACGCAAACCGCCATCTCGTAGGCGAGTTCACGCTGGTCCGCGTCGGCTAGGCTGGCAACCGCAGCGGACACATCCACGCGGCGCAGCAGCACGTCCTGGTACACGCGGGCCAGGCCGGCGGCGCCGCCCGCGCCGCCCAGCGATTCCGCGATGCCGCGGATGCTCTCGCGCTCGGCGTCGGCCTTGTCGCCGTCGGCCAGGGCGGCCATGAGGGCAATGGTGAGGATGGCTTGTTGTTCCTGGGGGGTCATGGGTTCTCCTGTGGCAGCCGGTCGGAGCCCGCAAACCCCGCGCCGGTTCCCGGCCGCGGCCGCCGCGGATAATCGCGCCCATGCGCTTCCTGATCGATTTTTTCCCCATCCTGCTGTTCTTCGGCGCCTACAAGTTCGAGGGCATCTACCTCGCCACCGGGGTGCTCATGGCGGCCACGGTGGTGCAGACGGGCATCGTCTATGCGCTCGACCGCAAACTGCAGAACATCCACAAGATCACGCTGGTGCTGGTGCTGGTGTTCGGCACGCTCACGTTGATCCTGCAGGACGAGCGCTTCATCAAATGGAAACCCACGGTGCTCTACGCGGGCATGGCCGTGGTGCTGGCGGCGGCCCTGTGGGGCTGGAAGAAGAACTTCCTGCAGATGCTGCTGGGCAGCCAGCTCAAGCTGCCCGAGCCGGTGTGGGCGCGGCTCACCGTGGCCTGGGTGGCCTACTTCCTGTTCATGGCCGGCATCAACGCCTGGTTCGCGGCCTACCAGACAACCGAGCAGTGGGTGAACTTCAAGCTCTGGGGCTATGTGTTCCCGCTGGCCTTCATCATCGGCCAGGGGCTCTACATCGCGCGCTTCCTCAAGGACGAGCCGGAGAGCAAGCCATGACCGCGGCGGCGATCCCCACCGCGGCCGCCATCGAGGCCCGCCTGCGCGAACAACTGGCCCCGAGCGCGCTCGAGGTGATCGATGAAAGCGCCGCCCACGCGGGCCATGCGGGCGCCAACGGCATGGGTTATGGCACCCATTTCCGGGTGCGAATCGCCGCGCCGGCGTTTGTCGGCCTGGGCCGGGTGGCGCAGCATCGCCTTGTGTATGATGCCCTGCGCCCGTTCACCGACGCCGGCCTGCATGCGCTGGCCATCGAAATCCAGCGCTGACTGACAACCTTCTGTCACATACCGAACGCGAACCCTGCCCGAGGCAGCGGCTCCAACCGTTTTTCATCCCCCTGTAGGAAGTCCATGAAACACACCCTGTCGGCCCTGACCGCGGCCGTGCTGATCGCATCCGCTCCCTGGGCCGCTGCCCAGAACGTGGCCGTCGTCAACGGCAAGCCCGTGCCCACGAGCCGGGTGGAAGCGCTGGTCAAGCAGATCGAGGCCGCAGGCCGCCCGGTGGACGACGCCACGCGCGCCCAGATCAAGGAAGAGGTGGTGCTGCGCGAGATCTTCATGCAGGAAGCGCAGAAGCGGAACGTGGCCAGCACGCCCGAGTTCAAGAGCCAGATGGAGCTCGCGCGCCAGACCATCATGATCCGCGCGCTGTTCGCCGACTACCAGGCCAAGAACCCCGTGACCGACGCCGACATGAAGGCCGAGTACGACAAGTTCGTGGCCGCCAACGCCGGCAAGGAATACAAGGCCCGCCACATCCTGGTCGAGAAGGAAGACGAGGCCAAGGCGATCATCGCGAACATCAAGAAGGGCGCGAAGTTCGAAGACGTGGCCAAGAAGGAGTCGAAAGACCCGGGCTCGGGCGCCAACGGCGGCGACCTCGACTGGGCCCCGGCCGCCAACTACGTGCCCGAGTTCTCCGAGGCCATGATGAAGCTGCAGAAGGGCCAGATGACCGACGCCCCGGTGAAGAGCCAGTTCGGCTGGCACGTGATCCGCGTCGACGACGTGCGCGACGCGCAGCTGCCGAGCTTCGAGGAAGTGAAGCCCCAGCTCAAGCAGCAGATGACGCAGCAGAAGCTGCAGCAGTACCAGCAGGACCTGCGCGCCAAGGCCAAGATCCAGTAAGGCCGCGGCGGCACCCGAAAAGGCGAGGCAAACCCTCGCCTTTTTTCATGGGCTCAGCGCCACAGCCACACGGCGCCGCCGATCAGGCCCATGAGCACCGGCTGGTGCAGCAGGTAGTAGCTCAGGCTCCAGCGGCCCCAGGTGGCCATGCCCCGGCCCACCGCGCCGCCCTGCCCGCTGCCGCCGAGCCAGCCGGGGCGGTGCGCGAGCACCCAGCGGCCGCTCGCCAGCCCCCACCACACCACGCCCAGCCAGGGCAGCAGCGGCACGTAGTCTTCGGTGAAGGGCTTCTGGCTGATGAAACCCAGCACGTTGGGGCCGCGTTCGTTGAACACGGCCAGTGCGGGCCATTGCGCCATCGCCCAGGGCGCGAACCACGGCAACGCGAGGGCGAGCGCCCCCAGCGGCCACAGCCAGCGGCCACAGCCGGCCGTGAGCCGCGCGATCACCAGCATCACCGCGATGCCGTGCAGCACGCCGAAGTAGATGAAACTCTTGGGGAACACCAGCCAGGAACCCAGGCTCACCAGCAGCGCTGCGCCGGCCACCTGCGCCCAGCGGCGCCAGAAACGCGGCCAGCCCTGGCCCTGGTGCAGCGCCACGGCCTGCGACAGACCGGCGGTGAACAGGAACAGGCTCACGATGGCGGTGCGCTGGGTGGTCCAGAACGGGTCGACCAGCATGTCCTGCCGGATCAGGCCGAAGTGGTTCAGGTCGAAGCAGAGGTGGTAGACCGTCATCCACAGCAGCGCGACGGCGCGCAGACGGTCGATGCGGTCGAAACGCTGCGCCATGCTCAGGCCGCGCGGGCGATGGCGAGCAGGTGTGCGGCCAGGGTCGCGGGCTCGCTCACCATGGGGTCGTGGCCCGTGGCCATCTCGATCAGGTGCCAGCCCGGCTCGCGGCGTACCCGCGCGCGCGAGGCCGCGATGGTGGCGAGCGCGGGCGCGGTGCAGTCGATGAAGGTGCGCGGCACGCGGGCCACGGCGTCGGCGTCGAAATCGAGCGGCTGGTCGTAGAGCCGGAAGGGCTGCGGCGTCTGGCGGCGGTTCACCCAGGCGCGGTCCTCGCCGTGCAGGCCGAACACCTCGGCGTCGGGCGGCGGAAAGTGCAGGCCGCCGCTGGACTGTGCCGAGGCGGCGCGTTGGGCGCGCGTCTCGGGCGTGTGCGGGCTGCTCCAGCTGTCACCCGGGTAGGGCAGCACCGCGTCGAGGTAGACCAGGTGGCGCAGCACGCCGGGGGCCGCGGCCTGCAGCCGGTCGGCCGCGCCCGTGACCACCATGCCGCCGTAGCTGTGGCCCACCAGCACCACGCGCTGCAGTTCCTCGGCCTCGATCAGGCCCACCACGTCCTGCACGTGGGTGTGCAGGTCGATGGCAGGCGACATCAGGTGGGCGCGATCGCCCAGGCCGGTGAGCGTGACGGCGTGCGCCTCGACACCGCCCTCGCGCAGCAGCGGCAGCACGCGGCGCCAGCACCAGGCGCCGTGCCAGGCACCATGGACCAGAACGATGGACGTGGCGGCGTTCATGCGGCTTCTCCCCGAAAATACGGTACCCCGCATTCTGCCCGCCTCCCCATGCTGCCCCACCAGATCGAGCTGCTCTCCCCCGCCCGCACCGCCGACATCGGCATCGAAGCCGTCAACCACGGCGCCGACGCGGTCTACATCGGCGGCCCCTCGTTCGGCGCGCGCACTTCGGCCGACAACAGCGTGCAGGACATCGCGCGGCTGGCGAAGCACGCGCACCGCTTCGGCGCGCGCATCTACGTCACGGTCAACACCATCCTGCGCGACGACGAACTCGAGCCGGCGCGCAAGCTGATCCGCCAGCTCTACGACGCCGGCGCCGACGCGCTCATCATCCAGGACATGGGCTTGCTCGAGCTCGACCTGCCGCCGATCCAGCTGCACGCGAGCACGCAGACCGACATCCGCACCGTGGAGAAGGCCGTGTTCCTGCAGAACGCGGGCCTGTCCAAGCTGGTGCTGGCGCGCGAACTCACGCTGCCGCAGATCCGGGCCATCTACGACGCGCTCGACGCCGATCGCTGCATCGTCGAGTTCTTCATCCACGGCGCGCTGTGCGTGGCCTACAGCGGCCAGTGCTACGTGAGCCATGCCCAGACCGGCCGCAGCGCCAACCGCGGCGACTGCTCGCAGGCCTGCCGCCTGCCCTACGAAGTCAAGGACAGCCAGGGCCGCATCGTGGCGCACGACAAGCACGTGCTCTCGATGAAGGACAACAACCAGAGCGACAACCTGCGCGCGCTGATCGAGGCGGGCGCGCGCAGCTTCAAGATCGAGGGCCGCTACAAGGACATGGGCTACGTCAAGAACATCACCGCGCACTACCGCCGGCTGTTCGACGAGATCCTGGAAGAGCGCCCCGAGCTCGGCCGCGCCTCGTCGGGCCGCTGCACCTTCAGCTTCACGCCCGACCCCGACCAGAACTTCAACCGCGAGTTCACCGACTACTTCGTCAACGGCCGCAAAGACGACATCGGCGCCTTCGACACGCCCAAGAACCCGGGCCGCCCGATCGGCTGGGTGACGCAGGTGGGGCCGAACTGGGTCGAGCTGCAGTGCGACGACACGGCCACCGTGATCCACAATGGCGACGGCCTGTGTTACCTCGACCTGCACCGCGAGCTCGTGGGCCTGCAGATCAACCGCGCCGAGCCCCAGGCCGAAGCGGGGCGCTTTCGCGTCTACCCCAAGGACGCGCTGGAAGGCCTGCGCCACCTCAAGCGCGGCACCGTCGTCAACCGCAACCGCGACATGGACTGGGTGCGCACGCTCGACAAGAAGTCGGCCGAGCGCCGCATCGGCGTGTGGATGCAGCTCGCGCGCACCGCCGACGGCCTGCGCCTGGAGCTGACCGACGAAGATGGCCACACGGGCCACGCCGAACTGGCCTGCGCGCTGGAGCCCGCGCGCGACGCCGCGCAGGCGCACCAGAAGCTGCGCGAAGCGCTGGGCCGCCTGGGCGAGACCCTGTTCACGCCGATCGACATCGCGCTGGCCTTCGACGAGCCGCTGTTCGTGCCGGCCTCGCTGCTCAACCCGCTGCGCCGCGACGCCGTGGCCGCGCTCGAAGCGGCACGCGCCAAGGCCTTCACCCGGCTGCCACGCGGCGTGCCGGTGGAGCCGCCCGCGCCCTACCCCGAAGACACGCTGACCTACCTGGCCAACGTCTACAACCACAAGGCGCGCGACTTCTATGCGAAGCACGGCGTGAAGGTGATCGCGAGTGCCTACGAGTCGCACGAAGAGGCCGGCGAGGTCAGCCTCATGATCACCAAGCACTGCGTGCGCTTCTCGCTGAGCCTGTGCCCCAAGCAGGCCAAGGGCGTCACGGGCGTTCAGGGCACGGTGCGCGCCGAGCCGCTCACCATCACGCACAACAACGAGAAGCTCACGCTGCGCTTCGATTGCAAGCCCTGCGAGATGCACGTGGTGGGCCGCATCAAGCCCGCGGTGATGCAGGCCGTGCCGGCCAGCCCCATCACCTTCTACCGCCAGCGCCCGGCCGCCACGGCCTGAGCGCGCGGCTCAGACGTAGGGCGCGGGCTGCGGCGCGTGCCGCAGGTGCAGCGACAGGCCGAGCGCGGCCAGGTGGTTGCCGTTGCGGCCCAGGATGGCCTGGGCCAGCGGCAGGAAGTCCAGTTCTTCGAACAGCGCGTGCGCCTGGTACTCGTTGACCAGCCGGCGCACGTCGGCCGTGTCGAGATCGCTGTCCTGGCCCTTGGCCACGCGGCGCAGGTCTTTCTCCATCGACTTCCACAGCGCTTCGAGTTCGCGGTGCTGCTGCGTGAGCCGCTGGACGATGGCCTGCACGCGGTTGTGTTCGTCACCCGGCTCGGCGCTGGCCAGCACCGCGGGAAAGAGCTCGCGCTCCTCGTCCATGTGGTGCTCGAAGACCGCCTCGCGGAAGAAGGCGAGCGAGCGCTCGGCCAGCGAGCGCGCGCGCGCCGCGGGCTCGATCAGCTCGGGCAGTTCGTTGAGCTCGTGCAGCCGGCGCACGATGCCGGTGTGGCAGTGCCGGAAGCCGGTCAGCGGATCGTCGGTGGTGGCGTTCATCAGGGGCTCCTCAGGCCGCGTACTGCAAGGGCCATTCAGGCGCGTGGCGCTGGTGCACGGCCAGGGCCAGGGCGGCGGCGTCCACGCCGTTGCGCTCCAGGATGCTCTCGGCCATGGGCAGGAACACGGCTTCTTCGAAACGCGCGTGGGCCTCGTACTCCGTCGCCAAGCGCTTGAGGTCGTCGAGTTCGATGCGGCTGGCGCAACCGGTGACGCCACGCACCAGTTCACGCTCGACCGAGGTCCACAGGGCCTCGATGGCGCGGTGCTGGGCGGTGAGGCGTTCGATCACGGCCTGCACGTGCATGCGCTCGGCCCCGGGCGCGGCGCTGGCCAGCACGGCGGCAAACAGGTCGCGCTCCTCTTCCACGTGGTGCTCGAAGATCGCGTCGCGCGCGGCGTTGAGCGAGCGCTGGGCCACGCTGCGGGCGCGCGCGATGGCGGCCACGAGCTCGGGCATTTCGTCGAGTTTCTGCAGGCGCTGGGCAATGCCCGCGTGGCAGCTGGCGTACTTGGCCGACGGCGAGTCGGTGAGGGGCGTGTCGTGGTGGTTCATGGGTTCTCTGACGGTTGCACCAGTCTAGGCGGGCGCGCGATGCGTGGGCTTGATTCAGGTCAAGCGCAGGCCAGGGCATGCCCGCATCTCGATCAGGGCAGCGGCGCGGCCGACAGGAAGCGGCCCGCGGCCGTGCCCGACTGCGGATACACCACGGGCCCGTCGACCACGATGTCGGGCTTGCCATCGCCCGTCACATCGCCCGCGGCGATGAAGCTCGCGTTGTACGGTCCTTCCCAGACCTGCGAGACGCCGAATGCACCGGGCGTGACGCTCGACTGCAGCATCACGGTGATGCGTGTGCTGTTGGCCTGAGTCTGGTAAACGGTGGAGATCGCGGCCAGGTCCGGCCGGCCGTCCTGATCGAGGTCGCGCACCAGCACGCGGCGCGCGCCGTCGGCCACGGCCTGCGACTGGGTGGTGAAGACACCGGGCGCGGTCTGGCGCCACCAGCGCACCGCGGCGCCCCCTGGGGCCCCTGCCGGTGCGTTGCCGGCGTCCGCGGCCACGATGTCGACGCGGCCGTCGGCGTCGACATCGGCCAGGACCACGCCGACCAGCGCAGTCCCGGTGCCGAGCACGGCCGCGCCGGCCCAGGCGCCGCCGGCCTGGCCCGCGCACCACCAAAGCTGCGTGCCGCCAACGCCCACCAGATCGGCGCGGCCGTCGCCATCGAGATCGCCCACGGCCAGCGCACTCCAGCCTTGCGACATCCCGGGACACACGGCCTCGGGCGCGGCGAAGCCGCCCGGCGCCTGTTGCGCCAGCCGCAGCGCCCGGTGGTTGGCGATGGCGGCATCGGCCACCAGCAGATCGGTGCGGCCATCGCCGTCCGTGTCGGCCATCGCCGCATCGCTGGCCACGCCGCCCGTGGGCAGCACCTGCGCCGGCTCGAACACCCCGGGTGTGACAGCGCTCTGGCGCAGCAGCGCGAGCGCTCCGCTGTCACCCACCGTGTTCGCCGGCGCCGGCACCGTCATGGGCGAGACCGCCAGCAGATCGGGCCTGGCATCGCCGTTCACATCGCCCGCCACCAGCACCCAGGGATCGGCCGCCACCGCGTAGCGCTGCAGCGGCCCGAAGCGCCCGCTGGCCGTCTGCCGCCAGACATCCACATAGCCCGGGTGCGGCGGCGCAGCCGCAACGTAGGTGCTGGTCATGGCCACATCGTCGCGGCCGTCACCGTCCAGATCGGTCACCACCACGCCGCCACCCACCCAGTACGGCGCGATGAACGCCGTGCCGCCATCGCCGCCGCAAGCGGCCAGCAAGGCCAGCGCGACGACAGCGGGTCCGCGGACGACCGAGCGGACCAGCGAACCACTTGTTGTCACAGCACGCTCCTGCGCCGGGCGACGGCCCGGCCCGTGCAGCCAATCTACGCCCGTGGCTGCGCCCCGGCTTGACACGCATCAAGGATCGCGGCCACCGTCCAAGCCCGCACCCGCATCGGGGATGTGCCGGAGGTGGCTGGTACGGGCGTTCGACCATAATCGAACCATGTCCGAACGCGTGATTCCCCTGATCGACCAGCGCCTGCGCTCGCGCGCGGTGCCGGTGCCCGAGCGGGCCATCCCCGCCACCGGCCTGCTCGGTGACGCCCTGGGCCGTCCGCTGCGCGACCTGCGCATCAGCGTGACCGACCGCTGCAACTTCCGCTGCAGCTACTGCATGCCCAAGGAAGTCTTCGACAAGGACTACCAGTACCTGCCGCACAGCGCGCTGCTGAGCTTCGAGGAGATCACGCGCGTGGCGCGGCTGTTCGCGGCCCACGGGGTGCAGAAGATCCGCCTCACCGGCGGCGAGCCGCTGCTGCGCAAGAACCTCGAGATCCTGGTGGAACAACTGGCCGCGCTGCGCACCCCCGACGGCCGGCCGCTGGACATCACGCTCACCACCAACGGCTCGCTGCTCAAGAAGAAGGCCGCGCAGCTCAAGGCCGCGGGCCTGCAGCGCGTCACGGTCAGCCTCGACGGCCTCGACGACGCCGTGTTCCGCGCCATGAACGACGTCGACTTTCCCGTGGCCGACGTGCTCGAAGGCATCGCGGCCGCGCGCGCCGTGGGCCTGGGCCCGATCAAGGTCAACATGGTGGTCAAGCGCGGCACCAACGACGACCAGATCCTGCCCATGGCGCGCCACTTCAAGGGCACGGGCGTGGTGCTGCGTTTCATCGAATACATGGACGTGGGCGCCACCAACGGCTGGCGCATGGACGAGGTGCTGCCCAGCGCCGACGTGGTGCAGCGCATCGCGCGCGAATTGCCGCTGGTGCCGCTCGAACCCTCGGCGCCCGGCGAGACCGCCGAGCGCTGGGGCTATGCCGACGGCAGCGGCGAGATCGGCGTGATCAGCAGCGTGACCCAGGCCTTCTGCGGCGACTGCAACCGCGCGCGCCTGTCCACCGAAGGCCAGCTCTACCTCTGCCTGTTCGCCACCGAAGGCCACGACCTGCGCCACCTCATTCGCGGCGGCGCCAGCGACGACGCGCTCTCGAGTGCGATCGCTGCGGTGTGGCAGCAGCGCAGCGACCGCTATTCCGAACTGCGTGCCACGCTGCCCCCCGACGCCGCGGGCAGCGGGCAGCGCCGCGTCGAAATGTCATACATCGGAGGCTGAGTTGATCGGCGCACAAGAGATCACCGCGATGGTGCTCGCGGGGGGGCGCGGTTCGCGCATGGGCGGGGCCGACAAGGGCCTGCAGAAGTTCAATGGCACGCCGCTCGCGCTCAATGCGCTCATGCGCCTGCAGGTGCAGCAAGGCGGCCTGCTCGGCGAGCTCATGCTCAACGCCAACCGCAACCTGGGCGCCTACGAGGCCTTCGGCGTGCCCGTGTGGCCCGACACCCTGAGCGACTACGCGGGCCCGCTCGCGGGCTTTCTCACCGGGCTGGAGCGCGCCGAGTTGCCCTACCTGCTCACCGTGCCCTGCGACGTGCCGCGCTTCCCGCTCGACCTGGTGCAGCGCCTGGCCCAGGCCTTCGACGATCCCGCGACCGAGATCGCCATGGTGAGCGCGCCCGAAGACGGCCAGTTGCGTCCGCAACCGGTGTTCTGCCTCATGAACGTGGGCCTGCTCGAGAGCCTGGTGGCCTTCACCCAGGCCGGCGGCCGCAAGATCGACCGCTGGACCGAGCAGCACCGCTGCGTGCTCGTGCCCTTCGACCGGCCAGGCGACGATCCGAACGCCTTCGTCAACACCAACACGCTCGACGAGCTGCACACGCTGGAACAATCGGGTTCATGAGCAGCACCCCGAAGACCCTCGAACAGATCGCCGCCGAACTGCAGGGCTACGACCCGCAGGCGCTGTCGGCCGATCGCGTCAACGATTTCCTGGCCCGCCTGGTCGAGCCCACCACCGAGGCCGAAACCGTGGGCATCTTCGACGCCCTGGGCCGCGTGCTGGCCGACGACGTGGTCTCGCCCATCAGCGTGCCGCCGCACGACAACTCGGCCATGGACGGCTTCGCGCTGCGCGGCAGCGAACTCACCGACCGGCCGCTCACGCTGCGCAACCAGGGCACGGCCTACGCGGGCAAGGCCTGGGCCGGCGCCGTCGGCCCGGGCGAGTGCGTGAAGATCATGACCGGCGCCATCATGCCCGCGGGCCTGGACACCGTGGTGCCGATCGAGTTCGTGAAGGTCGACGGCGACACCGTGACCCTGCCGCCCGGCGTGGTCAAGCCCGGCGACAACCGCCGCCTGCTCGGCGAGGACCTGATGGCTGGCCAGCCCGCCTTGCGCCGCGGCCAGACCCTGGGCCCGGCCGCGCTGGGCCTGCTCGCCAGCCTGGGGCTGGCCACGGTGCGCGTGGTGCGCCGCGCGCGCGTGGCCTACTTCTCCACCGGCGACGAGATCCTGAGCCTGGGCGAGCCGCCGCGCGAGGGCGCGGTCTACGACAGCAACCGCTACACCGTGTTCGGCCTGCTCACGCGCATGGGCGTGGAGGTGATCGACCTGGGCGTGGTGAAGGACGAACCCGCCCTGCTCGAAGCCGCCTTCCGCGACGCGGCCGCGCGCGCCGACGCGATCATCACCAGCGGCGGTGTGAGCATGGGCGAGGCCGACCACACCAAGGCCATGATGAAGCAGCTCGGCGACGTCGCCTTCTGGCGCATCGCCATGCGCCCGGGCCGGCCCATGGCGGTGGGCCGGCTGAACCAGGCGGGCCGCTCGGCCGTGCTCTTCGGCCTGCCGGGCAACCCGGTGGCGGTGATGGTGACCTTCCTCGCCTTCGTGCGCCCGGCCCTGCAGCGCCTCATGGGCGCCGAGGTGCAGGCCCCCGTGCTGCTGCAGGCGAAAAGCGGCGAGGCCATGCGCAAGAAGCCCGGCCGCACCGAGTACCAGCGCGGCACCGTGGTGCGCGAGGCCGACGGCTCGCTGGTGGCGCGCACCACCGGCAACCAGGGCTCGGGCGTGCTCAGCTCCATGGTGCAGGCCAACGGCCTGATCGTGCTGCGCCACGACCAGGGCAACGTGGCCGTGGGCGACACCGTCGAGGTGATGCTGTTCGACGGGGTGATCTGAGGCCTCGGCCAGTCAGGCGCGCTCGGCGTCCGGCTTGGGCTTTGCGTCATCGAAGGCCTGGCGTACGGCCTTCACCAGTTCTTCCCACACCGCTTCGCTGGCCAGTTCGGGCAACTCCCTGGCCAGCTTGCTTGTCAGCTCGCCCCGGTTCTGTTCGATGGACCGCACCACCCGATCGGCCTGGACATCGGGCATCTCGATGATGTTTTTGATGGCCTCGCGGGCCCTCAGGTGGCTGCGCAGGGTCCGCGATTCCTGCCGCATGTCTTGCGTGATCGTTCGCGCGATCACATCGGCCAGGTAGCGCACGTGTGGCGTCAGATCGGGCAGGCGCCACACCGGGCGCAGGCGCTCGGGCGCATCCACATGCAGGTTGGACGAGATGCCATCGGGGTACGGCACCGGCGCGCCGAACGTGTAGTGCCCGGCCGCCGCCGCCATCAAGGGGACTGACACCGCTTCCAGGATGCGGTCGTAGGCACGGCGCTCTGCGGGGTCGGCGGTGATGAGGGAGGAAATGGGCAGGATCAAGGGCTCGGGAACCGCGCCGTCGCGCCGGAGCATGTCGTTGATCAGGAAGCGGTGCAGGCGCCCATTGCCATCGGCAAGCGGATGCAGGTAGACGAAGCCGAATGCCGCGACCGCCGCGCGCATCACCGGCGATTGGCCCGTTGTGCGATGGAGGAAGGTCGCCAGCCCTTCGAGCATGGCCGGCAGGTCCTCGGGCGGCGGTGCGATGTAGTGAACCACATCCTGGAAGTGCACGGACTCTCCGACGAACACGGGCGACTGGCGCAGGCCGAACGCCCGCACCGTCGTCCGGGGACCCAGGATGTCGCGTTGCAGGACGGCCAGGCTGTCCGACGTCAACGGCACATCGCCCCGGCCGGTGCGCCGGCCGAGCACGCTCGCGAAGCGCTGGATGCGATCGGCCTGGTGACCTTCGCCCTCGATCGCGAACGACGAGCGGCTTTCGCGCAGAGTCATCCAGACCGCGGATCGCATGAGCACCTCTTCGCCGAACTCGTCGCTGAGCTGGCCCAGCAAGGCGGGGATGTCCAGGGCCATGGACGCGCCCAGGTCCGTGCCCTGCCGCACGAAGGGACAGAAAGCGGGCGTGCCGGGCATGTTGTCGTTCACCCGCCAACGTCGGCTCGGCACCGATCGACCTGCAGAGGCCGTGACCACCCGCTCGGGGTTGAGGGCATCGACATAAGCGCCCTTCGTTGCGCCTTCGACCGCCAGCCGCCGCCCGGTGAACCACTCGTAGAGAAAGCAGGCGCGGCGCGCGTACTGCCCCGTGGGCTCATTGAGGAACCAGGCCTGCAGTTCCAGGGGGTCGCACACCTCGAACAGCCGCGACAAGAGCTCGAAATGGGGCACCTCATGCTTGAGCAGAAAGCCCAGGTGCCCGCGCAACGTGGGTTCGGGCCGCATGGCCTCGGTGTAGCGCTCGCGCTGCGCGCCGTCGACCCGACGGCTCTCGCGCCGCCCGCCGATTTCGCTCAGGACCGGCAGAGGCTGCGCAACCTGCAAGGCGTACCGATGCACCAGCCAGGCGGTGCCGATGGGGTTGTTCATCGGCACATTCTGATCAAAAACGCGAATGCCGGCTCAAAAATGTTGCAGAAGCGCCGCCGTTGCTCAAAAACAATTTCGACACACGCCGCAACGGACCCTCATTTCGCCGGAATGGCCCCGTGGTCCTCGTGCATCACCGGGTGCGCCGGCTGGTGCGACACCCGGCGCGACAGCAGCGTGTACATGGTGGGCACCACGAACACCGTGAGCAACGTGCCCACCGACATGCCGCCCACGATCACCCAGCCGATCTGCTGACGGCTCTCGGCGCCCGCGCCCGTGGCGATCGCCAGCGGGATCGCGCCCAGCACCATGGCGCCCGTGGTCATCAGGATGGGCCGCAGACGCAGGCCCGCCGAACGCTTCACCGCTTCGAGCTTGTCCAGCCCCTGCTCGCGCAGCTGGTTGGCGAACTCCACGATCAGGATGCCGTGCTTGGTGATCAGGCCCACGAGCGTGATGAGCCCGATCTGGCTGAACACGTTGAGCGTGCCCCCCGCGAGCTGCAAGGCCATGAGCGCACCGAACATGGACAGCGGCACCGACAGCATGATGATGAAGGGGTCGACGAAGCTTTCGAACTGCGCCGACAGCACCAGGTAGATGAACAGCAGCGAGAGCGCGAACACCAGCGCGAGCGAGCCCGAGGCGCTGCGGTACTCGCGGCTCTGGCCGTTGAGGTCGGTGGTGTAGCCCGGTGGCAGCAGCTCGCGCGCGGCCTGGTCGAGGTATTGCAGCGCTTCGCCCAGCGCGTAGTCGGGCGCGAGGTTGGCGGTGATGGAGGCGCTGCGCCGCTGGCCGAAGTGGTTGAGCTCGCGCGGCACCACCACCTCGCGCGTGGTCACGAGCGAGGCCAGCGGGATCATGGCGTCGCCGCGGCCGCGCACGAACAGGCGGTCGATGTCTTCGGGCGTGCTGCGGTTGGCCGATACGGTCTGCACCACCACGTCGTACTGCTCGCCGTCGCGCTTGTAGCGCGTCACGGTGCGTCCGCCCAGCATGGTCTCCACGGTGCGCGCGATGGCGTCCACGCTCACGCCCATGTCGGCCGCGCGCTCGCGGTCCACGTCGAGCCGGATCTCGGGTTTGTTCAGGCGCAGGTCGGTGTCGACCTGCACGAAGCCCGGGTTCTGCGCCAGCCGCTCCTGGAACTTGCGCACCACGCCGGCGAGGTTCTCGTAGCTGTCGCCGGTGATGATCACGTAGTTGATGGGCCGCTCGCGAAAGCCCTGGCCCAGCGAGGGCGGCGTGATCGCGAAGGCGCTCACGCCCGGCAGGGCCGCGAGCTTGGGCGCGATCTCGCGCGCGATCTGCAGCGTGGAGCGCGTGCGCTCCTCCCAGGGCGTGGCGCGCAGGAACACACTGCCTTGCGCCACCGAGGGGTTGCCGGTGTTGCTGAAGATGCGGTCGAACTCGGGGTACTGCGCGCCGATCTTCTCGATCGCCTCGGCGTAGCGGCGCGTGTAGGCCAGGGTCGCGCCGTCGGGGCCGTTGATGGACGCGAGGATCACGCCGCGGTCTTCGAGCGGCGCCAGTTCGGAGCGGATGTGCTGCAGCATCCACCAGCTGCCGAAGGCGCTCGCCGCCATCACGCCCACCACCAGCCAGCGCACCTGGAGCGACAGCGCGAGCACACGCTCGTAGCCGCGGTTGATGCCGCCCAGCACCCGCTCCATGAAGCGGTCGAAGCGGCCGGGCTGATCGACGTGCCTGAGCAGCTTGGAGCACATCATGGGCGAGAGCGTGAGCGCCACGAAGCCCGACACCACCACCGCGCCCGCGAGCGCCAGTGCGAACTCGGCGAACAGGCGGCCGGTGCGGCCCGGCGTGAAGGCCAGCGGCGCGTACACCGCGGCCAGCGTGAGCGTCATGGCCACGATGGCGAAGCCGATCTCGCGCGCGCCTTGGATCGCGGCCTCGAAGGGCTTCATGCCCTCTTCGATGTGGCGGTAGATGTTCTCCAGCATCACGATGGCGTCGTCCACCACCAGGCCGATGGCCAGCACCAGCGCGAGCAGCGTGAGCGTGTTGATCGAGAAGCCGAACAGCGCCATCAGCGCGAAGGTGCCGATCAGGCTCACCGGGATGGTGACCAGCGGGATCACCGAGGCGCGCAGCGTGCGCAGGAACACGAAGATCACCAGCGCCACCAGCACCACGGCCTCGGCGATGGTCTGGTACACCGCCTTGATCGAGCGGTCGATGAAGACCGAGTTGTCGTTGGCGATGTCGAAGCGGATGTCCTTGGGCAGGTCGGCCTCGAGCCGCGGGATCATGGCGCGCACCGCGGCCGAAAGCTCCAGCGGGTTGGCCGTGGCCTGGCGGATCACGCCGAGCGAGATCGCATCGCGCCCGTTGAGGCGGATCGAGGTGCGCTCGTCCTGCGGGCCCTGCACCACGTTGGCCACGTCGCCGATGCGGATCGCCTGGCCGTTGATGTTGCGGATGACGATGGCGCGGAACTGCTCGGGGGTCTGCAGGTCGGTGGCCGCGGTCACGTTGAATTCGCGCTGCGCACTTTCGATGCGGCCGGCCGGCACCTCGAGGTTGGAGCGGCGCAGCGCGTCTTCGGCGTCCTGCACCGTGAGGCCGTAGGCCGCGAGCCGGTCGGGGTCGAGCCACAGGCGCATGGAGAAGCGCCGCTCGCCGAAGATGCGCACCTCGGCCGCGCCGGGCGCCGTCTGCAGCAGCGGCTTGGCAATGCGGTTGGCCAGGTCGGACAGCTCCAGCGGCGAGCGCGTGTCCGAGTTCATCGCAATCCAGATCACCGGCGTGGCGTCGGCCTCGACCTTGGCGATGGTGGGTTCGTCCACGTCCTGCGGCAGGCGCTGGCGCACGCGGCTGACCTTGTCGCGCACGTCGGCGGCGGCCGAGTCGGGGTCGCGCTCGAGCTTGAAGCGCACCGTGATCTGGCTCTGCTCCTGGCGGCTGATCGAGGTGATGATGTCCACGCCCTCGATGCCCGCGAGCGAGTCTTCGAGCACCTTGGTCACCTGCGATTCGATGACTTCGCTGGACGCGCCCACGAAGCGCGTGGTGACGGTGACCGTGGGCTCGTCGATGCGCGGGTACTCGCGCACGCTCAGGTTCTTGAACGAGACCAGGCCCACCAGCACGATGAGCAGCGAGAGCACGGTGGCGAACACCGGGCGGCGGATGGAGATCTCGGGCAGTTGCATGGCGCGGCTCCGCCCGGCGTCAGTTGGCCGGTGCAGGCTGTGCCTGCGCCAGGTTCACGATGCGCACCGGCGTGCCGTCGCGCTGCAGGCGCTGCTGGCCCGCCATCACCACCGTCATGCCGGGCTCCAGGCCCTTGAGGACCTGCACCTCGGCGCCGCGGCGCGCGCCCAGCTCCACCGGCACGCGGCGCGAGACCAGCTTCTTCGCATCGCCCTGGCCCTGCTCTTCCACCACCACCACGAACTGCTTGCCGCCCTGCGGGAAGACGGCCTCTTCGGGCACCACGAGCGCGTTCTCGTTCACCGAGAACACGATCAGCACGCGCGCGAACATGCCGGGCCGCAGCTCGGCGCCGCCCTCGCGCGGCATGGTCGCGCGCACCGAGATCGAGCGGCCGTTGGCGTCGAGCAGCGGGTCGACCGCGAGCACCTTGGCCACGAAGCGCTTGCCAGGCAAGGCGTCGAGCTGCACCTGCACCGGCTGGCCCGGCGCCACCTGGCTCTGGTAGCGCTCGGGCAGGCGGAAGTCGACCGTGAGCAGCGTGGTGTCTTCCAGATTGACCAGCGCGTCGCCGTCCTTGACGTACTGGCCCAGGTTGATGCTGCGCAGGCCCAGCGTGCCGTCGAAGGGCGCGGTGATGCGCATGCGCTGCAGCCGCGCATCGGCCAGCGCCACCTGGGCCTCGGCCACCTGCAGGGCGGCGCGGCTTTCGTCCACCACGCGCGCGGCCACGAAGTTCTGCGCCAGCAGCTCTTCGTTGCGCTTGAGGTTGGCGCGCGCGATCGAGAGCTGGGCCTGGGCCTGGCTTAGTTCGGCGCGCTGCAGCGTGTCGTCGAGCTGCACCAGCAGCGCGCCGCGCTTGACCTGGGCCCCGTCGGCAAAGGCGATGCGCGAGACCCGGCCCGCGGTTTCGGGCTTGAGCGTGACGCTCTGGCGCGAGCGCAGCGTGCCCACGGCCTGGGCGTCGTCCTGCAGCCGCGCGGTCTTCACGCGCGTGACCTCGACCGAGGTCGGGCCGCCTGCGCCGCCCTGGCCACCGGGGCCGGCTGCGGGCCGCGCGCCGGGCGCGGCCGCCGGCGCGGCCGGCGCCGTGGCCCTGGGGTGCTGCTGCCACCACCAGGCGCCCGCGGCGGCCAGCGCCAGACCGATGACCGCCAGCCAGGCGGTCGCTTTGGGTTTCGCCATGAAAACTCCGCTCGAAGTCAGATCGGCACGTAACAGTTTCCATGCCAACGATGGCCGGGATTGTGCAGTGTCCGCGGCCGCGGCTGACAATCGGTAACACCTACCCCAGCGCCGGGCCGGGAAAACGCCTCAGCCCGGCACGCCGCGGTTGGCCAGGGCGTCGGCGCGCTCGTTGCCCGGGTCGCCCGAATGGCCCTTGACCCAGTGCCATTCGATCTGGTGGTGGCCGCCGTGCACCAGCGCGTCCAGCCGCTGCCAGAGCTCGGCGTTCTTCACCGGCTGCTTGGCCGCCGTGACCCAGCCCTTCTTCTTCCAGCCGTGGATCCACTCGGTGATGCCCTTGCGCACGTACTCGCTGTCCAGGTGCAGCGAGACGCGGCAGGGCCGCTTGAGCGCCGACAGCGCCTCGATCACGGCCATCAGCTCCATGCGGTTGTTGGTGGTGTTGCGCTCGCCGCCCCACAACTCCTTCTCGCGGCCGGCGCTGCTCAGGAATGCGCCCCAGCCGCCCGGGCCAGGGTTGCCCTTGCAGGCGCCATCGGTGTAGATCACCACGTGGTCCAAGAATGTCTCTCCAGGAAAAAGGCGAAAGAAAGGTCAGCGGCGGTTGGCCACCGACACCGGCGCCGTGGCCGGCGTGCGGCGCGGCTTCCAGGCCGGCCCGAGCAGGCGCATGCCACGCACGCGCTTGACGGCCACCACGAAGTGCACCGCGCCGAAGATGGGCCACCAGCGCGCGCCCACGCGGTCCATCCACGCGGTGCGCTGCAGCCATTTGTCGCTGCGCACCGCGGGGCGGTAGCAGCCATAGTGTTCGGTCTCGATCTCCAGGCCCAGCAGGCGCAGCCAGTCGCGCAGCCGGCCGGTGCCGATGAAGGCGCCCGAGTCGGGCAGGTACAGGCGCGAGGCGCCGAAGGCGTGGATGCCCAGGCGCGCCATGGCGTGGCCGCGGCCCTGGCGCCAGCCCCACAGGCTGGTGGGGTTGAAGCCGCTGATGACCAGGCGGCCCTCGGGCACCAGCACGCGCTCGACCTCGCGCAGCACGTGGTGCGGGTCGGCGCTGAATTCGAGCGTGTGCGGCAGCACCACGAGATCGAGGCTGGCGGCGGGAAACGGCAGCGCGGCGGCGTCGGTCACGAGCGCGGCCTGCGGGTCGGGCGCGGCGGGCACCTCGTGCAGGGCCAGCCAGCGGTGCGGCATGCGGTTGGCGCGCAGCGTCTGCAACTGCGGCAGCCCCAGCTGCAGCGCGTTGAAGCCGAACATGTCGGCCACGGCCAGGTCGAAGCCGTCCTGCTCCCAGGCCAGCAGGTAGCGCCCGGGCGGGGTCTCGAACCAGTCGGTGAGGCTCTGCTGGGAATCGGTCATGCGGCGAAGGGCGGGCGGCGGCGCAATGTCTGCGACACTCGGGTGTTTCGAGCGAGCCCGACACTCTACACGGCCCCGCACATCCCCGCCCTCCCGCCCCCTGCCCCGACGCCCCCATGCAACTGCTCGCCATCCCGGCCTTCAGCGACAACTACGTCTGGATGCTGCGCGACGGCCAGCGCGCGCTGGTCGTGGACCCCGGCGAAGCCGGCGGCGTGCGCGACACCCTGGCCCGGCTGGGCCTGCGGCTGGACACCATCCTCATCACCCACCACCACGCCGACCACACGGGCGGCGTGGCCGAGCTGCGCGAGGCCACCGGCGCGCGCGTGCTCGGCCCGGCCTTCGAGACCCTGCCCGAGCCGCTGGCGCGCGTGAGCGGCGGCGAGCGCGTGCAGGCCCTGGGCCTGGACTTCGAGGTGATCGACGTGCCCGGCCACACCGCGGGCCACATCGCCTACCACTGCGCCCAGGTCGACGGGCGGCCGCTGCTGTTCTGCGGCGACACCCTGTTCTCGGGCGGCTGCGGTCGCCTGTTCGAGGGCACGCCGGCCCAGATGCACGACTCGCTCGCGCGCCTGGCCGCGCTGCCCGGCGACACGCGCGTGTGCTGCACCCACGAATACACGCTGTCGAACCTGCGGTTCGCGCTGGCGGTCGAGCCCGGCAACGCCGCGCTGCAGGCCTACCAGCAGCAGTGCGAGGCCTTGCGCGCGCGCGGTGAACCCACGCTGCCGAGCTCGATCGAAACCGAGCGCCGCATCAACCCCTTCCTGCGCTCGAACGAGCCGGCGGTGGTGCAAGCGGCCCTGTCCCATGCCCCTGGCAGCGGCGCCGACCCGGTTTCGGTGTTCGCGACGCTGCGCGAATGGAAGAACGTTTTTCGATGACCCAAGACCTGTCGACGGCGCAGCGCCCGCGCCGCCCCGGGGCCCGCTGCCTGGGCGCCCTCCTGCTGTGCCTGAGCCTGCTCGCCGGCTGCGCCAGCACCCTCCCCACCCCGTCCTCCGCGCCGCGCACCGACGCCGCCGACAGCGGCCCCGCCGCCGTCTCCACCGTGCGCGGCCCGTCCCAGCGCCTGCCCGCCAACGTGCCGCTGAGCGAGATCGCGGTCGCGCCCGTGAGCGCGCCCGCCGTGACCACGCTGGCCGCGCCGGCCGACCTGTGGGAGCGCATCCGCCGCGGCCTGTCCATGAACGACCTCGACGGCGACCTGGTGCGCCAGCACGAGCAGTGGTACCTCGCGCGGCCCGACTACATCCAGCGCATGACCGAGCGCTCGAGCCGCTACCTGTTCCACATCGTCGAAGAGATCGAACGCCGCGGCCTGCCCATGGAGCTCGCGCTGCTGCCCTTCATCGAAAGCGCCTTCAACCCGGCCGCCGTGTCGAGCGCGCGCGCCGCGGGCATGTGGCAGTTCATGCCCGCCACCGGCGCCTCGTTCGACCTCAAGCAGAACGTGTTCCGCGACGACCGCCGCGACGTGCTCGCGTCCACGCGCGCCGCGCTCGACTACCTCGAACAGCTCTACGGCCGCTTCGGCGACTGGCACCTCGCGCTGGCGGCGTACAACTGGGGCCAGGGCAATGTGAACCGCGCCATCACGCGCAACCAGCGCGCGGGCGAACCCACGGGTTACCTCGACCTCAACATGCCCGCCGAGACGCGCCACTACGTGCCCAAGCTGCAGGCGGTCAAGAACATCGTGGCCAATCCGCAGCGCTACGGTGCCACCCTGCCGGTGATCGGCAACCACCCGTTCTTCGACACCATCACCGTGCTGCGCGACATGGACGTGGCGCTGATCGCCCGGCTGGCCGAGGTGAGCGAGGCCGACTTCCGCATGCTCAACCCCTCGCTCAAGCAGCCCGTGGTGATGGCCGCGGGCACGCCCACGGTGCTGCTGCCCTGGGACAACGCCACCACCTTCCAGCGCAACCTGCAAAGCTACAACGGCCCGCTCGCGAGCTGGACCGCCTGGGTGGTGCCGCACAACATGAGCCCGGCCGAGGCCGCCGAGCGCATGGGCATGAGCGAGGCCGAGCTGCGCAGCGTCAACAACATCCCGCCGCGCATGCGGCTGGCCGCGGGCTCGAGCCTGCTGGTGCCGCGCAACGGCCGGCTCGACCGCGACGTGCCCGCGCACGTGGCCGACAACGCGGCGCTCAACCTGCAACCCGAGGTGACCACCCGGCGCGTGGTGGTCAAGGCGCGCAAGGGCGACAACGTGGCCCGGCTGGCCAGCCGCCACGGCGTGAGCGCGGTGCGCGTGGCCGAGTGGAACCGGCTTTCGGTGAACAGCGCGCTCAAGGCCGGCCAGAGCATCACGCTCCAGCTGCCGCAGCGTGCGGCCGCGCCCGCGGTGGCCAAGGGCAAGGCCAAGGCCCCGGCGGTGCAGGCGCGCAGCGGCGCGGGCAAGACCACCGCCAAGGCCGGCAAGGCCAGCGCCACCCGCACGGCCAAGGCGGCCAAAACCACACCCACCACCAAAGCCGCCAAGGCCGCCAAATCCACGCCGGCCAAGACCCGCGTGGCCACGGGCAACAAGCCCTGAAACCGGCCTGAGCCCGGCCAGCGCGCTCAGGCGCGGAACCGCTCCTTGGCCTTGCTCGCGAAGCCGTTGGTGAAGCAGCGCGCGAGTTCGGCCGGCGCCATCGGCTTGAGCGCGGCCGCGCGCAGCGCGGTTTCGGGGCCGCCGCGCGGCATCAGGCCGTCGGCCGTCCAGGCCTCGCGCGAACGCTCCACCGTGGACAGGTAGAGCGCGCGGTCGCCCTGGAAGTGGCTCTCGGGCACGGTCTTGATGAGGTCCGATGGCCCGGCGGTCTGCAGCCATTTGAGCGCGTGCACCAGCGCGTCGGTGAGCGCCTGCGCGATGCGTGGGAACTGCGCGATGAACTCGCCCGGCGCGCTCAGGCAGCCCACGGGCAGCGGACCGCCGAAGACCTCGGTGGTGCCGCGCAGGTTGCGTGTGTCGGCCACCACGCGCAGCTCGCCCTGCTGCTCCATCTGCGTGATCAGCGGGTCGGTGTGGCAGAGCGCGTCGAGCGGGCCGAAGCGCATGGCCTGCAGTGCGGCGCCCGCGTCGGGGAATGGCTGCAACTGCAGCTCGTCGAGCCGCACGCCGTCGCGCTGCAACAAGGCCTGCAGCAACTGCAGGCCCAGCGGGTCGTTGGCGCGCAGGCCCACGCGGCGCCCGCGCAGGTCGGCCGTGCTCTTGAAGCCCGCGAGCGACCGCGCCGACACGCCCAGCGCGAGCTGCGGCGCGCGCCCCTGCACCACGAAGCTCTGCCAGCCCTGGCTGCGCGCGGCCGGCTGCAGCAGTGGCGCCAAAGAGCTGCACAGCACGTGCGCCGCGCGCGCCTGCACCGCGGCCATGGCCTGGGCTTCGTCGGGGAACTCGCGCAGCTCCACGTCCAGGCCCTCTTCGCGGAAGAAGTGCAGCTGCTCGGCCACCGTGAGCGGCAGGTGGCTCAGCGCGAAGCGGTGGTCGACCGCGATCACGATGCGCGTGTCCACGAGCTTGGGCGGCAGCACCGGCGGGCGCGTGACGCCCGCGCCCTGGGCGCGCGCCGCCCCGCCCGGCAGGGCCAGCAGCAGGCCTGCGCCGGCCAGGGCCCATTGGCGGCGGTTGAGGCCGCGGCGCGGCGCTGTGCTCTCGTCTGGCTCCCGGGTCTCCGTCATCCGCCCAAGGTTAGGGCGCGTGGGCCGGATCGCCATCCGGTGGAGTCCCGAGCGGGTTTACACCGATCGGGCGTGGGTACCTCGCGGTACCGCAGGTCGCGGCTCAGCGGCGGTCGACCAGCGCGTGCGCGATGGTGCCGAGGTCGACGTACTCGAGCTCGCTGCCCACGGGCACGCCGCGCGCCAGCCGCGTGACCTGCAGGCCATGGTCCTTGAGGGCCTGGGCGATCACGTGGGCCGTGGTCTCGCCCTCGGCGGTGAAGTTGGTGGCGAGGATGACCTCGCGCAGCGGCACCTCGGGGTCTTCCTCGGCGATGCGCTCGAAGAGCTTGTCGAGCCCGATCTCGCGCGGGCCCACGCCGTCGAGCGCGCTGAGCTTGCCCATGAGCACGAAGTACAGGCCCTTGTAGGCGCCGGTGCGCTCCATGGCGGCCTGGTCGGCCGGCGTTTCGACCACGCACAGCAGGCCGCGGTCGCGCCGCGGGTCGCGGCAGGTGCTGCAGACCTCGTCTTCGGTGAAGGTGTGGCAGCGGCTGCAGTGGCGCACCTTGCCCACCGCTTCGCTGAGCGCGCCGGCCAGGCGCTGGGCGCCGTGCGGGTCGTGCTGCAGCAGGTGAAAGGCCATGCGCTGGGCCGACTTGAGGCCCACGCCCGGCAGGCAGCGCAGGGCCTCGATCAGGCGTTCGAGCGAACGGGTGTCGGCCACTGCGTTGCGGTTCTGCGGGAACGGGCGGCGCGGCTCAGAACGGGAACTTCATGCCACCGGGCAGGCCCGGCATGCCCGCGGTGAGCTTGCCCATTTTTTCGTTCGAGGTCTCTTCGGCCTTGCGCACCGCGGCGTTGAAGGCGGCGGCCACGAGGTCTTCGAGCATGTCCTTGTCGTCGGCGAGCAGGCTGGGGTCGATGGTGACGCGCTTGACGTCGTGCTTGCAGGTCATGACGACCTTCACGAGGCCCGCGCCGGACTCGCCGGTGACCTCGATGTGCGCGAGCTCTTCCTGCGCCTTCTTGAGGTTGTCCTGCATGGCCTGGGCCTGCTTCATGAGGCCGGCGAGTTGTCCTTTGTTGAACATGGGGTGCTTTCTGGGAGGGGGATCAGGAAACCGGCTTGAGCGTGCCGGGCACGATTGTGCCGCCGAAGTCGCGCATCATCGTCTGCACGAAGGGGTCGGCGAGGATCTGCTGCTCGGCCTCGCGCTGGCGGCGCTCGGCCTCGGCGGCGTTGCGGCGCGCGGGCGAGTCGACCACCACGCCCGGCTCCACCACGAGCTCGACCGCATGCCCGATCGACTGCAGCGCCGCCGCCAGGCGTTCGCGGTTGTTGCCCTGGTTGAGCGATTCGCGCTCGATGCGCAGCACCCAGCGCGGGCCGTCGTGCGAGAGCAGTTGCGACTGCAGCGCGAGTTCGCGCACCAGCGCGGCGATGGCGCCGGCGTCGATGAGCTGACGGACGACGCCAGCCCAGAACTCGCCCTCGGGCGTGGGCTGCAGCGGGGCGCTGGGGCGCGGCTGGTCGAGCCGGCCCGGCGCGCCGGGGTCGCGCACGGGCACGCGCACCACCGGGGCCGCGGCCGCCACCGGCCGGGCGGCGGGCGCGGCGGGCGGCAGCGCGTCCCAGGGCGGGGTGTCGTCGTCGGGCTCGGGCCAGGGGGCGTCGTCGAGCGGGGGTTCGTCGGCGGCGGGCGCGGGGCGCGCCACCGGGGCGGGCGCGGGCGTGGGCGACGGCGCCGTGGGGCGCTGGGGCGCGGTGGGCACCGCGGCCGGGGTCGGCGCAACAGGCGCGGCGAGAACGGGCGCTGCCACCGGCGGTGTGGTCGGTGCGGTCGGTGCCGCAACGGGCGTGGCGGTGGGGCGGGCCGCGGGCGCCGCGGGGCTTGCCGCCGCCGCCGGCCGCGGCTCAGCGGGACTCAGCGAAGTTTTTTTTTCTGCCGCGCCAGAGGGCTTGAAGGCCAGCAGGCGCAGCAAGACCATGGTGAGGCCGGCGTATTCGTCGGGTGCAAGGCCGAGTTCGGCGCGGCCGTGCAGGCACAGGCTGTAGAGCAGCTGGGTCTCGTCGGCCGGCAGGGCCTGGGCGAGTTGGGCGATCTCGGCCTCGTCGGGGTCGGTGCTCGCGGCCAGGGCCTGGGGCGCCATCTGGTGCACCGCCATGCGTTGCAGCACGCCGGTCATTTCTTCGAGCGTGGACGCGGCGTTCAGGCCGTTGGCGCGCAGCGCCTCGACGGTCTGCACCACGGCCGCGCCGTCGCCGCCGGCCAGCGCGGCGATCAGGCGCAACGCATGCCCGCGGTCGACCGCGCCCAGCATCTGGCGCACCGGGGCTTCGAGCAACTGCCCGCCGCCGAAGGCGATCGCCTGATCGGTGAGCGAGAGCGCGTCGCGCATGGATCCGCGCGCGGCGCGCGCCAGCAGCCGCAGCGCGCCCGGCTCGCTGGCCACCTGTTCGGCCTGCAGCACCTGCTGCAGGTGCTCGGCCACGGTCTCGGGCGCCATGGGCCGCAGGTTGAACTGCAGGCAGCGCGACAGCACGGTCACCGGCACCTTCTGCGGGTCGGTCGTGGCGAGCACGAACTTGAGGTATTCGGGCGGCTCCTCCAGCGTCTTCAACATCGCGTTGAACGCGGTGTTGGTGAGCATGTGGACCTCGTCGATCATGAAGACCTTGAAGCGCCCCTGCACCGGCTTGTAGACCGCCTGCTCGAGCAGCGACTGCACCTCGTCCACGCCGCGGTTGGACGCGGCGTCGAGCTCGGTGTAGTCGACGAAGCGGCCGCTGTCGATGTCGGTGCAGGCCTGGCAGACGCCGCAGGGCTCGGCCGTGATGCCGCCCTGCCCGTCGACACCCACGCAGTTGAGCGACTTGGCCAGGATGCGCGAGACCGTGGTCTTGCCCACGCCGCGCGTGCCGGTGAACAGGTAGGCGTGGTGCAGGCGCTGGCTTTGCAGCGCGTTGGACAGGGCCTGAACCACGTGCCCCTGGCCGACCATTTCGCGGAAGTTGCGCGGTCGGTATTTGCGGGCCAGGACGACGTAGGACATCGGGCGATTCTATGCGTGGGGGTACCCGCGTCCCTGGGGTGGCCTTGCCCGTCGCCTACAATCGCGCCTGACGGGCCTTCCCGCATGGGGAAGCGGCCAACCGGGTCAGGTGGGGAACCAAGCAGCCCTAACCGTGGAGCCAGTGCCGGGGTCAAGGCTCGTCACCCCCACACCCCAAGCCGCAGGCAGGCCCTGCGGCTTTTTTGTTGGGCGCACACGCCCCACCCTCGGGTAAACGTCAGCCAATCGCCCCTGGGGCGCCGATAGCATCGCGGGCCGGAACCACCACCGAGCCCGCCCATGCGCAACCCCGCGATCCAGTGGCTTTTTGCCGGCGCCATTTTTGCCAGCGCGTTTTCGCTCTTCCTGGTCCAGCCCCTGATCGCCAAGCAGATCCTGCCCTGGTTCGGCGGCACCGCGGCGGTGTGGGCGATCTGCATGGTGTTCTTCCAGACCACGCTGCTCGCGGGCTATGCCTATGCCGATCTGGTGGCGAGCCGGCTCGCGCCGCGCCGCCAGCTCGCGCTGCACGCCACGCTGCTGCTGGCCAGCCTGTGGTTCCTGCCCATCGTGGCGAGTTCGGCCTGGAAGCCGCAGGACGCGCAAGACCCTTCGCTGCTGATCATCGGCCTGCTGCTGGCCACGGTGGGCCTGCCCTACTTCATGCTGTCCACCACCGGGCCGCTGGTGCAGTCGTGGGTGGCGCGGGCCCGCGTGGGCCAGCAGGTGTACAGGCTGTTCTCGCTGTCCAACATGGCCTCGCTGGTGGCGCTGATCAGCTACCCCTTCCTGATCGAGCCGGTGGCCACGCTGCGCGCCCAGGCCCTGGGATGGTCGGCGCTGTACCTGGGCTTCGCGGGGCTGTGCCTGGCCTCGGGCGTGTACTTCGTGCGGCACGCGCACGGGCCTTCGGCGCAGACCGAGGCCGCCGCCGACGGGTCCGACGCCGGCCCGCGCCCGGGCTGGCGCGACGCCCTGCTCTGGCTCTCGCTCGCGGCCATGGCCTCGTGGCTGCTCGTGGCCATCACCAACCACATCACGCAGAACGTGGCGGCGATCCCGTTCCTGTGGGTGCTGCCGCTCACGCTGTACCTGCTGACCTTCGTGCTGTGCTTCGAGAGCGACCGCTGGTACCGGCGCGGCCTGTTCGTGCCCGCGGGCGGCGCGCTGCTCGCGCTGTGCGCCTACGGCCTGCACGAGGGCAGCATCGGCTTCGAGGTGAAGGTGGCGGTGCCGCTGTACGCGCTGGGCCTGTTCGTGCTGTGCATGTTCCTGCACGGCGAGATGGCGAGGCTGCGGCCGCACACGCGCCACCTCACGCGCTTCTACCTGATGCTCTCGGTGGGCGGGGCGCTGGGCGGCTCGCTCGTGGGCCTGATGGCGCCGCGCGTGTTCCCGGCCTACTACGAGCTGGGCCTGGGCTTCGCGCTCACCGCCCTGCTCGCGGCCGTGGTGCTGCGCCGCCAGCGCGCGCTGAGCGCCACCGCGCTCGCGCTGGTGGTGTTCTGCGGCGTGTTCCTGGCGCAGCAGGTGCGCGACGATCTCTCGTCCACGCGGCGGCTGCAGCGCAACTTCTACGGCACGCTCTACACCGTCGACGTGCCCGACGAGACGCTCAAGGACACGGTGCGCCTGCTCTACCACGGCTCGATCCAGCACGGCGAGCAGTACCTCTCGCCCGAGCGCCGGCGCGAGCCCACGGCCTACTACGGCCGCAGCGCGGGCGTCGGGCTGGCGATCGAGGCCACGCGCCGGCCCGGGCAACGCGTGGGCGTGATCGGCTTGGGCGCGGGCACGCTGGCCGCCTATGGCCGGCCCGGCGACGTGCACCGCATGTACGAGATCAACCCCGAGGTGATCGACATCGCCCGCAGCGAGTTCAGCTTCGTGGCTGACAGCGCCGCGCAGGTGGAGATGGTGCTGGGCGATGCGCGCCTGTCCATGGAGCGCGAGGGGCCGCAGGGCTACGACGTGCTCGCGGTGGACGCCTTCTCGGGCGACTCGGTGCCGGTGCACCTGATCACCATGGAGGCGATGCAGGTGTACCTGAGCCACCTGCGGCCCGGCGGCATCGTGGCCTTCCACGTGACCAACCGCTTCCTCAACCTGCCGCCGGTGGTGGCCGCGATCGCGCAGGCGCAGGGCCTGCAGGTGGCGCACATCCGCGACGAGAACGACAACCCCTTGCTGCGCAACACCGACTGGGTGCTGGTGGCGCGCGAGCCCGAGGCGCTGGCGCACGCGGGCATCGCGCAGCGCGCGCGGCCGGTGGTGCCGATCCCGGGCCTGGCGCCCTGGACCGACGACTTCAACAACCTGTTCGCGATCCTCAAGTAGCGCGCCCGGACGCCTGCAGCCAGCGCTGCACGCCCTGCCCGGCCCAGGCGCCGCTGGCCATGGTCGCGGTGAGCAGGTAGCCGCCGGTGGGGGCTTCCCAGTCGAGCATCTCGCCGGCCACGAACAGGCCCGGGCGCGCACGCACCATCAGGCCCTCGTCGAGCGACTCGAAGCGCACGCCGCCCGCGCTGCTGATGGCCTCGGCCACCGGCCGCGGCCGCAGCAGCGTGAGGGGCAGCGCCTTGATGGCCTGGGCCAGGCGCGGCGGGCTGTGCATGGCCTCGCGGTCCAGGCATTCGTGCAGCAGCGCGAGCTTGATGCCGTCGAGCCCGAGCCGGCCCTTGAGGTGGCTCGAGAGGCTGCGCGAGCCGCGCGGGTGGGCGACGTCGGCGAGCACGCGCGCGGCGTCGCGGTCGGGCAGCAGGTCGAGCGTGAGCGTGGCGCTGCCGTCGCGCGCGATGCGATCGCGCAGCACCGACGACAGCGCATACACCAGGCTGCCCTCGATGCCCGTGGCCGTGGCCACGAACTCGCCGCGCAGCGTGTGGTGCCGGCCCGCGAGGTCTTCGGTGCTGAGCGCCACGGTCTTGAAGGGCTGGCCGGCCCAGCGCTCGCGAAACAGCGCGCTCCAGCCTTCGCCGCCGCCGTGCACGCCGGCCGCGGCCACGTCGAAGCCGCAGTTGGCGGGCGCCAGCGCGGCCACGTCCACCCCGAGGGCGCGCAGCCAGGGTTGCCACGCGCCGTCGGAGCCCAGGCGCGGCCAGCTCGCGCCGCCGAGCGCGAGCAGCACGGCGCGGGCCTGCACGACACGCTCGCCCTCGGGCGTGGCGAAGCGCAGGGCGCCGTCGGGCGAGAGGCCCAGCCAGCGGTGGCGCATGTGAAAACGCACCGGCACGCCGCCCGGCGCGGGATGGCGCAGCCGCTGCAGCCAGGCGCGCAGCAGCGGCGCGGCCTTCATGTCGGTGGGAAAGACGCGGCGCGAGCTGCCCACGAAGGTGGCGATGCCCAGGCCCTCGCACCAGTCGCGCAGCTGCGCCGGGCCGAAGGCTTCGAGCAGCGGGCGCAAGGTCGCGGCGCGCGCGCCGAAGCGCGTCACGAAGGCCTCGAAGGGCTCGGCGTGCGTGAGGTTGAGTCCGCCCTTGCCGGCGAGCAGGAACTTGCGGCCCACCGAGGGCATGGCGTCGTACAGGTCGACGGCGGTGCCGGCGCGCGACAGCACCTCGGCGGCCATGAGGCCCGCGGGCCCGCCGCCGACGATGGCGACCGTGTTGTCATTCATGCGGGAGCGTCCAGTTCGATGAAGCGGCCCTGGGCCGTGATGAAGGCCAGCCGCACCGGCTCGCCCGGGCGGGCGGCCTGCAGGGCGGCGCGGTAGTCGCGCAGCTGCTGCTGGTACTCGGGCACCCGGTGCGGGTTGTCGGCGCTCTTGAAGTCGATCACCCACCAGGCGCCGCTGGCACGTTCGCGCACCAGGCGGTCCAGGCGCAGCGCGCGGCCCTCGTGCACGAGGTCGACCTCGTTGCTCCAGTGGTCGATGGCCTGCGGGTCCCAGACCCAGGCGGCCGCGCCCTGCACGATGCGGCGCGCCGCGGCCAGCGCTTCGGCAGCGCGGCGGGCGTCGAGCTCGAAGTCGCGTTCGACCGCGCGCTGGTGCGCGGCGGTCCAGTCGAAGCCCGCCGCGGGCGTGGGGTGCCACTGCAGCAGGCGGTGCACGGCTTCGCCCCAGCGCGCGTTCGGGTCGTCGGCGGCGCTGCCGTCGGCCAGCGGTTCGGGCGTGGCCGAGAGCGCGGGCAGGCTGTCCAGGCGCCAGGGCTCAGCGGGCCCGTCCTGGCGCGCGGCCGCGGGCGCGGGGGGGTCGAGCGCCTGCGCGAGCGGCGCCAGGCGCTGCCACCAGCTGGGCTGGGTGGCGCTCTGGTGCGGCTCGAAGGCCGAGATCACCAGGCGCGTGGCGGCGCGCGTCATGGCCACGTACAGGGTGTTGAGTTCTTCGAGCGAGCGCGCGCGGCGTTCGGTGTCGAGCAGGTCTTGCGCGCACCGCGGCGCGAGCTTCTCGCTCAGCAGGAACACGAAGCGCCGCGGCTGCGCGGCCTCGCCGGGCCAGTCGATCAGCACGCCCTGGCTCTCGGGCCGCGAGGGCGGGGCCTGGGTGTCGAGCAGCAGCACGGTGTGGGCTTCGAGCCCCTTGGCGCCGTGGATGGTGAGCAGGCGCACGGCGCCCGGCACCGCCACCGGCGCGAGCGTGAGGCCGCCCGCCTTCACCGCGCGCACCAGGCGGTAGGCGGTGAGGAACCGGCCGCCCTCGTGCTGCAGCGACAGCGCCAGCAGCGCCTGCAGCTGCGCCAGCACCGCGGCGCGCTGCGGCGCGGGCGCGGCCTGCACGTAGCGCGCCATCAGGTCGCCTTCGCGCACGATGCGCGTGAGCGCGTCGTGCGGCGGCAGCGCCCGCAGCACCTGCTGCCAGCCGGCCCAGCGTTGTGCGGTCTCGCGCCAGTGCGCGGGCGCGTCGGCGCGCGTGGCCTGGGCTTGCAGCACGGGCCACCAGCCGGCGCCGCTGCCGTCGGCCTGCACCTGCTCGGCCAGGCGCACCAGGTCGTCGTCGGTCCAGCCGCCGATGGGCGAGCGCAGCGCGCGCGCCAGGCTCAGGTCGTGGCCGGGCGAGACCAGCGCGTCGACCAGCGCGATCAGGTCCTGCACGGCCGCGGCATCGGCGAGGTCGGTTTTCTCGGGCTCGTCGCTCGCGATGCCGCGCTCGCGCAGGGCCTCGTGCATCCAGCCCAGGCGCTCGCGCTTGCGGGCCAGCACCATCACCTGCTCGGCGCGCAGTTCGCCGGCGGCGATCTGCGCCGCGATCCAGTCGGCGGCCTGGCGCGCTTCGAGCGCGCTCATGGCGTCCTCGGGCGGGTGGCGCGGCACGAGCAGGCTGTCGCGCCAGGCGCCGGTGTCGGCCTCGGCGCGCACGCGCGCGCTGCGCGGCACGGCGGGCAGCGCGAGCACGCTGCCCGCGGTGCCGCTGCCGGTGGTGTGGGGCCGGAAGGCCGCGCCCGCGGCCTCGCCGTATTCGCCGTCGGCCACGGCGCGCTGCATCACCTCGTTGACCGCGTCGACCACGGCCACGGCGCAGCGGCGCGTGTGGTCGCAGGCCAGCAGCGCGCCGCCCAGGCCCTGCACCACGAAGGCCTGGGCCGCGCGGAACACCTGCGGCTCGGCGCGGCGGAAGCGGTAGATGGATTGTTTGGGGTCGCCCACCAGGAACACGCTGGGCGCCTCGCCCACGCCCGCGCCGGCATAGGCCGAGAGCCAGCCGTAGAGCGCCTGCCACTGCAAGGGGTTGGTGTCCTGGAACTCGTCGATCAGCAGGTGGCGCACGCGGGCGTCGAGCCGCTGCTGCAGCCAGCCCGAGAGCTCGGCGTCGCCGAGCAGGCGGCGTGCCGCGCCCTCGACGTCGTTCATGTCGACCCAGCCGCGCTCGCGCTTGAGCGCAGCTAGGCTGTGCAGCAGCACGCGCGTGAGCCTGGCCATGCGCTGGTGATGCAGCCAGGCCGCGTGCTGGCGTTCGGCGGCGCACAGCGCCTGCAGCTCGGCCTCGGCCGCTTCGGCGGCGGCGAACTTCTGCAGGTGGCGCGTGAGGCGGTCTTCGTCCTTCACGAGGAAGGCCTTGCGCAGGCGCGCGAGCCGGGCCGCGGCCTGCGCGGGCTCGTCGGGCAGCAGGAAGGCGTCGACCACGGCGTCGGCGGCCTTGCGCGGGGTGGCGGCGCTCTCGGCCCCGAGCGCGCGCGCCCAGCCGTGCCAGCGCTCGCGCGCGGCCGGCGTGAGCAGCGACAGCGCTGGCCGCTCGAGGCCGGCCCACTGCGGGTGGCGCGCGGCGAAGGGCTCGACGCTGCCGTCGACCACGCCCGCGGCATCGGCCAGCGCAAATTCCACCCGCTTGTGGGCCGCGGTCTTGAGGGCCTGCAGCGTCGCATGGCGGCCGATGTCGGCCACGCTGGCGAAGAAGTCGGCCTGCAGCGCGGCGTCCTGCGCGACAGCGGCGAAAAAGCCGGGCCAGCTGCGCTGGATCAGCGGCGCGTCGTCCTCCTGCAGTTCGTAGGACGGCGGCAGGCCCAGCGACTGCAGCAGCGACAGCGGCGCGGCGCGCAGCAGCGCAGCGAACCAGCCGTGAAAGGTGCGCAGCTGCACCGGGCGGCCGTGCGCGCGCACGCGGGCCTGCAGACCGCGCGCGGCGGGCAGCAGCGAGCGCGCCTCGGCCTCACCCAGGCCGCGCTGGCACAGGGCCGCGTGCAGCGCGGCGTCGTCGAGCCTGGCCCAGGCGGCGAGTTCCTGCTGCAGGCGTTCGCGCATTTCGCCCGCGGCCTTCTTGGTGAAGGTGATCGCGAGGATGTCCTGCGGCTCGGCGCCCGCGAGCAACGCGCGCAGGATGCGCGAGACCAGCATCCAGGTCTTGCCCGCACCCGCGCAGGCCTCGACGGCCACGCTGCGCGCGGGGTCGCAGGCGCGTGCATAGAAAGCCTCGGGCGGCACCTCGCGGCCGTCGATGCGGTAGGCGAGCGCACGGGGGCTTGAGCTCATGCCAGGAAATCCTTGCGGCACAGGCCGCGCGCACCGCAGTGCTCGCAGGCCGCGCCCTCGCCGAGCGCGGGCAGCGGCGCACCGGCGGCGATGCGGTCGAGGTCGCTGGCCAGGCCTTGCAAGAGCGCGTCGCGCGCGGCGGCGAGGTCGTCGGGTTCGAGCAGCAGCGCCGGCTCGCCGTTGCGCGCATCGGTGAGGCTGAGGTAGCCGGCGCGCAGCACGGGGGCGTCGATCAGCGCGGCGTAGAACGCGAGCTGGGTGTCTTCGAAGGGCACGCGGATGCGCGCCTCGGTGCGCTGGCGGCTCTCGGTCTTGTAGTCGATCAGCACCGGCGTGCCGTCGGCGGCGTGGTCGATGCGGTCGAGCCGGCCGTACAGCCGCCAGCGGCCGACGCGGGCCTCGTGCGCGGCCTCGGCCTCGACGAAGCGGTGGCCCTGGGCCTCGTGTGCGTACAGCCAGCGCAGGTAGCCCTCGCGCAACGCGGGCCACTGGGCGCGGTACGGCAGAAAGCCGCTTGCGCCGTGCTCGAGCGTGAGGCCCTGGCTGTGGGCCACCGATTCGGCCAGGCGGTCGAGCGCCTCGCGGTCGGCGGCCTCGCCGGGGCGCGCCTCGCGCCGCTCGGCGTGGAAGGCGTGCAGCACGTCGTGCAGCCAGTTGCCCAGGTCGCGCGCGTCGGCTTCGGTGTCGAGCTCGTCGGCCTCGGCCAGGCGCAACTGGCGCAGGGCAAAAAAGCGGTAGGGGCAGCGCCGCAGGTCTTCGTAGGCGCTGGCCGACACGCGCTCGGGCACCAGCGTGGGCGCGCGGGGACGGGGTGCCGCGGTGCCGGCCGGGGCCAGCTCGCGCGGCGGCAGGGCCGCGTCGGCGGGCGCGATCGGCAACTGCTCGGCCCAGGGGCTGGGCAGCAGCGGGTCGCCGTTGTCGTGCTGGCGCCAGAGCACGTCGAGCGGCGTGCCATCGAGCAGGCTGGCCCAGGCCGAATCGGCGGCGGCGCGCAGGGCTTCGCGATCGGGCAGGCCCAGGGCCTCGCGCTGCTCGCGGGTCCAGGTGCCCACGGGGTCGGGGCTTGCGGGCAGGTGGCGCTCGTCGCAGCCCGGCGCCACCACGGCCGCGAACGCACGCCCCAGGCGATGGGCCAGGGGCAGCACCACGACCTGGGCTTCGCCTTGCACCGCCGGCTGGAAACCCGCGCCTTCGAGCACCTCGCGCACCCAGGCGTTGAAGCGCGCCGGCCGCCAGCGCGGGCGGCGCGGCGTGTCGCCACCGGCCGCAGCCGCTTCGCCCAGGCCCTCGAACTCGTGGGCCGCGTCGCCCAGGCGCAGCACGCGCAGCAGTTGTGCGCCCGCGGCATCGGCCTGCAAGGCGGCACGCTGGCCACTCAGCGCAAGCGCGGCGTCGGTGTCGCGCAGCCATTGCACCAACGGGCGCGGGGCCTGCAGGCCTTTGAGCAGCGCGTCCACGCCCTCGGGCCGCAGCGCCTCGGGCACGGCCGACCACAGCGCGATGCCCAGGCGGCGCAGCTCGCGTTCGAGCGCGC
This sequence comes from Hydrogenophaga crocea, assembly GCF_011388215.1. Lineage (NCBI taxonomy): Bacteria > Pseudomonadati > Pseudomonadota > Betaproteobacteria > Burkholderiales > Comamonadaceae > Hydrogenophaga > Hydrogenophaga crocea. Next base: position 1,660,510 of record NZ_CP049989.1, read on the forward strand.
GCACCGCGCCGGCGTCGAAGGCCGGTGCGAGCTTGAGCCAGTCGAGCACGTCGTCGGTGCTGGCGCGTGGCGCGGCGGCGCGCAGCAGCGCCATCAGACCGGCGCCGGCCTGCGTGGTCGAGAGCTTCCAGCCCGCCTCGTCGCGCAGCCGCACGCCGGCTTCGTGCAGCAAGGCGCTCACGCGGCGCGTGAGCAGGCGGTCGTTGGCGATCAGCGCCACCGGGGCGCGGCCCGCATTGAGGTGTTCGAGCACGCAGGCCGCGGCGCTCAGGGCCTCGTGCTCGAAGTCGGCGCAGCGCAGCACGCGTGCGTTCGGGGCCGGGGCCTCGGCCGGACCCCAGTCGAGCACCACGCCCTGCTCGCCGCGTGCGCGGCACAGGGCTTCGGCCAGGGGATCGCTCTGGTGGCCAGGCAGCAGCACCAGGGCATCGGCGTCGGCCTGGGCCAGGGGCGACCAGAGCACGTCGGTGTCGAAGCCGCAGGCGCCGACCCAGGCCAGCGCCACGTGCGAGACCAGGCTTTCCCAGCGCGCATGGCCCACGCCCGGCAGGCCCAGGGCCTCGCGCGCGGCGTCGGCCCAGGCCTGGCGCTCGGCCGGCGGCCGGGCCGCGGCCAGCGGGGCGAGCTGGCCCGCGGTGTCGACCAGGCGTGCCACGAGTTCGCGGCGCAGGCCGGGCTCGGTGCCCGCGCCGAGCACGCGGTCGAGCCAGCCTTCGGCGACCAGCGCATCGCGCGCGGGATCGCGGCTAAGGTCTTCGGGGCTGCCGCTCCAGGGCATGAGGGTTTCGGCCCACTGGCGCGGCGTGGCAAAGCGCGGCACGAGGCCATGCGCGTGAGTGGCCGACCAGGCCTGGCGCGCCTGCGCAGCCAGCCGCGGGTGCGGCAGCAACACCACGACGCGCGAGGCCGGCCAGCGGCGCGCCGCCAGCAAGGCATCGATCGCGGCCATGGCCGCGGGCCACGAACCGCATCTGGCGCGGCGCTGCAGGCCGTCTGCGGCAAGGGCCGACTCGCTGTGAGGTCTCGCGGGCGCGGGCGTCATCGATAGGGGGTTTCTGTCACAATGCGGCCGCTCGCGTGAGGGGCCTGGGGGCGCAGCGACAACGTCGTGCCGTCCACCCCGAGCGATGAAACTGTAACCTCCCCCGCCTATCGAATCCGAGGACGACCATGGCCAGCGATCTCATCAAACACGTTTCCGACGCGACCTTCCAGGCCGACGTGCTGGACAGCAAGGCCCCCGTGCTGGTGGACTTCTGGGCCGAGTGGTGCGGTCCGTGCAAGATGATCGCGCCCATCCTCGACGAGGTGGCCGGCTCGTACAACGGCAAGCTGCAGATCGCCAAACTCAACGTCGACGACAACCGCGACGTGCCCGCCAAGTTCGGCATCCGCGGCATCCCCACGCTGATGCTGTTCAAGGACGGCCAGCTCGCCGCCACCAAGGTCGGCGCGCTGAGCAAGGCGCAGCTCACGGCCTTCATCGATCAGCAGCTCGCCTGAGAAAGATCCAGCGGCCCGGGCACGCCCCGGGCCCGCGGGCCGCGTGCGGGCCCGATGACAGGCGGTGGGCACTGCGTTTCCTGTCATAATCCGCCGCACATCGGCCTCACCGGCGCCGATGCTCTCCTCGCGCAACGTCCGACATCCGGACCTCAGCGCACACCCCCCCGCATATCCCTACCGCCTCCACGCTGGAGTGACGTCCATGCACCTCAACGAACTCAAGGCCCTGCACGTATCCGAAGTGGTCAAGCAGGCCGAAGCGCTCGAGATCGAGAACACCGGCCGCATGCGCAAGCAGGAGCTGATGTTCGCCATCATCAAGAAGCGCGCGAAGACCGGCGAACAGATCTACGCCGATGGCGTGCTCGAAGTGCTGCCCGATGGCTTCGGGTTCCTGCGCGCGCCCGACACCAGCTACACGGCGAGCACCGACGACATCTACATCTCGCCCAGCCAGATCCGCCGCTTCAACCTGCACACCGGCGACATGATCGAGGGCGAGGTGCGCATTCCCAAGGACGGCGAGCGCTACTTCGCACTCAACAAGCTCGACAAGATCAACGGCCTGCCCCCCGAGGACAACAAGCACAAGATCATGTTCGAGAACCTGACGCCGCTGTTCCCCAAGGAACAGATGCGCCTCGAACGCGACAACCTAAAGGGCGATGAGAACATCACCGGCCGCATCATCGACATCATTGCGCCCATCGGCCGCGGCCAGCGCGCGCTGATCGTGGCCCCGCCCAAGAGCGGCAAGACGGTGATGATGCAGCACATCTGCCACGCCATCACGGCCAACCACCCCGACGTGGAGCTGATGGTGCTGCTGGTGGACGAGCGCCCCGAGGAAGTGACCGAGATGCAGCGCACCGTGCGCGGCGAGGTCATCGCCTCCACCTTCGACGAGCCCGCCGCGCGCCACGTGCATGTGGCCGAGATGGTGATCGAGCGCGCCAAGCGCCTGGTCGAGCTCAAGAAGGACGTGGTGATCATGCTCGACTCCATCACCCGCCTGGCCCGCGCCTACAACAACGTGCTGCCCTCATCGGGCAAGGTGCTCACCGGCGGCGTCGACGCCAACGCGCTGCAGCGCCCCAAGCGCTTCTTCGGCGCCGCGCGCAAGGTTGAAGAAGGCGGTTCGCTCACCATCATCGCCACCGCGCTGGTCGACACGGGCTCGCGCATGGACGAGGTGATCTTCGAAGAGTTCAAGGGCACCGGCAACTGCGAGATCCACCTCGACCGCCGCCTCTACGAAAAACGCGTCTTCCCCTCCATCCAGCTCAACCGCAGCGGCACGCGCCGTGAAGAGCTGCTGCTGCAGCCCGAGATCCTGCAGAAGACCCGGATCCTGCGCCAGTTCATGTACAACATGGACGAGATCGAGTCCATGGAGATGGTGCTCAAGAGCATGAAGGCCACGAAGAACAACTCGGAGTTCTTCGACATGATGAGGCGCGGCGGTTGATCTACCTGCCTGGGCTATAATCGTCGACTTTGCTTGGCGGCAAGTACGTCGGAAGGGTTCCGGCGCGGCTGTCGCACCCGACCACAAGGAATCGCCATGAAAGAAGGCATCCACCCCAACTACCGCGACGTCTGTTTCCTCGACCTGTCGAACAACTTCAAGTTCGTCACCCGTTCGTGCGCGAACACCAAGGAAACCATCAAGATGGACGACGGCCGCGAACTGCCGCTGTTCAAGCTCGATACCTCGAGCGAATCGCACCCCTTCTACACCGGCACGCAAAAGAGCGTGGACAACATGGGCGGCCGCGTCGAGAAATTCCGCAACCGCTACGCCAAGACCGCCAAATAAGCCGGCGCCTGGCCCCAGAAAAGCAGCCGAATCCCGGCTGCTTTTTTTTCGCCCCTCTGCTGGCGCGCAGCCCGCTTGTATAGTCCCCAGCCGTGAACCGACCGACGCCCGCCATCGTGAGCCAGTCGGCCGTGCGCCGCCTGCCGCGCCCGGCCCTGATCCTGTTCTGTGTGGCCTATGTGCTGCCCGGTTTTCTCGGCCGCGAACCCTGGAAGGTGGACGATGTGGGTGCCCTGGGCGCCATGCTGGAGCTGGCCGCGGGGCAGGCGTCATGGTGGCAGCCCACGGTGCTGGGCCTGCCGGTGGAAGAAGCCGGCCCGCTGCCCTACTGGCTGGGCGCGGTGTTCATCCGCGCATTGCCTTTCCTGTCTCCCGATTTCGCGGCCCGCATCCCGTTCGGCGTGCTGCTGTCGCTCACGCTCGCGGCCACCTGGTACGCGAGCTACCAGCTGGCGCGCCAGCCCGCGGCGCTGCCCGTGGCCTTCGCCTTCGGCGGTGAGGCCCAACCCGCCGATTACGCGCGCGCCCTGGCCGACGCCGCGCTGCTCGCGCTCGTGGCCTGCCTGGGCCTGGCGCAGCTCTCGCACGAGACCTCGCCCGACCTCGCGCGCCTGGCCTGCACGGCCATGAGCCTGCTGGGCGCGGCCCGGCTTTCACACCCTGGCGCGTCCCAGCCCTGGCGCGCCCTGCCCTGGTGGTTCGCGGGGGTGTTCGGCCTGGCGCTCAGTGGCGCGGCCGGCCTCGCGGCGCTGCTGGGCGCGGGCTGGCTCGCGGTGCTGGCCTGGCGGCTGCTGCACACCGATGCCGACGCTTCGCGCGACAAAGCCTATTTCCCTGTGCTGGGCCTGGCCGCCGCCGCTTGGCTGGGCATGGCGATGGCGAGCCAGTGGCTGGACGCCTGGAACTGGCCCGATGTGCAGGCCACCCTGAGGGCGCCCTATTGGGAGAGCTGGGGCCGGCTGCTGGTCTGGTTCACCTGGCCCGCATGGCCGCTGGCGCTGTGGACGCTGTGGCGCTGGCGCCGCCAATGGGTGCAGGCGCATGTGGCGCTGCCGCTGTGGGCGGTGCTGGTGGTGGTGGGCTTCTCGGCGGTGTCCGACGACCGCGACCGCACCCTGCTGCTGGCCCTGCCGGCGCTGGCCGCGCTGGCCGCCTTCGCGCTGCCCACGCTGCGGCGCAGCGTATCGGCCCTGATCGACTGGTTCACGCTGCTGTTCTTCTCGTTCTGCGCCCTCGTGATCTGGGTGATCTGGTTCGCCATGATGACCGGCGTGCCCGCCAAGCCCGCGGCCAACGTGGCCCGCCTGGCCCCGGGCTTCGTGCCCGAGTTCTCGTTCGGCCTGTTCCTGGCCAGTGCGCTGGCCACCGGCGCCTGGCTCTGGCTGGTGGGCTGGCGGGTGGGCCGGCACCGCGAAGCGCTCTGGAAAAGCCTGGTGCTGCCCGCCGCGGGCGCCACGCTGTGCTGGCTGCTGCTCATGACGCTGTGGCTGCCGCTGCTCGATTTCGGCCGCAGCTACGGCCCGATTTCGCGCCGCATCGCCACGCTGGTGCCGCCCGGCAGTTGCGTGCTGGTCGACGGACTCACGCAGGCGCAGATCTCGGCGCTGCGCTACCACGGCAAGCTCGAGCTCGTGCGTACCACGGGCGGGTCGGACGCGCGCTGCCAGGGCATGGTGGTGTCGCCCGACACGCAGGCCACGCTGGCCGAGCGCGTCGACCTCACGCAGTGGGCCTTCAAGGCCACCGTGCGCCGCCTCACGGACAACAAGGAAAGCCTGCTGTACTACCAGCGCGTAGGCGGCTGAGGCTGAATGTTCAGCCGGGTTCGGCTTCGCGCACGCGCGTGGGCGGCAGCACGAGGTTGAAGCTCGAGCCGCGGCCCAGCTCGCTGCTGACCTCGAGCCGGCCGCCGTGGCGCTGGGCCACGTGTTTCACGATCGCCAGCCCCAGGCCGGTGCCGCCGGTCTCGCGCGAGCGGCTGCGGTCCACGCGGTAGAAGCGCTCGGTCAGGCGTGGCAGGTGCTCGGCCGCGATGCCCGGGCCTTGGTCGCGCACGAAAAACTCGGCGCAGCCGTCGTCGCGCAGCCGCCAACCCGGCTCGATGAGACCGCCACCCGGCGTGTAGCGCACGGCATTGCTCATGAGGTTGGACATGGCGCTGATGAGCTCGGACTTGGCGCCCGAGATCCAGAACGGCGGGCTGTCCAGCGGCTCGATGCGGTGCGGCGCCGCGGCCGAAATGGCCTGGGTGAGCCCGCGGCCCTCCTGCACCACGTGGTCGAGCAGTTCCTGGGTCGACACCCACTCGCCCTGCCCCGGCGCCGGGCTGCCTTCGAGGCGCGAGAGGGTAAGCAGGTCGTTGACCAGCGTCTGCATGCGGTGGGCCTGCTGGCTCATGAGGCCCAGGTACTGGTGGCGCTCCTCGGGGCTGAGCTCCAGGCTTTGCATGGTTTCCACGAAGCCGCTGAGCACGGTGAGCGGCGTGCGGATCTCGTGCGAGACGTTGGCGACGAAATCGCGCCGCATGGTTTCGGCGAGCTGCACCGCGGTCACGTCGCGCGTGAGCATGAGCTTGCGCTTCTTGCCGTAGGGGTGCAGCTGCAGCGAGATCTTGGTGGGTTGCGAGGGGCGAGGCCCGACGCCGTCGATGGTGATCTCGTGGCCGAAGTCGCCCGCGTTGAGGTAGGCGTTGAAGGCCGGATGCCGCACCATGTTGCGCACGTACTGGCCGAGATCGCGCTGCGGGTCGAAGCCGAGCTGGTTGGCCGCCGTGAGGTTGCACCACTCGATGCGGCCCGACGCGTCGAGCAGCACCACGCCATTGGGCGAAGCCTGAATGGCCGCAAGGAAGTCCTCGAGCCGCGCGTCGCTGTTCTGCGCCTTCTTCTCGAGCTTCTTGGCGAGCTTGCGCGCGCGGTCGAGCAGTTCGCCCCAGAAGCCGCCATACGCGGGCATGCGCGAGGGATCGGCCTTGTTGAACCAGCGCAGCACGCGCACCGACTGGATGGTGTCGCGCAGGGCCCAGAGCCCGGCACCGACGAGCGCACCCCCAAACGTCAGGGCCGCCTCGTTGGCGGCCCAGCCCACCGATGCCCCCAGTGCGACCAGGAGCATCAATTCGAGAACACGACGGCTCATGTCGCCGACATCGGCGTGTTGTGCGGATTGCGCCCCGAGGTGCTGGCCATGGCGGTGAGGCGGTAACCCGCGCCCCGCACGGTCTCGATCATGCCGGCCGCGTCACCCAGCGACTCCCTCAAGCGTTTGACATGAACGTCCACGGTGCGCTCCTCGATGAACACATGGTCTCCCCAGACCTTGTCGAGCAGCGTACCACGCGTGTGCACACGTTCGGCGTGCTTCATGAGGTAGTGCAGCAGCTTGAACTCGGTGGGGCCCACCTTGAGTTCGCGGCCGCGAAAGCTCACGCGGTAGGTGGCGGCGTCGAGCGCGAGCTCGCCCACCTGCACCGAGTCGTTCACGATCTCGGGCGCGCGGCGGCGCAGCACGGCGCGGATGCGCGCGAGCAGCTCCTGGGTCGAGAACGGTTTGGTGATGTAGTCGTCAGCGCCGGCGTCCAGGCCCTGCACCTTGTCGCTCTCGTCGCTGCGCGCCGTGAGCATGAGGATGGGGACGGTCTTGGTGCGATCGTTCTTGCGCCACTGCTTGGCCAGCACCGCCCCGCTCTCGCCGGGCAGCATCCAGTCGAGCAGGATGACGTCGGGCAGCACGGCATCGACCTCGCGCTGCGCGGCCACGCCGTCGAAGACGACGGTGGGCGCGAAGCCGTTGTGCCGGAGGTTGACGGCAATCAGTTCGGCGATGGAGGGCTCGTCCTCCACCACGAGGACGCGGGGCAGCTTTCTCATCCTGCGATCGATTCCACTTTGTCCACGGGCGAGTGACGGACGTCTTCGCCCTTGACGATGAAGATGATCTGTTCGGCGATGTTCTTGGCGTGGTCGCCCACGCGTTCGATGGACTTCGCGAGGAACAGCAGGTCCAGGCTCGGCGAGATGGTGCGCGCGTCTTCCATCATGTAGGTGATGAGCTTGCGCAGGAAACCGTTGTACTCGCGGTCGATGTCGTCGTCGGCCTTGATGATGGACACGGCCATCTGCGTGTCCAGCCGCGCGAACGAGTCGAGCGAGCGGCGCAGCAGCGCGGTGGCCAGGTCGGCCGCCAGGCGGAGCTCGGAGATCGGCAGGTTGCGCGGCGTGCCGCTCTCGATGATGGACTTGACCATGCGCGCGATGCGCGCCACCTCGTCGCCCGCGCGCTCGAGGTTCTGCGTGGTGCGCGAGATCGCCATCAGGAAGCGCAGGTCGCGCGCGGTGGGCTGGCGGCGGCCGATGGTGGAGATGATCTCGTGGTCGATCGTCACTTCCATCTGGTTGATGCGGGTCTCGTTCTCGAGCACCTGGTCGGCCGATTCCAAGCTCATGTTGACCAGGGCGTAGATCGCCTGGTGCAGCTGCGATTCGACCAGGCCGCCCATTTCGAGCACATGGGTGGAGATGGAGTTGAGTTCGGCGTCGAACTGGCTGGAGAGGTGTTTGTCGCTCATGGGGGTGTCTCCCTTGGGGCCGGGTATCAGCCGAAGCGGCCGGTGATGTAGTCCTCGGTGGCGGTTTTGGTCGGCTTGAAGAAGATCTGCTCGGTGGCGCCGAACTCGATCAGCTCGCCCAGGTACATGTAGGCGGTGTAGTCGCTGCAGCGCGCGGCCTGCTGCATGTTGTGCGTGACGATGGCGATGGTGTAGTCGCTCTTGAGCTCGTGCACGAGTTCTTCGACCTTGCCGGTGGAGATCGGGTCGAGCGCCGAGGTGGGCTCGTCGAGCAGCAGCACAGAAGGCTTCACGGCCACGCTGCGCGCGATGCACAGGCGCTGCTGCTGGCCGCCGGAGAGCGAAAGCCCGCTCTGGTTGAGCTTGTCTTTCACTTCCTTCCAGAGCGCGGCCTTGGTCAGCGCCCATTCCACGCGGTCGTCCATGTCGCTGCGCGAGAGGTTCTCGTACAGGCGCACGCCGAAGGCGATGTTGTCGTAGATCGACATCGGGAACGGCGTGGGCTTCTGGAACACCATGCCGATGCGCGCACGCAGCAGGTTCAGGTCCTGCTTGGGGTCGAGGATGTTCTCGCCGTAGAAGTTGATCTCGCCCTCGGCGCGCTGGCCCGGGTAGAGGCTGTACATGCGGTTGAGCGTGCGCAGCAGCGTGGACTTGCCGCAGCCCGAGGGGCCGATGAAGGCGGTGACGCGCTTCTCCTGGATGTCCAGCGTGACGTTCTTGAGGCCCTGGAACTTGCCGTAGAAGAAGTTGAGGTTGCGCACCTCGAGCGCGTTGCGGGACTCGCCCTGCTGCGCCGGCTTTTCGGCGAAGTTCTCGGGGCGGATGGCGAATGCGGTGTCGGACATGGTGGTTTTCCTTGGATGCGTGGCGGTGCGGCGTGGGCCTCAGGCCTTGACCTTGTCGCGGAAGAACACGCGCGCCAGGATGTTCAGGACGAGCACGGTGAGCGTGATGATCAGGGCGCCGGCCCAGGCCAGGCGGATCCAGTTGTCGTAGGGGCTCATGGCGAACTGGAAGATCACCACGGGCAGGTTGGCCATGGGACGGCCCATGTCGGTGCTGAAGAACTGGTTGTTGAGCGCGGTGAACAGCAGCGGCGCGGTCTCGCCGCTGATGCGCGCCACGGCCAGCAGCAGGCCGGTGATCACGCCGCTCTTGGCCGCGCGCAGCGTGACCATGAGCGAGACCTTCCAGCGCGGCGCACCGAGCGCAAAGGCCGCTTCGCGCAGGCTGCCCGGCACCAGGCGCAGCATGTTCTCGGTGGTGCGCACCACCACCGGGATGGCAATCAGCGCGAGCGCGAGGCTGCCCGCGTAGCCCGAGAAGTGGCCCGTGGTGGCGACCGCGATGGCGTACACGAACAGGCCCAGCACGATGGACGGGGCCGACAGCATGATGTCGGTGACGAAGCGGGTGAACTCGGCCACCTTGCTGTTGTCGCCGTATTCGGTGAGGTAGATGCCCGCGAGGATGCCCAACGGCGTGGACACCAGCACCGACAGGCCGACGATCATCAGGCTGCCCAGCAGCGCATTGCGCAGGCCGCCACCTTCGGAGCCCGGTGCGGGCGTGTCGGCGGTGAAGACGTTGGCATCCAGGCCCGCGATGCCATTGGAAAACAGCACCCACAGGATCCACAGCAGCACCACCAGGCCCAGGGCCATGGCCCCCATGGACAGGGTGAGGCCGACGAAGTTCGTGGTCTGGCGGCGTTTGTAGAGCGCTTGATTGATTTGCATGGTGGGTCTCGCTCTTGCGTGCTCAGGCGCCCTTGGCCTTTTCGGTGCGCAGGATCATCCACTTGGCCAGCGCCAGCACCACGAAGGTGATGCAGAACAGCACGAAGGCCAGGGCGAACAGGGTGTTGAAGTGCAGGCCTTCGGCTTCGCCGAACTCGTTGGCCAGCACCGAGGCGATCGAGGTGCCCGGGGAGAACAGCGAGCCCGGCATGCGGTTGGCGTTGCCGATCACGAAGGTGACCGCCATGGTCTCGCCGAGCGCGCGGCCCAGGCCCAGCATGATCCCGCCGATCACGCCCTTCTGCGTGTACGGCAGCACCACCTTGGACACCACCTCCCAGGTCGTGCAGCCCAGGCCGTAAGCCGATTCGCGCAGGATCGGCGGCGTGATCTCGAACACGTCGCGCATCACCGCCGCAATGAAGGGCAGCACCATGAACGCGAGGATGATGCCCGCGGCCAGGATGCCCAGGCCGTTGGGCGCGCCGCCGAAGAGCCAGCCGATCAGGGGCATGCCCATCATCAGTTCGCGCACCGGCACCTGCACGTAGTCGGCGAACACGGGCGCGAACACGAACAGGCCGAACATGCCGTAGATGATGGACGGCACGGCCGCGAGCAGCTCGATGGCCGTGCCCAGCGGGCGGCGCAGCCACACCGGGCAGGTTTCGGTGAGGAACAGCGCGATGCCGAAGGCCAGCGGCACGCCGATGAGCATGGCGATGCCCGCGCTGATCAGGGTGCCGACGATGGCGATCGCGGCCCCGTATTGTTCATTGACGATGTCCCACTCGACCGTCCAGAGGAATTGGAGTCCGAAGGTCTTGAAGGTGGGCCAGGCGTTGAGGAACAGCGAAACGATGATGCCGACCAGCGCCACGAGCACCAGCAGCGAGAAGGCCTGGGTGAGGCGGTGGAAGACGGCGTCCTGCCATTGCTGGCGTCGGGCCACGGCGAGCATGGACGCCTCGCTGCGTTGTTCGCGTGTGGCGCTGGAACGGGATGGCTTGGGCATGCTGGCGTCTGCGCTGCTGGTTGTGGTGTTCATGGGACCCTCCTCGGGTCTTGATTGACAGACTGTATGACAGACACGGATCTGCAAAAAACCCACCGGCCGGCCAGCCGCCCACCGGTGGGTCGTGCTCAGGCGCGAGGCCCGGGCATCAGCGCTTGACCTGCGACCAGACCTTGCTGCGGATCTGCTCGGTCACGGCGTCGGGCATGGGCACGTAGTCGAGCTCGACCGCGGCGGCCTTGCCGTTCTTGAACGCCCAGTCGAAGAACTTGAGCACCTCGGCCGACTGCGCCTTGTCGGCCGGCTCCTTGTACATGAGGATGAACGAGGCGGTGCTGATGGGCCAGCTGTCCTTGCCCTTGGCGTTCACCATGGACACGCCCATGCCGGGCACGCTGAACCAGTCCACACCGGCCGCGGCGGCGGCGAAGGTCTTGTCGTCGGGCTGCACGAACTGGCCATCGGCGTTCTGCAGGGCCATGTGCGGGATGTTGTTCTTCTTGGCGTAGGCGTATTCCACGTAGCCGATGGCGCCGCGGGTGCGGCTCACGTTGGCGGCCACGCCTTCGTTGCCACGGCCGCCCACCGAGGTGGATGCGGGCCACTTCACGGCGGCGCCCTTGCCCACCGTGTCGGCCCAGTCTTTGCTGACCGTGCTCAGGTAGTCGGTGAAGTTGAAGGTCGTGCCCGAACCGTCGGCGCGGTGCACCACGGTGACGGGGGTGTTGGGGAAGGTCTTGCCGGGGTTGAGCGCGGCGATCTTGGGATCGTTCCAGGCGGTGATCTTGCCCAGGAACATCTCGGCCAGCACCGGGCCGCTGATGCGCACCGAGCCGGGCGCGAAGCCTTCGAGGTTGAACACGGGCACCGTGCCGCCGATGATGGCGGGGAACTGCACCATGCCGTCCTTGTCGAGGTCGGCGCCGCTCACGGGCGCGTCGGAAGCGCCGAAGGCCACGGTCTTGGCGCGGATCTGGCGCAGGCCGCCCGACGAACCGATCGACTGGTAGTTCAGACCCGTGCCGGTCTGGGCCTTGTACATCTCGGCCCACTTGGCATAGATCGGGAACGGGAAGGTCGCGCCGGCGCCGGTGATGTCGGCAGCGTGGGCCGAGCCCAGGGCGACGGTGGCCATCGCGGCGGCGGCCAGGGCCTTCAGAAGGGTGCGTTTGCTGTTCATGCGGGTCCTCGGATGTGCATGTGAAGGGGACAGGCGGGACTCTAGGCAGGCTGTGTGACAACCAAATGACACCGATCGCTTGTCACAAAAACCGCCGCCCGGGCGCCGCCCTGTACCGGCCGTGTCAGGGGCATGCGTCACAATCGCGGCCCGCGGCCAGCCCTCCGCACCACGGCCGCCATTTCTCCATGCAAAACGGAACCCTTCTCGCCGCCATCGACCTTGGCTCCAACAGCTTTCGTCTGGAGATCGGCCGCTACCACTCGGGCCATATCGAACGCGTCGAATACCTCAAGGAAACCGTGCGCCAGGGCAATGGCCTGGATGCCGAGAAAAACCTCAGCATGGCTGCCATGCAGCGCGGCTGGGAATGCCTGGCGCGCTTTGCCGAGCGCCTGCATGGCTTCAAGAAGCACCAGGTGCGCGCCGTGGCCACGCAGACGCTGCGCGAGGCGCGCAACCGCGACGAGTTCCTGCGCCGCGCCCAGGAGGTGCTGGGCTTTCCCATCGAGGTGGTCTCGGGCCACGAAGAGGCCCGCCTGATCTACCAGGGCGTGTCGCGGCTGCTGCCGCACTCCGACGAACGCCGCCTGGTGGTCGACATCGGCGGGCGCTCGACCGAGATGATCCTGGGCGTGGGCTACACGGCCGAAACGCTGGAGTCGTACCGGCTGGGCAGCGTGGCCTGGTCGACGCGCTACTTCCCGCGCGGGCAGTTCACGAGCGCGGCGCTCAAGACCGCCGAGGTCGCCGCCAAGGCCGTGCTCGACGAGGCACTGGACCGCTTCCCGCCCACCCAGTGGCAGGTGGCTTACGGCTCCTCGGGTACCGTGGGCGCCATCGCCGACATGCTGGGCAGCAATGGCTGGGCCATGGGCCTGGTGACGCGGCCCGGGCTCGACTGGCTCACCGACCGCCTGCTCAAGGCCGGCCAGGTGGACAACCTGCGCCTGGACGGTCTCAAGGACGACCGCCGCCCGGTGCTTGCGGGCGGCCTGTCGGTGCTGCGCGCCATCTTCGACCTCTTCGGCATCGATCAGATGATGCCGGCCCAGGGCGCGCTGCGCCATGGCGCGCTCTACGACCTGATCGACCGCGAGAGCGACGGCGGCGACGTGCGCGAGCGCACGGTGCGCTGGCTCGCCCAGCGCTTCTCCGCCGACGAGGGCCAGGCGCGGCGCGTGGGCGAGGTGGCCAACGCGCTCTTCTCGCAGATCGCCGCGCCCGACGAGCGCGACGGCCGCTACTCGCAGAAGCTGGCCTGGGCGGCGCAGCTGCACGAGATCGGCACCCACATTTCGCACGAGCGCAGCCACCACCACGGCGCCTACATCCTCGACCACGTGGACGCACCGGGCTTTTCTCTGCGCGAGCTGCACCGCATGAGCCAGCTGGTGCTGGGCCAGCGCGGCAAGCTGCGCAAGCTCGAGGAGCCGCTGCAGGACGAGCTGTTCGCCAAGCAGCTGCTCTGCCTGCGGCTGGCGGTGCTGCTGTGCCATGCGCGCCAGATGCCCGAGCACCTGGACATGCGCCTGGGCTACAAGGCCGGCGCGTTCCGCCTGAGCACGCCGCCGGGCTGGGCCAAGCGCTACCCGCAGTCGGCCTGGCTGCTCGGTGAAGAGGTGCTGGCCTGGCAGAAAACCACCTGGAAGTTCAGCGCCGACATCCGCTGAGCCGTCCGCCGGGTCGGTTTCCGGCCTTCGTATAAACCGTTTATACGGTTTATACTGCGCGCCCCTGCAACTGCCCGGAGTGCCGCATGGCCCATGCCGTCGACAAGAACGCCGCCAAGAAGCCCAAGCTGGTGCGCGACAGCTTCACCATTCCCAAGAACGAGTTCGCCGCCATCGATGCGCTCAAGGCGCGCGCGATCTCGCTCGGCCTGAGCGTGAAGAAAAGCGAGCTGCTGCGCGCCGGCCTGATGGTGCTGCAAGGCCTGAACGACGCGGCTTACAAGGCGGCCCTGGCGGCCGTGCCCACGCTCAAGACCGGCCGCCCGGCGAGCGAGAAGCCGGCCAAAGCCGAGCCGGCGAAAAAGAAGGCGGCGGTGAAACCCGCGGCCAAGCCCGCCACCCAGCCTGCGGCCCAGCCCGCCGCGAAACCCGCCGCGAAACCCGCTGCGAAACCCGCTGCAAAGGCGTCCAAGCCCGCGCCCCGGAAAGCCGCCGCGCCGCGCAAGGCAGCCTGAGCCTTCAGAGCATCTCGGGGGTCTGCACCGTGACGATCACGGTCTGCCCCTGCCCGGCGCGCTCGCGGTGGCGCAGCCACCAGACCGCACCCTTCTTCACCGAACACTCGGCCTGCGACAGCGACAGCAGCCGCGCGATCACGCGGCCCAGCGTGGGCTGATGGCCCACCACCACCACGGGCGAGCGCCCCGCGGGCCATTGCACCAGCGACAGCAGCGCCTCGGCCCCGGCCTCGGGCGCGATCGCCTCGCTGGTCTTGAAGCGCCGTCCCAGGGCCAGCGCGGTCTGCTCGCAGCGCGTGGCCGGGCTGCACCAGATGCGCGCGCCTTCGGGCAGTTGCCGGTCGAGCCAGGCACCGATGCGCGCCGCCTGTTTCTCGCCCCGCGCGGTGAGGCGGCGCGCGAGGTCCTGGGCGTCGCCAGGCTGGCCGTTGGCCGGGTCGGGGTGCTCCTGGGCCTCGGCGTGGCGCCACAGGATCAGGTCGGTCCCGCGCGCCGGCATGTCGGCCTCATCCCTTGTGGCCATAGCGGTGCATCAGGCTGCTTTGCGCCGATTGCGCGTGCGTGCGGCCGCGCCCGCCCGCCGCTCCCGCGGGCACGTAGCGGCCGTCGGGCTGCAGCAGCCAGGCATCGCGCGTGTCCTGCAGGTAGGCGATCAGGCATTCGTCGATCACCCGCTGGCGCAGCGCCGGGTCGGTCACGGGCCAGGCGAGCTCCACGCGCCGCAGCATGTTGCGATTCATCCAGTCGGCGCTCGACAGCCAGACCTCTTCGTTCGCGCCGACCCGGAAATGGAACACGCGCGAGTGTTCGAGCAGGCGGCCGATCACCGAGCGCACGCGCACGTTGTCGGTGAAGCCCGGTACGCCCGCGGGCAGCACGCAGGCGCCGCGCACGATCAGGTCGATCTTCACGCCCTGCTGCGAGGCCGCGGCCAGGGCGCGCGCGAGCGCTTCGTCGGTGAGCGCGTTCATCTTGAGCGTCACGCGCGCCTCCTCGCCGCGCGCGGCCGCCTCGCCCGCGGCGGCGAGCTTGTCGAGCAGGGCCTTGTGCAGCAGGAACGGCGCCATCAGCGCCTGGTTGAGCCGGCCCAGCCGGTTCTGGCTCGCCAGGTGCAGGAAGATCTGGTCGACGTCGGCGGTGAGCGTTTCGTCGGCCGTGAGCATGCTGAGGTCGGTGTAGACGCGCGCCGTGCCCGGGTTGTAGTTGCCGGTGGACAGGTGCGCGTAGCGGCGCAGGCCCGTGGCCTCGCGGCGCGTGATGAGCAGCATCTTGGCGTGGGTCTTCAGGCCCACCACGCCATAGACCACCTGCGCCCCCACGGACTCGAGCCGCTCGGCGTAGTTGATGTTGGCCTCTTCGTCGAAGCGGGCCTTGAGTTCGACCACCGCGGTCACTTCCTTGCCGCGGCGCACGGCCTCGCGCAGCAGGTCCATGAGCTCGCTCTTGGCGCCGGTGCGGTAGATGGTCTGCTTGATCGCGAGCACGTCCGGGTCTTCGACCGCTTCGCGCAGGAAGGACAGCACCGCGTCGAAGCTCTCGTAGGGCTGGTGGATCAGCACGTCGCCCTGCTGCAGCCGCTCGAAGAACGACTGCCCCGGCGTGAGCTGCTGGGGCCAGCCCGGCAGGTAGGGCTCGAAGCGCAGCTCGGGCGCGTCGATCTTGTCGATGAGCTGGTTGAGCCGCACCAGGTTGACCGGGCCGGGCACGCGGTACAGGCTGGCCTCGGGCAGGCCGAACTGCTCGAGCAGGAAGTCGGACAGGAATTCGGATGCACCGGCCGACACCTCGAGCCGCAGCGCCTGGCCGTAATGGCGCTGCTGCAGCCCCTTGCGCAGCGCGGTGCGCAGGTTCTTCACCTCTTCCTCGTCCACCGCGAGGTCCGAATGGCGCGTGACGCGGAACTGCGAGAACTCGGTGACCTGGCGGCCCGGGAACAGGTCGCCCAGGTGGGTGCGGATCAGGCTGGAGATGGACACGAAGTGCACCTGCCGCGAGCCCTTGACCGAGGGCAGCCGGAAGAAGCGCGGCAGGATGCGCGGCACCTTCACGATCGCGATTTCGTTCTCGCGGCCGAAGGCGTCCTTGCCCGAGAGCCGCACGATGAAGTTGAGCGACTTGTTGGCCACCTGCGGGAACGGGTGCGCAGGGTCCAGGCCCACGGGCATGAGCAGCGGTTGCACCTCGTTGACGAAGATCTCGCGCACGTGGCGGCGCTGGCGTGAATTGCGCTCGCTGTGCGCCACGATCTTGATGCCCTTCTTCTCGAGCGCGGGCAGCACCTCGTCGTTGTAGATCGCGTACTGCTGGGACACGAGTTCGTGCACGCGGGCCGACAGGGCCTGGAAGGTCTCGGCGGTGTAGAGGCCGCGGGTCTCGTTGATGCGCGCGGCCGCGAGCTGCGGCGCCATGCGCACCTCGAAGAACTCGTCGAGGTTGCTCGAGACGATGCTCAGGTAGCGCAGGCGCTCGAGCACGGGCACGTCGGTGCGACGCGCCCAGTCCATCACGCGCTCGTTGAAGGCAAGGATGCTGAGGTCGCGGTCGAGCAGCGGGAACCTGGGGGCATTCGGGTGGCCGGTCATGCCTGCATTATCTTGAAAGGTGTGGCCGCGGCAGTCGCGTCGGTGCGCCGATCGAGCCGGTGCAGTTCGTGCACGAAACGCTCGGCCGCGCGCGGCCACGCGAAGCGCAGCGCACCGGCGCGCGCCTCGTGGCGGCCGATGCGCAGCGCCTCGTGCCAGGCCTCGCGCAGGTCGTCGTGCAGGGCGGCGGCGCGGGTCTGGCCGATGAGCTGCAGCAGCACCTCGGTGGGATAGGCCGCGACCGGTGTGCCACAGGCCAGCGCTTCGAGCACGGTGGCCGGCGGTTCTTCGCCGCGCCCGGGGTGCACCAGCACGTCGGCCGAGGCGTACACCGCGGCCAGCGCGGCGCGCGGCAAAAAGCCCAGCCAGTGCACGTTGGGGTAGCGCTGGCGCAGGGCCGGCTGGTCGGGGCCGGCGCCGCAGACCAGCTTGCAGCCCGGCACGTCCAGGCGCAGAAAGTCTTCGACCCGCTGGTCCAGCGCGACGGCGCCCACGTACAGGCTCACCGGGTGTGCGAGCGGGCCCAGCGGTCCGTGCGGCTGCCGGCTGGACGTGCCGCGCGCCGGCGCGAACAGGCGCGTGTCCACGCCCGCCACCCAGGCGCGCGCCTGCGCCAGCCCGGCCGCCTGCAGCGCGTCGGCCTGGGCCTGGCTGCCCGCGAGCACGCGTTGCGCCGGCCGGTGGAAATGGCGCAGCAGGGCCGCGGTCCAGGGCGCCGGCAGCCGCAGGCCGCGCCGCAGGCGCTGTGGCAGCCGCAGCCACCACGCGCTGGTGAAGCCCCAGCCCTGCGCCAGACAGATGCGGCGCGCGGCCCAGCCCAGCGGCCCCTCGGTGGCGATGTGGATGGCGTCGGGCGCGGCCTCGCGCATCAGGCGCAGCAACGCCCGGCCCGGCAGCAGCGCGAGGTCCATGCCCAGCCAGCCCGGGCCGGCGCGGTGGCGGAACAGGCCCGGGTGCAGCACCTGCGGCTCGTGGCCGTCGGCCTGCAACTGGCGCACCAGCTCGGTCAGCGCCATGACCAGGCCGTGCGTGTGGGGCGTCCAGGCGTCGGTGACGATCAGGATCTTCATCGCCACCCCCGCGCTCAGGCGCTCATTTCCGGCAGCCCTTGCGCCCCGGCCGGGGCCAGCAGGCCGGGCAAGGCGCCGGGCGCCCAGTGCACCAGTTCGAGCCGGCCGTCGAGGTGCTCGACCAGGGCCGACAGGCTCTCCACCCAGTCGCCGTCATTGCAGTACAGCGTGCCGTCGATGGTGCGCATCTCGGGCCGGTGGATGTGGCCGCAGACCACACCCTGGTAGCCGCGCGAGCGCGCTTCGGCGGCCACGGCGCGCTCGAAGTCCATCACGTAGTTCAGCGCCTTCTTCACCTTGTGCTTGAGGTACTGCGACAGCGACCAGTACGGCAGGCCCATGCGGGCGCGCAGCGAATTGAGGTGGCGGTTCATGCGCAGCAGGAACTCGTAGGCGTTGTCGCCCAGGTAGGCCAGCCACTTGGCGCACTGGATCACGCCGTCGAAGTGGTCGCCGTGCACCACCCAGAGCCGGCGGCCGTCGGCCGTGACGTGCACCGCCTCGTTCGCGACTTCGATGCCGCCGAAGTGGTGGCCGTCGAACTGGCGCGCGAATTCGTCGTGGTTGCCCGGCACGAACACCACGCGGCAGCCCTTGCGCGAGCGCCGCAGCAGCTTCTGCACCACGTCGTTGTGGGCCTGCGGCCAGAACCATTTGCGGCGCAGTTGCCAGCCATCGATGATGTCGCCGACCAGGTACAGCGTTTCGCTCGGGTGCTGCTTGAGGAACTCGAGCAGTTCCACGGCCTGGCAGCCCGCGGTGCCCAGGTGCAGGTCCGAAATGAACACGGCCCGGTAGCGCGCACGCTCCGGGCCGTCGGGGGTGCCGTCGTCGGCGTCGGCGTCGATGGCCAGGGGCACCGGCGCGGCCGGCGTGCCCTCGCGCAGGCTGGCACGCGCCGCCCAGCCGCCCATCAGGTCGAAGGCCGAGCGCATCAGCCGCCCCCCAGCAGGTGGTTGCGGTGGCGCGGCGCGAGGTCTTGCAGGCGCATCACCAGCGGCAGGTCGGCGACGTTGAAGTCCGGGTCCCAGGCGGGCGGGCCCATCACCTTCGCGCCGAGCCGCAGATAGCCCTTGACCAGCGCCGGGGGCTGCACGCCAGGCGCGGGGTCGATGCGGTCGATCGGCAGCGGCAGGCGCGGTCGCACCTGCCAGTCGATCGGGGCCAGCGTGTCCTGGCGCAGGCGCTGCCACAGGCCCGCGGCGTAGCGGCCGTCCTGGTGCATGGGCACGCTCGCGCAACCGATCATCACGTCGAGCCCGTTGCGCTGCATGAAGCCGCTGAGCGCGCTCCACAGCGCGAGGATCACGCCGCCCGTGCGGTGATCGGGGTGCACGCAGCTGCGGCCCAGCTCGACCATGCGATCGCGCACCTGGCGCAGCCGCGTGAGGTCGAACTCGGTGTCGCTGTAGGTGCTGCCCACGCGGCGCGCCTGCGCGGGGGTGAGCACGCGGTAGGTGCCGATGACGTCGTCGCTGCCGGCCTGGGTGACCAGCAGGTGCTCGCAGTAGTCGTCGAACAGGTCGATGTCGTGGCCGGGCAGCGGGCTGCGCAGGCGCGCGCCCATCTCGCCCGCGAACACCGCGTGGCGCAGGCGCTGGGCCGCGCGCACTTCGTCGAGGTGGCGGGCCCACCGCACCGACCAGGGGGCAGCGGCCGTTGCGGGTACCGGCGTTGTCAGGGGCCGGTGGTGAAGGTGCAGCATGGGGAAGGTGTCCATGGCCTTTCATGCTCGGCGCCGGCCATGACCGGCCCGTGGCCACGGCATGAAGCTTTGATGACACGCGGCGCTCCCGCCACGGCGCACGCGCCTGACACAATGCGGCCCGTGACCACGCCACTGACCCTTTTGCCCCACCCGCTGTCACCGCTGATCCCGCTGCTGCTGACGGTGGAATGCCGGCCCGAGCCGCGCGAGCTGGTGCTGCATTACCGGCTGCGCGGCGACATGCGCCTGCTGCGCTGGCCGGCACCGCCCGGCGGCCGCGCCGACGGCCTGTGGCAGCACACCTGCTTCGAGGCCTTTGTCGCCGCCGAGGGGGTGTCCGCGTACCACGAGTTCAACTTCGCGCCTTCGGGCCAGTGGGCGCACTACGCCTTTCGCGCCGAACGCGAACGCGACAGCGACCCCGACGCCGCCCCGCCGCCCCTGATCGACCGCCAGGACCAGGCCGACGGGATGGACCTGATCGCGGTGATCGACCGCCGCGCCCTGCCCCACGGCCCCTGGCAGATCGGGCTGAGCGCCGTGCTCGAAGACACGCTCGGCCGCCTCGCGCACCTGGCGCTGCGCCACCCCGGGGACAAACCCGATTTCCACAACCGCGCGGGCTGGACCTTGCACCTGCCCGCGGGCTGACCCTTGCCGCCCACAGAACCCATGCAGATCGGACTCGAACGACTGGTGGCCGATGCCACCCTGCGCGCCCCCCTCGCGGGCCGGCGCGTGGCCCTGCTCGCCCACCCCGCCTCGGTCACGCGCGGCCTCACGCACGCGCTGGACGCGCTCGCGGCCCTGCCCGAGGTGAAGCTCAGCGCGGCCTTCGGCCCGCAGCACGGCCTGCGCGGCGACAAGCAGGACAACATGGTGGAGTCGCCCGACTTCACCGACCCGCGGCTGGGCATTCCGGTGTTCAGCCTGTATGGCGAGGTGCGCCGGCCCACCGACGCCATGATGGACAGCTTCGACGTGCTGCTGGTGGACCTGCAGGACCTGGGCTGCCGCATCTACACCTTCATCACCACGCTGCGCTACGTGCTCGAAGCGGCCGCGAAGCATGGCAAAGCGGTCTGGGTGCTCGACCGCCCCAACCCCGCGGGCCGCCCGGTCGAGGGTTTCACGCTGCGCGAGGGCTGGGAAAGCTTCGTGGGCGCGGGCCCCATGCCCATGCGCCACGGCCTGACCATGGGCGAGCTCGGCCACTGGTTCGTGGCCACGCTGGGGCTGGACCTGGACTACCGCGTGATCCCCATGCAGGGCTGGCAGCCCGAGGCCGCGCCCGGCTTCGGCTGGCCGCTGGGCGAGCGCAGCTGGGTCAACCCGAGCCCCAACGCCCCCAACCTCTCCATGGCGCGCGCTTACGCGGGCACGGTGATGCTCGAAGGCACCACGCTCAGCGAAGGCCGTGGCACCACGCGCCCGCTCGAGCTGTTCGGCGCGCCCGACCTCGACATCCCACGCCTGCTGCGCGACATGCACGCGCTGGCCCCGCAATGGCTGCGCGGCTGCGTGCTGCGCGAATGCTGGTTCGAGCCCACCTTCCACAAGCACGTGGGCCGGCTCTGCGCGGGCGTGCAGATCCACGTCGAAGACCCGGTGCACTACGACCACGCGGCCTTCCAGCCCTGGCGGCTGCAGACCCTGGCCTTCCGCGCCATCCGCCTGCAACAGCCCGACTACCCGCTGTGGCGCGACTTCCCCTACGAGTACGAGCGCGACCGGCTGGCGATCGACCTCATCAACGGCAGCCCGCTGCTGCGCGAGTGGGTGGACGACGTGCAGGCCGCGCCCGAAGACTTCGACCAGGCCGTGCGCGCAGACGAAACCGCCTGGCTGGAAGCGCGCCGGCCGCACCTGCTCTACTGAGCCGAGGCGCGGCGGCCGGGCCTCGGCTCAGAGCCACTTCTGCAGGAACTGGGCGGTGCCCATGGCCGGATCGAGCCGGTAACCCGCGAAGCCGATGCGCTCGTAGAGCCGCATCGCCGGCCGGTTGCCCGAGAGCACCTCGAGCGTGAGCTTGCACGCGCCGCGCCGGCGCGCCTCCTGCTCGACCGCGCGCAGCATCTGTTCGGCAATGCCGCGGCCGCGGTGGCTCGCGAGCACGGCCACGTCGTGCACGTTCACCAGCGGCCGGCCTTTGGAGGTGGAGAAGCCTATCAGGCGGTGCGCAGCGTGTCGGCCAGGCGCTCGGCGCAGCGCTGGGCCATTGCGGCATCGCGCGCTTCCACCATCACGCGCACCAGCGGTTCGGTGCCGCTCGCGCGGATCAGCACGCGGCCGCTGTCGCCGAGCTCGGCTTCCACCGCCTGGGTTTCACTCGCCAGTCGCGCATTGGTTTTCCAGTCCTGGCCTGGCTGCAGGCGCACGTTGATCAGCGTCTGCGGGAACAGGGTCACGTCGGCCAGCAGTTGCGCCAGGCTCTTGCCGCTGTCCACGCAGGCGTGCAGCACCTGAAGCGCCGAGACCAGGCCGTCGCCGGTGGTGTGGCGGTCGAGCACCAGCAGGTGGCCCGAACCTTCGCCGCCGAGCAGCCAGCCGCGTTTGTCGAGCTCTTCGAGCACATAGCGGTCGCCGACCTTGGCGCGCACGAACTGCACGCCGCGTGCCTTCAGCGCCACCTCCACCGCCATGTTGGTCATGAGCGTGCCCACCACGCCGGGCACATCTTCGTCGCGCGCCAGGCGGTCCATGGTCATGAGGTAAAGCAGTTCGTCGCCGTTGTAGAGCCGGCCCTGGCGGTCGGTCATCTGCAGGCGGTCGGCGTCGCCGTCGAGCGCGATGCCGTAGTCGGCGCCGTGCTGCCTGACCGCGTCGATCAGGGCCTCGGGGTGGGTCGCGCCCACGCCGGCGTTGATGTTGAGGCCGTCGGGCGTGCAGCCGATCTTCACCACCTCGGCGCCGAGTTCGTGGAACACCGAGGGCGCGATGTGGTACGCCGCGCCGTTCGCGCCGTCGACCACGATCTTGAGCCCGCGCAGGCTCAGGTTGTGCGAGCAGGTGCTCTTGCAGAACTCGATGTAGCGGCCCGCCGCGTCGTCGAGCCGGCGCGACTTGCCGAGTTCGGCCGCGGGCACCCACACGGGCGGCTCATCGAGCGCGGCCTCCACATCGAGCTCCCACTGGTCGGGCAGCTTGGTGCCCTTGGCGCTGAAGAACTTGATGCCGTTGTCGGCGAAGGGGTTGTGGCTGGCCGAGATCACCACGCCCAGGCTGGCGCGCTGCGCGCGCGTGAGGTAGGCCACGGCGGGCGTGGGCACCGGGCCCAGCAGCACCACGTCGACCCCGGCCGAGTTGAAGCCCGATTCGAGCGCGGCCTCGAGCATGTAGCCCGAGATGCGTGTGTCCTTGCCGATCAGCACCGTGGGGTGGGCCTGCTGGCGCTTGAGCACGCGGCCGACCGCATGGGCCAGGCGCAGCACGAAGTCGGGGGTGATGGGCGCCTGGCCGACGGTGCCTCGGATGCCGTCGGTGCCGAAATACTGGCGGGCCATGGGTGCTTCTCCTCGCGGGGTGTTTTGTGTGACGCGCGGATTATCGGGGCGCGGCACCCGGCTTCAACGCGCGGCGCGCCAGACCTTCAACGCTTCGACGGTTTCGCGGACATCGTGCACACGCACCACGTGCGCGCCCCGGTCCACGGCCAGCACGGCGGCCGTCACGCTGGCGTGCACGCGCGCGGCCGGCGTCTCGATGCCCGTGACCGCGCCCAGCGACGATTTGCGCGACCAGCCGGCCAGCAGCGCGAAGCCGTCGTCGAGCAGTTCGCGCTGGCGCGCGAGCAGGCTGAAGTTCTGCGCCACGGTCTTGCCGAAGCCCACGCCCGGGTCGAACACGACGCGCTCGCGCGCCACGCCCAGCGCCTGCAGCGCCTGCGCGCGCTCGCGCAGGAAGGCCCGCACGGCGGGCAGCACGTCGCCGTCCATGGGCGCCACCTGCATGGTCTGCGGGTCGCGGTGCATGTGCATGAGGCACACGCCCGCGCGCGGGTGGGCCGCCACCACCGCCAGCGCGTCGCCGCGGCGCAGGGCCCAGATGTCGTTGACGATGTCGGCGCCCAGGTCGAGAACGGCGCGCATCACCTCGGGCTTGTAGGTGTCCACCGACACCGGCACCCCGAGCTTCACGGCCTCGCGCACCACGGGCAGCACGCGCGCCAGTTCTTCGTCGAGCGGCACCGCGGGGCTGCCCGGGCGCGTGGATTCGCCGCCGATGTCCAGGATGTGTGCGCCCTGTGCAAGCAGCGCCTCGGCATGGGCCAGCGCGGCCGCGGTGCCGGCATGGCGGCCGCCGTCCGAGAACGAGTCGGGCGTGACGTTGACGATGCCCATCACCTGGGGCTCGCTCAGGTCGATGTCGAAACGGGTGGTGGTCCAGCGCATGGGAGGTCCCTGAAATGGCAACGGGGCCCGAAGGCCCCGTCGAGGTGGGTCGGCGCGGATCAGGCCGCGTTGGGTGCCGCGTCGGGCGACACGGCGGGGGTGCCGCCGCTGCCACCGCCACCCACGGGGTTGCGCGGCGTCCAGTCCTTGGGCGGCCGCGGCGGCTTGCCGGCCATGATGTCGTCGAGCTGTTCGCCGTCGATGGTTTCCCATTCGAGCAGGGCCTTGGCCATGGCGTGCATCTTGTCGCTGTGCTCCTCGATCAGGCGGCGCGCCTCGGCGTACTGCTCGTCGATGATGCGGCGCACCTCGGCGTCGACCTTCTGCATCGTCTGTTCGGAGATGTTGGTGGTCTTGGTGACCGAGCGGCCCAGGAAGACCTCGCCCTCGTTCTCGGCGTAGACCATGGGGCCCAGCGCGTCGGTCATGCCGTAGCGCATCACCATGTCGCGCGCGATGTGCGTGGCGCGCTCGAAGTCGTTGCTGGCGCCGGTGGTCATCTGGTTCATGAACACCTCTTCCGCGATGCGGCCGCCGAACAGCATGCTGATCTGGTTGAGCATGTACTCGCGGTCGTAGCTGTAGCGGTCTTTCTCGGGCAGGCTCATGGTCACGCCCAGCGCGCGGCCGCGCGGGATGATGGTGACCTTGTGCACCGGGTCGCACTTGGGCAGCAGCTTGCCGATCAGGGCGTGGCCGGCCTCGTGGTAGGCGGTGTTGCGGCGCTCTTCCTCGGGCATGACCATGCTCTTGCGCTCGGGGCCCATGAGGATCTTGTCCTTGGCCTTCTCGAAGTCCTGCATTTCCACGGTGCGCGCGTTGCGGCGCGCGGCCATGAGTGCGGCCTCGTTGCAGAGGTTGGCCAGGTCGGCGCCGCTCATGCCGGGCGTGCCGCGCGCGATGATGGCGGCGTTCACGTCGGTACCCAGCGGGATCTTGCGCATGTGCACGTTGAGGATCTGCTCGCGGCCGCGGATGTCGGGCAGCGTCACGTAGACCTGGCGGTCGAAGCGGCCCGGGCGCAGCAGCGCGGCGTCGAGGATGTCGGGGCGGTTGGTGGCGGCCACCACGATCACGCCCAGGTTGGTCTCGAAGCCGTCCATCTCGACCAGCATCTGGTTGAGGGTCTGCTCGCGTTCGTCGTTGCCGCCGCCCAGGCCTGCGCCACGCTGGCGGCCCACGGCGTCGATCTCGTCGATGAAGATGATGCAGGGCGCGTTCTTCTTGGCGTTCTCGAACATGTCGCGCACGCGGGCCGCGCCCACGCCGACGAACATCTCCACGAAATCGGAGCCCGAAATGCTGAAGAACGGCACCTTGGCTTCGCCAGCGATGGACTTGGCCAGCAGCGTCTTGCCGGTGCCCGGCGGGCCCACCAGCAGCAGGCCGCGCGGAATGCGACCGCCCAGCTTCTGGAATTTCTGCGGGTCCTTGAGGAAGTCGACGACCTCTTTCACCTCTTCCTTGGCCTCGTCGCAGCCCGCGACATCGGCGAAGGTGACGGTGTTGTTGTTCTCGTCGAGCATGCGCGCCTTGCTCTTGCCGAAGCTGAAGGCGCCGCCCTTGCCGCCACCCTGCATCTGGCGCATGAAGTAGATCCAGACCCCGATCAGCAGCAGCATGGGGCCCCAGCTCACGAGCAGCGTCATGAGCAGCGAACCCTCTTCGCGCGGGCGCACGTCGAACTTCACGTCGTAGCGGATCAGGTCGCCCACCAGGCCGCGGTCGAGGTAGGTGGCGGTGGTGCGCACGCGGCGGTCGTCTTGCGTGACGGCCACGATCTCGGTGCCGCCCTGGCCTTCCTGGATGGTGGCGCTCTTGATCTGGCGCGCCTTGACCTGGTCAAGGAATTCGGAATAGCCGATGTAGCCGGCCCCTGCCGTGCTGCGACCGTCGAATTGCTTGAAGACGGTGAACAGCACCATGGCGATGACCATCCACACGGCAATTTTCGAGAACCACTGGTTGTTCAAAGAGAACTCCTAAGCACACGGGCGGTGCCAGCACAAACGCATATGCCGGGCATTCTAGGACTTTCAAGTGCCCCTCCTGCCCTGGCGTGACAAGGCAATGTCAATCGCCGGGTTAGCTTTTGTCACGACCCGGCTGCCAAACGGCTGGCCGGCGGGCCGGTTCAGGCCTTCAGACCGCGGCCCACCAGGAAGGTTTCCGCCGATTTGTCGCGGCTGGCCTTGGGTTTGACCGGCTTGACCACCCGGAAGGTGTCGCGAAACAGCGCCACCATGGGCTCGTAGGCCCCGCCGTGGAACAGCTTGACCACCAGCGCGCCCTCGGGTTTGAGCTGCTGGCGGGCGAAATCCACCGCAAGCTCGATCAGGTGCTCGATGCGCGCGGCGTCGGTGTCGGCGATGCCCGAGAGGTTGGGCGCCATGTCGGACACCACCAGATCGAGCTTGCCGATGCCCTTGGCGGCCAGGGTGGCCTGCAGCCCGGCCAGCACCGACTCTTCGCGGAAATCGCCCTGGATGAAGTGCACACCTTCGATCGGCTCCATGGGCAGCAGGTCGAGCGCCACGATGGTGCCATCGAGCTGACCAACGGCAGCGCCCTGCGGGCTCAGGCGCCGGCGCAGGTACTGGCTCCAGGCGCCCGGGGTGCTGCCCAGGTCGGCGATGGCCATGCCCGGACGCACCAGCCCCAGGCTTTCGTCGATCTCCTTGAGCTTGTAGGCCGCACGCGCGCGGTAGCCGTCTTTCTGGGCCTGGCGCACGTACGGGTCGTTCACGTGCTCGTTGAGCCAGGCCTTGTTGACCTTCTTGCTCTGGGTTTGAACCTTGATGCCCATGGGGTCTCGGGTGTGGGTAGCCGATAATTCTCCCATGCCCGCCATCACCCTCACCCCCGCCCAACGCAAAGTCCACCGCGCCGAGGCCCACCACCTCGACCCCGTGGTCCACATCGGCAACGATGGCCTCACCCCCGCCGTGCAGAAAGAAGCCGACGCCGCGCTCAAGGCCCACGGCCTGATCAAGGTGCGCGTGCTCAGCGACGACCGCGCCCTGCGCGAGTCCATGCTCGAACAGCTGGCCGACGCGCTCGACGCCGCGCCCATCCAGCACATCGGCAAGCTGCTGGTGCTGTGGCGCCCCCTGCCCGAGAAAGAGCGTGCGCCCGACGAAGACCGCAAGCCCGGCCCCAAGGACGTCAAGGTGCTCAAGTTCGGTAAGCGCCCGGGCCAGAAGCCCGAAATCAAAGTGGTGCGCGTGCTGGGCAACCAGCGCCTCACCCCGGGTGGCCAGGTCAAGCGGGCCAAGGTGCGCCAGAAGAGCGTCAAGAAGTCCGGCCAGTGAGCGCGGACCTTCGGTCCGGCGCTTGAAACCCCCGCCCCAACCACCCATCTGAGCCGCCATGAACGTCCGCACCGATCCCAGCCAGCTCAACCCCCTGCTCGATTTCTCCGACCTGCCGCGCTTCGACGCCATCGCGCCCGAGCTGGTCGGCCCGGCGATCGACACCCTGCTGGACGAGGCCGACCGGGCCCTGCGGACCGCCACCGCCCCCGATTTCCCCGCCGACTGGGCCCGCCTGGCCGCCACGCTCGACGTCGCGACCGAGCGCCTCTCGCGCGCCTGGGGCGCGGTGAGCCATCTCAACAGCGTGGCCGACACGCCGGCCCTGCGCGCCGCCTACAACGCGGCCCTGCCCAAAGTCACCGAGTTCTGGACCCGCCTGGGCGCCGACGAGCGCCTGTACGCCAAGTACAAGGCCATGGATCCCGGCACCCTCAATGCCGAACAGGTGCAGGCCCGGCGCAACGCGCTGCGCGGCTTCGTGCTCGGCGGCGCCGAGCTCAAGGGCGCCGACAAGGCGCGCTTCGCCGACATCCAGGAACGCTCGGCCGAGCTGGCGCAGAAGTTCAGCGAGAACGCGCTCGACGCCACCGACGCCTTTGCCATCTACGTGGGCGCCGACGAGCTCGCCGGCGTGCCCGACGACGTGCTGCAGGCCACGGCCGCGGCCGCACGCGCCGACCAGCAACCCGGCCACAAGCTCACGCTCAAGATGCCGGTGTACCTGCCCGTGATGCAGTTCGCCCACAACAGCGCGCTGCGCGAGCGCCTGTACCGCGCCTACGTGACGCGGGCCAGCGAGCAGTCCGAGGCCAGGCAGTTCGACAACTCGGCCATCATGGTCGAGCTGCTCGCGCTGCGCCACGAAGAGGCGCAACTGCTCGGCCACCGCCACTTCGCCGACGTCTCGCTGGTGCCCAAGATGGCCAATTCGCCCGAGCAGGTGATTGCCTTCCTGCGCGACCTGGCGCACAAGGCGCGCCCGTTCGCCGAGCAGGATCTGGCCGACATGCGCGACTTCGCGGCCAAGGAGCTCGGCCTGGCCGATCCCCAGGCCTGGGACTGGCCCTACATCGGCGAGAAGCTCAAGGAAGCGCGATATGCCTTCAGCGAGCAGGAGGTCAAGCCCTACTTCACCGCGCCCAAGGTGCTCGCGGGCCTGTTCCACATCGTCGAGACCCTGTTCGAGGTGGCCATCCGCAAGGACAACGCGCCCACCTGGCACCCGGGCGTGGAGTTCTACCGCATCGAACGCGACGGCCGCCTGGTCGGCCAGTTCTACCTCGATCCCGGCGCCCGCACCGGCAAGCGCGGCGGCGCCTGGATGGACGACGTGCGTGCGCGCTGGCGCCGCCCCGACAACGGCACCCTGCAGACGCCCGTGGCCCACCTGGTGTGCAACTTCGCCGAGGGCGTCGACGGCAAGCCCGCGCTGCTCACGCACGACGACGTCATCACCCTCTTCCACGAATTCGGCCACGGCCTGCACCACATGCTCACGCAGGTCGAGGAGCGCGATGTCTCGGGCATCAGCGGCGTCGAATGGGATGCGGTGGAGCTGCCCAGCCAGTTCATGGAGAACTTCTGCTGGGAATGGGAGGTGCTGCGCCACATGACGGCCCACGTGGACACCGGCGCACCGCTGCCGCGCGCGCTGTTCGACAAGATGCTCGCGGCCAAGAACTTCCAGAGCGGCCTGCAGACCCTGCGCCAGGTGGAGTTCGCGCTGTTCGACATGCTGCTGCACAGCCAGACGCCACCGCCCGCCGACGGCGCGGCCATCATGGCCCTGCTCGATGGCGTGCGCCGCGAGGTGGCCGTGCTGCAGCCGCCGGCCTACAGCCGCACGCCGCACACGTTCAGCCACATCTTCGCGGGCGGCTACTCGGCCGGCTACTACAGCTACAAGTGGGCCGAGGTGCTGAGCGCCGACGCCTACGCGGCCTTCGAGGAGGCCGCGCGGCAAAACGGCCACAGCACCCTGGACGTTGAGACCGGTCGCCGCTACCGCCGGTCGATTCTGGAAGCCGGGGGCAGCCGTCCTGCGATGGAATCGTTCACGGCCTTCCGCGGCCGCGAGCCGTCGATCGACGCCTTGCTGCGCCACCAGGGCATGGCCTGAGCCCCGCCACCCCCGTCCACCGACACCCATGAAGACCCGCACCGCGCTGATCGTTGCCAGCTTGAGCCTGGGGGCCGCCCTGTCCGCCTCCGCCCAGGGCGTGTACCGCATCGTCGGGCCCGATGGCCGCGTGAGCTTCTCGGACCAGCCGCCGCCCGCCAACAGCGGCAGCCGGCCCCAGCCCGTGACCCCGGGCGCAGCCGGCACCGGCGGCGGCGCACAACTGCCCTTCGAACTGCGCCAGACCGCCACGCGCTATCCGGTCGTGCTCTACACGGGCAAGGACTGCGCCCCGTGCAACAGCGGCCGCAACCTGCTCAACGCGCGCGGCATCCCCTACACCGAAAAAACCGTCACCACGGCAGAAGACGTTGAGGCGCTCAAGCGGCTGGCCGGCGAAGCCTCGCTGCCCCTGCTGTCCATCGGCTCGCAGCGGCTGCGCGGTTATTCCGACGCCGAATGGACGCAGTACCTGAATGCGGCCGGTTACCCGGCGCAGTCGGCGCTGCCACCCGGCTACCGCCGCGCGGCCCCCAGCCCGCTGGTCGACGTTGCGCCCGCGGCCGGCAATGCGGCCCCGTCGGGTGCCGCGCGCGGCAACGACAGCACGGCGCCCACCGCGCCGGCCGAGGTGCCCGTGACGCCCCCGCCGAGCAACCCTGCGGGCATCCGCTTCTGAGCCAGGCGCTCAGAAGCTGAGGGTGCGAACGCCCTCGGCCGTGCCCAGCAGGCACACACTGGCCTTCTGGTGCGCGAAAACGCCCACCGTGACCACACCGGGCCACTGGTTCACTTCGCTCTCGAAGCCCAGCGGGTCGCTGATCTTCAGGCCGGTCACGTCGACGATGTGCTGACCGTTGTCGGTCACGAGGGGCACGCCGTCCTTCAGGCGCACGCGGGCCTGGCCGCCCAACGCCGCGAACTGGCGGATCACGCGCGCCGTGGCCATGGGGATCACCTCCACCGGCAGCGGGAACGCGCCCAGTGTCGCGACCAGCTTGGATTCGTCGGCGATGCACACGAAGCGGCGCGATTGGGCCGCGACGATCTTCTCGCGCGTGAGCGCGGCGCCGCCGCCCTTGATCATGTGGCCCTGGCCGTCGATCTCGTCGGCGCCATCGATGTAGACGCCGATGGTCTCGACCGCGTTGGCCTCGAGCACGGGAATGCCGATGGCCTTCAGGCGCGCGGTCGACGCCTCGGAGCTCGACACGGCGCCCGGCACGCGGTCCTTGAGGGTGGCGAGCGCCTCGATGAACTTGTTGACCGTGGAGCCCGTGCCCACGCCCACGATCTCGCCCGGGGTCACGTATTGCAGGGCCGCCTGGCCCACCAGGGCTTTGAGTTCGTCTTGGGTCATTTGCGAGAATTGCGGGTTGGTCTAAAGCTGCGGATTATCCGATGTCACTCCTTCCCTACGGCGCGGCGCGCCCCTTCCTCTTCGGCATGGACCCGGAGGCGGCCCACGAACTCACGCTGGGCGCGATCGCGCGGCTGCAGCATTCGCCGCTCACCTGCCTCTACAGCGAGCCGCGCGTGAACGATCCCTTCACGCTCGCGGGCCTGGGCTTTCCCAACCGCGTGGGCCTGGCCGCCGGGCTCGACAAGAACGCGCGCTGCATCGACGGCCTGGCCGCCATGGGCTTCGGCTTCGTCGAGGTCGGCACGGTGACGCCCAAGGGCCAGCCGGGCAACCCGAAGCCGCGCATGTTCCGCATCCCCGAGCGCCAGGCGCTGATCAACCGCCTGGGCTTCAACAACGAAGGCCTGGACGCCTTCCTGGCCAACGTGCAGCGCGCGCGCTTTCGCGCCGAGCGCGGCGGCACGCCCATGCGCCTGGGTCTGAACATCGGCAAGAACGCGAGCACGCCGATCGAGCGCGCCACCGACGACTACCTGACCTGCCTCGACGGCGTCTACCCGCACGCCGACTACGTCACCGTCAACATCTCCAGCCCCAACACCCAGAACCTGCGCAGCCTGCAGAGCGACGCGGCGCTCGACGCGCTGCTGGGCGCGGTGATGGAGCGGCGCGAACAGCTCGCGCAGCGCCACGGCCGGCACATTCCGGTGTTCGTGAAGATCGCGCCCGATCTCGACGACGCGCAGATCGCGGTGATCGCGGCCACGCTCAAGCGCCACGGCTGCGGCAGCGACGGCAGCGCCACCGGCGCGCTGGGCGTGATCGGCACCAACACCACGCTCTCGCGTGAGGCCGTCAAGGGCCTGCGCCATGCCGGGGAAACCGGCGGCCTGTCGGGCGCGCCGGTGCTCGAAGCAAGCAACCGCGTGATCCGCGCGCTGCGCGCGGCGCTGGGCCCGGGCTTTCCCATCATCGGCGTGGGCGGTGTGTTGAGCGCCGACGACGCCGTGAGCAAGATCGCCGCGGGCGCGGACCTGGTGCAGATCTACACCGGCCTGATCTACCGCGGGCCGGCGCTGGTGCGCGAATCGGCGCAGGCGATCGCCGCGCTCAGGCGCTGAGGGTGCCGCCGGCTGGCGCCGGCCCAAGGCAAACGGATTGGTGGGGATCGGGGAGGAACCGCCCTGGCGGGGGATGGACACAGGACCGTGTCCGTCAACCGCAACGCCAGCGCCTTCCCATGGAAAAGAAAAGGGTGTCCATCGGCACGTACCGCCAACCCATTGCCACCCCGCACGCGCCCCGGCACCCCCCGCAAGAGCCGGCGCCGCCGGTTCGGCCCGAGCAGGGCTACGCGCTGCCGCCCCTGCCCCGGATCGACAAGCGAAAGAGCCTGAAGCGGTCTGAAGAACTCGACGGCCCACGCACGGTGTCGGTGCGCCCATCGCCCAGCGCCTCGCGCAACTCGAGTCCCGTCAAGACCGGTGTGACCAGCCCGCGCACCCCGCGACTTTCGAGCCTCAGGCAA
Source organism: Hydrogenophaga crocea (assembly GCF_011388215.1). NCBI lineage: Bacteria > Pseudomonadati > Pseudomonadota > Betaproteobacteria > Burkholderiales > Comamonadaceae > Hydrogenophaga > Hydrogenophaga crocea. The sequence goes on from NZ_CP049989.1 coordinate 1,692,605, forward strand.
CGCCTGGGCGAGGTGTGGGAAACGGTGAGCCGATCCCCACGCGACGCATCCCGCGACGAGCCGGTCCACGGTGATGCCGCGCAACGCCGCGCCACCCGGGAGGCCGAAGATGCCGAACGCGCCACCTGGCCGCTCGGCGTGCAGATCGTGGCCTGCATCGACGAACTCAAGCCCACCGAGACCCTGCTTCGCAACGACAGCTGCACCTCGCGCGCCCTCAAGAGCCACTTTTTCGAACACATGCCCGCATCGCCCGAGGCGCTCGTGATCGAGGCCAGCCGATGTGGGGTGCCGGCGTGGCCGACCCTGGGGGGCGGCAGCAAACTGGACACGGCCGCACTGGCCGATGACCCCGCGAGGCTGGACGCCTTGTGCGAGCTGCTCGCGCGGAGCACCGCCCTCGCGGTCTCCTTCCTCGCGTCCCTGCAGCAAGGGCTCGACGGTCTGGGGCTGGGTGCCGCCCTGGCCGCCATGCAGCGGCGGTTTCCCGACCGCGGGGCCCACGCCAACGCCCGCGCACTCGGCAGCGCCCTCTTCTACCGGAACGTGCTGGCGCCGTTTTCCGATGCGTTCACCCAGGTGCAGCACCTGCCCCCGGACCAGCGCGCGCACCTGAGCTTCTGCAACCGGGTCATCCAGCAGGCGGTGAACGGCAAGGCACCCGAGGGGGACGCCAAGGCCCCGGTGCCGCTTCAAACGGCCATCCGGGCGGCCCACGAGGCCATCGGCGCGCGCCTGGCCGTGGGCGACTGACGGGGGTCGCCGAGTCAGCCCAGCGCGCGCAACGGGTGCGCGAACGCGGGCCAGGGCGGCTCGAAGAAGGCCGCCACGTGTTCGGGGCTCACGTCCTCGATGCGGGCCGGATTCCACCGCGGGCTGTGGTCCTTGTCGACCGCGAGCGCGCGGATGCCTTCCACCGTTTCGCTCGCCGCGCCCGGGCGCAGGTGGAAGCAGCGCCGCACCAGGTTGCGTTCCATGCGCAGGTCGTCGGCCAGTCCCATGCCGCGCGCGCGGCGGATCTGCTCGAGCACCACGTGCAGCATCAGCGGCGATCGCTGGCGCAGCGTGGCCAGGGTCTCGGCGGCCCAGGCGTCGCTGGCCGCGGCTTCGAGCGCCGCGACGATGGCGGGCACGCTGGCCTGCCCGAACGCGGCGTTCACTTGCGCCATCGGCCAGGGCGCCGCGGGCGCGGCGGACTGCAGGTGGCTTTCGACCCAGCGCTGCACCGCTTCGCCATTCTCAAACGGCGTGCTGCCCAGGCTGGCCCAGAGGTTGGGCAGGCGCTGCGCCTCGATGTGCCCGTCGGCCAGGCCCGCGCTCAGCGCTTCGCGGCCCTGCAGCACGCGGCCCGTGAGCGCGAGGTACTCGCCCAGGTGGCCGCTGCAGCGGCTCAGGAAGTAGCCGCCGCCGACGTCCGGGAACAGGCCGATGTTGGTCTCGGGCATGGCGAGCTTGCTGCGCTCGGTGACCACGCGCAGGCTTGCGCCCTGGCTGATGCCCATGCCCCCGCCCATGCAGATGCCGTCCATGAAGGCGATGTAGGGCTTGGGGTAGGTGTGGATCAGGTGGTTGAGCGCGTATTCCTCGGTGAAGAAGTCTTCGAGCTCGGGGTTGCCGGCCAGCGCGGCCTGGTGGAAGAAACGGATGTCGCCGCCCGCGCAGAAGGCGCCGAACGGGCCTTCCTTGTTGACGCCGCGGATGGCCACCGCGATCACGCCCGGGTCCTCGCGCCACGCGATCAGCGCGGCGCCGAGCGCGCGGATCATCTCGAGCGACAAGGCGTTGAGGGCCTTGGGGCGGTTGAGCGTGATCAGGCCGACACGGCCCTGGACTTCGACGATGACGGTGGGCTCGGGCGAGGACATGACCAATCTCTCCTGCGAAAAAACTCAGTCGGGTCGCTGGGGTGAGGATTCCAGCGTCTGGATGCGGGGCGCGCCACTGCGCGAACGCCAGCCCAGCAGTTCGTTGACGACCAGCGCACCGATCACCAGCGTGCCACCGAACAGCACCTCGCGACCGGGCGCCTCGCCCGCGCCGAGCCAGGCCAGCAGGATGCCGAAGATCACTTCGAGCAGGGCCAGCAGCGAGACCTCGGGCGCCTTGAGCGAACGCGCGCAGACCACGGCCAGCGCGCAGGGAATGGCCAGTTGCACCAGACCCAGCAGCGCGAGCCAGCCGATGTCGGCCGCGGTGGCATTGAAGGGCAGCGCGAGCGGCAGCGTGAACAGCGAAGACACCAGCGCGCCGAGCAGCACCGAGGGCACGAGGTCGATCTTTTCGCCATGGGTCTGGCTGCGCTGCACCACGGTCCAGTTGATCGCCGCGGCCGTCGGCACGCACAGCGCCGCGAGCGAGCCGGCCACCAGCGCGCCGGTGTCCACGGCCGCGTCGCCGAAGGCCTGCAGGAACTGGCTGCCGTACATGTAGACGATGCCCAGGCCCGCGGCCACGATGGCCGCCCAGGTGCGCAGCGCCAGCCGCTGGCCGAGCGTGAAACGCGCCACCAGCGCCGTGAGCAGCGGGCCCACCGACATGATGATGAGCACGTTGGCGACGGTGGTGAAGGTCAGCGCCAGCATGAAGGCAGTGAACATCACGCTCCAGCACAGGCCGCTGATCCAGAACGGGGTGGAGCCGGGCAGCACGCCCCAGTGGCGGTGCAGCAGGCCCTCGCCCGCCTTGGGCACCAGCGCGCCGCTCGCGCGGTCGGCCGCGCGCCACAGCGGCAGGATCAGCAGCAGCGACAAGGCCGTGAAGGCGCTGCGCCAGAACGTGACCTCGAAGCGCGCCGCCGATTCGAGCTGGCGCGACACCACGCCCGCGATCGACCACATGAGGGTGACCGCGACCATGAGCAGCACCGCCTGCGTGTGCGTCAGGCGGCTGAGCGCGCGAAACGGCATGGCGGGATCAGGCTTCGCGGCTGGCGCGCTTGCGCTCGTGCTCCTTCAGGAAGCGCTTGCGCAGGCGGATGCTCTTGGGCGTGATCTCGACCAGCTCGTCGTCTTCGATGAACTCGACGCCGTATTCGAGCGTGAGCTGGATCGGCGGCGTGATCTTGATCGCGTCTTCCTTGCCGCTGACGCGGAAGTTGGTGAGCTGCTTGGTGCGGGTGGCGTTGACCACGAGGTCGTTGTCGCGGCTGTGGATGCCCACGATCATGCCCTCGTACACCGGGTCGTTGGCCTTCACGAACATGCGGCCGCGGTCGTCGAGCTTGCCGAGCGCGTAGTTGAAGATCTCGCCGTCGTCCATGCTGATGAGCACGCCGTTCTTGCGGCCGGCCACCTCGCCCTTGTGCGGCTCGTAGCCGTCGAAGATGTTGGCGATCAGGCCCGAGCCACGCGTGAGGTTCAGGAACTCGTTGCTGAAGCCGATCAGGCCGCGCGCCGGGATGCGGTACTCCAGGCGCACGCGGCCACGGCCGTCCGGGTCCATGTTGAGCAGCTCGCCCTTGCGCTCGCCCAGGGCCTGCATCACGGCGCCCTGGTGGGCTTCCTCGATGTCGGCGGTGACGAGTTCGATCGGCTCCAGGCGTTCGCCGTTCTCTTCCTTGAACACCACGCGCGGCTTGGACACGGCCAGCTCGTAGCCTTCGCGGCGCATGTTCTCGAGCAGGATGGTCAGGTGCAGTTCACCGCGGCCCGAGACCTCGAACACGCCGTCTTCGTCGGTGGCCTTCACGCGCAGGGCCACGTTGCTCTGCAGTTCTTTCTGCAGGCGGTCCCAGATCTGGCGGCTGGTGACGAACTTGCCTTCGCGACCGGCCAGCGGGCTGGTGTTGACGCAGAAGTTCATGGTCAGCGTGGGCTCGTCCACCTTGAGCATGGGCAGCGGCTGCGGGTTGGCGGGGTCGGTCAGCGTCACGCCGATGCCGATGTCCTCGATGCCGTTGATGAGCACGATGTCGCCGGGGCCGGCTTCGGGGGCCTGCACGCGGTCCAGGCCCTGGAAGGTCAGCACCTGGTTGACGCGGCCCTTGAAGCTCTTGCCGTCCGGCCCTTCCATCACGAGCACGTCCATGGCGGGCTTGATGGTGCCGGCGCTGATGCGGCCCACGCCGATGCGGCCCACGAAGCTCGAGTAGTCGAGCGCGGAGATCTGCAGCTGCAGCGGCGCGGCGGGATCGCCCTGGTGCGCCGGCACGTGCTTGAGCACGGTCTCGAACAGGGCCGACATGTCGGGGCCCCACTGCTCGCCGGCCGGGCCTTCTTCGAGCGAAGACCAGCCGTTGATGCCCGAGGCGTAGACCACGGGGAAGTCGAGCTGTTCGTCGGTGGCGCCGAGCTTGTCGAACAGGTCGAAGGCGGCGTTGATGACCTTGTCGGGGTTGGCGCCGGGCTTGTCGACCTTGTTCACCACCACGATGGGCTTCAGGCCCAGGGCCAGCGCCTTCTTGGTCACGAAGCGGGTCTGCGGCATGGGGCCTTCCTGGGCGTCGATCAGCAGCAGCACGCCGTCGACCATGGACAGCGCGCGCTCGACCTCGCCGCCGAAGTCCGCGTGGCCCGGGGTGTCGACGATGTTGATGTGCGTGCCCTTCCAGCTCACCGCGCAGTTCTTGGCGAGGATGGTGATGCCGCGCTCGCGTTCGATGGCGTTGTTGTCCATCACGGTGTCGACCACCTTCTCGTGTTCGGCGAAGGTGCCCGACTGGCGCAGCAGCTGGTCGACCATGGTGGTCTTGCCGTGGTCGACGTGGGCAATGATGGCGATGTTGCGGATGGGTCTGCTCATGGTGTGGCCTCTGAGGTGTCGAGGATTTGCTGGATGTCGGTCGGGCTCAGCAAGCGGCCCGGAATGAGTTCACCGCCCTGCGTGTGGGCGGTGCCCAGCAGAACGGCTTGGGGGTGTGCGGACGAGGCGGCGGGGCCGAACACGGCCACGCGCTCGCGGTTGGGCCAGTCGCCGCGGCGGCGCACGCCGCTCAGAAAGCGCCCGGCATGCTCGGCATCGAGCGTGACGCGCTCGTGACCGCCAAGCAGCGCATCGACCGGCCGCAGCGCCGCCAGGCGCTGCGCTTCGGGCAAGGCCTCGAAGGCCTCGAGCGTGATCGCGTCGGTCACGCTGAAGGGGCCGGTGGCCACGCGGCGCAGCGCGATCAGGTGGCCACCGCAGCCCAGGGCTTCGCCGATGTCTTCGCCCAGGGTGCGGATGTAGGTGCCCTTGCTGCAGACCACGCGCAGGCGCAGCTGCGGCGCGTCGCCATCGAGGCGCATGTCGAGCAGCTCGATCTCGTGGATGGTCACGCGGCGCGGCTCGCGCTCCACGGTTTCGCCATCGCGCGCGTATTCGTAGAGGGCCTTGCCGTCTTTCTTGAGCGCGCTGTGCATGGGCGGCACCTGCTCGATCTCACCCATGAAGCGGTCGAGCACCTCGACCACCTGGCCCACGCTGCATTGCACCGCGCGCGTGGCGATCACCTCGCCCTCGGCGTCGGCCGTGCTGGTGCGCACGCCCAGGCGCACCGTGGTCTCGTAGGTCTTGTCCGCGTCGAGGTGGAGCTGGCTGAACTTGGTGGCCGCGCCGAAACACAGCGGCAGCACGCCGGTGGCCAGCGGGTCGAGCGTGCCGGTGTGGCCGGCCTTCTCGGCGCGCAGCAGCCACTTGGCCTTCTGCAAGGCCTGGTTGCTGGAGAGACCCAGCGGCTTGTCGAGCAACAACACCCCATGCACAGGGCGCCGTTGCACCCTGGTGCGTGGCGCGTGCATCACTCGTCCTCGTTCTTGGAACGCGAAGCCACGGCCTTGGAGATCAAGGCGTTCATGTCGGCCGCGCGCTCGGTGGTGCGGTCGAACACGAAGTGCAGCGTGGGCACGGTGTGGATGTGCAGGCGCTTGAACAGCGCGTTGCGCAGGAAACCGGCCGCGGCGTTGAGGCCTTCGGCGGTTTCCTCCGGGTTGCCGGTGAGCAGGCTGAAGAACACCTTGGCGTGCGCGTAGTCGGGCGTGACCTCGACCGCGTTGAGCGTGACCATGCCCACGCGCGGGTCCTTCAACTCGCGCGCGATCAGCTCGGCCAGATCGCGCTGGATCTGGTCGGCCACGCGGTAGCCGCGGTTGGGAACGGAAGACGCCTTGCGGGGCATGGGAATCTCGCTTTGCCGGGGTGCTTACAGCGTGCGCGCCACTTCCTTGACCTCAAAGAACTCGAGCTGGTCGCCCTCTTTGATGTCGTTGTAGTTGCGCAGCTTGATACCGCACTCGAAGCCTTCCTTGACCTCGCGCACGTCGTCCTTGAGGCGCTTGAGCGATTCGAGCTCGCCCGTGTGCACCACCACGTTGTCGCGCAGCAGCCGGTAGTGGGCCGAGCGCGTGACCTGGCCCGAGGTGACCATACAGCCGGCCACGGTACCGATCTTGGAGGCCACAAACACCGTGCGGATCTCGGCCATGCCGATGACCTCTTCGCGCTTTTCGGGCGCGAGCATGCCGGACATGGCCGCTTTCAGCTCGTCGACCGCGTCGTAGATGATGTTGTAGTAGCGCAGGTCGATCTCGTTGCCCTCGGCCAGCTTGCGCGCACCGGCATCGGCGCGCACGTTGAAGCCGATGACCACAGCGCCCGAGGCGATCGCGAGGTTGATGTCGCTCTCGCTGATGCCGCCAACGCCCGCGTACACGAGCTGCACCCGCACCTCTTCGGTCGAGAGCTTGAGCAGCGCGGCGGCCAGTGCCTCCTGCGAGCCCTGCACGTCGGCCTTGAGGATGATGGGCAGGGTCTTGACCTCGCCCGCCGACATGTCGGCGAACATGTTCTCGAGCTTGGCGGCCTGCTGCTTGGCGAGCTTGGTGCTGCGGTACTTGCCCGCGCGGTAGGTGGCGATCTCGCGCGCGCGGCGCTCGTCGGCCATCACCATGAACTCGTCGCCGGCCTGCGGCACTTCGGCCAGGCCCTGGATCTCCACCGGAATGGAGGGGCCGGCTTCCTTGGTGTTGCGGCCGTTCTCGTCGAGCATGGCGCGCACGCGGCCCGAGGTCTGGCCCGCCAGCACCACGTCGCCGACCTTGAGCGTGCCGCTTTGCACCAGCACGGTGGCCACGGCGCCGCGGCCCTTGTCGAGGCGGGCTTCGATCACCAGGCCCTTGGCCATGGCGTCCACCGGCGCCTTGAGCTCGAGCACCTCGGCCTGCAGCAGCACCTGCTCGAGCAGTTCGTCGATGCCCAGGCCGGTCTTGGCCGACACCGCCACGAAGGGCGATTCACCGCCGAATTCCTCGGGCACCACCTCTTCGCCCACGAGCTCGGACTTCACGCGCTCGATGTTGGCTTCGGGCTTGTCGGCCTTGGTCATGGCGACCACGATGGGAACGCCCGCGGCCTTGGCGTGCTTGATGGCTTCCTTGGTCTGCGGCATCACGCCGTCGTCGGCGGCGCAGACCAGGATCACGATGTCGGTGGCCTGGGCACCGCGCGCACGCATGGCCGTGAAGGCCTCGTGACCCGGGGTGTCGAGGAAGGTCACCATGCCGCGCGGCGTGTCCACGTGGTAGGCGCCGATGTGCTGCGTGATGCCGCCGGCCTCGCCCGCGGCCACCTTGGCGCGGCGGATGTAGTCGAGCAGCGAGGTCTTGCCGTGGTCCACGTGGCCCATGACGGTGACCACGGGCGCGCGCGGCAGCGCCTCGGCCTGCTGGCCCTGCACCTCTTCCTCGGTGAAGGCCTCGGGGTCGTCGAGGGCGGCCTGCACCGCCTTGTGGCCCAGTTCTTCCACCAGGATCATCGCGGTGTCCTGGTCGAGCGACTGGTTGATCGTGACCATCTGGCCCAGCTTCATGAGCTGCTTGATCACCTCGGACGACTTCACCGACATCTTGTGCGCGAGCTCGGCCACCGTGATGGTCTCGGGCACGTGCACCTCGATCTGCTTGAACTCGGCGGGCGCCTGGAAGCTGCCCTGGCCGTCGCGGCTGTCGCGGCTGTCGCCGCGGCGGCCCTTGGGCCCGCTGCGCCAGTTGCTGCGGCCCGAGCTGGTGTCGCCACGGGTCTTGATCTCTTTCTTCTTGGCCGCGTCGTCCTTCCAGGTGGAAGACAGGTTCTCCGACTTGACCTCTTTCTTGCCGGCGGTGCCGGGCGCGGCCGGCGTGGCGGCCGCGGGCGCCTTGGCGGGCGTGCCCGCGGGCTTGTGCAGCGTGCCCTTGAGGCCGGCCTTCGCGTCGGGCGCGGGCTCGGGCTTCTTGGCCACCAGCGTCTTCGCGGGCGCGGCCATCATGGCGCGGATGTTGGCGGCCTCGGCTTCGGCCTTGCGGCGGCGCTCGAGCAGGTCGGCGGCGCGCGCCTCTTCGGCCTTCTTGTCTTCGGCGGCCTTGGCCGCGGCGGCCGCGGCAGCGGCTTCCTTGTCCGGCCCCTTGACCTTCACGGCCACGGGCTTGGCCGGCGCAGCCGCTTCGGCGGCAGGCGCAGCGGCCTCTTTGGGCGCGGCGGCGTCGGCCGCGGCTTTGGCGGCCGCAGCGGCTTCGGCCGCGGCCTTGGCGGCGGCCGCGGCTTCGGCGGCACGGGCCTCTTCGGCTTCACGCGCGGCGCGCTTGGCGGCCAGCTCTTCTTCCTGGCGGCGGATCAGCTCGGCCTGGCGGCGGGCCTCTTCCTCGCGGCGGGCCAGCTCGGCCGGGTCGATCGCCGGCACCGCGGGTTCGGCCGCGGGCGCCTCGGCCTCGGTCGTCGTGGGCTCGTCATCGCGCTTGATGAAGGTGCGCTTCTTGCGCACCTCGACCTGGATCGTGCGCGCACGGCCCATGGCGTCGGCCTGCTTGATCTCGGACGTGGACTTCTTGACCAGCGTGATCTTTTTGCGCTCGCCGCTGGCGGTGCCGTGTGCGGCCTGCAGGTGGCCGAGCAGGCGCTGCTTGTCGGCTTCGGTGATGGGATCGGACGGCGCGGACTTGCGCACACCCGCGGCCGTGAGCTGCTCGAGCAGCACGGCGGCGGGTTTGTTCAGTTCGGCGGCGAATTCGGCGACGGTGGTACTGGTCATGTGTGCTGTGCTCCGTGGGCCTCCGTGATCAGGATTGCGGCTGCGCTTCGTCACCGGCGGTGAACCAGTGGGCGCGGGCTTTCATGATCAGGTCGGTGGCGTCCGCATCGGACTGGCCGGTGATCTCGGTCAGTTCGTCGGTGGCCAGGTCGGCCAGGTCGTCGCGGGTGTGGATGCCGGCCTCGGCCAGCTTGGCAATCAGTTCGGGCGTGATGCCCTCGAGGTCCTTGAGGTTCTGCGACACCTCTTCGACGTTTTCCTCGCGCGCGATTTCCATCGTGAGCAGGGCGTCCTTGGCGCGCGTGCGCAGCTCGTTGACGGTGTCTTCGTCGAAGGACTCGATCTCGAGCATTTCCTGCAGCGGCACGTAGGCCACCTCTTCGAGGCTGGTGAAGCCTTCCTCGATCAGGATGTCGGCGATCTCCTGGTCCACGTCGAGCTTGGACATGAACAGCTCGCGGATGCCGCTGGCCTCTTCGGCCTGCTTCTGGGCCGATTCGTCGGCCGTCATGATGTTGATGCGCCAACCCGTGAGTTCGCTGGCCAGACGCACGTTCTGGCCGCCGCGGCCGATGGCGATCGCGAGGTTCTCCTCGTCGACCACCACGTCCATGGCGTGGCGCTCTTCGTCGACCACGATGGACACCACGTTGGCCGGCGCGAGCGCGCCGATCACGAACTGCGCCGGGTCTTCGGACCACAGCACGATGTCCACGCGCTCACCCGCGAGCTCGTTGGTGACGGCGTTCACGCGCGAACCGCGCACACCCACGCAGGTGCCGATCGGGTCGATGCGCTTGTCGAAGCTGTGCACGGCGATCTTGGCGCGCGAGCCCGGGTCACGGGCACATTTCTTGATTTCGAGCAGGCCCTGCTCGATCTCGGGCACTTCCTGGCGGAACAGCTCGATCATGAACTCGGGGGCCGAGCGCGACAGCAGGATGGGCGCGCCACGCAACGTGAGGTCGACCTCCATGATCATGGCGCGCACGCGATCGCCGGTGCGGAAGTTTTCCTTGGGAATCATCTCGCCGCGCTTGAGGCGGCCTTCAACGCGGCCGCTCTCGACGATCAGGTCGCCCTTGTCCATGCGCTTGATGGTGCCGACGAAGATCTTGTCGCCGCGCGACATGAAGTCGTTGAGCAGCATCTCGCGCTCGGCATCGCGGATCTTCTGCAGGATGACCTGCTTGGCGGCCATGGCGCCGATACGGCCGATGGGCACGCTCTCGACCGGCTTCTCGATGTAGTCGCCTTCTTCGATGTCGGCGATCTCGTCGCGCGCATCGGACAGCAGCTCTTCGGCGTCGGGGTTCTGCAGGCCGGCTTCATCGGGCACCACGAGCCAGCGGCGGAAGGTTTCGTAGGCGCCCGTGTCCGGGTCCATGGCCACGCGGATGTCGACCTCGCCCTTGTAGAGCTTCTTCGTCGCCGAGGCCAGCGCCTGCTCGACCGCACCCAGCACCACGTCGCGCTCGACGTTCTTCTCGCGCGAGATGGCATCGATCAGCATCAACATTTCGCGGTTCATCGTTTTGCCTGCCTTTCCAGTTCGATCCTTGGTCTTGTCCTGCGGCGCCTCAGGCACCCGGGGCGCCCCGCCCCTTGAAATTCACGATCGGCGCCAGCCGCGCCTGTGCGATTTCGTCCAGCGTGAAGCCCAGCGCCTGCAACGGCGCGGCTTCGCGCTTCTTGCTCACGCGCTGGCCCGGCTTGGGCGGCGGCTCGTCGCTCCAGACGATCTGCCACTGCCCGGTCTGCGCCCAGCCCTCGGCCCGCTCGAGCGTGCCGCGGAATTTCTTGCGGTTGGCCGCCACAGCGCCATTGGCGCCGAGCGCGGCCTTGAGCGTGATGTCGACCACCTGGCCCTCGAAACGGCGGAAGTCGTTCTCGTGGCGCAGCGGGCGGTCGATGCCCGGCGAGCCCACCTCGAGCCGGCGGTAATCGGTGCCCTCGACCTCCAGCGCGTACTGCAGCTGGCGCGTGACGCGCTCGCAGTCCTCGACGGTCACGAACTGCTCGGTCGGCAGCGGCTGGCCCGCTTCGGGCGGCGTCCAGGGCAGGTCGATCGTCACGCGCAGCAAGCCGCCGGCGGACCGCTCCAGGTCCACCAGGTCAAAGCCGAGTCCGGCCACGGTTTGTGCGACGGTGTCTTGCCAGCCCATGAATGAAATGCGTCGAGCCGGTGACGGTTTCCCGCCCGGCCAAAAAAAATGGGCCGGTGGTAACCCGCCCATTTGGTCGTGAAGCGCGCATTGTAGCCGCCCGGGGGGCCGCTAGCAAGCCGCGAGCCAGGCTTTTTCAGATGCCGATCACCCACTGGATGAGGCTCTTGGCCAGAAACCCCACCATGCCGAAGGACAGCACCAGGAACAGCACGAAGGTGCCGAAGCGCCCGGCCTTGGATTCGCGCGCGAGCTTGTAGACGATGAACAGCATGTAGGCGATGAAGGCGCCGATGCCGAAGGTGAGACCGAATTGCGCGATCTGGGCCTCGGTGAAGCCCCACAGGGTGCCGGGGGGCATGGCTCAGGCCTCCCGCCGGTCCGGGGCGAGCTCGCGGTAAGCGTGCCAGCTCGCGTGTGCCAGCCAGGGGATCACCACCACCAGGCCCAGCAGCGCCGGCAGCATGGCCAGCGCCACGAGCAGCGCAATCAGCAGTGCCCAGGCCACCAGCAGCACCGGGTGGTTGGCCACCGCGCGCCAGCTCGCGCCCACGGCCACGTGCACCGGCACCGGGCGGTCGACCAGCATGGGCAGGGCCACCACGGTGCTCGCGAACACCGGCGCGGCCAGCAAGGCGCCCTGCAGCATCCAGACCTCGAACAGCCCGGGCTCGGGCGCAAGCACGACCACGCGCAGGAAGTCCAGCGGCTTTTCGATCGGCATCGGCGCCGCCAGCGTGATGAGGCCGGCCGAGCTCAGCACCCAGCCCGTGCCCGCCAGCGCCAGCAGCAGCCCGAAGCGCACCAGCCGCGGGTCGCGCGAGCGCCACACCGCGAGCACCTCGCGCAGCGCCAGGCGCCGGCCGGCGGCGAGCGCACGGCTCACCGCGTACAGGCCCGTGGCCAGGATGGGCGCCACGATCAGAAAGCCCGAGAACGCGCCCGCGAGCAGCCAGAAGCGGTCGTGCGCCACCAGCAACAGGAGTTGGCCGAACAGCGCGATCAGCACCCCGTGCAGCAGGCCGGGCGCGGGGTGGGCGAGCAGGTCGCGCCAGCCCAGGGCGAGCCAGCGCAGGGGCGACGGGTGGGGGTTCGGGGAAACGTCGGGCATGGCCGGTGATTGTGGCCGCGGCACCGTGCCGCCGCCCTGACCTGGATCAAGCGGCCGCGCGCACCAGCAGCTGCGTGTAGGGGTGCTCGGGCGCGGCCAGCACCTCCAGCGCGGGGCCGCGCTCCACCACCGCGCCGTCCTTCATCACGATGACCTCGTGCGCCATGGCGCGGATCACGTCCACATCGTGCGTGATGAGCAGATAGCTCAGGGCCCGCTCGCGCTGCAGGCGCTGCAGCAGCGCCAGCACCTGCTTTTGCACCGTCACGTCGAGCGCGCTGGTGGGCTCGTCGAGCACCAGCAGTTGCGGCTCCACGATCAGCGCGCGCGCGATCGCCAGGCGCTGGCGCTGGCCGCCCGAGAATTCGTGCGGGTAACGCTGCATCAGGGCCTGGGCGGCGGCCGGGCTCTCGGCCAGCCCCACCTCGGCCAGCAGCGCGGCCACGCGTTCGCGCCGCTCGGCCACCGACAACTCAGCTCGGTGCACCTGCAGGCCCTCGCCCACGATCTGCTCGATGGTGAGCCGCGGCGAGAGCGAGGAGAACGGGTCCTGGAACACCACCTGCACCCGCTGGCGCAGCGCGCGCAGGCCGCGCTGGCGGCGGGCCTCTTCCCAGTCGGTGCCGGCCACCACCAGACGGCCCTGGAACGGCAGCAGGCCCAGCGCCGCCAGCGCGAGCGTGCTCTTGCCCGAGCCCGACTCGCCAATGACGCCCAGTGTGCGGCCCGCGGGCACGGCGAGCGTGGCGTTCTGCACCGCGGTGAACACACCCTTGCGGAACCAGCCCTTGAAGCCGGAGAGCGGCACGGGGTAGTCCACGCGCAGGCCCTCGGCCTGCAGCGCGGGCGCGGCACTGGCGGGCGCAGGCGATTCGTCCACCGCGCGCTCGGGCCGGCTCGCGAGCAGCTTGCGCGTGTAGGCGTGCTGCGGGCGCTCGAACACCTCGGCCACCGTGCCCTGCTCCACCAACTGGCCTTTCTCCATCACGGCCACGCGGTCGGCGAAGCGGCGCACCAGGTTCAGGTCGTGCGTGATGAGCAGCACCGCCATGCCGTGCGCGCGCTGCAGCTCGGCCAGCAGTTCGAGGATCTGGCCGCGCAGGCTCACGTCGAGTGCCGTGGTGGGCTCGTCGGCGATCAGCAGCTTCGGGCGGCTCGCCAGCGCCATGGCGATCATGGCGCGCTGGCGCTGGCCGCCGCTCAACTGGTGCGGGTAGGCGCGGGCGCGGCGTTCGGGCTCGGGGATGCCGGTGGACCGCAGCAGCTCGACCACGGCGGCGCGCGCCTGGGCGGCGTCGAGCCCGCGCTTGAGCTGCAGCACCTCGGCGATCTGGTTGCCCACGGTGTAGAGCGGGTTGAGCGCCGTCATGGGCTCCTGGAAGATCACGGCCACTTCGTCGCCGCGCACGCCGCGCAGTTCGCGCTCGCCCAGCGCGAGCAGGTCGCGCCCACCCAGCCGCGCCTGGCCCGAGACCTCGGCGTTGACCACCAGGCGCAGCAGCGACAGCGCCGACACGGTCTTGCCCGACCCCGACTCGCCCACCAGCGCGAGCTTCTCGCCCGGCGCGATGGCAAAGCTCACGCCGTGCACCACGGGCTGGCCGCCAAAGGCCACACGCAGGCCTTGCACTTCGAGCAGCGGCGCGGCGGGCTGGGGCTCAGACATCCTGTTTCCTCGGGTCGAGGGCGTCGCGCAGCGCGTCGCCCATGAAGGTGAGCAGCAGCAGCGTGATCACGAGCACGCCGAAGGTGGACAGCGAGATCCACCAGGCGTCGATGCTGTTCTTGCCCTGGCTCAGCAGCTCGCCCAGCGAGGGCGTGCCCGGCGGCACGCCCAGGCCGAGGAAGTCGAGCGAGGTGAGCGCGAGGATGGCCGCGCTCATGCGGAACGGCAGGAAGGTGACCACCGGCGTGAGGCTGTTGGGCAGGATGTGGCGCCAGATGATCTGCGCATTGCTCAGGCCCATGGCGCGCGCGGCGCGCACGTAGTCGAGCTGGCGGTTGCGCAGGAATTCGGCGCGCACGTAGTCGGACAGGCCCATCCAGCCGAACAGGCTGAGCAGGATGAGCAGCAGGCCCACGCTGGGCGCAAACACCGCCGAGAAGATGATGAGCAGGTAGAGCTCGGGCATGGAGCCCCAGATCTCGATGAAGCGCTGGAAGGCCAGGTCGGTGCGGCCGCCGAAAAAGCCCTGGATCGCGCCCGTGATCACGCCCAGCACCACGCCGATGGCGGTGAGCGCGAGCGCGAACAGCACGCTCACGCGAAAGCCGTAGATGAGCTGGGCCAGCAGGTCGCGCCCACGGTCGTCGGTGCCCAGCCAGTTCGCCCGGCTCGGGCCCGAGGGGTTGGGCTGCTCGGCGAAGTAGTTGATGGTCTGCGAGCCGTAGGGATTGGGCGCGTAGAGGGCCCAGTTGCCGCCCTGGGTGATGCGCTCGCGGATGAAGGGGTCGAGGTAGTCGGTGGGGGTCTGGAAATCGCCGCCGAACACCGTCTCGGGCAGGTCCTGCACGATGGGGAAATAGGTCTTGCCCTCGTAGCGCACGACCAGTGGCCGGTCGTTGGACAGCAGCTCGGCGCCCAGGCTGGCCACCACGAGCACGCAGAACAGCACCAGGCTCCAATAGCCCAGGCGGTTGCGCTTGAAGCGCTGCCAGGCGCGGCGGCCCGGGCTTGGCGAGGGGATGGCGGGGGTGACGGTGATGGAGGCCATCAGTCGAACTTCACGCGCGGATCGACCCACACGTAGCACAGATCCGAGACCAGCTTGGTGACCAGACCGATCAGGGTGAACAGGAACAGCGTGCCCATCACCACCGGGTAGTCGCGGCGGATCACGCTCTCGTAGCTCAGCAGGCCCAGGCCATCGAGTGAGAACAGGGTCTCGATCAGCAGCGCGCCCGTGAAGAAGGCGCCGATGAAAGCCGCGGGAAAGCCCGTGACGATGGGGATCATGGCGTTGCGCATCACGTGCTTCCAGAGCACCTGGCGCTCGCCCAGGCCTTTGGCGCGCGCGGTCATCACGTACTGCTTGCGGATCTCTTCGAGAAACGCGTTCTTGGTGAGCATGGCCGTGACCGCGAAGCTGCCCAGCACCATGGCGGTGACGGGCAGCGCGATGTGCCAGAGGTAATCGACGATGCGCGCGCCCCAACCCAGTTCGTCCCAGTTGGCCGAGGTGAGGCCACGCAGGGGGAACCACTGCAGCTGCCCGCCGAAGATCACCAGCAGGGCCACGCCGAGCACGAAGCCCGGGATCGCATAGCCCACGAGCACGATCAGCGTGGTCACGAGGTCGAAGCGCGTGCCCGCGCGCACCGCCTTGGCCACGCCCAGCGGCACGGCCACGCCGTAGCTGATGAGAAAGGTCCACAGCCCCAGGCTGATGGACACCGGCAGCTTCTCGGCGATGAGCTGGCCCACGGGCTTGTTCTGGAAGAAGCTGGTGCCGAGGTCGAAGCGCGCGAAGCGACCGAGCATCTCGATGAAGCGCTGGTGCGCGGGCTTGTCGAAGCCGTAGAGGGCCTTGATCTGCTCGATGCGATTGGGGTCCACGCCCTGCCCGCCGCGGTAGACCGAAGCACCTTCGGCCCCCGCCCCCGCGGCCGCGCGCGCCTCGGCCAGGTACTGCTCCACCGGCCCGCCGGGCACGAACTGGATCACCACGAAGGTGATCAGCAGCACGCCGAACAGCGTGGGCAGCATGAGCAACAGGCGCTTGAGGATGTAGACCCACATGGCGTGTCAGTCCTGTCTCGGCGGGGCGGCCCACCAGGTGTCGATGGCCCACGATTCGCCTTGGGCATAGGGCGGCATGTCGGCCGGGCGCTGCAGCCGCCACGCGTTGTAGGCCATGCGGTGCGTGGACGCCGACCACTGCGGGATCAGCACATGGCTGTGCGCGACCGCGCGGTCGAGCGCGCGGCACGCGGCGAGGAAATCGGGCTTGGTGGCCGCGCCCACCATGCGCGCGATCAGCCGGTCGACCGCGGGGTTGGCCAGGCCCGCGTAGTTGCCCGAGTCGGGCGTCTTCGCGGCCTCGCTGCCGAAGATGTCGGCGTACTCCGCGCCCGGGTTGGGCGTGCCCTGGAAGTTGATCGAGATGATGTCGAAATCGAAGGTGCGCAGGCGCTGCTGGTACAGCGCGAAATCGACCGGCCGGAAACGCAGCGTGACGCCGAGCTTTTGCAGGTTGCGGATCCAGGGCGAAACCACGCGCGCGCCGGTCTCGGCGCTGTCGAGGTACTCGAGCTCCAGCGGCTGGCCTTGGGCATTGCGCAGCACGCCGTCCTGCACCGTCCAGCCCGCTTCGCGCAGCAGGGCCTGGGCCTTGCGCAGATTGCCGCGCAGCGAATCGGCGCCGTCGGTGCGCGGCGGCGCGTACATAGGGCCGAACACCGCGGGCGGCAGTTGCTCGCGGCCGGCTTCGAGCAGGGCGAGCTCGGGTGGCGCGGGCAGGCCGTCGGCCGCGCATTCGGTGTTGCCGAACAGGCCGCGCACGCGCTGGTAGGCGCCGTAGAACATCTGGCGGTTCATCCACTCGTAGTCGAGCGCCAGGCCCAGGGCCTCGCGCACGCGGATGTCGTCGAGCGGCTTGCGCCGGGTGTTGAGCACATAGCTCTGGAACCCCGTCGGCAGCTTGTGCGCGAACTCGCCCTTGACGAGCTCGCCGCTGTCGAACTTGCGGCCGTTCACGCGGCGCGCCCAGTCGCCTGCCGAGAAGAAGCGCATGAGGTCGAACTCGCCCGCCTTGAGGGCTTCGAGGCGCGCCGTGCTGTCCTTGTAGATCTTGACGGTGATGCGGTCGAAGTTGGCCGTGCCGCGGCGCACCGGCAGGTCGCGCGCCCAGTAGCCGGGGTCGCGCACGTAGGTGATGTCGCGGCCGAACTTCACCGGGCCGATCTTGTAGGGCCCGCTGCCGATGGGCACGTCCATCACCACCTTGTCGAAGGTCTTGCGCTGGCCCGTGGCCGGGTCGATCTGATTGCCCCACTGGCGGCTGAAGATGGGGATGCCGCCGACCGTGAGCGGCAGCTCGCGGTTGGGCACCTTGAAGCGAAAGCGCACCATGCGCTCGCCCAGCACGTCCAGGCCCGCCACGTCGGCGAGGATGGTCTTGTACGCGGGCGAGGTGTGCGGCCCGAGCAGGGTGTCGAAGCTGAACTTCACGTCGGCCGCGAGCACCGGGTCGCCGTTGTGGAAGCGCGCGGTGTTGCGCAGCCGGAAGGTAACCGACAGGCCGTCGGGCGCGGCCTGCACGTCTTCGGCCAGCAGGCCGTAGGCGGCGCCGGTTTCATCGAGCGCGCCCGTGAGCAGGCTGTCGAACATCAGGCCGCTCAGGTAGGCGGGCGCGCTGCCGCGCAGCGTGAAGGGGTTGTACTTGTCGAAGGTGCTCGTGCGCAGGTTGCTCACGAGGCGCAGTTCACCGCCCTTGGGCGCCTGCGGGTTCACGTAGTCGAAATGGCTGAAGCCGTTCGGGTACTTGAGCTCGCCCCACAGCGCATAGCCGTGTGCGGCCCGGGCGGCCGGCACCGCCACCGCCAGCGAGGCCCCCAGCAGCAGTCCGGCGGTCCAACGGGCCAGGGTTCTGCGTAAAAGGGGTGCGGGTACCTGCATGCGACAATTCTGCGGCAAATTTTTCTGGAGTCAGCACCATGGGTTTTCTCGCCGGCAAGCGCTTCCTGATCACGGGCGTGTTGTCCAACCGGTCCATCGCCTACGGCATCGCCAAGGCCTGCCACGCACAGGGCGCCGAGCTCGCCTTCAGCTACGTGGGTGAGCGTTTCAAGGATCGGATCACCGAATTCGCGGCCGAGTTCAACTCCACGCTGGTGTTCGATTGCGACGTGGGCGACGACGCCCAGATCGAGGCCATGTTCACCGAGCTGGGCAAGACCTGGCCCAAGTTCGACGGCTTCGTGCACGCCATCGGCTTCGCGCCGCGCGAGGCCATCGCGGGCGACTTCCTCGACGGCCTCTCGCGCGAGGCCTTCAAGATCGCCCACGACATCAGCGCCTACAGCTTCCCGGGCATGGCCAAGGCCGCCCTGCCCTACCTGAGCGACAAGGCCGCGCTGCTCACGCTGAGCTACCTGGGCGCCGTGCGGGCCGTGCCCAACTACAACACCATGGGCTTGGCCAAGGCCAGCCTGGAGGCCTCGGTGCGCTACCTGGCCGAATCGCTGGGCCCCAAGGGCATGCGTGTGAACGGCATCAGCGCCGGCCCGATCAAGACGCTCGCGGCCAGCGGCATCAAGGGCTTCGGCAAGCTGCTCAACCTTGTGGCCGACGTGTCGCCGATCCGCCGCAACGTGACCATCGAAGACGTGGGCAACGTGGCGGCCTTTCTGCTGTCGGACCTCTCGGCCGGCGTGACCGCCGAGATCATCTACGTGGACGGCGGTTTCAGCCAGCTCGTGGGCGATTCGAGCCAGGTCGCCTGAGGCCTGGCCCCGCGCGTGAAAGCCTGGCTCAGGCTTTCACGCAGTCGGCGAAGTAGGCCTTGCGCCCGTCTTCGCCCACCACCTCCACGAGGCCGTGGATGTCGGTCTCGAAGCCCGGGCACTCGCGCGCGAACTCGCGGTTGAACTTGAGGTAGTCGACGATCTTGCGGTTGAAGACCTCGCCCGGGATCAGCAGCGGAATGCCCGGCGGGTACGGCGTGACCAGGCTGGTGGTGATGCGGCCTTCGAGCTCGTCGATGGCCACGCGCTCGGTGCGGCGCTGCGCGATGCACGCAAAGGCATCGCTGGGCTTCATGGCGGGCGTGAGGTCGCTCAGGTACATCTCAGTGGTCAGGCGCGCGATGTCGTGGCGCGCGTACAGCGTGTGCACGTGCTGGCACAGGTCGCGCAGGCCCATCTGCTCGTAGCGCGGCTGCTTGGCGCAGAACTCCGGCATGATGCGCCACATCGGCTGGTTCTTCTCGTAGTCGTCCTTGAACTGCTGCAGCGCGGTCAGCAGCGTGTTCCAGCGGCCCTTGGTGATGCCGATGGTGAACATGATGAAGAAGCTGTAGAGGCCGGTCTTCTCCACCACCACGCCGTGCTCGGCGAGGAACTTGGTGACGATGGACGCGGGAATGCCCGTTTCACCGAAGCTGCCGTCGAGCTTGAGGCCCGGCGTGACGATGGTGGCCTTGATCGGGTCGAGCATGTTGAAGCCCGGCGCCATGTCGCCGAAGCCGTGCCAGTCGCGCTCGGTGTGCTGCTCCGCCGCGCCGTCGCGGCGGCGGTTGAGCACCCAGTCGCGTGACTCACCGATGCCTTCGTCGGTGAGGTGGTCGGGGCCCCAGACCTGGAACCACCAGTCGTCTTCGCCGAACTCGGCCTCGACCTTGCGCATGGCGCGGCGGAAATCGAGCGCCTCGAGCAGGCTTTCTTCCACCAGCGCACGGCCGCCCGGCGGCTCCATCATGGCCGCGGCCACGTCGCAGCTCGCAATGATCGCGTACTGCGGGCTGGTGCTGGTGTGCATCAGGTACGACTCGTTGAACAGGTGCCGGTCGAGCTTGACGTTCTGCGAGTCCTGCACGAGCACATGGCTGGCCTGGCTGATGCCCGCGAGCAGCTTGTGGATGGACTGCGTGGCGTACACCACCGACTCGAGCGGTCGCGCGCGCTTCTTGCCCATGGCGTGGTAGTTGCCATAGAAGGGATGGAAGGCCGCGTGCGGCAGCCAGGCCTCGTCGAAGTGCAGGTTGGCCACGTAGCCATCGAGCATCTGCTTGATGGCCTCGGTGTTGTAGAGCACGCCGTCGTAGGTGCTCTGCGTGATCGTGAGCACCCGCGGCTTCACCGCGTCCGCGTCCACGCCGGCCAGCAGCGGGTTGTTGCGGATCTTGTCGCGGATGGCCTCGATCTCGAACTCGCTTTGCGGGATCGGGCCGATGATGCCGTAGTGGTTGCGCGTGGGCTTGAGGAAGACGGGGATCGCGCCCGTCATGATGATGCTGTGGAGGATGGACTTGTGGCAGTTGCGGTCCACCAGCACCACGTCGCCCGGGGCCACCGTGTGGTGCCACACCATCTTGTTGCTGGTGCTGGTGCCGTTGGTGACGAAGAAGCAGTGGTCGGCGTTGAAGATGCGTGCCGCGTTGCGCTCGGACGCCCCGATGGCGCCGTTGTGGTCGAGCAGCTGGCCCAGTTCTTCCACCGCGTTGCACACGTCGGCGCGCAGCATGTTCTCGCCGAAGAACTGGTGGAACATCTGGCCCACCGGCGTTTTCAGGAAGGCCACGCCGCCCGAGTGGCCGGGGCAGTGCCACGAGTACGAGCCGTCTTCCGCGTAGTCGAGCAGCGCCTTGAAGAACGGGGGCTGAATGCCTTCGAGGTAGCTCTTGGCCTCGCGGATGATGTGGCGCGCCACGAACTCCGGCGTGTCCTCGAACATGTGGATGAAACCGTGCAGCTCGCGCAGGATGTCGTTGGGCAGGTGGCGGCTGGTCTTGGTCTCGCCGTAGATGTAGATCGGCACGTCGGCGTTCTTGCGCCGCACCTCGCCGATGAAGTTGCGCAGGTTGAGCACCGCGGGGTCGAGGTCGGGGCCCTGGGTGAATTCCTCGTCGTCGATGGAGAGGATGAAGGCGCTCGCGCGGCTTTGCTGCTGGGCGAACTGCGACAGGTCGCCGTAGCTCGTCACGCCCACCACCTCCATGCCCTCGCTCTCGATGGCCTGCGCGAGCGCGCGGATGCCCAGACCCGAGGTGTTCTCGGAGCGAAAGTCCTCGTCGATGATGACGATGGGAAAGCGAAACTTCATGCGGTTCTCCAGCGAAGCGCGCAAGTGTACGGAAAACACGTGTCGCCCCGTCCGCAGGGCGGCCCGTTTGGCGCAGAATGCCCGCAGCCGGGCCACGGGGCACGGCGCATTCCAACAAGGAGGAAGTGGCTCATGGCCGAATCGACCTGGTGGTGGCTGCTGGCGGGCGCGCTCGTGGCCGCCGAACTGCTCACCGGCACGTTCTACCTGCTCATGCTCGCGCTCGGCGCGGTGGCGGGCGCGCTCGCTGCGCACCTGGGGCTGCCGCTCACGGGACAGATCGTGGTGGCCGCGGTGGTCGGCGCGGCCGCGGTGGCAGGCTGGTACCTCAAGTCGCGCCGCCGCGAAGGCGACCCCTCTGTGCGCAGCCTGCGCAGCGTCAACCTCGATGTGGGCGAGGTCATCCACGTCGACCAGTGGAACCCCGACGGCACCGCCACGGTCAAGTACCGCGGGGCCGCCTGGACCGTGATCCAGCGCCCCGGCAACGCGCCCTCGCCCGGCGCCTACCGCGTGACCGAGCTGGTGGGCAACCGCCTGCTGGTCGAGAAGGTCTGACCGCCCTCGCCCCCTTGCAACTTCCAGACAGAACAAGACCATGGAACTCGCCATCCTGCTCATCGTCATCGCCGTCATCTTCGTCACGCGGGCCGTCAAGATCGTGCCCCAGCAAACCGCCTGGGTGGTGGAGCGCCTGGGCAAGTACCACGCTTCGCTGGCCCCGGGTCTGAACATCGTCATTCCCTTCATCGACAAGGTCGCCTACAAGCACAGCCTGAAAGAGATCCCGCTCGATGTGCCGAGCCAGGTCTGCATCACGCGCGACAACACCCAGCTGCAGGTCGACGGCATCCTGTACTTCCAGGTGACCGACCCGATGCGCGCGAGCTACGGCTCGTCGAACTACATCGTGGCCGTGACCCAGCTCGCCCAGACCTCGCTGCGCTCGGTGATCGGCAAGCTCGAGCTCGACAAGACCTTCGAGGAGCGCGACATGATCAACGCCCAGGTGGTCTCGGCCATCGACGAGGCCGCGCTCAACTGGGGCGTGAAGGTGCTGCGCTACGAAATCAAGGACCTCACCCCGCCGGCCGAGATCCTGCGCGCCATGCAGGCCCAGATCACCGCGGAACGCGAAAAGCGCGCGCTGATCGCCGCGTCCGAAGGCCGCCGTCAGGAGCAGATCAACATCGCCACCGGCGAGCGCGAAGCCTTCATCGCGCGCTCCGAGGGCGAGAAGCAGGCCGAGATCAACAAGGCGCAGGGCGAGGCCGCGGCCATCATTTCGGTGGCCGAAGCCACGGCCAGCGCGATTCGCCAGGTGGCAGAAGCCATCCGCCAGCCCGGCGGCCAGGAAGCGGTGCAGCTCAAGGTGGCCGAAAAGGCGGTGGACGCCTACGGCAAGGTGGCCGCCGACGCCACCACCACGCTCATCGTGCCCAGCAACATGACCGAGGTCTCGGCCCTGATCGGCTCCGCCATGAAGATGGTGCAGGCCGGCACGCCCAAGGCCTGAGCCCGCACCGGAGCCGAAGACACCATGGACGACCTCGCGCACAACGTGCTCGGCGGCGAGCTTCAGGCCTGCTCGTTCGACCCGCTCACCGGCTTCTACCGCGACGGCTGCTGCCACACCGGCCCCGACGACGCCGGCACCCACGTGGTGTGCGCGCGTGTCACGAGCGATTTCCTCGCGTTCTCGGTGGCGCGCGGCAACGACCTCGTGACACCGCGTCCCCAATGGCGCTTCGCCGGCCTCAAACCCGGCGACCGCTGGTGCCTGTGCGTGAGCCGCTGGCTCGAAGCGCTCGAGGCCGGCGTGGCGCCCCCGGTGGTGCTCGAAGCCACCCACCAGAACACGCTGCAGCACGTGCCCCTGGAGGTGCTGCAGCAGCACGCCTGGCGCAAGACGGAGGACGGCCGCACGGCGGGCTGAGCTACAATCGCGGGCTTCGCGGAGAGGTGGATGAGCGGTTTAAGTCGCACGCCTGGAAAGCGTGTGTGGGTTAATCCCCACCGCGGGTTCGAATCCCGCCCTCTCCGCCAAATGCAAATGCGAGTGGCAAACCCAAGTGATGAACTTCACTTGGGTTTTTCTTTTTGCCGGTGCACAGAGCCCCAGCCCGCCATGAACACCGACCAACGCCTCACCGAACTCGAGATCAAGCTGTCTTACGCCGAGGACCTGCTCGATGAGCTCAACCTCACGGTCTACCGGCAGCGGCAACAGATCGATACCCTGATGGCGCAGGTGGCGGCCTTGCAGCAGCAGGCGCCCGAACCCGGTTCGGCGCCGCGCAACCCCGCGCACGAGCTGCCGCCGCACTACTGAAGGCCGTTGCGCGACAGACCGCGCAAGAAGTCGCCATTTGCCAGCGGCACAGCCGGTTTTCGGACCCGTTGCGCGCCAATGCGGCCGCGCGCTCAAACCCCGGCCTTGACTCGCTTAGACCCAAAAGTTACAATGCGAGCTTCCTAACAGCCAACAGCTTCTGTTGGCGCTCCAGGCGCTACTCGCGGATCGTTCTGCATCCCGTCGCGGCGCCGGTGCCCTGGCCGGGCTTTGCCCGGCCGCCCCGGCTGACCCTGCTCAGCCACCCGACGCCGCGTCGCGCCACACCGCTCAGCCCCCTCGACCAGGCCCGCTGAACGGCCTCCCTGGCGTGCCACAGGCTCTGGCTCGTCGTTGTTTCGTCGTCTTCAGTGCCTGCTGCGTGGCTGCGGTTCGCGGCCGCCTGCGCCCCGTTTCCACAGGCGGCCATTGCCCAAAGCCCACCGCACAGGAGGCCCGCCGCAATGGCAAAAGACATTCAGATCGACCACGTGTTCAAGGTCTTCGGCGACGAGCCCGAGGCCGCGCTCGCCCTTGTTCGCGAGGGCCACAGCAAGCAGGACATCCTCGCGCAAACCGGCCAGTCCATCGGCGTGTTCGACGCGCACTTCGAGATCAAGGCCGGCGAGATCTTCGTCATCATGGGCCTGTCGGGCTCGGGCAAGTCCACGCTGGTGCGGCTGCTCAACCGCCTGATCGAACCCAGCGCGGGCCGCGTCGTGATCGACGGCCGCAACATCTTCGAGCACAGCGACCGCGAGCTGCGCGCCCTGCGCCGCAAGGACATCAGCATGGTGTTCCAGTCGTTCGCGCTCATGCCGCACATGACGGTGCGCGAGAACACCGCCTTTGGCCTGCAGCTGGCTGGCGTGGACAAGGCCACGCGCCTGGCCCAGGCCGACGAGGCCCTGGCCCAGGTGGGCCTCGAAGGCTGGGGCGACAGCTACCCCGACGAGCTCTCGGGCGGCATGCAGCAGCGCGTGGGGCTGGCGCGCGCGCTCGCGTCCGACCCGTCCATCCTGCTCATGGACGAGGCCTTCTCCGCGCTCGACCCCATCATCCGCAGCGACATGCAGAGCGAGCTGTTGCGGCTGCAGCAGGTCAGGCGCCGCACCATCGTGTTCATCTCGCACGACCTCGACGAGGCCATGCGCATCGGCGACCGCATCGCCATCATGAAAGACGGGCAGGTGGTGCAGGTGGGCACGCCCGAAGAGATCCTGCGTCACCCGGCCGACGACTATGTGCGCAACTTCGTGCGCGGCGTGGACGCGGCCGCGGTGTTCAAGGCCGGCGACATCGCGCGACGCAGCCAGGTGGTGGTGGCCGAGAGCCCCACGCGCGGTTCGCGCGCCGCCCTGTCCATGCTCGAACAGCAGGACCGCGAGTACGCCTATGTGGTCGACCCGCAGCAGCGCTTCCTGGGCATGGTCTCGGCCGATTCCCTGCGCACCGCGCTCAAGGGCCACGAAGGCCCGCTGGGCCTGCAGCACGCCTTCCTGCCGGGCGTGCAGACCGTGGCGCACAGCCACCCCGTGAACGAGCTCTTCGGCCAGGTGGCGCAGTCGCCCTGGCCGCTGCCGGTGGTGGACGAGGCGGGCCGCTACGCCGGCGCCATCAGCAAGACCACGCTGCTGCGGTTCATGGACCGCGGCAGCGATTGACGACGGAGGACGATCCATGCAGACCCAAGACCCTTACCTTCAGGACACGACGGCCGGCGATGCCTGGTCCGCCAGCACGCAGCCCTCGGGCGGCGACTGGCTCGACGCGGCCGTGGCCGATGCGTCCACCAGCCCCGACGCCACGGGCTTCGCGCTCAACCAGCTCTGGGACGGCAGCCTGCCCGTGCAGGACTGGATCAACACCGGCCTGGCCTGGACGGTGGAGCACTTCCGCCCCTTCTTCCAGAGTGTGCGCGGTCCCATCGACGCCACGCTGGCCGGTGTGGAGACGGCGCTGCTGGCCGTGCCCACACCGGCCATGGTGGCGCTGCTCGGCCTCATCGCCTGGCAGTGCGCGGGCCGCGCCGTGGCCATCGGCGCGGTGGTGTCGCTCTTGCTCGTGGCCCTGCTGGGCATCTGGCCCGAGGCCATGGTCACGCTCTCGCTGGTGCTCACCTCGCTGGCTTTCTGTGTGCTCATCGGCCTGCCACTGGGCATCGCGCTCGCGGCCAGCGACCGCGCACAGCGCGTCATGCGGCCGCTGCTCGACGCCATGCAGACCACGCCGGCCTTCGTGTACCTGGTGCCGGTGGTGATGCTGTTCGGCATCGGCAACGTGCCGGGCGTGATCGTCACCATCGTGTTCGCGCTGCCGCCGCTGGTGCGCCTCACCACGCTGGGCATCCGGCAGGTGCGGCCCGATCTGGTCGAGGCCGCGCGCGCCTACGGCGCCTCGCCGTGGCAGCTGCTCACGCAGGTGCAATTGCCGCTGGCCATGCCCTCGATCATGGCCGGCATCAACCAGGCGCTCATGCTCTCGCTGTCCATGGTGGTCATCGCCTCCATGATCGCCGTGGGCGGTCTGGGCCAGATGGTGTTGCGCGGCATCGGCCGCCTCGACATGGGCCTGGCCACCGTGGGCGGGCTGGGCATCGTGCTGCTGGCCATCACGCTCGACCGCATCACCCAGGCCATGGGCCAGCCCCGCCGCGGTGCGCGCCACTGGTGGCAGACCGGCCCCGTGGGCCTGCTGCTGCGCGGCGTGCACCGGCTCGTGGCGCCGCCCCGCCCTGCGGCGCCAGCCGCCCGCGAACCCGGCGGCGTGCTCGCCACGCGCAGCCGCTGACCCCCAACCCGATTCCAACGACCCGACAAGGAGAAACCATGACCCGACTGTCCCCCCGCTTCCCGCTGTGGCGCGCCCTGCTCACCTGCGGCCTGATCGCCGCCTCTGCCACCGCCCCCGTGGCCGCGCGCGACCTGCCCGGCCAGGGCGTGACGGTGCAGCCCGTCAAGAGCTCGATCGCCGAAGAAGCCTTCCAGACCCTGCTGGTGGGCCGCGCGCTGCAACAGCTCGGCTACACCGTGCGCCCGGTGCGCGAGGTGGAGTACGCCACCGGCCATGTGGCCCTGGCCAACGGCGACGCCACCTTCATGGCCACCCACTGGGACCCGCTGCACGCCGACTTCTACAAGAACGCCGGCGGCGACGCCAAGCTCTCGCGCACCGGCGCGTTCTCGCCCGGCGCGGCCCAGGGCTACCTGATCGACAAGAAGACCGCCGACGCGCACAAGATCACCAACATCGCCCAGCTCAAGCAGCCCGAGATCGCCCGGCTGTTCGACACCGACGGCGACGGCCGGGCCGACCTCACGGGCTGCAACCCGGGCTGGGGTTGCGAGGCCGTGATCGAGCACCAGCTGGGCGCGTTCGGCCTGCGCGACACGGTGCGCCACGTGCAGGGCAGCTACGCCGCGCTCATGGCCGACACCATCGCCCGCCACCGGCAGGGCAAGCCCATCCTCTACTACACCTGGACGCCCTACTGGGTGAGCGGCGTGCTGCGCCCGGGCCGCGACGTGGTGTGGCTGCAGGTGCCGTTCTCGTCGCTGCCCGGCGAACAGGCCAAGCTCGACACCCGCCTGCCCAACGGCCAGAACTACGGCTTCGTGATCAACACCCAGCGCATCGTGGCCAACCGCGACTTCGTGCAGAAGAACCCGGCCGCGGCCAAGCTGTTCGAGGTCATGACGCTGCCAGTGGGCGACATCAACGCGCAGAACCTGCGCATGCGCGACGGCGAGAACAAGCCCGCCGACATCGAGCGCCACGTGGACGGCTGGATCAAGGCCAACCAGAAGACCTTCGACGGCTGGATCGATCAGGCCATGAAGGCGGCCAGGGACTGACCCCCCTCACAGCGTGACCAGCATGGCGACCACGGTGGCCGCCATGGCCGCCGTGGCCAGCCAGCCCAGCACGCGCAGCCGCCGGCCGATCGCGTGTTCGCCCATCACCCGCGGCCGCGAGGCCAGCAGCATCATCACCACCATGATGGGCACGGCGATCACGCCATTGAGCACGGCCGACCAGAACAGCTCGCGCACCGGGTCCATGGGCGTGAAGCTCAGCAGCACACCGCCCACGGTGGCCGCGGCGATCACACCGTAGAAGCCCTTGCCCTCACCCTTGTCGAGCCGCGCGCTCAGCGAGCCCTGCCAGCCCGCGGCCTCGGCCACCGCGTAACCGGCCGAGCCCGCGAGCACCGGCACCGCGAGCATGCCGGTGCCGATGATGCCCAGGCTGAACAGCAGGAAGGTGGCGTCCCCTGCGAGCGGGCGCAGCGCCTCGGCCGCCTGGGCCGAGGTCTGGATGTCGGTCACGCCGGCCACGTGCAGCGTGGCCGCGGTGCTCAGGATCACGAAGAAGGCAATGAGGTTGGAGAAGCCCATGCCCACGAAGGTGTCGAGCTTGATGCGGCGCAGGTGCGCGCGCACCTGCCCGCGCGTGGGCGCGGGGCCCTCGCGCACGTCTTCCATCTCCTGCGCGGCCTGCCAGAAGAACAGGTAGGGGCTGATGGTGGTGCCGAACACGGCCACCACGGTGAGCAAGGCCTCGTGGCCCAGCGTGAGCCGCGGCCACACGAGGTGCCCGAGCACCTCGCCCCAGTCGAGCCGCACGGTGAACACCACGGCCACGTACGACAGCAGCGCGAGCGTGAGCCACTTGAGCCAGCGCACGTACACGGCATAGGGCAGGAACACCTGCAGCACCAGGCAGGCCAGGCCGAAGGTGACGGCGTACACGTGCGCCGAGCCGCCGAGCAGCAGGCGCAGCGCCTCGGCCATGGCCGCAAGATCGGCCGCGATGTTGAGCGTGTTCGCCGCCAGCAGCAGGCCCACCACCATGAGCAGCACCGGCCGCGGGAACGACTCGCGGATGTTGGCCGCCAGGCCGCGCCGTGTGACGTGCCCGATGCGCGCGCTGACCACCTGGATCGCGGCCATCAGCGGCAGCGTGAACACCATGGTCCACAACATCGAGAAGCCGAACTGCGCGCCGGCCTGCGAGTAGGTGGCGATGCCGCTGGGGTCGTCGTCGGCGGCGCCGGTGATCAGGCCCGGGCCCAGTTGGCGAAGTCGGCGTCGCAGGTGGAGGCGGTGCAGGATGTTCATGGCACGCGCGGTTGTGCCAGACGCCGCGCACCGCGGCGTGCCGGCGCGCGCGCAGCGTCATTACATCTGTCATGGGGCGGTGCGGCGCTGCGCTAACCTCGCGGCATGCCCGACCTGCCGCCCGCCGACCTCCACAAGGCCGCCGACCTCATCGCCCAGGCCGACGGCCTCGTCGTGGCCGCGGGCGCGGGCATGGGCGTGGACTCGGGACTGCCCGATTTCCGCGGCCCCGAGGGCTTCTGGAACGCCTACCCTGCGCTCGGCCGCGCCGGCCTGGGCTTCACCGACATCGCCAACCCCGCGGCCTTCGCGCGCCACCCCGAACTGGCCTGGGGCTTTTATGGCCACCGGCTCGCGATGTACCGGCGCGTGCGGCCGCACGCGGGCTTCGCGCTGCTGCGGCGCTGGGGCGAGGCCACGCTGCACGGGCTCGCGGTGTTCACGAGCAACGTCGACGGCCAGTTCCAGGCCGCGGGCTTCAACGCCGCGCTGATCGAGGAATGCCACGGCTCGCTGCACCACCTGCAGTGCACCCGGCCCTGCAGCGACACGGTCTGGCCGGCCGACGGCTTCGAGCCCGAGGTCGACGAAGCGCGCTGCGAGTTGCTCAACGCGCCACCGCGCTGCCCGCGCTGCGGCGCGCTCGCGCGGCCCAACGTGCTCATGTTCGGCGACGCCCAATGGCTGGCGCAGCGCCAGGCCGACCAGCGCGACCGGCTGGTGCACTGGCTCGCGCACTGCGAGCGGCCGCTGGTGATCGAGATCGGCGCGGGCACCGCGGTGCCCACGGTGCGGCACTTCTCGCACGCGGTGATCCGCTCGCACGCGGGGCGGCTGCTGCGCGTGAACCCATTGGCCCCGGCGGTGCCGGGCTCGCTCGATCTCGGCCTTGCGGGCCCGGCGCTCGCCACGCTCGAGGCGATCGACCGGCAGTTGCCGTGATCAGCGCGCCGCCATCAGGCGCAGCGCGTCGGCCACCATCGAGCCGCCCGTGGCCACCAGCAGCACGCACACCAGCCGCTTGAGCATGGCCGGCGACAACGGCGGCGGCCGGCGCGCCGACCAGGTGGTGACCAGCACCACCACGGGCACGGCGATCAGCGCGAGACCCGCCGACTGGCGCGAGAAGCCGCCCGTGGACAGCACCACCAGGAGCCGCACCAGCGCGCCCGCGCCGAACAGGTAGACCAGCGAGGCCTGGATGCGCTCGGTGGTCCATGGCTGGCGGTAGAACTGGTACACCAGGGGCGGGCCCGCGGTGGAGAACAGCCCGCCCATGAGGCCCGACACGAAGCCCACCGACACGAAGGCCGCGGTCGACGAGGGTGCCGGCAGCGGCCGCGCCGCGCGCCAGAGCAGCGCCGCACAGCCCACGATGCTCAGGCCCAGCAGCAGGCGAAGCACCTGGTAGGCGCTGCCCAGCACCCAGGAGAGCGCGAGCACGCCCACCACCGTGCCGAGCAGGCTCGCGCCCAGCGCGGGCCGCAGCAGCGGGTCCAGCCGCAGCGCGCCGCGGCGGTGCAGGAACACCCCCGCGTTGATCAGCGAGATGATGGACAGCACGTTCACCACGTCGTTGAGCGGGTAGAGGTCGATCGCGCCCACCAGGCCCAGCAGCACCAGGGCGAGCGCGAAGCCGGTGAGGCTTTGCACGTAGACCGCGATGGCCACGAACAAGAGGTACAGGGCAATGCCGGTCATGCGCGCAGACAGCCGGGCGGGTCAGAGAAAACGCGCGATCTGCTCGACGTCCTCGGGAAAGAGCTGGCCGTCTTCGGCCATCACGACGCGGCTGTCGCGGCCGAGCACCACGGTCACCGGCAGCGACTTGCCGGGCTTGGGCAGCACGGCGCCGGCCTGCCAGGCGCTCGGAAAGTTGTAGCCGCGCTGTTGCTGGTACTGGCGTGCGTCGTCGGCGCGGCGGTCGATCGACACCCCCAGCACATACAGGCCGCGCGCACGCTGCGCGGCCCAGAGCTTCTGCACGTGCGGCGACTGCAGGGCGCAGAACGGGCACCAGCTGGCCCACCAGTACAGCACCACCACCTGGCCCCGCGCTTCGGCGGCCTTGAAGGTGCTGCCATCGATCAGCGGCAGGTCGGCCAGTGCATAAGCGCTGCCCACCGCGGGCAGGGGCGCGCCCTCGCGCGCGCTCGCTGCGCCAGCGGCCAGCAAGGCCGAGGCACCTGCCAGGGCGCCCAGGGCGTCGCGGCGGCGCCAGCCGCGCGGGGGCTTGGGGTTCATGCGTCTCCTCGCTCTCGGTCGCCGGGCACGGGCCGGGCGGCCCGTTCCATCGATCCATCAGGGTTTGCGAATATATACCGCCCTTCTGCGCGAGAAACGTGGAACCCGCGGGGGTACGGCAGGATCGGCAAGAATGCGGGCGCGAACGCGCGGTGGTCGAACCGCCGGCGCACCGGTTGGTGAGAGGTACCCGGGCTGCGGCCCGGGTGCTTCCTTTGCAGCGCCAGGGCTTTGCCCTGGCGCTTTTTTCCGACGGTTTTGTGGGGTGGCGGGGGCCGGCCCACAATGCGCGCATGAACCGCCGTGACCTCTGCCTCGCCTCGCTGGCCCTGATGGGCGCCGGACCTGCCCTGGCGCAGACCGCCGCCTGCCCGGCCCTGCTCAACCACCGCTTCCCGCGCCTGCAGGACAGCGCGCCCCAGGACCTGTGCCAATACGCGGGCAAGGTGCTGCTGGTGGTGAACACCGCGAGCTACTGTGGCTTCACCTCGCAGTACGAAGGCCTGGAGGCGCTGTTCGCGAA
The DNA here is from genome assembly GCF_011388215.1 of Hydrogenophaga crocea. Lineage (NCBI taxonomy): Bacteria > Pseudomonadati > Pseudomonadota > Betaproteobacteria > Burkholderiales > Comamonadaceae > Hydrogenophaga > Hydrogenophaga crocea. The sequence goes on from NZ_CP049989.1 coordinate 1,723,835, forward strand.
GTACCGCGAGCGCGGCCTGGTGGTGCTGGGTTTTCCGTCCAACGATTTCCAGCAGGAAACCAACGACAAGCAGAAGATCGCCGAGCTGTGCTTCAACACCTACGGCGTGCGCTTCCCCATGTTCGAGCCGGGTGGCGTGCGCGGCGACAAGGCCAACCCGCTGTACCGCCAGCTCGCGCAGGCCACGGGCGTGGCGCCGCGCTGGAACTTCCACAAGTACCTGGTGGGCCGCGACGGCAAGGTGATCGACCAGTACGCGAGCAACACCGACCCCATGGGGCGCGCGCTCACGCAGGCGGTGGAGAAGGCGCTGGCGGCCAAGGGCTGAACACGCGCCGGCCTGCCGTCGCAAGAGCCGAAAAAAAAGCCACCGCAAGCGGTGGCTTTTTTGTGGCCGAAGGCCGCTGGATCAGCGGATCACGGCGATGGTGGTGCGCTGGCCGCCTTTGTAGGTCATCAGCGTGAGGGCGCCGTTCTTGATGTCGCCCTTCTCGTCGAACTCGATCTTGCCGGTCACGCCGTTGTAGCTGGTGGCCTTGAGCGCGGGCAGGTAGACCTTGGGATCGGCCGAGCCGGCGGTGACCATGGCGTTGGCCATGACCTTCACGGCGTCGTACACGTACGGGGCGTACACCTGAACGTCGGCGTTGAACTTGGTCTTGAAGTCGGCGCGGAACTTGTCCATGCCGGCCTTCTGTTCGCCTTCGACACCACCGGCCTCGGCGCAGAACACCTGCTCGTCGCTGATGCCGTCGCCGGCCAGCTTGGGCAGCTCGCTCGAGCAGATGCCGTCGCCGCCCATGAACTTGGCCTTGATGCCGAGCTGCTTCATCTGCTTGAGCATGGGGCCGGCCACGGCGTCCATGCCGCCGAAGAACACCACGTCGGGCTTCTTGGCCTTCAGGGTGGTCAGGATGGCGTTGAAGTCGGTCGCCTTGTCGTTGGTGAACTCGCGGCCCACCACGGTGCCGCCAGCGGCTTTCACGCCTTTTTCGAATTCGTCGGCGACGCCCTGGCCGTAGGCGGTGCGGTCGTCGATCACGGCCACGTTCTTGGCCTTGAGGGTTTCGATGGCGTACTTGCCGAGCGTGCCGCCCAGGTGCACGTCGTCAGCCACCACGCGGAACGCGCCCGCGAAGCCCTGGCGGGTGTACTTGGGGTTGGTCGCCGAGGGCGAAATCTGGGGGATGCCGGCGTCGTTGTAGAGCTGCGACGCGGGGATGGTGGTGCCCGAGTTCAGGTGGCCGATCACGCCGTTGACCTTGGCGTCGACCAGCTTCTGCGCGGCGGCCGTGCCCTGCTTGGGGTCGGCGGCGTCGTCTTCGGCCAGCAGTTCGAACTTGGCCTTGGCGCCACCGATGCTCAGGCCGGCGGCGTTGAGCTCTTCGATCGCCATGCGGGCGCCGTTTTCGTTGTCCTTACCCAGGTGGGCGATCGCGCCGCTGGTGGGGCCGACGTGACCGATCTTGACCACGACCTCGGCGGCCGGTGCGGGAGCGGCGGCCGGGGCGGCGGCGGCCGGGGCAGGAGCCTCTTCCTTCTTGCCACAGGCAGCCAGAGCAACGGCTGCGGCAAGCACTGCCAGTTTCATGTTCACTTGCATGGAAATTCCTCGGTAAGGATGGATTTGAATTGCGGAGGGAACGTTTTTTTCTCCACCGCGTGAATCTACTCCAATTCCGAAGCACTCCCGGCCGTTGCACGCCCCGCGAGGGCCCGTGACCAGGGTTTTCCACAGGAACTGGCGGGGCGCCGCAACACCCGCGCGGGCGCTGCGCCCTCAGCCCTGCGGATCGGCCTGCTTGAGGTCGTGCCGCTGCGGCTCGATGCCGGCCGCGACGTAGGCTCGCCAGCGCTGGCGCGCCGCCGCGCGATCGGCCTCGTCGAGCCCCACCACCTCGATCACGCGCTCGAAGCGCGCGGGCTCGGGCACGGGCTCGTCGTGCAGGTTCACGAGCACCGGCATGCCCTGCACCTCGGGCAGGCTGTCGGTGAGGCGGATGGGGGAGTGTTGCAGCACCGCGGGCGGATCGCCCGGGCGCGCGTGCGGCACGAAATCGCCCTGGCCCACGAGCCACACCAGGCGATCGAGCTCGTCAATCGCCGGGCGCGGCGCGAGCACCGCCACCCGGACCCCTTTGAGGTAGGCCTTGCGCAGCAGGCGCGCCGTGTAGGCGAGCCGGTCGGGCGCGTTGAAGTGGAAGGCGACTTCGGCCATGCGGCGGCGTCAGGCCTTGGCGCGGCGGCGCGCGGGCTTGGCCGGGGCGCGCTGCGACTCGCTCACCAGGTATTGCAGCAGCAGCGGCACGGGGCGGCCGGTGGCGCCCTTGGCCGCGCCGCCCTTCCAGGCCGTGCCCGCGATGTCCAGGTGCGCCCAGCGCAGTTCGGCGGTGAACTTCTGCAGGAACTTGGCCGCGGTGATGGCCCCGCCCGCGCGGCCCGCCACGTTGCCCATGTCGGCGAAGTTGCTCTTGAGGCCTTCGGCGTACTCGTCGTCGAGCGGCATGCGCCAGCACAGGTCGCCCACGGTCTCGCCGGCCACGCTCAAGTCGTCGGCCAGGGCGTCGTCGCTGCTGAACAGGCCGCTGCGCACCGCGCCCAGCGCGATCACGCAGGCGCCCGTGAGCGTGGCGATGTCGATCACCGCGCGCGGCTTGAAACGCGCCGCGTAGGTCAGCGCGTCGCACAGGATCAGGCGGCCCTCGGCGTCGGTGTTGAGGATCTCGATGGTCTGGCCGCTCATGCTCTTGACCACGTCGCCGGGCTTCACGGCCAGGCCGTCGGGCATGTTCTCGCAGCTCGGGATCAGGCCCACCACGTTGATGGCCGGCTTGAGCTCGGCCAGCGCCGCGAAGGTGCCGAGCACGCTGGCCGCGCCGCCCATGTCGAACTTCATCTCGTCCATTTCGGGCGCGGGCTTGAGGCTGATGCCGCCGGTGTCGAAGGTGATGCCCTTGCCCACCAGCACCACCGGGGCCTCGCCCTTGGGCGCGCCCTGGTAGTGCAGAACGATGAAGCGCAGCGGCTCGGCCGAGCCGCGCGCCACCGCCATGAACGAGCCCATGCCCAGGGCCTCGACCTGCTTGGGCCCGAGCACCTCGGCCTTGATCGCGCCGCCGCGGGCCAGCTTCTTCGCGGCCTCGCCGAGCAGCGTGGGCGTGGCGTGGTTGGCGGGGCGGTTGGCCCATTCCTTGGCGAACTCGACGCCGGCCACCAGGGCCTTGCCCAGGCGCAGGCCGTCGCGCAACGCGGCGGCGTCGCTCACGCCGAAGCTCACCCGCGCCAGCGCGCGCGGCTTGGCGCTGGGCTTGGTGGTGGTGAACACGTACGAGGCCTCGGCCGCGGCCTGGATGGCCGCGCGCAGGCCGTCGTTGTCCAGCGCCACCAACGTGGCCACCACGCCCAGGTGGGCCACGCCCGGACCCTTGAGCGCCTGCACCCCGGCGGTCACGGCCTTGCGCAGGGCCGTGGCGTCGGCCGCGCCGGCGCGCACCAGCAGCACCCGCGCCGCCTTGAAGCCCTCGGGCCGGTAGGCGGCGAGCAGCTTGCCCACGCCGGCTTCCAGGTCGCCCCCCTTGAGGGCCTGGGCCACCAGGCGGTGCAGCGGGGTGTCGCCCTTGGGCGCGGTGTCGGGCACGAGCACCAGCAGGGCATCGGCCGGGAATTCGGCGGCCTGTGCGGGGGTCAGGGTCTTGAGTTCGAAGTTCATAATCCGCTCTGGTTCTAACGACGATCGATGTTATTCCATTCATCCTTGCGCAGAGAGCTGGCCCGCAGCTTCGGGGCGACGCTGGTGATCCTGTTCACCATCGTGCTCACGATGCTGTTGATCCGCACCCTGGGCGCGGCGTCCAAAGGCAGCGTCAACCCCGAAGAGGTGATGCTGGTGCTGGGCTACACCGTGCTCGGCCGCATGCCCACGGTGCTCACGCTGGCGCTCTTCATCTCCATCGTGTTCACGCTCTCGCGCATGTACCGCGACAGCGAAATGATCATCTGGTTCGCCAGCGGCCGCTCGCTGGGGGGTTTTCTGCGGCCCATCCTGCGCTTCGCCTGGCCGGTGCTCATGGTGATCACGCTCATGGTGCTGCTGGTGTGGCCCTGGGCCAACCAGCAGGTGAACAACCTGCGCGACCGCTTCGAACGCCGCGGCGACCTCGAGCGCGTGGCGCCCGGCCAGTTCCAGGAGTCATCGAGCGGCCGGCGCGTGTTCTTCATCGACAAGGACACGGCCGACGGCACCGAGGGCCGCAACATCTTCATCTCGAGCACCGAGACCGACGGCCGCGAGACCGTGACCTCGGCGCGCTCGGGCCGCATCGAGTGGGACGGTGAACGCCAGCTGCTCATGCTCAACAACGGCCAGCGGCTCGAATCGCGCCCCAACGACGGCCTGCGCGTGAGCGAGTTCGCCGAGTACGGCACGCAGATCGGCGACGCCCTGCCCACGGGCAGCGCGGGCGTGGAGCTCAAGGCCCGGCCGAGCTGGGAGCTGGTGATGCAGCCCACCCAGGCCAACCTCGCCGAGCTGGGCTGGCGCATCGGCCTGGCGCTCACGGCCTTCAACTTCGTGCTGATCGCGCTGGCCACCACGGCGGGCAACCCGCGCGCGGGGCGCAGCGGCAACCTGTTCTTCACGCTGTTCGCCTTCGTCTTCTATTACAACCTGCTCAACATCGGGCAGAACTGGGTGGCGCGCGGCGTGATCGAGCTGATGCCCTACATGCTGGGCCTGCACGGCGGCGTGCTGCTGCTCACCCTGCTGTGGTTCTACAAGCGACACACCGGCGTGAGCCTGCGCACCCTGCTCGCGCAGTGGCTGGGCCGCCAGCGGGAGAAGCGCGCATGAAGACCATCCGCCGCCTCATTTACGGCGAGGTCTTCGCGGCCGTGTTCTTCGTGCTGCTCGCCTTTCTCTCGCTGTTCTTCTTCTTCGACCTGGTCGACGAGCTGCCCGATGTGGGCAAGAAGTCGGTGCTCGATCCGGCGCGCGTTTACAGCCTGGCCGACGCGCTGATCTACGTGGCGCTGCTGGTGCCCAGCCGCATCTACGAGCTCATGCCGATCGCGGTGCTGATCGGCTCGGTGTTCGTGCTCGCGCGGCTGGCCCAGGGCTCGGAGTACACCATCCTGCGCACCAGCGGCCTGGGCCCGTGGCGCGCGCTGCGCACCCTGCTGGGTCTGGGCTCGATCTTCGTGCTCGTGACCTTCGCGATGGGCGACTACGTGGCCCCGTTCGCCGACCGCGTGGCCCAGTTGCACAAGGCGCGCTTCGAAGGCGCGATCAGCCTCGGGCAGACCGGCGCCTGGCTGAAAGAGCGCCAGCCCTACAGCAGCTTCTCGGTCAACGTGGGCTCGCTGTCGGCCGAGGGCGGCCTGGGCAATGTGCGCATCTTCGAGTTCAACAACCAGGGCACGCTGGTGTCGACCCTGCGCGCCAAGACCGGCCAGATCGAGGCCGACGACAGCTGGACCCTGCACCAGGTGGAGCGGCGCGAGTTCGACGCCAGCGGCACCGGCGCCGCGCGCGTGGCGCGCACCCAGCACGACACCTTCCGCTGGCCCAGCGGCATCAACACCGAGATGGTGGCCGTGGCCCTGCTCAAGCCCGAGCGCATGCGCACCACCGACCTGTTCGCCTACATCCGGCACCTGCAGGCCAACGGCCAGACCGCGCAGCGCCACGAGATCGAGTTCTGGCGCAAGGTGTTCTACCCCTTGTCGTGCCTGGTGATGGTGGTGCTCGCCCTGCCCTTTGCCTACCTGCACTTCCGCTCGGGCAGCATCACGGGCTACGTGTTCGGCGGAGTGATGATCGGCATCAGCTTCTTCCTGCTCAACAACGTGTTCGGCTACATCGGCAACCTCAACCAGTGGCGGCCCTGGCTGGCCGCGGCTTCGCCCGCCCTGATCTATTCGGTGGTGTCGCTCGGGGCCTTCGGTTGGCTGGTGCTCAGGCGTTAGGAACCCCATGCTCGGCGTGATCGTTTTTGCCCATGGTTCGCGCGACCCGCTGTGGCGCGCGCCGGTCGAGGCCGTCGCGCGGCGCATCGCCGAGCGCGCGCCCGGCACGCTCGCGCGCACCGCCTACCTCGAGCTCACCGAGCCCGACCTGCCCAGCGCCGCGCGCGAGCTGGTGGCCGCGGGCGCCACCACGCTGCGCGTGCTGCCGCTGTTCTTCGGCATGGGCAAGCACGCGCGCGAAGACCTGCCGCAGCTGATGGACGCGCTGCAGCGCGAGCACCCGCAGGTGGTGTTCGAGCGCCTGCCCACCGCGGGCGAAGACCCGCAACTGATCGATCTGCTGGCCGCGCTGGCCGTCAAGGAGGGTGCATGAACCTGCACCAGTTCAAGTTCGTGCAGGAGGCGGTGCGCCGCAACCTCAACCTCACCGAGGCCGCCAAGGCGCTGCACACCTCGCAGCCTGGCGTGTCCAAGGCCATCATCGAACTCGAAGACGAGCTCGGCATCGAAATCTTTGCGCGCCACGGCAAGCGCATCAAGCGCGTGACCGAGCCCGGCCAGCAGGTGCTCAAGAGCATCGACGTGATCCTGCGCGAGGTGAACAACCTCAAGCGCATCGGCGAGCAGTACTCGGCGCAGGACAGCGGCACCCTGTCCATCGCCACCACGCACACCCAGGCGCGCTATGTGCTGCCCGGCCCGGTGGCCGCGCTGCGCCAGGCCTATCCCAAGGTGGGCATCAGCCTGCACCAGGGCTCGCCCGACCAGGTGGCGCGCATGCTGATCGAAGAGGTGGCCGAGATCGGCATGGCCACCGAGTCGCTGGTGAACTACCCCGAGCTCGTGACACTGCCGGCCTACGAATGGCAGCACGTGCTGGTGTTCCCCTTCGACCACCCGCTGCTCGCGCGCGAGCGCATCGACCTCGAAGACCTCGCCCAGGTGCCGCTGATCACCTACCACCCGAGCTTCACGGGCCGCACCCGCATCGACCAGGCCTTTGCGCTGCGCCACCTGCAGCCCAACATCGTGCTCGAGGCCATCGACTCCGACGTCATCAAGACCTACGTGAAGCTGGGCATGGGCGTGGGCATCGTGGCCGAGATGGCGGTCAAGGGCGAGAACCAGTCACCCGACCTCGTGGCCCGGCCCGCGGGCGCGCTGTTCGGCCACAACCTGGCGCGCGTGGCCTTCAAGCGCGGCACCTACCTGCGCCAGTTCGTGCTGCGCTTCGGCGAGCTGCTCTCCGATCGCCTCTCGCGCGATCTGATCCTTCGCGCCATGGCCGGCGAGCCCGACGAATACGACATCTGACGCCCCCTTCGAACACAACGCTCCCGAGACAAGCCCCATGGACGCCGCCACCTTGCCCCGCACCCCCGCCCTCGCCTCGCGCCTGCCCCAGGTGGGCACCACCATCTTCACCGTGATGTCGGCCCTGGCCAGCGAACACGGCGCGGTCAACCTGGGCCAGGGCTTCCCCGACTTCGGCTGCGACCCGGCGCTGCTCGACGCGGTCGACGCCGCCATGCGCGCGGGCCACAACCAGTACCCGCCCATGACCGGCGTGCCCGCGCTGCGCCAGGCCGTGGCCGACAAGGTCGAAAAGCTCTATGGCCGCCGCTACGACGCCAACACCGAGGTCACCGTGACCGCGGGCGCCACGCAGGCCATCCTCACCGCCATCCTGGCCGTGGTGCACCCGGGCGACGAGGTGATCGTGCTCGAGCCCTGCTACGACAGCTACGTGCCCAACATCGAGCTCGCGGGTGGTCGCGTGGTGCGCGTGCCGCTCACGCCCGGCAGCTTCCGGCCCGACTTCGACAAGATCGCCGCGGCCATCACGCCGCGCACGCGCGCGCTGCTCATCAACAGCCCGCACAACCCCAGCGGCATGTGCTGGACCGAGGCCGAGATGCGTGCGCTCGACGCGCTGCTCGCGCCCACCGACGTGCTGCTGATCAGCGACGAGGTGTATGAGCACATGGTGTTCGACGGCCTGCCGCACCAGAGCGCGGCGCGCTACCCGGGCCTGGCCGCGCGCGCCTTCATCGTCAGCAGCTTCGGCAAGACCTACCACGTGACCGGCTGGAAGGTGGGCACCGTGGTGGCGCCCGCGCCGCTCATGGCCGAGTTCCGCAAGGTGCACCAGTTCAACGTGTTCACGGTGAACACGCCCATGCAGCACGCGCTCGCGGCCTACATGGCCAACCCCGCGCCCTACCTCGACCTGCCGGCCTTCTACCAGCGCAAGCGCGACCTGTTCCGCGAAGGCCTGGCCGCCACGCGCTTTCGGCTGCTGCCCGGCGAAGGCACCTACTTCCAGTGCGTGGACATCTCGGCGCTCGCCGTGCCCGAGCGCGACCTGCCCGAAGCCGACTTCTGCCGCTGGCTCACGCAGGAGATCGGGGTCGCCGCCATCCCGCTCTCGGCCTTCTACGGCGACGGCTTCGACCAGAAGGTGGTGCGTTTCTGCTTCGCCAAGAAGGACGAAACCCTGGTCGAGGCGCTGAAGCGGCTGTCGCGGCTCTGAGGCCTCAGCAGCGAACGGGGTTGCGGCAGAAGCGTTCGAGCTCGCGCACCACGCTGCGCTCGGCCACGGCCTTGCGGCCCGAGGAGCCGGTTTCGAGGCTGAGCTTCATCTCGTACTTCTTGAAGAAGGCGTCGAACAGCTCGCCGCCCAGCGTGCCCGTGGCCGTGAGCTGGTCGGTGCGCGCATCGTGTTCGAGCAGCACCGCGCACAGCGGCTGCTCGGCCGGCCCGCCCAGCACCTGGGCGCCACGCGCGGGGTCGTACTGGCTGTGGTCGGCACAGCAGTGGATCAGGTCGTTGCCCTTGCTCGGCGTCTGCGGGTTGGCCACCGGGCCCTTGCGGAAGCTGATGAAGCTCAGCTCCCTGGTGGGGTAGACAAGCTGGTGCGCGCAGATGGCCGAGAAGGCCACCACGCTGCGCTTGGGCCCGACGCCGCCGGGCCATTCGTAGGCCTCGCGGCCCTTGGTCTGCAGCCGCGTGGGCACGGCGGGTTTGCCCAGGTCGAGCAGGAACACCGGCGTGGCCTCGAAGGGGTAATGAAAGACGTAGTTGGTCTGCGCCACGAGCCGGGACGCCTTGATCGGCTGGCCCAGTTCGTCCACCAGCAGCGCGCGGGCGTAGGTGCGGGCTTGCGCACTGGCGGCCCAGGCGGGCGCGCCCAGGGCGGCGCTGGCCAGGGCGGCCGCGCCGGTGGCGCAGGCGGCATTGAATTCGCGGCGGTCCATGGGGGGCTGTCTCCTGTTCGAAGGCGCGGGAAGGCCAGGGCAACAAACGGGCGGGCGGGCGGCGGACCGTGACCCAACACACACGGTGCGCGGGGAAATACCGCTCAAGTTTCCAGCGCCGAATCCGTTGAAGGTAAGCACGCGTACACCTGGAACCTAACAGGGCCCACCTTCCTTTACCCGGATTTCCCCCATGAACAGCTCCACCATCCGCCCCCCCTTCACCCTCTCGCGCCGCGCCAGCATGCACGGCCTGGCGGCGCTGCTCGCGGCGGCTGCCCTGGGGGTCTGGCAGCCGGCGCACGCCGCCGCCGACACCACGGTGATCGAAGCGGTGCAGTTGCCGGCCCAGATCGAACGCCAGGGCCAGCGCCGCGCGGCCGAGCCCGGCGCGCTGCTGCGCGAGGGCGACAAGGCGATCACCGCGGCCGGCTCGCGCATGCTGCTGCGCATGTCCGACCGCAGCACGGTGCGGCTGGGCGAGGCCACCGAGTTCCTGGTGCAGACCCTGCAGCGCTCGCCCCAGGACGGCGCGAGCCAGATCAGCGCCGGCTTCAAGCTCATCACCGGCGTGTTCCGCTACGCCACCGACTACTCGAGCAAGGTCGTGGGCAACAAGACCGACCTGAAGCTGGGCCTGGCCACCGCCACCGTGGGCATCCGCGGCACCGACTTCTGGGCCATGAGCGACGCCGACCACGACGCGGTCTGCGTGTTCGAGGGCCACGTGGCCGTGGAGCGCGGCGCCAGCGCCGTGGCCGACCTGCAAAAGCCCGGCGCGTTTTGGGTCACTTTCACGGGCAAGCCCGAAGCGCCGGCCGGCCAGGCCACGCCCGACCAGCTCGCCAAGTTCATCGGCCAGGCCGAGATGCGCCCGGGCCAGGGCGTGCTGCTGCAAGGCGGTGAATGGCGCCTGGTGGCCGCCGCCAACGCCACCGGCCCGCAAGCCAACGAGCTGCGCGAGCGCCTGCAGGCCGCGGGCTACCCGGCGCGCGTGGCGGGCCAGGGCAACGGCTTCGAGGTCCGCATCAACCAGTTCGCGAGCGAGCAGGACGCGCGCAGCGTGCTGGCCAAGCTCGCGCCGCTGGGCGTGACCCAGGGCAGCGTGGTGCGCGCGCGCTGAACGCGCAGCGGCCCCGCGGGCTCAGCCGTTGAGCTGGGCCCAGGCCTTGTCGAGCCGCTTGAGGCTCACGGGCTGCGGCGTGCGCAGCTCCTGCGCGAAGAAGCTCACACGCAGTTCTTCGAGCAGCCAGCGCAGCTCCTGCAGCCGCGCGTCCTGCACGCCCTTGCGCTCGGCCACCAGGCGCCAGAAGCGTTGCTCCTGTGGCCGCAGCTCGGCCAGCCGGGCGGCGTCGCGCGCCGGGTCGGCGCGCAGCTTGTCGAGCCGCAACTGCACGGCCTTGAGGTAGCGCGGCAGGTGCTGCAACTGGGCATAGGGCGTGTCGGTGAGAAAGCGCTTGGTCACCAGGCGCTGCAACTGCTGCGCGATGTCGGCCGCCACCTCGGCCGGGGGCTTGCTGTCCTTGAGCTTGCGCTGGGCGGCCGCGAACTCGGTGAGAACGGCGCCCGCGCTGCGCGCGATCTCGGCAGCGATCAGGTTGAGCCGGCCGCGGCCATCGGCCACGCGCTGCTCGAAGGCCCGGGCATCGGCGGGCAGGGGATCGACGAGGAAGGCGCGGTCGAGCGCGAGCGCGATCAGCTGCGCGCGCAACTCGTCGAGCGTGCCGCCGCCGCGCTCCTTGTCCACGCCCATGAAGGCCGCGCCCATGGCCTGCAGGCCGGGGATGTTCTTCTCCAGGTACTTGAGCGCGTCCTTGATCTGCAGCGCGAACAGGCGGCGCAGGCCCTCGCGGTGGCGCGCCTGCGCGGCGTCGGGCTCGTCGAACACCTCGATGCGCACCGCGTCGCCGTCGTCGACCAGCGCGGGAAAGCCGATCAGCGTCTGGCCGCCGCGGCGGATCTCGAGCAGCTCGGGCAATTCGCCGAAGTCCCAGCGCGTGTGGCGCTGCGCGGCATCGACCGCGGGCGCGGCCGGTGCCGCGGGTGCGGCCTTGGCCAGGCGCACGGCGGGCGCGGGCGTGGGCGCTGGTGATGACGCAGAGGCGGGCGCCGCCGCCGGCACCTTGAGCGCCGCGAGCGCCTGGAACGCGCCGCGCGCCTGCGCGCCGAGCTCGGCCTTGAGCGCCGCGAGGTGGCGGCCCTGGCCGAGCTGGCGGCCGTGTTCGTCGACCACGCGCAGGTGCATGAACAGGTGCGGCGGCAACTGGTCGACCTTGATGTCGTTGCGCACGATGTCGAGCTGCGTGGCCGCGCGCACCTGCTTGAGCACCGCATCCACCAGGCTGCCCTGGCCGAACAGCTCGGGCGCGCTCAGGGCCTCGGTGAAGCGTTCGGCCGTGGCCGGCAACGGCACCAGACGTGAGCGCGGGCGCTGGTGCAGGGTCTTGATCAGCGCCAGCACCTTGTCCTTGAGCATGCCGGGCACCAGCCACTCGCAGCGTTCTTCGTTGACCTGGTTGAGCGCGTAGATCGGCACCGTCACCGACAGGCCGTCGCGCGCATCGCCGGGCTCGTGCAGGTAGCTCGCGGCGCAGTCCACGCCGCCCAGGCGCACGGTGCGCGGGAAGGCCTGGGCCGTGATGCCGGCGGCCTCGTGGCGCATGAGGTCTTCGCGCGTGAGGTACAGCAGCTTGGGGTTGTCGCGCACGGCCTGGCCATACCAGCGCTCGAAGGCCGTGCCGCTCGCGATGTCGGCCGGAATCTGCTCGTCGTACCAGGCGAAGATCACCTCGTCGTCGACCAGCACGTCCTGGCGGCGCGACTTGTGTTCGAGCTCCATCACCTGGCGCACCAGCTTCTGGTTCGCGGCCAGGAAGGCCAACCGCGTGTCCCAGTCGCCGTGCACCAGGGCTTCGCGGATGAAGATCTCGCGCGCGCCCGCGGGGTCCACACGGCTGTAGTCGGCGCGGCGGTTGTGATAGACCACGAGGCCGTAGAGCGTGGCACGCTCCAGCGCCGAGACGCGCGCGGCCTTCTTTTCCCAGTGGGGATCGAGCAGCTGCTTCTTGAGCAGGTGCGCGCCCACACGTTCGAGCCAGCCAGGCTCGATGGCCGCGATGCCGCGGCCGAACAGGCGCGCGGTTTCCACCAGCTCGGCGCAGACGATCCAGCGCCCCGGCTTCTTGCTCAGGTGGGCGCCCGGGTGGCGGTGGAACTTGATGCCGCGCGCGCCCAGGTACCAGTCTTCGGTGTCGCTCTTGCAGCCGATGTTGCCGAGCAGGCCCGCGAGCATGGCGCAGTGCAGCTGCTCGTAGCTGGCGGGCGCGGTGTTGAGCCGCCAGCCCTGCTCGCTCACCACGGTGTGCAGCTGGTTGTGCGTGTCGCGCCATTCGCGCACGCGACGCACGTTGATGAAGTTTTCCCGCAGCAGGTTCTCGTACTGGCGGTGGCTGAGCTTGTGGTCGGTGCCGTGGCCGCCCTTGCTGTCTTCGAGCCACTTCCAGAGCTTGAGCGTGCCGACGAACTCGCTCTTGTCGTCGTCGAACTTGGCATGCGCCTGGTCGGCCTGGGCCTGCTTGTCGATCGGGCGGTCGCGCACGTCCTGCGCGCTGAGCGCGGCGGCGATCACCAGCACCTCGTCGAGCGCGCCCGCGTCGCGCGCGGCCAGGATCATGCGGCCCACGCGCGGGTCGAGCGGCAGGCGCGACAAGGCCTGGCCGATGTCGGTGAGTTCGTTGGCCTCATCGACCGCGCCAAGTTCGGCGAGCAGCTGGTAGCCGTCGGCGATGGCGCGGCGCTGCGGCGCGTCGACGAAGGCGAAGTCTTCCACCGCGCCCAGGTGCAGGGCCTTCATGCGCAGGATCACGCCCGCGAGCGAGCTGCGCAGGATCTCGGGGTCGGTGAAGCGCGGGCGGCCGTTGAAGTCGGCCTCGTCGTAGAGGCGGATGCAGATGCCGTCGGCCACGCGGCCGCAGCGGCCGGCGCGCTGGTTGGCCGCGGCCTGGCTGATGGGCTCGACCAGCAGCTGCTCGACCTTCTGGCGGAAGCTGTAGCGCTTCACGCGCGCGGTGCCGGCGTCGATCACGTAACGGATGCCGGGCACCGTGAGCGAGGTCTCGGCCACGTTGGTGGCGAGCACGATGCGGCGCTGGCCGTGCGGCTGGAAGATGCGGTCCTGCTCGGCCTGGCTCAGGCGCGCGAAGAGCGGCAGCACCTCGGCGTTGCGGTGCAGCGGCTGGTGCGCGAGGTGCTTGCGCAGGTGGTCGGCGGCCTCGCGGATCTCGCGTTCGCCGGGCAGGAAGACCAGGATGTCGCCGCCCTGCCCGCCGCGCCAGAGCTCGTCCACGCCGTCGGCGATGGCGTTGTTCAGGTCGTACTCGCGGCTTTCCTCGAAGGGTCGCCAGCGCACCTCCACGGGATAGGTGCGGCCCGAGACCATGAGCACGGGCGCCTTGCCCCGGGCCGAGGCGAAGTACTCGGCGAAGCGGTCGGCGTCGATCGTGGCCGAGGTGACGATGAGCTTGAGGTCGGGCCGGCGCGGCAGCAGCTGGCGCAGGTAGCCCAGCAGGAAGTCGATGTTGAGGCTGCGCTCGTGGGCCTCGTCGATGATGATCGTGTCGTAGGCCTTGAGGTCCGGGTCGGTCTGCGTCTCGGCGAGCAGGATGCCGTCGGTCATGAGCTTGACGGACGCGTCGCGCGAGAGCCGGTCCTGGAAGCGCACCTTGTAGCCCACCACCTCGCCCAGCGGGGTCTGCAGCTCTTCGGCGATGCGCTTGGCCACCGAGCTCGCGGCGATGCGGCGCGGCTGGGTGTGGCCGATCAGACGGCCGCGTTCGCCCGGTTTCGCGTTGAGCTTGCCGCGCCCCATGGCGAGCGCGATCTTGGGCAGCTGCGTGGTCTTGCCCGAGCCGGTCTCGCCGCACACGATGACCACCTGGTGCTCGCGGATGGCGGCCTCGATCTCGTGCCGGCGCGCGGACACGGGCAGCGATTCGGGGAACTCGAGGCGGAGGGCGGCGGCGGACAAGGCGGGCAAGACAGGGACTTGGGACACAATCGGCAACCCGCGATTATCCCGCTCACCCGGAACCCGACCTGCCCGCCCGCCTGCGATGTCCAACGTCTTCAACTTCACCTTCGTCCCGTGGTTCCGTTCGGTCGCGCCCTACATCCACAAGCACCGCGGCAACACGCTGGTGGTGGGCATCGCGGGTGAAGCGATTGCGGCGGGCAAGCTGCAGAACCTCGTGCAGGACCTCGCGCTGATCCAGAGCATGGGCGTGAAGATCGTGCTGGTGCACGGCTTCCGGCCGCAAGTGAACGAGCAGTTGCGCCTGAAGAACCACGAGGCGCGCTACTCGCACGGCATGCGCATCACCGACGAAGTGGCGCTCGATTGCGCGCAAGAGGCCGCGGGCCAGCTGCGCTACGAGATCGAGGCCGCGTTCAGCCAGGGCCTGCCCAACACGCCCATGGCCGGCGCCACGGTGCGCGTGATCTCGGGCAACTTCATCACCGCGCGCCCGGTGGGCCTGATCGACGGCGTGGACTTCATGCACTCGGGCCTGGTGCGAAAGGTCGACACCGACGGCATCCAGCGCACGCTCGACATGGGCGCCATGGTGCTGCTCTCGCCCTTCGGCTTCTCGCCCACGGGCGAGGCCTTCAACCTCACCATGGAAGACGTGGCGACCTCGGTGGCCGTGGCGCTGCAGGCCGACAAGCTGATGTTCCTCACCGAGATCCCGGGCATCCGCGTGGACGCGGCCGACCCCGACAGCGAGATCGACACCGAGCTGCCGCTGGCCGATGCCCAGCGCCTGCTGGCCGGCCTGCCCAAGGCCGAGCACCCCACCGACACCGCCTTCTACCTGCAGCACTGCATCCGCGCCTGCCAGGGCGGCGTGGAGCGCAGCCACATCCTGCCCTTCGCGGTCGACGGCGCGCTGCTGCTGGAGATCTACACCCACGACGGCATCGGCACCATGGTGGTCGACGAGAAGCTCGAGAGCGTGCGCGAAGCCACCATCGACGACGTGAGCGGCATCGTGGCGCTGATCGAGCCCTACGAAAAAGACGGCACCCTGGTCAAGCGCGACCGCCACGAGATCGAGCGCGACGCGGGCTACTACACCATCATCGAACACGACGGCGTGATCTTCGGCTGCGCCGCGCTCTACCCCTACCCCGAGGAACGCACGGGCGAGATGGCCGCGCTCACCGTGTCACCGCAATCGCAGAGCCAGGGCGACGGCGAACGGCTGCTCAAGCGCATCGAGGCGCGCGCCAAGGCCCAGGGCCTGCAGAGCATCTTCGTGCTCACCACGCGCACCATGCACTGGTTCGTCAAGCGCGGTTTCGTGCAGGTGGGGGCCGACTGGCTGCCCGAGGCGCGCAAGCGCAAGTACAACTGGGACCGGCGCAGCCAGGTCCTGATGAAAAAGCTCTGAGGCCGCGCGTGCTCAGCGCGCCGGGCGGGCCAACAAGAGGCCCAGCGCCAGCAGCGTGAAGGCCACGAACCACAGGAACGACCAGTTCGCGATCGTCAGGCCGAGAAAGGTCCAGTCGATCTTCGAGCAGTCGCCGCTGCCGCGGAAGATCATGGGGATCGCTCGGCCCAGCGGAAAAGCCTCGATCATCCCGAAGAAGTCGCGCCCGCACGAGAGGATCTCGGGCGGGTTCCACTGCAGCCAGCTCTGGCGCGCCGCGGTGAAGGCACCGAAGCCCGCGAACAGGCCCATGAGGCCCACGCCCACCTGGCGCGCGCCGCGCGACTTCAGGCTGGCGGCCAGCGCGGCCAGCACCGCCACCAGGATCAGCGCGTAGCGCTGCACGATGCACATGGGACAGGGCTCGAGCCCCACCACGTGCTGCAGGACCATGCCGAAGGCCAGCAGGGCCACGCAGACCGCGGCCACCAGGGCCAGCACCTGACGGGGCCGCTGCGCGGGCCAGGCGAGCAAGGCGCTCATGGCGCGCTCAGCTCACGAACGCACGCTCGATGACGAAGTCACCCGGCGTGGTGGTATTGCCTTCCTTGAAGCCCAGCTTCTCGCACAAGGCCTTGAGGTCGCGCAGCATCTCGGGGCTGCCGCAGATCATCACGCGGTCTTCGGCGGGGTTGAGCGGGGGAATGCCCAGGTCCTTGGCGATCACGCCGTCGGCCAGCAGCTGCGGGATGCGGCCCTGGTGCATGAAGGGTTCGCGCGTGACCGTCGGGTAGTAGAGCAGCTTCTGTTTGACCATGTCGCCGAGGAATTCGTCCTGCTTGAGCGTCTCTGTGATGAGCTCGCGGTAGGCGAGTTCCTTGACCTGGCGCACGCCGTGGATCAGCACCACCTGCTCGTAGCGCTCGTAGGTCTCGGGGTCGCGGATGATGCTCATGAACGGCGCCAGGCCCGTGCCCGTGCCCAGCAGGTACAGGCGCTTGGCGGGCAGCAGGTAGTCGATCAGCAGGGTGCCCGTGGGCTTCTTGCCCACGATCACGGTGTCGCCGGGCTGGATGTGCTGCAGCCGCGAGGTGAGCGGGCCGTCCTGCACCTTGATGCTCAGGAATTCCAGGTGCTCGGCCCAGTTCGGGCTCACGATGCTGTAGGCGCGCAGCAGCGGCTTGCCGTCCACGCGCAGGCCGATCATGGTGAAGTGGCCGTTGGAAAAACGCAGCGAGGTGTCGCGCGTGGTGGTGAAGCTGAAGAGGCGGTCGGTCCAGTGGTGAACGCTCAGCACGCGCTCTTCGTTGAATGCACTCATGGTGGGAAACAGGTAGGCCCCGCGAGGGGCGACAGGGGTATTGTAAAAAGCGGCCCCGCCAGGGCCGCAGCGCCGACCCTCACGGGCTTGTGGCAGATCAAAGCTTGCTACAGTGCAGGCCCTCGGACGATCGACCGCGACGCTCGGCGCGCATCTTGCCGCAGCCGGCCTCGAACACGAACGAATCGTTTATTCCATCCGATATAACTCGGCCGCATAACGCGCCGGCCCACGACAAGGACACCCCGATGGCACGAATGGTTCAATGCATCAAGCTGGGCAAGGAAGCCGAAGGCCTGGACTTTCCCCCCTACCCCGGCGAGCTGGGCAAGAAGATCTATGAAAGCGTGAGCAAGGAAGCCTGGGCCGCCTGGCTGCGCCACCAGACCATGCTGCTCAACGAGAACCGCCTGAACCTGGCCGACGCGCGTGCCCGCCAGTACCTGGCGCGGCAGATGGAAAAGCACTTCTTCGGCGAAGGCGCGGACGCGGCCGCCGGCTTCGTGCCGCCCACGGCGCCCTGAGCGCCCGCCCCCAGCCTTGCAGGCCCGCCGCGAGCGGGCCTCTTGCTTTCTGACATGCAACACGATCCCCGCCACGCCTGTGTCGTGGGCGCCGGCCTGGCGGGTGCGGCCGTGGCCGCACACCTGGTGCGCCGCGGCTGGACCGTGCAGCTGCTGAGCGCGGGCGATCGCCCCGCCGACGGCGCCTCGGCCTTGCCCGTGGGCATGCTGAGCCCGCACGTGACACGCTCGCCCACGCCCCTGTCGCGCCTGACCGCGCTCGGTGTGCCGCGGATGCGCGCCGAGCTCGAACGCCTGCTGCCGCCGGGCCGCGGCTGGTGGCCCACCGAGGTCGACAACCACGGCCATGATCCCGGCCGCCACCCGGCCACCCTGGTGCGCCCGGGCGCGCTGGTGCAGGCCTGGGTCGACGAAGCCCGCGCGAGCGGCCGCCTTTCGCTGCGCCTGGGCGCGCGCCTGGCGCGGCTGGAACGCGTGGACGGCGGCTGGCGCCTGTTCGATGCGGCGGGGGCCGAGCTCGCGCGCAGCGCCACCGTGGTGCTGGCCGCCGCGCTGGGCAGCCGCGCCCCCACCGACGCCCTGGGCCTGGCGCTGCCGCTGCGACCGGTGCAGGGCCAGCTGAGCCTGGGCCCGCTGCAAGGGCCGGCGCTGGCCGAACGCCCGCAGCGCGACGACGGCGTGTTCGTGCCCGATTTTCACGACCCCGGACTGCCCCCCCTGTGGCCCGAGCGCATCTGGGCCATTGGCTCGACCTTTCGCCGCGGCGCCACCGACACCGCGCTCGACGCCGCCGCCCACCACGAGAACCTCGAGCGGCTGCGCCCGCTCTCGCCCGCCGCGGCCGAGGCCATGGCGGGCGATCTCGCCGCGGGCCGGCTGCTGGGCTGGGCCGGGGTGCGCTGCGCCTCGCTCGACCGGCTGCCGCTGATCGGCGCCGCGCCCGACACCGCGGCCTGGCCCGAACGCCCGCAGCGCTGGCCCGCGCTCGCGGCCCTGCCGCGCCTGGACGGCCTGCACCTGTGCTGCGCCTTCGGTTCGCGCGGCCTCTCGCTGGCCGCGTTCGCGGGGGAATGGCTGGCTTCGGCCATCGACGGCGCACCGCTGCCGCTGGAGGCCGACCTGCGCGACGCGATCGACCCGGCACGCTTCGCCTGGCGCGCGGCCCGGCGCGGGCCCGGCTGAGCGGCGGCGCGCCCGGCCTACAGCGGCCCGGGCTTCAGAGCATGTCCAGCCACTGCGACACCACCGGCGGCTGCAGCGGCCGCGGCAGCACCGCCGACACGCCCAGGCGCCGGGTGTGCTGCTGCACGCGGCGGCGGCGCCACCAGCCGCCGCGCGGGCTGGCCAGCTCGGTGATGGCCAGCGTCATGGCCTGGGGGTAGCGCTCGCGAAAGAGCTGCATCAGGCCCCAGGCGTCGATGTGGTGGTCGTCGAGGTTGAACACCCCGCACAGGTAGTCGAACTGCGAAATGCACTCGGCCGCGCGTTCGGTGGTGCGCGCCTCGTCCACGAAGGGCACGGCCGCCAGCGACAGCCGGGTGCGCAGGTACAGGCCCTCTTCCTCGCCCACGCCCACCACCAGGGCGCGGCGCACCGCGCTCTGCGGGAAGTTGCCGACGTCGATGTCCAGCGGCGCGGGCTGGGTCACGTCCAGATCGAGCAGGCCCGAATCGCTCTGGGTGGCGGCGAAGACCGCGTCGAGATCGTGCAGCAGGTCGGCCCAGCTGATGGGGCGCTCCAGCACGCGCCAGGCGTGGTCGGGCGCGTCACTGCCCACCCAGATCAGGCGCTGGCTTTCGTGCGGCGCGCGGGCCGACGACAGCACCGCCTCGGCGCAGTCACCGTCCACCAGCAGCACCGGGGGCGGCTCGCCCGTGGGGCCGGTGCCGTTCCAGGGCGCATAGACCACCTCGCGCTCGCGCGACAAACGAAAAACGGTGTTCAGGGCGTGGCGCTCCACGTCCGTGAACCCGATCACCTGAACCAGCACACCAGCACCCAGCATGGTCCGCGATGGTAGTGCCCCGCGGACCGGTTTCCCGGTGGTTCCGCGAACGGCCCGGGCCGCCGTGCGCTTGTTCACGCCCCGGTCCGGCCACCGGCTTATTCCAGCCAGCTATAGGCGCATGAGAAAAATGTAGTTCGCCGAATAAGCCGTGCTGCCTACAGTGCCGGCCATGCCCGAGTACGCCATCGTCATCGCCGGATTCGCCGTGGGCCTCATCGTGGGGCTCACAGGGGTGGGCGGCGGCTCGCTCATGACGCCGATCCTGATCTTCTTCTTCGGCGTCAAGCCCTACCTGGCCGTGGGCACCGACCTGCTGTTCGCGGCCACCACCAAGGCCGGCGGCACCCTGAGCCTGGCGCGGCAAAAGCTCGTGCCCTGGCGCGTGGTGGCCTGGCTGTCGGCGGGCAGCCTGCCGGCCGCCGCGCTCACGCTCTACACCCTGCACCGCGTGGGGCCCGCGAGCGCACCGGTGCAAAAGGCCATGACGCTGACGCTGGGCGTGGCGCTGGTGCTCACCGCGCTGGCCATGTTCTACAAGGCCGCGCGCGGCCGCCAGCTGCCGCGCCAGTTGAACCACGCCGACCTCGACCAGGCCATGCGCGCGCGCCACCCCGCGCTGCCGGTGCTGTTCGGCGCGCTCATCGGCACCCTGGTCACGCTGACCTCGGTGGGCGCCGGCGCCATCGGCGTGTCGGTGCTGCTGCTGCTGTTTCCCCTGCTGCCGCTGCCGCGCATCGTGGCCGCCGACATCGCCTACGCCGTGCCGCTCACGCTGCTGGCCGGCCTGGGCCACGCCAGCCTGGGCTCGGTCGACTGGCACCTGCTGGGCCTGCTGCTGTGCGGCTCGCTGCCCGGCATCTGGCTGGGCACGCGCCTGGTGCACCGCACGCCCGAGCGGCTGGTGCGATCGGGCCTGTCCGTGCTGATCGGCTACGCCGGCCTCAAGCTGATCGCGATCTGATTTCCCCCACGCTCCGCCATGTACCGCTACAACGACTTCGACCGCCAATTCGTCCAACTGCGCGCCGCCCAGTACCGCGACCAGCTCCAGCGCTGGCAGGCCGGCACCCTGTCCGACGACGCCTTCAAGCCGCTGCGCCTGCAGAACGGCTGGTACATCCAGCGCTTCGCGCCCATGCTGCGCGTGGCCGTGCCCTACGGCGACATCAACAGCGAACAGCTGCGCGTGCTGGCCCGCGTGGCGCGCGAGTTCGACCACAAGGAAGCGCACGACACCAGCAAGGCCAACGCCGCGCTGGCCGACGTGCCCTCGCTGCCCGACCGCACCGCGCACTTCACCACGCGCTCCAACGTGCAGTTCAACTGGATCCCGATCGAGCGCTCGGCCGACGTGATGGACCTGCTGGCCTCGGTGGGCCTGCACGGCATCCAGACCAGCGGCAACTGCATCCGCAACACCACCACCGATGCGCTCGCGGGCATCGCCGTGGACGAGGTGGCCGACCCGCGCCCCTTCGCCGAGCTGCTGCGCCAATGGAGCACGCTGCACCCCGAGTTCGCCTTCCTGCCGCGCAAGTTCAAGGTGGCCATCACCGGCGCGCGCGAAGACCGCGCCGCCACGCCCTGGCACGACGTGGGCCTGCGCCTGTGGCACAACGTGGACGGCGAGCTGGGCTTCCAGGTGCGCGTGGGCGGCGGCATGGGCCGCACGCCCATCATCGGCACGGTGATCCGCGAGTTCCTGCCCTGGCACCAGATGCGCAACTACCTCGAAGCGATCGTGCGTGCCTACAACCGCTTCGGCCGCCGCGACAACGCCTACAAGGCGCGCATCAAGATCCTCGTGAAGGCCGAAGGCCAGGCCTTCGCCGATGCGGTGGAAGCCGAGTACCGCGACATCCTCGACAAAGACGGCGCGCCGCACACCATCACCCAGGCCGAGCTCGACCGCCTCACCGCCTTCTTCGCGCCGCCGCCCGCGAGCTGCGACCGCAAGAGCGCCGATGCCAAGATCGCCCACATCCTCAAGGCCGCGGCCGAGGACGACCTGGAGTTCAGCCGCTGGCTCACGCGCAACGTGAAGCCGCACCAGAACCCCGACCTGCGCGCCGTCACGCTGTCGTTCAAGCGCGTGGGCCAGGCGCCCGGCGACGCCACCGCCGAACAGCTCGAACGCGCGGCCGACCTGGCCGACCGCTTCTCCAGCGGCGAAGCGCGCGTGACGCACGAGCAGAACCTGCTGCTGCCCTGGGTGCGCTGCGACCAGCTCCCCGAGCTCTGGCGCGAGGCGCGCCGGCTCGGCCTGGCCAAACCCAACATCGGCCTGCTCACCGACATGATCGCCTGCCCCGGCGGCGACTTCTGCGACCTCGCCAACGCGCGCTCGCTGCCGATCGCACAGGCCGTGCTCTCGCGCTACACCGACCTCGACGAGCTGCACGACCTGGGCGAGATCGACCTGCACATGAGCGGCTGCATCAACAGCTGCGGCCACCACCACAGCGGCCACATCGGCATCCTCGGCGTCGACAAGGACGGCCAGGAGTGGTACCAGGTGACGCTGGGCGGCTCCGACGGCACGCGCCTGTCGGGCGCGGCCACGCCGGGCAAGGTGATCGGCCCCTCGTTCGCCGCCAGCGAAGTGCCCGAGGTGCTCGAAGCCGTGCTCGACACCTACCGCGCGCAGCGCGAGGCCGACGAGACCTTCATCGCCACGCTGCGCCGCGTCGGCATCGAGCCGTTCAAGACCGCCGCCAACGCGGTGCGCAGCGCCACCGCGCGCACGACCGAAACCGCCTGAGGACCGCGCCATGACCATCGAACTCTTCCTGGCCGACCGCTTCACCCCCGCCGAGAGCGAGGCCGAGCGCCGCGTGCTCGCCAACACCGACGACCCGCGCGAGACCGACCTCACGGGCGTGCGCGTGGTGGAGCTGCAATTCCCCAAGTTCACCGACGGCCGCGCCTTCAGCCAGGCCTTTCTGCTGCGCCGCCGCCTGGGCTTCACGGGCGAGATCCGCGCCACCGGCGACGTGCTGATCGACCAGGTGCTGCAGATGCAGCGCAGCGGCTTCACGCAGGCCGTGCTGGCCGCGGGCCAGGACCTGGCCCACGCGCAGCGCCTGCTCGCGCACTACCCCGGCTTCTACCAGGGCGATGCGGTGCACACCGCGCCACAAACCGCCGCATCAGCCGCCGCCGCCTGAGGACCGCCCCATGAGTGCCATCGACCTCTACGACCGCCCCTCGGCCGATTTCGACACCAAGGTGCAGCGCGCCATTGCACTGCTGCAGGCGCAGGCCGCGCTGCACCCGCGGCTGACCCAGGCATCCAGCCTGGGCGCCGAAGACATGGTGGTCACGCACCTGATCCACCTGGCCGGCATCGAGGCCAGCGTGTTCGTGCTCGACACCGGCAAGCTGCACGCCGAAACCCTGGCGCTGATCCCGCGGATCGAGCAGCGCTACGCCACCGCCGTGCGCGTGTTCCGCCCGCAGCACGAAGCCGTGGTGCACTTCGTGCGCCAGAACGGCGACGACGCGATGTACCGCAGCATCGAGCTGCGCAAGGCCTGCTGCGACGTGCGCAAGATGGAGCCGCTGGCGCGCGCCCTCGACGGCCACGACGGCTGGATCACCGGCCTGCGCCGCGAGCAGTCGAACGCACGCGCCGACGTGGGCGAGGTGGTGCAGGAGCCCGCGCGCGTGAAGCTCAACCCCCTGGTCGACTGGACCTGGGGCGATGTGTGGCATTTCATCGCCACGCACCAGTTGCCCTACAACGAACTGCACGACCGCTTCTTCCCCAGCATCGGCTGCGAGCCCTGCACCCGCGCCATCAGCGTCGGCGAGGACTTCCGCGCCGGCCGCTGGTGGTGGGAGCAGGAAAGCGCCAAGGAATGCGGCCTGCATGTGCAAGCCGCCGTGTCCTCTCTTGATCGGACCCCCGCATGAACGCCCGCACCGAACCCGCCGTGGTCGAAACCGCCCTTTTGCACGATTCGCACGATTCGCACGAGATGCAGGCCTCGGCCCACCAGCTGAGCAACGCCCACCTCGACGCGCTCGAAGAGGAAACCATCTTCATCCTGCGCGAAGTGGCCGGCGCCTTCGAACGCCCCGCGCTGCTGTTCTCGGGCGGCAAAGACTCGCTGGTGATGCTCAAGTGCGCCGAGAAGGCCTTTGGCGCGGGCCGCATCCCCTACCCGCTGCTGATGATCGACACCGGCCACAACTTCCCCGAGGTGACCGACTTCCGCGACCAGCGCGCCCAGGAGCTGGGCGCCGAGCTGATCGTGCGCAGCGTGGAAGACTCGATGAAGCGCGGCACGGTGCGCCTGGCCCACCCGGGCGAGAGCCGCAACGTGCACCAGTCGGTCACGCTGCTCGAAGCGATCGAGGAATTCCGCTTCGACGCGCTGATCGGCGGCGCGCGCCGCGACGAGGAAAAGGCGCGCGCCAAGGAGCGCATCTTTTCGCACCGCGACAGCTTCGGCCAGTGGCAGCCCAAGGCCCAGCGCCCCGAGCTCTGGACCCTGTTCAACACCCGGCTGCACAGCGGCGAGCACTTCCGCGTGTTCCCCATCAGCAACTGGACCGAGCTCGACGTGTGGCAGTACATCGCGCGCGAAAACATCGCCCTGCCCTCGATCTACTACACGCACCGCCGCGAAGTGGTGGACCGCCGCGGCCTGCTCGTGCCGGTGACCGAACTCACCCCGCCGCGCGAGGGCGAGCGGGTGGAGCTGCGCGACGTGCGTTTCCGCACCGTGGGTGACATCACCTGCACCTGCCCGGTGGAGAGCACCGCCGCGACGCCCCAGGACATCGTGATCGAGACCCTGGCCGCCGAGGTCAGCGAGCGCGGCGCCACGCGCATGGACGACAAGACCAGCGACGCCTCGATGGAGCGCCGCAAGAAAGAGGGCTACTTCTGATGAGCACCGCCACCGCCACCCCCGTCGCCGAAGACACCCGCGCCGCGCTGCGCCTGATCACCTGCGGCAGCGTCGACGACGGCAAGAGCACCCTGATCGGCCGCCTGCTGGTGGACAGCAAGGCCGTGCTGCAGGACCACCTGGCCGGCGTGCAGCGCCAGGGCCAGACCGACCTCGCCCTGCTCACCGACGGCCTGTCGGCCGAGCGCGAGCAAGGCATCACCATCGACGTGGCCTACCGCTACTTCAGCACCGAGGCGCGCAAGTTCATCATCGGCGACGCCCCCGGCCACGAGCAGTACACGCGCAACATGGTCACGGCCGCGAGCAGCGCCGACGCCGCGGTGGTGCTGGTCGACGCCACCAAGCTCGACTGGCGCAACCCCGCGCTCGCGCTGCTGCCGCAGACGCGCCGCCACAGCCTGCTGCTCAAGCTGCTGCGCGTGCCCTCCGTGGTGTTCGCGGTGAACAAGCTCGACGCCGTGGAAGACAGCGCCCTGGCCTTCGCGCACATCGGTGCCGCGTTGCGCGCCTTCGCCGTGCAGGCCGAACTCGCCTTCAAGGCCGTGGTGCCGGTGTCGGCCCTCAAGGGCTGGAACGTGGTCGACGGCCCCGAGGCCGCCGGCTGGTGCGGCTACCAGGGCCCTACGCTGCTCGAACTGCTCGAACAGCTGCCCGTGACCGCGCCCGACGCCGCGCTGCCGCTGGCCTTTCCGGTGCAGTGGGTGGAGAAGTTCTCGTCCTCGTCGGACACCTCGCAGGGCCGCCGCGTGTTCTGGGGCCGCGTGGCCGCGGGCACGCTCGCCGCGGGCCAGCGCGTGCGCGTGGCGCCCCACGGCCAGACCGCCGTCGTGGCCCAGGTGCTCGACCACGTGCGCCAGCCCGGCACCGTGGCCGCGGGCCACAGCGCGGGCATCGTGCTCGACCGCGAGCTCGACGTCTCGCGCGGCGACTGGCTGCTGGCCGTGGACGAGGCCGGCGAGTCGCTCGCGCCGCAGCGCGAGATCGCCGCCACCCTGGCCTGGCTCGACGACGAGCCCCTGCTGCCCGGCCGCACCTACTGGGCGCTGCACGGGCACCGCTGGGTCAAGGCCAAGGTCAAGCGCATCGTGCACCAGCTCGACATCCACACCCTGGCCGAGCACGACGCCACCGAGCTGCCGCCCAACGCCATCGGCCACGTGGAGCTCGCGCTGCAGGAGCCGCTCGCGGTGCAGCCCTTCGTGCGCTCGCGCGCCCTCGGTGCGCTGGTGCTCGTGGACACCGCCAGCCACCGCACGGCCGCCGCGGTGCTGGTGCGCTGAGCCCGCCGTAAAATCGCTGTTTTCCGAATTCCCGCCCACCCCACCATGACCCACGTCGTCACCGAAGCCTGCATCCGCTGCAAATACACCGACTGCGTCGATGTCTGCCCCGTGGACTGCTTCCGCGAAGGTCCGAACTTCCTCACGATCGACCCCGACGAGTGCATCGATTGCGCGGTCTGCATCCCCGAGTGCCCGGTGAGCGCGATTTACGCGGAAGAAGACCTGCCCAAGGACCAGCTTCACATGACCGAGCTCAACGCCGAGCTCGCCAAGCTGCCCACCTGGAAGAGCATCACCAAGCGCAAGGCCCCGCTGCCCGACGCCGAGGAGTGGAAAGACCGCACCGGCAAACTCGGCGAGCTGATCCGCTGAGATGTCCGACATTGCGCCGATCGAAACCGATGCCCTGGTGATCGGCGCCGGCCCGGCAGGCCTGTGGCAGGTGTTCCAGCTCGGCCTGCAGGGCATCGCGGCGCAGGTGATCGACGCCTTGCCGCACCTGGGTGGCCAGCTCGCCGAGCTCTACCCCGACAAACCGATCTACGACATCCCCGGCCTGCCGGTCTGCACCGGCCGTGAGCTGGTGCAGCGCCTGCAGCAGCAGGTGCGGCCGTTCGCGCCCACCCTGCACCTGGGACAGTCGGTGACCACGCTGCAGCGCGAGGCCGACCAGCGCTGGCGCGTGGGCAGCAGCGCCGGCACCACCTTCCTCGCGCGCACCGTGTTCATCGCCGCGGGCGTGGGCGCGTTCCAGCCCAAACGCCTCAAGCTCGAAGGCATCGAGGCCTTCGAGCCCGCCCAGGTGCAGCACCGCCTCGACGACCCCGCGGCCTTCGCGGGCCGGCACGTGGTGGTGCACGGCGGCGACGACCTCGCGATCGATTGGGCCCTGCGCCTGCTCGACAGCCCCGCCCCGCCCGCGCGCCTGAGCCTGCTGCACCGCCGCGAGGTGCTGGGCTCGGACGACCCGGCCGCGCTCGAACGCGTGCAGGCCGCGATCGCCGCAGGCCGCATCGCGCTCGTGGTGGGCCAGCCCACGGGCCTGCGCGCCCAGGCCGGGCGGCTGCAGGCGCTCGAGCTGCTCGACCCGCAAGGCCAGCCGCAAACCCTGGCGCTCGACCACCTGCTGGTGGCGCTGGGCCTGTCGCCCCGCCTGGGCCCGGTGGCCGACTGGGGCCTGGCGATGGAGCGCAAGCAGCTCGTGGTCCAGCCCGAGAGCTGCGAAACCAGCGAGGCGGGCCTGTTCGCGGTGGGCGACATCAACACCTACCCGGGCAAGAAGAAGCTGATCCTCTGCGGCTTCCACGAGGCCACACTCGCGGCCTTCGCCGCGGCCGCGCAGCTGCGCCCCGACGAGCGCCTGCCGCTGCAGTACACCACCACAAGCCCCAGGCTCAAACGGCTGCTGGGCGTCGCTCCGGGCTAGGGCCCGATACAATCCGCGCGCGTTTTCACCAACGCATCCGCTAGGGGTGTTGTGGCCTTCGCCGGCCGCGACTGAGAGAGTCCCTTCGAACCTGATTGAGGTAATCCTCGCGCAGGGAAGCAGCAGCGAAGCAGCCACCGCACGCCGTGCGGCCCCGGCCGCCCGCCACGCCCACCTGCCATGGACCGTCACCGGACCCACCACATGGCAACGCACAACCGATTCCGTCTGCTCCCCGTGGCCCTCGCGGCCGCGCTGTGCGCCACCGCGCACGCCCAGCCCGCCCAGCCCGCCCCGCGCGCCGACACCACGCTCGCGCCCGTCACCATCCGCAGCGCCGCGCAAGACGCCACGGCCGACGTCACCGGCTTCGGCGACCAGCCGCTGTCGTCGACCCCGGTGAGCGCCACCGTGGTCGGCAGCGATGCCATCGCCGACAGCGGCGCGCGCACGCTGCGCGACCTCTACCGCTTCGACAGCTCGGTGGGCGACGCCTACAACGCCGCGGGCTACTACGACTACGCGAGCGTGCGCGGCTTCGTGCTCGACCCGAGCTACAACTACCGCCGCGACGGCCTGCCCATCAGTGCCGAAACCAGCCTCTCGCTCGAACACCTCGAGCGTGTGGAACTGCTCAAGGGCACCAGCGGCATTCAGGCTGGCACCAGCGCGCCCGGCGGCCTGTTCAACGCCGTGGTCAAGCGCCCCACCAACGAGCCGCTGCGCCGCTTGCGCGCCGAGGTCAACAGCAACGGCAATGCGCTCACCCACCTCGACCTGGGCGGCCGGCTCGCCGAAGGCGACTTCGGCTACCGCCTCAACCTCGCGGGCGAACGGCTCAAGGGCGAGGCGCGCGGCACCGAGGGCTGGCGCGGCCTGGCCGCGCTCGCGGTCGACGCGCGCCTCTCGCGCGACAGCCTGCTCGAAGCCGAGTTCGAACTCTCGCGCCGCCGCCAGCCCAGCGTGCCGGGCCTGAGCCTGCTCGGCAACGCGCTGCCGCCGGCCGACCCCAAGATCAACATCAACACCCAGCCCTGGAGCCAGCCAGTGGACTTCCGCAACTTCAGCGGCAGCCTGCGCTACACCCAGGCCATCGACGCGCGCTGGAATTGGCAGGCCCAGCTCGGCACGCAGCGCCTGCGCACCGACGACTTCCTCGCCTACCCGTTCGGCTGCTTCGACGCCGGCAGCGGCACCTACTATGCCGACCGCTACTGCCCCAACGGCGACTTCGATCTCTACGACTTCCGCAGCCTCAACGAGAAGCGCAACACCACCGCCGCGCAGTGGCGCATCAACGGCCAGTTCGAGACCGGCGCCGTGGGCCACAAGCTCTCGGCCGGCGTGCTCACCAGCCGGCTGCGTGTGCGCGGCCAGCCTCAGGCCGACAACAACGCCGCCGTGGGCACGGGCAACCTTTTCACGCTGCCCACGCTGCCCGCCGACCCGAGCTTCACCGACCCCTTCACCAACCGCACCGAACGCAGCACCGAGTTCTTCGCCACCGACGTGATCCAGTGGACGCCCGCGCTGCAGACCTGGCTGGGCCTGCGCCACACGCGCCTGGACCGCCAGAGCGTGCGCACCGACGGCAGCCGCGCCACTGACTACAGCCAGGACTTCACCACGCCCTGGCTCGCCATGAGCGTGAAGCTCAGCCCCGTGCACACGGCCTACGCGAGCTGGGGCCAGGGCGTGGAGTCGGAGGTGGTGGCGGGCCGCGCGCGCTACACCAACAACGGCGAGGCCCTGCCCGCGCTCAAGAGCGACCAGTGGGAGATCGGCGTCAAGGCCGACGACGGCCGCTCGCGCTGGCACGCCACGCTGTTCAATGTGGCGCGTCCGGTGTCGGCCGACCGCCTCAACACCGGCGCCAGCTGCAGCGACAGCACGCCGGGCTCGTGCACGCGCGTGATCGATGGCGAAGCGCGCCACCGCGGCCTCGAACTCGGGGGCGGCCGCCGCAGCGGTGCGTGGTCGTACGACACCAGCGTGACCTGGATCGACGCCGAGCGCCGCGACTCGGTGCTCACGCCCGCGCTCAACGGCAAGCGCCCCACCAACGTGCCGCAATGGGTGCTGCGCGCCAACCTCGGCTACAGCGTGGCCGCGGTGCCGGGCCTGCGCCTGGGCGCGCACCTCTCGCACGAAGGCAACCGCACGGTGCTGCCCGACGAGTCGATCAAGATCCCGTCGTGGACGCGTGTGGACGCCTCGCTGCGCTACGACACGCGCCTCATGAACCGACCCACCACCTGGACCGTGGCGATCCACAACCTGTTCGACCGCCGCTACTTCCAGGAATCGCCCTACCAGTACGAACACGTCTACCTGTTCCCCGGCGCCTCGCGCACCCTGCGCGTGGCGATGGACACCGCTTTCTGACAAGTTCGTGCGAGCGGACTCGAAAACGGCCCAAAATGACGCTATACTCTGAGGCTGTTCCCTGATAGCTCAGTCGGTAGAGCGACGGACTGTTAATCCGCAGGTCCCTGGTTCGAGTCCAGGTCGGGGAGCCACCCAACACACAGCAAAGGCCTTCATCCGAAGGCCTTTGTCGTTTCTGGAATCCGAGCCATCCGGCACGGCTCTGTCTCCCATGCGCACCCTGCTCCGCCTCGGCTTCTGGCTCAGCCTCAGCGTGCTGACCATCGCTTCGCTGGTCCCCGTGCAACTGCTGCCCCAGCAGGTCATGAGCATTTGGGACAAGGCCCAGCACGCGCTGGGCTTTGCGTGGCTCGCGGCGCTCGGGCTGCTCGCGTATCCGCGGCTCGTGTGGCCGCTGGCGGCCGGGCTCGTGCTCTGGGGCGGCGCGATCGAGCTCATGCAGTGGGGCACCGGCTGGCGCTATGGCGAATGGATCGACTGGCTGGCCGACGTGATCGGCATCACAGCGGCGTTGCTCGTGTGGCACTGCCTGCCCTCACGCTGGACGGGTCGCGCTTGATGCGCGGCGGGCGCTGCGCACAATAGCGCCATGACCCAGACGCCCCCCACCAGACCGCTGCCCTGGCTGGAGCCGGGGGAGCCGTTTCCGCCGGTGGAACAGGCCTGGGGCCCCAGCGATCCCGCACCCGGCCTGCTGGCCGCCGGTGGTGTGCTGGATGTGCCCACGCTGCAGGCCGCCTACGCGCGCGGCATCTTTCCCTGGTACAGCTCGGGCCAGCCCATTCTGTGGTGGAGCACCGACCCGCGCATGGTGCTCGAGCCCGCGCGCTTCAGGCTGCACCGCTCGCTGCGCAAGACCTTGCAGAAGCTGCTGCGCGAGCAGCGGCTCGAGGTGCGCTTCGACCACGACTTCCTGCGCGTGATCCAGGCCTGCGCCCAGACGCCGCGCGAGGGCCAGAGCGGCACCTGGATCCTGCCGGCCATGGTGCAGGCCTACACCCGCCTGCACCGCGCAGGCACGGCCCATTGCGTGGAAACCTGGATCGACGGCGAGCTGTGCGGCGGGCTGTACGCGGTCAACCTCGGCGGCATGGTGTTCGGCGAATCCATGTTCAGCCGCCGCAGCGACGCGTCCAAGATCGCGCTCGCGGCGCTGGTGGCGTTTTGCCGCGCGCACGGCATCACGCTGATCGACTGCCAGCAGGACACGGCCCACCTGGCCTCGCTCGGCGGGCGCCTGATGCCGCGCGACGCCTTCGTCCAGCACGTGCGTCTGGCATTGCTGCAGCCCGCCCCGCACTGGGAATTCAGCCCCCTATACTGGCGCGAAATCCTCACCTCTGACGACGGCGCGTGACGCACCCCAAGGAACTCCCGCTCCAGGCGCTGCAGTTTTACGCGACGGCGCCTTACCCGTGCAGCTACCTCGCGGGCCGGCAGGCGCGCTCCCAGGTGGCCACGCCCAGCCACCTCATCCACAACGACGCGTACTCGGACCTCGTCACGCACGGCTTCCGGCGCAGCGGCATGTTCACCTACCGGCCGTATTGCGACGGCTGCAACGCCTGCATCCCGCTGCGCGTGCCGGTGAACGGCTTCACGCCCAACCGCAGCCAGCGCCGCGCCCAGCGCCAGCACGCCGGTCTGATCACGCGCGTGCTCAAGCTGTGCTTCGTGCCCGAGCACTACCAGCTCTACCTGCGCTACCAGAACAGCCGCCACGCCGGCGGCGGCATGGACCACGACAGCGTCGACCAGTACACGCAGTTCCTGCTGCAAAGCCGCGTCAACTCGCGGCTCGTGGAGTTTCACGAACCCGACGCGAACGGCGAGCCGTCGCGCCTGGTCATGGTCTCGATCATCGACGTGCTCAACGACGGCCTGTCGGCCGTCTACACCTTCTACGAGCCCGAGGCGCGCGCGGCCTACGGCACCTACAGCGTGCTGTGGCAGATCGAGCAGGCGCGGGCCCTGGAGCTGCCGCACGTCTACCTGGGCTACTGGATCGAGCAGAGCCCGAAGATGGCCTACAAGGCCGGGTTCCGCCCGCACGAGCGGCTGGTGGACGGCCGCTGGAGACGCCTGGAAGACTGATCCGGGCCGCGTCGGCCACACGGGGTCGATTTCATCTCGTAAGATGGCGCTTGCACTCCCGATCATGATCAAGCGAACCGACACCCCCCCGTCAGCGCCCACCGTCCAGGTGCTCGAGCGCATGTTCAACCTGCTCGAGGTGCTCGCCTCGCGAGAGGAGCCGGTCTCCCTCAAGGAAATCAGCGAGAAGACCGGTCTGCACCCCTCGACCGCCCACCGCATCCTCAACGACCTCACGAT
The DNA here is from genome assembly GCF_011388215.1 of Hydrogenophaga crocea. NCBI lineage: Bacteria > Pseudomonadati > Pseudomonadota > Betaproteobacteria > Burkholderiales > Comamonadaceae > Hydrogenophaga > Hydrogenophaga crocea. Next base: position 1,755,690 of record NZ_CP049989.1, read on the forward strand.
CGGCCGCTTCGTCGACCGCCCCGAGGCCGGCAGCTACCGCCTGGGGATGCGACTGCTCGAGCTCGGCAACCTCGTGAAGGCGCGACTCAACGTGCGCGACGCGGCGCTGGGCCCGATGCGGGAGCTGCACAAGCAGATCCAGCAGCCGGTGAACCTGAGCGTGCGCCAGGGCGACGAAATCGTGTACGTGGAGCGCGCCTACAGCGAGCGATCGGGCATGCAGGTGGTTCGCGCCATCGGCGGCCGCGCGCCGCTGCACCTCACCTCCACCGGCAAGCTGTTCCTGGCCGACGACGACGCCGCGCGCGTGCGCGCCTACGCCACGCGCACCGGCCTCGCAGGCAATACGCGCAACAGCCTCACACAGTTGCCCGCGCTGGAGCGCGAGCTCGCGCAATGCCGCCAGACCGGTGTGGCGCGCGACAACGAAGAACTGGAGCTCGGCGTGCGCTGCATGGCCGCCGGCATTTACGACGACCAGCGCAAGCTCGTGGCGGGTTTGTCGATCTCGGCCCCGGCCGATCGCATCGACGAGGGCTGGCTGCCTCGGCTGCAGGCGACTGCGGCAGAAATCTCCGCCGCGCTCGGCCACCCGAGCGACCGCTTGCCGCGGCCCGGCGCGCGCTGATCAGCCCTGCGGGCGGGCGCGCTCGGTGGTGAGCACATCACCGCCGCGGTTCTCGACCCAGCGGCGCACGCGCTCGGCGTCCTGCAGGCGGCCGAGTTTGCCGGTGGCGTCGAGGAACACCATGATGAGCTGGCGGCCGGCCACGCGGGCCTGCATCACGAGGCAGCGGCCGGCCTCGGAGATGTAGCCGGTCTTCTGCAGGCCGATGTCCCAGTCGGGGCTCTTCACCAGGCGGTTCGAGTTGTTGTACTGCAGGGTGCGGCGGCCCACGTCGACTTCATAGCCGGGCGAGGTGGAGAGGTCGCGCAGCATCGGCCGCTCGTAGGCGGCCGACACCAGGGTGGCGAGGTCGCGCGCGCTCGAGCGGTTGTCGCTCGAGAGGCCCGTGGGCTCGACGTAGCGCGTGTCGTGCATGCCCAGCTGGGCCGCCTTGGCATTCATGAGGCGCACGAACTCGCGCATGCCGCCCGGGTAGGTGCGGCCCAGGGCATTGGCGGCGCGGTTCTCGCTCGACATCAGCGCCAGGTGCATCATTTCGCCGCGCGTGAGCGTGGTGCCCACGGCCAGGCGCGAGCCGCTGCCCTTGAGCGTGTCGATGTCGTCGCGCGTGATGGTGATGGGCTCGTTCATGTCGAGCTTCTCGTCCACCACGACGAGGCCCGTCATGAGCTTGGTGAGCGACGCGATGGGCAGCACCGCGTGGTCGTTCTTGGAGAACAGCACTTCCTGCGTCTGCTGGTCGATGACCAGCGCGACGTTCGAGTTGAAATCGAGGTGATCGGCGCTGTCGCGCAGGCCCATGCGCGGGGCCATGGACGGGGACGGTGCGGCGATGGCCGTTTGCATCACCGCGGCAGCGGGCTCGGCCTTGACGGCGCGCAGGTGGCTGCTGCTGACCTTGACCGCACCGGCCTTGGCCGTGGGCTGCATCACCTTGCTGCGACGCGCCTGCACGGGCGTCTTGGCGCGGGCCACGCTGACCTTGCGGGTGGCGGTCTTGCGCGAGGCCGCGGCGGTCTTGGCGGCGACGGGCTTTTTCACCGGCACCTTCTTGACCTGCGCTTTTTTGGTCTTGGCGTTGGTGGTCGAGGCCTGGGCAGCGGTGGGCAGCGTGGTGCCGCCCAGCACAGCCATGGCCATCACCAGGGCACACAGCGATTTCAGGGCATTCGAACGCAACAACATGACTCCACACTCCGGCTCAGACCAACGCTGGCGGGAGTATAGGGACGCCGAAAAAATTCAGCAATATCAAAAACTTGGAAGGTTGTCTTGAGCGATCGGAGGAAAAAGGCCACGCATACTGCCTTTTTCTGACCTTTTCGCCCGATGACCTTCCAAGTGCTTGATTTTCTTGAACTTAGCCCTGTGCCGCGACGCGGTCGGCCTTGCTGTGGAGTTTGTTCAGCGCGCTCAGGTAGGCCTTGGCCGAGGCCACCACGATGTCCGGGTCGGAACCCACGCCGTTGACCACGCGGCCACCGTGCTGCAGGCGCACCGTGACCTCGCCCTGGCTTTCGGTGGAGCCCGAGGTGATGGCGTTGACCGAGTACAGGAGCAGCTCGGCGCCGCTCTTGACGTGCTGCTCGATCGCCTTCAGTGAGGCATCGACCGGGCCGTTGCCATCGGCCTCACCGTGGAATTCCTTGCCGTCCACGGTGAACACCACGGCGGCGTGCGGGCGCTCGCCGGTTTCACTGCGCTGCGAGAGCGACACCAGGCCGTACTGCTCGCGCTCGGCCGTCACGCTCTCGTCGCTCACCAGCGCGAGGATGTCCTCGTCGAAGATCTCGGCCTTGCGGTCGGCCAGCTCCTTGAACTTGGCGAACGCGGTGTTGATCTCGGACTCCGACTCCATCTCGATGCCAAGCTCCTGCAGGCGCTGCTTGAAGGCGTTGCGGCCCGAGAGCTTGCCCAGCACGATCTTGTTCGCGGCCCAGCCCACGTCTTCGGCGCGCATGATCTCGTAGGTGTCGCGTGCCTTGAGCACGCCGTCCTGGTGGATGCCGCTGGCGTGGGCGAAGGCGTTGGCGCCCACCACGGCCTTGTTGGGCTGCACCACGAAGCCCGTGGTCTGGCTCACCATGCGGCTGGCGGGCACGATCTGCGTGGCGTCCACGCCCACGGTGAGGCCGAAGTAGTCGCGGCGCGTGCGCACCGCCATCACGATCTCTTCGAGCGAGCAGTTGCCCGCGCGCTCGCCCAGGCCATTGATGGTGCACTCCACCTGGCGCGCGCCGCCGATCTTCACGCCCGCGAGCGAGTTGGCCACGGCCATGCCCAGGTCGTTGTGGCAATGCACGCTCCAGATGGCCTTGTCGGAGTTGGGCACGCGCTCGCGCAGGGTGCGGATGAAGTTGCCATACAGCTCGGGCACCGCGTAGCCCACGGTGTCGGGAATGTTGAGCGTGGTCGCGCCCTCGTCGATCACGGCCTCGAGCACGCGGCACAGAAAGTCCACGTCGCTGCGGTAGCCGTCTTCGGGGCTGAACTCGATGTCGCCCACAAGGTTGCGCGCGAAGCGCACCGACTGCCGCGCCTGCTCGAGCACCTGCTCGGGCGTCATGCGCAGCTTCTTCTCCATGTGCAGCGCACTGGTGGCGATGAAGGTGTGGATGCGCGCCCGGTTCGCGCCCTTGAGCGCCTCGGCCGCACGCGAGATGTCGCGGTCGTTGGCGCGCGCGAGCGAACACACCGTGGAGTCCTTGATGGTGTCGGCGATCGCCTTCACCGACTCGAAGTCGCCGTTCGAGCTGGCGGCAAAACCGGCCTCGATCACGTCGACCTTGAGGCGCTCGAGCTGGCGCGCGATGCGCAGCTTTTCGTCCTTGGTCATCGAGGCGCCAGGCGATTGCTCGCCGTCGCGCAGGGTGGTGTCGAAGATGATCAGTTGTTCGCTCATGGTGGGGCTCCGGTGGGTCGCTCGGCGTTCAGGACGCGGCGTGTTCGATCGATGCGGATTGTGCTCGTGGGGCGGCGCGCCGCAGCCCCGAGACGATGGCTTTGAACGAGGCCGACACGATGTTGGTGTCGCGGCCGACGCCGAACACGGTGTGCTGCCCGTCCACGCGCAGCTCCATGTAGGCCATGGCCTGCGCCTGGGCGCCGGCGCCGATGGCGTGTTCATGGTAGTCGAGCACGCGCACATGGCGGCCCGTGGCGGCGTTGAGCGCGCTCACGAAGGCGTCGATGGGACCGTTGCCCTGCCCCTGCACGGGCATCACGCGGCCGTTCCAGTCGAGGTCTGCGGCCACGCGCACCTGGCCGTCGGCCTGCTCGGTGGTGCTCACATGGGCCGGCGCCGCGCTGGCCAGGCCGTATTCGCGTTCGAACAACTGCCACAGGTCACGCGCCACGAGCTCCTTGCCTTCGGTGTCCATCACGGCCTGCACCACCTGGCTGAACTCGATCTGCAGGCGCCGCGGCAGTTCAAGGCCGTACTCGGTTTCGAGCAGGTAGGCGATGCCGCCCTTGCCCGACTGGCTGTTCACGCGGATCACGGCCTCGTAGCTGCGGCCCAGGTCCTTGGGGTCGATGGGCAGGTAGGGCATGTTCCAGACGTCGTTGTCTTGCCGGGCCGCGAAGGCCTTCTTGATCGCGTCCTGGTGCGAACCCGAGAACGAGGTGTAGACCAGGTCGCCCACGTAGGGGTGGCGCGGGTGCACGGGCAACTGGTTGCAGTGCTCCACGGTGCGGCGGATCTCGTCGATGTCGGAGAAATCGAGCCCGGGCGACACGCCTTGCGTGTAGAGGTTGAGCGCCACGTTCACGATGTCGAGGTTGCCGGTGCGCTCGCCGTTGCCGAACAGGCAGCCCTCGAGGCGGTCGGCGCCGGCCATGAGCGCGAATTCGCCCGCGGCGGTGCCCGTGCCGCGGTCGTTGTGCGGGTGCACCGAGAGCACGATGGCGTCGCGCCGCGCCAGGTGGCGGTGCATCCACTCGATCATGTCGGCGAAGATGTTGGGCGTGCTGTGCTCCACCGTGGACGGCAGGTTCACGATGCACTTGTGTTCCGGCGTGGGCGCCCAGACCTCGGTCACCGCATCGACCACACGCTTGGAGAAGGCGAGCTCGGTGCCCGAGAACATTTCGGGTGAGTACTGGAAGGTCCAGCGCGTGCCCGGCTGCTCGGCAGCGAGCTGCTTGAACAGGCGCGCGTTGTCGGTGGCGAGCGCCACGATCGCGTCCTCGTCCATGCCGAGCACCACCCGGCGCATGATGGGTGCGGTGGCGTTGTAGAGGTGCACGATGGCGCTGCGCGCGCCCTGCAAGGCCTCGAAGGTGCGGCGGATCAGGGGCTCGCGGGCCTGGGTGAGCACCTGGATCGTCACATCCTCCGGGATCAGGTTTTCCTCGATCAGGCGGCGCACGAATTCGAATTCGATCTGCGAGGCCGAGGGGAAACCGACCTCGATCTCCTTGAAGCCGATCTTCACGAGCTGGCGGAACATGCGCAGCTTGCGTTCCACGTCCATGGGCTCGATCAGCGCCTGGTTGCCATCGCGCAGGTCGGTGCTCAGCCAGACCGGTGCTTTGCGGATGACGGCATCGGGCCAGGTGCGGTCCTTGAGGCCGACGGGCTGGAAGGCGGCGTACTTGCTTGCAGGTTGCTTGAGCATGGTGTGGACTCTCTCGGTTCGACAGAACCCGCAGCCCCAGAAACACGAACGGCCCGCTGCGGGTGCAAACGGGCCGTTTGGTGTGAATCGCTCGCGCGCTACCGCATCTGCCCGATCAGGACACCCAGTAGTAGCAGCGAAGCGGCTTGGGAAAACATGCGGTGCAATGTATCACAAGCCCATCAGGCACCCGATAGGGGTTGACGATGGGCGCGATCAGTCGTGCAGGCCGCGCTCGTCGGGCTCGTCGGTCGACGTGCTGATCACGCTCGTGGGCCGGCCCTTGGACTTGCGCCAGAAGTACACGCCATAACCCGAGAGGCCGTACACCACGAACAGCAGGAACAGCACGGTGGGCGGGTGGATGTTGATCACCGCGATCCCCAGCGCCACGAGCACCAGCGCCGCGAAGGGCACGCTCTTTTTCAGGCTCAGGTCCTTGAAGCTGTAGAAGGGCACGTTGGTCACCATGGTGAGTCCCGCGTAGAGCGTGAGGGCGAAGAGCACCCAGGTGACGTCCATGGGTGCCACACCGGTCTCCTGCATGAGCCAGATGAAACCCGCCACCAGTGCCGCGGCCGCGGGCGACGGCAGACCCTGGAAGAAGCGCTTGTCGACCACGCCGGTGTTCACGTTGAAACGCGCGAGGCGCAGCGCGGCGCAGGCGCAGTACACGAAGGCCGCGATCCAGCCCCAGCGGCCGAGGTCACGCAACGCCCATTCGTAGGCGATGAGCGCGGGCGCCGCGCCGAAGGACACCATGTCGGCCAGCGAGTCCATCTGTTCGCCGAAGGCGCTTTGCGTGTTCGTGAGCCGGGCCACGCGGCCGTCGAGGCTGTCGAGCACCATGGCCACGAAGATGCCCACGGTCGCGAGGTCGAAGCGCTCGTTCATGGCCATGACCACCGCATAGAAACCGCCGAAGAGCGCGGCCAGCGTGATCATGTTGGGCAGGAAGTAGATGCCCTTGGGCCGGCGCGGTGCGTCGGCAGTGCGTTCGATTTCGGTCTCGGTTCCGTCGTGCATGGGTGCAATGGGTCGCCGCGGCACAAGACGGCCGCCAGGGGCGCAGTGTACGTGCCACGCGCCCGAATGAAAAAGGCCGGGGCCACCTGCGCGGCCCCGGCCTTGCATCGCGCTGGCGCGCTCAGTTGCGCGTCTGGTCGACGAGCTTGTTCTTAGCGATCCAGGGCATCATGGCGCGCAGCTGGGCGCCCACCACCTCGATGCTGTGCGCGGCCGTGTTGCGCCGGCGCGCGGTCATGCTCGGGTAGCCGGTGCGGCCTTCGAGGATGAACATCTTGGCGTAGTCGCCGTTCTGGATGCGCTTGAGCGCGTTGCGCATGGCCGCGCGCGACTGCTCGTTGATCACCTCGGGGCCGGTCACGTACTCGCCGAACTCCGCGTTGTTGGAGATCGAGTAGTTCATGTTCGCAATGCCGCCTTCGTAGATCAGGTCCACGATGAGCTTGAGCTCGTGCAGGCACTCAAAGTAGGCCATCTCGGGCGCGTAGCCGGCTTCCACCAGCGTCTCGTAGCCCATCTTGATCAGCTCGACCGCGCCGCCGCACAGCACGGCCTGCTCGCCGAACAGGTCGGTCTCGGTCTCTTCCTTGAAGTTGGTCTCGATGATGCCGGCCTTGCCGCCGCCGTTGGCCATGGCGTAGCTCAGCGCCAGGTCGCGCGCCTTGCCCGTCTTGTCCTGGTGCACCGCCACCAGGTGCGGCACGCCGCCGCCCTGGGTGTAGGTGCTGCGCACGGTGTGGCCCGGGGCCTTGGGCGCGACCATCCACACGTCCAGGTCGGCGCGCGGCACCACCTGGTTGTAGTGCACGTTGAAGCCGTGCGCGAAGGCCAGCGAGGCGCCCTGCTTGATGTTGGGCTCGACGTTGTTCTTGTAGACCTCGGCGATCTGCTCGTCGGGCAGCAGGATCATCACCACGTCGGCGGCTTTCACCGCGTCGTTGACTTCCATCACCGTCAGGCCGGCCTTGCCCACCTTGTCCCACGAGGCCCCGCCCTTGCGCAGGCCCACCACCACCTTCACGCCGCTGTCGTTGAGGTTCTGCGCGTGCGCGTGGCCCTGGCTGCCGTAGCCGATGATCGCCACCGTCTTGCCCTTGATGAGGGACAGGTCGCAGTCCTTGTCGTAGAAAACTTTCATGCTTGCTCCGTTGAAAAATGGTTCGGGGTTCAGACGCGCAGGATTCTCTCGCCGCGGCCGATGCCGCTGGCACCGGTACGCACCGTCTCGAGGATGGCACTGCGGTCGATGGCTTCCAGGAAGGCGTCGTTCTTGCCCTGGTCGCCGGTGAGTTCGATGGTGTAGCTCTTGTCGGTCACGTCGATGATGCGGCCGCGGAAGATGTCGGCCATGCGCTTCATCTCTTCGCGTTCCTTGCCCACCGCGCGCACCTTCACCATCATGAGCTCGCGCTCGGTGTAGGCGCCCTCGGTGAGGTCGACCACCTTCACGACCTCGATGAGGCGGTTCAGGTGCTTGGTGATCTGCTCGATGACGTCGTCCGACCCGGTGGTCTGGATGGTCATGCGCGACAGGCTGGGGTCTTCGGTGGGCGCGACGGTGAGCGACTCGATGTTGTAGCCACGGGCCGAGAACAGGCCCACCACGCGGGAGAGTGCGCCGGGCTCGTTCTCGAGCAGCACGGCAATGATGTGCTTCATGACAGCTTCCTCTTTTCGCCGCCCTCCCCTGGCACCGGTAAGTGCCAGGCTTGGCGATCAATAGATTCGACTTGGGGAATGGCCTGGCCTTGCGGCCTGGCCGACGGGGCGTTTACAGGTCTTCCGAACCCAGCAGCATCTCGGTGATGCCCTTGCCGGCCTGGACCATGGGGAACACGTTCTCGGTCGGGTCGGTGCGGAAGTCCATGAAGACCGTGCGGTCCTTGAGCTTGCGCGCTTCGCGGAGCGCGGGCTCCACGTCTTCGGGGCGTTCGATCAGCATGCCCACGTGGCCATAGGCCTCGGCCAGCTTCACGAAGTTGGGCAGCGCGTCCATGTAGCTGTGGCTGTAGCGGCCCGAGTACTCGATCTCCTGCCACTGGCGCACCATGCCCAGGTAGCGGTTGTTGAGCGACACCACCTTGATCGGGGTGTTGTACTGCAGGCAGGTCGACAGCTCCTGGATGTTCATCTGCACCGAGCCTTCGCCGGTGATGCAGAACACCTCGGCCTCGGGCTTGGCGAGCTTGATGCCCATGGCGTAGGGAATGCCCACGCCCATGGTGCCCAGGCCGCCCGAGTTGATCCAGCGGCGCGGCTCGTCGAACTTGTAGAACTGCGCGGCCCACATCTGGTGCTGGCCCACGTCGGACGTGATGTAGGTTTCGGTGCCCTTGGTCATGTTCCACAGGGTCTCGACCACCATCTGCGGCTTGATCACGTCCTTGTTGCCGCGGTCGTACTTGAGGCAGTCGCGCGAGCGCCAGCCTTCGATGGTGTTCCACCACTCGCCCAGGGCCTTCTCGTCGGCGCGCTGGCTGGTCTCGCGGACCATGTTGATCAGCTCGGTCAGCACGTCCTTCACGTCGCCCACGATGGGCACGTCGACCTTCACGCGCTTGGAGATGCTCGAGGGGTCGATGTCGATGTGGATGATCTTGCGTTCGTTCTGCGCAAAGTGCTTGGGGTTGCCGATCACGCGGTCGTCGAAGCGCGCGCCCACGGCCAGCAGCACGTCGCAGTTCTGCATCGCGTTGTTGGCTTCGATGGTGCCGTGCATGCCCAGCATGCCCAGGAACTTGCGGTCGCTGGCGGGATAGGCACCCAGGCCCATGAGGGTGTTGGTCACCGGGTAGCCGAGCAGGTCGACCAGGGTGCGCAGCTCTTGCGTGGCGTTGCCCAGCAGCACGCCGCCGCCGGTGTAGATGTAGGGGCGCTTGGCGTTGAGCAGCAGCTGCAGCGCCTTGCGGATCTGGCCGCCATGGCCCTTGCGCACGGGGTTGTACGAGCGCATCGCCACGCTCTCGGGGTAGCCGGTCCAGGCGGTCTTGTTGAAGGACACGTCCTTGGGCACGTCGACCACCACGGGGCCGGGGCGGCCCGAGCGCGCGATGTGGAACGCCTTCTTCATCACATCGGCCATGTGCCGCACATCCTTGACGAGGAAGTTGTGCTTGACGATGGGGCGCGTGATGCCGACGGTGTCGCACTCCTGGAAGGCGTCGAGGCCAATCGCCGGCGTCGGCACCTGGCCCGAGATGATCACCATCGGGATGCTGTCCATGTAGGCCGTGGCGATGCCGGTGACCGCGTTGGTCAGGCCGGGGCCGGAGGTGACCAGGGCCACGCCCACGTCGCCGGTGGCGCGGGCATAACCGTCGGCGGCGTGCACGGCGGCCTGTTCGTGGCGCACCAGCACGTGCTGGATGGTGTCCTGCTTGTAGAACGCGTCGTAGATGTGCAGCACTGCGCCGCCGGGGTAGCCCCAGACGTACTTGACGTTCTCGGCCTGCAGGGCCTTGACGAGGATTTCCGCGCCGCGGAGTTCGAGGGGAGCGTCGCCGGCCGTGGCGGCGGCGGCCGAGGCCAGTTCGGCCTTGGAGATGTCCATGATCAACCTTTCGAGAATTTCTCTGACGAAAAACCTTGGGTGCCCCTCGGCCAACCCTTGTGAGGCGACGTCGGGACTTGAGACCAGTGGCCATGGGCGGAACGTATCCACCGGACCCTGATCCGTTTGCCGTGTGATGACGAAAGCCGCAGATTATGGCACCGCAGCAAAGGCCCGCCGCCGGTTTTTCGTCGACCGAAGCCGGAATGCGACAATTCCGCGCTTATCCGCGAAACCTCCCATGACCCCCGACGCCCCCGCTTCCGGCGCCGCCCGACCCGACCTCACCGCCCCTTCGCTGCGCCGCCGCATGGCCTGCTGGCTCTATGAGGGCATGCTCATGTTCGGTGTGGTGTTCATCGCCGGCTACCTCTTCTCGGCGCTCACGCAGCAGCGTCACGCCCTGGACAACCGCCACCCGCTGCAGGCCTTCCTGTTCGTGGTGTTCGGCATCTACTTCACCTGGTTCTGGCACAAGGGCCAGACCCTGGCGCAGAAGACCTGGAACATCCGCGTCGTCGATGCCCAGGGCCGCCCCATTGGCCAGTGGCGCGCGCTGTGGCGCTACGTGCTGTCCTGGCTGTGGCTGCTGCCCCCGCTCGCGCTGAGCGCGGTGTTGGGCACCAGCGGCGGCGAGCTCACGGTGTTGCTGATGGGCTGGGTGCTGGTCTACGCGCTGCTGTCGCGCTTTCACGCCCAGCGCCAGTTCCTGCACGACGCGCTCGCCGGCACGCGCCTGGTGCACCACGCCCAGGCCCCGGCCCCCAAACGCTCCCGCAAAGGGCTCAAGGCATGACCCCGCAACCCCACGAAGACGTCACCGCGCAAAAGCGCCGCACCGGCCTGAGCCGCATGTGGCACGCCCTGTTCTATTCGTTCGCGGGCCTGCGCGCGGGCTGGGGCGAGACCGCGTTCCGCCAGGAAGCGATCGCGTCGGTCGTGCTGGTGCCGCTGGCCTTCTGGGTGGGACAGGGCTGGGTGGAGACCGCGCTGCTGATCGGCACCGTGGTGCTGGTGATGGTGGTGGAGTTGCTCAATACCGGCATCGAAACCGCCATCGACCGCATCGGGCCCGAGTGGCACGTGCTGTCCAAACGCGCCAAGGACATGGGCAGCGCCGCGGTGCTGCTGAGCCTGCTGCTGTGCAGCGGCACCTGGATCGCGGCACTGTGGATGCACTTCGGGAATCCGGCGTGAGCGGGCCGGCCTTCTCGCTGTGCGTGTACTGCGGCTCGCGCCCGGGCGCGCAACCCGCGTTCGCCGAGGCCGCGCGCGCCGTGGGCCGCTGGATCGGCGAACGCGGCGGTCAGCTGGTGTACGGCGGCGGGCGCAATGGCCTCATGGGTCTGGTGGCCGACAGCACGCTGCAGGCCGGCGGCCGCGTGGTGGGCGTGATCCCGAAGGCCCTGGTCGAGAAGGAATGGGCGCACCACGGCTGCAGCGAACTGCACGTGGTCGACACCATGCACGAACGCAAGCGCCTCATGGCCGAGCACGCCGACGCGTTTCTCGCCCTGCCCGGCGGCATCGGCACCTTCGAGGAGTTCTTCGAGGTCTGGACCTGGCGCCAGCTCGGCTACCACGACAAACCCGTGGGCCTGCTCAACGTGGACGGCTACTACGACGGCCTGATGGCCTTCCTGCGCACCGGCGTGCAGGCGCAGTTCATGGGCGACTGGCAGATGGACCTGATCCGCGTGTCGCCCGACGCGCGGGCGCTGCTGCCCGAGCTGGTGCAGTCGGCCGGGCTGGCCCCGGCCCCGCGCCTCGACGCGATCTGAAGCGCCGCGCTCAGACGGCGGTTTCGTCTTCTTCGCCGGTGCGGATGCGCACCACGCGCTCGACCGAGGTCACGAAGATCTTGCCGTCGCCGATCTTGCCGGTGCGCGCGGCATTGACGATGGCCTCGACGCAGCGGTCCACGTCTTCGTCCTTCACCACCACCTCGACCTTGACCTTGGGCAGGAAATCGACCACGTACTCGGCGCCGCGGTAGAGCTCGGTGTGGCCCTTCTGACGACCGAAGCCCTTGACCTCGGTCACGGTCAGGCCGGTCACGCCCTGCTCGGCCAGCGCTTCGCGCACCTCCTCGAGCTTGAAGGGTTTGATGACGGCGGTGATCTGCTTCATGTCGTGAACCTTTGATGACGGGCGGGAGTTCGAAAAATGTATCACGCCCATCTCGCGGCCGCGGGCATACTCGGCGCTCTCACCGAGACGGCCCTTGCCATGACGCCTGCCCTGCCCCGCCATGTGCCCATCGCCGCGAGCTTTCGCGGCGGCCACCCCGAGAACATTCACCACGGCTCCTTCGCGGTGGTGAACGCCGCAGGCGAGCTGCTCGCACGCGCCGGCGACGTGGACACCCCGGTCTTCACGCGCTCTTCGCTCAAGCCCTTTCAGGCCATGCCCCTGATCGCGCGCGCGGCCGAGCGCCTGCGGCTCGACGACGCCGACATCGCCCTGCTGTGCGCCAGCCACAACGGCGAGCCCATGCACACCGAGCGCGCGGCCGCGCTGCTCGCGCGCATCGGCGCCGACGAATCGGCCCTGGCCTGCGGCGTGCACGAACCCTACGTGTTCCGCTTCAACGGCCTCACGCCGCCCGCGGGCGCGCGCTACGGCGCGCTGCACCACAACTGCTCGGGCAAGCACTCGGGCATGCTGCTGCTGGCCGACGCGCTGGGCGCTCCGCTGCAGGGCTACCTGGCCACGGACCACCCGGTGCAGCGCGAGATCGCGCACTGCGTGAGCCACTTTTCGGGCGTGCCCGAGCACGCGCTGGTGCGTGGCATCGACGGCTGCAGCGCGCCCAACATCGCCCTGCCGCTGCGCTCGCTCGCGCATGCCTTCGCACGGCTCACGCCGGACACACCCGACAGCCGCTACGGCACGGCGCCGCAACGCATCGCGCGCGCCATGAGCCGCCATCCCGACCTCGTGAGCGGGCGCGGCCGCAACGACCTGCACCTGATGCAGGCCGGCCGTGGCGACTGGGTGAGCAAGGTGGGCGCCGACGGCGTGCAGGCGCTCGCGAGCTTCAGCCGCGGCATCGCCATCGCGGCCAAGTGCAGCGACGGTCAGCTCGCGCCGCTGATGGTGGCGCTGGTGGCTGCGCTCGAACAGCTCGGCTGGCTCGAAGACACCGACCGCGAGGCGCTCGCGCGCCTGCTGCCACCGCCGCTGAAGAACGCGGCCGGCGTCGAGGTCGGCGACATGCGCGCCGTGCTCGAGCTCAAGCCCGGTACTTGCTCGTGATCGGGTAGCGCCAGTCCTTGCCGAAGCTGCGGTGGGTCACGCGGATGCCCACCGGCGCCTGGCGGCGCTTGTACTCGTTGATGCGGATCAGCCGAACCACCTTCTCCACATCGGCCCGCGCGAAGCCCTCGGCGATGATGCTCTCGGGGCTCTGGTCGTTCTCCATGTAGCGCTCGATGATGGCGTCGAGCACCGGGTACTCGGGCAGGCTGTCCTGGTCCTTCTGGTCGGGGCGCAGCTCGGCGCTCGGCGGCCGCACGATGATGCGCTCGGGGATCGGGTTGGCGCCCGTGCCGTAGGGGTCGTGCGCGTTGCGCCAGCGCGCGAGCCGGAACACCGCGGTCTTGGCCACGTCCTTGATCACCGCGAAGCCGCCCGCCATGTCGCCGTAGAGCGTGCAGTAGCCCGTGGCCATCTCGCTCTTGTTGCCGGTGGTGAGCACGATGCTGCCGAACTTGTTCGACAGGCCCATGAGCAGCGTGCCGCGGATGCGCGCCTGCAGGTTCTCTTCGGTGGTGTCTTCGGGCCGGCCTTCGAACAGCGGCGCGAGCGAGGCCTTGAAGGCCTCGAACTCGGGCGCGATCGCGATCTCGTCGTAACGCACGCCCAGGCGCGCGGCCATGTCGCGCGCGTCGATCCACGAGATGTCGGCCGTGTAGGGCGAGGGCATCATCACCGCGCGCACCCGGTCCTTGCCCAAGGCGTCGACCGCGATCGCCAGCACCAGCGCCGAATCGATGCCGCCCGACAGGCCCAGGATGGCGCCGGGAAAGCCATTCTTGCCGAGGTAGTCGCGCACGCCGAGCACCAGCGCGTGCCAGAGGTCGGCGTCGGCGCTGTGCGGGCGGTCGGTGTCGGCCGTGATGCGCCAGCCCGCCGCGCCGCGCTCGAAGCGGGCGTCGAACTGCGCCTCTTCGAAGCTCACCGCGCGGCCCGCGAGTTCGCCCTGCGCATCGAGCACGAAGCTGCGACCTTCGAACACGATCTCGTCCTGGCCGCCCACCAGGTGGGCGTACACCAGCGGCAGGCCGGTCTGGCGCACGCGCTCGCGCATGTGGGCCTCGCGCTCACCGCCCTTGCCCGCGTGGAAGGGCGAGGCGTTGATGACGGCGATGAGCTCGGCGCCCGCGGCGCGCAGGTCGGCCGCGGGGGCCTCGAACCAGGCGTCTTCGCAGATCAGCAGGCCCACCTTCACCGGGCGGCCCTGGGCGTCGGGCACCGCGAACACGCAGGGCGCGTCGCCCGGCGTGAAGTAACGGCGCTCGTCGAACACCTGGTAGTTGGGCAGCTCGCGCTTGGCGCAGGTGGCGAGCACACGGCCCTCGCAGAGCACGCTGGCCGCGTTGTGCAGGGCAGGCACCGACACGCTGCGCTCGCGCGCGCCCGGGCCGGTGCGGGCCGGATGTCCCACCACGATGTGCAGGCCTTTGAGGTCGGCGGTCTCGGCCGCCACGCGCTTCACGGCATCATCGCAGGCGTCGATGAAGGCGGGCCGCAGGTAAAGGTCTTCGGCCGCGTAACCGCAGATCGCGAGTTCGGGCGTGAGCAGCAGCTGCACCCCGCGCGCGTGGGCGGCGCGGGCCGCGTCGACGATGCGGCGGGCATTGCCCGCCATGTCTCCCACCACGAAGTTGAGCTGGGCAACCGATACGGAAAACGTCATGGAAACAGGTGGGCTGACAGGGGAAAACGATTATGTCACCCGGGTTCTCGACGGCTGGGACGCGCTGCCCGCCGCCGCCTGGGACGCGCTGCTCGCGCACAGCAGCGACCCCAGCCCGTTCGCGCGCCACGCCTACCTGCGCGCGATGGTCGACAGCGGCAGCGCCACGCCCGAGACCGGCTGGGCCCCGCGCCTGGTCACGCTGTGGCGCGGCGACACGCTGCAGGCCGCGTGCGCGGTGCAGGTCAAGTCGCATTCCTACGGCGAATACGTGTTCGACTGGGCCTGGGCCAACGCCTACGCCGAACATGGCCTGCGCTACTACCCCAAGGCGCTCGTGGCCGTGCCCTTCACGCCGGTGCCGGGCGCGCGGCTGCTGGCGGTGGACCCGGCCGCGCGGCGGGCGTTGCTGCGGGCCCTGATCGGCTGGTGCGAAGCCCAGCGGCTGTCGTCGCTGCACCTGCTGTTCCTGCTGCCCGAGGACGTGGCCGCCTGCGAGGCCGAGGGCCTGATGGCGCGCCACACCGTCCAGTTCCACTGGCAGAACCACGACTGGCCCGACTGGGACGCCTTCCTCGCGAGCCTGCAGCAGGACAAGCGCAAGAAGATCCGCCAGGAGCGCCGCAAGGTGGCCGAGGCCGGGGTGCGCTTTCGCTGGGCGCGGGGCCGCGACATCACGGCCGCCGACTGGGCCTTCTTCTACCGCTGTTACGAGCGCACCTACCTCGAGCACGGCAACCCGCCCTACCTCACGCCCGACTTCTTCGCCCGCATGGCGCGCGACATGCCCGAACACTGGCTGCTCTTCGTGGCCGAGCGCGACGGCCAGCCGATCGCGAGCAGCCTGATCGCCATCGACCCCGAGCGCCGCGTGGCCTATGGCCGCTACTGGGGCGCGCTCGAACGCGTCGACTGCCTGCACTTCGAGGCCTGCTACTACCAACCGCTGCAATGGTGCCTGGCACACGGCTACCGCCGCTTCGAGGGCGGCGCGCAGGGCGAGCACAAGATGGCGCGGGCCCTGCTGCCCGTGAAGACCACCAGCGCGCACTGGCTCGCGCACCCGGCCTTTGCCGAGGCGGTCGATCGCTTCCTGCAGCGCGAGGGCGCGGGCGTGGCGCACTACCTCGACCACCTCGCCGAACGCAACCCGCTCAAGGCCCGCGGCGCCTAGGCGCTTCGCTACACTCGGCCGCCATGGACGAGCAGGACGCCTTCTTCACCCATGCGGTGGTCGGGCCACCGTTTTCGGTGCTGCTCGGGCGGCGCATGTCGGCGGCCGCGGGCCAGGCCCAGGGCCTGCAGATCGACCCGGCCGATGGCGACGTGCGCGTGAGCCCCGCCTGGCAGCCCTGGGTGATCGAGCGCCTGAGCGAGCTGCCGCCCGGCGTGCCGCGCCGCCGCCCCAAGGCCTGGCGGCGCTGGGTCGAACGCCATGCACTGGGCATTGCCCTGCTGGGCGCTCTGGCGCTGCTGGGGGGCGTGGGCCTCAGCCTGCACGCGCTCGGCGGCTTCGCACAGCTCAACCACCTCGTGAGGAGCCTGCCGTGGTGAACCCGGTGGCCCAGGACACGCTCACCATCGACCCGGTGGCGATGAACATCGTCAACCGCGTGGCCGCGGGCTGCGACCTCAGCGGCGACCTGAATTTCGAGGGCGGCCTGATCGTGCAGGGCCGGCTCGAAGGCCACATCCGCGTGGACGGCCGCCTCATCATCTGGACCGGCGCCAGCGTGCGCGGCCGCATCCGCGTGCTCGGCGACCTGTACCTGTTCGGCCAGCTGGGCTCGCCCAACGGCGGGCCGCACGACACCAGCCTGGAGTGCGAGGGCATGGTCTACGTGAGCAAGACCGGTGTGTCCACCGGCACCCTGCTCGCGCGGCGGCTGCAGATGTACGAAGGGGCCCAACTCAAGGGCCCCTTCCGCACGCTGCAGACGGCCGACCGCCTGCCCGTGTTGCGCGACGTGCTGGTGGAACCGCCCGCCGCGCCCTGATCGCCGCGGCCGCTCAGGCCTTCTTGAGCGACTTCTCGTAGTTGGCGATGCCGTCCAGGATTTCCTTGTGCGCGGCGGCCTTGTCGGCCCAGCCCAGCACCTTCACCCACTTGCCCGGCTCCAGGTCCTTGTAGTGCTCGAAGAAGTGCTGGATGGTCTTCAGGCGCATGGGGTTGAGGTCTTCGGGCTTTTGCCACTGCGTGTAGATCGACAGGATCTTGTCCACCGGCACGGCCAGCAGCTTGGCGTCTTCACCGGCCTCGTCCTCCATGCGCAGCATGCCCAGCGCGCGGCAGGTCACCACCACACCGGGGATCAGCGGCACCGGCGTGATCACGAGCACGTCCACCGGATCGCCGTCGCCCGAGATGGTCTTGGGGATGTAGCCGTAGTTCGTGGGGTAGTGCATGGCCGTGCTCATGAAACGGTCCACGAAGATGGCGCCGGTTTCCTTGTCGACCTCGTACTTGATCGGGTCGGCGTTCATCGGGATCTCGATGATCACGTTGAACGATTCGGGAACCTTGCTGCCAGGGGTGACGTTGTCGAGGGACATGAAGTGCTCGGGAGGGGTTGAAGGGAATCTGACCGGGGCGTCACGCGAATGACACCAGGCGCGGCGCGCGCTCCGGATTTACCCTGATTTTACCGACGCGAAGCTGACGGCCCCGGTGGCAAACGGCGCGAATCTCGCTACATTGGTCGCGTTGGCCAATCGCCTCTGCCCTGCTGCAGCTTTCGCAGCAGCGAAGACCGCGAGGAAGCAACGCAGCGGGGGCAGCCCCGGAGGCGTTGCCCCCTCCAAGTCAAAAACCACTGGCAGGAGAAATTCATGGTTGGTCAAAGTGCGCTGATCTTCGCGCTCGTCTGTGGGCTGGTTGCCGTGATCTACGGTTTCTGGTCCCGCAGTTGGATCCTCTCCCAGGAAGCCGGCAACGCCCGCATGCAGGAAATCGCGGGCGCCATCCAGACCGGTGCTGCGGCCTACCTCGCTCGGCAATACAAGACCATTGGCCTGGTCGGCATCGTGCTCGCCGTGCTCATCGGCATCTTCCTCGACGGCCCCACGGCCATCGGCTTCGTGGTGGGTGCGGTGCTCTCGGGCGCCTGCGGCTTCATCGGCATGAACATCTCGGTGCGCGCCAACGTGCGCACCGCACAGGCCGCCACCAAGGGCATGGGTCCGGCGCTCGACGTCGCCTTCCGCGGCGGCGCCATCACGGGCATGCTGGTGGTGGGTCTGGGCCTGCTGGGCGTGGCCGGCTTCTTCTGGTTCCTGGTGGGCAACGGCAACCTCAACGCCTCGTCCAACCTGGCCAAGATGCTCAACCCGCTGATCGGCTTCGCCTTCGGTTCCTCGCTGATCTCGATCTTCGCGCGCCTGGGCGGCGGCATCTTCACCAAGGGCGCCGACGTGGGCGCCGACCTGGTGGGCAAGGTGGAGGCCGGCATTCCCGAAGACGATCCGCGCAACCCGGCGGTGATCGCCGACAACGTGGGCGACAACGTGGGCGACTGCGCGGGCATGGCTGCCGACCTGTTCGAGACCTACGCGGTCACGCTGATCGCCACCATGGTGCTGGGCGCGCTCATGGTCGCGACCGCGCCGCTGCAGGCCGTGCTCTACCCGCTGGTGCTGGGTGGCGTGTCCATCCTCGCGTCCATCGTGGGCTGTTTCTTCGTCAAGGCCAGCCCGGGCATGAAGAACGTGATGCCCGCGCTCTACAAGGGCCTGATCATCGCGGGCGTGCTCTCGCTGGTCGCCTTCTGGTTCGTCACCGCCTGGATCATCCCGGACAACGCGATCGCCGCCAGCGGCAGCCAGCTGCGCCTGTTCGGCGCCTGCTTCGTGGGCCTGGCGCTCACCGGCCTGCTGGTGTGGATCACCGAGTTCTACACCGGCACGCAGTACAGCCCGGTCAAACACATCGCGCAGGCGTCCACCACCGGCCACGGCACCAACATCATCGCGGGCCTGGGCGTGTCCATGCGCTCCACCGCCTGGCCCGTGCTCTTCGTGTGCGCGGCCATCGTGGCGGCCTACATGCTGGCCGGCCTGTACGGCATCGCCGTGGCGGCCATGGCCATGCTGAGCATGGCGGGCATCGTGGTGGCGCTCGACGCCTACGGCCCCATCACCGACAACGCCGGCGGCATCGCCGAGATGGCGGAACTGCCCAGCGCGGTGCGCGACATCACCGACCCGCTCGACGCCGTGGGCAACACCACCAAGGCCGTCACCAAGGGCTACGCCATCGGCTCCGCGGGCCTGGCCTCGCTGGTGCTGTTCGCCGACTACACCCACAAGCTCGAAACCTACGGCGCCAAGGTCAGCTTCGACCTCAGCGATCCGATGGTGATCATCGGCCTGTTCATCGGCGGCATGATCCCCTACCTCTTCGGTGCCATGGCCATGGAAGCCGTGGGCCGGGCCGCGGGTTCGGTGGTGGTCGAGGTGCGCCGCCAGTTCAAGGAGATCGCCGGCATCATGGAAGGCACGGCCAAGCCCGAGTACGGCAAGGCGGTGGACATGCTGACCTCGGCCGCGATCAAGGAAATGATCGTGCCCAGCCTGCTGCCGGTGGTGGTGCCCATCCTGGTGGGTGTGTTCCTCGGCCCCAAGGCGCTCGGCGGTCTGCTCATGGGCACCATCGTCACCGGCCTGTTCGTGGCCATCTCCATGTGCACCGGCGGCGGCGCCTGGGACAACGCCAAGAAGTACATCGAAGACGGCCACCACGGCGGCAAGGGCTCTGAGGCGCACAAGGCGGCCGTCACCGGCGACACCGTGGGCGACCCCTACAAGGACACGGCCGGCCCCGCGGTGAACCCGCTGATCAAGATCATCAACATCGTGGCGCTGCTGATCGTGCCGCTGCTGCCGCTGGCGAAGTAAGCCGCGCCTGGCCCCCGTTCACAAGGCCCGCCGCGTGCGGGCCTTGTGCTTACTGCGCCAGGCGCCGCACCACCTCGCTGGCTGCGGGCGCGAGTTCGGTGAGATCGGCCTGCCGGTTCTGCTCGATGGCCTGCAGCACGAGCTCGGTGATCGCGCCCACGGCGGCCACGGCCATGGGCTCGCTCAGGGCGCGCGCGGCCGGGCGGTCGCGGTTGACCGTGCCCAGCATGAAGGCCGCGAGCTCGCCCATCACCTCGCGGCGCACCGCACTGCCCGCTTCGCCGAGGTGGTGGATCTCCACGAACAGCAGCCGCAGCAGCTGCGGGCCCGAGGCCAGGTGCGCGAAGTACGCGCGCAACGCCGTCTCCACCTGCGCCTGCCAGGGCAGCCCGGGCTGCACCGCCTCGCGCAGCGTGCGCAGCGCCGACGCGCTGGCCAGCCGGTAGAGCTGCAGGAAGCAGGCCTCCTTGTCGCTGAAGTGTTCGTAGAAGGTGCGCTTGGACACCCCCGCCACGCGCACCACATCGGCCACGGTGACCGCGGCCAGGCCCTTCTCGGCCGCCACATCGGCGAGCGCCTGCAGCAATCGGGTGTCGGGGGATTCGAGGGTGGCGGTGGCGGCTTCGGGGCGGGGCATGCGGTGATCTTAGGGCGCGCGCAGCCCTTGGCGGCGCACCCGCCAGCCCGGCTTGACAGCCCCGGCCGGGCCGGGCACATTCGCCCTGGTACGAACCGGTACCAAACGGAGCCGCCCCATGACCGACCTCACCGTCCGCCGCCTGCTGATCGACCTCGAGCGCCCCGTGGCGCGCCACTGGTGCGGCGGCGACGCCTTCCTCACCGCGTGGTTCAACGCCTTGTCCATGAGCTTTCCGGTGGGCGAGCAGTTCTTCATCGACTCGGTGCGCGACGGGGCCAAGGCCCTGCCGGAAGCGGAGCGAGCGGCCTGGGAGGCCGAGGTGAAGGGCTTCGTGGGCCAGGAGGCCACACACCGGCGCATCCACGCGCTGTTCAACGCGCAGATCGAAAAGCACGGCCTGGTGAACGCCTGGGCACCGCGCGCCGAAGCGCGCATGAAGGTGCTCGCGGGCGCCGACCCGCGCCACGCGCTGGGCATCACCGCGGCCAACGAACACTTCACCGCCCTGTTCGCCGAATGGCTGCTTGGCCACCCCGAGGTGCTCGCGAACAGCGAGCCGCGCCTGCAGGCGCTGTGGCTGTGGCACAGCGCCGAAGAGGCCGAGCACAAGAGCACCGCCTTCGATCTCTACCGGGCCCTTGGCGGCAACCACGCCTGGCGCGTGAAGTGGATGCGCCGCATCACCGTGTTCTTCCTCGTCGACGCCCTGCGCCAGACCGTGAACAACCTGCGCCGCGACGGCACGCTGTGGCGTTGGTCCACCTGGCGCAGCGCGGCGCGCCACCTGCTGGGTCGTCAGGGCCTGCTGCGCGAGACCTTCGCCCCCTGGCGGGCCTATTTCCGGCCCGATTTCCACCCCGAACACCAGCACTCGGAACGCTCGGCCACCTGGCTGCGCGAGAACAGCGCGCTGTTCGTCGCGGTCGGCCGCTGACAGCACCAGCCCGGGTTTTCCCGGGCTTTTTCGCGACCGCTCCACTTGTATGATGACCTGACAAACATACAAAGACAGCGAGACAAGCATGCCCCCCGAGAACGCAGAGCCCCTGCAGGCGCCCCAGCGCCTGACCGACCGGCTTGCGGCGCTGCTGATGCAGCGCATCGAATCGGGCGAGCTTGCCCCCGACCAGCGCCTGCCCACCGAGCAGCGCCTGTCCGAGCAGTTCGGCGTGTCGCGCACCGTGGTGCGCGAGGCCATCAGCCAGCTCAAGTCCATCGGCCTGCTCACCTCGCGCCAGGGCGCGGGCGTGTTCGTGGCGCCCAGCCACCAGGCGCGCGCGCTGGCCTTCGACCCCACGGTGCTGCACTCCATGGAAGCCGTGCTGCAGGTGGTGGAGGTGCGGCGCGGCCTCGAGGCCGACGTGGCCGAGCTCGCGGCGCGTCGCATCACCCCCGAGAAGGCGCGCGTGATCATGGACGCGCTCGCCGAGCTCGAGGCCTGCCCGGCCCTGGGCGCCCAGGGTGTGGAGGCCGACCTGCGCTTTCACCGCAGCATCGCGCGCGCCACCGACAACCCGCACTACGAGCGCCTGCTCGGTTTTCTCGAGCAGTACCAGCGCGACGCCATGCGTGTGACGCGCACCAACGAATCGCTGGACAACGGCTACATGGTGCAGGTGCACGTTGAGCACCGCGCCATCGCCGAAGCGGTCACGCGCGGCGACGCCGCGGCCGCGCGCGACGCCGCCATGCGGCACATGGTCAATGCCGCCGACCGCATCGAAAACGCCACCCCTCCCATCCGCCGCGCGCTCGACGCGCTGCTCAAGCCCCCTTCTTCCTCGCGCACCGAATGACCGCCGCCGCTGCTCCCTCTTCTTGCACCCTGGGCGTGATCGGCCTGGGCTCCATGGGCCTGGGCGCCGCCCGATCCGCGCTGCGCCGCGGCCTCGCCACCTGGGGCTGCGACCCGCAGCCCGCCGCGCGCGCCGCCTTCGAGCAGGCCGGCGGCCATGCCGTGCAGCATCCGTCCGAACTCGCGCCGCATTGCGACGCCGTGCTGGTGCTGGTGGTCAACGCCGCGCAGACCGAGGCCGTGCTGTTCGGCGAACACGGCCTGGTGCACGGCCTGCGCCGCGGCGCGGTGGTGATCGCCTCGGCCACGGTCGATCCGGCCCTGCCGCCGCAGTGGGAAGCGCGGCTGGCCGAGCGCGGCATCCTGCTGATCGACGGGCCCGTGTCGGGCGGCGCAAAGAAGGCCGCCGAGGGCCAGATGACGGTGATGGCCTCGGGCAGCGACGCGGCGTTCGCCGCCGCCGACGCCGCACTGCAGGCCATCGCGGGCAAGGTCTACCGTCTGGGCGACCGCGCGGGCATCGGCTCCACGGTGAAGATGGTGAACCAGCACCTCGCGGGCGTGCACATCGCCACCGCCTGCGAGGCCATGGCGCTGGGCATCAAGGCCGGCGCCGACCCGCGCCAGCTCTACGAGGTGATCTGCAACAGCGCCGGCATGAGCTGGATGTTCGAGAACCGCGTGCCCCACATCCTCGACGGCGACTACACCCCGCTGTCG
The DNA here is from genome assembly GCF_011388215.1 of Hydrogenophaga crocea. Lineage (NCBI taxonomy): Bacteria > Pseudomonadati > Pseudomonadota > Betaproteobacteria > Burkholderiales > Comamonadaceae > Hydrogenophaga > Hydrogenophaga crocea. The sequence continues at coordinate 1,778,482 of NZ_CP049989.1, forward strand.
GCGGTCAACATCTTCGTGAAAGACCTGGGCATCGTGCTCGACGCCGCGCGCGCGCTCAAATTCCCGCTGCCGCTGGCGGCCGCCGCGCACCAGCTCTACCTGGCCACCGCGGCCATGGGCCTGGGCGGCGAAGACGATTCGGCCGTGGTGAAGTACTACGCCGGGCTCGCGGGCCTCGACCTGCCGGCCCCTGCCGCGAAGGCCGCGCCATGATCCTCGGCGTCATCGCAGACGACTTCACCGGCGCCACCGACGTCGCCAGCATGCTGGTGCGCGCGGGCATGCGCACGGTGCAGGTGCTGGGCGTGCCCCAGGGGGCGCTGCCCGAGGCCGACGCCATCGTGGTCGCGCTCAAGTCGCGCACCACCGCGCCCGAGGCCGCGGTGCGTGAGAGCCTGGGCGCGCTCGCGGCGCTGCGCGCGGCCGGCGCGCGCCAGATCTACTTCAAGTACTGCTCCACCTTCGATTCCACGCCGCGCGGCAACATCGGCCCGGTCACCGACGCGCTGATGCAGGCCCTGGGCACGGACCTCACCATCGCCTGCCCCGCCTTCCCCGAGAACGGCCGCACCGTGTTCCGCGGCCACCTGTTCGTGGGCGACGCGCTGCTCAGCGAATCGGGCATGCGCCAGCACCCGCTCACGCCCATGACCGACGCCAACCTGGTGCGCGTGCTGCAGGCGCAGACCGCGCAGCGTGTGGGCCTGCTGCGCCACGACACGGTGGCGCAGGGCGCGGCCGCGGCGCGTGCGCGGCTGCAGGCGCTGCAGGCCGAAGGCGTGCGCATCGCCGTGGCCGACGCGGTGGACAACGGCGACCTGCTCACGCTGGCCGAGGCCTGCGCCGAACTGCCCCTGGTCACCGCGGGTTCGGGCGTGGCCCTGGGCCTGCCGCCGGCCTACGCGCGCCGCGGCTGGCTGCGACCCGACGCGCAGGCCGCGGCCCTGCCCGCGGTGCGCGGCGCCTCGGCCGTGGTCTCGGGCTCGTGTTCCGAAGCCACCAATGCGCAGGTCGCGCGCTGGCTGCACAACGGCGGCGCGGCCGTGCAGGTCGACCCGCTCGCACTGCACGAGGGCCGCCAGACCGCAGCCGGTCTGCTCCTGAAAGCAGAGCAAATGCTGCAGCAGCAACCGGTGCTCGTGTACGCCACGGCCGCGCCCGAGCGGGTCGGCGCGGTGCAGCAGGCGCTGGGCGTGCAGGCCGCGGGCGAACTGGTCGAGCAGGCGCTGGCCCGCATCGCCGCCGGCCTGGTGCAGGCCGGCGTGCGCCGCCTCGTGGTGGCCGGTGGCGAGACCTCAGGCGCGGTGGTGCAGGCCCTGGACGTGCAGCAGCTGCGCATCGGCCCCAGCATCTGCCCCGGTGTGCCCTGGACGGCCGCGCGAGACGCCGCCAGCGGCGACACGTTGCTGCTGGCGCTCAAGTCGGGCAACTTCGGCGGCCCCGATTTCTTCCGCGAGGCCCTGGCGCTCGCGGGGCACGCCCCATGAACGCGGCCCAGCAAGCCTGCCGCGAGCAGATCGTTCGACTCGGCGCCTCGCTGTTCCAGCGCGGCTACGCGCGCTCCACCGCGGGCAACATCAGCGTGCGGCTCACGGCCGAGCAAGGCGGCGGCTTCCTCATCACGCCCACCGACGCCTGCCTGGGCATGCTCGAAGCCGACCGGCTCGCCTGGGTGGCCGACGACGGCACGCAGCGCAGCGGCGACCGCGCGAGCAAGACCCTCGCATTGCACCGGCGCATCTACGGCGCGGCGCCGCAGGCGCACTGCGTGCTGCACACCCACAGCACCCACCTGGTGGCGCTGAGCCTGCAGGGCGTGTGGCAGCCGCACGATGTGCTGCCCCCGATCACACCCTACCAGGCCATGAAGGTGGGCCACGTGCCCCATGTGCCCTACCGCGTGCCCGGCGACGCCGCCGTGGCCGACGAACTCGCCGGGCTTATCGCGCGCGCCGAACGCCCGCTGCATGCCGTGCTGCTCGAACGCCTGGGCCCCGTGGTGTGGCACCAGAGCCCCGCGCAGGCCATGGCCCTGCTCGAAGAACTCGAAGAGACCGCCCGCCTGTGGCTGCTCTGCAACCCCCGCCCTGCCCCGCTGAGCGACGCCCGCCTCGACGAGCTGCGCCAGCGCTTCAACGCCCTGTGGTGACATGCCCCGCTTCGCCGCCAACCTCACGCTGATGTACACCGAAGTGCCCTTCATGGAGCGCTTCGCCGCCGCCGCCGCCGATGGCTTCGACGCGGTGGAATTCCTTTTCCCCTACGCCTTCGACGCCGACGCCATCGCGGCGCAGCTGCGCGCCCACGGCCTCACCCAGGCGCTGTTCAACATGCCCCCGGGCGACTGGGACGCGGGCGAGCGCGGCATGGCCGCGCTGCCCGGCCGCGAGGCCGAGTTCCGCGCCCACCTGGACACCGCGCTGCGCTACGCCCAGGCCCTGGGCTGCCAGCGCCTGCACGCCATGTCGGGCCTGGTGCCCGCGGGCGCCGACGCCGCGCTGCGCGCACGCCTGCACGCCACCTGCGTGGCCAACCTGCGCCACGCGGCCGAGCGCGCCGCCGAGCACGGCATCACGGTGCTGATCGAACCGCTCAACGGCCGCGACGTGCCGGGCTACTTCCTCACCACGCAGCAGCAGGCGCACGATCTCGTGGCCGAGGTGGGCGCGCCCAACCTGAAGGTGCAGATGGACTTCTACCACTGCCAGATCAGCGAGGGCGACCTCACGCGCCGGCTCGAACGCCACATCGGCGGGGTGGGCCACATCCAGATCGCGGGCGTGCCCGACCGGCACGAGCCCGACACCGGCGAGATCCACCACCCGCACCTGTTCGAGCGCCTCGATGCCCTGGGCTACACGGGCTTCGTGGGCTGCGAATACCGCCCGCGCGCCGGCACCAGCGCCGGCCTGGGCTGGCTGCGCGACTGGCGCGCACGACAAACCGCAAAGGCTTCTGCATGAACATCCTCATCACCGGCGGCGCCGGTTTCCTGGGCAGCCGGCTCGCGCGCGAGCTGCTGCAGCGCGGCCAGCTGCGCGGCCAGCGCATCGAACGCCTGATGCTGGCCGACCTCTATGCCCCGCGCGACGCCACGCTCACGGCCGATGCGCGCGTGGCCACGCACACGGGCGACCTGCTCGCCAACATCCCCGCGCTGTTCGCCACGCGCTGGGACGCGGTGTTCCACCTGGCTTCGGCCGTGTCGGGCGAGTGCGAGGCCAACTTCGAGCTCGGCCTGCACGCCAACCTCGACACCACGCGCCGCCTGCTCGACGCCTGCCGCGCACAGACGGTGGCGGGTCACGCCGCGCCGGTCTTTTTCTTCTCCAGCTCGGTCGCCGTCTACGGCAGCGACCCGGCGCTGCCGCTGCCCGCGGTGGTCACCGACGAAACCCTGCCCACGCCGCAATCGAGCTACGGCATCCACAAGTTCGTGTGCGAACAGCTGGTGGCCGACTACACGCGCAAGGGCTTCATCGACGGCCGCGCCGCGCGCCTCATGACGGTCTCGGTGCGCCCGGGCCAGCCCAACGGCGCGGCCTCGGGCTTTCTCTCGGGCATGCTGCGCGAACCGCTCGCGGGCCAGCCCAGCAACTGCCCGGTGCCGCTGGACACGCCGGTGGCGCTGTCCTCGCCGGCCACCACCATCGCGGGCATCGTGGCCGTGGCCGAAGCCAGCCGCGAGGCCTTCGGCGGCCGCACCGCGATCAACCTGCCTGCGCTCAGCCTGCGCGTGCGCGACATGCTCGACGCCCTGGCCGCCTTCGCCGGCCCCGAAGCCACCGCGCTCGTGGGCCACGAGCCCGACGCCGCCACCGCGCGCATCGTGGCCGGCTGGCCGGCGCGCTTCGACAGCGCGCGCGCCCGCGCCCTGGGCCTCAAGGCCGACCCCGACTTCCATGCCGTTCTGCGCCAGTACGCGCAGGACCACCCCGATGCCGTGACCCTGCCGGCAGCGCGCCCACGGCCGACTCCCGCGCGCTGACCACCCCCGATCCCCGTTCCGTGACCCACCCCAAGGAGACAAACGCATGATGAAACAGCTGCTCACCCCCGTGGCCCTGGCCGCCCTGTTCGCCGCCAGCGGCGTGCAGGCCCAGACGGTCCTCAAGATCGGCTACGCCACCGCCGTCACCTCGCACTACGGCGTGGGCTCCACGACCTTCTGCGACGAGATCGAGAAGGGCACGCAAGGCCGCTACAAGTGCCAGCAGTTCCCCAACTCGGCGCTCGGCGGCGAACGCGAGCAGATCGAGGCCGTGCAGCTCGGCACGCAAGATCTGGTCAACACCTCGACCGGCCCGCTGGGCAACTTCGTGCCCGAGGTCAAGATCGTGGACATCCCCTTCCTGTTCCGCGACTACGACCATGCGCGCAAAGTCATGGACGGCCCGATCGGCCAGGACCTGAGCAAGAAGATGGAAGCCAAGGGCCTGGTGAACCTGGCCTGGACGGAGAACGGCTTCCGCCACATGACCAACAGCAAGCGGGCCATCAACCAGGCCAGCGACGCCAGCGGCCTGAAGATGCGCACCATGGAGAACAAGGTGCACATGGACGGCTACAAGACCTTCGGCATCCTGCCCACGCCCATGCCCTTCCCCGAGCTGTTCACCGCGCTGCAGCAGGGCACGGTGGACGGCCAGGAGAACCCGATCCCGGTGATCCTGTCGTCCAAGTTCTCGCAGGTGCAGAAGCACCTCTCGCTCACCGGCCACGTGTACTCGCCGGCCGCGCTGATCCTCTCGCCCGCGGTGTGGAACAAGCTCTCCGCCGCCGACAAGCAGGTCTTCCTCGAGGCCGGCAAGAAGGCCGCCGCCGCGCAGCGCAAGAAGGTCAACGACGACGAGGCCAACGGCATCGCCCAGCTCGAAAAAGACGGCATGCAGGTGGTCAAGCAGGTCAACGGCGAAAGCTTCCGCAAGGCGGTGGCCCCGGCCTACCAGCAGTACGCCAAGGAATTCGGCGCCGACAAGATCGCGGCGATCCAGGCGGTCAAGTAACCCCCCCCTGCGCCGGCCCCTGGCGGGGCCGTCACCCCCCCAGGGGGGCAACGCCTGCGGACCGGCGGAGCCGGATCCGCGGCGTTCTCACCTGGGTTGGTTTGCTCTCTGAGGTTTTCATGAAGTCACTCATCCTCCACCTGGACCGTTGGCTCACGGGGCTGTGCCTGTACACGGCCTGTCTGCTGCTGGCCGTCATCTCCTGCCTGGGCCTGTGGCAGGTCACCAGCCGCTTCGTGCTGTCGCAGCCGTCCACCTGGACGGAGGAATCGATGCGCCGGCTGCTGATCTGGATGGTGATGCTGGGCGTGGTCGCCTCGCTGCGCCAGGGCGCGCTGGTGTCGGTCGATCTGATGCTGCGCCTGTCGCGCGGCGCCTGGCGGCAGGTGGTGCGCTGGACCATCACCCTGGTCAACCTCGCGTTCCTGAGCGTGCTGATCTGGTTCGGCATCGACCTCGTCGTGCGCGTGCGCTTCCAGACCTTCGCGAGCATGGACCTGTCCATGGGCTGGGCCTACGCGGCGCTGCCGGTGGGCGCGGCGCTCGCCGTGGTGGCCGTGATCGCGCACCACATCGACCCGCAGAACGAAGAACTCGCCACCGCGCAGTAAGCGCCACGGTCAAGCCCCACAGGTCCGCACCATGTCCCTCACCCTCCTCGTCACGATGCTGCTGGGCTTTGCCTTCAGCATCTCCATCGCGGTCGCCATCGGCGGCTCCGCCATCCTCGGCCTGGCCATCTTCGACAGCAGCAAGCTGATCCTGGTGCCCAAGGAGATGTTCACCGCGATCGACAAATTCCCGCTCGCGGCCATCCCCTTCTTCATCCTCGCGGGCAACCTCATGGAAACCGGCGGCATCTCGCGCCGCCTGGTGAACTTCGCCAAGTCGCTGGTGGGCGGCGTGCAGGGCGGCCTGCCCATGACCTGCGTGCTCACCTGCATGATCTTCGCGGCGGTGTCGGGCTCGTCGGTGGCCACCACCTTCGCCATCGGCGCGATCCTGATCCCCGCGCTCATCAAGCACGGCTACCCCACGGGCTACGCGGCCTCGCTGCAGGCCACGTCGGCGGAGCTGGGCGTGATCATCCCGCCCTCCATTCCCATGATCCTGTTCGGCGTGTCGGCCGAGGTGTCCATCGGCGAGCTGTTCATCGCGGGCGTGGTGCCGGGCCTGTTCATCGGCATCACCCTCATGGTGTTCGTGCACCTGTGGTGCCGCTTCAAGGGCCTGGGCAAGAACGACGGCGACGGCCGCCTGCCCGTGGGCCGCGCCACCATCGAAGCGGGCTGGGCGCTGCTGATGCCGGTGATCATCCTGGGCGGCATCTACGGCGGCGTGTTCACGCCCACCGAGGCCTCGGTGATCGCGGTGTTCTACGCGCTGATCGTGGGCATGGGCATCCACCGCGAGCTGGGCTTCAAGGACCTGGTGCCGGTGTTCCGCAAGTCGGTGATCTCGAGCGCGGTGATCATGTTCATCATCGCCAACGCGGGCCTGTTCGCCTTCCTCATCACGCGCGCCGGCATCCCCGACGCCATCGGGATGTGGCTCAAGGAGGTGCTGCAGTCGCCCGGCTGGTTCCTGCTGGGCGTGAACGCCGCGCTGTTCGTCATCGACATGTTCATCGAGACCTCGGCCGCCATCATCGTGCTCGCGCCCATCCTCGTGCCGGTGGCGATCCACTTCGGTGTCGACCCGGTGCACTTCGGCATGATCATGGTCGTCAACCTGGCGCTGGGCATGATCACCCCGCCCTTCGGCGTGAACCTGTTCGCCGCCGCCACGGTGGCGCGCATCTCGCTCGACCGCATGATCAAGCACCTGGTGCCCTTCGTGCTCGTGATCATCGGCTGCCTGATGGTCATCACCTACGTGCCCGCGGTGTCGCTCACGCTGCGCGACATGGTGTTCCACAAACCGCCCGCGGTCATGCCCGTGGGCCCGGCCCCGGCCATCGGCCCGCAGTGAGGAAAGCCCCATGGCCTTGCACTTCATCAACAACCGCGGCGTGCGCAGCGCCTCGGGCCAGACCCTGCCAGTGACCGACCCGGCCACCGGCCAGGCCTACGACACCCTGGAGCGCGGCAACGCGGCCGACCTCGACGCCGCGGTGCGGGCCGCGCGCGAATGCCTGGCCGGCCCCTGGGGCAAGCTCAGCGCGGCCGAGCGCGGCCGGCTGCTGTTCAAGTTGGCCGACAAGGTCGCCCAGCACGCCGACGAGCTTGCCGCCATCGAGCAGCGCGACTGCGGCAAGCCCACCAAGCAGGCGCGCGCCGACGCGCTCGCGCTGGTGCGCTACTTCGAGTTCTACGGCGGCGCCGGCGACAAGCTGCACGGCCACACCATTCCCTACCTCGACGGCTACAGCGTGCTCACCTGGCGCGAGCCGCACGGGGTCACGGGCCACGTGATCCCCTGGAACTACCCGATGCAGATCTTCGGGCGCAGCGTGGGCGGCGCGCTCGCGGCGGGCAACGTGTGCGTGGTCAAGCCGTCCGAAGACGCCTGCCTGTCGCTGCTGCGCGTGGCCGAGCTCGCGGCCGAGGTGGGCTTTCCCGCGGGGGCGATCAACATCGTCACCGGCTACGGGCACGAGGTGGGCGACGCGCTCGCGCGCCACCCGGGCATCGACCACATCAGCTTCACCGGCAGCCCGCGCGTGGGCACGCTCATCCAGCAGGCCGCGGCCGAGCGGCACTGCCCGGTCACGCTCGAGCTCGGCGGCAAGGGTCCGCAGATCGTGTTCGACGACGCCGACGTGGACGCGGCCATTCCCTTCATCGTCAACGCCATCGTGCAGAACAGCGGCCAGACCTGCAGCGCGGGCTCGCGCCTGCTGGTGCAGCGCGGCCTGTACGAGCCGCTGCTGCAGCGCCTGGGCGAGGCCTTCCGGGGCCTGCGCGCCGGCCCGCCCGCGGCCGACCTCGACCTCGGCCCGCTGATCCGCCAGACCCAGCTCGAACGCGTGCGCGGCTTCCTCGACGAGGTGCGCCGCGACGGCCTGCCCATCGTGGCCCAGGGCCAGGTGGTGGCCGAGGCCAGCGAACACGGCTACTACGCCGCGCCCACGCTGGTGCGCGACGTGCCGCCGCAGCACCGGCTCGCCCAGGAAGAGGTGTTCGGCCCGGTGCTCGCGGCCATGCCCTTCGACGGCGAGGACGAGGCGGTGCGCCTGGCCAACGGCACGGCCTTCGGCCTGGTGGCCGGCGTGTGGACCCGCGACGGCGGCCGCCAGCTGCGCATGGCGCGGCGCGTGAAGGCCGGCCAGGTCTTCATCAACAACTACGGCGCCGGCGGCGGCGTGGAGCTGCCCTTCGGCGGGGTGCGCTCCAGCGGCCATGGCCGCGAAAAAGGCTTCGAGGCCCTGCTCGGCTTCACCACCCTCAAGACCGTGGCGATCCGCCACGGCTGACCCCCTTCAGGAGACCCATCGCATGCGCGTGAAAGACAAATCCATCATCGTCACCGGCGCCGGCAGCGGCATCGGCGAAGGCATTGCGCACCGGCTCGCGGCCGAAGGCGCGCAGGTCATCGTCAACGACGTCAACGTGGCCGGCGGCGAGCGCGTGGTGGCCGACATCGTGGCGCGCGGCGGCCGCGCGAGCTTCTTCGCGGCCGACGTGACGCGCAGCGACGACGTGAAGGCCCTGGTGCAGGCCGCGGTGCAGCGCCACGGCCGGCTCGACGTGGTGGTGAACAACGCCGGCTGGACCCACAAGAACCAGCCCGCGCTCGACGTGAGCGAAGAAGAGTTCGACCGCTGCTACGCGGTCAACGTGAAGAGCATCTACCTGAGCGCGTTGCACGCGGTGCCGGTGTTCCGCGCCCACGGCGGCGGGGCCTTCATCAACATCGCGTCCACCGCGGGCGTGCGGCCCCGGCCCGGGCTCACCTGGTACAACGGCTCCAAGGGTGCGGTGATCATCACCAGCAAGTCGCTGGCGGCCGAGTTCGGCGCCGACAACATTCGCGTGAACTGCGTGAACCCGGTGATGAACCCCTTCACCGGCCTGGGCGCCTCGTTCGCGGGCGGCGAGCTCACCGACGAGCGCCTGGCCAAGTTCCGCAGCACGATTCCCCTGGGGCGCTTCTCCACGCCCGAAGACGTGGGCAACGCGGTGCTCTACCTGGCCAGCGACGAGGCCGCGTTCATTTCGGGCGTGTGCCTCGAGGTGGACGGCGGCAGATGTGTCTGAGCTGACAACGCGGCTCAGGCGGGCCGCGGCCCGCCGCGCAGTCGCTTGAGCAGCGCCACCACGGCCACCACCACCGCGCCCGCGGCCACGCCCACGAGCGCGCCCGCGAGGCTGGGCACGAAGGCGCCGAGCCAGCCCAGGCTTTCGGCCATGGCCTCGACGCCGTGCGCGAGCAGCGGCAGCCCGTGCAGCAGGATGCCGCCGCCCACGAGGAACATGGCGGCCGTGCCCAGCACCGACAGCGCCTTCATGAGCCAGGGCGCAAAGGCCAGGATGCCGCGACCCAGCGCCTGCTTCCAGGCCTGGGCCTGGCGGTTCAGGCGCAGGCCCAGGTCGTCGAGCTTCACGATGCCCGCCACCAGGCCGTAGACGCCCACCGTCATGAGCACCGAGATGCCCACCAGCACGGCCACGCGCTGGCCCATGGTGGCGCTGGCCACGGTGCCCAGGCTGATCACGATGATCTCGGCCGAGAGGATGAAGTCGGTGCGCACGGCGCCCTTGATCTTCTCGCGCTCGTAGGCCACGAGGTCGAGCTGCTCGTTGGCCACGGCGCGCGCGAGCTCGTCGTGGTGCTTCGTGTCCTCGGCCTTGTGTGCGCCGAGGCTGTGCATCAGCTTCTCCACGCCCTCGAAGCACAGGAACAGGCCGCCGAGCATGAGCAGCGGCGTGATGAGCACCGGCATGAAGGCGCTGATCAGCAGCGCCGCCGGCACCAGGATGGCCTTGTTCACGAACGAGCCCTTGGCCACGGCCCACACCACGGGCAGTTCGCGGTCAGCCTTCACGCCCGTGACCTGCTGCGCGTTGAGCGCCAGGTCGTCGCCCAGCACCCCCGCGGTCTTCTTGGCCGCCACCTTGGTCATCACCGACACGTCGTCGAGCAATGTGGCGATGTCGTCGAGCAGCGCGAGCAGGCTGGTGGCCATGGGGGGCTCCGTTGGGGTTCAGCCGGGCGCAGGCGGCCAGACCAGGGGAAAGAGCGGATCGTCCATCGCCGCGCCCGCGGGCAGGCGCTGTTCCAGGCCCGGGAACGGCGGCGAGGTGCGCCAGCGGCGCGGCGCGTGCACGCTGTCGTCGCCCAGGTAGCGGGCCGAGAACACGCGCCGGCGTGCGCCCGGGCCGGTGCCGCTGGAGGCGTGCAGCGCGAGCATGTGGAAGGCCACGCAGTCGCCGGGTTCGAGCGCCCAGGCCAGTTGCGGCCAGGCCTGCGGCTCGGCCTCGATCGGCGGCAGTTCGGCCAGCGAGCCTTCGGGGAACCACTTGGCCTGCTGGTCGCGGAAGGTGCGCGGCATGTACCAGGTGCCGCGGTGCGAGCCGGCCACGAAGCGCAGCGTGCTCGCCAGCGGCACCGGGTCGACCGGGATCCAGAAGCTCACGTTCTGCGCGCCGTCCACGTTGTAGTAGGGCTGGTCCTGGTGCCAGGGCGTGGGCTGGCGCGTGCCGGGCTCTTTCACGAGCAGGTGGTCGTGGTAGAGCCGCGCGCTGCGGCTGCCCATGAGCTGCGCCGCCACGTGCGGCAGCGACGATTCGCGCAGCACGTGGGCGTAGTCGGCGTTGGCCTGCCAGGTGCAGAAGTCTTCGACGAAGCGGCCCGGGTCGTCGGGCTCGCTGGCCACCAAGGCCAGCGGGCTCAGGTGGGCCAGGTTGTGCTCGATGCCGGCTTCGAGCCGCTGCAACTCCTGCGCGTTGAGCACCCCGCGCAGCACCACCGCGCCGTCGCGCGCGTAGGCGGTCACGGTGGCGGCGTCGAGCGGGTGGGCGCGCGGCATGGGTTCAGCCCACCGTCAGCCGACCCAGCGGCGCGCGTTGCGCCACATGCGCATCCAGCCGCTGTGGGCCGAGGTGTCCTGGTCGGTCCAGCTCATGAGCACGTTGCGGAACACGCGCTCGGGGTGCGGCATGAGCGCGGTGAAGCGGCCGTCGGCGGTGGTGACGGACGTGAGGCCGCCCGGGCTGCCGTTGGGGTTGAACGGGTAGCGCTCGGTGGGCGCGCCGGTGTTGTCCACGTAGCGCATGGCCGCAATGGCCTTGGCCGGGTCGCCGCGGTGGCGGAAATTGGCATGGCCCTCGCCGTGCGCCACGGCGATGGGCAGGCGCGTGCCGGCCATGCCCTGGAAGAACAGGCTGGGCGAGTCGAGCACCTCGACCAGCGAGAGGCGGGCCTCGAAGCGCTCGCTCTGGTTGGTGGTGAAGCGCGGCCAGGCCTCGGCGCCGGGGATGATGTCGGCCAGCTCGGCGAACATCTGGCAGCCGTTGCACACGCCCAGACCGAAGGTGTCGGGGCGCGCGAAGAAGGCCTGGAACTGCTCGGACAGCACCGGGTTGAAGGTGATGGAGCGCGCCCAGCCGATGCCCGCGCCCAGCGTGTCGCCGTAGCTGAAGCCGCCGCAGGCCACCACGCCGCGCACGTCCTCGAGCTTGGCGCGGCCGCTCTGCAGGTCGGTCATGTGCACGTCGAGCGCGTCGAAGCCGGCCTGGGTGAAGCACCAGGCCATTTCCACGTGCGAGTTCACGCCCTGCTCGCGCAGGATCGCGACCTTGGGGCGCGAGAGGTTCAGGAAGGGCGCGGCCACGTCTTCGGCCGGGTCGAAGGTGAGGTGGGTGTGCAGGCCGGGGTCGTTGGGGTCGCCGGCGGCGGCGTGTTCGGCGTCGGCGCAGGCGGGGTTGTCGCGCCGCTGGTTGATCTTCCAGCTCACGCTGTCCCAGACCTGCTGCAGGTCGGCCAGCTTCGCGCTGAACACGGCCTTGGTGTCGCGCCACACCTGCAGCTCGCCCTTGCCGGCGTCGATGGCCGATTGCAGCGGCCGCGTCTTGCCCACGAAGTGGCTGAACTTCGACAGACCGTGCTCGCGCAGCACCTGCATGACCTCGTTGCGCTGCCCGGTGCGCACCTGCAGGACCACGCCCAGTTCTTCGTTGAACAGGGCCCGCAGCGTGAGCTCTTCGCGGCGCGCGCTGACCTGGGTGCTCCAGTTCTTGGCGTCGCCGAAGTCGGCGCGGCTGTCGCTGATGCCGTCGCCTTCGGTGACGAGCTGGTCGACGTTGAGCGCCACGCCCACCTGCCCCGCGAAGGCCATCTCGGCCACGGCGGCGAGCAGGCCGCCGTCGCTGCGGTCGTGGTAAGCGAGGATGCGGCCCTGCGCGCGCAGCGCGTTCACCGCGTTCACCAGGTTCACGAGATCCTGCGGGTCGTCGAGGTCGGGCACCTCGCCGCCCGGGTGGCCCAGGGTCTGCGCGAGGATGCTGCCGCCCAGGCGCTTGCGGCCCTTGCCGAGGTCGATCAGCACCAGCGTGGTGTCGTCGATGTCGCGGTTGAGCTGCGGCGTGAGCGTGCCGCGCACGTCGGCGAGCGAGGCGAAAGCGCTCACGATCAGGCTCACCGGCGCGGTGACTTTCCTGGTCTGGCCGTCGGCCTGCCACTGGGTGCGCATGGACAGGCTGTCCTTGCCCACGGGAATGGACACGCCCAGCGCCGGGCACAGCTCCATGCCCACGGCCTTGACCGTGGCGTACAGCGCGGCGTCTTCACCGGGCTCGCCGCAGGCGGCCATCCAGTTCGCCGAGAGCTTCACGCGCGGCAGTTCGATGGGCGCGGCCAGCAGGTTGGTGATGGCTTCTGCCACGGCCATGCGGCCCGAGGCCGCGGCGTCGGTGGCGGCCAGCGGCGTGCGCTCGCCCATGCTCATGGCCTCGCCCGCGAAGCCCGCGTGGTCGGCCAGGGTCACGGCGCAGTCGGCCACGGGCACCTGCCAGGGGCCGACCATCTGGTCGCGGTGGCTCAGACCGCCCACGGTGCGGTCGCCGATGGTGATGAGGAAGCGCTTGGACGCCACCGTGGGGTGGCTCAGCACGTTGATGACGCTTTGCTGCAGGTCCACGCCGGTCAGGTCGATCGCGGGCGATTGGCGCGCCACGGTCTTCACGTCGCGGTGCATCTTGGGCGGCTTGCCCAGCAGCACGTCCATGGGCATGTCCACGGGGCTGTCGGCGCCCTCGTCCACCAGGCGCAGCTGGCGTTCTTCGGTGGCCACGCCCACCACCGCGAAGGGGCAGCGCTCGCGCTCGCAGAAGGCCTGGAACTGCGGCAGCGATTCGGGCGCGATCGCGAGCACGTAGCGCTCCTGGCTTTCGTTGCACCAGATTTCCTTGGGCGCGAGGCCGCTCTCTTCGAGCGGCACGGCGCGCAGGTCGAAGCGCGCGCCGCGGCCGGCGTCGTTGGTGATCTCGGGGAAGGCGTTGGACAGGCCGCCCGCGCCCACGTCGTGGATCGCCAGGATGGGGTTGGCCTCGCCCTGCGCCCAGCAGTGGTTGATGACCTCCTGTGCGCGGCGCTCGATCTCGGGGTTGCCGCGCTGCACGGAGTCGAAGTCGAGCGAGGCGGCGTTGGTGCCGGTGGCCATGGAGCTGGCCGCGCCGCCGCCCATGCCGATCTTCATGCCCGGGCCGCCGAGCTGGATCAGCAGCGTGCCCGCGGGGAAGAGCACCTTGTGCGTGAGGCGCGCGTCGATGGTGCCCACGCCGCCCGCGATCATGATGGGCTTGTGGTAGCCGCGCTGCACGCCGTCGACCTGCTGCTCGTACTCGCGGAAGTAGCCGAGCAGGTTGGGCCGGCCGAACTCGTTGTTGAAGGCCGCGCCGCCCAGCGGGCCCTCGGTCATGATCTGCAGCGGGCTCGCGATGTGCTCGGGCTTGCCGCCCGCCTGGTCGCTCAGGCCGCCCCAGAGCTTGCCCACCGAAAAGCCGGTGAGGCCGGCCTTGGGCTTGGCGCCGCGGCCGGTGGCGCCTTCGTCGCGGATCTCGCCGCCCGCGCCGGTGGACGCGCCCGGGAAGGGCGAGATGGCCGTGGGGTGGTTGTGCGTTTCCACCTTCATGAGCACGTGCTGCGTGACCGCTTCGCTGCGGTACAGGGGCGCGCCCTGGCCGTCGTCGCGGGCGCTGAAGCGCTGAACCGCGTGGCCTTCCATCACCGAGGCGTTGTCGGCGTAGGCCACCACGGTGTGCTGCGGGCTCTTCTGGTGGGTGTTGCGGATCATGCCGAACAGGCTCTTGTCCTGCGGCACGCCGTCGATGGTGAACTGGGCGTTGAAGATCTTGTGGCGGCAGTGCTCGCTGTTGGCCTGCGCGAACATCATCAGTTCGACGTCGGTCGGGTTGCGGCCCAGGCCGGTGAAGGCGTCGATCAGGTACTGGATCTCGTCGTCGGCCAGGGCCAGGCCCCAGGCGGTGTTGGCGCGCTCGAGTTCGGCGCGGCCGCCGCCCAGCACGTCCACCCGCTCCATGGGCGCGGCCTGCAGCTCGGTGAACAGGGCCTGCGCCTCGTCGCGCGTGGCCACCACGGCCTCGGTCATGCGGTCGTGCAGCAGGCCGGCCACGGCCCAGCGCTGCTCGGGCGTGAGCGTGGGCTTGCCGCCCAGCAGACCGCTCTTGAGCGCGAGCCGGTACTCCACCAGCCGCTCCACACGGTGCACCACCAGGCCGCAGTTGCGCGCGATGTCGGTGGCCTTGGAGGCCCAGGGCGAGACCGTGCCCAGGCGCGGCATCACGAGCAGCGCGGGCGCGCCCGCGGCTTCGAGTTGCAGGTGTTCGGCCTGCACCGGTTCGCCGTAGGTGAGCAGCTCGCCCAGGCGCTGCGCGGTGGCGGCGTCGGGCGCGGCGTCGAAGGCCGCCAGGTGCACGAAGCGCGCGCTGAGGCCGACGATCTTGTCGTGGATGGCTTGGAGCTGGGGGAGGAGCTGCTGGACTTTGAAGTCGCTGATGGCGTGACCGCCATCGAAGGTGCGCAGGTGCAGGGACACGGTGGGGCCTGAGGTGCGTTGAACCACCCGCGGGCGGGGCGGTGGAAAGCCGGCGATTTTACCCGGCGGCCTCCATGGCGATCGGCCAGCGGGCGGCCCCCGGGCGGGGTCCGGTGGGATAATCCGGCGCCATGAGCATCACCTACAAGGACGCCGCCGGCATCGAGGGCATGCGCACCGCGTGCCGCCTCGCCTCCGAAGTGCTGGACTACCTCACGCCGCTGATCCAGCCCGGCGTCACCACGCTCGAGATCGACCGCCTCGCGGCCGAGTACATGAAGCAACAGGGCACGGTGTCGGCCACCATCGGCTACCAGCCCGCGGGCTATCCGCCCTACCCGGGCCACCTGTGCACCTCGATCAACCACGTGGTGTGCCACGGCATCCCCAACGACAAGCCGCTCAAGAAGGGCGACATCCTCAACGTCGACGTCACCGTGATCACGCCCGAGGGCTGGTACGGCGACAACAGCCGCATGTTCCTGATCGGCGGCGAGGCCGCGGCCACGGTGCAGGCGCGCCGGCTCTGCCAGGTCACCTTCGAGGCCATGTGGAAGGGCATCGCGATGGTCAAGCCCGGCGTGCGCCTGGGCGACATCGGCCACGCCATCCAGGCCTACGCCGAAGGCAACGGCTACTCGGTGGTGCGCGAGTTCTGCGGCCACGGCATCGGCCAGCGCTTCCACGAAGAGCCGCAGGTGCTGCACTACGGCCGCCCGGGCACGCTCGAAGAACTCAAGCCCGGCATGACCTTCACCATCGAGCCCATGATCAACGCGGGCCGCCGCGAGATCAAGGAAATGGGCGATGGCTGGACCATCGTCACGCGCGACCGCTCGCTCTCGGCCCAATGGGAACACACGGTGCTGGTCACCGACACCGGCTACGAAGTGCTCACCTGGTCGGCCGGCAACATCGCCCCGCCCGCCTTCGTGACCGCGGCCGTGCTGAACCCCCAGGTGCAGGCCGGCGTGCCCGCCTGACCCGGGGGACGGCGGCATGGACGACCTGGCCGCGCTGCGCCAGCGCTACCGCAACGACAAGGCCGCGCTGTTCGCCGAGATCGGCGAATCGGGCGCGTCCACGCGCGGCATCGGCCAGGCCCTGCGCCGCCTGGCGCGCCTGACCGACCAGACGCTGCAGACCCTGTGGCAGCGCGCCGGCTTCGGCCCGCGCTTCGCGCTGGTGGCGGTGGGCGGCTTCGGCCGGGGCGAGCTGTTCCCGCATTCCGACGTCGATGTGCTGGTGCTGCTGCCCGACGGCTGCCAGCCCGACGCCGACGCCGAGCTCAAGGCCCGCATCGAAGGCTTCATCGGCGCCTGCTGGGACCTGGGGCTGGAGATCGGCTCGAGCGTGCGCACCGTGGACGAGTGCGTGGCCGAGGCCGAAAAAGACGTGACGGTGCAGACCTCGCTGCTCGAATGCCGGCTGATCACCGGCCACCGCGCGGGCTTCAACACCCTGGTGCGCCGCCTGGGCGAGGCCATGGACCCCAAGGCCTTCTTCGTGGCCAAGACGCTGGAGATGCGCCAGCGCCACCACAAGTTCGAGAACACGCCCTATGCGCTCGAGCCCAACTGCAAGGAGTCCCCGGGCGGCCTGCGCGACCTGCAGATCATCCTCTGGGTGGCCAAGGCGGCGGGCCTGGGCCGCAGCTGGGACGAACTCGCGCGCACCGGCCTGGCCACGCCGCTCGAGGCGCGCCAGATCAAGGCCAACGAGGCGCTGCTGAGCCTGATCCGCGCGCGCTTGCACCTGCTGGCCAAGCGCCGCGAAGACCGGCTGGTGTTCGACCTGCAGACCGCGGTGGCCGAGTCCTTCGGCTTCAAGGCGCAGCTGCCCGCCCCCGGCGAGAGCAACCCGCGCGGCACGCGCCGCGCGAGCGAAGCGCTCATGAAGCGCTACTACTGGGCCGCCAAGGCGGTGACCCAGCTCAACCAGATCCTGCTGCTCAACATCGAAGAGCGGCTGGCCAGCACCGAGCCCGGCGTGCAGCGCCTGCGCCCGATCAACGAGCGCTTTTTCGACAAGGGCGGCATGCTCGAGGTGGCCAGCGACAACCTGTACCTGCAGCAGCCGCACGCCATCCTCGAGACCTTCCACATCTACCAGACCACGGTCGGCATCAAGGGCCTGTCGGCGCGCACGCTGCGCGCGCTCTACAACGCGCGCGCCGTCATGAACGGACGTTTCCGCAGCGACCCGGCCAACCGCGAGACCTTCCGCCGCATCCTCATGGAGCCGCAGGGCATCACGCACGCCATGCGGCTCATGAACCAGACCTCGGTGCTGGGGCGCTACCTCTGGGTGTTCCGCAACATCGTGGGCCAGATGCAGCACGACCTGTTCCACGTCTACACCGTGGACCAGCACATCCTGATGGTGCTGCGCAACGTGCGCCGCTTCTTCATCGCCGAGCACTCGCACGAATACCCGTTCTGCTCGCAGCTGGCCGCGGGCTGGGACAAGCCCTGGATCCTCTACGCGGCGGCGCTGTTCCACGACATCGCCAAGGGCCGCGGCGGCGACCATTCCGAGCTCGGCGCGAAGGACGTGCGCACGTTCTGCCGCCAGCACGGCATCGAGCGCGAAGACGCCAGGCTCATCGAATTCCTGGTGGCCGAGCACCTCACCATGAGCCGGCTCGCACAGAAGGCCGACCTGTCCGACCCCGACGTGATCGCGGCCTTCGCGCAGCGCGTGGGCAACGAGCGCTACCTCACCGCGCTGTACCTGCTCACCGTGGCCGACATCCGCGGCACCAGCCCCAAGGTGTGGAACGCCTGGAAAGGCAAGCTGCTCGAAGACCTGTACCGCTACACGCTGCGCGCGCTCGGCGGCCGCGCGCCCGACCCGGGCGCCGAGGTGGAAAGCCGCAAGCGCGAGGCGCTGCAACTCGTGGCGCTGCACGCCCTGCCCCACAACGCGCACAAGGCGCTGTGGGACACGCTCGACGTGAGCTACTTCATGCGCCACCAGGCCGACGAGATCGCCTGGCACACGCGCGTGCTCACGCGCGAGCTCGCCAAGGCCGACCGCGACCCCGAGCGCTGCATCGTGCGCGCACGTCTGTCGCCCGAGGGCGAGGGCCTGCAGGTGCTGGTGTACTCGCCCGACCAGCCCGAGCTGTTCGCGCGCATCTGCGGCTACTTCGACATGTCGCAGTTCAGCATCCTCGACGCGCGCGTGCACACCACGCTCACCGGCCATGCGCTCGACACCTTCCAGGTGGTGGTGCCCGAGCTCGCCGAGCACTACCGCGAGCTCGTGGCCATGGTGGAAAACCGGCTGGCACAGATCATCGACGCGCGCGGCCCGCTGCCGCCGCCCACCAAGGGGCGGCTGTCGCGGCGCGTGAAGAACTTCCCCATCACCCCGCGCGTGGACCTGCGGCCCGACGACAAGGCCCAGCGCTGGCTGCTGTCGGTGTCGGCGAGCGACCGCGCGGGCCTGCTCTATGGCATCTCGCGCGTGCTCGCGCAGCACGGCGTGAGCGTGCAGCTCGCCAAGATCACCACGCTGGGCGAGCGCGTGGAAGACACCTTCCTGATCAGCGGCGCGCCGCTGCAGGTGAACAAGCGCCAGATCGAGATCGAGACCGAGCTGCTCGAAACGCTCGAAGGCAACGCCGGCTGAGCCGGCTCACACCGTGCGTTGCCGCAGGGCCTCGTAGAGGCACACGCCGCTGGCCACGGACACGTTCAGGCTCTCGACCGCGCCGCGCATGGGAATGCTCACGAGCTCGTCGCAGGTCTTGCGCGTGAGCTGCCGCATGCCCGGGCCTTCGGCGCCGAGCACCAGGGCCACCGGGCCCTTGAGGTCGACCTGGTAGACCGTTTTGGGCGCGTCGTCGCTGGTGCCGATGACCCAGATGTTGCGTTCCTTGAGTTCGTTCAGGGTGCGCGCGAGGTTGGTGACCATGAAGTAGGGAACGGTCTCGGCCGCGCCGCTGGCCACCTTGGCCACGGTGGCGTTCAGGCCCACGGCGTGGTCCTTGGGCGCGATCACCGCGTGCGCGCCCGCGCCATCGGCCACGCGCAGGCAGGCGCCGAGGTTGTGCGGATCGGTCACGCCGTCGAGCACCAGCAGCAACGGGGCTTCGCCCGTGCCTTCGAACTGGTCGAGCAGGTCGTCGAGCGAGCGCGCCTGCTCGACCGGCAGCACGCGCGCGGCCACGCCCTGGTGGCCGTGGCTGCCCGCGAGCTTGGCCAGGCGCAGGCCATCGGCCTCGATCAGGCGCACATTGGCTTCGCGCGCGCGCTCGATGAACTGGCGCATGCGGGCGTCGCGGCGGGTGCTCTCGAAGTACACCTCGACAATGCTCTGGGGTGCGGTCTTGAGCCGCACGCCCACCGCGTGGAAACCGAACAGGACCTTGGTGGTGGACGGGGCTTTGGGGGAAGAAGACATGGGCGGGATTATCCCGCCCCGGCGGCTCAGGCGGCCGCGGTGGCCGCGCCGCTGCTGATGTCCGCCACGCGCCCCGCCGCCACCGTGATGCGCCGCTCGCAGCGCGCCGCGATGCCGCGGTCGTGCGTGACCAGCACCAGCGTGGTCTGCTGCTCGCGGTTGAGCTCGAACATCAGCGCCATCACGGCCTCGCCGGTGGCGAAGTCGAGGCTGCCCGTGGGCTCGTCGGCCAGCAGCACGGCCGGGCGCACCACGAAGGCGCGCGCCAGCGCCACGCGCTGCTGCTCGCCGCCCGAGAGCACCTTGGGGTAGTGGCCGAGGCGCTCGCCCAGACCCACGCGCTGCAGCATGGCAGTGGCCGCGGCGCGCGCGTCGCGCCGGCCCGCGAGCTCCAGCGGCAGCATCACGTTTTCGAGCGCGGTGAGGTTGGCCAGCAGCTGGAAGCTCTGGAACACGAAGCCCACCTTGGCCGCGCGCAGCGCGGCGCGCCGGTCTTCGTCGAGCGCGAACAGGTCGGTGCCGTCGATGTGAACCGTTCCTTGGGTGGGCGTATCCAACCCCGCCACGATGGACAGCAGCGTGCTCTTGCCCGAGCCCGAAGCGCCCACGATGGCCACCGTTTCGCCGCGGCGCACGGTGAAATCGATATCCCGCAGAATGGTCAGCGTGCCTGTGGAGTCGGTGACCGACTTGGACACCTGGCTGACCGCAATCATCACATCGGACATGAAGCAATCCCTGTATTCGAACCGCCGCGACTTTAGCCTGAGCCTGCTGGCCGCGCTGGCCCTGGGGCCGGCCGGCCCGCTGCACGCCCAGGGCAAGGCCCCGCCGGTGGTGCTGGTGGTGGGCGACTCGCTGAGCGCCGAGTACGGCCTGCGCCGTGGCAGCGGCTGGGTCGCGCTCACCGAACAGAAACTCGCGGACGAAAAACTCGCCGCGCGGGTGGTCAATGCCAGCGTGAGCGGTGACACCACCTCGGGCGGGCGTTCACGGCTGCCCGCGCTGCTCCAGCAGCACCGGCCCCGGGTGGTGGTCATCGAACTCGGCGGCAACGACGCGCTGCGCGGGCTGCCCCTGAGCATGACGCGCGAGAACCTCGCAGCCATGGCCCGGGCGGCCAAGGCCGCGGGCGCGCGTGTGCTGTTGCTGGGCATGGACATGCCGCCCAACTACGGTGCCAGCTACGCCAAAGAGTTCCGCGAACTGTTCGTGAGCGTGGCGCGCGAGGAGAAGGCCGCGCTCGTGCCCTTCTTCCTCAAGGGCGTGGCCGACCTCGCCGACCCGCTGGCGCTGTTCCAGAGCGACCGCATCCACCCCAACGAGAAGGCCCAGCCCATCATGCGCGACACGGTCTGGCCCGAACTGAGGAAGCTGGTGGCGGCGGGATAATCCGCCCCATGCCCGTTGCCACCCTGCCCGCCACCGAAGCGCTGCGCCGCCTCGACACCTTCGACACCGTGATCGACGCCCGCTCGGAGGACGAGCACGCGCTCGACCACGTGCCGCACGCGATCAACTGGCCCACGCTGGACAACGCCCAGCGCATCGAGATCGGCACTATGTACAAGCAGGTGAGCGCGTTCGAGGCCAAGAAGCGCGGCGCGGCCTACGCGGCGCGCAACATCGCGGCCCACATCGAACGCGAGGGCCTGGACAAGCCCAAGGACTGGAAGCCGCTGGTGTACTGCTGGCGCGGCGGCAACCGCAGCGGCGCGCTCGCCACCATCCTGGGCGCGATCGGCTTCCAGGTGACGCTGATCGAAGGCGGCTACAAGGCCTGGCGCGCGGCCCTGGTGGATGACCTGCCGCGCCAGGCCGCGCGGCTGCGCTACTGCGTGCTCTGCGGCCCCACGGGCAGCGGCAAGACGCGGCTGCTGCAGGCGCTCGCGGCCGAGGGCGCGCAGGTGCTCGACCTCGAAGGCCTGGCCTGCCACCGCAGCTCGGTGCTGGGCCTGCTGCCCGGCCGGCCGCAGCCGAGCCAGAAGCGCTTCGACGCGCTGGTCTGGGACGCGCTGCGCCGCTTCGACCCGGCGCGGCCGGTGTACGTGGAAAGCGAGAGCAAGAAGGTGGGCAACCTGCGCGTGCCCGATGCGCTCATGGACGCCATGCGCGCGAGCGATTGCATCGCGATCACGCTGGCCGACGAGGAGCGCGTGGCGCTGCTGCTCGAGGACTACGACTTCTTCGTGCGCCAGCCCGACTTCTTCATCGAGCGCCTGATGGCGCTGCGCGCCGTGCGCGGGGGTGAGGTGGTGGACGCCTGGGTGGCGCAGGTGCGCGCGGGCCAGATTCCTGCCGTGGTGCTCGACCTGCTGGTGAGCCACTACGACCCGACCTACCAGGCCTCGACCCAGCGCAACTTCGTGCGCCTGGGCCATGCCCTGCCCTGCATGCTCGCCAACCGCTCGCCGGAGGCGCTGCGCGAGGCCGCGCGCGGCCTGCTGGCGGGCGAAGCGGCGGCAGCAGGCTCAGTCGTTGCCGTCGGCGGCGTCGCCTGAGGGCGCGGGCGCGGCGTCGTCGCGCGGGGCCTCGTCGGCCGCCGGGGCCTCACCGTGTTTGCGAGCGGCCTTCTCGCGGGCCTTCTCTTCCTTCTTCTGCTTCTTTGCCAGCTCGCGCTGGCGCTTTTCGTATCCGTAGTTCGGCGTGGCCAAGGCGGGTGTCCTGCAAGGGTTGAGAAATCAGGCCTGCAACAGCGGCAAGGCCTGTGCCAGATCGGCGCGGAGGTCGTCGACGTGCTCCAGACCGGCGGCAAAGCGTACCAGACCCCCCGCATGGGGCCAACCCAGCGTGCGGATGGAAGGCAGGTCGTAGGGCGCGCACAGGCTCACGGGGCCGGCCCAGCTCCAGCCGAGCTTGAACAGGCGCAGCGCATCGCAGAAGGCGTCGATGCGCGCCTGCGGCACGGCCGGGTCGATCGCCGCGCTGAACAGGCAGGCGCTGGCGCGCGCGTCGCGCCGCCACACCTCGTGGCCGGGCGAACCGGGCAAGGCCGGGTTGAACACGCGCGCGATGCCCGGCTGGCCTTGCAGCCAGGCCGAGAGCTCGCGCGCGGTGGCGTCCTGCTGGCGGTAGCGCAGCTCGATGGTCTGCAGGCCGCGCAGCACGAGCTCGGTGTCGTTGCCCGACACGCCCAGGCCCAGGCGCATGTGGCACAGCAGCACGGCACGGTGCAGGGCCTCGTCGCGCGTGACCACCGAGCCCATGAGCACGTCGGCGCCGCCGCTGGGGTATTTGGTGAGCGCCTGCATGGACACGTCGACGCCGAGCTCGAAAGCCTTGAAGGCGATGCCCGCGCCCCAGGTGTTGTCGAGCGCGGTCACGATGGGGCGCGCATGAGCACCGTTCGCGGCGTTCGCCGCCTTCACCACCGCCACCAGCGCGGGCAGGTCGGGGAATTCGAGCGTGATCGAGCCTGGCGCTTCGAACCACACCAGCCGCGTGGCCGGCGTGATGCGCGCGGCCAGGTCGGCCGGGTTCATGGGGTCGTAGAAGCGGTGCGTGATGCCCCAGGCGGCGAGCTCGCCCTGGGCAAAGGCCTTGCCCGGGCCGTAGGCGTTGTCGGGGATGAGCAGCTCGTCACCGCTGCGCAGAAAGGCCATGTCGACCAGCGCCAGCGCCGACAGGCCGCTCGGCGCGAGCACGCAGAAGCGCCCGCCTTCGAGCGCCGCGATGCGCTCTTCGAGGATGAAGGTGGTGGGCGTGCCGTGCAGGCCGTAGGTGTAGCCCGACTTGTCCTTCCATTCGGCCGTGCGCAGCGCGTGCACGCTCGGAAAGATGACGGTGGAGGCCTTGTGCACGCCGGGTGCCACGGCCTCGAAGCCCTCGGGGGGCTTGTAGGGGTGGTGGATGAGGTGGGTGGACAGGTGATCGGTCATGCGATCAGAGCTTCCACTTTTCGAGCAGCTGCGCGGGGCGCAGGCTGTCGTAGCCCTCGAAGGGCTGGTGGATCCAGGGGTTGGTGGGCAGGAACTCGACCGAGTAGTCGGGCGTGAAGGTCGAGAGCTGCTTGGTCCAGATCACGGCGCTGCGCAGCTCGGTGATCGGGTCGTAGTTGTTCTTGAGCAGGTCGATCACGACCTTGAGCGTGTGGCCCGAGTCGGCCAGGTCGTCGACCAGCAGCACCTTGCCCGCGATCTCGCCCTTGGGCGTGGTGATGTAGCGCGCGATGTCGAGCTTGCCCTGCACCGTGCCGGCCTCGGCGCGGTAGGAGCTGGTCGACATGATGGCCAGCGGCTTGTCGAAGATGCGCGAGAGGATGTCGCCCGGGCGCATGCCGCCGCGCGCCAGGCACAGGATGGTGTCGAACTCCCAGCCCGACTGGTACACCTTGAGCGCCAGCTTTTCGATCAGGTTGTGGTACTCGTCGTAGGAGACGTAGAGGTGTTTGCCGTCTTCGGTGAGCATGCGGACTCCGGGAGGGGGATCGGAAAAGTGTGGTCTGACAGAAGCGAACGCCCTACCCGGAATTACCCGTGGAACGGGTGGTGCAGCAGGATGGTGTGGTCGCGGTCGGGGCTGGTGGAGATCACGTGGATCGGCACGCCCGTGGTTTCCTCGATGCGCTTGAGGTAGTGGCGCGCATTGGCGGGCAGGTCTTCGTAGCGCGTGACGCCCACCGAGGTCTCGGTCCAGCCGGGAATGGTTTCGTAGATCGGCCGGCAGCGCGCGATCTCGTCGGCGCCCATGGGCAGGATGTCGATGCGCTCGCCGTCGAGCTCGTAGCCCACGCACAGCTGCAGCTCGGGCAGGCCGTCGAGCACGTCGAGCTTGGTGATGCACAGGCCCGACAGGCCGTTGACCTGGGCCGAGCGCTTGAGCAGCGCGGCGTCGAACCAGCCGCAGCGGCGCGAGCGGCCGGTGGTCACGCCTTTCTCGGCGCCCACGGTGGACATGTGCCAGCCCGGCGTGCCTTCGGTTTCCCAGTCGAGTTCGGTGGGGAACGGGCCGCCGCCCACGCGCGTGCAATAGGCCTTGGTGATGCCCAGCACGTAGTGCAGCAGCTGCGGTCCCACGCCCGCGCCCGCAGCGGCGTTGCCGGCCACGCAGTTGCTCGAGGTGACGAAGGGGTAGGTGCCGTGGTCGATGTCGAGCAGCGTGCCCTGCGCGCCTTCGAACAGCAGGTTGGCGCCGGTCTTGTGCGCTTCGTTGAGCTCGCGCGAGACGTCGGCGATCATGGGCTTGAGCTGCTCGGCCTGCTGCATGGCCTCGGCGTAGACCGGCTCGAACTGGATCGCGCCGTCTTTCATGTAGGGCGCGATCTTGTCGTCCCAGGCCATGTCGGCCGAGTGCAGGTAGGTGGTGAGCACGTGGTTGTGCAGATCGAGCAGTTCGCGCAGCTTGGTGGCGAAACGCTCGGGGTACTTGAGGTCTTGCACGCGCAGCGCACGGCGCGCGATCTTGTCTTCGTAGGCGGGGCCGATGCCGCGGCCCGTGGTGCCGATCTTCTCGGTGCCGGCCTTGACCTTGGCGGCCTCGCGCGCGATGTCGATCGCGGCGTGGAAAGGCAGGATCAGGGGGCAGGCCTCGCTCACGCGCAGGCGCGAGCGCACCTCGACGCCGGCTTTTTCCAGGCCCGCGATCTCTTCGAACAGCTTGCCCACCGACAGCACCACGCCGTTGCCGATGTAGCACTTGACGCCCGCGCGCATGATGCCGCTGGGGATGAGGTGCAGCGCCGTCTTCACGCCGTTGATGACCAGCGTGTGCCCCGCGTTGTGGCCGCCCTGGAAACGCACCACGCCCTGCGCGGTTTCGGTCAGCCAGTCGACCAGCTTGCCCTTGCCTTCGTCACCCCACTGGGTGCCGACCACCACCACGTTGCGCCCGGGGGTTGCGGCGCTGCCCTTGTTGCTCATCGCGTTTTCCAATCAGAGGGTTCGTACGGTCCAGGCGCCCGCGCGCGCGGTGTCGGGCACCAGCTCGCGGTCGCAGTGGAATTCATCGACCTGGTGGTCGTGGCCCGGCAGTGCGCACACCACCGTCTGGCCTTGCGCGCGCAAGGCGGCAATGGCTTCGCGCAGGCCGGGCTCGCTGCCCCAGGGGGCGCGGATGGCGGCCTCGAGCGGTCGCGGCGCGACGGCGGCGACCAGCTCCTTGAGGTCGAGACTGAAGCCGACCGCGGGGCGCTTGCGGCCGAACACCGCGCCCACCTCGTCGTAGCGGCCGCCGCGCGCGAGGTCGGCCACGGGGCCGCGGGCGTCGCGGGCGAACACCGCGAAACGCACACCCGTGTAGTAGGCGTAGCCGCGCAGGTCGGACAGGTCGATCGAGACCGCCATGCCCTGCACGCGGTCGGCCAGCCACTGCAGCGCGTCGAGCGCGGCGTGCAGCGCGGGCGACGGCGTTAGGCCGCGGCGCGCGGCCGCCAGCACGCTGGCGTCGCCGTAGAGCGTGGGCAGCAGCGCCAGGTCGGCGCGCGCCGGCGCGGGCAGGCCTTGCGACAGCGCCTGCAGGCCGGCCGCGTCCTTGGTGGTGAGCGCGGCGTGAATCTGCGCCACCTGGGCCGCGGGCAGGCCCAGCGGATCGAGCACGGCGTCGATGATGCGCACGTCGGCGAGGTCGAGCTGGAGTTCGCGCAGGCCGGCCGCGCGCAGGCAGGCCTGGGCCAGTTCCACCGCTTCGAGGTCGGCCTCGAGGCCGGCGTGGCCGTAGATCTCGGCGCCGAACTGCAGCGGCTCGCGCGTGGCGGCCGGGCGGTCGATGCGGGTGTGCACCACGGGGCCGCAGTAGCTCAGGCGCGCCACGCCCTGGCGGTTGAGCAGGTGGGCGTCGATGCGCGCGACCTGCGGCGTGCTGTCGGCACGCAGGCCCAGGGTGCGGCCGCTGAGCTGATCGACGAGCTTGAAGGTCTGCAGGTCCAGCGATTCGCCGGTGCCCGTGAGCAGCGACTCGAGGTGCTCGACCAGCGGCGGCATCACGAGCTCGTAACCGTACGAGCGCGCGGTGTCGAGCAGGCTGCGGCGGAGTTCTTCGATGTGCCGGGCCTCGGAGGGCAGGACATCGGCGATGTGATCCGGGAGGACCCAGGCGGACATGGCGTTTGTGGGACGCTGTTAAAAACGCGATTCTACCGGGCCCCCCGGGGGTACCCGGCAGGCGCTCGGTCGGTGCGCCGCGTGGGGGCTCAGGTCAGCCAGAGCACCAGCAGGCCGGTGGCCACGCTGATCAGGCCGAAAAAGCGCAGTTGGCCGTCGCGCAGGCTGAGCATCTGGCTGAACACGCGCCGCCAGCCGCCGGGCGACACCAGCGGCAACAGGCCTTCGAACACCATCACCAGGCCCAGCGCGAGCCACCAGGCCTCGTCCATGTCAGCGTTGGCTGCCCACGTTGCTGTTGCGCAGCGAACCGAAGAAGTCGGTGGACGGATCGACCACCATCACGTCGTGTTTGCCGGAGAAGCTGGCCTTGTAGGCCTCGAGCTGGCGGTAGAAGCGCGCGAACGCCGGGTCGCGGCCGAAGGCGTCGCTGAACGCGGCGGCGGCCTGGGCGTCGCCCTCACCCTTGATGCGCTGGGCCTCGCGGTAGGCCTCGGCCACGATCACCTCGCGCTGGCGGTCGGCGTCGGCGCGGATGGCCTCGCCCTCGGCGAAGCCGGTCGAGCGCAGCTCGTTGGCCACGCGCTTGCGCTCGGCCTCCATGCGCTGGTAGACCGAGGTCACGATGGACTCGGCGTAGTCGACGCGGTTGATGCGCACGTCGACCACCTCCATGCCCCAGGGCTGGTTGGCGCTCTGGATGGCGCCCGTGACCTGGCGCTGCACGTCGCGCATGAGCTCGTCGCGGCGCGCCGAGAGCAGCTCGCGCAGGGTGCGCTTGTTGACTTCCTGCTGGAAGGCGTTGCGCACCACGCGGTTGAGCTGCAGCGCCCCCGCGCGCTCGTTCACGCCCACGTTGCGGATGTAGGCCTGCGGGTCGCTGATGCGCCAGCGCACGTACCAGTCGATCACCACGCGCTGCTTCTCGGCCGTGAGGGTGGGTTCGCTGTCCTGGCTTTCGAGCGTGAGCAGGCGTTTGTCGATGTAGCTGACGTTCTGGAACGGCGGCGGCAGCTTGAAGTTCAGGCCCGGCTCGGTCACGACCTGCTTGATCTGGCCGAGCTGGTAGACGACGCCGAACTGGCGCTGGTCGACAACGAACAGCATGGAACTGGCCACGGCCAGCGCCACGATGAGCGAGGTGATGAGGAATCCGATCTTGTTCATGTGGTGTGCCCCTGCTTCAGCGGCTTTCGCGGTCGCGCGAGCGGGCGGCGTCACCGCCGCGGTCCGGGGTGCTGCTCACCGGCGGCGGCGCGCTCGGCAGGGTCGTGGACGAAGACGGCGAGCCCGTGGCCGGCTGGGGCGCACCCGCGGCCTGCATGAGCTTGTCGAGCGGCAGGTACAGCAGGTTGGAGCCGCCGTTGCGGGTGTCCACCAGCACCTTGGTGACGTTGCTGTAGACCTGCTGCATGGCGTCGGTGTACATGCGCTCGCGCGTGACCTGCGGCGCCTTCTGGTACTCGGCGAGCACCGAGCGGAAGCGCTGCGCGTCACCCTGGGCCTGGGCCGTGATGCGGGCCTTGTAGCCCTCGGCCTCTTCGGTGAGGCGCGAGGCGGTACCGCGCGCCCGCGGCACCACGTCGTTGCGGTAGGCCTCGGCGTCGTTCTTGGCGCGCTCGCGTTCCTGGCCGGCGCGCAGCACGTCGTCGAATGCGGCCTGCACCTGCTCGGGCGGGCGCACGCCGCCTTGCTGCAGGTTCACGGCCACCACCTCGATGCCCACCTTGTAGCGGTCGAGGATGGTCTGCATGAGCGTGCGCACGCGCGGCGCGATCTGGTCGCGTTCCTCGGCGAGCACCGCGTCCATCTTCATCTTGCCCACCACCTCGCGCACCGCCGTTTCGGCGGCCTTCTGCACGGCGAGGTCGGGGTCGCGGCTTTCGAACAGGAAGGCGCGCGCGTCGCTCAGGCGGTACTGCACGACGAACTTGATGTCGACGATGTTCTCGTCTTCGGTAAGCATGGACGACTCGCGCAGGCCGGTGGCCGGCACCACGTTGTCGCGGCCCACATCGACCGAGCGCAGCTGCGTCACGAACACGGTCTCGTGGCGCTGCACCGGGTAGGGCAGGCGCCAGTTGAAGCCGGCGCCCACGGTGCTGTGGTAGCGGCCGAACTGCGTGACCACGGCCTGCTGGCCTTCCTGCACGATGAAGAAGCCGGTGCCGAGCCAGATCAGCGCGGCCACGCCGACGATCAGGCCCACGCCCACGCCGGCCGCCTTGGGGTTGGGGTTGAAGCCGGATGGGCCGCCCCCGTGGCCGCCGCCCCCACCGCCCTGCCCGCCGCCACCGCCGCGGCGGTTGCCCAGCAGGCCACCGAGCTTGCGGTTGAAGTCGCGCCAGAGCTCATCGAGGTCGGGCGGGCCCTGGTTCGGGCCCTGGCCGCGCGGTCGTTGCCCGCCGCGCTCGTCGTCCTGGCCGTTGTCGTCGCGGCCCCAGCGCGGGTCGTTGAGGTTGAACACACCGATCCAGCGGCGCCAGCCGCGGTGCGATGCCGTCGCGCGCGGCGACAAGGGGTGCTGGTTCGGAGGGGTCACATCCATGCTGTGTGGTGGTTCTGTGTGCGACGGTGACACGCCATTGTGCCGAATCATTCCGAGGGGTTCCCGTAATCGAGGGCTTGTCCGGGGTCTTGTGGGGCCTGCCCTGCGGTGCGGCGCGCGACTTCGGCCGCCAGCCAGGCCCGCAGCTCGGGCAGCCCGGTGCCGTCGTGGGCGCTGACGAACAGCCGCGGCAGCACGCGGCCGCCGACCTCGAAGCTGTCGAGGCGGCGCTGCGGCGCGCGTGCGGGGTCGAGCGCGTCGATCTTGTTGAACACCAGCAATTGGGGGATCTCGCCCGCGCCGATCTCGCCGAGCACCTGCTCCACCGCGGTGATCTGCTCGGGGTGGTCGGGGTTGGACGCGTCGACCACGTGCAGCAGCAGGTCGGCCTCGGCCGCCTCCTGCAGGGTGGCGGCGAAGGCGTCGACCAGGCCGTGCGGCAGGTCGCGGATGAAGCCCACGGTGTCCGACAGCGACACCGTGCGCCCGGCCTCGCCCAGATAGAGCTGGCGGGTGGTCGTGTCGAGGGTGGCGAAGAGCTGGTCGGCCGCGTAGGTGCGGGCCTTGACGAGCGCGTTGAACAGCGAGCTCTTGCCCGCATTGGTGTAGCCCACGAGCGAGATGGTGAAGGCGTCGCGGCGCTCGCGCTGGCGGCGCTGGGTGGCGCGCTGCTTCTTGACCTTTTCGAGCCGGTCCTTGGTGCGCTTGATGGCGTCCGAGATCATGCGGCGATCGAGCTCGATCTGCGTCTCGCCCGGGCCGCCGCGCATGCCGATGCCGCCGCTTTGCCGCTCCAGGTGCGACCAGCGCCGCACCAGGCGCGTGGACAGGTACTGCAGCCGCGCGAGTTCGACCTGCAACTTGCCTTCGTGGCTGCGCGCGCGTTGCGCGAAGATCTCCAGGATCAGCAGCGTGCGGTCGTTGACCGGCAGGCCCAGGTGGCGTTCGAGGTTGCGCTGCTGCGCGGGGCTCAGGGCCTGGTCGAACAGCACCTCGGTGGCGCCGGTCGACTGCGCGAGCATCTTGATCTCGTCGGCCTTGCCCGAGCCCACGAACAGCGCCGGGTCGGGGGCGCGCCGCTTGCACGCCACGCGCTCGGCCACGCGGTAGCCGGCGGTCTCGGCGAGCAGGCCGAGTTCGAGCAGCTCGCCGTCGAAATGCGGCAAGCCGAAATCCACGCCGACGAGGATGACGGCGGGGGCGGATTTGGCGGAACGGGACTCGGCGGTCAAGACAGTGGGGCAACGCGCCCTGCGTTGCCCGCCCGGCCCGTGCGAACGGGCCCGGGCCTGGGGCGTTTCAGAGCGCCGCTATCAGGCGTTGGTGTCGTCGGAGCTGGCGACCGAGAACTGGATCGGGCGGCCCGGCACGATGGTGGAGATGGCGTGCTTGTAGACCATCTGGGTGACCGTGTTGCGCAGCAGAACCACGTACTGGTCGAAGGATTCGATTTGCCCTTGCAGCTTGATGCCGTTGACGAGGTAGATCGACACCGGCACGTGTTCTCGACGCAGCTGGTTGAGGAAAGGGTCTTGCAAGAGCTGGCCTTTGTTGTTGCTCACGATATGCTCCGTGTTCGACGTTTCGGAAGGCGGAAACATACCACACGCCTATTCCGACCGCCGCGTGGGGTGATCACATTTCCTTGAACGGGTTCTCGCTCGTCCGATACTCGATTCGCAGCGGCGTTCCCACGAGGTCGAAGGCCTTGCGGAAGCGCCCTTCGAGAAAGCGCGTGTAGGCGTCGGGCACGCGGTCGAGCGCATTGCCGTGGATCACGATCACCGGCGGGTTCATGCCGCCCTGGTGCGCGTAGCGCATCTTGGGCCGGCCGCCACCGCTGCGCGGCGGGGCCTGGAAGGCCACCGACTCCTGCAGCAGCCGCGTGAGCAGCGGCGTGGACATCTTGCGCATGGCCGAGGCGTGCGCCTGGGCGATGGACTTCCACACCGGCGCGAGGCCCTGGCGCTTGCGCGCCGAGATCAGGTGCAGCGAGGCGAACTTGAGGAAGGCCAGACGGGTTTCGATCTGGCGCTCGATCTGCTCGCGCTGGTACGCGTCGACCGCGTCCCACTTGTTGATGGCCAGCACCACGGCGCGGCCGCTTTCGAGGATGTAGCCCGCGATGTGGGCGTCCTGGTCGGTCACACCCTGGGTGGCGTCGAGCAGCAGCAGCACCACGTGCGCGTTCTCGATCGCCTGCAGCGTCTTGACCACCGAGAACTTCTCGATCGCCTCGAACACCTTGCCCTTGCGGCGCAGACCGGCGGTGTCGATGAGCTCGAACTTCTGGCCGTTGCGCTCGAAGGGCACCTTGATCGCGTCGCGCGTGGTGCCGGGCATGTCGAAGGCCACCAGGCGTTCTTCGCCGAGCCAGGCGTTGATCAGCGTGGACTTGCCCACGTTGGGCCGGCCCGCGACTGCGAGCCGGATCACGCCGGGTTCGGCCTCGGGCTCGTCCTCGTCTTCGGGCGGAAGGCCGGGCACGCGCTCGAGCGCGATCTCGAGCATGGAGCGAACGCCCTGGCCATGCGCGGCCGACACCGGCAGCACCTCGCCCAGACCGAGTTCGAAGAACTCCACGGTCTGCGCGCCACTGGTCATGCCTTCGGCCTTGTTGGCCACCAGCACGCAGGGCTTGCCCAGGCGGCGCAGGTAGTTGGCGATGTCGTGGTCCTGCGCGCTCAGACCTGCGCGCGCGTCGACCACGAAGATGACGACGTCGCTTTCGGCCACGGCCTGGCGCGTCTGCTTGGCCATCTCGCGGTAGATGCTGCCCTCGCCCGCGTCGGGCTCGAAACCGCCGGTGTCGATGACGATGACCTCGCGCTTGCCCACGCGGCCGTTGCCGTAGTGGCGGTCGCGCGTGAGGCCGGCGAAGTCGGCCACGATGGCGTCGCGCGTGCCCGTGAGGCGGTTGAAGAGCGTGGACTTGCCGACGTTGGGGCGACCGACGAGGGCGATGACGGGTTTCACGTTGCGCGACTTTGCAAAAGGGCCGGGCCGCTCACTGCGGGCGCCAGGCGTAGAGACCGCCGCGGCTGGTGAGCACCACCAGCGCGTCACCGGCCAGGGCGGGCTGGGACACGATGGCCGAGCCGTCGGTGCTCAGACGCGTCATCTCGCTGCCGTCTTCACGCGACAGCAGGTGCACCAGGCCGTTGCCGTCACCCAGCGCGAACACGCGGCCCAGGGCCAGCGGGGCCGCAAGGCGGTGGTATTTGAGGTGTTCGTTGCGCCAGGCGGGCTCGCCGTCGCCGCGGCGCCAGGCGATCAGGGTGCCGTCGGACTCGCTGCCGAACAGCAGGCGGTCGTCGCCGTGCACGCCGCTCGTGCCCTGGGCGGCGCGGGTCCACACGGGCTGGCCACGCAGCGTGTCCACGCAGCCCACGGCGGCGCCGTAGGCGCGCACGCAGACCTCGTTGCCCAGGCGCCCCACGGGGGCCACGATGTCGATCAGGCGCTCGACCTCGTTGGTGCCGCGCGCGTTCGCCACGGGCACTTCCCAGCGCACAGCGCCGTTGTCGGGGTTCAGGCCCACGAGGCGGCCCGACACGCCCGCCACCAGGGTGTCGCCCACGGCCGCAAGCGCGGCCGGGCGGCTGAGCACCAGCGGGTCGGCCGTGCGGGTCTGGCCCCACAGGCGCGCGCCGTTGGCGGCGTCGTAGGCGGCCACGCTGCGGTCGGCGGTGAAGACGAACACGCGCCCACCGGCCACCAGCGGCGGCGTGAACGAGCGCGCGGCCAGGCGCACGCGCCAGCGTTCCTTGCCGTCGGCCAGGGCCACGAGCAGGTTCTCGCCGGTGATCACCGCGGCGGTCTGGCCGTCGCTGCCCACGCCGGCCGAGAGGCGGGTGCGCAGGTCCACGCGCCAGACGTCGGCGCCCGTGGCCGCATCGATTGCGGCAACCACACCGGCCGAGCCGGCGGCGAACACGCGGCCGCCCGCGGCGACGGGCACGAAGCCCACCCCGCCCTCGCCCACCTGCGCGGTCCAGATCTGTCGCGTGCCCATGAGGGCCGCAGGCGGCGCCAGGGGCGTGGGGTCGGGCTTCTTGGGGCCGGAAGAGCAGGCGGCCAGCAGGGCCACCGAGGCCATGCCCAGGGCAAGCAGGTGGCGCCGGATCATGAACGCGCCTCCGGCTGTTCCACGCTCACGCCGAGGGCGGCGAGCTTGATGGCGACCAGGCGGCGCACCTCGCTGCGCGGCTCCAGGCCCTTCCAGGCGGCCTGGTACTGGGCCTTGGCCTCGTCGGTCTTGCCCTGCGACATGAGCACGTCGCCACGGCGGTCGGCCAGCAGCGGCTCGAAGGCCGCGGGCGCGGGGGTCTGCAGCGCCTGCAGCGCGGCGTCGGCGCGGCCCGCCTCGAGCTCGACCGAGGCCAGGCGCAGCCGGGCCACGGCCTGCAGGCCGTCGTCCTGGGTGGTGTCGAGCACGCCTTGCAGCGCGGCACGCGCCTTGTCGTGCTGGCCGGCTTCGAACAGCACCTTGCCCGCGAGCAGGCCGGCCTGCGCAGCGTAGGTGGTGCGGGCGAAACCGCTGCGCATGTCGGCCAGGCTGCGCTCGGTGCGCTCGAGGTCCTTGGCGAGCGCGGCGCGCTCGACCTCTTCGTAGAGCGCAGCGGCCTTGGCGCCCTGGTTGCGCTGGTACCAGTTCCAGCCGTTCCAGGCGGCGAAGCTGCCGAACACCACGATCAGCACCCAGCTGATGGCGTTGCCGTACTTGGCCCAGAAGTGCTTGAGCTGATCGAGCTGTTCCTGTTCTTCGAGGTCGAGGTGCTTGGCCATGTCGGGATGTGGTCGCGAAAGTGCTGGATTGTAGGTAGCGGCGCGAAACGCCTCAGTGCGCGCGCACGCGGGCGGCGATGGCCTGGGCGTCGGACAGGGGCATGGCCGCCTGCGAAGGCGCGGCGTCGCGCTCGCCGCGCAGGGGCTTGAGCGCCACATGGCCCTGGGCCAGTTCGTCGGCGCCGAAGATCAGCGCCCAGCGCGCGCCGCTGGCGTCGGCCTTCTTGAACTGCGACTTCATGCTGCCCATGCCGTCGGGCCCGCCGGCGTGCATCTGCACGCGCGCGCCGGCCGCGCGCAGGGCACGCAGCAGCGGCATCACGCGCGGCAGGTCGGCGGCGTCGGGCACCACGGCATAGGCATCGGGCACGGGCGCATCGGGCAGGCGGCCCTGCTCTTTCAGGAGCTCGAGGATGCGTTCCATGCCGAGCGCCCAGCCCACGGCGGGCGTGGGCTTGCCGCCGATCTGCTCGAACAGGCCGTCGTAGCGGCCGCCGGCGCAGACCGTGCCTTGCGAGCCGAGCTGGGTGGTGACGAACTCGAACACCGAGAGGTTGTAGTAGTCCATGCCGCGCACCAGCCGCGGGTTGACGCGGTAGGCGATGCCGTGCGCATCGAGCAGCGCTTTCAGGCGCTCGAAGTGCGCGAGCGATTCGGCGCCCAGGTGGTCCATGAGGCGCGGCGCGGCATTCACCAGGGCCTGCATCGCGGGGTTCTTGGTGTCGAGGATGCGCAGCGGGTTGCTGTGCAGGCGGCGCCGGGCGTCTTCGTCGAGCTGGTCGGCGTGCGCTTCGAGGTAGGCGATCAGGGCCTGGCGGTGCGCCAGGCGCTCGGCCGGCTGGCCCAGGCTGTTGATCTCGAGCTCGATGCCCGTGAGGCCGAGCTGCGCCCACAGATCGCTCGCGAGCACGATGAGCTCGGCGTCCACGTCGGGCCCGGCAAAGCCCAGGGCCTCGGCGCCGAACTGGTGGAACTGGCGGTAGCGGCCGCGCTGCGGGCGCTCGTGGCGGAACATCGGGCCCATGTAGTAGAGGCGCTTGGGACCTTCGTAGAGCATGTTGCTCTCGAGGGCCGCGCGCACCACGCCCGCGGTGTTCTCGGGCCGCAGCGTGAGGTGCTCGCCATTGAGCTTGTCTTCGAAGGAGTACATCTCCTTCTCGACGATGTCGGTGACCTCGCCAAGGCCACGCACGAACAGCGCGGTGGGCTCGACGATGGGGGTGCGCAGGTTGCGGTAGCCGTAGCGCGCCATGAGCGCGCGCAGCGTGTCTTCGAGCCACTCCCAGTGCGCCGACTGCGGCGGCGCGATGTCGTTCATGCCTTTGACGGCAACCAGTTTTTCAGCCATGTGCGGGACGGGATGGGAAAAGGGCTCAGGCGGGCGTGCCGAAGCGCTTCTCGATGTAGTTTTCGACGATGGTCTGGAACTCGCGTGCGATGCCTTCGCCACGCAGCGTCATGGCCTTCTGGCCATCGATGAACACAGGCGCGGCGGGCGCTTCGCCGGTGCCGGGCAGGCTGATGCCGATGTCGGCGTGCTTGCTTTCGCCCGGGCCGTTCACGATGCAGCCCATGACCGCCACCTTCATGCCTTCGACGCCCGGGTAACGCTCGCGCCACACGGGCATGGACGCGCGCAGGTAGTCGTCGATCTGCTTCGCGAGTTCCTGGAAAGTGGTGCTGGTGGTGCGGCCGCAGCCCGGGCAGGCGGTGACGCTGGGCACGAAGCTGCGCAGACCCATGGCCTGCAGGATCTCCAGGCCCACCACCACCTCTTGCGTGCGCGCCTCGCCGGGCTGCGGCGTGAGCGAGATGCGGATGGTGTCGCCAATGCCCTGCTGCAGCAGCACCGACAGCGCCGCGGTGGAGGCCACCGCGCCCTTGGTGCCCATGCCGGCCTCGGTGAGGCCCAGGTGCAGCGGGTAGTCGCAGCGCTGGGCCAGCGCCTGGTACACGGCGATCAGGTCCTGCACCGCGCTGACCTTGCACGACAGCACGATGTTCTCGCCCGGCAGGCCGATGGCCTCGGCCTTCTTCGCGGATTCGATGGCCGAGGTGATGAGCGCCTCGTACATCACCTGCTTGGCGTCCCAGGGCGTGGCGCGCGCGGCGTTCTCGTCCATCAGGCGGGCCAGCAGGTCCTGGTCGAGACTGCCCCAGTTCACGCCGATGCGCACGTGTTTGCCCAGGCGTGCGGCGATCTCGACCATCTGCGAGAACTGGCGGTCGCCCTTGTCGCCGCGGCCCACGTTGCCGGGGTTGATGCGGTACTTGGACAGCGCCTCGGCACAGGCCGGGTGGTCGGTGAGCAGGCGGTGGCCGTTGTAGTGGAAGTCGCCGATCAGGGGCACCGCGATGCCCATGCGGTCGAGTTGCTCGCGGATGTGCGGCACGGCCCGGGCGGCTTCGTCGTTGTTGACCGTGATGCGCACGAGCTCCGAGCCGGCCTGCGCGAGTTCCTTCACCTGGATCGCGGTGGCGATCGCGTCGGCGGTGTCGGTGTTGGTCATGGACTGCACGCGCACCGGCGCGTCACCGCCCACGGTGACGGCGTGGCTGCCCCAGCGCACCACGCCCTGGCGCGTGCGCCGGCGGGGCACTTCGGGCAGGGGAATGGGCTGGGGCTCAGGGCTGCTCATGGGTCACTTCGCTTCGAATCGGGCCACGTTGTTGCGTGCGATGGCCGCGGCGTTGAAGGGCCGGCCGCGCAGGGTCACCTCCACGCCGCCCGCGTTGCCGACCACCACCGCGTACGGCGGCGCGGCCGAGAACTCCACGCGCTCGCCGGCCTGCAGCAGGCGCTGAAGCACGACGGTGCCGGTGCCGTTCGTGACCTCGACCCAGGACGCCTGGCTGGCAGCCAGACCCAGCACCGCGCCTTCGGGCGGCCGGGCGCCGGCTTCCGCGGCCGGGGTCGCGGGGCTGGCGGGCGCGGTCGCGGTCGCGGTCGCGGGGGCAGTGGGTGTGGCGGGGGCTTCGGTGGGGGGCGTGGCGGCAGTGCCTGGCGCAGCCGGTGCCGCCGGAGCGGCGCCCGCGCCCGGTGCGGCGCCCGCGTCCGCGGCTGCCGGGGCGGGCGCACCGCCCTCGCCCGCTTCGGGCGTACCGGGCTGGAACAGCGGCGCCGCGGGCGGCGCCATGGGCACGGCCGCGGGCGCAGCGGGGGCGGCCGCTTCTTCGGCGGGGCCGCTGCCCATGCGCGGCAGGAACACGATCACGAGCGCGGCCAGCAGCAGCACGATGGCGACCAGCAGCGCCGGCCGAGAGAGCCAGCTCAGCGCGCCCGCGGGCGGGGCGTCGCTGGCGCCCTTGAAGGGCGCATTGATCGGCCGGCTGGCGTCGCCAAGCACCGGCGCCTGGTTGAGCGGAATCTGCTCGAGCACCGGGCCCGGGTCGATCTTGAGGTGGCGGCTGGCGCTGGACGCGAGCGCGCGCGCAAAGGTCAGGTCGGGCAGTTCGTCGTAGCGCCCGGCTTCGAGCGCCTCGAGCTTGCGCACCGGCACCTTGAGCGCCGCGGCCAGCGCCGCGATGTGCAGGCCCGCGGCTTCGCGCGCTTCGCGCAGGCGCACGGGGCGTTCCGGCACCTGCGGCTGCAGGCCGCCGTCGATCACCGGTTCAGTCATTGAAAGCTCCGCGCTGGTACGCGGCCCATTGGGGCGATTCGGGGAAGCGCCGGCCGAGCTGCTGAGCCAGCTGGGCCACGACCACGTCGTTGCCCAGCCGGCGTTCCACGCGGATGCCCAGCCACAGCGTTTCGGCGTTGGCCAGCTCGGAGTTGTTGACGCGGCGGATGATGAACTGCGCGGCCTGGCTGTCGCCGCGGCGGTGCTTGAGGCTCGCGAGGTTGTAGGCGGCGATGGGGTTGCCCGGGTCGAACTCGTAGGCGCGCGCAAGCGCGGCCTCGGCCTCGGGCAGCTTGCCCGCGCGCAGCAGGCACACGCCCTGCAGCAGCAGCGTGCGCGGGCGGTTCTTGTAGGTCGGGCTTTCGAGCGCCTGCTGGAACAGGCGGTCGGCCTGTTCGTAGCGCGCCTTCTCGCAGGCGAACAGGCCGTAGGCGTGCTGCGCTTCGGCGTCGCGCGGGTTGATCTGCAGCGCGCGGCGGAAGCTCTCCTCGGCCAGCGCGTCGTCCTGCAGCCGCATGTAGACCAGGCCGCGCAGGATGTAGGCCGGGCCGAAGTTGGCGTCGGCCGCGAGCGCGAGCTTGATCTCGTCGAGCGCCACCGTGGTCTGGCCCTGGTCGAAATAGTTGGCCGCGAGCTCGTAGCGCAGTCGCGCCCGGCGCACCGACTGCGGCTCGTCGGAAGCGGTCATGGGCTCGACCCCTGGCGTGGGCGTGGACGACACGCGCGGCGCCTGCGACGCACAACCGGCCAGCACCACCAACGCCAGTGCCGCGGACAGCAGCCACAGCAGGGAGCGGGAACGGGACGGGAGCGGTCGGAACGCTGGCTGTGTCATGCCTGCCTTTCTTTCTCGGGGGTCACGAAGCGGATCGGTTGTTCGGTGGTGCGGCGTTGCGCCATGCGGCGCGCGGCGTTGGTGCGGTCGAGCACGTCGCCCGCGAGCTGGCCACAGGCGGCGTCGATGTCGTCGCCGCGCGTCTTGCGGATGGTGGTGACGATGCCGCCGGCGTTGAGCAATTGCCCGAAGCGCTGCACCACCGCGCGCGGCGAGCAGCGCAGCCCCGAATCGGGGAAGGGGTTGAACGGGATGAGGTTGAGCTTGCAGGGCACACCGCGGCCCGCGTGCCCGCGCAGCAGCTCGAGCAGCGCCTGGGCGTGTTCGGGCTGATCGTTCACGCCGTCGAGCATGCAGTACTCGAAGGTGATGAAGTCGCGCGGCGCGGCCGGGAGGTAGCGCAGGCAGGCGTCGAGCAGCTCGGCGATCGGGTACTTGCGGTTGAGCGGCACTAGGTCGTCGCGCAGCGCATCGGTGGGCGCGTGCAGCGACACGGCCAGCGCCACCGGGCATTCCTGGGCCAGGCGGTCCATCATGGGCACCACGCCCGAGGTGGACACGGTCACGCGGCGGCGCGACAAGCCGTAGCCGTGGTCGTCGAGCATGACCTTGAGCGCGGGGATCAGCGCGTGGATGTTCTGCAGCGGCTCGCCCATGCCCATCATGACCACGTTGGTGATCACGCGTTCCCCGGGCCGGTTCAGGTGCTGGCGCAGGAAGAACTCGGCCTGCCAGAGCTGGGCCAGGATCTCGCCCGTGGTGAGGTTGCGCGAGAAGCCCTGATGACCGGTGGAGCAGAACCGGCAGCCCACGGCACAGCCCGCCTGCGAGGACACGCACAGCGTGCCGCGGTCGTCTTCGGGGATGAACACGGTCTCGACGGCATTGCCGCCGCCGACGTCGAACAGCCACTTGATGGTGCCGTCGGCCGAGTCCTGGCGCGAGAGCACGGGCAGACCGGTGATGTGCGCTGCGCCGGGCAGCTTCTCGCGCAGGCTGCGCGCGAGGTCGGTCATGAGCGAGAAGTCGGACGCACCCTTCTGGTGGATCCAGCGAAACAGCTGGGTGGCGCGGAAGCGCTTTTCGCCCAGCTGTTCGCAGAAGGCGGCCAGCCCCTCGAGGTCGAAGTCGAGCAGGTTGACCGTCATGACATGATCAACGCGAGTAGACGTTCATGCCGGGGAAGAAGAACGCCACTTCCACGGCGGCGGTCTCGGGCGCGTCAGAGCCGTGCACCGCGTTGGCGTCGATGCTGTCGGCGAAGTCGGCGCGGATGGTGCCCGGGGCGGCCTTCTTGGGGTCGGTGGCGCCCATCAGATCGCGGTTCTTGAGGATGGCGCCTTCGCCTTCGAGCACCTGGATCATCACGGGGCCGCTGATCATGAAGTCGACCAGGTCCTTGAAGAAGGGACGCGCGCTGTGCACGGCGTAGAACTGCTCGGCTTCGCGGCGCGAGAGGTGGGCCATCTTGGCGGCCACGACCTTCAGGCCGGCGGCCTCGAAGCGGGCGTAGATCTGGCCGATCACGTTCTTGGCGACGGCGTCGGGTTTGATGATCGAAAGGGTGCGTTCGATGGCCATGGAAGTCCTGAAGTTATGAGAAAAAAGGCCCAGGCGCTGGCGCGCCCGAAAAGCCCACGATTCTACATGGCGGAAGCGTCGTCCAAATGGCTTCAGCCACGTGGCCCGCTGCGGCCACGGCCCTTGGGCGCGCCCGCGGCATTGGCCTGGCGGCGCTGGCGCTGCACGGCGTCCTGGCCGATGTAGCCCTGGCTGGTCTTCATCGGGTCGGGATCGCCGCGCGGCGGGCCGCTGCGGCGGGCCCGCGAGGGCGGCGCCGGCGGCAGCTTGGGGCCGGGACCGTACTTGCGGCGCGCCGTGGCGGGCGCGGCGGGGGCTGGCGCGCGCACCGGCCGCGGGGCTGCCATGCCCGCGGCCTGGCCCAGGCGCTGCACGTCGCGCTCGCCGAGCTCGACCCAGTCACCGCGGCGCAGCCCGCGCGGCAGCACCACGGCGCCGTAGCGGATGCGGATGAGGCGGCTCACGGCGTGGCCCACGGCCTCGAACATGCGCCGCACCTCGCGGTTGCGGCCTTCGCCGATGGTCACGCGGTACCAGCAGTTCGCGCCCTCGCCGCCGCCATCGTCGATGGACTGGAACTGCGCCATGCCGTCGTCGAGGTTCACGCCGTCGAGCAGGCGCTGCTTCTCTTCGTTCGACAACGCGCCCAGCACGCGCACCGCGTACTCGCGCTGCAGCCCGAAGCGCGGGTGCATGAGCTTGTTGGCCAGCTCACCGGCATTGGTGAACAGCAGCAGGCCTTCGGTGTTGAGGTCGAGCCGCCCCACCGACTGCCACTTGCCCTGGTGCAGGCGCGGCAGGCGGCGGAACACCGTGGGCCGGTTCTGCGGGTCGTCGTGCGTGACGACCTCGCCCGCGGGCTTGTGGTAGGCCAGCACGCGCGGCGGCGGCGCCTGCAGGCGCAGGCGCACCGGCTTGCCGTTGACGCGCACGATGTCGCCCTGGCGGATGCGCTGGCCCACGTGGGCGGGCTCGCCATTGACGGACACGCGCCCTTGCTCGATGAGCGATTCCATTTCGAGGCGCGAGCCCAGGCCGGCCTGGGCCAGCACCTTGTGCAGCTTGGGCGAATCGGCCTCGGGCTGCAGCACGCGGCGCGCGGGGCCGGCCGCTGCGGCGGCGGTGTCCTCGGGGGCCGCGGCCTCGTCGAAGGCCCCGCTGACGACCTCGTCGAAGCTCAGGGCGTCGGCCGCGGGCTCGGTGGCCGGGGCGCGGCGCTCAGGCCGGGGTTTGGGGGGAGCCGGCTGGGTCATGGTCGTTCTCGGTGGGGGATTCGGAAGGGGCGGCGGCTTCGGACGCCGCGTCGGGCACCCCGTCGGGCGTGGCATCGGGCGCGAGCGGCTCGTCGGCGTCATCGGGCAGAGGCGCCGCGAGGTTGCCGAAGTCGAGCGAACCGAGCGCCGACTCCTGCACCTCGCTGGCCTCGAGCGGCGGCAGCTGGTCGAGCGAGGCCAGGCCGAGGTCGTCGAGGAATTGCCTGGTGGTGGCAAAGAGCGCGGGCCGGCCCACGGTTTCGCGGTGGCCGATGACCTCGATCCAGCCGCGGTCTTCGAGCTGCTTGAGGATCATCGAGTTGATCGTGACGCCGCGGATGTCTTCCATGTCGCCGCGCGTGACGGGCTGTCGGTAGGCGATGATGGCCAGCGTCTCCATCGCCGCGCGCGAGTAGCGGGGCGGCTTCTCGGGGTGCAGCCGGTCGAGGTAATGGCGCATCTCGGGGCGGCTCTGGAAGCGCCAGCCCGTGGCCACCTGCACCAGTTCCACGCCTCGGCCGCTCCATTCGAGCTGCAGGTTGGTCAGCAGGGACTTGAGCGTGTCGGCCGAGAGCTCGCCGTCGAACAGCACCGACAGTTCGCGCAGCGTCATGGGCTGCGTCGCGCAGATCAGTGCCGTCTCGAGGACGCGCTGGGCATCCGTGGTGTTCATCGTTCGGTCGCGCGGGCCGCGCGCATGGGCTGGGAGGGTGGGCGCCGTGGCCCGCGGGGCTGGCGGCAGGCGGGCCCGCGAGGGGCGCCGCCGGGGCAACGGTCAGGCGATCGGGCCACTGCCGGCAGGCGGCGGATTGTACCGGAGCCCCCCTTGCGCAAGGGCCTCGCGCAGGTCGGCGGGCGGGTCGCGCCAGAAGCGCAGCCCGGCGCCGGTGATGGGGTGCTGCAGGCCCAGGAAGGCCGCGTGCAGGCCCTGGCGCTCGAGGCCCCAGGCCGGGCGGCCGCCGTACACCGCGTCGCCCACCAGGGGCTGCCCGAGCGAGGCCAGGTGCACCCGGATCTGGTGGGTGCGGCCGGTGTGCAGCTTGCAGGCCACGAGCGTGGCCTGGGCATTGCCGTCCAGGCGGTGCAGGTCGGTGCGCGCGGGTTTGCCCGCGCCCTCGCCCACCAGCGCCATGCGCAGGCGGTTGTGCGGGTCGCGGCCGATGAAGCCTTCGAGCGTGCGCGAATCGGGGCCGCGCCAGGCGCCGTGCGCCAGCGCGAGGTACTGGCGGTTCACCTCGCGCGCCGCGATCGCGCGCACCAGCGCGTCCATGGCCGGGCGCGACTTGGCCACCAGCATCAGGCCCGAGGTGTCCTTGTCGAGCCGGTGCACGATGCCGGCGCGCGGCAGCGTGGCCGCGGCCTCGTGGTGCGCGAGCAGGCCATTGAGCAGCGTGCCCGACCAGTGGCCGGCGGCCGGGTGCACCACCAGGCCCGCGGGCTTGTCGATCACCATCAGGTGCTCGTCCTCGAAGCACACGGCCAGCGCCATGGGTTGGGCCACGAAGGCCCGGGCCTGCGCCGTGGGGCGCAGTGTGACCTCGATGGCATCGCCCACCGCCACCTTGGCCGAGGCCTTGGTGCAGGCCTGGCCGCGCCAGCGCACGCCGCCCTCGGCCAGCACCTGCTGCAGGTAGGAGCGCGAGAACTCGGGCACCAGTTGCGCGAGCGCACGGTCGATGCGCCAACCGTGCAGCCCGGCCGGCACCGCGCAGTGGCGCGACTCGGCCTGGTCCTCGAGCGCGTCGGCCGCCTCGACCCCCACCGATATACTGTCCGTCTCCGCCAACGTGTCCTGTTCCAGAGGTATGCCCTTGAAGTTGCGCCGTCGATTATCGGCCCCGGCCCTGGCCGCTCTTGCGCTGGCCGCGCTCCTGCAAGGCTGCGGCAGCACCAAGCCGGTCGACGAGACCGCCGGCTGGAGCCCCAACCGCCTCTACAGCGAAGCGATCGACGAGCGCAATGCCGGCAATTTCGAGCGCGCCGTGACGCTCTTCGAGCGCCTCGAAGGCCGCGCCGCCGGCACGCCGCTGGCCCAGCAGGCCCAGCTCGACAAAGCCTACACCCACTACAAGGGCGACGAACCCGCGAAGGCGCAGGCCGCGATCGACCGCTTCATGCGCCTGCACCCGGCCAGCCCGGCGCTCGACTACGCGCTCTACCTCAAGGGCCTGGTCAACTTCAACGACAACCTCGGCCTGTTCGGCTCGCTCGCGCGCCAGGACCTGTCCGAGCGCGACCAGAAAGCCGCCAAGGAGTCGTTCGATGCCTTCCGCGAACTGGTGACGCGCTTCCCCGACTCGCGCTACGCGCCCGATGCGCGTGCGCGCATGACCTACGTGGTGAACTCGCTCGCGCAGTA
Organism: Hydrogenophaga crocea; assembly: GCF_011388215.1. NCBI lineage: Bacteria > Pseudomonadati > Pseudomonadota > Betaproteobacteria > Burkholderiales > Comamonadaceae > Hydrogenophaga > Hydrogenophaga crocea. The sequence goes on from NZ_CP049989.1 coordinate 1,821,916, forward strand.
CGAGGTGCACGTGGCGCGCTACTACTACAGCCGCGGCGCCTACCTCGCGGCCATCAACCGCTCGCAGGCCGCCCTCACCGACTACGTGGACGCACCGGCCCTTGAAGAAGCGCTGTTCATCATGGTGCAGTCGTACGACGCCCTGGGCATGACCCAGCTGCGCGACGACACCGCGCGCGTCATGCGTGCGAGCTACCCGAACAGCGAGTACCTCGCCAAGGGTTTCAAGCGCCGCGATGGCGCGTGGTGGAAGCTCTGGTGAGCGCGAGCGCATCGAGCCAGTCCGCCACCTCCTCCTCGTTCTCCAGCCAGCGCCAGTCCGCCAGCGCCGCCGACAGGCGCAGCGCGTAGGTGCGCGTGCGCAGGCGCACGTCACCCACCACGAACAGGCCACGGTCCTCGGGTGAGCGGATGAGCCGGCCCGCGGCCTGGCGCAAGGCCATCGCGGCATCGGCGAGCTGAACCGCCTCGAAGGCATCGGCACCCGCCTCGCGCGCGCGCGCCAGCCGCCGCTGCACCCAGGGGTCGTCGGGCGGGGCGAAGGGCAGCTTGTCCACCACCACGAGCCTGAGGCCGTTGCCGGGCACGTCCACGCCGCGCCAGAACGCCCCGCTGCCCACGACCACGGTGGGCGCACGCGGGTCGTCCTGACGCAGCGCCTCCCAGGCCGCGCGGCCGCCCTCACCCACGGCCCGCAGCACGCGCCAGTGCGGCGGCAGCTCGGCCGCCAGGGCCTGCGCGATGCGCTCGGCCGCGCGCCGCGTGGTGCACAGCACCAGCGCTTGCCCACCCAGGCGCTGGGCCCAGCGCGCCACCTGCCGCGCCAGCGACTCCACGTGCGCAGGGTCGGCCGGCTCGGGCAGGTCGGGGGGCACGTGCCAGGCGGCGCCCACCAACGGCCCTTCGGGCGCCACGTGCAGCGCCCGCAGGCCGGTCAGCGAGTGCAGACCCAGTGCGTCGCGGTGCCAGCGCAGGCCGGGTTCGTCGCCCAGCGTGGCCGAGGTGTGGACCACGGCGCGCACGCCCGCGCTCGCGCCGGTGGCGAGCTCGCGGGCCTGGGCCTCGTCGGCCTCGGGCCCGGGCAGCACCAGGGTCCAGTGCTGCGCGTCCTGCCAATCGAGCCAGGCGCCGGGGCCGGTCTCGCCGCCCGCGGGGGCGAGCAGGCCCTGCAGCACCTGGGCGATCGCCACCGCGCGCTCGCTCAGCGCACCGAGGCGGGCGTCGCTGCCCTGCGCCGCCTGCAGGGCGCGGTGGGCCTGCTGCAGCGCCAGGCCGAGCTCACGCGCGGCCCCGCCCCCCGCAGCGCCCTCGACCGACAGCGGCCAGGCCTGCAGGCCTTCGCGCGGCGCGGCCGCCTGCAGCGCGCGCGACAGGCTGCGCCACGCGCGATCGCCCTGCAAGGCCAGCCCGGCCCAGGGCGCGCTGCCGCGCGCCGGCCCCTGCGCGAGTTCGGCGAGGTCGGACCAGAAACGCGACACGGCCCAGGCCTCGGCGCGCTGCGTGTGCCAGTGGCGTGCGAGCTCGTGCAACGCATGCGCCTCGTCGAACACCAGCACCGGATGGCGGGGCACGCCCGCGCTGCGACCCTGGCGGCGCGCCCGCAACTCACTCAGCCACACGTGGTGGTTGATCACCACCACATCGGCCTCGGCCGCGCGCCGGCGCGCCCGCTCGACGTGGCAGTCGGCCCAGCGCGGGCAGGCCTGGCGCAGGCAGTTCTCGCTCGTGGACACCAGGACCGGGCGCAAGGACGCGTCGACCGCCGCCCCCGGCCATTCGTCGAGGTCGCCCTCGGCCGATGCGCCGGCCCAGGCCAGCAGTTCGCGCAGCCGCGCGTGGCGCTCCCACTCGCCCGGCCGGGGGCCGCGCTGCACCGCATCGCCCAGGCGCTGCAGGCAGGCGTAGCGGCCGCGCCCCTTCAGCACCGCCACCCGCACCGGCCGCGCAAGCGCCTGCGCCAGCCGCGGCAGGTCGCGCGTGGCGAGCTGGTGCTGCAGCACGTGGGTGCTGGTGGCCACCACCGCACGCCCGCCCCACAGCAACAGCGGCAGCAGGTAGGCCAGGGTCTTGCCGGAGCCGGTGGGCAGTTGCGCGAGCAGCGTGCCGCCCTGTTCGAGCACCGCGGCCACCGCCTCGGCCATGCGTGCCTGCGGCGCCTGCACGCGCCAGTGCGGCCACGCGGCGGACAGCGGGCCATCGGCACACAGGGCGGCGCGCAGGCGCTCGTGCAGCGGGAGCAGGTCGGTGGTTTCGGGCACAGGTGGGGCGAGATTAAGGGATACCATTGCGGGCGCCCTGCGGGCCCGCTGCGGGCGCCGTCCGCCAGCCCCCTACACGCACGCCATCCCATGAGCAAAGGCTATCGCATCCAGGCTTCGACCGGCCTCCACAAGGGCGACCGCGACTACCAGCAGGACCAGGTCAACCTGATGCAGCACGCGCGCATTCCGAACTGCCTGCTCGCGGTGCTGGCCGACGGCATGGGCGGGCGCAGCGGCGGGCGCAAGGCCTCCGACCAGGTGATGCTCACGGCCAAGCAGCTGTTCGACCGCTTCGACCCCGAGACCGACGACCCGCGCGCGCTGCTCAAGCAGATCGTCAACGAGTCGCACATGGTGATCAAGCTCACTGCGGTGTCGGCCGAGCAGGAGCCGCACAGCACCATCGCCGCCTTCATGCTGCTGCCCAGCGGCGAGAGCCACTGGATACACGCGGGCGACTCGCGCGTGTACCACTTCCGCCAGGGCCGGCTGCTGCACCGCACCTACGACCATTCCTACGTGCAGACGCTGGTGAACCAGGGCGAGATCACCGAGCAGGAAGCGCTCGACCACCCGCACGCCAACATCCTCATGGGCTGCCTGGGCACCGAGAACGACCCGCCGCTGGACCTGCACATGGTCAACAAGCTCAACGCGGGCGACGCGCTCATGGCCTGCAGCGACGGCATCTGGCACTACTTCTCGCCCGAGGAACTGGCCAGCACCATTGCCATGCTCACGCCGCGCGAGGCCTGCGAGTTCCTGATCCAGAAGGCGCGCACGCGCGCGCGCGGGACGGGCGACAACATGTCGCTCGTGATCGTGAAGCTCGATCCGTTGATCTGAGCCGCTTCGCGCTTCGCTCGTTGCACCTCGTGCACGCGGGCGGCCGATGGGTACTCCGCTCCGCGGCTGTCCCCCGGGCCGGCTGCGCCGGCCCTCCTCCTTTATGCCGCTGCGCGGAGCACCCATCACCCGCCCGGTGAAGCGACGGTCCAGCACGCGTCCGACGAGCACCAACGAGGTCGGTGGTGATCGGTGTGCGGCGCAGCGACATAAAGGAGGAGGGTCGGGCCGCGAGGCCCGATCCGTGGGACAGTCGCGGAGCCGGATACCGGTCGCCGCCGACCGCCGCAGCCGGAGACAACCAAGCCCCGGAAAGGCTCAGGTGAGCGCCGTGTCCACCACCCGGTGCGGCAGCGCCAGGTATTCCTGCGACTGCATCTCCGTCAGCCGGGACACCGTGCGCGGGAACTCGTGCGAGAGCGGCCCTTCGAGGTAGAGCTGCTCGGGCGCCACGGCCGCCGACAGCACGAGCTTGCAGCCGCGGTCGTAGAGCACGTCGACCAGCCAGGTGAAGCGCCGCGCTTCCGACGCCATGCGCACCGACATCTGCGGCACGTTGGACAGCAGCACGGTGTGGAACTGGCTCGCGATCTCGAGGTAGTCGTTCTGCGAGCGCGGGCCGCCGCAGAGGGTGCGGAAGTCGAACCAGATCACGCCACCGGCGCGGCGCACGGCGCGGATCTGGCGCGACTCGATGCCCATCACCGGGCTCTCGTCGCCGGCCTCGGCGAGCTGGTTGAAGGTGGCCTCCATCGCGGCGTCGGCCTCGGCGCCCAGCGGCGTGTGGTACAGCGCGATGTGGGTCAGCGTGCGCTGGCGGTAGTCGGTGCCGTTGTCCACGTTGACCACCTCGAGGTGCTGCTTGAGCAGCTCGATCGCGGGCAGGATGCGGTCGCGGTGCAGGCCGTCGGGGTAGAGCTGGTCGGGGTGGAAGTTCGAGGTGGTGACGAAGCCCACGCCGTTGCGGAACAGCGCGTCGAGCAGGCGGTGCAGGATCATCGCGTCCGTCACGTCGGCCACGTGGAACTCGTCGAAGCAGATCAGCTTGTAGCGCTTGGCGATGCGTTCGCCGAGCACGTCGAGCGGGTTCTGCGTGCCCTGCAGGTCGCGCAGCTCGCGGTGCACCTCGCGCATGAATTCGTGGAAGTGCAGCCGCGTCTTGCGCTTGAGCGGCACCGCCTGGAAGAAGCATTCCATGAGGAAGCTCTTGCCGCGCCCCACCCCGCCGAACATGTACACGCCGCGCGGGATGTCGGGCCGGTTGATGAGCTTCTTGAGCGCGTTGGAGCGCTTGCTCTTGTAGTGCGCCCACTCGTTGGCGCACCGCTCCAGCGCGTCCACGGCACGCAGCTGGGCGGGGTCGGAACGGTAGCCGCGCTCCTTGAGCACGGCCTCGTAGGCGCTGCGGACGCTCAAGATCAGAAGTTGAGCGTGCGCTTGTCCACGGCCAGCGCGGCTTCCTTGGTCGCTTCCGACAAGGAGGGGTGCGCGTGGCAGATGCGGGCGATGTCTTCGGCGCTGGCCTTGAACTCCATCGCGACCACGGCCTCGGCGATCAGCTCGCTGGCCATGGGGCCCACGATGTGCACGCCCAGGATCTCGTCGGTGGTGGCGTCGGCCAGGAACTTGACCATGCCCGTGGTGTCGCCGAGCGCGCGCGCGCGGCCGTTGGCGAGGAAGGGGAAGCTGCCGGCCTTGTAGGCCGCGCCACGCGCCTTGAGCTGCTGCTCGGTCTCGCCGACCCACGCGATCTCGGGGCTGGTGTAGATCACCCAGGGAATGGTGTTGAAGTTCACATGGCCGTGCTGGCCCGCGATGCGCTCGGCCACCGCCACGCCCTCTTCTTCGGCCTTGTGCGCGAGCATGGGGCCACGCACCACGTCGCCCACGGCCCAGACGCCGGGCAGGTTGGTCTTGCACTCGCCGTCGACCACGATGGCGCCACGCTCGTCGAGCTGCAGGCCCACGCCTTCGGCGTTGAGGCCGGTGGTGTTGGGCACGCGGCCGATCGAGACGATGAGCTTGTCGACTTCCAGCGTCAGGGCCTCGCCCTTGGCGTTGGTGTAGGCAATGCTCACGCCCTTCTTGGCGTTCTTGATCTCGCCGACCTTCACGCCGAGCTCGATCTTCAGGCCCTGCTTGTCGAAGGCCTTCTTGGCTTCCTTGGCGATCTGCTCGTCGACCGCGCCCAGGAAGGTGGGCAGGCCTTCGAGGATGGTCACCTCGGCGCCCAGGCGGCGCCAGACCGAGCCCATTTCCAGGCCGATCACGCCCGAGCCGATGAGGCCGAGCTTCTTGGGCACCGCGCCCAGGCGCAGCGCGCCGTCGTTCGAGAGGATGTTCTCCTCGTCGAAGGCCACGCCGGGCAGCGCGCGCGCATTGGAGCCCGTGGCCACGATGACCTGCTTCCCAGTCAGCGTGTCGTCCTTGGCACCCTTGACGGCGATCTCGTAGCCGCCGTCCACGGCCTTCACGAACGAGCCGCGGCCGTGGAAGAAGGTGACCTTGTTCTTCTTGAACAGGTACAGGATGCCGTCGTTGTTCTGCTTCACCACGGCGTCCTTGCGGCCGATCATCTTGGCGATGTCGATCTTGACGTCCTTGGCGGTGATGCCGTGGTCGGCGAAGTGGTGGTTGGCGTGCTCGAAGTGCTCGCTCGACTGCAGCAGCGCCTTCGAGGGGATGCAGCCCACGTTGGTGCAGGTGCCGCCCGGGGCCGGGCCCCCGGCGGCGTTCTTCCACTCGTCGATGCAGGCGACCTTGAAGCCCAGTTGCGCAGCGCGGATGGCCGCGATGTAGCCACCGGGGCCGCCCCCGATGACGATGACGTCGAATTGCTGGCTCATCGTCGGGTCCTCAGATGTCGAACAGCAGGCGCGCGGGGTCTTCCAGCGCTTCCTTCATGGCGACCAGGCCCAGCACGGCTTCGCGGCCGTCGATGATGCGGTGGTCGTACGACATCGCGAGGTAGTTGATCGGGCGGATCACGATCTGGCCGTTCTCCACCACGGCGCGGTCCTTGGTGGCGTGCACGCCCAGGATGGCCGACTGCGGCGGGTTGATGATGGGGGTGGACAGCATGGAGCCGAACACGCCACCGTTGCTGATCGAGAAGGTGCCACCGGTCATCTCTTCGATGCCCAGCTTGCCGTCCCTGGCCTTCTGGCCGAACTCGGCGATCTTCTTCTCGACGTCGGCAAAGCTCATCTGGTCGGCATTGCGCAGGATGGGCACCACCAGGCCACGCGGCGAGCCCACGGCGATGCCGATGTCGAAGTAGCCGTGGTAGACGATGTCGTTGCCGTCGACCGAGGCGTTGAGCACCGGGTACTTCTTGAGCGCGTGCACCGCGGCCTTCACGAAGAAGCTCATGAAGCCCAGCTTCACGCCGTGCTCCTTCTCGAACTTCTCCTGGAACTTCTTGCGCATCTCCATCACCGGGGCCATGTTGACCTCGTTGAAGGTGGTGAGGATGGCGTTGGTGGCTTGCGATTGCAGCAGGCGCTCGGCGACGCGGGCGCGCAGGCGCGTCATGGGCACGCGCTCTTCGGGGCGCTGGCCCAGGTTGGGGCCGGCGACCTGCACCTGCGGCAGTGCCTTGGTGGGCGCGCCGGTGGGAATGGCCACGGGCGCGGCGCTGGGCTTGGGCGCGGCCACGGCGGCGAGCACGTCGCCCTTGGTCACGCGGCCGTCCTTGCCGGTGCCGGCCACCGAGCCGGCGGCCAGGTTGTTGTCGGCCATGAGCTTGGCGGCGGCGGGCATGGCCACGCCGGCCTTGCTGGTGCTGGCCGCGGCGGCCGCAGCAGGTGCAGCGGCCGGGGCGGCGGCGGGCGCGGCCACAGCGGCGGGCGCGGGCGCGCCGGCCACGGCGGCGGTGTCGATGCGCGCAATGACCTGGTCGGCGGCCACGGTGGCGCCGTCGCCCTGCACGATCTCCACCAGCACGCCGCTCGCGGGCGCCGGGCACTCCAGCACGACCTTGTCGGTCTCGATCTCGATCAGGATCTCATCGGCCGTGACGGCTTCACCGGCCTTTTTCTTCCACTGCAGCAGGGTGGCTTCGGCCACCGACTCGGACAGCTGAGGGACTTTGACTTCAACGATTGCCATGTTCTTTTCCGACGGGGTTTATTTGGTGAGGATGAAGCCCTTGAGCTTGGCGAAGGCGGCTTCGATCAGCTGCTTCTGCTGCTCCTGGTGCAGGTGGGCATAACCCACCGCGGGCGAGGCCGAGGCGGCGCGCCCGGCGTAACCGAGCTTCTGGCCATCGAGCATGTTTTCGTGGATGTAGTGCTGCACGAAGAACCAGGCACCCTGGTTCTGCGGCTCGTCCTGGCACCACACGATGTCGGTGGCGTTCGGGAAGCGCTTGAGCTCGGCGCCGAAGGCCTTGTGCGGGAACGGGTAGAGCTGTTCGACGCGGATGATGGCCACGTCGTCCTGGCCCTTCTCTTCGCGCTTCTTGACCAGGTCGTAGTAGACCTTGCCCGAGCAGGCGATCACGCGCTTGACCTTGTCGGCCTTCTTCACCACGTCGGCGTTGTTCTCGGGGATCACGGTCTGGAAGCCACCCTTGGTGAATTCCGACAGCGGCGAGGTCGCGTCCTTGTTGCGCAGCAGGCTCTTGGGCGTGAACAGCACCAGCGGCTTGCGCAGCGGGCGGATCATCTGGCGGCGCAGCACGTGGAAGATCTGGCTGGCCGTGGTGGGCTGCACGACCTGCATGTTGGTGTCGGCCGCGAGCTGCATGAAGCGCTCGAGACGGGCCGAGCTGTGCTCGGGACCCTGGCCTTCGTAGCCGTGCGGCAGCATCATGGTGAGGCCGTTGACGCGGCCCCACTTGACCTCGCCCGAGGCGATGAACTGGTCGATCACGACCTGGGCGCCGTTGACGAAGTCGCCGAACTGGGCTTCCCAGATCACGAGCGTGTTCGGGTCGTTCGAGGCGTAGCCGTACTCGAAGCCCAGCACCGCCTCTTCCGACAGGATGGAGTCGATCACCACGAACGGGGCCTGGTTGTCGGCCACGTTCTGCAGCGGGATGTAGGTGCCCTCGTCGTACTTCTCGCGGTTCTGGTCGTGGATGACGGCGTGGCGGTGCGTGAACGTGCCACGGCCGCAGTCTTCGCCCGACAGGCGCACCGGGAAGCCGCTGGCCACCAGCGAGGCGAAGGCCATGTGCTCGCCCATGCCCCAGTCCACCGGGATCTCGCCGCGGCCCATGGCCGCGCGGTCGGCGTACACCTTCTTCACGAGCTGGTGCGGCGCGACGCTGTCGGGGATGGTGGTGATGCGCTCGGCCAGGCGCTTCCACTCGGTCAGCGGAATCGCGGTGTCGGCGCTGTCGCTCCACTTCTTGCCCAGGTAGGGGCTCCAGTCGACGGCGAACTTGCTCTTGAAGTTGGTGAGCACCGGGTCGACCGTGTGGCGGCCCTCGTCGAGCGCGGCGCGGTAGGTCTTGACCATGTCGTCGCCCAGCGTCTCGCCCAGGCCCTGGGCCGCGAGCTTGTCGGCGTACAGCTTGCGCGTGCCGGGGTGGGCCGCGATCTTCTTGTACATGAGCGGCTGGGTGAGCGAGGGCGTGTCCTGCTCGTTGTGGCCCAGCTTGCGGAAGCAGACGATGTCGACCACCACGTCCTTCTGGAAGGCCAGGCGGAATTCGAGCGCGAGCTGGGTCGCGAAGACCACGGCCTCGGGGTCGTCGCCGTTCACGTGCAGCACGGGCGATTCGATCATCTTGACCACGTCCGAGCAGTACAGCGTGGAGCGGCTGTCGCGCGGGTCGGAGGTGGTGAAGCCGATCTGGTTGTTGATGACCAGGTGCACCGTGCCGCCGGTGGAATAACCACGGGTTTCGGCCAGCGCCAGGGTCTCCATCACCACGCCCTGGCCGGCGAAGGCGGCGTCACCGTGCACCAGCACCGGCAGCACCTGCTTGCCTTCGGGGTCGCCGCGGCGGTCCATGCGCGCGCGCACCGAGCCCTCGACCACCGGGTTCACGATCTCCAGGTGCGAGGGGTTGAAGGCCAGCGACAGGTGCACCGGGCCGCCGGGGGTGGCGACGTCGGAGCTGAAGCCTTGGTGGTACTTCACGTCACCCGCGGGCAGGTCTTCGGGGGCGGTGTGGTCGAACTCGGCGAACAGGTCCTTGGGCATCTTGCCCAGGGTGTTGACGAGCACGTTGAGGCGGCCGCGGTGGGCCATGCCGATGACGATTTCCTGGATGCCGGCCTGACCGGCCTGCTGGATCAGCTCGTCCATCGCGGCGATGAAGCTTTCACCGCCTTCGAGCGAGAAACGCTTCTGGCCCACGTACTTGGTGTGCAGGAAGCGCTCGAGGCCCTCGGCGGCCGTGAGGCGCTCGAGGATGTGCTTCTTCTTCTCGGCGTTGTAGGACGGGCGGGTGCGCGTGGCTTCGAGCTTTTCCTGCCACCAGCGCTTCTGGTTCTGGTCGGTGATGTAGTTGTACTCGGCACCGATGGAGCCGCAGTAGGTTTCGCGCAGCGCGTTGAGCAGCTCGCGCAGCGACATCGACTCGCGGCCGAAGAAGGTGTTGCTCGTGTTGAACACCATCTCGTGGTCGGCGTCGGTGAAGCCGTAGAACGAGGGTTCGAGCTCGGGGATGTTGGGGCGCTCGGCGCGCTTGAGCGGATCGAGGTCGGCCCAGCGGGCGCCGACGTTGCGGTAAGCGGCAATGAGCTGTTGAACGGCGGTGCGCTTGCGGGCCAGTTCGGAATCGGCGCCGGAGGCCACGACCACGGTGGTGCCACCCTGCTTCGCGCGCTCGGCGAAGGCGTTGATCACCGGCAGGTGCGGCACGTCTTTGGCGTTGCTGCCGTCGACCGCGGGCACGTTCTGCAGCGCGTCGAAGTACTCGCGCCAGTTGTCCGGGACGCTGGTGGGGTTGGCGAGGTAGTTCTCGTACATCTCTTCCACGTACGGCGCGTTGCCGCCGAAGAGATACGAGTTGCCCTGGTAAGCAACGTAGACGTTGCCGGCGTTCGAAGAATCGCTCATGGATCCGCTGACCTCCGTCTTCCTTGGGAAGACATTAGCTGGTTGGAAAAACCTTCCGCGACACGGCTTGACCGGTTGGCGGATGCGACAGTGGCTTTGGAAGGACCTGACTGCAGCCCGCGATTGTGCCACCGCCGCGCCGCGCGGTGGCCCATCCTGGCCCAAAGGCCGTGTCGGGCTTGTGACCGGCGGTCACGGGGCGTGGTCAGGGCGCCACGCGCGGCGACAGCCGCTCGGACGCCGGCACCGCGCCGGGCTCGTCCATTTCAATGGCGATCTGGGTGCAGACCGTGCGGCACAGCATCACGGCCTTCTCGCTCTGCACGCGGTAGAACACCTGGGTGCCGTCCTTGCGCTTGGCCAGCACGCCCGAGCGGTACAGCAGGTTCAGGTGCTGCGACAGATTGGGCTGGGTGGTATCGATCTCCTTGAGCAGTTGGGAGACCGACTTCTCCTGGTCGCACAGGGCGCTCAGGATGCGCAGGCGCATGGGCGTGGACAGCACGCCGAACAGCTCGGCGGCGAGCTCGAAGACCCGCCCCTTCTCCACCTGGGCATCGCTGGCGATGATGTCGGCCATGGGTTCCACGCTGCTTGGAAATATAAGCATGGATCATAGCTGCGTGATACGGCCCGCGGGCCCGGGGCGAACCCCGCCCCTCAGGCCACGAGGTCGCGGATCTGCTGCAGCGCGCCCGGGTCGTCCATGGTGGTGAGGTCGCCCGGATCGCGGCCTTCGCACACGGCCTGGATCGCACGGCGCAGCAGCTTGCCGCTGCGCGTCTTGGGCAGCAGGCTCACGAAGCGCACGCGCGCCGGGCGCGCGACCGCGCCGAGCTGGGCGTCCACGAGCTTCATGATCTCGCCTTCCAGCTTGAGCCGCGCCGCCTCGTCGACCAGGCCCGAGGCGTCCTTGGCCACCGCGAAGGCCATGGCCACCTGGCCCTTGAGCGCATCGGCCACACCCACCACCGCCACCTCGGCCACGTTGGGATGGCTCGAAATGCTTTCTTCGATCTCGCGCGTGCCCAGCCGGTGGCCGGCCACGTTGATCACGTCGTCGGTGCGGCCGAGGATATAGTAGTAGCCGTCTTCGTCGCGAATGCCCCAGTCGAAGGTGGAATACACCAGCCGGCCGGGGATGCTCTTCCAGTAGGTGTTGACGAAACGCGCGTCGTCGCGCCACACGGTCTGCATGAAGCCCGGCGGCGTGGGACCCTCGATCACCACCACGCCCTTCTGGTTGGGCTCGGTCAGTTCCTCGCCCGTGTTCTCGTGCAGCAGCTTCACGCTGTAGCCGGCCATGGGCACGCCGGGGCTGCCGAACTTGCTGGCCTTCTTCTCCACGCCATTGGCAATGGTGAGGATGGGCCAGCCCGATTCGGTCTGCCAGTAGTTGTCGATGATGGGCACACCCAGGCCGTCGGCGATCCAGCGCGCGGTTGGCTCGTCGAGCGGCTCGCCGGCCAGGAACAGCGCCTTCAGGCTCGAGAGGTCGTACTGCTTGAGGTAGGCCGGGTCCTGCTTCTTGAGCACGCGCACCGCGGTGGGCGCGCTGAACATCACCGACACCTTGTACTTCTCGACCAGCTTCCACCAGATGCCGCCATCGGGCCGGATGGGCAGGCCTTCGTAGAGGATGGTCGCCATGCCGCCGATCAGCGGACCGTAGACGATGTAGCTGTGGCCCACGACCCAGCCGATGTCGCTGGTGCAGAAGAAGGTTTCGCCCGGCTGGCCCATGAAGATCTGCTTCACGCTCGAGGCCAGGGCCACCGCGTAGCCGCCCACGTCGCGCTGCACGCCCTTGGGCTTGCCGGTGGTGCCGCTGGTGTAGATGGTGTAGCTGATGTCGGTGGCGTCCATCCATTCGCAGGGCACCACGGTATCGAGCTGCTGCGCACGCAGCGCGGCGTAGTCGTGGTCGCGTCCGGGCACCAGGCTCATGGGCGCCAAGCCGCGGTTCACCAGCACCACCGAAGCCGGCTTGTTGGCGGCCAGCGAAATGGCCTCGTCGAGCAGCGGCTTGTAGGCCACCACCTTGCCGCCGCGTGAGCCCGCGTCGGCGCTCACGATCGCCACGGGTGCGGCGTCGTCGATGCGGCTGGCCAGCGAATGGCTCGCGAAGCCGCCGAACACCACCGAGTGGATGGCGCCGATGCGCGCGCAGGCCAGCATGGCGAACGTGGCCTCGGGGATCATGGGCATGTAGATCAGCACGCGATCGCCGCGCTTGACCCCCTGCGCCTTGAGCACCGCGGCCATGCGCTGCACCTCGGCGTGCAACTCGGCGTAGCTGTACACGCGCTCCTGATCGGTCTCGGTGGACACGAAGATCAGCGCGTTCTGCTGCGCGCGGTCCTTCAGGTGCCGGTCGACCGCGTTGTGGCACAGGTTGGTCTTGCCGCCCTCGAACCAGCGCGTGAACGGCGGGTTGTCGTGGTTGCACACGCGCGTGAAGGGCTGCTGCCAGTCGATCAGCTTCGCCTGCTCGGTCCAGAAGGCGTCGCGGTCTTCGAGGGAGCGGCGGTGGAAATCGGCGTACGACATGGCGTGTCTCCTCGGGTCCATCGGTCCCCGGACCGGTTGGCCGGGGCTTCTGAATTCTTAATTATGGAGAGCGGGCTTGCGCCGGGCTGACAAACCGGCCGCGCACCCGGGCGCCAGCCGGCGGGTCGGCCTACTTGATCAGCGCCTGCACCGCCTTGAAGTCGGGGTGCTCGGCCGTGCGCAGCCATTCGAAGGCCACCATTTCGGTGGTCACGAGTTCGGCGCCCGCGCCGGCCAGGCGGTCGAAGGCGGCGTCGCGGTTGCGCTCGCTGCGCGAGCCGCAGGCATCGGTCACCACCCACACCTCGAACTCCTGTTCGAGCAACTCGAGCGCCGTCTGCAGCAGGCACACGTGGGCTTCACAGCCCGCGATCACGATGCTCGGGCGCTCGGCCTCACGCGGCTGCGGCGCGGCCTTCTGCAGGTGTTTGGGCAGGCTGCGTGCGTTGCCGCCCTGGGGCCGTGCCGGCGGACGAAGCCAGTCGGCCAGGCCGTCGGCCACGGCACTGAAATGCATCTTGGGCAGGGTCTTGCGGCACAGGGCGCGCAGCTCGGGCGGGTTCTGGCCGAGTTTGTCGGGGTTCTGCTCCGTGCCCCAGACGGGCACGTCGAGCGCCTCGGCCATCTGCGCCAGACGCAGCGCGTTGGCCAGCACCAGCGGACCTTCGTGGAGAGCGGGCATCAGGCGGGCCTGGTAGTCCACCAGCACCAGTTGGGATTCATCGGCGTCGAGCAGCATGGCGCATCCTGTGTTCGGGAAAGCGGGCGATTCTGGCACTGGCCGCGGCTCACTCGGCGAACAGGTCGCGCTGCTTCACGGCGCCGCTGGCGATGGCGGGGTCGAAGCGCTCCACGAGCCGGTCGACGTATTGCGCGAACAATGCCGGCGCGGCCTGGCCGAACAGCCGGATGCGGCCGGTGTGCTGCAACAGCAGCAGCCCCATGCCCTGGGCGAACAACGCGGCGTTCTCGCGCGCCGCGGCATCGGGCGATAGGCCCATGTCCTCGAAAGCCTGCTCGCAGGGGCTCAGCGCCTGCAGCAGGCGCTCGTTGAGCGCGCGATCGAGCTCGGGCGACAGACCGTTGACCAGCAGGAAGCCGAGGTCGAGGTCGCGCGGATTCTGGGCGTAGAAACCGAACCAGGCCTGTGCCTTGGCCACCAGCGCCTTGGCCGGCTGGCCCTTGGGCGCGCGCGCCGCCTGCACCTCGGCCTGCAGGCGGTCGAGCGACTCGGCCACCAGGGCGGCGCAGATCGCCTCCTTGCTGTCGAAATAGCTGTAGAGCGCGCCCGCGGTGTAGCCGGCTTCGCGCGCGATCTCGCGGATGCTCGCGCCCTCCACGCCGCGCGCGGCGAACACGCGCCGGGCCGCGTCGAGCACATGGGCGCGCCGCGTGTCCGACATGGCGAGTTGCCGCTGCTGCCGCAGTTCGAGCTGGCGCTGGGCCTCAGCCTGCTCTTGTGCACTGGGCAAGGGCCGAAGTTCATGAAGTTGAACAACCATTCAAGCAGTGTACGGGGCAATTCAACGGCATTCTTAAAAATGAACCTTGCGTTTATTTTTGAACGTCGTTCAGCGCTATGAGCGGTGGCGGAACTGTCCATCGAAAGCAAACAGGGTGAACAGGCGTGAATTTTTCGATCGCTCCGGCTGACCGTCCACGGCACATTTCATCGGCAAATCAAGCCCTTACATCCCTTTTCTCACTTGACGCGACGGGGTTCAACCCCTACCCTCGCGCACCATGAAATCGTGGCTCGTCCTCTCCCTGCTCGCCGGCTCGGCCCTGGCCCATGCCGCCCCGGGCAACAGCTGGGAGGACATGGACACGCTGCTCAAGGAAAAAGCGCTCATCACGCGCATTGGCGAGCAGGTGCAACAGGCGAGCAACACCGCCACCGAGCAGGCGTCCAGCCTGGTCATCAGTGCGCTCGCTTTTCTGGGCGTGCCCTACAAGTACGGCGGCAACACCCACGAAACCGGATTCGACTGCAGCGGCTTCGTGCGCGCGGTGTACGAACAGTCGGTGGGCAAGCTGCTGCCGCGTCGCTCCGACGAGCAGGCCGCTGCCACCCAGCCCATCGACCGCGGCGAACTCCAGCCCGGCGACCTGGTGTTCTTCAACACCATGCGGCGTGCCTTCAGCCATGTGGGCATCTACGTGGGCGACGGAAAGTTCGTGCATTCGCCGCGCGCCGGTGCCCAGGTGCGGGTGGAAGACATGAGCGGCAGCTACTGGAGCAAGCGCTTCAACGGCGCACGCCGGGTGCCGCTGAACCCGCAACAGGGCCAGCCCTGAGCGCGGTGCCCGGCATCGGCCAGGCGCTATCCCTGTTCAATCGGGCCCGTCGCGGCGGATCACCCGCACCGGTGTGGGCGCGGGCCGGATGTCCTGTCCGATGGGGCGGGACGCTGCAGCGCCGTTCGGGCCAGCCTGCCGCACTCTAGAAGGCAACCTCGATCTGATCGACCACACTCAACACGCCCTTGGCTGCGTAGGCGGTGCCCACGGCGGCCCGGCGATCGGCCAGTGAATCCACCGTGCCGCGCAGCGTGACCACGCCGCCATCCACGTCGATCGATATGCGGCGCGCCTCCCGGTCGGCGTGGCGCTCCAGGGCCGAACTGATTTCCAGCAGGATCTCCCTCGGGTTTGCGCGCGGCTTGATCAAGAGGCCGTTGGCCACGCCGCGCACGCCCCGCAGGGTGCGCACGGCGTGTTCAGCGCTCACGCGCTGGTGGTCCCAGTCCACGTCACCCACGAGGCGGACAAGACCGTCCTGAACCTCGACACGCACGCGCCCGTCGGGCACGAGCGAATGCCACTGCAAGGCGTTCAGCGCCGCTTCCGCGATTTCACGGTCCGAGCGCGCATGGTCCGGTGGCAGGCAAACCTCAAGATCCAGCGCGATGCCCCGCACGCCGGCCACACGGCGCACGGCGCGTTCGACCGCAAACTTCTGCGCAAACGTGTCCAGCGTGCCGCTGACCGTGGCGATGCCGCGGCGCACGGCCACGCCGATCTGGCCCGCGTCGATGGCCCGGTCCCAGGCCAACTCCTGCTCGATGTCGATCTTCAACTGAGAATCGGTCTTCATGGGGGCTCCTGGTGGCATGGGGGGCACAGACCGGCGAAGGCGTCGTGACCGGCGGTGCTGGGGCCAGTCTAGGCACGCGCGCCGGGCGTTGATTGACGCGTATCAAGAGACGGCCGCCCGCGCGTCGCCAGGCGACCGGCCGAGCGAGCCGCCGCATTTGACGAACCGCGCCCGGCCCCCTATGGTCCGGCGGCGCCATCCCAACGCCCCGGAGACCTCCCATGCCCGTCCGTCACCTTGCCTGCCTGGCGCTGGCCACCCTGGCTTTGCTCGCCGGCCCTGCCCGTGCGCAGGCGCCCAGCGACCCCAGGCCCCACGCCTGTCCGAGCGAGGTGCCCGCGGATGCGCGCTGCTTCACGGGCGAAGACGGCCTGGGCGGCTTTTACTGGATCGCCCTGCCCGCGAACTGGCAGCCCGCCACGGGCGTGCTGGTGGTGCATGCCCACGGCGGCCCGGCCGACACCGGGCCCGCGCGCTTCGACCGTGGCGAGGAAGACCTCAAGCGCTGGGCCGTGACCGTGCGGGCCGGCTACGCCTGGGTCGCGTCCACCTACCGACGCGGCGGCTATGGCGTGACCATGGCCGCCGAAGACAGCGAGCGCGCGCGGCGCGTGTTCGTGAAGCACTTCGGCCCGCCGCGCCGCACGCTGCTGCACGGCCAGAGCTATGGCGCTGGCGTGGCCAGCAAGGCGGCCGAACTCTATGGCACCGTGGACGGCCCGAACGGCCCCACCGCCGGCCCCTACGACGGCGTGCTGCTCACCAGCGGCGTGATCGGCGGCGGCACGCGCGCCTACGACTTCCGCCTCGACCTGCGCGTGGTCTACCAGTACGTCTGCCAGAACCACCCGCGGGCCGGCGAACCCTCCTACCCGCTGTGGCAGGGCCTGCCGCTGGACGCCAAACTCACGCGCGCCGAGCTCGCGAACCGCGTGGACGAATGCACCGGCGTGCGCAAGCCCGCCGCGCAGCGCAGCGAGCAGCAGAAGGCCAACCTCGCCACGATCGTGAACGTGGTGCGCATTCCGGAGCGCTCGCTGATCGGGCACCTCAACTGGGCCACCTGGCTGTTCCGCGACCTCACGCAATTGCGGCTGGGCAACCGCAACCCCTTCGACAACAGCCGCGTGCGCTACCAGGGCTCGGCCGACGATGCCGCGCTCAACGCGGGCGTGCTGCGCTACAGCGCCGACCCGGTGGCCGCGGCCGAGCTCGCGCGCGACAGCGATCCGCAGGGCACCGTGCGCATGCCCGTGCTCTCGATGCACGCCATCCACGACCCCACGGCCTTCGTGGAGCTGCAGTCGGCGTACCGCGAGATCGTGGAGCGCGCCGGCAATGGCGACAAGCTGGTGCAGGTCTTCAGCGACGAGGCCGAGCACAGCTACCTGGGCGAGGCGCAGTACCCGGCGCTGTTCACCGCGCTGCTGAACTGGGTCGACCGGCAGGACAAGCCCACACCGGCCTCGGTCGCCGCGTTGTGCCGCGGCTACGAAGCCACCTACGGGCCAGGCTGCCGGATCGTGCCCGACTACCGCAGCCCGCCGCTGGCGAGCCGCGTGGCGCCGCGCTGAACCGCGGCGCGGCGCTCGCCCCGCTTCATCGCCGCTGCGGCGGCACGTCGGTGCAACTGCCGTGCGCCACTTCGGCCGCCAGGCCGATGCTCTCGCCCAGCGTCGGATGCGGGTGGATGGTCTTGCCGATGTCCACCGCGTCGGCGCCCATCTCGATGGCGAGACCGATCTCGCCGATCATGTCGCCCGCGTGCGTGCCCACGATGCCGCCGCCCAGGATGCGGCCATGGCCGTGCGCCTCGGGCGAATCGTCGAACAGCAGCTTGGTGAAGCCTTCGTCGCGGCCATTGGCGATGGCGCGCCCCGAGGCCGTCCAGGGGAACAGGCCCTTCTTGACCTTGATGCCCTGGGCCTTGGCCTGGTCTTCGGTGAGGCCCACCCAGGCCACCTCGGGGTCGGTGTAGGCCACGCTCGGGATCACACGTGCGTTGAACGCCGCCGCGGCGAGGTCGGGCTTGCCCTGCAGTTCGCCCGCGATCACCTCGGCCGCCACGTGGCCCTCGTGCACCGCCTTGTGCGCCAGCATGGGCTGGCCCACGATGTCGCCGATGGCGAAGATGTGCGGCACGTTGGTGCGCATCTGCACGTCGACCTCGATGAAGCCGCGCTCGGTCACGGCCACGCCCGCGGCCTCGGCGCCGATCTTCTTGCCGTTGGGGCTGCGGCCCACGGCCTGGAGCACCAGGTCGTAGGTCTGCGGCGCGGGCGCGTTCTCGCCCTCGAACGTCACCTCGATGCCCGCCGGCGTGGCCTTGGCCGCCACCGTCTTGGTCTTGAGCATCACGTTGTCGAAACGCGGCGCGTTCATCTTCTGCCAGACCTTCACGAGGTCGCGGTCGGCGCCCTGCATCAGGCCGTCCATCATCTCCACCACGTCCAGGCGCGCGCCCAGCGTGCTGTAGACCGTGCCCATCTCGAGGCCGATGATGCCGCCGCCCAGGATCAGCATGCGCTTGGGCACGCCAGCGAGGCCGAGCGCTCCGGTGCTGTCGACCACGCGCGGGTCCTGCGGCATGAAAGGCAGGCGCACCGCCTGCGAGCCGGCCGCGATGATGGCCTTCTTGAAGCCCACCACCTGTTTCGCGCCGGTCTTGTCCTGGCCCTTGCCCTCGGTGAGCTCCACGCCCAGGTGGTTGGGGCCCACGAAGCTGCCATAGCCGCGCAGCACCGTGACCTTGCGCATCTTGGCCATGGCATTGAGGCCGCCAGTGAGCTTGCCGATCACCTTTTCCTTGTGGCCGCGCAGCTTCTCGATGTTGACCACCGGCCGGCCGTACTCGACGCCGAGGTCCGCCATGTGGCTCACCTCGTCCATCACCGCGGCCACGTGCAGCAGCGCCTTCGAGGGGATGCAGCCCACGTTGAGACAGACGCCGCCGAGCGTGGCGTAGCGCTCCACCAGCACGACCTTGAGGCCGAGGTCGGCGGCGCGGAACGCGGCCGAGTAACCGCCCGGGCCGCCGCCGAGCACGAGCACGTCGCACTCGAGGTCGGTGGCGCCGCCATAGGCCGCAGACGCGGGCGGCGCCGAGCGCACGGCCGGGGCCGCTGCCGTGGCGGGCGCGGGGGAAGCCGCAGCTGCAGCCGGGGCCGGCGCGGGGGCCGCGGCAGCGCCGTCGGCCTCGAGCGTGAGCACCACGCTGCCCTGCTTGACCTTGTCGCCCAGCTTGACCTTGAGTTCCTTCACCACGCCCGCGGCGGACGAGGGAATCTCCATCGAGGCCTTGTCGCTCTCGACCGTGATCAGGCTTTGTTCGGCCTTGACGGTGTCGCCCGGCTTGACCAGCAACTCGATCACCGCCACTTCGTCGAAGTCGCCGATGTCGGGGACCTGGATATCGATGAGTGCCATCTCGGGCTCCTTACAGCAGCACGCGACGGAAGTCGCTCAGCACCTGGCCCAGGTACGCGTTGAAGCGCGCGGCCGAGGCACCGTCGATCACGCGGTGGTCCCAGGTGAGCGACAGCGGCAGCATCAGGCGCGGCTGGAAGGCCTTGCCGTCCCACACGGGCTCCATCTGGCTCTTGCACACACCCAGGATGGCCACCTCGGGCGCGTTGATGATGGGCGTGAAGTAGCGTCCGCCAATGCCGCCCAGGCTGGAGATGGTGAAGGTCGCGCCGCTCATGTCGGCCGGCGAGAGCTTGCCCTCGCGCGCCTTCTTGGCGAGCTCGCCCATTTCCTGGCTGATCTGCAGCACGCCTTTCTTGTCGGCGTCCTTGAGCACCGGCACCACCAGGCCGTTGGGCGTATCGGCCGCGAAGCCGATGTGCCAGTAGTTCTTGAGCACCAGCGCATCGCCGTCGAGCGAGCTGTTGAACTCGGGAAACTTCTTGAGCGCGGCCACGCTGGCCTTGATCAGGAAAGCGAGCATGGTGACCTTGATGCCGGCCTTCTCGTTTTCCTTGTTGAGCTGCACGCGGAAGGCTTCGAGGTCGGTGATGTCGGCGTCGTCGTGGTTGGTGACGGCCGGGATCACGATGGCGTTGCGCGTGAGGTTGGCGCCGCTGATCTTCTTGATGCGGCTCAGCTCCTTGCGCTCGATCGGGCCGAACTTGGCGAAGTCGACCTTGGGCCAGGGCAGCAGGTCGAGACCCACACCCGTGCCGCCGCCGACAGCCGGGGCCTTGGCGGCCTGGGCCTGCGTCTGCACCGCACCGGCCATCACGGCCTTGGTGAAGTTCTGCACGTCGTCGAGCGTGATGCGGCCCTTGGGCCCGCTGCCCTTGACCTCGGCCAGCGGCACGCCGAGCTCGCGCGCGAACTTGCGCACCGAGGGCGAGGCGTGCGGCAGGCCCACGGGCGGCACCGTGGGGTTGTGCGCGGCCGGCGCGGGGGCCGGGGCGCTCGCGGTGGCAGGCGCGGCCACGGCGGCGGGCGCCGAAGCCGCCGGCGCGGGCGCTGCCGCGGTGGCGGGCGCGGCCGCCGGGGCCGGCGAAGACGCCGGCGCGGCACCACCGCCTTCGACGATCGCCAGCAGGTCGCCGATGTTGACCTTGTCGCCGACCTTGACCTTGAGCTCCTTGAGCTTGCCGGCCGCCGACGACGGGATCTCCATCGAGGCCTTGTCGCTCTCGACCGTGATCAGGCTCTGCTCGACCTTGATGGTGTCGCCGGGCTTCACGAGCACCTCGATCACCGCCACGTCCTTGAAGTCGCCGATGTCGGGCACGCGCACCTCCACCGGGCCGCTGGCGGCCGGGGCCGGTGCGGCGGCGGCCGGGGCTGCAACGGCTGCCGCCGCGGGCGCTGCCGCAGGGGCCGCAGCAGGGGCCGCCGCAGGCGCCGTCGCCTGGGCGGCGCCCTCGGCCTCGAGCAGCACCACCACCGAGCCCTCTTTCACCTTGTCGCCGAGCTTGACCCTGAGCTCCTTCACCACGCCCGCGTGCGAGGACGGGATCTCCATCGAGGCCTTGTCGCTCTCGACCGTGATCAGCGACTGCTCGGCCTTGACCGTGTCGCCGGGTTTGACCAGCAGCTCGATCACCGCCACTTCGTCGAAATCCCCGATGTCGGGCACCTTCACTTCAATGCTTGCCATGTCGGTCTCCGGCACTCAGGCGTACAGGGGGTTGATCTTGTCGGCCTTGATGCCGTACTTCTGGATCGCCTCGGCCACCTTGGCCGCGGGCAGCTTGCCCTCTTCGCTGAGCGCCTTGAGCGCAGCCACGACGATGTAGTGGCGGTTGATCTCGAAGTGCTCGCGCAGCTTGCTGCGGAAGTCGCTGCGGCCGAAGCCGTCGGTGCCGAGCACCTTGTAGGTGCGGCCCTTGGGCAGGAACGGGCGGATCTGCTCGGCGTAGTTCTTCATGTAGTCGGTCGACGCGATCACCGGGCCGGTGGTCTTGCCGAGCTGCTCGGTCACGAAGGCCGTGCGCGGGGTCTCGGTCGGGTGCAGCAGGTTCCAGCGTTCCGCGTCCTGGCCGTCGCGCGTGAGCTCGTTGAAGCTCGGGCAGCTCCAGATGTTCGCGGCCACGCCCCAGTCTTTCTCGAGCAGTTCCTGGGCGAAGAAGGATTCGCGCAGGATGCTGCCGCTGCCCAGCAGTTGCACCGTGGGCGCGTCGGCCTTGAGCGCGGGCGCCTGCTTGCACAGGTACATGCCCTTGATGATCTGCTCTTCGGTGCCGGGCTGCAGGCCGGGCATGGCGTAGTTCTCGTTGAGCAGCGTCAGGTAGTAGAAGACGTTCTCCTGGCGCTCCACCATGCGCTTGAGACCGTGGTGCATGATCACCGCGACCTCGTGCGCGAAGGTCGGGTCGTAGCTCACGCAGTTGGGAATGGTGCCCGCGAGGATGTGGCTGTGGCCGTCCTCGTGCTGCAGGCCTTCGCCGTTGAGCGTGGTGCGGCCCGAGGTGCCGCCGAGCAGGAAGCCGCGCGCCTGCATGTCACCGGCCGCCCAGGCCAGGTCGCCGATGCGCTGGAAACCGAACATCGAGTAGTACACGTAGAACGGCACCATGATGCGGTTGTTGGTGGAGTACGAGGTGGCCGCGGCGATCCAGCTCGCCATGCCGCCGGCCTCGTTGATGCCTTCCTGCAGGATCTGACCGGCCTTGTCCTCTCGGTAGTACATCACCTGGTCCTTGTCGACCGGGGTGTACTGCTGCCCTTTGGGGTTGTAGATGCCGATCTGGCGGAACAGGCCTTCCATGCCGAAGGTGCGCGCCTCGTCGACCAGGATGGGCACCACGCGCGGGCCCAGGGCCTGGTCGCGCAGCAGCTGCGTGAGGAAGCGCACGTAGGCTTGCGTGGTGCTGATCTCGCGGCCTTCGGCGGTGGGCTCGAGCACGGCCTTGAAGGTTTCCAGCGAGGGCACGGTGAAGCTTTCGCTGCTCTTGGCGCGGCGGTGCGGCAGGTAGCCGCCCAGGGCCTTGCGGCGCTCGTGCAGGTACTTCATCTCCGGCGTGTCGTCGGCCGGCTTGTAGAACGGGATCTTGGGCAGCTCGCTGTCGGGGATGGGCACGTTGAAGCGGTCGCGCATGTAGCGGATGTCTTCGTCCGACAGCTTCTTGGTCTGGTGCGCGGTGTTCTTGCCTTCACCGGCCTTGCCCATGCCGTAGCCCTTGACCGTCTTGACCAGCAGCACCGTGGGCTGGCCTTCGTGGTGGTAGGCGCGGTGGAAGGCTGCGTAGACCTTCTGCGCATCGTGGCCGCCGCGGCGCAGCGCCCAGATGTCGTCGTCGCTCATCTTGGACACCAGCTCCAGCGTGCGCGGGTCGCGGCCGAAGAAGTTCTTGCGCACGAAGGCACCGTCGTTGGCCTTCATGGCCTGGTAGTCGCCGTCGAGCGTGTCCATCATGATCTTGCGCAGCGCGCCGTCCTTGTCGCGCGCCAGCAGCGCGTCCCACTCGCGGCCCCAGAGCAGCTTGATGACGTTCCAGCCCGAGCCGCGGAACTCGCCTTCGAGCTCCTGGATGATCTTGCCGTTGCCGCGCACCGGGCCATCGAGGCGCTGCAGGTTGCAGTTGACGACGAACACCAGGTTGTCGAGCTTCTCGCGCGCGGCCAGGCCGATGGCGCCCAAGCTCTCGGGCTCGTCCATCTCGCCGTCGCCGCAGAAGACCCAGACCTTGCGCTGCGAGGTGTCGGCGATGCCGCGCGCGTGCAGGTACTTGAGGAAGCGCGCCTGGTAGATCGCCATGATGGGGCCCAGGCCCATGGACACCGTGGGGAACTGCCAGAACTCGGGCATCAGCTTGGGGTGCGGGTAGCTGGAGAGGCCCTTGCCGTCGACTTCCTGGCGGAAGTTGAGCAGTTGGTCTTCGCTGAGCCGGCCTTCCATGAAGGCGCGCGCGTACACGCCGGGCGCGCTGTGGCCCTGGATGTAGAGCAGGTCACCGCCGTGCGTGCCACCGTTGTCGGTGTTGTCGGCATGCCAGAAATGGTTGAAGCCGACCGCGAACATGTGCGCGAGCGACTGGAAGGAGCTGATGTGGCCGCCCAGGTCGCCGCCGTCGGCGGGGTTCAGGCGGTTGGCCTTGACCACCATGGCCATGGCGTTCCAGCGCATGTAGGCGCGCAGGCGGCCTTCGAGTTCGAGGTTGCCGGGGTTGTGCGCCTCTTCGGACGGCTCGATGGTGTTGACGTAGCCGGTGGTGGCCGAGAACGGCATGTCCACGCTGTGCTGGCGGGCTTCTTCGAGCAGCTGTTCGAGCAGGAAGTGCGCGCGTTCGGGGCCTTCCTTTTCGATGACGGCGGTCAGCGCCTCCATCCATTCACGGGTTTCCTGGGCGTCCAGATCCCCGGCCGCACGGCCGTTGTTCGCGTCGTTCGCTGACATCGCTGTCTCCTGTGGTGTGAAGGCCGAGCTTACGAAGGCCGCCCGGCGCTGTCGCGGATTCTTTCACAGACCGACGGTGATTTCAATATGCGCCAGTGCGTTTCACATTATGGTTTGGGACAGGCTTTGCTCACGGCGCCGTGACCCGCCTCACGTAGACTCGCGGCCTCCATGCAGACCCGCTCCAGCCCGCCATCGGCCCTTGCCAACGCTCCCTGGTGGAAGCGCTGGTGGCGCCGCCTGCCGCCCTCGCGCCAGGACCGTTTCGCCACCCTCGGCCCCCTGCTCGCGGTGCTGCTGTTCCTGTCGGCCATCGTGGTGGCCATTGCCTACCTGCGCTACGAAGAGATCGAGCGCGAGCGCGAGGCCGTGACGCGCGACGTGGAATACGCGCAGCAGCGCCTGCGGCTGCGCCTGCTCGAACGCCAGGAGCAGCTGATGCGCCTGGCGCGCGAGATCGACAACCGCGCGATCGACACCGAAGAATTCACGTTCCAGGCCGAAACCCTGGTGAGCCAGTTTCCCGAGCTGCTGGCCATCACCTGGGTCGACGCGCGCCGCCGCGTGCAGGCCGCCTACGCCTCGCCGAGCGCGCCGATCGCGCTCATGCGCAGCGTGGGCAACTCGCTCACGCCCTCGGAAACCGACGGCAGCTTCGACCTCGCGCGCGACCTGCGCCAACCGATCTACTCGCGCCCGCTGCTGCCGCCCGACAGCCGCACCACCACGCTGATGCTGCAGGTGCCGCTGACCGAGCAGGGCCGCTTCGCGGGCACGGTCATGGGCGAGTACTCGGTGGACGGGCTGATGCGCTTCGGCATGCCCCCGGAAATCATGGCGCGCTACGCCGTGGCCCTGCTCGACGACCGCGGCAACGTGCTCGCGGGCAGCCTGCAGACGGCCGAGCCCGTGCTGTCCTTCCTGCCTTGGACCAATCCCTCGCTCGAACACGAGGTGCCGGTCTCGCCCGTGGGCAACGGGCTGATCCTCAAGGCGCAGGGCTACCGCACCTCTCAGGACATCGTGGGCTCGGGCTTCTTCTGGGTCATCGGCGCGCTGTCGGCGCTCACGGTGTGGATGCTGATCGGCACCTGGCGCCACACGCGCCGGCGCGTGCAGGCGCAGCAGGCGCTGGTGGCCGAGACCAATTTCCGCCGGGCCATGGAGAACTCCATGCTCACCGGCATGCGCGCGCTCGACATGCAGGGCCGCATCACCTACGTCAACCCCGCGTTCTGTTCGATGACGGGCTGGACCGAGGCCGAGCTCGTGGGCCGCACCGCGCCCTTCCCCTACTGGCCCGAAGAAGACCACGAGCACCTGCACGCGCGGCTCGAAGACGAGCTCAACGGCCGCTCCACCCCGGGCGGCTTCGAGGTGCGCGTGCGCCGGCGCAACGGCACCATCTTCGACGCGCGCATGTACGTCTCGCCGCTGATCGACCCCAAGGGCCACCAGACCGGCTGGATGACGTCGATGACCGACATCACCGAGCCCAAGCGCATCCGCGAAGAGCTCTCGGCCTCCTACGAACGCTTCACCACCGTGCTCGAGTCGCTCGACTCGGCGGTGTCGGTGGCGCCGCTGGGCAGCGACGAACTGCTGTTCGCCAACAAGATGTACAGGCTGTGGTTCGGCACCCGCGGCCAGGGCCACCGGCACCTGGTCGACCTGGCGGGCAACCAGCCCCAGCCCAACCCCGATGACGGCGATGCGGTGGACGCCTTCGCCGGCATGCCCACCGGCGCGCTGCCCGATGCGGGCGTGGAAAACGCCGAGGTCTTCGTGCCCGAGCTCGACCGCTGGCTCGAGGTGCGCACGCGCTACCTGACCTGGGTCGACGGCCGCCTGGCGCAGATGGTGATCGCCAGCGACATCACGCCGCGCCGCAACGCCGAGGAACAGGCCGCGCGCCAGGCCGAACGCGCGCAGACCGCGAGCCGCCTCATCACCATGGGCGAGATGGCATCGAGCGTGGCGCACGAACTCAACCAGCCGCTCACCGCCATCAGCAACTATTGCAACGGCATGATCTCGCGCCTGCAGGAGCAGCGCATCACGCACGAGGAGCTGCTGGGCGCGCTCGAGAAGACCGCGCGCCAGGCGCAGCGCGCGGGCCAGATCATCCAGCGCATCCGCGCCTTCGTGAAGCGCAGCGAGCCCAACCCCACGCTGTCCGAAGTGCCGCAGATGGTCAACAACGCCATCGAGCTCGCCGACATCGAACTGCGCCGCCAGCAGGTGCGGCTCACGCCCTACGTGGCCGCGCGCCTGCCGCCGCTCATGGTCGACCCGATCCTGATCGAGCAGGTGCTGATCAACCTGCTCAAGAACGCGGGCGAGTCGATCGCGCAATCGGGCCGTCCGCTGGGTGAGCGCCACGTGGAGCTGCGCGTGGCGCCGCGCCGCCTCGACGAGCAGGACGTGGTCGAGTTCGAGGTGCGCGATTCGGGCAACGGCGTGCCCGAAGAACTCATCGAACGCATCTACGAGGCTTTCTACAGCACCAAGAGCGAAGGCATGGGCATCGGCCTCAAGCTGTGCCGCAGCATCGTCGAGTCGCACCACGGCCGGATGCGGGTGGAGAACCTCTACAATGGCGCGGACGTGGTGGGGTGCTGCTTCAGCTTCTGGATCCCCGTCACGCCGCGTCTTCAACCCCAGGGCCCGGCAGACCTTGCCGCCAACGAGCCGCTGACGGACAAAGAAAGAGCGAGATGAGCCTGATCCCCAAGAAGGGCACGGTCTACGTCGTCGATGACGACGAAGCCGTGCGAGATTCCCTCCAGTGGTTGCTCGAGGGCAAGGATTTCAGGGTGCGTTGCTTCGAATCCGCCGAAGCCTTCCTGTCGCGCTACGACGCCCGCGAGGTCGCCTGCCTCATCGCCGACATCCGCATGGGCGGCATGACCGGCATGGAGCTGCAGGACCGCCTGATCGAACGCCAGTCGCCCCTGCCCATCGTCTTCATCACCGGCCATGGCGACGTGCCCATGGCGGTCGAATCGATGAAGAAGGGCGCGCTCGACTTCATCCAGAAACCCTTCAAGGAAGACCAGCTCGTGGCCCTGGTCGAGCGCATGCTCGAACACGCCCGGGAAGCCTTCGCCACCCACCAGCAGGCCGCCAGCCGCGACGCGCTGCTGGCCAAGCTCACCGGCCGCGAATCGCAGGTGCTCGAGCGCATCGTCGCGGGCCGCCTGAACAAGCAGATTGCCGACGACCTGGGCATCAGCATCAAGACGGTCGAGGCGCACCGCGCCAACATCATGGAAAAACTCGGCGCCAACACCGTGGCCGACCTGCTCAAGATCGCACTGGGCCAGTCGCCCGCCAAGGCCTGACCCCGCACCGCACGCCCAGCGCCCGCCCCCTCAGGCGGGCGTTTCGTTTTCCCACCCTGCATTCCCAGCCATGACCGCCCAGCTCATCGACGGCAACGCCCTCTCCCGCCAACTCCGCGCCGACGTGGCGGCGCGCGTCAAGACCCTGGCCGGCCGCGGCATCACGCCCGGTCTGGCGGTGATCCTGGTGGGCGACAACCCCGCCTCGCAGGTCTACGTGCGCAACAAGGTCAAGGCCTGCGAAGACACCGGCATGCACTCGGTGCTCGAGACCTGGCCCGCCACCCTGAGCGAGCAGGACCTGCTGGCGCGCGTGCACGCACTCAACAACGATCCCACCATCCACGGCATCCTGGTGCAGTTGCCGCTGCCGGCACACATCGACGCGCAGCGCGTGATCGAGGCGATCTCGCCCGACAAGGACGTCGATGGCTTCCACGTGGCCAGCGCGGGCGCGCTCATGACCGGCCTGCCCGGCTTCTGGCCCTGCACGCCGCACGGCTGCATGAAGATGCTCGAGCACATCGGCTACGACCTGCGTGGCAAGCATGCGGTGGTGATCGGGCGCAGCAACATCGTGGGCAAGCCCATGGCGCTCATGCTGCTGCAGGCCAACGCCACCGTCACGCTCTGCCACAGCGCCACGAAAGACCTCGCGCACCACACGCGCCAGGCCGACGTGATCGTGGCCGCGGTGGGCAAGCGCAACGTGCTCACCGCCGACATGGTCAAGCCCGGCGCGGTGGTGATCGATGTGGGCATGAACCGCAACGACGAGGGCAAGCTCTGCGGCGACGTGGACTTCGACGGCGTCAAAGCCGTGGCCGGCTGGATCACGCCGGTGCCCGGCGGCGTGGGCCCCATGACCATCACCATGCTGCTGGTGAACACGCTGGACGCGGCCGAGCGCAGCCAGGGCTGAGGGCGGCGCGCCCGCCCGCTGGTCGCGGGCCGGGGCACGGGGCATCGTTTCGTGATGCATTCGTGCTGACGGACAGCCCGGTTCTTCTGGAACATCGCAGGTTCGCGAGATTCAGGAGAGGACCATGATCACGCCCACGACTTCGCCCTTCGGGCTGCTGTCGCGCCCGGCTCCGCTGGGCTTCGAGCGCTCGGCGTCACAACGCCACCGCCACCTCTTCGGCGTCGACGATCTCGGCGACGACGAATTGCTGGCACTCACGCGCCCCTGCTTCTCGCCGCCGCCGGCCACGCGAGCCCCCTGGGGCACCATGAGCCTGCTGTTCGATCAGCCCAGCGTGCGCACCGCCGCGGGCTTTGCAGCGAGCGGTCTGCGCGTGGGCCTGGTGCCCATGGGCGTGAACGCCCGCGGCCACTGCGCGCGCGCCGACGTGGCCCTGGAAGACGAAGTGCACCAGCTCAGCTACATCAGCGACTGCGTGGTCGTGCGCAGCGGCGAGCCGCTCGACGCCGACGCGCTGCGCCACTGCGATGCCCCGGTCATCAACGCCGGCGATGGCGGCCATGAACACCCCACCCAGGCACTGATCGACCTTGCCGCACTGCGCATGCTGGGCCTGGAAGACCAGCGCGTCACGCTCATGGGCAACCTGCGCGACCACCGCACCCAGCACTCGCTCGCGCGGGTGCTGCGGCGCCTGGGCGTGTCGGTGGTGCTGTTGTCGCCGCCCGGCATGGGCATGCCGGCGCGTTTCGTCGACGGCCTCGCCACCGTCGAAACCGACGACCCGGCGCTGGCCGACGAGGTGCTGGCATCGAGCGATTTCATCTACCTCACGCCCACGCGCTGGTGGAGCACGCCCGAACACCACGGCGGCGAGGCCTTCAAGCTCGATCTCGAGCGCGCGCGGCGGGTATTGCGGCCGCAGGCGCGCGTGTTGCACCCCTTTCCGCGCACCGGGGAGCTCGACGTGTCGGTGGACGCCTCGCCCTACAACGGCTACCACCGCCAACTCGCGCTCGCCAACGGCGTGCGCGCGCGCCTGCTCGCCCACCTGCTCGGGCGCGGACCCTGAAACGGTTCAGCGCCGCGGCATGAGGCGCCACAGCAGCGCACCGCTGCACAGCCACTGCACCAGCACCATGGCCGAGCCCAGGCCATGCCAGAGCTTGAGGTTGCCGCCGCTGGCGCGCGCCGTGACGATGTGGGGCGCGACCACGAATTCCTGCAACACCGCCAGCGCCATGGCCACGCAGATCAGGCCGAGCAGCGGATAGGCCTGCGGCGAAGGCCCGCCCTGGCGCACCAGCGCCAGCAGCACCACCCCGATCACCAGGCCCGCCTGGCACTGCAGCGAAAACAGCTTGGCCGCCACCGGCCCGGCCACGGCCGGGTTGCCCAGGGTGGCGAAGAGCGTGGGCACGGCCAGAAAACTCAGCGCCGTGATGCCGCCCCACCAGAGGGCGGCGAGCATGAGGGCCTGGCGCTGAAACCGCATGGCCGCGCCTCAGGCGTAACGCACCGCGACGATCTCGTAGCGGCGCACGCCACCGGGGGCCTGCACCTCGGCGGTGTCGCCCTCTTCCTTGCCGATCAGCGCGCGCGCGATCGGACTGCTGATGTTGATCAGGCCCTGCTTGAGGTCGGCCTCGTCCTCGCCCACGATCTGGTAGGTCACGGTGGCGCCGCTGTCCTCGTCCTCGAGGTCGACCGTGGCGCCGAACACCACGCGGCCGCCGGCGTCGAGCGTGGCCGGGTCGATGATCTGGGCCGCCGAGAGCTTGCCCTCCACCTCGGCGATGCGGCCTTCGATGAAGCCCTGGCGGTCCTTGGCCGCGTCGTACTCGGCGTTCTCGCTCAGGTCGCCTTGCGCGCGCGCTTCGGCGATCGCGGCGATCACCGCGGGGCGGTCCACGGTCTTGAGGCGGTGCAGCTCTTCCTTGAGCTTTTCGGCACCGCGTTTGGTGATGGGGATGGTCGACATGGGCTGTACTCCTTCTTGGCCGCACCGCTGGCGGCGCCACAAAAGCAAACCGCCGGGCGTTGCCGCGCGGCGGTGTCTGCGGGTGATTATGCCCCGCCCGGGGGGCATCGCTCAAGCCAGCTGGGCGTGCATGTCCTGGACCGAGATCACGTCGAGGTTGTTCACGTACTTCATGCCCTCGACCGCGGCTTCGGCACCCGCGATCGTGGTGAAGGTGGTGACACGCGCGAGCAGCGCCGAGGTGCGGATGGCGCGCGAGTCGGCGATCGCATTGCGGCGCTCTTCGACCGTGTTGATCACGAGCGCGATGTCGCCGTTCTTGATCATGTCCACGATGTGCGGACGGCCCTCGGTGACCTTGTTGACCTGCTGCACCTTGAGGCCCGCGGCCTCGATGGCCGCGGCGGTGCCGCGCGTGGCGATGAGCTCGAAACCGAGCTCGACCAGCTGGCGTGCGACCTCGACCGCGCGCGGCTTGTCGCTGTTCTTGACCGTGAGGAAGACCTTGCCCGCGCTCGGCAGCTTGGTGCCGGCGCCGATCTGGCTCTTCACGAAGGCTTCGCCGAAGGTCTTGCCCACGCCCATCACCTCGCCGGTGGACTTCATCTCGGGGCCGAGGATGGTGTCCACACCGGGGAACTTGACGAAGGGGAACACGGCCTCCTTCACGCTGAAGTAGGGCGGCTCCACCTCGGCGCCGATGCCTTGCGCGTCGAGCGTGCGGCCGGCCATGCAGCGCGCGGCCACCTTGGCGAGCTGGATGCCCGTGGCCTTGGACACGAAGGGCACCGTGCGCGAGGCGCGCGGGTTCACTTCGAGCACGTAGATCACGTCCTTGCCCTCGACCTCCTGGATCGCGAACTGCACGTTCATCAGGCCCACCACATTCAGGCCCTGGGCCATGGCTGCGGTCTGGCGCTTGAGCTCGTCGACCGTGGCCTTGCTCAGGTAGTAGGGCGGCAGCGAGCACGCGGAGTCGCCGCTGTGCACGCCGGCCTGCTCGATGTGCTCCATCACGCCGCCGATGAACACGCGGCCGCTGGCGTCGCGGATCGCGTCCACGTCGCACTCGATGGCGTCGTTGAGGAAGCGGTCGAGCAGCACCGGCGAGTCGTTGCTGACCTTCACGGCCTCGCGCATGTAGCGCTCCAGGTCGCGCTGCTCGTGCACGATCTCCATCGCACGGCCGCCCAGCACGTAGCTCGGGCGCACCACCAGCGGGTAGCCGAGCGCGGCGGCTTTTTCAAGCGCCTCGGTCTCGGTGCGCGCGGTGGCGTTGGGCGGCTGGCGCAGGTTCAGGCCGTGCAGCAACTGCTGAAAGCGTTCGCGGTCTTCGGCCGCGTCGATCATGTCGGGCGAGGTGCCGATGATGGGCACGCCCGCGGCTTCCAGGCCGAGCGCGAGCTTGAGCGGCGTCTGGCCGCCGTACTGCACGATCACGCCCTCGGGCTTTTCCTTCTCGACGATCTCGAGCACGTCCTCGAGCGTGAGCGGCTCGAAGTAGAGCCGGTCGCTGGTGTCGTAGTCGGTCGAGACGGTCTCGGGGTTGCAGTTGACCATGATGGTCTCGTAGCCGTCTTCGCGCATGGCCAGCGCGGCGTGCACGCAGCAGTAGTCGAACTCGATGCCCTGGCCGATGCGGTTCGGGCCGCCACCGAGCACCATGATCTTGCGCTTGTTGGTGGGCTCGGCCTCGCACTCGGCGTCGCCGTGGCCTTCGTACGTGGAGTACATGTAGGCCGTGTTGGTCGCGAACTCGGCCGCGCAGGTGTCCACGCGCTTGTAGACCGGGCGCACGCCCAGCTCCTGGCGGCGCGCGCGCACGGCCCGCTCGTTGGACTTGAGCAGCTTGGCCAGGCGGCGGTCGGAGAAGCCCTTCTTCTTCAGGCCGCGCAGCGTGGTGGCGTCGAGCGAGGCCAGCGCGCCCTCGCCCTTTTGTGCGGTAAGCGCGTCCATCGCGAGCTCGAGCTTCACGATCTCCTCGATCTGCACCAGGAACCACTTGTCGATCTTGGTGAACTGGTGCACCTCGTCGAGCGTCCAGCCGGCGGCGAAGGCATCACCCACGTACCAGATGCGCTCGGGGCCGGGCTCGCCCAGTTCCTTCTCGAGCGTCTCGCGGTCCTGGGTCTTCTCGTTCATGCCGTCCACGCCGACCTCGAGGCCGCGCAGGGCTTTCTGGAAGCTCTCCTGGAAGGTGCGACCCATGGCCATCACCTCGCCCACGCTCTTCATCTGCGTGGTCAGGCGGTCGTCGGCGTCCTTGAACTTCTCGAACGCGAAGCGCGGGATCTTGGTGACGACGTAGTCGATCGAAGGCTCGAACGAGGCCGGCGTGGCGCCGCCCGTGATCTCGTTGCGCAGCTCGTCGAGCGTGTAGCCCACGGCCAGCTTGGCCGCGACCTTGGCGATCGGGAAGCCCGTGGCCTTGGAGGCCAAGGCCGAGGAACGCGACACGCGCGGGTTCATCTCGATCACGATCATGCGACCGTCTTTGGGGTTGATCGAGAACTGCACGTTGGAGCCGCCGGTGTCCACGCCGATCTCGCGCAGCACGGCGAGCGAGGCGTTGCGCAGGATCTGGTATTCCTTGTCGGTCAGCGTCTGCGCGGGCGCCACGGTGATCGAGTCGCCGGTGTGCACGCCCATGGGGTCGAGGTTCTCGATCGAGCAGACGATGATGCAGTTGTCGGCCTTGTCGCGCACGACCTCCATCTCGTACTCTTTCCAGCCGAGCAGCGACTCTTCGATCAGCAGCTCGTTGGTGGGCGAGGCCTCGAGGCCGCGCTTGCAGATGGTCTCGAACTCTTCGGGGTTGTAGGCAATGCCGCCGCCCGTGCCGCCGAGCGTGAAGCTCGGGCGGATCACCACCGGGAAGCCCACGGTCTTCTGCACCGCCCAGGCTTCGTCCATGCTGTGCGCAATGCCCGAGCGCGCCGAGCCCAGGCCGATGCGCGTCATGGCGTCCTTGAACTTCAGGCGGTCTTCGGCCTTGTCGATGGCCTCGGGCGTGGCGCCGATCAGCTCCACGCCGTACTTGGCGAGCACGCCGTGGCGCCAGAGGTCAAGCGCGCAGTTGAGCGCGGTCTGGCCGCCCATGGTGGGCAGGATCGCGAAGCCGCCGGCGGTCTTGGGCCGTTCCTTGGCGATGATCTTCTCAACCGTCTGCCAGGTGATGGGCTCGATGTAGGTGACGTCGGCCGTGGCCGGGTCGGTCATGATGGTGGCGGGGTTGCTGTTGATCAGCACCACGCGGTAACCCTCTTCGCGCAGGGCCTTGCAGGCCTGCACGCCGGAGTAATCGAACTCGCAGGCCTGGCCGATGATGATGGGACCCGCGCCGATGATCAGCACGGTCTGGATGTCTGTTCTCTTGGGCATCTTGTGTGGCGTGTCGGTGGTCGGGCTCAGGCGGCGACGGCGGTGCGCTCGGTCATGAGCGCGACGAAGCGGTCGAACAGGTAGCCGATGTCGTGCGGACCCGGCGAGGCTTCGGGGTGGCCCTGGAAGCAGAAGGCGGGCTTGTCGGTGCGGGCCAGGCCCTGCAGCGTGCCGTCGAACAGGCTCACGTGCGTGGCGCGCAGGTTCGCCGGCAGGGTCTTCTCGTCGACCGCGAAGCCGTGGTTCTGGCTGGTGATGGACACGCGACCGTTGTCGAGGTCTTTCACCGGGTGGTTCGCGCCATGGTGGCCGAACTTCATCTTGAAGGTCTTGGCGCCGCTGGCCAGCGCCATGATCTGGTGGCCCAGGCAGATGCCGAAGGTGGGCAGACCCGACTCGATGAGTTCGCGCGCCGCGGCGATCGCGTAGTCGCAGGGCTCCGGGTCGCCGGGGCCGTTGGAGAGGAACACGCCGTCGGGCTTGAGCTTGAACACCTCGGCCGCGGGCGTTTGCGCGGGCACCACGGTGATGCGGCAGCCGCGCGAGGCGAGCATGCGCAGGATGTTGCGCTTGACGCCGAAGTCATAGGCCACCACGTGGAACTGCGGCGCGTCCTGGCGGCCGTAGCCGCTGCCCAGCACCCACTCGGTCTCGGTCCATTCGTAGGGCTGGCTGGCCGACACCACCTTGGCGAGGTCGAGGCCGGCCATGCTGGGGGCGGCCTTGGCGGCGGCGAGCGCGGCCTGGCGGTGCGTGTCGGTGATGGCTTCGCCGGGCGCGAGCGCCAGGATGCAGCCGTTCTGCGCGCCGTGGGTGCGCAGGCGGCGCGTGAGCGCGCGCGTGTCGAGGTCGGCGATGGCCACGGTGTTTTCGCGCTGCAGGTATTGCGAAAGCGTTTCTTCGCAGCGGAAGTTGGACGCCAGCAGCGGCAGATCCTTGATGACGAGGCCGGCGGCGTGGATGCGGGTGGCCTCCACGTCTTCGCGGTTGGCCCCGGTGTTGCCGATGTGGGGATACGTCAGGGTGACGATCTGGCGGCAGTAGCTCGGGTCGGTGAGGATTTCCTGGTAGCCGGTGAGGGAGGTGTTGAACACCACCTCGCCAGTGGTCTGGCCGACGGCACCAATGGAGACACCTTCAAACACCGTACCGTCTGCGAGCGCAAGAAGGGCTTTCGGGTGGACGGGCAGCACGAGGATCTCCAGAAAAGGGGCGGCTGGCCTTCGCGCGCCGGCGGCAGGTGCCGCGCAGGCTGAGCGTGCACTCCCCCGTGGTGACACGGGTGGGAATGCAGCGAAACCTGGGGTGTGGAGCCGGGGCGCGCGGGGCTTGCGCCGATTGCAGATAAACCGCGGAATTATAGCCGCGCGGATGCGCTGGCATGCAGGCAGATGGCCGCCGCGGCCGCCACGTTGAGCGATTCTTCGCCGCCGGGCTGCGCAATGCGCACGAAGGCGCTGGCGCGCTGCATCAGGGCCTCGCTCACGCCCTGCCCCTCGTGGCCCATGACCCAGGCGCAGGGCCAGGGCAGCGCGGTGCGGTGCAGCCAGTCGCCCTGGTGCGAACTGGTGACCAGCAGCGGCACCTGCAGGGCCTGCAGCGCTTCGGCATCCAGGCCTTCGACCAGGCGCAGCGCGAAGTGCGCGCCCATGCCGGCGCGCAGCACCTTGGGCGACCACAGCGCGGCCGTGCCCTTGAGCGCGAGCACCTGCGAGAAACCCAGCGCGGCCGCACTGCGCAGGATGGAGCCCACGTTGCCCGCGTCCTGCAGGCGGTCGAGCACCACCGACGGCGCCTGCGCATCGGGAGCGGCCACGGCCGGGAGGGTCCATACGAAGCCCATGCGCGGCGGCGAGTCGAGCGTGCTGATGCCGGCCATGAGCGCATCGGGCACACGCAGGTTGCGCGCGGCCGCGCCTTGCAGCGTGTCGTCGGCCTGGTCCCAGCCCGCGGCGGTGAACACGCCGAGCGCGGGGCGGCCGCCACGCGCCAGCAGCGCGCGGCACAGGTGATCGCCGTCGAGCCACACGCGGCCTTGTTCGCGGTAGGCGGTGTTGCCGTGCGCGAGCGCACGCAGCTGTTTGATCAGCGGGTTGTCGCGCGAGGCGATGTCCTGCGGGGTCATGTCACGCGCTCCAGCGCCTGGGCCACGGGCGCGAACGAGCGCCGGTGCACGGGCAGCGGCCCGTGCTCGCGCAGGGCGGCCAGGTGCTGCGCCGTGCCGTAGCCCTTGTGGCGGTCGAAGCCGTACTGCGGGTGCTGCGCGTGCAGCTCGTCGAGCAGGCGGTCGCGTGTGACCTTGGCGAGGATGGACGCGGCCGAGATGGCCTGCACCTTGGCGTCGCCCTGCACGATGGCCTCGGCCACCACGTCGAGCGGTGGCAGGCGGTTGCCGTCGACCAGCACCTTCACGGGCTTGAGGCGCAGGCCCTGCACCGCGCGCTGCATGGCGAGCATCGTGGCGTGCAGGATATTGAGGCGGTCGATCTCGTCCACGCTGGCCTGGGCCACGCTGCAGCACAGGGCCTTGGCGCGGATCTCGTCGAACAGCGCGTCGCGGCGCTTCGCGCTGAGTTGTTTGGAGTCGGCCAGGCCCTTGATCGGGTGCAGGTCGTCGAGGATCACCGCCGCCGCCACCACGGGCCCGGCCAGCGGGCCGCGGCCGGCCTCGTCCACGCCGGCCACCAGGCCAGGCGCGTCCCACACCAGCGAGGCCTGCTCAGCCTTCAAGAAGCGTTTCGATCGCATCGGTGGCCAGGCGCGCGGTGTCGCGCCGCAAGCTGTGGTGCAGGTCGGTGAAGCGCGCGTGCACGGCCTGCATGCGCGAGGGAGCGTCGAGCCAGTCGCGCACGGCCTGCGCGAGCGCGGGCGCCTCGGCCTGTTCCTGCAGCAGCTCGGGCACCACGAAGTCCTGGCACAGGATGTTGGGCAGGCCGACCCAGGGCTGCAGGCGTTGACGTCGCATGATCTGCCACGACAGCCAGTTCATGTTGTAGGCGATCACCATGGGGCGCTTGAACAGCGCGGCCTCGAGCGTGGCGGTGCCGCTGGCGATCAGCGTGAGGTCGCAGGCCGCGAGCACGGTGTGCGACTGGCCGTTGACGATCTGCAGCGCATCGGCCATGCCGGCCTCGCGCGCGATCGCGTCGATGCGCTCGCGCAGCGCGGGCATCGCCGGCACAACGAAGCGCAGGCCCGGCCTGTCGCGACGCAGCAGCGCGGCGGCATCGAAGAAGCGGCGCGCCAGGTACTGCACCTCGGACGCGCGGCTGCCCGGCAGGATCGCGAGCACCGTGTCGCCCTCATCGAGGCCCAGCGCGCGGCGCGCCGCGGCGCGGTCGGGCTCGAGCGGGATCACGTTGGCCAGCGGGTGGCCCACGTAGGTCGCGGCGATGCCGTGCTCGGCGAGCAGCGCGGGCTCGAAGGGGAAGATGCACA
Source organism: Hydrogenophaga crocea (assembly GCF_011388215.1). Classification (NCBI taxonomy): domain Bacteria; kingdom Pseudomonadati; phylum Pseudomonadota; class Betaproteobacteria; order Burkholderiales; family Comamonadaceae; genus Hydrogenophaga; species Hydrogenophaga crocea. Next base: position 1,858,611 of record NZ_CP049989.1, read on the forward strand.
GCACGTGGTCGGCGCTGGCGCGGATTTTCTCGATGCGCTCGGGCCGCCAGGCCCAGATCGAAGGGCACACGAAGTGCGCGGTGCGCACGCCCGCGGCCTTGAGGTCGGCCTCGAGGCCGAGGTTGAAATCGGGCGCGTCGACACCGATGAAGGCCGCGGGCCGCTCGCCCTGCAGCAGGCGGTCGCGCAGTTGCCGGCGGATGCCCACGATCTCGCGGTAGTGGCGCAGCACCTCGACATAGCCGCGCACCGCGAGCTTGTCGCTGGGCCACCAGGCGTCAAAGCCCTGCAGCGCCATCTGCGGGCCGCCGATGCCCACGGCCTGCAGATCGGGCCAGCGTTGGCGCAAGCCCCCGAGCAGCAGGCCCGCGAGCAGATCGCCGGAAGCCTCGCCCGCCACCATGGCCAAGCGCCCAGCCAGTGCCATGCGGCGCCTCAGCGAACGATGCCGCGCTGCGCCGATGCGCCTCGCAGGAAGCCGAGCATCATGTCCACGTCCTCGCCCGCGTCGGGCTTGTCGTGGCGCAGGCCGTCGATGCGCTCCATGGCCTGCTGCAGCGTGAGGTCGTCGCGGTACAAGGCCTTGTGCATGGCCTTGACGGCAGCGATGCGCTCGGCCGAAAAGCCCCGGCGGCGCAGGCCTTCGAAGTTCATCGAGCGCGCGCCCGCGGGCTGGCCCTGGGCCATCACGAAGGGCGGCACGTCGGCGAACAGCAGCGAGCACATCGCCGTCATGGCGTGTGCGCCGATGCGCACGAACTGGTGCACCACGGTGAAGCCGCCGAGGATCACCCAGTCGCCCACCTCGACGTGGCCCGCGAGCTGCGAGTTGTTGGCGAAGATGGTCTTGTTGCCCACCACGCAGTCGTGCGCGAGGTGCACGTAGGCCATGATCCAGTTGTCGTCCCCGACCCGGGTCACGCCGCGGTCGCCCGGCGAGCCGATGTTGAAGGTGCAGAACTCGCGCACCGTGTTGCGGTCGCCAATGATCAGTTCGCAGGGCTCGCCCGCGTACTTCTTGTCCTGCGGGATCGCGCCCAGCGAGTTGAACTGGAAGATGCGGTTGTCGCGCCCGATCGTGGTGTGGCCCTCGATCACGCAGTGCGCGCCGACCGTGGTGCCGGCACCGATCTTCACGTGCGGACCGATGACGGTGTAAGGCCCGACCTCGACCGAGCTGTCGAGCTCGGCCGCGGGATCGATCACCGCCGTGGGATGGATGCGCGTCATGCCCTCACCCCGCGACGTCAGGCGATGGTGCGCATGGTGCACATGAGCTCGGCCTCGCAGGCCACCTCATCGCCCACGCGCGTGACGCCCTTGAACTTGTAGATGCTGGCTTTGGCGCGCTCGAGGGTCACGTCCATCACGAGCTGGTCGCCCGGCTCCACGGGACGCTTGAAGCGCGCGCCGTCGATGCCCGCGAAGTAGTAGACGGTCTTGTCGTCGGGGGCCACGCCCAGGGTGTGGAAGGTCAGCAGCGCGGCCGCCTGGGCCATGGCCTCGAGCATCAGCACGCCCGGCATCACCGGACGGTGCGGGAAATGGCCCGTGAAGAAAGGCTCGTTGATCGTGACGTTCTTGAGCGCCTGGATGCGCTGCCCTTTTTCGACCGACAGCACGCGGTCGACCAGCAGGATGGGGTAACGGTGGGGCAGGAGTTTGAGGATCTGGTGGATGTCCATCAGGCGTCGTCCGGTTTCTTGTTCGGCTGGGCCTGCGCAAGGGCTTGTTCCACGGCCTTGAGCCGTTCGCGCAGGCGGTTGAGCTGCTTGAGGGAGGCAGCGTTCTTTTCCCAGGCCGCATTGTCGTCGATGGGAAACATACCGGTGTATTGACCGGGCTGGAGCAGCGAGCGCGTGACCACCGACGCGGCCGACACGTGCACGCCGTCGGCCAGCTTGAGGTGACCCAGCACGATGGCGCCGCCGCCCACGGTGCAATGCGCGCCGATGTCGGCGCTGCCCGCCACGCCCGCGTTGCCGGCCATGGCGGTGTGCGCGCCCACGCGCACGTTGTGGCCGATCTGGACCAGGTTGTCGAGCTTCACCCCGTCTTCGATCACGGTGTCGTCGAGCGCGCCGCGGTCGATGCAGGTGTTGGCGCCGATCTCCACGTCGTCGCCGATGCGAACCGCACCGAGCTGTTCGATCTTGATCCAGCGCCCCTGGTGCGGCGCGAAGCCGAAACCGTCGGCGCCGATCACGGCACCGCTGTGCACGATGCCCCGCGCCCCGATATGGCAGCGCTCGCCCAGCGTGACGCGCGGGTGCAGCACGGTGCCCACGCCCACCCGGGCATCGCGGCCGATCACGCAGTGCGCGCCGATGCGCGCGCCGTCACCGACGCGGGCGCCGGCTTCGATGACCGCGCAGGGCCCGACGTCCACGCCATCGCCCATCACGGCCGCCGGGTCGATCACGGCCGTGGGGTGGATGCGCGCGGGTGGCCGCGGATCGTGGCGGGCGCGCCACCACTGGGTGAGGCGGGCGAAATAGAGGTAGGCATCGTCGGCGACGATGCAGGCTCCGCGGGCCTGGGCCTGGGCCTGGAGCGCGGGCGGCACGATCAGCACGCCCGCCCGCGTGCTCGCGATGCGAGAGGCGTAGCGGGCCTGGGCCACGAAGGCGATGTCGCGAGGCCCGGCGGTGTCGAGGGGCGCGGGCCGCTCGATGGCCAGCCCGGCATCGCCGATCCCCTGGCCGCCGAGGGCCTCGACGATGGCACCCAGCGTGGCGGCCACGGGCGTGCTTACTTGCTGCTGTCGAGCTGGGACATCACGCGGTCGGTGATGTCCACCCGGGGGTTGACGTAGTACGCCTCGTTCACGATCAGGTCGTACTTCTCGGCCTCGGCGATGGTGCGGATCACGCGGTTGAGCTTTTCGATGACCTGCTGCAGGGCCTCGTTGCGGCGCAGGTTGAGCTCTTCCTGGAAGTCGCGCTGGCGGCGCTGCAGATCACGCTCCTGCTCGACCAGCTGGCGCTGGCGGGTGTTGCGCTGGGCTTCGGGCAGCGTGGGGGCTTCGCGGTCGAAACGCTCGGCCGCCTGGCGCAGCTGGTCGGCCGAAGAACGCAGGTCACGTTCGCGCTTGGAGAAGTCCTGCTCGAGCTTGGTGGACACCGCCTTGGCGGTGTTGGAGTCGCGCAGGATGCGCTCCACGTTGACGGCGCCGATCTTGGTGTCTTGCGCACCAGCGCCCACCATGGCGAGCGCCAGGGCCGCGGCAACGGCAACGCGGCGATCGAACAGGCGGTTCAAGGTCTTCATCAAAACGAGGTTCCGATCTGAAACTGGAATCGCTGGATTCTATCCCCGTCGAATTTCCGAACGGGATTGGCGAAAGCGATCCGCAATGGGCCGATCGGCGACAGCCAGCTCACGCCAATACCCGCCGATGCACGCAGGGAGGAGAAATCCATGCGTTCGTTCTCGCCGTAGATGTTGCCGATGTCAAAGAATCCGAACAATCGCAACGAACGGTCATTGCCGGCGCCCGGGAACGGCATGATGAATTCGGTGTTGAGCGCAATCGAGCGGTTGCCGCCGATGTTGATGACCGAGCCGGTGGTGGAATTGAGCACCGGCGAGGTCGGGCCCAGGGTGCCGCCTTCGAAGCCGCGCACCGAACCCAGGCCGCCACCGAAGAAGTTCTTGAACACCGGGTACGGGCGGCCGTTGAGGCCCTTACCGTAACCGAGCTCGGTGTTGAACGCCAGCGTGTACTGGTGCGAGAGCGGTATGTACTGCTGGAACTGGTAGTTGGTCTTGAAGTAGCGCGCGTCGCCCGAGAGGCTGACCTCGGCATTGACGCGCTGCAGCCGGCCGCGGGTGGGCACCAGGGCGCTGTCGCGGCTGTCGCGCGTCCAGCCGAGCGTGAGCGGCAGCGTGTTGCTGGTGGCGCCGAAGGTGTTGGAGTAGTCCTGGTAGGCCTGCGGCAGGAAGGCGCCGGGCTCGATGGTGGTCTGTTCGACACCCGCGCCGAAGAACACCGTGTCCATCTCGGTGAACGGCACGCCGAAGCGCACCGCCAGCCCCTTGGTGACCAGGCGGTAATCGCCCTCGATCTGGTTCTGGTAAGGACGGCGCGTGCGGTAGTAACCGTCGAAGCTGCGCGACACGCCGTCGGGCGTGAAGTACGGATTGGTGGTGCTCAGCACCAGCTGGCGGTTGAACTTGCTGGTGTTGATGTTCAGGCCGAGGTAGTTGCCCGAGCCGAACACGTTTTCCTGCGTGATGCCGGCGATGAGCGAAAGCTTTTCTTCCTGCGAGTAGCCCGCGCCCAGCGTGAGGTTGCCGGTGGGCTTTTCGGTCACGTTGACGACCAGGTCGACCTGGTCGGGCGAGCCGGCCACGGGCTCGGTCTGCAGGTTGACCTCGGTGAAGAAGCCCAGCCGGTCGACGCGGTCGCGCGAGAGCTTGATGCGGTCGGCGTCGTACCAGGCCGATTCGAACTGGCGGAACTCGCGGCGGATGACTTCGTCGCGCGTGCGGTTGTTGCCCTCGACGCTGATGCGCCGCACGTACACGCGGCGCTGCGGCGTGGCGCGCAGCATGAAGGCCACGCGCTTGTTGGCGCGGTCGATGTCGGGCGTGGCCTCGACCTGGGCGAAGGCGTAGCCGAAGGCACCGAAGTACTCGGTGAAGGCCTTGACGGTGTCGTTGACGTCTTCGACGTTGTAGGCCTCGCCGGGCTTGAGGGTGACCAGGGTCTTGAATTCTTCCTCGCGGCCCAGGTAGTCGCCCTGCAGGCCCACGGAGGACACCACGTAGCGATCGCCTTCGGTGACGTTGATCGTGACCGACATGTCCTGCTTGTCGGGCGAGATCGCCACCTGGGTCGAATCGACGCGGAAGTCGATGAAGCCGCGCGTGAGGTAGTACGAGCGCAGCTTCTCGATGTCGGCGTTGAGCTTGGCACGCGAGTAGCGGTCGCTCTTGGTGTACCAGCTGAGCCAGTTGCCGGTGTTCAGGTCGAACAGGCCGCGCAGCGTGGACTCCGAGAACGCCTGATTGCCGACGATGCGGATTTCCTTGATCTTCGCGATCTCGCCCTCGGTCACGCTGAAGTTCAGGTTGACGCGGTTGCGCTCGGACGGCGTGACGGTGGTGACGACCTCGGCCGCGTAGAAGCTGCGGTTGATGTACTGGCGCTTGAGCTCCTGCTCGGCGCGGTCGGCCAGGGCCTTGTCGTACGGCCGGCCTTCGGTGAGACCGATGTCGCGCAGCACGTTCTTGAGCACGTCGTCGCCGAACTCCTTGATGCCCGAGAAGCTCACGCCGGCCACGGTGGGCCGCTCTTCGACGATCACCACCAGCACGTCGCCGTTGATCTGCAGGCGCACGTCGCTGAACAGACCGAGGCCGAACAGCGCGCGAATGGCCGAGCTGCCCTTGTCGTCGTCGTAGCGGTCGCCGATGCGAAACGGCAGCGAGGCGAACACCGTGCCGGGCTCGACGCGCTGGAGGCCTTCGACACGGATGTCGCGCAGGGTGAAGGGATCGACCGCCCATGCCGGCAGGGCGGCAAGCAGGGCCATCGCGAGCGCAGACAAACTCAGGCCGCGAAGACCGTGTTTCTGTGATTTCATGCGAAGGATTGGATCAGCCGGCGAGGCGGGCGACATCGTTGAACAGGGCGACAGACATGAGTGCCATGAGCACCACCACACCCCCACGCTGCAGGCGCTCCATCCAGGCCTCGGACACAGGGCGGCCGGTGAGCGACTCCCAAAGATAATACATCAGGTGCCCTCCATCGAGGACCGGCAGCGGCAGCAGGTTGAGCACCCCCAGACTCACGCTGATGAGCGCGAGAAAACCCAGGTAGGCGCTGATGCCGAGGCTGGCCGACTTGCCCGCGTAGTCGGCGATGGTGAGCGGGCCGCTGAGGTTGCTCAGCGAGGCTTCGCCGATGAGCATGCGGCCCATCATCTTGAGCGTGAGCCACGACACTTCCCAGGTCTTGACCACGCCGCGCCAAAGGCCGTCGAGCGGGCCATGGTGCACGGTGGTCATGGCCGGTGCGTCGCCCACATAGGCCTCCACGCGCGCGATCCAGCGCCCGTCGCGCTGCTGCGGCCGCGGCGTCACGTCGATCGAGAGCACCTGCCCCGCGCGCTCCACGTCCCAGCGCTGCGTGACGGGCTGGCCCTGTGGGCCTACCGCGTCGCGGATGCGCTGGCGCAGCGCCTGGCCGTCGAGCACCTCGCGACCGTCGACGCGGCGCACCAGATCGCCGTCCTGCAAGCCCGCGGCCTGGGCCGCGCCGCCGTCCATCACCTGCCCCACGCGCGGCGCGGTGTAGGGCGACAGCAGACCGATGCGGCGAAACAGCGCGGCGTCGGCCTCGCGCACGTCGAGTGCGGACAGGGGCAGCACACGCGGCTGGGCGGCGCCATCGGGCTGGCGGGCCACCCACAGCACCAGGTCGCGCCCGTCGAGCGCGGCCTGGGTGATGCGCCAGCGCAGGTCCTCGAACGACACCACGTCATCCGCGCTGCTTTCGCCACCCTCGCCGCCATCGGCTTCACCCGCGCGCAGCACCCAGTCGCCGGCGCGCAGGCCGGCGCGCTCGGCCAGCGAACCCGCCACAGGCGTGGACAGCACGGGCTGGGGCTCTTGCACGCCGGCCCAGTTCAGGCCCGCGTAGATGGCCACGGCCAGCAGCAGGTTCGCCAGCGGCCCCGCGGCCACGATGGCAGCCCGCGAGCGCAGCGGCTGGGTGTTGAACGCGAGGTGGCGCTCGGCCGGGTCGACCGGCGCTTCGCGCTCGTCGAGCATGCGCACATAGCCGCCCAGGGGCAGCGCGCACACCACGAACTCGGTGGGCTTGCCGGGCCGGTGCCAGCGCAGGATGGGCTTGCCGAAGCCCACCGAGAAGCGCAGCACCTTGACGCCGCAGGCCACCGCGACACGGTAATGACCGTACTCGTGAATGGCGATCAGCAGGCCGAGCGCGACGATGAAGGCAATGACGGTGAGCATGCGAAGCCTGTGCGGAGGGGGGCCGACGGCCTGACGCTCAGGCCTGCCAGCGCTGGATCACGTGGCGCGCGCGGACGCGGGCCTGTTCGTCGAGCAAGAGCAGATCATCGAGCGAACCCGGCTTGGACGGAAGCACGTCCTGCAAAGTTTCCGCGTTGACGGCGTGGATGCGGTCGAAGCGCAGTCGCCCGTCGAGGAAGGCGGCCACGGCCTCTTCGTTGGCGGCATTGAGCACGGCCGTGGTGCCCGACGGCGCGCGCAGCGCGGCCCAGGCCAGCGGCAGGCCCGGGAAGCGCCGCGCGTCGGCGGCCTCGAAGGTGAGCGCGCCCAGGGCGAGGAAATCGAGCGGCGCCGCGCCCGAGGCGATGCGCTCGGGCCAGGCCAGCCCGTAGGCGATGGGCACGCGCATGTCGGGCGTGCCGAGCTGCGCCACCACCGAGCCGTCGCGGTACTGCACCATGGAGTGCACCACGCTTTGCGGGTGGATCACCACCTCGATGCGCTCGGGCGGCAGGCCGAACAGGTAGCGCGCCTCGATCACCTCGAGCGCCTTGTTCATCATGGTCGCCGAGTCGACCGAGATCTTGCGGCCCATGACCCAGTTCGGGTGGGCGCAGGCCTGCTCGGGCGTGACGTTGGCCAAGGTGTCGGGATCGCGCGTGCGGAACGGACCGCCCGAGGCGGTGAGCACGATCTTGTCGACGCGGCGCTCCCAGGTGGACGCATCGTCGGGCAGCGACTGGAACACCGCGGAGTGCTCGCTGTCGATCGGCAGCAGCGTGGCGCCGCCGCTTCGCACGGCCTCGAGGAACAGCTCGCCGCCCACCACCAGCGCTTCCTTGTTGGCCAGCAGCAGCTTCTTGCCGGCGCGCGCCGCGGCCAGGCTGGGCGCCAGACCGGCCGCGCCGACGATGGCGGCCATCACGGCGTCGACCTCGGGCGCCTCGCTCACGGCGCACAGCGCCTGCGGGCCGTCGAGCACCTCGGTGGCCAGGCCCGCCTCGCGCACGCGCGCGCGCAGCGCGGCGGCGCTGTCGCGGTCCACCATCACCGCATACCGCGGCCGGTGGCGCCGGCACTGCTCGAACAGGGTGTCGACCTGGCGCGCCGCGGTGAGCGCGAACACGCGGTAACGCTCGGGGTGCCGGGCCACCACGTCGAGCGTGTTCTGGCCGATCGAGCCCGTGGCACCGAGCACGGTGAGGGATTGCACGGAAGAAGACATGGGGATCAGAAGGTGACCAGCATCATGGCCAGCGGCAGCACCGGCAGCAGCGCGTCCACGCGGTCGAGCACACCGCCGTGGCCGGGCAGCAGCTGGCTCGAATCCTTGACGCCCGCGGCGCGTTTGACCAGCGATTCGATCAGGTCGCCGCACACGCTCATGGCACACAGGCCGGCCAGCGCGGGCACAGCCACCCAGGGCCCGAGGTGCCAGAGGTAGGCGTACAGGTGATCGGGCGAGGTCCAGCCGGCGCGCGTCAGCCACAGCCACACGCCCGCCAGCACGAAGACACCGATCAGGCCGCTGACGGCACCCTCCCAGCTCTTGCCGGGGCTGATCGCGGGCGCGAGCTTGCGGCGGCCGAAACGTTTGCCGCCGAAGTAGGCCGCGATGTCGGCCATCCACACGAGCAGCAGGACCGACAGCAGAAAACCCAGCCCGAGGATGCGCGCCTGCACCAGCGCCAGCCAGGCGCAGGCGATCAGCAGCAGGCCCAGCCACAGGCGCAGCAGCTGGGGCCGGCGGCCGTAGGCCTCGACGCCGCGGCGCAGCATGATCGCAGCGAGCACCACCCAGACCACGGCCACCGCGGCCCAGAGCTCGCGCCAGGAACGCTCCACCCCGCCCAGCAGCCAGAAGACCAGCAGGGCCACGGCCAGCGCGAGGCCGGCGGCCACCGAGCGCGTGGGACCGCAGCCGTTGATGCGCGCCCATTCCCAGCCCGCGGCCGCGATCAGCACCAGCGTGAAGGCGCCGAAGGGTTCGATGGAGGGATAGAACAGTACCGGCAGGAAGACCGCGAGCAGCAGCAGCGCGGTGATGATGCGCTGCTTAAGCATGCCGGGCTTCGGCGTCGTGCGCCGGTGCGGACTGGGCGCGCTGCTCGGAGGTCTGTCCGAAGCGGCGCTCGCGGCGCGCGAAGGCGGCCAGGGCCAGGTCCAGTTGTTCGGCGTCGAAGTCGGGCCAGAGGCAGTCGGTGAACACGAGTTCGCTGTAGGCGGCCTGCCAGAGCAGGAAGTTGCTGATGCGCTGTTCGCCGCCGGTGCGGATCAGCAGGTCGGGGTCGGGCACGTGGGCCAACGCCGTGGCGCGCGACAGGCTCTCTTCGGTGATGGGCTCGCCGCGCGCAGCCAGGCGCTGCGCGGCCTGGACCATGTCCCAGCGGCCGCCGTAGTTGAAGCAGACGTTGAGCACCAGGCGGCTCTGCGCCGCCGTGGCCTGCTCGGCCGCTTCGAGGTTGCGCACCAGCTTGTCGGACAGGCGCGAGCGGTCGCCAGGGAAATACAGGCGCACGCCGCTCTCGATCAGCCGCGGCACCTCGCGGCCCAGGGCCAGGCCCAGCAGGTCCATGAGGCCGCTCACCTCTTCCTGGGGGCGGTTCCAGTTCTCGGACGAGAACGCGAACACCGTGAGCACGCGGATGCCGCGCTCCACACAGGCCTGCACGATGGCGCGCAGCGCATCCACGCCCTGCTTGTGGCCTGCCACGCGCGGCAGCCAGCGCTTCTGCGCCCAACGGCCATTGCCATCCATCACGATCGCGACGTGGTGGGGCAGCAAAGGGGTGGGCGGGTTGTGCATGCGCAGGCTCGCGGGTGAAGCGGCCTCAGACGGCCATGATGTCCTGTTCCTTGGCAGCCACGAGGCGGTCCACCTCGCTGATCATGCGGTCGGTCAGCTTCTGGATGTCGTCCTGGGCACGGCGCTCGTCGTCCTCGGAAGCGGTCTTGTCTTTCACGAGCTTCTTGACCGCCTCGTTGGCGTCGCGCCGCAGGTTGCGGATCGCCACCTTGGCGGCCTCGCCTTCGCCCTTGACCACCTTGGTGAGCTCCTTGCGGCGCTCTTCGGTCATGGGCGGCATGGGCACGCGGATCAGGTCGCCCTGCGAGGCGGGATTGAGGCCGAGGTCGGACTCGCGGATGGCCTTTTCGATCTTCGCGCCCATGCCCTTTTCCCAGGGCGCCACACCGATGGTGCGGGCGTCGAGCAGCGAGAGGTTGGCCACCTGCGACAGCGGCAGCATGGAACCGTAGTACTCCACGTGTACGGTGTCGAGCAGCGCCGGGTTGGCGCGGCCGGTGCGCACGCGCGTGAGGCTGTTCTTGAACGCCTCGATGGACTGCTGCATCTTGTGCTCGGCGGTGGTGCGGATGTCGGCGATGGTCATGCGGTCTCCTGGTGGCGCGAACGGGGCGTCAGACGTGGACGAGCGTGCCTTCGTCGGCACCCATGACCACGTTGCGCAGCGCGCCGGATTTGAAGATGGAAAACACCCTGACGGGCAGCTTCTGGTCGCGGCACAGGGCGAACGCGGTCGCGTCCATCACCTGCAGGTTCTTGACCATGGCTTCGTCGAAGGAAATCGAGGTGTAGCGCGTGGCCGACGGATCCTTGTTGGGATCGGCGGTGTACACGCCATCGACCTTGGTGGCCTTGAGCACCACCTCGGCGCCGATCTCGGCGCCGCGCAGCGCGGCCGCGGTGTCGGTGGTGAAGAAGGGGTTGCCCGTGCCCGCGGCGAACACCACGACCTTGCCCTCTTCGAGGTACTGCAGGGCCTTGGGCCGCACATAGGGCTCGACGACCTGTTCGATGCCGATGGCCGACATCACGCGGGCCACCAGGCCGGCCTTGTTCATGGTGTCGGCCAGCGCCAGCGAGTTCATCACCGTGGCCAGCATGCCCATGTAGTCGGCGGTGGCGCGGTCCATGCCGACCGAGCCGCCCGCAACGCCGCGGAAGATGTTGCCGCCACCGATCACGATGGCCACCTGCACGCCCAGGCGGGTGACGTCGGCGATTTCATCGACGATGCGCACGATGGTGGCGCGGTTGATGCCGAAGGCGTCGTCGCCCATCAGGGCTTCGCCCGAGAGCTTGAGCAGGATCCGTTGGTAGGCGGGCATGGGGGGCTTTCAGGATCGGTACGCGTGCGCGCTCAGCCGCGAAGTGTAGCGGCGCGCGAACCGGGATCGGACAGGGGTTCAGGTGCGTAACAGACGCACACAAGACAACGGGCCTTGCGGCCCGTTGTGTCTGGAAGCAGGGAGCGCTCAGGCACCCTTGGCGGCGGCGACCTGGGCCGCCACCTCGGCGGCGAAGTCGTCCACCTTCTTTTCGATGCCCTCGCCCACCACGAACAGGGTGAAGGATTTCACCGTGGTGTTGGCGGCCTTGAGCATCTGCTCGACGGTCTGCTTGTCGTTCTTCACGAAGGGCTGGTTGAACAGCGACACTTCCTTGAGGTACTTCTGCACCGCACCGTCGATGCGCTTGGCCACGATCTCGGCGCTCTGGGCCGGCTTGCCGGCGGCCACGAGTTCCTTGTTGGCTTCGTCGGCCTTGGCGGTGGCCACCGAGCGCTCGCGCTCGATGAACTCGGCGGGCACGTCGGCGCTGGTCAGCGACACGGGCTTCATGGCGGCCACGTGCATGGCCACGTCCTTGGCGGCGGTCTCGTCGCCCTCGTACTCCACGATCACGCCGATGCGCGTGCCGTGCAGGTAGCTCGCGAGCTTGGACGCGCCGCTGTAGTACTTGAAGCGGCGGAACGACATGTTCTCGCCGATCTTGCCGATCAGGCCCTTGCGCACGTCTTCGAGCGTCGGGCCGAAGCCGTCCTGGCTGTAGGGCAGCGCACCCAGGGCCGCGATGTCGGCCGGGTTGTGCTGGGCGATCAGCTGGGCGCCGGCGTTGGCCAGGGCCAGGAAGCTGTCGTTCTTGGTGACGAAGTCGGTTTCGCAGTTGACTTCGAGCAGGGCGCCGGTGTTGCCCTGGATCGAGGCGGCCACCACGCCTTCGGCGGTGACGCGGCTGGCGGCCTTGCCGGCCTTGGTGCCGAGCTTGACGCGCAGCAGTTCCTCGGCCTTGGCCATGTCGCCATCGGCCTCGGTCAGTGCTTTCTTGCACTCCATCATGGGCGCGTCGGTCTTGGCGCGCAGTTCGGCGACCATGCTTGCGGTGATTGTTGCCATGGTGAATCTCCTGGAATCGGGCGCCTCACGGGGCGCCGCGTGATGAATGTTCGAACCTGGGTGTGAAAAGGGGGCTACACGAGCCCCCGATTCCGCGAGCGCAGAGCGATCAGGCCTGGTCTTCCGACACTTCGACGAATTCGTCGCCACCTTCGGCGGCAGCGGCCTTGACCACGTCGGACACGGCGTTCGCACGGCCCTCGAGCACGGCGTCGGCGATGCCGCGGGCGTACAGCGCCACGGCGCGGGCCGAGTCGTCGTTGCCGGGGATCACGTAGTCGATGCCTTCAGGCGAGTGGTTGGTGTCGACCACGCCCACGAGCGGAATGCCCAGCTTCTGCGCTTCGAGCACGGCGATCTTGTGGAAGCCCACATCGATCACGAAGATGGCATCGGGCAGCGCGGTCATGTCCTGGATGCCGCCGATGTCCTTCTCGAGCTTCTCCATTTCGCGGTTGAACATGAGCTGCTCTTTCTTGCTCATGCTGTCCAGGCCGGCTTCTTTCTGGGCCTGCATGTCCTTCAGGCGCTTGATGGAGGTCTTGACCGTCTTGAAGTTGGTCAGCATGCCGCCGAGCCAGCGCTGGTCGACGTAGGGCACGCCGGCGCGGCGGGCTTCCTGCACCACGATGTCGCGCGACTGGCGCTTGGTGCCCACGATCAGCAGCGTGCCGCGGTTGGCCGACAGCTGGCGCACGAACTTCTGCGCTTCGTGGAACAGGGGCAGCGTCTTCTCGAGGTTGACGATGTGGATTTTGTTGCGGTGCCCGAAGATGTACGGCGCCATCTTGGGGTTCCAGAAGCGGGTCTGGTGGCCGAAGTGGACACCGGCTTCCAGCATTTCGCGCATGGAGATCGACATGAGATTTCTTTCCAGAGGTTAGGTCTAAAATCCGGCCCCGATTGCCCCGTAGAACAGAACAACACCCGGTTGGGCCGGTTTGCGATTGACTCTGCAAGGTCAAGGCCCGAAAAGGCGCTGTGACAGGTGCAAAGCCTGTCGATTATACATCGCGCACCCGCCCCCTCCTCTGCCTCCACTTCATGAAGATCGCCATCGTGGGCGCCGGCGTCAACGGCCTCGCCACTGCCCATGAGTTGCTGCTCGCCGGACACCAGGTGACCGTGTATGAGCGCCGCGCCACGGCCGCCGAAGAAGGCAGCTTCGCCCCCGCGGGCCTGCTGCACCCGGCCTGGGCCCTGGCCTGGGCCCAGCCCCAGCCCCGCCTGCTGCCCTCGTGGTCGGCTGCCGGCCCGGGCCTGCGTTGGCGCAGTGGCGCCCGCCTCGGGGTCTGGGCCTGGTGGCGCCGCTGGCGCCACGCGCAACGCGCCCGCGCCGCCGAAGCGCAGGCGGCGCTGATCGACCTGCTCGCCATGGGCGAGGAGCGTCAGGCGGCGCTCACGGCCGAACTCGACCTCGACCACGACCGCAGCGACGGCCTGCTGGTGCTGGCCCGCGACGAGCGCGAGTTCGCGCGCGCGCTGGCCGCGGCCCGGGCCTTGAACGAACTCGGCGTGGCCGCGCGCCAGCGCAGCGCCGACGAGGCACGTGCACTGGAGCCTGCGCTCAACCCCGCGGCCCCGCTGGCCGGGGCGATCGAACTGCCGGGCCCGGCCGTCGCGAACTGCCGCGAATGGACCCTGCTGATGCGGCAGGCGCTGCTCAAGGCCGGCGGCCAGTTCGTGGCGCGGCAGGCCGTGCTGGCGGTGCGGCCCCAGGCCGGCGGCGTGGAGCTGACGCTGGGTGACGGCGCCAGCGAGCGCCACGACGCGGTGGTGCTGTGCGCCGGGCTCGACGCCCCCGCCCTGCTGCGCGGCCTGGGCCTGCCGACGCCGTTCGCCACCTGGTGGTCGCATTCGCTCAGCGCACCCATGCGCGAGCCGGTCGATGCGCCGCTGTCGGGCGTGCTGGACCTGCACACCGGCGTGGCCGTGACGCGCCTCGGCCAACGCCTGCGCGCCAGCGGCGGCTGGGACCTGGGTGGCGCGCCCGGGCCCGCGGCCAAGCCCGAGATCGCGCGCCTGGCCGACGGCTTGTCGCACTGGTTCCCCGCCGCGGCGCGCTGGGCGGGTTCGCCGTCGGCGCTGCAGTCGTGGCGCGGCGCCACGCTGGTTGCGGCCGACGGCCTGCCGCTGCTGGGCGAGAGCCGCGTGCCCGGCGTCTGGCTCAACCTGGCCCATGGCCCCATGGGCTGGGCGCTGGCCTGCGGCGCCGCCCACCGCCTCACGCAGGCCCTCACGCTCGGCGATCCCTCCACGATCGTCCAGGCGCTGCGCCCGGCACGCCTCGGTCTTTGAGCGCGGCGTGGTGAAATCCGTCGCATGAGACGGGTTGTCCCCACGCACCTCGAAGCCCTTCACGGCGCGGCCGCCACGCGCGCCATCGAGCAGGCACTGGCCGCGCGACAGCCGCCACACGCGCTGATGGCACGCGCGGGCCTGGCCGTGGCCCGGCTGGCCACGGCCCTGGCGCCGCACGCGCGGCGCATCTGGATCGCCTGCGGGCCGGGCAACAACGGCGGTGACGGCCTGATCGCGGCCACGCACCTGCAGGCATGGGCGCGCACGAGCGGTTGCGAGCTGGTGCTGACCCTGGACGCGGACCCCGGCCGCCAGCCGCCCGATGCGGCCTGGGCGCTCGAACAGGTGCGCGCCGCCGGCCTGCCGATCGCGAGCGACGCCCCCGCCGATGCCGACCTGGTCATCGACGCCCTGCTGGGTCTGGGCGCACGGCCGGTCGCCGACGGTCCGCTGGCAGCGCGCCTGGCCGCCGTGCGGCAGCAAACCGCCCCCGTGCTGGCGGTGGACCTGCCCAGCGGCCTGAACGCCGACACCGGCGACATCCCCGAGCCAGGGCCGGTCCGTGGCCCTCGCCACACGCTGAGCCTGCTCACGCTCAAGCCGGGCCTGTTCACCGCACACGGCCGCGACTTGGCGGGCGAGGTGTGGTTCGACGACCTCGGCGCCGGCGACGCCTCGGATCAGGCCACGGCCTGGTGGGGCGGCTTCGAAGACGGCCCCGACACCCGGATCGGCGATGCGCACGCCGGACACAAGGGGCGCTACGGCGACGTGGGCGTGCTCGGAGGGCAGTTGCCGGGCGAGGCCGGGGTGGCCATGGGCGGCGCGGCCGTGCTGGCCGCCACGGCGGCCCTGCACGCCGGGGCGGGCCGCGTGCTGGTGGCGCTGGTGGGCGACGGGCCGGTGCCCGCGCTGAACGTGGTCCAGCCCGAACTGATGTTCCGATCGCCGCTGCGTCTGCTCGACGCACTCAACGAGGACGGCCTGACCGTGGTGGCGGGCTGCGGCGGCGGCGACGCCATCCGCGCCGTGCTGCCGCGCTGCCTCCATGGCGCGCGGCGCCTGGTGCTCGACGCCGACGCGCTCAACGCGGTGGCCACCGACACGGTGCTGCAGGGCTTCGTGAACGCGCGCAGCCACCGCGGCTGGGTGACGGTGCTCACGCCCCACCCGCTCGAGGCCGCGCGCCTGCTGGGCACGACCACGGCCGCCGTGATGGCCGACCGCCTGGGCCACGCGCAGGCGCTCTCGCAGCGCCACCACGCGGTGGTGGCGCTCAAGGGCTCGGGCACGGTGGTGGCGGCGCCGGGGCAGTTGCCCTGGATCAACGCCTGCGGAAATGCGCGCCTGGCCTCGGCCGGCACGGGCGACGTGCTCGCGGGCCTGATCGGCGCCGCGCTGGCCCGCAACGACCGCGATCCGTATTCGGCCACCTGCGCGGCCGTGGCGCACCACGGCGCACTGGCCGACCACTGGCCCGCGCACCGCGCGCTCACCGCGCAGGCGCTTTCCCAGGCCGCGCGGCCCTTCTAGCGCCGAGCTTCAGCCCAGCAGCATCAGGCCGATCTGCAGCAGCACGATCACCACCAGCACCGACAGGTCGACACCGCCCACCAGCGGCACCACGCGCCGCACCGGCGCGACGATGGGGGCGGCAAGGCGATCGAGCAGGCCCATGGCCGGTGCACGCGGGTTCACCCACGACAGCACCGCATACACGAACAGCAGGAGCATCAGCGCCTGCAACAGCGTGCGCAGGAAGAAGCGCAGCGCCAGCGACACCCACGCCAGCCCAACCCATTCGCCGCCATTGGCGATCAGCAGCCAGATGGCCGCGTGCAGCATGGCCAGCAGCACGGCCGCCACCACGCTCGCGCCGTCGATGCGGCCCTTGGCGATGGCGCCGGGCAGCACGCGGCGCAAGGGCTGCACCAGCCAGTCGGTCACGGCCATGGCGAAGCGCCCGGGCTGCGGCTGCATGGGGATGCGGAGGTGGTTCATCCACGCCCGCAGCAGCGCTGCCGCGATGAGCACGAAGAACACGGTGTCGAGCAGGAAGAGCAGGATGCGCATGGGCGCGGAGTTTAGGCCGAGAGCAGCAGCGGCGCGCTCGGCACGCGAGGGTCGAGCTCGAGGCCTGCGTCGAAGCGCGCCAGCGCCGCGTCGCGCGCCGCGCGCAGGAAGTCGAGCATGATGGGCGAGCTGTCGGCGAGCCGCTTGCGGTCGTGGTGGAACTCGGGGTGCCACTGCACACCCCGCGCGTAGGCTTCACCGGTGCAACGGAAAGCCTCCACCAGGCCATCGAGCGTGGACACCGCCTCGACCTCGATGCCCTTGCCGAGCTCGGCCACCGCCTGGTGGTGGATGCTCGTGACCCGCAACTGCGTGGCCTTGGGATAGAGCTCGGCCAGCGGCGAGCCCTGGATGAAGGTCACATCGTGCTCGAACTGGTCGTAGAGCTCGACGTCGATGTGCTCGTGCGCGCTCTGGCACTGCGTGGCGATGTCCTGGTACAGCGTGCCGCCGAAGGCCACATTGAGCAGCTGCGCGCCGCGGCACACACCCAGCACTGGCTTCTTCTGCGCGAGAAAGCAGCGCAGCAGCGCGAGCTCGTAGCGGTCTCGCACCAGGTCGCCACGCCATTCGTCCTTGAGCGGCTTCTGCCCATAGGTTTCGGGCGCCACGTCGGCGCCGCCCTGCAGCACCAGCGCGTCTAGCTCGTGCACCACCTGCTCCACCTTGAGGTGGCGCGCCGCGTGGCGGCTGTCGTGCGTGACGGCCGGCACCATGAAGGCCACCGCGCCGTGCGCCAGGACCCAGTGCGCAAGCGAGGCCTCGATGTACTGCAGGCTCTTGTTGCGAAAGCCCAGTTCGGAAGGCACCTGGTGCATCAGCCGCGCCGACACGCCGATGCGCAGGGGCCGCTCCTTGCCGGCCGCGCGCACCGCACGCGAGGCCTTCGCGGCCGGCGGGCGGGCGGGCGTCCGGGCCGCGGCGGTCATCCGCGGCGGCCCCGCTTGGACTTGGGCGCGGGCGGGCGCCCCTTGCTGTTGCCCTTCTTGCCGGCCGCCTTGCGCACCGCGGCCTTGAGCTCGGGAATGACCGCGGCCGCGCCCGAAGCGGGCCGCTGCGCGCCCCTGCCGCCCTTGCCACCCTTGCGGGCCGGCGCTTCGTCGCGCGCCGGGCCGCCGCCGGTTTTGTCGCGCATCGCGCGCAGCACGACATCGTCGTTGCCGGTCACGAGGCGGAAGTCGATGCGGCGGCCGTCGAGGTCGACGCGGCTCACCTGCACCTGCACGCGCGAACCCAGCGCGTAGCGGATGCCGGTGCGCTCGCCGCGCAGCTCCTGGCGCGCTTCGTCGAAGCGGAAGTACTCACCGCCGAGCTCGGTGATGTGCACCAGGCCTTCGACGTACATCGCATCGAGCGTGACGAAGATGCCAAAGCTCGTGACCGCGGTGACGATGCCGCTGAACTCCTCGCCGAGGTGCTCGCGCATGTACTTGCACTTGAGCCAGGCCTCGACGTCGCGGCTGGCCTCGTCGGCACGGCGCTCGTTGGCGCTGCAGTGCAGGCCCGCGGCCTGCCAGGCCAGGGTGTCGGCCGAGGGCTTGCGCACCGGCTGCGTGGGCGGCTTCACGCGCGAGGCCAGGCGCTTGCTCAGCTTGGCGTGCGCCTCGCCCGGCGTGGGCAGGGCCGGCAGCTGGTACTTCTGCTTGTGCAGGATGGCCTTGATCACACGGTGCACGAGCAGATCGGGGTAGCGCCGGATCGGGCTGGTGAAGTGTGTGTAGGCCTCGAAGGCCAGGCCGAAGTGCCCGCTGTTGATGGGCGTGTAGATCGCCTGCTGCATGGAGCGCAGCAGCATGGTGTGGATCTGCTGCGCGTCGGGCCGGTCTTTGGTGGCGGCAGCGATCTGCTGGAACTCGCCCGGCGCGGGATCGTCGCTGATCGTCATGCCCACGCCCAGCGCCTTGAGGTAGTTGCGCAGCAGCTCCTGCTTCTCGGGCGTGGGGCCTTCGTGCACGCGGAACAGGCCGGGATGCTTGCTTTGCGAGATGAACTCGGCCGAGCACACGTTGGCCGCGAGCATGGCTTCTTCGATCAGCTTGTGCGCGTCGTTGCGCGTGCGCGGCACGATCTTCTCGATGCGGCCCGACTCGTCGCAGACGATCTGCGTCTCGACGGTTTCGAAGTCGACCGCGCCGCGGCGGTTGCGTGCGCTCAGCAGCGCGCGGTACACGTCGTGCAGGTTGAGCAGGTAAGGCACCAGGGCCTTGCGGTTCTGCGCCTCGGGGCCGCGCGTGTTCTGCAGGATCGCGGCCACCTCGGTGTAGGTGAAGCGCGCGTGGCTGAACATCACCGCCGGGTAGAACTGGTAGGCGTGGATCTCGCCCTTGGCGTCGATCAGCATGTCGCAGACCATGCACAGGCGCTCGACGCCGGGATTGAGCGAGCACAGGCCGTTCGAGAGCTTCTCGGGCAGCATGGGGATCACGCGGCGCGGGAAGTACACCGAGGTCGCGCGGTCGTAGGCGTCGACGTCGATCGGCGAGCCGGTCTGCACGTAGTGGCTCACGTCGGCGATGGCCACCAGCAGGCGCCAGCCTTTGCCCTTGCCCACTTTGGCGGGCTCGCAGTACACGGCGTCGTCGAAGTCGCGCGCGTCCTCGCCATCGATGGTCACGAGCGGCACGTCGCGCAGGTCCACGCGCTGGCGCAGGTCGGTCGGGCGCACGTGGTCGGGCAAGGCGCGGGCCTGGGCCAGCGCGGCCTGCGAGAACTCGTGCGGCACGCCGTACTTGCGCACGGCGATCTCGATCTCCATGCCCGGGTCGTCGATCTCGCCAAGCACTTCTTTCACGCGGCCCACGGGCTGGCCGTAGAGCGCGGGCGGCTCGGTGAGTTCGACCACCACGACCTGACCCGGCTTCGCGGAACCGGTGGCGCCTTTGGGGATGAGCACGTCCTGGCCGTAGCGCTTGTCTTCGGGAGCCACGAGCCACACGCCGCTCTCCTGCAGCAGGCGGCCGATGATGGGCGCGTCGGAGCGCTCGAGGATTTCGGTGACGCGGCCCTCGGGCCGGCCCTTGCGGTCGAGCCGCACGATGCGCGCTTTCACACGGTCCTTGTGCAGCACCGCGCGCATCTCGTTGGACGGCAGGTAGATGTCGGGCTGTCCGTCGTCGCGGACCACGAAGCCATGTCCATCGCGATGGCCCGAGACCACCCCTTCAAACTCGGCCAACAGGTTGTTTTTTTCGTTCACGTTTTTTTGTTCGCTTTTTCTTTGCTATACTGCTGGTTTCCTGAGATGCCCAGGTGGCGGAATTGGTAGACGCACTAGTTTCAGGTACTAGCGCCGAGAGGCGTGGAGGTTCGAGTCCTCTCTTGGGCACCAATCATATAAGGCCTTGCAGTTGAAAGACTGCAAGGCTTTTTCTTTGTTCCCTCGGCATGAGGGCCCGGCAACCGCGCACCCCTGAGGCGCGCGGGCCCGGGCCTCAGACCGGCAGGGCCACGAGGTCGTGGCCATCGGTGTCGACGATGCGGGCGCGCGTGAACTCGCCCACCTTCAAGGTCTTGCTGATCTTCTCGGGCGGCAGCAGCCGTACCACGCCGTCGATCTCGGGCGCGTCCGCGTAACTGCGGCCCACACCACCCTTCTTGCCCAGCCCGGGCGCGCTGTCGACCAGCACCTGCATGTTCGCGCCCACGCGCGTGCGCAGTTTCTCGGCAGACACCTGCTCGGCCACGGCCATGAAGCGCGCGCGGCGCTCTTCGCGCAACGCATCGGGCACGGGGTCGGCCAGCGTGTTGGCCACCGCGCCGTCCACCGGCGAATAGGCGAAGCAGCCTGCGCGGTCGATGCGGGCCTCGCGCACGAAATCGAGCAGGTGCTCGAACTCGGCCTCGGTCTCGCCGGGGAAGCCCGCGATGAAGGTGCTGCGCACCACGATCTGCGGGCACAGCTCGCGCCAGCGCGCGATGCGCTCGAGGTTCTTCTCGCCGCTGGCCGGCCGCTTCATGCGCTTGAGCACGTCGGGGTGGCTGTGCTGCAGCGGCACGTCGAGGTAGGGCAGCACAAGGCCTTCGGCCATCAGCGGCACGATCTCGTCCACGTGCGGGTAGGGATAGACATAGTGCAGCCGCACCCAGGCGCCGAAGGGCTTGGCGATTTCGCCCAGCGTGCGCACCAGATCGAACAGGCGCGTCTTGACGGGCTTGCCGTCCCAGAAGCCGGTGCGGTACTTCACGTCGACGCCGTAGGCCGAGGTGTCCTGGCTCACCACCAGCAGCTCTTTCACGCCGGCCTCGAACAGCTTGCGCGCCTCGGTGAGCACGTCGCCGATGGGCCGGCTCACGAGGTCACCGCGCATCGACGGAATGATGCAGAAGGTGCAGCGGTGGTTGCAGCCTTCGCTGATCTTCAAGTAGGCGTAGTGGCGCGGCGTGAGCTTGATGCCCTGGGGCGGCACGAGGTCGGTGAAAGGGTCGTGCGGCTTGGGCAGGTGCTGATGCACCGCCTCCATCACCTCGTGCGTGGCGTGCGGGCCGGTGACGGCGAGCACGCTCGGGTGCATCTGCCGCACCAGGTTGCCACCGCCCTCGCCTTCGCGCGCGCCCAGGCAACCGGTGACGATCACCTTGCCGTTCTCGGCCAGGGCGTCGCCGATGGCGTCGAGGCTTTCCTTGACGGCGTCGTCGATGAAGCCGCAGGTGTTCACGATCACCAAGTCGGCGCCCGCGTACGACTTCGAGGTCGCATAGCCTTCGGCGCTGAGCTGGGTGAGGATGAGTTCGGAATCGGTCAGCGCCTTGGGGCAGCCCAGGCTGACGAAACCCACCTTGGGCGTGGCAGCGCCTGCAGGGGTCGTGGGGGCAGTGGTGTCGGACATGAGGGCCCGATTGTCTCAGACCCCGCCCGGCAGGGCGATGTCAGCGCTTGAGGCCGAGCGCCGCGAGCATCTGCTCGCTGTTCTTCTGCATTTGCTCCTGCATCTGGGCGAAGGCGCTGCGCGACTGCTCGAGGTAGGTGCCAATCATGCCCTGCATCATGGGCGACTGCAGGTTCATGAACTGCTGCCAGGCCTCGGGGCTGATGGGACCTCCGGCCTTCTCGGTCATCTTCTGCTGCAGGTCCATGAAGATCTGGATGTTCTTCTCGAGGTACGAGCCCATGAAGCCCTGCATCGAGTGGCCGTAGAACCGGATGATGTTGGCCAGCACCTGCTCGGTGAAGATGGGCGCGCCGGCCGATTCTTCCTCGAGGATGATCTGCAGCAGGATGCTGCGCGTGAGGTCTTCATTCGACTTGGCGTCGCGCACCACGAAGGGCTCGTTGTCCATCACCAGCGCCTTGACCTCGGCCAGCGTGATGTACGACGAGGTGTCGGTGTCGTACAGCCGCCGGTTCGGATACTTCTTGATCACGCGCACGCCGTGCGCGCCGCTCTGCTCGGTCTTGGGTTTCGTAGCCATCCTTGGATTCTAGGAATCGCACGCGCTGGCACCGGCATGGTTTTCCCTGTGCGGCGCATCAAAAAGGAAACCCCCGCAAGCCATGGACCTGCGGGGGTTGTGTCTGGTAGGCGCGGAGGGACTCGAACCCCCGACCCCCACCATGTCAAGGTGGTGCTCTAACCAGCTGAGCTACGCGCCTTCGATCAACTCGAAGCCTCGCAGTATAGCAGCACTTGCCGGGCTCATTTGCGGCGCACCGCGCGAACGCCGCTCACGTCGCCCACCACGGCCATGGCGCGCGCCACCTGGCGCGCATCGCTGATCTCGATGGTGAAGGTCATCCAGGCCACGCCCTTGACGGACTGGGTCTGCACGCCGATCACGTTCATCTTCTCGCGCGCGAACACGTCGGAGATGTCGCGCAGCAGGCCCTGGCGGTCGGTGGCCTCGATCGCCACATCCACCGGGTACATGGCCGACCTGCCGTCGCGCGCCGCGCCGGCGTCGCCGTTCCAGTCGACCTCGATCACGCGGTCCGGGCTCTTGCGTTCGAGGTGGGCGAAGTCGGTGCAGTCGGCGCGGTGGATGCTCACCCCCTTGCCACGCGTGACGAAGCCGCGGATCTCGTCGGGCGGCGCGGGCTTGCAGCAGCGCGCGAGCTGGGTCATGAGCGAGCCCACGCCCACCACCAGCACGTCGCCGGCCGAGCCGTCGTGGCCACGCTTGGGCTTGCGCACCCAGTTGGCCGGCTCCTCGGACGCGACCTCGGGTTCGGGCGGGCGCAGGTGGGTCTCGATGGCGCGCAGCGAGAGCTCGTCCTTGCCGACGAGCTCGAACATTTCGTCGGCGTCCTTGAGCCCGAGCTCGATCGCGAGTTCGTCGAACTTCAGCGCCGTGCGGCCCTCGCGCTGCAGCAGCTTTTCGACCGCTTCGCGGCCACGCGCGATGGTTTCGGCCAGCGCCTGCGCGTTGAACCACGCGCGCACCTTGCTCTTGGCGCGGTGGCTCACCAGGTAACCGAGTTCGGCGTTGAGCCAGTCGCGCGAGGGGCCGCCCTCCTTGGCCGCGGTGATCTCCACCGTCTGGCCGTTTTGCAGCGGCGTGTTGAGCGTCACCATGGCGCCATCGACCTTGGCGCCGCGGCAGCGGTGGCCCAGGTCGGTGTGCACGGTGTACGCGAAGTCGACCGCGGTGGCGCCGCGTGGCAACTCGACGATCGCCGCGTTCGGCGTGAGCACGTAGATGCGGTCGTCAAACAGGCCCTGGGCCGTGCCGCTGAGGTCGCGCTCCCAGGCGAGCAGTTGCCGCAGCACGGCGATCTTGGCGTCGTACTCCGAATTCGCCGTCACGCCCGAGTAGCCCTTGGCGCCCGCCTCTTTGTAGGCCCAGTGCGCGGCCACACCGTGCTCGGCGTGGTCGTGCATGGCCTGGGTGCGGATCTGGATCTCGAAGGCGCGGCCCTGTGCGTCTCGCACCACGGTGTGCAGCGACTGGTAGCCGTTGGGCTTGGGCTTGGCGATGTAGTCGTCGAACTCCTCGGGCACCGGCGAGAACTGCGCGTGCACGTAGGCCAGCGCGGCGTAGCAGTCGGCGGTTTCGGGCACCACCACGCGCAGCGCGCGGATGTCGAACACCTGCTCGAAATCGAGCGACTTGCCACGCATCTTCTTCACGATGCTGTAGATGTGCTTGGGCCGGCCCTGCACCACGGCATTGACGCCCTGGCTGCACAAGGCCGTCTGCAGTTGCTCGCGCAACTGCTCCACGTGCGCCTCGCGCTCGGCGCGTTTCTCGTCGAGCAGGCGCGCCACCTCCTTGTAGGTCTGCGGCTCGAGGAAGCGGAAGGCCAGGTCTTCCATTTCCCACTTGATCTGCCAGATCCCCAGCCGGTTGGCCAGCGGCGCGAACACGTGCAGCGACTCGCGGGCCAGGGCCTCGCCCGGGTCGCCCTTGATGGCCGCGAAGTAGCGCAGCGTCTGCAGGCGCGATGCAAGCCGCAGCATGACCACACGCAGGTCGCGCGAAAACGCCAGCAGCATCTTGCGCACGTTCTCGGTCTGGCTGGCCGCGAGTTCGGACACCGGCGCCTTCGACAGGCTGGGCACGGGCTGCCCCAGGTCCTGCGTGGCCTGCCGCTCTTCGAGCTTGCGCGCCTGGGCCTCGGCCGCGATGTTGCGGGCCTGGCGCTGCAGTTGCACCAGCTTGGTGGTTTCCAGGGCCAGCGCCGCGTGCTGCTCGCCAAAAGCCTTGGTGATCACCTCTTGCGGGCGGTTCAGGTGCTGGCAGGCATACACCAGGTAGGCCGCGGCCTGCATGGCCTCGGAGCCGCCGATGTCGGCCAGGATCTGCGCCACGGCGTTCGCGTGCGCCAGGGTGTTCTCGCCGGTGTCGAGCTCTTCGCTTTCGAGCAGGGGCTCGGCGAAGGCGCGGGCGCGCGCGAGCGCATGGGCCTGGTTGGGCAGGCCGGCAGCGGTCGCGGTCACGATGGCCGCGGACGGCGGCGCATCGCCAGGGGCAGGCAGGCGTTTCATGGGGCCCAGAGAAAGTCGCGCACGGCCGCCACCTGATCGGGCGCCACGAGCGTGGGCGCGTGGCCCACGCCGGCAAAGCCGACGCAGCGGGCCCGCGGCCCGCGCGTGGCCATGGCCTGCGCGGTGGCGGGGCTCAACAGGTCGGAGTCTTCCCCGCGCAGCAGCAGCGTGGGACAGGTGATCGCGTCGTAGAGGTTCCAGAGCAGGGCTTCGCCCTCGCGGGCCATCTGCTGCAGCGCGGCCGGGTCGGGGTTCGCGGTGAGTGCCTTGAAGGGTACGGCGATGGCCGGGTCGTAGTGCAGCCGCCAGCGGCCGTCGCGCTGCCGCAGCATGGGCCGGTTCAGGCGGCGCCATTGCTCGGGCGTGTGCGGGCCGAAGCCGGTGGAGATGCGCGCCAGGTAGTCGATGGCCTGCTGCTCGCTGTCGAAAAAGGGATCGAGCCCGAGGTAGGTACCGATGCGCTGCAGCGCTTCGCTCTGCACCACGGGGCCCACGTCGTTGAGCACCAGGCGCGCGGGCGCGAGCGCCGGCTGCGCGGCCAGGCCCATGCCGATGAGCCCGCCCATGCTCGTGCCCACCCAGTCGATGCGCGCCTGCGGGTCGGCGGCACGCAGCCGGGTGAGCAGCACCGCGAGGTCGGCCACGTAGGTGGGCACCTGGTAGGCCATGGGATCGGCCAGCCAGTCGCTTTCGCCGCGGCCCGCCACGTCGACGGCGATCACGCGGCAGCGCGGCTGCAGCGCACGCGCCAGTTCGTCGAAGTCGCGCCCCTGGCGCGACAGGCCGTGCACGCAGACCACTGCATGCTGGCTGGCGGGATCGGCGCTTGCCCAATCCCAGTACGCCAGACGGCGCGGCGCCCCGCCTCGCGCAGCCGCACCATCCACGACGATGTGCTGGAGGATGGGTTCGTTCATGGCGCCTCGGGTGTTGTGCGGTCCACCATAATCGGCGACCGTGTTCGACCAATCGTAATGGAACTGGAGAGACCCATGCTTGCAGGAAAGACCGCCCTCGTGACCGGATCCACCAGCGGGATCGGACTGGGCATCGCGAAGGCGCTCGCGCGCCAGGGCGCCCACATCGTGCTCAACGGCTTCGGCGACCACGAGGGCCCGCGCAAGGAGGTCGAAGCCCTGGGCGTGAAGGTCGGCTACCACGGCGCAGACATGAGCAAGCCCGCCGAGATCGAGGCCATGATGGCCTACGCCGCCCAGACCTTCGGGCGCGTGGACATTCTGGTGAACAACGCCGGCATCCAGCACGTGGCGCGGGTCGAAGACTTTCCGGTCGAGCGCTGGGACGCGATCATGGCGATCAACCTCAGCAGCGCCTTCCACACCAGCCGCCTCGCCCTGCCCGCCATGCGCGCGGCCAACTGGGGCCGCATCATCAACGTGGCCTCGGTGCACGGACTGGTGGGTTCGGCCGAGAAATCGGCCTACGTGGCGGCCAAGCACGGCATCGTCGGCCTGACCAAGGTGACCGCGCTCGAAACCGCCACCACCGGCGTGACCTGCAATGCGATCTGCCCGGGCTGGGTGCTGACCCCGCTGGTGCAGAAACAGGTCGACGCGAAGGCCGCGGCACTGGGCCTGTCGAACGACGAAGCCACCAGGCGGCTGCTGGGCGAAAAGGAGCCCTCCATGCAGTTCACCACGCCCGAAGAACTCGGCGAGCTCGCGGTCTTCTTCTGCTCGCCCGCCGGCAACAACGTGCGCGGCGTGGCCTGGAACATGGACGGCGGCTGGGCCGCCCAGTGAGCGCGCGCGCTCAGCGCAGCTGAACCGAGCCCGACACCGTGACGCTCACGGTGGCGGTGCCGGCCGCGGTCGGCACCGGCATGTCGGCCGCAGCGGCCTTGGCCTCCATGGCCATCATGCGCGGCACCGGGCGCTCGGGCATGTCGGCCGAACTCACCGACACCTCGCGCAGGGTGTAGCCCGAGAAGCCGAAGCCCTTGGCGACCTCGGCGGCGCGGGCGCGGAAGCGCTCGATGGCCTGGGCCTGCACCTGCGACTCGAGCGCCAGGCGCGCGTCGCGCGAGAGCGAAAAGCCCATGTTCGACACGCTCATGGTCTGGATGCGGCCGGCGACCTCGCTCACGCGCGCGACGTCGCGCCCCTCGAGCACCAGTTCGGCCTGGCCCTGCCAGCCGCTGATGCGGCCGTTGCTGCCATACCGCGGGTACAGGCGCAGGTTGCCGGTACGCACCTCGAGTTGCTGGGGCCGGGCCTGCGCCTGGGCCGTGGCCAGCGCGGCGTCCACGGCCTGCTTGAGCTGGTTCTGCACCGTCGCGGCGTCGGCGCCTTCTTTCGTGGTGCTGAGCATCACCGTCAGCCAATCCTGCGGCACTTCGAGGTGACCGCTGGCCGACAGGCTCACCACGTTGGCGGGCACCTCGGGCTGGGCGGCCTGGGCCAGGGCGGGCGCACCCAAGGCCATGAGGAGAGCGGCGGAGGCACAGGTGCGCCGCCACGCGGCCGGCGTGCGGCGGTTGGGAGAAAAGGTCATGGGTGCGATCAGGGTTTGCGGCTGGACTCGAACACGGGCTGGCCCCGCAGCTGCTCGCGAAGGCGCTGGCGCTCCTCCACCGACAGCCGGAAGGGCTTGCCGCCCTCGTCCATGTCGTCAAACGGCTGGCGCAGGGCATCGCGCAGGCGCATGGGCGCGCGGGCCTCGCCGCCGTCGATCGAGATGGGCATCACCGCTGGCGCCTCCTGACCGGGCTCGCGCAGATCGCGCGTGCGCTCCGGATTCGCGAGCGAGACACCCGCGGTCAGCATGGCTAGGGTTCCCATCCAGATGGACTTCATGGTGCGTCGAGTATGGCCAGGCCGACCATTGTGCGAGTGACCCGCACGTCAATCCGCTGAGAGGACGGGCAACTTGTGTAACAAGCCGTCAGAAAAACAAAAATCAAGCATTGACAAGGACTTGCAGCTGCCAGAATCGCGTTTGTTACATTTACGGGAAGTTGCTCCTATGCCACAAAACCACGCCCGCCCCAACAAGATCCTGGTCGTCGACGACGACGTGCGCATCCGCGACCTGCTGCGCCGCTACCTCATGCAGGAAGGCTTCGAGGTCATGCTGGCCGAGGATGGCAAGGCATTGAACCGGGTGTTGCAGCGCGAGGCGGTCGACCTCATCGTGCTCGACCTGATGATGCCCGGCGAAGACGGCTTGTCGATCTGCCGCCGCCTGCGCGCCAACGGCGACCGCACGCCCATCATCATGCTGACCGCCAAGAGCGAAGACGTGGACCGCATCGTCGGCCTCGAGGTCGGCGCCGACGACTACCTGGGCAAACCCTTCAACCCGCGCGAACTGCTGGCCCGCATCCACGCGGTGCTGCGCCGCCGCCCGCCCGCCGAGGTGCCGGGCGCGCCCTCGCAGGACGCCGAGGTGGTCAAGTTCGGCCCCTACGAGTTCGACCTCAGCCTGCGCACCCTGCGCAAGGACGGCCAGGACCTGCCGCTGACCACGGGCGAGTTCGCCATGCTCAAGGCCCTGGTGCGCCACCCGCGCCAGCCGCTGTCGCGCGAAAAGCTTGCGCAGCTCGCCCGCGGCCGCGAGTTCGAGCCCTTCGACCGCAGCCTCGACGTGCAGGTCTCGCGCCTGCGCAAGCTCATCGAGGAAGACGCCTCGTCCCCGCGCTACCTGCAGACCGTGTGGGGCGTGGGCTATGTGTTCGTGCCCGACGGCAACTCCTGATGGACAGCGAATCACGCGTTTCCTTCGAAACCGAGCCCACCACGCTGGAGACCGCCCCCGCCCCGCTGGAGGTGCGGCCCACGCGTGGCGTGAGCCTGTTCTGGCGCACCTTCTTCTTCCTCACGCTGCTGCTCACGGGCTGCATCATCGCGTGGCTGCAGACCTTCCGGGCGCTCGAGTACGAACCGCGCGCGCTGCAAAGTGCCCAGCAGCTGGCCTCGCTGGTGAACCTGAGCCGCGCGGCGCTGGTGCACTCGGACGCGATCGCGCGCGTGTCGCTGATCAAGACCCTGGCGGCCGAAGAGGGCCTGCGCATCGCGCCGCGCGAGCCCAACGACACCTACAAGCTCTACGACGTGGACGCGCTCAGCCGCAACGTCGCGGCCCAGCTGGAGACGCGGCTCGGCCGCGACACCGTGGTGGCGCGCGAGGTGAACGGCCAGCCGGGCCTGTGGATCGGCTTCGGCATCGACGGCGACCAGTACTGGCTGCTCACCGACCCGTCGCGCATCGGGCCCGTGGCGGGCACCACCTGGCTGATCTGGCTGGGCACGGCCGCCCTGCTCTCGCTCACCGGCGCGGCGCTGATCGCGCGGCTCATCAACCGCCCGCTCAAGAAGCTCTCGTTCGCGGCCAGCCGCGTGCGCGAGGGCGACTTCAACGCCAGCCAACTCAACGAAGCCGTGGCCACGAGCGAGATCCGCGAGGTCAACATCGGCTTCAACCGCATGGCGCAGCGCCTGTCCAAGATCGAGCAGGACCGCGCGCTCATGCTCGCGGGGATCTCGCACGACCTGCGCACCCCGCTCGCGCGGCTGCGGCTCGAAACCGAAATGAGCGTGAGCGACCCGCAGGCGCGCGAACACATGTCGGCCGACATCGAGCAGGTCAACGCCATCATCGACAAGTTCCTCGACTACGCGCGGCCCGACCACCTCAAGGCCACCGAGGTCAGCCTGAACCAGACGCTGGAGGCCGCGGTGTTCGCCCTCGGCGACGACCCCAACACCGTGGTGAAGATGCGCCTGGAGCCCGACACCCGCGTGATGGGCGATGCCGTGGAGCTGCAGCGCGTGTTCAGCAACCTGCTCGAGAACGCGGTGCGCTACGGCCGCAACCCCGACACCGGCGTGGTGCACATCGACATCGCGTGCAAGACCAAGGACGACGCGGTGCTGGTGAAGCTGCGCGACCACGGCCGGGGCGTCAAGCCCGAGCTGCTCGAACAGCTCACCCAGCCCTTCTTCCGCGGCGACGCGGCGCGATCCGACGCCACCGGCACCGGCCTGGGCCTGGCCATCGTGGAGCGCGCCATCGCGCGCATGGGCGGCCGCTTCGCGCTGGCCAACAGCAGCACGGGCGGGCTGGCGGCGCACATCAAGCTGCGCCGCGCAGGGCACTGAAGCTCAGCGGCGCACGAGCAGCGCGACCGCGCGCGCTTCGATCGCCTCGCCCTGCCCCACGGGGCCCATCTTCTCGGCCGTCTTGGCCTTCACGTTGACCTGGCCGGGCTCGAGCGCGAGCAGCGCCGCGATGCGCTCGACCATGGCCGGGATGTGCGGCGCAAGCTTGGGTGCCTGCGCGACCACGGTGCTGTCGATGTTGACGATGGCGTAGCCCGCCTCGCCGACGCGGCGCGCGGCCTCTGCCAGCAGCACGCCCGAGTCGGCGCCCTTGAAGCACGCGTCGGTGTCCGGAAAGTGGCGGCCGATGTCGCCCAGCGCGGCCGCGCCCAGCAGCGCGTCGGTGATGGCGTGCAGCAGCGCGTCGGCGTCGGAGTGACCGAGCAGGCCGTGGGTGTGCGGCACGGTGATGCCGCCGAGCACCAGCGGGCGCCCGGTGACCAGGCGGTGGATGTCCCAGCCTTCGCCGATGCGCAGCGGGGCAAGCGGTGTCATGAGCGGCTCCTCAGAATGGCCTCGGCCAGGGTGAAGTCGTGCGGGTAGGTGACCTTGAAGTTGCTGGCCCGGCCTTCCACCAGCCGCGGCTGGCGGCCGCTGCGCTCGATCGCGCTGGCTTCATCGGTGATGCCAGCGAAGCCGCCCGCGCGCGCGGCGGCCAGCGCGGCGTGCAGCTCGCCCAGGCGGAACATCTGCGGCGTCTGCGCGAGCCACTTGTGCTCGCGCGCGATGGTCTGCTGCACCCGGCCGCCGGCCTCGGCCTTGAGCGTGTCGGGCAAGGGCAGCGCGAGCAGGCCACCCACCGCGTCGCCGCGGCAGGCGTCGATCAGGGCATTGACCTCGTCGGGCGTGACCAGACAGCGCGCGGCGTCGTGCACCAGCACCCAGTCGGTGTCGGGCACGCCCGCGGCGCGCAGCGCTTCGAGGCCGTTGAACACGCTTTCGGCGCGCGTGGCGCCGCCGCAGCGCAGCGCGTCCACGCCGGGCACATCGGTCCAGTGCGCGTCGTCGGGGGCCAGCACCACGAGCACACGCTGCAGGCCGGGCACCGCGCGCAGCGCGGCCAGGGTGTGCTGCACCAGCGGGCGGCCCAGCAGCGGCTGGTATTGCTTGGGCAGGGCGGTGCCGGCGCGCGAACCGCTGCCCGCGGTGGGCAGCAGTGCATGGCACAGGGCGGTGTCGGGGCTTGCGGGCGTGTCGGGGCTCATGGGCGGGCGCCATTCTAGAATTCGAGCACACCCCCGGCTTCGAGCGTCCGGGGGTGTTTGCCATTGGTGCCCCTCTGATGCCCATCCCCCTGCCCTCCCTGAGCCCCGGCAAACGCCACGCCATGCCCCTGCCCGTGGGCTCGGCCGACGCCCTGTGGCTGGCCCACCTCGCCGAGCGTGAGCGTGCGCAAGGCCGCCTCACGGCCATCGTCACCGCCGACGCCAACGACGCCCAGCGCCTGATCGACGAACTCGCCTTCTTCGCGCCCGAGCTGCGCGTGACGCTGTTCCCCGACTGGGAAACCCTGCCCTACGACACCTTCTCGCCGCACCAGGACCTGATCAGCGAGCGCCTGGCCACGCTCTGGCGGATCTCGCAACGCGAGCACGACGGCGGCGCCGACGTGGTGCTGGTGCCCGCCACCACCGCGCTCTACCGGCTCGCGCCGCCGTCCTTCCTGGCCGGCTACACCTTCCACTTCAAGGTCAAGCAAAAGCTCGACGAAGCGCGCCTGAAGAGCCAGCTCACGCTCGCGGGCTACCACCACGTGACGCAGGTGGTGAGCCCGGGCGAGTACGCGGTGCGCGGCGGCCTGATCGACCTGTTCCCCATGGGCAGCCTGGTGCCCTACCGTGTCGACCTGTTCGACGACGAGATCGACAGCATCCGCACCTTCGACCCCGACAGCCAGCGCAGCCTCTACCCGGTCAACGAGGTGCGCCTGCTGCCGGGCCGCGAATTCCCCATGGACGACGCGGCGCGCGCCAAATTCCGCAACCGCTGGCGCGAGCTGCTCGACGGCGACCCGACCAAGAGCCGCATCTACAAGGACATGGGCAACGGCGTGGCCACCGCCGGCATCGAGTACTACCTGCCGCTGTTCTTCGACGACACGGCCACGGTGTTCGACTACCTCGGCGAAAGCGCGACCCTGGTGCTGCACGGCGAGCTCGAACCCGCCTTCCAGCGCTTCTGGCAGGACACGCGCGAGCGCCACCGCCTGCTGCACGGCGACCCCGACCGGCCCATCCTGCCGCCCGAATCGCTGTTCCTCAACGCCGAGCAGTTCTTCACCGCGGCCAAGCCCCACGCGCAGGTCGTGCTGCGCCCTGGCAGCGCCGACGTGGGCGACAACGCCTTCGCGCAGAAGCTGCCCGAGCTCGCCGTGGTGCGCGGCGCCGACGACCCGCTCGCGCGCCTGCAGGCCCACCTGCGCGGCAGCGGCGACCGCATGCTGATCCTGGCCGAGAGCGACGGCCGCCGCGAAAGCCTGCTCGACTTCCTGCGCGCGAGCGGCCTGAACCCGCCGGCCTTCGACAGCCTGGCCGAGTTCGAGGCCAGCGACGAGAAAACCGGCATCGCCACCGCCGCGCTCGCCAACGGCTTCGCCTGGATCGGCGGGGGCATCCACTTCATCACCGAGACCGAGCTCTTTGCCACCGGCCCCACCACGCGCCGCCGCAAGAAGCAGGAACAGGTGAGCGATGTGGACGCGCTCATCAAGGACCTGTCCGAGCTCAACGTGGGCGACCCGGTGGTGCACGCGGCGCACGGCATCGGCCGCTACCGCGGTCTGGTCAACCTCGACATGGGCGAGAAGAACCCCGACGGCTCGCCCGCGCTGCAGGAGTTCCTGCACCTCGAGTACGCCGACAAGGCCGTGCTCTACGTGCCGGTGAGCCAGCTCGGCCTGATCGGCCGCTACACCGGCGTGAGCGCCGACGAGGCGCCGCTGCACAAGCTGGGCAGCGGCCAGTGGGAGAAGGCCAAGCGCAAGGCCGCCGAGCAGGTGCGCGACGCCGCGGCCGAGCTGCTCAACATCTACGCGCGCCGCGCCGCGCGCCAGGGCCACCCGTTCCGCTACTCGCCGCAAGACTACGAGACCTTCGCCAACGATTTCGGCTTCGACGAAACCCCCGACCAGCGCGCCGCGATCCACGCCGTCATCCAGGACATGATCAGCCCGCGCCCCATGGACCGCCTGGTCTGCGGCGACGTGGGCTTCGGCAAGACCGAGGTCGCGCTGCGCGCGGCCTTCGTGGCCGTGACCGGCGGCAAGCAGGTGGCCTTTCTCGCGCCCACCACGCTGCTGGCCGAGCAGCACTACCAGACCCTGGTGGACCGCTTCGGCAAGTGGCCGGTGAAGATCGCCGAGATGAGCCGCTTCCGCTCGCAGAAAGAGATCACCGCGGCCATGAAGGGCATTGCCGACGGCTCGGTCGACATCGTGGTGGGCACGCACAAGCTGCTGTCGGAGAAGGCGCAGTTCAAGAACCTGGGCCTGCTCATCATCGACGAAGAGCACCGCTTCGGCGTGCGCCACAAGGAGGCCATGAAGCAGCTGCGCGCCGAGGTCGACGTGCTCACGCTCACCGCCACGCCCATCCCGCGCACCCTGGGCATGGCGCTCGAAGGCCTGCGCGACCTGAGTGTGATCGCCACCGCGCCGCAGCGCCGCCTGGCCATCAAGACCTTCGTGCGCAACGAAGGCAACGGCGTGATCCGCGAGGCCGTGCTGCGCGAGTTGAAGCGCGGCGGCCAGGTGTACTTCCTGCACAACGAGGTCGAGACCATCGAGAACCGCAAGGCGCGGCTCGAAGAGATCCTGCCCGAGGCGCGCATCGCCATCGCCCACGGCCAGATGCCCGAGCGCGAGCTCGAGCACGTGATGCGCGACTTCGTGGCGCAGCGCTTCAACGTGCTGCTGTGCTCGACCATCATCGAGACCGGCATCGACGTGCCCACGGCCAACACCATCGTCATCAGCCGCGCCGACAAGTTCGGCCTGGCGCAGCTGCACCAGCTGCGCGGCCGCGTGGGCCGCAGCCACCACCAGGCCTACGCCTACCTGCTGGTGCCCGACATGGACAGCCTGACCAAGCAGGCCGCGCAGCGGCTCGACGCCATCCAGCAGATGGAAGAACTGGGCAGCGGCTTCTACCTCGCCATGCACGACCTGGAGATCCGCGGCGCGGGCGAGGTGCTGGGCGAGAACCAGAGCGGCAACATGCTCGAGGTGGGCTTCCAGCTCTACAACGAGATGCTGTCCGAGGCGGTGAAGGCGCTCAAGGCCGGCCGCGAGCCCGACCTGCTCGCGCCGCTGTCGGTCACCACCGACATCAACCTGCACGCGCCCGCGCTGCTGCCCAACGACTACTGCGGCGACGTGCACCTGCGCCTGTCCTTCTACAAGAAGCTCGCCACCGCCAAGACCGCCGACCAGGTGGACGCGCTGCTCGAAGAAATCGTGGACCGCTTCGGCAAGCTGCCGCCGCAGGCGCAGACGCTGATCGACGTGCACCGCCTGCGCGTGCTCAGCACGCCCTACGGCGTGGTGAAGGTCGACGCCGCGCCCGGCGTCACGAACATCACTTTCAAGCCCAACCCGCCGATCGAGCCCCTGCGCATCATCGAGCTGATCCAGAAGCACCGCCACATCAAGCTCGCGGGCAACGAAAAACTGCGCATCGAACGGGCCCTGCCCGAGGTGAAAGACCGCGTGCAGCTGGTGCGCGACGTGCTGCGCGCGCTCGGCCAACCCATCGCCCCGAAACAACCCGCATGACCACCCCAGCCACCGCCATCGCCCCCGGCCTCACCGTGCGCGGCTTCACGCCGCCGCTGCGCCTGAGCGATTTCAAGCTCATCGCCTTCGACATGGACTCCACGCTGATCAACATCGAGTGCGTGGACGAGATCGCCGACGCCGTCGGCCGCAAGGCCGAGGTGGCCGCGATCACCGAGGCCGCGATGCGCGGCGAGATCACCGACTTCAAGGACAGCCTGCGCCGCCGCGTGGCCCTGCTCAAGGGCGTGACCATGGCCGACATGGAGCGGGTGTATGTCGAGCGCCTGCGCCTCAACCCCGGCGCGGCCGAACTGGTGCGCGCCTGCAAGACCGTGGGCATGAAGGTGCTGCTGGTCTCGGGCGGCTTCACCTTCTTCGCGCACCGCGTGCGCGACACCCTGGGCATCGATTTCGTGCGCGCCAACATCCTCGAGGTCGCCAGCGGCCCGAACTGCGGCGAGCTCACGGGCCGGCTGGTCGAACAGGCCTGGGGCGACATCTGCGACGGCGCCGAGAAGCGCCGCACCCTGCTCGAAGTGGCCTCGCTGCTGGACATCGCGCCGCACGAATGCATCGCCATGGGCGACGGCGCCAACGACCTGCCCATGATGGGCGCGGCCGGCCTCTCGGTGGCCTACCACGCCAAGCCCAAGGTGCGCGAGCAGGCCATGGTGTCCATCGAAAGCGGCGGGCTCGACCGGCTGCTCGAGCTGATGCGCTGAGCCAGGGCATCGCGCACCAAGATCACGCCCGCGGCCCCGGCGCGCGGGCCGGCCATGCCACCGGACGGTGCACCGCGGGCCGCTGCGGGGGCGCCCGGCCCCCGCCGGCCGGCCTTTCGGGCCTGGCACACAACCTGCTCTGTCATCCGCGCATGGAGAGCGGTCTGCAACCGGTGGTCGCAGCGGCTCGTGCGTAGGTCCACTAGGGTTCCGTCTGCGGCAACGCAGGGTCTGGTCCGAGAGTGGGCCGGCCTCGCCAGAGGCTCCACGGAGGGACAAAAGCCCGGGAGAACGACGTCAGATCGGTTCTCCTGCGCCCATCCCTCACCCATCGGAGCGTCATCATGAAACTGGCAGGTCTTCTCTCTCCCTCCACCAGCGGTCCGGCTTCTTCCACGTCCGGGTCCTGGCTGCGCCGTCTGATCAAGCCCGCCGTGGGCGCGGCCCTCACCGTGGCGGCCGCAGCGGCCATCGCCGCGCCCACCAGCATGAAGATCGCCACCGTGGTGTGGATCGGCTACGGCCCCTTCTACGTGGCCGACGCGCTCGACCTCTACAAGAAATACAACCTCAAGGTCTCGCTGCAGGTCTTCACCGACCCGGCGCTGATCCCGCCCGCCATCGCTTCGGGCGCGGTCGACGGCGGCATGCTCACCTACGACCAGGTGGTCGGCCAGGTCGCCGCGGGCAAGGCCATGAAGGTCGTGATGCCCATCGACTACTCCAACGGCGGCGACGCCATCGTGGCCGACGCCTCGATCAAGTCCGTCAAGGACTTCAAGGGCAAGAAGGTCGGCTACAACCCGCTGTCGCCGAGCGACTTCCTGCTGTCGTACGCGCTCAAGATCAACGGCATGGGCGAGAAGGACATCAGCCCCGTGAGCATGACGCCCGAGGCGGTGCCCGCGGCCATGGCCTCGGGCCAGCTGCCGGTGGGCGTGACCTACGAGCCCAGCCTGTCGCAGATCCTGAGCCAGGGCGGCGGCAAGAAGTTCAAGGTGGTGTTCTCCTCCAAGGACGCGCCCGGCCTGATCGCCGACGTGCTGGTGTTCGACGAGAAGGCCATCAAGGCCAAGCCCGCCGAGATCACCGGCATCATCAAGGCCTACCTCGACGGCATGGCGTTCATGAAGGCCAAGCCCGACGAGGCCGCCAAGATCATCGGCAAGTTCATGGGCGTGTCCGCCAAGGAAGTGAAAGAGCAGCTCGGCGGCGTCTACAACATCCCGCTGGCCGAGATGCCCAAGGCCTTCGTGCCCGCCAAGGAGACCACCTCCTACTACGCCAGCGGCGAGGTGATCGGCCAGCTGCTCAAGGCCAAGGGCCAGATCACCACGGTCCCGCCCACCGAGGCCACCATGGACGCCTCGCTGGTCAAGGCCCTGGTCAAGTAAACCCGCCCCGCCCGCCCGCGCGCACCGCTGCCCCCGGGCGGTGCGCGGCGGCGGTGCGGCGCGCCACGAGCCCCTTGCCATGACGCAAGCCCTGTTCCGCCACGCCGACGGCGTGCTGCCCAACACCCTGGCGCTGGCCATCACCGTGACCGGCTGGCCGCTGGGCATCTGGCTGCTGGGCCAGCCGAACGCCGCGCTCAATGTGGCCGGCGTGCTGCTGGTCACGCTCACGCTCACCTGGTCGGCCTACTTCATCCACGAGTTCGCCCACCAGGCCATCTTCCGCACGCCGCAGGCCAACGAGCGCTGGGGCGTGTTCATGAGCTGGATCAACGGCAGCTGCTACGCGCGCTTCGCCGACCTGCGCCGCAAGCACATGCGCCACCACATCGAGCGCGCCGACGTCATCACCTTCGACGTGCAGGCCTTTCTGCGCGCGCACCCACTGGTGCGCCGCACGGTGCTGGCGCTCGAATGGCTGTACGTGCCCGCGGTCGAGTTCGTCATGCGCGGCTACGTGATCGCCCTGCCCTTCCTGGACGCGCGCAAGCGCGACGCGCGCGGCCGTGTCGTCGGCGTGGCCGTGGTGCGCCTGACGGCCTGGGGCCTGCTGGCCTGGTGGTCGCTCAAGGCGCTGGCGCTGTACGCGCTGGCCTACCTGCTGTTCGTGCACCTGCTGCGCTTTGCCGACTGCTTCCAGCACACCTACGACGCCTACCCCATCCTCGACGACAAGCCCATCCCGCAGGACAAGCTGCGCGACCGCGCCTACGAGCAGGCCAACACCTACAGCGACGTGGTCGGCCTGGACGCGAAGTGGCTCAACCTCGTGTGGCTCAACTTCGGCTTTCACAACGCGCACCACGAGCGCCCGGTCGCGCCCTGGTACAGCCTGCCGCGCCTGCACCGCGAGCTCTATGGCGACACCAGCACGCAGGTGGTGACGGTCGGCGAACTGCTGCGCGCCTACCACCGCCACCGCGTCACGCGCGTGCTGGCCAAGGACTACGGCGCCGTGCTGCCCCCGGGCACGCCGCGCCGCGCCGACGGCTTCATCGGCGCTGTGGGCGTGTCCTTCCTGACTGCCGTATGACGGCGGTGCGCTATGGCCTGGAGGGCCGCACGGTGCTGCTCACCGGCGCGGCCGGCGGCATCGGTCAGGCGCTGGCGCGCGCCTTCGCGGCCCAGGGTTGCCGGCTGCTGCTGCTCGATCGCGAGGCCGCGCCGCTGCAGGCGCTGTGCGAGGCCTTGGCGCCCCTGACCGAGGTGCACGCCGCGGTCTGCGAGCTCGGCAACGACGCCGCCGTGGCCGCGCTGGCGCGCGACCTGGGCGCGCGCTGGGGCCGGCTCGACGTGCTGGTGCACAACGCCGGCACCGAGTACCCGACGCCGCTCGACGACACCGCGCCCGACGCCAACGCGCGCTGGGCCGCGCTGCTCGACAACAACGTCACCGGCATGCTGCGCCTCACGCGCGCGCTGCTGCCGCTGCTGCCGCGCGGCGCGAGCGTGATCTGCCAGTCCTCGATCTGGGGCCGCATCGGCGTGGCCGGCTTCAGCGCCTACAGCGCGAGCAAACACGCGGTCGTGGGCCTCACGCGCTCGCTGGCGCTCGAGCTCGGCCCGCGCGGCATCCGCGTCAACGCGGTCTGTCCGGGCTGGGTGCGCACCGCCGCGGCCATGCGCTCGCTCGCGGCGATGGCGGCCGAACAGGGGCGCCCCGAGGCCGAGGTCGAGCGCGATCTGCTCGCGCGCCAAGCCGTGCCGGTGATGCTCGCGCCCGAAGACCTGGCCGGCGTCTTCCTGTTCCTGGCCAGCGAGGGCGCGGCCGCGCTCACCGGCCAAAGCCTGAGCGCGAGCCACGGCGAGGTGATGGCATGAGCATCGGTGTCTCGCTGCAAGGCCGTACCGCCCTGGTCACCGGCGCCGCCACCGGCATCGGCCGCGCCTGCGCGCTGCGACTGGCCGAGGCCGGCGCGGTGGTGTGGATCAACCACCTGGGCCAGGCCGAGGCCGCAGCCGCCCTGGTGCAGGCCATCGCTGCCGCGGGCGGCCATGCGCAGGCGATCGAGGCCGACGTGGCCGACGCCGCCGCGGTGCAGCGCATGGCCGACCGCGTGGGCGGCGTCGACGTGCTCGTCAACAACGCCGGCGTGATCCTCGAGAAGCCCTTTCTTGAGACGACCGAGGCCGACTGGGACCGCGTGCTCGGTGTCGACCTCAGGGCCGTGTTCCTGGTCTGCCGCGCGCTGCTGCCCGGCATGCTGGCGCGCGGCGGCGGCAGCGTCGTCAACATCGCCTCCGACCTCGGCCTGCTCGGCCGCGAAGGGTACGCGCCCTACTGCGCGGCCAAGGCCGGCGTGATCGCCCTCACCAAGTCGCTCGCGCGCGAGTTCGCGCCCCAGCGGGTGCGCGCCAACGCGGTCGCGCCCGGGCCGGTGGCCACGGCCATGGTCTCGCTCGAACACATGAGCGCCGAGTGGGTGGAGAAAGAACTCGCCATTCCGCAGCACCGGCTGGCCGACCCCGCCGAGATCGCCGACACGGTGCTCTTCCTCGCGAGCGACCTGTCGCGCTTCTACACCGGCCAGGTGCTGGGCCCCAACGGCGGCTCGGCCATGCCCTGAGCCCGATCCGACCCCACCCGACCCATGCCCCTGCTGCCCGACCACCCCACCGAGCGCACGGCCACCGGCGTGCTGCTGTTCTCGGCCTCGCTCTGGGGCCTGAGCTGGATGCCGCTCAAGGCCTTCTTCGCGCAAGGCCTGCCCGGCCCGGTGGTGTCGCTGCTCACCTACGGCTGCGTGGGCGTGCTCGCGCTCTGGCTGCTCTGGCGCGACCGCGCCGCCTGGCGCGTGCAATGGGGCCTGGTGCTGGCGCTGGTGGCCGTGGGCGGCTGGGCCAACACCTCGTTCGTCAACGCCATCATGCTCGGCGACGTGGCGCGGGTGATGTTCCTGTTCTACCTGTCGCCGGTGTGGTCGGTGCTGGGCGGCTGGCTGTTCCTGCGCGAGCACATCCCGCCGGTGCGCTGGGCCGCCGTGGGCGTGGCCGTGGTCGGCCTGTGGCTGGTGCTCGGCGCCGACGCGGGCGCCGCCGCCGCCGGGCTGGGCTGGACCGACGCACTCGCCTTGTCGGCCGGCCTGGCCTTCGCGGCCAACAACATCATCGCGCGCGCGGCGCACCGCGTGCCGCTGCGCACCAAGACCTTCGCGGTCTTCATCGGCTGCGGCCTGCTGTCGGCGCTCGCCGCGGCGCTCACCGGCGGCGAACGCCCCGCCATCGGCCCCGGCCTGTGGCTGGCGCTGCTGGCCTACGGCTTCGGCTGGATGCTGCTGGCCACCGTCACCTGGCAGTACGGCGTGAGCCATCTGCCCAGCAGCCGCGCCGGCATGGTGTTGCTGGCCGAGCTGCTGGTCTCGGTGGGCACCGCCGTGGCCTTCGGCGGCGAACAACTTTCCCCCATGGCCTGGGCCGGCGGCGCGCTGATCGCCGTCGCCGCCCTGGGCGAAGCCCTGTTTCCACCGGCCCCCGTGGCCACCACCGGAGTGCACACCCCATGAGCTCCCCCGCCACCGTCTGGATGAACCAGCTGTCCTGGGTCGAGTACCAGCAGCGCATCCGCCGCGACCACCCGCCCGTGCTGATGCCCGTGGGCGCGCTGGAGCAGCACGGCCCGCACCTGCCGCTGGGCACGGACGGCCTGCTCGCCGCCGCGGTCGCGGCCGACACCGCGGCGCGCGTGGGCGGCCTGGTCGCGCCCACGCTGAGCTACGGCTACAAGTCGCAGCCCAAGTGCGGCGGCGGCCAGCACTTCTGCGGCACCACCAGCGTGGACGCGGCCACGCTGATCGGCCAGGTGCGCGACGCGGTGCGCGAGTTCGCGCGCCACGGCGTGGACAAGCTCGTGGTGGTCAACGGCCACTACGAGAACCAGTGGTTCCTGATCGAGGGCATCGACCTCGGTCTGCGCGACGCGCGCGCCGCCGACCCGGCCTGCGCGCTGCAGGTGATGCGCCTGGAGTACTGGGACTTCATGACACCCGAGACCCTGGGCCATGTGTTCCCCGAGGGCTTCCCGGGCTTCGCGCTCGAACACGCGGCGGTGCTGGAGACCTCGATGATGCTGCACCACCACCCGTCGCTGGTGCGCATGGACCTGCTGCCCGACGACGGCCCGGCCGACTTCCCGCCCTACGACATGTATCCGCCGCGCACCGACTGGGTGCCGGCCTCGGGCGTGCTCTCGTCGGCGCGCGGCGCCGACGCCGCCAAGGGCCGCCTGCTCGCCGAGGAGGTCGCGCGCCGCATGGCCGAGGCCATCGCCACCGGCTTCAGCCGGCCCGCGCCATGACGCCCGACGCCATCGCCCCCGACGCCGCGACCACCGCGCTGCTGGTGATCGACATGCAGCGCGACTTCTGCAGCCCCGGCGGTTACGCGGACCAGGCCGGCCTGGACATCGCGCGCATGCGCGCCGTGGTGGCGCAGGTGCAGCGGCTGCTGGCCGCGGCGCGCGGCGCGGGCCTGCCCGTGGTGCACACCCGCGAGGGCCACCTGCCCGACCTCAGCGACTGCCCGCCCGCCAAGCTCGCGCGCAGCATCGCGGCGGGCGCGCCCATCGGCAGTGCCGGGCCGCTGGGCCGGCTGCTGGTGCGCGGCGAACAAGGCCACGACTTCGTGCCCGAGCTGCGCCCGCTGGCCGGCGAACACGTGATCGACAAGCCCGGCTACGGCGCCTTCCACCGCACCACGCTGGGCCCGCTGCTCGAGGCCCTGGGCGTGCGCCGCCTGATCCTCTGCGGCGTGACCACCGAAGTCTGCGTGCACTCCACGCTGCGCGAGGCGGTGGACCGCGGCTTCGAATGCCTCACCGTGGGCGACGCCACCGCCGCGAGCCGGCCCGCGCTGCAGGCCCCGGCGCTGGCCATGATCGGCGTCGAGGGCGGCATCTTCGGCGGCCTGTGCGACACCGAGACCTGCGTGGCCGCGCTCGACGCCCTGCCACGCGCGCGCCGGGAGGTGGCGTGAACGTGCACTGGACCGACCTGCCCCCGCCGGCCGAGCCCGTGCCCGCGCGCTACCACGGCGTGTGGCGCCGCACCCTGCTCGAAACGCCCGAGGGCCGCGACACCTCCACGGCGGTGCACTGGCTGCAGACCGCGGGCTGGCACGCCGACCTGCGCGTGCCCAGGGGCATCGACCCCGCCACGCCCGCCGGCCGCGCACAACTGCAGGGCTTCTGCGGCCTCACGCGCATCACGCCGGCGCAGGCCGGCCAGCCCGAGGTCTGCACCTGGCAGCGCGAATGGGACGTGCAGCCGCCGCGCAGCACGCCCGACGCCGGGTACATGGTGTTCGAGACCGCGGACCGCGTGATCGAGACCGGCGTGCACGGCCGCTACCTCGAGGTCTGGGAGCGCCTGCCCGGCTCCAGCGGCCCCAGCCGGGCGCAGGCGGCCCACGACGCGCAGGGCCGGCCCACGGGCTGGCTGCGCTTCATCGCCGGCGGCTACCAGATGCGGGTGCGCCCGCGCCGCGCGCCCTGGCCCGCCGACACCCGGCCCGACGAAACCCTGGCCGATCTGGTGCAGCGCCACCCCAAGGCGGCGGCCGGTCTGCTCGACTTCGAGCTGGTGTTCGAAACCCTGCCGGGCCCGGCCCCGGCCTTTCCCTGAGCCGCCCATGCTGCCCACCGCCACCGGCGACTGGTTCCACTTCCGCGACCTCGGCGACGGCCTCACGCTGATCAGCGAGCCGCACGTCATTCCCTTTCTTCGCTGCAACATCTGGCACATCCGCGGCCGCGCGCTCGACCTGGTGGTGGACACCGGCCTGGGGGTGAGCAGCCTCTACGCGGCCTCGCGCCACCTGTTCGGCCAGCGCGTGGCCGCGCTCGCCACCCACGTGCACCTGGACCACGTGGGCGGCCACCACGAGTTCGCCGAGTGCTGGTGCCACCGCCTCGAAGCGCCCGGCCTGCGCGGCGCCGACCCGGCCTTCACGCTGGGCGACGTGAGCCTC
Organism: Hydrogenophaga crocea; assembly: GCF_011388215.1. Lineage (NCBI taxonomy): Bacteria > Pseudomonadati > Pseudomonadota > Betaproteobacteria > Burkholderiales > Comamonadaceae > Hydrogenophaga > Hydrogenophaga crocea. The sequence goes on from NZ_CP049989.1 coordinate 1,901,127, forward strand.
GCGCAACTGGCCATCGACGCGCCCGGCTACGACACGCAGGGCCCCGCGCTCACCGCCCTGCCCGCGCCCGACTACGACCTGTCGGCCTGGCAGATCCGCCAGGCCACGGTCACGCGCGAGCTGGAGGACGGCGACGTGATCGACCTCGGCAACCGCCACTTCGAGGTGCTGCACCTGCCCGGCCACTCGCCGGGCAGCATCGGCCTGTGGGAGGCCGCCACCGGCACGCTGTTCTCGGGCGACGCGGTCTACGACGGCCCGCTGCTCGACGCCCTGCCGCACTCCGACCGCGCGGCCTACGCGCGCACCATGGAGCGGCTACTGGCGCTGCCGGTGCACGTGGTGCACGCCGGCCACGACCCGAGCTTTGGCCGCGCGCGCCTGCACCAACTGGTGCGCGACTGGCTGGCGCGCCAGGACAGCGGCCCGCACCCAGCGCCTGGCATCAAACCTGCTTTGACCTGAGCACAGAGAGGCGTGCACACCAAACCGGTGCGTCGCCACCTTGATGACCGCTAGGGTTCCGGGCCGGTGCGCCACACACCGGCCGCCTGGTCCGAGAGCGGTCGGCCACGATCGCGTGGCTCCACGGAGGGACAAAAGCCCGGGAGAAGCAGGCACGCCGCCGCAACGGCCGTGCACGCCTCTCTGGCCTTTGTTCCCACCGCACCGGAGCCCGCGCATGTCTTCTTCGCCCCCTTCGCTGCCCGCCGCGGCGGCCCCGCTGGCGCCGCTGCCGCGGCGTCCGCTCTCGGCCCTGTGGACGGTTCGCGCGCCGATCGGCCGGCGCAGCTTCTGGCTGCTGGCCCTGCTCGGTCTGACCACACCGCTGCTGGCCTGGGCCGCGCTGGCCGCCTGGGGCGGGCTGGACCCGACCTTCCTGCCCTCGCCCGCCGCGGTGCTCGCCAAGACCTGGGCCTGGCTGACCGAGGGCGGCCTGATCGACGACATGGCCATCAGCACCTACCGCGTGGTCGCGGGCTTCGTGCTCTCGGCCGTGATCGCGCTGCCGCTGGGCCTGTTCATCGGCTCGTTCCGCGCGGTGCAGGCGCTGCTGGAGCCGCTGACCGATTTCGTGCGCTACATGCCGGCCGTGGCCTTCATCCCGCTGGTGATGCTGTGGGTGGGCATCGACGAGAGCTCCAAGATCGCGATCATCTTCATCGGCACCTTCTTCCAGATGGTGCTCATGGTCGCCGAGGACGTGCGCCGCGTGCCGGCCGCGCAGGTCGAGGCGGCGCAGACCATGGGCGCGAACCGCCGCGAGCTGATCGAGAAGGTGATCTTCCCCAGCGCCAAGCCGGCCCTGCTCGACACGCTGCGCGTGACCATGGGCTGGGCCTGGACCTACCTGGTGGTGGCCGAGCTGGTGGCCGCGAACTCGGGCCTGGGCTTCGCCATCCTGCGCGCGCAGCGCTTCCTGCAGACCGACACCATCTTCGCCGGGATCATCGTCATCGGCCTCATCGGCCTGCTGACCGACCAGGCCTTCCGCTGGCTGCACCGGCGCGCTTTCCCCTGGCTCTACCTGAAAGGCTGAGGCCCATGAACACCCCCAAGGTCAGCATCCGCGCGCTGAGCAAGCGCTTCGAGGGCGCCAGCGTGAACGCGCTGCAGCAGATCGACCTCGACATCGCAGCCAACGAGTTCGTCACCTTCGTGGGCGCCTCGGGCTGCGGCAAGAGCACGCTGCTGCGCACCATCGGCGGGCTGGAAACGCACAGCAGCGGCGAACTGCTGGTGGACGGCCGCCCCGTGACCGGCCCCGACGTGGACCGCGCCATGGTGTTCCAGCACTACAGCCTCTACCCCTGGATGTCGGTGATCGAGAACATCCGGTTCTGCCGCCAGCTCGCCGCGCACACGCGCCAGCGCAGCTCGGCCGATGTGGAAGCCGCCTCGGGCCGCGCCGATGCGCTGCTGCGCCTCATGGGCCTGGAGGCCTCGGCGCAGGCCTGGCCCAACCAGCTCTCGGGCGGCATGCAGCAGCGCGTGGCGATCGCGCGCGCGCTCATGGGCCGCCCCGGCATGCTGCTGATGGACGAGCCCTTCGGCGCGCTCGACGCGCAGACGCGCGAGGTCATGCACGACCTGATCCGCCACGTGCACCGGCTGGAGAAGGCCACCATCGTCTTCGTCACCCACGACGTCGAAGAGGCCATCTACCTCGGCGGGCGCGTGGTGCTGATGGCGCCGCGCCCCGGCCGCATCGACACCATCTACGAGGTGCCCTTCGGCGACCGCCGCGACCAGGACCTCAAGCACGCGCCCGAGTTCCTGCGCCTCAAGCGCGAGATCCTCGAACGCATCCGCGAAACCTCGGGCATGAAGACCGACCTCGAACAGCTGCAGCGGCTGTCGGGCCTGGCCGAGTCCGCCTGAACCCCATCCCCGGAGACCCGTCATGTCCGCAACCCCGCAAGCCAGCCCCTGGACCGAGCCGCACGTGCCCGTGCCCGACAACCCGCCGCCGTCCGCGCCGGTGGACGCCCCCGCGCTGTGGCAGCGCTTTCCGGCCGCGGCGCTGGCCGGCGTGGACACCGCGCGCGCCATGTGGAGCGAGACCGTGCCCGGCGGCGGCCACTGGAGCTGGCGCATGCCGCGCGGCAGCGCCATCCGCTTCGTCGCGCTCGAAGACGGCCCCAACGTGAGCGTGGTGCTCTATTCGGCGCTCGAAAAACTGGAGCGCTACAACATGCCCGACAGCCTCAAGGCACAGCACACCGCGCACTACCGCGCGGGCCATGTGCTCATGAGCGACATGGGCCGCAGCCTGGCCAGCATCACCGCCGACAGCCTGGGCTGGCACGACCCGCTGGGCGCGCTGCTCGACAACGCGCGCATGGCCGCCAAGTACGGCGAGCGCCGTTATGCCGACGCGCGCAACGCCATGTACCGCTCGGGCCAGGACGGGCTGTTGATCGAGATCGGCAAGCACGGCCTGGGCAAGCGCGACCTGATCGCGCCGGTCAACCTGTTCAGCAAGGTCGCGGTCGACGAAGAGGGCCGCTTCCGGTTCGCGAGCGATCACGCCAAGGCGGGCGACTTCGTCGAGCTGCGCTTCGACATGGACGTGATCCTGGCCATCAGCACCGCGCCGCACGCGCTCGACCCCAAGCCGGTGTACGCGCCGGCCAAGGTGGGCCTGCTGGCCTGGCGCTGCGGCCCGGCCCCGGCCAACGACCCCTGCCGCGCCTTCCGCCCCGAGAACGCGCGCGCCCTGCACAACAGCGACCAGCTGTACCTGTGAGCGAGGAGAGCCCCATGACCACCGCCACCGCCTTCCGCGTGCAACACAGCGCGCTCGACCCGGCGAATGCCGTGCTCGACCAGCACCACCCCGCGGGCGAGCCCATCCTGTTCCCGCTCGCGGCCGGCCAGACGCTGCGCATCGTCGACCTCGAAGGCAACCAGGCCGCCGACGTGCTGTTCTACAACCGCGACGACCCGGCCGAGCACTACAGCGCCACCGACACCCTGCTGCACCAGGGCGGCATCTACCTCACCACCGGCTCGGTGATCCGCAGCAACGAGGGCCGGCCCATGCTCACCATCGTGGCCGACACCTGCGGCCGCCACGACACCCTGGGCGGCGCCTGCGCGGCCGAGAGCAACACCGTGCGCTACGCGCTGCAGAAGAAGTTCATGCACAGCTGCCGCGACAACTACCTGATCGCGCTGCAGCACGCCGACATCGGCCTGGGCAAGCGCGATCTGGTGCCCAACATCAACTTCTTCATGAACGTGCCGGTCACCGAGGCGGGCGAACTCACCTTCGCCGACGGCGTCTCGGGCCCGGGCAAGTACGTGGAGCTGCGCGCCGAGATGAACCTGTGGGTGCTGATCAGCAACTGCCCGCAGCTCAACAACCCCTGCAACGCCTACCACCCGACGCCGATCCGCCTGCTGGTCTGGGACCCGGCCTGATCCCCACGGCGGCGGGACGACCCGTCCGTTGTTCTCGAACCGGCAGGACGGCCTGCCACCGGAGACCCCATCCATGTTCCGCAAGGTCCTGATCGCCAACCGCGGCGCCATCGCCTGCCGCATCATCCGCAGCCTCAAGGCGCTGGGCGTGCACAGCGTGGCCGTGTATTCCGAGGCCGACGCCCAGGCGCGCCACGTGCGCGAGGCCGACGAGGCCCACCTGCTGGGCCCCGCGCCCGCGGCCGAGAGCTACCTGCGCGCCGATCGCATCCTGCAGATCGCGCGCGACTGCGGGGCCGAGGCCATCCACCCCGGCTACGGCTTCCTGTCGGAGAACCCGGCCTTCGCCCAGGCCTGCGAGGACGCGGGCATCGCCTTCATCGGCCCCAGCCCGGCACAGATGCGCGCCTTCGGCCTCAAGCACACGGCACGCGAACTGGCCGAACAACAGGGCGTGCCGCTGCTGCCCGGCAGCGGCCTGGTGCACGACGCGGCGCAGGCGCGCGCCGAGGCGCAGCGCATCGGCTACCCGGTGATGCTCAAGAGCACCGCCGGCGGCGGCGGCATCGGCATGCGCCTGGTGCGCAACGAAGCCGAGCTGGCCGATGCCTACGCCTCGGTGCAGCGCCTGGCCGCGGCCAACTTCAAGGACGCCGGCCTGTTCCTCGAAAAATTCGTCGAGCGCGCGCGCCACATCGAGGTGCAGGTGTTCGGCGACGGCGCGGGCACGGTGCTCGCGCTCGGCGAGCGCGACTGCTCGGTGCAGCGGCGCAACCAGAAGGTGATCGAAGAAACGCCCGCGCCCGGCCTCAGCGATGCGCAGCGCAGCGAACTGCACGCCACCGCGGTGCGGCTCGCGCAAGCGGTGCACTACCGCTCGGCCGGCACGGTGGAGTTCGTGTTCGACGCCGACAGCGGCGCCTTCTACTTCCTCGAGGTGAACACGCGGCTGCAGGTGGAACACGGCGTGACCGAGCAGGTCACGGGCATCGACCTCGTGGCCTGGATGGTGCGCCTGGCCGCGGGCGAGCTGCCGCCGCTGGCCACGCTGGCCCCCACGCCGCAGGGCGCGTCGATCCAGGTGCGGCTCTACGCCGAAGACCCGGCGCGCAACTTCCAGCCCAGCGCGGGCCTGCTGACCGAGGTGGTGTTCCCCGCCGAGGCGCGCGTGGACGCCTGGGTCGAGCGCGGCACCGAGGTGCCCGCCTGGTACGACCCCATGCTGGCCAAGCTCATCGTCACCGCACCCGACCGCGCGCAGGCGCTGGCGCGGCTCGACGCCGCGCTCGCGGCCACGCGCCTGGCCGGCATCGAGACCAACCTGGACTACCTGCGCCAGGTGGTGCGGGACCCGGTGTTCCGCGAAGGCCGCCAGATCACGCGCTTCCTTGGCGACTTCGCCTACCGGCCCGCCACGGTGGAGGTGATCGAGCCCGGCGTGCAGACCAGCGTGCAGGACTGGCCGGGCCGCCTGGGCCACTGGGACGTGGGCGTGCCGCCCAGCGGCCCCATGGACGCCTATGCGCACCGCATGGCCAACCGCCTGGTGGGCAACGCGCCCGAGGCGGCCGCGCTGGAGATCACGCTGGCCGGGCCGACGCTGCGCTTTCACGCCGACGCGGTGATCGCGGTCACCGGCGCGCCCGCGCCGGTCACGCTGGACGGCGAGCCGATCGCCCTGTGGCAGAGCCACCGCGTGGCCGCGGGCAGCACCCTGGCCATCGGCCGCGCCAGCGCGGGCGCACGCCTGGCGCTGGCCGTGGGCGGCGGCTTCGACCTGCCGCTGTACCTGGGCAGCCGCAGCACCTTCACGCTGGGCCAGTTCGGCGGCCACGCGGGCCGCCACCTGCGCAGCGGCGACGTGCTGCACCTGGCCGCGCCCGGCAGCGGCAGCGCCGGGCAGGCGGCCCCGCCGGCCACCGTGCCCGCCTACGGTCGCCACTGGGACGTGGGCGTGCTCTACGGCCCGCACGGCGCGCCCGATTTCTTCACGCCCGCCGACATCGACAGCTTCTTCGCCACCGACTGGGGCGTGCACTACCACTCCAGCCGAACCGGCGTGCGCCTGATCGGGCCCAGGCCCCAATGGGCGCGGCCCGACGGCGGCGAGGCCGGCCTGCACCCCTCGAACATCCACGACAACGCCTACGCCATCGGCGCCATCGACTTCACCGGCGACATGCCGGTGATCCTCGGCCCCGACGGGCCCAGCCTGGGCGGCTTCGTCTGCCCCGCGGTGGTGGTGGACGCCGAGCTGTGGAAGCTCGGCCAGCTGCGCCCGGGCGACACGGTGCGCTTTCACCGCCTCTCGCTCGACCAGGCGCTGGACCGCAGCGCCTGCGTCGAGGCCGCGCTGCGCACGCTCGCGCAGCCCCTGCCCGGCGCGCCGGCCGACGACGCGGCCGCCCACCCCACGCCGGTGGTGCACGAGGACCCGGCCCGCGAGCGCGAGCACGTGCCCGCCATGGTGGTGCGCCAGGCCGGCGACCGCTACCTGCTGATCGAGTTCGGCCCGCTGGTGCTCGACATCGAACTGCGCCTGCGCGTGCACGTGCTCATGCAGGCGCTGCAGGCGCGCATCGACGACGGCACGCTGCCCGGCATCATCGACATGACGCCGGGCATCCGCTCGCTGCAGCTGCACTACCAGCCCGAGCGCATCACACGCCAGGCGCTGCTGGACACCGTGATCGCCACCGAGGCCGCGCTGCCCGCGGTCGACGACATGGAGGTGCCCAGCCGCATCGTGCACCTGCCGCTGTCCTGGGACGACCCGCAGACGAAACTCGCCATCGAGAAGTACATGCAGTCGGTGCGCGCCGACGCGCCCTGGTGCCCGAGCAACATCGAGTTCATCCGCCGCATCAACGGGCTGGACAACCTCGAAGACGTGCACCGCGTGGTGTTCGACGCGCACTACCTGGTGCTGGGCCTGGGCGACGTCTACCTGGGCGCGCCCGTCGCCACGCCGGTCGATCCGCGCCACCGGCTCGTGACCACCAAGTACAACCCGGCGCGCACCTGGACGCCCGAGAACGCCGTCGGCATCGGCGGGGCCTACCTCTGCGTCTACGGCATGGAAGGCCCGGGCGGCTACCAGTTCGTGGGCCGCACGCTGCAGATGTGGAACCGCTGGCGCCATGGCGAAGGCGTGTTCGAACAGCCCTGGCTGCTGCGCTTTTTCGACCAGATCCGCTTCGTGCCGGTGGACCAGGACGAGCTGCTGCGCCTGCGCGCCGCGTTTCCGCACGGCGGCCACGCGCTGCAGATCGAGCCCACCACCTTCCGCCTGCGCGACCACCGCCGCTTCCTGGCCGAGAACGCCGACAGCATCGCCGCCTTCAAGGCGCGCCAGCAGGCGGCCTTCGAGGCCGAGCGCGAGCGCTGGGCCGCCAGCGGCCAGGACACCGTGGCCGTCGACACGCTCGACACGGCCACGGGCAAAGCCGACGACACCGAGCTGCCGCCCGGCGGCAAGCCCCTGGCCAGCAACGTGCCCGGCAGCGTGTGGAAGGTGCTGGTCAACGAAGGCCAGCGCGTGCAGGCCGGTGAGGTGCTGCTGGTCGTCGAGTCCATGAAGATGGAGTTCAGCGTGCTCTCGCCCGCCGATGCCACCGTGCACCGCCTGATGTGCCGCGAAGGCGCGCCCGTGTCCGCCGGCCAGGACGTGCTGGTGCTGATCACCGAATGACCCCCCGATGCCTGCCCACGCCATGAACCTGCAAGACCTCTCCTTCGACATCGCGAGCCTGCGCGCCGCCTACGCCGCCGGCACCCCGGTGCGCGACGTGATCGCCGAGGCCCTGCGCCGCTGCGCGGGCGATGCGCACCACGCCTTCATCCACCGGCTGAGCGAGGCCGAGCTCGAGTCCCATCTCGCGCGGCTCGAGGGCCTGGCCCCCGCGGGCCTGCCGCTGTACGGCGTGCCCTTCGCGATCAAGGACAACATCGACCTCGCCGGGGTGCCCACCACCGCCGCCTGCCCCGAATACGCCTACGTGCCCGAGCGCAGCGCCTTCGTGGTGGAGCAACTGATCGCGGCGGGCGCGGTGCCCCTGGGCAAGACCAACCTCGACCAGTTCGCCACCGGCCTCAACGGCACGCGCTCACCCTACGGCGCCTGCCGCAACGCCTTCGACCCGGCCTTCGTCTCGGGCGGCTCCAGCTCGGGCTCGGCGGTGGCCGTGGCCAAGGGCTGGGTGTCGTTTGCGCTCGGCACCGACACGGCGGGCTCGGGCCGCGTGCCCGCGGCCTTCAACCACCTGATCGGCCTCAAGCCCACGCTGGGCCTGCTCTCGGCCAGCGGCGTGGTGCCGGCGTGCCGCTCGGTGGACACGGTGTCCATCCTCGCGCTCACCGCGGCCGACGCGCAAGCCGTGCTGGCGGCCGCCGCGGTGCCCGATGCGGCCGACGCCTTCAGCCGCGCGGCGCAGCCCTTCGGCGTGGACTTCTCCAGCGGGCCGTTCCGCTTCGGCGTGCCGCGTGCGCAGGACCTCGAGTTCTTCGGCAACGCCGCTGCCGCGGCGCTGTTCGCGCAGAGCGTGGAACGGCTGCAGGCGCTGGGCGGGCAGGCGATCGAGATCGACCTCACGCCCTTTCTGGAGGCCGCGCGCCTGCTCTACGACGGGCCCTGGGTGGCCGAGCGGTATGCGGCCATCCACGGCTTCATCGAGGCGCGGCCGGAGGCCGTGTTCGCGCCCGTGCGCCAGATCATCGAGGGCGGCAAACGCCCGCTCGCGGCCGACGCCTTCGCGGCCGGCTACCGGCTCAAGGCGCTCAAGCGGGTCTGCGATGCGCAACTCGCGTCGGTGGACTGCCTGCTGCTGCCCACGGCCGGCACCATCTACCGCATCGCCGACATGCAGGCCGACCCGATCCGCCTGAATTCCAACCTGGGGCGCTACACCAACTTCGTGAACCTGCTCGACTACGCCGCGGTGGCCGTGCCCGCGGGCTTTCAGGACGGCGGCGATGCGCCGGGCCTGCCCTGGGGCGTCACCCTGGTCGCCCCCGCGTTCCGCGACGTGCCGCTGCTGCGCCTGGCCGACCGCCTGCACCGCGCGCAAGCGACCACGCTGGGCGCGACCCCCACCGCGCTCGCCAGCACGCCCGCCATCGGCGCGCCGCCCGCGGGCAGCGCGCTGGGCGCGGGCACGGTGCAGGTGGCGGTGTGCGGCGCGCACCTGTCGGGCCTGCCGCTCAACGGCCAGCTCACGCAGCGCGGTGCGCGGCTGCTGCGCACGGTGCGCTCCGCGCCCGAGTACCGCTTCGTGGCGCTGGCCGGAGGCCCGGTGCAGCGGCCCGGCATGGTGCGCGTGGCCGAGGGCGGCGCCGCGATCGAGATGGAAATCTGGGAGCTGCCGTTGGAGCACTTCGGCAGCTTCGTCGCCGGCATCCCGGCGCCGCTGGGCATCGGTCAGGTGCGGCTCGAAGACGGCAGCTCGGTCTGCGGCTTCGTCTGCGAGGCCCTGGGTGCCGAGGGCGGCACCGACATCACGCACCTGGGGAGCTGGCGCGCCTGGCTGGCGAGCCAGCCCGGCGCGGCGCCCGCGCTCAGGCCAGCCAGCCCTTGATCGAGGCCGCCATGCGCTCGGCCGAGATGCCGTAGCGCTCGTGCAGCGTGGGCAGTGCGCCCGCGTCGAGGAAAGCGTCGGGCAGCGCGAGCTGGCGAAAGCGGCTGGGCACCACGCCCTCGCGCAGCAGCAGCGCGGCCACCGCCTCGCCCAGGCCGCCCACGGTGGAATGGTTCTCGGCCACCACCACGAGCCGGCCGGGCTTGCGCGCCTCGGCCAGGATCGTCGCCTCGTCGAGCGGCTTGATCGTGGGGCAGTGCAGCACCGCCACGCCGATGCGGTCGGCCGCGAGTTGCTGCGCCACCTCGAGCGTGCGCATGGTCATGAAGCCGCTGGCGATCACCAGCACCTCGGCGCCGTCGCGCAGCAGCTTGGCCTTGCCGAGCTCGAAGCGGTAGCCGTACTCGTCGAGCACCAGCGGCACGTTGCCGCGCAGCAGCCGCATGTAGACCGGGCCCGGGTGCGCCGCGATCTGCGGCACCGCCTGCTCGATGTCGAGCGCGTCGCAGGGGTCGACCACCGTCAGGCCCGGGATGGCGCGCATCATGGCCAGGTCTTCGGTGGCCTGGTGGCTGGGGCCGTAGCCGGTGGTGAGGCCGGGCAGCGCGCAACAGATCTTCACGTTGAGGTTTTCCTCGGCGATGACCTGGTGGATGAAGTCGTAGGCGCGGCGCGTGCCGAACACCGCATAGGTGGTGGCAAAGGGCACCAGGCCGACCTTGGCCATGCCGCCGGCCGCGCCCATGAGCAGCTGTTCGGCCATACCCATCTGAAAGAATCGCTCGGGGTAGGCCTGGCCGAACAGGTGCAGATCGGTGTACTTGGCGAGGTCGGCCGTCATGCCGACGACCTCGGGATGGCTGGCGGCGTATTCCACCAGCGCCTTGCCGAAGGGCGCGGCCTTCACGCGCTGGCCCTCGGCCGCGATGGACGCGATCATGGCCGACGTGGTCAGCCGCGGTTTCTTTTCGGTCACGGTGTTCATGGTCGGGCTCCTCAGGGGCGGTTGGCGTCCAGCACGTCGAGCGCCTGCTGCCATTCGGGCGGATCGACCCGGATGAAGTGGTTCTTGTCGCGGCTCTCGAGGAAGGGCACGCCTTTGCCCATGAGCGTGTCGCACAGGATCACGCGCGGGCGCGCGTCGGCGAGCTGGCGCGCGGTGTCGAAGGCGCGCACCACCGCGGGCAGGTGGTTGCCGTCCACGCGCTGCACGTGCCAGCCGAAGGCCGACCATTTGTCTGCAAGCGGCTCGAAACCCATCACCCGGGTCGACGGGCCGTCGGCCTGCTGGTTATTGATGTCGACGATGCAGATGAGGTTGCCCAGGCCGTGGTGGCTGGCCGACATCGCCGCTTCCCAGGTCGAGCCTTCGTCGAGCTCGCCGTCGGACATGGAGTTGTAGACAAAGGCCGGGTTGCCGCGGTGGCGCAGGCCCAGGGCCATGCCCACCGCGATCGGCAAGCCCTGCCCGAGCGAGCCGCCCGAGATCTCCATGCCGGGCGTGTAGGTGGCCATGCCTGACATCGGCAGGCGGCTGTCGTCGCTGCCGTAGGTTTCGAGTTCGGACTCAGGCACGATGCCCGCTTCGATCAGCGCGGCGTAGAAGGCGATGGCGTAGTGGCCGTGCGAGAGCAGGAAGCGGTCGCGGCCGTCCCAGTCGGGGTCGTCGGCGCGGAAGTTGAGGGCGTGGCCATAAGCGGTGGCGAGCACGTCGGCATAGCCCAGGGCCTGGCCCACGTAGCCCTGGCCTTGCACCTCGCCCATGCGCACCGCGTAGCGGCGGATGCGCCAGGCGCAGCGCGCGATCTCGGCCAGGTTCGGCGGATTGACAGACATCGGAAAACTCCTGAAGGGGATGGGGGCCGGTTACTTGAGGATCACCGCGGGCACGTAGGACACCAGCAGCAGCACGCCGAAGGCCACCAGGTAGAACGGCCCCATGGCGCGCACCGTCTGGCCCACCTTGACCTTGGCGAGCGAGCTGGTGATGAAGAGGGTGGTGCCCACCGGCGGCGTGTACAGGCCGATGGCGAGGTTGACGACCATCATGATCCCGAGCTGCACCGGGTCCATGCCCATGCTCTGGGCCAGGGGCAGGAACACCGGCGTGAGCAGCAGGATGGCGGCGGGCAGGTCGATGAACATGCCCACGAACAGCATCATCAGGTTCATCAGCAGGATCACGATCCAGTCGCTGTTCACGTTGGCCGACACCCAGGCCACCACGCCCTGCGGCAGTTGGTCGAATGTGAGCAGCCAGCCGATGGCGGCCGAGGCCATGATCACCAGCAGCACCACGCCGGTGGCCACGCCGGCCTCGACGATGGCCGAGTGAAGCCGGCGCCAGGTGAGGTCGCGGTAGAGCAGCGCCGACACCGCGGCGGCGTACAGCGCCGACAGCACCGCCACCTCGGTGGGCGTGGCGATGCCGAAGCGCAGGAACACCACGATCAGCACCGGCAGCAGCACCGCGGGCGAGGCCAGCAGCAGGTTGCGGCGCATGACGGCGCTCTCGGCGGCCGCGGTTTCGCGCGGCAGGTTCTTGGTCTTGCCCACCCACCAGCAGGCCACCATGAAGCCGCCGCACAGCAGCAGGCCGGGCAGGATGCCCGCGTAGAACAGCGCCGCGATCGAGGTGTTCGACGACAGCGCGTACAGGATCATGGGGATCGAGGGCGGGATGATGATGTCGATGGTGGCCGCCGACGCCAGCGAGGCCGCCGAGAACGGCATGGGGTAACCGAGCCGGCGGTGCCAGGGCATGATCAGCGAGCCGATGGCCGAGGCGTCGGCCACCGCCGAGCCCGACACGCCGCCGAACAGCGTGGACGACAGCACGCTCACCTGGGCCGGGCCGCCATGCCAGCGGCCCACGGTGGCCGACAACACGCCGATCAGCGACTCGCCCAGGCGGCCGCCCATCATCAGCGCGCCGGTGAGCATGAAGAACGGGATCGCGATCAGCGGAAAGCTCTGCACCTGCGCCACCATCTGCTGCACCAGCAGATCGAGCGGTACGCGGTCGGTGCTGAGCGCGGCGGCCATGGCAGCCACCAGCAGCGCGTGGGCGATGGGCACGGCAGCCACCGCCCCCACGATGAAAACGAAAAGGATCAGGGCACTCATCAGGCGCTCCCAGTTTGGTCGGGGCCGAATCGCCACAGGCGCCAGGCCGATTGCAGCGCCAGCAGGGCCAGCAGCACCATGGCGCCCATCACGCAGCCGTAGGTGATCGACGAGGGCACGTGCAGGATGGCGGACTTCTCGTCGTGCACGATCTCCAGCAAGCCGAAGGTGGCCTTGGCCAGCGTGCCGTAGAGCGCCGCCACCACCACCCAGCCCGCCACGCCCAGCCAGCGCCGCGCAGGCGCCTTGAGCGACTCCATGAGGAAGGTGGTGGCGATGTGCGAACCGTGTTGCGCCGCGAGCACCACGCCGGCCATCACCAGCCAGGGGAACAGCAGTTCGGGCACCTCGTTGGCCCACTGCAGGCTCGAGCCGGTGCTGTAGCGCAGCAGCGTGTTGGCCGTGAGGATGAAGAAGATCAGCGTGGTGGATACCCAGAGCACCGCCTGGCACACCCAGGCGATGACCCTGCCCACCACGCCTTGCGAGGCGTTCGACATGGATGGCTCCAGAAGGGGCACCGCGCGGGCGGCGCCCGGTTCACCGGGGAACGGTGCTCAGTTGGCGCGCGACGCGGCCACGACCTGCTTCACGAAGGCGCCGATCGGACTGCCTTCCCACTTGGTGACCACGGCGGCGGTGGCCTTCTGGAACGAGGCCTTGTCGGGGTTGTCGATCTGCACGCCCTTGGACTTGAGGTCGGCCACGAGCTTGTCGTCGCTTTCCTTGGAGAGCTTGCGCTGCAGAGCCGTGGCCTCGTTGGCCGCTTCCTGCACCAGCTTGCGGTCGCCTTCGCTCAGGCGGTCCCATGTGCGCTTGCTCATGAGGAAGGGCGTCATCTCGTATTTGTGCCCGGTGAGCGAGATGTACTTCTGTACCTCGTAAATCTTGCTCGCGTGGATGTTCATGAGCGGGTTCTCCTGCCCGTCGACCACGCCCTGCTGCAGCGCCACGTACAGCTCGGAAAACTTGATCTGCTGCGCCTCGGCGCCCAGGCTCTGCATGATGTCCACCGTCACCGTGTCGGGCGGCGTGCGCATCTTCAGGCCCTTGAGGTCTTCGGCCTTGAGCAAGGGGCGCTTGCTATTGCTCATGTGGCGAATGCCGTTGTCCCAGTAGCCCAGCACCACCAGGCCCTTCTCGGCCGACTTGGCGGCCAGCTCCTTGCCGGCGGGGCCATCGAGGGTTCTCCAGGCCTGCGCCAGGTCGCCGAACAGGAAGGGCATGCCGAAGGCGGCGTACTCGGGCACGGTGTTGGCCACCGCGCCTTGCGAGTTGGCCGAGATGTCGAGCGCGCCGGTGCGCAGCGCCGTCACCATGGCCGCGTCGTCGCCGAGCTGGGCCGAAGGCGCCACCGTCACCTCGATGCGGCCATTGCTCTTGACCTTGAGCACCTCGGCGAACTTCACCGAGGCCTCGTGGCGCGGGTTGCCGGGCGCGGCGCCGTGGCCCAGCGTGAGCTTGATCGCCGATTGCGCCATGGCCGCGCCACACAGGGTCAGCGCGGCAGCGGCGATAGCGCCGCGGCGGGCAAGGGAAAAGGACTTCATCGTTGTCTCCTGGTTGTGGTGGCGGTCCGGTCGGCCGCCGGTTTGTGTGGCTCCGCGAAGCCGTGGAAAACGAAGCAAGGGGTCAGTGGATCAACATGCCGCCGTTCACGTCGAGCGTGATCCCGGTGCAGTACTTGGACAGGTCGCTGGCGAGGAACACCACGCAGCCGGCCACGTCGTTGGGCTCGCCGATGCGCGCCAGCGGGATGCCGTCGAGGATGCCCTGGCGTTTGTCTTCGGGGATCTTGCCCTTGTTGATGTCGGTCGCGATCAGGCCCGGCGTCACGCAGTTGACGCGGATGTTGCTGCCGCCGTACTCGCGCGCCATGGCGCGTGCCAGGCCGAGCACACCGGCTTTGGCCGCCGAGTAGTGCGGACCGCCCAGGATGCCGCCGCCGCGCTGCGCCGAGACGGACGAGATGCACACGATGGCACCGCTCTTCTGGGCCTGCATCAGCGGCAGCACGGCCTGGGACGCGTAGAGCGTGCCGCGCAGGCTCACGTCCATGATGCGGTCGTAGTCGGCGCCGGTGATGTCGAGGAACTTGGCCGGCTGGGTCACGCCGGCGTTGTTCACCAGGATGTCGATGCGGCCGTAGCGGGCCTGGATCTGCGCCACCGCGGCTTCGCACGAGGCTTTGTCGGTCACGTTGGCCACCAGGCCCAGGTGGTCGGGGCCGAGCTGGGCGGCGGCGGCCGCGGGCTGGGCCATGTCGAGGTCGAGGATCACCACCTTGGCGCCTTGCGCGGCCATCATGCGCGCGGTGGCAAAGCCCAGGCCGTTCAGGCCGGCCCCGCCGGTGATCACGGCAACCTTGTCGTTGAGCAGCATGTTTGTCTCCTTCGTTGTCATGCGGTGCGTTGCGGTTGCGGCGGATTCTGTTGGGCCGGATCGGTGAGAACAAACGATATAAACTCACTCTCGATTCGATCTGGTTCATGTTGCAGCGCAATACATGAATCGCCTTCAGCCACCATGATTCCCCCGCTCAGTGCCCTCCAGGCCTTCGAGGCCATCGCCCGCCGGCGCAGTTTTTCGCTGGCGGCGCAAGAGCTGCACCTCACCCCGTCGGCGGTCAGCCACCAGGTGGCCAAGCTCGAGGGCCTGCTGGGCGTGCGGCTGTTCGAGCGCTCGGCGCGCGGGGTGGAGCTCACGCCCGCGGGCCAGAACTACCTGCAGCGCGTGGGCAATGCGCTGGGCGCCATCAACACCGCCACCGAGGATTTGCGCCACGGCGTGCAGGACACGCTGCACCTGCACTGCAGCCCGAGCTTCGCCAGCCTGTGGCTGATGCCGCGCATTGCGCGCTTTCGCGACGCCTTCCCCGACATCTCGCTCGCGCTCTCGGCCTCGCACGTGCACTCGGACTTCCAGCTCGGGCTGGTCGACATCGACATCCGCTACGGCCTGCCCAACTGGCCCCACCTCGAGGTCGAGCCGGTGTTCACCGAAAAAATCATGCCGCTGGCCAGCCCGGAGTTCATCCGCGCCCACGGGCTGCACACCCCGGCGGACCTGATGCGGGTGCCGCTGATCCAGTCGGCGGTGAACGTGGCGCAGTGGGCCGACTGGTTCGCCCGCTTCCACCCCGGCGTGCGCCCCGAGCGCATGGCCCTCAAGTTCGACCGCGCCATGATGAGCCTGGACGCGGCGGTGCAATCGCTGGGCGTGGCGCTGGAGAGCGCCAGCATCGGCCGCGCGCTGATCACCAGCGGCCGCCTGCAGCCGCCGTTCGGCCCGGACATGGTGCTCGAGGTGCAGGGCCATTTCCTGGTCTACCCGGCGCGCCACGCGGCGCGGCCCGAGGTCAAGGCCTTCCTGGGGTGGATCCGGCACGAGGCACTGGCCGGCTGAACGGAATTCACCCACCGCTGAATATTCGTCGCTTGCCTTCAACTTCGGGCGCCCAAAAGAATCCGCCACCCGATTCCAACAGGAGACAAGCGCGCGGCCGGCGCCGGCCCCGTGCCGCCCCATGCCCGACGCCCACCCGCTGCAACCGCTGGCGCACGCCATCCGCTTCCTTTCCATCGACGCGATCGTCAAGGCCGGTGAAGGCCACCAGGGCGTGCCGCTCGGCATGGCCGAGATCGCCACCGCGCTGTACACCCGGCACCTCAAGTTCAACCCGACCGACCCGGGCTGGTGGGACCGCGACCGGGTGGTGCTGTCCAACGGCCATGGCTCGATGCTGCTGTACTCGCTGCTCCACCTCACGGGCTACCCCGACTTCCCGATCGGCGAGATACAGCGCTTCCGCGAACTCGGCTCGGTGTGCGAGGGGCATCCGGAGCGGCCGCACGGCCCGCCCAACGGAATCGAGGTGACCACCGGGCCGCTCGGCCAGGGCATTGCCAACGCCTTGGGCATGGCAGTGGCCGAGGCCTACCTGAACGCGCGCTTCGGCGACGGTCTGGTCAACCACCGCACTTGGGCCTTCGTGGGCGACGGCTGTCTGCAGGAAGGCGTGGGCCAGGAAATGATCTCGCTGGCGGGGCACCTGCAACTGGGCAAGCTGACCCTGCTGTGGGACGACAACCGCATCACCGACGACGGCCCCACTTCGCTGTCCATCAGCGAGGACGTGGCGCAGCGCTTTCGCGTCGCGGGCTGGCATGTGGAAGAAGTCGATGGCCACGACCTCGACGCCGTGTCGCGCGCGCTCGACGCGGCCCGCGCCGATCCCCGGCCCTCGATGCTCGCCTGCCGCTGCGTGATCGGCAAAGGTCTGCCGCGCGTGCAGGGCCAGCGCGGCGGGCACAGCGCCCGCCTCTACGAGCAAGATGCCCAGGAAGCGCGTGCCCTGCTCGGCTGGCCCCACGGGCCGTTCGAGCTGCCGGCCGAGCTGCAACGCGCCTGGCGCGAAGCGGGCCAGCGCTCGCAGGCCGAACACCGCGCCTGGCTCGAACGCTTGGCCGCGCTGCCGCCCGCCGAACGCGCCGAGTTCGAACGCGTGATGCGCGGCGAGCTGCCCGCGGGCTGGCAGCAGGTGTTGCACGGCTACCGCCAGCGCGCCCGCAGCGAAGCGGCGCCGCCCAGCGGCATCTTCCTGTCCGCCGAGATCAACGACCTGCTCGCCCCGCTGCTGCCCGAGCGCATGGTCGGCTGCGCCGACCTCGAAGCGCCCACCAGCCACAAGCGCAGCCTGCGGGCCTTCACCGCGAGCGATCGCTCGGGCGCCTACGTGCACTGCGGCGTGCGCGAGCACGTCATGGGCGCCATGGCCAACGGCATGGCCGCTCACGGCGGCATCGTCCCGCTGAGCGTGACCTACCTGGCCTTTGCCGACTACGAACGCCCCGCGATGCGCATGGCCGCGCTCATGGGCCTGCCGGTGAAGTTCGTGTTCAGCCACGACTCGATCGGCATCGGCAAGAACGGCCCCACGCACCAGCCGGTGGAGATCCTGGCGTCGCTGCGGGCCATGCCCAACATGTGGGTGATGCGGCCCGCCGACGCGGTGGAGGCCGCCGAATGCTGGGAACTGGCCCTGGCCCACCGCGACGGCCCGGTGAGCCTGGTGTTCGCGCGCCAGGCACTGCCGCTGGTGCGGCACGACGACCCCGACGCCGACAACCGCAGCGCGCGCGGCGGCTATGTGATGCACGAAGCGGCCTGCGGCCCGCGCCGCGTGACCCTGCTGGCCACCGGCTCGGAAGTGGCGCTGGCCGTGAGTGCGCGTGACACGCTGGAGCGCATGGGCGTGGGCACGGCCGTGGTCTCGCTGCCCTGCTGGGAATTGTTCGACCAGCAGCCCGAGGCCTACCGCCAGCAGGTGCTCGGCGATGGCGTGCGCGTGGGCGTGGAGGCCGCGGGCCGCTTCGGCTGGGACGCCTACCTGGGCGCGCGCGGCGGCTTCGTGGGCATGAAGGGCTTCGGGGCCTCGGGCCCCGCGGATGCGCTGTACAAGCTCTTCGGCATCACGCCCGAGGCGGTGGTGGCCGAGGCACAGCGCCTGCTTGCCCGCTGACGGCCCGGGCCCGCAAGGGCCGGGGCCGAAAACACAAAGGCCACCCGAGGGTGGCCTTTGTGCTGTTCAGTGAACATGTTCTGGTGGGCGGTGCAGGGTTCGAACCTGCGACCCCTGCCGTGTGAAGGCAGTGCTCTACCACTGAGCTAACCGCCCGAACGGTGCTGATGCATTGCTGTTTCAGCGCCGTCGGAAGCCTCGCATTATAGCCAGAAAAATCAGGCGTTTTCGAACTGGCGCCACAGCGTTTTGCCTTTGCTCGATTTGTCGAGCTCGGCGAGCACGGTGGCGTGGGCCGAGAGCTCCTGTTCGTTGGCGCGCAGCACGGGCAGTTCGAAGCGGCGCAGGTCGATCTGTTCCACCGCACCGCCCTCGCCCGGCGCGTCGGCGATGTCGATGAGCAGCGCGTCCTGGCCGCGCGTCATGTTGATGTAGACGTCGGCCAGCAGCTCGGCGTCGAGCAGCGCGCCGTGCAGCGTGCGGCCCGAGTTGTCCACGCCCAGTCGGTCGCAGAGCGCGTCGAGGCTGTTGCGCTTGCCCGGGAACATCTCCTTGGCCATCACCAGCGTGTCGAGCACATTGCTCACGATCTGCGTGACCGGCGGCAGGCCCAGGCGCTCGAACTCCTTGTTGAGGAAGCCGACGTCGAAGGGCGCGTTGTGGATGATCACCTCGGCGCCGCGCAGGTACTCGACCAGCTCCCCGGCAATGGCCGCGAACTTGGGTTTGTCGCGCAGGAACTCGTTGCTGATGCCGTGCACCTTGAGCGCGTCTTCGTGGCTGTCGCGCTCGGGGTTGATGTAATGATGCAGGTTGTTGCCGGTGAACTTGCGACTCACCAGCTCGACGCAGCCGATCTCGATGATGCGATCGCCGTTCTCGGCCGACAGGCCGGTGGTCTCGGTGTCGAGAATGATCTGGCGCATCAGTGGTTCTCTTTGGCGTGGTTGATCGTGTACTTGGGGATCTCGATCGTCACGTCCTGCTGCGCGAGGATGGCCTGGCACGACAGGCGCGACTGCGGCTCCAGGCCCCAGGCGCGGTCGAGCAGGTCTTCTTCGGCTTCGTCGGCCTCGTTGAGGCTGCTGTAGCCCTGGCGCACGATCACGTGGCAGGTGGTGCAGGCGCAGCTCATGTCGCAGGCGTGTTCGATCTTCACGCCGTTCTCCAGCAGGGCCTCGCAGATGGAAGTGCCCGCGGGCGCGGTGATGCTCTTGCCCTCGGGGGCGTATTCGGCGTGCGGCAGGATCTTGATCGTGGGCATGGGGTTCGTTCGCTCAGACTTCTTCGAGTTTCTTGCCGGCCAGGGCCTGCTGGATGCCGCGGTTCATGCGCTCGGCCGCGAAGCCCTCGGTGCCTTTGGCCAGGGCCTCGATCGCGGCCTCGATGGCGGCGGCGTCGTCGCCCTTCGCGGTCTCGCGCAGGGCGGCCATGAGGGCGTCGATGGCGCTGCGCTCGTCGGCCTTGAGCAGGTCGCCGTCGGCGGCGAGCGCGCTGTTTGTGGCGAGCAGCAGCCGGTCGGCGTCCACGCGCGCCTCGACCAGCGCGCGCGCCTGCATGTCCTGCTGCGCGGTGGCGAAGCTGTCCTGCAGCATCGTGGCGATCTGCTCGTCGCTCAGGCCGTAGGCGGGCTTCACATCGATGCTGGCCTCGACGCCCGAGGTGAGTTCTTTCGCGGCCACCGAGAGCAGGCCGTCGGCGTCGACGGTGAAGGTGACGCGGATGCGCGCCGCGCCCGCGGCCATGGGCGGGATGCCGCGCAGCGTGAAGCGCGCGAGGCTGCGGCAGTCGGCCACCAGATCGCGTTCGCCCTGCACCACGTGCAGGGCCAGGGCGGTCTGGCCGTCCTGGTAGGTGGTGAAGTCCTGGCCGCGCGCGGTGGGGATGCTGCTGTTGCGCGGCACGATGCGCTCGACCAGACCGCCCATGGTCTCGATGCCCAGCGACAGCGGGATCACGTCGAGCAGCAGCAGCTCGCCGTCCTTGTTGTTGCCCGCGAGCGCGTTGGCCTGGATGGCCGCGCCCAGCGCCACCACCTCGTCGGGGTTGAGGTTGATCAGCGGCTCGGTGCCGAAGAACGCGCCCACGGTGCGTCGCACCACGGGCATGCGCGTGGAGCCGCCCACCATGACCACGCCCTGCACCTCGTCCTTGCCCACGCCCGCGTCGCGCAGCACCTTTCGCACGGCGGCCATGGTGCGCGCGGTGAGCGCGGCGGTGGCGGCCTCGAAGTCGTCGCGGGCCACGGGCTGCTCGATGCGCCGGCCCGCGACCTCGGCCGAGAAGACCACGCGCTCGTCGCTGGTGAGTGCCTCTTTGACGCGGCGCGCTTCCTTGTGCACGCGCGCGCGGTCGGCGGCCGCGAGCGGGCCTTGCACGCCCTGCTGCTGCAGCGCCCAGGCCGCCAGGGCCTGGTCGTAGTCGTCGCCGCCGAGCGCGGAGTCACCGCCCGTGGCGAGCACTTCGAACACGCCCTGCGTGAGGCGCAGGATGGAGATGTCGAAGGTGCCGCCGCCGAGATCGTAGACCGCGTAGACGCCCTCGCTGCCGTTGTCCAGGCCGTAGGCGATGGCCGCGGCCGTGGGCTCGTTGATCAGGCGCAGCACGTTCAGGCCCGCGAGCTGCGCCGCGTCTTTCGTGGCCTGGCGCTGTGCGTCGTCGAAGTAGGCGGGCACGGTGATGACGGCGCCGAAGAGTTCGTCGTCGAAGCTGTCCTCGGCCCGGAAGCGCAGCGTGGCGAGCACCTCGGCGCTCACCTCCATGGGCGTCTTGCGGCCGGCCACGGTCTCGACCACGGCCATGCCGTTGTCATCGGCCACGGTGTAGGGCAGCTTGTCCACGTCGGCCACCTGCTCGCGCCGCCGGCCCATGAGGCGTTTGACCGAGCTCACGGTGTTGGCCGGGTCGTCGACCTGCGCGGCGAGCGCGTCCCAGCCGATCTGGCGGCCGCTGCCGCCCTGGGCGGGTGCGAGGTAACGCACCACGCTCGGCAGGATCACGCGGCCCTGTTCGTCGGGCAGGCATTCGGCCACGCCGTGGCGCACAGCGGCCACCAGTGAATGCGTGGTGCCGAGGTCGATGCCCACGGCCACGCGGCGCTGGTGCGGGTCGGGAGACTGGCCGGGTTCGGAGATCTGCAGGAGCGCCATCGGATCGGTGTGGGTGCGGGAGCGGAAAACGCCTATTGTCCCTGTTGATCGAGCCGCGACTCCAGGTCGCGCGCAAAGCGCTCAATGAACATGAGGGCTCTGACCTCGCGCGCGGCCGCCGCGGCATCGCCCTGCTCGTCCAGGCCACGCTGCAGCGTGGCGATGCGGGCGCGCCGCGCCGCGGCCACCTCGTCGGCCATGCGTTCGAGCGCGTCCGCACCGTCGGCCTCGTCGAGGTCTTCGCGCCACTGCATCTGCTGCACCAGGAAATCGGTGGGCATGGCGGTGTTGTTCTCGGCCTCGATCGGCGCGCCGCGCAGCTCGCACAGGTAGGCCGCGCGCTTGATCGGGTCCTTCAGGCGCTGGTAGGCCTCGTTGATGCGCACCGACCACTGCATGGCCTGGCGCTGCGAGGCCGGGTCGGCGCTGGCGAAGCGGTCGGGGTGGGCCTGGCGCTGCAGGTCCTTCCAGCGTGCGTCCAGATCGGCGCGGTCCAGCGCGAAGCGCTCGGGCAGGCCGAAGATCTCGAAGTCGTTCGATTGCAGGTTCATCGGTGCGGTGCCCCGCACCACGCGCCGCGCTCAGGGCCGCGCGCAGCGCGGCGGGCGGGTCAGATCCTGAAGCTCTCGCCGCAGCCGCAGCGATCGCGTTCGTTGGGGTTGTTGAACTTGAAGCCCTCGTTGAGGCCTTCGCGCACGAAATCGAGCTGGGTGCCGTCGATGTAGGCCAGGCTCTTGGGGTCGACCAGCACCTTCACGCCGTTCTCCTCGAACACCACGTCTTCGGGCGCGATTTCGTCGGCGTACTCGAGCTTGTAGGCCAGGCCCGAGCAGCCCGTGGTCTTGACGCCCAGGCGCACGCCCACGCCCTTGCCGCGCTTGGCGATGTAACGCGTGACGTGGCGCGCCGCGGCTTCGGAAATCGTGACGGCCATGCTCAGTTCGCGTGCTTCTTGCGGTAGTCGTCCACGGCCGCCTTGATCGCGTCTTCGGCGAGGATGGAGCAGTGGATCTTCACCGGCGGCAGGGCCAGTTCTTCGGCGATCTGGCTGTTCTTGAGCGCCGCCGCCTCGTCGAGCGTCTTGCCCTTGACCCATTCGGTCACGAGCGAGCTCGACGCGATGGCCGAGCCGCAGCCGTAGGTCTTGAAGCGCGCGTCTTCGATCACGCCGGTGGTGGGGTTCACCTTGATCTGCAGCTTCATCACGTCGCCGCAGGCGGGCGCGCCCACCATGCCGGTGCCCACGCTGTCATCGCCCTTGTCGAACGAGCCGACGTTGCGGGGGTTTTCGTAGTGGTCAACGACTTTGTCGGAATAGGCCATGTTGTTCTCCTTCAGATCAGTGGGCTGCCCATTGGATGGTCGAGAGGTCGATACCGTCCTTGAACATCTCCCACAGGGGCGAGAGCTCGCGCAGCTTCGCCACGTTTTCCTTGATGGTCGCGATCGCGTAGTCGATCTCTTCTTCGGTCGACCAGCGACCGATGGTCATGCGCAGGCTGCTGTGCGCGAGTTCGTCGCTGCGGCCCAGGGCGCGCAGCACGTAGCTGGGTTCGAGGCTGGCCGAGGTGCAGGCCGAGCCCGAGGACACCGCCAGGCCCTTGATGCCCATGATCAGCGACTCGCCCTCGACGTAGTTGAAGCTCATGTTGAGGTTGTGCGGCACGCGCTGCGTCTCATGGCCGTTGATGAACACCTCTTCGATGTCCTTGAGGCCATTGAGCAGGCGGTCGTGCAGCGCGCGGATGCGCTGGTTCTCTTCGTGCATCTCGGCCTTGGCGATGCGGTAGGCCTCGCCCATGCCCACGATCTGGTGCGTGGGGAGCGTGCCCGAGCGCATGCCGCGCTCGTGGCCGCCGCCGTGCATCTGCGCCTCGATGCGGATGCGCGGCTTGCGGCGCACGTACAGCGCGCCGATGCCCTTGGGCCCGTAGGTCTTGTGGCTGGTCAGGCTCATGAGGTCGACCGGCAGCGTCTGCAGGTCGATGTCGACCCGGCCCGTGGCCTGCGCGGCGTCGACGTGGAAGATCACGCCCTTCTCGCGGCAGATGGCGCCCAGCGCAGCGATGTCCTGGATGACGCCGATCTCGTTGTTCACGAACATGACCGAGGCCAGGATGGTGTCGGGGCGGATCGCCGCCTTGAACGCCTCGAGGTCGAGCAGGCCGTCGGCCTGCACGTCGAGGTAGCTCACCTCGAAGCCCTGGCGCTCGAGCTCGCGCATGGTGTCGAGCACGGCCTTGTGCTCGGTCTTCACCGTGATCAGGTGCTTGCCCTTGCCCTGGTAGAAGTGGGCCGCACCCTTGAGCGCGAGGTTGTTCGACTCGGTGGCGCCGCTGGTCCACACGATCTCGCGCGGGTCGGCGTTGATGAGCGCGGCCACCTGCTCACGCGCGGTCTCCACGGCCTTCTCCGCCTCCCATCCCCAGGCGTGGCTGCGCGACGCGGGATTGCCGAAGTGCTCGCGCAGCCAGGGGATCATGGCGTCCACCACCCGCGGGTCGACCGGGTTGGTGGCGCTGTAGTCCATGTAGATGGGGAAATGCGGGGTGCTCATGGGACTGTTGTGGGTTGGAAACTCTCGATGATCGGCGCGCATTTGACGCAAACCGCAAAACCCATGGCGCTGCCATGGGCGCGGCGGGCCGTGGGGCCCGCCGCCCGGGGGTTCACTTGGAGAGCGCGCCTCCCAGGGCGAAGACCGAGTTGGGCGCGTTCACGCGGATCGGCTTGACCACCGGCTGGCTGGAGATGGCGCGCTTGATCAGCGGCGCGTTTTCCACCACCACGCCCTTGGCCAGCTGCTGGTCGACCAGCGACTGCAGGGTGACGGAGTCGAGGAAGTCGACCATCTTGGCGTTGAGCTGCGCCCACAGTTCGTGGGTCATGCAACGCTGGCCGTCGCCCATGCAGTTTTCCTTGCCGCCGCACTGGGTGGCGTCGATGGGTTCGTCGACCGAAACGATGATGTCGGCCACGGTGATGTCGGCCGCCTTGCGGCCCAGCGTGTAGCCGCCGCCCGGACCGCGCGTGGACTCCACCAGCTCGTGCCGGCGCAGCTTGCCGAACAACTGCTCGAGGTACGACAGCGAGATCTGCTGCCGCTGGCTGATGGCCGCGAGCGTGACGGGGCCGTTGTTCTGGCGCAGGGCCAGATCGATCATGGCAGTGACCGCAAAGCGGCCTTTGGTAGTGAGGCGCATCTCAAGCTCCTTGAATGTTGGCTTGACCGTCGTGGTTGGCTCGCCGGCCCCATGCCGTTCGAACCCTCTTGTCCACCCGCCCCAACCCCCGAGGGGGTCTCCTTCTCACGCAGGTTCCCGACTGTTTTCGTCGAGTTTACAGCAAAAGCTGACCGATTTGCTCGGCATTCTACTGCCTTGGAGGCATTTGTCCAAGACAACATCGCCTGGCAATGGCTATCGGTCCGATAGGGATTGCAAAAACCGGGGAATCGTTCAGGCCACGAGGTCGTGGCCGTCGGCGCCGAAGACCCGGGCCTTGAGCCGCGCGAGCTGGTCGCGCACCTGGGCGGCTTTCTCGAACTCCAGGTTGCGCGCGTGTTCGAGCATGAGCTTTTCGAGCCGCTTGATCTCCTTGGCCACGTCCTTCTCGCTCATCTCGTCGAGCTCGGCGCGCGCCGCGCTCTCGGCCGCCAGGCGGTCGGCCTCCTTGCCGGCCTTTTCGCTGTAGACGCCGTCGATCAGGTCCTTGATGCGCTTGTTCACGCTGCGCGGCGCGATGCCGTGCGCCTCGTTGTGCGCGATCTGCTTGGCGCGCCGGCGCTCGGTTTCGTCCATCGCCGCCTTCATGGACGCGGTGATGTTGTCGGCGTAGAGGATGGCCTTGCCGTTGAGGTTGCGCGCGGCGCGGCCGATGGTCTGGATCAGGCTGCGCTCGGAGCGCAGGAAGCCTTCCTTGTCGGCGTCGAGGATGGCCACCAGCGAGACCTCGGGAATGTCCAGGCCCTCGCGCAGCAGGTTGATGCCCACCAGCACGTCGAAGGCGCCCAGGCGCAGGTCGCGGATGATCTCCACGCGCTCCACGGTATCGATGTCGCTGTGCAGGTAGCGCACCTTCACGCCGTTCTCGGTGAGGTAGTCGGTGAGCTGCTCGGCCATGCGCTTGGTGAGCGTGGTGATGAGCACGCGCTCGTTCTTCTCCACCCGGCCGCGGATCTCCTGCAGCACGTCGTCCACCTGGTGGGTGGCGGGGCGTACCTCGAGCTCGGGATCAACCAGGCCCGTGGGCCGCACCAGCTGCTCCACCACCTTGCCCGCGTGCTGCTTCTCGTAGTCGGCCGGCGTGGCCGACACGAACACCACCTGGCGCATGCGCTGCTCGAACTCGTCGAACTTGAGCGGGCGGTTGTCGAGCGCACTGGGCAGGCGAAAGCCGTATTCCACCAGCGTGGTCTTGCGCGCGCGGTCGCCGTTGTACATGCCGCCGAGCTGGCCGATCAGCACGTGGCTTTCGTCGAGGAACATCACCGCGTCGCGCGGCAGGTAGTCGGTCAGCGTGGACGGCGGATCGCCGGGCCGCGCGCCCGAGAGGTGGCGCGTGTAGTTCTCGATGCCCTTGCAGTGGCCGACCTCGCTGAGCATCTCCAGGTCGAAGCGCGTGCGCTGTTCGAGCCGCTGGGCCTCCACCAGCTTGCCCATGCCCACGAACTCCTTCAGGCGCTGGTCGAGCTCGAGCTTGATCGACTCGACCGCGTTGAGCACCTGCTCGCGCGGCGTCACGTAGTGGCTGCTCGGGTAGACGGTGAAGCGCGGGATCTTCTGGCGCACCTTGCCGGTGAGCGGGTCGAACAGCTGCAGGCTCTCGATCTCGTCGTCGAAGAGCTCGATGCGGATTGCCATCTCGGAGTGTTCGGCGGGGAACACGTCGATGGTGTCGCCGCGCACGCGGAACTTGCCGCGGCCGAACTCGTGGTCGTTGCGCGCGTACTGCATGCGAACCAGCTGCGCGATCGCGTCGCGCTGGCCGATCTTGTCGCCCACGCGCAGCGTCATCACCATCTGGTGGTAGCTCTCGGGCTTGCCGATACCGTAGATGGCCGACACCGTGGCCACGATCAGCACGTCGCGCCGTTCCAGGATGCTCTTGGTGCAGCTCAGGCGCATCTGCTCGATGTGCTCGTTGATCGCGCTGTCCTTCTCGATGAACAGGTCGCGCTGCGGCACGTAGGCCTCGGGCTGGTAGTAGTCGTAGTAGCTGACGAAGTACTCGACCGCGTTCTTCGGAAAGAACTCGCGGAACTCGCTGTAGAGCTGCGCCGCCAGCGTCTTGTTGGGCGCGAACACGATGGCCGGGCGGCCCACGCGCGCGATCACGTTGGCCATGGTGAAGGTCTTGCCCGAGCCGGTCACGCCGAGCAGGGTCTGGAACACCTCGCCGTCGTTGATGCCTTCGACGAGCTGCGCGATCGCCTCGGGCTGGTCGCCCGCGGGCGGGTACGGCAGGAACAGCTCGAAGGGCGAGCCGGGAAAACGCACGAATTCGCCCTCGGCGGGCATCTCGGGGGTAACGTCTTGCAGCAGGGGCGTGGGCATCGCGCCATTGTGCCCCCGCCGGGTATGCTGCCGCCCATGACCCCCCGCGAGACCCAGCCCACCCCGAGCAAGGAAGCCATCGACGCCCTGCCCCCCTTCCCCGTGCTCGGTCTGGACCGCATCACCCTGGTGCAGACCGGCGCCCAGGCCGCCGAAGCCGCCGCCGCGCTGCGCGCCCACCCGCTCTGGGGTTTCGACACCGAGTCGCGCCCCACCTTCCTCAAGGACCAGGTGTCCGACGGCCCGCACGTGGTGCAGCTGGCCACCGAGAGCCATGCCTGGGTCTTCCAGCTGCACGACCCGGCCTGCCGCGCACAGGCGGCCGAGCTGCTGGCCGACCCCGCGCACCGCAAGGCCGGCTTCGGCCTGCGTGACGACCAGGTGCGCATCCGGGACAAGCTGGGCGTGCAGGCCGCCAGCGTGCTCGAACTCAACGTGGTGTTCCGCGAGCGCGGCTACCGCAAGGACATGGGCGTGAAGGCCGCCGTGGCCGTGCTGTTCGGCCAGCGCTTTGCCAAGAGCAAGAAGGCCGCGACGAGCAACTGGTCGGCGCGTGTGCTGGGCGAATCGCAGCTGGTGTACGCGGCCAACGACGCCTGGGCCGCGCGGCTGGTGGCTCAGGCCTTGGGCCTGGGCTGATCGGCGGGCTCCCCGAGCAACCAGCTTTTCACCAAGTCGTTGAACTCGGCGGGCTTTTGCTTCATGAGCCAGTGGCCGGCCTCGAGGCCGCGCGCCGCGCAGCCGGGCTGGCGGCCCAGGTGGCGCACCCAGGCGTCCGAATGAAACATGAAGGGCTTGCGCCGGCCGTAGATGAAGAGCCCGGGCAGGCTTTCGCCCATGAGCTTGCGCACCGGCGCCATGCCGTGCAGCCCGCCGTAGGCCTTGAACCAGCCCATGGCATAGGGGTAGTTCATTTCCCAGCCGATGAGCTGCGGGTCGTTGCGGCAGCCGATGGTGCGCGCCATCCAGCGCGTCATGCGGTTGGCCAGACCCGGCAGGTGGGGGCCGAGCTTCCAGGCCACCGCGAGCCAGAGCTGGTAGCCCGCGATCATGAGTTTCTCGCGCAGAGTCAGGCCGCCCAGGTAGTCGCGCGAGTTGTGGTCGCCGATGTCCACGCCCACCACACGCGCCACACGCTCGCGGTGGCGCGCCGCGAACTCGTAACCGAAGGCACAGCCCCAGTCATGCAGCACCAGGGTCACGGGCTGCTCGGGACTCACCGCGTCGGCAATGCGGCGCATGAGGGTGCTGAGTTCGTCGAGCGAAGCGGGCCGCACGCCCTTGACCAGATCAAAGCCCGGCAGGTGAAAGCGCACGCAGCGAAAGTGCGGCGCGAGTTCGGCCACGGTGGCGTCCCACAACGCGGGCGTGTCGGGCCAGCCGTGCACCATGAGCAGGGTGTGCTCGCCGCGGCCGTCGATGAAGACGTCGACATCGTCGATCACCAGATCGGGCGCCACCCCGGGCACGGTGTCCGCCTCGGGCGGCGCGGACGCGGTCACAGCGCGCGCCCCAGCCGGGCAATGCCCTCTTCGATCTTGTCGATCGGCGCGGTGGCGAAGCTCAGGCGCAGCGTGGCGTGTTCGGGCTGGGTGGCGTAGAACGGCGCGCCTGGCACGAAGGCCACGCCCTGCTCGATCGCCTTCTTCGCGAACACCGCGCCGTCGCTCACCTTGCCGCCCGCGCCGGTGAGCCGCGCCCACACGAACAGGCCGCCCTGCGGCTCGACGAATTCGATGGCGTCGCCGAGCTCGCGGCGCAGCGCCTGGCACATGGCCCGGGCACGCTCGGCGTACACCTGGCGCACGCGCGCCAGCGTGCCGGGCATGCGGCCGGCCTTGAGGTACTGCTCGGCCGTGGCCTGGGCGAAGGTGCTGGTGTGCGCGTCGCTGAACTGCTTGCACATGGTGGCCTTGGCCAGCAGCTCGGCCGGCGCCACCATCCAGCCCACACGCAGGCCGGGGCTGAGCACCTTGCTCAGCGAACCGCAGTGCACCAGGCGCTCGCGTGCGCCGGGCACGCTGTCGGCCAGGGCCAGCAGGCTGGGCGGCGGCGCGTCGCCGAAGTACAGGTCGCCGTAGGGGTCGTCTTCCACGATCAGGGTGTCGTGCTTCACGGCCATCTGCAGGATGGCCTGGCGCCGCGCCAGGCTGGTGAGCGCGCCACTGGGGTTGCCGAAGGTGGGAATGAGGTAGACGAACTTGGGCTTGTGCTCGGCGATCAGCGCCTCGAGCCGGTCGGTCTGCGCGCCCTCGCCGTCCACCGGCACGGTGATGAGCTCGGCGCCGTAGAGGCGGAAGCATTGGATCGTGGCGAGGAAGGTCGGGCCCTCGACGATGACCTTGTCGCCGGGGGAGATGAGCGTCTTGCCCAGCAGGTCCAGTGCCTGCTGGCTGCCGGTGGTCACGATCAGGTCGTTCGCGGCCACGCCGCGCGCGCCCTTGGACGCCATGAACTGCGCGAGCTGCTCGCGCAGCGGCGGGTGGCCTTCGGTGGCGCCGTACTGCAGCGTGGCGCCGGGGTTGTCGGTGAGCGCGGCGTTCACCGCCTCGCGAATGCCGTCCACGTCGAACATGTTGCTGTCGGGGAAGCCGCCCGCGAAGCTGATGATGCCGGGCTTGCCCAGCAGCTTGAAGAGCTCGCGGATGGCGGAGGTTTCGACGTTGTTCAGGCGGTCGGCGAAAGGCGTGGTGAAGGGCATGGGCGAAACGGCTCGGGCGTGGCAAAAGCCGCATTGTCACCAAACCGGCGGCGTTCGTCGCCGCCGCCGCCCCCGGGCTGACCCCGATAGACTGCGCGCCCATGAAACGCGAGCAGATCGAAGCCTTCTTTGCCACCCTCAAGGCCGCCAACCCCACGCCGCAGACCGAGCTCGAATACACCAGTGTGTTCGAGCTGCTGGCCGCCGTGCTGCTGTCGGCCCAGGCCACCGACGTGGGTGTCAACAAGGCGACGCGCAAGCTCTTCGCCGTGGCGAACACGCCGCAGGCCATCCTCGACCTCGGGCTCGAAGGCCTGGAGGGCTACATCAAGACCATCGGCCTGTACCGCAGCAAGGCGCGCCACCTCATGGAGGCCTGCCGCCTGCTGGTGGAGCGCCATGGCGGCGAGGTGCCGCGCAGCCGCGAGGCGCTCGAAGCCCTGCCCGGCGTGGGCCGCAAGACCGCCAACGTGGTGCTCAACGTGGCCTTCGGCGAACCCACCATGGCAGTGGACACGCACATCTTCCGCGTCAGCAACCGCACCGGCCTGGCCCCGGGCAAGACGCCGCTTGCGGTGGAGCTGCAGCTCATGAAGCGCGTGCCGCCGGCCTATGCGGTCGACTCGCACCACTGGCTGATCCTGCACGGCCGCTACGTGTGCCTGGCGCGCAAGCCGCAATGCTGGCGCTGCGCCGTGGCCGCCTATTGCGACTTCAAGCCGAAGACGACAGGCTGAGCCGCGGCCCGCGCTCGCCGCCGAGCCGCGCCACCAGCCAGGCGATGCCCGGGTCGTCCACCGCGCGCCGGCTCAGCGCAAGCTGGTGGCGGAAGGGGTCGAGCGCGAACGGCACCGCGGCCGCCTTGAAGCGCTCGCCCGCGTGCCGCGGCAGCAGGTCGCGCGGCGCGGTCAGCAGCAGGTCGGTCGACTCGAGCAGGCCCAGGGCGACCTCGAAGTGCGCCGCGACCAGCCGGATGCGCCGTTCGTGGCCCAGCCGCGCAAGCGTCTGGTCGACCCCGCCAAAGGCGCCGGGCTGCACCAGCACCTGCAGGTGCTCGGCCTGCAGATAGGCCTGCAGCGTCAGCGGCCGGCGCGCCAGCGCGTGTCCGCGCCGCATGAAGCAGGCGTAGGGCACCTCGGCCAGGGTGCGCACGGCGATGGTGTCGTCGGCGCTGTTGAAAACGCCGAGCGCGAGATCGAGCGCGCCCGAGCGGATCATGTCGGCCGCGTGCGTGCGCCCCACGTGCAGCAGTTGCAGGCGCACCTGCGGCGCCTCGTGCAGCAGCCGCCCGATCACGGGCTGCAGCACCACCCGCGCGGCGTGGTCCGAGCAGCCCACCTGGAAGTGCCGCTGCGAGGCGGCGGGGTCGAAGGCACTGGCCATGGCGAACACGCGCTGCGCGCGCAGCAGCAGCGCACGCACCTCGTCCTGCAGCGCCACCGCCTTGGGCGTGGGCACCATGGCGCGGCCGCGGCGCACCACGATGTCGTCGCCGCAGGCGGCGCGCAGGCGCGCCAGCGCGTGGCTCACCGCGGGCTGCGTGAGCGCGAGCCGGTCGGCCGCGCGCGACACGCTGCGCTCGGTCATCACGGTGTCGAACACCACCAGCAGGTTCAGGTCGAGGCGTCGCAGGTCCATCGAAACATTATGAATGCGCTTCATGCGCACGCATGGCGAAACGTCATTGGACGCGTTATGACCAGCTTCCTACAGTGCGGACCAGCCCTGCATTCACCCGCTGCATGGCCGCCGCCCACAACGAAGGAGACCGCATGAACCTGCCCCCCGCGCGCCGCGCCCTCCGGCCCGGCGCCCCCACCACGACCCCGCGCCGCCGCCTGCTGGCCGCGCTCGGCGCCGCCCTGCTCGGCGCCGGCGTGGGCCCGGCACGCGCCGCCAGCGGCTGGCCCGACAAGCCGGTGCGCATCATCGTGCCCTTCGGCGCCGGCGGCAGCACCGACGCGCTCGCGCGCATCGTGGGCAGCAAGCTCAGCGAGGCCATCGGCCAGCCGGTGGTGATCGACAACCGCGCAGGCGCCGCCGGCGCCATCGGCGCCCAGGCCGTGGCGCGCGCGCCCGCCGACGGCCACACCCTGCTGCTGGCCACCAGCAGCACGCACGCGGTGCTGCCCCACCTGCGCAGCCTGCCCTACGACGCGGTGAAAGACTTCACGCCCATCGCGCGCATCGCCTCGGCACCCAACGTGCTGGTGGTGAGCCCGGGCCTCAAGGTCACGAGCGTGAAGGAGCTGGTGCAGATCGCCGCGGCGCGCGAGGGCGGACTGAGCTACTCGTCCAGCGGCAACGGCACCGTCACCCACCTGATTGCCGCCGACTTCGTGCAGCGCGCGGGCCTGCGCGCGCGCCACGTGCCCTACAAGACCGGCATCCAGGCCCTGCCCGAGTTGAACAGCGGCCAGATCGATTTCGCCTTCGACAGCATCGTGTGGACCCTGCCCCAGGCCCAGGCCGGCAAGCTGCGCGCGATCGCCATCGGCAGTGCCGAGCGCTCGCCGCTCGCGCCCGATCTGCCCACGCTGCGCGAGGCCGGCTTCAGCGGTTTCGACGGCACCACCTGGTTCGCGCTCATGGGCCCGGCCGGCCTGCCGGCCACGGTGGTGGCCGAGCTGAGCCGCCACCTCAACGCGGTGCTGCGCGACCCCGACCTGCGCGCGCAGTTCGAACGCCAGGGCGCCGAGCCCCTGGGCGGCACGCCCCAGGCGCTCGAACGCCTGGTGCAAGACGACGGCAAACGCTGGGCCGGCGTGATCGCGGCCGGCGGCATCAAGATGGACCAATGAACGCGATCGACCCCACCATGACCTCTGCTTCCCCTGCGCCCCTCCCCCACTTCCGCGACCTGGTCGCCAGCGAACGCCCGCTGGTGCTGCCCGGGGCGCACGACGCGCTCTCGGCCCTGCTGATCCGCCAGGCCGGCTTCAAGGCCTACTTCATCGGCGGCTTCCCCGTGGTGGGCGTGCGCCACGGCCTGCCCGACATCGGCCTGGCCACGCTGGGCGAGATCTCGGCCGCCGTGCGCGACATCCTCGCGGTGTCCGACCTGCCGGTGCTGGTCGACGTGGACAACGGCTACGGCGACGTGAAGAACGTGGTGCACGCGGTGCACACCTACGAGAAGATGGGCGCGCAGGCGCTGTTCTTCGAAGACCAGGTCTCGCCCAAACGCTGCGGCCACATCGCGGGCAAGGAACTGCTGCCCTGCGAAGAGATGGAGCGCCGCATCCGCGCCGCCGCGAACGAGCGCCGCGACCCGCGCACCTTCATCATCGCGCGCACCGACGCGCGCGAGGTCTACGGCATGGACGAGGCGCTGCGCCGCGGCGAGCGCTACGCGCGCGCGGGCGCCGACGGCCTGTTCATCGAGGCCCCCGAATCGGTGCAAGAGCTCGAGCAGATCGGCCGCGCGCTCGCGGGCACGCCGCTCATGGCCAACATGCTCGAAGGCGGGCGCACGCCCATCCTGCGCCCGGCCGAGCTCGAAACCCTGGGCTTTCGCATCGTGATCTACGGCATCTCGCTGCTCATGCGCAGCGTGCGCGTGATGCAGGACTCGCTGGCCGACCTGCGCAGCGGCGAGCTGCGCCTGGTGGGCAGCGGCGTGGGTTTCGAGGAGTACAAGCGCATCGTGGGCTTCGATCGCTGGTCGGCGCTCGAAAACCGCTACGCAGGCTGAGCCCGCGCGCCTCAGAAGCCGAGTTCGAGCAGCCCGCCCGGCGCGGGCGCTTCGCGCGGCCACTCGGCGGCCGACGCGATGCGGCGCGGCCCGTGGGCCTTGAGGTAGAGCGCCGCGCGGATCACGCCCGCGTGCGTCACCCAGGCCGCTTCCTGCACGCCCGCTGCGTGCAGCTCCAGGATCAGCGCGGCCACGCGGTCGATCACCTGCTGGGTGCATTCCTCGCCGCCGAAGCGGTGCTGCGCGAAGTCGCCGGTCCAGGCGTCGAACGCGGCCTGCGGCACCGCGGCCCAGGGCTGCATTTCCCAGCGGCCGAAGTCCATCTCGTTGAGGCGCTTGTCCACGCGCGCGGCGCCCAGGTCGGGCCGCTCGCGCTGCAGCACCGCGGCCAGTTGCTGCGCGCGCATCAGGCCCGACACCCACAGCGGCACGAAGCGCGGCAGCCGCGCGGCCGCGGCCTGCGCCGCCGTGAGCGTGGCGTCGGCGCGCGCGGGCGCGTCGGTGATGCCGTAACAAAGGCCGTCGGGCAAAGCCACGGCGGCGTGGCGGATCAACCAGAGTTTCATGAAGCCGGAGAAAGTGCCAGGGCAAAGCCCAAGTAGAACAGCAGTTCGCTCAGTTGCTGTGTCGCGCCCAGGCCGTCGCCGGTGAAGCCCTGCAAGCGGCGCATGAGCCAGCGGCGCATCCAGGCCGCGGCCAGGACCGCGCCCAGCAGGCCGCTCCACCAGGGTGCGGCCGGGTACAGCCCCGCCACCAGCAGCAGCGCCAGGGCGGTCCACAGGCCGCCCGCGAACAGCGCGCCCGCCGACAGGCTGTCGGCCAGCGGCTTGCTCTTGGAGCCGGCCGCGTCGCCCACGTGGGCCATGCTGAAGATCAGCAGCAGCGGCGTGCCGCGCGACACCACCTGGGCCATGAACAGCACCGCCACCGCGCGCAGCGCATCGGTCTGCGCGAGCAGCGCGAGCAAGGCGACCTTGGCCAGCAGCGCGAGCACCAGCGCGATCGCGCCGAAGCTGCCGATGCGCGAGTCTTTCATGATCTCGAGCGCACGCGCCCGGTCGGCGCTGCCGCCCAGGCCGTCGCAGAGGTCGGCCAGGCCGTCTTCGTGGAAGGCGCCGGTCATGCACACGCCGGCCACCGTGGCCCCGACCGCCGCCACCCAGGGCGCCGCGGCCACGGGTGGCAGGCCCCACAGCAGGCCGAAGAACACCGCGCCCACCACCACGCCCACCAACCAGCCCACGCCGGGAAAGTGCGCGGCGCTGGCGCGCAGCATGGCCGGGCTGAAGCCCACCCAGTCGGCGAGGCGGCCGGTCACGGGCACGCGCGTGAAGAACTGCAGCGCGAGCAGGTAATGCCTGAGGAAGCGGCTCAGCGGGTTCACGGCGCGCTCAGGTGCGGGCCACGGCGGCATCGCTGCCGGCGGTGGACACGCCCGCGCTCTCGAAGCTCGCCATTTCGTTGAGCACGGCGCAGGCGCTCGTGAGCAGCGGCCAGGCCAGCGCCGCGCCCGAGCCCTCGCCCAGGCGCAGGCCGAGGTCGAGCAGCGGCTCGGCGCGCAGGTGCGCGAGCATCAGCGCGTGGCCGCGCTCGCCCGATCGGTGCGCGAACACGCAGCGCTGCAGCACGTGCGGGCGCAGCTGGCTGGCCACCAGCACCGCGCTGGTCGCGATGAAGCCGTCGACCACGATCACGCGGCGCTCGGCCGCGGACTGCAGCACCGCACCCACCAGCGTGGCGATCTCGAAGCCGCCGAAGGCCGCGAGCGCGGCCAGCGGGTCGCGCGCGGCCTCGTGGCGCTGCAGCACGGCGCGCAGCACGCCGATCTTGCGCACCACGGCCTCGGCGTCGAGCCCGGTGCCGGCACCGGTCACGTCGGCCACGTCGAAGCCGCCCAGGCGCGCGAGCAGCAGCGAGGCCGCGCTGGTGTTGCCAATGCCCATCTCGCCGAGCAGCAGCGCGTTGCCCGGCAGCGCGCGCACCAGCCCGCGGCCGTTGGCGATCGCCTCATCGCGCTGGGCCGCGCTCATGGCCGGGCCTTCGAGCGCATCGGCCGTGCCGGGCGCGATCTTGCGGATCTGCAGGCCCGCGCGCGGCGCGAAGTCGTGGCGCACGCCGCAGTCGACCACGGTGAGCGCCAGGCCGTGCTGGCGCGCGAGCACGCTCACGGCCGCGCCGCCCGCGAGGAAGTTCTCCACCATCTGCCAGGTCACGTCGCTCGGGTAGGCCGACACGCCGCGCGCGGCCAGGCCGTGGTCGGCCGCGCACACCAGCATCTGCGGCTCCCGCAGCCGCGGCGCGGCGCTGCCCAGGATGGCGCCGATGCGCAACGCGAGGCGCTCGAGCCGCCCCAGCGAGCCCAGCGGCTTGGTCTTGTGGTCGAGCGCGTGCTGCAGCGCGCGCGCGAGCGCGTCGTCGTGCAGGTCGTCGATCTCGGGAATGGGGGGCATGGCGGGCGAGGACATGGGGTGTCTCCTTCGGCGGGGTGGTCAGGGCGCCACGAGCGCGTCGAGCGCGGCGGCGTCGAGGTGGGCAGCGAGCGCGTCGGCCAGGCGGTCGAACACCGTGTCCAGCGTGGGAACGGTGGCGCCGAACAGGGCCTGCAGCACGCGCGGGTCTTCGAACAGGCCGTGCAGGTACAGGCCCAGCACGTTGCCGGCGGTGTTCTGCCAGGCCAGGCCGGGCAGCACCTCGTTCGCGAGCGCGCCGGCCGCGGCCATGGCGGGGTGCGGCGCGGTCTGGCCGTGGTGGATCTCGTAGCCGCTGAGGTCCACGTGCGAGAGCGCGGCCCAGGGGCCGGTGAGCGCAGCAAAGCGCGCGTCGGTGCGGCGCACGGTCTTGTCGCGCGCGAAGCTGGTCACCAGCGGGAGCAGGCCCAGGCCGGGCGCGTTGCCGTCGATGCCTTCGGTGTCGATCAGCGCCTCGCCCAGCACCTGAAGGCCGCCGCACACGCCCAGCACCCGGCCGCCGCGCGCGGCGTGCCCGGCCACCCAGCGGTCCAGGCCCTGCTCGCGCAGCCAGGCCAGGTCGGCCGCGGTCGACTTGCTGCCGGGCAGCACGACCACGTCGCTTGCGCCCAGGTGCGCGAGCTCGGCCGGCGAACGCGCCCACTGCAGGCGCACGCCGGGCACGTTCTTGAGCGGCTGGAATTCATCGAGGTTGCTGATGCGCGGCCAGGCGACCACGGCCACCGTGGTGTGCACCGCGCCCGAGGCGTTGCTGCGGTCGTCGAAAACACCATCCTCTTCGGGCAGACCGTGGCGCCACTGCATGGGGATCACGCCCACCGTGGGCACGCCCGTGAGGGCTTGCAGCTGTTCGGGCGCGGGCGCGAGCAGGGCCGCGTCGCCGCGAAACTTGTTGAGCACGAAGCCGCGGATGCGCGCGCGGTCGGCCTCGGGCAGCAGGGCCCAGGTGCCGTAGAGGTGGGCGAAGGCGCCGCCGCGGTCGATGTCGGTCACGAGCAGGCAGCGCGCGTTCGCCTCGCGCGCCACGCGCAGGTTCACGATGTCGCTGGCCATGAGGTTGATCTCGGCCGGCGAGCCCGCGCCTTCGATCACCACCACGTCGTGCTCGGCGATCAGGCCGTGCAACGCGGCGCGCACCGTGGGCCAGGCGCGCTCGCCGCGCTCGCGCCAGGGCAAGGCCGTGAGCGCAGGGTCGACCCGGCCCATGAGCACGTACTGGCTGTGCGTGTCGGCCTCGGGCTTGAGCAGCACGGGGTTCATGCGCACCTCGGGCTCGGCGCGCGCCGCGAGCGCCTGGAAGTACTGGGCAGAACCGATTTCGCCGCCCTGCACCACCCGCGCGTTGTTGCTCATGTTCTGCGCCTTGAACGGCGCGACCCTCAAGCCCTGGCGCGCGTAATGGCGGCACAGCGCCGTGGCGAGCCAGCTCTTGCCCGCACCGCTGCTGGTGCCCAGCACCATCACGCAGACCGCGGCCATGGGCTTCAGCCCTGCCGCGCGCGCAGGCCCAGCCGGGCCAGCAGCGCCTGATCGGCCGCCACGTCGGGGTTGCCGGTGGTGAGCAGCTTGTCGCCGTAGAAGATGCTGTTGGCGCCGGCCTGGAAGCACAGGGCCTGCACCGCCTCGCCCATCTGCTGGCGCCCGGCCGACAGGCGCACGCGCGCGCGCGGCATGGTGATGCGCGCCACCGCGATGGTGCGCACGAACTCGAAGGGGTCGAGGTCGGGCTGATCGGCCAGCGGCGTGCCCGCCACCTTCACGAGGTGGTTGATGGGCACCGACTCGGGGTAGTCGGGTGCGAGGTTGGCGAGCTGTGCGATCAGGCCCGCGCGCTGGCGGCGCGACTCGCCCATGCCCACGATGCCGCCGCAGCAGACCTTCACGCCCGCGCCGCGCACGCGCTCCAGCGTGTCGAGCCGGTCCTGGTAATCGCGCGTGCTGATGATGTCGCCGTAGAAACCGGGGTCGCTGTCGAGGTTGTGGTTGTAGTAATCGAGTCCGGCGTCGCGCAGTTGCTCGGCGTGGCCCTCGGCCAGCATGCCCAGCGTGGCGCAGGCCTCCAGGCCTTCGGCCTTGACGGCGCGGACCAGCTCGGCCACGGCCTCGACGTCGCGGTCTTTGGGCGCGCGCCAGGCCGCGCCCATGCAAAAGCGCGTGGCGCCCGCGGCGCGCGCGGCCTGAGCGGCGGCGCGCACGGCGTCCACGCCCATGAGCTTGCCGGCCTGCACGCCGGTGTCGAAGTGCACCGACTGCGGGCAGTAGCCGCAGTCTTCGGGGCAGCCGCCGGTCTTCACCGACAGCAGCGTGGCCAGCTCGACCTCCTGCGGGTCGTGGTGTTCGCGGTGCACGGTCTGCGCGCGGTGCAGCAGCTCGGCGAAGGGCAGCGCGAACAGGGCCTCGATCTGCTCGACCGACCAGCGCCCTGTTTCCAGGGCCACGGCGGCGGCGCGCGGGTGCAGCGTGACGGGGTGTTCGGTGATCGGGGTCATGGGCTTTCCTCTTGAACAGGGCGGCGATTGTCACCGGCGGCGGCGCGCCAGGCCTGCTGCAGCGCGCGCTGCTCGTCGGGCGGCCGCACGCCGAGCCGCACGTGGCCCGGCAGGCCGAACGAGGCGCAGTCGCGCAGCTTCACGCCGTGCGCGCGGCGCAACGCGGGCAAGAGCCCGGCCTGGGCCGCATCGGCCAGCCGGGCAACGAAGAAGTTGGCCCCGCCGGGCAGCACGGTCCAGCCCAGCGCCTCGCACAGCGCCACCTGCTGCGCTTTCCAGGCGCGCAGCGTGTCCAGGCTGTCGCGCAGCCACTGCTGCGCGGCGGGCGTGGTCCAGGCCAGCAGCATGGCTTCGGCGTGCGCGCCCAGCGGCCACGAGGGCGCGAGCGCGCGCAGGTCCTGCGCGGCGTCTTCGGCGCCCGCTGGCGCGATGGCGTAAGCCCCGCGCACGCCCGTGAGACCCAGGGCCTTGTTGGGTGTCCAGAGTTGCCACACACGATCGAGGTCGCGCGTGTCCAGGCTGGAGCGCCCGCTCAGGCGCAGCGGTTCGTAGGCGCGGTCGAGCACCACGGTGGCGGCCTGCGCCGCCACGTCGGCAGCGGCCGGCTCGGGCCCGCCGGTGGGGCTCGCGGGTTCGCAGAGCCAGGCGAGGTCGGCCTGCGCGGGGCCGTGCACCGGCGCGAGCCGCCAGGCCGCGGCCGCGTGCGCGTAGTCGCCATAGGCGTGGGCGGGCCGCCACACGCGCGTACCGCCCGCGCGCGCCACCCAGGCCGTGATGCGGCCGATGAATTCGCTCGCGCTCGCGGCGGGCACGATGCGTTCGGGCGCCACGCCGTGAAAGCGCGCGAGCGCCTCGATCAGCGCGGTGCTCGCCGGGTCGGGGTAGTGGCGCGGGTCGGCCGCCTGCACCGCGGCGAGCGCGGCGGGACACGGCCCGCAGGCGTTGGCGTTGGTCGAAAAATCGAAGGCCGGCACGCCGAGCGCGTCGCTGCCGCCGTGGGTGGCTTGCAGCGGGTTCATGCGATCACTCCCCACGCGCCCGCCACCGCGGCCACCGTGGCCAGCCACGCGATCGCGCCCACCGCGCGGCCCGCGCGGCGCAAGGCGCGCGCAGTATCGGCGGCCTCGGGCGCGCGGCCCTGGGCGTGCAGCGCGTAGACGCCGGGCTTGCGCAGGCACAGGCCCAGCGCGAGCGCCATGGCTGCCATGGGCCAGCCGCTGTTGGGCGAAGGCGTGCGGCGCGCCTCACGCCGCAGCGCGCCCCAGTGGCGCGGCGCGCACAGCAACAGCGCGGTCAGGCGCGCGGGCAGCCAGGAGAGCGCGTCGTCGGCGCGCGCGGCCCATTTGCCGGCCCAGGTCCAGTCGCGGCCGTTGCGTTCGCCGCAGTAGCCCCACATGGCGTCGGCGGTGTTGGCGAAGCGGTAGAGCGCGGCGCCGGGCAGGCCCGCAAGCGCGAACCAGAACAGCGGCGCGACCACCGAATCGTTGAGGTTCTCGGCCAGCGACTCGATCGCGCTCTCGCGCACCTGCGCGGCGTCGAGCGCGGCCACGTCGCGGCTCACGAGCCAGCCCAGGCGCGCGCGGCCGGCATCCAGCGACTGGCCGAGCGCGGCCTCGACCGCCGCCACCTCGTCGCGCAGCATGCGCCAGGCCAGCAGGGGTTTGAGCAGCAGGCCCAGCAGCAGCACCTGGGCCCAACCGGACGCGCTGCGCGCGACCCAGCCCAGCGCCACGGCCAGGGCCAGCACCAGCAGCGCGCCCAGGCACCAGGCCAGCGCGCCACCGACGAAGGCGCGCGCGCGCCGCGACTCGGCCTGGACGGGCAGCGGCGCGATGCGCCGCCCCATGAAGCCCAGGTAATGCCCCATGGCCACCACCGGGTGCCAGCGCGCGGGCGGCTCGCCGAAGACCCGGTCGATGGCGAGCGCGAGCAGCGCCGCAAGCGGCAGCACCAGGCCCGCGGGCCATGCGCCTGTCACCGCATCCGCCACCGCGTCCGTCAGCGCGCTCATCCCGTCGCCTGCGCCCCATGCGGCGGCAGCTTGGCGAGGATGCCGTTGCGCAGCCGCTCGGGCCGCTGGTTGCGCAGCAGCTGGCCGTCGGCGGCCTCGGCGTGCATCGCGGCGCAGCGCAGCGCGTCGCGCGCGGTGGCGGCGTCGGGCTGCAGGTCGCCGAACAGGTAGCTCGGTTTGCCAGGCGCCTGCAAGGCCAGGGTGCAGGCGCGGCCGCAGGCGCTCATGCAGGCCTGGCCGCGCACGCGCACGCGGCGCAGGGCCTCGGCGGGCAGGTCGAACTGCGCGTGCTGCACGGCTTCGAACAGCGTGGCGCCGGCCGCGGGCGCCTCGCGCGAATCGCCTTCGGGGCGGCAGGTGGTGCAGACCACCAGTTCGGTGATGACCGCGTCGGCAACGGGAGGCTGGGGCAGCTCGCTCATCAATCTTCGATGCCGCGCTGGGCCGGCACGCCGGCGTTGAAGTGGTGCTTGACCAGCGCCATCTCGGTGACGGTGTCGGCCAGGGCGATCAGCTCGTCGGGCGCGCCGCGGCCGGTGAGCACCACGTGCACGTGCGGCGGCCGCTCGCGCAGCGCGGTGAGCACCGCGTCCAGCGGCACCCAGCCGTAGCGCAGCGGGTACATGATTTCGTCGAGCACCACCATGAAGTGCTCGCCCGCGCGCAGCGTGGCCTCGGCCCGGGCCCAGCCGGCGCGGGCCAGTTCGGCCGAGTGCTCGAGGTCGCGGCTCTTCCAGCTGAAGCCGTCGCCCAGGCCTTCGATGGGTATGCCCAGTTGCTCGAACAGGCGGTGTTCGCCGAAGCGCGCCGAAGGCACCTTCATGAACTGGTAGACCTTGACCGCCTTGCCGCGCCCGTGCGCGCGCAGCGCCAGGCCGAAGGCCGCCGTGCTTTTGCCTTTGCCGTTGCCGGTGTGCACCAGCACCAGGCCACGGCGCTCGCCTTGCGGCTTGGGGGTGTCGCGGTCCACCGGCGGAGATTCGATCTGCATGGGGTTTCCTTGAAAGCGGGCGGCTCAGACCGGCAGCGCGACCCAGCGGTCGTTCAACTGGTGGATCGCGATGCGGTGGTCGAACACGGCCTCGAGCGCGCGGTGGGTGGCGGGGTCGTCGCAGGCACCGTGGTGGCGCACGCGGCCCTGGTCCACCACCAGCAGGCGGTCGGCGTGCAGCGCCACGCCGATCTCGTGCAGCACGCTCACCACCGTCTTGCCCTGCGCCACCAGGCCGCGCACCAGTTGCAGCCAGTCGGCCTGGTGCGGCGGGTCGAGGTTGGCCAGGGGCTCGTCCATCAGCAGCACCTGCGCGTTCACCGCGAGCAGGCGCGCGAGCAGCACGCGCTGGCGTTCGCCGCCCGAGAGCGCGCCGAGCGCACGCTCGCGCCAGTCCCAGGCCTGGGTGGCGCGCAGCGCCTGCTCCACGGCGGCGCGGTCGGCGGCCGAGGGCTGGGCCAGCCAGGCCTGGTGCGGCAGGCGGCCCAGCATGGCCACGTCCCACACGCTCAGGTCGTCGGCGCCGTGTTCGCCCTGCCCCAGCCAGGCCAGGGCGCGTGCGCGTTCGCGGCCGCGCCAGGCCGCGAGCGGGCGGCCCAGCAACTGCACCTCGCCGCTGTGCGGCAGCAGGCCTGCGAGCGCCTTGAGCAGCGTGGACTTGCCCGCGCCGTTGGGGCCGACCACGCTGGTCCAGCGCGCCGCGGGCAGCGCGATGGACACGCCGTGCAGCACCTCGGCCTCGCCGAGCACCACGCCGAGCGCGGTGGTCTGCAGCGCGGCGTTCACAGGCCACCCCCGGGCCGGCGCCGCCGGTGCATGAGCCAGAGCAGGTAGCTGCCGCCGAGCACCGCGGTGAGCACGCCCACAGGCAGTTCCTGCGGCGCGATGACCCAGCGCGCGAGCACGTCGGCCGCCATCAGCAGCAAGCCGCCCATGAAGGCGCTGAGCACCACGAGGCGGCCGTGCGTGGTCTTCACCAGCGAGCGCACCAGGTGCGGCGCGGCCAGGCCCACAAAGGCGATCAGCCCGGTCTGCGCCACGGCCGCGCCGGTGGCCAGGGCGAGCACGCCCACCAGCACGGCGCGCACGGCGGCCAGCGGCAGGCCCAGGCTGATGGCGGTGGCCTCGCCGAGCGCGAGGCCGTCGAGCACGCGGCCCAGCAGCGCCGACACCAGCAACGCGGCCAGCAGCATGGCGGCCATGACGCCGCAGGCGGCCCAGCCCACGAAGCCCGTGGTGCCGAGCATGAAGCCCTGCATGGCCTGCAGCGTGTCGGGCTCGGCGATGGTGACGAGGTCGCGCGCGGCGCCGAGCACCACGCCCACGATCACGCCCGCGAGCAGCAGGCGCAGCGTGTGCTGCACGCCGCGCGCCAGCACCAGCGTGAGCACCACGCCCACCACCGCGCCCGCAAACGCCGCGCCCGTGAGGCCCAGGCGCACCAGCCACTGCGTGGCCAGGGCGCTGGTGCCGACCAGGGCCAGTGCGATCGCCACGCCCAGGGCCGCGCCCGAGGCGCTGCCCAGCAGATAGGGGTCGGCCAGCGGGTTGCGGAACAGGCCTTGCGCGACCGCGCCGGCCAGGCCCAGCAGGCCACCCGCCACCCATGCGCCCAGGGTGCGCGGCAGCCGGATGTCCCAGAGGATCTGCCAGGCCACGGGGTCGTGGCGCGCGTTGAGCACGCTGTCCAAGCCGGTGCTGCCCACGCCCGCGCCGAGCAGCAGCACGAGCAGGCCGGCCGCGATCAGCGCCGCGGCGAGCCAGAGGCTGTGCGCGCGGCCGTTCATGCGCCCTGGCCTTTCTTTTCGATGCAGCGCGCGAGGATGCGCGCGGCCTCGGCCATGCGCGGGCCGGGCCGCACGAGCACGTCGGACTCGTCGGTGCTGAAGATGCACACGCGCTGCTCCCGCAGCGCGCGCAGGTTGCGCCAGCCCGGGCGCTGCTCCAGGCCCGCGGCGTTGCGCACGCCGATCAGGATCAGGTCGGGGTTGGCGCGCACCACGTACTCGGGGTTGATGCGCGGAAACGGCCCCAGATCGGGCGTGACGATGTTCTGCACGCCCAGGCGCGTGAGGGTTTCGCCGATGAACGAGCCCGGCCCGGCCGCGTAACCGCCGGTGCTGACCTCGTAGTACACGCGCAGCGGGCGCGCGCGCTGGGGCAGCGACTGCGCGGCCGCCGACACGCCGGCGTCGATCGCGCGCCAGATGCGCTGCGCGTCGGGCACCTCGAGCAGGGTGCCGAGCTTGGTCATCACGCGCTGCGCATCGGCCGCGCTGCGCGGCTCCAGCGCCACCACCTTGAGGCCGAAGCCTTCGAGCCGCTGCACGCCGCGCGACGAGGTGGCCATGAGCACGAGGTCGGGCTTGAGCGCCACGATGGCCTCGATGTTGGGGTCGATGCCGCCGCCGGTCTTGGGCAGCGCGCGCACCGCGGCGGGAAAGTTCGAGTAACGGTCCACGCCCACCAGGCGGTGGCACTGGCCGAGCTCGCACACGGTTTCGGTGAGCGAGGGCAGCAGCGAGACGATGCGCTGCGGCGCCTGCGCCAGCGTCACGGCCACGCCGCGGTCGTCGGTGATGCGGATCTCGGCCGCGTGCAGCGCGCTGCACAGGCCCAGCGCGAGCGCGAAGAACAGGCGGATCGGGTTCATGGCGATTTGAGGATGAGCGGCAGGCCGGCGGCCATGAAGGTGACGCGCTCGCAGGCGCGCGCCACGGCCTGGTTGAGGCCGCCGAGCGCGTCGACGAAGGCGCGGGTCTCGCGGCCCAGCGGGATCACGCCCAGGCCGATCTCGTTGCCCACCAGCACCACCGGGCCGGGGGCCGCGGCGATCGCGCGCACCAGCGCATCCTGCGGTGCGGCGGGGTCGGCGGCTTCGCCGCTGGCGGGCATGAGCAGGTTGGTGAGCCAGAGCGTGAGGCAGTCGACCACCACCAGGGTGTGCGGCGCGGCCTGCGCGCCCAGCGCCTCGGCCAGCGCCAGCGGTTCTTCGAGCGTGACCATGCCGGGCACGCGCGCGGCGCGCTCGCGCTGGTGGCGCGCGATGCGCGCGCGCATCTCCTCGTCCCAGGGCTGGGCGGTGGCGATCAGCACGGCGCGGTGGGTGGCGTCGGCGTCGAGCCACTGGCGCGCGAGCGATTCGGCGCGGCGCGACTTGCCGCTGCGCTGGCCGCCCAGGATGAATTCGCTGCGCGCGAACACGGGCGCGGTGTCAGCCATGGCGCGCGCTCCACTGCAGCACGATGCGGTGCAATTGCTCGACGCCGTCGGTGAGCGCGGCCGGGCCGGGCTGCAGGATGTCGGCCGACTTGATCTCGAACAGCTGCGCGTCGCGCACCGCGGGCACGGCCTGCCAGCCGGCGCGCGCGGCCACGCGCTCGGGCCGGAATTTCTTGCCGCACCACGAGCCCACGACGATGTCGGGCGCGCGCTCGACGATGCGCTGCGGCTCGCCGATGATGCGGTCTTTGCCCAAGGGCATGGCGGCGAGCTCGGGGAAGCAGTCGTCGCCGCCGGCGATGCCCATGAGCTCGGAGACCCAGCGGATGCCGCTGATGCACGGGTCGTCCCATTCTTCGAAGTACATGCGCGGGCGGCGCGGCAGCGCGCGGCCCGCGGCGGCGATGGCGTCGAGCCGCGCGCGCGTGCGGTCGATCCAGGCCTGGCCCTCGGC
This sequence comes from Hydrogenophaga crocea, assembly GCF_011388215.1. Taxonomy (NCBI): domain Bacteria; kingdom Pseudomonadati; phylum Pseudomonadota; class Betaproteobacteria; order Burkholderiales; family Comamonadaceae; genus Hydrogenophaga; species Hydrogenophaga crocea. Next base: position 1,946,008 of record NZ_CP049989.1, read on the forward strand.
CACGCGGTCGACCAGCGCGGCCACCTGGAACAGCATGTCGAAGATCTGCGCCACGCTGCGCTGGTTGAACACCACCACCTGCACGCCATGGCGGATCAGCGCGGCGGCGATGTCGGCCTGCAGGTCGGAGAAGCCGAACACGCAGTCGGGCCGCAGCTCGAGGATCTTGTCGATCTTGGCGCTGAGGAAGGCGCTGACCTTGGGCTTTTCCTCGCGCGCGCGGCGCGGCCGCACGGTGTAGCCCGAGATGCCCACGATGCGCGCCTCTTCGCCGAGCAGGTAGAGCCACTCGGTGGTTTCTTCGGTGAGGCAGACGATGCGCTGCGGGCCTCGGCTCATGGCGCGGGTTCCTCCAGGAACAGCGAAGCCGTGGCCGCAGGGCTGGATGCGAACCAGGCGTGGAAGTAGCTCGCGCGCAATGCGCCGTGGCGGTACAGCGCCTCGCCCGGGCCGCCGCGCGGGGGCTCGGTGTGCCCCGCAGGCGCCAGCGGCGAGGTGGTGCGCGAATGGTGGAAGGTGTGGCCGCGCAGCGTGCCCGCGGGCAGCGCGAGTTGCTGAGGCCCCAGCGCCACCAGGCGCGGCTGCAGCGCGGCCTCGCCGGGCAGCAGGCCCCACATGCGGTGCGTGCTGCCGTCGTGCGGGCGCAGCGTGTCCATGAGCAGCAGCATGCCGCCGCACTCGGCCCACACCGGTTTGCCGGCCTGCAGGTGCGCGGCCAGGCCCGCGCGGCAACGCTGCGCGGCGCTCAGCGCGGCCGCGTGCAGCTCGGGATAGCCGCCGGGCAGCCACACCGCGTCGCACGGTGGCAAGGGCTCGTCGGCCAGCGGCGAGAAGAAGGCCAGCTCGGCGCCCAGGCTGCGCAGCGTGTCGAGGTTGGCGGGGTAGATGAAGCAGCAGGCGGCGTCGCGCGCGATCGCCACCGTGCGGCCCGCGAGCGGGCGGCCGATGTGGGGGGCGGGCTCGGGGGCGTCGAAGATCACGGTCCAGCGCGCGAGTGCGGCGCTGTCCATCGCGCCCAGTGGCGTGGTCGCGAGGGCGTCGGCCGCGGCGTCGAGCCGGGCCAGCGCGTCGGGCAGCTCGGACGCCACGGTGAGGCCGAGGTGGCGCTCGGGCAGCGAGAAGGCGGCGTCGCGCATCACCGCACCGAGCCAGTCCGGTGCGCCCTCGCCCAGCGCGTCCTGCAGCATCTGCGCGTGGCGCTCGCCGGCCACGCGGTTGGCGAGCACGCCGGCCCAGGGCAGGCCGGCGCGGAAGTGGCGCAGGCCGAAGGCCAGCGCGCCGAAGGTGCCGGCCATGGCCGAGGCGTCGATCACCGCGAGCACGGGCAGGCCGAAGCGCTGCGCGAGGTCGGCCGCGCTGGGCTGGCCGTCGAACAGGCCCATCACGCCCTCGACCACGATCAGGTCGGCCTCGCCCGCGGCGGCGTGCAGCCGCGCGCGCGCATCGGCCTCGCCGGTCATCCAGAGGTCGAGGTTGTGCACCGGGTGGCCGCTCGCGATTGCGAGCCAGTGCGGATCCAGAAAATCGGGCCCGCACTTGAAGGCGCGTACGCGCCGGCCGGCGCGCGCGTGCAGGCGGGCCAGCGCCGCGGCCACGGTGGTCTTGCCCTGGCCGGAGGCCGGGGCCGCCACGAGGATGGCCGCGGTGCTGTGCGTCACGGCTTGGGCGCCCAGTGCAGCGTGACGTAGGCCGCGCGGCCCGGCTGGTTGTAGCCGTTGGCGGTCTGGTAGTCCTTGTCGCCGATGTTGTTCACGCGCAGCGCGAGCGACCAGTCCTTGGTGAGGGCGTACCGCACGTAGGCATCGACCGTGCCGAAGCCCGGCAGGCGCACGGTGTTGGCCGCGTTGTCGAAACGCTCGCCCACGAGTTGCAGCGCGGTGCCCCAGGTCCAGGCGCCGATGCGGTGGTCGAGCCCGGCGGTGAGGGTTTCGTCGGCGCGGCGCGCGAGTTTCTGGCGCGTGAGCAGGTTGCGCGCGTCCAGCAGTTCGAGGTTGCCGTACCACGACCAGGCGCCGGCCGAACCGGTGTAGCCCAGCGACCAGCCTTCGAGCCGCGCCTGCGGCACGTTGACCACCACGGGCTGCAGCGTGATGAAGCCGCGCACGCGGTTGTCGAAGCGCGTGAGCTTGAGCTCGTGCGCACCGCGCGTGTAGGTGAGGCCGAACTCGCGGTTCTTGCCGCGCTCGGGCTGCGTGGTGGGGTTGCCCGTGAAGAAGGGCGACACGTAGTAGAGCGTGTTGAACGACGGCATCTTGAACGAGGTGCCGTAGGCCAGGTGCGGGCGCCAGTTCGGCGTGAGCTGGTAGCCGTAGCTCGCGAAGCCGGTGGTGGCGCCGCCGAACTGCGAGTTCTCGTCGCGCCGCAGGTTGGCCTGCCACAGGTGCTGGCCCAGGCCGCCCGTGAGGCCGACGAAGGCCGCGTCGGTGGTGCGCGAATTCACCGCATAGGCCTGCGTGCCCGACACCGCTTCCTTGATCGATTCCACGCCCAGCAGCACCGTGCCCAGGCGCGTGGCCTGGTCGTGCTGCAGCGTGATCTGCGTCTGCGCGGTGTTGAACACCGAGGCCACGGGCGTGGTGCCGTAGCTGTCGCCGTCGTCGTCGCTGCGCGCGACCGTCAGGCGCGTGCGCGCGTCGGCGTTCCACTGGCGCGTGAGGCCCCAGCCGAGCACGCGCGTGGTGGTGACCGAGCGGGTGTCGAAGCTGCCCGCCCCCTGGTCGAAGCGGCTAACGCCCTCGGCCTGCGTGAGGTTCAGGTCGGTCGACCAGCCCTCGGCGAAGGCCCAGCGGAACGAGCCGCTGAGCACGTCCTGCCTGGCGCCGTCGCGGTCGGGGTTGAAGTTGCTGCCCACGCGCGGGTTGGTCGAGGAAAAGCCCTTTTCGCCCAGCGAGCTCGCGTGCAGGCTGTAGCTGAAGCTGTCGGTGCCGCCGCGCACGCCGGCAGCCACTTCGTGGTGGCCTTCGCTGCCCACGGTCACGCTGGCCTCGGGCTGGAAGCCCTTGACGCCGCGCTTGGTGAAGACCTGCACCACGCCGCCCACGGCATCGCTGCCGTACAGCGCCGAGGCCGGGCCCTTGAGCACCTCGATGCGGTCGATGGCCGACAGCGGCAGGTTGTCCCAGTTGGGCGCGCCCGCGGTGGACGAGCCGTAGCGCACACCGTCCACCAGCAGCAGCACCTGGCGCGCTTCGGCGCCGCGCACGAACAGGCTCGATTGTTTGCCGCGGCCGCCGTTGGCCACCAGCTGCAGGCCGGCCTGGCGCGCGAGCAGCTCAGACAGCGTGCGGCCGGTGGATTTCGCCACCGTGTCGGCGTCGATCACGACCACGTCGCTGAGCAGCGCGTCGCTGCGGGTGTCGACGCGCGTGGCCGTGACCACGGTGTCTTTGAGGGTCACGTCGGTCGCGCTCTGGGCGGACACGGGCGCGGCGGCGAACGTGGCCAGCGAGGCCACACAGGCGAGGGGGAGCACGGCCAGGGGCGCGCGCAAGGCAGGGGATTTCATGTTGAACACACAAGCACAGAGCCCTCACCGCCTTCCCCGACGGTGCCTGGGCATCACGGTGGCGCCGCTGGCGCGGCACCACCACCTCGTTGGCCGGTATCCGGGCTGGCAGACCGAACCCCATCGCCTTCCCGGTGCGCGGTGCGCGCCAGTGGCGGTGTGATGGGGCCGGAGCTTCCGGCGGCCTGGGGCCGCCGGTCGTCTCGTCTGCTTACCGTTGCGGGGGCAGCGCAGGTTAGGTTCGCCGCGTCGGCGGCTCGCCCTCCTGCTTCCCGTTGAACTGCGGCGCGTGAACCGCGCCGCGAGCACCAACGGCGTGCATTCTATGCGCGAGCGCCGCCTACAATGACCGACGCATCAAGGATCGCAACCGCCATGGCCGCCTCCAAGCAACTCGACCAGATCACCGAGAAGGTGGAGCGGCTCCTGCTGCGCCACGAAGAGCTACAGCGCACCAACGCGCTGCTCGTCGAGCAGGTGCATGCCCTGCAGGCCGAGCGCGATTCGCTCAAGTCGCGCCTGCTCGCGGCGCGCGCGCGCATCGACGCGCTGCTCGAGCGGCTGCCCGCCACCGAAGAGCGCAAGGAGAGCACATGAACAAGCCCGGCTACAAGCAGATGGAGGTCCAGATCATGGGCCAGAGCTATCTGCTCTCGTGCCCCGTGGGCGGCGAGGCGCTGCTGCTCGAGGCCGTGGAGCGCGTCGATTCGGCCATGTGCCGCATCCGCGACGCGGGCAAGGTCAAGGCGCGCGACCGCATCGCGGTGCTGGCCTCGCTCAACCTCGCCTTCGAGCTCTCGCAACTCGAACGCAAGCAGGCCGAGCGCGAAGCCGAGGCCCAGCAGCAGTTCCAGGCCTCGTCGTTCGCACAGGGCGACGCGAGCGCCTTTGCCGAAGCCGGCGGCGCTTTCGACAACGACCCGATCGATGCGCAGACGCAGCAGCGCGTCGACGACCTGATGCGACGGCTCGACCAGACGCTCGACAAGGACGGAAGGCTGCTCTGAGCCGCACCGCCCGTCATCGCACGGGGGTATGCCGACCGATGGCCCGATCGCGCGGCGCACTGCTTCTAGAATCGCGCTTGTCTGCGGTTCCGTCGGGCTCTCATGTCCTTGAACCAATGCTCATTGAGCACGGGCTTGGTACATTGCGCGGCTGGTGCGAGCGTCTCGCGTCAGACGAACCCGAAGCCGCGTTGCCCTCGCCCACCTGAACCCCGGTTCAGGCTACCGGCCCGGCGCCCAACCGCAGACACCTTTTCTCTCCCATGCCCCTTGAACCCCTGTTGATCGCCGAGCTCGCGCTGCTCGGTGTGGGTACCGGTTTCCTCGCAGGCCTGCTCGGCATCGGTGGCGGCATGCTGATGGTGCCCTTCATCACCTTCATCCTCACGGGCCGCGGCGTCGCACCCGACCTCGCCGTCAAGATGGCCATCGCCACCTCGATGGCCACCATCATCTTCACCAGCATCTCGAGCGTGCGCGCGCACCACAAGCGCGGCGCCGTGCGCTGGGACATCGTGCAGCGGCTCGCGCCCGGCATCGTGATCGGCGCGGGCGTGGCCAGCCTGGGTGTGTTCGCGGTGCTCAAGGGCAGCTGGCTCGCGCTGTTCTTCGCCGCCTTCGTGAGCTTCTCGGCCACGCAGATGCTGATCGACAAAAAGCCCAAGGCCTCGCGCACGCTGCCGGGCACCGCGGGCCAGCTCGGCGCGGGCGGTGTCATCGGCTTCCTCTCGGGTCTGGTAGGCGCGGGCGGCGGCTTCGTCTCGGTGCCCTTCATGACCTGGTGCAACGTGCCCATCCACAACGCGGTGGCCACCAGCGCCGCGCTGGGCTTTCCGATCGCGCTCGCCAACGCCCTGGGCTACGTGGTGTCGGGCCAGGGCGTGGCCAACCTGCCCGCGGCCTCGCTCGGCTACATCTACCTGCCCGCGCTGCTGGTGATCGCGAGCACCAGCGTGCTGATGGCGCCGCTGGGCGTAAAGGCCGCGCACGCGCTGCCCGTGAAGATGCTCAAGCGCGTGTTCGCGGGCATCCTCTTCGTGCTCGCCGCGTACATGCTCTGGAAGGGCCTGACGGCCTGACGCACCGCGCCCTGGGGCGCCCCAGGGCGCTCCCTGGGCGTTCCCCGGGGGGAGAAGTGTTGTTTTCCCCTCTACAAACCCGCGAAACCCCGGGGCGTTCACGCGCGTGAAGCGCGTTTCCTCCTTGGAAGGCGCAAACAACTCCATTAGCATCAACACGCTTGTGCGAGAGCGCGTTCTCCGCAGGCGTACATCAACTTCTAGAAGGATCATCAACATGGCAACTGCGAAGAAAGCCGCCGCGAAAAAAGCGCCGGCCAAGAAGGCGGCTCCGGCGAAGAAGGCCGCTGCCCCGGCGAAGAAAGCCGCTCCGGCCAAGAAGGCGGCCGCCCCCGCCAAGAAGGCCGCTCCGGCGAAGAAGGCCGCTCCGGCCAAGAAAGCCGCCCCGGCCAAGAAGGCCCCCGCGAAGAAGGCCGCTCCCGCCAAGAAGCGCACCCCGAACGCCGCCTTCCTCAAGCCCCTGACCCCCAGCGCCGCTCTGGCCGCGATCGTGGGCGCCAGCCCCCTGCCGCGCACCGAAGTGACCAAGAAGGTCTGGGACTACATCAAGAAGAACAAGCTGCAGGACAGCGTGAACAAGCGCCTCATCAACGCCGACGCCAAGCTGAAGGAAATCTTCAAGAAGGCCCAGGTCACGATGTTCGAACTGACCAAGCTGGTCAACGACCACCTCAAGTGATCGTGCCCCGAACGCGCCGCGCGGCGCGTTCCCCCCGACAAAGCCGACGTTCCGTCGGCTTTGTCGTTTCCGGACGCCCATCGGCCCCAGGGCATCGGTCGGTCGATCACCTATGCGAAACTGAGACGTTCTGTAACAAGCGCGCATGAGCACCCCCTCCGCCCCACCGTCTCTCACCACCGCGCCCGCCGCCGGTGGCATGGCCCTGCCGCCCATGCGGCACAAGACGGTGCTGGTGATCGACCTGGTGGAATCGGTGCGGCTCATGGCCACGCACGAGGCGCAGGTGGTGGCGCTGTGGCGCGGCTTCGTGCACTTCGCCACCACCCAGGTGCTGCCCGAGCGCGGCGGCCGTCTCGTGAAGAGCCTGGGCGACGGCCTGCTGGCCGAGTTCGAGCACCCGGCGCAGGCGGTGCGCGCCGCGCTGGCGCTGCACCGCCACTTCGACGAGGCCAACCGGGACCTGCCCGCGGCACAGCAGCTCTACCTGCGCGCGGGCATCAACGCCACCCGGCTCTACGTGGACGACACCGACGTGTACGGCCACGGCGTGAACCTGGCCGCGCGCGTGGCCGACCTGGCCGCGCCCGGCGAGACCGTGGTGACGGCCAGCGTGTACGACGCCATCGTGGTGGGCGTGGACGCCGATGTGCAGGACCGTGGCGAGAGCTACCTCAAGCACTGGCCCGAACCGGTGCGCACCTGGGCCGTGTCGCCGGTGAACGCGCACACGCCGGTGGTGCGCCTGCCCACGCCGGCCGAATCGGCGAGCGACTTCCGCCCCGGCGTGGCCGTGGTGCCCTTCGAGACGCGCAGCCATGCGGCCGAGCAGTTCGTGATCGGCGAGCTGATCGCCGACGGCGTGATCACCCAGCTCTCGCGCAGCCAGGACCTGCGCGTGATCTCGCGCCTGTCCACCAGCGCCTTCCGCGGCCGCGGCACGCCTGCGGCCGAGGTCGGCCAGCGGCTCGAAGCCTCGTACACGCTCAGCGGCAGTTACGTGACCTTTGGCGACAAGGTGGTGATCACCGCCGAACTCAGCGACAACCGCCGCAACGAGGTGGTGTGGGCCGAGCGGCTGGCGGGCGACACGCTCGACCTGGTGCAGCTCGAGAGCGAGCTCGTCACGCGCCTGAGCGAGGCCACGTCCAACGCGGTGCTGCACCACGTGGTGCAGCGGTCGCTGGTGCAGCCGCTGCCGCAGCTCGAGAGCAATGCGCTCATGCTCGGCGGCATCACGCTGATGCACCGCTCGACACCGCGCGACCTGCAGCGCAGCCAGCAACTGCTCATGGCCGTGATCGAGCGGCACAAGCGCGTGGCGACGCCGTGCGCGTGGCTGGCCAAGTGGCACATCATGCAGGTGGTGCAGGGCCTGGCGCCCGAGCCCGCACAGGCCTTCCGCGAGGCCATCGACATGGCCGACCGGGCCCTGGACCTCGAGCCCAACAGCACGCTGGCGATGGCCATCAAGGGCCATGCGCTGTGCCACCTGGGCGACGACGTGGGCGCGTCGCGGCAATTGCTGGAGCAGGCGACCACGATCAACCCCAACGACCCGATGGCCTGGCTCTACATGGGCTTCTGGAACACCATGTGGGGCGATCCCGCGCTGGCCGTCGAGGCCTGCGAACGCGCGCTGCGCCTGTCGCCGGTGGACCCGCAGACCTACTACTTCCAGATGCTCGCGGCGAACGGCTACCTGGTGGCCGACCAGCTCGAGCGGGTGGTGGCGCTGTGCGAGGCCTCGCTCAAGCACAACCGCTACCACCTGCCCACGCTGCGCGTGCTGATGACGGCGCAGCACGAACTGGGCCGTGCGTCAGAGGCGCGCGACACGTTCAACACCCTGCTGTCGTTGCAACCCGACCTGACCGTCGCGCGCTTCCTGGGCTATGGCTCGGCGAGCCGCTTGCGCCAACGCGGCGCCAACGCCTTGCGGGCCCTGGGCCTGCGCGAACACTGACCAAGGAGGAAACCATGAGTGGAATGTCTGGAATGAGCGGCATGTCGGGGATGTCCGGCATGTCGGGGATGAGCGGGATGTCGGGCATGTCCGGCATGAGCGGCATGGGCGCCGCCAATGCGCTGGCCTCGGCCGACGCGCTCACCCTCTCGCGCGCGGCCATCGTCGGCCCGTTCCAGGGGCCGGTGCTCCAGGTCAAGTGGCCCACCTTCAACGACAACGAGCAGAACCTCAAGCGCTGGGCGCCCGAGCCGCGGCTGTTCGCGATCGACTTCGAGGCCCGCGAAGGCGTCTCGCTCGAGACCGACAACCGCCGCCGAACCGCCACGCTGGTCTACAGCCACCGCGGCCGCAGCGACACGCTGGTCACGCTCACCGGCCCCGACGAACGCCTGATCCAGCAGCAGCTGCAACTCGTCGCCGCCTATGCCGACCTGCGCCCCGATCGTTCGCTGGAAATCGTGGAGCAAATGGGCTATCCCGTGGCCTTCTGGTCGTCGGTGATCGGCCTCACCTCGCACCGCCACGCCAAGACGCTGCAGCTCATCGAGCTCGCCTACAACGTCGCCGCGCCCATCATCCAGCGCATCAAGGTGGCGTTCTCGATCACGCGGCCCGACGAGTTCTCGCCGCAGATCCAGGCCATGATCGCCACGCCCGGCCACGGCGCCTGGCCCAGCGGCCACGCCACCGAGGGCTTCCTGATCGCGGTGCTGTTGCAGAAGCTGCTCGACGCCGCCGCCCCGCCCCAGGGCACGCAGCCGGGCAACGGCGAGGCCTGCCGCGAGCAGCTGCAGCGCCTGGCCGCGCGCATCGCGGTCAACCGCACCGTGGCCGGCGTGCACTACCCGATCGACAGCGCCGCGGGCCGCCTGCTGGGCACCGCGCTGGCCGAGTTCATCGTGGCGCGCGCCACCGGCGGCAAGGTGCACGAGCGCGGCTTCCACTCGGCCCTGTTCCGCGAGGCCGACGGCGCGCCCAAGGACTTCAGCCTCGACGACCCCATGGACCTGCCCAGCGGCCAGCCCTACACCCGCGCCGCGCAAGGCAAGCGCGTGCCCGAAGGGCCGCTGCTCTCGTGGCTGTGGCAAGAGGCGCTCAAGGAGTGGCCGTGAGCTGGGCGCCGCTGCCGCGCGGCCGTTTCACCGGCATCGACTGGTCCGCGCCGGGCGCGATCGACGGCATGGACCCCTACCTTGCCTGGGCCGAGGCCGACGGCTTCGTGGGCTACCACCGGCCCGGCCACCATGACCAGCCCAAGTGGCTGCCGATCGTGATCGGCCTGCGCGAGGGCGCCGACGTGCGCGAGCTCGTCGACGCCTCGTCGAGCCGCTGGTTGCAGATTCCGCAGGCCTACCTGCTGATCCCGGGCCTGCGCCACTGCACGGCGCGCGTTTCGCGGCGGTTCTTCGAGCACTGGCGCCAGGGCCACGTGGTGCGCTCGCTCATCGAGCGCTTCGAGCTCGGCCTGCCGGTGGACCAGCACACCGTCGCGCTCAAGGACTGCTGCCACCGCCACCAGCAGCCGCTGCCCCCGCCGCAGCGCGTGCCCGGCCCGGTGCTGGGCCTGATCGACGGCGGTCTGGCGGTGGCCAACGCGGCCTTCCGCGACGCCGCGGGCCGCACGCGCGTGAAGCATTTCTGGCGTCAGGACAATCTGTACGGCGGCCCCTGGCCCGGCTCGCCCGATCACGAGCGCGTACCGCTCGATCCCACGCGCGCCGGCCCCACGCCGCCCGACCTGGGCTACGGCCACGCGCTCACCGGCCACGCGATCGACAGCGCGATCGCCAGCTTCACGCGCCGCGGCCAGCTCGACGAAGACGCGCTCTACCGCTACCTGCAGCTCTGGGACCTGGCGCGGCCGGTGAACCACGGCACGCACGTGTGCGGCCTGGCCACCGCGCCGGGCGGCCTGCTGGCCCCCGGCCTCAACGACTTCGCGAGCCGTTGCCCGGTGATCGCGGTGCAGCTCGACTGGGCCAACGTGCTCGACACCTCCGGCGGCGCGCTCAACGTCGGCGTGCTCGACGCGCTGCACTACATCGTCGCGCACGCCGCCGACGACGCCGAGATCGTGGTCAACGTGAGCTGGGGCACGCTGGCCGGCCCGCACGACGGCACCTCGCTGCTCGAAGCCGCCATGGACGAGCTCATCGAGCGCCTGGACGGCCGGCTGCAGATCGCCCTGCCCGCGGGCAACGCCTACCAGAGCCGCACCCACGCCAACGCCACGCTGGCACCGCGCGAGGCGCTGGAACTGCACTGGCGCGTGCAGCCCGACGACCGCACGCAGAGCTTCCTCGAGATCTGGCTGCCGGCGAACGCGGCCGGGGTGGCCATCACGGTGCAGCCGCCCGAGCGGCCCGCGCAGGCCGTGACGCTGCGGCCGGGGGAATCGGGCATGTGGGTCGATGCGCGCGGCGTGCCGCAGTGGACCCTGATCTACCCGACCACCACCGCGCTCGGCGCGCACGGCACCTGCGCGCTGCTCGCGCTCGAGCCCACGTTCAGCCGCGAGCCCGGGCGTGCGCTCGCGCCCTTCGGGGCCTGGCAGGTGCGGCTGCACAACCAGGGCCGCACGCCCGTGACCTTCGACGCCTACGTGGAGCGCGACGACGTGGTCCTGGGCACAAACACCGGCGCGCGCCAGTCCTACCTGGAAGACCGGCGCTACGACACCCAGGGCAACCTGGGCGGCTGGATCGACCACGCGGACAACCCCACGCCGATCCGCCGCAGCGGCGTGTTCAACAGCCTGGCCACCGGGCAGCGCACGCTGAGCGCGGGCGGCACCCGGGCCACCGACAGCGGGCCCGAGCGCCTGTCGCGCTTTGCGCGCTATTCGCCGCAAAAGCCCAGCCCCGATCCGCAGCGGCCGCAACGCCCGGGCGTGAAGCCCGCGCCCGACACGCTGGCGCCGAGCGACAGCAACACCGCGCTCTGGGGCATGCGCAGCACGGGCAGCCTCAGCGGCAGCACAGTGCGGCTCGCGGGCACGAGCTCGTCGGCGCCCCAGGTGGCGAGGCGGCTGCTCAACGCGCTCGGTTGACGGTGGCAACCGCGCCGGCCGCGCCTACCAGCGCGCCGGCAGCGGACGCAGCAGCCAGATCCAGCGCTCGCGCACCGCGATGAAGCCGCCGGTTTCCAGGTCCTTGAGCAGGCGGCTCACCATCTCTCGCGAACAGGCCAGGTGCTGGGCGATCTGCTGGTGGGTGATGCGCTCGCGCAGCGGGCGTTCGCCGCGCTCGTTGGGCTCGCGCGCCCACTCGTTGAGCAGCTTCACCAGCCGGCCGTAGACGTCGATCAGCGCCACGCTGCGCGCGCTTTCGGTGGCCAGGCGCGCGCGGCGGATCACGCGCGCCATGAGTTCGAGCGCGAATTCGGGGTGGTCGGCGATGTAGCCGAGCAGGGTCTGGCGGGTGATCACCGAGCAGGTGGTGGTGTCCACCGCCTCCACGTTGGCCGAGCGCGGCCCGCCGTCGAGCGACATCTCGCCCACGTACTCGAGCGGGCCGTACAGGCCCAGGGTCAGCTCACGCCCCGAGGCGTCGGCCACGAAGGCCCGAAGTCGCCCCTTGAGCACGATGAACAGCGTGTCGCCGGTGTCGCCTTCCTGGATCAGCAGCGCGCCGCGGCGGTAGTGGCGGTGCACCCCCTGGGCCGCGAGCGCTTCGATGTGCTGGGTGTTGCGGGAATCGATCGGAGCGCTGCCTGGGGACATCCGGGAGGGTCAGGGGTGGCTGTAACCGGCCGGATTGTGCGTGACCGGCGTGACGATGCGCAAGGCAGGCACCACGGGCGGCAGGCTGTTGATGCGCTGCAGCAGCCGGCGGATGCTGGACGCACCGGCCTTCTCGCGCAGGGTCTTGATCTGGCTGCGCACGGTGGACACGGCCACGCCGTTCTCGGCCGCGATCTCGTTGATGTCCAGGCCGCGGCACAGCGCGAGCAGCACGACCTCTTCGGTCGGGCTCAGCGCCAGGGCCCGCGCGAACATGCGCACCGCGAGGTTGTCGCACACGTTCTGGCGCGACATCACCACCAGCACCGTGGGCGCGTCGTCCTCGAGCGGGTGCGACAGCGGCGTGAAGGCCAGCGACAGATCGCGCTCCTGTTCGCGCATCAACACCAGGCGGCGCTGGCCGCGCAGCGCGGCGTCGAGCGCCTGCTGGATGCGCTCGCTGTGCTCGGGCGTGGTCCCCAGGAGGCTGCCGCTGCACGCACGCAGCAGGCGGCGCTGGGCGAGCTCGTGGCGGGCCAGGTGGTTGGCATGCAGGATGCGGCCCTGCGCGTCGAGCAGCAGCATGCCGTAGTCGATCTCGTCGAACACGCGCAGCAGATGGGCCTCGCTGAGCGTTCTCGTCTCGGCGGGAAAGCCGGTGTGCGTCGTGCGGATCTTGTCAGTTGCTTGCCACATGGGGAACCTCCTGTTGGCAGGCAGTGTTCCACCGGATGGGGAAAGTCCGCTGTGTGCTGATGACCGGCGTTTTGTGATCCATTCACCAAACGCCGGCGGGCGCCGCGCGCCGGGCGTTCAGCGCTGCAGCGCGGCGGCGCGGATGGCGCTGAGCGTGCCGCGCGTGGTGATCACCTCGGCGTCCAGCGGCACCACGATCACCGTGCCGCCCGGGTGCGCGAGCGCGCGCTGCAGCGCGGGCTCGAAAGCCGCGGTGGTGTCCACGCGCTCGGCCGCGTAGCCGTAGGCACGCGCGAGCGCCACGAAATCGGGGTTGGCCAACGCCGAGCCGCTCACGCGCGCCGGGTACTCGCGCTCCTGGTGCATGCGGATGGTGCCGTAGCTGCCGTTGTCGAGCAGCAGCACGATGCTCCGGGCGCCGTGCTGCACCGCCGTGGCGAGTTCCTGCCCGTTCATGAGGAAGTCGCCGTCGCCTGCGATGGTGAAGGCCAGCCGCCCGGTGGCGATGGCCGCGCCGATGCCCGCGGGCACGCCGTAGCCCATGGCGCCATTGGTGGGCGCGAGCTGGGTCTTGTGGCCGCGCGCCAGGCCCGGGTAGCGGTAGAAGCGGTGCAGCCAGCTCGCGAAGTTGCCCGCGCCGTTGGTGAGCACCGCGTCTTCGGGCAGCAGACGCTGCAGCGTGTGCACGATGGCGGGCATGTCGATCGGCCCGGGCAGCGCCACGCCGCCGTTGGCCGGATCGATGTTGGCCAGGTAGTCGGCATGGCAGCCCGAGGTCCATTCGCCCCAGGGCAGCGCGGGCGGCGCGGTGAGCACCTCGAGGCTGCGCGCGGCCGCGTTCATGCTGGCCTGGATGGCCAGCGCGGGCTGGTACACGCGGCCGAGTTCTTCGGCGCTGCTGTGGATGTGCACCAGCTTCTGCCGGGGCAGCGGCGCTTCGATCAGCGTGTAGCCGCCGGTGGTGCTCTCGCCCAGGCGCGGGCCGATGGCGATCAGCAGGTCGCTCTCGCGCACGCGGCGCGCCAGCGCGGGGTTGATGCCCAGGCCCACGTCGCCCGCGTACTGCGGATGGTGGTTGTCGAAGGTGTCCTGGAAGCGGAAGGCGTTGGCCACCGGCAGCTGCCAGTTCTCGGCGAAGCGCTGCAGCGCGGCGGCGCTCTGCGGCGTCCAGCCGCCGCCGCCCGCGATCACCAGGGGCCGCTCGGCCGCCAGCAGCAGCGTGCGCAGCGTGCGCAGCGCGCCCGGGTCGCTCCAGGCCTGCACCGGCTCCACGCGCGGCAGCGGCGCGGCCTCGACCGTGTGGGTGAGCATGTCTTCGGGCAGCACCAGCACCACCGGGCCAGGTCGGCCGTTCATGGCGGTGGCAAAGGCGCGCGCCACGTACTCGGGGATGCGGCGCGCGTCGTCGATGCGCTCCACCCGCTTGGCGAAGCCCTTGGTGGACGGGCCGAAGAAGGCCGCGAAATCCACCTCCTGGAAGGCCTCGCGGTCGCGCGCGTCGCTGGCCACGTCGCCCACGAACAGCACCAGGGGCGTGCTGTCCTGGAAGGCGGTGTGCACCCCGATGGACGCGTTGGTGGCGCCAGGCCCGCGCGTCACGAAGCACACGCCCGGGCGGCCGCTGAGCTTGCCCTGGGCCTCGGCCATGAAGGCCGCGCCGCCTTCCTGGCGGCAGGTCACGAAGCGGATGCGGTCGCGGTGGGCGTGAAAGCCGTCGAGCACCGCCAGGTAGCTTTCGCCCGGCACGCCGAAGGCGTGCGTCACGCCCTGTTCGATCAGACATTGGACGAGCAGATGGCCGGCAATCTGGGACATGGTGAGACGCGATGAGGAAGGTGAACAGGGAAGCAGAAAACCCGGCAGCGGGTCAGGACGCGGCGATGCGCTTGCCCACGCCCAGGGCCGCCACCACCGCGAGCAACAGCGCCAGCGCGCCGCCCGCGATCGTGGCCGCGTACCAGCCGCGGTCCATGAGCACACCGAACACCAGCGGCGCGATCGCGAAGCCCACGTCCAGACCCGAGTACACGGTGCCATAGACACGGCCCGTGGCGCCCTTGGGCGTGGCGCGCTTGATGAGCATGTCGCGGCTCGGGCCGGCCACGCCGACCGCAAAACCCGTGAGGGCCAGCACCACCACGGTGCCCGTGCCGCCGAGCCAGCCGGTGGCGCACAGCAGCATGAGCCCCGCGCCCGCGCCCATGCTCCAGGCCACGATGGTGTCGCTGGAAAGCGCGCGCCGCTGCGCGTGCGCGATCAGGAAGCCGCCCGCGAACATGCCGGCTGCCGAGCACAGCATGTAGGCGCTCACGGTGAGCGTGGCGGCCTGCATGGACACGCCGTGCAGCGCCTGCAGCACCGAAGGCGCGAAGCTCTGCACCACCGCGAGCGTCATGGTGGAGAAGAGGAAGAAGGTGAAGCACCACCACACCACGGGCAGGCGCAGAAAGCCCAGGTCGCCGCCCGCAGGCGGGCCGCCCGCGGCCTGCGGCGCGCGCACCACCACCTCGGTGAGCAGCTTGTCGCGCTGCCACCAGAGCAGCGCGAGCACCGCCACGTACAACAGCGCGGCCGCGTGGTAGGCGGTGCGCCAGTCGCTCAGCGCCGTGATGCCCACCAGGAAGGTCGGCGCGAGCGCCCAGCCCAGGCTGCCGGTGAGCCCGTGCGCGCTGAAGGCATGGCCCAGGCGCGCGGGCGACACGCGCTGGTTGAGGATGGTGAAGTCGCAGGGGTGAAAGGGCGCGTTGCCCAGGCCCGCGAGCACCGCCACCAGCATCAGGCCGCCGTAGCCCGTGGCCTGCGAGGCCGCGAGCGCGGCCAGCAGGAAACAGCCGATGGCCGCGAACAGCACCGGCCGCGCGCCCACGCGATCGACCAGGAAGCCCGAGAGCGCCTGGCCCACGCCCGAGATCACGAAGAACACGGTCATGAGCAGGCCGACGTCGGCAAAGCTCAGGCCGAAGTCGCGGATGAACACCGGGAACAGCGGCGCGAGCAGCAGGTGCGAGAAGTGCGAGCAGGCGTGGGCCAGGCCCACGAGGCCGATGACGGCGGCGTCCTGCTTGAGGGGAACGGGGTTGGCGGGCGGCAATGCGCCGAGGGTGGCGGTGGACATATGGACCGGGATGGTAGCCCCTGCGCCCCGGCCGGGCCGGTCTCAGTGCACGCTCACGGGCTCCAGCACCGGCGGCGGGCCGGCCGCCATCACCGCTTCGAGCGCGGCCTGCACCACCGGGCGCGATTCCACCGGCCGCAGCCAGCGGCTGCGGATCAGGCGCACGCAGACGCGCTTGGTCATGGAGTGCGCGCGGCCGCCGCGGCTGGTGAACATGAACAGCGTGCCGCGGTTGCTGGCCCAGATCAGTTGCGCACGCAGCCATTCGCCGTGCGAGTACAGGTCGACCCAGGCGCCCTCGCGCAGCGACAGCAGCAGCTGCTCGGCGTCGAAGGTGATCTCGTCGTCGAGCGAGCCGTTGCTCGAATCGAAGTCGCTGTGCAGGCTGTCGAAGTCGGTGGCGATGGTGTCTTCGAAGCCCGCGTGCGCCATCTCCTGCTTGCCCAGCCAGGGCTGGGCCGCGGCCTTGGGCGTGCGCTGCTCGGGCGTGGCCGGCGCCATCTCTTCGAGCGTGAGCAGCACGGTGGCCTCGTCTTCGAGCGGCGCCGGGCCCGACTGGCCGCTCTCGCTGCGCACACGGGCACGGCGCAGGCCGAGCACGGGCTCGTGCAGGCGCATCAGCGCGTCGAAGAAGGTCTGGGTTTCGGCGGGCGACTTGCCCAGCTGATCCAGGCCCTCGCGCAGCGTCTTCACGAGGCCGGGCACGATGCGGAACAGCTCGGCCGGGCGGCGCAGCGTGACGTCTTTCTTGATGCTCCAGAGCAGGTCGGACACGGCCTTGCGGTAGGCGTTCAGCCGCTCCTGCGTGTCGGGCAGGCCCATTTCGGCCGAGGCCAGCACCAGCGACCAGCTGCCGTAGATGAAATCGAGGATGAAGGCCGGCGCGCCCTCGACGTCGGGGCGCTGGCTCAGGTCCCAGGCGATGCGGTCGGCCGTGGCCTGGCGCTCTTCGGCGTGGCGCAGCGCCTGCAGCCGCTCGCTCTTGACCTTCTCCTCGCGCTCGTCCTGCGAACGCCAGTGGCTGCGCAGCTTCTCCAGGGTTTCGCCGAAGGCCTGCGGCTCTTTCGCGGCGCGCGTGTTGAGCTCACGGAAGGCGTCGCGCACGGGCGCGAAGAAGGAATCGAACTCTTCGCTGAATTCGTCGTTGTAGCGGAAGCTGCGCTGGGCCACGCTTTCGACGAGGCGGCGCGCGGGGTGCGCGTCTTCGTTGAAGTAGCGCGGCTGCGTCATGGCCTGCTGCAGCAGCGCCGGTTCGAGCGCCACCACGGCCTCGCGCACCGGCGCCAGCAGCAGCGGGTCGCGCGCGACCTGGTTGACCAGCTTGCGCACCACGTCCAGCCCCACGGCCTGCGCCACCGACTGCGCGTGGGCCTTGAGATCGAGCAGCATGCGCGAGCGTTCGGTGGCGCTGGCCACCTCGCCCCAGGTCTGGGCATTGAGCTGCGAGCCGATGCTCACGTGGCGCACCGGCCGGTCGACCGCGGGCAGGCCGCGGAAGCGCGAACGCTCTTCTTCGAGCACCACGTCGTCGAGCACGGGCAGCGCGGCCTGGGCCGCGAGCTCGGCGCGCTCGCGCTCGATGGCGCGGTAGTAGTGCTGGTCGAGCGGCTGCTCGAAGGCCGGCCCGCCCTGCTCCAGGAACTGCTGCATCACGTCGTGGTCGAGCATGGGCGCGGTGCGCGCCAGATCGGCCATGGGCGGCAGCCACACGGTGTCGGCGTTGGGCGCGGTCTGGCCTTGGGCGTCGCGCGCGGGTTCGACGGCCACGCCGCCGGCGGTGAATTCGTAATCGAGCAGGTCGCGCTTGGGCGGCGCCGGCGGCTTGCTGGCCTGGGGGTCGGCCACCAGGCGCACGCGGTAGCTGGCCTCCTGCACGTTGGCGCGCTGCAGCATGAGCGCGAGCTGCTCGTACAGCGAGCGCAGTTCGCGGCCCAGCGGCGCGGCCAGGTGGCGCATCCACAGGGTGCGCACCTCGGCGTCGCCTTCGGAGGCGATGAGCTGGTCGCGCAGCACGCGCACGTAGATGGACGGGCGCAGCGGGTTCTTCTCGGCGTGCACCGTGTCCAGGCCGATCAGCGAGCTCATGCGCGCGTCGAGCACGGCCAGCGCCTGTTCGACCTCGGGCAGCAGGTTCTGCAGCACCTTGGCCGATTCAATGGATTCGTTGACCGCGCTTTCGTCGACCAGCGCCAGCAACTCGGAGTTGGACAGCAGCGCCAGCGACGAGGTGTTGCCTTCGTGGTAGCCCGCGTGCAGCGCGGCTTTCAGGCGCTGGGCGAAGGCCGGCCCCCAGCCCTGGCGGTGCTTGAGCAGCGTGTACCAGGCGCGGGCGCAGCGGTCGCGCTGGGCCACGTCGCGCTGGTCTTTTTCCTCCTGCTGCAGGCTGGCGACCGCCAGATCGATGCAACGGCCCAGCGACGGGGCGGCGTGGCGCACCGCTTCGTCGAAGCAGTGCTCGAGCAGGTTGGAGGGCACCGACATGGCCAGTGGATCAAGATTGCGTGACGAGGGCAGGGTCTGGGTTATAGCCGGCCCGGGCGTGAACAATGTGCAGATCGGCCGATTTCCAGACGACCCAAGGCTTTGGGCTTCCGATCGGTCAGGCGGGGGGCGCGGGCGGTCGGCACCGGGGCTGGCCCGGATCTTGTTTATCCCTTGAAGCCCGGGGGTGTTTCAAGCCCGTGTCATGCGCCCCGTGCACCGTTTCGATCAACGATGGAGACCTCGCTGTACACCCGCACCCACCAGGCCTGGCAAGCCCTGGCCCGGCCCGACGGCCTCGACCGCCGGGCGCACACCCTGCTGCTGCTGGCCAACGGCCGGCGCAGCCTGCGCGAGCTCTCGCGCCTGCTCGACGAAGACGTGCAGCCCCTGGCCGTGCGGCTGGCCTCGCAGGGCTTTCTGCAGGACACGCGCGCGCTGGTGCCCGCCGAGCCCGACGACGAGGCCGCCTGAGCGGCCCCGCGGCCGGGCTCAGGCCATGGGCAGCGCGTCGCCGAACTCGAACACGCCCGGGTTGCGCACCGGGTCCACGCCCACCGGAATGGCCGACTTGGGCGGGTAGCGGCCTTCGAGCAGCAGCTTGGAGAGCGGGTTCTCGATGCGCTGCTGGATCGCGCGCTTCAGGGGGCGCGCGCCGAACACCGGGTCGAAGCCCACCTTGGCGAGCTCGGCCAGCGCCGCGGGCGCCACCTCGAGCTTGAGGTCCATGGCCTGCAGCCGCTTCTGCAGCGCCTGCAGCTGGATCGCCGCGATCGATTCGATGTGCTTGGCGTCGAGCGCGTGGAACACCACGGTCTCGTCGATGCGGTTGAGGAACTCGGGCCGGAAGTGGTTCTTGAGCTCGCCCCACACCGCGTCCTTCACCTCGTCGTAGGGCTGGCCCACCATGGCCTGGATCAGGTGCGAGCCGATGTTGCTCGTCATCACGATCACGGTGTTCTTGAAGTCCACGGTGCGGCCCTGGCCGTCGGTGAGGCGACCGTCGTCGAGCACCTGCAGCAGCACGTTGAACACATCAGGGTGGGCCTTCTCGACCTCGTCGAGCAGCAGCACCGAATAGGGGCGGCGGCGCACGGATTCGGTGAGGTAGCCGCCCTCCTCGTAGCCCACGTAGCCGGGCGGCGCGCCAATGAGCCGCGCGACCGAGTGCTTCTCCATGAACTCGCTCATGTCGATGCGCACCAGGTGCTCTTCGCTGTCGAACAGGAAACCCGCGAGCGCCTTGCACAGCTCGGTCTTGCCCACGCCCGTGGGGCCCAGGAACAGGAAGGAGCCCGTGGGGCGGTTCGGGTCGGACAGGCCCGAGCGCGAGCGGCGGATGGCATTGGCCACGGCGCTGATGGCCTCGTCCTGGCCGACCACGCGCTGGTGCAGCTTGTCTTCCATCTGCAGCAGCTTGTCGCGCTCGCCCTGCATGAGCTTGCTCACGGGAATGCCGGTGGCGCGCGCCACCACCTCGGCGATCTCTTCGGCGCCGACCTGGGTGCGCAGCAGCTGCGGGCGGCCGCCTTCCTTCTTGCCGGTCTCGGCGGCCTGCGCGTCCTTCAGGCGCTTCTCGAGTTCGGGCAGCTTGCCGTACTGCAGCTCGGCCACCTTGTTGAAGTCGCCCTTGCGGGTGAACTCGTCGATCTGGTGGCGCAGCTTGTCGATCTCTTCCTTGACCTGGGCCGAGCCCTGGGCCTGGGCCTTCTCAGCCTTCCAGATCTCTTCGAGGTCGGCGAGCTCCTTCTTGAGCCGCTCGATCTCTTCGTCGATCAGGCCCAGGCGCTTCTGCGAAGCCTCGTCGGTTTCCTTGCGCACGGCCTCGCGCTCGATCTGCAGCTGGATCAGGCGGCGGTCGAGCCGGTCCATGACCTCGGGCTTGGAGTCGATCTCGATCTTGATCTTGGCCGCGGCCTCGTCGATCAGGTCGATGGCCTTGTCGGGCAGGAAGCGGTCGGTGATGTAGCGGTGGCTGAGTTCGGCGGCGGCCACGATGGCCGGGTCGGTGATGTCCACGCCGTGGTGCACCTCGTACTTCTCCTGCAGGCCGCGCAGGATGGCGATGGTGGCCTCGACCGTGGGTTCGTCGACCAGGATCTTCTGGAAGCGGCGCTCGAGCGCGGCGTCTTTCTCGATGTACTTGCGGTACTCGTCGAGCGTGGTGGCGCCCACGCAGTGCAGCTCGCCGCGCGCGAGTGCGGGCTTGAGCATGTTGCCCGCGTCCATCGCGCCCTCGGCCTTGCCCGCGCCCACCATGGTGTGCAACTCGTCGATGAAGACGATGGTCTGGCCCTCGTCCTTGGCGAGCTCGTTGAGCACGCTCTTCAGGCGCTCCTCGAACTCGCCGCGGTACTTGGCGCCCGCGAGCAGCGCGGCCATGTCCAGGCTGAGCACGCGCTTGCCCTTGAGGCTGTCGGGCACCTCGCCCGAGACGATGCGCTGCGCCAGGCCTTCGACAATGGCGGTCTTGCCCACGCCGGGCTCGCCGATCAGCACCGGGTTGTTCTTGCTGCGCCGCTGCAGCACCTGGATGGCGCGGCGGATCTCGTCGTCGCGGCCGATCACCGGGTCGAGCTTGCCGGCGCGCGCACGCTCGGTGAGGTCGAGCGTGTACTTCTTGAGCGCCTCGCGCTGGCCTTCGGCCTCGGGGCTGTTGACGTTCTGGCCGCCGCGCACCGCGGCCACCGCGGCCTCCAGGCTCTTGCGCGACAGGCCGTTCTCGTTGGCGATGCGGCCGAGCTCGCCCTTGGCGTCGGCCACCGCGAGCAGGAAGTTCTCGCTCGGGATGTAGGCGTCGCCGCGCTTGATGGCCTCTTTCTCGCTCGCCTGCAGCAGCTTGGCGAGCTCGGGGCCGATCTGCACCTGCTCCTGCCCCTGCACCTGGGGCAGGCGCTTCACGGCGGCCTCGGCGGCCTGCGTGAGGCCGGGCACATGAACGCCCGCGCGCTGCAGCAGCGACTGCGGGCCGTCGGCCTGGCGCAGCATGGCCAGCAGCAGGTGCACGGGTTCGATGTAGGCGTGGTCATTGCCCAGCGCGAGGCTTTGGGCGTCGGCCAGGGCTTCCTGGAACTTGGTGGTGAGTTTGTCGAGACGCATGGAGGCTTGCTCCCCGAAGAATGGAATGCAGGTCACATGGCGCCTGCGGGCCCGATTTCAAGCCGGCCGGGGCCGCGGGGCCTTGATCCGCGTCAAGGCCGGCCGGCTCACAGCCGCCAGTAGGCGTAACCCCAGGCGGTGCGAAACCCCAGGCGCTGGTAGAGCGCCAGGGCCGGCGCGTTGCCGGCGTCGACCTGCAGGAACACCCGCTCGATGCCGCGGCGCTGCGCCTCCTGCGCCATGGCGCGCACCACCCGGGCGGCCAGCCCGCGGCCGCGCTGGCGCGCCGCGGTGCGCATGCCATGCACGCCCAGCCAGCCGTGGCCGAAGCTCGCGGCGCCGCAGGCCAGGGTCTGGCCACCGTCGACCAGGCTGGCAAAGCGCGTGCCCTCGGCGCGCGAAAGCGCACGCGAGCGGCTCGCGCCGTCGACCGGGTCCAGGCCTTCGCCCAGGTACATGGCGAGCCAGGCGGCGTCGGGCCGCTCGGCGAGCCGCACGCTCGCCCCGTCGGGCGCCGGTTCGGGCACGTTCTGCAGCAGCGCGGCCACCGTGTGGGTCTGCGTGAGCGTGGGCTGGCGGCGGGTGTAGCCGCGCGCCGCCAGCGCGGCGTGGAACGCGGCGAAAGCCTCGGTGTCGGGCAGCCGCCAGGCCGGCGCAAAACCGCGCTCGCGGTAGCGCTGGGCGATGGGCTCGATCAGCGCGGGATCGGGCGCGGCGTGCGACAGCGGCACCGCGCACTGGGCGCGGCCCACGGTGCCGCCGTCCATGGGCAGCAGCCAGCCGGGCACGCTGTCGTCGACGTGTTCGGGCGCGACGGCCTGCAGGGTGGCGCGCTCGAGCGATTCGACGTCGGCGCGCATGGCGGCTTCAGGCGTTGGGCGCCTGGATGCCCCAGCGCGCGAGCGCGGCGTCGTCGCTCACGCGCGCGTCGACCCAGCGCGCGCCCTCGGGCGTCTGCTCTTTCTTCCAGAACGGCGCCTGGGTCTTGAGGTAGTCCATGAGGAACTCGCAGGCCTGGAAGCTCTGGCCGCGGTGGGCCGAGCTCACCACCACGAGCACGATCTGGTCGAGCGGCTGCAGCGGGCCCACACGGTGGATCACGCGCGCGCCCAGGATGTCGAAGCGCTCGAAGGCCTGGTCGATCATGGCCTCGATGGCCTTTTCGGTCATGCCCGGGTAGTGCTCGAGCTCCATCGCGCTCACCGACTGGCCGTCGTTGCGGTCGCGCACGGTGCCCAGGAAACTGCAGACCGCGCCCACCCCCTTGTCCTGCAGGCGCAGCAGGGCGACCTCGGTGCTGAGGTCGAAGTCGGCGGTCTGGATGCTGACGCGCGCGCTCATGTCAGCCGCCCGTGACCGGAGGGAAGAAGGCCACCTCGGCGCCCTCGGGCAGCGCGGCCGATTCGTCGGCCATGGTCTGGTTGAGCGACACGCGCACCGCGCGGCCGCGCGCCAGCGCCTCGGCGTGGGCGCCGCCGCGCGCGATGAGTTCGTCGCGCAGGGCCGCGAGCGTGGGCGCGGCGGTGCTGATGCGCTCGGCGCCGGTGCCGATGGCCTCGCGGATGGACGCGAAGTAACGCAGCTGGATGGTGTTCATGCGAGCAGGTCCGACAGGGCGATGAATGACACGGTGTCGCCAGGTGCGATGGTGGTGCCGGCGGGGTTGTCGACCAGGCCGTCGGCCCACACGGTGGAGGTGAGCACGCCCGAGCTCTGGTTGGGGAACAGGTCGAGCCCGCCCTGCGCATTGCGGCGCACGCGCAGGAACTCGCGGCGTTTGTCGGCGCGCGGCACGGCGAAGTCGGCGCGCAGGGCCATGGCCGGCGGCAGGCGCAGCGCCGCAGGGTCGCTCACGCCCTGCAGCTTGAGCAGGAAGGGCCGCACCAGCAGCAGGAAGGTGACGTAGCTCGACACCGGGTTGCCGGGCAGGCCGATGAAGTGGCAATCGCCGGGCGCGGCGCCGGGCACGCCCGGGTCGCGGCGCACATGGCCGTAGGCAAAGGGCTTGCCGGGCTTCATCGCGATCTGCCAGAGATCGAGCCCGCCGAGCTGCTGCACCGCGGGCTTGATGTGGTCTTCTTCGCCCACCGACACGCCGCCGCTCGTGAGGATGAGGTCGTGGTGGTCGGCCGCGGTCTTGAGCGCCGCCAGCGTGGCCTCGCGCCGGTCGGGCACGATGCCGAGGTCGCTCACCTCGCAGCCGAAGCGCTGCAGCAGCGCGCGCAGGAAGAAGCGGTTGGAGTTGTAGATGGCGCCGGGCTTCATGGCCTCGGGCGGCACCTCGCCGGGCATCACGAGTTCGTCGCCGGTGGAAAACAGCGCCACGCGCGGGCGGCGCGCCACGGGCAGTTGCGCCAGACCCAGGCTCGCGGCCAGGCCGAGCGCGGCCTCGTCGAGGCGCTGGCCGCGCGCGAGCACCACGGCGCCGCGCGTCACGTCTTCACCGGCGCGGCGCACCCATTGGCCGGGTGCGGGCACGGCGTCGATGTGCACCGCGTGCAGGTCGCCGCCGACCTCGCGCGTGTCTTCCTGCATCACCACGGCGTCGGCCCCCGCGGGCAGCGGCGCGCCGGTGAAGATGCGCGCGCAGGTGCCGGGCTTGAGCGGCTCGCCCGCGTGGCCGGCCGGGATGCGCTGGCTCACGGGCAGCACCGCGCCGGCGGCGGTGACGTCGGCCGTGCGCACGGCGTAGCCGTCCATGGACGCGTTGTCGTTCGGGGGCACCTGCAGCGCGCTCACCAGGTCTTGTGCGAGCACGCGCGCGGCAGCGTCGAAGGTGGGCACGGTCTCGGTGCCGGCGAGGGGCGTGGCGCGTTCGAGCAGGGCGGCCAGGGCCTGGTCCAGGGCCATCAGGGGAGCGCGGGCCGGGGCGTTCATGTCTCTGCGGGGGGCGTGTAGTGGAACCGGCTGGCATTGTCGACCAGCCACGCGGCCAGGTCATCGGGCGCGTTCAAATCCAGCACGGGGCGTGCGGGTGGTTCGGGCAGCGCGGCGGGGCTGTCGGTGGCGATGGCCAGCACCCGCGGCTGGCCCGGGTAGATCACGGGCTGGCCGCTCGCTTCGCGCCAGACCTCGACCTTGGGCAGGCTGCTGCGCTTGAAGCCCTCGACCAGCACCCAGTCGGGCGCGGCGCTCAGGCGCGCGATCAGCGCGTGCACGTCGTGCTCGGCGCCGGCTTCGAATTCGCGCATCACGACCAGACGGCGGGGCGAGGCGGCCAGGATCTCCACCGCGCCGGCCTCGCGGTGGCGCCAGGTGTCCTTGCCCGGGTGGTCGACGTCGAAATTGTGGTGGGCGTGCTTGATGACCGCCACGCGCAGGCCACGCAGGCGCAGCGCCGGGATCAGTTGCTCGACCAGCGTGGTCTTGCCCGAACCCGAGAAGCCTGCGAAGCCGACGACGTGCATGCGCGCGGAGCCGGGGCCTCAGCCGCAGTGGCCGGCGATGTAGGCCTTGACCTGCGCGGCGTCGGCGCGCATCACCTGCACGCGCTTGGGCAGGGCTTCGATGCCCGCGAAAGCGGCCGGGCGCTCGGGCTCGCGGCCCAGGGCCTCGACGATGGTCTCGGCGAACTTGATCGGCAGCGCCGTTTCGAGCACCACCATGGGCACGCCGGCGCTGCGGTGCTCGCGCGCGACCTTCACGCCGTCGGCGGTGTGGGTGTCGATCACCACGCCGAAACGCTGCGACACGTCGCGGATGGTGGCGAGGCGGTCGGCGTGCGTGCTCTTGCCGCTCAGGAAACCGTAGGTGCTGGCGGCGCCCACGAAGGCGGCGTCGGCGCTGAGGTCGAAGCGGCCGTCGCGCGACAGCGCGTCGTGAAACAGCGCCTTGCAGCGCGCGGCGTCGCGGCCCACGAGGTCGAACACGAAGCGCTCGAAGTTGCTCGCCTTGGAGATGTCCATGGACGGGCTGGAGGTTTCGTGCGTGTCGGCGCTACCGCGCACGCGGTAGACGCCGGTGCGGAAGAACTCGTCGAGCACGTCGTTCTCGTTCGTGGCCACCACGAGGCGGTCGATCGGCAGACCCATCTGGCGCGCGACGTGGCCCGCGCAGACGTTGCCGAAGTTGCCGCTGGGCACGGTGAACGAGACCTTCTCGCTGTCGTGCTGCGTGGCCTGGAAGTAGCCCGCGAAGTAGTAGACAACCTGCGCGAGTAGGCGCGCCCAGTTGATCGAGTTGACGGTGCCGATCTTGTGTTCGCGCTTGAAGGCCAGGTCGTTGCTCACGGCCTTGACGATGTCCTGGCAATCGTCGAACACGCCTTCGATGGCGATGTTGTGGATGTTGGGGTCCATCAGGCTGAACATCTGCGCCTGCTGGAACGGGCTCATGCGGCCGTGCGGGCTCAGCATGAACACGCGCACGCCGCGCTTGCCCTTCATGGCGTGCTCGGCGGCGCTGCCGGTGTCGCCGCTGGTGGCGCCCAGGATGTTGAGCTCGGCGCCACGGCGGCCCAGTTCGTACTCGAACAGGTTGCCCAGCAGCTGCATGGCCATGTCCTTGAAGGCCAGCGTGGGGCCATTGGACAGGGCTTCGAGGTAGAAGCCGTCTTCGAGCCGCTTGAGCGGCACGATGGCCGCGCTGCCGAACACCGCCTCGGTGTAGGTGCGCTCGCACAGCGCGCGCAGGTCGGCCGCGGGAATGTCGTCGATGTACAGCGAGAGGATCTCGAAGGCCAGCGCGGCATACCCGCCCGGCCGGCCATTGCCGTAGGCCGCGCGCAGGCGCTGCAGACCGGCCGCGTCCACCTGCGGGTAGTGCTCGGGCAGGTAGAGGCCGCCGTCGGGCGCCAGGCCTTCGAGCAGGATCTCGCAGAAGCGCTTGCGGTCGGCGTGGCCGCGGGTGGAGAGGTAGCGCATCAGTTGAGCTCTTCCTTGCGGATGCGCACGATGGGCGCGAGCACGCTGGGCAGGGCCTGCAGTTGTTCGAGCACCTCGTTCATGGTGCCTTCTCGCGTGTCGTGCGTGAGGATGATCAGGTCGGTGCTGGTCGCGCCCTCGCCGCCCACCTCGTCGGCCTCGCGCTGCAGCACGGCGTCGATGCTGATGCCGCGGCCCGCGAGCAGGCCCGTGACCTGGGCCAGCACGCCGGCCTGGTCGGCCACGCGCAGGCGCAGGTAGTAGCTCGTGACCACCTCGCTCATGGGCAGCACCGGCAGGTCGCTCATGGCGTCGGGCTGGAAGGCCAGGTGCGGCACGCGGTGGTGCGGGTCGGCGGTGTGCAGGCGCGTCACGTCGACGAGATCGGCGATCACGGCGCTGGCGGTGGGCTCGCTGCCCGCGCCCTTGCCGTAGTAGAGGGTGGTGCCCACGGCATCGCCCTGCACCACCACGGCGTTCATGGCGCCTTCCACGTTGGCGATCAGGCGCTTGGACGGCACCAGGCTCGGGTGCACGCGCAGCTCGATGCCCACGGCCGCGTCGCCGGCCGCATTCGGCCTGGGGCGGCGCTTGGCGATGCCCAGCAGCTTGATGCGGTAGCCGAGCTGTTCGGCGTAGCGGATGTCGATGGCCGAGAGCTTGGTGATGCCTTCGACGTGGGCCTTGTCGAACTGCACCGGGATGCCGAAGGCGATGGCGCTCATGATGGTCGCCTTGTGCGCGGCGTCCACGCCCTCGATGTCGAAGGTCGGGTCGGCCTCGGCATAGCCCAGGCGCTGGGCTTCCTTGAGCACCACGTCGAAGTCCAGCCCCTTGCCGCGCATTTCGGAGAGGATGAAGTTGGTGGTGCCGTTGATGATGCCGGCGATCCACTGGATGCGGTTGGCCGTGAGGCCTTCGCGCAGCGCCTTGATGATGGGGATGCCGCCGGCGACCGCGGCCTCGAAGGCCACCATGACGCCACGCTGCGAAGCGGCCGCGAAGATCTCGGTACCGTGCACCGCGAGCAGCGCCTTGTTGGCCGTGACCACGTGCTTGCCGGCCGCGATGGCCTCCATCACGAGCGCCTTGGCGATGCCGTAGCCGCCGATGAGCTCGATCACGATGTCGATCTCGGGGTTGGCGATGACCTCGCGCGCATCGCCCACCACGGTCACGCCCTCGCCCACGATGGCCCTGGCGCGCGCAACGTCGAGGTCGGCCACCATGGTGATCTGGATGCCGCGGCCCGCGCGGCGGCGGATCTCTTCCTGGTTGCGCCGAAGCACCTCGAAGGTGCCGCTGCCCACGGTGCCAATGCCCAGCAGGCCTACTTGAATGGGTTTCATGGTGAAGGAGAACAGAGAGCGGGGATCAGATCAGGTGCCGTGGCGTTTTCGCCAGTGCTCGAGAAACTTCGCGACGCGGCCGATGGCCTCGCGCAGGTCGTCCTCGTGCGGCAGGAACACGATGCGGAAGTGCTGGTTGTCGGGGTAGTTGAAGCCCGAGCCCTGCACCAGCATCACGCGCGTTTCCTGCAGCAGCTCGAGGAACATCTGCTGGTCGTCCTCGATGGGGTACATCTTGGGATCGAGGCGCGGGAACATGTAGAGCGCGGCCTGCGGCTTCACGCAGGTGACGCCCGGAATGGCGGTGATGAGCTCGTGCGCGAGGTCGCGCTGGCGGCGCAGGCGCCCACCTTCGCACACCAGGTCGTTGATGCTCTGGTAGCCGCCGAGCGCGGTCTGGATCGCCCACTGGCCCGGCACGTTGGCACACAGGCGCATGTTCGAGAGCATGTTCAGGCCCTCGATATAGTCCTTGGCGGGCTTCTTGTCGCCCGAGACCACGAGCCAGCCCGCGCGGTAGCCGCACGAGCGGTAGCTCTTGGACAGCGAGTTGAAGGTGAGCGTGAGCACGTCTTCGGACAGGCTGCCGATGGGCACGTGCTTCACGTCGTCGTAGAGCACCTTGTCGTAGACCTCGTCGGCGAAGATCACCAGGCCGTGCTCGCGCGCGATCGAAACGATCTGCAACAGCAGCTCTTTCGAGTACAGCGCGCCCGTGGGATTGTTCGGGTTGATGACCACGATGGCCTTGGTGGCCGGCGTGATATTGCGGCGGATGTCTTCGAGGTCGGGCATCCAGCCCTTGGCCTCGTCGCACAGGTAATGCACCGGCGTGCCGCCCGAGAGGCTCGCCGCGGCCGTCCACAGCGGGTAGTCGGGCGCGGGCAGCAGCACCTCGTCGCCATCGTCGAGCAGCGCATTGGTGGCCATCACGATCAGCTCGCTCGCGCCGTTGCCGAGGTAGATGTCGTCGAGCGTGACGCCCTTGATGCCCTGCAACTGGGTCTCGTGCATCACCGCCTTGCGCGCCGCGAAGATGCCCTTGCTGTCGGAGTAACCGGCCGAGTTCGGCAGGTTGCGGATCATGTCCTGCTGGATCTCCTCGGGCGCATCGAAGCCGAACACGGCCAGGTTGCCGATGTTGAGCTTGATGATCTTGTGGCCTTCCTCCTCCATCTGCCGCGCCGCGTCCATGATCGGGCCGCGGATGTCGTAGCAGACGTTGGCAAGCTTGGCGGATTTCTGGATGGTCTTCAAAGTCCCTCCACGGCGGTGGATGTGGCGGCCCGAGTGCGAAGGGGCGGGGCTAAGATGCGAGCCCCCGAGCCCGGAGCAAACCGGCAATTTGACCACAGTTCCCCGGCCCGACCGGCCTGCCCAACGCGCATGAAACTGCACGCCGACAACCCCCATCTGCTCGCCATCACCGCCCAGGGCGAGGGCTGGGTCTCGGTCAATGGCGAACGCCACACCGGCAGCCTGGTGCTGAGTGCATCGCGCGGCCTGCGCACCTGGCCCTGCCAGCGTTTCGAAGAGCTGGGCGCGGCGCACTTCGAGGAGCTGCTCGACACGCCCGACGCTCCGCCCGAGCTCGTGGTGTTCGGCAGCGGCCGGCGGCTGCGCTTCGTCGCCCCCGCGCTGCTGCGCGCGCTGATCGAGCGCGGCATCGGTGTGGAGACCATGGACACGGCGGCGGCCTGCCGCACGTACAACATCCTGGCGGGCGAGGGCCGCCGCGTCACGGCCGCCCTCCTCCTGGAGGGGTAGCGCCTGCCGGGCGGGGCGGTGCGTTAGGCGTTAAAATAGCCGGCTGTTGTCCGCAGCACGCCCTTGAGTGCCTACGCACTACACGGGGCGGCCCCGGCGCAGCCAACGCAAACCATCCACTCAATACCAGGGGTTCCCTCAGCATGGCCGTCGTTGTCAACAAACCTATCCCCGAGTTCGAATCGCTGGCGACTGGCGGCGTGAAGGTCAGCCACCAGAGCCACCTCGGGCAAACCCTGGTGCTGTACTTCTACCCCAAGGACAACACGCCCGGCTGCACCACCGAGGCCATGCAGTTCCGCGACAAGTACAAGGACTTCGTGAAGGCCGGCGCCCAGGTGTTCGGCGTGTCGCGCGACAACATGAAGTCGCACGACGACTTCAAGGCCAAGCTCGAGCTGCCCTTCGAGCTGATCGCCGACACCGAAGAAAAGATGTGCCACATGTTCGGCGTGGTCAAGAACAAGATCATGTACGGCAAGAAGGTCAAGGGCATCGAGCGCAGCACCTTCCTGATCGGCCCCGACGGCGTGCTCAAGCAGGAATGGCGTGGCCTGAAGGTGCCGGGCCACGTCGAGGAAGTGCTCAAGGCCGTCAAGGCCCTGAAGAAAGCCGCCTGAGCCCGGACCGCGCGCGGGTTTGCTGCATCGCAGCGACACCCGCCGCCCCCGCTGGTGGCGCCACGGGGAATGTGCATAATGGGTCGCATGTCTTCGGGCATCCACCCCGTTTCTCCCCGTTCCCCCCTGCTCCGCCGCCCGCAAAGCCGCCTGGTCCGCCTGGCGGCTTTTTGTTTTTTCGAGCCCGCGCGCTGAACGCCACCCGACCCCATGCCCCTGCCCCCCGCCCCCACCAAACGCGCCGCCCTCCTCGCTCCCGACGCCTACTCGCTCAAAGCCTCCGACGCATCGCTCGACGACTTCACCGAACGCGGCGCCGGCACGGCAACGCCGCCCGCTGCCGACGAGCCCGCCGCCCCGGCCCGCCGGCCGGCCACGCAAGCCAAGGGCCGCAAGCGCAACCCACCGGCCGCGGCCCCCGCCGAGCCCACCCCGGTGACCGAGGACCGCGCCAAGGCGCCGCCCGCCGCGGTCACGCCGGCGGTCGCGCCGGCGCCGGCCCCGCGCCGGCGCCCCAGCAGCAAGCGCACGGCCGGCGGCCCGCCGCGCCTGTTCGTGCTCGACACCAACGTGCTGCTGCACGACCCGATGAGCCTGTTCCGCTTCGAGGAGCACGACATCTTCCTGCCGATGATCGTGCTCGAGGAGCTCGACGGCCACAAGAAGGGCATGACCGAGGTGGCCCGCAACGGCCGCCAGACCAGCCGCAACCTCGACGCGCTGGCCGCGCAGGCCGGCGGCGACATGGCCAAGGGCCTCAAGCTCGCGGCCACGGGGCATCAGTCGGCACGCGGTCTGCTGTTCTTCCAGACCGAGCCGCTCGCCGACGAACTGCCCGCGAGCCTGCCGCAGGGCAAGGCCGACAACCAGATCCTGGGCGTGGTGGCGGGGCTGCGCCAGCGCCACCCCGAGCGCGAAGTCATCCTGGTGTCCAAGGACATCAACATGCGCGTGAAGGCGCGCGCGCTGGGCCTGCCCGCCGAAGACTACGAAAACGACAAGACGCTGGACGACGGTGAACTGCTGTACGCGGGCTCGCTCGCGCTGCCGCAGGATTTCTGGACGCGCCAGAGCAAGACCATCGAGAGCTGGCAGAGCGGCAGCCACACCTACTACCGCGTGAGCGGGCCGGCCGTGGGGCAGTTCTACATCAACCAGTTCGTCTACTTCGAGGCGCCCGGCGAGCCTTCGCTGTACGCGCGCGTGACCGAGATCCGCGACAAGACCGCGGTGCTCAAGACGCTCAAGGACTACACCCACCTCAAGAACGCGGTGTGGGGCGTGACCAGCCGCAACCGCGAACAGAACTTCGCGCTCAACCTGCTGATGGATCCCGAGATCGACTTCGTCACCCTGGCCGGCACGGCCGGCACCGGCAAGACGCTGATGGCGCTGGCCGCGGGCCTCACGCAGGTGCTCGACGACCGCCGCTACACCGAGATCATCATGACCCGCGCCACCGTGAGCGTGGGCGAGGACATCGGCTTCCTGCCCGGCACGGAAGAAGAAAAGATGGGCCCGTGGATGGGGGCGCTCGACGACAACCTCGAGTTCCTGGCCAAGGGCGACGGCGGCAACGCGGGTGAGTGGGGCCGTGCGGCCACCAACGAGCTAATCCGCAGCCGCATCAAGGTCAAGAGCATGAACTTCATGCGCGGCCGCACCTTCATGAACAAGTACGTGATCATCGACGAGGCGCAGAACCTCACGCCCAAGCAGATGAAGACGCTGATCACGCGCGCGGGCCCGGGCACCAAGATCATCTGCATGGGCAACCTCGCGCAGATCGACACGCCCTACCTCACCGAAGGCTCCTCGGGCCTGACCTACGCGGTCGACCGCTTCAAGGGCTGGCCGCACGGCGGCCACATCACGCTGGCGCGCGGCGAACGCTCGCGCCTGGCCGACTTCGCGAGCGAGGTGCTGTAACGCCGCTGGCAGCGGCGGCGCGTGGGGGCCTGCGATCCGCCGCCGGGCCGCCCCAAGGCGGATCAGCCCCCTCGGGGGGCAGCGACCCGCGCAGCGGCGGAGCGTGGGGGCTCGTCAGTAATCCCCGCCGCCCACCAGCGTCTCGAAGCGGGTCAGCATGTTCAGGAAGGCCAGCTTCACGGTCCCCGTGGGGCCGTTGCGCTGCTTGCCGATGATGATCTCGGCCACGCCGGGCTCCTTGCAGGCCTCGCGCGTGTAGTACTCGTCGCGGTAGATGAACATGATGATGTCCGCGTCCTGCTCGATGGCGCCCGACTCGCGCAGGTCGCTCATCATGGGTCGCTTGTCGGTGCGCTGTTCCACCGAGCGGTTGAGCTGCGACAGCGCGATCACCGGGCACTGCAGTTCCTTGGCCAGCATCTTCAGACCGCGCGAGATCTCGCCGAGCTCGGTGGCCCGGTTGTCGGAGCCGTCGCTGCTCGATCCGCTCATGAGCTGCAGGTAGTCGACCACGATCAGGCCGAGCTTGCCGCACTGGCGCGCCAGGCGACGCGCGTTCGCGCGCAGTTCGCTGGGCGTGAGGCCGGGCGTCTCGTCGATGTGCAGCGAGACCGTGCGCAGCTTCTCGATCGCCTCGGTCAGGCGCGGCCACTCTTCGTCGGTGAGCTTGCCGGTGCGCAGGTGGCCCTGGTTGATGCGGCCGATCGAGCCCACCACGCGCACCGCGAGCTGGGCCGCGCCCATTTCCATCGAGAACACCGCCACCGGCAGGCCCTCGTTGAGCGCCACGTGCTCGGCGATGTTGATCGCGAAGGCGGTCTTGCCCATGGACGGTCGTGCGGCCAGCACGACGAGGTCACCGGCCTGCAGGCCCGAGGTCATGCGGTCGAGATCGATGAAGCCCGTGGGCACGCCGGTCACGTCCTGCGGGTTGTCGGCCATCTCCTGCACGCGGTCGAGCAGGTCGACGACCAACTTGTCCATCGACTGGAAGCCCTCCTTCATGCGCGAGCCTTCTTCGCCGATCTTGAAGATCTTCTGCTCGGCTTCGTCGAGGATCTTGGCGATCGGGCGGCCCTGGGGATTGAAGGCCGCGGTGGCGATCTCGTCGCTCGCGGCCACGAGCTTGCGCAGCACCGCGCGCTCGCGAACGATCTCGGCGTAACGGCGGATGTTGGCCGCGCTGGGCACGTACTGCGCGAGCGAGTTGAGGTAGGCCAGGCCGCCGATCTCTTCGGCCTTGCCCTGGTTCTGCAGGTGCTCGAACACCGTCACCACGTCGGCGGGCTTGCTGGCGTTGACCAGGGTCGCGATCGACGAGTAGATCAGGCGGTGCTCATAGCGGTAGAAGTCGGAGTCGTTGACGAGGTCGGCCACGCGGTCCCAGGCGCCGTTGTCGAGCAACAGGCCGCCGAGCACGCTGGACTCGGCTTCGATCGAATGCGGCGGCACGCGCAACTGGGCGATCTGGCGGTCGCCGCCCTCGTCGAAACCGGTGCCGAGGTCGGGGAAGGGGCTGGAAAAGGCGGAAGACATGCGGCGTCGGAGCGGCTTCAGAGGGGCGTCGGCAAAAGGGGCATGGTACGCCCCAGGGTGTCCCGCGTCATGGGACAAGTCTGTGGATATCCGGTGGGCGCGCGGTGGGCATCGCGGGACAAGCCGACGGCGCAAAAAGAAAAGCCGCTGCCCGGAGACAGCGGCTTTCGGCAGGCCGGCGGGCCCGCGGGGATCAGGCGGTTTCGCCGAGCACCGTGACGGCCACGTCGACCGTGACGTCGGTGTGCAGGTGCACCTGAACCGTGTAGTCACCCACGTTCTTGAGCAGGCCGTTGGGCATGCGCACCTGGGCCTTGGCGACGCTGAAGCCCTGCTTCTGCAGTTCTTCGGCCACGTCGTTGTTGGTGACGGAGCCGAAGAGGCGGCCGTCCACACCGGCCTTCTGCGTGAGCTTGACGTTCACGGCGGCCAGCTTTTCACCCAGGGCCTGGGCCTCGGCCAGCTTGGCAGCGGCGGCCTTTTCGAGGTCGGCGCGGCGGGCTTCGAATTCGGCCACGGCGGTCTGGGTCGCGCGGCGCGCACGGCCCGAGGGGATCAGGAAGTTGCGGGCGTAGCCGTCTTTGACCTTGACCACGTCGCCCAGGGCGCCGAGGTTGACCACTTTGTCGAGAAGAATCACTTGCATGTCGGGCTCCTCAATCAGACGCGGTGCTGGTCGCTGTACGGCAGCATGGCCAGGAAGCGCGCGCGCTTGATGGCGGTGGTCACCTGGCGCTGGTAGATCGCGCGGGTGCCGGTCAGGCGGGCCGGGATGATCTTGCCGTTTTCGGCGATGAAGTCGCGCAGGACGTCCACGTCCTTGTAGTCGACTTCTTCAACCTTGGCGACGGTGAAGCGGCAGAAGCGCTTGCGCTTGAACAGCAGCGATTGCGTGTTGCGCTTGGGACGCTTGTCTTTGTTGAAACGCTTGGGTGCAGCCATGATGGGCCTTTCCTATGTCTTGCTGAATGCTTGGATGTGGAACACCACCCCTTTGCCGGTGCGTGCGTTCGCGAGAAAGCCGTCGAAGTGTGCAGCGTCGTTCAGGGCCTGCTTCTGCAGGGCTTCGGCGAGGGCGCCGAAGGCAACGGCCCTGAGCTGGACCTTGACGGTTCGGGGGGTGTCCAGTTCGGTCTGCTGCGACTCGTGCTCGAGCACGAGGTTGAGCGCCGGGATGCCGGCCGGGGTGTAGCGCAGGCTCTGCACCTGCACCACGACGGCCTGCAACTGGAGACGGTTCACCCGATTTCCGCGAGCCTCACGCCATGGGCGTCAGGCGGCCTGCTCCTGCGACTGTTGCTGGGCCTTGCGGGCCTCTTCGCGCTCGACCGTCTTCATCATGGCCGAAGGACCGGTTTCGGCCTTCTTGCGCTGGACGGTGAGGTGGCGCAGCACGGCGTCGTTGAACTTGAAGGCGTGCTCCAGTTCGTCCATCACGGCCTGGCCGGCTTCGATGTTGACGCACAGGTAGTGGGCCTTGGACAGCTTGTTGATCTGGTAAGCCAGCTGACGGCGGCCCCAGTCTTCAACGCGGTGGATCTTGCCGCCGCCGGCGGTGATCATGCCCTTGTAGCGCTCCAGCATGGCCGGAACCTGTTCGCTCTGATCCGGGTGGATCAGCAAGACGATTTCGTAATGACGCATGGACTCTCCTTGTGGATGGAAGCCACCCGCGCGTCTGATGCGGTGTGGCAAGGCGGAAAACCCAGCATTATAGCCACACGGCCCCGGCAGACCGCCCTGCCCCGCCGTCCGGCGCTTCAGCGCAGGTCGAGAGCGCGCGCCAGCGGGGCGAACTTGTCCTTGCCCACGGCGTCGAGGATCTTGGGCGCGAGCTGCAGCAACTGCTCGTAGTTGCCCGCGGCCTCCACCGCCAGGTTGAGGCGAAAGCCCCGCAGGCCCAGTTCGGCCGTGAGGCGGGTGGCGATCGGGTAGGCGTCCTGGTAGCGCTGTTGCGGGCTGCGGCCGTCCGCAGGCGCTTCGGCGGCCTCGGGGGTGGCAGCGGGCGCGGCTGCCGGCTCCCCGACAGGGGCGATGAGTTCGAGCGCCAGCAGGCGGTCGACGTCGTCGCGGCTGCTGCCAATGGCCACGGAGGCCGCGACCACCTCGTCGAGCGTGCGCTTGCCGTCGATCAGGATCAGGACCGAGCGCTGCCGCGGCGTCAGGGGCACGGAGCGGTCCTTCATCACACGCAGCCCGGCTTCGGTTTTCGCAATCAGCATGTCTGGGTCGTTTCAAATGGCGAGGGCACCGGGCGAACCGGCCGAGGGCCCGAGCTTTACTTGGACTTAAGGCATTTTGAATTGGGGTTTGTCCACGAGGAGGCGGAAAAAAACCCGCTCGGGGCGGGTTTCGGGCAAAAGCGCACACCCGGCGGCGCCGGGTGTGCCGGGCCTCAGTCGTGGGCGTAGATGTCCACGTCCTTGGTCTCGCGAACAAACAGCAGGCCGATCACGAAGGTGCCTGCGGCCACGACCACCGGGTACCAGAGGCCGTAGAAGATGTCGCCCGTGGCCGCCACCATGGCAAACGCCGTGGTGGGCAGCAGGCCGCCGAACCAGCCGTTGCCGATGTGGTACGGCAGGCTCATCGAGGTGTAGCGGATGCGGGTCGGGAACAGCTCGACGAGCATGGCCGCGATCGGGCCGTACACCATGGTCACGAGCAGCACCAGGAACACCAGGATGGCCAGCACCATGCCCTTGTTCATCTTCTCGGGGTCCGCCGCCACGGTGAGGTTGGCCGCCTTGGCGGTGTCGGTGAGCTGCTTGCGGAACTCGGCGATGGCCTTGGCGCTGTCGGCCGAGAACGCGTCGCGCTTGTCGTTGAGCACACCCACCGGCGCGGTCAGCACCTTGTCGCCCAGCGTGATGGTGGCCGGCGCGCCCGGCTGGCCCTGCACGCTCTGGTACGGGATGTAGGCCTGGGTGAGCGCGCGCTTGGCGATGTCGCAGGTGGTGCGGAAGTCGATGTCGCGCGCGATCGGGCTGCCCTGGAACGAGCACTCCTTGAGGTCGGCCGTGACCGTGACCTTGGTGGCCTGCTGCGCCGCCACCAGCGCCGGGTTGGCGTAGTTGAGCAGCTTGGGGAAGACCGTGAAGTAGGTCAGCGCGGCGATCAGGCAGCCGCCGAGGATGATGGGCTTGCGGCCGATCTTGTCGGACAGGATGCCGAACACGATGAAGAACGGCGTGCCGATGATCAGCGAGGTCGCGATCAGCAGGTTGGCCGTGGTCGCGTCGACCTTGGCGATGGTGGTGAGGAAGAACAGCGCGTAGAACTGGCCCGTGTACCAGACCACCGCCTGGCCCGCCGTGAGGCCCAGCAGCGCGAGGATCACGATCTTGAGGTTCTTCCACTGGCCGAAGGATTCGGTCAGCGGCGCCTTGGAGGTCTTGCCCTCGGCCTTCATCTTCTGGAACGCCGGGCTCTCGTTGAGGCTCAGGCGGATCCACACCGAGATGCCCAGCAGCAGGATGGACAGCAGGAACGGCAGGCGCCAGCCCCACTCGGCGAAGTCCTTGTCGCCCATGGCGGTGCGCACGCCCAGGATCACGAGCAGCGACAGGAACAGGCCCAGCGTGGCGGTGGTCTGGATCCACGAGGTGTAGAAGCCCCGCCGGCCGTGTGGCGCGTGTTCGGCCACGTAGGTGGCCGCGCCGCCGTACTCACCCCCGAGCGCCAGGCCTTGCAGCATGCGCAGGATGATGAGGATGATGGGCGCGGCCATGCCGATCGAGGCATACGACGGCAGCAGGCCCACGATGAAGGTGGACGCGCCCATCAGCAGGATGGTCACCAGGAAGGTGTACTTGCGCCCGATCATGTCGCCCAGGCGGCCGAACACGATGGCGCCGAAAGGCCGCACCAGGAAGCCGGCCGCAAAGGCCAGCAGCGCGAAGATGTAAGCGGACGTGGGATCGAGACCCGAGAAGAACTGACGCGCGATGATGGCCGCGAGCGAGCCGTAGAGATAGAAGTCGTACCACTCGAAAACGGTACCGAGGGACGAAGCAAAAATGACCTTGCGTTCCTCCCTTGTCATCGGTGCATTCGAAGCACTGGCTGTGGTGGTTGCCATGATGTCGATGTCTCCTTGGTTGGTGGCGCCGCTCGGGGCGGCCGGCGCAGTCTTGGTACACCGTCTGACACGAAACTGACGATTTCCCGTCAACGGTCGTCGGGGCGCCGTAAGGCGGCCAAACTCAGTGCAAACCCCTACGCCTGGCCCTCAGGCCCGCGCCCCATTGCGGCGCCGCAGCAGACTCACCAGGGCGATGACCGCAAACCCCATCGGCACGCCGAACACCCCGGCCGACACCGGCTGAATGCCCCACCACAGGTCCTGGCCGGGCGCCAGGCCCAGCACCGCACGCACGGCCGGCGCGTTGAGCATCATGTAGCTCACGGTCACGCCCAGGCCCGCGAGCATGCCGGCCACCGCGGCCGCGCCCGTGGT
This sequence comes from Hydrogenophaga crocea, assembly GCF_011388215.1. Lineage (NCBI taxonomy): Bacteria > Pseudomonadati > Pseudomonadota > Betaproteobacteria > Burkholderiales > Comamonadaceae > Hydrogenophaga > Hydrogenophaga crocea. The sequence continues at coordinate 1,983,881 of NZ_CP049989.1, forward strand.
GCGCGACCAGAAGATGCCCATGACCATGGCCGGCACCAGCGCCGAGGCCGCGAGCGAGAACGACGAGGCCACGAGCGGCAGGATCTCGGCGGGCTTGAGCGAGGCCACGAAGGCCGCGAGCGAGGCCACGCTGAGCAGCGCGAACTTGGACAGGATCACGCGCCGCTCGGGCGGCACGTCCTGTGCGAACTCGCGGCAGTAGGTGTCGCGCACCAGCGAGTTGCTGATGGTCAGCAGCAGGCCGTCGGCGGTGGACAGCGCGGCCGCAAGCCCGCCTGCGGCCACCAGGCCCGACACCACATAGGGCATGCCGCCGAGCTCGGGTGTGGCCAGCATGATCACGTCGGCGCCGAGCCGGATCTCGCCGAACTGCAGGATGCCGTCGCCGTTGATGTCGGTCACCGAGAGCAGCGAGTCGTCGAAGTTGGACCACTGCGCGAGCCAGGCCGGCAGCGCGTCGAAGCTGCGCCCCACCACGTTGCTCATCACCTCGTACTTCACGAGCGTGGCCAGCGCGGGCGCGCTCAGGTAGAGCAAGGCGATGAAGAACAGCGACCAGCCCACCGACGACCGCGCCGCCGCCACCGACGGCGTGGTGTAGTAACGCGTGAGCAGGTGCGGCAGCCCCGCCGTGCCCACCATGAGGCAGAACATGAGCGCGAGGAAGTTGGCGCGCGAGGTGTCGAAGGCCTGGCGCTCGGCGGGCGTGCCCTCGGGGTCGCCCGCGAAGGCCTGGGTGTGCGGCAACAGGCCGCCCAGCGGGCGCGCGCGGTCCTGGCTGTCCTTCATGGCGCGCGTCCACTGCTCGCGCGCGCTGGCCGCGTCTTTGGGCAGGGCCGCGAGTTCCCGGCGCGCGGCCACCACCACCTCGATGTCGGCGTTCTGCTCGGTGAGCACGCGCACGCGCTCCTGGGCCGCGATGCGCTGCTGCTTGAGCGAGCCTTCCACGTCCTTGAGCCACTGCTCGTACTGGCGTGCCCGCGCCTGGAACGCGAGCTGCACCTCTTTTTCCTTGGGCGACTCCATGAGCTGGTGCTCGAGCGCCGCGATCTTGGGCAGCTGCGCGCCGTGCGCGAGCGGCGCAAGCGGATTGCCGAGCTGCTGGTAGGCCAGCCAGGACACCGGCACCAGAAAGGCCAGCAGCAAGATGACGTACTGCGCCACCTGGGTCCAGGTGATGGCGCGCATGCCACCGAGGAACGAACACAGCACCACGCCACCCAGACCGAGCATGATGCCGATGTCGAAGTGCACGCCCGTCAGGCGCGAGGCCACCAGGCCCACACCGTAAATCTGCGCCACCACGTAGGTGAACGAACACAGCACCGCCGACAGCGCCGCGAGCCGGCGCGGCCAGCGCCCGCCGAAGCGGTGCACGAAGTAATCGGGCACGGTGTACAGGTTGAGCTTGCGCAGGTGCGGCGCGATGAGCAGGCCCACGAGGCAGAAGCCGCCGGTCCAGCCGAGCACGAAGGCCAGGCCGCCGGCCTGCATGTCGGAGCCGCCGAAGCCCTGCAGGTAGAGCCCGCCGGCCAGGCTGATGAACGAGGCGGCGCTCATCCAGTCGGCGGCCGCGGCCATGCCGTTGTAGACCGGCGGGATGCGCCGGCCCGCGACGTAGTACTCCTCGGGGTCGGCGGTGCGGCCGTACACGCCGATGGCCCCGTACATCATGACGGTGGAGAACAGCAGGATGGGGCCGAGCCAGCGTTTGGACACGCCGTTGTGCTCGGCCCAGAGCATGACCAGCAGGAATGCGATCAGCGAAAGAACGTAGAGCGCCAGGATGCGGTGCAGGCGGCGCTTGTAGGCGGCGTAGGCGGGTCCTTCAAGCACCGGCGTCCCCGCGCGGCCCGTGCTCGTCGCGGCCCTCTTCGGCCTCGATGCGGTTCATGGCCCAGGCGTACACCGCCACGATGGCGATGAAGGCCAGCACCGCGCCCTGCGAGGCCAGCCAGAAGTGGAAGGGCCAGCCGAACACGGTGAAGCTCAGATCGCGCGCGAAGAAGCACGCGACGAAGGACACCAGCACCATCATCACCAGCAGCACGGCCTTGAGCACCAGCGCGCGCCGGTCGTGCTTCTCTTTGGCGAGGGGTTCGGAAGGCATCCCGGAATCATCGCATCCGTGCCGTGGCCGCGGGCTAGGGTTTGCTCGGGCGGACCCACGGAAAAAGGGGCTCCGAAGAGCCCCTTTGCACTGGGTGACGTCGCGCGAGCGGGTCACTTGTTCGCTTCGGGCGCGAAGATGTCCTTCTTGTGGTTCTCGGGCACGAACACCGCACCGATCAGCACCGTGGCCAGCGCGATCACGATGGGGTACCAGAGGCCATAGTACGGGTCGCCGGTCTGCGCGATCATGGCGAAGGCGGTCGCAGGCATCAGGCCACCGAACCAGCCGTTGCCGATGTGGTACGGCAGGGACATGCCGGTGTAGCGGATGCGGGTCGGGAACAGTTCGACCAGCGCGGCGGCGATCGGGCCGTACACCATGGTCACCAGCACCACCAGGTAGGTGAGGATGAGCACCAGCGGGAAGGCCTGGCCGTTGAACACGCCGAAGAAGTTGTCGACCTTCACGATGCCGGGCGCGGGCTTGCCGGCGGCCGGGTAGCCGGCGGCGGCCAGGGCCTCATTCACGCCCTTGGTGAACGCGGCGGGCACGGCCTTGACGTCGTCGCCGGTGAGCTTGGACGCCTCGTAGGCGGTGATCTCGGTGGCGCCGATCTGCACCTTGGCGGGCACCACGCCGGCCTGGTACTGCACCGAATAGCTCACCGAGCTGCGCGCGAGCAGGGCCTTGGTCACGTCGCAGGAGCTCGTGAACTTGGCGGTGCCGGTGGGGTTGAACTGGAACGAGCAGTCGGCCTTGTCGGCGATGATGGTGACCTTGGTGTTCTGCTGGGCCGCATGCAGCGCGGGGTTGGCCAGCTGCGTGATGCCTTTGAACACGGGGAAGTAGGTCACGGCGGCCAGCAGGCAGCCGGTCAGGATGATCTTCTTGCGGCCGATGGCGTCGGACAAGGTACCGAAGATCACGAAGCCCACCGTGCCCAGCAGCAGCGCCCAGGCGATCAGCATGTTGGCCGTGAACATGTCCACGCGCAGGATGGTCTGCAGGAAGAACAGCGCGTAGAACTGGCCCGTGTACCAGACCACGGCCTGGCCAGCCACCAGACCCAGCAGGGCCAGCAGCGCGAACTTGCCGTTCTTCCAGTTGCCGAAGGCTTCCGAGATCGGGGCCTTGGACTGCGCGCCCTCGGCCTTCATCTTCTTGAAGGCCGGCGACTCTTCCATCTGCAGGCGGATCCACAGCGAGATGGCCAGCAGGAAGATGGACAGCAGGAACGGGATGCGCCAGCCCCAGGCGGCGAAGTCGGCCTCGCCCACGATGGAGCGCACCACCAGGATCACCATGAGCGACAGCAGCAGGCCCAGGGTGGCCGTGGTCTGGATCCAGCTCGTGAAGAAGCCGCGGCGGCCGTGCGGCGCGTGCTCGGCCACGTAGACCACGGCGCCGCCGTACTCACCGCCGAGGGCCAGGCCCTGCAGCATGCGCAGCACGATCAGCAGCACGGGCGCGACCCAGCCGATGGTTTCGTAGCTGGGCAGCAGGCCGACCACGAAGGTCGAGATGCCCATGATCAGGATGGTGATCAGGAAGGTGTGCTTGCGGCCCACCAGGTCGCCGAGGCGGCCGAACACCAGCGCGCCGAAGGGGCGCACCAGGAAGCCGGCCGCGAAGGCCAGCAGCGCGAACACGTTGCGCGTCGCTTCGGGGAAAGACGAGAAGAACTGCGCGCCGATGATGGCGGCGAGCGAGCCGTAGAGGTAGAAGTCGTACCACTCGAAGATGGTGCCGGCCGACGAGGCCAGGATGACGCGCTTTTCCTCGCGGGTCATCGGTCGTTTGCGGGCATCCACCCCCGCGCCCGCCGTTGCGGTGTTTGTGTTCACGTTTGTCTCCTAATTGAAATGGGCCGGGCACCTCTCGGTGTCCCGGCCCGGTTTCTAGAGACCAGCGCTTACCGGGCGCTGACCCGGAACTGACGCGAAACTGACAGGCTCAGTTCGTGCCCGCGAGCAACTGCCAGGTGTCGACCACGGTGTCGGGGTTGAGCGAGATCGAGCTGATGCCCTCGTCGCGCAGCCACTGCGCGAAATCGGGGTGGTCGCTGGGGCCCTGGCCGCAGATGCCCACGTACTTGCCCTCGGCCTTGCAGGCACCGATGGCCATCTGCAGCAGCGCGCGCACCGCGGGGTCGCGCTCGTCGAAGTCGTGCGCGAGCAGCTCCAGGCCCGAATCGCGGTCCAGGCCCAGGGTGAGCTGGGTGAGGTCGTTCGAGCCGATCGAGAAGCCGTCGAAGAAGCGCAGGAAGTCCTTGGCCAGCACGGCGTTGCTCGGGATCTCGCACATCATGATGAGCTTCAGGCCGTTCTCGCCGCGCTTGAGGCCCTTGGCCGCCAGCAATTCGGTCACGCGCTGCGCCTGGGCGAGCGTGCGCACGAAGGGCACCATCACCTGCACGTTGGTCAGGCCCATCTCTTCGCGCACGCGCTTGAGGGCTTCGCACTCCATCGCGAAGGCTTCGGCGAAGTCGTGGCTGATGTAGCGCGCCGCGCCGCGGAAGCCCAGCATGGGGTTCTCTTCGTCGGGCTCGTAGCGCGAGCCGCCCACGAGCTTGCGGTACTCGTTGCTCTTGAAGTCCGACAGGCGCACGATGACCGGCTTGGGCCAGAAGGCCGCGGCGATGGTGGCCACGCCTTCGGCGACCTTGTCGACGTAGAAGGCCCGCGGCGAGGCATGGCCGCGCGCCACCGACTCCACCGCCTTCTTCAGATCGGCGTCGATCTGCGGGTAGTCGAGGATGGCCTTGGGGTGCACGCCGATGTTGTTGTTGATGATGAACTCGAGCCGCGCCAGGCCCACGCCGCCGTTCGGGATCTGCGCGAAGTCGAAGGCGAGCTGGGGGTTGCCCACGTTCATCATGATCTTCACGTCCATGTCGGGCATCTCGCCGCGCTGCACTTCGGTGATCTCGGTCTCGAGCAGGCCGTCGTAGATGTTGCCGGTGTCGCCCTCGGCGCAGCTCACGGTCACGAGCGTGCCGTCTTTCAGCAGGTCGGTGGCGTCGCCGCAGCCCACCACGGCCGGAATGCCGAGCTCGCGCGCGATGATGGCCGCGTGGCAAGTGCGCCCGCCGCGGTTGGTGACGATGGCGCTCGCGCGCTTCATCACGGGCTCCCAGTTCGGGTCGGTCATGTCGGTGACCAGCACGTCGCCGGGCTGCACCTTGTCCATCTCGCTGATGCTGTGCACCAGGCGCACCGGGCCCGTGCCCACCTTCTGGCCGATCGCGCGGCCGCTGGCCAGCACCGCGCCCTTGCCCTTGAGCTTGTAGCGCACCTCGGTCTTGCCGGCGGCCTGGCTCTTCACCGTCTCGGGGCGGGCCTGCAGGATGTAGAGCTGGCCGTCGGTGCCGTCCTTGCCCCACTCGATGTCCATGGGTCGGCCGTAGTGCTGCTCGATCACCAGCGCGTAGCGCGCGAGCTGCTCGACGTCGGCCTCGGTGAGGCTGTAGCGGTTGCGCTGCTCGACCGGCACGTCCACGGTCTTGACCAGCTTGCCACTCGCGGCCTTCTCCTCAGGCGAGCTGAACACCATCTGGATCAGCTTGGAGCCCAGGTTGCGCCGGATCACCGCGCGCTTGCCGGCCTGGAGCATGGGCTTGTGCACATAGAACTCGTCGGGGTTCACGGCGCCCTGCACCACGGTCTCGCCCAGGCCGTAGCTGCTGGTGATGAACACCACGTCGGAGAAGCCGCTTTCGGTGTCGATGGTGAACATCACGCCGGCCGCGCCGAGGTCGGAGCGCACCATGCGCTGCACGCCGGCCGACAGCGCCACCTCGGCGTGCGCGAAGCCCTTGTGCACGCGGTAGCTGATGGCGCGGTCGTTGTAGAGGCTGGCGAACACCTCCTTCATCTTGTGCAGCACATCGTCGATGCCGACCACGTTGAGGAAGGTCTCCTGCTGGCCCGCGAACGAAGCGTCGGGCAGGTCTTCGGCGGTGGCCGAGGAACGCACCGCGAACGAGGCCTTGTCATTGCCCGCGCTCAGCGTGGCGAAGGCGGCGCGAATGGCCTGCTCGAGGTCGGCCGGGAACGGCTGGGCCTCGACCCAGCCGCGGATCTCGGCACCCGCGGCGGCCAGGGCGCGCACGTCTTCGGTGTCGAGCGTGGACAGGCGCGCGTTGATGCGCTCGGCCAGACCGTCGTGCTTGAGGAACTCGCGGAAGGCGTGCGCCGTGGTGGCGAAGCCCGTGGGCACCTTCACGCCGCTGGGTAGCTGCGAAATCATCTCGCCGAGGCTGGCGTTCTTGCCGCCGACCGACTCGACGTCGGACATCCGCAATTTTTCGAAAGGCACGACCAGGGCGGTCGGCTCGAACAGGTTGGACATGGAAAAGCTCCTGAGGTTGAAAAACCGGGGTTCCATGCACCAGCGTGTGACCTGTGGTTGTGTTGTGGGTCGGCCACCGGGCAAGGCAGAAAAAGCGCCGTGGCGGCCACCGGATAATGCCCGCCACGCAATGGATGCAGATTGTAAGGACGGCGACCATGCCCCTCAGAACGGTTTTCTTCGTGTCGGACGGCACCGGCATCACCGCCGAGACCTTCGGCAATGCCATCCTGGCCCAGTTCGAGGCCGACATGCGCCGCGTGCGCCTGCCCTTCCTGGACAGCGTGGACAAGGCCCACCAGGCGGTGCGCCAGATCAACCACGCCGCCGAGGTCGAGGGCAAGCGCCCGCTGGTGTTCACCACCGTGGTCAACAGCGAGGTGCTGGGTGTGTTCCAGCAGCACTGCCGCGGCAAGCTGCTCGACATGTTCTCCACCTTCGTGCAGCCGCTCGAAGAAGAGCTGGGCATCAAGAGCAACCACCGCGTGGGCCGCTTCTCGGACGCCTCCAAGAGCAAGGCCTACCACGACCGCATCGAGGCCATCAACTTCTCGCTCGCACACGACGACGGCCAGAGCAACAAGGACCTGGAATCGTCCGACGTGATCCTGGTGGGCGTGAGCCGCAGCGGCAAGACGCCGACCTCGCTCTACCTGGCCATGCAGTACGGCCTCAAGGCGTCGAACTACCCGCTCATTCCCGAAGACTTCGAGCGCCGCAAACTGCCGCCCGCGCTCATGCCCCACCGCAAAAAGCTGTTCGGCCTCACCATCGCGCCCGAGCGCCTGAGCGAGATCCGCAATGAGCGCCGGCCCAACTCGCGTTACGCGGCCCTGGAGAACTGCCGCATGGAGGTGGCCGAGGCCGAGGCCATGATGCGCCGTGAGGGCATCCGCTGGCTCTCCACCACCACCAAGTCGATCGAAGAGATCGCCACCACCATCTTGCAGGAAGTGCGGCCCGAGCGGCTCGAGTACTGATCGCGCGCGGCGCCCTTCAGCGCGTCTTCAGATTCGGGTCAGATCCGCGTCAGCGCCGGGTCAGGGGGCTGTCAGTGCGGCGCCAGACACTGCGCGCCTCTGGCACTTCCCAAGGAGACAAGCGTGGACCCCGAACTGGCGCAACGCATCGCCGCACACCCGGCCTACCAACAACTCAAGCGCTCGCGATCGGCCTTCGGCTGGTGGCTCACGCTCGCGATGATGCTCGTGTACTACGGCTTCATCGTGCTGGTCGCTTTCGACAAGCCCTTTCTCGCGCAGCGCCTGGGCGAAGGCGTGATGACGCTGGGCATTCCGCTCGGTTTCGGCGTCATCGTGTTCACCGTGGTGATCACCGCGGTCTACGTGCGCCGCGCCAACCGCGAGTTCGACGAACTCGCGCAGCAGCTGAATAAGGCGGTGCAGGCATGAAGGCGCGCCACCTCCCCCTTGCCGCCCTGCTCGGCGCGGCCTCGGCCGCGGCCTGGGCCGCGGGCGCCGACCTCGGCCAGGCCGAGAAGCAGGCCACCAACTGGACCGCGATCGTGATGTTCGCGGCCTTCGTGATCGCCACGCTCTTCATCACCAAGTGGGCCGCCGGGCGCACGCGCAACGCGGCCGACTTCTACACGGCGGGCGGCGGGATCACGGGCTTCCAGAACGGCCTGGCGATCGCGGGCGACTACATGAGCGCCGCGTCCTTCCTGGGCATCAGCGCGGCCGTGATGGCCAGCGGCTTCGACGGCCTCATCTACTCGATCGGCTTCCTCGTGGGCTGGCCCGTCATCACCTTCCTGATGGCCGAGCGGCTGCGCAACCTGGGCCGCTTCACCTTCGCCGACGTGGCTGCGTTCCGCTTCGACCAGGCGCCGATCCGCATCTTCGCGGCCAGCGGCACGCTGGTGGTGGTGGCCTTCTACCTGATCGCGCAGATGGTGGGCGCAGGCCAGCTGATCAAGCTGCTGTTCGGGCTCGAGTACTGGATCGCGGTGGTGATCGTGGGTGCGCTCATGATGGTCTACGTGCTGTTCGGCGGCATGACCGCCACCACCTGGGTGCAGATCATCAAGGCCTGTCTGCTGCTGGGCGGCGCCTCGTTCATGGCCTTCATGGTGCTGTGGCACTTCGGCTTCAATCCCGAAGCCATGTTCGCCGAGGCCGTGCGCATCAAGGCCAGCCTGGCCACGGGCAAGACCGCCGAGGAAGCCGCGGCCATCGGCCAGTCCATCATGGGCCCGGGCAACTTCGTGAAAGACCCGATCAGCGCGATCAGCTTCGGCATGGCGCTGATGTTCGGCACCGCGGGCCTGCCGCACATCCTCATGCGCTTCTTCACCGTGCCGAGCGCCCGCGAAGCGCGCAAGAGCGTGATGTGGGCCACCGGCTGGATCGGCTACTTCTACCTGCTGACCTTCATCATCGGCTTCGGCGCCATCACCTTCGTGCTCACCAACCCGCAGTTCCTCGACGCCAAGGGCGCGCTGCTGGGCGGCGGCAACATGGCCGCGGTGCACCTGGCCAATGCGGTGGGCGGCAACGTCTTCCTGGGCTTCATCTCCGCCGTGGCCTTCGCGACCATCCTCGCGGTGGTGGCCGGCCTCACGCTCTCGGGCGCCTCGGCCGTGTCGCACGACCTCTACGCCACCGTGATCAAGCAGGGCAAGGCCAGCGGCCATGCCGAGCTGCGCGTGAGCAAGATCACCACGATCGTGCTCGGCGTGGTGGCCGTGGTGCTGGGCATCGCGTTCGAGAAGCAGAACATCGCCTTCATGGTGTCGCTGGCCTTCGCCATCGCAGCGTCGGCGAACTTCCCGGTGCTCTTCATGAGCGTGCTCTGGAAGGGCTGCACCACGCGCGGCGCGGTGATCGGCGGCTTCCTGGGCCTGGTGTCTTCCGTGGCGCTCACCATCGTGTCGCCCTCGGTTTGGGAAGCCACGCTGGGCAACCCCAAGGGCTCGGCGCTGTTCCCCTACACCTCGCCCGCGCTGTTCTCCATGACCATCGGTTTCGTGGGCATCTGGTTGTTCTCGGTGCTCGACCGCAGCCAGCGCGCACGCACCGACCGCGCGGGCTTCCTGGCGCAGCAGGTGCGTTCGGAAACCGGCATCGGCGCGGCCGCCGCGTCGGCGCACTGAGCCGCGTCGCGGACATGAAAAAGCCACCGCGTGCGGTGGCTTTTTCTTTGGGGCCGTGGGCGGTCAGGCCGTGGCGGCTTCGGCCACCGGCTGGCGGATCAGGTGGTCGAAGGCGCTGAGCGCGGCGGTGGAGCCCGCGCCCGCGGCGATCACGATCTGCTTGTACGGCACCGTGGTGCAGTCGCCCGCGGCGAACACGCCCGGCACGTTGGTGTGGCCCTTGGCGTCGATCACGATCTCGCCGAAGCGGCTCAGCTCCACCGTGCCCTTGAGCCATTCGGTGTTGGGCACCAGGCCGATCTGCACGAACACGCCTTCGAGTTCGATGTGGCGCGCCTCGCCGCTCACGCGGTCCTTGTAGCTCAGGCCGTTCACGGTGCCGTTGGCGCCCGTGATCTCGGTGGTCTGCGCGTTCACGTGGATGGTCACGTTGGTCAGGCTCTCGAGCTTGCGCACCAGCACGGCGTCGGCCTTGAGCGCGTCGGCGAACTCGATCAGCGTGACGTGCTCGACGATGCCCGCGAGGTCGATCGCGGCCTCGACACCCGAGTTGCCGCCGCCGATCACGGCCACGCGCTTGCCCTTGAACAGCGGGCCGTCGCAGTGCGGGCAGTAGGCCACGCCCTTGTTGCGGTACTCGGCTTCACCGGGCACGTTCACGTTGCGCCAGCGAGCGCCGGTCGACAGGATCACGCTGCGCGCCTTGAGCGCGGCGCCATTGGCCATGTGCACTTCCACCAGGCCGCCAGGCTCGCTCGCAGGCACGAGCTTGTCGGCGCGCTGCAGGTTCATGATGTCCACGCCGTAGTGGCGCACCTGCGCTTCGAGCGCGGCCGCGAACTTGGGGCCGTCGGTTTCGAGCACGCTGATGTAGTTCTCGATCGCCAGCGTGTCGTTGACCTGACCACCGAAACGCTCGGCCGCCACGCCCACGCGGATGCCCTTGCGCGCCGCGTACACCGCGGCCGCGGCGCCGGCCGGGCCACCGCCCACGATCAGCACGTCGAACGGGTCCTTGGCGTCGAGCTTGGCGGCTTCGCGCGCGTCGGCGTTCACGTCGAGCTTGGCCACGATCTCTTCGAGCGTCATGCGGCCACCGCCGAACTCTTCGCCATTGAGATAGACCATGGGCACGGCCATCACCTGGCGCGCCTCGACCTCGGCCTGGAACAGGCCGCCGTCGATCACCGTCACCTGCACCGCGGGGTTGCGCACGGCCATCAGCGACAGCGCCTGCACCACGTCCGGGCAGTTGTGGCAGGTCAGGCTCATGTAGACCTCGAAGCGGAACTCTCCCTGCAGCGTGGCGATGGCATCCAGGGTTTCCTGCTCGGCCTTGGGCGGGTGGCCGCCGGTCCAGAGCAGCGCGAGCACCAGCGAGGTGAACTCGTGGCCCAGCGGAATGGCGGCGAAGCGCACGCCCGTGGTCTCGCCTTCGCGGGCGATCACGAACGAGGGCTTGCGCGCATCGCTGCCGCTGTCGTCGAACGAGACGAGGTCGGACAGACCGGCGATGGTCGTGAGCAGTTCGCGCAGCTCTTGCGACGAGGCCGAGTCGTCGAGCGAGGCGATGAGGCGGATCGGGCGCTGCAGCTTGCCGAGATAGGCCTGCAGCTGGGCCTTGAGGGTGTCGTCGAGCATGAGGGACTCCTTTCCTGGTTCAGCGTTTTGCGAGGAACGCTGGGCGCGCGGGGCACCCAACGTTCAACGCAAAACCCTCAACGGGTTTTCAGCGGATCGCGGCGATCAGATCTTGCCGACGAGGTCCAGCGAGGGCGTCAGGGTCTTGGCGCCTTCGTTCCACTTGGCGGGGCACACCTGGCCGGGGTTCTTGGCCACGAACTGGGCGGCCTTGAGCTTGCGCAGGGTTTCCTTCACGTCGCGCGCGATGGCGTTGTCGTGGATCTCGGCGGTCTTGATCACGCCTTCGGGGTTGATGATGAAGGTGCCGCGCAGCGCCAGGCCTTCTTCTTCGATGTGCACGCCAAAGGCGCGGGTCAGCTGGTGCGTCGGGTCACCGACCAGGGGGAACTTGGCCTTGCCCACGGCGGGGGAGGTCTCGTGCCACACCTTGTGCGAGAAGTGGGTGTCGGTGGTGACGATGTACACCTCGGCGCCCAGCTTCTGGAACTCGGCGTAGTTGTCGGCCGCGTCTTCGACTTCGGTCGGGCAGTTGAAGGTGAAGGCCGCCGGCATGAAGATCAGCACCGACCACTCGCCACGCAGGCTGGCGTCGGTCACGGGCACGAACTTGCCGTTGTGGAAGGCCGTGGTCGAGAAGGGTTGCACGGTGGTGTTGATCAGGGACATGTGAACTCCTGGTTGCGTTGAAGGGAAAGGCAAAGCATGCGCCTGAACGGCGTCTGGAACAGGCGTCAATGATAGCCGGCATCTATGGCAAGACGACTTTAATAGTCTCTATGCCCCTCATAGCCAATCTTGCGGCCATACAACACCGGCACAAAAAGCTTCTTACATTTGTAATGCGAACCGTTTTCATTTGCAATAATGTAGGCTTCAGCCAGCCAACGACCCAGCGAAGCCCTGCGTGAGCACCCGGTTTCCGTGATGAGGGCGCCAGCCAGCCAGCTCACCACCGCAGAAACCGAGGACTTCTCACCATGGCAAGCAAGCGCCGCCACACCCCCCGCCCTTCCGCCCGACTCCTGGCCCTGCTGGCCGCCACCGCGCCCGTGGCCGGCATGGCGCAAACCCAAAGCACCGCCACGCTGCCCACCGTGACGGTGAACGCGGCGCCCGAGGTGCCGTACAAGGCCGACAAATCGGCCAACGACAAGTTCACGGCCCCGCTGGTGGACACGCCCAAGACGGTGCAGATCATCAAGAAGGAAGTGATCGAAGAACAAGGCGCCATCACGCTCACCGAGGCGCTGCGCAACACGCCGGGCATCACGCTGCAGATGGGCGAGAACGGCAACAGCTCGGCAGGTGACACCTTCCAGCTGCGTGGCTTCTCGCTGCAGCAGTCGATCTTCGTGGACGGCATCCGCGACCTTGGCGCGGTCACGCGCGACACGTTCAACCTCGAGCAGGTCGAGGTGGTCAAGGGCGCCGCGGGCGCCGAGACCGGCCGCGGCGCGAGCTCGGGCTTCGTCAACCTGATCTCCAAGCAGGCCCACCTGGGCGACGAGAACAGCGTCTCAGGCACGGTGGGCACGGGCAGCGTCAAACGCATCACGGCCGACCTGAACAAGCAGCTGAGCGACAGCTCGGCCTTCCGCCTCAACGCCATGGCGCAGGACAGCGGCGTGGACGGCCGCGACTTCGTGGAGAACAAGGGTCAGGGCCTGGGCCTGTCGTACGCGGCCGGCCTGGGCACGCCCACGCGCGTGTTCCTGTTCAGCCAGCACCTGCGTCAGAACAACGTGCCCGACGGCGGCATTCCCGCCATCGGCTACGAGGGCTACACCTCGGTCATCGGGCCCAAGGTGCGGCGCGAGAACTTCTACGGCAGCGTGAACGACCGCGAGAAGGTCGACGCCGACATGCTCACCGCCAAGATCGAGCACGACCTGGGCTCGGGCACCACGATCCGCAACGTCACGCGCTACGGCAAGTCGCACATGGACCGCACGCTCACCGGCGTGAACACCGGCGCCACGGGCATCACCGCCACCGGCCCGCAGTCGGCCTGGACGGTGAACCGCTCGCGCCAGCGCGTCGACCAGGAGAACAGCATCCTGGCCAACCAGACCAGCATCAACACCGCCTTCGACACCGGCAGCGTCAAGCACTCGCTGGCCGCGGGGGTGGAGCTGCTGCACGAGAAGCAGGTGAGCTTCGACCACGGCACCGCGGGCACCACGCCGGCGGCCAACCTCTACAACCCGGACCCTTACCAATCGATATTCGTGTTCGGCCCGCGCACCGGCGGTGAAACCGGCGGCACGACCAACACCATCAGCGCCTACGTGTTCGACGACGCCAGGCTCAACGAGCGCTGGTCCATCAACGGCGGCGTGCGCGTGGACGTCTACAAGCTCAACACCGACAACGTGACCGCCGCGGGCGTGCGCACCGCGCTCGAAGATTCGCGCAGCCTCGTGAGCTGGAGCGTCGGCAGCGTGTACAAGCCCGCCAGCAACGGCAGCGTGTACGCCTCCTACGCCACCTCGGCCACGCCGCCCGGCGCCAACAACTTCCAGCTCAGCGCCACCGCGGGCAACCAGGCCAACGCGGCCCTTGACCCGCAGCGCACGAACAACATCGAGCTCGGCACCAAGTGGGAGCTGATGGACAAGCGACTGAATGTGGCGGCCGCGATCTTCCGCACCGAAAACGACCGCCAGACCAGCTACGACGCGGCCACCAACACCACCTCGCAGTTCGGCAAGACCCGCGTGCAGGGCCTGGAGCTGTCGGCCGTGGGCCAGATCACGCGCCTGTGGCAGATCACCGCGGGCCTGGCCAAGACCAGCACCAAGTCGCTCGACCAGTTCAGCCTCAACACCACCACGGGCGTGGTCACGAGCACCACCGGCGTGCGCTGGTCGCCCGACCTCACGGCCACGCTCTGGAGCTCGTACCAGTGGAACCAGCTCACCCTGGGCGTGGGCGCGCGCTATGTGTCGGAAGCCAAGCGCTTCGTGAACGCGAGCGGTGCGCCGGGCAACGTGCCCAACATCCCTTCGTACTGGGTCGCCGACGCCATGCTGAAGTACCAGGTCAATCCCAAGACCAGCCTGCAGCTCAACGTCTACAACCTGTTCGACGAGGAGTACCTGATGACCCTGAACAACGGCGGTGGCCGCCTGGCCCTGGGCGCGCCGCGCTCGGCCACGCTGACCGCCAACTTCCGGTTCTGAAGGTTCAGTAGACGTCGCGGCGGTAGCGGCCTTCGGCCGCCATCGCCTGCAGGGCGTCTGCGCCGAGGATGTCCTGCAGCGTGCGGTCGACCGCGCCGGCCATGCCCTCGAGGCTGCCGCAGACGTAGATCGCCGCGCCCTGCCCCACCCACGCCCGCACCGCGTCCGCGTGGGTGGCGAGCGCGTGCTGCACGTAGCGGCGCTCGGCCTGGTCGCGGGAAAACACCCAGTCCACGCGCGCGAGCCAGCCCTGCTGCACAAAGCCCTCGATCTCGGCGCGGTGGTGCGCGTCGTGGCGCGCATGGCGCTCGCCGAACAGCAGCCACAGGGGCGCTACGCCCTCGGGCCGCGGCGAAGGCGTCGCGCCGAGCGCGCCCGCGGCCGCGAGGCGGCCGCGGATGTGCCCGCGCAGGCCCGCGAGGCCCGTGCCGTTGCCGATCAGGATCAGCGGCCGCTGCGCGTTGTCGCCCATGCGAAAGCCCGCGTGCGCGCGCACGCGCATCGACACCGCGTCGCCGAGGGCCGCGCCCTGCGTGAGCCAGCCCGAGGCCAGGCCAGCGCTGCCGTCGGCGCGGCGCGCCAGGCGCACCAGCAGGTGCACGGCGCCGTCCTGGGGCACCGAGGCGATCGAATAATCGCGCGGCGCGCCTTCGGCGCCCGGCACCGCGACCTGCGCGAGGTCGCCGGCCTGCCAGTCGGGCAGCGCCTGCCCGGTCTGCGGCACGAGCTCGATGTGGAACACCGGCTCGCCCGCGCTGCCCGGGTTGAGGTGCTGGCGCGCGCGCAAGCGCCAGGGCTGCAGCGCGGGCGCTTCCCAATCGGGCAGGTCGCTGGTGCCGGCCAGGTGGGCCAGTTGCTGTCGCCAGCGCCGCAAGGCCTCGGGGTCGCTCTTGTCGACCTCGATGCGCTCGAACAGCGGCTGTGCGCCGCGTGCGCGCAGCCATTCGTCGAGCACGCGGCCAAAGCCGCAGAAATGGGCATAGGCCCTGTCGCCCAGCGCGAGCAGGCCCACGTGCAGGTGCGACAGATCGGGCCGCGCCGAGGCCATCACCTGCTGCGCGAAGCGCGCCGCGCTGTCGGGCGGATCACCTTCACCATACGTGCTGGCCACGCACAGCAGGCGCTCGGCCTCCTGCAGGTCGCTCGCGCTGAGCTCGCCCAGCGCAGCCAGTCGCACCGGCACGCCCGCGGTGTGCAGCGCCTGCGCGGTCTGCAGCGCGAGCTCCTCGGCCTGGCCGGTCTGACTCGCGTAGGTGACCCACCAGGCGGGCATGCCGGGTGTGGCCGGCAACAGCGCGGCCACGCGGCGCTGCGCGGCCTGCTGGCGGCGGCGGTGCTGCCAGGCCACGGTGCCGCACAGCAGGCCATAGGCCGCGACGGTGGAAAGGGCGTAGGTGAGTTTGTCGGGCGTGAAGATCATCCGGCGAGGCGCGCCATCGCGCCCGTGAGGGTTTCGGTCAGGCCGCCATCGGCCTCGCGCTGCACGAACAGCGCCGCGATGCCGTGGGCTTCGGCCAGGGCGAGGCCGGCGTCGCGGCCGGCCACGGTGAGCGCGGTGGACCAGGCGTCGGCCCAGAGCGCCTCGGTGTGCAGCACGCTCACCGACGCCAGGCCATGGGCCACGGGCCGGCCGCTGCGTGGGTCGATGCTGTGCGGCAGGTGCCGGCCCTGGTGACGGTAAGCACGGCGGTAGTCGCCCGAGGTGGCGACCGACAGGCCGTGCAGGGCCACGCGTGTGGGCGGCGGCGGTGAATGGCCCGGCGCCACGGGCGGGCATTCGAGCTCGACCCACCAGGGCATGCCGTCGGGCCTCAGGCCCTGGCCGCGCAGTTCGCCGCCCACCTCGACCAGCGCATGCGCGATGCCCAGGCCCGCGAGCGCGCGCGCCACGCGGTCCACGGCATGGCCCTTGGCGATGGCCGACAGATCGAGCAGCAGCCCGCCGGGCTGCGTGGCCTCGCGCGTGGCCGCATCGAAGGCCAGGCGGCGCCAGTCCTGCGTGCGCAGCGCGGCGCACAGCTCGGTCTCGTCGGGCGGGGTGAAGCCGGGGTCGGTGTGGCGCGGCGCGGGGCCGAAACCCCAGCGGTTCACGAGCGCGCCGGCCGCGGGGTTGAAAGCGCCGGCGGATGCCTCGGCGAGCCACAGCGCGGCCTGCAGCACGTCCGCAAAGGCCTCGGGCAGCGTGTGGCGCGAACCGGGCGCGGCGCGGTTGAAACGCGAAAGGTCGGAGCTGGGCAGCCAGGTGCTCATTTGCGCCACCACGAGGTCGAGCTCGGCCTCGATCGCGGCGCGCACCGCGGCCTGGCGCGTGGCGTCGCGATCGGCCCACAGCACCCACCAGGTGGTGCCCATGGTCTCGCCACGCAGGCCATGCACGCGCGCGCCCAGCGCCGGCACCGCGGCGGCGTCGATGTGGTCGGGAACCAGCACGCGGGTCATGGTCGGGGCGCCCGGGCGAGCGCGGCGGCCTTACTTCGGCAGGACTTCGAGCGTCAGGCTGTAGTTGGAGCGGCGCACAGGCTCGGCCAGCGTGCCCGCGGGGCCGGACGGCGCGGCCGGCGCCGCGCCGGGGCCGCCGGCCATGGGCGCGCCCTGCGCCGGCGCGCGCGCCGGCGCCACGTTCAGCCAATACATGCCCGCCGCGGGCCACTTCACGCGGATCTCGCCGTTGGCGTCGGTGGTGAGGCGCATCTCGCCGAGTTCGCTGCGGTAGCGCAGGCCCGCGAGGATCACGGTGGCTGCGTAGTTCGCGGCGGGCTGCCCGTTGTCGAGGAAGCGGAAGGTGGCCGTCTCGCCCTCGACCAGGTCGTTGGGGTGCGTCACGGGCACGAGCTCGATGCCCCTGCCCGTGGGCTTGAGCGCCGCGGTGGTGGGCGCGCCGCGCGTCACGAAGGTTTCCACGCGGTTGCTGTTCTGGCTCACGCGCAGTTCGGTGGCGTCGGCAGGGATTTCCTTGGCCAGCGACTCGGCGCTGCCGCGCGCGCGCTTGGTCTCGTTGCCCACCTTGTAGCTCGCGATCAGGCCGTCGCTCACCAGCGCGAGCCGGTAGGTGCCCTGCTGCTCGAGCTTCACGTCGAACATGCTGCGGTAGCGGCCTTTGGCCGCGTTCTCGGCCTGCACGGGCTGGCCGTCGGGGCCGGTCACCACGAGGTTGTCGAGGGCGGCGGCGTTGTGCTCGTAGTAGAAGATGTCGTTGGAGATCGCGGCGTCCACGCTGACCCAGGGCTGCTGGCCCGAGTAGATGGTGCCCGAAGGCAGCAGCCAGGCGCGGTGCGCGTGGGCAGCGGACATGCTGAGCGCGGCCATGGCGGCGGTGGCGGCGAGCGCGAGGACGCGGTGGCGCAGGGTGGCGTTCTTCATTCGGTGTCTCCGGTCGGGTGTTCGGGGGATCAGGGTTTGACGGTGACGCTCACGGCGCCGAGTTCGTGCTGGCCGCTGGCCTGCGTGGTGGTGCTGCCCTTGGGCGGCCACACGAAAGGCACCTTCACGAGTTCGCGGCCGCCGACCTCGCGCGCGGCTTCGAGCACCACCTGGTACTCGCCGGGGGCGAGCCGACCGAGCGCGCTGCCCGCGCCGAACTGCACGGTGTGCTCACCGGGCGCGCGCGTGGCGCCGCTGAGGCCGTCCACGGGCATGTTCAGTTCGCGCCCGCTCTTGCGCCACCAGGCCCGCATGTCCTTGAGCCACTTGGTGCCTTCGTTGTTGCGCAGCTTGATGTCGTACCAGACCGCGAGGTTGCCCACGAAGGACTGGTCGGGCTTCTCGATCCAGATCGCCACGTAGGGCCGGTGGTACTCGGCCACGCCCAGTCGCGGGATCTCGACCTTGAGCGAGAGATCGGCGGCCACGGCGGGCCACGCGAAGGAGGCCGCGGTGAGCGCGGCGGCGTAACGGATCGGCATGGATCGACAGCTCCTGGTGTGGTTCAGTGGATGAAAAGGATCGCAAGCAACAGCGGGATCACCAGGCCCGCGCCCACCATGGGCCAGGTGCTGGGCCGGTTGGCCGCGTGGAACTTGAGGATGAGCAGGCCGGTGATGGAGAACACCAGACAGGCCACCGAGAAGACGTCGAGAAAACCCTTCCAGACCGGGCCGGTGTGACGGCCCTTGTGCAGGTCGTTGAGGTAAGAGATCCAGCCGCGGTCGGTGCGCTCGTACGCCACCGCCCCGCTCTCGCGATCGATGCGCAGCCAGGCGTCGCCGCCGGGGCGCGGCAGCGAGAGGTAGATCTCCTCGGGCGACCATTCGGCGTCGCTGGCCGGCAGCCCCACACCGAGCGCTTCGCCGAGCCAGGCCTGCAGCGCGGGCGGCAGCGGCGCGCTGTCGGGCTCGTCGTCCTTGAGCGCAATGGCGGCGCGCAGCGCCTCGGGCAGTTCGGCCGTGCGCTGCTGCACCACCGGCGTGGCCGGGATGTCGGCCGCGTGGTTGAGCGTGATGCCGGTGAACGCGAACAGGAGCATGCCGATGAGGCAGAGCGCGGAGCTGATCCAGTGCCACTGGTGCAGGGTCTTGAGCCAGTAGGCGCGCTGGGGGGCGGCCTGGGTGGCCGGGGCGGTTTTCACGGGGTGTTCGGAAAGGTGGCTTAAGCCTGCAAATTATAACTATTCTCATTTAGAGAATGCGAGGGAACGCCCCCTTTTTCGGGGGGCAGCGCCTCAGGACAGGGCGGGCGCGTCGACCCAGTCGCCGCCCAGGGCCTTGTAGAGATCGAGCGCGGCGCTCAGGCGCGCAAGCTTTTGCGTGGACAAGGCGTCGAGCGCCGAAAACAGCGTGCGCTGCGCGTCGAGCACCGAGAGCAGATCGCCACTGCCCTCGCGGTAACGCAGCTCGGCGAGTTCGAGCGAGCGCCGCGCCTGCGCCACGAGTTCGCGCTGCAGCGCCTCCTGCTGCTGGCTGCGCGCGAGATTGCCCAGGCCGTCGTCGACCTCCTTGAGCGCGGTGCGGATGGCCTTGCCGTAGTTCTCGATCAGCACCACGCGCTGCGACTGCGTGCTGCGGATCTGCAGCCGCTGGCGGCCGCCGTCGAAGATCGATTGCGCGAGCGACAGGCCCAGCGAGACGCTGCGCGTGGGGTCGGCCAGGCTCAGCAACGCCGAGGTGCCCAGACCGCCCGAGGCCGACAGCGATACCGTGGGCAGCAGCGCGGCGCGCGCGGCGGCCACGTTGGCATCGGCCGCGGCCAGCTGCGCCTCGGCCGATGCGAGGTCGGGCCGGCGCGTGAGCAGCGTGGCCGGCAGGCCCGGCGACAGCGTGGGCACCGCGAGCTGCGCGAACTCGCCCGCCGCAGGCACGTAGCCCTGCGGCACGCGGCCCAGCAGCAGCGCGAGCGCCGACGCGGCCTGGCGCTGCTGCAGTTCGAGCGGGATCAGCGCGGTGCGCGCGCTGAGCACGGCGGCGCGCTGCTGCGACACCTCGAGCGCGGTGGCCACGCCATTGCGCTGGCGCGCTTCGACGACACGCAGCACACGCTCGGCGGTCTCGAGGTTCTGGCGCGCGATGCCCAGGCGCTCGTTGAGGTTGAGCCACAGGAAGTAGTTGTTGGCCACGCCCGTGAGCAGGGTCAGGCGCGCGGTGCGCCAGTCGTGCTGGCTGGCCACGAACGAGGCCTCGCCCGCACGCACGCCGGCCGCGATGCGGCCCCACAGATCGAGCTCGTAGCTGATCGACAGGCCCGCGCTCGTGCTCTCGCGCGAAACGGACGGCGTGCCCGGCGCATCGGTCTGGCCGCCCGAGGTGCTCAGGCTGGCACCCACCGCGGGCAGGCGCGACACACCAGCCTGTTGCAACGCGATGTCGGCCTGGCGCATGCGCTCGATCGCGATGCGCAGGTCGGCGCTGCCGGCCTGGGCTTCGTCGAGCAGGCCCACGAGCGCCGGCGAGCCGAAGCCCAGCCACCAGTCGCGGGAGATCGGCTGCTCGGGGCCGCTCACGGCGGTGGCGTCCCAGCGCGCGGGCAGCTCCACCGGGGCGGGGCTCACGGGTTCGGTCACGGCGCAGGCCTGCAGCGCCAGCGCGCAAGCCAGCGCCGACGCCTTCAGAAGGGGGTTCAGAACAGAGGGGTTCATTCGGATGCGAGGGCAACGACCGGGTCGAGCCGCGCGGCCTTGCGCGCCGGCAGGAAACCGAAGATGAGACCGGTGGCGAACGCGCAGCCGAAGGCCAGCACCACAGGCATGAGCGCGTACTGCACCGCGGTGCCCGACCAGCCGACCACGAAGGCCACGCCCAGGCCCACGACCACGCCGATCGCGCCGCCGAGCGCCGAGACCACGAGCGCCTCGATCAGGAACTGCTGCAGGATGTTGCGCGTGCGCGCGCCCGTGGCCATGCGGATGCCGATCTCGCGCGTGCGCTCGGTGACGCTCACCAGCATGATGTTCATCACGCCGATGCCGCCCACCAGCAGCGAGATCGCGGCGATCGAGCCGAGCAGCACCGTCATGGTGTTCTGCGTTTCGGTGGCGGTGTCGATGATCGAGGCCATGTTGCGGATCTGGAAGTCGATCACGCCATGGCGTTCGGCCAGCAGCGACTCCACCGCCGACTGCGTTTCGTCGATGCGCTTGACGTCCTGCACCGCCACCGTGACGTTGCGCAGGAAGCGCTGGCCCGACAGCCGCAGCTGGCTCGTGGCATAGGGCACGAGCACCACGTCGTCCTGGTCCTGGCCGTTGGGCGAAGCGCCGCGCGCGCTCATCACGCCCACCACCTGGAAGATCAGGTTGTTCACGAGGATGTACTGGCCCAGCGGCTCCTGGCCGTCGGGGAACAGGGCCCTGGCCACGGTCTGGCCCAGCACGGCCACGGTGGCGTATTCCTGCTCGTCTTCCTCGGTGAAGAAGGTGCCGCGCGAGACCTTCCATTGCCGCGCGAGCGGAAACTTCGACGAGGTGCCGAGTACGCTGCTCGAGTAGTCGGACTCGCCGAAGCGCAGCGTGACGGTGCTGCTCTGCTCGGGCACCGCGGCCAGCACGTTGGGCACTTCCTTGTCGATCGCCTGCACGTCGGCCAGCACCAGCGTGGCGATGTTCTGGAAGCCACGCTGGTTGGGCGCGCCCGGGCGCACCAGCAGCAGGTTCGAGCCCATGGCGCTGATGCGGTCGATCACCACCTGCTTGGCGCCGTCGCCGATGGCGAGCATGGCGATCACCGAGGCCACGCCGATCACGATGCCCAGCAGCGTGAGGATGGCGCGAAACACATTGGCGCGCAGCGCGCGCAACGCGGTCTTGGCCGCTTCGACCACGTCGCCCAGCGGCGAGATGCGGCCACGGCGCGGCGTCCAGTCGCGCGCGGCCTGCGCGGCTTCGCCCTCGGGCGGACGCGGCCCGGGATCGGACACGATGTGACCGTCCTTGATCTCGATCACGCGCTGGGCGTGTGCGGCCACCTCGGGCGCGTGGGTGATGAGGATCACCGTGTGGCCTTCGGCCGAGAGCTGCTTGAGCAGCGCCATCACGTCGGCCCCGCTCTTGCTGTCGAGCGCGCCCGTGGGCTCGTCGGCCAGGATCACGCGGCCGCCGTTCATGAGCGCGCGCGCGATCGACACGCGCTGCTGCTGGCCGCCCGAGAGCTGGTTGGGCCGGTGGTGCATGCGCTCGCCCAGGCCCAGCGAGGCCAGCAGTTCGGCCGCGCGCGCGTGGCGCTCGGCCGGGGGCACGCCCGCGTACACCGCGGGCACCTCCACGTTGTCGGCCGCGGTGCCGGTAGCGATCAGGTTGTAGCTCTGGAACACGAAGCCGAAGGCGTCGCGGCGCAGCTCGGCGAGCTCGTCGCGGTCGAGCTCCGACACGTCGCGGCCCATGAAGCGGTACTGGCCGGTGGTGGGCTTGTCCAGGCAGCCCAGGATGTTCATGAGCGTGGACTTGCCCGAGCCCGACGCACCCACGATGGCCACGAGTTCGCCCGGGTAGATCTGCAGGTCAATGCCGTGCAGCACCTCGACCGAGAGCTCGCCATTGAAGTAGGTCTTGGTGATGCCGCGCAGATCGATCAGCGGCAGCACCGGCTCGGCGGCGCCGGTGGGCAGCACCGCGGCCTCGGGCCCGGTGGGCAGCTGGCTCATCGGCGCGCTCCGCCGGCCGCACCGCCGGGCGCGCCGCCCGGGCCACCGGGACCGCCGAAGCCGGGCTGGCCCAGGCCCGTGCCCTGCGGGGGATTGCGTCGCGGCGGCTCGGCGTCGCGCGTGCCGGCGATCACGCGTTCGCCTTCCTTCAGGCCCGACAGCACCTCGGCGTGCACGCGGTTGCTGATGCCGATGGTGAGCTCGCGCTCTTCGATGCTGCCGTCTTCGAGCATCACCCTGGCCTTGGCCTGGCGCGGTCCGCGCAGGCTGCGCGGCGCGGGGCCGGCCGGGGGCGCGGCCCGCGCCGCAGCGCCCGGACCAGCACCCGGACCAGAGCCCGGCTGCGCATCTGCGGCCTCACGCGCCTGGCGGCGTTGGTCGCGCAGCTTCTGGCGTTCTTCTTCGGACAGGTTCTGGAAGGCCTCGCGGCGCTGGGCACGCACACGCTCGCGCTCCTCGGGCGTCATCTTCTCGAAGGCCTCGCGATCGAAGCGCGGTGCCGCCGCGGCCGGGGGTGCTGCGGGCGGGGCAGCCGGGGCATTCAAGGGTGCAGCGGCCGCGGGCGCAGCCGCCGGCGCAGCGGGCGAGGCGCCCGGCTGCGCCGCGCGCTCGCGCCCGCCCTGCGGGCCGCGCTGGATCGTCAGCGCCGACATCGGCACCATGAGCACGTCCTTGGCCTCGGCCACCACGAAGAACACCTGCGCGGTCATCTGCGTCATGAGGTTGCGGTTGGTGTTGGGCACCTCGAACAACGCGTTGTAGAGCACCACGTTGTTGGTCACCGTGGGGGTGGGCTCGATCTTCTTGAGCTCGCCGTACCAGCGCCGGCCCTGGCTGCCCAGCGTGGTGAAGTACACCGGCATGCCCGTGCGCAGCTTGCTCACGTCGGCCTCCGACACCTGGGTCTGCACCGTCATGACCGACAGGTCGGCCACGCGCAGCAGCGTGGGCGCCTGCTGGTTGGTGTTGAGGGTCTGGCCCTGACGCGCCGTGATGCTCACCACCGTGCCCGACATGGGCGCGTAGATCTTGGTGTACTTGAGGTTGGCCTCTTCCACGCGCATGCTGGCCTTCACCTGCTCCATCTGCGCCTTGAGCGCGTTGATCTGCGCGCGCGCCGTACGCAGCGTGGTCTCGGCGTTCTGCAGGGTCTCGGTCGTGGTGGCCTCTTCGGCCATGAGGTTCTTCTGGCGCTGCAGGTCGCGTTCGGCCTTGGCCAGCGCGAGCTCGCGCTCGGCGAGCTGCGCGCCCTGCGAACGCAACTGGGCGCGGCTCGCGTCCACGCGCGCCTGCGAGGTCTCGGCGTCGATCTCGGCCAGCAGGTCGCCCTCCTTCACCTCGCTGCCCACCTCCACGTGCAGCTTGCGCAACTGGCCCGACACCTGCGCGCCGACGTCCACGTAGTCGCGCGGCTGCAGCGAGCCCGTGGCCGCGACCTGGTCTTCGATGTCGCCGCGCTGGATCGTGGCGGTGATGTAGGTGCTTTCGGTCTTGGCGCCCGGCCCCCAGCGGAACCACGCATAGGCGCCGCCGCCGATCAGGGCCAGCGCACTCAGCGCGATCAGGGCACTGCCCCATGGGTGTCGGCGGACAAAGGCGGCTTTCGGGGCGCGGACCGGCGGGCTGTCGTTCATGGATCGAGGATGGGTGGGCTGCCGGCGCATGCCGGGTGATGGGAGCGGATGTTGCCGCTCAAACGTGGAAACAATGTGCAGGGGCTGCGAAGGCCTTGTGCACAGTGTTTGAAAGATTCCGGTTTAGGCTCGCCCCCATGCAGACCGGCTCCCCCGCCTCCCCTACGCCCGCACGCCCGCGCGCCGGGCTCGCGCGCTTCGACACGCTGCGCGTGAAGCTGTTCCTGGCGATCGCGGGCGCCAACGTGGTGTTCGTGATGGCGGCCTACCTGATCCACGCCTGGAGCTTCGACAAGGGCCTGGTGGAGTACCTGAACAAGGCCGACGAGACGCGGCTGCAGCCCCTGGTGACGCGGCTGGCCGACGGCTACCGGCAACAAGGCAGCTGGGACTGGATCGTGGGCGACCGCCAGCGCTGGTTCGAGCTGTCGCGCGAAACCCTGGGCAACGGGCGCATGCCGCGGCGGCCCGGCGAACCCGCGCCCATGGCGGCCGGCCCCGGCGAGGCCGCACCCGCGGGGCCGCCACCGCTGCCACGGGGCGAGGGCCGGCCGCCCGAAGGCGGTCCGCCGCCCACGCTCACCATCGACCCGCGCCTGATGCTGTTCGATGCGCGCCGCCAGTTGCTCATGGGGCCCGAGGGCCGCGCCGAGCAGGCGGTGTTCAAGCCCATCGTGGTCGACAACCAGACCGTGGGCTACCTGGGCTACGTGCCGCGGCTGCAGATGGTGGCCTCGCTCGAGCGCGTGTTCCAGGCGCAACAGAGCCGCACCTACGCGGCCATCGCGCTGGGCCTGCTGGTGGCGGTGCTGATCAACGCGGCGCTGATCGCGCGCTGGCTCTCGGGCCGGCTGCGCCAGCTCGGCGCGGGCACGGCGGCGGTGGCGCAGGGCGACTACGGCGTGCGCCTGCCCGCACGCGGCCACGACGAGCTCGCGCAGCTCGCTCAGGACTTCAACCACATGGCCGGCTCGCTGCAGGCCGCGCAGCAGGCCCGCCAGCAGTGGATCGCCGACATCGCGCACGAGCTGCGCACGCCGCTGGCCACGCTGCGCGCCGAGATCGAGGCGCTGCAGGACGGCGTGCGCCGCCCCGACAGCGCCAACCTCGATTCGCTCGCGCAGGAGGTGAGCCGGCTCACGCGGCTGGTGGAAGACCTGCGCCTGCTGTCGCTGTCCGACCTGGGCGCGCTCGACTACCGCTTCAGGCCGCTGGACCTGGGCGACTTCGTGGCCAGCCACCTCGACGACCTGCACCTGCCGCCGGCGCAGGCGCTGCGGGTGCACACCGAACTTGCGCCCGGCGTGGCGGTGCGTGCCGATGGCGATCGGCTCGATCAGGTGCTGTCCAATCTGATGCAGAACACGCTGCGCTACAGCACGCCGCCGGCCACGCTGCGCGTGAGTGTGCAGCGCGACGGCGCGCAGGCACGGCTGACCTGGGAAGACTCGGCCCCGGGCGTGCCGGCCGCGTCGCTGCCCCGCCTCACCGACCGCCTCTACCGCGTCGACCCTTCGCGATCGAGCGAGAGCGGCGGCTCGGGGCTGGGCCTGGCGATCGCGAGCGCGATCATCGAAGGCCACGGCGGCCGCATGCAGGCCTCGGCGAGCGCCCTCGGCGGGCTGCGCTGGGACATCTGGCTGCCCCTGCACACGGAGGCCCTGCCATGAGCGAACGCGTCCTGATCGTCGAAGACGAAACCAAGATCGCGGGTGTGCTGAGCGACTACCTCGCGCAATCGGGCTACACGGTGCACCACCTCACGCGCGGCGACGAGGTGGAGGCCTGGCTCGCCGCGCACCCGGTGGACCTGGTGCTGCTCGACCTCATGCTGCCCGGCAAGAGCGGGCTCGACATCTGCCGCGCGCTGCGCTCGGGCGCGCCCGGCCTGCCCTCGCCCGCGATCATCATGGTGACGGCGCGCGTGGAGGAGATCGACCGCCTGCTGGGCCTGGAGCTCGGCGCCGACGACTACATCTGCAAGCCCTTCAGCCCGCGCGAGGTGGTGGCGCGCGTGAAGGCGGTGCTGCGCCGTGGCGGCCATGCGGCGGGCGCTGCGCCTGCGCAGGCACCGGGGCGCGGCCTGCACTTCGACGATGCGGCCTGGCGCGCGAGCCTGGACGGGCAGGCGCTGGACCTCACGGTGGTGGAGTACCAGCTGCTCAAGGTGCTGGGCTCGCGGCCAGGCCGCATCTTCTCGCGCGAGCAGCTCATGGACGCGATGTACCGCGACGAGCGCGTGGTGTCCGACCGCACGGTGGACAGCCACATCAAGAAGCTGCGGCGCAAGCTCGAAGAGCGCGCGCCGGGGCAGGAACTGATCCACTCCGTGTACGGGCTGGGCTACAAGTACGAGCCGCCCGCGTGAAGCGGCCTCAGCGCGGCGCGAGCACCGCGAGCCGCTGGCCGTTTTCCTTCAGCTCCGCCAGCGGGTCGCGCCCCTCGGTATGCAGCACGATGGTGCGCACCCCGGCCGCCTGCAGCGCGGCCTGCAGCGGTGCGGGCGGCTCGCGGTGGTGCAGCACCGCGGCCACCGAGGCCGCGCGCAGGCGCGGCACGAGCGCGGCCACCGCATCGGGCGTCCAGGCATCGTCTTCTCGCACGTCGCTGCCCGCCAGGTCGAGGTTGAAGCCGCTCACCAGGTAGGCCAGCCGGTCCGACAGGCTGAACACCGTGAGGTTGGCCGCCGCGGCCAGGCGCGCCTCGCTCTGCGCCGCGACCGCGAGCACCTGCTGGCGCAGCGCGGCCGCGTTGGCCTGCAGGCGCGGCCGGGCATCGGGCACCAGGCGCGACAGGTCGGCCGCGATCACGTCGGCCATGCGACCCAGGTTCACCGGGTCGAGCCAGGGCAAGGCCGTGGCCGAGGCCGCGCCCTCGTGCAGCGCAATGCCCGGCAGCAAAGCGTCGAGCGGGCGTGCCGCGTCGATCTCAATCAGGCGGATGTTCTGCCGCCGTGCCAGCGGAAACAGCGGGTCGTCGGGCCAGATCGAGCGCAGCGCCACCACGGCATCGGCCTGGCTCGCGGCCTGGGCCAGGCCCGCCGCGCCGCGACCCGTGAAGAAGGCGAGCTGCCGGTTGGCCGGCAGGCTTTCGGGCACAGGCCGCAGCAGCGCGATGCCGCTGCCCTGCACCAGGGTCTGCGTGAGCGCGGCCACCACGGGGTGCGCCACGAGCACACGCGTGGCGGCGCCTGCGGCCGGGTTGGCGGGCGCGGCGGGCTGCGCACGCACAGCGGCCAGAGGCAGCGCGGCGAGCGCAGCCAGCGCAAGAGAACGTCGGTGCAGGTTCATCCGGCGTGTCCTTTGAGGGCGGGCGTGAAGCCCCGAACCAGGGCCGCGAGCGCGAACAGCGCGCCGGCCGTGAGGATGATGGCCGCGCCCGAAGGCACGGGCAGCTCGAGCCCGATCGGCAACAGGATGCCGACCTGCGTGCTCAGCGTGGCGATCAGCACGCTCAGCCAGAAGAAGCCGCGCAGCGACAGGCTCAGCAGCCGCGCCGCCGCGGCCGGGATGATCAGCAACGCACCCACCAGGATGGCGCCGATCACCTTCACCGAGGCCACGGTCACGAGCGTCACCAGCACCACGAAGAGGTAGTCGAGCAGCTTCACGCGCACACCGCGCACGCTGGCCAGTTGCGGGTTGAAGCTGGCCAGCATGAAGCGGTTGTAGAGCGGCACCGTGAGGCCCGCCACCAGCGCGGCCACACCGATCAGCACCACGAGGTCGTGGCTGTCGACCGTGAGCACCGAGCCGAACAGCACGTTCTCGAGGATGTGGATGTTCACGCGGCCCGAGAGCACCAGCAGCAGGCTCGCACCCAGCGAGAGCGAGACCGCCAGGAACACGCCGATCAGCGTGTCGGGCGACAGGCCGGTGCGGTTGCGCAGGTAGTTGAGCAGCAGCCCGAACAGCGTGCAGTAGGCGAACAGGCTGCCATAAGGACCGGTGTAGGGCTCGCCGAGCAGGATGCCGATCGCCACGCCCGTGAGCGCGGCATGGCCCACGGCCTCGGAGAAGAAGGCCAGGCGCTTGACCACCACCAGCGTGCCCAGGCCGCCGAGCACGGGTCCGATCACCAGGCCCGCGAGCACCGCATTGACCACGAAGCCATAGGCCAGCGACGCGGGCAGATGGCCGTGTTCGGCCAGGTGTTGAATGGCCTGGCGCAGGGCGTCGAGCGCGGCGGTCATGGCGTCACCTCTTCGGCGATCGCAACCTCGTCGCGGCGCGCGCGGTGCGAGAACAGCGCGAGCACGCGCTCGGGCGTGAGCGTGGACGCGGGCGGGCCATCGAACAGCACCTGGCGGTTCAGACCGGTCACGTGGTCGGCCAGGCGCGAGACGGCGTCCAGGTCGTGCTCGATCCAGAGCACGGTGACGCGGCTGGCGCGCCAGTGCGCCAGCAGGGCTTCGAACACGCGCATGCCGGCCTCGTCGAGGGCCGACATGGGCTCGTCGAGCAGGACCAGGTCGGGCGCGGGCACGAGCGCCTGCGCGAGCAGCACGCGCTGGCGCTCGCCGCCCGACAGCGCGCCCATGCGGCGCTTCGATTTGTCGAGCATGCCCACCTGCTGCAGCGCGGCCTCCACGGGCGCCTTCCAGCGCCGCGACAGGCCCATGAGCACCGGCCGCTGCTGGCACAGGGCACCCATGAAGTCCATCACCGTCATGGGCAGGCCGGCGTCGAAGGCCAGGGCCTGGGGCACGTAGGCCACCACGCCCGGGCGTTCCCCGGGCCAGTGCAGCGCGATCTGCCCGTGGTGCGGCACCTGGCCCAGCAAGGCCTTGAACAGCGAGCTCTTGCCGCCCCCGTTGGGCCCCACGAGCGCGTGCACGCCGCCCGCGGCCACGCGCAGTCCGACATCGCGCAGGATGTCGGTGCGGCCCAGGGTGAGGGCCACGCGCTCGAAGGCGATGGCGGGACCGCCGGCTGCCTTCATGCGGCCTCCTGGATGGCGCGCACCACGGTGGCGAGGTTGCGCGCGATCTCCTGCTCGAATTTCTCGGCCGTGTACGGGCCGTGCGAGATGTGCGTGAGCGCGTACAGACGCACGCCGGTCTCGCGGCGGATGGTGTCCACGTAGGCCGAGGGGAAGTCCATCTCCGAGAAGATCACCTTGACGTCGAGCGCGCGGATCTGGTCGATCGTGCCCTTGAGCTGTGCGGGACTGGGCTCGATGCCGTGCGCGGGTTCCACCACGGCCGCCACCTCGAGGCCGAACTCGCGCAGCAGGTAGTCGTAGGCGCCGTGGATGGTGGCGATGCGGAAATCGGCCCCCGGGGTCTGCGTGAGCCGGGCCAGCGCATCGGCCCGCAGCTTGCGCAGCTTCTGCGCGTAGGCGCGCGCGTTCGCGGTGTACGCGGCGGCGTTGGCCGGATCGAGCACGCCGAGTTCGCGCGCGATGGTGTTGACCTGCGAGATCGAGGCCGTCACCGACAGGAAAGTGTGCGGGTTCACCACCTTGCCCGAGGTACCGCGCCCCGCACCCACGGCCGCCAGCAGCGGCACCTGGGCGTTGGCCTCGATCACCTTGAGGTCGGGCTTCTCGCTGGCCTTGATCATGCGGCCGGCGAAGTCGTCGTGCCCCACACCATTGAGCACGATGGCGTCGAGTGAGCCGATGCGCTTGATGTCTTCGGTGCGCGGCTCGTAGGCGTGCGGGTTGAAGCCCGCGGGAATCACGGGCACCACGTCGGCCAGCGGGCCCACGATGTTCGCGGTGTAGCTGTAGTACGGGTGCAGCGTGACGCCCACGCGCAGCCTTCGGGCGGTTTGCGCGCGCGCCGGCAGGGACAGTGCCAGCGGCGCCGCGGTGAGGGCCGACAGCACGCGGCGTCGGGACACGAACGGGATCTTGGGTGCTTGCATGGGGAAGGTCCGCAATGGAATGAGAAGCCGTTGCGCCGCGCTCAATGCGAGGCGTCCTTGCGCGTCACGCCCGCGTCGTAGCGGGTCACGACCTGGCGCCAGCCCTGGCGCATCAGCGCCGGATCGTCGAGCGCCTCGGGCCAGGCCGCCGCAGCGCGGTCGCCGCCATCGCCGCCATCGCCGCCATCGCCGCCTTCGCCGTTTGCGCCGCCTTCGCGCTTGAGCCAGATCTCCACCTCGCCGCCGTGCGCGTGGGCCGCGCCGTCGGTGGGCACGCGCAACAGGAACGAGGCCGCCAGCTCGGGGGCCGCACTGCGGCCGATGTAGACCAGTTCGTGCGCCTGCGCGCGCAGGCGCCATTCGTGGCCGCCGCGCGCGCGCGTTTCAGGGCCCTGGCTGAACGGGGGCAGGCCAATCCCGCGCAACTGCTCGACGCCGGGCGCGGTCTGGTCGCTCTCGTGCAGCGCGGCGATTTCTTCGGCCGCCACCAGCAGGTCGGCGTGCACGCCCTGCTCGGCCGCGTTGAGTTGGGTGCGCGCGTCGATCTGGTGCGGTGCGAGCGCCGCTGCGGCCTGCGGTTGCGCGCGCACGCCCACGACCAGGGCCGCGAGCGCGAGCACGGCGGCTGCGGCGAACGACACCCAAAGGGTCTCGTGGCCCGCGCCGGCGGGCCGCACCACCTGCACCGTCATGGCTTGACGTCGGTGTGGTCGACTTCGGTCGCGTGCTCGCCGCCGTCTTCCAGCCGCACGAAGTACTCGCCCTCGGGCTTGCGGAAACTCCAGCTCGAGTCGCCGCCCAGCGTGCCCTTGGCGATCACGCGCTCGTCGTAGGCCTTCACGGCCACGGCCATGCCCGCCGCATCGCTGCCGTCGGAAAAACCGCCGACGCAACGCACCATCTGGTCGGCCGCGGGCTTGCAGCTCAGCAGCAGGCTGTGCGCCGAGGACACACCGGGCAGGCCCAGCGCGACCAGGCACACGGCGGGCGCCCACAGGCGCATCGGACGAAAAAGGTTCGGGGTCATGGGCGGGTGCAGGATCGGTTCCGAGAAAGCCTGATCATAAATGAGAATTGTTATTACTCTTGAAGACCTGTGAGCGGCCGTTGCCAATGCCGCACGCCTTGCACCATCGGGCGCACAATCGCAACGCGATCGAAGCGCCGCGGCCGAATTTTTCGGCGGCACCTCGATAATGAGAAATATTCTCGTTTAGAATGCCGGCATTGTCCGCCATGTCCACCACACACCTGCCCCTGGCGCCCGACGCGCCCTTCGCCACCGGCGGCGCGCCGCGCCGCTTCAACCGCCGCCTCACCGTGGTGGGATCGGTGGTCGGGCTGCATGTGGCCGCGGTGTGGGCGCTGCAGACCGGCCTGCTGCATCGCGCGGCCGAGATGGTCATACCCGAGGTGCTGATGGCCGAGCTCATCGAGCCGCCCAAGCCGCTGGCCACCCCCGTGCCCGCGCCCGCACCGCCCACGCCGGTGGCCAAGCCCCAAGCCCGGCCGCGGCCTGCCCCGGCACCCGCGCCCCAGCCCCAACCGGTGCCACTGCCGGTGCAGAGCGAGCCCTCGCCCATCGCCCCCGCCGTGTCGCCACCCGAGCCCGCCCCGGTCGCCGCGGCACCGGCCCCGCCCGCGCCGCCCGCCCCACCGGCGCCACCCGCCCCGCCGGCGCAGCCGGCCGTGGTGCAGCCCATCGTCAACGCCGACTACCTGAACAACCCCGCGCCGGTCTATCCCTCGATCGCGCAGCGCTTGCGCCAGGAAGGTCGCGTGCTGCTGCGCGTGCTCATCGAACCCGACGGCCGCGCCAGCCGGGTCGAGGTGCTGCAGACCAGCGGTTTCCAGGTGCTTGACCAGACCGCGGTCGCCGCCGTCAAACGCTGGCGCTTCGTACCCGGCAAACGCGGCGGCACGCCCGAGGCCATGTGGGCCCAGGTGCCGCTGGAATTCAAGCTCGACCGATAGCCTTTGCAACCTTCACGAACACCATGCCGACCGATATCGCTACCTCCGGCCTCGCCCATGTCTGGACCCAGGGTGACTGGGT
Organism: Hydrogenophaga crocea; assembly: GCF_011388215.1. Classification (NCBI taxonomy): domain Bacteria; kingdom Pseudomonadati; phylum Pseudomonadota; class Betaproteobacteria; order Burkholderiales; family Comamonadaceae; genus Hydrogenophaga; species Hydrogenophaga crocea. Next base: position 2,015,912 of record NZ_CP049989.1, read on the forward strand.
CACCCGCAGCGTCGCTCTCGTGCTGCTGGCCATGTCGCTGACCACCTGGATCATCATCCTGTGGAAGGCGCTCGACGTGCGCGCCCACCGCGCCCAGGCGCGCGGCATCGAAGGCTTCTGGCACAGCAGCGACTTCACCGAAGCGCTTGACAAGCTGGGACCCGCCGAAGGCAACCCCTTCCGTGCCGCCGCCATCGAAGGCCGTGAGGCCGCGCGCCACATCACCCACCAGGACGGCGTGAGCCGCCCGCAATTGCACGACAGCCTCGACGTGAGCGACTGGATCGAGCGCTCCCTGCGCAAGTCGGTCGACGACTCCACCGTGCGCGCCCAGGGCGGCCTGTCGGTGCTCGCCTCGGTGGCGTCCACCGCGCCTTTCGTGGGCCTGTTCGGCACCGTCTGGGGCATCTACCACGCGCTGCTGGGCATCGGCGCCTCGGGCCAGGTGTCGATCGACCAGGTGGCCGGACCGATCGGCGAGGCGCTGATCATGACCGCGCTGGGCCTGCTGGTGGCGATTCCGGCGGTGCTGGGCTACAACGCCCTGGTGCGCGGCAACAAGGCGGTGCTGCACCAGCTCAACCGCTTCGCGCACGACCTGCACGCCTACCTCGTCACCGGTGCACGCGTGAGCGCCGGCGGCGACGGCAAGGTGCTGCACATGAAACGGGGCTGATCCATGGCCATAGGAACCCAAGACAGCAGCGACGAGGTCATGGCGGAGATCAACATGATCCCGTTCATCGACGTCATGCTGGTGCTGCTGATCATCTTCATCATCACCGTGCCGGTGATCCAGCACGCGGTCAACATCGACCTGCCGCAGGCCAGCATCGAGAAGGTGCAGGACAAGCCCGAGAACATCCGCTTCTCGGTCGACGCCGAGGGCCAGTACTTCTGGAACGAGCAGCGCGTGGCGGACACCGAACTCGACGGCCTGCTGAGCGCCGCGGCCTCGCAGAACCCGCAGCCCGAGCTGCACATCCGCGGCGACAAGGCCGTGCGCTACGAGCGCGTGGCGCTGGCCATGGCCGCGGCCCGCAAGGCGGGGTTGCGCAAGATCGGCTTCATCACCGAACCCACGCCCTGAGCCCGGGGGCGCGGTTCGAACCCATCGTGGGGCGACCCGGGGAGTTCTTTGCCTCCCCGCGCGTCGTTTTTAGGCCAGCCAGGGGCCCCGGCAGGGGCCCGTTAGCCAGGCGTTTTTTGACATTTCCCGGGCTTACAGGCCCAGCGCCGCGATGCCGGCGCGGGCGATCTGGGCGTCTTCGGTCGACTTGACGCCGCTCACGCCCACCGCACCCAGGCAGACGCCGTCCTTCATGATGGGCACGCCGCCCTCGAGCATGCCCTGCAGCGCGGGCGCGCTCAGGAACGAGGTGCGGCCCTGGTTGATCACGTCTTCGTAGACCTTGCTTTCGCGGCGGCCCATGGCGGCCGTGTGGGCCTTGGCGGGCGCGATGTGGGCCGACACCGGCGGCGCGCCGTCCAGGCGCTGCACCCACAGCAGGTGGCCGCCCGCGTCGACGATGGCGATGGTCACGGCCCATTGGTGGGCGAGGGCTTCTTTCTCGGCGGCTTCGGCGATCTTCTTGACGTCGGCGGCTTCGAGCAGGAACGAGGGCTTCATGGTTTCTTTCGCGGTGCGGTTGAAAAAGCGCGGAGGGCCCGAAGATAACCCGTCGATTCCCCACCCGGCGGTCAACACTGTTCGCACCGGCGGCGGGAACCTCGGGCACAATCCTAGAGTCTTACGTCAGACTTAAGGTTAAGGAGAACCACCATGTCAGACCATGTGCAAACCACCGGCCGCTTCGGTACCGCGGTCTCCGTCGGCGCCGCCGAGCGCAACCGCGTGCTGCGCAACACCTACTGGCTGCTGGCGCTGTCCATGCTGCCCACCGTGCTGGGCGCCTGGGTGGGCGTGGCCACGGGCATCACCGCCGGCCTGGGCGGCGGGCTGGGCCTGATCGTGTTCCTGGGCGGCGCCTTCGGCTTCATGTTCGCGATCGAGAAGACCAAGAACTCGGCCGCCGGCGTGCCCATCCTGCTGGCCTTCACCTTCTTCATGGGCCTGATGCTCTCGCGCCTGGTCGCCATGGTGCTGGGCTTCTCCAACGGCGCCAGCCTGATCATGACGGCCTTCGGCGGCACCGCGGCCATCTTCTTCGGCATGGCCTCGCTGTCCACGGTCATCAAGCGCGACCTCTCGAGCATGGGCAAGTTCCTGTTCATCGGCGCGATCATGCTGCTGGTGGCGGGCGTGGCCAACATCTTCATCCAGTCGAGCGCGCTGATGATCACGCTGTCGGTGCTGGCCATCGGCATCTTCTCGGCCTTCATCCTGTACGACCTCAAGCGCGTGCAGGACGGCGAGGAAACCAACTACATCACCGCCACCCTGGGCGTGTACCTGAGCCTGTACAACGTGTTCCAGAGCCTGCTCATGCTGCTGGGCGTGTTCGGCGGCGAGCGCGAGTGACCGGTCCGCTTTTCGCGACCTGAAACGGGGGCCTTCGGGCCCCTTTTTCATGGGCGCGGCCGGTCGGTTTTTTCCGTCATGCGGCCGTCAAGTTCGGGGCGCTCCGGCCGAAACAGAAGACAAACCCCGGAACCACACCATGCGCCGCACCGCCCTGCTCCTGATCACCGCCACCAGCGCCCTGCTCGCCGGCTGCGATGCCCTGGGCATCGAGACCGCCACCGCGGTCAATGCGCGCAAGGAGGCTGAGGGCCGCGCCATCGGCAGCGCGTGCCGCCACGCGGTGCGCAGCATCGAATCGTGCTTCCAGTCGAACCCCAAGGCCGGCAAGGCCGCGGTGTTCGCGGGCTGGCGCGAGATGGACCAGTACATGCGCGACAACAACGTGGTTGGCATGCCCAGCGAGGGCGAGGCCGCGCCCGCGGCCTCGAAGGCCGAGGGCAGCAAGTCCTGACGGCCGCGCGGGCCGCGCGGACCGCGTCTCAGGCGGCCGTGCCCGGCACCGCGGCCGGGTCGAGCTCGAACACCGCCATGCTTTCCACGTGCGCGGTGTGCGGGAACATGTTCACGGCCCCCGCCAGCACGCAACGGTAGCCCGCCTGGTGCACCAGCAGGCCGGCGTCGCGCGCCAGCGTGGCCGGGTTGCAGCTCACGTAGACGATGCGCCGCGGCGGCAGCCAGTCACCGCGCAGCGCGGGCTGCTGGTGCAGGTCGGCCAGGGCCTTGGCGAGCGCGAACGCGCCCTCGCGCGGCGGGTCGACCAGCCACTTGTCGGCCGTGCCGTCGGCCACCAGCAGCTCGGGCGTCATCTCGAACAGGTTGCGGGCCGCGAAGCGCGTGGGCGCGAGCGGCCTGGCACGCCCCGCGGCATTGCGTTGCAGGTTCTCGCGCGAGCGCGCCACCAGGGTCTCGCTGCCTTCGATGCCCAGCACCTCGCCCGCGGTGGTGGCGATGGGCAGCGTGAAATTGCCCAGGCCGCAGAACCAGTCGATCACGCGCTCGTGCGCCTGCGCGTCGAGCAGCCGCAGCGCACGCGTGACCAGCACGCGGTTGATGGCCGGGTTCACCTGCGTGAAGTCGGTGGGCTTGAAGGGCATGGTGATGCCGAACTCGGGCAGGCCGTAGGCCAGCGGCTCGCCACCTTCGTCGAGCAGGCGCACGGTGTCGGGGCCCTTGGCCTGCAGCCACCACTGCACGCCGTGCTGCTGGCCGAAGGCGCGCAGGCGCGCCAGGTCGTCCTCGCTCAGCGGTTCGAGGTGGCGCAGCACCAGCGCGGTCACGGTGTCGCCCGCGGCGAGTTCGATCTGCGGGCAGGTCTCGCGCGCGTCCAGGCCGAAGATCAGCTCGCGCAGCGGGCCCAGCATGGCGCTCACGTGCGGCGGCAGCACCGGGCACACGCCCATGTCGGCCACGTAGCGGCTCTTGCGCTCGTGAAAGCCGATCAGCACCACGCCCTTCTTGTGCACGTGGCGCACCGACAGGCGCGCGCGGTAGCGATAGCCCCAAGTGGGGCCTTCGATGGGACGCAGCAGGGTCTCGGCCTTCACCTTGCCCAGGTGCCAGAGGTTGTCCTCGAGCACGCGCTGCTTGATCGCCACCTGCGCCGAGGGGTGCAGGTGCTGCATCTTGCAGCCGCCGCAGGCGCCCGCGTGCAGGCCGAAGTGCGGGCAGCCGGGCCGCACGCGCTGCGAGGACTCGCGGTGGATGGCCGTGGCGGTGGCGGCCTCCCAGTTGTTCTTCTTGCGGTGCACCGACACGCTGACCTGCTCGAAGGGCAGCGCGCCTTCGATGAAGACGACCTTGCCGTCGGCACGGTGGGCGATGCCCTGGGCCTCGATGTCGAGCGATTCGACGGCCAGCGAGCCGTCGGGGTAGGGAGCGGGAATGGGATGGGGGACGTCAGCGGACATCCCGCGATTGTCTCAGGCCGGCCAGGCGGCCAGGTATTCCTGCCAGTGCGCCTCGTTGGGCGCGAGGCCGGCCAGGGTTTCTTTCACGAACGCGATCTCGCGCTCGTACTCGGGCGGCGTGAAGCCGCCCCGCATCTGCTGGAAGCGGCAGTAGAGCAGGTAGGTGTTCATCACGTCGGTCTCGCAGTAGCGGCGGATCTCGTCGGTCTGCCCCGCGAGGTATTGCGCGTACACCTGCGAGCCGTCCATGCCCAGCTTGCCCGGGAAGCCGCAGAGCTTGGCCATGGCGTCCAGCGGCGCATTGTTCTTGGGCGAGTACATGGCCAGCAGGTCCATCAGGTCGAGGTGGCGCATGTGGTAACGACCGATGTAGTTGTTCCACTTGAAGTCGCGGTCGTCCTCGCCCATGTCCCAGTACTTGCTGGCCTCCACGCCGTGGCGCAGGCCACGGTAGTGCAGCACGGGCAGGTCGAAGCCGCCGCCGTTCCAGCTCACGAGCTGCGGCACCTTCTTCTCGATGGTGCGGAAGAAGGTCTGGATGACCTTGCCCTCCTGGCTCACGCCCTCGGGCTCGCGGTCGACGAAGGAGTGGATTTGCAGGCCTTCAGCGCTGCGGAACACGCAGCTGATGACCAGCACGCGCTGCAGGTGCAGCGGCATGAAGTCGCTCTGGCCCTTCTCCTTGCGCTCGGCGAGCCAGGCCGCGTACACCTGCTCGTCGGTGTCGCCCGGCGCGCTGCCGCGCAGCGCGCGCAGGCCCGCGACGTCGGGGATCGACTCGATGTCGAAGACGAGAACGGGCCAGGCCAAACCGGCGCTCAGCGTTTGGGCAGGTAGGCCAGCGGATCGACCGGCTTGCCCAGGCGGCGCACCTCGAAGTGCAGCTTCACGCGGTCGGCGTCGCTGCTGCCCATCTCGGCGATCTTCTGGCCCTGGCGCACGGCCTGGTCCTCGCGCACCAGCAGCGCCTGGTTGTGCGCGTAGGCCGTGAGGTAGGTGTTGTTGTGCTTGAGGATGATGAGGTTGCCGTAGCCGCGCAGGCCCGCGCCCGCGTACACCACGTGGCCGTCGGCCGCGGCGAGCACCGGGTCGCCGACCTTGCCGGCGATGCTCACGCCCTTGTTGTTGACCTCGTCGAAATTGCTCACCACCTGGCCGTTGGCGGGCCACACGAAGCGGATGTCGTCGCCCGAGGCGGCCGGCGCGGGCGCGGGGGCCGGTGCGGGCGCCGGGGCCGGCGACGGTGTGGCGGCCGGGCTGGTTTCGCTCAGCGGGCGCGGCGTGACGCCGCTGGAGGCGACAGGCGCCGTCGACGGGCCGCTGGCCGCAGCCGGCGCCGGGGCGGGTGCGCTGGCGGCCGTGGGCGGCACCACGCGCAGCTGCTGGCCGATCTCGATCGCGTTGGGGTTGGCCAGGTTGTTCCAGGCCGCGACGTCGCGCCAGCTCTGGCCGGCATTGAGGGCGATGCGGTACAGCGTGTCGCCGGCCTGCACCGTGACGTAGCCGGGACGCGCCGCCGCCGCTTCGGCGGGCGCAGCGGCCGGCGCCGAGGCCGCGGGACGCGAGGTGCCGCGGTCTTCGACCGGGGCCGGGCGTGCCACGCGCTGGGCGCAGCCGACGCTCACGAGCAGGGCGGCGCCCAGCATCGACCAGGCCAGGGCCCGGCCGGCGGTCCATCCCTGCGCGGGGTTGCGGCCCGGCTCGCGCAAAGTGATTGGGTTCATGAAGACTCCACCGTTGTCTGAAGGGCCCTGTGAACGGGCCCTGGGTCCATGCACGATCGGCGCCCGCCTGGGCGCCCGTGTCAGGCGATGCCCGATTTTAGGGGCACGAAATGAACGGCCTCGAGTTCGGTGCGGACGATGCCGCGCGCGGTCTTGTCGACCACCACGAGGTTCTGGCGGCCCTGGGCCGTGACCGCGGGCGCCACCAGCCGGCCACCCACGGCGAGCTGGTCGATCCAGGCCGCGGGCAGATCGTTCCCGCCCGCCGCCGCGATGATGCCCGCATACGGCGCCCCCTGGGCAAAGCCGACCATGCCGTCGCCGAAGATCAGGTGCAGGTTGGGCACGCGCAGCGCGCGCAGGTTGTCGCGCGCCTTGTCGTGCAGCGCGCGGATGCGCTCGACGCTGTAGACCTCGCGCGCCACGCGGCTGAGCACCGCGGCCTGGTAGCCGCAGCCGGTGCCGATCTCGAGCACGCGGCCCAGCGGCTGCGGCGAGCTCTGGCACAAGAGCTCGACCATGCGCGCCACCACGTTGGGCTTGCTGATGGTCTGACCCTGCCCGATCGGCAGGCTGGTGTCTTCGTAGGCCTGGTTGACCAGGGCCGAGTCGACGAAGCGGTGCCGCTCGACGGCCAGCATGGCCGCGATCACCGCGGGGTGCGAGATGCCCTGCGCCTGCAGTTTGCGCACCATGGCCGCGCGCACGGCCGACGAGTCCATGCCCACGCCCGAAGGCACCACGCGCGCGGGCGCGGCCGGGGCCGGCCGGGCCGCACGCGCTGGCGTGGGCGCGGGTGTGCCGGCGGGCAGGCGCGCGGGGAAACCCGGGCGCGGGCGCGGCGCGGGCTGCTTCACGCCGGCCCTCCCGAGAGCGCGACCGCAGTGGGCGCCCAGTACGGCAGGCGGTCGTGGTCGGTGAGGTCGACCTGCAGCGGCGTGATGGTGGCGTAGCCCTGCAGCGCGGCATGGAAGTCGGTGCCCTCCACGTCGTCGCGTGCGGGGCCGGCGCTGCCGATCCAGTACATGGTGTCGCCGCGCGGGTTCACCTGCGTGATCACGGGCTCGGCCGCGTGGCGGCGGCCCAGGCGCGTGACCTTGAAGCCGCGGATGTCGGACAGCGGCAGGCAGGGCACGTTCACGTTGAGCAGCCAGGGCTCGTTGCGCCGCTGCGCTTCGGGCACCGAAGGCAGCAGCTGCTGCACCAGTTCGGCGGCCTTGGCGGCCGCGGCGTCGAGGTGCTTCCAGCCCTTTTCGGTCTGCGAGAACGCGATCGCGGGAATGCCGAACAGGTAGCCCTCCATGGCCGCGCCCACGGTGCCCGAGTAGATGGTGTCGTCGCCCATGTTGGCGCCGTTGTTGATGCCGGAGATCACCAGGTCGGGCCGGTAGCCGAGCAGACCGGTGAGCGCGATGTGCACACAGTCGGCGGGGGTGCCGTTGACGTAGCGAAAGCCGTTGGCGGCCTGGTGCACGTACAGCGGCGAGTGCAGCGTGAGCGCGTTGCTCTTGGCGCTGTTGTTGTGCTCGGGCGCCACCACCTCGACCTCCACACCGGGCAGGGCTTTGATGGCGTCGTGCAGGGCGACGATGCCGGGGGCCTGGAAACCGTCGTCGTTGGAGATCAGGATCTTCATGGGGATGCGATTCTAGGAGCGCCACCCGGTCGCCCACGGGACAAGGCGCGGGCAAGCCCGCTGCGCGATCGCCTTTGGCCTGCCTATCATGGTCCGCAGCAAGCCCTTACCCGAGGAGACCGAGCATGCACGCCTGGCTGTGTGAGAACCCCGTGGGCGTTGACGCCCTGCAATGGAAAGAACTGCCCACGCCCGAACCCGGCGCAGGCCAGGTGCGCCTGCGCATCGAGGCCGCGAGCCTGAACTTTCCCGATCTGCTCATCGTGCAGAACAAGTACCAGATGAAGCCGCCCCTGCCCTTCGTGCCGGGCAGCGAGTACGCCGGCGTGATCGAGGCCGTGGGCGAGGGGGTGAAGCACCTCAAGGCCGGCCAGCGCGTGGCCTGCCTGAGCGGCACCGGCGGCTTCGGCACCCACACGCTGGCGCCCGCCGCGCTGTGCATGCCGCTGCCCGAGGGCTTCCCTGCGGTCGACGCGGCGGCCTTCATCATGATCTACGCCACCTCGCACCACGCGCTGATCGATCGCGCGCAATTGAAGGCCGGCGAGACCGTGCTGGTGCTGGGCGCCGCGGGCGGCGTGGGCACGGCCGCGATCCAGATCGCCAAGGCTGCGGGCGCGCGCGTGATCGCTGCCACCTCGAGCGACGAGAAATGCGCCCTGTGTGCGCAGCTCGGCGCCGACGCCACCATCAACTACAGCACCCACGCGCCGCAGGGCAGCCTGCGCGACGAGATCAAGCGCCTCACCGAGGGCAAGGGCCCCGACGTGGTCTACGACCCGGTGGGCGGCGACTTCGCCGAGCCCGTGTTCCGCTCCATCGCCTGGCGCGGCCGCTACCTGGTGGTGGGCTTCGCGAGCGGGCCCATCCCCGCACTGCCGCTGAACCTGCCGCTGCTCAAGGGCGCGAGCATCGTGGGGGTGTTCTGGGGCGACTTTTCCAAGCGCGAACCCCAGGCCAACGCGGCCATGATGCAGACCCTGGCCGCGCAGTACGCGAAAGGCCTGATCAAACCCCTGGTGGAGCGCACCCTGCCCATGAGCGAGCTCAAGCAGGCCTTTGCGGTCATGGGCTCGCGCGCGGTCAAGGGCAAGCTGGTGCTGGTGAACTGAACTGAAGGCCTGCGCGGCGGGCCGGTGGTCATGGATGACACAAATGTCATCCGCGCCGCGCCGCCGGGCCGAACAATCGGCGCCCGTAGCGAACGCCACCGACCACCCATGCCCCGCCACCGCCCAGCCCTCATCCTCGCGCTGATCGGCGCCGTCACCAGCCTCGGCCTGCTGGGCTGCGCCAGCCGCGCCAGCGAATCGCTCACCGAGGCCGAGCGCGTGGCCACGCGCCAGGCCCAGCTCGCCCAGGCCCTGCCCATGCCCTCGGCCGAGCAGGTGGAAGCGCTGGAGCGCGACTGGGTCGACAGCGCGCGCGGCCGCGCGGTGCCGGCGCGCCTGTACCTGCCCCGCGCCGCCCCGGGCGGTGACGCGCGCGTGCCGCTGGTGGTGGTCTCGCACGGCATCGGCGGCTCGCGCTTCGGCTACAGCTACCTGGGCCGCCACCTCGCGGCCCAGGGCTACGCGGCGCTGCACGTGCAGCACGTGGGCAGCGACAACCGCCTGTGGCGCGGCAGCCCCTGGGACCTGCTCGAACGCCTCAATGGCGCGGCCACCGAGGCCGAGGCCATCGCACGCGCGCAAGACCTGCGCTTCGCCCTCGATCAGGTGCTGGCGGACCCGGCCCTGGCCGCGCGCCTCGACGCCACCCGCATCGCGGCCCTGGGCCATTCGTATGGCGCCAACACCGCGCTGCTGGTGTCGGGCGCGCGCGTGCCCGGCAAGCCCGCGCTTGCCGATGCACGCGTGAAGGCGGTGGTGGCCATCAGCGCCCCGCCCTTCCACGGCTACGGCGCGCCCGGGCCCATCCTCGCGCCCATCGGCCTGCCCGCGCTGCACGTCACGGCCGAGGACGACGACATCCGCATCCCGGGCTTCTTTTCGGGCGTGCAGGACCGTGTGGCGCTGTACGAGGCCATGGGCAGCACGAGCAAACGCCTGGTGGTGTTCCGCGACGGCTCGCACAGCATGTTCACCGACCGCCTGGGCACGGGCGGCAGCGCGCACAACGTGGCGGTCAAGCGCGCCACGCGCGAGCTGGTGGTGGCCTTCCTTGACAGCCTGTGGCGCGAGCGCGGCGACGCACTCGAGCGCTGGCAGGCCGAGCACACCGCCCTGCTCAGCCCGGGGGCGTAGCATCGGCCCCCATGGCCACGCCCTCCACCACCCCCGCCGACCCTTCCCTCATCGATTCGCGCACCGCCGCCTGGCGGCTGCTCACCGTGCTCGGCCTGGTCACGCTGGGCAACAGCGGCATGTACGTGGTGGCCGTGGTGCTGCCTGCGGTGCAGGCCGAGTTCGGCGTGGGCCGCGGCGACGCCTCGCTGCCCTACACGCTCATGATGGTCTGCCTGGGCCTGGGCGGCCTGTGGACGGGCAAGATGGCCGACCGCCACGGCATCACGCCGGTGCTGCGCCTGGGTGCGCTGGCCGTGGCCGCGGGCTTCGTGTGGGCCGCGTTCTCGGGCAGCATCTGGACCTTCGGCCTCGCGCACGGCCTGCTGCTGGGCCTGCTGGGCAGCTCGTCGACCTTCGCGCCGCTGCTGGCCGACACCGCGCTGTGGTGGAACAAGCGCCGCGGCATCGCGGTGGCCATCGCGGCCAGCGGCAACTATGTGGCCGGCACCGTGTGGCCGCCGCTGGTGCAGTGGGGCATCGACACCATCGGCTGGCGCCAGACCTACCTGTTGCTCGGCCTGGTGTGCGGCGCGGGCATGTTCCTGCTGGCCAGCCGCATGCGCCAGCGCCCGCCGCTGGTGGTGGCCGCCGCGCCCGCCACGCCGGGCGGCGCGCTCAACGACACCCGCCGCCCCTTCGGCCTCAAGCCCGCGCAGGCGCAGGCCCTGCTGTGCCTGGCCGGTGTGGGCTGCTGCGTGGCCATGTCCATGCCGCAGGTGCACATCGTGGCCTACTGCGTGGACCTGGGCTTCGGCGCCGCGCGCGGGGCCGAAATGCTCTCGCTCATGCTGGCCAGCGGCATCGTGAGCCGGCTCGTGTCGGGCTGGATCTGCGACCGCATCGGCGGCATCCGCACGCTGCTGCTGGGCTCGGCGCTGCAGTGTGTGGCCCTGCTCATGTTCCTGCCCTTCGACGGCCTGGTGCCGCTGTACCTGATCTCGGCCATGTTCGGCCTGTTCCAGGGCGGCATCGTGCCGAGCTACGCCATCATCGTGCGCGAGTACTTCGCGCCCGCCGAGGCCGGCGCGCGCGTGGGCGCGGTCATCATGGCCACGCTGGTGGGCATGGCCCTGGGCGGCTGGCTCTCGGGCTGGGTGTTCGACCTCACCGGCAGCTACAAGGCCGCCTTCCTCAACGGCATCGGCTGGAACCTGCTCAACATGGCGATTGCCCTCTTCCTGTTCTGGCGCGTGCGCGGCGCGGGGCCCGGCGGCCTGCGCGGCGCCACGGCCTGATCCCCCGACCCGACATGAACCACGAACACGATTACCAGCAAGACGGCGTGCGCCGGCTGCGCGCCGACCTCGCGCTCGCGCTGCGCGCGGCCGCTCACTTCGGCCTGTCCGAAGGCGTCTGCAACCATTTCAGCGTCGAGCTGCCCGACGGCTCGGGCCGCTTCCTGCTCAACCCGCGCGGGCTGATGTGGCAGGAGGTGCAGGCCGACGACATCGTGATGGTCGACGTGCAGGGCCAGGCGCTCGCGGGCCGGCACGCGGTGGAGAGCACGGCCATGCACATCCACGCGGGCATCCACCGCGTGGCCCGGCACGCGGTGGTGCTGCACACCCACATGCCTTACGCCACCGCGCTCACGCTCACGCGGGCGCGCGCGCTCGACACCACGCTGTCGCAGAACGCCATGCGCTTTCACGGCCGCGTCGCGGTCGACCCGGTCTACAACGGCCTGGCGCTGGACGCGCGCGAGGGCGAGCGCATCGCACGCGGCATGGGCAGTGGCGACATCGCCTTTCTCGCCAACCACGGCGTGATCGTCTGCGGCACGCAGATCGCGCACGCCTTCGACGACCTGTACTACCTCGAGCGCGCCTGCATGGCGCAGGTGCTCGCGCAATCGAGCGGCATCGGCCTGGCCCCGGCGAGCGCCGACATGGCCGCGCACGTGGCCGAGCAGACGCGCGGCGAGCGCCTGCAGTCCGACCTGTTCTTCGAGGCGCTGCGCCGGCGGCTCTGAGCCGCCGGGCACCGCGCGCTCAGACCACCTTGCCGAGCGCGCGCAGCACCTTCTCGGGCGTGATGGGCTGCGAGTGCACGCAGGCCGAGAACGGCGCGAGCGCGTCGTTGATGGCGTTCATCACCGCGGCCGGCGCGCCCGCCGTGCCGGCCTCGCCCGCGCCCTTGGCGCCCAGCTTCGAGCTGCGCGTGGGCGTCATCACGTGTGCCACCTCGATGTCGGGCATCTCGGCCGACATGGGCACGAGGTAGTCGGCCATGTTGGCGTTGAGCATCAGGCCGGCATCGTCATACAGGCACTCCTCGAACAACGCGCCGCCAATGCCCTGCACGATCGCGCCGCGCATCTGCTCGTCCACCAGCATGGGGTTGAGCACGCGGCCACAGTCTTCGACCGCCCAGTGCTTGAGCAGCTTCACGAAGCCGGTGTCGGGGTCGACCTCGACGTACGAGGCCTGCACGCCGTTGGTGAAGATGAACGGGTAGTCGCGCTGCGCATAGTGGCGCGTGACCATCAGCTCGGGCGTGAAATCGGCTGGCAGCGTGTCGGAACGGAAGTAGGCCACGCGGCCCAGCTCCTTGAGCGGCAGCAGCTCTTCGCCCGTGGCCGCGTCGACCACACGGTCGCGCCGCACCGCCAGGCCGGCGGCCTCGCGCTTGAGCATCACCGCCGCGACCTTGAGGATGTTCTCGCGCAGCGCCTGGCCGGCCAGCAGCACCGCCTCGCCGCCCACGCCCGCGCCGCGCGAGGCCCAGGTGCCGCCGCCGTAGGGCGTGACATCGGTGTCGCCGGTGAGCACCTTGACCTTGGTGATGTCCACGCCCACCGCATCGGCCGCGATCTGGCGGTAGATGCCTTCGGTGCCCTGGCCCTGCTCGCCCACGCCCACCAGCACCGTGATGTCGCCTTCGGGGTCCAGGCGCACGGTGGCGCCGTCCTGCGAGGCAATGCGAGCGCCGCCCACGCCATAGAACGCGGCGCTGGGGTTGGTGAGCTCGATCACGGTGGCGAAGCCGATGCCGCGGTGGATGCCCTGTTGGCGCAGCGCGGCCTGCTCGGCGCGCAGCGCGTCGTAGTTCATGAGCTCGCGCAGCTTCTTCAGGCTGGCCTCGTGCGACAGCACCTCGAGCTTGATGCCCGAGGCCCCGGTGGTGGGGTAGGCGTCGTCGGGGATCACGTTGAGCTCGCGGATCTTCAGCGGGTCCATGCCGATCTTCTGCGCGGCCAGGTCCACCAGGGCCTCGGTCACCGCACAGGCGATCGGGTGGCCCACGCCGCGGTACTGGCAGGTGGGCGTCTTGTTCTGGAACACCACGTTGAGCTTCGCCCGGTAGTGCTTGTGCTTGTAGGGCCCGCCCACCAGGTTCACCACCTGGTTGCCCTCGATCGCGCTGGTGCGCGGGAACATCGAGTACGGGCCGATGCCGGTGAGGTCGTCCATGTCGAAGCCCAGGATCTCGCCGCTCTGGTTCACGGCGATGCGGGCCTTCACGCGGTGGTGGCGCGCGTGGATGTCGCTGGTGAAGCTCTCGAGGCGGTCGGCCACGAACTTCACCGGCCGGCCCAGCAGGATGGACAGGGCCACGGTGGCGAAGTCGTCGGGGTAGGCGTGCACCTTGATGCCGAAGGAGCCGCCCACGTCCTTGCAGACCACGCGGATCGCGCTGGCGGGCAGGTCGAACTGGCGGCCGTAGAGGTCCTGCATCATGTGCGGGGCCTGGAACGAGTGGTAGACCGTGAGGCGCTGCTCGGCCGGGTTCCAGTGCGCGATCTGCGCGCGCGGCTCGAGCGTGACGCCGGTGTGGCGGCCGAACTCGAAGGTGGCCTCGGCCACGGCGTCGGCCTCGGCGAACACGCGGTCGACCTCGCCCACGTCGAGGCTGCGCGTGAAGCACAGGTTGTCGCCAAGCTCGGGGTGGATCAGCGGCGTGGCGGCATCGAGCGCGGTCTCCATGTCGGTGGCCAGCGGCAGCTCTTCGTAGTCGACCGTGATGTGCTGCAGCGCGTCTTCGGCCTGTGCACGCGTTTCGGCCACCACGGCCACCACGGGCTCGCCCTGCCAGCAGGCGCGGTCCACCGCCAGTGCGTGCTGCGGCGCCGACTTCATGCCCGCGAGGTGGCCCAGCACCGCGACCCAGGGCTTGCAGACCTTGGCGAGATCGTGGCCATCGGCCACCAGCAGCACACCGGGCATGGCGCGCGCGGTGTCGGCGTGCACGGCCTTGATGCGCATGTGCGCCACCGGGCTGCGCCAGAAGGCCACGTGGGCCATGCGCGGCAGCTCGATGTCGTCGATGTACTGGCCCAGGCCTTGCGTGAGCCGTTCGATGCCGCCGCGCGGCACCGAGGCGCCGATATAGCGCTGGTCTTCGGTGACCGGCGCCACCGTGGTGGGCACCTGCACGCCGGGCTCGAGGTTGGTGATGTCGCGTTTCATGCCTGGGTCTCCTTGCGCTGGCGCAGCACGTCGCAGATGGCGTCGACGATGGCGTGGTAGCCGGTGCAGCGGCAGTAGTTGCCCGAGATCCATTCGCGCACCTCGGCGCGGGTGGCCTCGGGGCGGGTTTCGACCAGTTCCTTGGCCGCCATGAGCATGCCCGAGGTGCAGAAGCCGCACTGCAGCGCATTGCGCGCCACGAAGGCCTGCTGCAGGTCGCGGATCACGCCGCTCTGGCTCAGGCCTTCGATGGTCTGCACCGAGCCGCCGTCGGCCTGCACGGCCAGCGTGAGGCAGCCGCGCACGATCTGGCCATTGAGTTCGACGGTGCAGGCGCCGCAAACGCCGTGCTCGCAGCCCAGGTGGCTGCCCTTGAGGCCGAGGTCTTCGCGCAGGAAATCGACCAGGTGGGTGCGCGGCGCGATGCTGCAGCGGTGCGCCTGGCCGTTGACGGTGACGTGGAGGGGGTGGAGGTCTGCCATGGGGTGTCCTGTTGCGGGTCCGGTGGCCTCAGGCGTGCGCCGACGCCAGCAGGCGCTGCAGCAGCACGCCGGCCAGGTGGCGCTTGGTCTCGGGGGTGTTGGTCAGATCGGGCAAGGGATCGATCTCGGCGCGCAGGCTGGCCACGGCCATGGCCTGCGTGGCGGCGTCGGGCACCTTGCCTTCGAGCAGCTGCTCGGTGCGGCGCGCACGCCAAGGCGTGGTGGCCACGCCCATGAAGGCCAGGCGCACGCCGCTGAGCGCCGCGCCCTGGCGCTGGGCCGACGCAGCCAGGCCCACGATGGCGTAGTCGCCATGGCGGCGCGCAAGCTCGGACAGGCCATGCCACTGGCCGGGCCGCGCCAGCGGGATCTCGCCCGCGATCACGATTTCGTCGGGCGCGAGCGCGGTGGTGTAGAGGCCGAGGTAGAAGTCGTCGGCCGCGATGCGGCGCTCGCCGCGCGGGCCCTGCACCACCACCGTGCCGCCGAGCGCGAGCAGGCAGGCCGGCCATTCGGCGGCCGGGTCGGCATAGGCGATCGAGCCGCCCCAGGTGCCGCTGTTGCGGATGGCGCGGTGCGCAATGTGGGGCGCGGCCTCGGTGAGCAGCGGTGCGTGCTGCTTCACGAGCGCGCTCTCCTCGATCTGCGTGTGCGTGGCGAGCGCGCCGATGCGCAGCACATCGCCGCGCCGCTCGATGCCGCGCAGCGCCGCGATGCCGGTGATGTCGATCACCATCAGCGGCTCGGACAGGCGCATGTTGAGCGTGGCCATCAGCGTCTGGCCGCCGGCCAGCACGCGCGCGTCGTCGCCGTGCGTTTGCAGCAGCGCGATCACCTGGTCCACGGTGTCGGGTTTCACATAGTCGAATGCAGCGGCTTTCAAACCAGTCTCCTCAGAACAGGACCGACGCGATCCACACCCCGAAGCCCGTGGACAGGGCACCGAGCGCGAACCACAGGATGCGAACGCCCTCGCCGGCGCTGGCGGACGGGGCGGCTGGCGCGGGACGCGCGGTGATGGGCGCAGGTGCCGGCGCTGGCGCGGACGCGGACAGCGTGGGCGCGACGGCGTTGGGCGCCGAAGCCGCAACGGCGGGCGCGGGCTCGACCGCAGCCGCGTCGGCGGGCGCGGCCTCGGCCGGGGCCGGCGCGAGCTCGGTCTGGAACGCGGCGAAGAACTGGTCGGCCATCTGCTTGGCCGCGGCGTCGATCATGCGGCCGCCGACCTGCCCGAGCTTGCCGCCCACCGAGGCCTGCGCGGTGTAGCGCAGCCGCGTGCCGCTGTCCTCGTCGGCGAGCGCCACGCTCGACTGCCCCTTGGCCATGCCGGCCGCGCCGCCCGAGCCTTCGAACTGCAGCGTGCAGCCCTGGCCGGGCCGCACGTCGTGCAGGCGGATGTGGCCCGTGAAGCGCGCGCGCACCGGGCCGACCTTGACGGCCACGCGCGCCGTGCGCTCGGTGTCGCTCGTGGCTTCCATGGCCTCGCAACCGGGGATGCAACGCGCCAGCACGGCCGCGTCGTTGAGGGCGGCCCAGACCCTGTCGCGGGGCGCGGCAATGAGGATGTCTCCGTTCAGTTCCATCTGTGTTTGACCCCCGGGTTTTCACGGGTGTTTTTGTTTACCAACCGGTCAACAATGCTAAGACTCATTGACCGTACGGTAAATAGCGTGCGCATCCAGAGAAACCCTGATCACCCCGGAACTGGCGATGAAGCGGCCGCCGAACGTGCGCCGCAGCGCCGTCGCCTGAGCGTGTCCGAGCGCGAACGGCAGATCGTGGACGGCGCGATCCAGTTCTTTGCGTCCAACGGTTTCGGCGGCCAGTTGCGCGACCTCGCCAAGAGCATCGGCGTCACGCACGCCCTGCTCTACCACTACTTCCCGACCAAGCAGGCGCTGATCGACCGCGTGTACCTCGACGTGTTCGAAGGCCGCTGGCGCGACAGCTGGGACGCGCTGCTCGACGACCCCAAGATCGAGGTCGAAGACAAGTTCACCGCCTTCTACGCCGACTACGTGAACAACGCGCTTTCGCGCGAGTTCGTGCGCATCCTCATGTTCTCGGGCCTGATGGACCACACCATCACCGACCGCTTCTTCGCCATGCTGCGCGAGCGCCTGTTCCCGCGCCTGATCCGCGAGACGCGGCGCTTTCGCGGCTCGACCTCACGTGCCAAGCCCAGCGAGCGCGAACTCGAACTGCTCATGGGCCTGCACGGCGGCATGTTCTACATCTCGATCCGCCACTGGATCTATGGCCAGGACGTGCACAGCGAAGCGGTGCAAGAGACCTGCGACGAAGCCCTGGTGCGCGACCGCGTGCGCAGCTACCTGATGGCCAGCCGCGAACTGCTCAACCTCACCCCCAAGAAGCCGGCTCGCTGAGCCGATCACCGAGAACGAAGGAGACAAAGCGCATGAAACCGACCAAGTTCGCCATCGCCAGCCTGCTGGCCCTGGGCGCCAGCCTGAGCGCGCTGCCCGCGGCCGCGCAGCAGCGCATCAGCGTCAACATCGGCTCCAGCCACCCCACCACCAACATCTGGGTGCACGCCATGAAGGAGGTGTTCCAGCCCGAGGTGGACCGCATCCTCAAGGCCGGCGGCGGCAAGTACGAGGTGCGCTGGCGCGAGAACTACGGCGGCACGCTCTACAAATTCACCGACACGCGCGCCGCCGTGCGCGACGGCATCGTCGACGTGGGCATGGTGGGCACGGTGTGGGAGAACTCCGCCATGCCGCTGCAGAACGTCACCTACTTCACGCCGTTCGCCACCACCAACCACGAGCTGCTGATCCAGATCTTCGACAAGCTCAACACCACCGTGCCCGCGCTGCGCGACAGCTGGGCCGCGCAGAACATGGTGCCGCTGTCCTCGCTGATCACCGACAGCTACGACATCTACGCCAACTTCCCCATCCGCACCCTGGCCGATCTTCAGAACAAGAAGATCAACGCGCCCGGCACCTCGGCGAACTGGCTGCGCGACACCGGCGCCACGCCGGTCGATGGCGCGCTCACCACCTACTACACCAACATCCAGACCGGCGTGACCCAGGGCGCGCTCTCGTTCGCCAGCGGCATCGGCCCGGCGCGCGTGTACGAGGTGGCCAAGTACCTCACGCACATCGACATCGGCTCGATGTACTTCGGCAGCGTGGCGGCCAACAAGAAGTTCTTCGACGGCCTGCCCAAAGAGGTGCAGGAGGCCTTCGTGCAGGCCGGCAAGGCCGCGTCCAAGGCGCACGGCGAGCACGTAACCAAGGTGGCCAAGGCCGCGATGGACACCATGAAGGCCGCCGGCCTGCAGGTGGCCGACCTGCCCCCGGCCGAGAAGGCCAAGTGGGTCAACAGCCTGCCCAACATCGTGCAGCCCTGGCTGCAGGCCACGGGCGACAACGGCAAGGCCGTGCTCAAGGCCTACTTCGACGAGCTGCGCGCGCGCGGCGTGAAGCCCCTGCGCGACTGGGACAACCAGAACCGCTGAACCCGGCACCAGGCCCCGCGCCGCCAAGCCGGCGCGGGGCCTTTTTGTTGAAGGTGACCCGTGCACAACGAACCCGACCTTGCTGCCGAGGGCGCTGCCGCGCCCGCTGACCGCCACCCGCTCGAAGGCATCGCGCGCGTGCTCGCGGCCGTCGGCACCGTGTGGATCTTTCTCATGATGATGATGGTGGTGGCCGACGTGGTCGGCCGCAATTTCCTCGACAAGCCCATCACGGGCGTGGCCGAATTCGCGGCGCGCTCGGTGGCGTCCATCGTGTTCCTGCAGCTCGCCGCGGCGATCTGCTCGGGCCGCATGACGCGCAGCGACTTCCTGCTGCGCCTGATCGGCGCGCGCTCGCTCACCGCACTGCGCGTGCTCGAAGTGGGCAACGCCCTGCTCGGCGGCCTGCTGTTCGCGGCCCTGGCCTTCATCGCCTGGCCCGAGCTCACGCAGGCCTGGACCGGCAACGAGTTCTTCGGCGTGCAGGGTGTGTACACCGTGCCCACCTGGCCGTTTCGCGCGCTGATCGTGGGTGGCTCGATCGTGGCCGCGCTGGCCTACCTGCTGCAGATGCCCAGCGTCTGGCGCCACGCCGGCGAATTCGGAGAACCGTCATGAGCGACCTCGGTTTCGGCGCGCTGCTGATCGGCGCCCTGGTCACGCTCGTGCTGCTGGGTGTTCACATTGCCGTGGCGCTGATCGGCATCGGCTTCGCGGGCATCTGGCTCATGCGCGAAGACGTGCAGATGGCCATGCGCCTGCTCTACCTCTCGGCCTACAACGGCGTGGCCGACTACATCTTCGCCACC
This sequence comes from Hydrogenophaga crocea, assembly GCF_011388215.1. NCBI lineage: Bacteria > Pseudomonadati > Pseudomonadota > Betaproteobacteria > Burkholderiales > Comamonadaceae > Hydrogenophaga > Hydrogenophaga crocea. The sequence continues at coordinate 2,035,142 of NZ_CP049989.1, forward strand.
ATCCCGCTGTTCGTGCTCATGGGCCTGCTGGTGTCCATATCGAACGTGGGCAAGGACACCTTCGAGGTGGCTGAAGCGCTGCTGCGCCGCGTGCGCGGCGGCCTGGGCGTGGCCACGGTGGCGGCCAACACCGTGTTCGCGGCGGTCACCGGCGTGTCCATCGCCTCGGCCGCGGTGTTCACGCGCGTGGCCGTGCCCGAGATGGTGCGCCACGGCTACCGCACCGCGTTCGCGGCCGGCACGGTGGCGGGCAGCTCGGTGCTGGGCATGATGATCCCGCCCAGCCTGCTCATGATCATCTACGGCGTGTTGGCCGAACAATCGATCGGCAAACTGTTCATCGCGGGCGTCATCCCGGGCTTCCTGCTCGCGGTGGTGTTCGTGCTGATGATCGTGCTCATGGCCACCTTCACCCCGGGCAAGGTGTTCGACCTGCAGCGCCGCCAGGCGCTGGCGCTCGAACGCAGCACCGGCCCGCTTCTCACGGGCGGGCAGATGGCGGGCAAGCTCGTGCCCATCGCGGCGCTGGTGGTGCTGGTGCTCGGCGGCCTGTACACCGGTTTCTTCACGCCCACCGAGGCGGGTGGCATCGGCGCCTTCGGCGCGCTGGTGGTGGCGCTGGCGCGGCGCAGCCTGGGCCAGGGCCGCTTCTGGCGCGTGCTGCACGAAACGGGCAGCGTGTCGGTCACCATCCTGATCCTGCTGATCGCCGCGAGCTTCTACAGCCGCATGCTCTCGGTGGCGGGCGTGCCCGTGGCCATCAGCGACCTGGTGCAGGACGCGGGCCTGGGCCCCTACGGCTTCCTGCTGATCTACGTGCTGATCGTGCTCTTCCTGGGCATGATCCTCGACTCGAGCTCGATCCTGCTGATCATGACGCCCGTGGCCGTGCCCATCGCCACCGACATGGGCTTCAACCTGATCCAGTTCGGCGTGCTCACCGTGCTCGCGGTGGAGATCGGCCTGCTCACACCGCCCTTCGGCATCTCGGTGTTCACCGTGAAGTCCACGCTCAACGACCCCAAGGTCTCGGTCGAGCAGATCTTCGGCGGCGCCCTGCCCTACATCGGCGCCATGCTGTTCGTGCTGCTGCTCGTGGCGCTGTTTCCCTGGCTGTCGCTGGCGCTGATCTGAGGCCACCCTTGGTTACACCCTTCACGCCCGGGCAACGAACCCCGCGGCGCGAAGGGCGCTCCCATTCATGGCCCGCAGAAATCGGTCTGCGGGTGGACGCCCAAGGCCCGTGCCCCGCGCATGGCCTGCGAGCGTTCGTGCTTCAACGCCACAAGCCCGAAGGACCCATGAAAAAAGCCATTCCTCTCACCGCCGCCGTGCTCGCCCTCACCGCGTTCGGCGCCCACGCGCAATCGAGTTACACCGAACCCTCGCGCCTGTACGGCAGCATCGGATACGAGTCCATCGGCCTGCGGGCCAGCAGCGGAGGCGTCACAGCCAAGTCCGACCCGGGCCTGCTGATGGGCACCATCGGCTACCAGCTGCACCCCAACATCGCCATCGAAGGCATCGCCGGCGGCACGGTGCGCAAGGACGACCTCAAGCTCAATGGTTTCAACAGCGGCCTCGACAGCAAGGTCGACACCTACGGCGTGTTCGTGAAGCCCAGCGTGAACCTCACCGAGAACTTCAGCGTGTTCGGCCGCGTGGGTTACGCGCGCACCAACGCCAGCCTGTCCACCGGCAACTTCAGCGTGAACGACTCCACCACCGACGTGGCCTACGGCGTGGGCGCGGCCTACAACCTGTCTCCCAACTCGTACATCCAGGCCAACTACACGCAGTACCTGGACAAGGACAACGTGGAGGCCAAGGGCTGGGGCGTGCACTACGGCCGCCGCTTCTGATCGACACGGTGTACAAAGGCAGGGCTTCTGAAGCCCTGCCCCCATGCCCGCCCGCTACGCCCGTTTCCTCGTCGGCCGCCACCGCAGCGTGGCCGCCAACCGCCAGCTCGGCTGGCTGCTCGCCTTCGTGGCGGGCGCCATCAACGCCGGCGGCTTTCTCGCCGTGCAGCAGTACACCTCGCACGTCACGGGCATGGTCTCGGCCGTGGCCGACAACGTGGTGCTGCAGCGCTTCGACCTGGTGATCGACGGCCTGGTGGCCGTGCTCTCGTTCCTGCTCGGCGCCATGTGCAGCGCGCTGTTGGTGAACTTCGCGCGGCGCCGCGCCATGGCCAGCGAGTACGCGCTGCCGCTGCTGTTCGAGGCCGCGCTGATCCTGTGCTTCGGCCTCATGGGCGCGCGCCTGGCGAGCTTCGAGGCCCTGCTGCTGCCCTTCACCGTGGTGCTGCTGTGTTTCATCATGGGCCTGCAGAACGCGGTGGTCACCAAGCTCTCGGGCGCGGTGATCCGCACCACGCACATGACGGGCATCGTGACCGACCTCGGCATCGAACTGGGCAAGCTCGTGTACTGGAACGCCGACCGCGATGCGCAACCGCCCGTGCGCGCCGACCGCGATCGCATGAAAGTGCTCGGGGGCTTGCTGCTGGCCTTCCTGCTCGGCGGCCTCACGGGCGCCTTCGGCTTCAAGCAGTTCGGCTATGGCTTCACCGTGCCCATCGCGGTGCTGCTGGCCGTGGTGTCGCTCGTGCCCGCCTGGGACGACCTGGGCCGGCGGCGCGCATGAAAAACCCCTGGGGGCCTTGCGACCGCCAGGGGTTTTGAATTTTGGGGTGGCTGATGGGACTCGAACCCACGACAACCAGAATCACAATCTGGGACTCTACCAACTGAGCTACAGCCACCGCAAGCCGCGCATTATAGCCTGCGCGGATGGCTGCATTTCAGCGTGCGGGCGGCGTGGCGTTCTCGGCCGGCTTGGGCACCAGGATGCGGGCCTTGAAGCGCGCCTTGAGCGTTTCATAGTAGGCCTCGCTTTCGGCGCCCGACCAGCCCTGGCCCACCTGCTGCACCTCTTGCGCCTGGCGCTCGGCCGGCACTTCGGCGCGCGGCAGCACCTTGACGACCTGCACCACGGCGTGGCCCTGCTGGCCCAGGGGCACACCGATCCAGGCCGGCAGGGCCTTGGGGTCGGCGGCCAGCGCGGCGTCGAGCACGCGCGGGTCCATCGATTGCGCGCTCTCGCGCGACACCTTGAGCACCGGGCCCATGGCCGCGGCGTCGGCCCCGCCCTTCCAGGCGGCCAATTGTTTTTCGGCCTCTTCTTTCGCGAGTTCGGCGGCGCGCTGCGCCACCAGGCGGCTGCGGGCCTGTTCGCGCACCTCGGCCAGCGGCTGCGTGTGCGCGGGGCGGTGTTCGACGATGCGCGCGGCCACGAGCTGGCTGCCGCCCACGTCGATGGCTTCGGTGTTGCGCTTGCTCGAGATCGATTCGGGCGCGAACAGCGCGCCCAGCAGGCGGGCGTTGGCGAGCGGGCCGGTCTGGCCCGCAGCCGGGGTGCGCAGCACGCCCTTGGCGGTCTGCACCGTGAGTTTCAGGCGTTCGGCCGCGGGCTGCAGGCTCTGCGGCTGCTCGTACACCAGGTTGCTGAAGGTGTCGGCGGCCTCGGCGTACTGGCGCTGCGCCTGCTGCTGTCGCAGCTGTGCTTCGAGCTGCGGGCGCAGTTCGGCGAAGCTCTTCACGGGCGGAGCCTTGATGTCGGTGAGCTGGATGATGTGGAAGCCGAAGTCGGTCTCGACGATGTCGGAGATCTGGCCTTTGCGCAGCGCGAACACCGCCTGCTCGAACGGCGGCACCATCGCGCCCTTGCCGAAGAAGTCGAGGTCGCCCCCGTTGGCGGCCGAGCCCGGGTCTTGCGAGTTGGCCTTGGCGAGTTCCGCGAACTTCGCGGGGTTGGCCCGTGCCTCGGCCAGCAGGGCCTCGGCCTTCTTGCGCACCTCGGCCTTCTGCTCGGGCGTGGCGCCATTGGGCACGCTGAGCAGGATGTGGCTGGCGCGGCGTTCTTCGGCGCCGCTGAGCTGCGAGGCGTTCTGGTCGTAGTAGCTGCGCAGGTCGGCTTCGCTGATGCTGATGCCCTTTTGCAGCGCGGCGGCGTCGAGCACCAGGTACTCCACGTCGGCCTGCTCGGGCGCCTGGAACAGCGCCTGGTTCTGCTGGTAGAAGGCCTCGATGTCGGCCTCGCTCGGGTTCACGCGCGACGCGAAATCGCGCGCGGTGAAGGTCTTCACGCGCAGCTCGCGCTGCTCGAAGAACGCGTTGAGCGTGGCGCGCGCCATCGCGCTCGAACCGAAGCCCGTGGCCTGCACGCCCTGCAGCACCTGGCGCTGCGACAGGTCGGCGCGCACCGAAGCTTCGAAGATCTCGGGCGTCATGCCCTGGCGCGAGAGCAGCTGTCGGTAGGCCTCGACGTCGAGCGAGCCATCGGGCTTGCGCAGCGAGGCGATCGCCTGGTTCTGCTGCAGTTCGCGCGCCAGGCGCTGGTCGGGCGTGTACAGGTTGAGCTTGGCCACGGCCGCGGCCAGCACGCGCTGGCGCACCAGGCGTTCGAGCGATTCGTAGCGCGCGATGTCGCTGTCGAGCAAAGCCGAGTCGATGTTGGGCACCATGGCGCGCAGGCGCTCGACCTCCTGGCGGTGGGCCTGGTCCCATTCGGCGCGCTTGATCTTCTTGCCATCGACACTGGCCACCGCAGCGCCGCCTTCATTGAAGCGCGTATAGCCTTCCACGCCGAACAACACGAAGGACGGGATGATCAGGATCAGCAGGAAGCCCATCAGGAACTTCTTGCGATCGCGGATGATGTCGAACATGCGGGATACCCTGTGATGGTTGGATCAAACGCCGGATTTTGAACAATAAAAAAGGCGAACCCGTGTTCGCCTTTTTCTTGTGGTGGGTGCTGACGGGGTCGAACCGCCGACCTACGCCTTGTAAGGGCGCCGCTCTACCGACTGAGCTAAGCACCCCCAGTGCTTGCGAGGCCGGGTCAGTTGACCGCGTCCTTCAGTGCCTTGCCGGGACGGAACTTCGGCACCTTGGCGGCCTTGATTTTAATCTCGGCGCCGGTGCGGGGATTGCGGCCTTTGCGGGCCGGGCGCTTGGTCACGCCGAACGAGCCGAAACCCACCAGGGAAACGGTGCCGCCCTTCTTGAGCGTGGTGCGGATGGCGGCGATGGTGGAGTCGAGCGCGCGCGTGGCAGCCGCCTTGGAGATGTCGGCGTGCTTGGCGATGTGTTCGACGAGTTCAGTTTTGTTCACGAAAAGCCCCTCTGCAAAGGATAGGTTGGATCGTTTTGGGTGGGCCGCTGGCCACCAGCAGTGCTGGGCCGGGCCCGGATGCCCGGGGGTCGCAGGCCGCGGCCTGGATGGTCCGGCGTGCTTCGAACGATTAGACCCACGTGCCGCGGAGCGTGTCAACACGACATCTGACTCCGAGGCGCGTGGGCCACGCGAGCGGGGATTCTAGTCGCACCAGTGAACGGCCACCGGGGTGCTTCGCTACGGGCTTTCCATGAAGCGACTAGATGCGCGAGGCGATCGCGCGCCCGAGGTCGCTGGTGCCGGCCTGGCCACCCAGGTCGGGCGTGCGCGGCGCACCGCTGCCAGGCTCCAGCGCGGCTTCGATGGCGGCCAGCACCGCGTCGTGGGCCGCGCGGTGGCCCAGAAAATCGAGCATGAGCGCACCGCACCAGATCTGGCCGATGGGGTTCGCGATGCCTTTGCCCGCGATGTCGGGCGCCGAGCCATGCACCGGCTCGAACAGCGAGGGATGGGTGCGGTCGGGGTTGAGGTTGGCGCTGGGCGCGATGCCGATGGTGCCGGTGCAGGCGGGGCCGAGGTCCGACAGGATGTCGCCGAACAGGTTGCTGCCCACCACCACATCGAAGAAGTCGGGCCGCTGCACGAAGTGCGCGGTGAGGATGTCGATGTGGAACTTGTCCACTTTCACATCCGGATACTGTTTGGCCATCTCGGCCACGCGCTCGTCCCAGTACGGCATGGTGATGGCAATGCCGTTGCTCTTGGTGGCGCTGGTGAGGTGTTTCTTGGGGCGCGAACGCGCGAGCTCGAAGGCGTGGCGCAGCACGCGGTCGACGCCGTGGCGCGACATCACGGTTTCCTGGATCACGATCTCGCGCTCGGTGCCGCCGAACATGCGCCCGCCCACGCTGCTGTACTCGCCCTCGGTGTTTTCGCGCACGATCACCATGTCGATCTCGCCGGGCGCGCGCGGCGAGCCGTCGCGGCGCACCACCGGCGCGGTCACGCCGGGCATGAGGCGCGCGGGGCGCAGGTTGATGTACTGGTCGAACTCGCGGCGGAACAGCAGCAGCGAACCCCAGAGCGAGATGTGGTCGGGCACCTTGTCGGGCCAGCCCACGGCGCCGAAGTAGATCGCGTCGTGACCACCGATCTGGTCCTTCCAGTCGTCGGGCAGCATCTTGCCGTGCTTCTCGAAGTAGTCGCAGCTGCTGAAGTCGAAGTGGTCGAACTGCAGGTCGATGTTGAAACGCGAGGCCGCGGCTTCGAGCACGCGCAGGCCCTCGGGCATGACTTCGGTGCCGATGCCGTCGCCGGCGATGACGGCGATGCGGTGTTTGCTCATGGGGGAGTCTCCTGGGGGTTGGGGCGCTGCGCGCCGACGGGATGCACGCAATGTATAGGATCCATTCGCAATAATTCCTGCATTCATTGTTGAATTCGACGAACGAATGGACCGCAGCGATCTCGAGATGGTCAACGCCGTGCGCCAGCAGGGCAGCCTGGCGCTCGCGGCCCAGGCGCTGGGGCTCACGCCCTCGGCCGTCACGCGCCGGCTGGCCGCGCTCGAGGCCTCGCTGGGCGTGCGCCTGTTCCAGCGCACCACGCGCCGTGTGAGCCCCACGGCCGAGGGCGAGACCCTGGCGCAGCGCGCGGCCGAGCTGCTGCGCGGTTTTGAGGCGCTGGAGGTCGAGCTGCGTGAACGCCAGGCCGAGCCCGCGGGCCCGATCCGGCTCGCCGCCACCTTCGGCTTCGGCCGCCGCTGGGTGGGCCCGGCACTCGCGCGCTTCCAGGCCCGGCACCCGGCGGTGTCCATCCAGCTCCAGCTCACCGAACGGCTGCCCGACCTCGCGGCCGAGGGGCTGGATGGCGCGATCTGGCTCTGGGGCGCGCCCGACCAGCGCGCGGGCGAATGGGTGTCGCGCCGGCTCGCGCCCAACCGACGCGTGCTGGTGGCCGCGCCGGCCTACCTCGCGGTGCACGGCACGCCACAGTCGCCCGACGAGCTCGCCATGCACCACTGCCTGGTGGTGCGCGAGCACACCGACGCCCTGCCGCACCGGCAGGACCACTGGGCCCTGCAGCGCGAAGGCGAGAGCACGGTGCGGCGCGTGGCCGTGGCCGGCCCCATGACGAGCAATTCGGGCGAGCTGGTGCGCGACTGGTGCCTCGCGGGCCACGGCGTGATGCTGCGCAGCCTGTGGGACGTGGCGCCACTGATCGCCAGCGGCGCGCTCGTGCACCTGCTGCCCGAGTGGAGCCACCGCGACGCCGACATCCACTGGCTCGCGCCCTGGCAGGCGCAATCGCCCAAGCGCATCCGCTTGCTGGTGGCCGCCCTGGCCGAGGCCTTCCGCGACGAACCCTGGCGGCCCGTGCCGGCGCCGCTCAGCGCGGCGCGCGCACGACCAGGCTCACGCCGAACGCGGTGAGCGCGATGCCGGCCACGGTGAGCGCCGTGATCGGCTCGCGGAACAGCAGCCAGGCCATGAGCGCGGTGCACGGCGGCACCAGGTACATGAGGCTGGCCACCGTGGCCGCCGCGCCCCGCTGGATCAGCAGGTACAGCAGCGAGCTGCCGCCGAGGGTGAGGCCCAGCACCGACCAGGCCATGGCGCCCATGAAGCCGGCCGTGAAGTGCATGGCTTCGGGTTCGAGCCAGGCCAGCGGCAGCGTGACGACGAAGGCCGCGATGAGCTGCGTGGTGTTGGCGGTGCGAACGTCGCAGGCCTGCACGAAGCGCTTCTGGTACAGCGTGCCCGCGGTGATGGCGAACAGCGCGAACACCGCATACGCCAGGTTGTGCGCATTGGCCTGGTCGCCCGGCGAACCTTCGACGAGCTTGCGCCACACCACCAGCACCAGACCTGCGAAGCCCAACAAGAGCCCCAGCCATTGGCGACGTGAAACCTGCCCCTGGGCGCCGCCCATGGCGCTGAGCCAGATGGCGGTGAGCACGGGCTGCAGGCCGACGATGAGCGACGACAGTCCCGAGCCCATGCCGGCCTTGACCGCGGCCCACACCCCCCCGAGGTAGCCCGCGTGCATGAGCACGCCCACCACCGACAGGTGCAGCCACTGCGCACGGCTGGCGGGCCACTTCACGCCGGCCCATGCGATCCAGGGCAGGAAGCACAGGATGGACAGCGCATAGCGCATGGCCAGGAAAGACAGCGGCGGTGAATGGGGCATGCCGTAGCGCGCCACGATGAAGCCCGTGCTCCAGATCAGCACGAACACCCAGGGCATGGCGCGCAGCCAGCCGTTGTCGGGGGCGGAAGCGTTCAAGCGAAAGGCCTCGGGCGCGTCAGCGCGAACGGGCGCGGATCTCGGGCAGCGCCTTCTGCAGGTAATAGACCATGGACCACACCGTGAGCACGGCCGAGATCCACAGCAGCCAGCCGCCCCACACGCGGGTGTCGATCAGGCCGAGCAGGCGGCCGTCGAACAGCAGGAAGGGAATGGCCACCATCTGCACCGTGGTCTTGACCTTGCCGATCATGTGCACGGCCACGCTCTTGGTGGCGCCGATGATGGCCATCCACTCGCGCAGCGAGGAAATGGCGATCTCGCGGCCGATGATGATGAGGGCGGCGAACACGTCGGCGCGGTCCATGTGCACCAGCACCAGCAGGCTCGCGCACACCAGGAACTTGTCGGCCACCGGGTCGAGGAAGGCGCCGAAAGCCGAGGTCTGGTTGAGCTTGCGCGCAAGGTAGCCATCGGCCCAGTCGGTGAGCGCGAAGACGATGAACATCGCCGTGGCCACGAGGTTCTGCTCGGCGCGGCTCAGGCCATCGAGATAGAACACCCCCACGATGAGCGGAATGGCCACGATGCGGGCCCAGGTCAGCAGGGTGGGGAGGTTGAAGAACATGGGGCGATTATGGGGGGCTCAATGCAGCGCCCGGTAAATGGCTTCGGCCAGCTCCAGCGAAATGCCTTCGACCGTCGCCAGGTCTTCCACGCTCGCCGCGCCCACGCCACGCACGCCGCCGAAGCGCTGCAGCAGCCGCGCGCGCTTCTTCGGGCCCACGCCGGGGATGTCTTCGAGCTGGCTGCCGCCGGTGCGCACCTTGGCGCGCTGCGCGCGCATGCCGGTGATGGCGAAGCGGTGCGCCTCGTCGCGGATCTGCGCCACCAGCATGAGCGCGGCCGAGTCGTGGCCCAGGTAGACCTTGGCGCGGCCGTCGGCGAACACCAGTTCTTCGAGACCCACCTTGCGGCCCTCGCCTTTTTCCACGCCCACGATGCAGGCCAGGTCGAGCCCGAGCTGCGTGAACACCTCGCGCGCCACCCCCACCTGGCCCTTGCCGCCATCGATCAGCACGATGTCGGGCATGCGCGGGCCCGTGGCGGGCAGGTCCTTTTCGGTGGCAGACACGGCCTCGGCTTCGGCCTCGGGCTCGCCCTCGACCGACACCGCGGTGCCGGCCGGCAGCGCCGCACCGTCCTGCTCGGCCTTGAGCGCCTCGGCGATGCGGCCGTAGCGGCGCGTGAGCACCTGGCGCATGGCCGCGTAGTCGTCGCCGGGCGTGATGCCCTCGATCTTGTAGCGCCGGTACTGGCTGTTCTGCAGCTTGTGGCCTTCGAACACCACGCACGAAGCCTGGGTGGATTCGCCCGCCGTGTGCGAGATGTCGAAGCATTCGATGCGCAGCGCCTCGAGCTCGTCGTCGGGCAGCTGCAGCGCCTCGGCCAGCGCGCGCGTGCGCGCCTGCTGGCTGCCCTCTTCGGCCAGCAGGCGCGCGAGTGCGATGCCCGCGTTCTTCTGCGCCATCTCGAGCCACAGGCGGCGGTGCTCGCGCGGGTTGTGCACCGCGTGCACCTTCTGGCCGGTCTGCGCGGTGAGCGCGTCCAGCAGCGCCTTGCCCACGGCGTGGCTGGTCACGAGCACCGGCGGCATGGGCGCGCCGATGTAGTGCTGGGCGATGAAGGCCTCGAGCACGCGCAGTGCGGTGCGCTCGGCCGGATCGGTGGCGGCGGCCTCGGTGGCGCTCGCGCCTTCGGCCATCAGCTCCTCGATCGCGCTCGCGTCGTCCACGTGCGCGGGAAAGTACGGCCGGTCGCCCAGGTGGCGGCCGCCGCGCACCATGGCCAGGTTCACGCAGGCGCGCCCGCCCTGCACCTTCACGGCCAGGATGTCCACGTCCTGGTCGGTGCCGGTCTCCATGGTCTGCTGGTGCAGCACGCGCGACAACGCGGTCATCTGGTTGCGGATCTCGGCCGCCTGCTCGAATTCGAGCTTGTCGGCGTGTTCCAGCATGCGCGACTCCAGCGTCTGCAGCACGGCCTGGGTTTCGCCGCGCAGGAAGCGCTCGGCGTTGGCCACGTCGGCGAGGTACTCGGCCTGGTGGATCAGATCGGCGCAGGGGCCGCTGCAGCGCTTGATCTGGTAGAGCAGGCAGGGCCGCGTGCGGTTGGCGAACACCGTGTCTTCGCAGGTGCGCAGCTTGAAGACCTTCTGCAGCAGCTGGATCGATTCCTTCACCGCCCAGGCGCTGGGGTAAGGGCCGTAGTAGCTGTGGCGCTTGTCCACCGCGCCGCGGTAGTAGGCCATGCGCGGGAACAGCGTGGACGCGCTGGTGGTGCGCCCGGCCGACTTCGCCGCGTCGCGCGTGCCGGTGATCTTGAGGTAGGGGTAGCTCTTGTCGTCGCGGAACAGGATGTTGAACCGCGGGTTGAGCGTCTTGATGAGGTTGTTCTCGAGCAGCAGGGCCTCGGCCTCGCTGCGCACCACCGTGGTTTCGAGCCGCACGATGCGGCTCACCATGTGGCCGATGCGCGTGCCGTCGTGGTTCTTCTGGAAGTAGCTCGACACGCGCTTCTTGAGGTTGCGCGCCTTGCCCACGTAGAGCAGCTGGCCCTGCGCATCGAAGTAGCGGTAAACCCCGGGCAGCGCGGGCAGCGCGGCCACTTCATTCAGCAGTTGTTCGGAATGCGCCTCGGACATGGCGCGTATTGTGGCCTCGGCCCGGCGCGCGGCTGGTGCAAGATCGCGCCATGCCGAGCACCGCCCCCTGGGACCTCTTCTGCCGCGTCATCGACAACTACGGCGACGCCGGCGTGTGCTGGCGCCTGGCCGCGCAGCTCGCGTCGCGCGGCACGCCCGTGAGGCTGTGGATCGACGACCCCGCGCCGCTGGCCTGGATGGCGCCGCAGGGCGCGCCCGGCGTGACCGTGCTGCCCTGGCGCGAGCCCTTCGATGCGCAGGGCCACACGCCCGGCGCGGTGTGGATCGAGGCCTTCGGCTGCGAACTGCCCGAGGCCTTCGTGGCCGCGCGCCAGGCGGACCCGGTGTGGCTCAACCTCGAGTACCTCAGCGCCGAGGGCTTCGTCGAACGCCAGCACGGCCTGCCTTCGCCCGTGATGAGCGGGCCGGGCCGCGGCCTCACCAAGTGGTTCTATTACCCCGGCTTCACCGCGCGCACCGGCGGCCTGCTGCGCGAGGACGACCTGGCCGCGCGCCAGGCCGCCTTCGACCCCGCGGCCTGGCGCGCCGCGCAGGGCCTGCCCGCGGCGCCCGGTGCGCGCTGGATCACCCTGTTCTGCTACGAGCCGGCGGCCCTGCCCGGCCTGATGGCCAGTGCCGACGCCCACTGGCTGGTAACCGCGGGCCGCGCCACCGCCGCGAGCGCCGGCCTGCCGCTGGCGCCGGGCGCGCAGCGCCACGCCCTGCCCCACCTCGATCAGCGCGGCTTCGACGAACTGCTGTGGGCCAGCGACCTGAACTTCGTGCGCGGCGAGGATTCGCTGGTGCGCGCGCTCTGGGCCGGCAAGCCCTTCGTGTGGCAGATCTACCCGCAGCACGACGACGCCCACCACGCCAAGCTCGAGGCGTTCCTCGACTGGCTCGACGCCCCGGCCGACCTGCGCGAATGGCACCGCCGCTGGAACGGCATGGACGCCCGGCCCGCGGCCTGGCCCGGCTGGCGCGCCGTGGAGGCCTGGGGCGAAGCGGTGCGCGCGGCGCGCGAGCGTCTGTGGGCCCGCGACGACCTGGCCACCCAGCTCGCCGGCTTCGTGGCCACAAAGGGCTAAAATCGCGGGCTTTGCGACAACCGGCCGGGCGCCAGACCCTGGCCCCCTCCGTGCCCGGCCCTCGGGCGCCCCAACCGGAACCCCCTATGAAAATCGCCCAAGAAATCCGCGCCGGCAACGTGATCATGCACGGCAAGGACCCGATGATCGTCCTGCGCACCGAGTACGCCCGTGGCGGCCGTGGCGCGGCCACCGTGCGCATGAAGCTCAAGGGCCTGCTCGGCAACATCGGCACCGAAGTCGTCTTCAAGGCCGACGACAAGATGGACCAGATCATCCTGGAACACAAGGAGTGCACCTACTCCTACTTCGCCGACCCCATGTACGTGTTCATGGACGCCGACTTCAACCAGTACGAGGTGGAAGCCGAGAACATGGGCGACGCCCTGAACTACCTCGAAGACGGCATGGCCGTCGAGGTGGTGTTCTACGAAGGCAAGGCCATCTCGGTCGAGCTGCCCACCAGCCTGGTGCGCGAAATCACCTGGACCGAACCCGCCGTCAAGGGCGACACCTCGGGCAAGGTGCTCAAGCCCGCCAAGATCGCCACCGGCTTCGAAGTGGCCGTGCCGCTGTTCGTCGACCAGGGCGACCGCATCGAAATCGACACCCGCACCGGCGAATACCGCAAGCGCGTCTGACCGCAGGCATCCGTCGAAAGACACGAAGGGCTCCGCAGGGAGCCCTTCTGCATTGCACCCGCCCATGGACCTCATTGCCCGCATCGCCGAGATCATCGTTCCGGTGTTCCTGATCGTGGCCATCGGCTACGGCTACGCCCGGCGCAAGCCCACCGACCTGGTGGTGTTCAACCGCATCGCGCTCGACGTGCTGGCGCCGCTGCTGGTCTACACCGCCCTGGCCTCGCGCGATTTCGATCTCGATGGCCAGGCGCCGCTGCTGGTGGCGGGCACGGTGCTGATCCTGGGTTGCGGCCTGCTGGCCTGGCCGCTGTCGCGCGCCACGGGCGCGCAAGCGCGCACGCTGGTGCCGGTGGTGATGTTCAACAACTGCGGCAACATGGGCCTGCCGCTGGCCTTGCTGGCCTTCGGGCCGGCGCACTTCGGCGCGGCCGTGGCCCTGTTCTCGGTGAGCAACCTGCTGCACTTCTCGATCGGTGCGCGCATCACCAGCCGCGCCGCGCGCACGCGCGACCTGCTCACCAGCCCGCTCATGATCGCCACCGTGCTGGGCTTCTTCAGCGCCTTCACCGAGCTGCGCCCGCCCGCGCTCATCGCCTCGGGCATGAAGCTGCTGGGCGAAGCCTCGCTGCCCCTGCTGCTGTTCGCCCTGGGCGTGCGGCTCACCGGCCTCACGCGGCAGGGGCTCGCGCTGGGCCTGCTGGGCGCGGTCGCCCGGCCGCTCATCGGCCTGGGCCTCGCGATCCCGCTCGCCTGGGCGCTGCAGCTCGAGGGGGCGGCACGCGGCCAGTTGCTGCTGTTCAGCGCGCTGCCCCCCGCCGTCATCCAGTACATGCTGGCCGACCGCTACCAGCAGGAGCCCGAGAAAGTCGCGGCCTCGATCCTGGTCGGCAACGCGCTCGCGGTGGTGTTCGTGCCGCTCGCGCTGGCCCTCGCCTTGTGAACCCCGCTCACGCGGGAAGATCCCCCACACCCAACGGAGTCGTCATCATGGAAGCCAATCAGGACATCACCGAACGCCGCCTGGCCGACGCCTGGGCCGAGCTGCAGGCCCATTCGGACAACGGCCACCCGCTGCAGGCCGACGCCTACCGCCTGGCCTTCGCCGACCCCGAGTTCCTGCTGCGCCGCGAGACCCGCGGCATCCGCTTCCAGCTCGAAATGCTCAAGCCCGACCTCACGCAGCAACAGCTGGGCATCGAGCACACGGTGGTGGTGTTCGGCAGCGCGCGCTTTCGCGAACGCGGCGAGGCCGAGGCCGTGCTGCAGGCCGCCGAAGCCGCGGGCGATGCGCGCGCGATCGCCAAGGCCCAGGCCCTGGTTCGCAACGCCCACTACTACGACCGCGCGCGCGAGTTCGCGCGACTGGTGGCGCGCTACAGCGCGACTTGCCCCAAGCACGAGCAGCTCTACATCTGCACCGGCGGTGGACCGGGCGTGATGGAGGCCGCCAACCGCGGCGCGCACGACGAAGGCGCACTGACCGTGGGCCTGAACATCGCGCTGCCGCACGAGCAGGCGGCCAACCCCTACGTGTCGCCCGAGCTGAGCTTCAAGTTCCACTACTTCGCGCTGCGCAAGATGCACTTCATGATGCGCGCGAAGGCCTTGCTGGCCTTCCCGGGCGGCTTCGGCACCCTCGACGAGCTGTTCGAGGTGATCACGCTGGTGCAGTGCAAGAAGGCCAAGCCCGTGCCCATCGTGCTCTACGGCACCCACTACTGGAAGCGCCTGCTCAACCTCGAGGTGCTGGTGGAAGAAGGCACGATCTCGCCCGAAGACCTCGAGCTGTTCCACTTCGTCGATGACCCCCAGGCGGCCTGGGAGGTCATCGTGAAGTTCTACGGCCTGGCGGCCTGAGCGACCCGATCCGGCGCCGGGCCGCCCCAAGCCGGATCAGCCCCCTCGGGGGGCAGCGACCCGCGCAGCGGCGGAGCGTGGGGGCACTTACTCTTTCCAGCCACCGCCCAGCGCGGCGTAAAGCGCCACGCGGTTCTGCTGCAGCGCCAGCCGCACCTGCGCCTCGGCCTGCTGCGCCGCGAACAGCGAGCGCTGCGCGTCGAGCACGTCGAGGAAGCTGGCCACGCCATTGCGGTAGCGCAGATCGGCCAGGCGCAGGCGCTCGGTCTCGGCCACCACCTGGTCGCGCAGGGCCTGGCGCTGCTCGGCCAGCGTGGCGCGGCCCGCGAGCGCATCGGCCACTTCGCGGAATGCGGTCTGGATCGCCTTTTCGTACTGCGCCACCGCGATGTCGCGCTCGGCCTGCGCCGACTGCAGGCCCGCGCGGTTGCGGCCGGCGTCAAAGATCGGCAGCAGCGCCTGCGGCGCCAGCGTGAAGCCCCAGGAGCCGTCCTTGAACAGGCCCGAGAGCTGGTTGCTCGCCGTGCCCACGCTCGCGGTGAGCGAGATGCGCGGGAAGAAAGCGGCGCGCGCCGCGCCGATGTTGGCGTTGGCCGCGATCAGCGCCTGTTCGGCCTGGCGGATGTCGGCGCGCCGCGTGAGCAGGTCCGAGGGCAGGCCCGCGGGCGCGTCGGCCAGCACCGCGCTGTCGGCGTCCACCACCTGCAGCAGCTCGGCCGGCACGGGCTCGCCCACCAGCAGGTTCAGCGCGTTCGCATCGAGCGCGCGGGCGCGCTGCTGCTGCGCGTAGGCCGCGCGCGCGGTGGCCGCGAGCGATTCGGCCTGGCGCAGATCGAGCGCCGAGGTGGCGCCGTTGTCGAAGCGCAGCCGGGTCAGGCGCAGCGAGTCCTCGCGCGTGGCCAGCGTGTCGCGCGTGATGGACAGCAGCGACTCGTTGGCCTGCAGGCTCAGCCAGCTGCTGGCCACGGCCGAGATCAGGCTGGTCTGCGCGGCATTGCGCGCCTGCTCGCTCGCCAGGTACTGCGCCAGCGCGGCTTCCTTGAGCGCACCGAGGCGGCCGAAGAAATCGATCTCCCAGGCGCTGGTGGCCAGGCCCACGCTGTAGGTGCTCTGGATGCCGCCGTTGCCGTTGGGCTGGCGGTTGCCCGTGGCCGCGGCGTTGATGGTCGGGTACTGGTTGGCGCGCGCGATCTGGTACTGCGCGCGCACGCGCTCGATGTTGAGCGTGGCCACGCGCAGGTCGCGGTTGTTGGCCAGCGCGCGCTCGATCAGCGTGCGCAGCTGGGGGTTCTGCACGAAGTCGCGCCACGCGGTGTCGGCCGCGCTGCGCGCGCCCGGCGACTCGGGCGTCTGCGCCGAGGCCGGGAAGGCCGAAGGCACCGGCGCCGCGGGGCGTTCGTAGGTGGGGATCATCGAGCAGCCGGCCAGCACCAGGGCCGCCACCAGCGGGCTCAGGCGGACGGTGAAATCACGATTCATCGCTGTAGGCTCCATGCGCACGGGCGCTTTCGAGGTCGCGCTGGTGCTGGCGTTCGCTGCCTTTGAACAGGCGCCGCACCACGGCAAAGAACAGGGGCACGAAGATCACCGCGAGGATGGTGCCGGTGATCATGCCGCCGATCACGCCGGTGCCGATCGCGCGCTGGCTCGCCGAGCCCGCGCCCGAGGCGATGGCCAGCGGCACCACGCCCAGCGTAAAGGCCATCGAGGTCATGATGATGGGACGGAAGCGCAGCTTGGCCGCCGCGAGCGCGGCCTCGATCGCGCTCTTGCCCTGGGCCTGCACGTCCTTGGCGAACTCGATGATCAGGATGGCGTTCTTGGCCGACAGGCCGATGATCGTGATCAGGCCCACCTGGAAGTACACGTCGTTCTGGTAGCCGCGCAGCAACGTGGCCAGCAGCACGCCCACCACGCCCAGCGGCACCACCAGGATCACCGACAGCGGGATGGTCCAGCTCTCGTACAGCGCGGCCAGGCACAGGAACACCGCGAGGATGGCGAAGCCATAGAGCACGATGGCCTGCGAGCCCGCGAGCTTTTCCTCGCGCGAGGTGCCGGTCCATTCGAAGCCGATGCCCTGCGGCAGTTGCGCCGCAATGCGCTCCATCTCGGCCATGGCGGCGCCCGTGCTCTGGCCCGGGGCCGCGCTGCCGCTGATGCGCATGGTGGGGTAGCCGTTGTAGCGCACGGTCTGCATCGGGCCCGTGACCCACTTGGTCGACGCGAACGCCGACAGCGGCACGGCCTGGCCCTGGCTGTTCACCACGTTGAGGCGCAGCAGGTCGGCCGGTTGCATGCGCGCCGCGGCATCGGCCTGCACCACCACGCGCTGCAGGCGGCCCGCGTTGGGGAAGTCGTTCACGTAGGTCGAGCCGAGCGCGGTGCCGATGGCGCTGCTGATGGCCTCGAAGCCCACGCCCAGCGCCTGCGCGCGGTCGCGGTCGATCTCGAGCTGCAGCTGCGGCGCGTCTTCGAGGCCGTCGGGGCGCACCTGGGTGAGCACCGGGCTCTGCGACGCGGCCTGCAGCAGCTGGCCACGCGCCTTGAGCAGCGCCTCGCGGCCCAGGCCCGCACGGTCCTGCAGGCGGAAGCTGAAGCCCGAAGACGCACCGAGTTCGGGAATGGGCGGCGGGCTCAGCGGGAAGATGAAGGCGTCGCGAATGCCCATGAGCGCACCGAAGGTGCGGCCCGCGATGGCCTCGGCCGAGCTGCCGGGCGCGTGGCGCTCGGCCCAGTCCTTGAGCGTGACGAAGGCGAGCGCGGCGTTCTGGCCCTGGCCCGAGAAGCTGAAGCCCAGCACGCTCACCATGCTTTGCACCTCGGGCTGCTTGAGCACGAAGTCTTCCACCTGCTGCATCACGGCCAGGGTGCGCTCCTGCGTCGCGCCCGGGGGCAGCTGCACGTTCACGAGCATGGTGCCCTGGTCTTCGTTGGGCAGGAACGAGGTGGGCAGGCTGCGGTACACCCAGGCCGCCGCGGCGCCGATCGCCAGGTAGACGATGAGCATGCGGCCGGCGCGCGGCAGCAGCTTGCCCACCAGGCTGGTGTAGCCGTTGGTGGTGCGCGCGAAGCCGCGGTTGAACCAGCCGAAGAAGCCCTTCTTCTCGACGTGGTGGCCCTTGGGAATGGGCTTGAGCAGCGTGGCGCACAGCGCGGGCGTGAGCGACAGCGCCATGAAGGCCGAGAACGCGATGGACACGCCCATGACGGCCGCGAACTGGCGGTAGATGTTGCCCACCGAGCCGCTGAAGAAGGCCAGCGGCACGAACACCGAGATCAGCACCACGGTCACGCCGATGATGGCGCCCGAGATCTGGCCCATGGCCTTGCGCGTGGCCTGCAGCGGCGGCAGGCCCTCTTCGCTCATGATGCGTTCCACGTTCTCCACCACCACGATGGCGTCGTCCACCACGATGCCGATCACCAGCACCATGCCGAACATGGTGAGCACGTTGATCGAGAAGCCCATGGCCAGCAGCGTGGCGAAGGTGCCCAGCAGTGCCACCGGCACCACGATGGTGGGAATGACCGTGTAGCGGAAGTTCTGCAGGAACAGGAACATCACCAGGAACACCAGCGCCACGGCCTCGAGCAGGGTCTGAGCGACCTGCTGGATGGAGATCTTCACGAAGCGCGAGCTGTCGTAGGGAATGGCCCAGCTCATGCCCTCGGGGAAGAAGCGCTCGAGTTCGTTGAGCTTGGCGCGCACCGCGTTGGCCGTGGCCAGCGCATTGCCGCTGGCCGAGAGCTGCACGCCGATGCCGGTGGAGGGCTTGCCATTCAGGCGCGCCGAGGTGGCGTAGGCCTGGGCACCGAGCTCGATGCGCGCCACGTCTTTGAGGCGCACGGTGGCGCCGTTGGGGTTGGAGCGCAGCACGATATTGCCGAAGGCCTCGACCGAGCTGAGCTGGCCGCTCACCACCACCGTGGCCGAGATGCCCTGCCCCGCGAGGTTGGGCAGCGCGCCGATTTCACCGGCCGAGACCTGTGCGTTCTGCGCGCGGATCGCGGCGGTCACGTCCGCCGCGCTCATGTTGTAGCCGAGCAGCTTGGCCGGGTCGATCCAGATGCGCATGGCGCGCTCGGTGCCGAACAGCTGCGCCTGGCCCACGCCGGGCACGCGCTGCAGTTCGGGCAGCACACTGCGCGTGGCGTAGTCGCCCAGCGCCACCGGGTCCCACTTGGGGTCGTCGCTGGTGAGGATGGTGAAGAGCAGGAAGTTGTTGCGCGCCTGGTCCACGCGCACGCCCTGCTGGGTCACCGCAGCGGGCAGGCGCGGCGAGGCGCGCGAGAGGCGGTTCTGCACGTCCACCTGCGCGAGCGCGGGGTTGGTGCCGGGCTGGAAGCTCAGCGTGATCGAGCCGGTGCCGTTGGCCTGGGCCACCGACTCCATGTAGATCAGGCCGGGCGAGCCGTTCATTTCCTGCTCGATGATGGACAGCACCGAGTCCTCGAGCGTCTGGGCCGACGCGCCGGGGTAGGTGGCGTTGATCGAGATGGATGGCGGCGCCACCGGCGGGTACTGCGCGATGGGCAACTGCGTGATCGAGACCGCGCCCATCACCGTGATGAACAGCGCGATCACCCACGCGAAGATGGGTCGGTCGATGAAGAACTTGGCCATGGGTCAACCGTCCTGGTTCAGCTCGTCTTCTGCGCCGGCTGCGCGGCCGCGGGCGCGGCGCCGGGGCGCTGCCAGGGCACGGGCTTCACGGGCGCGCCGGGCCGCATCTTCTGGAAGCCGTCGACCACCACCTGCTCGCCGGCCTTGAGGCCGTCGAGCACCACCCACTGCGCGTTCTGCTCGCCACCGAGCTTCACGTTGCGCGGCGCCACCTTGCCTTCGGCGTCGACCACCATCACCGTGTCGCCCTGCGCGGTGCGCGTCACGGCCTGCTGCGGCAGCAGCACGGCATTGCTCGCGGTGGCCTGCTCCAGCCGCACGCGCACGTACAGGCCGGGCAGCAGCTGGCCGTCGGGATTGGGGATTTCGGCGCGCAGCGCGACCTGGCCGGTGGTGCTGTCGACGGTGAGATCGGAGAACAGCAGCTTGCCCTCGCGGCCATAGGTGCTGCCGTCTTCGAGTACCACGCGCACCTTGGCGCTGTCGCGGCTGGCGCCCTTGAGCTGGCCGGCCTCGAAGGCGCGCCGCAGCCGGTAGACCTCGCCCACCGACTGCGTGAAGTTCACGTACATGGGGTTGATCTGCTGGATCACCGCGAGCTGCGTGGCCTCGCCCTGCCCCACGAGCGCGCCCTCGGTCACGAGCGCGCGGCCGATGCGGCCCGCGATCGGCGCGGTCACGTCGGCGTAGCCCAGATTGATCTGCGCGGTGCGCACCGCGGCGCGGCCCGCGGCCACGTCGGCCTCGGCCTGCTTCTGCGCGGCCAGCGCATTGGCGTATTCCTGCTGGCTGATGGCGTTCTCTTTCACCAGCGGCGCGTAACGCTCGGCCAGGGCCTTGGCCTGGCCCAGGTTGGCCTCGGCGCGCGCGAGCGTGGCCTGCGCGCTCTGCAGCGTGGCCTGGTAGGGCGCGGGGTCGATGCGGAACAGGCGCTGGCCGGCTTTCACATCGCTGCCTTCGCGGAACAGCCGCTCCTGCAGGATGCCCGCGGCGCGGGCGCGCACCTGCGCCACGCGCGAGGCCTCGAGCCGGCCGGGCAGTTCGTTGACCAGACCGATGTCGCCGGGCTGCACGGTGACCACACCCACCTCGGGCGGCGGCATGCCACCCCCGGGTGCCTGGGCGGGGGCCTGCGATTTGCCGCAGGCGGCCAGGGCGGCCACGATGGCCAGGGCAACAAGGGTGCGGGCCGCGCGCGGGCGCGGCAGTGACGTCGACGATGGCATGGGAGAGACCTCGGGGTTCGGGTGGCTTCGAACGAAGGCGACGAGTATACATACACGTATGTATGTATAGTTACGGCCCTGTAATCCCTCGCTCACGAAAAGCCCATTCATGGTCCGCCGCACCAAGACCGAAGCCCTGGAAACCAGAAGCCGGCTGCTCGACGCCGCCGAGCGCCTGTTCCAGGCCAAGGGCGTGTCCAGCACCACCCTCGCCGACATCGCGACCGCGGCCGGCGCCACGCGCGGCGCGGTCTATCACCACTTCCGCGACAAGGCCGACCTGTTCAACGCCATGATGGAGCGTGTGACCATGCCCATGGAGTCCTCGCTCGCCGAGGTCGGTCGCACGGCGGCGGCGCAGGCGGATCCGCTGCAATCCTTGCGCGATTCCATGACACACGCATTGCGCCAGACCGCCACCGACGAGCGCACGCGCCGCGTGTTCGAGGTGGCCACGCACAAGGTGGAATACACCGACGAGATGCAGGCCGTGCGCGAGCGCCACCTGCGGGTGCGCAACGCCTGCGTGGCCGAGATGCGCACCACGCTGCAAGCGGCCGCTCGGCGCGAGGGCGTCGAGTTGCCCATTCCCGTGGCGGCGGCGGCGCTGGGCCTGCACAACCTGATCGACGGCCTGATCCAGAACTGGATGCTCGACCCACAGGCCTTCGACCTCGTGCAACGCGGCCGCCAGACCTTCGACACCTTCCTCGCGGGCCTGGGCTTCGGCCCTCAGAAGCGCGTGCGCTCGGGCCGCGCCGCGGGCGCGCGCAGGCGCCAGGCCACGGGCGAGGCCGAGCCCACGGCCGCGCCCACGGCCCAGAACACGTAGGCCACGCCCACCGCCGCGCCCGCGGTGCCGAACAGCAGCGGCATGGCCACGCTCGAGCCGTTGATGGCCATGGCGCGCAGGCCCAGCGCCTCGCCGTGGCGGTGCGTGGGCGTCATCTGGTGCAGCATGCTCATGATCATGGGCTGCACCGAACCCAGGGCAAAGCCCAGCAGCACCGACAGCGCGGCCATGCCCCAGGCCACGTGCACCAGCGGGTAGGCCGCGAACAGCAGCGCGGTGGCGGCCATGGCGCCGCCGATGACGGCCGATTCGCGCAGCCGCTCGGCGAGCCAGGGCATGAGCAGGCGGATCGCGGTGGCCGCGAGCGCGAAGCCACCGAGGATGGCGCCGATGGTGGTGGCGCTCAGGCCGCGCTCGTGGCCCAGCACGGGCACCAGGAAGGTGTGCACGTCCCAGCACGAGGACAGCATCCAGTTGATCAGCATGAGCCGGCGGAAGTCGGCGTTGCGCAACAGGTCCCAGGACGAGCGCTTGCCGCCCTCGCTGGCGGGGCGCAGCTCGGCCGGCAGCTCTTGCGTGCGCCGCACCAGCCACCAGGCCAGCCAGGGCAGCAGCGCGAGCGCGAGGTAGGCCCAGCGAAAGCCCGCGAAGTCAATGAACAGGCCGGCGGTGAGCGGGCCCAGGAAGTTGGAGATCGAGGGGCCGACCGCCATCCAGCTGAACACCTGGCGCAGCTCGGTGGCGTCGTGCGCGAGCCGGCCCACGTGGCGCTGCAGCGCGATCATGGCCATGCCGCTGGCCGCGCCGCAGGCGGTGGCCGACAGGCACAGCACCCAGAACGTGGGCCAGACCACGGCCAGCAGGCCGCCCAGGCTGGCCACGGTCACGGCCACGCGCACCGGGCGCTGCAGGCCGTGCCGGTCGGCGAAGCGGCCCGCGGGCAGCGCCAGGAACACCGGCGCGAGCGCGAACAGCGCGAGCAGGATGCCCACGAACAAGGGGCTGTGGCCTTCGCGCAGCGCCATCAGCGGCGCGGCCATGCGAAAGCCCGTCATGCAACCGTGCACGCAGATCTGCGAGGCGATCAGCCGCGCCAGATCGACACGTAGGCGCGGGTTCAAGGGGCGTCCCGGTCGGCGGGGTCGGTGTCGAGCGGCAGCAGCGCGCTGCTGCGCTCCTGCGGCAGGGCCTCGACGGTCTTGAGCGCGCGGCCCATGGCGCGGCTGCGCACCTCGGCCTGCTCGAGCGTGTTGAGCACGGTCTGCGTCTGTCCCTTGACCTTGGCCAGCACGTCGCCGAACTTGCCGAACTCGGTCTTGACCGCGCCCAGCACCTGCCAGACCTCGCTGCTGCGCTTTTCCAGCGCCAGCGTGCGAAAGCCCATCTGCAGCGAGTTGAGCATGGCCATGAGCGTGGTGGGCCCGGCCAGCGTGACACGGTGCTCGCGCTGCAGCAGCTCCATCAGGCCCGGGCGGCGCAGCACCTCGGCGTACAGGCCTTCGGTGGGCAGGAACAGGATCGCGAAATCGGTGGTGTGCGGCGGCTCGAGGTATTTCTCGGCCATGCTCTTGGCCTCGAGGCGGATGCGCTGCTCGAGCGCCTTGGCCGCGAGCTCCACGCCTTCGACGTCGGCGCGCTGCTGCGCGTCGAGCAGGCGCTCGTAGTCTTCGTTGGGAAACTTGGCGTCGATGGGCAGCCAGCACGGCGCGCCGTCTTCGCCACGGCCGGGCAGGCGCACCGCGAAGTCGACCGGGTTGCGCGTGCCCGGGCGCGTGACCACCTGGGTCGCGTACTGGTCGGGCGCGAACACCTGCTCGAGCAAAGCCCCGAGCTGGGCCTCGCCGAACATGCCGCGCGTCTTGACGTTGGTGAGCAGGTGCTTGAGGTCGCCCACGCCCTGCGCGAGCGTCTGCATCTCGCCCAGGCCCTTGTGCACCTGCTCGAGCCGGTCGGCCACCTGCTTGAAGCTCTCGCCCAGGCGCGCCTGCAGCGTGCTCTGCAACTTCTCGTCGACCACGGCGCGCATCTCGTCGAGCTTGGCCGCGTTGCCCTGCTGCAGCTGCGCGAGCTGGGCGTCGAGCGTGGTGCGGATCTCGGCCAGGCGGCGCGCGTTGGCCTCGCTCATGTCCTGCAGCTGGCGCGTGAGCGTGTCGCCGAGCGCGCCGCGCAGCTGCACGAGCTGCTGCGCGAAGGCATCGAGCTGGGCGTTCTGCGTGCGCGTGGTCTCGGCCGATTGCGCGGTGATCGAGGCCTGGAAGCGGCTCAGGCCTTCAAGCTGCTCCTGGCGCGCGTTGCGCGCGTTGTCGGTCACCTCGCGCCGCAGCTCGCCTTCCACGTGGTCCACGCGCTGGGCGATCTGCTGCAGCTGCGCGAGCACCGCCTGGCGGTGCGCGAGTTCGTCGGCCATGGGGAGGGGTTCGGGCCCGGGCGCGGGCTTGCGCAGCGCCAGCACGAGCTGCAGCCCCACGCCCGCCAGCGCGAGCACCAGCAGCGCGACGAGCAAGGCGGTGTCCATCAGGCGCGCGCCCCCTTGCCGATGATCTCGGCATTGAGCGGCGTGCGCGGCTGACCCTTCACGAGGTAGTCGATCAGGTTGTCGGCCGCGAGCATGGCCATGGCGCGGCGCGTCTGGATGGTGGCGCTCGCGATGTGCGGCGTGAGCACCACGTTGGGCACGGTGAGCAGATCGGGGTGCACCCGGGGCTCGCCCTCGAACACGTCGAGGCCGGCCGCGGCGATGCGGCGTTCCTTCAGGGCCTGCGCAAGTGCCGCGTCGTCGACGATGCCGCCGCGCGCGATGTTGATCAGCGTGGCCGTGGGCTTCATCTGCGCGATCTCGGCCGCACCGATGGCGTGGTGGCTGCTCGCGCTGTAGGGCAGCACCAGGATGAGGTGATCGGCCTCGCGCAGCAGCGTGGCCTTGTCCACGTAGGTGGCCTTGCACGCGGCCTCGGTGGCGGCGTCCAGGCGCGAGCGGTTGTGGTAGATCACCTTCATGCCGAAGCCCAGCGCGCCGCGGCGCGCGATGGCCTGGCCGATGCGGCCCATGCCCAGGATGCCCAGGGTGCTGCCGTGCACTTCGGCGCCCGCGAACATGTCGAGCGCCCAGCGGTTCCACTGGCCCGCGCGCAGGAAGTGTTCGCTCTCGGTGAGGCGGCGCGCCGTGGCCATGAGCAGCGCAAAGCCGAAGTCGGCCGTGGTCTCGGTGAGCACGTCGGGCGTGTTGGTGGCCACCACGCCGGCGGCGCTCAGCGCGGGCACGTCGAAGTTGTTGTAGCCCACCGCGATGTTGGCCACGATGCGCAGCGCGGGGCAGGCCGCGGCCACCGCGCCGTCGATGCGCTCGCTGCCCGTGGTCATGGCGCCCACCTTGCCCTGCAGCCGTTCGATGAGCTGGTCCGGCGTGAGCACGCCATCGGTGTCGTTGTGGTCGACCTCGAAATGCGGTCGCAGATGTTCCACCACGTCGGGGAAGATCTTGCGGCTCACGAGGATGGCGGGCTTGGCGGCCATGCGGATGTCTCCTTGTTGGGGTTGTGTCAGACGAACCAGATCCAGGTCATGAGCGCGAACAGCGGCACCAGGATGCCCACCGACCAGGCCATGTAGCCGAAGAAGCTGGGCATCTTCACGCCGCGGTCTTCGGCGATCGCCTTGACCATGAGGTTGGGGGCGTTGCCGATGTAGGTGTTGGCGCCCATGAACACCGCGCCCGCCGAGATCGCGATCAGCGTGGGCGCGAGCGCGTTCATGAGCACCTGCGGATCACCGCCCGCGGTGTTGAAGAACACCAGGTAGGTGGGCGCGTTGTCGAGGAACGAGCTCAGCGCGCCCGTGGCCCAGAAGTACATGGCGTTGTTGGGCGAGCCGTCGGGCAGCGTCACCGCGCGGATCACCGCGGCGAAGGGGCCGTCCACACCGGCCTTGAGCATGGCGATCACCGGGATGATGGTGAGGAAGATGGCGGCGAACAGCTTGGCCACTTCCTGCATGGGCGCCCAGTTGAACTGGTTGTTCTCGTGTGCGCTCGCGGGCGTGAGGCGCAGCGACAGCAGGGTCACGATGATCAGGCCGACGTCGCGCACGATGCCGGGCAGGCCCACCTCGGTGCCCGCGATGTTGAACGCCACCGGCGACTTCCAGAGGCCGCTCATGAGCACCAGCGCCACCACCACGCCGAGCAGCGCGAAGTTCACGCCGCCCTCGAAGCCCAGGCGCGGCGTGTCGGGCGTGGGATCGACCGGGCGGATCTCTTCGCGCCGGTGGTAGTACCACCAGTCGATCGCGTAGAACAGCGCGAGCAGCACGCCGATCAGGAAGCCGGTCTTGGCCCACATGTGGACCACGGTCCAGAAGAAGTCGACGCCCTTGAGGAAACCCAGGAACAGCGGCGGATCGCCCAGCGGCGTGAGCGCGCCGCCGGCGTTGGACACGATGAAGATGAAGAACACCACCACGTGCACCTGGTGGCGGCGGTTGTCGTTGGCGCGGATCAGCGGGCGGATCAGCAGCATGGAGGCACCCGTGGTGCCCATGAAGCTCGCGAGCACCGCGCCGATCGCGAGGATGGCGGTGTTCAGGCCGGGGCTGCCGTGCAGGTTGCCGCGCACGTAGATGCCGCCGGCCACCGTGAACAGCGCGGTGAGCAGGATGATGAACGGGATGTACTCGGCCAGCGCCGCGTGCACCACGGCCGCGCCGGTGGCGCCGGCGCCGAAGGTGGCCGCGAAGGGCAGCAGGAAGGCCAGCGCCCAGGCCGCCGACACCTTGCCGAAGTGGTGGTGCCAGAACACCGGCGCCACCAGCGGCATGAGCGCGATCGACAGCAGCACGCCCGCAAAAGGCAGGCCCCACCAGGCCGAGAGCTGGCTGCCGTCGAGATCGGCAGCAAAAGCCAGGCCGGGCAGCAAGGCCCCGGCCAGCAGGGCCATTGCCCTGGGCATCCCGTGTGTCATCGGCAACTCCGGATCAGACGGCCAGCAGGTCGACTTCGAACAGCAGCGTGGCATTGGGCGGGATCACACCGCCCGCGCCACGCGCGCCGTAACCGAGTTCGGCCGGGATCACGAGGCGGCGCGTGCCGCCCACCTTCATGCCCTGCACGCCTTCGTCCCAGCCCTTGATGACATGGCCCATGCCCAGCGGGAATTCGAAGGGCTGGCCGCGGTCCTTGCTCGAATCGAACTTGCGGCCGGCCACGCCGTCCTGGTAGAGCCAGCCGGTGTAGTGCACCTGCACGGGGCGTCCGGCGCGGGCTTCGTCGCCCTGGCCGACCACGGTGTCTTCGTATTGCAGGCCGCTGGGGGTGGTGATCATCGGGAGTCTCCTGTGATGTGGATGAGTGAGGTTCAGCCGAGCCACTGCGTGAACGCAGACACGGGCTCGCGCGGGGTGTGAAAGCCGTTGACCGGCGCGTCGGGATCGGCATAGCCCAGGGCCATGCCGCAGACCAGCATTTCGTCGGGGCCGGCGCCGATCAGGGGCAGGATGATCTTGGCAAAGCCGTTCCAGGCCGCCTGCGGGCAGGTGTGCAGGCCCTGGCCGCGCGCGGCCACCATGATGTTCTGCAGGAACATGCCGTAGTCGACCAGCGAGCCGCGGCCCATGGCGCGGTCGAGCGTGAACATCAGGCCCACGGGCGCGTCGAACAGGCGGAAGTTGCGCTGGTGCTGCGCGTGCATCTTGTCCTTCTCGCCCTTCTGGATGCCCAGCAGGCCGTACAGCCCCCAGCCGTTCTCGCGCCGGCGGTCGATGTAGGGGCTGATCCACTTCTCGGGGTAGTAGTCGTATTCCTCGCGGTACTCGGCGGCCAGCGCCGGGTTGGCGTAGATGGCGTCGTGCGCGGCCACCACCTTGTTCACCAGCTCGTCGCGCACCGCGTTCTGCAGCACGTAGACCTTCCAGGGCTGGGTGTTGGTGCCCGAGGGCGCGCGGCGCGCCACGTCGAGGATGTGTTCGATGGTCTCGCGCGGCACCGGCGTGGGCAGGAAGGCGCGCGCCGACATGCGCGTGGTGATGGCGGCGTCCACGCTCGCGGGGTCGATCACGGTCTCGGCCAGGTTCATCGCAGGGTCTCCAGGGTGTGTTTGAGGGCGGCCGGCAGGGGCACGGGCCGGCGCGTCTCCCGGTCCACGTACACGTGCACGAAGTGACCGTGGGCGGCCGTGGTCTCGGCGCCGTCGGCGAACAGGCCGACTTCGTAGCGCACACTGGAACTGCCCAGGTGCGCCACGCGCACGCCGGCCCACACGGTTTGCGGGAAGGCCAGCGGTGCGAAGTAATGGCACTGCGTCTCCACGACCAGGCCGATGACGCCGCCGGTGTGGATGTCGAGCGCACCGGCTTCGATCAGGTGCGCGTTGACGGCGGTGTCGAACCAACTGTAGTAGACGACGTTGTTGACGTGCCCGTAGACGTCGTTGTCGGCCCAGCGCGTGGAGATGGCGCGGAACGCGCGGAAGTCGCTGCGGGGCCGCGGGGTCGGGCGAGGGGCCGGGGCGTTCGCGGTCATGGGCGGGCATTGTGCCAGCGCATGCCGGCGGGGGTTGTCGCCGACCGCACCGCTTGCGCCTGCCAGCGCCGCTCGTGCTCGAGCGCGACGCGGTAGGTGTTGACCTGCACCTGCACCGTGGCCTCCAGGTCGTGGCCGTAACCGCCGCCCATGGCGAACACCAGCGGCAGGCCGCGCCGCGCGGCCCAGCCCATCACGCGACGGTCGCGCGCCTCCAGGCCGTCGAAACTCAGCTTGAGGCGGCCGAGCCGGTCGCCTTCGTGCGGATCGGCCCCCGCGAGGTACAGCACCAGGCCGGGCTCGAAGCGCCGTTCGAGCTCGTCGAGCGCGAGGTCGAGCGCGTGCAGGTACTCGTCGTCGCGCGCGCCGTCGGGCAGCTCCACGTCGAGGTCGCTGGGCTCCTTGCGGAACGGGAAATTCTTGGCGCCGTGCAGCGAGAGCGTGAACACGCTGGCGTCGTTGGCGAAGATGCGTGCCGTGCCATTGCCCTGGTGCACGTCGAGGTCCACGATGGCCACCTGCAGCGGCGCACGCGGGCCGTGGCGCCGCAGGTGTTCGGCCTGCATCAGGCGCGCGGCCACCGCGAAATCGTTGAACACGCAGAAGCCGCCGCCCTTGTCGGCATAGGCGTGGTGCGTGCCGCCCGCGAGGTTGGCCGCCAACCCGCCGCCCTGCGCCATCACGCGCCGCGCGGCCTGCAGGGTCGCGCCCACCGAACGTCGCGCGCGCTCGGCCATCGCCGGGCTCCAGGGAAAGCCGATCTCGCGTTGCAGCGCCGGGGCCAGCGTGCCGTGCGCGATCGCGTCGATGTAGGCCGGCGTGTGCACCAGGGCCAGCTCGCCGTCGGAGGCCGGCAGGGCCTCGTGAAGGGCCACCTCGGGCAGCTCGGTCGCCAGCCGCTCGCGCAGCCGGGCGTACTTGGCCATGGGGAAGCGGTGCCCGCTGGGCAGGGGCAACACGAAATGGTCGGCGTAGAAGGCGTGCACGGTGGGGCTGTCGCAGGGCGCGCGCATTGTGGCCGGGCCCCGATGCCGCAGCCCGGGCCCGGGATTTAGAACCGCACCCCTAAAATGTTGCAGCGCAACAAAAACCGCTTGCACACGGCCGACCGGTCCCTATAATTCGAGCCATGTTGCAGCGCAGCATAAACGGACGGGAGGGACGCTTGGATCCACAAGCACCAGCGTCCACGCCGCAACCGTGAGTGCCCTCTTCCATCCACCTCTCAAGGAGTACCGACATGCTGACCGCCGAACAACTCATCGCCGCCCAGAAAGCCCAATTCGACACGCTCTTCGGCCTGACCCAGAAGGCGTTCGAAGGCGTCGAGAAGCTCGTTGAACTGAACATCCAGGCCACCAAGGCCGCGCTGTCCGAGTCCGCCAACAACACCCAGGCCCTGCTGAGCGTC
This sequence comes from Hydrogenophaga crocea, assembly GCF_011388215.1. NCBI lineage: Bacteria > Pseudomonadati > Pseudomonadota > Betaproteobacteria > Burkholderiales > Comamonadaceae > Hydrogenophaga > Hydrogenophaga crocea. The sequence continues at coordinate 2,064,436 of NZ_CP049989.1, forward strand.
AAGGACGCCCAGGAACTGCTGAGCCTGCAGGCCAGCATGGTGCAGCCCATGGCCGAGAAGTCGGTGGCCTACAGCCGCCACCTCTACGACATCGCCTCGGGCACCGGCGCCGAATTCAGCAAGGCCGCCGAAGCCACCGCCGCCGACGCGCAGAAGAAGTTCATGGCCGTGGTCGACAACGCCTCCAAGAACGCGCCCGCCGGCTCGGAAAGCGCCGTCGCCGTGATGAAGAGCGCCGTGTCCGCCGCCAACAACGCCATCGAATCCGTGCAGAAGGCGGTCAAGCAAGCGACCGAAATGGCCGAAGCCAACTTCAACACCGTCACGGCCACCGCCGTCAACGCCACCAAGACCGCCGCCAAGAAGCGCTGAAAAGCGCGCCTTCGGCGCCGCTGATCGCAGGACTTGACTTCCGGTCGGTTGCCCACAATTGAGTGCAGGCAGTCGACCGTAAGCTCTTTCGCAAGGTCTGCTGCCCCGGTTTTTTTCTGGTTGTCTCCTCGGGTCCCTTTCGAAATTCGATTTCATCGGACCCTTCGAAGCCCCCACCCTGCGGTGGGGGCCTTTTTTTGTGCCTGGCGCCCGGGGTATTGCCCCTGGCGGGCTTCTAAAATCCCCGCTCCCCTGGCCGGCTGGGTCGTCCGACCCACCGGCGCAGGGCAGCCCGTGAGACGCCATGCACCCTGCCGACCCCGCGATTCGGACCTGCGACGTACTGGTGATTGGCGGCGGACCGGCCGGCTCGACCGCGTCGACGCTGCTCGCCCGCCAAGGCCACCAGGTGGTCCTGATCGACAAGGACCACCACCCCCGTTTCCACATTGGCGAGTCGCTGCTGCCCGCCAACATGCCCCTGCTCGATGAACTCGGCGTGGGCGAAGCGGTGCGCGCGATCGGCATGCTCAAGCCGGGCGCCGAGTTCGTCTCGCCGCAGCACAGCCACACCCAGACCTATTACTTCGCCGACGCCTGGGACAAGTCCATGCCCACGGCCTACCAGGTCAAGCGCGCCGACTTCGACCACCTGCTGCTGCGCAACGCGCAGGCCCAAGGCGTGGAGGTGCACGAAGGCACGCGCGCGACCGAGCTCGCCTGGTCCGGCGACCGCCAGCGGCTCGAAACCGTCACCAGCGTCGACGCGCAGGGACTGCGCACCGAATGGCGGCCGCGCTTCGTGCTCGATTGCACCGGGCGCGACACCCTGCTCGCGGGCCAGTTGCAGGCCAAGCAGAAGAACCCCGACCACAACAGCGCGGCGATCTACGCCCACTTCCGCGGCGCGCGCCGGCTCAGCGGCCACGACGAGGGCAACATCACCGTGTTCTGGTTCGACCACGGCTGGTTCTGGTTCATCCCGCTGAGTGACGGCGCGACCAGCGTGGGCATGGTCACCTGGCCGTACCACATGAAGACGCGCGGCGAGCGCGGCCTGCAGCAGTTCCTGCTCGACAACATCGCCACTTGCCCCGGGCTGTCCGAGCGGCTGCGTGACGCCGAGATGGTCACGCCCGCCGAGGCCACGGGCAACTACTCGTACACATCGCGCCTGAGCCACGGCGAGGGCTTTCTGCTGCTGGGCGACGCCTACGCCTTCATCGACCCGGTGTTCTCCTCGGGCGTGTGGCTGGCCATGAGCAGTGCGCAGGTGGGCGCACGCACGGTGGACACCTGCCTGCGCGAGCCCGGCAAGGCGCCGGCCGCGCTGCGCGCCTTCGACCGCCACATGCGCCACGGCCCGCGCGCGTTCTCGTGGTTCATCTACCGCATGACCAACCCGACCATGCGCGGCTTCTTCATGTACCCGCGCAACCCCCTGCGCATGAAAGAGGCCCTGTTGTCGGTGCTCGCGGGCGACCTGTTCGGACGCACGCCCATCGGGCCGTCGCTGCTGGCGTTCAAGAGCCTGTACTTCGCCGTCAACCTGGGCAACCCACTGCGCAGCTGGCGCGCCTGGCGGCAGCGCAAACGCAACATCCGCCCCGGCAGCGCACTGCCCACGGGCTCATGAGGGAACGGCGCACGCGAGCCCGCGCCCACGCCGTGGCATGTCCCCCGGAGCGAAGCCGGTGAGCGGGCTTCACCTGCTGGCCAACGCCCTGCCCGCCGACCCGCGCCACGCACTCGGCGGCGCCGCCGTGCGGGGCGCGCCGGGCGCGCCGGCCTGGCCCGAACAGCGCCTGCACATGGCCCCGGCTGCCGCCGACACCGCCTGGCGCGAGACCTGGTGCGCGGACGATGCCGTGAACGAAGGCCGCGAGCCGGGCCTGCATTGGCGCGCCACGCCCGATCTGCTGTTCGGCCTGATCGAGCTCGACGAGCAACCCGGTCCGGGCCGCGGCGAACGCCTGCGCGCGCTCAGCGAACAGGCCTATGGCCGCCTGTTCGCCCTGCTGCAGGCGCAAGGCATGCCGCACCTGTGGCGGGTCTGGAACTACCTGGCCGAGATCAACCGCGACGACGACGGCCTGGAGCGCTACCGCTGGTTCAACCAGGGCCGCCACGACGCCTACCGCGCTGCGGGCGCGGCCACCGAACACCTGGTGCCCGCGGCCAGCGCGCTGGGCTGCACGGGCGGACCGCTGTCCATCGCCTTCATGGCGGGCCGCGCGGCGCCCTGCCCGATCGAGAACCCGCGCCAGATCAGCGCCTTCCACTACCCGGCGCAATACGGCCCGCGCCCGCCGGTGTTCGCGCGCGCCGCCCTGGCCTGGCACGGCTCGCGCGAGCTGTTGTTCATCTCGGGCACGGCCAGCATCGTGGGCCACGAAAGCGTGCATCCGGGCGACGTGACCGCCCAGTGCGAGGAGACGGCGCGCAACATCCACGCCGTGCTAGGCGCGGCGCGCCGCCACAGCCGCTGCGGCGGCGTCGGGCCCGACAGCCTGGTGCACCGCGCCTACGTGCGCCACGCCGCGCACATGGATGCGGTGCGCGGTGCACTGCAACGCCACCTGGGCGGCGCCCGCCTCACGCTGCTGCAGGCCGATGTGTGCCGCACCGAATTGCTGGTCGAGGTCGAATCGCTGGCCATCGCACCGGTGGCGGGCGCATGAAGATCCTGCACGCGCTGCGCGAGCACCTGGCCATGGTCACGGGCCTGGGCCTGCTCGCCCTGCTCTGCCTGAGCTGGTTCCCGCTGGCCATGGTGCTGTACCGCGTGCTGCCGCGGCGCTGGGGCCAACCGCTGGGGCGGCGCGTGGCCACCCTCACGTTCCGCTTCTACCTGTTCGCGCTCGAGCGCCTGTGCGGCTGCCGCTTCGACCTCAGCGCGCTCGAGCAACTGCCGCGCGAGGGCCCGATGATCATCGTGGCCAACCACCCGAGCCTGCTCGACGCGGTGCTGCTGATCTCGCGCCTGCCCGATGCGGTCTGCATCATGAAGGCCGGCCTGATGGACAACCCCATGTTCGGCGCGGCGGCCCGGCTCGCGCGCTACATCCGCAACGACAACCTGCTCAACGTGGTGCTGCGCTGCCGCCGCGTGCTCAACGAAGGCGGCCAGGTGGTGCTGTTCCCGGAAGGCACGCGCACCACGCGCTGGCCGGTGAACCCGCTGCTGCCCTCGATCGGCCTGCTCGCGCAGCGCACGCGCGCCACGGTGCAGACGGTGCTGATCGAGTTCTCCTCGCCCTACCTCGGGAAACAATGGCCGCTGTGGCGCCGCCCCTCGCTGCCGCTGGTGGTGCGGGTGCGCCTGGGCCGGCGTTTCGAGCCGCCCGACGACGCGTGCGGTTTCAATCAGGCACTGCAGCAACATTTCGACGACGAATTGCGGGCCGGACCGCACACCGCCGCGTGACATGCTCCGCCCCATGCCCCAGACGCCCGCAATGCCCCACACGTCCCGCACCCACCTCGTCCTGATCCCCAGCTACAACCCCGGCGAGCTGCTCGCCGTCACGGTGCGCGCGGCGCGCGCGCAATGGGCGCCCGTGTGGGTGGTGGTCGACGGCAGCACCGACCACTCCACCGCCGCCGTGCAGGCCATGGCCGAACAAGACCCGCAGCTGCGCGTGATCGTGCTGCCGCACAACCAGGGCAAGGGCGCGGCAGTGCTCGCGGGCCTGCAGGCCGCGGCCGCCGAAGGCTTCACGCATGCGCTCACCATGGACGCCGACGGCCAGCACCCGGCCGAACTCATCCCCACGTTCATGGCCACCTCCGCGGCCGCACCCGAGGCCATGGTGCTGGGCAAGCCGGTGTTCGGCCCCGAAGCGCCCGCGCTGCGCGTGCAGGGCCGGCGCGTGTCCAACGCCTGGGCCAACCTGGAAACCCTGGGCATGGGCGTGGGCGATTCGCTCTACGGCTTTCGCGTGTACCCGATCGCGGCGCTGGTGCGCGTGATGCGGGGCACGCGCTTCATGCGCCGCTTCGATTTCGACCCCGAGGCCGTGGTGCGGCTGTGCTGGGCCGGCGTGCGGCCCATCAACGTGGACGCGCCGGTGCGCTACCTGCAGCCCGACGAGGGCGGTGTGTCGCACTTCAAATACCTGCGCGACAACGCCCTGCTCAGTTGGATGCACACCCGCCTGTTCACGGGCTTCGTGCTGAGGTTGCCGCTGCTGCTGGCGCGCCGGCTCAGGCCATCGCGCCGTTGATGCCGATCACCTGGCCGCTGATGTAGCCCGCCGCGTCGCTGGCCAGGAAGGCCACGAGCGCGGCCACCTCGTCGGCGCGGCCCGCGCGCTGCATGGGCACGAGCTGCTTGATGGCGTTGGCGTCGAAGGCCTCGGTGGCCATGCCCGTGTCCACGATGCCCGGCGCCACCGCGTTCACCGTGATGCCGCGCGAAGCCACTTCGAGCGCGAGCGAGCGCCCCGCCGCGTGCAGCGCGGCCTTGGCCGCCGCGTAGTTGGCCTGGCCGCGGTTGCCCATCACGCCCGAGACCGAGCTGATGTTGATCACGCGGCCCCAGCGCGTGCGGATCATGGGCAGCAGCAGCGGCTGCGTGACGTTGAAGAAGCCATTGAGCGAGACGTCGATCACGCGGTCCCATTGCTCGCCGCGCATGCCGGCGAGCACCGCGTCGTCGTGGATGCCCGCGTTGTTCACCAGCACCTGCACCGGGCCGGCCTCGACCACCGCGGCCAGCGCCTGCGCGCAGGCCTCGCGGTCGGTGACGTCGAAGCGCAGGGCCTCGGCGCTGCCGCCGGCGTCGCGCAGGCGCTGCGCGAGCGCCTCGGCGCGTTCCAGGCCCTGGTTGGCGTGGATCAGCACATGAAAGCCGTCTTGCGCCAGGCGCTGCGCGATGGCCGCGCCCAGGCCGCCGCTGCCGCCCGTGACCAGCGCGCGCTTCATGCCGCCCCCCCGGTCGCGGCCGCGGCATCGAGCACCGCGGCCGCGCGGCCGTCGGCCAGGGCGCCGCGCGCGCCCTCGACGCGGAACTGGTAGAGCACGCTGCCGCCGTCGCCCGACAGGCGTTCGGCGCGGATGCGCAGCGGCGCGTCGGCGGCCTCGATCGTGTCGCGGTGCAACTGCACGCCACGCACGCTCGCGAGGTAGCCGGCCTTGGGCGCGTCGTCACGGCCCGCGAGCAGCGTGCCGTGCACCGCCATGGCCTGGGCCGCGTACTCCACCGCGTGCACGGCCGACAGCGCGCCTTCGTGGCGCAGCGGGTGGGTGTCGCCGGGGTCGGGCCAGGCTTCGCACTCGATGGCCGACGCGGACCAGTGCAGCACGCGGTCGAGCAGGCACATGCGGCCCTGGTGGGGAATGCGGCGCGCGATCGCGTCGCGCTCGAGGGTGGCGTCAGGGCTCATGGGTCAACGCGGGGTGAAGCGCAGCTGCAGGTGCTGCGGCGCGAGGTATTCGACGGTGGCCGGCGCGGTGTCGCCGCGGGCGATGCGTTCGAGCAGGGGCAGCGCGCGCAGCGAGGGGAAGGCGGCGCGCAGGCCCTCCAGGCCCGGGTCGGCCATGGCGTCGGCGGCGCCGCGCACCAGCGCGGTCTGCACCTGGCCCAGGCTGTGCGCGCGCGGCGCGCGGCCCAGCCACAGCGCCAGGCCCGCGGCGTCGGGCAAGGGGCGGCAGGCGTGCAGCGGCTCGGGGTACTCGCTGTCGTAGGCCACAAGCAGCACCTCGTCTTCGGTCTGGAGCTGGCCGAGCGCGTCGAGCCAGCCCGCGCCGAAGCTCGCGTCGTGCGCGCAGAGCACCTGGCTGGGCGCCATCGAGCGCGTGGCGATGCCCCAGTAGCCCGCGGCCGCGTTGTGCACCGAGTTGTGGAAGCGCGTGGGCGAGATCGCACGGTCTTCGCCCGCGAGCTGTTCGCACAGCGCATGGCAGTTGTGGCCGTCGGCGCCCGAAGCGGTGAACACGGTGGCGATGTCGGCCGGGTCCTGGCCGTCGAGCGCCTGCAGGCCGAGCGCGAGCGCCACGCGCACCACGCGGCTGGCACGCCGGCGCTCGGCCGCGGGCAGGCGATCGGCCGGCGGCAGCACGGTGGGCGCGTTCGCCCACGCGGCTTCGCCGCGCAGCACGGTGCGCGCCTGCGTCCAATGGTCGAGGCCCGGCGCGATCAGCCCGATGCCGTGCAGCCAGAGGGAGGGCAGGCTCATGCGCTTCCCCTGCTGAAGACCAGGCTCGCGTTGCTGCCGCCGAAGCCGAAGGAATTCGACAGCACGTGGCGCATGCCGGGCAGCGCGCTGCCCTCGCGGCGGTAATCGATGTCGATCGCGGGGTCGACCGTTTCGGTGCCCGGGCTGCCGGGCAGCCAGCCCTCGGCCAGCGCGATGGCGCAGACCACGGCTTCGAGCGCACCCGCCGCGCCCAGCGTGTGGCCGGTGGCGCCCTTGGTCGACGAGCAGGGCACGCCGCGGCCGAACAGCGCGGCCACGGCCAGGCCCTCGGCCGCGTCGTTGGCGGGCGTGGCCGTGCCGTGCAGGTTGATGTAGTCGATGTCGCCCGGCTGCAGGCCCGCGCTGCGCAGCGCCGCGGCCATGGCGCGCTGCGCGCCCAGGCCCTCGGGGTGCGGCGCCGACATGTGGTGCGCGTCGCTCGACTCGCCCACGCCCAGCAGGCGCAGGGGCGCGGGTGCCTGGCCCGGCTCGAGCAGCGCGAAGGCCGCGGCCTCGCCGATGGAGATGCCGTCGCGCGCGGCATCGCCCGGGCGGCAGGGTTGCGGCGAGGTGAGCTGCAGCGAGGCGAAGCCGTAGAGCGTGGTCAGGCACAAGGAATCGACGCCGCCCACCACGGCCGCGTCGATGGTGCCGGCCTGCAGCTGGCGCGCCGCGGCCGCGAATACCTTGGCGCTGGACGAGCACGCGCTCGACAGGCTCATGGCCATGCCCTCGATGCCGAAGGCCGTGCGCACGAAGTCGGCCACCGAGTAGGTGTTGTGCGTGGTGGCGTAGTGGAAGTCGGGGGGCAGCGCGCCGCTGGCCGGGTCGCGGCGGCGGTAGGCGAGCTCGGTCTCGAGAATGCCCGAGGTGCTGGTGCCCACGAACACGCCCACGCGGTCGGCACCGCAGCGGGCCACGGCCGCGCGCACGCGCTCGGCGAAGCCGTCGGCCTGCAGCGCGAGCCAGGCCAGGCGGTTGTTGCGGCAGTCGAAGCGCTCCAGGCCGGCGGGCAAGGCCACGGCGTCCACGCCGGGCACTTCGCCGATCCAGGTCGGCAGGTCCACGGTTTCGAAGCGGCAGGGCGTGAGGCCGCTGCGGCCCTCGCGCAGCGCCCGGGTGTGCGCGGCCACGCCCTGCCCCAGGCAGGAGGTGGCGGTGTGCGCGGTGATGGCGACCGGTGGCATGACGAAGGCCTGCATCAGCGCACCCGGCAATGCAGCATGACGTTGGCGAAGGGCTTGCGCCCGCTCATGTCGCGGTGGCTCACCTCGAAGCCCAGGGCCTCGAGGTCGCTGCGCCACTCGGCCAGCGGGCGGCAGTGCAGGCGCGGCAGCCGGTGGCCGCGCGCGAACGTGACGACCTTGTCGACCCCGTTGCACACGTGAAAGCGCCAGCCCGCCGAGGCATCGCCGATGCGCGTGAGGAACACACCGCCGCGCGGCAGCGCTTCGCGGATGCGGCGCAGCAGCGCGCGCTGGCGGTCCACATCGACGTAGTGCAGCGCGTCGAGGATGGTCACGGCCTCGGGCTGGCCGAGCGCGCTCTCGGTCATGTCGCCGAGCTCGATGCGCACCACCGGGTGGTCGGCGCCGAAGGCCTGGCGCGCGCGCTCCACGTCGGCCGGCATGAGCTCGATGCCGCGCAGCTCGGTGGCGCGCGGCGCGGGCGCCCAGCCGGCGGGCCAGTGGCCGCGTTCGGCCATCTGCTGCGCCGCGAGCAGCCACGAGAACAGGCTGCCCTGGCCGCTGCCGAGGTCGAGCACGCGCGTGGCGCCGCCCAGCAGGCCGTGGCTCAGCACGTGGTGGAAGATGGTGTCGTGGCCCAGCTTGCCGCGCGCGTAGTGGTAGGCGAAAGGCCCACCCGCGCGGAAGCGGCTGCTCGCGTGGTCGACGAGGTCTCGGATGAAGGCGTGGCTCATGGGGACGGGGGAGAAAGCGTGTCGGCCAGGGTCACGGGCCGCAGGCCCAGGCGCTGCGCGTCGGCCATCAGCCGCGGCAGCAGGTGCAGCAGCACGGGCTGACCGTCGGGCGCGCGCGCGCAGTGGCCGTCGTGCAGCAGCAGGATGTCGCCGGCCGCGAAGCCGCGCGCCAGGCGGCGGTGCACCGTGGCCACGTCGCCCGTGCGGGTGTCGTAGCCGCGGCGCGTCCAGCTCGCGTGCACCAGGCCCAGGCCGTGCAGCACCGGGTCGAGAAAGGGGTTGCGCAGGCCCGCGGTGGGCCGGAAGAAACGCGGCGCCTGGCCGGTGATGTCGGCCAGCACCCGCTGCGCGGTGGCGATGTCGGCGCGCATGCGCCGCGGCCCGAACAGCGAGAAGGCGTTGGAGTGGCTGTGACCATGGTTCTCCACGCGGTGGCCGCGCGCGACGATGGCGCGGCACAGCGCCGGGTGGGCCTGCGCGCGGTGGCCGATGCAGAAGAAGCTCGCGCGCGCGCCGAGCGCGTCGAGCGCGTCGAGCACGCGCGGCGTGACCTCGGGGTCGGGGCCGTCGTCGATGGTGATCGCGAAGGCGCCTCGGGCCGCGGCCGCGGCGGGCAGGCGCGTCCAGTTTTCGCCCAGCCACTGCGAGCGCGGCCACAGGCTGCCAGCCACCAGCGCCGCGTGGTTGGCGACCACGGCCGACGCGAGCCAGGGCCACCAGCCCGGCTGCCACAGGCCCAGGCCCAGCGCCGCGCCATGCAGCAGCGCGCTGGCGGGCAGCGCGGGCGCGGGGCGCCAGGGGCGCGGGGCGGTGGCGGTCGGGTTCATGCGGAGGCTCCGGGGCCCCGAGCGTGCCACGGCGCCAGGCCGTGGTGGAGAAAGTCCCCCCAGAGCCGGTGCCAGCAGGCCCAGTCGTGATCGGCGTCGATGCGGTGCACGGCGTGCCGGTCGGGCGCGCCCTGCAGGCGCTCGGCCATGCGGTCCATGCCGTCGCCGAAGCGGTCGGCGCTGCCATAGCCCAGCCACACGCGCAGGCTGCGCGGCGGCCGCCGCCACCAGGCCCACACGGCCAGCGCCGGGTCGCTCTCGTGCGGTTCGGGCGTCCAGGCATCGAGCCCGCCGGCCTGCGCGATGCGGCGCCAGGCCAGGCGGTCACCCGGGTAGGGCGAGAACAGGCACAGGCCGTCCACCAGCCCGGGATGGCGCGCCGCGCACAGCACCGATTGCCAGCCGCCGAGCGAGATGCCCGCGAGCCACACGCGCTGGCCCGCTTCGCGCGCGGGCCGCAGCACCTCGCCCGCGCAGCGGTCGATCGCGTCGGCGCCGTCCAGGCGTTCGGGTTCGAGGTCGATGGCGTCCATGTCGGCCGCGAAGCCGTGCGCGGCGAGCGCGGCGCCCCAGGGCTGGGCGGCGATGTCTTCGGCGCGCATGGCCGCGCCGGGCAGCCAGCACAGGCGCACGGGCGCGGGCGCGGCGTGGCGCGCCATGGGCAGGATTCTCACGCGCGCGGCCCCCCGGCGGCGGACGTGGCACGCGGCGCGAGCACGGCCGACAGCAGCAGCGCGAGCAAGGCGCCGGGCGCCACGGTCTGGCCCACGGCGCTGAGCACCGGCACCGACGAGCTCGCAAGCGCGCCAAAGCCGATCACTGTGGTGGCGCAGGCCACCATGATGGACAGCAGCGACTGCGGGTCGCCGTTCTCGTCGCGCTGCCAGCGCTCGAGGAACAGCGCGTAGTTCGAGCCCACGGCCACGATCAGCAGCACGCCCACCAGGTGCAGCAGGTGCAGCCGCACGCCCAGCGCGTGCAGGCCGGCGATCACGATCACCACCGTGACCGCGATGGGCAGCAGCACCGCGACCAGGCGGCGCGTGTGGCGCAGCGCCGCCGCCATGAGCAGCGCGATGGCGGCCATGCCGGCCAGCGACAGCGTGATGGCCTCGTCGAGGTAGTCGCCGTAGACCGCTTCGAACTCGGTCTTGAGGTCCAGGAAGAGCACGCCGCTGCCCGCGAGCGCGTCGCGCACCGCCTGGGCCGGGATGTCCGAGCCCTCGGACGTGGCCGCGGGGCGCAGCGGCAGCAGCGCGGTCCAGGCGTCACCGTGCGGCTGCAGCAGCGAATCGACGGCCAGCGCGAGCGCCGTGCCTTCGAGGTCTTTCGCGGTGAGCGCCGGGGCGTTGCGCGCATCGGCCACGTCCTGCACGAAGGGCGCCAGCCGCGCGGCCGACAGCGGCAGGTCTTCGGTGGCGCGGGCCAGGCTGGCACGCAGCGCCGCAGGCTCGGGCAGGCTTTGCTGGCGTTGCCGCTGCAGCGCTTCGCTGGGCAGGAAGCGCGCGGGGCTGTCGAAGCCGCCGATCAGGCCCTGCTCCACCAGCGGCGCGAGGCGCCGGCCCGCGGCCTCGGCGCCCTGCAGCGCGGCCTCGCGGCTGGGCGCGCGAACCACCACGATGTAGCGCGCATCGGGCGCGCCGAGGTCGCGGCGCAACTGCGTATCGCGCTGCGCTTCTTCGGCGCTCACCGACGACAGCGCCGACAGGTTGGGCTCCCACAGCGCCTGCCGGTGCTCGACGATGTGGGCCAGCGCCAGCACGCCCAGCGCCAGCACCGGCCAGCGCAGCACACGCAGGCGCTGCACCAGCGGCACCACGAACGCGGGCAACTGCGGCGTGCGCACCGTGAGGTCGCCGGCCATGGCCGGCAGCACCAGGCGCGTGACCGCGGCCGCGGTGATCACGCCGGTGAGCGCGTACAGGCCGAGCTGGGCCAGGCCCGGAAAGCCCGCGAACAGCAGCGCGCCGAAGCCGCACACCGAGGTCGCCACGCCCAGGCGGATGGTGGGCCAGTAGCGCCGCTGCCAGGCCTCGCGCGCGGCGCGGCCCGACTGCACGAAGTAGTAGATGCCGTAGTCGACCGCCTCGCCGATGAGCGCGGCACCGAAGCCCGCGGTGATGGCGAAGATCGAGTCGTGCACCAGCCCCACCGCGACCAGGCCCGCCACCGAACCGCTGATGACCGGCACGGTCGTGAACAGCAGCAGGCGCACGCGCCGGTACATGGCGAACAGCAGCAGGTTGATGCCGATCGCGCTGAACAGCGTGAGCTGGGCGATGTCGCCCTGGATCGCCGCGCGCGCCTGCACCGCAAAGAGACCCGGGCCCGAGATCTCGAGCCGCAGCCCGGTGTGCTCGCGCGCCACGCCCGCGAAGGCCTCGCGCACGCGCTCGATCGCGGCGGCCTGGCCGTCGGTGTCGGTGCCCGCGGCGCGCGTCTGCAGCAGCAGCAGCGCACGCGCGCCGTCGCGCGACACCCAGACGCCATCGGCCATGGCGATCTGGCCCTGCGACTGCCAGCCCGTGAGCACCTCCAGCATCTCGCCCGTGGGATCGCGCGTGAAGTGCGGCTTGAACAACAGACCCGCGGGCGAAGAGACGAGGTCGATGCCGTCGAGGATGGCCTGGCGCAGGGGCTCGGGCTCGAAGCGCTGCTCGTCCACCGCGGGGCTGAGCTGGTACCGGTGCTGCAGCAGCACGCCGAGCTCCTTGTCGAAAGCTTCGAGCTCGCCGTTCTGTACCGCCACGAAGGTGTCGCCCCGGGCCAGCCGCTCGCGCAGTGCGCGCGAGGCCTGGCCGCGCGCGGCTTCGTCGCCGCCTTCGATGGCCACCATCAGCAGGCGCGAGACCACGCCCTCGCGCAGCTGTTCCACCAGCACCTGCTGCGCGGGCGTGGGCCTGGCGGGCAGGAAGAAGGACAGGTCGGTGGTGAAGCGCGTGTTCGCGACGAACCACGCGCCCAGGCCCAGCAGCAGGGCCCAGACCACGATCACCACGCCGGCGCGCGGCAGCTGCGCGCGGCTCATGGCTTGCTCACCGGCGCGCTGATGCTCATTTCGGAGCGGTCACCGTCGGCCTGCTGGTATTCGATGTGGCGCACCAGCGCCTGCTCGCCGCTGATCGCGATGCGCGTGACGATGGCCAGCATGCGCGGCTCGCGCGGCACCAGCGTGAGCGTCCAGCGCTGGCGGTTGCCCTGGTAGGCGAGCGCGTAGTGGCGCTCGAGCCCGGCGCGGTCGCCCGCGAGCGTGCTGCGCACGCTGGCCACGAAGGCCATCACCTCGGGGCGCTGCGACACCGGCATGCTGAAGCGGCGGCGCTCGCGCTCGACCGTGAGCGTGTCTTTTTCGAGCAGCACGCGCTCGGGCCGCGGCTTGAGCGTGCGGCGTTCGAGCCAGTCGGGCGGGTAGTAGCTCATCTCGCCGCTCGATTCGAGCGGCTTGTCGAACATGGCCATGTGGCGCTTCTCGACAAAGCGCACCGTGCCGCCGGGGTTGGCGGCCAGCTCGGCCATCAGGCGGTCGATGTCGTCGGCGGCGCGGGCCGCGCCCAGGGGCAGCAGCAGCAGCAGCGCGAGCAGACAGGTCCAGCGGGTGATCATGCGTTCCAGAAGTCGAAGAAGTTGAACCAGTTGTAGGGCGCGGCGCGGCAGTGGGCCTGCAGGCATCGCACGTAGTCTGCCTGGGCCTGGCGCGACTGCGCCGCGCGCTGCGCGCGTTGTGCACCGCGCAGGTCGGCAATGGGCTCGAACACCAGCCGGTAGCGCCGCCCGCCCAGGTACAGGCCGGCCATGAAGAACACCGGCGCGCGCAGCACCGTGGCCATGTGCCAGGGTGCGAGCGGGAAGCCCGCGGGCGCGCCGAGGAAATCGTGCGGCACGCGGTCCTCGCGCGTGAGCGAGCGGTCGACCAGCAGGCCCACGAGCTGTCCTTGCTCGAGCCGCCGCGAGGCCTCGATCATCGAGTCGGGCTGGCCCAGGGCCACCACGTCCTGGCGCGCGTCGGGGTTGATGGCGCGCAGGGCGTCGGCCACCTTGCGCGCGTTGTCCTCGAACATCATCATGGCCACGCGGATGTCGGGGTGGCGGCGGCCCACGCAGCGCAGCACCTCGAAGCTGCCCAGGTGCGCGCCCATGAGCAGCACGCCCTGCCCGCCCTTCATGGCCTGCAGCAGCGCCTCGCCGCCTTCGATTTCGATGTCGAACAGGTCGAAGCGGTCGTTGAGCAGGAACACGCGGTCGTGCACCGTGGTGGCGAAGCTGAACAGGTGGCGGTAGACCTCGCGCCAGTGCGCGGGCCGGCCGAGCACACGCGCCAGGTAATCGCGGCTCGCGCGCCGCGCGCGGGGCGCAAACAGCACGAAATAGGCCGTGGCCCCGTGCAGCACCACGCGGCTCAGCGAGCGGCCGAGCAGCAGCGACAGGCGCACCATGAAGCGCAGCAGCCAGGCGTTGCTGCGCTCGGGCTGGTTGCGCCAGTCGGGGCGGGCCGCGCCGGGCTGCGTCATGGCGCGGCCGGTTCGGGTTTGAGCTGGCCCTGCGCCACCACCACGCCGGCGTGCAGGAACTCGAAGGCGAAGGCCGACGACGGCAGCGCGCGCAGCCGCAGCCGCAGCAACTGCCCGGGCGCCACGGTGCGCAGGAACTTGGCCTGCGGCAGCGCCCAGCGTGCGGCGCCGGGCGCGAGCGTGCGCGCGGCCTGCAGGGCCTGGTCGAGCAGCACCACGCCGGGCAGGATGGGCTGGCCCGGGAAGTGGCCCGCGAAGGCCGGGTGGTCGGCGGGCACCACCCAGTCGCGCTCCAGGGCGAAGGCGGGGGTGGCCTCAGGCGCGCTCATGCAACACCTCCCGCCGATACAGAGCACCCAGCGCCTCGCGCGTGAGCTTGCCGGTGGCGTTGCGCGGCAGGCCGGGCAAGAGCACCAGCGGGCGCGGCAGGAAGATCGGGTCGAGCCGCTCGCGCAGCAGCGCCATGAGCTGCGCGGCGCTGTGCTGCGGCGCCACCGCGAAGGCCGCGAGGCGGGTGATGCCGGGCGCGTCGTCGGCGCCGTCAGGCAGGTAGAAGGCCGCGTCGACCACGCCGGGCAGGCCCGCGAGCTGCTGGTTCAGGTAGGCCAGCGACGTGCGCTTGCCCGCGATGTTGACAAGATCGGCGATGCGGCCGTGCAGCACGAAGCGGCCGTCGGGCAGCGGCTCGAGCACGTCGGCCAGCGGCACCTCGCCCTCCACGTGACCGCCCGAGGCGGTGGCCACGTCGGCCTCGATGCGCAGGGCCACCTGCTGCATCAGGGTCCAGGGCACGCCGTCCACCGTGCGCCGGCTGGCCAGCGCCGACGACTCGGTGGAGCCGTAGATCTCGTGCACCTGCGCGCCGCTGGCGGCCTCGGCCTGGCGCGCCAGGCCTTCGGCCAGCGGCGCGGTGGCCGAGAGCACGCGCTCCAGCGGCACGCTGGGCAGCGCCGCCGCCAGCCAGTTGCCCAGGTGAAAAGGCGTGGTGACGAGCATGCGCGGCGCGGGCACGGCGGCCAGTGCGTCGGCGATGTCCTGCGGGTAGAAGGGCTTGCCCGACCAGAAGCGGCAGCCGCCGTGCAGCGCGAGCAGCAGGGTCGACTCGAAGCCGTAGCTGTGCTGCACCGGCACCGTGCCCACCAGCGAACACGGGCGCTCGAGCAGACCCAGCGCCGCGGCCTCGGCCTGGCCGTTGCGCACCAGACGGCCCCAGTGCTTGCGGTGCGGCTGCGGCCGGCCGGTGGAGCCCGAGGTGAACAGAATGGCCGCCACCTGCGCGTCGTCGATCAGGGGCACGGCCTCGGGCAGCGGCCCGCCCTGCCCCGCGCGCGCGGGCACCGCGAGGGCCGGCAGGTCGGCAGGCGCGGCGGTGGCGTCGACCAGGCACACCGAACCGGGATAGTCCTCGGCCACCTGGCGCAGGCTGTGCGGCGCCTGCGACGAGGGCTGCAGGCTGGTCTTGCCGCGCAGCAGACCGGCCGCAAAACCCACGGCAAAGCGGTAGCGGTCTTCACACAGGTTGATGAGCTGGCCCTGCGCCGGCAGCTGCGCGGCAAAGGCCAGGGCGTCGGCCAGGAACTCGCGCACGCTCACCGGGCCTTCGGGGCACCAGGCGAGCACGTCGTCGAGGCCGTGGCGCGTGATCAGGGGGGAACGGCTCATGGGATCAGGGTCGGTGCGCGCCACGCCGGCGCTCGTGGTCGCGGCGCCAGGCCTGCACCACCGTGGCCAGGCCGGGCCGCTCGTGGGGCGGCAGCACGCAGCGGCGCCAGAGCGATTCGAGCAGGAACATCAGGCCCAGCAGCGGGCCGGTGAGCACATTGGCGTGCACCGACCAGACCTCGCGCGGTGCCAACAGGAACAGGCCGGTGGACACGCTGGCGTTGAGCAGGAAAAACGCGGTCCAGGCCCAGGTGACCTGGCGCGTGTAGCGCAGGTTGCGCGCCGAGAGCCCGGGGCCGAAGATGCCGCGCGCCATGCGCGTGACCAGGGGCTCGGCCCCGCCCATGAGGCTGGCGCCGAACAGCGCGGCGAGCGCCAGGTGCACACCCAGGTGCTGCAGGTAGTAGAGAAAGGCGACTTGCTGGCGCAGCAGCGGCCACAGCACCCACAGCAGGCCTGCGCAGGCCAGCGCAAGCAACAGCTTCAGGAGCAGCGAGCGCCAGCGCGCCGCGACGACGAAAACCGCGAGCACCAGCGGCGCCACCGCCACCGCCACATGCAGGTCCATGGGCCCGCGCCCCGTGCTGCCCAGGTGCGACGCGGCGATCCAGCCCAGCAGCACCAGCCCGGAGCCGGCGGCGCGCAGCTTCATGTGGTGCGGTGGCGCGCGATGTGGGCCGCGAGCGAGCGCGGGCTGGCGAAGATCTGCTGGTTCTTCTCGTTGTCCGAGCGCATCTGGAAGCCGTAGCGCTTGGAGATCACCAGGGAGATCTCGAGCATGTCGATCGAGTCCAGGCCCAGGCCCTCGCCGTACAGCGGCGCATCGGGGTCCACGTCCTGCACGGTCAGCTCGAGGTTCAGCGCCTCGATGATGAGCTGCACCAGTTCGGGCACGAGCCGGTCGATCGCTTCGGGTTGAACGGCATCTTCCTGCATGGTGGGGTTTTCCTCGGGGAACGGAAGGTGGGAATCGGGAGGTGTGTAACGGGACGTCAGGCGGGCGCGCCAAAGGCCAGCACCGCGTTGCTGCCCCCGAACGCGAACGAGTTGCTCAGGGCCGCGCGCAGGCCGCTCGCGCGGCGGCCTTCGAGCACGTGGTCCACGCCCTCGCAGGCGGGATCGATGCGGCCGCGCAGCTGCGCCGTGGGCGGGATGGCCTGCTCGCGCACGGCGAGCGCGGTCACCACGGCCTCGATCGCCCCGGCCGCACCCAGCAGGTGGCCGTGCACGGACTTGGTCGAACTCACGGGCAGGCGCGGGGCCAGGGCACCGAACACGTCGCGCAAGGACTGGACTTCGATCGGATCGCCCTCGGGCGTGGCGGTTCCGTGGGCGTTGATGTAACCAATGTCTTCAGCGGCCAGGCCGGCGTCGGCCAGCACGGCGTTCAGGGCCCGCACCTGGCCCGCGCGGTCGGGCCGCACCAGGTGGGTGTGATCGCAGTTGGTGGCGTAACCGAGCAGCTCGGCGTGGATGCGCGCGCCGCGCGCCACGGCGTGGTCCCAGTCTTCGAGCACCAGGGCCGCGCCGCCCTCGCCGAGCACCAGGCCATCGCGGTCCTGGGCGAAGGGGCGGCAGGCGCGCCAGGCCGTGTCGGCGTCGCCCTTGGCCAGCACGCGCATGGCCTCCCAGGCGCGCACCACGCTCATGGACTGGCAGATGTCGGAGCCGCCCGTGACCATCACCGGCGCCTCGCCCGCGCGCACGCGGCGAAAGGCCTCGCCGATGGCGATGGTGGAGGAGGCGCAGGCCGCCGTGTGGCTGCTGCTCACACCGCCCAGTCCGAACTGGATGGAGATGTGCGCGTTGGCCGCGTTGTTCATGCCCATCACCACCGACAGCGGCGACACGCGCTCGCGGCCGTTGAGCCAGAGCTCGCGCGAGCCGCGTTCGTGGGCCGACAGGCCACCGAGCGCGGTGCCCCAGAAGCAGCCCCAGGCACTGCGGTCGCTGCCGTCGTCGGCGGCCGATTTCGCGAAGCCGGCATCGCGCCAGGCCGCGAAGGCCGCGGACACGCCGAGCTGCGAGAAGCGCTCCATCATGGAGGCCAGCGGCTTGCCCAGCTCACGCTCGGGCTCGAAGCCCTGGCACAGCACAAAAGGGGTCTGGATCGGGCGCGGCTTTTCGTCCACCGCCATCCAGCGCACCGCCGATTCACCGGCCAGCACACGCTCGAAGAAATCGTCCAGACCACCGCCGTAGGGGCTGACCACCCCGAGGCCGGTGACCGCGACGCGACGCCGCGCCATGCTCACCCCGTCTTGACCGGCGACAGCGAATCGATGATCGCGACCATCTCGGCCACGGTCCTGGGCGGCGTCTGGTCGGACGAAATGTCGATGCCCATGCGGTCCTCCGCTTCGAACATGAGCTCGGCGAGCATGAGCGAATCGACGCCCAGGTCGGCCAGCACGGCCTCGGGCACCACGGCGGCTTCGGCCACGCCCAGGCGGTCCACGAGGAACCGGCGGATCAGTTCGATGGAGTTCACGTCATTCCCTCTCGGTGCCGGCTCTGCTGCCGCCCGGCCAAAATCTTTGTTGGAAGCGCTCGGGTACACGCACGGGCCGATCGTGGAGCACCACCGCTGCAGCGGCGGCCAGGCCCTTCGGGAATGCCCTGGGTCGCGCTGAGAAAGCGGCGGATTATAGCGATCCACCCCCTGGGAGCCGGCTTGGCCCGAGCGCCTGCAAATGGCGTCATGGGCCTGGGTTACATTCGCGCCGATACCCCCCAAACAGCGCACCGCCGTCTGCCCGAAAGCCCTTGAACACACACCCGACCCCAGGCTGGACGCACCGGCTCGCCGCCCGGTTCTGGACCCTGTGGTACCTGAAGGCAGCGGGCACCACCGCCTTCATGGTGCTGTTCTTCCAGGCCTATTTCTGGGTGCTGCACCACCCGTCGAGGCCCCCCGTCGAAGTGCCGCTGCTGGCCATCGACCACTGGGTGCCGTTCACGCCCGCGGCCATCTACGCATATGGCTGGCTCTGGATCTACGTGTCGCTGCCACCCGCGCTGATCGTGGGTTTCTGGGCGCTGGTGCGCTACGGCGTGTGGATCGCGCTGCTGTGCCTGGTGTGCCTGACGATCTTCTGGCTCTGGCCCACGCAGACACCGGTCTTCGACATCGACTGGTCCGCCCACCCCGAGCTCGCATTCCTCAAGGGTCTGGACGCCGCGAGCAACGCCTGCCCGTCGCTGCACGTGGGGGCCGCGGTGCATGCCGCTTTCTGGCTGCGCCATCTGCTGCGCGAGATCGGCGCCCCGGGCTGGCTGCGCGCGCTCAATGCGCTGCAGTGCCTGGCCATCGTGTGGTCGACCATGGCGATCCGCCAGCACGTGTTCCTCGACGTGCTCGCGGGCGCCGCGGCCGGCCTGCTGTTCGCGTGGCTGTCGCTGCGCCGCTGGCGGCCGCTGGCGCGCGCTACAGCGGTCGGCGCTTCGCGAGCAACACCTCTTTGATCTGCGGCAGCGCGGCGCGGGCCGCCTGGCGACCGGCCTCGATCGCGCGTTTGCGCGCCGAGAAATCGGCCCCGCTCATGCCATTGAGCGCGGGGCGAAGCACCACGTCGGCGGTGGTGAGTTCGTGCCGGTTGATGTTCTGGCCCATGATCGCGAAGGTCTGCAACACCACCTCGAGGTTGCCGACCGCTGGGTTGTGTTCGGGCACGCTGGACACGTCCACCGCCAGCACCACCTCGGCCCCCATCTCGCGCGCCTGGCGCACCGGCACGGGCGCGGTCAGCCCACCGTCCACATACTCGGTTTCACCGATCTTCACCGGCGAGAACACGCCCGGTACCGCGCTCGACGCGCGCACCGCGGTGGCGGCGTCGCCGCGGCGAAACAGCACCCCGCGGCCGGTCTGCAGATCGGTCGCCAGCACACCCAGTGGCAGCGCCATGTTCTCGAGCAGCTTGCCGTCGACCGCCTTGCGCACGTAGCGCTGCAGCGCCTCGCCACGCAGCAGGCCGCGGCCCAGGATGGGCAGCGACCAGTCGGTGATCTCGGCCTCCTGCATCTGCAAGGCGACACGTTCGAGCTCGGCGCCGTTCATGCCGCTGGCGTACAAGGTGCCCACCAGGCTGCCGGCCGAGGTGCCGGCCACGAGGTCGGGCCGGATGCCCGCGCGTTCGAGCTCCTGAATCACCCCGATGTGCGCGAACCCACGCGCCGCGCCCCCGCCCAGGGCCAGGCCCAGGCGCGGTGGCCGCGTCAGCACCACCGGCGGCGTCGGCGGCGTGACGGCAGGCGGCGGCTCGGGCAGATCCACGACGGTGGGGGCGGTCGAACACCCCACGAGAACCACCAGGGCGCAAAGGCCCACAACACGACCAAGATACTTAGTAAGAACCATTCTCGTTCTGATACGATGCGCCGCACCCGACGCTGACAAGCGTCCGATTGTCCCAAAGCGCCCTTTCAAGTTCCGGAAAGTGACATTCATGAACATCTCCCGCCGTTTCACGCTCGGCCTGCTGGCCGCGGCCGCCCTGACCACCGGTGCCGCCCAGGCGCAGGACAAGGTGCTCAACATCTATTCGGCCCGCCACTACCAGACCGATGAAGCGCTTTACAGCGGTTTCACCCAGGCCACGGGCATCAAGATCAACCGCGTGGAAGCCGATGACGCCGGCCTGGTGTCGCGCCTACGCGCCGAAGGCGCGGCCTCGCCCGCCGACATCGTGCTGATGGTCGACGCCGCGCGCATGGCCTCGGCCGACGCCCAGGGCCTGTTCCAGCCCATCAAGTCGAAGAAGCTCGACGACGCCATTCCCGCGACCCTGCGCGCCACGCCCACGGCCGACGGCGTGACCTGGACCGGCTTCTCGACCCGCGCCCGCGTGATCGTGTACGACCCCTCGCGCGTGAAGGCCGAAGACGTGGCCACCTACGAGCAACTGGCCGACCCCAAGCTCAAGGGCCTGCTCTGCACGCGCTCGGGATCGCACCCCTACAACATCTCGCTGTTCGCCACCGTGGTCGAACGCCTGGGCGACCAGAAGGGCGAAGAGTGGCTCAAGGGCCTGGTGGCCAACCAGGCGCGCGCCCCCAAGGGTGGCGACACCGACCAGATCCGCGGCGTGGCCTCGGGGGAGTGCGGCGTGGCGATCGCCAACAGCTACTACATGGCCCGCATCCTCAAATCGGACAAGCCCGAAGACAAGGCCGTGGCCGAGAAGGTCAAGGTGGTGTTCCCCAACCAGGCCACCTCGGGCACGCACGTGAACATCGCGGGCGCGGCTGTGGCCAAGCACGCCAAGAACCGCGACAACGCCATTGCCTTCATGGAGTACCTGGCCAGCCCCGCGGCCCAGCAGTACTTCGCCGACGGCAACAACGAGTTCGCGGCCGCCAAGGGCGTGAAGCTCAACAACCCGGCGCTCAGCGCCATGGGCGGCGACCACTTCAAGCTCGAGACCGTGCCGCTGGCGGCCGTGTCCAAGAACCTCACCAAGGTGCAGCAGATGCTCGACCGCGTCGGCTTCAAGTGAACGGGCTTTGCCCCTGAACCAAACGCCCGCGCTGCGGGCGTTTTTTTGGGCGTGCCGCTTCAGTACACCTGCGGCACGTAGATCTCGCCAGGCACCTGGTGGCGGCGATAGCCCTCGTGGCGGATGCGCTCGGGCAGCGTGATGGAAGGCCGCTCGACCTCGTGGTACGGAATGAGCGACAGCAGGTGGTGGATGCAGTTCAGGCGCGCGGTCTTCTTGTCGTCGGCCGGCACCACCCACCACGGCGATTCGGGCGTGTGCGTGCGCGCGAGCATCTCCTCCTTGACCTTGGTGTAGTGCTCCCAGCGGCGGCGGCTCTCGAGGTCCATGGGGCTGAGCTTCCACTGCTTGAGCGGGTCGTGGATGCGGCCCAGGAAGCGCGCTTCCTGCTCCTCGTCGGAGATCGAAAACCAGTACTTCACGAGTTGGATACCTGAGCGCACGAGCATCTTCTCGAACTCGGGCACGGTGCGGAAGAACTCCTCCACCTGCTCCTCGTTGCAAAAGCCCATCACGCGCTCGACGCCCGCGCGGTTGTACCAGCTGCGGTCGAACAACACGATCTCGCCGCCCGCGGGCAGTTGCGTCACGTAGCGCTGGAAGTACCACTGGGTGCGCTCGCGGTCGTTGGGAGCGGGCAGCGCCACCACGCGGCACACGCGCGGGTTCAGCCGCTGCGTGATGCGCTTGATCACCCCGCCCTTGCCGGCCGCGTCGCGGCCCTCGAACACCACCACCACCTTGTGGCCGGTGTGCACCACCCAGTCCTGCAGCTTCACAAGTTCGGCCTGCAGCCGGAACAGCTCGCGGAAGTAGGTGCGGCGCGCCTCGCGGCGCCGCGCGGCCTCGGCCGAGTCGAGGCCATCCGGCCGATCGTCGTCCTCGATCTCCATCTCGAGCTCTTCGTCGTAGCCGTCGATGAGGTCGTCGCTGACGCGGCGCAGGAGGTCGTCGGAGGGGGTGGGCATGGGTGGCAGGTGCAGGTCACAAACCCCATGAGCTTGATCGATCTTGGTGACATCTGGATGACTGTCACAGACATCCGCCACGCCCGCCCGGGGCATGGCCGCATCGGCCATTCGCCCGGATCGAACATGGCCGGCGAACCTGCGCCACCGTACCGTTACCCACGATCGCCCCTGTTCAACGCGTATCCACCCCACACCCATGAAGCCTCTCAGCAAAGCCATTTCGGGCCTGTTCAATTCCGCGCCCCCGCCCATCGAAGCCGCCGTTCCTGCTTATGTCTTCCAGAAAACGCAGCAGCTCGCGGAACTGTCGATCAATGGCAAGCCGGCCAAATTCCTCGTGCTCAAACCCACCAAAAGCGGTGACGATTTCGGATTCAAGGCCGACAGCCACCGCAAGAAGTGGTCCATCGCCAGATGGCAGGCGGCCAAGGCCTCTGCAAAGTACCAGCGCCGAGCGGCCACGCAGTACCTGAACCACGAAGACCATTCGGTCCGCAGTGCTGCCCATCGCCTCATCACCGACAAGCATCTCGGGCTCGACAAGGGAAAGGTGACGAGCGAATACCAGGCCTGCCTGAAAATCCTCGCAGAGGCTGAAAAGCAACGCCTCCAGCCCCGTGCAGAAGTGGCCACTGAAGCGGTTCAGGCAACCCCCATCACGCCATCGCCGGCCATTGCCGACAAAGGCAGCAAACGCTTCGAGTTCGAAGGCTGGAAACGCACACCCTTGTCGTCCATCCCAGGCATCGATTGGGCCGAACTCGAGTCCATCGTTGACTCGTCCGAGGAGACACCCGACTGACGTGGTCGCGGCGCACCGGCGCGCCTCCTTCAACACCCGGCAAGCCCTCAATGGCTGCCGGGTGTTTTGCTTTGTGACGGTCGGGCCAGGCAGGCGTGGCACTCACGGCATAATTGACGTTTACGTCAACGTCAACCGCCGTCCGCGGCACCCAGAGGAGCACCCGCATGGAGATTGCAGGCAAGGTTTTCATCGTCACCGGCGGGGCTTCGGGCCTCGGAGAAGGCACGGCGCGCATGCTCGCGGCCAACGGCGGCAAGGTCGTCATCGCCGACATGCAGGCCGAAAAGGGCGAGGCCGTGGCCCAGGCCATCGGCGGCGTGTTCGTCAAGTGCGACGTGAGCAGCGAGGCCGATGGCCAGGCCGTGGTGGCCAAGGCCGTGTCGCTCGGCAAGCTCGTGGGCCTGGTCAACTGCGCGGGCATCGCGCCGGCCGAGAAGACCGTGGGCAAGAACGGCCCGCATTCGCTGGCCGTGTTCACCAAGACCATCATGGTCAACCTGGTGGGCACCTTCAACATGATCCGCCTGGCCGCCGACGCCATGAGCAAGAACGAGCCCGAAGCCACGGGCGAGCGCGGCGTGCTCATCAACACCGCCAGCGTGGCGGCCTACGACGGCCAGATCGGCCAGGCCGCCTACAGCGCCACCAAGGGCGGTGTGGTCGGCATGACGCTGCCGATCGCGCGCGACCTCGCGCGCAACGGCATCCGCAACATGACCATCGCCCCCGGCATCTTCGGCACGCCCATGCTGTTCGGCATGCCCAAGGAAGTGCAGGACGCGCTGGCCGCCGGCGTGCCCTTCCCGAGCCGCCTCGGCACGCCCGAGGACTACGCCAAGCTGGCGAAACACATCATCGAGAACGACATGCTCAACGGCGAGGTGATCCGCCTCGACGGCGCGATCCGCCTGGCGCCGAAATGAGCCTCGGGGGCGTAGAGTCGCGCGCATGAAGCGCTGGCCCTACCCCCTGGTTCTGTCTCTCCTGCTGGCGGCCTGCGCGCAGCCGCCCGCCACACCTACCCAGCCGCCGCCCCCCGAGGCGGCTTCCGGTTACACCGCCAAGCCCGGCTGGTCCTTCGGCCGCTTTGCCGTGGCCGCGGCCAATCCGCTGGCCACCGAAGCGGGCGCCGCCATCCTGCGCGAAGGCGGCAGCGCGGTCGACGCGGCGATTGCCGTGCAGATGGTGCTCACGCTGGTGGAGCCGCAATCGAGCGGCATCGGCGGCGGCGCCTTCCTGCTGCACTGGAACGGCCGGCGCGTGCAGGCCTTCGACGGCCGCGAAACCGCCCCCGCGGCGGTGGACGAGCGCCTGTTCCTCGACGCCCAGGGCAAGCCCCTGCCCTTCGCGCAAGCCGTGGCCAGCGGCCGCTCGGTGGGCGTGCCGGGCGCCGTGGCGATGCTGGCCCTGGCCCACCGCCAGCACGGCCGCCTGCCCTGGGCCCGTTTGTTCGACCCCGCCATCGCGCTCGCCGAGCGCGGCTTCGCGGTGAGCCCGCGCCTGCACACCTTGCTGGCCGCCGAGACCGCCCTGCCGCAAGACCCGGTCGCCCGCGCCTACTTTTTTCGCGCTGACGGCCAGCCCCACCCCGTGGGCCATGTGCTGCGCAACCCCGAACTCGCGGCGGTGCTGCGGCAGATCGCCGCCCTCGGCCCGCAGGCGATGAGCGAAGGCCCGATCGCCAACGCCATCGTCGCCAAGGTGCGTCAGCACCCCAGGCTGCCGGGCGCACTTTCGCTCGACGACCTGCGCCGGTACCAGCCGCGCGAGCGCGAAGCGCTGTGCCAGCCGCAGCGCGCGGGCGGGCGCTGGGTGCGCCTGTGCGGCTTTCCGCCACCGAGTTCGGGCGGCATCGCGGTGGCCCAGATCCTGGGTCTTCTCTCGCGCACGCCGCAGGCGCTCGCGGGCCTGCGCGAGGGCAAGCCCGGCGCCGACTGGCTGCACGCCTACACCGAGGCCTCGCGCCTGGCTTTCGCCGACCGCGCCCAGTACCTCGCCGACCCCGACTTCGTGTCCGCGCCCGGCGGCGACTGGCGCCTGCTGCTCGACCCCGACTACCTCAACGCGCGCGCCGCGCTCATCGGCCCGCAGCGCATGCCGCAGGTGGCGCCCGGCCGGCCCGCGGGCGGCGCCGCGCTGGCCTTCGCGCCCATGCCGGCCCAGCCCGAGTCGGGCACCAGCCACATCAGCATCGTGGACGCACACGGCCACGCCCTGGCCATGACCACCACCATCGAAGCCGCGTTCGGCGCGCGCCTCATGGTCACCACCGACCCGTCGCGGCCCGGCGGCTTCCTGCTCAACAACGAGCTCACCGACTTCAGCTTCACCCCCGCCGACGCACAGGGCCGCCCGGTGGCCAACCGCGTGCAACCGGGCAAGCGCCCGCGTTCGTCCATGGCGCCCACGCTGGTGTTCGACGCCGAGACCGGCGAGCCGCTGATGAGCGCGGGCAGCCCCGGGGGCGCGCTCATCATCCACTACACGGCCAAGGCCTTGTTGGGCACGCTGCACTGGGGCCTGCACCCCCAGGCCGCACTCGACCTGCCGAACTTCGGCAGCCTGGGCGGCCCCTTGCTGCTCGAGAAAGACCGCTTTCCCGCGGCCACCGTGCAGGCGCTGCAGGCGCTGGGCCACACGGTGGAAGCGGTGGACATGACCAGTGGCGCCCAGGCGCTGGTGCGCCGCGGCGGGCGATGGCTGGGCGGGGCCGACCCGCGTCGCGAGGGCATCGTGAGCGGCGACTGAGCGCCCCGGGGCCAGGGGTTAAAGTTGCCCCCCTCCCGCCATGGCCATTCCCCAGAGCTTCATCCAGGAACTGCTCAGCCGCGTCGACGTGGTCGACGTGGTGGGCCGCTACGTGCAGCTCAAGAAGGGCGGCGCCAACTTCATGGGGCTGTGCCCCTTCCACGGCGAGAAGTCGCCTTCGTTCAGCGTCAGCCCGACCAAGCAGTTCTATCACTGCTTCGGCTGCGGGGCCAACGGCAACGCCATCGGCTTCCTCATGGAGCACGTGGGCATGGGCTTCGTCGAGGCGGTAAAGGAGCTGGCCTCGCAGGTGGGCCTGCAGGTGCCCGACGAAGACATCTCGCCGCAGGAGCGCGAGCGCGCCGCGCAGCAGCGCCAGCAGCAGGCCACGCTCACCGACGTGCTGGAGAAGGCCGGCAAGTCGTACCAGCAGCAGCTCAAGGGCTCGCCGCGCGCGGTCGACTACCTCAAGCGGCGCGGCCTTTCGGGCCAGATCGCCAAGGTCTTCGGCCTGGGCTACGCACCCGAGGGCTGGCGCCACCTGGCCGGCGTGTTTCCCGACTACGCCTCGCCGCTGCTCACCGAGTCGGGCCTGGTGATCGAACACGCCGACGAAAAAGGCCAGGACGGCCAGGCCAAGCGCTACGACCGCTTCCGCGACCGCATCATGTTCCCGATCCGCAACGTCAAGGGCGAGTGCATCGGGTTCGGCGGGCGCGTGCTCGACAAGGGCGAGCCCAAGTACCTGAACTCGCCCGAAACGCCCGTGTTCAGCAAGGGCCGCGAGCTCTATGGCCTGTTCGAAGCGCGCACCGCCATCCGCCAGCACGGCTACGCCCTGGTCACCGAGGGCTACATGGACGTGGTGGCGCTCGCGCAGCTCGGCTTCGCCAATGCCGTGGCCACGCTGGGCACCGCCTGCACGCCCGACCACGTGCAGAAGCTGTTCCGCTTCACGGACGCGGTGGTCTTCAGCTTCGACGGCGACGCCGCCGGCCGGCGCGCCGCGCGCAAGGCGCTCGACGCCGCCCTGCCCTGGGCCAGCGACACGCGCAGCGTGAAGTTCCTGTTCTTGCCGGCCGAGCACGACCCCGACAGCTACATCCGCGAGCACGGCACCGACGCCTTCGCCGAGCGTGTGAAAGAGGCCGTGCCGCTGTCGCGCTTTCTGCTCGAGGCCGCGGCCGCCGACTGCGACCTCAAGAGCGCCGAAGGCCGAGCACGCATGGCCAGCCAGGCCCGCCCGCTCTGGACCGCCCTGCCCGAAGGCGCGCTCAAGCGCCAGCTGCTGGGCGAAATCGCCCAAGGTGCCGGCCTCGACACCACCGACCTCGAGCGGCTCTGGTCGGCCCCCACGGGCCGAACGGGCAGCGGGACCCCGGGCCAGCGCCGTGCGGCCGGCCCCGACGACGGTGCGCCGCCGCGCGGCGACAACGAGCGTGCCTGGCGCCCGCGCCAGGCCGGCGGCCCGGGCCCGTCCGACCGCCAGGGCCGCTACGGACGTTCAGAGCGCACCGAACGGCGCGGCCCGGCCGGCGCGCGCCGCGGCCTGGTGAGCCGCGAAGACCGCGCGCTCGGCCTGTTGCTGTCCAACCCCGCGGCCTGGGACGCGCTCTCGGCCGACGACCACCACCTGCTGGCCGAACTGCCCGGCGCGCACGGTGTGCTGTTCGCCTGGCTCGAATCGCAGATCCACGAGCACGGCCCGCAACCCTGGGCGGTGCTGCGTGAAATCCTGCGCGAGCAGCCGCACGAGGCCCTGGCCCACCAGGCGGTGGAGCAGGTGGCGCTGACCCCGGGCGCGGAGCAGGACGCCGAAGAACTGGCCCACGTGATGCTGCGCCTGCGCATCGACCGCCTGAAGGTGCTCGAGAACGAGGCCATCGCCCGCGCCGGCAGCGACCCGGCCGAACTGCGGCGTTATGCCGACATCCAGGCCCAACGCAAGGCGCTGGAGCACCAGATCGGCGCCTCGCCGGTATAATCCACGGCTGCACCGCAAGCGCGACAGCAGCACCTCCGGCACCGGCCCGGCCCTCCTGCAAGGGCTACATGGATCACTTTCCTGGCCACCCCGCCGCCCCCCTCACCCGAGGCGGCGCGAGGAACCCCGCAAGGACTGCACACCAAATGTTCGCCCCCACAGCTTGCAGGCCCACCCGCACCGGCGCGCGGTGGGTCCGAGTGCCCTTCCAAACCACCGGTTCGGCCCCAGCTGAGGGTCTTCTGGCGGCTTCAGTGTGTTCTGCCGGTCCCGTTCGACGATTTTTTTGAGGTCTCCATGCCCGCGAAGAAAGCCAGTGCGTCCGCTGCTTCCAACACCAAGGCCACCGCCAAGAAGGCGCCTGCGGCCCAGGCCAAACCGGCGGCTTCTCCCAAGAAAGCCCCTGCAGTGACGACCAAGACCCCCGCCAAGGCGGCGCCGGCCAAAAAGGCCCCGGCCGCCAAGACCTCTGCCAGCAGCACCGCCAAGAAGGCCAAGCCCGAAGCGCTCGGCGAAGAGCTGCTCGACGAGGCCGTGCCCGCCAAGAAGAAGCCCGGCCGCCCGGCCAAGGCCGCTGCCGACAAGCCGGCCGCCAAGCGCGGCCGCAAGCCCGCCGCCGGCAAGGCCGCGGCCAAGGACGAAGACGACCTGGGCGACGACCTGGTCGACGACCTCGATGGCGAGGACCTGGGCGAGGACGTCGTCGAAGAGGTGACCACCGAGGAAGCGCAGCCGACCGAGAAGGCCAAGCCGCTGCGCATGAAGATCAGCAAGGCCAAAGAGCGCGCGCTGATGAAGGAATTCGGTCTCGACGAGACCATCCTGTCCGAGGAAGAAGCCCGCGCCCGCCGCGAGCGCCTCAAGACCCTGATCAAGCTCGGCAAGACCCGCGGCTACCTCACGCACGGCGAGATCAACGACCACCTGCCCGACAAGCTGGTCGAGGCCGAAACGCTCGAGGTCGTGGTCTCGCTGCTCAACGACATGGGCGTGGCCGTCTACGAACAGACGCCCGACGCCGAGACCCTGCTGCTCAACAACACCGGCCCCACCGCCGCCACCGAAGAGGAGGCGGAAGAGGAAGCCGAAGCCGCCCTGTCCACCGTGGACAGCGAATTCGGCCGCACCACCGACCCGGTGCGCATGTACATGCGCGAGATGGGCACGGTGGAACTGCTCACCCGCGAGGGCGAGATCGAAATCGCCAAGCGCATCGAAGGCGGCCTGCACAGCATGATGGAGGCGATCAGCGAATCGCCCGCCACCATCGCCGAGATCCTGGCCATGGCCGAAGAGATCCGCGAAGGCAAGGTCGTGATCTCCACCGTGGTCGACGGCTTCGCCGACGCCGACGAGGCCGACGACTACGTGGCCGAAGAAGACTTCGACGACTACGACGAGGCCGACGACGACGACGGCAAGGGCGGCTCCAAGGCCCTGACCCGCAAGCTCGAAGAACTCAAGCGCGAAGCGCTCGAGCGCTTTGACGCGCTGCGCGAAATGTTCGAGAAGCTGCACAAGGCCTACGACAAGGAAGGCTACGGCAGCGCCAACTACACCAAGACGCAGCAGGCCATCACCGAGAAGCTGATGACCATTCGCTTCACCGCGAAGGCCATCGAGAAGCTGTGCAGCACGGTGCGCGGCCAGGTCGACGAGATCCGCAAGAAAGAGCGCGAGCTGCGCCGGATCATCGTGGACAAGTGCGGCATGCCGCAGGAAACCTTCATCAAGGAATTCCCGCCCAACCTGCTCAACCTCAAGTGGGTCGAGAAGCAGGCCGCCGCCGGCAAGCCCTGGAGCACCGTGCTCGAGCGCAACATCCCGCCGGTGCAGGAACTGCAGCAGGGCCTGATCGACATCCAGAACAGCGTGGTGGTGCCGATCGAGCAGTTGAAGGGCATCCACAAGCGCATGAACGAAGGCGAGGCCTCGTCGCGCGACGCCAAGAAAGAGATGATCGAGGCCAACCTGCGCCTGGTGATCTCGATCGCGAAGAAGTACACCAACCGCGGCCTGCAATTCCTCGACCTGATCCAGGAAGGCAACATCGGCCTGATGAAGGCGGTCGACAAGTTCGAGTACCGCCGCGGCTACAAATTCTCGACCTACGCCACGTGGTGGATCCGCCAGGCCATCACGCGCTCGATCGCCGACCAGGCGCGCACCATCCGCATCCCGGTGCACATGATCGAGACCATCAACAAGATGAACCGCATCAGCCGCCAGCACCTGCAGGAGTTCGGCTTCGAGCCCGATGCGTCCATCCTGGCCGAGAAGATGGAGATGCCCGAGGACAAGATCCGCAAGATCATGAAGATCGCCAAGGAGCCGATCTCGATGGAAACCCCCATCGGCGACGACGACGATTCGCACCTGGGCGACTTCATCGAGGACACCACCAACACCGCCCCGATCGAGGCCGCCATGCAGGCCGGCCTGCGCGAGGTGGTCAAGGAGATCCTCGACAGCCTCACGCCGCGCGAGGCCAAGGTGCTGCGCATGCGCTTCGGCATCGAGATGTCCACCGACCACACGCTCGAAGAGGTGGGCAAGCAGTTCGACGTCACGCGCGAACGCATCCGCCAGATCGAGAGCAAGGCGGTGCGCAAGCTCAAGCACCCCAGCCGCAGCGACAAGCTGCGCAGCTTCATCGACTCGCTCTGATCGGGCGAGCCGACCCAAGAAAAAAGGGAGCCCGAGGGCTCCCTTTTTTCATTCGGGCTCGATGCCCGCGGCCTTGATCACCTTGCCCCACTTGGCCGTCTCGGCCGCCTGGAACTTGGCCAGGCCGTCGGGCGTGGTGGGGAACACCTCACCGCCGCTGCTGGCGAAGAACTGCAGCACCGCCGGGCTCTTGAGCGCCTCGGCCACGAGCTGGTTGAGGCGCGCCACCACCGGCGCGGGCGTGCCCGCCGGCGCGTAGGCGGCGAACCAGTAACCCATGTCGTAGCCCTTCACGCCGGCCTCGTCGATGGTGGGCACGTCGGGCAGCACCGCGGTGCGCTTGCTCGAGGTGACACCCAGCGCGCGCAGCTTGCCCGCGGTGATCTGGGGCACGCCGGTGGAGGCGTCGGTGAACATCATGGTGATCTGGCCGCCGAGCAGGTCGGTGATGCCCATGGGGTTGCTGCGGTAGGGCACGTGCAGCAGCTGCACCTGGGCCATCTGCTGGAACAGCTCGCCCGCCACGCGGCTCGACGAGCTGCCGCTGCCGAACGAGAGCTTGCCCGGCGCCTGGCGCGCGGCCGCGAGCACGTCGCCCACGCTGCGGTAGGGCGAATCGGCGCGCACCACCATGATCTGGCCGCCCTTGCCCAGGCCCGAGATCGGCGCGAAGTCTTTCACCGGGTCGTAGCTGAGCTTCTTGTAAAGGTGCTCGTTGGCCGCATGCGTGGTGTTGGTGGTGATGAGCACGGTGTAGCCGTCGGCCGGCGCGCGCGCCACCTGCTGCGCGGCGATGGCGCCGCTGGCGCCGGCCTTGTTGTCCACCACCACCGGCTGGCCGCCCTTCTCGGCCACCGACTGGCCGACCGCACGCGCGAGGCTGTCGGTGGCGCTGCCGGCCGCGAAGGGCACGACGAAGGTGATGGGCTTGCCGGGGAAGCCATTGCCCTGGGCCAGGGCCGCGGGCAGCGCGAGCGCGGCCGCGGCCAGCACGGCCAGGCGGCGTCGCGAGAACGGGGCGGTGAAGAACGAATGCATGGGTGTCTCCTGTGTGTGTAGAGCGAAAGGGCGTCACTCGGCGGGGCCGCGCAACCGGGAAACCAGGGGGCCGGGCACGCGCAGCGGCAGCTCCAGCAGATGGAACGACAGGCTCTTGCCGTGGCTGTCGAGGTTGAGTGCGTCGTTCACGCCGCCGTCCAGCGCTGCGTCGAGCACGAAGTTCATCGCGTGCAGCCGCGGCAGCAGGTGGCGCTGCACGGCCGTGGGCCGGCGGTGGCGGAAGTGCTCGCGCACCACCTCGGGCGTGATCTGCGCTTCGATCAGCGCATAGAACTCGGGCGCCCAGGCGATCACGCTGATGTTGGAGCGGTCACCCTTGTCGCCGGTGCGGCCATGGGCGGCGCGCCACAGGGGCACGGTGATGTCCTCAGGCATGCGCGGCCTCCACCATCACGAAGCGCGTGGGCACCTGCGCGCGCGACAGCAGGCAGGAGAGCGTGCCCAGCGTGGGGCGCAGCGCGGTGCGGATGCCGCCGCCCCCGGCCGGGCCGCAGGTGTAGAGCGCGGTCACCTCGTTGAGCAGGCGGCGCGCGCGCGCCGGGTCGCTGTGGCGCATGGCCAGGCGCAGGCGAACGTCGCGCGCGTCGCCCGGCGGCAGGTCGGCGAGCCAGCGGCCGTGATCGTCGGCCCACACGCTGGCCACGCCGATCAGGTCGGCGCGCAGGGACACGTCCGGCCCCATGCGCTCGCGCACGGTGGCGGCCGCCAGCCGTGCGCGCGCCTCGGCGCGCGGCCCGGCGTACGACACCTCGCCCTCGGCCAGCCAGCCGCTCTCATGGCACACGTTCACCTTCAGGTGCGTGGGCCGCGGGTGGCCGCGCACGCCGCGCAGGCGCACGCGGTCGGGGCCGATCTCGTCGAGCTCGGCCGCGCCGATGTCGGCCACCACGTCGGGCGTGAGGTAGGCCGTGGGGTCGTGCAGTTCGTAGAGCAGTTGCTCGGTCACGGTGTGGCGGTCCACCAGACCGCCCGTGCCCTCGGGCTTGGTGATCACGCAGCCGCCGTCGGCGTGCAGTTCGGCGATCGGGTAGCCCAGGCGCGCGAGCCCGGGCACGTCTTTCAGGCCGGGGTCGGCGTAGTAGCCGCCCGTGACCTGCGTGCCGCACTCGAGCAGGTGGCCCGCCATGGTCGCGCCGGCCAGGCGGTCCCAGTCGTCGAGCGCCCAGCCGAAGTGGTGCAGCGCGGGCCCGAGCGTGAGCGAGGGGTCGGCCACGCGCCCGGCCACCACGATGTCGGCGCCCGCCCGCAAGGCATCGGCGATGGCCTCGGCGCCGATGTAGGCGTTGGCGCTCACCAGCGCCAGGCTATCCAGCCCCGGCAAGGCCTCGCGCAGCGCGGGCCGGTGCGCTTCGCCGCTCACGTCGTCGCCCTCGATCACCGCGATGCGCGGTGCACGCAGGCCTTGGTCGGCGCACAGCCGGTGGATGTGCAGCGCTGCGCCCACCGGATTGGCCGCGCCGAAGTTGCTCACGATGCGGATGCCATGCCGCAGGCAGCGTGCCAGCACGGGCGACAGCATCTCGCCCAGCAGCGGCTCGTAGCCGCGCGCGGGGTCTTCGCGCCGCGCCAGTTGGGCGAGTGCGAGGGTGCGCTCGGCCAGGGTCTCGAAGATCAGGCAGGCCGGGCCGCCCGCGCGCACCAGCGCGTCGACCACCGGGCCGGCGGCATCGGCGCGGTCGCCCGAAAAACCCGCGGCCGAGGCGATGCGCAAAGTCTCCTGTCTGCTCATGGGCGGCACTGTAGGGGCCTGCCACTGATCCGCAAAACTCAAAATGCCGATACATTCATCGGCTATGCAGATCAATCTGTCGACCCGCGAACTGCGGGCCTTCGTGGCCCTGGCCGACCAGCGCAACTTCACGCGCGCGGCCGCGCTGTGCCACCTGTCGCAGCCCGCGTTCTCGGCGCTGATCCGCGCGCTCGAAGAACACGTGGGCGGCCGCCTGTTCGACCGCACCACGCGCCAGGTGGAACTCACGGCGGAGGGCGAGGCCTTTCTGCGCGCGGCGCAGCGCCTGCTCAGCGACGCCGAGGCCGCGGTGGGCGACGTGCGCGACCACGTGGCGCGGCGGCGCGGCCGGGTGGCCATCGCCGCCCTGCCCTCGCTGGCGGCGGGCTGGCTGCCGCCGCTGCTGGCGCGCTTTCACCGCGAACACCCGGGCATCGAGCTCGACGTGGCCGACGTGCTGTCCGACGACTGCGTGGCGCGCGTGCGCGCGGGCAGCGCCGATTTCGCGCTCGCCTCCACGCGCGCCCAGACCAACGGCCTGCGCACCGAGCGCTTCTGCAGCGACCAGTTCCACGCCGTGTTCCGCCGCGACCACCCGCTGGCGCGCGCGAGCGGCAAGCTCAAGCTTGCCGAGCTCGCGGCCTGGCCCATCGTCCAGCTCGCGCGCTCGAGCAGCGTGCGCCAGTACGTGGAGGCCGCGATCTACCCGAACCGGCTGCAGACGCTGATGGAGCTCGAGCAGCTCAGCACCGTGGCCGCCATGGTGCGCGAAGGCCTGGGCATTTCCATCGTGCCCTCGCTCACGCTGTTCCACTTCGACCACCCGGAGCTGCGCGCGCGGCCGGTGGTGTCGACCGGGCTCAAGCGGCAGGTGTTCCTGGTGCGCCGCGCCGACCGCGCGCTGTCGTCGGCGGCGCAGGGGCTTTACGAGCTGCTCATGGCGAACCGGCCGCGGGCCTGAGGCCCCGGGGCAGGGGCCGCGCGCTCAGGCGGGCAAGGTCACGCTCACCCGCAACCCCGGGTGCGCGTTGCGAATCTCGCAGCGCCCGCCGTGCGCCTGCGCCACCAGCCGGCACAGG
The DNA here is from genome assembly GCF_011388215.1 of Hydrogenophaga crocea. Taxonomy (NCBI): domain Bacteria; kingdom Pseudomonadati; phylum Pseudomonadota; class Betaproteobacteria; order Burkholderiales; family Comamonadaceae; genus Hydrogenophaga; species Hydrogenophaga crocea. Next base: position 2,098,445 of record NZ_CP049989.1, read on the forward strand.
TACAGCCCCAGCCCCACCCCGCCCGCGTCGCGGGTGCGGGCGCTGTCGGGGCGGTAGAAGGCCTGGCCCAGTTGCGACAGGCGTTCTTCGGGCACGCCCGGGCCGTGGTCGCGCACCACGAAGCGCACGCCGCCGTCGGCGTGCGCCAGGTGCAGTTCCACCGGCGCCGCCGCGTCGCCGGCGTGGCGCAGGGCGTTGTCGAGCAGGTTGCGCAGCAGCAGGCGCATGCGCACGCGGTCGAGCGGCACCGGGGGCAGGTTCTCGGCCACGCGCAGCACGGTGCGCTGCGCCTCGGGCCGCACGGCGGCGAGTTCGTCGATCACCTCGCGCGCGAGTGCGGCCGGGTCGGTGGGTTCGCGCTGCAGCACCGCGTGGCGGCCGGCCAGGCGCTCGCTCTCGAGCAGGTCGTTGATGAGGCGCGCCATCTCGCCGAGGTCGCGCAGCAGGGCTTCGCGCTGAGGGTTCACCTCGGCGGTCTCGGGCAGCAGCTCGGTGTTGAGCCGCGCGCGCGTGAGCGGGCTGCGCAGCTCGTGGCTGATGGCCAGCAGCAGCGCGCGCTGCGCCTGAAGCATCTGCTCGATGTCCTGGCCCATGGTGTTGATGGTGGCCGCGAGTTCGCCGAGCTCGTCGTGGCGGCGGCGCGGCGGCAGCACGATGGGCTGGCCGAAGTCACCGGCGCCGAAGCGCATGGCGCCGGCGCGGATGTCGTCGAGCGGGCGCAGCAGCCGGCGCAGGTACCCGAAGGCCAGCGCCGTGACGAGCAGCAGCGACAGCAGCGCCCACACCAGCATCCGCGGCCGGGCCATCGCGGCCGAGGTGTCGACGCCGAACTCGATCCGGTGGCCATCGGCGGTGCGGCGCTGCACCAGGGCTTCCCATTGCTCGGCGTCGCGGCCGTGAAAGGCGTCGCGCCGCCAGCCCCCCGCGGGCAGCTCGGGGTGCGATCGCCATTGCACCCGCGGCCCGCTGATGTCCACCGTCACCAGCGGCAGGCGCTCGGTGAGCGCACGCGCACGCTCGGTCTCGGGCGTGCCCTGCGGCGCGATGTCGTTCGCCAGCCGGTCCAGGTAATCGGCCAGCAGCGGTTGCGCAGCCTCTTTCCAGCCCAGCGTGAACGCGCGCTGCGCGCCACCGATGAAGATGAAGGCGACCGCGAACGCGAGCAGCAGGAACACCACCAGCAGGCGCAGCTTGACCGAATGGCGAAGGCGGTGAAAGCGCCGCATGGCCGCTCAGGCCTCGCGCCGCAGCGCGAGCGAATAGCCCGCGTTGCGCAGCGTCTTGATGCAGTCGAGCGGTTCGAGCTTGCGGCGCAGCCGGCTCACCACGATGTCGACCGCGCGCGTGAGCAGCTCGGCCTCGTGACCGCGCAGGTGGTTGAGGATGTCGTCGCGGCTGAGCACGCGCCCCGCCTCGCGCGCGAGCAGGTGCAGCAGTTCGAACTCGGTGCCGGTGAGCTCCACGCGTTCGCCCTGGCGCAGCACCTCGCGCCGCGCCGGGTCGATGCGCAGGCCTTCGAAGGCCAGCACGCCGGGTTCGGGCCGCGGCGCGGGCGCGGCCACGCGGCGGCGCAGCACGGTTTGTACGCGCGCCACGAGTTCGCGCGGCTCGAAGGGCTTGGGCAGGTAGTCGTCGGCGCCCAGTTCCAGGCCCACCACGCGGTCCATCACGTCGCCGCGCGCGGTGAGCATCACGATGGGCAGGTCGCTCTGCTTGCGGATGGTGCGGCAGAGCTCGAAGCCGTCCATCTCGGGCAGCATCACGTCGAGGATGGCGGCGTCGAAGCCGCCGCGGCGCAACTCGGCCAGGCCCTCGCTGGGCCGAAACGCCTGCACCAGCGCCAGGTCGAAGCGCTGGAAGTAGCTCGCCAGCGGCGGGCCGAGCTGCGTGTCGTCGTCGATCAGCAGGATGCGGGGCATGCGCGCATTCTCACACCGCGTCCGCCCCCTCAGCCGCGCTGGAACCAGCCGCGGCGCTTCTCCAGGAAGCCGCGAACCTCGGCCTGCTGCGTCGGGTTGAGGCTGTCGTAGAAGTCGGCCAGGGCGTTGATGACCTCGGGCGTGGCCACCTGCAACACACGGGTCTTTTCGTCGAGCAGGTGCAGGGCGCGCGCGCGGTCGAACTTCTCGCCCGCCACCAGCGCACGCATGGCCTCGCGCGGCTCGCCGGCCGGGCCCATCATGGCCTGGCGCTGGGCCACCAGCTTGTCGGCCAGCACGTCGAGCTTCTGGCGCTGGGCGGTGTCGAGATCGAGCTTGCGGCTGACACGCTCGACCGCCTTGCCGCGCCACTCGGCCACCTGCTCGGGCGAGGCCGGGCCGTGGTGGGGGCGGTGGCCGCAGGCCGCGAGGCCCCCGGCGAGCACGGTGACGCCGGTGAGGACTATGAAGGTGCGACGGATCCAGGGTTTCATGGCGGTCCTTCCGGAACGGTGTTGAACAGGCCGCCATGGTGCGATCGGGCCCCCGACACCGGGTCTCGGGGCGGTATCGCTTGATGTCGTTTTGTTTCGGCTCAGCGCGCGGCCGCGGCCTCGCCCTGCACGATCTTGCGCGCCATGCTCCAGCGGTGCACCTCGCTCGGGCCGTCGTAGATGCGGAAGGCCCGCATGTCGGTGAAGATGCGCATCACCGCGGTCTCGCCGGTCACGCCCTGCCCGCCCAGGATCTGCACGCAACGGTCCACCACGCGCCACTCGGCCTCGGAGCACACCACCTTGGCGCGGCTCGACTCGAAGTTGCAGCGCTGCCCCTGGTCGAGCAGCCAGGCCGTGTGCCAGATGTGCAGGCGCGCGGTCTGCAGGTCCATGTCGTTGTCGGCCAGCATGAAGCCCACGCCCTCGTGCTCGGCCAGCGGCCGGCCGAAGGCCTGGCGGCGGCGCGCGTAGTCCACCGCGATGTCGTGCGCGCGCCGCGCCTGGCCGAGCCAGCGCATGCAATGGGTGAGCCGCGCGGGCGCCAGCCGCACCTGCGCGTAGCGAAAGCCCTTGCCGGGCTCACCCAGGATGTCGGCCTCGGGCACGTAGAGGTTGTCGAAGCGCAGCACGCCGTGGCCGCCGGTGAAGCAGCGGTCCATGGCGTCCATGTTGCGCTCGAGCACGATGCCGGGCTGGTCCATGTCGGCGAGGAACATCGTGGCGGTGCCGTCTTCCATGCGCGCCATCACGATCGCGTAGTCGGCCCCGTCGGCGCCGGTGATGAACCACTTGCGGCCGTTGATGCGGTAGCCCGCGCCGTCGCGCACCGCGGTGGTCTGCAGCATGCCGGGGTCGGCGCCCGCGCCGGGCGCGGGCTCGGTCATGGCGAAGCACGAACGCGTGCGGCCCTGCACCTGCGGCACCAGCCAGCGCGCTTTCTGCGCGGGCGAGGCCACGGCCTCCATGAGGTGGATGTTGCCTTCGTCGGGCGCGTGGATGTTGAGCGCGGTGGGGCCGAGCCAGGAATAGCCCGCCTCTTCGAACACCACGGCCTTGGCGGTGTGCGACAGGCCCAGACCGCCGAGCTCGACCGAGGCGTGCGGCGTGAGCAGCCCGGCCGCGCGGGCGCGCGCCACCAGCTCGTCGCGCAGCGCCGGGTGCGGGCCGTGGCTGTCCTGGCGGGGGTCGTTCTCCAGCGGCAGCACCTGCTCGCGGATGAAATCGCGGGTGCGCTGCTGCAGCGCTTTCAGTTCGTCGGAGAGGTCGAAGTTCATGGCGGGGGCATCGGAGGAAAATGCCCCGCACCATAGCGGCGGATCGGCCGCGCGCCGCTCACCTGGGTGACAGCCGCGCGCGCTCAGTCGGCGAAGACCTCGGTGTCCACCTCGCGGTTGGCCTGGTCGCTGTAGCGGCTGCCGCTGACGGTGCGCGGGTTGATGAGCGCGTCGAGCCGTTGCATCAGGTCGGCGCTCAGCACGACGTCCGCCGCGCGGTTGTTCTCGCGCAGGTGCTCGATGTTGGCGGTGCCCGGCAAGGCGTGGATGTGCGGCGCCTTGTGCAGCACCCAGGCCAGCGAGAGCTGGGCCGGCGTGCAGCCCGCCTCGGCCGCGATGGCGCGGTAGGCCGGCAGCAGGCGCTGGTTGGCGGCCCAGTGCGGGGCGGCAAAGCGCGGCATGCTGCGGCGGATGTCCTTGGCGTCGAAGGCGGCGGGGTCGAGGTCGCCGGCGAGGAAGCCACGCCCGGTGGGGCTGAAGGCCACGAAGGCCGCGCCGATCTCGCGGCAGGCCTCGAGCACCGCGATCTCGGGGTTGCGCGTCCACAGCGAGTACTCGGTCTGCACCGCGGCGATCGGGTGCTCGGCGTGCGCCTTGCGCAGCGTGGCGGCCGACACCTCGGACAGGCCGACCGCGCGGATCTTGCCCGCGCGCACCAGGTCGCCGAGCGCGCCCACGCTCTCTTCGATCGGCACCTGCTTGTCCCAGCGGTGCAGGTAGTACAGGTCGATGACGTCGGTGCGCAGCCGCTTGAGCGCGGCCTCGCAGGTGGCGCGCAGCGTGGCCGGGCGGCCGTCGATCACGCGCACCAGCTGGCCGTCGCCTTTCACGTCCACGCCCTGCATGCCGCACTTGCTCGCGAGCGTGAAGCGGCTGCGGTGCGCCGAGAGCACGCGGCCCACCGTGGTCTCGCTGGCGCCAAAGCCGTAGAGCGCGGCGGTGTCGAAGTGGGTCACGCCGTCGTCGAGCGCGGCCAGCAGCAGCCGCTCGGCCTGCGCGTCGGGCACCGGCGGGCCGTAGGCGTGGCAGATGTTCATGCAGCCCAGGCCGATGGCCGAGACGGTGAAGGGGCCGAGGGCGCGGGTCTGCATGGCGTTCAACCCTGGGCGTTGAGCTTTTGCTCGAGCTCGTGCAGCACCTGGTAGCAGGCGAACACGCGGGCCACGCTGGCGTTGGGCTCGCGGCCCTCGCGGATGGCGGCGAAGAACTCGCGGTCCTGCAGCTCGATGCCGTTCATGCTCACGTCCACCTTCGAGACGTCGATCTTCTCTTCCTTGCCGTTGAACAGGTCGTCGTAGCGCGCGATGTAGGTCGCGGTGTCGCCGATGTAGCGGAAGAAGGTGCCGAGCGGGCCGTCGTTGTTGAACGAGAGCGAGAGCGTGCAGATGGCGCCGTTGGCGGCCTTGAGCTGGATGCTCATGTCCATGGCGATGCCCAGCACCGGGTGGATCGGGCCCTGGATGGCGTTGGCCTGCACGATGGGGCTGTTGGCCTGGTAGGCGAACAGGTCGACCGTGTGCGCGGCGTGGTGCCACAGCAGGTGGTCGGTCCAGCTGCGCGGCTGACCCAGCGCGTTGGTGTTGGTGCGGCGGAAGAAATAGGTCTGCACATCCATCTGCTGGATGTTGAACTCGCCCGCGGCGATCTTCTGGTGCACGTACTGGTGGCTGGGGTTGAAGCGGCGGGTGTGGCCGCACATGGCCACCAGGCCGGTCTGCTTCTGCAGGTCGACCACGGCCTGCGCGCCAGCCAGGCTGTCGGCCAGGGGGATCTCCACCTGCACGTGCTTGCCGGCCTTGAGGCACGCGATGGTCTGCTCGGCGTGCATCTGCGTGGGCGTGCACAGGATCACCGCGTCGAGCTCGGGGATGGCCAGCGATTCGGCAAGCTCGGTGGTGACGTGGCCGATGCCGTACTTGGCCGCGACTTCTTTGGTCTTGTCGAGCTCGCGGCCGATCAGCGAGATCACCTCGACGCCGTCGATGTTCTTGATGCCGTCCAGGTGCTTGACGCCGAAAGCGCCCGCGCCGGCCAGCGCGACTTTGATGGTCTTGTTGCTCATGTTCAGTTCTCCAGGATCAGGTGGCCCACGGCGGTGTTGCTCGCGGGCACGTGGAAGAAGCGGTGCTTCACCTTGGGCAGCGGACCGCCCGCCACGTCGGCCATCGCGCCGCGCGCGATCAGCCACATCACGAGTTCGATGCCCTCGCTGCCGGCCTCGCGCACGTAGTCGATGTGCGGGATGTCGGCGGCCGCGGCGGGGTTGGTCTCGAGCAGGTCGAGGAAGCGGTTGTCGAAGTCCTTGTTGATCAGGCCCGCGCGCGGGCCCTGCAACTGGTGGCTCATGCCACCCGTGCCCCAGATATGCACCTTGAGGTCTTCGTCGTAGCTTTCCACCGCCTTGCGGATCGCCTGGCCCAGGTTGAAGCAGCGGCGGCCGCTGGGCACCGGGTACTGCACCACGTTGACCGCGAACGGAATGACCGGGCAGGGCCACGCGCCCTTGACCGGGTCCTGCTCGCCGCACATGAGCGACAGCGGCACGGTGAGGCCGTGGTCCACGTCCATCTTGTTCACGATGGTGAGGTCGAAGTCCTGCTGGATCACGCTCTGCGCGATGTGCGAGGCGAGCTCGGGGTGGCCGATGACCTTGGGCACGGGGCGCGGGCCCCAGCCCTCGTCGGCGGGCTGGTACTCGGCCGCGGTGCCGATGGCGAAGGTGGGGATGATGTCCAGGCTGAACGCGGTCGCGTGGTCGTTGTAGACCAGGAAGATCACGTCGGGCTTGTTCTCCTTCATCCACTGCTTGGAGTACTCGTAGCCCTTGAACACAGGCTGCCAGTACGGCTCGTGGGTCTTGCCCAGGTCGAGCGCCGCGCCGATGGCGGGCACGTGCGAGGTGTACACGGATGCGGTGATGCGTGCCATGGTGTCAGCTCCTTCCCCATTTCGGGTCGCGCCCGCCGTTGATCATCATGTTGCGGTACTCCTCTTCGGACATGCCGGTCATGGAGCCCGCCATCTGCTGGAAGCTCTTGCCGTCGGTGGCGCCGATCTTGGCGAGGAAGTAGATGTTGCCGCCGAGCGCGATGCAGCGGTTGAGGTCGCGTGCGAGCACGGCCTGCTTCTGCTCTTCGCTCATGGCCCACTCGTCGAGGTAGGCGCGCTCGTCCTTCTTGAAGCGCTCGCGGTTCTCGGCCTTCATGAGGCTCATGCAGAACTGGTTGAGCCAGTAGCCCTTGCGGCTTTGATCGGCGTCGAAGATGGTCGTGCCGGGCACGTCCTTGTAGGGTTTGTCCAGGGCCATGTCAGACCTCCTCGGGCCAGTAAAGGCGCATCGGGTTGTCCACCAGCAGCTTCTTCTGCAACGCGGCGGTGGGCGCGATGTGCGGGATGAAGTCGACCAGCAGGCCGTCGTCGGGCATGTGGTCCTTGAGGTTGGGGTGCGGCCAGTCGGTGCCCCAGAGCACGCGGTCGGGGAAGGTCTCGACCACCTTGCGCGCAAACGGCACCACGTCGCGGTACGCGGCCTGCTCGCCGTTCAGGGCCTTGGGGCCGGCGACCGAGAGGCGCTCGGGGCAGCTCACCTTGCTCCACACGTTTTCATGCTCGCGCATGAACTTGAGGAACAGCGCGAACTCGGGGCCGTCCACGGGCTTGCTCACGTCGGGGCGGCCCATGTGGTCGACCACCACGGTGGTGGGCAGCGCGGTGAAGAAGTCCCAGAGCTCGGGCAGGTCCACCGCCTCGAAGTAGATCACCACGTGCCAGCCCAGGGCCTTGATGCGGCCCGCGATCTCCATCAGCTCGTCCTTGGGCGTGAAATCGACCAGGCGCTTGACGAAGTTGAAGCGCACGCCGCGCACGCCCGCGGCGTGCAGCCGCTGCAGCTCGTCGTCGGTCACGCTGCGCTTGACGGTGGCCACGCCGCGCGCCTTGCCGCCGCTGCTCAGGCAGGCGTCGACCATGGCGCGGTTGTCGGCGCCGTGGCAGGTGGCCTGCACGATCACGTTGCGCGCAAAGCCCAGGTGGTCGCGCAGCGCGAACAGCTGCTGCTTGCTCGCGTCGCAGGGCGTGTACTTGCGCTCGGGCGCGTAGGGGAATTCGGCGCCGGGGCCGAACACGTGGCAGTGCGCGTCCACGCTGCCCGCAGGCAGCACGAAGCGCGGCTTGCTCGGGCCGTCGAACCAGTCGAGCCAGCCCGCGGTCTTGGTGAAGTCGCCGGAAGTCGGTTTGCTCATCGCGTGCTTTCAGTCGATGTATTTCAGGCCCGCGGCGGCCAGCGGTTCGCGCATCTTGTACATGTCCAGGCCGAGCACGCCGCTGGCGAGCTTGTCGCGCTTCTCGCCTTCGTTGGCCTCGCGCTTGCGCGCGGCCTCGAGCGTGGCCGCGGCCTTCTCGCGCGGCACGCAGACCACGCCGTCGTCGTCGGCCACGATCACGTCACCGGGCGTGACCCACATGCCCGCGCACACCACTGGGATGTTCACCGAGCCCAGCGTGGCCTTGATGGTGCCCTTGCTGCTGATGGCCTTGCTCCAGACCGGGAAGTTCATTTCCTTCAAGGTCTTCACGTCGCGCACGCCGGCGTCGATCACCAGGGCGCGCGCGCCGCGGGCCTGGAAGCTGGTGGCCAGCAGGTCGCCGAAGTAGCCGTCGGTGCACTCGGCGGTGATGGCCGCCACCACGATGTCGCCCGGCTGGATCTGCTCGGCCACGACGTGCATCATCCAGTTGTCGCCCGGGTGCAGCAGCACCGTGACGGCCGTGCCGCTCACCTGCGCGCCGCTGAAGATGGGGCGCATGTAGGGCTTGAGCAGGCCCACGCGGCCCATGGCCTCGTGCACGGTGGCCGAGCCCAGCGCGGCGAGCGCGTCGGCGGTTGCGCGGTCGGCGCGCTGGATGTTGCGGTAGACAACGCCAAGTTCGTACATGTCGGTTCCTTCGAAAGCGGTTACAGGCCCTTGGCCTTGAGGCGCGCGTCCAGGCGCGAGAACACGCGGCGCGTATTGCCTTCGTAGATCGCGTGCTTGTCGTCGGCCGACAGGATCTTCGAGGCTTCGATGTAGCGCTTGGTGTCGTCGTAGTAGTGGCCCGTGGTGGGGTCGATGCCGCGCACCGCGCCGATCATCTCGGAGGCGAACAGCACGTTCTTGACCGGGATCACGGTGTTGAGCAGGTCGATGCCGGGCTGGTGGTACACGCAGGTGTCGAAGAACACGTTGTTGAGCACGTGCTCGGTCAGCAGCGGCTTCTTCATCTCCTGCGCCAGACCGCGGAAGCGGCCCCAGTGGTAGGGCACCGCGCCGCCGCCGTGCGGGATCAGGAACTTCAGCGTGGGGAAGTCCTTGAACAGGTCGCCCTGGATCAGCTGCATGAAGGCCGTGGTGTCGGCGTTGAGGTAGTGCGCGCCCGTGGTGTGGAAGCAGGCGTTGCAGCTCGTGCTCACGTGGATCATGGCCGGCAGGTCGTACTCCACCATCTTTTCGTAGATGGGGTACCAGTGGCGGTCGGTCAGCGGCGGGCTGGTCCAGTGGCCGCCCGAGGGATCGGGGTTGAGGTTGATGCCGACCGCGCCGTATTCCTTGACGCACTTCTCCAGCTCGGGGATGCAGGTGGCGGGATCGACACCGGGCGACTGCGGCAGCATGGCCACGGGCACGAAGTGCTCGGGGAACAGCGTGGACACGCGGTAGCAGAGTTCGTTGCAGATCGCGGCCCAGGTGCTCGACACGGCGAAGTCGCCGATGTGGTGCGCCATGAAGCTCGCGCGCGGGCTGAACAACGTGATGTCGCTGCCACGCTCCTTCATGAGCTTGAGCTGGTTGGTCTCGATCGACTCGCGCAGTTCGTCGTCGCTGATCTTCAGGTCGGACGCCCTGGGCATTTGCGCCGGGTCCTTGATGCCCGCGATCTGGGCATTGCGCCAGTTCTCCAGCGCCTTCGGGGCCGTGGTGTAGTGGCCGTGGCAGTCGATGATCAGTGACATGGGGTCTCCTTAGGGTGTTCTGGTGTTGGAATGACTCAGGCCGCGGCGGACATGCCCTGGCGCTGCTTGGCGGCGTCGGCCTCGGGCGTGTTCATGAAGTCCAGCAGCGCGCGCACCGCGTCGGCGCGCGCGGTGTTCGCGGTGATGCCCGCGCTGAACACGGTGACGATCTGGATGGCCTCGGGCAGCGGGCCCACGATGGTGATGCCCGACACATTGAGCAGCTCGCTCAGTTGCTGAAAGCCCAGCGCCACCTCGCCCTTGGCCACCAGCGAGGCCACGGGCACGCCCGGGGGCGCCTGCACCGTCTTGCCGGCCACCGCGTCGGCCATGCCCCAGCGCTCGAACAGCTTCTGCAGCGCCACGCCGCTCGGGCCGGTGGAGTAGCTGATGCGCTCGGCGGCCAGCACCGCCGACTTCACGGCCGCTTCGTTCGAGAGGTCGGGCACGGGGCTGCCTTCGCGCACGCAGGCGGCCACGCCGCTGCGCACCAGGTCCACGCGGCCGGGCCGCAGGTGGCCGGCCGCGATCAGCTTGTCGATCGCGTCGCTGGCGAGGATCACCACGTCGAAGGCCTCACCGCCCGCAACGCGCTTGGCCGCGTCCACACCGCCCACCGATTCGATGGCCACGGCCTGGCCGCTGCGCGCGGTGTAGGCCGCGGTGAGCTCGGCCAGCACCAGGCGGGTGGCCATGGACGAAATGCCCCGCAGGGCGCCGGCTGGGGTGGAAGGGGCGGAAGGGGTATCGGGCATGACCGCGCATTGTGGCCAGCCGCTCGCTGTGCGAAAACCCACACGTCGGGCTATCAGCTAGAACAAAATCCGATATCTCGAATCCCCCAGCCCCATGGACCTCAAACAACTCGAATACTTCGTGCGCGTGGCCGAACTCGGCAGCTTCACGCGCGCCGCCATCGCGCTCGACGTGGCCCAGCCCGCGCTGTCGCGCCAGGTGCGCCTGCTCGAGGTGGAACTGCGCCAGACCCTGCTGGTGCGCAACGGCCGCGGCGCCACGCCCACCGAGGCCGGCAAGCTGCTGCTGGCCCACGGGCGCGGCATCCTGCACCAGGTCGAGCGCGCGCGCGAAGAGCTGGGTCGGGTGCGCGGTTCGCTCGCGGGCCGGGTGGCGCTGGCGCTGCCGCCCAGCCTGGCGCGCGTGCTCACGGTGCCGCTCACACGCGCCTTCCGCCAGCGCCTGCCCGAGGCCAGCCTGTCGATCAGCGAGGGCCTGTCGACCAGCATGCAGGAATGGCTGCTCACGGGGCGCATCGACATCGCGGTGCTTTACAACGCGCAGCCCATGCCCGAGATCGAGCTGCAGCCGCTGCGCGAGGAGGAGCTGTGGCTGGTGCAGCCGCGACCGCGGGGTCTGAGCGAAGACCCCCCGCCCTCGCCGCTGCCGCTGCGCGCGCTGGCCGAGGTGCCGCTGATCATTCCGAGCCGGCCCAACGCACTGCGCATGCAGGTGGAGGCCGAACTCGCCAACATCGGCTGCCGGCCGAACGTGGCGCTGGAGATCGACGGCGTGTCGGCCATCCTCGACCTGGTGGCCGACGGCGCGGGCGCCGCCCTGCTCTCGCGCAACGCGGTGGCCAGCTCGATCCGGCCCTCGGCCTACAGCCTGCGCGGCATCACGCCGCCGCTGCGCACGCGGCTGAGCCTGGCCACCAGCTCACAGCGACCGGCCACGCTCACGCAGCAGCAGACGCTGGGGCTGATCGCGGAGACGCTGGAGGCAGTGAGCCGGGCCTGAGCGCGCGCAGCGCTCAGATCAGGCCCGCGCTGCGCGCCGCCGCCTCCAGGCCCTTGTAGTTCTCGGGCCGGGTCTCGATGTAGCGCGTGGCGCGGTTGAGCTTGAGGATCTCGGCCTGCTCGGGCACCGCGGGCGACAGGCCGATCAGCGCGGCCTTGACCTTGTCCTGCATGGCCTTGGGCATGTCGGCGTGCACCGACCAGTTGTAGTTGAAGTAGCCGGGCGTGGTGTAGAACACATCGACCGCCTTGGTGTCGACCTTGTTCTCGCCCACGAACTTGCGCCACACCGTGATGTCGAGCGCCGCCGCGTCGACCTTGCCGCTCACCACCGAGGCGATGGTCGCGTCGTGCGCGCCGCTGTAGGCCACGCGCGCAAAGTCTTTCTCGGGGTTGATGTTGGCCTGCAGCAGGAAGCTGCGCGGCATGAGGTGGCCCGAGGTGCTGCTCTGCGACCCGAACGACACCTGCTTGCCCTTCATGTCGGCCAGCGACTTGATGCCCGAATCGGTCTTGGCGATGAACACCGACTGGAACTTGGTGTCTTCCTCGCGCTGCGCGAGCGGCACCACCTTGCCGCCCGAGCGCAGGTGGGCCTGCACGAAGGTGAAGCCGCCGAACCACACCAGATCGACCTTCTTGTTCACCAGCGCTTCCACCGCCGCGGGGTAGTCGTTCACCGGCGTGAATTCCACCTTCACGCCGAGCTGCTTCTCGAGGTACTGCGCCAGCGGCGTGAACTTGCGCACCTGCTCGGTGGCGGCTTCTTCGGGGATGGTGGTGACGCGGAACACGGTCTGCGCCTGCGCGCCGAAGGCGATCAGGCCGGCGGCCAGCAGCAGCGCGCCGCGAACGGGTTGGAAGAAGGAACGAAGGCTCATGGCGGCTTCCTGGTGAAGAGAGGAAAGGACTCGAAAAAACGGCCGACGCCTTGCGGACAAGGGAAGGCGTCAGGCCGGCGGCGGATGTTACTGGGCCGGCGTGTCGCCCGGCGCCACCCAGTCGGTCAGCACCGCATCGGCGCGGGGTTTGTGGAACTTGGGCTGGCCCTGGCCCTGCGGCGTGCCCAGCACCATCCAGCCCACCAGGCTTTCACCCGGGCGGCAGAAGGCCGACATCACGGCCTGGGCGCGCACCTTGCTGCCCGAGAGCATCTTGCCGCCGTAGCCCATGGCATGGGCCGCGGTGAGGAAGTTGCTGAGCGCGCCGCCGAGCGCGATCCACTGCTCGTGCACGGTGGCCAGGGGGTGGCCGGCGTCGATGCGCGCGATCACGGCCACCAGCAGCGGCGGGTCGGTGGCGCGCGCGCGGTCGCGCAGCGCCTGCTCGGGGGCCTTGCCTTGCGCCAGCGCCACCCGCTCGAAGAGCGCACCGAGCCGCTCGCGCGCGCCGTCGCGCACCACGGCGAAGCGAAACGGGACCAGGCCCGCGTGGTCCGGGGCGCGCAGCGCCGCTTCGGTCATGCGCAGCAGATCGGCCGGGCTGGGCGCGGGGCCGCGCAGGTGGCGTGTGCCCACGGAGACACGCGTGAGCCAGGGGGTCAGGGGATCGGCCGGGCAGGCGGGGGTGTCCATTCGGGGCACGGGCTCGCGGCGCTCAGCCCAGGCGCTGCGCGATCTCGGCCACCAGCGCGCGCGCCAGCGAGAGCTTGTCGGCACGGGGCAGCTCGCGCGCGCCCTGCGCGTCCACCAGCAGCAGCGCGTTGTGGTCGAGTCCGAAGGTGTCGGGGCCGATGTTGCCCACCAGCAGCGGCACGCCCTTGCGCGCGCGCTTGGCCTGGGCGTGGGCCAGCAGGTCGTGGCTTTCGGCGGCAAAGCCCACGCAGTAGAGCGCGCCACTTTGCGCGCGCGCGCTGGCGGCCACGCCGGCGAGGATGTCGGGGTTCTCCACGAAGGCCAGCGCGGGCACGGCGCCGCTGCCGTCCTTCTTGATCTTCTGGCCGGCCTCGGTGGCGGGCCGCCAGTCGGCCACCGCGGCGGCGGCGATGAACACGTCGGCCGCGTCGGCGCTGGCCTGCACCGCGCGCTGCATGTCGAGCGCCGATTGCACGTTCACGCGCTGCACACCGCGCGGCGTGGGCAGGGCCACGGGACCGGCGACCAGCGTCACCTGTGCGCCCGCCTCGCGCGCCGCCCGCGCGATGGCGAAGCCCATCTTGCCGCTGCTGCGGTTGGTGATGCCGCGCACCGGGTCGATGGCTTCGAAGGTGGGGCCGGCGGTGATCAGCACGTGGCGGCCCGCGAGGCGCTTGGGCTGGAAATGCGCGATCAGCTCGTCAAGCAGCTCGTGCGGCTCGAGCATGCGGCCGTCGCCGGTTTCGCCGCAGGCCTGCTCGCCCGAGCCCACGCCCAGCACCACGGTGCCGTCGGCGCGCAGTTGCGCGAGGTTGCGCTGCGTGGCCGGGTGGGCGTACATCTCGCGGTTCATGGCGGGCGCCACGATCAGCGGCACGCGCTCGATCGGGCGCGCCAGGCACAGCAGCGAGAGCAGGTCGTCGGCGCGGCCGTGCAGCAGCTTGGCCATGAAATCCGCGCTCGCGGGCGCGATCACGATGGCGTCGGCCTCGCGGCTGAGGTTGATGTGGGGCATGTTGTTGCCCTCGCGGGCGTCCCACTGCGAGCTGTAGACCGGCCGGCCCGACAGGGCCTGCATGGTTACCGGGGTGATGAAGTGTTCGGCCGCTTCGGTCATGACCACCTGCACCGTGGCGCCGGCCTTGATCAGGCCGCGGCAGAACTCCGCCGCCTTGTAACAGGCCACCCCGCCGCTGAGGCCGAGCACGATGTGTTTTCCCGCGAGATCGCTCATGGGGCGCAATGTAGCAGCGCCCCGGGACAACCCCGGGGGCCTCAGGGCGGGCCGGGCACCCCACCTATAATCGGAATTTCCCACCTGAGCGAGCCCGCGGGCTCGCCCGAGTCATGACCAAATACGTGTTCGTCACCGGCGGTGTGGTGTCCTCCCTGGGCAAGGGCATTGCTTCTGCGTCGCTTGCCGCGCTTCTCGAATCGCGCGGCCTCAAAGTCACCCTCATCAAGCTCGACCCGTACATCAACGTGGACCCGGGCACCATGTCGCCGTTCCAGCACGGCGAGGTGTTCGTCACCGACGACGGCGCCGAGACCGACCTCGACCTGGGCCACTACGAGCGTTTCATCGAAACGCGCATGCGCAAGGCCAACAACTTCACCACCGGCAAGATCTACCAGTCGGTGCTCGAGAAGGAACGCCGCGGCGACTACCTCGGCAAGACCGTGCAGGTGATCCCGCACGTCACCAACGAGATCCAGGAATTCATCCGCAAGGGCTCGGGCGAAGGCACGGCCGACGCGGTCGACGTGGCCATCGTCGAGATCGGCGGCACCGTGGGCGACATCGAATCGCTGCCCTTCCTCGAGGCCGTGCGCCAGATGAGCCTGCGCCTGGGCCCCAACAGCTCGGCCTTCGTGCACCTGAGCTACGTGCCCTGGATCGCCGCCGCCGGCGAGCTCAAGACCAAGCCCACGCAGCACACCGCCCAGAAGCTGCGCGAGATCGGCATCCAGGCCGACGCCCTGCTCTGCCGCGCCGACCGCCGCATTCCCGACGAAGAGCGCGCCAAGATCAGCCTGTTCAGCAACGTGCCCGAATGGGGCGTGATCAGCATGTGGGACGTGGACACCATCTACAAGGTGCCGCGCATGCTGCACGAGCAGGGGCTCGACGGCCTGATCTGCGACAAGCTGCGCCTGAACACGCCGCCGGCCAACCTCAAGCGCTGGGACGACCTGGTGCACGCCGTGGAGCACCCCAAGGCCACGGTGCAGATCGCCATGGTCGGCAAGTACGTCGACCTGTCCGACAGCTACAAGTCGCTCAACGAGGCGCTGCGCCACGCGGGCCTGAAGAACCAGGCCAAAGCCGCCATTTCGTACATCGACTCGGAAACCATCACCCCCGCCAACGTGGCGCAAGTGCTGGGCCACTTCGACGCCATCCTCGTGCCCGGCGGCTTCGGCAAGCGCGGCGTCGAAGGCAAGATCTGCGCGGCGCGTTTCGCGCGCGAGCACAAGGTGCCCTACCTGGGCATCTGCCTGGGCATGCAGGTCGCCACCATCGAATACGCGCGGCACGTGGCCGGCCTCAAAGACGCCAACAGCACCGAATTCGAAGCCGACACGCCGCACCCCGTGATCGCCCTCATCACCGAGTGGAAGAACGAGGACGGCAGCATCCAGGTGCGCGACGCCAACTCCGACCTCGGCGGCACCATGCGCCTGGGCGCGCAGAGCTCCGACGTGGCCAAGGGCACGCTGGCGCACAGCATCTACGGCGACGTGGTGACCGAGCGCCACCGCCACCGCTACGAGGCCAACGTGAACTACCTCGATCAGCTGCGCGCGGCCGGCCTGGTGATTTCTGCACTCACGCAGCGCGAACAGCTCACCGAGATCGTCGAGCTGCCACAGGCGGTGCACCCCTGGTACGTGGGCGTGCAGTTCCACCCCGAATTCAAGTCCACGCCCTGGGCCGGCCACCCGCTGTTCAACGCCTACGTGAAGGCCGCGCTGGTGCACCAGGCCCAGCGCCAGCCGAGCAAGGCCGTGGCTTGATACCTGTCGATCGTTTTTTCTGAACCTGAGGACCCTTGATCCATGAGTGCCATCGTTGACATCGTCGGCCGCGAAGTGCTGGACAGCCGCGGCAACCCCACCGTTGAATGCGACGTGCTGCTGGAAAGCGGCGTGATGGGCCGCGCCGCCGTGCCCTCGGGCGCGTCCACCGGCTCGCGCGAAGCCATCGAGCTGCGCGACGGCGACAAGACCCGCTACCTGGGCAAGGGCGTGCTCAAGGCGGTCGAGCACATCAACACCGAGATCAGCGAGGCCGTGCTGGGCCTGGACGCCTCCGAGCAGGCCTTCCTCGACAAGACCCTGATCGACCTCGACGGCACCGAGAACAAGAGCCGCCTGGGCGCCAACGCCATGCTGGCCGTGTCCATGGCCGTGGCCCGCGCCGCCGCCGAAGAAGCCGGCCTGCCGCTGTACCGCTACTTCGGCGGCATGAGCGCGGTGCAGATGCCGGTGCCGATGATGAACGTCATCAACGGCGGCGCGCACGCCAACAACAACCTCGACCTGCAGGAGCTCATGATCATTCCCGTGGGCGCGCCGAGCTTTCGCGAAGCGCTGCGCTGGGGCGCCGAGGTGTTCCACGCGCTCAAGAAAATCCTCCACGACAAGGGCATGAGCGTGGCCGTGGGCGACGAAGGCGGCTTCGCGCCCAACATCGACGGCCACGAAGCGGCGCTGCAGCTGCTGCTCGACGCCATCAGCGCCGCCGGCTACACGCCCGGCGAGCAGATCGCGCTCGGCCTCGACTGCGCCTCGAGCGAGTTCTACAAGGACGGCAAGTACCACCTCGAGGGCGAAGGCCTGGTGCTGTCCGCCGAGGAATGGACCAACGTGCTGGCCACCTGGTGCGACAAGTACCCGATCGTGAGCATCGAAGACGGCATGGCCGAAGGCGACTGGGACGGCTGGAAGGTGCTTACCGAGCGCCTGGGCCAGCAGGTGCAGCTGGTGGGCGACGACCTGTTCGTCACCAACACCAAGATCCTCAAGGAAGGCATCGACAAGCGCATCGGCAACTCGATCCTGATCAAGATCAACCAGATCGGCACGCTGACCGAGACCTTCGCCGCCATCGAGATGGCCAAGCGCGCGGGCTACACCGCGGTCATCAGCCACCGCAGCGGCGAGACCGAGGACAACACCATCGCCGACATCGCCGTGGGCACCAACGCCGGCCAGATCAAGACCGGCTCGCTCTCGCGCTCGGACCGCATGGCCAAGTACAACCAGCTGCTGCGCATCGAGGAAGACCTGGGCGACGTGGCCGTGTACCCGGGCCGCGACGCCTTCTACAACCTGCGCTGACGCCCGTGGCCAACCGCCTGATCCCCGGCCTGCTCGTGGCACTGTTGCTGGTGCTGCATGCACAGCTGTGGTTCGGGCGCGGCAGCGTGCCGCAGGTGAAGAAGCTCGAGCGCGAGCTCGTGGCCCAGCAAAAGGCCAACGCCGACGCGCAACAGCGCAACCAGCAGATCGCCAGCGAGCTGCGCGATCTGCAGGAAGGCCTGGAAATGGTCGAAGAGCTCGCGCGGCGCGAGCTGGGCATGGTCAAGCCCAACGAAATCTTCGTGCAGATCGCGCGCTGAGCCGCGCGCCCTCGCCCATGCTCAGCGTCGCGCTGCTCGGCGGCGAATCCAGCGGCAAGAGCACGCTGGCACGGCAGCTCCATGAGGCCCTGGCGGCGCAGGGGCTGGCCACGGCCCTGGTGCCCGAGCACCTGCGCGCCTGGTGCGAGGCCGCGGGCCGCGCGCCCCTGGCGCACGAGCAGGCGGCCATCGCGGCCGAACAGACCGCCCTCATCGAGCAGGCCCGCGCCGGCGTGGTCATCGCCGACACCACTGCCCTGGTGGTGGCGGCCTACAGCGAGCACTACTTCGGCGACCGCAGCCTCTGGCCCGAGGCGATCGCGGCGCAGCGGCGCATCGGCCTCACGCTGCTCATGGGCCTGGACCTGCCCTGGCAGAGCGACGGCTTCTTCCGTGAGAGCCCTGCGGTGCGCGAAGCCATCGACGCCCTGCTGCGGCGCGAGCTGCAGGCCGCG
This sequence comes from Hydrogenophaga crocea, assembly GCF_011388215.1. NCBI lineage: Bacteria > Pseudomonadati > Pseudomonadota > Betaproteobacteria > Burkholderiales > Comamonadaceae > Hydrogenophaga > Hydrogenophaga crocea. Next base: position 2,116,532 of record NZ_CP049989.1, read on the forward strand.
GGCGTGGCCTACCAGACCATCTACGGACAGGGCCCGCAGCGCCTGCGCGCCGCGCTCGCGGCGGTGGCCACGGCCCTGGGCCGCGACCTGTTGCCCGACGACCCGGCGCTGCGCGAGGGCAGGGGCCGCTGGCAGTGCGAGGCCTGCAGCGACCCCGAGTGCGAACACCGTCTGTTTCGCGCGCTCATCGCGCGCCGCAGCGGCTGATCAGTGCTGCTGGTCGCTGCCGGGCGGCTGGTTCTGCGCCTGCAGGAAGATCTGCGCAGCGTCCACCGGGTCGAAGGCGTAGCCCGCACCGCAGAACTCGCAGTTCACCTGCACGCCGCCCTGCTCCTCGATGATGGACTCGACCTCGTCGCGGCCGAGCGAGCGCAGCATGTTGCCCACGCGCTCGCGCGAACAGGTGCAGGCAAAGCGCGGCCCCGTGTTGCCGTGCAGCGGTTCGAAGCGGCGCAGGTCTTCTTCCCAGAACAGGCGCCGCAGGATGGTCTCGGCGTCGAGCGTGAGCAGCTCTTCGCGCTTGAGGCTGGAGGCGAGGATGGCGATGCGGTTGTAGTCCTCGTTGCGGCCGATCTGGTCCTCGTCGCGCTGGGTCGACTGGCCCGCGAGGTTGGCCTCGCCCTGCAGCGGCAGGCGCTGGATCAGCAGGCCCGCGGCCATCTGGTCGTTGGCGGCCAGCACCAGCCGGGTGTCGAGCTGCTCGCTCTGCAGCATGTAGTGCTCGATCACCTCGCTGAGCTTCTCGAGCTTTTCGTGGCGGTCGCCGAACAGCGGCACCACGCCCTGGTAGGGCTGCTGGCCGGGCTGGCGGTCCTTGGGGTCGAGCGTGATCGCGCAGCGGCCCTGGTTGTTCACGTTGACCATGTGCGACAGCGGCGCGTCGTCGGCCACCTCGCCGGTCACGGTGGCGGTGGCGCGCAGCCGCAGGTCGGGCTGGATCTCGGCCACCGCGAGCTTCACCGGGCCGTCGCCCTGGATCTGCATGACCAGCGCGCCGTTGAACTTGATGTTGGCCTGCATCAACGTGGCCGCGGCCGTCATCTCGCCGAGCAGCTCGGTCACGGCCGCCGGGTAGCCGCCGGCCTGCTCACGGCGCTGCAGGATCTCCTGCCAGGCGTCGGTGATGCGCACCAGCATGCCCCGCACGGGCAGGCCTTCGAACACGAATTTGTGGAGCTCGGACACGGGTTTCCTTCGAACGAAAGACCGGCAGATGGCGCTCAGCCGGTCTTTTTCAAGCCTTTGCGGTAACGCTCGGCGTTTTCAACGTAGTGGGCGGCGCTGCGGCGCAGGCCCTCGATCTGCTCGGGCGTGAGCTGGCGCACGACCTTCGCGGGGCTGCCCAGGATCATGGAGCCGTCGGGGAATTCCTTGCCCTCGGTGACCAGGGCACGGGCGCCCACCAGGCAGTTCTTGCCGATCTTCGCGCCGTTGAGCACGGTGGCGCCGATGCCGATCAGCGTCTCGTCGCCGATCTGGCAGCCGTGCAGCATCACCTGGTGGCCGATGGTCACGCGCTCGCCCACCACCAGCGGAAAGCCGTAATCGGCGTGCATCACGGTGCCGTCCTGCACATTGCTGTGCTTGCCCACGGTGATGGTCTCGGTGTCGCCACGCAGCACGGCGCCGAACCACACGCTGCTGCCTTCGGCGAGCTGCACGTTGCCCATCACCTGGGCGCTGTCGGCCACCCAGGCCGAATCGGCCACTTGCGGGGCAACGCCATCGAGTTCGTACAAGGCCATCGGGGTCTCCTGCGGATGGGTGTCGGAAAGGCTGGGGATCGCAAACCTAGAATTGTAGGGATGCCCCCCACCCCATCGCTGCGCCGCGAGGCCCTGGCTGCGCTGTGCACCGCCGAACCGGCCGACAAGGCCGCGCGCACGCACGCGCTCTGGCAGCGCTGGCGCGCCCTGGGCGCCGACGACGCCGCGGCCTGGGACACCGCCAGCGACCTCGTGCCCGACCCCGCCCAGCCCCTGCCCGGCCGGCCCGAACGGCCGGTGCTGGTGGCGCCGCACGCGGTGGCGCAGCGATCGCCGTTCACGCGCGAAGGCCTGGCCGCGCTGGTGCACGCCATCGCGCACATCGAATTCAACGCCATCAACCTGGCCCTCGACGCGGTCTGGCGCTTCGCCGCCATGCCCACCGATTTCTACCGCCAGTGGCTGCAGGTGGCGCACGAAGAGGCCACGCACTTCGGCCTGCTGAGCGAGCAGTTGCAGGCCCTGGGCCACGCCTACGGCGACTTCCCCGCGCACAACGGCCTGTGGGAAATGTGCGTGAAGACGCAGCACGACGTGACCGCGCGCATGGCCCTGGTGCCGCGCACATTGGAAGCGCGCGGGCTCGACGCCACGCCGCTGATCCAGGCGCGCCTGAAGCAGGTGAACACGCCCGAGGCGCGTCGCGTGGTGGAGATCCTCGACCGGATCCTGCGCGACGAGATCGGCCACGTCGCCGTGGGCAACCGCTGGTACGCCTGGTTGTGCGAACGCCAGGGCCTGGCGCCGGTGGCGCACTACCGGCAGCTCGCGCGGCTGCATGCCGCGCCGCGCCTGCGCGGGCCCTTCAACCTCGAGGCCCGGCGCTCGGCCGGCTTCAGCGAGGCCGAGCTCGCGGAGCTGGAGGGCGCGCCGGCCGAGCGGACCGGGTAATACCGAAGACCCCATCGCACGCGCGCCGTCCCCGGCGGGCGTGGCGTTCATGATGAAACCAGCACACAAGATGCCCGCTTCAAGGAAAACCCGCCTGTGTCGATACCCCCAATGGCATAGCATGACCCATCGCCATCGATACCGCGCATGACCAACAGACGCATAGAGCTCGATGACTACCTGGGGCAGGCCTTCCACCGCATCCCGGTGGCCATGATCGTGGTGAACCAGCGTGGCGAGATCACGCGGGTCAACCAGCTGGCCGAAACCACCTTCGGCTACGACGCGCCCGAGCTCATCGGGCGCCCGGTCGAGGTGCTGATCCCCACGCGCTTTCGCGCGGCGCACCCGGGCTACCGCCAGGGCTTCCTCGCCGAAACCACGGCGCGCCCCATGGGCCTGGGCCGCGACCTCAGCGGCCTGCGCAAGGACGGCAGCGAATTCCCGGTCGAGATCGGCATCAACCCGGTGGAGACCGGCGAAGGCACCATGATCCTGTCGGTGATCCTGGACCTGTCGGAGCGCAAGCAGGCCGAAAAGCGCATCCAGGACGCGCTCACGCAGAAAGACCTGCTGCTGCGCGAGGTGCACCACCGCGTGAAGAACAACCTGCAGGTGATCCACAGCCTGCTCGACCTGCAGGCGCTCAAGCTGAGCGACAACGAGGTGGTGGAGGTGCTGCGCGACAGCCAGAACCGCATCCGCTCGATGTCGCTGATCCACCAGACGCTCTACCAGTCGCGCAACTTCGCGCGCGTGGACTTCCAGCGCTTCCTCGACGACCTGCTGCCCAGCCTCACCGAGTCGTACCGCTCGGTGGCCGGCAAGGTCGACATCGTCGTCGACGCGCACAAGGTGCAGCTGCCCATCAACGAGGCCATTCCCTGCGGTCTGGTGATCAACGAGCTGGTGAGCAATGCGCTCAAGCACGGCTTCGCCCAGGGGCGCAGCGGCCGCATCGAGGTCTCCATCCAGCAGCTTGCCGAGCGCCAGGTCGAGCTCTCGGTGAGCAACGACGGCGAACCCATCGCCGCCGACCTGAACCTTGAACACACGCCCTCGCTCGGCCTGCAGCTGGTGCAGCTGCTGGCGCGTCAGCTCAATGGCAGCCTGCAGGTGCAGCGGGCCGCGCCCACGCGGTTCACGCTGCGCTTTGCACTCGGAGGCGACACATGAGCGCGCAACCCAAGATCCTCATCGTCGAGGACGAAGGCATCGTCGCCTTCAACCTGCAGCAGCGCTTGCAGCAGATGGGCTACCAGGTCACCGGCCTGGCCGAATCGGGCAACGAAGGCCTGTCGCTGGTCTCGAGCCAGCGGCCCGACCTGGTGCTCATGGACATCCACATCAAGGGCGAGATGGACGGCATCGAGCTCGCGCGCATGCTCACGCGCGACCACGCGCTGCCCATCATCTACCTCACCGCCTACTCGGAAGACACCACGCTGGAGCGCGCGCGCCAGACACAGCCCTACGGCTACCTCATCAAGCCGTTCTCCGAACGCGAGCTGCACGCCACCATCCAGATGGCGCTCGAACGCCACCAGGTGCAGACCGCGCTCAGGGACAGCCAGCAGCTGCTGAGCCAGGCGCTCGAGGCCGCGCTGATGGGCACGATCGAGATCGACCTGGCGCAAGACACCGTGCGCATGAACGGCGCGCCCGGCGCCACGCTGGGCTTCGTGCCCGGTCAGGCCCAAACCGTCGACGCCTTCCTGGCCAGGCTGAGCGCCGCCGACCGCGAGCAGATGCGCGAAGACCTGCGCCCCGGCGTGAACCGGCGCCACGTGCTCAGCCTGGTGAGCACCGAAGGCCTCGAACACTGGCTGCAGATCGACGTCACCACCACCGACGACGGCCGCATGCGTGGTGTGGTGCAGGACGTGAGCGCGCGCGAGCGCGCGCGCCTGACCATGCTGCGCACCAACGAACAGCTCGAAGAGCGCGTGGCCGAGCGCACCGCCGAACTGCGCCAGCACGTGCAGGAACTCGAGGCCTTCAGCCACACCGCCGCGCACGACCTGCGCTCGCCGATCCGCGCCATTGCGGGCCTGGGCGAGATCCTCATGGAGATGCACGGCGAGCAGCTTGGCGACGACGGCCGCCAGATGCTCGACCGCATGCGCCAGGCCGCGCGGCGCATGGGCGAACTCATCGAGGCCTTGCTCGGCCTGTCCAAGCTGTCGCGCGCGCCGCTGCACCCGCAGCCCGTGGACCTGGCCGTGATGGCGCGCGAGATCGGCGAGGCCTTGCGCCAGGCCGAGCCGGGCCGGGCGGTCGACTTCGACACACCCGACTCGCTGATGGCCACCGCCGACCCGGCACTGATCCGCAGCGTGCTCGACAACCTGTTGCGCAACGCCTGGAAGTTCAGCCGCGAGCGCGAACGCGCCCACATCCGCTTCAGTGCCGAGGAGCAGGACGGCGAGCCGGTCTACGCGGTGAGCGACAACGGCTGCGGCTTCGACATGAAGCACGGTGCGCAGCTCTTCAGCCCCTTCTTCCGCCTGCACAGCGAACAGACCTATGGCGGCACCGGCCTGGGCCTGAGCATCGCGCAGCGCATCGTGGGCCGGCACGGCGGCCGCATCTGGGCCGAAGGCCGGCCGGGCGAAGGCGCCACGATCCGTTTCACCCTCGGCGCGTGAACCTCGCGGCCGCTCGGAGATCGCAAGGGGTGCCATGCGACGCAGACACCTCTTCTTCGCCCTGGGCGCCCTGATCGGCGTGCCCACCGCCGCGCACGCGGGCGACGCCGACGCCGACAGCGGCAAGCCGCCCGGTTACGCGGTGAGCACCGCGCAATTGCAGCAGATGGTGGCGCAGCGTTTCCCGCTGCGCTACCCGGTGCACGGCGTGCTCAATCTCGACGTGCAGGCCCCGCGCCTGCAGATGCTGCCCGAGCAGAACCGCCTGCGCGCCGCGATGGCGGTGGAGGTGGCGGGCCCGCTGCTCTCGCGCGTGCACCCGGGCAGCTTCGACGTGGACTTTGCGCTGCGCTACGAGGCCAGCGACCGCACCGTGCGCGCCCACCAGCTGCGCCTGGCGCGGCTGAACTTCCCCAACATGCAGCCGCCCGCGCAGGAGCTGCTCAACACCTACGCCCCCGCCGTGGCCGAGCGCGCGCTGCAGGAAGTGGTGCTGCACCAGCTGCAGCCGTCCGACCTGCGCGCCATCGACGCCATGGGCATGCAGCCCGGGCCGATCACGGTCACGAAAGACGGGCTGGTGATCGCGCTGGTGCTCAAGCCGCTGTGAGCGGCCCTAGCCCCGCGGGTGGTGCTGCGCCACCACGCTCTTGAGCCGCTCGCGCGCCACGTGGGTATAGATCGTGGTGGTCGAGATGTCGGCGTGGCCGAGCAGCATCTGCACGGCGCGCAGGTCGGCGCCGTGGTTGAGCAAATGGGTGGCGAAGGCGTGGCGCAGGGTATGCGGCGACAGCGGCGCGGTGATGCCGGCCTGCACGGCGTACTTCTTCACGAGCTGCCAGAACATCACGCGCGACATGGCCTCGCCCGCGCGCGCGCCGCGCGAGGTGACGAACAGGTCTTCGCTCGACTGGCCCTGCAGGATCGCGGGCCGGCCCTCGCCCAGGTAGCGCTGCAGCCACTGCCCCGCCACCGCGCCGAAGGGCACCAGTCGCTCCTTGTTGCCCTTGCCGGTGATGCGCAGCACGTGTTCGCTCAGGCCCACGTGCCAGGTCTTGAGCGTGACCAATTCGCTCACGCGCAATCCGCTTGCGTACATCAGTTCGAGCATGGCGCGGTCGCGCAGGCCCAGCGGCGTGGCCGCGTCGGGCGCGGCGAGCAAGGCCTCGACCTGGGCCTCGCTCAGCGTCTTGGGCACGCGCAGCGGCTGGCGCGCAGGCAGCAGGCGCAGCGTGGGGTCGGTGGCGATCAGGTGCTCGCGCAGGGCCCAGCGGAAAAAGCGCTTGAACACCGTGAGCCGGCGGTTGGCCGTGGTGGCGCGCGTGGCCGCGTGGCGCGCGGCGAAGTAGGCCTGGATGTCGCTTTCCTGCGCGGCGGGCAGGGCCGTGCCGCGTTCGCCCAGCCACTGGGCGAAGAGCGCGAGGTCGCGGCGGTAGGCGTCGAGCGTGTTGCGCGACAGGCCTTCTTCGAGCCAGAGGCTGTCGATGAAGGCCGACAGCGACGCGTGTTCGCTGCCGGCGGGGGCGTCGGGCATCGGCGCTCGGGGTCAGTCCAGCTTGAGCTGCTGCTTGGCGACCACCTGCTTGTAGACCTCGAACTCGGCCTTGATCTGGGCCGCGAACTCGGTCGGCGAGTTGCCCACCACGAGCGAGCCGGTGTCCTCGATGCGCTTGCGCACCGCCGGGTCCTTGAGCGCTTCGACCGCGGCGCCGTGGATCTTGTTCACCACCTCGGGCGCCATGCCCTTGGGGCCGATGAGGCCGTAGTAGGCCATGCGGTTCACGGGCTCCAGGCCCACCTCCTTGAAGGTGGGCACGTTGGGCAGCGCGGCCACGCGCTGCGGCGCGGCCACCACGATGGCGATCAGGCGGCCGCTGAGGATGTGCGGCAGCGCCGAGGGCAGGTTGTCGAAGATGATGGGCACCTGGCCGCCCACGGTGTCGTTGAGGGCCGGGCCCGCGCCGCGGTAGGGAATGTGCGTGATGAAGGTGTTGGTCAGGCTCTTGAACAGCTCGGTCTGCAGGTGGCCGATGCCGCCCGTGCCCGAGCTCGCGTAGCTGTAGCGGCCCGGGTTCTTCTTGATGACGTCGAGGAAGCCCTTGAAATCCTTGGCCGGGAAGCTCGGGTGCACCGCGATCACGTTGGGCGTGGCGGCGATGTTGATGATGGGCGTGAAGTCGTTGAGCGTGTCGTACGGGATCTTGGGGTTGATCGCCGGGTTGGCCGCGGTGGTCGAGACCGTGGCCACGCCGATGTAGTGGCCATCGGGCGCCTGGCGCGAGAGCTCCTGCGCGCCCACCACGCCGCCGCCGCCCGCGCGGTTGAGCACGATCACGCTCTGGCCCAGGGCTTTGCCCAGGGGTTCGGACATGACGCGGCCGATGATGTCGGTGGTGCCGCCGGGTGCGAACGGCACCTGCAGCGTGATCGTCTTGCTGGGGAACGCCTGCGCCAGGGCAAGGCCCTGGGTTCCGAGTGCAGCAAAAGCGGCGGCACTGGCCAGGGCGGTGCGACGGTTCATCATGGGTTGGTTCTCCTGAGGGGATGACACGGATGTGAAGCGCCGACTTTACCCAGTTGAACGCGCCTGGCGCGTTCGGGACACTACATAAGGGGAAACCCGGCGTAAGGCTATGCTCGCGCGGTGAACTTTGCCCAACTGCTCTTCCCCGACTTCTCGCTCATCCTCTGCGGCTACCTCGTGTGCCGCTTCACCAAGCTCAACCGCACCGTGTGGGAGCAGGTGGAGAGCCTGGTGTATTACTTCCTGTTCCCGGTGCTGCTGTTCCACAGCATCGTGAAGAGCCCGCTCGATCTGTCGGCCGCCTCCAGCCTGGTGGGCGCGGCGATCTCGCTCGCGGTGTGCGCCATCGCCCTCACCTATTCGCTGCCGCACTGGCCGCTGCTGGGCCGCTTCATCGACGTGCGGCTGCACGCCGCGAGCGCGCAGGTGGGCTTTCGCTTCAACTCCTTCATCCTGCTCGCGCTGGCCGACCGCGTGGCCGGGCCGCAAGGCCTGCTGATGGTGGCCGTGATCATCGGTTTCTGCGTGCCGATCTTCAACATCGGCGCGGTCTGGCCCATGGCACGCCACGCCAACAAGGGCTTCGCGCGCGAGCTGGTGCGCAACCCGCTGATCGTGGCCACGGCCTCGGGTCTGGTGGCCAACCTGCTGGGCTTTTCCATGCCGGGCTGGCTCGAACCCACGGTGAACCGCATCGGCCAGGCCTCGCTGGCGCTGGGCCTGATGGCCGCGGGAGCGGGCATGCAATTCGGCTCCATGGCCGCGGGCAAGGCGCTCGCGGCGGCGGTGCTCGCGGTGAAGCACTTTGCGGTGCCGCTCATGGCCTTCGGCCTCGCGCGCCTGTTCGGGCTCGACCCGGTGCAGACCGCGGTGCTGCTCACCTTCTCGGCCGTGCCCACGGCCTCGAGCTGCTACGTGCTCGCGGCGCGCATGGGCTACAACGGCCCTTATGTGGCAGGGCTGGTCACGCTGTCCACGCTGCTGGGTATGCTGAGCCTGCCGTTTGCGCTCGGTGTGCTGGGCGCGCCGCGGTGAGGGCGGGATCGTGAACCGCCTGGTTGAGGTCGATGAGATCCATGGGGTCGTGTTCGGGCGTCTTCAGGCCAACGGTGTCGAGCGCCGCGCGCACCGGTGAAAGGGGCACGGGCGCGCCGCCGGCCGCCCGCGGGGCCTGATCGTCGGGGCCCCGATACCGCAGGTGCATGACCTCGATGCAGAACCGCGCCAGTGCCCGATTCTGGGCCTTGGTGTGGCACACGGCGTCCCAGTCCTGCTGGGCCAGATTGGCGAGCCGATGCAGCACGGGCTCGAGCGCGGCCACGCCCGAGCCCGCCTCCCCGGGCACGGCGTCGGGCATCGATGCGGGCCATTGCAGCACCAGGCGGCACAGCATGGCCGTGGCGCACAGGGCTTCGATGTCCTGCGCCGCCGGCGCCTGGATGCGCTCCAGCCACGCGAGCTGGTCGGGCAGCCCATCGGCCAGCCGCGCGAGCAGCAGGCGCATCGCCTGAGGCGCGCACACCGTGGCGCCGGTGTCCAGCAGGGTCAGCTGCAGGCCCGTGAGCGCCACCCGGTGCGGGTGCGGCCAAGGGCTGTCCGGCGGCGGGGGCATGCGCCGCTCAATGGCATTCAGCATCCGGGTGAAATCGACGCCGAGCAGCCACCGGCTCTCGCGCAACTCCAACAGCCCGAGGCTCAGGATGCGCAGGCAGGCGAAGTCGCACCGCGCCCAGTCGGCGCGGTCGAAGCGCTCGACCAGGGCGTTGCGCGCGGCGCGCAGCGCGCGTTCGATGTCCGGGCATGCCATGAACCCGCTGCGGGCGATGCGCGCCAGAAAGCGAAAGGCCGTGCTCACCTCGGCCGGGCCCGTGAGGCTGCGCTCGGTCTGCCCCGCGCGGTGCAGCAGGTTATCCAGCGACACCTCGAGCGCGCAATGGAAATCGCGGGTGCAGAACGCCCCGGCGTGGCGCTCGTCCAGCAGCATCTGAACGGTGACGATCAGTTCCTGGACCGCCTCGGAAGGCAGCCCCGCCAGCAGGGGCGGCGACAGCCGTTGCAGCAGACAGGGCAGCGCGTCGTCCAGCGCCCATTGCAGCCGTTGCGGCGCCGCGTGCGGGAGCTCGCTCAGCAGCGCTCGGTTGATCAGCACCCGCCGCACGCCCAGGAAAACGCCGACCACCTCGGTGGCGGACAGCGGCAGATCGGTGCTGCCCAGCTGCGTGAGCAGAAAGGGCAGGCTGTCCGACAGCGCCCGCTGGGCGATCGGGTGCTTGCAGAGCGGGCCGCGCACATCGCCCAGGAGCGCTTGCACCGTGGAAAACGCCTCCACCACGGGCAGGGGCGCGTTCCACGGGTTGTGGTGGGCGGTGTGCATCAGCGCCTCGCAGGCCCGGGCGAACAGCGTGGCCACCAGGTGCTCGCCCAGGTACGCCGTCAGGCGCTGATGGTCGACCTGCCGGACCAGATCGAACGCCGACGCGATGTCGTCTGGATCGGCGGGTCGGGCCGCGGCACGCCCGAGCGGGTTGGCGCGATCGAGCCGTGCGTTCAGCGTGGCGCACGCGCGCTGGAAATCGCCGCGCTCGCGGCGCGTCAGTGGCGCGGGGCGCGTAGCCGCCGCGGACGGCAGGGGCTGGGCGTTTGACGGTGGACCGGATGTGCTGCTGCGAACGTTCATGGGGCTTGTTTCAAAAAACACGCCCGGACCGGGGCGCGCAGCGCCATGAGTGCGCGGCGCAGCCACCTGGTTCCGTGGCCGACCCTTGCAGAAGCAAGTGCGGCCGGCCCCGGGGTGCTCCTAAACCCCGAGCAGGTTCTGCCGCACGTGCAGCAGGTGCGCCAGCGTGTGCTCGCGCGCGCGCGCCGCGTCGCGCTCGCGCAGCGCGTCCACGATCGCACGGTGCTCGGCCTGGTAGGCCAGGCGACGCTCGGGCGTGACGCTCTTCTTCTTGAGCTGGCCCCAGTCGCCCTGCGCGCGCACCGTCTTCATGAGCTGGAAGACATTGGCCACGAAGCTGTTGTGGGCCGCGTCGGCAATGGCCTGGTGCAGCTCGGCGTCCCAATGTTCGAAGGCCTCCAGCGTCTGCGCCTGCTCGGCCTCGGCGCAACACTGCTCCATGCGGCGCAGGTCGGCCGCGTTGGCGTTGCGGATCGCCATCTCGATGATGGCGGGCTCGAGCGCGAGCCGCGCCTCCATGAGCTCGGCCGGGCTGGTGGTCTGCGACGAGTCCTGCACCACGCGCTGGCCCAGGCGCAGGCCCGCGTGTTCGGCCACGTAGGTGCCGCTGCCCACGGTCTGCTCGATCAGGCCCTGCTGCTTGAGCTCGAGCAAGGCCTTGCGCACCGTGGTGCGGCTCACGCCGTGCTGTTCCGAGAGCTCGCGTTCGGTGGGCAGGCGGTCGCCGGCGCGCCACTGGCCGCTGTGCAGCTTGTCGAGGATCGCGTCGCGCAGGGGATTGGCCAGGCTCATGCGCGCGACTGTACCAAACCAGACCAATTCACCAAGCCCGAGCCCACCCCGGGGCTTACCCGTAGCGCTGCGCCGCGGTCTTCGACTACGATGGGCGCTCTGGTACCAATTGGTACTTTTTGGTATTTCACTGAAACCGCAACACCGAGGAGCCGTTTTGCGCATCGCCACCTTCATCCACCAGGGCCAACGCCGCGTTGGCCAGGTTTCGGCCGATGGCCTGTCCGTCACCGCGTTCGCGCTGCCGCCCGAGCAGGCCGCGCTCGGCGCGCTCGCGCTGATCGGCGCGGCCACGCCCGCCACCGAGGGCGCGGCGATCGCGCTGTCGTCGGTGCGGGTGGAAGCGCCCATCCCGCGCCCGCGCCGCAACATCTGGTGCGTGGGCCGCAACTACCACGAGCACGCCAAGGAGCTGCAGGGCTCGGTGTTCAAGAACAACAACGCCAACCCCGCGGCCTGGCCCATCGTGTTCACCAAGGTGCCCGAGTGCGTGGTGGGCCCGACCGACCCCGTGCAACTGCCCGGCGACGCGGTGTCGGCCCAGATCGACTACGAGGCCGAGCTCGCGGTGGTCATCGGCACCGGCGGCAAGAACATCGCCAAGGCCGACGCCATGCGCCACGTGTGGGGCTACACCGTGGTCAACGACGTGACCGCGCGCGACGTGCAGATGCGCCACCAGCAGTGGGACATGGGCAAGAGCTTCGACACCTTCTGCCCCATGGGCCCGTGGATCGTGACCGCCGACGAACTCGACGGCCAGCACACGCGCGTGCGCTGCTGGGTCAACGGCGAGCTGCGCCAGGACGGCCGCACCGAAGACCTGATCTTCGACATCCCGACGCTGATCGAAACCGTCTCGCGCGGCATCACGCTGTACCCGGGCGACGTGATCGCCACCGGCACGCCCGCGGGCGTGGGGCTGGGCCTGAACCCGCCGCAGTTCCTGCGCAACGGCGACGTGGTGCGCATCGAGATCGACGGCATCGGACAGATCGAAAACCGCTTCGTGGCCTGAGCCACGGCCCCCCCCCAGAGGAGACAACACGCATGAACCGACAACAGTTCCACCGCGCCGCCGCCGCGGCCCTGCTGGGCCTGGCCACGCTGGCCAGCGCCTGGGCGCAAGACGCCTACCCGAGCAAGCCCGTGAACATGGTGGTGCCCTTCCCGCCCGGCGGCGTGGCCGACGTGGTGGGCCGCCCCGTGGCCGAGGCCATGGCGCGCCACCTCAACCAGTCCGTGGTGGTGGTCAACCGCGCGGGCGCGGGGGGCGGCATCGGCATGGCCCAGGTGGCCAAGGCCGCGCCCGATGGCTACACCGTGCTGATGGCGCTGTCGTCGCTGGTGGTGCTGCCCGAGGCCGACCGCATCCTGCAGCGCGCGCCCATGTTCGAGATCAACCAGCTGATCCCGATCGCGCGCATGACGGCCGACCCCACGGTGCTGGTGATGCGCGCCGACAGCCCCTGGAAAACCTATGCCGACTTCGTGGCGCACGCGCGCGCCAACCCCGGCCGCGTGACCTTCGGCTCCTCGGGCAACTACGGCACCATGCACGTGCCCATGGAGCAGCTCAAGGCGGCCACCAACACCTTCATGCTGCACGTGCCCTACACCGGCGCGGGGCCGGCCATCGTGGGCCTGCTCGGCGGCCAGGTGGATGCCATCGCCACCGGGCCGGCGAGCGCGGTGCAGCACATCAAGGGCGGTCGGCTGCGCGCGCTCGCGCACTGGGGCGAGGGCCGGCTCGCGCTGCTGCCGGACGTGCCGAGCTTCAAGGAGCTCGGCGTGAACATCGGCTATTCGCAGTGGGCCGGCCTGTTCGCGCCCGCGGGCACCCCGCCCGCGGTGGTGGACAAGCTGCGCGAGGCCGCGCGCGCCGCGGTGCGCGACGAGCGCACTATCCAGACCATGACCAGCGCGGGCACGCAGTTCCAGTACCAGGACGCGGCCGAGTTCGACGCCTTCGTGAAGGCCGACGCCGCCGCCATGAAGGCGGTGGTGCAGCGCATCGGCAAGGTGAACTGAGGCCGGCGCGCGCGCTCAGCGTGCGCGCGGGGCCACGGTGTCGATGCGCCGCTGAAGGCGCTCGACCGTGGCGGTGTCGCCCGCGGCCAGCGCCGCGCGCTGCTGCACCATGAGCCAGGCCAGCAAGGGCCGCGACCACCCCTGTTCGCTGGCCGTGTCCGCCGCGAGCCGCTGCAGCGCCGGGCTCGCCTGGCCGCGCTGCAGGGCCGCGCCCGCGGCCACCAGGCGCGTCACGGGATCGTCCACGTGCTGCAGCGCGGTGGCGGCGTCGGCCGCGAGCAGCGCCGCGCGGTGCGCGGGCGGCAGCCGCTCGGCGTCGCCGGGCAGCGGCGCGTTCGAGAGGTAGCGCGCGTAGGCCGCGTCATCGGGCGCGGCGTCCACCGCCAGGGCGCTGAAGCCCGTGCAGGGGCCGAAATCGAGCGTGGCCACGCGCAGCGCGCAGCGGTGCAGTTCGGCGCGGGCCACCAGGCCGGGCTGGCCGGTGCGCGCGAGCGCGGCGCGCGCGCGGCCGAATTCGGCGGCCTCCACCGCGTCGCGGCCTTCGAGCCAGGCGATGGCCGCGGCGTCGAGGCCGCTGCGCGCGGTGGTCTGCCACGCGGGCGGCGGCGGGTTCGACGAACAGGCCGCGAGGGCCAGCGACAGGGCACACGCGGGCAGGGACAGGCTCAGGCGTTTCATGGCAGGCGGATCTCCGAGCCGCGCGGATCGCGGGCGAACGGCCACTTGCGGTTCACCTCGTCGATCAAGCCGTCGATCTTGCGCAGGCTGCTTTCCACATCGGCACGCAGCGTGCCCAGGTCGGTGGTGGCGGCGCGCGTGTTGCTGGCCACGCCCTGGGCCTCGACCAGCACCGCGTCGAGCTTCTGCAGGCTGCCGCGCGCCTCCTGCAACAGGCCGTTGAGCTGCGACACGCTCGCGCGCACGTCGCCCACCACGCTGCCCTCCCCGGGGGCCGCGCCCTGGCCGAAGACCTGCCGGTCGGCATTGGCCACCAGGCCGTCAAGCCGCGCGGCGAGCGCGTCGGCGCGCGCGATCAGCGCGTTGCTGCGCGCCAGCGCCTCACCGAGCTGTTTGGCGTCGGCCTCGTTGCCCACCAGCACACCGAGCGCGCCGTGCGGGCCGTTGAGCTTGTCGGTGGTGGCCTGCAGGTTGGCCAGCGTGCGGTTGATGGCTGCGCCCTCGCGCGTCATGGCGTTGAGGTTGTCGAGCAGCGCGCGCACCGAGGCCGTGAGCTGCGGGATCTCGGCCGCCACGTCGCCGCGCAGCACGGTGCGCTCGGCGCCCGGGGGCAGCGGCGGGTCGTCGAGCACGCCGCTGAAGGCGCGGATGCGCGTGCCGCCCACGAGGCCGCGCTCCATGGTGAAGATGCTCGAGGTGCGCAGCCACTTGGCGTCTTTTTCCGCCACGTCGATCAGGATGCGCGCATTGCCGTCGGCCCCGAGCTCCACGCGCGTGACACGGCCGATGGGAAAGCCCGCGAAGGTCATGTCCAGGCCCACGTTCACGCCCTCGGCGTCGTCGGCGATCAGCACCAGGCGCTGCGTGGGATCGAAGGCGCCGCGCGCGAACAGCACGTAGAGCGTGGAGCCCAGCACCAGCAGCAGCGTGAGCGCCATGAGCAGCGCGGCCTTGAATTCGAGCGCGCGCACCGGCGGCGGTTCGGGCACCAGGGGCTCGTCGGGCTCGGGGGCGCGTTCGGTGGGCTGCATGTTCAGTAATAGTTGCCGGCGAGCGAGGCGATCTCCACCATCAGCAGCACCGAGAACAGCCGCGCGAACGCGGTCATGTCGCTGTGCGCGCGGTAGCGGCCGTGTTCGTCGGGCTCGGCCGCGCCGGCCAGCGGCACCACCGCCACCGCGAGGCTGAAGAAGGCGGTCTTGAGCACGAAGATCAGCGAGACCACGGGGCTGAACACGCGCCCCACGTCGTGGGTGTAGGACGGCAGGGCCCAGGGCGAGAAGCCGTGCACGAGCAGGTAGGTGAGCACCAGCGCCACCACGCCCGACAGCGAGGCCAGCAGCACCACCGCGTGGCCGCTGGCCAGCGCGCGCGGCAGCAGCGTGCCCGCGAGCCCGGCGATGCCCGGGATGTGCCGGCCCGCGCGCTGGCGCGCATCGAGCTGCTGGCGCAGCTGCTCGGCACCCGGCATGGCGTGGCGCAGGGCCACGAACAGCGCGGCGAACAGCGGAATGAGTTCGAGCACCAGGGTCCGCACCAGCACCTCGAGCGCGTACTGCGACAGGCCGTAGCTCGCGGCCGTGGCCGTGACGATGCGGATGATGACCAGGCTGATCAGCGCCGACAGCACCAGGAACCAGGGCAGCATGGGCCACACCGCCACCACCAGGTGCGACAGCACCTGGCGCGCGCGCGGCCCGGTATAACTCGAGGGCGAGAGCATGAGCACCACGATCTGCGCCGCCATCTGCAGCGTGTGCCACCAGGCCCGCACCTGGGCGCGCCGGCGCCGCACCTGGCGCAGCAGGCTGCTGTCGATGTCGGCAATGGCACGCATGCGACGCATGATAGCCAGCGCTTGTGCCACGCTCGCGCGCTCGAAGGTAAGCAAACGCAGGAGACACCCGAGATGACCACCGCCCTCGCCCCGGCCGTGCGCCGCCAGACCATCGCCGATGCGCTGCACCGCACCGCCCTGCGCCTGCCCGACAAGCTCGCCATCGCCTGCGGCGACACGCGCTGGAGCTATGCCGACTTCAATGCCCTGGTGACGCGCCTGGCCGCCGGCCTGGCGCAACTGGGCGTGGCCGAGGGCGACAAGGTGGCCGTGCTGGCGCGCAACTCGCACGGCTTCGCGGCGCTGCGCTTCGCGCTCGCGCGGCGCGGCGCGGTGCTGGTGCCCATCAACTTCATGCTCAAGGCCGACGAGGTCGCCTACATCCTGCGCCACGCGGGCGCCAAGACCCTGGCCACCGACAGCGGCCTCGCCGAACTCGCGCGCGCGGCCGCCGCGCTCGACACCGCGGTGGAGCGCTTCATCTGGCTGCCCAGCGAAGACCCCACCGAGCCCGATCCGGCCATGCACCGATTCGATCACCTCGCCGCCTGCGCCGACCCGCTGCCCGAGGTGTCGCTGCAAAGCACCGACGTGGCTCAGATCGTCTACACCAGCGGCACCGAGTCCATGCCCAAGGGCGCCATGCTCACCCACGACGCGGTGCTGTGGCAGTACGTGAGCTGCGTGATCAACGCCGAGATCGCCGAGGCCGACGTGGCGCTGCACGCGCTGCCGCTGTACCACTGCGCCCAGCTCGACGTGTTCTTCGGGCCCGCGATCTACATCGGCAGCAGCAACGTGATCACGGGCAAGCCCGTGCCCGACCACCTGCTCAACCTGCTCGAGCAGCACCGCATCACGAGCTTCTTCGCGCCGCCCACGGTGTGGATCGCGCTGCTGCGCTCGCCGGCCTTCGACGCCGCGCGCCTGAAGCACCTGGCCAAGGGCTACTACGGCGCGTCCATCATGCCGGTGGAGGTGTTGAAGGAGCTCGCCGCGCGCCTGCCCGCGGTGCGGCTGTGGAACCTCTACGGCCAGACCGAGATCGCGCCGCTGGCCACCCTGCTCGGCCCCGACGACCAGCTGCGCAAGCCCGGCTCCTGCGGCAAGGCGGTGCTCAACGTGGAAACGCGCGTGGTCAACGAGGCCATGGAAGACGTGCTGCCGGGCGAAGTCGGCGAGGTGGTGCACCGCTCGCCGCACCTGATGCTGGGCTACTTCAACGACCCGGAAAAAACCGCGGCCGCGTTCTCCGGCGACTGGTTCCACAGCGGCGACCTCGCCACGCTCGACGACGAGGGCTACATCACCATCGTCGACCGCAAGAAGGACATGATCAAGACCGGCGGCGAGAACGTGGCCAGCCGCGAGGTCGAAGAAATGATCTACCGCCTGACGGCCGTGAGCGAGGTGGCGGTGATCGGCCTGCCCGACCCGAAGTGGGTCGAGGCCGTGACCGCGGTGATCGTGGTGAAGGCCGGCCACACGCTCAGCGAAGACGAAGTGATCGCACATTGCGCCGCGAACATGGCGGGCTTCAAGGCCCCCAAGCGCGTGGTGTTCACCGAAGCGCTGCCCAAGAACCCGAGCGGCAAGCTGCTCAAGCGCGAGCTGCGGCTGCGGCACGCGCAGCAGGGCTGAGCCCCCTCAGCGCTGCGCCAGCGCCCAGGCCACGTGCTCGCGCACCAGCGCGCTCGGGTGCTCGGCGCGCGCCCGCAGCGCCCGGGCCAGCGCCGGGTCGCCGGTGGTGCGCCAGGCGTTGCCCAGGCCCACGGCCAGGTTGCGCAGCCAGCGCTCGTGGCCGATGCGGCGGATGGCGCTGCCTTCGGTGCGGCGCAGGAACTCGGCTTCGCTCCAGCCGAACAGTTCGATGAGCGAAGCGCCCGCGAAGCCCTCGCGGGCGTCGAAATCGGGCAGCGTGGCCCGCTGCGCGAACTTGTTCCAGGGGCAGGCGAGCTGACAGTCGTCGCAGCCGTACACGCGGTTGCCCAGGGGCGCGCGCAGGTCTTCGGGGATGGGGCCGGCGTGCTCGATGGTGAGGTAGCTGATGCAGCGCCGCGCGTCCACGCGGTACGGCGCGGTGATGGCCTGCGTGGGGCACAGGTCCTGGCAGGCGCTGCAGCTGCCGCAGTGTTCGCTCACGGGCTCGCTCGGTGGCAGGGCCAGGTCCACGTAGATCTCGCCCAGGAAGAACATCGAGCCCGCCTCGCGGTGCAGCGCGAGCGTGTGCTTGCCGCGCCAGCCGATGCCGCTGCGCGCGGCCAGTTCCACCTCGAGCACCGGCGCCGAATCGGTGAACACGCGGTGGCCGAACGGGCCCACCGCGGCAGCGATGCGATCGGCCAGTTGCTGCAGCCGCGCGCGCAGCACCTTGTGGTAGTCGCGGCCCCGCGCGTACACCGACACCACGGCCTCGTGCGGCCGCTGCTGGCGCTGCCATTCGGCGTCCACCCAGCCCTCGGGCGTGTCGCGCGGCAGGTAGTCCATGCGCGCGGTGATCACGCTCAGCGTGCCCGGCACCAGCTCGGCCGGGCGCGCGCGTTTGAGGCCGTGCGCGGCCATGTAGGCCATCTCACCGTGGCATCCAGCCGACAACCAGGCCATCAAGCCCGGTTCGGCGGCGCTCAAATCCACCCCGGCCACCCCGATTTGGGAGAATCCGAGCTGTCGTCCCCAAGCACGCAACTGCGAGACGAGTTGAGCAGCATCCACAACAGCCTTCATGGGGCGCCGATCGTAACAACGGCGGCCCCCGCCCGGCCCGACCCCCAGCCCGACACCTGGCAGGGCCGCTGGGCGCACGAGGCAGACACCCAGGCCTTCGCCCAGCGCCTCGCCCTGTGCCCGGCGCTGGCGCGCGCCACGCTCGCGCTGCACGGTGACCTCGGGGCGGGCAAGACCACCTTCGTGCGCCACCTGCTGCGCGCGCTCGGCGTGCGCGGGCGCATCAAGAGCCCCACCTACGCGGTGGTCGAGCCCCACAGCGCCATCGACTGCCCGCTGATGCCGCCGGGCGAGCCGCTGTCCATCTGGCACTTCGACTTCTACCGCTTCAGCGACCCGCGCGAATGGGAGGAAGCGGGCTTTCGGGAACTGTTCGCCAGCCCCGGCCTCAAGCTGGTCGAATGGCCCGAGCGCGCCGAGGGCTTCCTGCCCCCCATCGACCTCGACCTGCACATCGACCCCGACCCGATGCCCACAGACCCCGAGCACGACGACGCCCGCACGGTGCGCGCCCAGGCCCGCACCCCCCTCGGCCAGACCTTGCTGGCCAGCCTGGCATGACCGAAGGCCGCGGCTTCACCCTGCCCCGCCGCTCGCTGCTGCGCGCGGGCTCGCTGGTGCTGCTGCTGGGCGCGGCCCACCTGGCGCGCGGCGCCAGCGTGCTCGCGGTGCGCCTGTGGCCCGCCGAGGACTACACGCGCGTGACCATCGAGAGCGACGTGCCGCTCAAGGCGCGCTCCTTCCTGGTCGACGAGCCGCCACGGCTGGCGGTGGACATCGAAGGCGTCGACCTGCTGCCCGGCCTGCGCGAACTGGTGGCGCAGCTGCGCGCCGACGACCCCAACATCGCGGGCCTGCGCGTGGGGCAGAACGCGCCCAACGTGGTGCGGCTGGTGATCGACCTCAAGCACACCATCAAGCCGCAGATCTTCAACCTCGAACCGGTCGCGGCCTACCGGCACCGGCTGGTGTTCGACCTCTACCCCACGCAGGCGCCCGACCCGCTCGAGCAGCTCATCGCGCAGCGCCTGAAGGAGCGCGACGCCGCGAGCCAGCGCGCGGCCGACGCCATGGCGCGCGAAACCGGCCCGCTCGCGCAGTCCACGCCGGCGCCGGCCACGCCCCTGGGCGGCCCCGCGGCCGACCCGCTGGGCGAGCTGATCGCGCGCGCCAACCGCCCCGGCGCCGATCTCAAGCCGCCCGGCCCGCACGACGACAGCCCGGTGATCGAGCCCACGCCGCCCGCGGGCATTGCGTCCAAGCGCCGGCCCGGCACGGGCACGGCCCCGGCGCGCAAGACCGAGCGCCTGATCGTGGTCGCGCTCGACCCGGGCCACGGCGGCGAAGACCCCGGCGCCATCGGCCCGCGCGGCACGCAGGAGAAGGTGGTGGTGCTGCAGATCGCGCGCAAGCTGCGCGACCGCATCAACGCCGCCACGGTCAACGGCAGCCCCATGCGCGCCTACATGACGCGCGACCAAGACTTCTTCGTGCCGCTGGGCACGCGCGTGAGCAAGGCCCAGCGCGTGCGCGCCGACCTGTTCATCAGCATCCACGCCGACGCCTTCATGAGCCCCAAGCCCGCGGGCGCGAGCGTGTACGCGCTGAGCACGCGCGGCGCGAGCTCGGCCGCGGCGCGCTGGATGGCCGACAAGGAGAACGCGTCCGACCTCGTGGGCGGCGCCAACGTGAAGGTGAAAGACGCCACCGTGCAGCGCGCCATGCTCGACATGAGCACCACCGCGCAGATCAACGACAGCCTGAAGATCGGCAGCAAGCTGCTGGGCGAGGTCGAGCGCGTGGGCAAGCTGCACAAGCCGCGCGTGGAACAGGCCAACTTCGCGGTGCTTCGCGCGCCCGACATCCCCAGCGTGCTGGTCGAAACCGCCTTCATCAGCAACCCCGACGAAGAGCGCCGCCTCAACGACCCGAAGTACCAGAACGAACTCGCCGACGCGCTGGTGCGCGGCATCGTGAAGTACTTCGAGGCCAACCCGCCGCTGGCGCGCACGCGGCAGATCTGAGGGTGCCGCGCCCTCGATGGCGGGGTCGAACCCGCACTACCCACGGGGGGTACGTAGCACTACCGCCTTCTAGAGTACCAACTTTTGGTACCATTTTCTCCGAACGTGAAGCGAAGCCACGAACGCACGTTGAAGCTGATCTTCGACCACCCGATCAGTGCCAACCTGGCCTGGAAGGACATCGAGGCCTTGTTGGGCGCGCTGGGAGCCGACATCTCCGAACGCGAAGGCAGTCGGGTGGCCGTGGTGCTGTTCGGCGAGGTGCGTGTGTTCCACCGGCCACACCCTTCACCGCACACAGACAAGGGAGCCGTTGCCAGCGTGCGGCGCTGGCTGGAGCAACACGGAGTGAAGCCATGAACCTGATGACCGTCGACGGCTACCAAGCCCGCATCGAGTACGACGCCGATACGGATCTGTTCCGCGGCGAGATCCTCGGGCTCAACGGCGGCGCCGACTTCTACGGACGCAACCCGCGCGAACTGCGCGCCGAATTCCGCAAATCGCTGTCGGCATTTCTTGAGGTTTGCAAAGAGAGGGGCATCGAGCCGCGCCGAAGCTATTCGGGCAAGTTCAACCTGCGCATTCCGGCTGAACTCCATGAGCGGCTGGCCATCGTGGCCCAGGCCGAGGGCAAGAGCATCAACACCGTGGCGCAGGAGGCGCTGCAACAGCGGCTGGCCGCCTGATGGCTGCGCCCGGCCGCGTCATCGAGGTACTGGTCAAGCCCAACGCCCGCAGCAGCGAACTCAGCGACAACGGCGACGGCACCTGGACCGCGCGGCTCAAGGCCGCGCCCGTGGATGGCAAGGCCAATCAGGAGCTGATCGCGCTGGTGGCGCAGCACTTTGGCTGCGCCAAGGCCGCGGTGAGCATCAAGACCGGCGCGTCGGGGCGGCGCAAGCGGCTGGTGGTGGGCTGAAGCCCGCCGCGCTCACACCGGATAGATCAGCGAGTTCAGCACCATCTCGCTGTCGTACACGCAGTGGCGATCGAGCAGCTTCCAGCCGGCCTCGGTGACCACGAAGGCGTCCACATAACGGCCCACCTGGTACACCTCGCTCGGGTTGCCCGGCTTGGTGCGGAACACCGCGTAGTTCGCTTCGGCGCGCACCGGGTCGTCGGCCGTGCCGGCGCCGTCGTGCGTGATGCGCGCAGGGCCGATCACGTGGCGCGTGTAGTACGGCGCGTGGTAGATGGTCTGCGTGGCGCCCACGATGCGGTCGCGCATCATGGCCTGGCTCTCCAGGCGCAACAGGCACAGCGGCAGGCCGCGCTCGGCGTTCTCGCGCGCCTGCACGCGGTAGCAAGCGTCGGCCACGAACAGCTCGGGCCATTCGGCGAAGCGGCGCTGGTCGAGCACGCCGGCGTAGGCGCCGTTGAAGCGGTCGATCGCGTGATGGCGTTGCAGCGATCGCAGTTCGTCGTTGTGGTTGTCCATCACAGCCCCATCGCCTTGCGCCAGTAGGCGTACATCGAGCGGATCAGCGTCTCGGTGACCATGTGCTCGGTGGGCGGCTGGCCCACGCCGTCGGCCTTGCCGCCGAGCTCGCACAGGGTGCTGCCGTCGGCGCCCCATTGCCGGAAACCGTCCTGGCTGAACTCGATGACCTCGCCGTCGTCGGCGCTCACGAAGCCCGCGGGGCCGAACAGGTTGGCCTGGCGCAGGCGGCGCGTGGTCATCTCCTCGGTGTCGTCGGCAAAGCCGAAGTGCGTCCACACGAAATCGAACTCACCCGGGCCGCGCGGCACGATGTGGCGCGTGGACAGCGAGTTGACCTGCTGCTGGATGATGACGCTCGGGAACAGCGTGATCATGGTCACCGTGGGGGTGATGGTCTGGCCCGGCTGCTGCGGGTCGGCGATGGTCCACCACGGCTCGGGCACCACGTCGAGCAGGCGCGGGTCGTTGAGCTTCATGTCGGCCTTGAAGCTGGTCACGCCCTGGGTCACGGTCTTGTTCTCGCCGCCGTCGTTGCGGCGGCTGATCATCACGGCGTGGCGGCCGTGCGCGTCCATCACCATGCGGCTTTTCTGGTCGGCGCGCCACAGGCCGAAGGTGACGAACCAGGTGTGCAGCAGGCCCGGGTGGTACGGGTCCTTGATGTTCTCCTGCATCAGCTTCCAGTTGCCCGGAATGCGCTGTCGGTTGTAGCCCAGCAGCTTGAGTTCGCGGCCCGCGAAGATGCGGTCGAGCCAGGGCTTGAGGGCATCGCCCAGGTAGGCCTCGAGCGGCTCGGCCTCGTCGCTGAAGGTGGCGAACACCAG
The DNA here is from genome assembly GCF_011388215.1 of Hydrogenophaga crocea. NCBI lineage: Bacteria > Pseudomonadati > Pseudomonadota > Betaproteobacteria > Burkholderiales > Comamonadaceae > Hydrogenophaga > Hydrogenophaga crocea. The sequence continues at coordinate 2,139,392 of NZ_CP049989.1, forward strand.
GCCGTGCAGCACGGCCACACGCAGCTTGGTGAGGCCGTTCTTCGAGAGGTCGAAGTCGGCCGGCATGCCGCCGTTGACGCAATCGCCGTCCTTCACGCCGTCCTTGAAGGGCAGGCCCGCGAGGTCGCCGTTGAGCTTGTAGGTCCACTGGTGGTAGGGGCAGACGAAGCTGCGCGCGTTGCCCACCTGGCCGTCCATGGGCGGCTGGCAGAAGCGCACACCGCGGTGGGCGCAGCGGTTTTCCACCACGCGGATGCCGGGGTCGCTGCCGCGGTCCTTGGGGGCCACGCGGTCGCGCACCATGATCACCTGGCGCTCGCCCACCCAGCTGAGCTTGTAGTCGCCGGTGTTGGGGATCTCGACCGCCAGGCCCACGTAGCACCAGTGCGGGCCGTGGAACAGGCGGTCGAGTTCGCGCTGGTAGAGCGCCGGGTCGGTGTAGGCCCCGAAGGGCACGCGGCTGGTGCCGCTGCCATGCCAGTGCAGCGGCGCTTCGGGCGCGTTCATGCGGTCTCCTGTTGCTGTTGGCGGCGGGCCTTCCAGGCCCCGAAGAGGGCGATGAGGCCGGGGACGATGATCAGCGCCCAGATGATCTTGCTCAGGTTGGCCTGCACCCAGGGCAGGTTGCCGAACAGGTAGCCCGCGCCCACCAGGCCGATCACCCAGATCAGCGCGCCGATCACGTTGTAGGCGGTGAACTTGGCGCGCGTCATCTCGGCCACGCCCGCCACGAAGGGCGCGAAGGTGCGGATGAAGGGCATGAAGCGCGCGAGGATGATGGTGATGCCGCCGTAGCGTTCGTAGAACGCGTGGGCCTGGTTGAAGGCGTTCTTGTTGAACAGCCGCGAGTTCTCCCACTGGAACACCTTGGGCCCGAAGTAGCGGCCGATGCTGTAGTTGGTCTGGTCGCCGAGGATGGCGGCGATCACCAGCAACACCATGGCCAGCGGCAGGCTCATGAGGCCCGCGCCGCACAGCGTGCCCACCACGAACAGCAGCGAGTCGCCGGGCAGAAACGGCATGACCACCACACCCGTCTCGGTGAAGATGATGAGGAACAGCAGGGCATACACCCAGGGCCCGTAGGCCTGCACGAAGGCCTGCAGGTGCTGGTCGACGTGCAGGATGAAGTCGATGAGGAAGGTGATCAATTCCATGGCGGCGGATTATCCGCGCCCCTTCCTACAATCCCTGGAATGACCGATTCGCCCCTGCGCCGCCCCATCCGCGAACTGCCCGACGAGCTGATCAGCCAGATCGCCGCGGGCGAGGTGGTGGAACGGCCGGCCTCGGTGGTGCGCGAGCTGGTGGACAACGCGCTCGACGCCGGCTCGACCCAGATCACCGTGCGCCTGCTCGGGGGCGGCGTGCGGCTGATCGCGGTGGAAGACGACGGCATCGGCATTCCCAAGGACGAACTCGCGCAGGCGCTCAAGCGCCACGCCACGAGCAAGATCAGCAGCCTCGCCGAGCTCGAGGCCGTGGGCACCATGGGCTTTCGGGGCGAGGCGCTCGCGGCCATCGCCTCGGTGGCCGAGGTCTCGCTGCTCTCGCGCACCGGCGACGCGCCGCACGCCTGGCTGCTCGACGCGCGCAGCGGCGAGCTCTCGCCCGGCGCGCGGCAGCGCGGCACCACGGTGGAGGTGCGCGAGCTGTTCTACGCCACGCCCGCGCGGCGCAAGTTCCTCAAGAGCGACACCACCGAACTCGCGCATTGCGTCGAGGCCGTGCGCCGCCACGCGCTCGCGCGGCCCGATGTGGGCTTTGCCATCTGGCACGAGGGCAAGCTGGTGGCGCAATGGCGCGCCTCGCTCGTGGCCCGTGGCGAAGACGCCCTGGAAGCCACGCGCGCGCGCCTGGCCGACGTGCTCGGCGACGACTTCGTCACCGAGGCCGTGACGCTGCAGTGGCCGGCCGACGGCTCGCTCGCGCGCGGCCTGCGCGTGCGCGGCTTCGCGGGCGTGCCCGATGCCGCGCGCTCGCGCGCCGACCAGCAGTTCGCCTACGTGAACGGCCGCTACGTGCGCGACAAGGTCATCGGCCACGCGGCGCGCGCGGCCTACGAAGACGTGCTGCACGGCCACCGCCAGCCGGTGTACGCGCTCTACATCGACATCGACCCCGCCCGGGTTGACGTGAACGTGCACCCCACCAAGATCGAGGTGCGCTTTCGCGACAGCCGCGAGGTGCACCAGGCGGTGCAGCAGGCCGTGCAGAGCGCGCTCGCGGTGCCGCGCGCGGGGCAGGCCCTGGCCGCCCTGCCCGCTGCGGCCGCGGTGCCTGTTGCACCCCTTGCACCCGCCGAGCCCGCCGAGCCCGCGTGGGCCCCGCCGGTGCGCCAGGCCGGCTTCAGCTTCGCGCCGCGTGAACCCGAGGCCGGCCAGCGCGTGAGCGACGTGGCGGCGTTGTGGGCGCCCGCGGCCGACACCGCCACGGCAGCCCCCGCTTTCAGGAGCGCTGCACCCGCCGCGGCCCCGCTCCCCGAGGGCGACTGGCCGCTGGGCCGCGCCATCGCGCAGCTGCAGGGCGTGTACGTGCTGGCCGAGAACGCGCACGGGCTGGTGATCGTGGACATGCACGCGGCGCACGAGCGCATCGTCTACGAGCGGCTCAAGCGCCAGCTCGACGCGCGCGCGGTGCAAAGCCAGCCGCTGCTGATCCCGGCCACCTTCAGCGCCACGCCCGAAGAAGTGGCCACCGCCGACACCGCGGCCGCCACGCTCGCGGCCCTGGGCCTGGAGGTCACGCCGCTGTCGCCGCGCACCTTGGCGGTGCGCGCCGTGCCCACCACGCTGGCGCAGGGCGACCCGGTGGCCCTGGCGCGCAGCGTGCTGGGTGAGCTGGCCCAGCACGAGGCCACCCAGGTGCTGCAGCGCGCGGAACACGAACTGCTGGCCACCATGGCCTGCCACGGCGCGGTGCGCGCCAACCGCCGCCTCACCCTCGACGAAATGAACGCCCTGCTGCGGCAGATGGAAGTCACCGAGCGCAGCGACCAGTGCAACCACGGCCGGCCCACCTGGCGGCAGCTGGGGCTGCGCGAGCTCGACGCCCTGTTCCTGCGCGGGCGCTGACACCCCTGTGACGCGGTTCACGGGGCCTCAGGGCAAGCCCGGGTGAACTTTTGGCGCGGTGTTTGCATCCTTTGCGGGCATGACGCGCCTGCTCCTTGCCCTCTTTGCCGCCCTGGCCTTGCTGGCCGGCTGCGCCACACTGGACGAAAAGCAACGGGTCTGGATCTTCCAGCCCTCCGACCGCACCTGGAGCGGCGGCAGTTACGCCGCCGAAAGCATGGACGACGTGTGGATCGATTACACGTCGTCCATCACCGACGAACCGGTGCGCCTGCACGGTTTGTGGGCGCCGCACGAGAACCTGGCCACGCGCAGCGATGCGCCCGTGCTGCTGTACCTGCATGGGGCGCGCTGGAACGTCACCGGTTCGGCCATGCGCATCCGCCGCATGCAGGAGCTGGGCTTTTCGGTGCTGGGCATCGACTACCGCGGCTTCGGCCGCAGCAGCGCGGGCCTGCCGTCCGAGAAGATGGCCACCGAAGACGCGCGCGCCGCCTGGGACTGGCTGGCGCAGAAGTACCCGCAGCGGCCCCGCTACGTCTTCGGCCACTCGCTGGGCGGCGCGATCGCGATCAACCTCGCGGCCGAGGTGGCCGACGAAAAAGGCACCCTGGTCGAAGGCACCTTCACCTCCATCCCCGACGTGGTGCGCACCTTCAAGTGGGGCTGGCTGCCGATCTCGCCGCTGATCACGCAGCGCTTCGAATCGGCCAAGCGCGTGGCCGACATCGGCTCGCCGCTGCTGGTGGTGCACGGCAGCGACGACCAGCTGATCCGCCCCGAACTGGGGCGCCAGCTCTACGAAGCCGCCAAAGGCCCCAAGCGCTTCGTGCTGGTGGAAGGCGGCTCGCACCACAACACCAACTCGGTGGGCCAGGGGCAATACCGCGAGGCGCTGGCCGAGCTCTACGGGCTGGGCGACGCGGTGCGCGTGGTCAACGCAACCCGCTAACGGGCGCGGAACCGGGCGCGGCCGCGAGCGCGTGCGCCACCATGCCTTCGAACAGCCCGGGGTCTTCGGCCGCCAGGGCATCGAGGAAATGCAAGGCCATGAACAGCGGGTGCGAAAGGTTCGACGCGTGCCGCGCCATGACGGTGCTCACCGTGTCGCGCAGGCCCTGCGCCGACAGCGCGGGCAAGCGCACCGCGCTGGTCTCGGTCGAGTATTCGTACTCGCTGTCGTCCACGCCGTGCTCGTCGCCGCCGCGCGGCATCACCGCCAGGCCGTAGAACTCGGGCTTGCCGCCCCGGTGCAGCATGCGGGCGTGGCCCGTCACCACGATGCTCAGGCCGCGGCGCCCGGTCAGCGAGGACCAGTTGCCCACCCAGGTTTCTTCGAGCATCTCGCGCAGCATGCCCATCTCGATGAAGCGGTCGCCGGCCTCGGTGTAGTCGGACCAGTCGAGCGAGCCCGAGCCCGAAGGCGCGAGCATGCCGCCCGAGGCCAGGCTGAGCAGCGACTGGCCCACGAAGTACAGGTGCCCCTGCGCTTCGCCAGCCGCGGCGCGCGACACGCCCAGCGCCATCACCGACACCCCCAGCTGGCCCGAGGTCGACGACTGGGCCAGGGGCCGCAGCTCGTCGCTGCGCGCGCTGCGCTTGAAGCCGGTGGACACGCCATCGAACATCGGGTGCCCCGCCGCGTCGAGCACCTCGATACCGGTGATGTGGCCCGTGACCAGGTCCGACAGGTAATCGGTGCGCTGCACATGCAGCACCGGATCGCCCCGCAGGCCGGCCGGCGTCAGGTCGTCGCACAGCCGCAGCTTCTGCTCGTTGGCCAGGCGGCCGCTGGTGTAGGCCGGCAACGCGCTGACCACCGGGATCTGCAGGCGCCGCGACAGCTCGGGCACGGCCCAGAGCGGGAAATTCCAGGCGCCCCGCGCGAGGGCGGGCGACCAGCGCCCCACCCAGCGCCCGAGCGCGGGCCAGCGCTGCGCGCCCGGCGCCGGCTCGAAGCGCGCCACCGGCAGGCCGCGGGCCGAGCGCTCGCGCAGCAGGCGCGACACCTCGGGGCTGTACACCGAGCAGCCCGCAAAGCGCGTGCGCTTGAGCACGTCGACCGCGTGGCCGCCGAAACACTTGCGGTAACCCGCCTCGAGCAGTTCGGGCGGCAGCGCCACCGCTTCGAGGAAGTGCGCCATGTCTTCGGCCGGCAGCGGTTGCAGCCGGCCGCCGCTGGCCTCTTCGATGCTGCGGCGGGTGGCGATCACGTCCTTGAGCAGCGACGCCAGCGTCCAGCCGACCAGGGCCGCGACGATCCACAGGCTGAATTGCCGGCGCTGTTCGAACAGATCGAGCGCCGAGCTCACCAGCGAAAAGCCGATCGTGGCCGCGCCGAGCCACAGCGTCCAACGCGGCTGGTGGCGCAGGTAGAGCGTGAGGTACCAGCGGTTGACGATCCGCGGCTGCTTGCGCTTTTGCGGCAGCGCGGCGCGGGCGATGGCATCGGCGGGGGCAAAGGGCGTCATGGGGGCGGTGGTTCGGGCGGCGCGGGGGTCGGGCGACTATGCCATCTGCTACCCTCGACCGGATGTCTGTCTCTCCCTCGCCAACCCCCATGTCCGCGGGCCTGGTGGTGCTGGTGCTCACGCTGCTGCTGGGCATACAGCCCGTCACCACCGACCTGTACCTGCCCGCGCTGCCCACCCTCACCGCGGGCTTCGGCGCCGCGGTGGCGCAGGCCCAGCTCACGCTCACCGCGCTGCTGCTCGCCTTCGGCACCTCGCAGCTCGTGTGGGGCCCGCTGTCCGACCGCTTCGGCCGCAAGCCGGTGCTGATCGCGGGCATGGGCCTGTTCGTGGTGGCGGCGGTGGGCGCGGCGTCGTCCACGTCCATGGGCCAGCTCATTGCCTGGCGCATCGTGCAGGGCGTGGGCATGGGCGCGGCCGTGATGTGCGCGCGCGCCGTGGTGCGCGACCTCTACGCGCCCGCCGAAGGCGCGCGCGTGATGAGCAAGGGCCTCACCGGCCTGGGCGTGATCGCCTGCTGCAGCGCGCCGCTCGGGGGCCTGCTGTCGGACCTGTTCGGCTGGCGCGTGGCGCTGCTCGCGGTGGCCGCGTTCGGCGCGGCCACGCTGGCGCTGCTGGTCTGGCGCTTCCACGAAACCGTACCGCAACGCAACCCGCAGGCCCTGCAGCCCGCGCGCCTGCTGCACACCTGGCTGCAGATCGCTCGCCACCCCACCTTCCTGACCTGGACGGTGCTGGCCACCGGCTCCTACGCGGGCCTGTTCACCTTCCTCGCCTCGTCGTCCTTCGTGCTGATTGGCGTGCTGGGCCTGAGCAAAACCCAGTACGGCGTGATGATGTTCACCATGTCGCTGAGCTACATCGTGGGCACCTTCATCTGCCGCCGCCTGCTGCCGCGCCTGGGCGTGCGCCGCACCGTGGCCACGGCGGCCGTGGTCACGCTCACGGGCGGCACGCTCATGGGCGTGCTGCCGCTGCTGGGCGTGCAGACGCTGTGGAGCGTGGTGCTGCCCTTCTACCTGTTCATGCTGGGCCACGGCGTGCACCAGCCCTGCGGCCAGAGCGGCGCGGTGGCGCCGTTCCCGCAGGCCGCGGGCGCGGCCTCGGCGCTCGCGGGTTTCATCATGATGGTGGTGGCCTTCGGCGTCGGCGGTTGGCTCGGCCTCGCGCTGGCGCGGCCCGAGCTCGGCGCCGGCACCGTGCGCCCGCTCACCGACGGCGTGTGGTTCTGGAGCACGCTGATCGCGGTCACCGCCTGGACCCTGGTGCAGCGCCACGGCGAAGCCCACACCCCGCCGCAGCGCCAGGGCGTCGCCACGCCATGAACGCCCCCGCGCCACTGCGTTGCATCGCGCTGGCCGGCCCCACGGCCAGCGGCAAGACCGCCGCGGCGCTGGCGATCGCGGCGCGCTGGCCGGTGGAGATCGTGAGCGTCGATTCGGCGCTGGTCTACCGCGGCATGGACATCGGCACCGCCAAGCCCAGCGCGGCCGAACGCGCGGCCGTGCCGCACCACCTGATCGACATCCTCGAGCCCACGCAGGCCTACAGCGCGGCCGACTTCGTGCGCGACGCCACTCGCCTGGTCGGCGAGATCGCCACGCGTGGGCGCACCGCGCTGCTCGTGGGCGGCACCATGCTCTACTTCAAGGCCCTGCTCACCGGGCTCGACGACCTGCCCGCGGCCGACGCCGCGGTGCGCGAACGCCTGGAGGCGCGCGCCCGCGCCGAGGGCTGGCCCGCGCTGCACGCCGAGCTGCAGCGCGTGGACCCGGTGAGCGCCGCGCGCCTTTTTCCCAACGACGCGCAGCGCATCCAGCGCGCGCTCGAGGTGTTCGAGGTCTCGGGCCGGCCGCTGTCGGCCTTTCACACCGGCCGCGGCGCCGACCCGCACAGCCCGCTGCGAGAAGAACACCTGATCGCGCTCGAACCCGCCGACCGCGCCTGGCTGCACGCGCGCATCGCCGCGCGTTTCGACGCCATGCTCGCGGCCGGCTTCGTCGACGAAGTGCGCGCCCTGCGCGCGCGCGGCGACCTGCACCCCGAGCTGCCGGCGATGCGCTGCGTGGGCTACCGCCAGGCCTGGGCCGCGCTCGACGCCGCGCCCACCCCCGACGCCGCCGCGCTCGCCGAACTGCGCGAGCGCGGCATCTTCGCCACGCGCCAGCTCGCCAAGCGCCAGCTCACCTGGCTGCGCTCGCTGCCGCAGCGCCGCGTGATCGCGGCCGACGCGCCCGATGCGCTCGCGCAGGTGATGGCCGCCGTGGCGGGCTGGCTGGGAGAACCCGCATGAGCTTGCTCGTGGAAGGCCTGGCCAAGCGCTACGGCGACACGCCGGTGTTCGGCAACGTGCATCTGCGCCTCGAACCCGGCGAGTTCGTGGCCGTGGTGGGCGAATCGGGTGTGGGCAAATCGAGCCTGCTCAACTGCCTGGCCGCGCTCGACACCTGGAGCGAGGGCCGCATCACCCACGACGGCACCGACCTCGGCGCGCTCGACGAAGCGCAGCGCGCGCACTGGCGCCGCCGCCACCTGGGCTTCGTGTTCCAGGCCTTTCACGTGCTGCCGCACCTGGACGTGGCGCAGAACGTGGCCCTGCCCCTGCTGCTGCTGAACCAGAGCGACGACGCGCGCGTGGCCGCCATGCTCGACGCCGTGGGCCTGCAGGGCATGGGCGCGCGGCTGCCGGCCTCGCTCTCGGGCGGACAGCTGCAGCGCGTGGCGATCGCCCGCGCGCTGGTGCACCGCCCCGCCATCGTGCTGGCCGACGAGCCCACCGGCAACCTCGACCCCGACACCGCGGCCCGCGTGATGGACCTGCTGCAGGCACAGACGCGCGAGCACGGCAGCTCGCTGCTGCTGGTGACGCATTCGGACGCGGCGGCGGGGCGGGCGGATCGGGTGCTGCGGCTCACACGCAGCGGCCTGCAGCGAGACTAACTCAGCGTTTCGCTGCCGCGGCTTCGACAGGCCACTTGACGGGTGCAACCGCAGGCTGGCTCGCCTGGCAACTGGCGAGAGCGTGCAGACCCGAACAAGGTGACGGCATACGGGCGAACGCTCGCTATCGGCTCTCACGGTTTAAGGCACCAAAAAGTGTTTATTTGGTGTTGGCTCGGAGGGTAATGGACCGAACGAATCAGTTGCCTGGGGTTACACAACGCATGCAGGCGCGCTTGACCGCGCCGACACCAGCAACATGTTCAGGGAGGACATATGACCACCGCCGCATTGGTGCGCTCCGCAGGTTCTGATCGCGTGAGCTAGCGCAGATCAGCTTCCTAAATCCCGTTTGGCTCATACAGATATGTCTGCCGTGATCGCAGATGTAAGTGCCTGCGCGCGCGGCATTGCTGCACACATCAACCATCGCTACTTCGTCAAGTGGCGGTGGCGTTCACCCCCATAAGTGCATAGCCACCGCCAAACGTCAGGCCTCATTGGCCTTTCACTTCTTCAAAGGAACTTCCCATGAATTCGAATGCGATCGACTTGAGTGCGTCCAATTGGTGCCGGGACATGCGGGAGATCTTCCGCCACAGCCCCACCGCTTTCAGCGAGTTCTTGCAGCAACCAGTCATTGCTATTGGTGAGCTTGGCTTCGACGACGATGTGCGCCTTAGCGATGGCGCTGTCAGCAAAGTCAGCACAATCCTGGCCAGTCTTTCCGCGCTAGAACTCAATCAGGTGATCGAAGCCGTCAGTCCCATCACATATCGCGCAGGCGATGGAGGAGGAGGTGGGGGTGACGGAACATGCTCAGGCGATGCCGGAGGCACTGGCAGCGATTGCGGCGATACGGGAGACACGGGCGACACCGCAGGCGTCGCCTCGGCCGTCGCTGTGGCCTCAAACGTCGCTGTAGTAGGCGAAGTGGCTGTGGCCGTCGCTGCGGTGGTCGTCGCAGTCTATGGGGGGGCAGTGGAGAACCCCTCGGTTCTGGTGCTGTCGCCAAAGATGGGCATTGAATGGTCGCCGGACTTTGCTGACTCGGATGCCTACCGTCATATGGCAGACGAAGGCCTCACGGACCGACGCAAACGCGCATTGATCAAGCAGCGTCTCATCGAATCCCGCACCGCAGAAGGTCGACTGGAGGTCGAGATGATGGGCAAGCAGGCGTGGTTCGAAATCGCCCAACAGGGCAGCACGATTCGCGTTCTGTCGGGCGGCATGCTGTAAATGAAGAGACCAGAGTGGGCCGGCGGCTCACTCTTCTTCCGAAGAACAGAAAGCACACCATGACGCCGCTGTTTCCCAGGATGCTCACCATTCTCACCACCAACACATGCACCGCCGAGTGCGGGCATTGCACCGTTCACTCATCTCCTCAGCGTTCAGGTCGCCTTTCGCTAGAGGCCATGACGAAGGTCATTGACGAACTGCATACTGCCGATGGCTTGCAGGTTGTGGTGTTCGCGGGTGGCGAACCCACGCTGCTCAAGGAGAACTTGCTTGAGGCCATCGCCCACTGCGATTCCCTGGGCATATCGACCCGCATGGTCACCAATGCATCCTGGGCCGTCAGCGACCATGCAGCGCGACGCATGGTGCGCAAGTTACGCGAAGCAGGCCTAGCCGAATTGAACCTCAGCGCGGACGACTTCCACCTGCCATACATCTCATTCGACAATATCAAGCGGGCGTGGCGAGCAAGCAAGGGACAGGGCTTTCTCAATGTGGCTATCGCAAATTGTCATGGACCGCGCAGCCAGATCACGCCCGAGTTCATTCGCCGGGAACTAAACGAGCCAGACATCGACGTTCGTTTCGACGAAGACGGAAGCCAGACGCAACCGCGCTCGACGCACGACGACGGGTCCACCTACATGCTCTCCAATGGTCTACTACAGCGCATAGGGCGTGCCCGAAACACGCTTAAAGACGAAGATCTGATCTTCCCTGCATCGCAGACGCAGTTGAATCGCCCTTGTCCCTGGGCGGTTCGGTCCGCCGCTCTGGCGCCCAATGGCCATCTTGTCGCCTGCTGTGGCATCGAAGCTGCCGGTAACGAAGTCCTTGATTTCGGCAGCACCGATGAAGAGAGCGCGTCCGCGAAGGCACGCAAAGCTTCGCAAGATGTACTGATCAAGGGGATCGCAACGCTCGGCCCATACATGCTTCTCCATTTGGCGGGTGCGCTCGACCGCCATCGCACGGTAAGCACACGTGACCGATATGCCTCCATGTGCGAGGCCTGCGAAGATCTTGTGCGGCAGCCCAGCGCGGTTTCGGTATTGCGCAAGCACTGTTCCGTGGTCGAACGCGAACTGGCGGCTGCCCAAGCGAAGGAGGCCCGGTGACTGACCGGAAAACTCAAACGTATTCTGAATGTCGGGAATGAAACTCTCCGAGAACTTCTTTTTCGACGTCACTATTGCGGGCAAGTTGCTGGCAGAGTCCTCCGCGCTGTGGTTTCCGAATGCCGACGCTAGTGGGAATTTCCTGCTCCTCGCAAGAACCAGAAGCTTGGAGGGACCAGCAAAAGACGCCTGCACTGCTCACAGTCTCACGGCGTACACGGCGCAGGGCCATGTATCGGGCTTTTCGGTGCGCTACGGAGATGGCAAGTGGGTGCGGTACCAGATCGATGCTTCGGGCTATCGCGTGCTTTGGTCGAGTTTCGGAGAACCGGTTTCAACGTCAGGACCCGCCATTTGTACTATTCTGGAGCACAACAACATCGCGGCCCTTGTGTTGCTGATGCGCATGGCTTCATCGCAATTGGCACCCGGCGAGCGCAAGGCCTGCGCAGTGCTACTGCCAGAACTCAATAGGACGACCGAATTGCAGCTGGTGAGGCAGGCAGATGAGGTGCTCTGCGAAACACTTGGCCTGCGCTACGCACCACCACTGCACGGGCGAGCTGAAAGCCTGCAGTTCGTGGAAAGCCGGGCGCTGCTCAGGCAAAGGCAGAAGCCAGACGAAGCAGAACTCGTCGAGGAAGGGCTGGCTTTGGCTGAGCTCCAAAGGCAGTTGGGGTCAGACGTCTATAGGTCATCCTCGCCAACGAGCATACGGTTCAGCGACTGCTTGGCGGCAGCGGGCGCAGACACACCGCCATTGGCGGCCTTGTTCACTCCAGCCGTGGGCACGTCCCGCGGCTTGTTCGTGTTGATCGGTGGCTCGGGCGAGTACGACTCTCGAGGTTACACGCGGCTAGGCGAGAACCTTGGGTACCGCCATTGGATCACCCACATGGCGCTCCACGGCCTTGACGTTCTATCGGTCGGGCGAACCAATGACGCTGCGATGGACTTCGAGGTCTACCGGACTGCATTGCTTCGGCTGATCTCCCTGCATCGCCCAATTCAGACGCGAGCTTTGGTGCTGGCTGGTCATAGCCTGGGCGGACTGGTGGTGGCCGACATCGCACCCGACATGCATGGGCTCGCTGCGGTGGTCATTGCGGCTTGCCCTGCCCGAGGATTGCGAAAGACGATCCTGCGCCAGTCCTTCGCGCAGTCTCTGAGTCCATGTCGGTCCGCACAGCCACGCGACCGCACTGTGCTGCGCCAGCAGGCACAGGCGTTCGACCGATTGATCCACGGCGAGGCATCGTCGCCAGCAGCCGAACTCCGGCGCGGCGATCGCGCACTGATCACGCACTTTGCGGAATGTCAGGCACCCTTGCTACTTGAACGCTGGCCGGCCAATACCCCGCTGCTGATCATGCACGCCGACGGCGACGAAAAGGTCAACATCAGCGACGCGCACCGATGGCATACGGCCGCGGTCAAGAAGGGCTTGAGGGCAGAAAGTTACCTACTGCAGGGCAAGGACCATGTCTTTGGACTGATGGCGCCCGAGGCAGACCCTGCCGAGGTCCTGAATTCGGTCACCGACTTTCTGCGCGGGCCGCTGTCGACCTGGCGAGCGCCGTCGTGAAATTCAGCTCTGTTGCTGTTGTACTCGCACACCGTGTCCCTGAGCTCTGGGCGCAATGCCGGCCGCTTATCCAATCGGCCATTGCCACGTCACCGGACCGGGGCAACGTTGATCGCATCTACGACCAGCTGCTTATGGGAGAGCGGGAATTACTCGTAGGCCTGGATTCGCTGGGCGCCGTGCAAGCAGTTTTGGTGTTGCGGTACCAGCCCGAGCGCGACGGCTTCATCGTCCATATCCAGGCCGCTGCCGGTCGCGGCCTGTTGTCCGCAAGGGATGAGTGGGCAGAGCTGCTCCGATGGCTTTGCACGAAAAAGGTCAAACGCATTCAGTTGCACTGCCAGGCGGCCCAAGAGCGGCTGTGGCGAAGAATGGGATTTGAAACAGCCTACCGCGTAATGTGGTTCGAAATGCCGGCGCAGGGGGAGAAATGATGGTGTTGCGCGAGAGCCTTGGTGGCGTTCGCCAGCTTCTGGAGCCACTAGCGATGTACCGCCGTGCGATTGTCTCGATCTTCTCGGCCGCTTTGCTCGTGCAGGTACTCGCGCTGGTGAGCCCATTGCTGAGCCAAATGATCGTCGACCATGCCGCAGGGCTTGCGATGCATGGCGACGCCTTTTACATCGTCTTTGGCTACGGCCTGGTGCTGATGACGGCGGCGATCGCGGAATGCATTCGAAGCCTTTGGGTCAATGCGGTGCTGGCGCGGCTCGAAGCCGATGCCCACCCTCAGGCTTATTCGGTGGTCTTCGGCTCGTTCTCGCGCGATGCCTTGCAGCTCAATACGTCGGAAGTGATTTCTCGGTTCCAGTCCTTGCGCACTGCGCACCAGGGCGTCGGCAACATCCTGGTCGAAGGCGTGGTGGACAGCTTATACGTGGTGACCATATTGGCAGCCCTGGTGGTCTATGACAGCCTGATCGCGTCGGCGGCTGCATTGGCAGTGACGATCTACTTCGCAGCGAGACTGCTCGTGGGCAGGCGCCTGACCAAGGTGACGCGCGAGATAGCCCAAGCAGACGCGTCCCAGGTGGCGTACCTGAAAGATGAGGTGGACGCTCATCAGTCGGTGCGTTTCTTCGATGCCCACTCGGGCCGCAGAGCCGACTGGAATGCTCTTGTGACCGGGCGTTTGCGCAAGGAGGCAGAGCGTGCGAGGACCACTGCACTATTGCGCTGCATCCAGCAGTTCAGCATCGGCGCCATCTCGGTGATCACGATTGCGGTCGGCGCTCATCGTGTTGGCATTGGTGAACTTCCCCTCGGGGCAATGTTCGCCCTGATCGGATTGACCTATGCAATGTTCACCCGCATGACCGTTCTGACCGAGCGCTTGTCATCGCTGGATGTGCTGAACGTGCACTGGCGCCGTTTCCGCGAACTGGCCCATCGGCCCAGTCAGCCAAGGCGAGCCCTCGTTCGCCTGTGCGATCCCGATGCGGGTTGGCAGCCCGGTCTGCATATTCATGACTTACGAGTAGCCTTTGCCGGACGCACGGTGCTTGATCTGAAGCCTGTTGTTTTCCCTAGGGGTAAGCTCACCGTGATCGTGGGGCGATCGGGCGAGGGCAAGACGACGCTGGTACGAGCAATCACGGGACTGGTGCCATGTGAATCGCTGGAAATGAGTTGCGTGGCACAACCAGCGGATACAGACACGGGTCTGGAATCGGTATGGAACGAGCGCCAATGGAGCCGCCACTGCGCAGCTTGCTTTCAAGGCGACGCCTTGTTCGACGGCGTTCCGATCGCGCAGAACATCGCGTGCTACGACCCGGCGCTCGACATGGAGCGCGTCGAACGCGCCGCACGCTTGGCCTGCATCGAGGCGGATATCGTGCGCCTGCTGGGTGGCTATCACGCCCCCACGGCGGTGCAAAAGCTGTCGGAGGGCCAAGCGCAGCGCCTGTTGGTGGCCCGTGCCCTCTACCGGGCGCCGCTGGTGCTGCTGCTCGACGAGGCCACGTCTGCCTTGGACGAACACACCGAGGGCGCAATCATCGAGAACGTCAAGGGGCTTGGTGTGACCGTGATTGCAGTAGCCCACCGACCGCAGTGGATTAGGGCAGCAGATGCGGTGCTGCGGCTTTCCAACGGCAGTTTGCGGTTTGTCTCCCCCAAGGAGGACACTGCATGACGATTGCTGTTCATGACGGCTTTCTTGCTCGCCATCACGTGGCCATGCTTTTCGAGCGATTGAACGAACGGGGCTGGACCTATGGATGGATGGCGGATCGATCCTCGAACAGGCCGGCGCGCCACTGGCATGTCAATCTGGCCGACAACGGTTTCCAGGCGGAACAATCGTGCCTACCCGAACTGGAGACCTTGAGTGCTTGGTCCGACTTGCTGCCGCTTTGGGGCTCGATCGCCAAGATGCTGCCTCAGGGCCATCAACCGACACGCATCTATGCGAACGCGCATACCTACGGTGTGGATGGTGCGCTGCACACCGATTGCCCACCGGGAACAGGGGGGCGCACCGCACTGATCTACCTCAATCCTGTGTGGAAGCCTGATTGGGGAGGCGTCACCCTGTTCACTCCGGCCGAGAGCGACCCCTTGTCCGTCATGCCCAAGCCGGGGCGCTTGGTGATATTTCCTGGCGACGTACCCCATTGCGCATTCGCGCCCACGAAGTCGTGTCATGACCTGCGGGTAACACTCGTCTTCAAGAGCAAGGTCCTCCCATGAGCAGGCTGCTGTTCACCGCACGCGCTTTACTCGACTCACTGTCGCTTGATCTGGTGCCGCACGGAAATGGCCAACTGCACGATCACCTGGTACGAACAGCCGCGTACCTACACGGCTGGGGATTCGACGACGAGGTGTGCGCTGCTGGGATGTTTCACAGCATCCTAGGTACCAGCCATTATTCGTATAGGGCGCTGCCACTGCACGACATGCCTCGACTTGTGAGCGCAATCGGTTCACACGCTGCACGCCTGGTTGGCCTGTTTGCGGTGGCCAGGCGACCCGTAGGTCCGGCCCATGCTCTCGTGACAGGACGTCTTGGTTTGTTGCACGGCGGGGAGGAAGCAGTTTCGCCCCGAGAAGCATGCGACCTTGTGTCGATTGAGTACGCGAATTTGGTGGACCAGGGTGGCGAGGCGGCGCTGCTGAAAGAGCTTCACCACTTGCCCCTGAGCCCGATGACGCGCGCCAACGATGCCGTGATGCGCTCCTGGGGTTCGGCTCTGCTGGCCCTGCGGGCATGAAGGCATCGGCTGACGAGTTCGAGCCTCGTCTCGCATCATGGGTGGGTATCTTGATCACACTCGGAGTGGTCGCCTATCTTTTGTTCGGTGTGAGTGTCGCTGCACGGGAGGTGGTACACGGACGCGTGCTTTACCAAGGTGCTATCACGCACCTTGCCGCGCCGATTGATGGCTATATAGAGGGAGTCTTCGTGCAATCTGGCCAACGCGTCAAAGCGGGCGACAAGCTTCTGTTGATCCGCCATGGCAGACACGTGGCAGAAAACGGCACGGGCCTGGCCGACATCGAACGGACGCTTGAGCGCCGTGTTCACCTGACAGCAGAACGCAGCCGTTCACAACGCCGCCTGCTGATGTTCGAACATGACCAGTGGGACGGTCGGGAACGCGCGCAAGCGCGCGAAATCGAGGCGCTCGGCAGGCAGATCGCACTGGTCGAAAGGCTCATATCGTTGCAGGCGAAGGCGATGGAGCGAACTCGGCAGATGATTGAGCAAGGCTTCTATTCGCAGGCACTCGGAGAGGACAAAGAGCGTGAGGCGGTCGACCTTCAACTGCGCTTGCAGGAGTTGCAAAGATCGCGACAGACCAGTGAGTCCTTGCAACGCGAAGCCAGCAGTCAACGGCAAGCGAATGCACAGCGCCTGGCCCAACTGGACATGGAAACCGCCACTGAACAAGAGTCTTTGGCCTTTCAACAGGGCGAGCTTGCCATGAAGAACAGCGCTGTTCTTGTGGCCCCTTCAGATGGCTTGGTGGACAGCCTTGCAGTCAGGATTGGCGACGATGTCAAGGAGAAGCAACGCATGGTGGCGGTCAGAAAGGTGGATGAGAACTTCCGCATCGAGCTTGA
Source organism: Hydrogenophaga crocea (assembly GCF_011388215.1). Lineage (NCBI taxonomy): Bacteria > Pseudomonadati > Pseudomonadota > Betaproteobacteria > Burkholderiales > Comamonadaceae > Hydrogenophaga > Hydrogenophaga crocea. The sequence continues at coordinate 2,155,896 of NZ_CP049989.1, forward strand.
TGTTCCATCCACTGCCGCGGGCTTTCTGCGGGTGGGGCAGCGGGTCGATGTGAAGTACGACGCCTTTCCCTACCTCAAGTACGGCTTTGGCAAAGGCGAAGTCACCTTTATTGGAACAACCTCAGTTCAGGATAGCCTGGACGAAACCCGTTCGGGTGAGGCCGTCTTTAAAGCTGTGGCGCAAGCGTCTTTGCCCACCGGACTCGCCCGGACGGGCGATTACCAACTGCGCGATCGCATGGGGGTTCAGGTTGAAGTGGTTGTGATGGAGCGGGCGCTGTATCAGTGGATCTTCGATCCCCTGATCGCTGCGCGTAGATATCTCGCCGGGGACTGAGGCCACCGGCTGCGCACCATGTGTCGGTAGGCGACGCGCGCATTCAGCATCGACCGGCTGACGCTTTCCACATCTGTCAGCATAGGCGGCCTGGCAAGTAGCTGCCCAGGCAAAGCCTCCCCATTCAAAGTCACCACCCGTAACTCACAGGTAACTTTATTACATTACCATCACCCCACCGTGTAACCCAAAACAAGCCTCACGCCATGGAGACCCCCGCCCCCAGCCCGAGCGCCCCCGCCCTCGACCTCGTCATCTTCGGTGGCGCCGGCGATCTCTCGGTGCGCAAGCTGCTGCCCGCGCTCTACATGGCGCACCTGCACAAGACCCTGCCCGACGACACGCGCATCGTGGCGCTGGGGCGCCAGGCCTGGGACCGCGCGGCGTTCACGGCCTTCATCGACGCGCAGGTGCGCGGCTTCATCGCCGCCGCCGAGTTCGACGCCACCGCCTGGGCCGGCTTCATTCAGCGCCTCGTGTACGTGGGCCTGGACGCCACGCGCGCCGACGACTTCGCCGCGCTCGCCCACACGCTGCGGCCCGGCGCCGACCGCGTGTTCTACCTCGCCACCGCGCCCACCCTGTTCACCACCATCTGCGCCCACCTGCACGGCGCGGGGCTGGTCAACCCGCAATCGCGCGTGGTGCTCGAAAAACCCCTGGGCCACGACCTCGCCTCGGCGCGCGCCATCAACGACGAGGTGGCCAGGTACTTCACCGAGGCCCAGACCTTCCGCATCGACCACTACCTGGGCAAGGAGACGGTGCAGAACCTCATGGTGCTGCGCTTCGGCAACGCCATCTTCGAGCCGCTGTGGCGCAGCCCCAGCATCAAGAGCGTGCAGATCACCGTGGCCGAGTCGGTGGGCGTTGGCAGCCGCGCCGGCTTCTACGACGGCACCGGGGCGCTGCGCGACATGGTGCAGAACCACCTGCTGCAGCTGCTGTGCATCGTGGCCATGGAGCCGCCGGTCTCGCTCGACCCCGACGCCGTGCGCGACGAAAAGCTCAAGGTGCTGCGCTCGCTGCGCCCCATGGGCGTGGCCGATGTGGCGCGCGACACCGTGCGCGGCCAGTACACCGCGGGCAACGTGGACGGCGAACGCGCCGTGGGCTACCTGCAGGAGGCCAACGTGCCCGCCGGCAGCGAGACCGAAACCTTCGTGGCGCTGCGCGCCCACATCAACAACTGGCGCTGGGCCAACGTGCCCTTTTTCCTGCGCACCGGCAAGCGCATGGCCGAGCGCCGCAGCGAGATCGTCATCGAGTTCGCGCCCCTGCCCTACTCGCTGTTTCCCGACACGCCGCGCCAGCCCGTCAACCGCCTGCTGATCCGCCTGCAGCCCGAAGAGCACGTGCACCTGCAGATGATGGCCAAGCAGCCCGGCAGCGGCATGAAGCTGCGGCCCGTCTCGCTCGACCTCGACCTGCAATCGGCCATGACCGGCCGCCGCGCCGAGGCCTACGAGCGGCTGCTGATCGACGTCATCAAGGGCCGCCTCACCCACTTCATGCGCCGCGACGAGCTCGAGGCCGCCTGGGCCTGGGCCGAGCCCATTCTCGCGGGCTGGCAGGCGCTGGCCGAGAAGCCCCGGCCCTATGCGGCCGGCAGCTGGGGGCCCGCGGCCTCGTCGGCGCTGATGGCGCGCGAAGACACGAGCTGGTCGGAAGAAACGTGAACGAGCCCTCGCGCCTGCACCCCTGCGCCTCGCCGGCCGCGCTCGCGCACGGCCTGGCCGCGTGGATCGCCGAGCGGCTGCGCGCGGCCATCGCCGCGCGCGGCCACGCGGTGCTCGCGGTGTCGGGTGGCAAGTCGCCGGTGCCGCTGTTCGAAGCGCTGCGCACACAAGCGCTCGACTGGCCGCGCGTGCGCATCACCCTGGTCGACGAGCGCTGCGTGCCGCCCGGGCACGCCGACAGCAACACCGCGCTCGTGCGCACCCACCTGCTGCAAGGCCCGGCCGCCGCGGCCACGTTCGTGCCCTGGTTCGACGCCCTGCCCGCGGCCTTCGACCCCGCCGACGCCACCCTGCAGCGCCTGGCCGACGGCGCGAACGCGCGCCTGGCCCACCAGCCCTGGCCCTGGGACCTCGCCGTGCTCGGCATGGGCGAAGACGGCCACACCGCCTCGCTCTTTCCCGGCGCCGACGGCCTGGCCCACGCGCTGCACGCCAGCGGCCCCGTGGCCTGGACGCGCCCCGCCACCGCGCCGCACGCGCGCCTCACCCTCACCCTGCCCGCGCTGCTCGCCACGCGGGAACTGGTCTTGCCCCTGATCGGCCCCACCAAGCTGCGCGTGTTCCAGCAGGCCCGGCTGGCGCAAGACGAAGCGCTGCCGGTCTCGCACCTGCTGCACCAGCACCACACGCCGGTCCACGTCTGGCTGGCCTGAACAACCCACCGCCATGAACCCGCTGAACCCCGTCCTCGAGCGCGTCACGCGCCGCATCACCGAACGCAGCGCGCCCACGCGCCGCGCCTACCTCGACCACATGGCCGCGCAGCGCACGCGCGGCACGCAGCGCGCCGGCCTGGGCTGCGCCAACATGGCCCACACCACGGCCGCGCTGCCCAAAGAAGACAAGCTGCGCATCCATGCCGAGCGCGCGCCGCACATCGGCATCGTCACCGCCTACAACGACATGCTCTCGGCCCACCAGCCGTTCGAGTCCTACCCCAGCCTGATCCGCTGGCACGCGCAGCAGATCGGCGCGAGCGCCCAGGTGGCCGGCGGCGTGCCCGCCATGTGCGACGGCATCACCCAGGGCGAGGCCGGCATGGAGCTCTCGCTGTTCTCGCGCGACACCATCGCGCTGGCCACCGCGGTGGCGCTCTCGCACAACGTGTTCGACGCCGCGCTCATGCTGGGCGTGTGCGACAAGATCGTGCCCGGCCTGTTCATGGGCGCGCTGCAGTTCGGCCACCTCTCCACCGTGTTCGTGCCCGCCGGCCCCATGACCTCGGGCCTGTCGAACGACGACAAGGCCAAGGTGCGCCAGCAGTTCGCCCAAGGCCTGGTGGGCCGCGAGGCGCTGCTGGAGAGCGAGGCGCAGGCCTATCACAGCCCCGGCACCTGCACCTTCTATGGCACCGCCAACAGCAACCAGATGCTCATGGAGATCATGGGCCTGCACCTGCCGGGCAGCTCGTTCGTGAACCCGGGCACGCCGCTGCGCGAGGCGCTCACCAAGGCCGCGGTGGAACGCGCCGTGGCCAACAGCGGCCGCACCGGCCAGCCCTACCTGCCGCTGGCGCACATCATCGACGAGCGCGCCATCGTCAACGGCATCGTGGGCCTGCACGCCACCGGCGGCTCCACCAACCACACGCTGCACCTGGTGGCCATGGCGCGCGCCGCGGGCATCCTGATCGACTGGGACGACTTCGCCGAGCTCTCGGCCGTGGTGCCGCTGCTGGCGCGCGTGTACCCCAACGGCAGCGCCGACGTGAACCACTTCCACGCCGCGGGCGGCCTGGGCTTTCTCATGCGCGAGCTGCGCACCGCCGGCCTGCTGCACGCCGACGTGAACACCGTGATGGGCCCGGGCCTGGACGCCTACGCCTTCGAGCCCTGGCTCGACGGCGAGCGCCTGGCCTGGCGGCCGATCGCCGAGCGCAGCGCCGACACCCAGGTGCTGCGTCCGGTGAGCGAGCCCTTCAGCGCCGACGGCGGCCTGCGCCTGCTCACGGGCAACCTGGGCCGCAGCGTCATCAAGGTCTCGGCCGTGAAGCCGCAGCACCGCGTGGTGCGCGCGCCCGCCGTGGTGGTGCACGACCAGCAGGAACTGCTCGCCAAATTCCAGGCCGGCGAGCTCGACAAAGACCTGATCGCCGTGGTGCGCTACCAGGGCCCGCGCGCCAACGGCATGCCCGAGCTGCACAAGCTCACGCCGCCGCTGGCGGTGCTGCAGGACAAGGGCTTCAAGGTGGCGCTGGTCACCGACGGCCGCATGTCCGGCGCCTCGGGCAAGGTGCCCGCGGCCATCCACGTCACGCCCGAGGCGCTGGCCGACGGCCCGATCGCGCGCGTGCGCGACGGCGACATGATCACGCTCGACGCCGAGCGCGGCGTGCTGCAGCTCGAGGTGGACGAAGCCACCCTCGCCGCGCGCAGCGCTGCGGTGCCCGAGCTCGACGCCCACCGCCACGGCAGCGGCCGCGAGCTGTTCGGCCTGTTCCGCGCCCAGGTGAGCGGCGCCGAACAAGGCGCTTCGCCGCTGTTCGGCTGATGCCCGGAGACCCCGAGATGACCGACACCTCCACCAACCCCAACACCCCCGCCCACCTCCAGCACCCGCGCTTTCGCTCGCGCGTGGTTCCCGTCATCGTGCTCAACGACCCGCAGCACGCGGTGCCGCTCGCGCACGCGCTGCTCGAAGGCGGCATCGACGTGATGGAGATCACCCTGCGCTCGGACGCCGCGCTCGACGCCATCGAGGCGGTGGCCAAGGCCGTGCCCGAGATGCACCTGGGCGCGGGCACGGTCACGCGCGCCAGCGACGTGCCGCGCATCATCGACGCGGGCGCGCGCTTTGCGCTCTCGCCCGGCTGCACCGACGCGCTGGTCGACGCCATGCGCGCCACCGGCCTGCCCTTCATCCCGGGCGTGATGACGCCCGGCGAGGTCATGCGCGCGCGCGACCACGGCTTCACGCTCATGAAGCTCTTCCCGGCGCAGCAGGCCGGCGGCATCGCCATGCTCAAGGCGCTGGGCGCGCCGCTGCCCGACGTGCGCTTCTGCCCCACGGGCGGCGTGGGCCCCGACAACCTGCGCGAGGTGCTGGCCCTGCCCAACGTGGCCATGGCCGGCGGCTCGTGGCTCACGCCGGCCGACGCGCTGCAAGCCGGCGACTGGCCGCGCATCACGGCGCTGGCGCGCGAGGCGGCCGCCATCGCTCGCGGACAATGAGCCCCATGCCGCAGACCCCGCCCACCCCCTGGCCCCTGCCCGTCACCCTGCCCGCCTGGCAGCACCTGGCCGCGCTCGCGAGCGAGCAGCAGGTGCCGCTGCGCGAGCGCCTCACCGAGCCCGACCGCGCCGAACGCCTCACCTGGTCGGCCGCGGGCATCACGCTCGATGCCAGCCGCCAGGCCATCGGCAGCGAGATCGAGCAGGCGCTGCTGCAGCTCGCGGCGCAGAGCGACCTCGCGGGCCAGCGCGAGGCCATGTTCCGCGGCGACCCCATCAACACCACCGAACAGCGCCCCGTGCTGCACGTGGCCCTGCGCGGCGACGCCGCGGGCGGCCCCTGGGGCCTCGAGGTGCAGGCCCTGGTGCAGCGCGAGCTCGACCGCGTCTGCCGCTTCGCCGACGAGGTGCGCGAAGGCATCGTGCGCAGCGCCTCGGGCGAGGCCTTCACCGACGTGGTCAACATCGGCATCGGCGGCTCCGACCTCGGCCCGCGCATGGCCGCCGACGCGCTGGCCCACCTGGCCGGCCCCACGCCGCGCGTGCACTACGTGTCCAACCCCGACGCCTGGGCGCTCTACAGCGTGCTGCGCGGGCTCGATGCGAAACGCACGCTGCTGATCGTGTCGAGCAAGACCTTCACCACGCAGGAAACGCTCACCAACGCCGCGAGCGCGCGCCAGTGGCTCACCGACCAAGGCGTGCCCGCCGACGCGATCGCCCGGCACCTCGTGGCCATCACCGCCTCGCCGGCCAAGGCCGCCGAACTCGGCTACCCCGCCGAGCACACCTTTCTGTTCTGGGACTGGGTGGGCGGTCGCTACTCGCTGTGGTCGGCGCTGGGCCTGCCGCTGGCGCTGGGCATCGGCGGTGCGGCCTTCAAACGCTTGCTCGCGGGCGGCCGTGCCATGGACGAGCACTTCCGCCACGCGCCGCTGGCGCAGAACCTGCCGGTGCGGCTCGCGCTGCACGGCATCTGGAACCGCAACTTCCTGCAGCGGCCCACCCAGCTCATCGTGAGCTACGCCTCGCGGCTGGTGCGCTTCGTGCCCTTCGTGCAGCAGATGGACATGGAGTCCAACGGCAAGCGTGTGCACCTCGACGGCAGCGAGGCCACGGTCGACACCGGCCCCATCGTCTGGGGCGGCCTGGGCATCGACGGCCAGCACGCCTACTTCCAGCTGCTGCACCAGGGCCGCCACCAGGTGCCGGTGGATTTCATCGGCGTGCAGAGCGAAGACACGCCGCTGCCGCAGGCCGCCACGCACCACGGCGTGGTGAATGTGAACCTGCGCGCGCAGGCCCAGGCCCTCGCGCTCGGCCGCACGCGCGCCGAGACCGAGGCGCAGCTGCTGAAAGACGGCGCCGACGCCGCCACCGCACAGGCCCTGGCGCCGCACCGCGAATTCCCGGGCAACGTGCCCAGCCACATCCTCTGGCTCGACCGGCTCGACCCCGAGCGCCTGGGCGCGCTGATCGCGCTCCACGAGCACAAGGTGTTCACGCAGGCCGCGATCTGGCGCATCAACGCCTTCGACCAATGGGGCGTGGAGCTGGGCAAGTCCATGGCCCGGGCGCTCGAGCGCGAAGGCCGGGGCTGAACACCGACACGCGGGTCGGACCGGTCCTACAGGACCGGCCCCCGGGCCGGCCTAGCATGGCATGACACCCGGCGGCGCAGCGGCGCCGCCCTGCCATGAGAGGACACGCCATGAACCTTCGCAAGACCCTGGTCACCCGCCACCTGATCGCGGCCGCGGCCATCGCCCTCACGCTGCCCGCCTGGGCCGCCGACACCACCCCGGCAAAACGCGGCGCCAGTGCCGACACCACCTACCGCCAGGAACGCGCGGCCTGCGCCGCCATGACCGACGCCGACGCGCGCAAGAGCTGCCTGCGCGACCTGGGCGCGGCGCGCCAGCAGGCGCAGCGCCAGGGCCGCGCACCCGCGCCCTCGGCCGAACAACTGCAGCAGAACGCGCTGCAGCGCTGCACCGTGCACAAGGACACCGAGCAACGCGCCATCTGCGAGCGCATGGTGCGCGGCGAAGGCCAGGTGTCGGGCTCGGTGAGCGGCGGCGGCCAGCTGCGCTCGCTCGAAACCCTCGAAGAGCCCATGACCCGCTGAGGGCAGCGCGGCGCCCGCGGGGGGCTCGCGCCGCGCGTTTGATCCAGATCAAGGCGCCGTCGGGCAGCCGCCCGACGGCCTCAAGTCGCCGGTGCAGAAGGCCGAAATCGAACCACGGCCTCAAAGGGCCGCGAACCCCCTGGGCGGCCGCCGCCCCTCACCGATTGCGCCCCACCATGCCCTCCCGCCTCGACCCGAACGACACCCTGATCCTGATCGCCATCGGCGTGGTGGCCGCCGCCGCGGCCGCCTACGGCATCGTCTACGACGGGCTGGGTCTGGCGCTTGGGGTGGGCGCGCTGCTGCTCGGCGCGGCCACCGGCGTGGCCCTGGTCTCGCAGGGCGGCCTGGGCAGCCGCATCGGCCTGCCCGCGATCGGCATGGCCATGGTGGCGCTGGCCATCCACGTGGCCCGCGGCCACACCGAGGCGCACTTTGCGGTCTTCGCTTTCCTGGCCGTGACCACCGTCTACCGCCACTGGCTGCCGGTGCTGGCCGGCGCGGCCACCATCGCGGTGCACCACCTGAGCTTCAACTACCTGCAGCAATGGGGCTGGGGACCGATCTGCTTCACCGAGCCCAGCCTGCTGATCGTGGTCGAGCACGCCGCCTACGTGGTGGGCGAAGCCGCCATCCTCATGATGCTGGCCGCGCGCTCGCGCGCCGACTTCGCGGCCAACGAACAGCTCTCCGACATCGCCACCCGCCTGGTCACGCCCGATGGCGCGATCGACTTCGGCGCCGCGCAGCTCGAGCGCCCCGCGCCGGCCGCCGCCCGCATGCTCGAGGTGCTGGGCCGCATCGAAGACGCCATCGCCACGGTGCGCGCCAGCACCGACTCGATCGCCAACGCGTCGAGCGAGATCGCCCAGGGCAGCATCGACCTGAGCCAGCGCACCGAGCAGACCGTGGGCAACCTGCAGGAAACCGCCAGCGCCATGGACCAGCTCACCGGGGCGGTGCGCCAGTCGAGCAGCGCGGCGACCAAGGCCGACGAAATGGCGCGCTCGGCCTCCGAGGTGGCGCGCCGCGGCGGCGAGGTGGTGCAGCAGGTGGTGACCACCATGGAAGACATCCACGCCGCCAGCCGCAAGATCGGCGACATCATCGGCACCATCGACGGCATCGCGTTCCAGACCAACATCCTCGCGCTCAACGCCGCGGTGGAAGCCGCGCGCGCGGGCGAGCAGGGCCGCGGCTTCGCGGTGGTGGCCGGCGAGGTGCGCAACCTCGCGCAGCGCAGCGCCGAAGCGGCCAAGGAGATCAAGGTGCTGATCGGCAACAGCGTCAGCCGCGTCGAAACCGGCAGCCAGCTCGTGGGCCATGCGGGCACCACCATGCAGGACATCCTGGGCAGCGTGCGCGGCGTGACCGACATCATCGGCGAGATCTCCACCGCGTCGGCCGAGCAAAGCACGGGCATCGGCCACGTCAACGACGCGGTGGTGCAGCTCGAAAGCATGACGCAGCAGAACGCCGCGCTGGTCGAAGAATCGGCCGCGGCCGCGGGCAGCCTGCGCGAGCAGTCGGCGCGGCTGGCCGAGGCGGTGAGCATGTTCCGCCTGCGCGCCCTCAGGTGACCGGCGCGGGGTTGAACAGCACCAGCTGGTTGTGCAGCTTCCAGCGTTCGGCCCAGGTTTTCTGGCGGCCGCTGGCCACGTCGAGCATGTAGCGGAACAGCTGCCAGCCCACGTCTTCGATCGTGGCCTCGCCGTCGGCGATGGTGCCGGCGTTGATGTCCATCAGATCGTGCCAGCGCCGCGCGAGCTCGGTGCGCGTGGCCACCTTGATCACCGGCACCGCGGCCAGGCCATAGGGCGTGCCGCGGCCGGTGGTGAACACGTGCAGGTTCATGCCCGCGGCCAGTTGCAGCGTGCCGCAGATGAAATCGCTCGCGGGCGTGGCCGCGTAGGTCAGGCCGCGGGCCCTGAGCTTCTCGCCCGGTGAGAGCACATTGGCGATCGGCGCGCTGCCCGATTTCACGATCGAGCCCATGGCCTTTTCAACGATGTTGGAGAGCCCGCCCTTCTTGTTGCCCGGCGTGGTGTTGGCGCTGCGGTCCACGCTGCCGCGTTTCAGGTAGTCGTCGTACCAGGCCATCTCGCGCACCATGGCCTGCGCCACCTCGGGCGTGGTGGCGCGCGCGGTGAGCTGGGCGATGCCGTCGCGCACCTCGGTGGTTTCCGAGAACATCACGCTCGCGCCCGCGCGCACCAGCAGGTCGGTGCAGAAGCCCACCGCCGGGTTCGCGGTGACGCCGCTGAAGGCGTCGCTGCCACCGCACTGCACGCCCACCACGAGCTCGCTCGCGGGCACGGTCTCGCGGCGGCGCGCGTTCAGGCGCTTCAAATGCACCTCCGCCTGACGCACGATCGAGTCCACCATGGACATGAAACCGACGTGCGCATCGTCCTGCAAACAGACGACGTCCAGAGCGTCGGGCTCAACCCGTTGGTCGGCAATGGGGATGCTGCCCGGCGGCAGCAGCCGCTCGGGCTGCAGCTTCTCGCAGCCCAGGCTCACCACCATCACCTCGCCACCGAAGTTGGGGTTCTGGCTGATGTGGCGCAGCGTGCGGATGGGGATCACCGCGTCGGGCGCGTCGATGGCCACGCCGCAACCGTAGCCGTGTTCGAGGGCGACCACGTCGTCCACATTCGGGTACCGCGGCAGCAGCTCGGCCTTGATGCGCTGCACCGCGAAGTCGGTGACGCCGGCCACGCACTGCACCGTCTGCGTGATGGCCAGGATGTTGCGCGTGCCCACCGAGCCGTCGGGGTTGCGGTAGCCCTCGAAGGTGAAGCCTTCCAGCGGCGGCAGCGGCCCGCGCTGCAGCGTGGCCATGGGCAGGTCGTCGAGGCCGCGCGCCTCGGGCATCTGCAGCCGGCGCTCGTGCACCCAGGCGCCCGCGGCGATGTCCTCCAGCGCGAAGCCGATGGGCACGCCGTAGCGCAGCACCGCCGCGCCGCGCGGCAGCGCCACCAGCGCCACCTTGTGGCCCTGCGGCACCTTCTCCACCAGCACCGGCCCGCCGGGCAGCGCCGTGCCCGCGGGCAGGCCGCCGTCGTTGGCCACGATGGCCACGTTGTCCTCGGGATGCATGCGGATGGTCAGCGGCGCGCGGGCGGCCACCGGCGCAAGGGTTTCGGCCATTCGGCGTCTCCTATGATGCGGCGCGCCTTCGGCGGTCCGGCCCCCTGGCCGGGGGCTTACGCAAGGCGCTTGGTACCGGTACCATTCTACGCCGCAAATGAAAGACTCCGACAACAACCGGCGTGCCCGCCGCGGCAGCGGCGCCATCACCGTGCGCGACGTGGCCCGGCTCGCGGGCGTCGCGCCCATCACGGTCTCGCGCGTGCTCAACACGCCCGCCCAGGTCTCGCCCGACGTGCGCCAGAAGGTGCTAGAGGTGGTCCAGAAAACCGGCTACGTGCCCAACCGCCTGGCCGGCGGCCTGGCCTCGTCGCGCAGCCGGCTGATCGCCGCGGTGGTGCCGAGCACCGTGATGTCGGTGTTCATGCCCACCATCGAGGCCCTCAACGACACCCTGTTCGGCGCCGGCTACCAGCTCATGCTGGGCCAGTCCGACTACTCGCCCGAGCGCGAAGAGGCCCTGCTCGAAGCCATCGTGGGCCGCCGGCCCGACGGCATCCTGCTCACCGGCATCCTCGGCCCCAGCCCGGGCCGCACGCGGCTGCTGGCCTCGGGCATTCCGGTGGTGGAAACCTGGGACCTCACGCCCACGCCGGTGGACATGCTGGTGGGCTTCTCGCACGCCGACATCGGCCGCGAGGTCGCGCGCTTCCTGCTGGCCAAGGGGCGGCGGCGGCTGGCGCTGATCCGCGCCGACGACGAGCGCGCCGAGCGCCGCGCCGCCGCCTTCATCGATGCGGTGGAGCGCGCCGGCCACGGCCCGGTGGCGGTGGTGAACGTGGGCGCCTCGCGCTCGCTGCGCAGCGGCCGCGAAGCCCTGGGCCGCCTGCTCGACACCGCGCCCGACACCGACGCCGTGTTCTGCAGCTCCGACCTGCTCGCGCTCGGCGTGGCCACCGAGGCGCGCGTGCGCGGCCTCGATGTGCCCGGCCGCATCGCGCTCATGGGCTTCGGCGACGTGCCCTTCGCCGCCGACATGGCGCCCGGCCTGAGCACGGTGCGCATCAACGGCGCCGAGATCGGCCGCCTGGCCGCGCGCTGGCTCATCGACCGCGCCGAGGGCCGCCCTGTGGAGCAGCCCGTGCGCGACATGGGCTTTTCCATCGTCGAACGCGAGACCACCTGAGGCCCCGGCCTCGGGAGATGCCCGGTTGACGCCCCGGATTGGTACCGGTACCATGCCCGACGTTTTGATTTGGTACCGGTACCATTTCAAGGCCCTTCAGACCCCTACACGGAGACAAACCATGAAGAAGCTGCTGCTCGCGCTGGGCACCGCCATGACCCTGACCTCGGCCATGGCCTGGCCCACCAAGACCGTCACCCTCGTGGTGCCCTTCCCGCCCGGCGGCTCCACCGACCTGATCGCGCGCACGCTGCAGCCCAAGCTGGCCGAGAAGTTCGGCGGCACCTTCGTGGTGGACAACAAGCCCGGCGCCACCGGCACCATCGGTGCGGCCCAGGTGGTGCGCTCGGCCCCCGACGGCCACACGCTGTTCGTGTCCTCGCTCGGCCCCTACGTGATCGCGCCGCACCTCACCAAGGTCACCTACGACGCCACCAAGGACTTCGACTACATCACCGTGGCCGTGCAGGCCCCCAACGTGCTCGTGGTGCCCGCCGCCTCGCCGCACAAGACCATGGCCGACGTGATCGCCTGGCAAAAAGCCAACCCCGGCAAGATGACCTTCGCGTCGTCGGGCAACGGCAGCAGCGACCACCTCACCGCCGAGCTCTACTGGCAGCAGACCGGCACCAGCGGCATCCACGTGCCCTACAAGGGCGGCGGCCCCGTGATGACCGACCTGCTGGGCAACCAGGTCGACTCCTCGTTCATGAACATCAACACCGCCATGCCGCAGATCCAGGCCGGCAAGCTGCGCGCGCTCTCCATCACCAGCGCCACGCGCTCGCCGCTGCTGCCCAACGTGCCCACGCTCGAAGAGCTCGGCATCAAGGACGCCAACGTCTACTCGTGGCAGGCCGTGGCCGCGCCCAAGGGCATTCCGGCCGACCTCAAAGCCAAGCTGCAGGCCGCCATCAAGGACGCGCTCAACGACCCCGCGATCAAGCCCAAGCTGCTCGAACTCGGCTTCGAGATCGTGGCCAACACGCCCGAGCAGTTCACCGCTTTCCAGGCCGCGGAATTCGCGCGCTGGAAGAAGCTGATCGAGAGCCGCAACATCAAAGCCGACTGAGCTTTTCCGACCGAGCCTTCAATGCTGAACCCCGTCCCCGTCGGCGCCACGCCCCGCATCACCGAGCTCATTGCCATTCCCGTCGCGGGCCGCGACGGCATGCTGCTCAACCTGAGCGGGGCGCACGCGCCCTTCTTCACGCGCAACCTGCTGATCCTGCGCGACAGCGCCGGCCGCACCGGCGTGGGCGAGGTGCCCGGGGGCGAGAAGATCCGCCAGACCCTGGAAGACGCGCGCGAGCTGGTGGTGGGCCGCGCCATCGGCGACCACCAGCGCGTGCTGCGCGACATGCAGGCCCGCTTCGCTGACCGCGACCGCGGCGGCCGCGGCCTGCAGACCTTCGACCTGCGCACCACCATCCACGCCGTGACGGCCGTGGAATCGGCGCTGCTCGATCTGCTGGGCCAGCACCTGAACGTGCCGGTGGCCGCGCTGCTCGGCGAAGGCCAGCAGCGCGAATCGGTGGAGATGCTGGGCTACCTGTTCTTCGTGGGCGACCGCACGCTGACCGACCTGCCGTACACCGACCCGGCGAGCGAGCCCGACGGCGCCGACGCCTGGTGCCGCCTGCGCCACGAGAAAGCCATGACGCCCGAGGCCATCGTGCGCCTGGCCGAAGCCGCGCGCGAGCGCTACGGCTTCAACGACTTCAAGCTCAAGGGCGGCGTGCTGCGCGGCGACGAGGAGGTCGACGCCGTGATCGCGCTGCACGAGCGCTTTCCCGACGCGCGCGTGACGCTCGACCCCAACGGCGGCTGGCTGCTGAAAGACGCGATTCGCCTGGGCCAGCGCATGCGCGGCGTGGTGGCCTATGCCGAAGACCCCTGCGGCGCCGAAGACGGCTTTTCGGGCCGCGAGGTGATGGCCGAGTTCCGCCGCGCCACCGGCCTGCCCACGGCCACCAACATGGTCGCCACCGACTGGCGCCAACTGAGCCACGCGCTCGCGCTGCAAAGCGTGGACATTCCCCTGGCCGACCCGCACTTCTGGACCATGGCCGGCAGCGTGCGCGTGGCCCAGACCTGCCGCGACTGGGGCCTGACCTGGGGCTCGCACTCCAACAACCACTTCGACGTGTCGCTGGCCATGTTCACCCACGTGGGCGCGGCGGCGCCGGGCAAGGTCACCGCCATCGACACCCACTGGATATGGCAGGATGGGCAGCGCCTGACCCAGGAACCGCTGCAGATCGTGAACGGCCATGTGCAAGTGCCCCGCAAGCCCGGACTGGGCGTGACGCTCGACATGGCCGAGGTGGAAAAGGCCAACCGCCTGTACCAGCAACACGGCCTGGGCGCGCGCGACGACGCGATCGCCATGCAGTGCCTGATCCCCAACTGGCGCTTTGACCCGAAGCGCCCCTGCATGGTCCGCTGAACCCGATCCCTTCACCCCACACGAACACATGAGACCGAACCGACTGCGCGAGATCTGGGCCCAGGGCGGCGCCGTGATCAACGGCTGGCTGGCCATTGCCAACAGCTTCTCCGCCGAAACCATGGCCCACCAGGGCTGGGACTCGCTCACCATCGACCTGCAGCACGGCGTGGTGGACTACGCGGGCATGGTGCCCATGCTGCAGGCCATCTCCACCACCAACACCGTGCCCGTGGTGCGCGTGCCCTGGCTCGAGCCCGGCATCATCATGAAAACGCTCGACGCGGGCGCCTACGGCGTGATCTGCCCCATGGTGAACACGCGGGCCGACGCCGAGAAGCTCGTGGCCTACACGCACTACGCGCCGCAAGGCACGCGCAGCTTCGGCCCGGTGCGCGCCCTGCTCTACGGCGGCGCCGACTACCCGCAGCACGCCAACGACACCATCGTGGCCTTCGCCATGATCGAGACCGCGCAGGCGCTCGAGAACCTCGACGACATCCTGGCCACGCCGGGCCTCGACGCGATCTACATCGGCCCCTCGGACCTCTCGCTCGCGCTCGGCTGCAAGCCCGCCTTCGACGACCTCGACCCCAAGGCCGCCGAGGCGGTGCAGCACATCCTCAACCGCGCCAAGGCGCACGGCGTGGTGGCCGGCTGCCACAACGGCACGCCCGAGGCCGCGCTCAAGCGCATCGCCATGGGCTTCCAGTTCGTCACCATCAGCTCCGACGCGCGCCTGATGGCCGCGGGCGCGCAGCAGGTGGTGAACACCATGCGCGCGGGCGTTCGCGCCTGACCACCCAACCCCCAACTCCCCTTAGCAGCATGAAACTCGGATTCATCGGCCTCGGCATCATGGGCACGCCCATGGCGCTGCACCTTGCCAACGCGGGCCACCAGCTCTTTGTGCACACGCGCCGCAGCGTGCCCGAGGCCATCACCGCCGCGGGCGGCGTGCGCGCCGAGAACGCGGCCGCCGTGGCGCGCGAGGCCGAGGTGGTCTTCACCATGGTGCCCGACACGCCCGACGTGGAAGCCGTGCTGTTCGGCCCCGGCGGCGTGGCCGAAGGCCTGCAAGGCGCGGGCGGCGCGCGCAAGGTGGTGGTGGACATGAGCTCCATCTCGCCCATGGCCACCAAGGCCTTCGCGCAGCGCATCAACGCGCTCGGCGCCGACTACATCGACGCGCCCGTGTCGGGCGGCGAAGTGGGCGCCAAGGCCGCGTCGCTCACCATCATGTGCGGCGGCGACGAAGCCGTGTTCCACCGCGTGAAGCCCCTGCTGGAGCTGATGGGCAAGAACATCACGCTCGTGGGCGGCAACGGCGACGGCCAGACCACCAAGGTGGCCAACCAGATCATCGTGGCGCTGAACATCGCGGCCGTGAGCGAGGCCCTGGTGTTCGCGAGCAAGGCCGGCGCCGACCCGGCCAAGGTGCGCCAGGCCCTCATGGGCGGCTTCGCATCCAGCCGCATCCTGGAAGTGCATGGCGAGCGCATGATCAAGCGCAGCTTCAACCCGGGCTTTCGCATCAAGCTGCACCAGAAGGACCTGGGGCTGGCGCTGCAGGGCGCGCGTGAACTGGGCGTGGCGCTGCCGCAGACGGCGGGTGCGGCGCAGCTGATGCAGGCCTGCGCCGCCAACGGCCTGGCCGAGCTGGACCACTCGGCGCTGGTGCAGGCGCTGGAGCTGATGGCCCAGCACCCGGTTGCCAAGGGCTAAGGCGCCTCAAACAGCAAGCGCCGGCCCGGGGCATCGCCCACGGGCCAACCATCGGTGGTGCGCAACTGCGGATCGCGGCCCCGCTGAAACAGCAGCGGGCCCACGGCGGGCGATTCGCCCGGCGCGGGCGCCCACAGCGCGCCCATCCAGTCCAGGGCCCAGCGCGGGCCGGCGCCGCGCCGCGGTGCAAGGCGCGCAATGCCGCTCAAGTCCGCCGCGGGCATCTGGGCCAGCAGATCCAGCAGGCTCGCGTCCCAACCCACCAGCGTGGTCTGCGACCGCCGCTGGCCGTGGCAGCACACGTCGTGCACCAGCAGGTACCAGGGCCGCTCCAGCGCGAGCGTGACGGCGGGCCAATGCGTCTGGCGCGGGGCGACCTGGGACGGGTGGAGGTACTGGAAGAGGCCGGGGGCGGTGATGAACACGGGTGGGCTCCCAAAAATTCGAACACAAAAATGTGCCTCTAATTAGCAATCCCACCGTGTTCGGTGCCAACCTTTTTTGGTGTCTGAACCAGCACCCGAACTTCTGCCCTGCCTTGCCCGGTTGGCGGCCAACCTGCGCGCGCTTCGAGCGGAGAGCAACTGGACGTCCAGCGCGCTGGCGGACCAAGCGCATGTGAGCCGACGCATGCTTCAACTGCTGGAGATGGGCAAGGTCAACGTTTCATTGGGCACGGTGGACAAGCTGGCGCGGGCCCTTGGCGTCACCACGGGTTCGCTGCTGGGGAAACGGCCTATGGCCCGGCAAGCCGGCGCGACCTCGATCGAGCAGGTTCTGGCATCGAACCTCCAATCGGCGAGGAAAGAGCGGCAGATGACCCAGGAAGCCCTGGCTCAACAATCCGGTGTCAGCAGACCCGTCATCGCGCACATCGAACGCCAGGCGCGCAACCCATCGCTGCAAACGCTGGCGCGGCTTGCGGCGGCGCTGGATTTGTCGGTTGAAGGGCTGCTGAGCAGGTAGGTGGGGCCGACGCGGACGGTGTTGCCGTGCGGTTGGGTGTCTCAGTTGCAGCGATTGCAGTCTGTGGAGCCACCTCGCCACCTGTCCGCTCCAGGCCACCTAGCAGTCGTTCGTCCTCGATACCGCTAGATCGCCTCCTCGCTACTGGCGCGGTGAGGGCTAGACTGCCGCGATCGGCCAGAAGGCTAGCTTCGCATGCGTCGGCCACTTATCGCCGCATGGGGAAGCGCGCTGTATGGTTGGGTGACGATCACCCGGCGGTTCAATGAGACCGGAAGCACATGTTGCATCGCTCGTCTGGGACAAGACTCAGGTGGCCTGCCGAAGTCGCGCAATAGCCACCACTTCAACGACAGCTGGGAGGACTTCATGGCTGCACCAAAAACCGAGCGTCTCGGCGTTTCAGCACTAGACCATTTCTTTTCGCAGCACGGTTGGTTGTTCCGAGAGCAAACCACTCATGACTATGGGATCGATGCGCACATTGAGGTCGTGAATAAGGAGCGACCC
Source organism: Hydrogenophaga crocea (assembly GCF_011388215.1). Taxonomy (NCBI): domain Bacteria; kingdom Pseudomonadati; phylum Pseudomonadota; class Betaproteobacteria; order Burkholderiales; family Comamonadaceae; genus Hydrogenophaga; species Hydrogenophaga crocea. Next base: position 2,173,199 of record NZ_CP049989.1, read on the forward strand.
ACTGGAAAGCTTGTCGCCTTGCAGATCAAGAGTGGCACAAGCTTCTTTACCGAGGAGACCAACGACTCTTTCGTTTTTAGGATCGACGATAAGCACGTCGCCTACTGGGTTGATCACTCAATGCCCGTGGTCCTTGTAATTTACAACCCCGAGACGAAATCGGCCTACTGTCGCGAGGTGACCCGTGACACCGTCATGAAGACCGGCAAGCTGTGGAAGATTGAAGTTCCAAAGATTGACATGCTTGCCAATCCAAAAAAGTGGCTTCATGAACTAGAGTCGCTCACCCAGCCAGAGCTGTACGTCCGGCGCATGAACAGGTTGCGCATTGATCGTCGTTGGATGGACCTTATCGCGGAAGGTTGGGAAGTTCGTGTGACCTTCGACCATTGGGTAAACAAGTCACTCCCGCGCTATCAGGTGACGATCTACGCCGACGAAGAGAGGGAGACTTGGCCTACTCTTTACGCCCCCGGAGTTGGGGTCAAAGGCATGCTCCAGCACTTTTTTCCATGGGCTGACTTCACCGTGGACGGCGAAGAACATGAGGAGGGGGCACAGGGACGTTACGAGGCGGAGTGCTACTCTCGCTATGACGCGGAAACCGGGGAAGCGTTCTACGACCAAGAATTCGACGAGTGGTACGAGCCGCCAACAGGCCTTGTCCCAGTCTCAGACAACGGTGAGACCGAAACCTACGTATTGATTCTGTCGTTGAACGAGCTCGGCAAAAGCTTCTTGGCCGTTGACGACTATCTTTCTGACCCCGAAGTTCAAGAAGCCATCGGATTCGAACTGAAGTGAGATCGGCAGAGCGCGCGGTCAGCCATCGTTCGACAGATGGACTTGGATCCCGGCCATCGGCCAATAGCTGTAGCGCCAATGCACTCTCGTTTTCGAAACACGCGCAACCCCAAACCACCCATGCTGCCGACGCTCCGATTCCTCCACTCCATGCGCGAACTCGAGTTCCTTCGGTTGGCGTTGTCAGAGGGACTGATGTTCACCGATCACGAGGCCGCTTACGTGCCGGCCTCATCGACAGCTGAGTGGGAGGAGCTCTCGGCTGGGGTCACCGTATTGCTCAAGCAGCGGCTCGCAGCGCTGGGCAAACCGTGGCAGTCTTTGTCGGAGGGCCGGAGAGAAACGCTGATGAGCGGCATCGGCTCAATGCGCGGCAAGATTCCCATGATCTGTTTCACGGAGATTCCGGAAGGACGACAGCTCTGGTTCCAACAATTCACGTTCGGCCGGTATGGAGTTGTCGTCTCAAGAAGCTGGCTCGAGCGGAATGGAGGCGACCGAGTGCTGTATGTTGGTGAAAACTCCGAACTTTCCCGTCGGTTGTACCGCGTAATTGCGACATTCATGGCCTCGACCGTACTGCTGGGCCAAGATGGAGAACCGGTATTCTCCCACCACTCCTTCCCGCCGATCCTCGATCTATTGGCGTGCATGGAGCAGCGGTCAAACCTCGCGGAGCTTGAGTGGCGCATCCCCGGCCATCATGGTTTTCACTCAGGTCAGCGCGCAACGGGAAGGCGACTGCCGCTCCCACTCGGCGACGTCGAAGCAGTTCTTGTGAAAGAGGCATCTGAGGTCGCAGAGGTTGAGCGCCTAATGCGCACTCTGCCAGGCTCAAACTCACTGCCATCGCTGCCTTTGGTCATCCATCAGCCGGCGGTACTTTGATGCCTAACCTCTCCATCCAGTGGCTGTCGACTAGGCTTCGCTTTTTTCCGTCTTTCCTGTCGCACGTTGAGCAAATAAACCATGAAGTTGCGCCTCCCATGCATGCAGTGCTTCCAAGAGCTCGGGAGGCCGACTGACGAGATGTTGCCCGTTGAGCTACGTGATGACGGCCTTTACGAGGCGACATGCGAACGCGGACACACCACAGTGACGGCGATCCAAGAGCAAAAGTACGAAGTACTGTTTGACCTTGCTGCGATGGCCCTTCTCGACGGCTATCCTCGCGAAGCAATTGCCAGCATGGCGGCTGCACTCGAGCGGTTTTATGAGTTCTATGTTTTCGTGCTCTCCTTAGAGCACAAAGTCGATCCCAATGCATTTGCCGCCACCTGGAAGCTAGTGGACAACCAGTCGGAAAGGCAATTCGGTGCTTATTTGTTTGCTTCACTGCTATACAGCCCGAATACAGTTCCAAAAGTCATTGAGGAAGAGCAACCTTTACTTCCTGGAATTGCCAAAGGCCAGACAAGAACGTGGCGTTCGTTCCGCAACGCTGTAGTGCACAAGGGATACATGCCGTCGACGGCAGAGTGCCTTGTGTACGGCGACCTTGTGTATCGGCACATTACTGAGTTGACGCTCGAGCTGAAGAGGTCATGCGCCGAGTCCCTACAAAGAGCTAACTTTGCGCACCTCTCTAAGGCGCATGGCGGGGGTAAGTCCGTGTCCACGATGTCTATCCCCACCCTCCTGTCCTTTGTCCGCGAAGAGCGCCCGGCGTCTTTGGCGGAAGCATTGAAAGAACTTGAAAAGTACCGTACGTGGCTGCACCACAAATGAAATTCAACGAGCAGCTCCGGCTAACACATTCGCGTTGCGCGCGAGTTTTTCGGCTGGAACCGCGGTAACGAATGTCTTCTTCCACGACTGAAAAATGCTCACCACTGGCCGATCACAGCAGCCTAGCAATGGCATCGCTAATCGCAAGCGGTCCGCGTCCAAGACCAGCTTCCAAATGGCTGCGAGGTAACGCAGATCTGACGTTCACGGCGCCGACACGACCGGCAGCACCCCGTCTGAAGCCGCCCCTCCCTCACCCCACCACCCCCCTCACCCCCACCAACAACTCCTCCACCAACGCCCCCGTCGCCGGCGACAAATGGCTCTCCTGCCGCCGGTACAGCGCGTACCGCCGCGTGGTCTGCACGTCGCGCAGCGGCAGGATGCGGATGGCCTGGCCCGGGTTGGGGGCCGGTGGTTCGAACAGGGCGCGCGGCATCCAGCCCAGGTAGCCGCCGCCCGCCACCAGCCGGCGCAGCAGGTTGATGGACTTCGATTCCACGCTCGCGGCGGGCACCGGCAGTTGGCGCTCGGCAAACAGTTGCTGCCAGTCTTCGCGCGGCTGCAGGCCGCGCGGCACCAGGGCCCAGCGCTGCTCGGCCAGGTCGGCCAGGCGCATGTCGGTGCGGCCGCACAGCGGGTGGGTTTCGCCCAGCACCACGTAGCAGCCTTCCTGCCACGCGCCTTCGGTGATGCGCTCCAGCCCGGGCGCGGTGGGCACGTCGAAGGTCAGGGCCAGGTCGATCTCGCCGCGCGCCAGCTGCGCCAGCAGGTCTTCGGTGAGGCCCTCTTCCACGCTGGCCTGCAGCCCGGGCCACTTCTGCAGCAGGCGCTCCACCGTGGCGGGCACAAAGCTCTCCAGCGCGCTGGCCACCGCGCCCACGCGCACGCGGCCGCGGCCCATGCCGCGCAGCGCCTCGATGGCCTGCACCGCGCGCGCCGATTCGTTCAGCAGCAGCCGTGCATGGGGCGCGAGTTGCGCGCCGTACTCGGTGAGCGTGGCGCCGCGCTGGTGGCGCTCGAACAAGGGCACGCCCAACTGCTCTTCCAGCCGCTTCACGATGCGGCTCAGGGCCGGCTGCGTCACGTGCAGCACCTCGGCCGCCTTGCCCAGCGAACCGCAGTCGACGATGGTCTGAAAAGCGTGGATCTCGCGCAGGTTCAGCAGCATGGCAGGGCCCAAAAAAGTTCGGCGGCATCTTACGGGCGGGCGCGCGCGGGTCGCACCGCATCGGTATGCCTTGGGGCCGATTCGTCATGCCCGCGCGCGGCAGGCCGTGCCTAGACTGCGTCGCCCCCTCCACCCCCCAAGACACAACCCATGCTCACCAACGAAGAACTCCAGCGCGTGCTGCAGCAGCGCCAGCAACTGCGCACCCAGGTGTCGCCCGAGGAATGGGCCGCGCGGGTCGAGCTCGCGGCCTGCTACCGGCTCATCGCGCACTTCCGCATGACGGACTGGATCTACAACCACATTTCGTCGCGCGTGCCGGGCTCGCACGAGCACTACCTCATCAACCCCTTCGGCCTGCTGTACGAAGAGGTGTCGGCGTCGAACCTGGTGAAGGTGGACGTGCACGGCCGGCTGGCGGAAGACGTGCCGCTGGAGGTGAACCCCGCGGCCTTCGTGATCCACGGCGCGATCCACACCGCGCGGCCCGACGTGGGCTGCGTGCTGCACACCCACACCGCCGCGGGCGTGGCGGTGGCCGCGCAGGCCGATGGCTTGCTGCCGATTTCGCAGCACGCCATGCGCGTGTACGGCCAGATCGGCTACCACGACTTCGAGGGCATTGCGCTGGACAACGCCGAGCAGCAGCGGCTGGTGGCCGACATGGGGTCCAACAACATCCTCATCCTGCGCAACCACGGCCTGCTCACCGCGGGCCGCACCGTGCCCGAGGCCTTCGAGCTCATGTTCTACCTGGAGCGCGCCTGCCAGATCCAGATCGCGGCCACCTCGGGGCCGCAGAAGCTGGTGTTTCCCTCGGCCGAGGTGCAGTCGCGCGCCATCGCGCAGTTCGCGGACTCGCCCTCGTACATCCAGGGGCGCGACTGGCTCGCGCTCATCCGGCTGCTCGACCGCATCGATCCTTCGTACCGCAGCTGAGCCGGGCCGCCTTCAGGCGGGCGCCGGCGGGCTCTGCGGCCACAGCAGCGCCAGCCGCTCGCCCACGCGCCGGCCGTGGGTGAGCGCGATGTCGGCCACGCCCATGCCCGCGCACAGGCGGCGCGCCTCGGCCAGGGCCGCGGCCGCTGCGGCCGGCTGGCCCTGGCGGTCCAGCAAGGCGGCTTCGAGCACGCGCGCGAGGTGAAAGCGCGGGTCGCGCCGGGCGGCTTCGCGTGCTTCGGCCAGGGCTTCGGCCTCGCGCCCCACGCGCAGCAGGAAGGTGCCCAGCGCCCAGCGCCAGAAGCCCTGGCGGCGGTCGCGCGGGCTGATGGCCATGCCGTGGCGCATCTGCTCGATGCCGGCTTCGAGCCGGCCCGTGAGCGCCAGCGAGGCCCCGAGCGCCACGTGCGCCTGCGCATTGCTCGGGTCGATGGCGAGCGCGCGCTGCAGCACCTCCACGCCGCGCTGGTGCTGCCCCAGGTCGCACAGCGCGCAGCCCGCGTAGCCCAGCACCTCGGAGCTGCCGTCGTCGAGCGCGATCGCGCGATCGGCCGTGCGCAAGGCATCGGCCGCGAGCCGGGCCGCGTCGGGCAGTTGTGTGAGGTTGGTGGAGAGGGCCGTCAGCAGCGCGTAGTGCGCGTGGCCCAGCCCGAAGGCCGGATCCAGCGCGGTGCTCTTGAGCAGCAGCGCACGCGCTTCGGCGATCGCGTCGGGGCCCCAGCCCTGCAGGGCGATGGCGCCGATGGCCTGGTGGTAGTGGGCCCAAACGCCCTGGTGCTCGGGCCGCTGGCGGCGGATGTGGGCGATCTCGGCGCGCGTGAGTTCGGGCTCGAGCTCCGACATGATCCCGCGCGCGATGTCTTCCTGCAGGTCCACGGCCGCGTCGCGGCGGCGCTCGAAGCGGCCGCTCCACAGCACGTGGCCGCTGCTCGCGTCGATCAGTTGCGTGCCCACGCGCACGCCCTCGCCCGCGGGGCGCACGCTGCCCTCGACCACGAAACGCACGCCGAGCTCGCGCGCGATCTCGGGCACCGTCGTGCCCTGCCCGCGGAACGCGAACGACGAGGCGCGCGACACCAGCCGAAAACCCGGCACGCGCGCCAACAGCGCAATCGTGTCTTCGGCCAGGCCGTCGGCGAGGTAGCGGATCTGCGGCTCGTCGCACAGCACGTTGAACGGCAGCACCGCGATGGTGGGCCCGCTGGCCAGGCCCGCGGCCGGCGCTGCGCCCGCGGCGCGCAGCGGCAGGGCCCACTGGTAGCCGCGGCCCGCCACGGTGGCGATGCTGTCCGGCCCCAGCAGCTTGCGCAGCGCGGCCACCTGCACCGAGAGGTTGTTGTCCTCCACCACCAGGCCGGGCCACACGGCGTCGAGGATCTCGTCCTTGCCCACCACGCGGTCGTGGCGCGCCAGCAGGCACAGCAGCAGGTCGAAGGCGCGCGCGCCCACGCTGGCGGGCACGCCGTCGACAAGCAAGGCGCGTTCGGCGGGGCGCACTTCGAAGCGGTCGAACTGGTAGCGGTCGGGCATGCACCTTCTCCGGGGCGGCATGTTTAGGAACGTTTAGCCCGGACTTGAGCGCGTTAAAGGCCGGCGCGGCGCGCGCTCGATAAGGTCCGGACACGCCGCGTTGTACAGGGCTCCACGGCCCCCTTGCAATGCTGCGCTGCGATGGCCGGGTGCAGCCCGGTGCCCGTCCCTCAACCCTTGTGGAGCCTCGTGATGAACACCCGCCTCTTCGAAACCCAGTCCGCCCTGCGCGCGCGCTACAAGCAAGCGCCCGAACTCGCGCTCGTCACCGCGCAGGCGCGCACCCGCAGCGACAACCCCGCCGACCCTTTCCACCTGCAGGTGGTGCCCGCGCTGCGCGACGAGGCGGCGGTGCCGGTGGGCGTGCACGGCTCGGTCGGCGGCCCCTACGACGCACCCTGCCCCGGCGACCTGCTGTGCGCCGCGCTCGCGGCCTGCTACGACGCGTCGGTGCGCATGGTGGCGCAGGCCATGGGCATCGAACTCACGGCGCTCGAGGTGCACGTGCAGGCCAAGGTCGACATGCGCGGGGCCATGGGCATGGGGCGCGACCTGCCGGTGGGCTTCCAGTCGTTCAGCACCGACATCCACCTGCAGGCGCGCGAAGGCACGCCCGCCGAGGCGATCGAGCAATTGCGCGTGGCGGCGCAGCGCTGCTGCGTGGTGGCGCACACGCTGCGTTCAGCACCCGAGATGCAGACCCGGTTTCACGCCTGAGGCGTGGCCGCGGTGGCGGCGCCGGTCAAGCAACTGGCGTGCGCCGTCATGGCCGGCGGGGGCGCGCTGCGGCACAGTGCCGCCATCCGAACCGCATCCCCGCACGGCCATGAACCTTCCCACCCGCCAACTCACCCTGGGCCAGTCCCGGCTCGCCTACGACGACACCGGCGGCACGGGCCCGCTGCTGGTCTGCATGCCCGGCATGGGCGATCTGCGCAGCGAATACCGCGCGCTGCGCCCGCTGCTGCAGCAGGCCGGCCACCGCGTGGTCACGCTGGACGTGCGCGGGCACGGCGAAAGCTCGGCGCAGTGGCCGGGCTACTCGGCGCGCGACGTGGGACGCGACGCGCTGGCGCTGATCGAGCACCTGGGCGCCGGCCCGGCGGTGGTGCTGGGCAACTCGTTCGCGGCGGGCTCGGCGCTGTGGGCCGCGCACGAAGCGCCCACCCGGGTGCGCGGCGTGGTGCTGCTCGGTCCCATCGTGCGCGACGTGCCCGCCCCCTGGTACGCCAAGGCCGCGCTCGCCCTGGGCTTTGCCGGGCCCTGGCGCGTGGCGTTCTGGATGGCCTACTGGAACAGCCTGTTCCCCCTGCGCAAGCCGGCCGACCACGCGCAGGCCCGGGCCGCGCTGGCGGCCAACCTGCGCGAGCCGGGTCGCATGGCGGCGCTGCGCCACATGGTGTCGCTGAGCAAGGCCGACACCGGGGCCCTGGTGGCGCGCAGCCGCGTGCCCGCGCTGGTGGTGATGGGCTCGCGCGACCCCGACTTTTCCGACGCCACGGCCGAAGCGCACTGGCTGGGCCAGGCCCTGCGCACCGAGCCGCTGATCGTGCCGGGCGCGGGCCACTACCCGCACCTGGAAGCGCCCGAGCAGGTCGCGCCCGCGGTGCTCGCCTTCATCGCGAGCCTGCGGTGAGGCGCGCGATCCCGGGCTCAGCGCGCGGCGCGGCGAACGGCCGTGGGCGTGGTGCCGGTCCAGCGCTTGAAGGCGCGGTGGAAGGGGCTGGGTTCGGCAAAGCCGAGCAGGTAGGCCACCTCGCCCAGGGCCAGGCGCGGGTCGGCCACGTAGCGCAGCGCGAGTTCGCGGCGCACGCCGTCCACCAGCGCGGCGAAGCGCGTGCCCTCCTCGTCGAGCCGGCGCTGCAGGCTGCGCTCGCTCAGGTGCAGCCGCGCGGCCACCTGCCGCAGCGTGGGCGGGCCGTTGGCCATGGCCTCGGCCAGCAGACGGCGCACCTGGGCGGCCGTGGGTTCGTGCAGCGGCGCGTGCGCGGCCAGCAGTTGCTCGGCGTGCGCGGTGACGATGCGCGAGAGGCCGGGGTCGGCCGCGGGCACGGCGCGCTCCAGCACCGCGTCGGCCAGCACCAGGCACGACACCGGCGCGTCGAAGCGCGGGGCCACGCCGAACACCGCCCGGTAGGCCTCGGCATCGCCCCCGGCGCTGTGGGCGAACGCCACGGCCTGCGCGCGCACGGGCGCGCCGCCGATCTGCGTGGCCACCACCACCAGCGAGGCGAGCGTGAACTCGGCCGCCTGGCGGCAAGGGGTGACGCCCGCGGCATCAAAGCGGTGCTCGACGCGCAGCCCGCCCTCGACCGGCACGAGCACGAAGCTCGCAAGGTCGTGCACCAGGCGGTTGTAGCGGGCCAGCCGCTGCAGGGCGCTGCGCAGGTCGGGCGCGGTGCGCACGGCGTAATCGAGCACGTCGAAGGTGCCGGGCCGGATGGCCTGCGCTGCGCGCAGGCCGAACAGCGGGTCGCCGCAGCGTTCGGCGGCCAGGGTCCACAGGCGCTCTTCCACCGCCAGCGGCATGCGGGCCTCGGGGTCGGCCAACGCCGCGGCGGCCAGGCCGGCGTCGGCCATGAGCCGTCCGGCGTCCACCCCACGCGCGGCGGCCGCCTGCACCACGAACGCGCCGATGCGCGCGGCAACCTGCGGGGAGCGGTGGGGGGCGGGCATGGGCGGGGCGTGTTGGCGGGGCGGGTGGCGGGGTGCAATGATCGCACCCACGTTTGTGCCCGCAGCATGGGAGAGCCCGCATGAAGATCGTCCGCAGCAAGACCTTCCGCGCCGAGCGCGCCTGGGGTGCGCTCGACATCGCCAACGTGGCGCACCCGATCGGCGAGGCGCGCATTCTGGTGGTGGAAAAGGAAGGCTCGGTGTGACACCGCCGCGCACGGTCTTCCTGGACCGGCTGCGCGTGGTGCTCACCGCGCTGGTGGTGCTGCACCACACGGCCATCACCTATGGCGGCAGCGGCGACTGGTTCTACCGCGAGGTGCGCGACGGCGGTGCGCCGTCGAGCCTGTTGCTCAGCGTGTTCTGCGCCGTGAACCAGGCCTTCTTCATGGGCTTTTTCTTTCTGATCGCCGGTCGCTTCACGCCGGGCTCGCTGGCACGCAAGGGCGCGCGCGCGTTCGCGCAAGAGCGCCTGCTGCGCCTGGGGCTGCCGCTGCTGGTGTTCGGCTTTGTGCTGGGGCCGCTGGCCGTGGCGCTGGCGGGCGTGCCGGCGGGGCGGCCCTGGGCGACGGCGTGGTGGGTACAAGTGCAGCAGCTGCGCTTCGTGGTCGGGCCGCTGTGGTTCGCGTGGGCGCTGCTGCTGTTCACCGCGGCGTTCATGCTCTGGCGGTGTTGGCGGCCCGGGCCCGCGCCCGCGCCCGCGCCCGATCGGCCGGTGCCGGGTTCGCCGTGGTGGCTGGCGTCGGCGCTGGCGGTGGGCGCGGTGGCGCTGGCGCTGCGGCAGTGGGTGCCGGTGGGGCAGAGCGTGTGGGGCCTGCAGCTCGGCTACTTCGCGTCGTACGCTTTTTTGTTCGCGCTGGGTTGCGCGGCGGCGCGCCACGGCTGGCTCGAACGCGTGCCGCCCGCGCAGGCCCGGCGCTGGCGGCGCGTGACGTGGCTGACCCTGCCGCTGTTGTTCGTGGTGGCAGCGCTGTCGGGCGCGCTCGCGGGCCGGCCGGTGAATGTCAACGGCGGGCTGGGGCTTCCTGCGGTGGTGTACGCCTTCTGGGAGCCTTTCATGGCCTGGGGCCTGATCGCATCGCTGCTGGTGCTGTTCCAGCGCCGCTTCAACACGCCCAGCCCGCGGTGGCAGCGCTGGAGCGAGCAGGCCTATGGCGCGTTCGTGCTGCACGCGCCGGTGCTGGTGGGCGTGTCGGTGGCGCTCGCGGGCTGGGGCGCGCCGGCGCTGCTCAAGTTCGCGCTGGTGGGCGCGGCCAGCGTGGTGCTGTCGTTCGCGCTGGCGCGGGGCCTGCGCGCGCTGCCCGGGGTACGGCGGGTGCTGTAGCGCGGCTCATAGCGCGGCTCAGCCCGTGCCCGCGATCAGGGTCTCCAGCACCTCGATGCGGTGCCGGTGTGGCGTGGTGATCGCATAGAAGCGCTCCTGCAGATCGGTGAACCGCCCCACCGCCACCAGCGCCCCGGTGCGCAGTTCGTCCTGCACCACCACCTCGGGCAGCACGGTGAGCCAGCCGCTGTCGCGCGCGATCAGGCGCAGCATGGCCATGTCGTCGACCTCGGCGCGCAGGCGCGGCGTCACGTTGGCCGAGAGGCAGAGCGCGTCGAACTGCGCGCGCAGCGCATGCCGCGGGCCGGGCAGCACCACGTCCAGTCCGTCGAGGTCTTCGGGCACGCGCAGGGCCTGCGCGGCCCAGCGGCCCGCGGGGCCCACGAGCGACACCGCCTGGCTGCCGAGGAAGCGGCAGTGCAGCGGGCGGTCGGGGTCGGCGGGCACGGTTTCGTTGGCCAGCACCACGTCGAGCTGGTGCTGCACCAGCCGCTCGATCAGGCCTTGCAGCAGGCCGGACTCGAGCGTGAGCACCACGCTCGCATCGCTGAGCAGCGGGCGGATCCAGTTCTCCTGGTAGTTGCGCGAGAGCGTGGCCACGCTGCCCACGCGCAGCCGCGTGACGCCGGCCATGCGGCCCTGCAGCCGGCCCAGCATTTCCTGGCCCAGGCCGAAGATGTTCTCGGCATAGGCCAGCACGAGTTGGCCGGTGTCGGTCAGTTGCAGCCGCCGCCCTTCGCGCGCGAACAGCGGCTCGCCCAGGCGGTCTTCGAGCTGGCGGATCTGCGCCGACACCGCCGATTGCGAGGTGTTGAGCTCTTCGGCGGCCCGGGTGAGGTGGCCTAGCCGCGCCACCCGCCAGAAGTAGAACAGGTGGTGGAAATTGAGCTGATCGAGGCGCATCGTTCGTTTTTCAGAATGTTTTTGTTCTGATCAATGTATTTTACTGAACGGTCGCAAGCCGGGAAGATCGTGGGCAACGCAATACCGAGGCCCCCGCCATGCCCCTCACCGACCTTGTGCCGACGATCAGCGCGCTCACGCCCGCGGTGCTGATGGCCCTGGCCGCGGCCCATGCCGCGCTGGCCGGGCGCACGCCCACCCCGGGCCCCACCGTGCCGCCGCCCACGCTGTGGCGAGGCTTCCAGGGCTTGTCGCTGGCGGCGCTGGCGGCGGCGGCGCTGGCGCTGGCGCTGCCCTTCCTGGCCCGGCCCGACGCTGCGCCCGCCAACGGCCTGGGCGCCTGGCTGGCGCCGTCCCCCTTCGCCGGTGTGCTGGCGCTGCTGGTGCAGCTGCTGGGCACGGTCATCGGCGCCTTCTCGGCGCGCTACCTGCAGGGCGAGCGCGGCCAGCCGCGTTACGTGGCCATGCTGGCGGTGGTGCTGGCCGCGGTGCACGGGCTGCTGCTGGCCCAGCACTGGCTGGTGCTGATCGGCGCCTGGGCCCTGGTGGGCGTGGCGCTGCAGCGGCTGCTGTGCTTCTACCCCGAGCGCGCCTTCGCCCGCCTGGCCGCGCACAAGAAGCGCCTGGCCGACCGCGTGGCCGACGCGCTGCTGCTGCTGGCCGCCGCGCTGGCCTGGGGCACGGTGGGCAGCGGTTCGCTGCCGGCCCTGTGGGACCACGTGGCCCAGCACGGCCTGAATCCCGCGCTGCACCTGAGCGCGGTGGCGCTGGTGCTCGCGGTGGTGCTGCGCACCGCGCTGCTGCCGGTGCACGGCTGGCTGATCCAGGTGATGGAAGCGCCCACGCCGGTGTCGGCGCTGCTGCACGCGGGCGTGGTCAACCTGGGCGGCTTCGTGCTGATCCGCTTCGCACCGCTGCTGGAGCAGGCCATGCCCGCGCGCGCGCTGCTGCTGGCCTTCGGCCTGGCCACCGCGGTGCTGGCGGGCATGGTCATGCTCACGCGCATCAGCATCAAGGTGCGGCTGGCCTGGTCCACCGTGGCGCAGATGGGCTTCATGCTGGTGGAGTGCGCGCTGGGCCTGTACACGCTGGCCGCGCTGCACCTGCTGGGCCACTCGCTCTACAAGGCGCACGCCTTCCTGTCGGCCTCCGAGGCGGTGCGCAGCACGCGGCTGCAGGCGCTGTCGGCGCCCTCCCCGGCCACGGGCGCGAGCCTGCTGTTCGCGCCGGTCCTGAGCGTGGCGGTGGTGCTGGGCCTCAGCGCCGCGCCCGATGTGGCCCCCTGGCCCTGGTGGTGGAGCGCCGTGCTCGCGCTGGCCTGGGCGCCGCTGCTGTGGCTGCCCTCGGCCCCGGCGCCGGCGGGCCTGCGCGCGCGGCAGGTGGTGTGCGGCGCGCTGATGGTGGCCGGGCTCACGCTGGCCGCGCTGTTCGCCCACGCCCTGCCCTTCGGCCTTGCGGACGCGCCGCAACACGCCCTGGGCCTGATCACGCTCGCGGGCATGGCCGCGCTGTACGCGGGCCTGGCGCTGCTGCAGCGCCGGCCCGGCCTGCTCTCGGGCTGGCGGCGCTGGAGCTACGCCGGCTTCTACGTGGACGAGGCCTACACCCGCCTGGCGCTGCGCCTGTGGCCCACACGCTGGACGCCCGAGACCGCCACGCCCCGCGCCTGACCGACCCTTTTCCGGAGAACCGCCATGTACTCGCTCAACGATTCGAGCCCCGCCGCGGCCCAGGCCGCGCCGACCGTGGACGACGCGCTGCACCGCGCGATCGACGAGGCCTGCGCGCAGGCCTGCCGCGCCATCGCACCCAGCTGGCCGCTGGACCGCGCGATCGCGGTGAACCCGCACTGGCAGCGCATCGGCCTGCCGCTGCGCCGCGTGGCCGCGCGCATGGCAGCGCTGGGCAACGTGCAGGTGTTCCCGCCGCGCGAGCGCCAGCGCGAGGCCTGGCAACAGGGCCGCATCCGCCCGGCCGATCTGGCGCAGGCGCTGCAGCAACTGCCGGCGGCCCAGAGCGCGGGCCTGAGCGCCGAGCGCTGCGTGCAGGCGCTCCACGAACCCGCGCCCAGCGCCCAGCTGCCGCTGCTGATCGACGTGCTCGACACCGACCCGCGGCGCGGCAACCGGCTGGGCTGGCGCCAGGCCGTCACGCACCAGGTGAGCCAGACCTGCGCGGCCTACTTCGACGCCCACCAGGCCGACTGGCAGCCCGAGCACCGCGAGGGCCTGTACGCCTTCTGGCGCGACACCCTCACGCACGACCACGGCATCGGCCTGCTGATGGGCCTGCCCGACCTGGGCCAGGCGATCGGCGCACTGCCCGCCACCGCCCAGGACGCCGAGCGCTGGGTGATCGCGCGCCTGGGCCTGCCGCCCGCGGTGTGGGCCGACTACCTCGAATCGGTGCTGCTGTCGGTGAACGGCTGGGCCTCGTGGTGCGCCTACCTGGGCTGGCAGGCCGCGCAGCAGGGCGGGCACGACGCGCACCTGCGCGAGCTGCTCGCGATCCGCCTCGCCTGGGGGGTGCTGCTGCTCGAAGGCAAACACGACGACGACGCCGAACGGGCCTTCGCCGAGCTGCAGCAGGCCTGGGCCGACGCGCCCCAGGTGCTGCAAAAAGCAGAGCGGGCGCTGCTCGTGGACGAGGTGTGGCAGCTCGCGCTGGAGGTCGGCTACCAGCGCCAGCTCGCGCAACGCCTGCTCGCCACGGCCGCGCCGCCGCTGGTGCCGCCCGTGACCGAGGTGCAGGCCGCCTTCTGCATCGACGTGCGCAGCGAGCCGCTGCGCCGCGCGATCGAGGCCGAGTGGCCGGCCGTGCAGACGCTGGGCTTCGCCGGCTTCTTCGGCTTGCCCGTGGCCTACACGCCGCTGGCCACGGCCGCGCGCCGGCCGCAGCTGCCGGGCCTGCTCGCGCCCGCCATGGAAGTGACCGACCGCGTGGTGAGCGCCGACGCCGCGCACCGCGCCACCGACGCGCTGCTGCAGGCCGCGGCCGAGCGCTCGCGCCAGACGCGTCTGGCGCTCAAGGACCAGTGGCAGGCCGCCAGCCGCTGGCCCGGCGCGGCGTTTTCTTTCGTCGAGGCCGCGGGCCTGGGCTACCTCGGCAAGCTCGGCGGCTGGCTGGTGCCGGGCCGGCGGGCGCGCGCGCGCGACGACCTCGAAGGCCTGCCCGCGCGCTACCGCCCCGTGTGCCGTCCGGCCCTGATGGGCCTGGACACCGCGGCCAAGGTGGCACTGGCCGCGCGCGTGCTGCACGCCATGGGCCTGGGCGCGGCGGGCTCGCAGGTGGCGCCGCTGGTGCTGCTGGTGGGCCACGGCAGCCAGTCGGCCAACAACGCCCACGCGGCCGCGCTCGACTGCGGCGCCTGCTGCGGCCAGACTGGCGAGGTGAACGCGCGCAGCCTGGCGCAACTGCTCAACGAGGCCGCGGTGCGCGAAGGCCTGCGCGCGCAAGGGGTGGCCCTGCCCGATGACACGGTGTTCATGGCCGCGCTGCACAACACCACCACCGACGAGATCGAGGGCTTTGACCTCGACCTGCTGCCACCGGCCGCGCTCGCGCGCTGGGAGCACCTGCAGCGCGTGCTCGAACACGCCTGCGACCGCGTGCGCCGCGAACGCGCGCCCTCGCTCGGGCTCGACCCGCGCGCGCCGCACACCGAGCTGCTCGACCAACTGCGCCGCCGCGCCAACGACGGCGCGCAGACCCGCCCCGAGTGGGGCCTGGCGGGCAACGCCGCGTTCGTGATCGCGCCGCGCTGGCGCAGCCTGGGCAGCGTGCTCCAGGGCCGCAGCTTCCTGCACGACTACGACGCCGCGCACGACCGCGACGGCAGCGTGCTCGAACTGCTGATGACCGCGCCCATGCTGGTCACGCACTGGATCAACTGGCAGTACCACGCGTCCACCTGCGACCCGCAGCACCTGGGCAGCGGCAACAAGGTGCTGCACAACGTGGTGGGCGGCCACCTGGGCGTGTTCGAGGGCAACGGCGGCGACCTGCGCGTCGGCCTGTCCAGGCAGTCGCTGCACGATGGCGAGCGCTGGGTGCACGAGCCGCTGCGCCTCACGGTGGTGATCGACGCTGCGCAGGAAGCGATCGACAAAGTGATCGGCCAGCATGCGGTGGTGCGGCAACTGATCGACAACGGCTGGCTGCACCTGTGGCGCTTCGCGGACTCGGGCTTCGAGCGCCGTGTGCACGGCGGCTGGCAGGCGGTGGCGAACGTGGGGGCCGTGCGCGCATGAGTCGGCCCGGACCGTACGCGGGCCAGCGCGTGGCCCTGCTCACCCAGCACGGCAAGGAACGCGTGATCGCACCTGTGCTCGACCCCGGCCTGGGTTGCACCGTGCAGCTCGTGAGCGGCTTCGACACCGACCTGCTCGGCACCTTCACACGCGAGATCCCGCGCGAGGGCACGCAGGTGGAGGCCGCGCGGCGCAAGGCGCGCCAGGGCATGGCGCTGTCGGGCCTGCCCCTGGGCCTGGCGAGCGAAGGCAGCTTCGGCCCCGACCCCTTCACGGGCATGTTTCCCTGGAACGTCGAGGTGCTGGTGTGGATCGACGACGCGCAGGGCCTGGAGGTGGTGGGCGTGGCCCAGGGCCCGGCGCGCAACGGGCATGTGCACAGCAACGCCTGGGCCGACATCGAGGCCTTTGCGCAGCGCGAGGGTTTTCCGCGGCAGCAGCTCGTGATCCGCCCCGACGACGAGGACGGCCCGCCGCTGCACAAGGGCGTGGCCGACTGGGCGCTGCTGCGCCGCGGCTTCGACGAGGCGCTGGCGCAATCGCGGCAGGGCCGCGTGTTCGTGGAGCACGACCTGCGCGCCTTCGCGCACCCCGAGCGCATGGCGCGCATCGGCCAGGCCGCGCAAGACCTGCTGCAGCGCCTGCGCTCGGTCTGCCCGGCCTGCGGCGCGCCGGGCTTCGGCGTGAGCCACCGCGAACCCGGCCTGCCCTGCGCCGACTGCGGCAGCCCCACCAGCAGCTACCGCAGCGAGGTCTGGCGCTGCCCGTGCTGCGCGCACCAGACCGACCGTCCGCGCACCGACCGGCTCACCGCCGAGCCGGCGCATTGCGGGCAGTGCAATCCCTGATCGATGTGACGCTTCAGCGCAAGCGGGCGAGGTAAGACAACAGCTCGGGAGCCATGCGCGCCATGGCTTCGAGCGCAGCCTCCACATCGTCAGCGGTGGGCTCCATCCCCTGGTACTGGTTGTTGCGCAGGTCGCGGATGGCGTCGACACGATCGAACACCGACTCGGTCACGCCCACGATGGCCGCAGCGGCTTCAAGCGCCTCGGCGTGATGCCCGTTGGCCGAGGTACAGCGCCAACCTTCGATCAGCAGCACGGCAAAGCTCAAATTGAGAACGGCATCGTAGGCAGCGCCCAGCCGCGTGCTGTTCGAGTTGGCGGCGCGGTGGGCATCGGCCGCCTTGCCTTGCGCAATGCTTCGCCAGCCGGCCACCGACATGCGGCTAACGGGCGCCTTGACGAACACTTTGCTGCCGGCGCGCAGGAAGTCCTGGGGTTGGCGCAAGGGCATGGATGTCTCCCTGGAGTTCGATGACATCGCCCGACGCGATGTCTTGAACCAGTGAGTCCCCGCCCGACCGGGCTCTGCTCCAGTCGGCCAGTGTGTAAAGCAGCACGTTCACCGGCCGGCCGAGTGCGCGACCGGCCTTCTTGAAGTGCGACTGCGCCTGCAGGCGCGACAAACCATCGGCGATCAGCAGCAGGTCGATGTCGCTGTCGGGCCGGGGCTCACCGCGGGCGACCGAGCCGAAGATGGCCGCGGCGTGCACCCCGCCCCCGAGCTGCGACACCGCTTCGCGCAACACACGCACGGTCGTGTGGTCTTGTTGGAGCAGGGCGCGCAGCGGCTTCAAGGCCGGATCGCCGGACGCGCGGAACACCGTCTGGCCGAACTGCACCGACGATTCGAGCAGCCCCACGTCCACCCAGCGCCGCAACCAGCGCGAGGTATTGCCCGGGTCGACACCCGCCTCCATGGCCAGTTCACGCACCCGGAACGGGCGCTCGGGTTGCCCGTACAGGCAGCGCAGCACCCGGTACCGCGAGGCACCCCCCAGCAGTTCGGCCATGAGATCGGTGTTCATGCGTTGCATGTTACACATCGATCGCTGTTGAATCACCATCAATCGATGGTGATTCAACAACTTGTATCGCTCAATCCCCCAGGCCGACCAGCACCTTCAGCACCGCATCCACCGCCGGGTCGGGCGTGGCCAGCCGCCGGTGTGCGAGCGCCATCGGCCGCATCAGGCGCGGGTGCAGGTGGCGCACCTGTACCCCGGGTGCGTCCAGTTGGTCCTGCACCTCTTCGAGCGGCAGCAGGGCCGCGCTCTGGCTGGCCGCGGCCAGGCTCTTGAGCGCGCCCGGGTAGCTCAGCGTGAGGTAGGGGCGCGGGTGGTAGCCGGCCTGGCCGAACCAGGCCGCCACCAGGCCGTGCATTTGCGTGGCCGGCGCGAACGACGCCCAGCGCCGGGTCACGAGCCAATCGGGCGTGACCCGCTCGGGCGCGTTCCACGACGCCGGCAGCAGCGCCACCATCGGGTCGTTGCGCCAGGGCGTCAGGCTCACCTCGGCCATGGGCGGCTGCGGGCTCGCGACGATGCCGATGTCCAGCGTGGCGCTCGTGAGGCGCCGCATGGCCTCGGCCGAGCCCACCGCTTCGAGCTTGACCTCCACACCCGGGCTCGAGCGCCCCAGGGCCTCGAGCGCCATGGGCAGCAAGCGCGTGCTCACGCCCGCCGACACGCCCACGCGCACCACGCCCTCGCGCCCGCTCGCGCGGCGCTGCACCCGGTCCATCAGTTCGTCGCGCGCCGCGAGCAGCTTGCGCCCCTCGCGCACCAGCACCTCACCCGCGGGCGTGAGCTCGGCCCGCTTGCGCCCGCGCACCACCAGCAAACGGCTGGTGCGCGCGCTGGCGAACGCTCTGGCGTGTGCCGAGCGGGCCGTGGGCGAGCGCTTTCGCGTGCCGCCGAACGGCGGCTGAGGCCGGCGCATGAAAAAACCCCCGGGGCCCGGGGCCGCGGGGGTTTGTGAGCAAGGGTGGGCCGCGCTTACTTGCCGCCGCGCGCCTTGGCCACCGCGGCCTGGGTTTCCTTCCACAGGTCGTCGCCCACGTTGGCGGCGATGCCGGCGTTCACCGCGCTGAGCTTCTCGCGCATGCGGTTGGCTTCGGCGGGGCTGAGCTGGTTGATCTGCATGCCCTTGGCCTTGAGGTCGGCCAGCGCCTTGTCGGCCTCGGCACGCGTGTCCTTGCGCTCGAAGTCGCGGCTCTTCTTCGCGGCGTCCAGCAGCACCTTCTGCTCGTCCTTGCTGAGCTGGTCCCACCACTTCTTGCTCACGGTCACGATCCACGGGCTGTAGACGTGGTTGGTGACGGTGAGGAACTTCTGCACCTCGTAGAACTTGCTCGAGACGATGGTGTTGTACGGGTTCTCCTGGCCATCGACAGTCTTGGTCTCGAGCGCGGTGAACAGCTCGGAGAACGGCAGCGGCACGGCGTTGGCGCCCAGGGTCTTGAAGCTGTCGATGAAGACGTTGTTCTGCATCACGCGCAGCTTGATGCCGTCGAGGTCTTCGAGCTTGGTGACGGCGCGCTTGTTGTTGGTGAGGTTGCGAAAGCCGTTTTCCCAGTAGACCAGGCCGACCAGGCCCTTGTCCTGCAGCTTGTCCATCACCTTCTGGCCGACCGGGCCGTCGAGCACCACGTCGGCTTCCTGCGCGTTGTTGAACAGGAAGGGGGTGTCCCAGATGGCCATCTCTTTGGTGATGCCCACCAGCGTGGCGGTCGAGCCCACCATCATTTCCTGCGCGCCACCGATCAGGGCCTGCTGCATCTGGATGTCGGAGCCCAGCGCGGCCGCGCCGATGGCGCGCACCTTCATCTTGCCGCCCGAGGCCTTCTCGACCTCCTGCGCGAACAGCTTGACCGCGCGGCCCTGGTTGGAGTCTTCGTTGAGGCCGTAGCCGAAGCGGATCATGCGCGGCTTGATGTCCTGCGCGTGGGCGAGGCCACCGGCCACGGTGGCCAGGGCCACGGTGAGCGTGAGCGCGAGTTGCTTGAGTTTCATGGTCATCTCCTGGGGTTGTTGGCGGCCGCGCCGCCGGGTGAAAACGGAAAGGGGTTCAGAACATCCACTTGAGCGGCTGGGTGACGATGGCCGGGAACACGATGAGCAGCGCCAGCATGGCCAGGTAGACCAGCAGGAAGGGCATGACGCCGCGGATCACCGATTCCATGCGCAGCCCGCCCACGCCGGCCACCACGTTGAGCACCGTGCCCACGGGCGGCGTGAGCAGGCCCAGGCAGCCGATGAAGATGAACACGAAGCCGAAGTACACCGGGTCGATGCCGGCCTTGGCGGCCAGCGGCGCGAGCACCGGCGCGAGGATGAGGATGGTGGGCGTGAGGTCCATCACCATGCCCACGGCCAGCAGGAACACCGCCACCACCGCCATGAACAGCAGCGGGTTCTGCAGCAGCGGGCCCATGATGTCGGCGAGCTGGTTGGGCAGGTCGGCCAGGGTGATCATGTAGCTGGCCGCGGTGGCGGCGCCGCACAGGAACATCACCACGCCGGTGGTGCGCGCGGCGTCCACGAACACGCGGTACAGGCCGGCCACGCTGAGTTCGCGGTACACGAACATGGCCACCACCAGCGCGTAGGCCGCGGCCACCACGGCGGCTTCGGTGGGCGTGAAGATGCCCAGGCGCAGGCCGCCGATGATGATCACCGGCATGAACAGCGCCCAGATGCTCGACGCCAGCACCGAGCGGCGGAACGACCAACTGGTTTTCTCGGCCACCGGCAGCTGTTCGCGGCCCGCGATGCGGCGCCACACCAGCACCAGGCTCACCGCCATCAGCAGGCCGGGCACGATGCCCGCGAGGAACAGCTTGCTGATCGAGGTGTTGGTGGTGACGCCGTAGATCACCATGGGCATGGACGGCGGGATGATGGGCGCGATGATGCCGCCCGAGGCGATCAGGCCCGCGCTCGGGCCTTCGGGGTAGCGCTGCTGGCGCATCATGGGCAACAGCAGCGTGGCCAGGGCGGCGGTGTCGGCGATGGCTGAGCCGCTCATGGACGCGAGCATCACCGAGGCCGCAATGGCCACGTAGCCCAGGCCGCCGGGGATGTGGCCCACGAAGGCGCGCGCGAGGTCGATGATGCGCCGGCTCAGGCCGCCCGCGTTCATGAGCTCGCCCGCGAGGATGAAGAAGGGCACGGCCAGCAGCGGGAAGCTGTCGAAGCCCGCCTGCACGTTCTGCGCGAGCAGTTGGGCGTCGAAGAAGTCGAGCTGCACCATGAGCGCGAGCGCGGTGAGCATGAGCGCGAACGCGATGGGCACGCCCACCGTCATGGTGGCGAACAGCACCAGCAGGAACAGCACGATGGTCATGCGGCACCGCCTTCCTGGCGGCCGAACAGCTCGGCCAGCGCCTGCAGCACCAGCAGCGCGGCCATGCACACCCCCATCACGAAAATGGCGCCCGCGGCCAGCGCCAGCGGGTAGCCCATGACCGGGCTGTGGCTGCCCATGCCCACCACCACCTGCGCCCAGGCGCCGGTGATGAGGTAGTACAGCGACAGGCCGATGAGCCCGCGCGTGAGCCAGCGCAGCACCGCGGCGGGCACGCCGCTCAGGCGCGCGGTGACGAGGTCGAAGCCCAGGTGCTTGCCTTCGGCGAAGGTGAGCGTGGCCGCGATGGCCACCAGCCACACGAACAGCAGGCGCGAGAGTTCTTCGGACACCACCCAGCCCGTGCCCCACACGTAGCGCAGCACCACGTTGCCGAACACGGCCACCACCATGCCCGCCAGGCACAGGGCCAGGAAACCCTCGGCCAGGTGCTTGAGGAAGCGGATCGCTTTCATGCCTTCACCTCCTGCCGCGGCGCGGGCGCGCTGCGCACCCACTGCGCCACCGCGCTCACGAGTTCGGGGATCGGGCGCATCGCGTCGAGCGCGAGCACGCCGGGCTCGGCGCTCGGGTCTTCGAGCGCTTCGAACTGGCTGTCGACCAGGCTCACCGGAAACAGGTGGCCGGGCCGCGTGGCCACGCGCTCGCGCGCCTGTTCACGCGTGAGCTGCAGGAACACGAAGCGCAGGCCCGGTGCGGCCGCGCGCAGGCGGTCGCGGTAGCGGCGCTTGAGCGAGGAGCAGGTGAGCACCACGCCCTCGGGGCGCAGCGCGAGCTGCTCGGCCAGGGTATCGAGCCAGGCGGCGCGGTCGTCGTCGCTGAGCGCGATGCCCGAGCGCATCTTGGCGACGTTGGCCGCGGGGTGGAAGTCGTCACCCTCCAGCAGCGGCAGGCCCAGGGCCCGGGCGCCATGCTGGCCCAGGCTGGACTTGCCGCAGCCGGCCACGCCCATGACGACGAGGCGGGTGGGAACGGGGTTGAGGGTCATTGGTAGCGCTGTCCAAAGAATCCGAAAGAAACGGTCCTGGGGTCAGGACCGTTCATGGCGATCGCTTTGCTTCGGAATGGCTGCCCGAGTGTGGGAACATCAGGGCCAATCCGGATGCGAAGCCCGCTATGGTAGCGCTATCCTATTCCCCGTTCCGTCACCGCTTTGACAGGGAAAACCCTTGCCCCCCACCCCACCCACCGAACGCCGCCGCCGGCCCAGCGGCCGCATCACCCTGCAGGACGTGGCCCGCGAGGCCGAGGTCAGCCCCATCACCGCGTCGCGCGCGCTGCGCGGCGAGCGTGGCGTGGCCGCCGAACTGGTGGCGCGCGTGAAAGCGGCCGCGGCCCGGCTCGGCTACGTGCCCGACCCGGCCGCGCGCGCGCTGGCCTCGGCCCGCGGCACGCAGGTGCCGGTGCTGGTGCCGCTGCTGTCGAACGCGCTGTTCGTGGACGTGATCGAGGCGGTGCACCGGGTGCTGCTGCCGCACGGCCTGCAGCCGCTGATCGGCGTGACGCACTACGACCCGATGGAAGAAGAGCAGCTGCTGCGCAGCTACCTCGCGCAGCGGCCCGCGGGGGTGCTGCTCACCGGCTTCGACCGCACCGAAGCCGCGCGCCAGCTGGTGGCCGCCAGCGGCATTCCCTGCGTGTACCTGATGGAGCTCACCGACGCGCCCGGCGTGCACTGCGTGGGCTTCTCGCAGCAGGACGCGGGCCACGCGATCACGCAGCACCTGATCGAGCGCGGCCGCCGCCGCATCGCCTTCATCGCGGCGCAGCTCGACCCGCGCGTGCTGCAGCGTGCCGAGGGCTACCGCCGCTGCCTGCGCGCCGCCGGCCTGTACGACGCGCGGCTGGAGCTGCTGAGCCCGCAGCCATCGTCCATGCGCCTGGGCGGCGAGCTGCTCGAAGACCTGCTGCGCACGCGGCCCGAGGTGGACGCGGTGTTCTTCTGCAACGACGACCTGGCCCAGGGCGGCCTGCTCGCCGCGCTGCGCCTGGGCGTGGCCGTGCCCCAGCGCATCGCGGTGGCCGGCTTCAACGACCTCTCGGGCAGCGACCAGATGCTGCCGCCGCTGACCACCGTGCGCACGCCGCGCCGCGCCATCGGCGAGGTGGGCGCGGGCATGCTGCTGTCGCTGCTGCGCGATGAGCCGCTGGCGCGCAGCAGCGCCGACCTGGGCTTCGAGCTGGTGGTGCGCGGCAGCAGCTGAGGCGTGCGAGCGCCGCCCGTCAGCCCGCCGCCCGCTTGTTACAGCTGGCAACCACCGCCCCACCCCGCGTTCACCGGGCTTCAGGCGGGCAGCGGACAATCGCGCCCCATGTTGCAGAACCGCTCCCGCCGGGCCGCCCTGGCCCTGGCCCTGTCCGCCGCGCTCGCGGCAGCGCTGCCGGCCACCGTATCGGCTTTCGACATGCCGTCGCTCGACCGCATCGTCCACTACCAGCCCAAGCTGCCGCTGCAGGTGTTCACCGCCGACGGCGAAGAGATCGCGCAGTTCGGCGCCGAGCGGCGCGAGTACGTGCCGCTCGCGCGCATCCCGCTGCAGCTGCAGCAGGCGCTGCTGGCGGTGGAAGACGCGCGCTTTCGCGAGCACTCGGGCGTGGACCCCAAGGGCATGGCGCGCGCGCTGGTGGCGGTGATCACGGGCGGGCGCAAGCAGGGCGCGTCCACCATCACGCAGCAGCTCGTGCGCACCATGCTGCTCACGCGCGAGTTCTCGGCCGAGCGCAAGGCCAAGGAGATCTGGCTCGCGCTCAAGCTCGAGAACGAGCTCTCCAAGGACCGCATCCTCGAGATCTACCTCAACGAGATCTTTCTGGGCCAGCGTGCCTATGGCTTCGCGGCCGCGGCCAAGACCTACTTCGGCAAGCCGCTCGACCAGCTCACGCTGGCCGAGAACGCCATGCTCGCGGGCCTGCCGCAGAACCCCTATTACGCCAACCCGGTGGCGAACTTCCAGCGCGCCACGCAGCGCCAGCGCGTGGTGCTCGAGCGCATGCGCGAGACCGGCGTGATCACCGAACAGCAGCTCGCGGCCGCGCGCGCCGAGAAGCTCGTGATCCGCACGCCCGGCCTGCGCAGCGTGCACGCCGCCCACGTGGCCGAGATGGCGCGCCGCGCGGTGGTGGAGCGCTTCGGCACCGAGGCCTATTCCAGCGGCCTGCGCGTGACCACCTCGCTCGTGGCCGCCGACCAGCGCGCGGCCCACGCCGCGGTGCAGCGCGGCGTGCTGGCCTTCGAGCGGCGCGGCGCCTGGCGCGGGCCCGAAGACACCGAATCGCTGCCCGCGGGCACGGGCGCCGAGCTCGAACGCGCCGCGGCCGAGGCGCTCAAGGACCACCGCGACGACGAGACCCTGCGCGTGGGCATCGTGCTCGACGCCAACCCCAAGGCCGTGCAGGTGCAGCTCGCCACCGGCGAGCGCGTGACGCTGCAGGGCGAGGGCCTGCGCTGGGCGCAGCGCGGGCTCGATCCCAAGGCCAAGGCGCCGCTCAAGCTCGCGCGCGGCGCGATCGTGCGCGTGGTGAGCACGGGCAAGGCCAAGGACAGGAAGACCGATGTGTGGGCCATTTCGCAGTGGCCCGAGGTCGAGGCCGCGCTGGTCGCCATGGACCCGCAGAGCGGCCGCATCCGCGCGCTGGTGGGCGGCTTCGACTTCACCAACCAGCCGTTCAACCACGTCACCCAGGGCTGGCGCCAGCCGGGCTCGGCGATCAAGCCGCTGCTGTACTCGGCCGCGCTCGAATCGCGCGTGATGCCGGGCACGCTGGTGGACGACCTGCCCTTCACCGCGGCCAACGGCTGGAGCCCCACCAACAGCAACCACCAGACGCTGGGCCCGATCACGGTGCGCCACGCGCTCGCGGTGTCGAGCAACCTCGCGAGCATCCGCGTGCTGCAGCACGTGGGCACGCCCACGGCGCGCGACTGGCTGGGCCGCTTTGGCCTCGACCCGGCGCGCCAGCCCGACGACCTCACGCTCGCGCTCGGCACCGGCAGCGCCACGCCGATCCAGATGGTGCAGGCCTATGCCACGCTGGCCAACGGCGGCTGGCGCGTGCCGCCCGTGGTGATCGAGAAGATCACCGACGCGCAGGGCAAGGTGCTGTTCGAAGCGCCGCCGGCCGCTCCGCTCACCGAAGACACCCGCGCCATTCCCGCGCGCAATGCCTACGTGATGTCCAGCCTGCTCAACGAGGTGACGCGCAGCGGCACCGCGGCGCGCGCGCAGGCCGTGCTCAAGCGGCCCGACATCTACGGCAAGACCGGCACCACCAACGAGGCGGTCGACGCCTGGTTCGTGGGCTTCCAGCCCACGCTGGCCACGGCCGTCTGGGTGGGTTACGACAAGCCGCGCAGCCTGGGCGGCGCCGAATCGGGCGGGCGCATCGCGCTGCCGATCTGGACCGACTACATGGGCGTGGCGCTCAAGGGCAAACCGGTGCAGCCCCTGCCCGAGCCGCCCGAGGGCGTGGTGGCCAGCGGCGGCGATCTGGTCTACAGCGAATGGCGCGACGGCGGCTGGGTGTCGGCCATCTCGGACACCGCGGGCGTGCAGTACCAGAGCAGCTTCGGCGCCGGCGTGGGCCGCGTGTTCGACGCCATCGGCGACTGGCTGCGCAGCGGCCGGCCCGCACAGCCCCAGCCGCCGGGGCAGTGAGGCCCGGGCGCGGGCCTCACTGAGCGGCCTTCACGGCGCGGGGATCAGCCCGCGCAGATGCGGGCCTTGGCCTCGGCGTACTCGCGCTGGAAGCGCGCCACCAGTTCGCCCGCGCCGGTGATCTCGCGGATCGCGCCGATGCCCTGGCCGCAGCCCCAGATGTCGCGCCAGGCCTTGGCCGCGTTCGCGCCCTCGCCGGTCGAGAAGTTCATCTTGCTCGGGTCGCTCTCGGGCAGGTTGTCGGGGTCCATGCCGGCGTTGCGGATCGAGCCCTTGAGGTAGTTGCCGTGCACGCCGGTGTAGAAGTTGCTGTAGACGATGTCGTCGGAGTTGCTCTCGACGATCATCTGCTTGTAGCCCTCGACGGCGCGCGCCTCGTGCGTGGCGATGAAGGCCGAGCCGATGTAGGCCAGGTCGGCGCCCATGGCCTGCGCGGCCAGGATCGCGCCGCCCGAGGCGATGGAGCCCGACAGCGCCACCGGGCCGCCGAACCACTCGCGGATCTCCTGCACCATGGCGAACGGGCTCTTCACGCTCGCGTGGCCGCCGGCGCCCGCGGCCACCGGAATCAGCCCGTCGGCGCCCTTCTCGATCGCCTTGTGCGCGAACACGTTGTTGATCACGTCGTGCATGACGATGCCGCCCCAGGCGTGCACCGCCTGGTTCACGTCTTCGCGCGCGCCCAGGCTGGTGATGATGATGGGCACCTGGTACTTGGCGCACAGGGCCATGTCCTGCTCGAGCCGGTCGTTGCTCTTGTGCACGATCTGGTTGATCGCGAAGGGCGCGGCCGGCTTGTCGGGGTTGGCCTTGTTGTGCGCGGCGATGCCCTCGGTGATCTCGGCCAGCCACTCGTCGAGCTGCGAGGCCGGGCGCGCGTTGAGCGCCGGCATCGAGCCCACCACGCCCGCCTTGCATTGCGCGAGCACGAGCTTGGGGTTGCTGATGATGAACAGCGGCGAGCCGATCACCGGGAACTTGAGGTTCTTGAGGACCGGGGGCAGGTAACGCTCGGGTGCGGGCATGGTGTCTCCGTTGGAAGGATCAGAACGCTTCGAGGGCCATGGCCGTCACGCCCTCGGCGCCCTCGACGATGGACGCCGCCACGCCCGGGGCGCGGCTGAGGATGTGGTCGGCATAGAAGCGCGCGGTGGTGATCTTGGCCTGCATGAAGGCTTTGTCCTGTCCCTTGGCCGACAGGTCTTCGGCCACGAGCAGGGCGCGCGCCAGTTGCCAGCCCGCCATGAGATTGCCCGCGAGCATCAGGTAGGGCACGCTGCCCGCGAAGGCCGCGTTGGGGTTGGCCTTGGTGTTGGCGGCGATGAAGTCCACCGCCTGCTCGAAGGCCTCGCGCGCGGCCGTCAGGCGCTTGGCCACCGCCCGGGCGTTGTCGCTGCCCGAGCGGGCGAGCTCGGCTTCGGTGGTGCGCACCTGGCCGGCGATGGCCTTGGCCACGGTGCCCCCGTCGCGCGCGGTCTTGCGGCCCACGAGGTCGTTGGCCTGGATCGCGGTGGTGCCTTCGTAGATGGTGAGGATCTTGGCGTCGCGGTAGTGCTGGGCCGCGCCGGTTTCTTCGATGAAACCCATGCCGCCGTGCACCTGCACACCCAGGCTGGTGACCTCCAGGCTCATCTCGGTGCTGTAGCCCTTCACCAGCGGCACCAGGAATTCGTAGAAGGCCTGGTTCTGCTTGCGCACCTCGGCGTCCGGGTGGTGGTGGGCCGCGTCGTAGGCGGCCGCGGCCACGCTGGCCATGGCGCGGCAGCCCTCGGTGGCGGCGCGCATGGTCATGAGCATGCGCTTGACGTCGGGGTGGTGGATGATGGGCGCGGCGGTGTTCAGGCTGCCGTCCACCGGGCGGCTCTGCACGCGGTCGCGCGCGTACTGCACGGCCTGCTGGTAGGCGCGCTCGCTGATCGCGATGCCCTGCACGCCCACGGCGTAGCGCGCGGCGTTCATCATGATGAACATGTATTCGAGGCCGCGGTTTTCCTGGCCCACCAGGGTACCGATGGCGCCGCCGTGGTCACCGTACTGCAGCACGGCCGTGGGGCTGGCCTTGATGCCGAGCTTGTGCTCGATGCTCACGCAGTGCACGTCGTTGCGCGCGCCCAGCGAACCGTCGGCGTTGACCAGGAACTTGGGCACCACGAACAGGCTGATGCCCTTGACGCCCTCGGGCGCGCCGACCACGCGCGCCAGCACCAGGTGCACGATGTTGTCGGCCATGTCGTGCTCGCCGTAGGTGATGTAGATCTTGGTGCCGAAGATCTTGTAGGTGCCGTCGGGCTGCGGCTCGGCGCGGGTGCGCACGGCGGCCAGGTCCGAGCCGGCCTGCGGCTCGGTGAGGTTCATGGTGCCGGTCCATTCGCCGCTGATGAGCTTGGGCAGGTAGGTGTCCTTCTGCGCGTCGCTGCCCGCGGTCAGCAGGGCTTCGATGGCGCCGTCGGTGAGCAGCGGGCACAGCGCGAAGCTCAGGTTGGCGCTGTTGAGCATTTCGCCGCAGGCCGAACCGATGGTCTTGGGCAGGCCCTGGCCACCGAAATCGGTGGGGTGCTGCAGGCCCTGCCAGCCGCCCTCGGCGTACTGGCGGTAGGCGTCCTTGAAGCCGGGCGTTGTGGTGACCACGCCGTCTTTCACGAACGAGGGCTTGAGGTCGCCCTCGCGGTTGAGCGGGGCCACCACGCCCTCATTGAGCTTGGCGCATTCCTCGAGCACCGCCTGAGCGGTTTCCAGGCCCGCGTCTTCGAAGCCGGGCAGTTGGGCAACCTGGTCGATGCGCGCCAGGTGCTCGATGTTGAACAGCATGTCCTTGACGGGGGCGGTGTAGCTCATGGGGTGTCTCCGGGAAAGCAAAGATGCAGAAAAAAGGGCATCGCAAGCGATGCCCTTGGGGATGCGCTGCCGATCAGAGCGCCTTGACGATCTCGGGCACGGCCTCGAAGAGGTCGGCCTCCAGGCCGTAGTCGGCCACGCTGAAGATCGGGGCCTCGGGGTCCTTGTTGATCGCGACGATCACCTTGGAGTCCTTCATGCCGGCCAGGTGCTGGATGGCGCCCGAGATGCCCGCGGCGATGTAGAGCTGCGGCGCCACGATCTTGCCGGTCTGGCCGACCTGCAGGTCGTTGGGCGCGTAGCCCGCGTCCACCGCGGCGCGGCTGGCGCCGATGGCGGCGCCGAGCTTGTCGGCCAGCGGCGTGATGACCTCGGTGAACTTCTCGGCGCTGCCCAGGGCGCGGCCGCCCGAGACGATGATCTTGGCCGCGGTGAGCTCGGGGCGGTCGCTCTTGGCGATCTCGCTGCCCACGAAGGTGCTCTTGCCCGAATCGGCCACGGCGCTGGCGCTCTCCACGGCGGCGCTGCCACCGCTGGCGGCGGCGGCGTCGAAGCCGGTGGTGCGCACGGTGATGACCTTGACCTTGTCGCCGCTCTGCACGGTGGCGATGGCGTTGCCCGCGTAGATCGGGCGCTCGAAGGTGTCGGCGCTCACGACCTTGGTGACGTCGCTGAGCTGCGCCACATCGAGCAGCGCGGCCACGCGCGGGGCCACGTTCTTGCCCGAGGCGGTGGCGGGGAACAGGATGTGGCTGTAGTTGGCGGCCAGTGCGATGACCTGCGCGGCCACGTTCTCGGCCAGGCCGTGGGCGAAGCCCTCGGCGTCGGCGTGGATCACCTTGCTCACGCCGGCGATCTGGCTGGCCGCCTGGGCGGCCGCCGCGGCGTTGTGGCCCGCGACCAGCACGTGCACCTCGCCGCCGCATTGCGCGGCCGCGGTCACGGTGTTGAGGGTGGCGCCCTTGATGGCGGCGTTGTCGTGTTCGGCAATAACCAGTGCAGTCATTTCAGTGCGCTCCTCAGATCACCTTGGCTTCGTTCTTGAGCTTGCTCACAAGGGTGGCCACATCGGGCACCTTCACGCCGGCGCCGCGCTTGGGCGGCTCGCTCACCTTGAGGGTCTTGATGCGCGGGGCCACGTCCACGCCGAGGTCCTCGGGCTTGATGGTCTCCAGCGGCTTCTTCTTGGCCTTCATGATGTTGGGCAGCGTCACGTAGCGCGGCTCGTTCAGACGCAGGTCGGTGGTGACCACGGCGGGCATGGCCACCGAGAGCGTCTCCAGGCCGCCGTCGACCTCGCGGGTCACTTTGGCGTTCTGGCCGTCGATCTCGACCTTGCTCGCGAAGGTCGCCTGCGGCAGGCCGGCCAGCGCGGCCAGCATCTGGCCGGTCTGGTTGCAGTCGTCGTCGATCGCCTGCTTGCCCAGGATCACCAGGCCGGGCTGTTCCTTGTCCACCAGCGCCTTGAGCAGCTTGGCCACGGCCAGCGGCTGCAGTTCGGCATCAGTCTCGACCAGGATGGCGCGGTCGGCGCCGATGGCCATGGCCGTGCGCAGCGTTTCCTGGCACTGCGCCACGCCGCAGGAGACGGCGATCACCTCGGTGGCCGCACCCTTTTCTTTCAGGCGCACCGCCTCTTCCACGGCGATCTCGTCGAAGGGGTTCATGGACATCTTCACGTTGGCGATGTCCACTCCGCTGCCGTCGCTCTTCACGCGGACTTTCACGTTGTAGTCGACCACGCGCTTGACGGGGACGAGGACCTTCATGCTGGCTTGCTCCTATGGTGGTTGATGCGGTCGCGCAATTGACGTGCACGTCAACTCGGCATTGTAGGCGCGGGTCTGGTGCGGGCCGCCCGCCGAAAAGCGAACGATCGTGCTTTTTTGATTATAGAGATACCGGCACGGGCATCTTCGAATACCCCTGCGCGCACTTGTCGTTGCGCCGACATTCGCCGACCGTTGGGTCGGCGAACCCGGGTAAGTCTGGAGCCTCAGGCACGAACCCAAGGCCTATATTGGGTCACCACCCGTTGGTTATGTTGGATCACCAAAGGGCCAATCCCGTCGCTGGAGCAAACCGCATGAAGCTGATTCCCCTTCTGGCCACCGCCGCCCTGCTGGGCACCGGCATGGCCTCGGCGCAGACCGTGTTCACCGCCTCTTCGTGGGTCGGCCCCACGCACACGCTGAGCGTGGCGCAGAAGTCGTGGTGCGACCTGCTCGAGAAGGAAAGCAGCGGGCGCATGAAGTGCAACATCCTGCCCAAGGGCGTGGCCGCCGCGCCGGGCACCTTCGACGCGGTGCGCGACGGCCTGGCCGACATCTCCTTCACCGTGGACGGCTACACGCCGGGCCGCTTCGTCTTCACGCAACTGGCCGAGTTCCCCTTCCTGGGCGACAGCGCGCTCGCCACCTCGGTGGCCTACCAGCACCTGTACACCAAGTACTTCGCGCCGCTGGGCGAGCACCGGGGCGTGAAGGTGCTGGGCGTGTTCACGCACGGCCCCGGCATCATCTTCAACAGCAAGCAGCCGGTGAAGACCGCCGAAGACGCCACCAAGCTCAAGTTCCGCATCGGCGGCGGCAACATCAACGAGCTCTCCAAGCTCATGGGCTTCAACACCACGCTCAAGCCTGCGCCCGATTCCTTCGAGCTGCTGTCCACCGGCGTCATGGACGGCACCTTCTTCCCCGACGAATCGGTGGCCTCGTTCAAGCTGAGCATGATCAAGCACGCCACCACCTTCCCGGGCGGGCTCTACAACACCAGCTTCGTGTTCATGATGAACCCGGCCAAGTACAACGCGCTGTCGGCGCAGGACAAGGCGGTGGTCGACAAGATCTCGGGCGAGACCGCCGCGCGCATCTTCGGCGAGGGCTGGGACAAGGTCGACGCCTCCAGCCGCGAGCTGCAGAAGACCCAGGGCGTGGCCCGCATCCAGGCCGACGACTCCTTCATCAAGGCCGTCACCGCCAAGCAGGCCGAGCTCGAAGACAAATGGGCCGCGGCCGCGGCCGCCAAAGGCCTGAAGGACCCCAAGGCCGTGCTGGCCGAGTTCCGCGCGGAGATCAAGAAGGTCAAGTGACACCCGGGTCCTGAACACCAGGCCCTCCCGCACGGCGGGCAGTCATCCGGCTGCCCGCCGTTGTCGCATCACGGTTTCCCCCATGCTCACCTTCCTGGATCGCGCACTGCGCTGGTCGACCGGCTTCATGGCCGCGATGGCCTTGTTCACCATCATGTGGCTCACCGTCTTCGACGTGACGGGCCGCAAGTTCCTCAACCACTCCGTGCCCGGCGGGCTGGAGCTCACCGAAGTGCTGATGGTCGTGGTGATCTTCGGCGCGCTGCCGCTGGTCTCGTGGCGCAGCGAGCACGTGGTGTTCGACTCGCTCGACCCCTTCATCCCCGACTGGATCCAGAGCGTCCAGCAGCGCCTGGTGCACCTGGTGTGCGCGCTCGCGTTCGGCTTCATGGCCTACCTCATGGTGCTGCGCGCCGACCGCTTCGCCGAGTACGGCGACATCACCGTGTACCTGCAGCTGCCGCTGTCGCCCGTGGCCTGGATGATGGCCGTCTTTCTCGCCGTGACGGCGCTGGTGCACGCGGTGTTCGTGGTGGTGCGCGCGCCGCAGCGCGATGCGGGGCCGGGCGAAGGGAGCGTTGCATGATCGAAGCATCCATCGGCTTCGCTGCCGTCTTCATCATGGCCGCGCTGCGCATCCCGCTGGCGGTGTGCATGGTCACCGTGGGCATGGGCGGCCTGGCCCTGCTGCGCGGCTGGCAGCCCGCGCTCGCCAGCACCAGCCAGGTGATCTTCGAGACCGGCTTCGCCTACGTGCTCTCGGTCATCCCGCTGTTCGTGCTCATGGGCAACTTCGTCGCGCGCGCGGGCATGGCGCGCGAGCTCTTCCAGGCCGCCAACGCCTTCGTCGGCCACCGCCGCGGCGGCCTGGCCATGGCCAGCATCATCGCCTCGGGCGGCTTCGGCGCCATCTGCGGCTCCTCCATCGCCACCGCCGCCACGATGACGCGCGTGGCCTACCCCGAGATGAAGCGCCACGGCTACCGCGACGCGCTCGCGGCCGGCTCCATCGGCGCCGGCGGCACGCTGGGCATCCTCATCCCGCCCTCGACCATCATGGTGATCTACGGGATCATCACCGAGACCGACATCGGCAAGCTCTTCGTGGCCGGCATCCTGCCCGGCATCGTGGCCATCGTCTGCCTGTGCCTGGCCGTGGTGGTCGTGACCTGGCGCGACCCCGCGGCCGGCCCCGCCGCCGAGCGCCACAGCTGGCCCGAGCGGCTGCGCGCGCTGCGCAACGTCTGGGGCGTGGCGCTGCTGTTCGCGCTCGTCATCGGCGGCATCTACGGCGGCGTGTTCACCGCCACCGAGGGCGCGGGCGTGGGCGCGGGCGGCGCCTTCGTGTTCGCGCTGCTGCGCGGCTCGCTCACGCCGCGCGCGCTGCTGGAGATCCTGCAGGAGAGCGCGCGCACCACGGCCATGCTGTTCACCATCCTGATCGCGGCCATGGTGTTCACCAGCTTCGTGAACTTCACCAGCATGCCCAACGACCTGCGCGACTTCATCGTGCAGTTCAGCCCCGAGCCCATCATGGTCGTGGTGATGATGATGGTGATCTACATCCTGCTCGGCCTGGTCATGGAGGAGCTCTCGATGGTGCTGCTCACCATCCCCGTGTTCTTCCCCGTCATCACCGGCCTGGGCTACGACCCGGTGTGGTTCGGCATCCTCATCGTCACCGTGATCGAGATCGGCATGATCTCGCCGCCCGTGGGCATGAACCTGTTCGTGATCAACGCGCTGCTGCCCAAGGTGCCGCTCAATCAGATCTTCCGCGGCGTCTGGCCCTTCGTGTTCGCCGACATCGTGCGCCTGGGCATCCTGGTGGCCTTCCCGGTGATCTCGCTCTGGCTGCCGGGGTTCATGAACCGCTGAACGCCGCGCCCTCGCCGCCGCCCTGCCCCACCACGCGCACCACGCGCTGGGGGAAGGGGATGTCGATGTGGTGGGCGCGCAGCGCGTTCAGGATCGCGCGGTTGATGTCCGAGCGCAGGTTGAGCTGGCCGTTCTCGGGATCGTCGATGGTGTAGCTCAGGGTGAACTCGAGGCCGTCGGCGCCGAAGTTGGACAGGGCCACCGAGGGCGCCGGGTCTGCGAGCACGCGGGGCCGGTCGCGCACCGCGTCGAGCAGCAGGCGCTCCACGAGTTCGATGTCGCTGTCGTAGTTGACGGTGAGCACCACCGTCTGGCCCACGCGCCCGCGCACCGGCGAGAGGTTTTCCACGCGGCTGGTGATCAGCGTCTCGTTGGGCACGATGGATTCGCGCCCGTTGAGCGCGCGCACCAGGGTGTAGCGCGCGTTGATGTCGGTGATGCGGCCCTCGAAGTTGTCCACGCGCACGTTGTCGCCGATGCGCACGCTGCGCTCGGCCAGGATCACGAAGCCGCTCACGTAGTTGGACGCGAGCTTCTGCAAACCGAAGCCGATGCCCACGCCCACCGCGCCGCCCAGCACCGACAGCGCGGTGAGGTCGATGCCCACCGCCGACAGCGCCACGATCAGGCCCACGAACATGAGCAGCGCGCGCGTGAAGTTGCTCACCGCCTTGCGCAGCGAAAGCTCGCTGCCCACCGCGTTGCGCAGCAGACGTGCCTCGATGGCGGCCGAGATCCACAGTGCCACGATGAGCACGATGGACGCGGTGAGCAGCCCCTCGACCAGCGTGCGCAGGCTCAGGGTACTGCTGCCGGTCTTCCAGGTGACCTGGTCCATCTCGGCCAGCACCACGGGCAGCAGGCCGCTCACCCACAGCACCATGGCGGCCCAGGCCACCCACGAAATGGTGCGCTCGAGCAGGCGCACCCAGGGCTGGCCGTCGAAGGCCACCTGCAGCACCTTCACGCCGAGCCGGATGACCACCAGCGACACCAGCACCGGAATGGCGACGTGGAACACCGCAAGCGGCACGAACTTGACCATCACGCCGCGCGCCACATAGCCGAGCAGCAGCAGCACCATGGGGAACAGCGCGCCGTCGATGAGGCGTTCGCCGAACAGCACCGAGTTCGGCGCGTGCTGCATCGAGAGCGCGCGGCGCAGCGCGCGCGTGAACAGCCAGGCCACCAGCACCGCCACGGCGAGCGCGGCCAGTTCGGCCAGCGACGCGGGTTGCAGCAAGCCACGCAGCCAGGCGCCGAAATCGTCAACCGGGCGGGGGGCCGGGGGAATGAGGTCGTTCATCGGGAGCCGACAAAAGAGAGAAAAGAAAGAAAAGGCGCGGCCCGGCGGGCCGCTCACACACCCGCGAGCACGCGCAGATGGGCCTCGACACTGCGCGCCAGCGCATCGAGCGCGTAGCCGCCTTCGAGGCAGCTCACGAGGCGGCCCTGCGCGTGGCGGTCGGCCACGGCCTTGATGCGTTCGGTCAGCCAGGCGTAGTCGGACTCGACCAGCCCGAGCTGGGCCATGTCGTCCTCGCGGTGGGCGTCGAAGCCCGCGCTCACGAAAACCATCTGCGGGCGGTGCTCGTCGAGCCGCGGCATCCAGTGGATGTCCACGAGCTCGCGGATGGCCATGCCGCGCGTGTAGGCGGGCACCGGCAGGTTCACGAGGTTGGGCGCCACCGCGTGCTCACCGGGCGGGTAGAACGGGTGCTGGTAGAAGCTGCACATGAGGATGCGCTCGTCGCCGGCCACGATGTCCTCGGTGCCGTTGCCGTGGTGCACGTCGAAATCGATCACGGCCACGCGCTGCAGGCCGTGGCGCTCGAGCGCGTACTTGGCCGCCACCGCCACGTTGTTGACGAAACAAAAGCCCATGGCCTGGCGGCGCGTGGCGTGGTGCCCGGGCGGGCGCACGGCGCAGAAGGCGTTGGCGAGTTCGCCCGCCATCACCGCGTCCACCGCATCGATGGCGGCGCCCGCGGCCATCAGGATGGCGTCCCAGCTGTGCGGGTTCATGGAGGTGTCGGGGTCGACCTGGGCGCGCGAGGGGCCGCCGGCCTGCATGTCGTCGCGCAGCTGTTCGGCCAGGCCGCGCAGCGACGCGAGGTGCATGCGGTCGTGCGCGAGTTCGAGGTCGGCCAGCGCGGCCGCGGTGGCTTCGCGCCGCTCCAGCGCGGCGTCGAGGCCGGTCACGAGCAACCGGTCTTCGATCGCATCGAGCCGTTCGGGGCATTCGGGGTGGCCGGCGCCCATCTCGTGCTGCCAGCATGCCCGGTGGGTGAAATAACCTGTGGCGTGGGACATCTCTGAACTGCTGTGAGAATCGCGGCCGCTATGCAAGACCAACGACAAAGCCAACGACAGATCGACGGCAAGATCCAGCAACTGCTGAGCCAGCTTAACACGGTGATCGTGGGCAAAGCGCAGCAGGTCAACGACAGCGTGGCCTGCCTGCTGGCGGGCGGCCACCTGCTGATCGAGGACGTGCCTGGCGTGGGCAAGACCACGCTGGCGCACGCGCTCGCGCGATCCTTTGGCCTGCAATTCGCTCGCGTGCAATTCACCGCCGACCTGATGCCCACCGACCTGATCGGCGTGTCCATCTACGAACGCGGCCGCGAGGCCTTCGTGTTCCACCCGGGCCCGGTGTTCGCCCAGGTGCTGCTGGCCGACGAGATCAACCGCGCCAGCCCCAAGACGCAGAGCGCGCTGCTCGAAGCGATGGAGGAAAAGCAGGTCACGGTGGAGGGCGAGACCCGGCGCCTGCCCGAGCCCTTCTTCGTGATCGCCACGCAGAACCCGCACGACCAGCTCGGCACCTACGCGCTGCCCGAATCGCAGCTCGACCGCTTCCACATGCGGCTGTCGCTGGGCTACCCCGACCGCGCCGCCGAGCGCGAGCTGCTGCGCGGCCAAGACCGGCGCTCGCTGATCGAATCGCTGCCACCCGCGCTCACGCCCGACGACCTGGCCCGCCTGCAGCGCGCGGTGGCCGCGGTGCACACCGCCGAGCCGGTGCTCGAATACCTGCAGGACCTGGTGGCCGCCACGCGCAACGGACGCTGGTTCCTGCAAGGCCTGTCGCCGCGCGCCGCACTGGCCGTGGTGCGCGCCGCCAAGGCCCAGGCCTTCCTGCAGGGGCGCGACTACGTGGCGCCCGACGACCTCGCCGCCATCCTGCCCCAGACCACGGCACACCGCCTGATCCCCGTGCGCGACGCCGGCCGCGGCCCGCTCGAGCAGGTGCGCGCCATGCTCGACGCCGTCCCCCTGCCCTGATGAACCCGCTGCGTCCGCTGCGCCGCCGCCTCCAGACCTGGTTCCACAACCGGATCCGGCGCAGCGACACCCTCACGCTCACGCAGCGCAACGTCTACATCCTGCCCTCGAGCCCGGGCTGGATGCTGGCGCTGACCCTGGCCGTGCTGCTGCTGGCCAGCATCAACTACCAGCTCAACCTCGGCTACCTGCTCACTTTCCTGCTCGCGGGCAGCGCGCTGGTGGGCATGCACGTGTGCCACGGCAACCTGCGCGGACTCACGCTGCACCTGCACCCGCCCGAGCCCGTGCACGCGCACGAGGCCGTGGTGCTGGAGCTGCAGCTCGCCAGCGAGCGCCGCCGCGTGCGGCACGGCATCGGCCTGGGCGTGGTCGACGCCGACGGCAAGGCCCCGACGCTGGCCTGGACCGACGTGCCCGCCCAGGGCCGCACCCCGGTGCAGCTGGCCTGGCGCGCGCCCGGCCGGGGCCTGCATGCGCTGCCCACGCTGATGGCGCAAACCGGGTTCCCGCTCGGCACCTTCCGCGTCTGGGCCTTCTGGCGCCCCGCGTCCACCGCTCTGGTGTACCCCGAACCCGAAGCCCACCCGCCGCCCTTGCCCCCGGGCGAGCCGCAGGGCGGCGGCGCCGGCAGCGCGCGCGTGCAGGCCACGGGCGAGTACGACGGCGTGCGCCCCTACCGCCGCGGCGACCCGCTGAAATCCGTGGTGTGGAAGAAGGCCGCTCAGGCCTTCGCGAGCGGCCGCGACGAGCTCGTGAGCCGCGACGCGCTGTCCAGCCAGCGCCAGGCGCTGTGGCTGGACATCAACCAGTGCGGCGGCGCGGGCATGGAAGCGCGCCTGTCGCGCCTGACGGCATGGGTGCTCATGGCCGACCGGCTCGGCCTCGACTACGGCCTGCGCGTGCCCGGGCGCGAGATCGCCCCCGACCAGGGCGCAGCCCACCGCGCCCGCTGCCTGGAGGCGCTGGCGCTGTGCTGACCCTGCACACTCCCGGCCGCGGCGCCAGCCTGCCCCGCGACACGCGCGACACGCTGTTCCTGCTCGCGGTCATCGCCTGGGTCGTCGCGCTGCAGGCGGCCCACATCCCCGCCTGGACCACCGCGCTCACCGGCGTGCTGCTGGCGTGGCGCGGCTGGCTTGCGCTCCAGGCCCGGCCGCTGCCGGGCTGGCCGTGGCGCGCGGGCCTGCTGGCCGTGGCCCTGGCCGGCACCTGGGCCAGCCACGGCACGCTGCTCGGTCAGAACGCGGGCGTGACCCTGGTGGTGGTGCTGCTGGCGCTCAAGACGCTGGAGCTGCGCGCGCGCCGCGACGCCTTCGTGGTGTTCTTCCTCGGCTTCTTCGCGCTGCTCACGCACTTCTTCTATTCGCAGTCGCTGGTCACGGCCGCGGGCATCCTGGTGGCGCTGCTGGGCCTGCTCACCGCGGTGGTCAATGCCCACATGCCGGTGGGCCGGCCGCCGCTCGCACAGGCCGCGCGCATCGCCGCCGGCATGGCGCTGATGGGCGCGCCCATCATGCTGGTGCTGTTCCTGCTGTTCCCGCGCATCGCGCCACTGTGGGGCGTGCCCAACAACAACCCCACGGGCACCAGCGGCCTGTCCGAAGACATGCGCGTGGGCGATGTGGCGCAGCTCGCGCTCGACGACAGCATCGCCCTGCGCGTGCGCTTCGACGGCCCGCCGCCCCCTGCGGCCCTGAGCTACTTCCGCGGCCCGGTGCTGAGCCGCTTCGACGGCCGCCGCTGGACGCAGCAGCTCGAACCCACGGCGCTGTCGGCCGGCCTGCGCGCCGAGCTGCGCCCGCGCGGCGAGCCGCTGCGTTACGAGGTCACGCTGGAGCCGCACCAGCGGCGCTGGCTGTTCGTGCTCGAGGCCGCCACCGAAGCGCCCGAGCTGCCCGGCAACCGCGTGCGCATGACCACCGACCTGCAGTGGGTCACGCAGCGCCCCATCGTGTCGCTGGTGCGCTACCGCGCGCAAAGCCACGTCGATTTCGGCCACGGCCCGCTGCAGGACAGCGCCGCCCTGCGCGAGTTCGTCGACCTGCCCCCGGGCTTCAATCCCCGCACCCTGCAACTCGCGCAGGACCTGCGCCGCGTCCATGGCCCGGGGCCGCAGAACGCGCCCGCGCTGGTCGACGCCGTGCTCGAGCGCCTGCGCACCGGCGGCTTCGTCTACACCCTGGAGCCCGGCGTGTACGGCCAGCACACCGCCGACGAGTTCTGGTTCGACCGCAAGGCCGGCTTCTGCGAGCACTTCGCGAGCGCCTTCGCGGTGCTCATGCGCGCCATGGACATCCCGGCCCGCGTGGTCACGGGCTACCAGGGCGGCGAGCTCAACGGCGTCGATGGCTACTGGACCGTGCGCCAGCGCGACGCCCACGCCTGGACCGAGGTGTGGCTGCAGGGCCGCGGCTGGGTGCGGGTGGACCCCACGGGCGCGGCGGTGCCCTCGCGCATAGGCTCGCTGCAACGGCTGCAGGCCCCGGCCGGCGCCGTGGCGGGTGCGTTGCAGGCCGCTGTGGGGCCCAACTTCATCGGCCTGCTGCGCGCCAACTGGGAGGCGCTCAACAACACCTGGAACCAGTGGGTGCTCAACTACACGCAAGACCGCCAGTTCGAGCTGCTGCGCTCCCTGGGCGTGGCGTCACCGAGCTGGCAGGACCTGGCCCTGGTGCTGTTCGCGGTGGTGGTCGTGGTGAGCCTGGTGGGCGCGGCCTGGGCCGTCTGGGAACGCCGTCGCCACGACCCCTGGCTGCGCCTGCTGCACCACGCGGGCAGGCGCCTGAGAACCCTGGGCCTGCAGGCCAGCGACCGGACCCCGCCGCGCGAACTCGCCTGCCAGCTGCGCGAGCGTTTTGCGCAAGACCCCGCCGCAGCGGCGCTGGCCGACTGGCTGCTGCGCCTGGAAGCGCAGCGCTACGCGCCCCACAGCACCACCACGCTGGCCGAACTGCGGCGCGAGTACCGCCGGCTGCGTTGGCCCCCGGCGCGCGGCGCGTGATGAAATCGGGGCAATGAAACGCCGATCGATCCCGCTCGCCCTGCTGGCCGCGAGCCTGCCACCCGCCTGGGCCACCGCCCCTTCGGGCCACCCCAAAACCCGCCCCGCCGCGCGCAAGGCCGCGCCCGAGCGCTTCTACCGCGACCACCCGGCCGCCATGGCCTTCGCCGACGATCTCGCCCAGCGCCGCGGTCTCGACACCGGGTGGGTGCGCGAGCAGATCGGCCGCGCGCGCCGGCTCGACGCCGCCATCCGCGGCGTCACGCCGCCACCCGCGGGCGTGCCCAAGAACTGGGCCGCCTACCGCGCGCGCTTCATCGAGCCCGTCCGCCTCGCCGCGGGCCAGCGCTTCTGGCTGGACAACCGCGCCACGCTGGCGCGCGCCGAGGCCGAGTTCGGCGTGCCCGCCAGCCTCATCGTGGGCGTGATCGGCGTGGAAACGCTGTATGGCCGCCACACCGGCACCCACAAGGTGATGGACGCCATCACCACGCTGGCCTTCGACTTCCCCGCCGTGCACCCCCGCGCGGCCGCGCGCACCGCCTTCTTCCGCGACGAACTCGAACAGCTGCTGAGCCTGTGCCAGCGCGGCGGCATCGATCCGCACAGCCTGCTGGGCAGCTTCGCGGGCGCCATGGGCTGGCCGCAGTTCATGCCCAGCAGCTGGGTGAAGTACGCGATCGACTTCGACGGCGACGGCCGCATCGACCTCTTCGACAGCCCGGCCGACGTGATCGGCTCGGTCGCGAACTACTTCAAGACCTTCGGCTGGCAAAGCGCCATGCCCACGCACTACCCGGTGCGCTTCGACCCGGCCCGGCTCGACCTCGACACCCTGCTCGCGCCCGACATCCTGCCCAGCTTCAGTGTCGAGAACTTCCTCGCCAACGGCGCGGTCGTGGACGGCGAGGCGCTGCAGCACCCGGGCAAGCTCGCGCTGATCGAGCTGCAGAACGCGGGCGCGCCATCCAGCTACGTGGCCGGCACCGACAACTTCTACGTGGTCACGCGCTACAACTGGAGCAGCTACTACGCCATGGCCGTGATCGAGCTCGGCGAGGCGGTGAAGGCGGCGCTGCAGCGCTGAGGCCGCCCAATGGGTTAAGCCGATTCGGCCTCTTGCATGAGGAACCGCCGCGGTGCGGTGCATTACGAATGCAGGGCCCATGAACCCCGACCAAGTCCTGCAGGCGCTCGCCACCGCCTTCGACACCCCCGACCTGCGATTCGACGCCAACGGTTGCGCGCGCCTGCGCGTGGACGACCGCATCGATGTGAACTTCGAGCGCAGCAGCGGGCACCTGCTGCACGTGTACTGCCCGCTGGGCCAACTGCCGGCCGACCACCGCGAGCCGATCTACGAGCGCCTGCTCACGGCCAACCTGTTCGGTGCCGAAACGGGCGGCGCCTCGCTCGCCATCGACCCGGAATTCGGTGAGATCGTGCTGTGCACCGACGTGGGCAACCACGGCTGGACGGCCGAACTCATCGCCTCGCGCATCGACCGCTTCGTGGACGCCGCCCTGGCCTGGCAAGAGCGCTTCACCGAACTCGCGGCCATGCCGGGCGATGCCGCGGCGCAGGCGAGCTTCCAGCGCCCGGTCGAATTTGTCGAGCATGCCTGAAACCTGGCCATTGGCAGGCCGACACCCTCGCTGGCCGACGCACTGAGGCGACCCGGCACCGGAACGAACGGGAAACCCGCCGCGCCTAGCCCGCCGGCACCAGAAAGTCCTGGCTGATGCGCCAGCCGAGTTCGTTCACGCGGTCGAGAAACTGCGTGAGGTAGGCGTGCAGGCCCGTGGCCAGGATCTCGTCGATGCGGCCGTACTGCAGTTCGGCCTTGAGCTTGCCCGCACGGCGCAGCGTTTCGGCGCTGTTGTCGTGCGCCACCACGCCCAGGTTGTTCACCACCTCGTTCACGCTCGCGGCCAGGCTGCGCGGCATGTCGGCGCGCAGGATCAGCAGCTCGGCCACCCGCTCGGGCGTGATCACGTCGCGGTATACCTTGCGGTAGACCTCGAAGCCGCTCACGCTGCGCAGGATCGCGCTCCAGTGGTAGAAGTCGTACTCCTGGTCGAGCTCGCTGGCCGCGCCGTAGAAGTCGCTGTGCACCGCGTGGAACTTCACGTCGAGCAGGCGCGCGGTGTTGTCGGCGCGCTCGAGGAAGGTGCCCATGCGGTAGAAGTGGAACGCCTCGTCCTGCAGCATGGTGCCGATGGCCACACCGCGCGAGAGGTGCGAGCGGAACTTGACCCACTCGAAGAACTCGCCCGGGTCGCGCTCGAAGTTCTTGCCCTTGAGCATGCGCGTGAGTTCGAGCCAGGTCTGGTTCTGCGTTTCCCAGAACTCGGTGGTGAGCGCGCCACGCACCGCGCGCGCATTCTCGCGTGCCGCGCGCAGGCACGACACGATGCTCGACGGGTTGTTCTCGTCGCGCACCATGAAGTCGAGCACGTTGCGCGGCGTGATGGCCTCGCCGTACTTGGTGCGGTACGAAGGCATGAGCTCGCTGATGGTCAGCAGGCCTTCCCAGCCCACCTGCGCCACCGCGGCCGATTGCGGCAGCAGCGAGGTCTGGTAGTTGACATCGAGCATGCGCGCGGTGTTCTCCGCGCGCTCGGTGTAGCGCGACATCCAGAAGAGGTGGTCGGCGGTGCGCGACAGCATGTGGGTCTCCCTTGGGTTCAGTCTTCGAGGATCCAGGTGTCTTTCGTGCCACCGCCTTGCGACGAGTTGACCACCAGAGAACCTTCCTTGAGCGCCACGCGCGTGAGGCCGCCGGGCACCAGCTGCACCTCCTTGCCCGAGAGCACGAAGGGCCGCAGATCGATGTGGCGGGGCGCCACGCCGCTTTTCACGTAGGTGGGACAGGTCGACAGCGAGAGCGTGGGCTGGGCGATGTAGCCCTCGGGCTTGGCGATCACGGCCTGGCGGAACTCCTCGATCTCGGCCTTGGTGGACGCGGGCCCGACCAGCATGCCGTAGCCGCCCGCGCCGTGCACCTCTTTCACCACGAGCTCGGGCAGGTGGGCCAGGATGTACTTGAGGTCTTCGGGGTTGCGGCCCATGAAGGTGGGCACGTTGGCCAGGATGGGTTTCTGACCGAGGTAGAACTCGATCATCTTGGGCACATAGGGATAGATCGACTTGTCGTCGGCCACGCCGGTGCCCACCCCGTTGCAGATGCTCACGTTGCCGCTGCGGTACACGTCGAGCAGGCCCGCGCAGCCCAGCGTGGACGTGGGCCGGAACACCAGCGGATCGAGAAAGTCGTCGTCGACGCGGCGGTAGATCACGTCGACCCGGCGCGGGCCGCGCGTGGTGCGCATGTAGACGAAGTTGTCCTTCACGAACAGGTCCTGGCCTTCGACCAGTTCCACGCCCATCTGCTGCGCGAGGAAGGCGTGTTCGAAGTAGGCGCTGTTGTACATGCCGGGCGTGAGCACCACCACCGTGGGCTCGGCCGTGGTGGCCGGGCTCACCGAGCGCAGCGTCTCGAGCAGCAGGTCGGGGTAGTGCGCCACCGGCGCCACGCGGTTCTCGCCGAACAGCTCGGGGAACAGCCGCATCATCATCTTGCGGTCTTCGAGCATGTAGCTCACGCCGCTGGGCACGCGCAGGTTGTCTTCGAGCACGTAGTACTCGCCCTCGCCCTGGGCGTTGGGCGCGCGCACGATGTCGATGCCCGCGATGTGCGAGTAGATCTGGTGCGGCACGTCCACGCCCATCATCTCGGGGCGGAACTGCGCGTTCTGCAGGATCTGGTCGGCCGGGATCACGCCGGCCTTGATGATCTCCTGCTCGTGGTAGACGTCGTGGATGAAGCGGTTGAGCGCGGCCACGCGCTGCACCAGACCCTCTTCCATGGTGCGCCATTCGTGGGCCGGGATGATGCGCGGGATCAGGTCGAAGGGAATGAGCCGCTCGGTGCCGGCGCCGTCTTCGTCCTTGGCGCCGTACACCGCGAAGGTGATGCCCACGCGGCGGAAGATCATCTCGGCCTCTTCGCGGCGGGCGGCCATGACCTCGTCGGGTTGCTCGGACAGCCAGCGTGCGTACTGCCGATAGTGCTCACGCACTTCGGATGGCGAGGCGTGCATCTCGTCGAACATCGGTCGTTGGCTCATGGTTGTTGTGCTCCTGGCAGCAGGATAGCAAGCTCCGGGCCAGCCGCCATGGGCGGGCGGGGTTCGCGGTGCTGCCAGTAGCGCGCGGCCTGCTCGCGCTCGCAACGCATGGCCTCGGGTTCATCGCTGCGCCAGGTGGCCGCGCCGCAGCGCGGCGTGTCCACCCAGGCCAGGCCGCGCGCGTCGTAACGCGCC
This sequence comes from Hydrogenophaga crocea, assembly GCF_011388215.1. Lineage (NCBI taxonomy): Bacteria > Pseudomonadati > Pseudomonadota > Betaproteobacteria > Burkholderiales > Comamonadaceae > Hydrogenophaga > Hydrogenophaga crocea. Next base: position 2,216,813 of record NZ_CP049989.1, read on the forward strand.
AGCACGGCCGGCGCCGGATGGCCGTAGCGGTTGCGGTAGCCCGCCTGCACCACCACCCAGCGCGGCCGCAGGGTGTTGAGCAGCACCGGGCTCGACGAGCTGGCGCTGCCGTGGTGGGGCGCGAGCAGCAGCGCCACGCGTTCCTGCGGGCGCGCCAGCGCCAGCCGCGTCTCCTGCGCCGCGGGCACGTCGCCCGTGAGCCAGGCCACCTGGGCGCCGGCCGCGATGCGCAGCACACACGACAGCGCGTTGGTCGGCACACCCACTCGGGCGTAGGTGGCGTCGTCGGGGTGCAGCAACTCGAAGTCCACGCCGTCCCAGTGCCAGCGCTCGCCCGCGCGGCAGCGCGAGGCCGGGTCGTCGTCGAACGACGAACGCCACACCGCCCCGGGGAACGCGCGCCGCAGGGCGTCGGCGCCACCGGCGTGGTCGCTGTCGCGGTGGCTGATCACCACCCGATCGGGCTGCACGCCCAGGGCGCGCAGCAGCGGCAGCACGGTGCGCTCGCCGGCGTCGGCCTCAGGGCTCCAGCGCGGGCCGCTGTCGTAGACCAGGGCGTGCCGCGCCGTTCGCACCAGCACCGCGCTGCCCTGCCCGACGTCGATGGCCAGCACCTCGAACACGCCTGGCGGCGGGCGCGGCGGCTCGTACAGCCAGGCCGGGGCCATGAGCAGCAGGCCGGCCAGGCGCATCACGGCGGGCAGCCGCATCACCAGCAAGGCGCCGCCGGCCACCGCGGCCAGCGCGGCCGAGAAGGGCACGGCGGGGCGGTGCACCACAGCCCAGGGCCATGCGGCCATGGGCTGCAGCAGCGCATTGAGCAGCTCCACCGCCCACGCGGCCAGCGACCACAGCGGGTGCAGCAACACGCCCAGCAAGGCCAGCGGCGTGACCACGAACCCTACCCAGGGCACGGCCACCAGGTTGGCGAGCAGGCCCACCAGCGAGAACTGGCCAAACAGCAGCAGGCCCAGCGGTGCGAGGCCCAGCGTCATCAACCATTGCTCGCGCCACAGGCGCGCCGCGGCACGCCCGCCGCGGTGCCACAGCGGCAGGCTGCGGGCGCCGGCCGGCGAAGGGCGGCCCGGGTCGGCCGCGAACAGCAGCGCCACGGCCAGAAAACTCAACCAGAACCCCGCGTCCAGCAGCGCCCAGGGGTCGAGCACCAGCACGGCCGCCATCGCGAACAGCCACACGGCGGGCCAGGGCCATTGGCGCACGGTCACGCGCAGCCCCACGACCAGCGCCAGCATGAGCACGGTGCGCTGCGCAGGCACGTCGCCGCCGGCGAGCAGTGCATAGGCCGCGGCGGCCAGCACGCCGCCCACCGCCGCGGCGTGGCTCGCGGGCCAGCGCATGGGCAATGCGGGCCACCAGCGGCCGATGCCGCGCCACAGCGCCGCGATGAGCACGGTCGCCAGCCAGGCAAACAGCGTCACGTGCGCGCCCGAGATCGCCATCGCATGGGCGGTGGCGGTGTCGCGGTACAGCGCCCAGTCGGCGCGGTCGATCGCGGCCTGGTCGCCCACCGCGAGCGCCGCGATCACCCCGGCGCTTCGCGGATCGCCCACCCGCTGCGCGATGGCCTGTGCAATGGCCTGCCGCGCGCGGTCCACCGGGTGCCAGGGCGTGGTGCCCAGGCGCCGGGGCGGCGCCGCCCGCGGGCCCAGGCGCACCGAGCCGGTCGCGCCGATGCCCTGCTCCCAGAGCCAGCGCTCGCGGTCGAAGCCGCTCGGATTGGCATCGCCGTGCGGGCGCTTCAGGCGCACCTCGAGGGCCCAGCGGTCGCCTGCGCGCAGGTCGGGCGGCTCGGTCTCGTCGTTGGCCGCACGGTACCAGCCCAGCAGCAGGCGCGGCGGCAGCCGCACCTGGGCGCCGGCGAGCGCCGCCCGCTCCACCACGAACACGAAGCGCAGGCCCGTGGCCCCGGCCTGCGGCAGCGAGGCCACGCGGCCCACCACCGCGATGTCGCGGCCTTCGAGCGCCGCATCGAGACCGTCGGCCTGAAAGGCGTGCGCGCGCCAGCCGGTGCAGCCCACGGCCAGCGCCAGGCCGGCGAAGGCCCAGGCCGCGCGGGGGCGCAGCCACAAAGCCAGCAGCCCGCAGAGCACCAGGCTCTGGTACACGGGCAGCGGCCACAGCGCCGCTTGCTGCAGTTGCAGCGCGGTGCCGGCCACGCCGGCGGCCAAGCACCAGCCCGCCCGCCAGGGGATGGGGGTCAGGCTTTGCAAGGGGACGGGGCGGCGGTGTCTGAGGGCATGGGGCCCGCATGCTTGGGCAGGGACGTGGGCCGGGCCATCGGCCACGAGGCCGATTGCTCCGGCGGCCGCCTCGCGCCGTCGCGCCAGCGTCATGGTGTTGTGGCGCAGCTCTTGCTAGCATGGGCCGCAGCCGCGCACCCTGGCGCGCGGCGCCCCCGATCCCTCGCAGAAAGCCCCGTTGCATGGCCATCCACGTCGCCCTGAGCCACATCACGCACTACCGCTACGACCGCCTGGTGCGACTGGGCCCGCAGGTGATCCGCCTGCGCCCCGCGCCGCACGCGCGGGCCAAGGTGCTCTCGTATTCGCAGCGCATCGAGCCGGCCAACCACTTCATCAACTGGCAGCAGGACCCGTTCGCCAACCACCAGGCCCGGCTGGTGTTTCCCGAGCCCACCACCGAGTTCAAGATCACGGTGGACCTGGTGGTCGAGATGGCGGTGCACAACCCCTTCGACTTCTTCCTCGAGCCGCACGCCGAGCAGGTGCCCTTCGCCTACGCCGAGGCGCAGCGTGCCGAGCTCGCGCCCTACCTCGCCACCGAGCCGCTCACGCCGCTGCTGCAGGCCTACCTCGACGGCATCGACCGCGCGCCCCAGCGCACGGTGGACTTCCTGGTGCACCTGAACCAGCGGCTGCAGCAGGACATCGCCTACACCATCCGCATGGAGCCCGGCGTGCAGACGCCCGAGCAGACGCTGCAGCTCAAACGCGGCTCGTGCCGCGACAGCGGCTGGCTGCTGGTGCAGCTGCTGCGCCACCTGGGCCTGGCGGCGCGCTTCGTGTCGGGCTACCTGATCCAGCTCACGCCCGACGTGAAGGCCATCGACGGCCCCAGCGGCCCCGCGCAGGACTTCACCGACCTGCACGCCTGGTGCGAGGTGTTCCTGCCCGGCGCGGGCTGGATCGGCCTGGACCCGACCTCGGGCCTGCTCGCGGGCGAAGGCCACATTCCGCTGGCCTGCACGCCGCAGCCGGGCAGCGCCGCGCCTGTCGAGGGCCTGATGGACGAGGCCGAGGTGCAGTTCGAGCACCACATGCAGGTCACGCGCATCCACGAGTCGCCGCGCGTGACCAAGCCCTACACCGACGGGCAGTGGGCCGCGGTGCTCGCGCTCGGCGAGCAGGTGGACGCCGACCTGGTCAAACACGACGTGCGCCTCACGCAGGGCGGCGAGCCCACCTACGTGGCCACCGGCGACCGCGACGCCGCCGAATGGAACACCGACGCGCTCGGCCCGACCAAGCGCGGCTACGCCACCGAACTGCTCGACCGGCTGCGCGCGCAGTACGGCCACGGCGGCTTCGTGCACATGGGCCAGGGCAAGTGGTACCCGGGCGAGCAATTGCCGCGCTGGGCGCTCTCCGTGTTCTGGCGCGCCGACGGCCAACCCTGCTGGAACAACCCCGCGCTGCTGGCCGACGAGCGCGACGAGGCCCACCACAACAGCGACGACGCGCGCCGCTTCACGCAGGCGCTGGCGCGCCGCCTGGGCATCGCCACGCGCTACATCACGGCCGGCCACGAGGACACCTGGTACTACCTGTGGCGCGAGCGCCGCCTGCCGGTGAACGTGGACCCGTTCGACAGCAAGCTGTCCGACGAGCTCGAACGCGTGCGCCTGCGCCGCGTGTTCGACCAGGGGCTGGACGCCGTGGTGGGTTACGTGCTGCCGCTGCAGGCCAACGCGGGCAACCCCGCGCTCGGCGGCACAGTGTGGTCCACCGGCCCCTGGTTCTTCCGCGACGAGCGCATGTACCTCGTGCCCGGCGATTCGCCCATGGGCTACCGACTGCCGCTGGACTCGCTGCCCTGGGTGAGCGCGGGCGATCACCCCTACCACATCGAACAGGACCCGTTCACGCCGCGCGCACCCCTGCCGGCGGCCACGCCCTGGCGCCAGCAGTCGCGCGATTCGGCCGATGCCGCGTGGTTCGAGGCTTCGGCGCCGCGCGCGGCCGGCGCGGCCACGGGTGCCGGCACCGGTCCGAACACGGAGGCCGGCCCCGGACCCGCCAGTGCCAGCGCCGGCACGGCACGCGCGCCGCAGCGCGGCGAATCGGCCGGCTGGCTCACGCGCACCGCCCTGTGCGTCGAGGCGCGCGACCCGCAGCGCGCCAACGGCCCCAAGGCCGAAAAGGCCGAGGGCGGCAAACGCCAGCACCTCTACGTGTTCATGCCGCCGCTCGCGCGGCTCGAGGACTACCTGAACCTGCTGGCCGCGGTCGAAGACACGGCCGAACGCCTGAACCTGCCCATCGTGCTCGAGGGCTATCCGCCGCCGCGCGACCCGCGCCTGAAGGTGCTGCAGGTCACGCCCGATCCGGGTGTGATCGAGGTCAACATCCACCCCGCGCACAGTTGGGGCGAGCTGGTGGAGCACACCGAATTCCTGTACGAGGCCGCGCACCAGACGCGCCTGTGCGCCGAGAAGTTCATGACCGATGGCCGCCACACCGGCACCGGCGGCGGCAACCACTTCGTGCTCGGCGGCGCCACGCCGGCCGACTCGCCCTTTCTGCGCCGTCCCGACCTGCTCGGCAGCCTGCTGGGCTTCTGGCACAACCACCCCTCGCTCAGCTACCTGTTCAGCGGCCTGTTCATCGGCCCCACCAGCCAGGCCCCGCGCGTGGACGAAGCGCGCAACGACCAGTTGCACGAGCTCGAGATCGCGCTCGAACAACTCGATCGCGCCAAAGGCATCTACGGCGACCACGTGCCGCCGTGGTTCGTCGACCGCACGCTGCGCAACATCCTGATCGACGTCACCGGCAACACCCACCGCAGCGAGTTCTGCATCGACAAGCTCTACTCGCCCGACGGCCCCACCGGCCGGCTGGGCCTCCTCGAGCTGCGCGCCTTCGAGATGCCGCCGCACGCGCGCATGAGCGTGGCCCAGCAGCTGCTGCTGCGCGCGCTGGTGGCGCGCTTCTGGCAGCAGCCCTACAAGGCGCCGCTGGCGCGCTGGGGCACCGAGCTGCACGACCGCTGGCTGCTGCCCACCTATTTGCGCATGGACTTCGAAGACGTGATCGCCGAGCTGCGCGACTTCGGCTACGCCTTCGACATGGCCTGGTTCGCGCCGCATTTCGAGTTCCGCTTCCCGCTGATCGGCGAGGTCGCGGCGCGCGGCATCGAGCTCACGCTGCGCAGCGCGCTCGAGCCCTGGCACGTGATGGGCGAAGAAGGCGCCATCGGCGGCACCGTGCGCTACGTCGACTCCTCGCTCGAACGGCTCGAGGTGCACGTGCGCGGCTGGACCGACCGCCGCCACGCCATCACCTGCAACGGCCGTGTGCTGCCGCTGCACAGCACGGGCGTGGCCGGCGAGTACGTGGCCGGCGTGCGCTACAAGGCCTGGGCCCCGCCCTCGGCGCTGCACCCCTCGATCGGTGTGCACGCGCCGCTCACCTTCGACATCGTGGACACCTGGATGCAGCGTTCATTGGGCGGCTGCCGCTACCACGTGGCGCACCCGGGCGGACGCAACTACGACACCTTCCCCATCAACGCCTTCGAGGCCGAAAGCCGCCGCCTCGCGCGCTTCTTCCAGATGGGCCACACGCCCGGCCTCATGCAGGTGCAGGCCGAGGCGGTCAACCGTGAATTCCCGTGCACGCTGGACTTGAGGCGCTGATCGTGTTCGTGGGGGCCCGGGCATACTGCGCGCCGTGAACCAAGATCCCGGCGATTCGCTCTTCGACGCCCTGCTGCCCGAACAACCGGGCGAGTGGGCGCAGTCCCTGGCCATGCCCGCCGACGCAGGCCACCTCGACGAACTGCGCGGCGACGGCCCGCACGGCCTGGCCACCCCCTGGGCCGACTTCTTCGAGCACATCGGCCAGGAAGGCCTGGCCGACCTGAACCGCCGCGCCGAGAACCTGCAGCGCCAGATCCGCGACAACGGCGTCACCTACAACGTCTACGCCGACGAAGGCGGCCTGCAACGCCCCTGGTCGCTCGACCTCTTCCCCATGCTCGTGGGCCCGGCCGACTGGGCGCAGATCGAGGCCGGCGTGCACCAGCGCGCGCGCCTGCTCAACGCCATGATGGCCGACCTCTACGGCCCGCGCGAACTGCTCAAGCGCGCGCTGCTGCCCGCCGCGCTGGTGCAGGGCCACCCGGGCTACCTGCGCGCCATGCAGGGCGTGCGCCCGGCCGGCGGCACCTGGCTGCACATCGTGGGCTTCGACCTCGCGCACGGCCCCGACGGCCGCTGGTGGGTGGTGGGCCAGCGCACCCAGGCGCCCTCGGGCCTGGGCTACCTGCTCGAAAACCGCATCGCCATCGCGCGCCAGTTTCCCAAGGCCTTCGCGGGGCTGCGCGTGCAGCGCCTGGCCGCGAGCTACCGCGCGCTCATGGACGGCATCAAGGCCATCGCGCCCGAAGGCGAGAACGCGCGCATCGCGCTGCTCACGCCCGGCCCCTACAACGAAACCTACTTCGAGCACGCCTACCTCGCGCGCTACCTCGGCCTCATGCTGGTCGAGGGCAACGACCTCACGGTGCGCGACCAGCGCGTGTTCCTCAAGACGCTGGGCGGGCTCGAACCGGTGCACGCGCTGATCAAGCGCCTCGACGACGAATGGCTCGACCCGCTCGAGCTGCGCGCCGACTCCACCCTGGGCGTGCCCGGCCTGCTGCAGGCGCTGCGTGCGGGCAACCTGGTGCTGGCCAACGCGCCGGGCTCGGCGCCGCTCGAATCGAGCGCCCTGCTGGGCTTCCTGCCCGCCATCAGCGAGCACCTGCTCGGCGAACCGCTGGCCATGCCTTCCCTGGCCACCTGGTGGTGCGGCGAAGACGCGGCCCTGCGCAGCGTGCTGCCGCTGCTCAAGGGCGGCGTGATCAAGCCCACCTACCCGCGCTCGGGCCTGGAGACCGCGATCGGCCAGGCCCTGGGCGCTCGCGAGCTCGACGAGTGGTCGGGCCGCATGGCGCGCCGGCCCGAGGACTACACCGTGCAGTCCTGGCTGCCGCTGTCGCAAACGCCCACCTGGGACGGCGAACGCATCCTGCCGCGATCCACGCTGCTGCGCGTGTTCGCGCTCGCCGACGGCACGGGTTCGTGGCACGTGCTGCCGGGCGGCCTGGTGCGGCTGGCGCCGCGCGGGCAGCTCGTGGCCGCCATGCAACGCGGCGGCAGCAGCGCCGATTGCTGGGTGCTCACCGACGGCCCGGTCGACCACGCCACGCTCACGCAAAGCCAGCCCAGCACCTTCGCCATCGCGCAGCAGAAGCGCCCCGTGACCAGCCGCGCCGCCGAGAACCTGTTCTGGCTCGGCCGCTACACCGAACGCGCCGAGAACACCGTGCGCCTGGCCGAGATCGTGCTCGACCAGCTCGACGGCGAAGAGCCCGGCACGCCCGCGTTGCTGGCCTGGCTCTCGGCCGTGGCGCGCGAGAACGCGCTGGTGCTGCCCGACGCGCCCGACGCCACGCAGTCGTCGCGCGTGTTCGCGCGCTGCCTCATGGCCAACCTCGCGCCGCCGCCGCACGATCCGCAGGCCGGCAGCTCGTTCAGCGTGGGCTTCAACCTGGGCGCGCTCAAGGCCGCGGCCTCGCAGGTGCGCGAGCGGCTCTCGCGCGAGCACTGGAAGCTCATCGAGCTGACGCACGCGGGCTTCATGGGCTCGGCCGCGCAGCTCGCCGAAGACGCCGAGTACGCCACGGGCGAAGCGCAGTCCATGCTGCAGGAGGCCAGCGAGATGCTCGCCGCCATCACCGGCTCGCAGACCGACCGCATGGTGCGCGACGACGGCTGGCGGCTCTTGTCCGTGGGCCGCCACATCGAGCGCCTGATCACGCTCTCGCGCGCGCTCGCGCTGGGCCTGGAAACCGGCAGCCTGCACGAGCCCGCGGGCTTCGAGGCCATGGTGGCGCTGTTCGACTCCACCATCACCTTCCACGCGCAGTACCAGCAGCGCCGCGACATGGTCGCGCTGATCGACCTGCTGGTGCTCGACCCCGACAACCCGCGCTCGCTGGCCTGGGTGGTCAAGACCCTGCGCGCGCGCCTCGCGCGCCTGGGGCAGAACGTGGCGCCGCAAGACGCCGAGTTCGCGCGCGAACTGCCCGACCCCGCGCACTGGTCGCTCACCGAACTCAGCCACTGGCAGCGCGACGGCGACGGCCAGCGCCGCTGGAGCGCGCTCGCCAGCGTGCTGGCCGACTGCGAAATCGCGGCCATGGACCTGTCGGAGGCCATCGCGCGGCTGCACTTCAGCCACGCCGACCGCCGCAGCCAGAGCCTGAGCGCCTGAGGAAGCCCGCCATGGAGCTGCGCATCCGCCATTGCACCACCTACCGCTACCAGAGCCCGGTGGACATGGCGCAGCACATGCTGCACCTCACGCCGCGCGAAACCGCCACGCAGCGCGTGCTCGCGCACCGGCTGGCGATCGCGCCCGAGCCCGCCACCGTGCACCAGACCAAGGACGCGCACGGCAACCTGCGCACCTTTTTTGCGCAGGAAGCACCACACGAGGCGCTGAGCGTGCTGGCCGACAGCACGGTACACACCCGCGCGCCCCAGCCCCTGCCCGAAGGCGCACCATGGCGGGGCATGGCCTGGGAGCGCGTGCGCGAGCACTTCCGCTACCGGGTGAACGCGCCCTACGAGGCCGCGGCCGAGTTCGTCTTCGCCTCGCCCATGGTGCCGCGCGACGAGGCCTTCAGCGAATGGGCGCGCCCGGCCTTCGAACCCGGCCTGCCGCTGCTGCAGGCCGCGCGCGCGCTGATGGAGCGCATCCACACCGAGCTGCGCTACGAAACCGCGAGCACCGAGGTCAACACGCCCGCGCTCGAAGCGCTGGCCCAGGGCAAGGGCGTGTGCCAGGACTTTGCGCACATCATGATCGGCTGCCTGCGCAGCCTGGGCCTGCCCGCGCGCTACGTGAGCGGCTACCTGCTCACGCAGCCGCCGCCGGGCAAGCCGCGCCTGATCGGCGCCGACGCCTCGCACGCCTGGGTGTCGGTCTACGCGCCGGCCAGCGGCGACACGCCGGGCCAGTGGTTCGACTTCGACCCCACCAACAACCGCTGCGGCGCGGGCAGCCCGGGCGAGGACTACGTGGTCCTGGCGATCGGCCGCGACTTCAGCGACGTCTCGCCCATGCGCGGCGTGATCCAGGGCGGCGCGCAGCACACGCTCGAGGTGGCGGTGACGGTGGCGCCGCCGGCGGAACTGGAAGGGCGCGAGCTCGATCCGCGCGAAGGGCACTGACGCACCGGTCGATAGAATCGATCGCTCCTTTCAACCGCCTTCCTGGAGCGACCGATGAGCGCACTCGCCAAGCTCAAGCAACTGGGCATCACCCTGCCCCCCGTGGCCGTCCCGGCCGCCGCCTACGTGCCCTTCGTGCAGACCGGCAACCTCGTGTTCATCAGCGGCAACATCGCGCGCAAAAACGGCCAGGCCTGGGTCGGCCAGCTCGGCCTGACCATGACCACCGAAGAAGGCAAGGAAGCCGCGCGCTCGGTGGCCATCGCCCTGATGGGCACGCTGCAGGCGGCCTGCGAAGCGGCCGGCAAGACGCTCGACGACGTCAAGCGCATCGTCAAGGTCATGAGCCTGGTCAACAGCACACCCACCTTCACCGAGCAGCACCTGGTCACCAACGGCTGCAGCGAACTGCTGGGCGAGGTCTTCGGCTCGGCCCACGCGCGCAGCGCCTTCGGCGTGGCGCAGTTGCCCATGGGCGCCTGCGTGGAGATCGAGCTGATCGCCGAGCTGGGCTGATCAGCGTTGCTGGCGGCGCGCGTTCGCGCGCCGTACCTGGCGGCTCTGCGTGGCCTCAGCGGTCGCTTTCTCGCGCGCCGCGCGGCGCTGCATGACACGCCGCGTGGCCCAGCGCGACAGCGCAAACGCCACAAGGCCCACGGCCATGGCGATCAACACACCGGTGATCTCACCCGATTGCATGGTCTTGACTCCTCAGGTCGGGCGCGCATAGCCCGACAAACACACCTCGAGGCGCGCCAACTCTTCGTCGAGCGCACGCCGGAACGCCGGGTCGCGCGGTGCGCGGCCCGACACGAAGCCCGGTGCCGGCAGCAGCCGGCCGTCCTGCATCCGCAGGTTGATCCAGCCCGGCACCTGTTCGCCCCACAGCAGGGGCAGCGCGTAGTGGCCCATGGTGCGGCGCGCCGCGGGCAGGTAGGCCTCGAAGCGGTAGGCCCAACCCCACAACAGCTCGAAACGGCGGCGGTCCCACACCACCGGGTCGAAGGGCGCGAGCACGCGCACGGCGTCGGCCGGCCGGTGGCGGCGCGAGGCGGGGTTTTCGTCGGCGGGCCAGAACCAGGCCGTGCCGTCCACCACCGCGTGGCCATAGCGCTGGCGCGCGGCCTTCGCCACGGCGCGCGCTTCGACCGCCAGATGGGGCGCGCCATAGCGCAGCAGCGTCACCAGGTAGCCGAGGCTGGCCGCGGGCAGCGGCGCGTAGAGGTTCACGATGGCGTCGACCAGGGCCTCGGCGCGGGCGCGCCGCGCCGCGGGGCTGTCTTCATGCGCGGGGTGCTGCATGGCCTCGTACAAGCGCGTGCCGCCCTCGCGGCGGCGCACGCGCAGCCAGCCGTGGTGGTGCATCTGGTCGAGCAGCCGCGTGCTGGCGTTGAGTTCGCCGCCCCAGTAACCGGCCACGCGGCCATGGTGCGCAAAGGCCTCGCCCACGTCGCGCGGATGCACCACACCACGCTCGCGCACGAACGCCAGCACCTCGCTGGCGCGGCGCGCGGTGGCCGCGTCCCAGGGGCGGCGCGGCGCACGCGGGTGCAGCAGGCCGAACAGGCTGCGCGGCACGAAACCGTAGTTGACGAATGCGTCTTCCTCGAGACCGAGGCGCTCGTAGCCGCGTTCGAGATCGCCAGCGCGGTAGCCACGCACGCGCTGGAACAGGATCAGGTCTTGCGCGCGGGCGGGGGCACGCAGGGGGTCGGCCTGCACGAAGCCCAGCCGCCGCACCGCGGCCGGCAAGGCCTGCGGTGCGAACAGGCTGCGGGCGATCGCGTGGCGGCGCAGCGCATCGGTCGTGAGCGCGGCGCCGGCCACCGCGTCACTCCACGCGCGTGATGCGCGCGGGCTTGAAGCCCAGATCGGCCGCCTTGCCCTTGCGGCCGCGGCCGGCCTTGGCGTTGTTGAGGCTGCGGATCTCCAGCGTCTCGTCGCGTTCCTTGCCGCCGCGGCCGATGCCTTCGATCTTCACGCTGCGCGTATAGGCCGCGGCGCCCGCGAGCGTGTCCTTGGGTTCGAGGTCGATCAGCATCAGGCCGCGACCGCCCTTGTCCATCTGCTTGAGCTCGCCGATCTCGAAGGTGAGGATGCGCCCGCCGGTGGACGCGCAGCACACGTGCGTGGCCGGCGCGAGCGGCTGGCTGCCGGTGGTGAAGGCCGCGTGCGAGGGTGCGCACGGCACCTCGCCCTCGCCGAGGTTGATGAAGGTCTTGCCGCCCTTCTGGCGCGAAATCATCGATTCGACCGTGGCGATGAAGCCGTAGCCGCCGCTGCTGCTCAGGAGCAGCGCCGCGTTGGCCGGGCCGGCGAAGTAGTGCAGCGGCTGGGTGCCGCTTTCCAGGTCGATCAGCGTGGTCACGGGCTGGCCGTCGCCGCGCGCGCCGGGCAGGCTGGCCACGGGCACCGAGTACACGCGGCCGTTGCTGCCGATCACGATCAGCGTGTCCACCGTGCGGCACTCGAAGGTGCCGTACAGGCCGTCACCGGCCTTGAAGGCGAAGGCGCCGGCGTCGTGGCCGTGGCCCGTGCGCGCACGCACCCAGCCCTTGCTCGACACCACCACCGTCACCGGCTCGTCGACCACCTTGATCTCGGCCACGGCCTTCTTCTCGGCCTGGATCAGCGTGCGGCGCTCGTCGGCGAAGACCTTGGCGTCGGCCTCGATCTCCTTGACCATCAGGCGGCGCAGGCTGCTCGGGTTGGCCAGGATGTCTTCGAGACGGCCCTGCTCTTCGCGCAGTTCCTTGAGCTCCTGCTCGATCTTGATGGCTTCGAGCCGCGCGAGCTGGCGCAGCCGGATTTCGAGGATGTCCTCAGCCTGGCGATCGCTCAGGCGGAAGGCCTCGATCAGCGCGGACTTGGGCTCGTCGCTGTGGCGGATGATGCGGATCACCTCGTCGATGTTGAGCAGCACGAGCTGCCGGCCTTCGAGGATGTGGATGCGGTCGAGCACCTTGTCGAGCCGGTGCTGCGAACGCCGCGTGATGGTGGTCTGGCGGAACTCGATCCACTCGAGCAGCATCTGGCGCAGCGATTTCTGCACCGGCCGGCCGTCGAGCCCGATCACCGTGAGGTTGATCGGCGCCGAGGTCTCCAGGCTGGTGTGCGCGAGCAGCTGCGTGATGAGCTCCTGCTGCTCGATGCGGCTGCTCTTGGGCTCGAACACCAGGCGCACCGGCGCGTCCTTGCTCGACTCGTCGCGCACGCCGTCGAGCACCGCGAGCACGCTGGCCTTGAGCTGGTTCTGCTCCTGCGTGAGCGCCTTCTTGCCGGCCTTGACCTTGGGGTTGGTGAGCTCCTCGATCTCTTCGAGCACCTTCTGCGAACTCGTGCCCGGCGGCAGTTCGGTGACCACGAGCTGCCACTGGCCGCGCGCGAGGTCTTCGATCTTCCAGCGCGCGCGCACCTTGAGGCTGCCGCGGCCCGTGCGGTAGGCGTCGGCGATGTCGCCCGCGGGGCTGATGATCTGGCCGCCGCCCGGGTAGTCGGGGCCGGGGATCAGGGCGAACAGCTCGTCGTCGCCCAGCTTGGGGTTCTTCACCAGCGCCACGCAGGCATCGGCCACCTCGCGCAGGTTGTGGCTGGGCACCTCGGTGGCCAGGCCCACGGCGATGCCGCTCGCGCCGTTGAGCAGGTTGAAGGGCAGGCGCGCGGGCAACTGCCGGGGCTCGGTGGTGGAGCCGTCGTAGTTGGGCACGAAGTCGACCGTGCCCATGTCGATCTCGTCGAGCAGCAGCGTGCTGATCTTGGCCAGCCGCGCCTCGGTGTAGCGCATGGCCGCGGCGCCGTCGCCGTCGCGCGAGCCGAAGTTGCCCTGGCCGTCGATCAGCGGGTAGCGCTGTGCAAAGTCCTGCGCCATGCGCACCAGCGCGTCGTAGGCGGCCTGGTCGCCGTGCGGGTGGAAGCGGCCGAGCACGTCGCCCACCACGCGCGCGCTCTTCACGGGGCGCGCGGGCGTGTTGTTGTTGGGCCCGCCGTAGCTCAGGCCCATGCGGTCCATGCTGTAGAGGATGCGGCGCTGCACCGGCTTCTGGCCGTCGCACACGTCGGGCAGGGCGCGGCCCTTCACCACGGAGAGCGCGTACTCGAGGTAGGCGCGCTGCGCGTAGGCGGCCAGGCTGTCGTCGGGCTCGGCCGTCGCCAGGGGCAGTTCGGGGGTGGTCTCGTCGGTCATCAGATGTCCACCTCCACGGCGTCACCGTGGAGTTCCATGAGTTCGCGGCGGGCGGCGGCTTCGCCTTTGCCCATGAGCTGGGTGATGCGCGCTTCGGTGGTCGCGAAGTCGTGCGCGCCCAGGGTGACGGGCAGCAGGCGGCGCGTGTCGGGGTTGAGCGTGGTGTCCCAGAGCTGCTCGGCGCTCATCTCGCCCAGGCCCTTGAAGCGGCTCACCTGGCATTTGTCGGCGGGCACGCCTTCCTTGGCGGCTTTGTCCAGGATGGCCTGCAGCTCGCCGTCGTCGAGCGCGTACACCTTGGCCGCGGGCTTCTTGCCGCGCGCGGGAATGTCCACGCGAAACAGCGGCGGGCGCGCCACGTACACGTGGCCGGCCTCGATCAGCTTGGGGAAGTGGCGGAAGAACAGCGTGAGCAGCAGCACCTGGATGTGCGACCCGTCCACGTCGGCGTCCGACAGGATGCAGACCTTGCCGTAGCGCAGGCCGCTCAGGTCGGGCGTGTCGTTGGGGCCGTGCGGGTCGACGCCGATAGCCACCGCGATGTCGTGGATCTCGTTGTTGGCGAACAGGCGGTCGCGCTCGACCTCCCAGGTGTTGAGCACCTTGCCGCGCAGCGGCAGGATGGCCTGGCATTCCTTGTCGCGGCCCATCTTGGCGCTGCCGCCGGCCGAATCGCCCTCGACCAGAAAGATCTCGTTGTGGCCGAGGTCGCGGCTCTCGCAGTCGGTGAGCTTGCCGGGCAGCACGGCCACGCCGCTGCCCTTGCGCTTCTCCACCTTCTGGCCCGCGCGCTGGCGCGTCTGCGCGGCCTTGATGGCGAGCTCGGCGAGCTTCTTGCCGTGCTCCACGTGCTGGTTGAGCCAGAGCTCGAGCGCGGGGCGCACGTAGCTCGACACCAGGCGCACCGCGTCGCGCGAGTTCAGGCGCTCCTTGATCTGGCCCTGGAACTGCGGGTCGAGCACCTTGGCGCTCAGCACGTAGCTGGCGCGCGCGAACACGTCTTCGGGCAGCAGCTTCACGCCCTTGGGCAGCAGCGCGTGCAGCTCGATGAAGCCCTTGACGGCCTGGAACAGGCCGTCGCGCAGGCCGCTGTCGTGCGTGCCGCCGGCGCTGGTGGGGATCAGGTTGACGTAGCTCTCGCGCACCGGAGCGCCGTCTTCGGTGAAGGCCACGCACCAGGCCGCGCCCTCGCCCTCGGCGAAGCTGTCGTGCCCGCTTTCGGCGTAGCCCTCGCCCTCGAACATGGGAATCACCGGATCGGCGGTGAGCGTTTGCTGCAGGTAGTCGCGCAGGCCGCCCTTGTACTGCCAGGTCTGCACGTCCCGGGTCTTCTCGACCACGAGCTGCATGGTCACGCCGGGCATGAGCACGGCCTTGCTGCGCAGCAGGTGCACCAGCTCGTTCATGGGCAGCGCGGCCGACTCGAAGTACTTCGCGTCGGGCCAGGCGCGCACCGTGGTGCCCTGCTTGCGGTCGCCCTCGCCGCGCGCGGCCACGGCCAGCGGCTCGATCACGTCGCCGCCCGAAAAGGCCAGACGCGCCACCTGGCCATCGCGGAAGCTGATCACCTCCAGGCGCTGCGACAGTGCGTTGGTCACGCTCACGCCCACGCCGTGCAGGCCGCCCGAGAAGCTGTACGCGCCGCCCTTGCCCTTGTCGAACTTGCCGCCCGCGTGCAGCCGGGTGAACACCAGCTCGACCACGGGGGCCTTTTCTTCGGGGTGCAGGCCGAAGGGAATGCCGCGGCCTTCGTCTTCCACGCTCACCGAACCGTCGGTGTGCAGCGTGACCTTGATCTTCTTGCCGAACCCCGCCAGGGCCTCGTCGGCCGCGTTGTCCAGCACCTCCTGGATGATGTGCAGCGGGTTGTCGGTGCGGGTGTACATGCCCGGCCGCTGCTTGACCGGCTCCAGCCCCTTGAGGACGCGGATGGAGCCTTCGGAATAGGTGGATGGGGTGCTTGCCATGGGCGCGGATTGTAGGGGTGGATGGCGCAAACCACTGGATGCCCATACAGACCATCGCGCAGCGGGCTTGCGGCGCAACAATCGGACCGCTGCCTCCACCGCTCCGCGCCTTCGCCATGCCCCTGACCCCGCACGCCACCGCCTGCCCCGGCGCCCGCCGCCGCCGGCTCCGGGCCGCCGCCCCCGCCCTCCTTCTGGCGCTGCTGGCGGCGCTGCCCACCGGGGCGTTGTGGGCGCAGACCGCCGCGCCCCCGGCCGCGGCGGGCCAGCCGGCCCCGGCCCGGTCGCCGGCGCAGTGGCAGGCCTTGCTGGTGGCCGCCCGGCACAGCGCGGGGAGCCAGGCCTTCGAGTACCGGGCCGCCATCTACCCCAGCCTGGGCCAGGCACGGCTGGCCAGCTTCAGCGGCCTGGCGCGCAGCGTCACCACCCGGCAGGCGGCCAACCTGGTCGAGCCGGTGCCGCCGGTGCGCCGTGCCCTGCGCGATCTGCTGGTGCCGGGCACACGCTCGGCCCCCATCGAGGCGCCGCTGCCCAACAACGCCGGCCCGGGTTGGGTGGTGGTGGAGCTCGTGGCCCGAACGCCCGCCACGCTGGCGCTCGACCCCGGGCCGGCCTTCGAGGCCTGGGCCGCGCGCATGGTGCAACAGGGCCGGCTGCCACACCCCGACCAGCTGCTGGCAGACGCCCAGGCGCGCACCCAGGCCGCGTTCTGGGACACACGCCAGGCCGCGCAAATCGCCGCGCTGCCCGCGGGGCTCGATGCCAACACCCGCTTCGGCGACGACACCACGCCCCTGGTGCGCGCCGTGCAGCGGCGCGACCTGGCCGCCGTGCGCGCCCTGCTCGACCGCGGCGCCGACCCCAACCGCTGCACACCCCTGGGCTGCCCGCTCGACGTGGCCAGCGCCGTGCTCGACGGCCCCACCTTTGCCGCCTGGCTCGACGAGCTGAGCGGGCGCGGTGCGCGCATCGACGCGCTCGACAGCACCTGGCGCGGCAGCGCCAATACCCTGCTGACCAGCGCCATCCTGCGTGAGAACGACGCGCTCACCGATCTGCTGATCGCGCGCGGCGCCTCGCCCGACGGCGCGCCCGGCGCGCTCATGACCCCGCTGCAGGCCGCCGCGCTGATGGGCAAGCGGCCGCTCGCCCAGGCCCTGCTCGAGCGCGGCGCCGACCCGCTGCCGTTCAACGACCGCGCCCCCGCGCCGCCGCCCGTGATGCGCTACAGCCTGTACCAGGGCGCGCTCGAAAGCGGCGACACCGCCCTGGCCACCTGGGCCGAGGGCGTGATGCTCGACGCTGCGAAACGCCGTCCGGGCCTGGGCTACCAGGTCTTCATCGAGCAGGGAGGCCAGCGCAGCGCATTGCCGCGCGACGGCGTGCTGCGCCTGAAAGCCGCGCCGTTCCGGCTCGTGGTGCGCTTCAACGATCCAACCCAGGGCAGCCTGCAGATCGGCGCCTCGCTGGCGCACGAATGGCTGCAGGAGGTGCGCAGCGGTGACCGCCGCAACGCCATGTTCCATCCCTACTCGTCGGGTGCCACGGCCGAACCGCCTTCGCCCGCGTCGTACGAACTGTTCGCCTCACGCGCTTGCACCGCGACCGTGCCCGCCGACGGCCTGTGCGACGGCGCTTTCATGGCGCTGCAGACCGACCCCGGCCTGCGCAAGGATTTCCACGAGCAGCGGCCCGCCGCGTCCGGCGCCGCCAGCGAATACGTTCGCGAATTCCGCGCGCTGGCCGACGTCTCCAGCGCGCAGCCGGCCGATGCACAGCCACTCGAATCGCTCAAAGGCCGCACGCTGCACCTCGTGGCCACCAGCGTGGTGAACCTGGGCACGCTCGACGGCCTGCGGCTGGTGGCGCCGCATTTCGTGCGGCTCGAGCTGCGCTGAGCCGCTCGATCCTGTCGCCCACGCGTCACCGATGCGCGCCGCGACACAATCCCGTGCGGAACTTTCAAGACCGCGGTGCAGCCCCGGGCCCGACAGGGGCAGCCATTCCGGCTAGAGTGCCGGGATGTCCACGCACCGCCCCCTTTCCGCCGCCCAGGTGCTCGCCTGCGGTGCCCTCATCGTCACCCTCTCCATGGGCATCCGCCACGGCTTCGGCCTGTGGCTGCAGCCCATCACCCAGGCCCAGGGCTGGACGCGCGAAACCTTCGCCTTCGCGCTGGCCGTGCAGAACATCGCCTGGGGCCTGTTCGGCATCTTCGCGGGCATGGCGGCCGACCGCTTCGGCGCCTTCCGCGTGCTCATCGTCTGCGCGGGGCTCTACGGCCTGGGGCTGGCGGGCATGGCGCTGTCCACCTCCACCCTCGGCTTCGCGCTCACCACCGGCGTGCTGATCGGCGCCGCGCAGGCCGGCACCACCTACGCCGTGATCTACGGCGTCATCGGCCGCCAGCTGCCGGCCGAGAAGCGCTCGTGGGCCATGGGCGTGGCCGCGGCCGCGGGCTCGTTCGGCCAGTTCCTCATGGTGCCGGTCGAAGGCCAGCTGATCGAGAGCCTGGGCTGGCAGAACGCGCTGCTGGTGCTGGCCGTGGCGGTGCTGCTGATCGTGCCGCTGGCCGTGGGCCTGCGCGAGCCCGGCTTCGGCGGCGCCACCGCCGTCAAGCGCGAGCAGACCATCGCCCAGGCGCTGCGCGAGGCCTTCCGGTACCGCAGCTTCCAGCTGCTCATGGCGGGCTACTTCGTGTGCGGCTTCCAGGTGGTGTTCATCGGCGTGCACATGCCCAGCTACCTCAAGGACAACGGCCTGTCGCCCCAGGTGGCGAGCTACGCGCTGGCGCTGATCGGACTGTTCAACGTGTTCGGCACCTACGCCGCGGGCGCGCTCGGCCAGCGCATGGCCAAGCGCCACATCCTGGCCTTCATCTACCTCGCGCGCGCCGTGGCCATTGCGCTGTTCCTGTGGGCGCCGCTCACACCCATGAGCGTGTACATCTTCGCCGGCGTCATGGGCCTGCTGTGGCTGTCCACCATCCCGCCCACCAACGCCACGGTGGCGCAGATCTTCGGCGTGGCCCACCTGTCCATGCTCGGCGGCTTCGTGTTCTTCAGCCACCAGATCGGCAGCTTCCTGGGCGTGTGGCTGGGCGGCTACCTCTACGACCGCACCGGCAGCTACGACATCGTCTGGTACATCGCGATCGCGCTCGGCGTGTTCGCGGCGATCGTGAACCTGCCGGTGCGCGAAGCGCCGATTGCGCGCGCACCGCGCGCCGCCGGGGCCGCGGCATGACCAGGGTCCAGCGCGCCCTGGCCTGGGCCGCGGCGATAGGCCTGCTGCTGGCCACCTTCACGCTGTACCAGCGCCCGGGCTTCCTGGTCGACATGGCCGACCGCCTCTGGAGCTGCTTCTGATGCACGGCAACGAAGCGGCTTCGGCCTGGGTGCGGCGCTGGTCGCACCTGGTGCCCGCGGGCGGCGAGGTGCTCGACCTGGCCTGCGGGCGCGGGCGCCACCTGCGCTGGTTCGCCGAGCGCGGCCACCCGGTCACGGGTGTGGACCGCGATCCCGAAGCCATTGCGGCCATCGCCCCGGTCGCGGGCCCCGGGCGCGCGCTGCTGGCCGACATCGAGAACGGCCCCTGGCCGCTGCCGGGCCAGACCTTCGCGGGCGTGGTCGTCACGAACTACCTCTGGCGCGCCCTGCTGCCGCAGATCGTGGCCAGCGTCGCCGAGGGCGGCGTGCTCATCTACGAAACCTTCGGCAGCGACCACGCCACGGTGGGCAAGCCCTCGCGGCCCGATTTCCTGCTGCGGCCCGGGGAACTGCTGGCCGCTGCCGGCGGTCTTCGCACGGTGGCGTACGAAGACGGCTTCTGTGAATCCCCCGACCGCTTCGTGCAACGCCTGGTGGCGGTGCGCGAGCGCCGCCCCGACGGTGCACCACCGCCCCGCTACCGGCTCGAAAGCGCGGGGTAGACGCTGGGTAGAATGCACCGCTCACCCGCCCTCCGAGGGCGCCCGGCGTGCCCGTTTGCAACACGCCGACACAACGATCCGCCATGCACATGATCACCGGCAGCATCGTGGCCCTGGCCACCCCGTTCAACCCCGACGGCAGCGTCGATTACGCCGGCCTTCGCAAGCTGGTCGACTGGCACATCGCCGAAGGCACCGACTGCATCGGCGTCGTCGGCACCACGGGCGAATCGCCCACGGTTTCGGTCGAGGAACACTGCGAGATCATCCGCGTCGCGGTGGAACAGGCCAACAAGCGCGTGCCCATCATGGCCGGCTGCGGCGCCAACTCCACTGCCGAGGCCATCAACCTCGCCAAGTTCGCGCGCGGCGTGGGTGCCGACTGCCAGCTGCAGGTCGTGCCCTACTACAACAAGCCCACGCAAGAGGGCCAGTACCAGCACTTCAAGGCCATCGCCGAGGCCACGGGCGACCTGCCCATCGTGCTCTACAACGTGCCCGGCCGCAGCGTGGCCGACATGCAGCACGACACCGTGCTGCGCCTGACCCAGGTCAAGGGCATCGTGGGCATCAAGGAGGCCACCGGCAACATCGAGCGCGCGCAATGGCTGATCCGCGACGTGCCCGCGGGCTTCGCCGTGTATTCGGGCGACGACCCCACCGCCGTGGCGCTCATGCTCTGCGGCGGCCATGGCAACGTGAGCGTCACCGCCAACGTGGCCCCGCGCGACATGCACGAGCTCTGCGTGGCCGCCATCGCGGGCGACTCGAAGAAGGCCATGGCGATCCAGAAGCGCCTCATGCCCGTGCACAAGCAGCTGTTCTGCGAAGCCAACCCCATCCCGCTCAAATGGGCCATGTCGCGCATGGGCCTGTGCGGCGAAACCATGCGCCTGCCGCTCACCCCCATGTCGCGCCACCTGGTGCCGCAGGTCGAAGCCGCGCTGCGCGACGCCGGCCTGTTGAAATAACCCACCCGTCTAGCCGATGCGCCAACTTGCCCGCTCCACCCGCCCGCTCCACCGGCTGGGCCTCATTGCCTGCGCCGCCCTGCTGGTGTCGGGTTGCTCGATCCTCAAAGAGGACAAGATCGACTACAAGAGCGCGCAGCGCGGCAGCTCGCTCGACGTGCCGCCCGACCTGACCCAGCTCAGCCGCGACACGCGCTACGTGGTGCCCGGAGCGGCCGTCACGGCCAGCGGCTACCAGACCAGCCAGACCAGCGGCGCGAGCGCCCCGGGCGCCGGCACGGCGCCGCTGCAGGTGGGCGACGTGCGCATCGAGCGCTCGGGCAGCCAGCGCTGGCTCGTCGTCAACCGCGCGCCCGCGCAGCTCTGGGGCCCCATCCGCGACTTCTGGCAGGAAAACGGCTTCCTGCTCGATGTCGACCAGGAAACCCTGGGCATCATGGAAACCGACTGGGCCGAGAACCGCGCCAAGATCCCGCAGGACATCATCCGCAACACCATCGGCCGCCTGTTCGACAGCCTCTACTCCACCGGCGAGCGCGACAAGTTCCGCACCCGCCTGGAGCGCAACGCCAGCGGCGGCACCGAAATCTACGTGTCGCACCGCGGCATGGCCGAGGTGTATTCCACGCGCGAGAAAGACCAGACCGTGTGGCAGCCGCGCCCG
Source organism: Hydrogenophaga crocea (assembly GCF_011388215.1). Classification (NCBI taxonomy): domain Bacteria; kingdom Pseudomonadati; phylum Pseudomonadota; class Betaproteobacteria; order Burkholderiales; family Comamonadaceae; genus Hydrogenophaga; species Hydrogenophaga crocea. Next base: position 2,238,013 of record NZ_CP049989.1, read on the forward strand.
GCCGATCCCGAGCTCGAGGCCGAATTCCTGCGCCGTCTGATGGTCAAGCTCGGCGTGGCCGAAGCCCAGGCGCAATCGGTGGTCGCCACCGCGCCCGCGGCCCGCCAGACCGCTCGCGTGACCACGGTGGGCAACCAGCCGGTGCTGCAGTTCAACGACAACTTCGACCGCGCCTGGCGGCGTGTGGGCCTGTCGCTCGACCGCAGTGGCTTCACCGTGGAAGACCGCAACCGCAGCGAAGGCACCTACTTCGTGCGTTATGTCGAACCCGTGCAGCCCACGAGCAAACCCGGCTTCTTCAGCCGCCTGTTCGGGTCGGACGACAAGCAGCCCACGCCGCAGCGCTACCGCATCCTCGTCAAGAGCGTGGACGACACCACCACGGTGTCGGTGCTCGACGCCCAGGGCAAGCCCGACGCCTCGCAGAACGCGCAGCGCATCGTGCAGTTGCTCGCCGGGGACCTCAACTGACACCCCCGCCGCGCTGCGCGCGGCGTATCACAGGCCCAGGGTCGTGGCCGCGAAGGCCGGGCGCCCTTTGGCCCACCAGTCGTCCAGGCGCTCAGCGAGCGCCACGCGGCGTTCGGCGCTGCGCTCGGCCACGAGCGTGCAGCGCACCGGGTCGAGCCGTTCCAGGGTCCATGTCGGGGTCCAGATGACCCCGGGTATTTCGTGCGGCGAGGCCTGCGGCACGCCGTGCGCCTCCACCAGGTGCGACCAGGTGGTGCGCCACTGCACGAAGCGCGGGTGCTGCTGGCGCAACAGCGCGAAGTCGCGCGCCAGCAGGCGCAGCCGGCGGCCCTGACGGGCCCAGGCGTTCAGGCCCTCCACCACCGCGCGCTCACCGAGCGGCCAGCCGTCGAAGTTGTCGTCGGCCAGCACGATGCCCGACCAGCCTTCGGCCGCCGCCGCGGCCATGGCCGCGCGCACCGCATCGCCGAAGGCCACGCGGCCGACGAGGCGGCCTTCGGGCAGCGCGGCCGGGACGTGTGGACCGGGCGGGTTCGCGGGGCTGGGGGCGTCGGGGTTCATCGGGTCTCCGGGCTCAGGGGGTGTCGGTGTCGCGGTGCAGCCAGCCCGCGTCGTGCCAGTCACCCAGCAGCGCCTGCGCCTCGGGGCTCGCGCGCTGCACCTCGCGCGCGCTCAGGGCGCGGCGGTCGGCCAGGCGGCGCATCAGGCGCGCATCGGCGCCCGCGGCGCGCAGGCCTTCGCCGTTGATGAAGACGAAGCGGTCGTCGTACATCATGCGCGTGCGCCGGTCGAGCGACAAGGCGCCGGGCGTCCAGGGCTGGGCGGGCTCGTCGAACCAGGTGTGGGGCTTGGGCTCGGTCATGACTTCGCCCAGCGAGAGCGCGAGCGCCTCGGGCCGCGCGAGCGCGCGCTGCACCGCGTCGTGCGCGAAGGCCAGCAGGTCGGCGGGCAGGCGGGCCGGCGTGTCGGTGGCGGCCTGCTGCGGGTCGCGGTAGAGCACCGGGTCTTCGATCTCGTCGGCCAGGCGCTGCAACAGTTCTTCGGCCAGGCCGCCGCGCTGCGGGGCGCGGAAGCCGATCGAGCAGGTCATGCAGTCACCGCCCACGGCATCGCCGTCGTGGGCCCAGCGCGGCGGCAGGTAGAGCATGTCGCCGGCCTCGAGCACGAACTCTTCCTCGGGCTCGAAATTCGCGAGGATCTTGAGCGGCACGTCGCCGCGCAGGCTCAGGTCGCGCTGGCGGCCGACGCGCCAGCGGCGCCGGCCCGAGGCCTGCAGCAGGAACACGTCGTAGCTGTCGAAGTGCGGGCCCACGCCGCCGCCGTCGCTGGCCCAGGAGATCATGAGGTCGTCGAGCCGCGCGTCGGGCACGAAGCGAAAGCGCTGCAGCAGTTCATGCGCCGCCGGCACGTGCAGGTCCACGCCCTGCACCAGCAGCGTCCAGCCAGCGCGCCCCACGGGCGGCAGCGCGCGGCGCGCGAAGGGGCCGTGGCGCAGGGTCCAGGTGTCGTCGCGGCGCGCGATCAGGCGCGATTCCACGCCCTCGCGGCCCGCGAGATCGAACAGCGCGCTGCGCTCGATCGGCGGCCGCATGCCGGGCACGGCCTGGCGGATCAACAAGGGCTTTTTCTGCCAGTGGCGGCGCATGAAGCGCGCGGGCGTGAGGCCGCCCAGCAGCGGCAAGGCGGTGTCGGGGGAAAGGCTCATGGGAGAATTGTCGGATGAAATCCAAGGACCAAGACCCGATGACCGTCACGCCGCAGTGCGTGGTGGCGCTCACCTGGACGCTCAAGGACACGCTGGGCGAAGAACTCGACACGCTCGACGACCCGGTGGAGTTCCTGGTGGGGGGCAACGACCTGCTGGGCAAGATCGAAGAAGCGCTGCAGGGCCACCAGGCCGGCGATGCGCTGCAACTGCACCTGGAGCCCGTGGACGCCTTCGGCGACTACGACGACCGGCTGCTGTTCCTCGAACCGCGCGAGCGCTTTCCCGCCGAACTCGAGGTGGGCATGGGCTTCGAGGGCCTGCCCCCGGGCTGCAACCCCACCGCGCCGCGCGACCGCCTGTTCTTCGTGAGCGACATCTACCCCGACCACGTGGTGCTCGACGGCAACCACCCGCTCGCGGGCATCGCGCTGCGCATCCACCTCAAGCTGCACGCGGTGCGCGAGGCCACCGAGGAAGAGATCGGCGCGGGCACGCTGGGCACGGGCTTCTTCCGCACGCAGATCGATGCGCCGGACAGCGACGGCGACGACGACAGCGCGCCGCACACCCTGCACTGAGGGCCGCGGGGCCCTGCCCCCGGCGCGGCTCAGCCGCGCCCGGTCGAGCCGTAGCCGCCCGCGCCGCGCGCGCTTTCGGCGCTGAAGTCGTTCACGACGTTGAAGCGCGCCTGCACCACGGGCACGATCACCATCTGCGCCAGGCGCTCCATGGGCTGGAGCGTGAAGGCCACGTCGCTGCGGTTCCAGGCGCTCACCATGAGCTGGCCCTGGTAATCGCTGTCGATCAGGCCCACGAGGTTGCCGAGCACGATGCCGTGCTTGTGGCCCAGCCCCGAGCGCGGCAGGATCAGCGCCGCATAGCCCGGGTCGGCCAGGTGCACCGCCAGCCCCGTGGGCACGAGCTGCCAGGCATTGGGTTCGAGCGTGAGCGGCGCGTCCAGGCAGGCGCGCAGGTCGAGGCCGGCGCTGCCGGGCGTGGCGTAGGCGGGAAGCTGGTCCGCCATGCGCGGGTCCAGCACCTTCACATCGATCAGCACGGCCGGCCCCTCACTTCTTCTCGTTCTTGAGGCTTTCCTGCAAAGCCTTCATCGGGTCTTCCTCGGTCGACGCCGCCGGCTCCTCTGCGGGCTTGAGCGGGTCGGCCTCGCCCTCGGCGGCCGGTTCTTCGTCTTCCGCCGGCGGCGCCATGTCCTGCAGCATTTCCTGCACGGTCTCGTTGTCGACCTTCACGGCCTGGCCGATGTGGCCCGTGACGAGGTTCGGGTAGGCGATGACCACCACCACCATGATGATCTGCAGGATGATGAAGGCGATCGAACCCTTGTAGATCTGCGCCGTGGTCACCGCCGGGATCAGCTTGCCCGTGACCTTGTCGGTGTAGTCCTGCCGCGCGGCCACGCTGCGCAGGTAGAACAGCGCGAAGCCGAAGGGCGGCGTGAGGAACGAGGTCTGCAGGTTCATCGCGAGGATCACGCCGAACCAGATCAGGTCGATGTCCAGGCTCTGCGCCACCGGCGCCAGCAGCGGCACCACGATGAAGGCGATCTCGAAGAAGTCGATGAACATGCCCAGCACGAAGACCAGGAAGTTCACGAAGATCAGGAAGCCGAGCTGGCCGCCGGGCAGTTTGTCGAACAGGTGCTCGACCCAGATGTGGCCGTCGGCGGCGTTGAAGGTGAAGCTGAAGACGGTGGAGCCGATCAGGATGAACAGCACGAAGATCGACAGCTTGGTGGTGTTCTCCATGGCTTCGCGCAGCAGCTTCATGCTGAGCGTGCGGCGGCCGGCCGCCATGATGAGCGCGCCCAGCGCGCCCATGGCGCCGCCTTCGGTGGGCGTGGCCACACCCAGGAAGATGGTGCCCAGCACCAGGAAGATCAGCACCAGCGGCGGGATGAGCACGAAGGTGACCTGCTCGGCCAGGCGCGAGAGCAGGCCCAGGCGCAACAGGCGGTTGAGCAGCGCAATCGCCAGCGCGAGCACCGAGCCCACGGTGATGGACATGATCACCACCTCGTCGCCGCCGGCCGCTATTTCGCGCCCGATCATGGGATTGATGATGGCCTCGTGCTGCGTGGACCAGTACCAGCTCGCGGCCGCGCACACGGCCAGCAGCACCAGCAGCGAGCGGTGGCCCGAGGCGCCGTTGGGCTCGGTGTAGATGCGCGCCTCGGGCGGCAGGGCGGGCACCCACTTGGGCAGCACGATGGCCACGCCTGCGATGAAGAGCAGGTAGAGGCCCACGAGCATCAGGCCCGGGACCAGCGCGCCCGCGTACATGTCGCCCACCGAGCGGCCGAGCTGGTCGGCCAGCACGATCAGCACCAGCGAGGGCGGGATGGCCTGCGCCAGCGTGCCCGACGCGGTGATGGTGCCCATGGCGATGGTGCGGTTGTAGCCGTAGCGCAGCATGATGGGCAGCGAGATCAGGCCCATGGAGATCACCGCGGCCGCGACCACACCGGTGGTGGCCGCGAGCAGCGCGCCCACCAGCACCACGGCCACGGCCAGGCCGCCACGCACCGGCCCGAACACCTGGGCGATGGTGGAGAGCAGGTCCTCGGCCATGCGGCTGCGCTCGAGGATGATGCCCATCAGCGTGAAAAAGGGAATGGCGAGCAGCGTGTCGTTCTGCATGATGCCGAACACGCGCAGCGGCAGGGCCTGGAACAGGTTGGACGGGAACAGCCCGACCTCCATGCCGATGTAGCCGAAGAACAGGCCGGTGGCGGCCAGCGAGAAGGCCACCGGAAAACCCGACAGCAGGAAGATCAGCAGGCCGCAGAACAGCAGCGGCACGAAGTTGGCGGTGATGAAGGCGGTCATGGCGGGCTCGCTCAGGCTTTGTTCTGGGCCGCGGCGTCGGCGGCGGAGAGTTCCTTGAGCAGGACCTCGGTTTCGTCGGGCTCCTTGTGGGCCAGCACGTCAGGGCCGGCGCCGCTCAGGAAGGCCGCGCGCTTGATGATCTCGGACACGCCCTGCGCGAGCAGCACCGCGAAGCCCACGGGAATGAGCAGGTACACCGGCCAGCGGATCAGGCCGCCCGCGTTGGACGACATCTCGCCCGACACCCAGGCGCGCGCGAACACGGGCCAGCCTTCGACGATGAGCATGAGGCACAGCGGCACCAGGCACACCACGATGCCGACGATGTCGACCCAGTTGCGGGTGCGTGCGCTGAATTTGGACGACAGGAAGTCGATGCGCACATGGGCGTTGCGCAGGAAGGCGTAGCCGCCGCCGAGCATGAACACGGCCGCGAACAGGTACCACTGCACCTCGAGCCAGGCGTTGGAGCTGGTGCCGGCGACCTTGCGGACGATGGCGTTGCCGGCGCTGATGAGCGTGGCGGCGAGGACGAACCACATCATCGCGCGGCCGATCAGGTCGTTGATCCGGTCGATGAAGGCGGAGAGCTTGAGCAAGGCTTGCATGGGAAACCCCGGGGAAAGGGAGCGCCGACGGGAAAACCCGACAGTCTAGCAAGCCGAACCTGAGCATCAGCCAAAGCCCGACCGGCCGCCGCCGTGCGGCGCCACCGAACGAAAAAGGGCCCCGCTGCTGCGGGGCCCGCGACCGACCGGCCAGGGCTCAGAGCTTGGCCGACTGCATGTAGCGGTCGAACTGCGCCTCGGCGAAGCGGAACCAGAGGTTCTGGTCGCGCCGGAAGTTCGCGTAGTCGGTGTAGATCTTCTTCCAGTTGGGGTTCGAGGCGCTGAGCTCGCTGTACAGCGCCATCGATTCCTTGAAGGCCAGGTCCATCACCGGCTTGGGGAAGGCCAGCACCTTGGCGCCGGCCGCCACCAGCCGCTTGAGCGCCGCGGGGTTGCGCGCGTCGTAGCGGGCCTGCATGACCGTGTGGGCGTGCGCCGTGGCGTTCTCGACGATGGCCTTGTTCTCGGGCGACAGCGCGTTGTACGCGGCCTTGTTGATGTAGAACTCGAGCTGCGCGCCGCCTTCCCACCAGCCGGGGTAGTAGTAGTTCTTGGCGACCTTCTGGAAGCCCAGCTTCTCGTCGTCGTAGGGGCCGATCCATTCGGTGGCGTCGATGGTGCCCTTCTCGAGCGCCTGATAGATCTCGCCGCCAGGGATGTTCTGCGGCACGCCGCCCATGCGCGTGAGCACCTTGCCGGCGAAGCCGCCGATGCGCATCTTCAGGCCCTTGAGGTCGGCCGCCGTCTTGATTTCCTTGCGGTACCAGCCGCCCATCTGCGAGCCGGTGTTGCCGCCCGGGAAGTTCACGATGTTGTACTGGTCGTAGAACTCGCGGAACAGCTTCAGGCCGTTGCCGTCGTACATCCAGGCCGTGAGCTGGCGGCTGTTGAGGCCGAAGGGGATCGCCGTGGCGAGCGCGAAGGTGTCGTCCTTGCCGAAGAAGTAGTACGGCGCCGTGTGGCCCGCCTCCACCGTCCCGGCCTGCACCGCGTCCACCACACCGAAGGCCGGCACCAGTTCGCCGGGCGCGTGCACCGTGACCTCGAACTTGCCGCCCGACATGGCCTTGACCGACTGCGCGAACACGTCGGCCGCGCCGTGGATGGTGTCCAGGGCCTTGGGGAAGCTGGAGGTCAGGCGCCAGCGGATGGCGGCCTGGGCGTGAACGGCGGGTGCCGCGCCGGCCGCGAGCACGCTGGCGATTCCGGCATGCCGGATGAGAGAACGACGATCCATTGTTTCAACTCCGTGGTTTGTATGGCTGGGCCCGCCGTCGTGCAGCGGGTGCCCCCTGTGGGCCGCGCCATTCTAGGAAGCGCCCGCAGGCGTTCCGCACGGGTTTTCCCTCGCCGGACAGCGAGGACTTACCCCAATGGGGCAGGCCTCAGGCCACGACCTTCAGGCCCGATGCACCATCGAGGAGCGCACCGAAGCGCGCGCGCACCGAGGCCTCGATGCCTGCCGCGTCCAGGCCCTGCTGCGCCAGCAGCTTGCCCGGGTCGCCGTGCTCGGTGAACACGTCGGCCAGGCCCAGCGTCAGCACCGGCAGCGTGAAGCCTTCGGCCTGCAGCGCCTCCATCACGGCGCTGCCCGCGCCGCCCATGACGCAGCCCTCTTCCACCGTGACGATGGCCTCGTGCGTGCGCGCGAGATCGCGCAGCAGATCGAGGTCGAGCGGCTTGGCCCAGCGCATGTTGGCCACGCTCGCGTGCAGCTTCTCGCCCGCGGCGAGCGCGGGGTAGAGCAAGGTGCCGAAGGCCAGGATGGCGATGCCGCGGCCCTGGCGGCGCAGCTCGCCCTTGCCGAAGGGCAGCGGCTCCAGGCCCGCGGGCTGGGCCGCGCCCACGCCGGCGCCGCGCGGGTAGCGCACGGCCACCGGGTGGTCCTGTGCAAAGGCGCTGGACAAGAGCTGGCGGCACTCGGCCTCGTCGGCCGGGCAGGCCACCGAGACGTTGGGGATGCAGCGCAGGTAGGCGATGTCGTAGGCGCCCGCGTGGGTCGCGCCATCGGCGCCCACCAGGCCCGCGCGGTCGAGCGCGAACACCACCGGCAGGTTCTGCAGCGCCACGTCGTGGATCAGCTGGTCGTAGGCGCGTTGCAGGAAGGTGGAGTAGATCGCCACCACCGGCTTCAGGCCCTCGCAGGCCAGGCCCGCGGCGAAGGTCACGGCGTGCTGCTCGGCGATGCCGACGTCGAAGTAGCGGCCGGGGAAGCGGCGCTCGAACTCCACCATGCCCGAGCCTTCGCGCATCGCAGGCGTGATGCCCACCAGGCGCTGGTCGGCCGCGGCCATGTCGCACAGCCATTGGCCGAACACCTGGGTGAAGGTGGGCTTGGGCGGCGTGGCGGGTTTGGTCAGGCCCACGGCCGGGTCGAACTTGCCCGGGCCGTGGTAGGCCACGGGATCGGCCTCGGCGAGCTTGTAGCCCTGGCCCTTCTTCGTGACCACGTGCAGGAACTGGGGGCCCTCGTCGTTGTCGAGCAGCTGGCGGATGTTCTCCAGCGTGGGCACCAGCGAATCGAGGTCGTGGCCGTCGATGGGGCCGATGTAGTTGAAGCCGAACTTCTCGAACAGCGTGGCCGGCACCACCATGCCCTTGGCCTGCTCCTCGAGCCGCTTGGCGAGCTCGAACAGCGGCGGTGCGCCCTTGAGCACCTGCTTGCCCACGTGCTTGGCCGCGGCATAGAAGCGCCCGCTCATGAGCTGCGCGAGGTAGCGGTTGAGCGCGCCCACGGGCGGCGAGATCGACATGTCGTTGTCGTTGAGCACCACCAGCAGGCGGCCGTCGGCCACGCCCGCGTTGTTGAGCGCCTCGAAGGCCATGCCCGCGGTCATGGCACCGTCGCCGATGATGGCCACGGCGCGGCGGCTCTCGCCCTTGGCCTTGGCCGCCATGGCCATGCCCAGCGCGGCCGAGATGCTGGTGGACGAGTGCGCGGTGCCGAAGGTGTCGTAGGGGCTTTCGTCGCGCCGCGGGAAACCGCTGATGCCGCCGAGCTGGCGCAGCGTGTGCATGCGATCGCGCCGGCCCGTGAGGATCTTGTGCGGGTAGGTCTGGTGGCCCACGTCCCACACCAGCCGGTCTTCGGGCGTGTTGAACACGTAGTGCAGCGCGATCGTGAGCTCCACCGTGCCGAGGTTGGAGCTGAGGTGGCCACCGGTGCGCGCCACGCTGTGCAGCAGGTACTGGCGCAGCTCGCGCGCCAGCGGCGCGAGCTGGGCGCGCGGCAGGCGGCGCAGATCGGCCGGCGAATCGACGCGGTCGAGCAGTTCGGTGGCGGGGGCCTGGGTCGACGGATCGTGGTTCGCGTTCATGTGGCGTTGCCCCGGTTCAGGAGTTGCGTTGGCCCACCCAGTCGGCCAGGGCGTGCAGCGTGCCGGTCTCGGCCAGGCCGCTGCGGCGCAAGGCCTCGTGGGCCTGGGCGAGCGCGGCGTCGGCATAGGCCTGGGCGCCCGCGAGCCCCAGCAGGGAGACGAAGGTGGGCTTGTCGGCCGCCGCGTCCTTGCCCGCGGTCTTGCCGAGCGTGGCGGAATCGGCGGTCACGTCGAGGATGTCGTCGACCACCTGGAAGGCCAGGCCCAGGCGGGCACCGTAATCGGTGAGCGCGGCCAGGGCGGGGGCACCCACCGTGCCCGTGGCGGCGCCCATGGTGACGCTGGCCTGCAGCAGCGCGCCGGTCTTTCGGCGGTGCATGGCCTCGAGCGAGGGCTGGTCGAGCGCAATGCCCACGCTCGCGAGGTCCACGGCCTGGCCGCCGGCCATGCCGTCGGCGCCGGCCGCGAGCGCGAGCAGCCGGCACAGCCGCGCGCTCATGGCGTCGGGCAGACTGCCCTCGCCGGGCACCAGCAGCTCGAAGGCCAGGGCCTGCAGCGCGTCGCCCGCGAGCAGCGCCTGGGCTTCGCCGAACTTCACGTGCACCGTGGGTTTGCCCCGGCGCAGCACGTCGTTGTCCATGCAGGGCATGTCGTCGTGCACCAGCGAGTAGGCGTGGATCAGCTCGACCGCGCAGGCCGCGCGCATCGCGGCCTCGGCGTGGCCCTGCACCGCGGCGCTGGTGGCCAGCACCAGCAGCGGGCGCAGCCGCTTGCCGCCGTCGAGCACGGCGTAGCGCATGGCCTCGCCCAGGCCGGCGGGGGCGTCGGCGGGCACGAAGCGCGAGAGCGCCTGCTCGACCGCGGCCTGCTGCGCGGCGCGCCAGTCGGCGAAGGAGGCCAGCACTGCGGCCGTCATGCGGCGTCCCAGGGTTGCGTGCGTCCGGCCTCGAAGACCTGGATCTGCTGCTCCACCGCCTGCAGGCGGTCGCGGCAGAAGGCCAGCAGTTCGGCGCCGCGCTGGTAGCGCGCGAGCAACTGCTCCAGCGGCAGCTGGCCGGCGTCGAGCTGGGCCACGAGCTGCTCGAGCTCCTGCAGAGCGGCCTCGTAGCTCTCGGCCACGGGGGCATTCGATGGGGCGGCGGCGCGGGTTGTCGAAGGGGGCATGAGCGGATCGAGCGACACCCCCGGGGGTGGGGGCGGCAAAGCGGCGATTCTAACGAGCCACCCACGATGGACGGCCCGGATCTCCTCTGCATGGGGGGTACAATCCGGCCTCTTTTTTTTCCGAAACGACGGGTCCTTTGGACCCGGAGGGACGCACCACTTCACCCTTCCCGCGCGAATTCGTCTGACGAGCACAGCGCTTACCCTGCCCCTTCATAGGGGGAGTCTTCAGGTCCAGGACGCCATGTCTGATTTGAGTCTTCAACTGCAGCAGGCCAAAAGCCAACTTTCCGTATCGAGCTATTTCGACCAGGCGCTGTTCCAGCGCGAACTGGAGACGATCTTTCAGCGGGGGCCCCGGTATGTGGGGCACGCTCTCTCGGTGCCCGACACGGGCGACTACTTCACCCTGCCGCAAGAGGCCGACGGCCGCGCGCTGCTGCGCACGCCGTCAGGCATCGAGCTGGTGTCCAACGTGTGCCGGCACCGCCAGGCCGTGATGCTCAAGGGCCGTGGCAACCTCGGTGAAACGCGCGCCGGCCATGCGGGCGGCAACATCGTGTGCCCGCTGCACCGCTGGACCTACAGCGGCACGAACACACCCCGCGGCGGCGGCCCGGCCGGCCAGCTGCTGGGCGCGCCGCACTTCCAGCACGACCCCTGCCTGAACCTCAACAACTACAAGCTGCGCGAGTGGAACGGCCTGCTGTTCGAGGACAACGGCGTCGACATCGCGGCCGACCTCGCGAACATGGGCCCGCTCCAGCAACTGAGCTTCGAGGGCATGGTGCTCGACCACGTCGAGCTGCACGAGTGCAACTACAACTGGAAGACCTTCATCGAGGTCTACCTCGAGGACTACCACGTGGGCCCGTTCCACCCGGGGCTGGGCAACTTCGTCACCTGCGAAGACCTGCGCTGGGAATTCAAGCCCGAGTACTCGGTGCAGACCGTGGGCGCGCAGAACCTGCTGGGCAAGGCCGGCAGCCCGACCTACCAGCGCTGGCACGACGTGCTCATGCGCTACCGCGAGGGCGTGCTGCCCGAGCACGGCGCCATCTGGCTCACGTACTACCCGCACATCATGGTCGAGTGGTACCCGCACGTGCTGACCGTCTCCACGCTGCACCCGATCAGCGTGGACAAGACGCTCAACATGGTGGCCTTCTTCTACCCCGAGGAAATCGCCGCCTTCGAGCGCGAGTTCGTCGAGGCGCAGCGTGCCGCCTACATGGAAACCTGCATCGAGGACGACGAGATCGCCGAGCGCATGGACGCGGGCCGCAAGGCCCTGCTCGCGCGCGGCGACAACGAGGTCGGCCCCTACCAGAGCCCCATGGAAGACGGCATGCAGCACTTCCACGAGTGGTACCGCGGCAAGATGGGCACGGGGTATCCGGGTTGAGCTGGTTTCGCCGCCGGGCCGCCCCAAGGCGAAACGCGCCCCCTCGGGGGGCAGCGACCCGCGCAGCGGCGGAGCGTGGGGGCTAACGGATGCAAGCACTCTGGATGCTGCTGGCATCCTTCTTCTTCGCGAGCATGGGGGTGTGCATCAAGCTCGCGTCCGCGCACTTCAACCCCTTCGAGATCGTGGCCTACCGCGGTCTCGTGGGCATGTTGTTTCTCTGGGGCTTCACGCGCTGGAAGGGCATTTCGCTGGCCACGCAGGTGCCGCTGATGCACCTGTGGCGCAGCGTGGTGGGCACCATTTCGCTGACCGCGTGGTTCTACGCCATCGCCGTGCTGCCGCTGGCCACGGCCATGACGCTCAACTACATGAGCAGCGTGTGGATCGCCACTTTCCTGCTCGGCGGCGCGGTGCTGGTGCAGGGGCGCGACGCGCCGATCCGCGAGCAGGCCCCGGTCTTCCTCACCGTCATCGCCGGCTTCGCGGGCGTGGCCATGCTGCTGCGCCCGAGCTTCAACGAATCCCAGGCGCTGGGCGGCCTGGTGGGCCTGCTCTCGGGCCTGTTCGCGGCGCTGGCCTACCTGCAGGTGGCGGCGCTGTCCAAGGTGGGCGAGCCCGAGTCGCGCACGGTGTTCTATTTCTCGCTCGGCGCCGTGGTGGCCGGCCTGCTCGGCATGCTGTTCTCGGGCGTGTCGCCGCTGCGCTGGCCGAGCGCGCTGTGGCTGCTGCCGATCGGCCTGCTCGCGGTGTTCGGCCAGCTCTGCATGACGCGTGCGTACTCGCGCGGCGCGACGATGGTGGTGGCCAACCTGCAGTACTCGGGCATCGTGTTCGCGGCCCTGTTCAGCGTCACGCTGTTCGGCGACCGGCTGCCCCTGATCGGCTGGCTGGGCATGGGCCTGATCGTGCTCAGCGGCATTGCGGCCACCGCGCTGCGGGCGCGCACCGTGCCGCGCAGCCCGGCCGAAGAGCCCTGACGCGCACCCCTGCGGCCCCGCAGGAAAGCCCGGGCGGGCGGGTCCGCCGATGTGCTCCACAATCGGCCCATGTTCGCCACCCTGATCCAGCCCCTTGAACTGCAGGCGCTGCGCGACGCCGGAACCCCGGTGCTCGTGCTGGACTGCAGCTTCGACCTCATGAACCCGGCCGCCGGCCGCGCGATGTTCGAGGCCGAGCACCTGCCCGGCTCGCTGCACGTGGACCTGGACCTCGACCTGAGCGAGAAGGGCCGCCCGGCCAGCGAGGGCCGCCATCCCCTGCCCTCGCGCGAGGCCTTCGCGCGCCGCATGGCCGCACTGGGCCTGTCGCGCGGCCAGCAGGTGGTGGTGCTCGACCGCCAGGGCATCGCCACCAGCGGGCGCCTGTGGTGGATGCTGCGCTGGTGCGGCCACGCGGCCGTGGCGGTGCTCGACGGCGGCCTCGCGGCCTGGAAGGCCGCGGGCGGTGCGGTGGCCAGCGGCCCCGCGCAGCCCGGCCCCGCGGGCGACTTCGCCGTGGGCGAGAGCCTGAGCCCGGCGCTCGACACCGCGGGCCTGCTGGCCCGCCTGGGCCGCGCCGACACCACGGTGATCGACGCCCGCGCCGCCGCGCGCTTTCGCGGCGAGGTCGAGCCGCTCGATCCGGTGGCCGGCCACGTGCCCGGCGCGCTCAACCGCCCCTTCGGCGACAACCTGCTGCCCGACGGCCGCTTCAAGCCCGCCGCGCAACTGCGCGCCGAGTTCGCGGCCCTGCTCGGCCAGCGCGACCCGGCGGGCGTGGTGCACCAGTGCGGCAGCGGCGTGAGCGCCGTGCCCAATCTGCTCGCCATGCACATCGCCGGCCTGGGCAACACCGCGCTCTACCCCGGCAGCTGGAGCGCCTGGTGCAACACCGAGGGCACACCGCGTGCACGAGGCTGAGCCGTCGTTGCCGCCCGAGCCGCCGCCGGCAGGCACACCGGTCCGGGTGGACCTGCCCGATTCGGCCGACCTGAGACAGGCGCTGCTCTGGATGTGCCAGGGCCTGGGCGTGGCGGCCCTGCTGGTGGCCTTGCTCGACATCGCGCTGGCGCCCCCGGGCCGCAGCGAAGCCCCGATCGCGCTGTTCATGGCCCTGGTGGCGTGGGTCTGCTGGTACGGCCTGCGCCAGCGCCGGCTTTCACCGGTGGCGGTGGCGGGCGCGGTGATCCTTGGCGTGCTGGCCACGGCCACCGCCTCGGTGGTGGTCTACGGCTCGGTGCGCACCTCGGTCAATTTCCTGTTCGTGGGCGCGGTGGTGGGCGCGGGCATCTTTCTCGGGCGCCGCACGCTGGTGGCGGTGCTGCTGGGCACGCTGGCGCTGCTCGCGGTGCTGATCGCCATCGAGAGCGGACCCGGCTTCGGCGGGCCGCCGCCCGATTTCCGCGTCGGCCTGCGCGTGTGGTTCACGCAGGCGGTGTCGCTCACCGCGGCGGGCCTCATGGTCATGCACATCCAGGCCGTGAACCAGCGCGCGCTGCGGCGCCTGCGCGAAGAACTCGAGCGGCGCCAGCAGACCGAGCTCGAACGCGACCGCAGCCTCGCGCGCTTCACGCGCATCTTCCGCTCGAGCCCCAGCCCCATGATCGCGCAGTCGGCGCGCAATGGCGCCATCCTCGACGTCAACCCCGCCTTCGAGCGCTGCTTCGGCTACCGCCGCAACCAGGTGCTGGGCCGCGAGGACACCTTCCTCTGGGCCGACCCGATGGAGCGCGAGCGCTACGTCGAGCGGCTCGCCAAGGAACGCACCATCGACAACCACCGCTGCCGCAGCCGGCGCGCCGACGGCAGCACCTTCGAGGCCATGATCTCGAGCGAGACCGGCAGCGAAGAAGAAGACCGGCTGATCATCTCCACCGTCACCGACGTGACCAGCCGCGAGCAGCTGCTCGAACGCCTGCGCCGCTCCGAGGCGCTGTTCGCCACCGCCTTCAATTTCGCGCCGCTCAACCTCACGCTCTCGCGCCTGTCCGACGGCACCATCCTCGAGGTGAACCGGGCCGAAGACCGCGTGCAGGGCCTGACGGCCGATGAGCTCAAGGGCCGCACCTCGCTCGAGCTGGGCGTGTGGCTCAGCCCCGAAGAACGCCAGCGCTTCGTCGACCTGCTCGTGCGCGACGGCCACGTCGATGCCTACGAGACACGCATGCGCCACAAGGACGGCACGCTGGTCGACAGCCGCATCTGGGCCGAGGTGATCCAGATCGACGGCGAGCCCTGCATCCTCGCCAGCAGCATCAACATCAGCGACGAGAAGCGCCGCGAGGCGCTGCTGCTCGAGGTGGCCAAGGGCGTGGCCGCCGAGACTGGCGAAGCCTTTTTCAGCGCACTGGCGCAGCACCTGAGCGGCGCCATCGACGCCGGCATGGTGATGGTGGCCGAGGTGCGCGACGACACCGTGCTCGACACCCTGGCCGTGTGGCGCGACGGGCGCCTGAGCCGCAACTTCGCCTTCAACGTGGCGGGCACGCCCTGCGCCGACACGCTGCGGCGCGACGGTCTCATGAGCTGCACGGTGAACCTGGCCGACCACTACCCCGCCGCGCCCCAGCTGCGCGCCCAGGGCTACCAGGCCTACATCGGCCTGGCGCTGCGCGACGCCGAGGGCCGGGCCATCGGTCTGCTGGGCGCGATGTGGCGCGAGCCGCTCACGATCAAGCCCGACACCCAGGCCCTGCTCTCGATCTTCGCGGCGCGCGCCAAGGCCGAGCTGGTGCGCCTGCGCAGCGAGCGCGAGATCGTGCGGCTCAACGAAACCCTGGAGCAGCGCGTGCGCGAACGCACGGCCGAGCTGCAAAAGCTCAACGCCGAGCTCGACGCCTTCGCCTACTCGGTCTCGCACGACCTCAAGTCGCCGCTGCGCGCCATCGATGGCTTCACCCAGCTGCTCAAGGAGCAGATCGAGCCGATCGCCGACGAGGACACCCGCCAGCTGCTCGACCGCGTGCTCGGCTCCTCGGCGCGCATGGGCGCGATCATCAACGACCTGCTGGGCCTGGCGCGCGTGAGCCAGGGCGTGCTCCACCGCATGGAGATCGATCTCAGCGAGCTCGCACGCGCCGTGCTCGACCAGGAGCTCGCGCGCGAGCCGCAGCGCCAGGTGCGCGTGAGCCTGCAGCCGGGCCTGCTGGCCAATGTCGACCCCGACCTCGCGCGCATCGTGCTCGAAAACCTGTTCGGCAACGCGCTCAAGTACACACGCCAGCGCGAGATCGCCGAGATCGCCTGGGGCCAGGACGGGGTGGACGAGAACGGCGTGCCGCGCTTCTTCCTGAGCGACAACGGCACGGGCTTCGACATGGCCTACGTCGACCAGCTCTTCAAGCCCTTCAAGCGGCTGCACCGCGCGCACGAGTTCGAGGGCACGGGCATCGGCCTGGCCACGGTGCGCCGCATCATCGACCGCCACGGCGGCACCGTGACCGCGCACGGTGAACCCGGCGTGGGCGCGACCTTCCGCTTCAGCTTCGGCGAGGGCCCGACCGCGTAGGCCCGTTCAATGGCCGGCGTGGGCGAGGCCGCTCACCACGGTGACCAGGGCGATGCCCGCCACCAGCCAGACCACCTGGGCCACGGTCTCGCGCAGGCCCAGGCGCTTCTGCAGTTGCGGGATCAGGTCGGCCAGCGCCACGTAGACGAAGCTGCTCGACGCCGCCACCAGGAAATACGGCAGCCATTCTTCGAGCCGCACCAGCAGGAAGTAACCCACCAGGCCGCCCAGCGCCGTGACCGTGCCCGCGAGCGAGACCTTCACCAGCGCCGCGCGCTGCGTGCCCGAGGTCTGGCGCAGCACCACCAGGTCGCCCATGTGGTGCGGCACCTCGTGGGCCATCACCGCGAGCGCGGCCACCACGCCCAGGCGCAGGTCGGCCATGAAGGCCGAGGCGATCAGGATGCCGTCGCCGAAGGCGTGCACGCTGTCGCCGAGCAGCACGGCCCAGCCGCCCGCGCGGCGCTCGCCGGCGTGGGCGTGGCCGTGGTGGTGGTGCGCATGAGCATGGGCATGCGCGTGGCTGTGGCCCTCATGGCCCCGGGCGTGTTCGTGCGCGTGGTCCGGCCCCTGCCCGTGCTCGTGGCCGTGGTGCCAGAGCTCGGCCTTGTCGAGCAGGAAGAAGAACACCAGGCCGCCCAGCAGCAGCGCGAACAACTCGTGCGCGCCGGCCGCGCTCTCGAAGGCCTCGGGCAGCAGGTGCATGAAGGCCGTGGCCATGAGCGCGCCGGCCGCCAGGCTCAGCATGTGCTGCGTGAAACGGGCCAGCATCGCAAAGCCCAGCAGGGCCGCGATCCACACGCTGCCGACACCGGCCGCGACGGTGCCCACGAGGATGGCCAACAAGGTCATGTGCATTCACCACGAAAAAAAGGCCGCCCGGGGGCGGCCTTCGTTGAGGAGCGGGCCTGGCGTCAGGCCACACCGTGCTGTTTGAACCAGGCCAGCGCGCGCTTCCAGCCATCTTCGGCGGGCTCCTTGCGGAAGCTCGGCCGGTAATCGGCGTGGAAGGCGTGCGGGGCGTCCGGGTACACCACGAAGGTCGAGGATCTGGCCGCCGCACTGCCGGCGGCCAAAGCGGTTTTCATCTTATCAACCGTGTCAAGCGGGATGCCGGTGTCGGCGCCGCCGTACAGGCCCAGCACCGGGCCGTGCAGCTGGCCGGCCACGTCCACCGGGTTCTTCGGCGTGAGCGCGTTCTGCTGGCCCACGAGCCGGCCGTACCAGGCGACGCCGGCCTTCACCGCGGGGTTGTGCGCGCTGTAGAGCCACACCTGGCGGCCACCCCAGCAAAAACCGGTCACGCCGAGCTTGCTCACATCGCCGCCGTTCGCGCCGGCCCATTTCACGGTGGCGTCGAGGTCGGCCAGCACCTGCGGGTCGGGCACCTTGCTGATCACCTCGGCGATCAGCTTGGCCATTTCGCCGTAGCTCTGGGGGTCGCCCTGGCGCACGAACAGCTCGGGCGCGATCGCCAGGTAGCCGGCGCGCGCGAAGCGGCGCGCGGTGTCGGCGATGTACTCGTGCACGCCGAAGATCTCGGACAGCACCAGCACCACGGGCAGGCCGGTCTTGCCCGCGGGCGCGGCGCGGTAGGCGGGCATCTGGAAGCCGTTGACGTCGATCATCACCTCGCCCACGGTGAGCCCGTCGCTGGGCGTTTTGATCGCGGTCTGCGCCATCAACGGCGTGGCCGCGGCGGCGTAGCCCACACCCAGCGCGGCCTTGAGCGCGGTACGGCGCGTGGCACCGCGCTCGGTGCTCTCACCGGGCAGCAGGGCCTCGGCGTCGCGGGTCAGGTTCTGGTCCAGCATGCGTGTCTCCTCTGTGGGGGTTGAAAGCGGGGCAGATTCTGACCGCGGCCGAAGGTTCACGCGCTCAATGGGCCTTTTCCCAGTTCGGGCCCACGCCCACCTCGGCCAGCAAGGGCACCTTGAGCGCGGCCACGTCCGCCATCAGGCGCGGCACCTCGGTGCGCACCCAGTCGACCTCGGCCTCGGGCACCTCGAACACCAGTTCGTCGTGCACCTGCATGATCATCTTCGTGCCACGCTGCTGCGCATCGATCGCGGCCTGCACCGCGACCATGCTGAGCTTGATCAGGTCGGCCGCCGTGCCCTGCATGGGGGCGTTGATGGCGGCGCGCTCGGCCGCGCCACGGCGGGGGCCGTTGGGGCTGTTGATCTCGGGCAGGTAGAGGCGGCGACCGAACACGGTCTCCACGTAGCCCTTGCTCTTGGCGCTCTGGCGCGTCTCGTCCATGTAGCGCTTGACGCCCTCGAAGCGCTCGAAATAGCGCTGGATGTAGTTCTTGGCCGCGGTGTTGTCGATGCCCAGGGCCTTGGCCAGGCCGAAGGCGCTCATGCCGTAGATGAGGCCGAAGTTGATCACCTTGGCATAGCGGCGCTGTTCGCTGCTGACCTGGGCCAGCTCCACGCCGAACACCTCGGCCGCGGTCGCGCGGTGCACGTCCTGGCCTTCGTGGAAGGCGCGCAGCAGGGCCGCGTCTTCGCTGATGTGGGCCATGATGCGCAGCTCGATCTGCGAGTAGTCGGCGCTGGCGATCACGCGGCCCGCGGGCGCCACGAAGGCCTCGCGCACGCGCCGGCCTTCGGCGGTGCGAATGGGGATGTTCTGCAGGTTGGGGTCGTTGCTCGAAAGCCGGCCCGTGACCGCCACGGCCTGCGCGTAGTGCGTGTGCACGCGGCCGGTGCGCGGGTTGGCCATCTGCGCGAGCTTGTCGGTGTAGGTGCCCTTGAGCTTGGACAGGCTGCGGTGCTCGAGGATCTTGGCCGGCAGCGGATAGTCCTCGGCGAGCTTCTCGAGCACCTCTTCGTCGGTGCTGCGCGCGCCGGTGGCGGTCTTCTTGATCACGGGCAGGCCGAGCTTGTCGAAGAAGATCTCGCCCAACTGCTTGGGGCTGCCCAGGTTGAAGGGCTGGCCCGCGATGGCATAGGCCTCCTGCTCCAGCGCCACGATGCGCTGGCCCAGTTCGTGGCTTTGCGCGGCCAGCGTGGGCGCGTCGATCAGCACGCCGTTGCGCTCGATGCGGAACAGCGCCTCGCTGCTCTGCATCTCGAGTTCGTAGATGAAGCGCAGCTTGTCGTCGGCCTGCAGCCGCGGCCAGAGCACGCGGTGCACGTCCAGCGTCTGGTCGCTGTCTTCGCACGAGTACTCGGCGGCCTTGGCCACGTCGACCTGCGCGAACGGGATCTGGTGCGCGCCCTTGCCGCACAGGTCTTCGTAGCCGATGCCCTTGCGGCCGGTGTGGCGCTCGGCCAGGCTTTCCAGGCTGTGCGGCTTGTGCACCTCGAGCACATAGCTTTGCAGCATGGTGTCGTGCGCATAACCGCGCACCTGAATGCCGTGGTTGGCGAACACGTGGCGGTCGTACTTGACGTGCTGGCCGAGCTTGGGCTTGGCGGGGTTCTCGAGCCAGGGCTTGAGGCGCGCCAGCACCTCGTCGAAGGGCAGCTGCTCGGGCGCGTCGGGCCCCGCATGGCGCAGCGGGATGTAGGCCGCCTCGCCGGGCGTGACGCTGAACGAGATGCCCACGATCTCGGCCACCATCTCGTCGAGCGAGGTGGTCTCGGTGTCCAGCGCCACGAGCTCGGCGGCCTCGATCTTCTCGAGCCAGGCGTCGAGCTGCGCCCAGCTCAGGAGCGTCTCGTAGCGCAGTGCGGGGCGATCGGCCGCGACCACGGGCGGCTCGTCGAACAGGCCCTGGGTCATGCCCGGGTCCACCGCGGTGGACCCGCCGGCCACGGGCGCGTCCTGGCCGGCCGCGGCCTTGGCCGCGAGCGACTTGAAGCCGTACTTCTCGTAGAAGTCCTTGAGCGCGGCGTTGTCGGGCTCGCCCATCTTCACCGCGTCGAGCGCGGGCAGGCCGGGCACATGGCCATTGAGGTCGCAATCGGTCTTGATGGTCACGAGCTGGCGGCCCGTGGGCAGCCAGTCGAGCGCCTTGCGCAGGTTCTCGCCCGCCACGCCCTTGATCTCGCCGGCGCGCGCCACCAGCGCGTCGAGCGAGCCGTATTCGTTGAGCCACTTGGCGGCCGTCTTGGGGCCCACCTTTTCCACCCCGGGCACGTTGTCCACCGGGTCGCCGACCAGGGTCTGGTAATCGACCATCAGGTGCGCGGGCACACCGAACTCGGCCTGCACGCCCGCGAGGTCGCGGCGCTTGCCGCTCATGGTGTCGATGATGGCGATCTGCTCGTTCACGAGCTGCGCCAGGTCCTTGTCGCCGCTGCTGATCACCACCTGCAAGCCCTGTTCGGCGGCGGCGCGCGCGAGCGTGCCGATCACGTCGTCGGCCTCCACGCCGGGCACGTCGAGCACCGGAAAGCCCAGCAGGCGCACCACCTCGTGGATCGGGGGGATCTGCGCGCGCAGGTCGTCGGGCATGGGGCTGCGGTGGCCCTTGTACTCGGGGTAGAGCGCGTCGCGGAAGGTCGGGCCCGAGGCGTCGAAGACGCAGGCCGCGAAGGCGGCCGGCACCTCTTTGCGCAGGCTCTGCATCATGTTGATCATGCCGCGGATGGCGCCGGTGGCCGGGCTGGCCGGGTCGCCGGGCACGGCCCGCAGATCGGGCATGGCGTGGTAGGCGCGGTAGAGGTAGCTCGATCCGTCGATGAGCAGCAGCGTGCGGGCGGGGTCTTGCGTCATGGCGCCCATTGTCGGGGATGGCCGCGCCCAAGCCCTCGGCGGCAGCGCGGCCACGGTCGCGCTGCCTACAATGCCGGGATGGTCCGAACCGCCCCGCCCGCCCTTGCCCTGGCCGCCCTGCTGACGGCCGCCAGCGCCGCCGCCCAGACGCCGCCCGCCGAGTCGCCGCCGCCCCAGCGCGCCGCGGGCGACCGCATCGAGCGCATCACCAACGAAGACGCGCTCACCCGCATCGACGAGCTGCGTGTGGACGGCCAGACGCAGTCGATCCAGGTCACGCCCAAGAACGGCGCGCCGGCCTACCAGATCAAGCCGCTGGCCCCGGGCCAGACGCCGGGCGAGAACGGCCGCCCCTCGGGCAATGCGGGGCGCAGCAGCTGGCGCGTGCTCGATTTCTGACCGCGCCATGGCTGTCTACACCGAAGTCCCGTTCGCGGAAGCCGCCGCCCTGCTCGAGCGCCTGAACCTGGGCACGCTCACCGAGCTGCGCGGCATCCAGGGCGGCATCGAGAACACCAACTACTTCGTCACCAGCGAGCGCGAGGGCCAGACCGTGGAGCACGTGCTCACGGTGTTCGAGCGCCTGGGGTTCGAGCACTTGCCGTTCTACCTGCACCTCATGAAGCACCTGGCCACGCACGGCGTGCCGGTGCCCGAGCCCGCGGCCGACGCACGCGGCGAGATCCTGCACACGGTGCAGGGCAAGCCCGCGGCGGTGGTCGACAAACTGCGCGGCGCGAGCGAGCTCGCCCCCGGCGCGGCGCACTGCGCGGCCGTGGGCGCGCTGCTTGCGCGCATGCACCTGGTGGGCCGCGACTTCGACCGCCAGCAGCCCAACCTGCGCGGTCTGCCCTGGTGGAACGAGACCGTGCCCGTGGTGCTGCCCTTTCTCGCGCCCGAACAGGCCGCGCTGCTGCGCGCCGAGCTGGCCTACCAGAACCACATCGCCGAGGGCAGCGCCTACAAGGCCCTGCCGCGCGGCCCGATCCACGCCGACCTGTTCCGCGACAACGTGATGTTCGACGGCGAGGCCGTGAGCGGCTTCTTCGACTTCTACTTCGCGGGCGTGGACACTTGGCTGTTCGACCTCGCGGTGTGCCTCAACGACTGGTGCGTGCGCCACGGTGGCGAGCGCGACGGCGAGCCCGTGCCCGAACTGCAGCAGGCCTTCCTGAACGCCTACGAGGGCGTGCGCCCGCTCACCGCCGCCGAGCGCACGCTGCTGCCGGCCCTGCTGCGCGCGGGCGCGCTGCGCTTCTGGCTCTCGCGCCTGTGGGACCTGCACCTGCCGCGCGAGGCCGCGCTGCTCAAGCCGCACGATCCGGGCCACTTCGAGCGCGTGCTGCGCGCGCGCCTGCCGCTGGCGGCGCCCACGCGCCCCGCAGAAACGGCCGCCGCATGAGACTGCACGTCAACACCGCCGGCACCGGCTGGCAGTGGGTCAAGCGCGGCATGCGCACCTTCTTTCGCCAGCCGCTGGCGCTGACCGGCCTGTTCTTCATGTTCATGGTCGTGGCCTCGCTGCTGTCGCTGGTGCCCGTGGTGGGCACGGCGCTGTCGCTGGTGCTGGTGCCGGCCGCCACCCTGGGCCTCATGGCCGCCACGCGCGAGGCCGAACAGAAGCGCTTCCCCATGCCCACGGTGCTGGCGCTGGCCTTTCGCGGCGGCCCCGAGCGCACGCGGGCCATGCTGGTGCTCGGCGGCCTGTACGCGATCGCGGTGCTGGCCGTGATCACCGTGGCCAACCTGTTCAGCGGCCCCGCGCCCCTGCCCGCGCCCGAGACCGGCGACATGGGCGCCGAGGCCATGGGCCTGGTGGTGCGCCCGGGCATGCTCGCGGCCATGCTGCTGTACCTGCCGGTCTCGCTGGCCTTTTGGCACGCGCCGCCGCTGGTGTACTGGCACGGCGTGAAGCCGGCCAAGAGCCTGTTCTTCAGCCTCGTGGCCTGCTGGGGCAACAAGGGCGCGCTCACGGTGTTCACCCTGGGCTGGATGGGCGTGTTCATGGCCTTCGGCCTCGCGCTGGGCCTGATCAGCTCGCTGCTCGGCGGCGCGGCGGCCTTCCAGGTGGTGCTCTACCCGCTCGTGCTGCTGATGGCGGCGATGTTCCACACCTCCCTGTGGTTCAGCTTCCGCGACAGCTTCCGTTTCGACGACGAGGCCACCGACGCCGCGGACTCCACCGCGGCCTGAAGCGCCTCCCACGCAAAAGCCCGCACGGGTTTCCCCGTGCGGGCTTTTTTCATGGCCTGGCCGCGATCAGGTGCCGATCACGCCGCCGTCGTTCTTGGTGATCACCAGCGTGGCCGAGCGCGGGCGCGCCGTGCCGCCCGCGGGCCAGTGGCTGTTGCCGCCTTCGCCCGGGTGCTGGATGTTGATGAACAGGGTCTTGCTGTCGGGCGTGAAGGTCAGGCCGGTCACCTCGCACTCCACCGGGCCCACGAGGAAGCGGCGGATCTCCTTGGTGACGGGATCGGCGCAGAGCATCTGGTTGTTGCCCTGGTTGGCGTAGTTGCCGGTGTTGCTGTAGTTGCCGTCGGTCTGGATCCACAGGCGGCCCGCGTTGTCGAAGCCCAGGCCGTCGGGGCTGTTGAAGGTGTTGTCGACAGTGACGTTGGACGAGCCGTTGTTGAGCGGGTTGGCCTGCGCGATCGTGGGGTTGCCCGCGAGCACGAAGATGTCCCATTCGAAGGTCAGCGCGGTCGGGTCGTTGCCCGCCTCGCGCCAGCGCACGATCTGGCCGTACACGTTGCCGGTGCGCGGGTTGGCGTCGTTGGTGGTGGCGCGGCCCGAGTTGTTCGTGAGCGTCACGTACACCTCGCGGGTCTGCGGATGCACCGTGACCCACTCGGGGCGGTCCATGGGCGTGGCGCCCAGCGCGTCGGCGGCCTGGCGCGTGCGCACCAGGATGTCGGCCTGCGAGCTGAAGGCGGACAGCGCGGGGTTGGCAGCGGTCAGGGGCAGCCATTCGCCCGTGCCCATCATGTCGCCGGTGGTCGCGCCGTCGTTGAACTTCGCCACGTACAGCGTGCCGCTGTCGAGCAGGTTGCGGTTGTTCACGATGTCGCCCGCGATGTAGCGGCCGGTGGACACGAACTTGTAGACGTAGTCGTTGGCCTGGTCGTCGCCCATGTAGACCACCACGCGGCCGTCGGCGGCGATGGCGTAGGCAGCGTTCTCGTGCTTGATGCGGCCCAGCGCGGTGCGCTTCTTGGGCGTGGCGTTCACGTCGAAGGGATCGATCTCGACGATCCAGCCGAAGCGGTTGGCTTCGTTGGGCTCCTTCTGCCAGTCGAAGCGGTCGAAGTACTGCTCGTACTTGCGCGAGGTGGTGCCGCTGCTAAGGCCGTAGCGCACCATGTTGGCGTCGCGCGTCTGGCCTGGGTTGGCGGTGTTGGTGGTGCCGAAGTACTGGTTGAAGTTCTCTTCGCAGGTCAGGTACGTGCCCCAGGGCGTCCAGCCGTTGCCGCAGTTGTTGAGCGTGCCGAACACGGCCGTGCCCGTGGGGTCGGCGCTGGTCTGCAGCAGCGCGTCGCCGGCCGCGGGGCCGGTGAGCTGCATGAGCGTGTTGCCGGTGATGCGGCGGTTGTAGGCCGAGTCGACCACGACGGCCCAGGTGCCGGCGGTGCGCTTGACGTGCACCACGGCCACGCCGTGCGCGTTCAGGTCCTTGTTGGCGTCGTCGAGGCTGTCGACCACGCCGTTGGTGAACAGGTACTGCAGGTTGGTGTACTCGTGGTTCATCACGAGCAGGCCTTCGTCGCTCTTGCCGTTGATGGCGAAGTAGTGGATGCCGTCGTGGTTGTCGCCCATCTGGCGCGCCTGCGCGGCGGCGTCTTCGCTGCCGTCGCCGACCCAGGTGGCGCCGGGGCCGGTGGAGAACAGCGGCGTGCCCCAGGGCGCGAGCACGGTGGCGGTGTAGCCCGGGGCCACGGTCACGCGGTCGCCGGTGTCGGTGGGGATGGCGGTGAAGCCCAGCAGCGGGCCAGCGGCCGGCGGCGTGCTGCCGCCCGCAACCGGTGCGTCGCTGCCGCCACCGCCGCAGCCCGTGAGGCCGGCCGAGAGGAAGCCCACGGCAGCGGCGCCCACGCCGGTCTTGAGCAGGAAGCCGCGGCGGTTCACGGCGCGTTCCACCACGCGCTGGAAGTGTTCGTTGTGGCTGGGATTGGTGGGCAGGTCTTCGCTGTCGATCGGATGCGTCATGGTGTGTCCTGTGGGGTTGCGAGCGAGAGAAAAACGAAAGGCTAGAGAGCGCGCGTGAAAGGGTCGTGAAAGCCCGATGACGCTTGCGCGTCGCGCGCGCCCGGCAGCACCGGCCAGCCCGTGGTGCGCAGGAAGATGTCTTCGACCTGGCGCGCGATCTGCGCCCAGTCCAGCGGCGCCACCTGCGCGCGCGCCTGCGAGGCCGCGTGGCGCACGCGCGCGGGCTCGTGCGCCAGCGCCGCGGCCTGCCGCACGAAACCCTCGGGGTCGTGCGGCGCAGCGAGCCAGCCGTTGTGGCCGTGGCGCACCCAGTCGCCCGCGGCCGCGGTGTCGAAGGCGAGCACCGGCAGGCCGCTGGCCAGCGCTTCGAGCGTCACGTTGCCGAAGGTTTCGGTGAGGCTGGCGAAGCCGAACAGGTCGGCGCTCGCGTAGTGGGCCGACAGGTCGGTGTCGCGGCGCATGCCCGCGAACACGGCCTGCGGGCAGCGCTGCTGCAGCGCGGCGCGCTGCGGCCCGTCGCCCACGAAGACCAGCTTCACATCGCTGCGCACCGCGCGCATGGCCTCGTGGGCGCGCACCACGACCTCGAGGTTCTTCTCGGGCGCGAGCCGGCCCACGGCGATCATCACCAGCGTGTCGGGCCCGGCGCCCCATTGCGCACGCAGCGCCTCGCTGCGGCGTTCGGGGGTGAAGCGCTGCGTGTCCACGCCGCGCGCCACCACCTGCACGTTGTGAAAGCCGATGGCCTGCAGCTCGGCGCGCAGCGCCTGCGTGGGCACCATGGTGCAGCGCGTGAGGTTGTGGAACTTGCGCAGGTAGGCCGCGATGGGCGTCTTGAGCCAGCCCACGCCGTAGTGCCGGCTGTAGGCGTGGAAGTTGGTGCGGAAGTCGGACGTGACGGGCAGTCGCAGGCGGCGCGCCGCCTGCAGCGCCGACCAGCCCAGCGGCCCTTCGGTGGCGATGTGCACCAGGTCGGGCCGCTGCAGCGTCCAGGCGCGCACCAGCGCACCCTTGCTCGGCAGGCCGAGCTTGAGTTCGGGGTAGCGCGGGATCGGCATGCCGCGCATCAGCAGTTCTTCGAAGCCCTCGTCGCTGCGCGCGGCATCGGCGCGTGTCTGCCGCGGGCGGATCAGCTGCACCTGGTGGTTGCGCGCGCACAGCCCCTGCACGAGCCGCGACAGCGTGAGCGCCACGCCGTTGATTTCGGGCGGCCAGGTCTCGGTCACGACCGACAGGCGCAGCGAGGGCCGCGCGGCGGGAAATTCCTCGACCAGGAAGGCATCGGTGTCGGCGGTGATCATGGCGCGCATGCTCCGGCCGCTTCGCAACAGCCGTGTGACAGCGCGACACCGCGATGACGACCGCGTGCCAGCGCGGTGACGCGGCGCCACTGTCACCGCGCTTTCACAGGCGCGGCCGACCATGCCGCGGACCTTTGCGTCACCCTCCCCTGACTTCGACCACGGAGCGCCCGCCTTGAAAGATTTCTTCGATGCCTTGCAGACCCAGCGCTGGGACGACCACCGCTACTACCACCACAGCCGCATCAACCAGACGCTGCACCTGGTGAGCGCGATCAGCTTCGTGATCGCCTACGTGATGCTGTGGTTCGACCCCGTGATCTCGGCGCTGATCGCCTGGCTGGTCTCGATGACCTCGCGCCAGGCCGGCCACTTCTTCTTCGAGCCCAAGGGCTACGACCACGTGAACCAGGCCACGCACGAGTACAAGGAAGACATCAAGGTGGGCTACAACCTGCGCCGCAAGGTGGTGCTGATGGCGCTGTGGGCGCTGGTGCCGGTGCTGGTGTGGATCGATCCCTCGGTGCTGGGCCTGTTCGAGCCGCACCACGACAACGTGGGCTACATCCGCCACGTGGGCACGCTGTGGCTGGGCCTGGGCATCGGCGGCCTGTTGTTCCGCACGGTGCACCTGTTTTTCCTGCAGGACATCCAGACCGGTCTGGTGTGGGCGACCAAGATCCTCACCGACCCGTTCCACGACATCAAGCTGTACCACAAGGCGCCGTTCTATCTGCTCAAGGGGCAGTTGATCGATCCGGGGGTGGGGCAGCACCGCTGATGGATGGGTGTCGCGAGCGTTTCGGGCATGCACCTCGCGGGCACACGATCGCGGGGTGCGCCACTCCGCGACTGTCCCCCGGCCCTGCTGCGCAGGGCCTCCTCCTTTATGTCGCTGCGTGGCGCTCCCCACACTCGTGTGCTGAAGTGATCTATAGGCATGCCACTGACCCGGGCGCCGCCACCCGGAGCCGCCGGAGGAGGCCTCAACGTGCGAACAGTGCCCGCAGAGTCTCCGACCGCAGTTGCCTCGAGATCCCCTTGGCATCCAGGCCGGAAGGCAAGGTCCACCACCCATCCGCCTGCATCTCGCGCCCCGCCGCCACACACCGCTGCACCACCTCGCCGAACGCCGCGTCATCGAAGTTGAGCGAGAAGATGAACCGCCCCGTGCCCACCCAGCTCAAGGCCAGCCCGTGCCAGCGCAGGTAGAACTGGAACATCCAGTGGTAGCGGCCCGGCTGCGTGTAGTCGAGCGTCCACACGCTGTGCAGGTTGCGCGCACGCACCGGCAGGCCGGCTTCTGCCATCGCGGCATTGAACTGCGCGCAGCGCGCGTTCCAGCGTTCGTCACTGCCTGCGTACATCGCCTGCACCTCGGGCGTGTCCAGGCGCTCGAAGAAGGCGTGCATACCGCCCATCACGTGCGGGTGGGCGTTGAAGGTGCCGCGCGCAAAACACAGGTCGGCCGGGCGCTCGGGGCGAAAGCGCTGCATCAGCGCGGCACGGCCGCACACCACGCCCACCGGGTAACCGCCCGCCACGGTCTTGCCGTAGGTGACGAGATCGGCCTTCACGCCGAAGTACTCCTGCGCGCCACCCGGTGCCAGGCGGAACCCGAGGAAGACCTCGTCGAAGATCAGCACGATGCCGCGCTCGGTGCAGACCTCGCGCAGCCGCTGCAGCCAGCGCGTGTAGGCCGCGCGGTCGAAGCCGGCGCTGCGCAGGCCGTTCATGAGCGTGCCGTCGCCGGGCGCGTTGCGGTTGGGGTGCAGGGCCTGCAGCGGGTTCACGAGCACGCAGGCGATGTCGCGGCGCGTGCGCAGCACCGCCAGGCTGCGCTCGTCCATGTCCTTGAGCGTGTAGGTCTCGCGCGGGGGCAAGGGGTTGCCGGGGCCGGGTTGCACGTCTTCCCACCAGCCGTGGTACGCGCCGCAGAAGCGCACCAGGTGCTTCTTGCGCGTGTGGTAACGCGCCAGGCGCACGGCCTGCATCACGGCCTCGGTGCCGCTCATGTGGAACGACACCTGCTCGTGGCCCGAGACAGCCTGCAGGCGCTGCACGTTGCTGGCCACCACCGGGTGCAGCGCGCCCAGCACCGGGCCCAGTTCGAGGCCGATGCGCGCGCCCTCTTCCATGCAGGCCTTGTAGACGTCCACGCCGAGCACGTTGACGCCGTACGAGCCCGTGAGGTCGAGGAAGCGGTTGCCGTCGAGATCTTGCACATGCACGCCGCTGGCGGCCTGCACGAAGGCGCCCACCTTGAGGCGCTCGCGCAGGTAGGGGCTGAAGGGAAACGGCACGCGGTAGGCGCTGGTGAGCTGCAGATCGGCCAGGCCTTCGCGCGCCTGCGCGGTGAGCGCCAGGCTCTTCGCGTAGCGCCCGGCGTAGGCCGCGCACAGGCGCTCGAAAGCAGCCCGGCGCTGCGCGGCCAGCGCGCTGTCGGCGCCGTCGGCGCTGAACCAGCGCGCCTCGTCGAAGGCGTAGCCGGGCAGCAGCCGCGCGAGCCGCTTGGCCATGCGCGAGTGGCCCGCGAGCGATCGGTGCTTGGCGCGCGAGAGCGCCAGGCGTTGTTGCAGGTAAGGCAGGACCAGCAGCGCGGAGCCCGCGGGCACGGCATAGGACAGCAGGGACATGGCGTTCGGGGCGTCGTGGAAATCCCGCACTTGTATGGCCCCCGGATGACCCAACGATGAAAAGCATGCGACAGAACGGTACGGGCTTCGTGCAGCGCCAGGTGCGCCGCTTCGCGCTCAACGAAGACCTGAACTTCCTGCTCACCAACCGCGTGCCGCGCCTGGCGCTCACGCGCTTCATGGGCTGGTTCAGCGGCATCCGCCAGCCGCTGGTGCGCGACGCTTCGATGGCGGTGTGGAAGGCCTTCACCGACCTCGACCTGAGCGATGCGAAGAAGCAGCGCTTCGACAGCCTGCACGACTGCTTCACGCGCGAGCTGCGCGAGGGCGCACGCCCGGTGAACCCCGACCCGCAGTGGCTCACCAGCCCCTGCGACGCGATCGTGGGCGCGTGCGGCCGCATCGGTGCGCCGGGCGACGACCCCGAGGACCAGGTGTTCCAGGCCAAGGGGTTTCCGTACACGCTGCGCGAGCTCATCGGCGACTCGCCGCGCGCGCGCGAGGCCATCGCGGCCCTGCGCGGCGGCAGCTTCGTCACGTTGCGCCTGACCTCGGCCATGTACCACCGCTTCCACGCGCCCGACGCGCTGCGGCTCGAGCACGTGACGCACTTCAGCGGCGACACCTGGAACGTGAACCCGATCGCGCTCGCGCGCGTGCAAAAGCTGTTCTGCCGCAACGAACGCGCCGCGCTCTACACGCGCCTGGCCGACGGCACGCCGCTGCTGCTGGTGCCGGTGGCGGCCATCCTCGTCGCCAGCCTGCGCCTGCGCGCGCTGCCGCTGCCGCTGAACACGCGCTACCGCGGGCCCGACGAACTGCTCTGCGACGCGGCGTACGCGCGCGGTGAGGAAATGGGCCACTTCGAGCACGGCTCGACCATCCTGCTGTTCGCGCCGCCGGGCTTCGCGCTCGCGCCCGGCGTGGCCAGCGGCCAGGGCATTCGCATGGGACAGCCGCTGCTGCGTCGCGAAGCGCCCACACAAGCCCCGGCATGACACCGCGCTGTCATGTGACTTTCACGAAACACCCCAAGCATTCGGTCACGGCAGCACCGCCCCACGAGGACCCCGACCATGATCGACTTCAACGACGAAGACTCCAACCGCAGCCCCAATCCCACGTTCGACAGCGTGCTGAACGCGCGCCTGAGCCGGCGCCACCTGCTGCGCGGCGGCGCGGGCGCGGCCGTGGTGGGTGGCGCCGCGCTGAGCGGCTGCGCGAGCACGGGCCAAGCCACCGCCCCCGCGGGCCCGGTGTCGCAGCTGGGCTTCAAGCCCGTGGCCCACAGCCTGGCCGACACCGTGGTGGTG
Source organism: Hydrogenophaga crocea (assembly GCF_011388215.1). NCBI lineage: Bacteria > Pseudomonadati > Pseudomonadota > Betaproteobacteria > Burkholderiales > Comamonadaceae > Hydrogenophaga > Hydrogenophaga crocea. The sequence goes on from NZ_CP049989.1 coordinate 2,268,141, forward strand.
CCGCCCGGCTACACCGCGCAGGTGCTCTACGCGGGCGGCGACCCGCTGGCCGCGGGCGTGCCCGCCTTCAAGAACGACGGCACCGACAACGAATGGGGCCGCCGCGCGGGCGATCACCACGACGGCATCGAGTGGTTCGGCCTCGACGCCGAGGGCAAGCCCTCGGCCACGTTCTCGTCGCGCGGCGTGCTCGCGATGAACCACGAGGCCACGACGGACGAGAAGCTCTCGTCGTTCTTCATCCACGCCAACGGCGGCACGTCCACGCTGCCGCGGCCCGCGGCCGAGATCGACAAGGAGCTGATGATCCACGGCATCTCGGTGGTCGAGGTGCGCCGCGACGGCCGCCGCTGGGTCACGCGCCAGGACTCGCCGCTGAACCGGCGCATCACCACGCTCAGCGAGGCCGTGTTCACCGGCCCCGCCGCGGGCAGCGCGCACCTGGTCACGCGCTTCAGCCCCGGCGGCACCAAGGCCCGCGGCACGGTGAACAACTGCGGCACCGGCCGCACGCCCTGGGGCACGCTGGTGTCGGGCGAAGAAAACTGGTTCGGCTACTTCTTCCGCGACGCGCAGGACGACGCACGCCGCAACGACCCGAAGATGGTCAACGCCTTCAACCGCTACGGCCGTCGCGCGGGCGCGCCGAGCCGCCACGGCTGGGAATCGGGCGGCAGCGAAGACCGCTTCCAGCGCTGGAACACCGGCGTCACCGGCGCGAGCGCGCGCGAGGACTACCGCAATGAATTCCACACCTTTGGCTACGTGGTCGAACTCGACCCGTACAACCCGAACACCCTGCTCACCAAGCGCACCGCGCTGGGCCGCTTCGCGCACGAAAACGTGAGCTTCGCCGTGCCGGTGGCGGGCCAGCCGGTGGTGGCCTACATGGGCTGCGACGCGCGCGGCGAGTACATCTACAAGTTCGTGTCGAGCGAGAAGTGGGACCCGGCCGATGCCCAGCCGCGCAACCGCCTCGCCGCGGGCGACAAGTACCTGGACAGCGGCACGCTGTACGTGGCGCGCTTCAACCCCGACGGCACGGGCGAGTGGCTCGAGCTGTCGCCGAAGAACCCGGCCATCGCCGCCTACAGGGGCTTCGACTTCAAGACCCAGGCCGACGTCTGCGTGTTCACGCGCCTGGCCGCCGACGCCGCGGGCGCGACCAAGATGGACCGCCCCGAGTGGACCGGCGTGAACCCCAGGAACGGCGAGGTCTACATCACCCTCACCAACAACAGCCAGCGCACGCCCGCCACGGTGGACGCGGCCAACCCGCGCGCCTACACCGACCTCAAGGCCGGCAAGGAGCAAAAAGGCAACGTGCACGGCCACATCGTGCGCCTGGCCGAGGCCACGCCCGCCGAGGCGACGTTCCGCTGGGACATCTACCTGTTCGGTTCGGAGGCCGACGCCGACCAGGCCACGGTGAACCTCTCCAGCCTCACCGCCGACAACGACTTGTCCTCGCCTGACGGCCTGGTGTTCAGCAAGGCCACGGGCATCTGCTGGATCGAGACCGACGACGGCGCCTACACCGACAAGACCAACTGCATGCTGCTGGCCGCGCTGCCGGGCCAGGTGGGCGACGGCCGCCGCGTGACGCTCAAGGCCGGCGAGCGCGAAGTGAGCACGCCCGCGGGCAAGGCGCAGACGCCGGCCACGCTGCGCCGCTTCCTCGTCGGCCCCAGGGGTGCCGAGATCACCGGCATCACCGAAACGCCCGATGGCCGCGCGCTGTTCGTGAACATCCAGCATGCGGGCGAGAACACCAAGATGGCCGACATCGGCGACCCGGCCAAGTACGAAAGCCAGTGGCCGTCCAACGCCGGCTACGGCGCGGGCCAACGCCCGCGCTCGGCCACGATCGTGATCACCAAGAACGATGGCGGGGTGATCGGGTCCTGAGCCCGCTCGCCATCGCACCCTGCGAGCCCCCCGGCGATGGCCGGGGGGCTTTTTTCATTCGATGGGGGTGAGCTTGGCCACGCTGAGGGCCAGCCACTTGGTGCCGTGGCGGTTGAAGCTCACCTGCGCGCGCGCGTCGTCGCCCGCGCCCTCCACCGCAAGCACCTTGCCCTCGCCGAACTTGTTGTGGAACACCGCCATGCCGGCCTTGATCGCGGTGCCGCGGTCGGGCTCGGGCGCGGGGGCGCTCGCGGCCTTCCAGCCGGGCGACCAGGCGGGCTGCGGCTCGCTGCGTGCGCCCATGGCGCGGTGCCCGCCCCAGCCCGCGCTGCCCATGCCGCCCCAGCCCTGGGCCTGCGGCGGCGTGAGCCACTTCAGGCAGTGCTCGGGCAGCTCGTCGAAAAAGCGGCTCTTGAGGTTGTAGCGCGTCTGCCCGTGCAGCAGCCGCGTCTGCGAATGGCTCAGGTACAGGCGCTTGCGCGCGCGCGTGATCGCCACGTACATCAGGCGGCGCTCTTCCTCGAGGCCGTCGCGGTCGCTCATGGCGTTCTCGTGCGGGAACAGGCCCTCTTCGAGGCCGGTGATGAACACGCAGTCGAACTCCAGGCCCTTGGCCGCGTGCACCGTCATGAGCTGCACCGCGTCCTGGCCGGCATGGGCCTGGTTGTCGCCCGACTCGAGCGCCGCGTGCGAGAGGAAGGCCGCGAGCGGGCTCAGGGTCTCGCCGGTGTCGGCGTCGGGCGCGGGGTCGGCGATCGGCACGGCCAGCGGCGGCGCGTTCGGGTCGAGCCCCTGGCTCGCGGGGCTTTGCGTGAGCGCAGCGGCGTCGCGGCCGAAGCCCTCCTGCATCACGAAGCTCTCGGCCGCGTTCACGAGTTCTTCCAGGTTCTCCACCCGCTCCTGGCCCTCGCGCTCCTGCCGGTAGTGTTCGATCAGGCCGCTGTGTTCGAGCACCAGCTCGATGATGTCCTTGAGGCTCGCGCCCTCGCTGCGCTCGCGCATCACGTCCATCTTCGCGACGAAGCCGCCGATGGCCACGCCCGCGCGGCCGGTCACGGCGCTCACCGCGTCGTGCAGCGAGCAGCCCGCGGCGCGCGCCACGTCCTGCAGTTGCTCGATGCTGCGCGCGCCGATGCCGCGCGGCGGGAAGTTCACCACGCGCAGGAAGCTGGTGTCGTCGCGCGGGTTCTCGATCAGCCGCAGGTAGGCCAGCGCGTGCTTGATCTCGGCGCGCTCGAAGAAGCGCAGGCCGCCGTACACGCGGTACGGCAGGCCGGCGTTGAACAGCGCGGTTTCCACCACGCGGCTTTGCGCGTTGCTGCGGTAAAGCACCGCGATCTCGCTGCGCGGCACCTCTTCGCGCACCAGGGCCTTGATCTCCTCGACCAGCCACTGCGCCTCGGCGAAATCGCTCACGGCCTCGTTCACGCGCACCGGCTCGCCGGCGCCCGCGTCGGTGCGCAGGTTCTTGCCCAGGCGGCGCTGGTTGTGGCCGATCAGGTGGTTCGCGGCGTCGAGGATGTTGCTCACGCTGCGGTAGTTCTGCTCGAGCTTGATCTGGTGCCGCACGCGGTACTCGCGCACGAAGTCGGCCATGTTGCCCACGCGCGCGCCGCGGAAGGCGTAGATGCTCTGGTCGTCGTCGCCCACGGCGAACACCGCGCCGGTGCCGGTGCCCAGGCCTTCGAGCGGCGGCGGCGCGAACAGCTTGAGCCAGGCGTACTGCAGCTTGTTGGTGTCCTGGAACTCGTCGATCAGCACATGGCGGAAACGCCGCTGGTAGTGCTCGCGCAGCGCGTCGTTGTCGCGCAGCAGTTCGTAGCTGCGCAGCATGAGCTCGCCGAAATCGACCACGCCCTCGCGCTGGCACTGCTCGTCGTAGAGCGCGTACAGCTCCACCTTGCGGCGGGTTTCTTCGTCGCGCGCGGGCACGTCGCGCGCGCGCAGGCCCTCTTCCTTGGCGCCCGCGATGAACCACTGCAGTTCCTTGGGCGGAAAGCGCTCGTCGTCCACGTTGTGCTGCTTGCACAGGCGCTTGATGGCCGAGAGCTGGTCCTGCGTGTCCAGGATCTGGAAGGTGGCGGGCAAGGCCGCGGCCTGGTGGTGCGCGCGCAGCAGGCGGTTGCACAGGCCGTGGAACGTGCCGATCCACATGCCGCGCACGTTCACCGGCAGCATGGCCGACAGGCGCGTGGTCATTTCGCGCGCGGCCTTGTTGGTGAAGGTGACGGCCATCACGCCGCCGGGACCGACCTGGCCGGTCTGCAGCAGCCAGGCGATGCGCGTGGTGAGCACGCGCGTCTTGCCCGAGCCCGCGCCCGCGAGGATGAGCGCGTGTTCGGCCGGCAGCGTGACGGCCGCGGCCTGCTCGGGGTTGAGGCCGCTCACGAGCGGGGACACAGGGGGCGAGAACAGATCCGGCGACATCGGGCGATTGTAGAAAGGGCCCACGGCCCGACCACGCCATACGCGCGGGCATATGCACACCATAAGCGGCGCGCCGGTGCACATCGGCCTAGAATCGCGCACCGGGCCCAGGTTTTCTGTGCCCGGTATTTTTTTGCCTGGACCACCATGGAAATCTTCGACTACGACAACATCCTGCTGCTGCCGCGCAAGTGCCGCGTGGAAAGCCGCTCGGAGTGCGACGCCGGCGTGGAGCTCGGCGGGCGGCGCTTTCGCCTGCCCGTGGTGCCCGCCAACATGAAGACGGTGGTCGACGAGTCCATCTGCACCTGGCTGGCGCAGCACGGCTACTTCTACGTGATGCACCGCTTCGATCTGGACAACGTGAAGTTCGTGCGCGACATGCAGGCCAAGGGCTGTTATGCATCGATCTCGCTCGGCGTGAAGGCGCCCGACTACGCCACGGTGGACGCGCTGGTGGCCGAGGGCCTGCGCCCCGAGTACGTCACCATCGACATCGCGCACGGCCACGCCGACAGCGTCAAGGAAATGATCGCCCACCTCAAGGCCCGCCTGCCCGACACCTTCGTGATCGCCGGCAACGTGGCCACGCCCGAGGCGGTGATCGACCTGGAGAACTGGGGCGCCGACGCGACCAAGGTGGGCGTGGGGCCGGGCAAGGTCTGCATCACCAAGCTCAAGACCGGCTTCGGCACCGGCGGCTGGCAACTGAGCGCGCTCAAGTGGTGCGCGCGCGTGGCCACCAAGCCCATCATTGCCGACGGCGGCATCCGCTGCCATGGCGACATCGCCAAGAGCGTGCGCTTCGGCGCGAGCATGGTGATGATCGGCTCGCTGTTCGCGGGCCACGAGGAATCACCGGGCCAGACCGTGGAAGTCGACGGCGTGCTCTACAAGGAGTACTACGGCTCGGCCAGCGACTTCAACAAGGGCGAGTACAAGCACGTCGAGGGCAAGCGCATCCTCGAACCCATCAAGGGCCCGCTCGCGCACACGCTGACCGAGATGGAGCAGGACGTGCAGAGCTCGATCAGCTATGCCGGCGGCACGAAGCTGCTCGACATCCGCAAGGTGAACTACGTGATCCTCGGCGGCGACAACGCCGGCGAGCACCTGCTGATGTGATTCACACGCCGAGCAGCTCGCGCGCGAGCGCGTGCAGCCGGTGTTTGGGCTCGATCAGCGCGTCGAGCACCGTGAAGTGGTTCAGGCCCGGCAGGTCTTCGCAGACCGGCACGGTGTCGCGACCCCAGGCGGGCCGGATCAAGGCGTTCTGGCGCCGGAACTCGCTGCTCTCGTCGCCCCCGGCCACGGCGTAGAGCCGGCCACGGCCCTCGCGCAGGCCCGGTGAAGGCAGGCGCGCGGGGCTGGCCTTGCGCACCTGCGCGGGCGTGAGCCGCAGCGAGGGCGCCACGAAGGGCGCCAGCCGCACGGGCTCCAGATCGAACACGCCCGAGACCGACAGCGCATTGCGCACCAGCGCGGGCGGCAGGTCGGCGCCCACCTCGGCCCAGCGGCAGGCGAGCATCATGGCCGCGAGGTGGCCGCCCGCCGAATGACCCGCCACCGTGATGCGCGTGGCGTCGCCGCCGTGCACGCCGATGTGGCGGTGCGTCCAGGCCAGGGCCTGCACCATCTGCAGCGTGATGTCGGGAATGGTCACCGCCGGGCACAGCGCGTAATTGACCACCACCACGCACACGCCCAGGCGCTGGAACGCGGGCGCGAGGAACGAGTGGTCGGCCTTGTCGAGGCTGCGCCAGTAGCCGCCGTGGATGAAGAACAGCACCGGGGCCGCCGCGCCGCCGCGGCCCTGCGCGGGAAAGATGTCCAGCGATTCGCCGGGGCCGTGGCCGTAGCGCAGGTCGATCAGCGCCGGGCCTTGCTGGCGTGCGGCCTGCGAGTCGCGGGCCCAGCGCTCGAAGATGGCCGGGTGCTCGGGCACCAGGGCGCGGTTGTTGTATTCGCTGTCGAGCCAGGCGGGGTCGCGGTTGAAACTCAGGTCCATGGCGGGGCATTGTGTCATGGGGGTTCCCCGTATTTCGACCAGAGGCGACACCCCGGCATACCCCCATCGGGTATGCTTTGCGAATTCTGTATACGGAATTCAGAAACCCGCCATGACGGCCCAGCTGCACCGCATCGAAACCTCGCCCGACCTGGTCGAGCAGGTGTACGTCGCGCTGCTCGATTCGATCAGCACCGGCGCGCTGCCACCGGGCCGGCGCATCACGCAGGACGAACTGGCCGAGCGGCTCGCGGTGTCGCGCCAGCCCGTGATGCAGGCGCTGCGCCTGCTCAAGAAAGACGGCTTCGTGCTCGATGCCCCGCTGCTCGCGCAGGGCGCGGGCCAGCGCACGCGCGGCCTGCAGGTGGCCCCGCTCGATCCGGCCCAGATCGGCCAGGTCTACCAGGTGCGCGCGGCACTCGATGCGCTCGCCGTGCGCCTGGCGGCCGAGCGCCGCGCGCGCATCGACCGCGCGCTGATCGATCAGGGCCACGCGGCCGACCGGCGCGGCGACCTCAAGGCCCTGATCGAGGCCGACATCGCCTTCCACGCCGCGGTCTACCGCGCTGCGGGCAACCCATTCATCGAGCGCAGCGCGCAGCTGCACCTGCACCACATCCGCCGCGCCATGGGCCTGGCCCTGCAGTCCGACGACCTGCGCCGCCCGGTCTGGGACGAGCACGAAGCGATCGTGGACGCGATCGCGCAAGGCGACGCCGACACCGCCGTGCGGCTCATGGGCGATCACACCGGCAAGGCGGCGCAGGCGCTGCAAGACCAGCTCGGGGGCGGCGACAGCGGTGGCGCCCCCGGTACCGATCAACTCCGTGGTCGTCGCAGGTCCTGAAAAGGCCCGGGCGATCCACTTGCGCGCGGTCCCGGCCCTGGTCGGTGACCGCGTTTTTTTTGAGCACTTCCCTAGAATCCGGCGCCACCCGCCAGCGAGACACCCGTGAGCGACAACACCCCCGCCCCCTCTCCCCAGACCGAACTGCGCGTGGCCGTGCTCGGCATCGGCCTCATGGGCTTCCCCATGGCGCGCCGCCTGTGCGAAGCCGGTTGCCGCGTGAGCGTGTGGAACCGCTCGCGCAGCAAGGCCGAGCGGCTGCTGCCCTTCGGGGCACACGTGGCCGACACGCCCGGTGAGGCGGCCGGCCGGGCCGACATCGTGATCACCCTGCTGGAAAACGGCGACGTGGTGGACGACGTGCTGTTCCGCCAGGGCGCGGCCGCCGGCCTGGCGCGCGGCGGCCTGGTGGTGGACATGTCGTCCATCCTGCCGCGTCAGGCGCGCGACCACGCGCAGCGCCTGGCCGCGCTGGGCCTGGGCCACGTGGACGCGCCCGTGTCGGGTGGCACCGTGGGCGCCGAGGCGGGCACGCTGGCCATCATGGCCGGCGGCAAGGCGGGCGATTTCGAGCGCGCGCGCCCGGTGTTCGAGATCCTGGGCCGGCCCACGCACGTGGGCCCGCACGGCGCGGGCCAGCTCGCCAAGCTCGCGAACCAGATGATCGTGGGCATCACCATCGGCGCCGTGGCCGAGGCGCTGCTGATGTGCGAGAAGGGCGGCGCCGACATGGGCAAGGTGCGCCAGGCCATCGGCGGCGGTTTCGCCGAGAGCCGCGTGCTGCAGGTGCACGGCCAGCGCATGGTCGAGCGCGACTTCACCAAGCGCGCCGCCATGACCGTGCAGCTCAAGGACATGCGCAACGCCATGACCACCGCGGGCGAGCTCGGCTTCGAGGCGCCCATCACCGGCCTGTTCGAGCGGCTCTTCGCCGAGGCCGTCCAACAGGGCGTGGGCGACCTCGACCACTCCGCCCTGTTCGTCGAACTCGCCCGACGCAACGGCATGGTCTGAGCTTGTGGCTAAAATGCGGTTTTTCGTGGGGACGTAGCTCAGCTGGGAGAGCGTCGCGTTCGCAATGCGAAGGTCGGGAGTTCGATCCTCCTCGTCTCCACCACCCATTGCCAAAGGGCCTTGTTCACCAAGGCCCTTTGTTCTTTCTGGCCAGCGCCGCCGGATCCGCCCCGTGGCCGCGCCGAGGACCGTTTCTTGCGCCCCCTAGCCCACCGAACCGCTCTGGTGCGACAGCTCGCCGCCTGGCTGCCCGCGCCCGCCGACGCCCCGCGGCAGGACCTGGCCGAGCGCCTGGGCGGCTGGCTCAACGTGCGCGATGCGATCGCCCTGCACGCGGCGCACCAGGCCATCCAGGCCGCCCCGGCGCAGCGGCGCGCCACCCGCCCCGGCGCGGCCGGGCCCGGCCTGCGCCCGGCCCTGCAGGCCCTGCGCGACACGCTCGAACACGGCATCGCGGCCCCGCCCGCGCTGCCGCTGATGCCCGACGACACCAGCTTCGCGCCCACGCACCAGCGCTGCCTCGCGCTGCAGCGGCGCATGGAAACCGCCATCGACGCCTTCCGCCAGCACGCACGCCAGACGCTCGCGGCCGCCTCGCCGCAACTGGCCCGGCTGGCCCAGCTCGACGCCACGCTCGACCAGTTGCTCGGCGGGCGCGAGCAGCGTCTGCTGGCCGACGTGCCCCAGTTCCTCAAGGCGCGTTTCGAACAGCTGCGCCAGAGCGAGCCCGAGACCTGGCCCGCCACCTTCGAAGCCGAGCTGCAACAGGCGCTGCGCGCCGAGCTCGACCTGCGCCTGCAACCGGTGACCGGCCTGGTCGAAGCCTTCGAGCAGGCCGGCCCCACCCCCTGACGCCCCGCCCATGAACCGTGCTTCCCTGAACCGCTTTTTCTTCGCCGCCGCCTTCGCGCTCGGGCTCGCGTCCCTCGCCTGGGTGGGCCTGGGCTTCATCGGCACCAGCGCCCTGGCCCTGGCCATGACCGCGCTCATCGGCGCGGCCTACCTCGTGGGCGCGCACGAGTTGCAGCGCCACCGCCAGGCCAGCGCCGGCCTGGCGCGCGCACTGGCCGAGGTGCCGCAACCCCTGGCCGCGCTCGACGACTGGCTGCCGCGCGTGCCCGCCGCGCTGCAGGCCGCCGTGCGCCAGCGCATCGAGACCGAGCGCGGCGCCCTGCCCGGCCTGGCGCTCACGCCCTACCTCATCGGCCTGCTTGTGATGCTGGGCATGCTGGGCACTTTCCTGGGCATGGTCATCACCTTCAAGGGTGTGGTGTTCACGCTCGAAGGCTCGGCCGATCTGCAGGCCATCCGCACCGCGCTGGCCGCGCCCATCAAGGGCCTGGGCCTGGCCTTCGGCACCTCGGTGGTGGGCGTGGCCACCTCGGCCATGCTGGGCCTGATGTCGGCCATCGCGCGCCGCGAGCGCGCCGAGGCGCTGCGCCTGCTCGACGCGCGCGTGGCCACGCACTTTCGCGCGTTCTCGCTCGCACACCAGCGCCAGGCCACGGTTGACGCGCTGCAGCAGCAGGCCCAGTTGCTGCCCGCGGTGGTGGCGCAGTTGCAGGCCCTCGTCGCCCAGGTGGAGCAGCGCGGCCAGCGGCTCGATGAAGACCTGCTCGCGCGCCAGGGCGCTTTCCTCGACCGCGCCGACGCGGCTTACCGAGAGCTCGCGCGCTCGGTCGAACAATCGCTGCGCCAGGGCCTGGAAGCCGGGGCACGCGCGGCCGGCGAGAACCTCACCCCCGTGGTGAGCGCGGCCATGGCGGGCATGGCGCAAGACACCACGCGACTGCACGAACGCCTGGCGCACGAGGCCGCGCAACTGCAGGCGCGCGTGAGCGCGACGGTGGCCGAGCAGGTGCAGGCCCTGGCCGATCGATTCGACGCGCGCGGCGAGGCCGCGCTGCAGCGCCTGGGCGAACAGCAGGCGGCGTTCAACGCACAGGCCGGCGCCCAGCTCGAGCAACTCGGCCAGGCGCTCGAAGCGCCGATGGCCCGCCTGATCGACAGCGCCACCGAAGCCCCGCGCGCCGCGGCCGAGGTGATGGCGCAATTGCGCCGCGAGCTCGGCCAGCTCGACGAGCGCGACCAGGCCGCGCTGCAGGAACGCGCCACGCTCATGCAGCAGATCGACGCCCTGCTGCAACGCGTGCAGCAGACCACCGACGGGCAGCGCGCCGCCATCGAAACCCTGGTCGGCTCTGCGGGTGCGGTGCTCGACCAGATGGGCCGCCAGTTCGCCGACACCGTGGGTGCGCAGGCCGTGCACGCCGAAGACGTGGCCGCGCGCATCCAGACCAGCGCCACGGGCCTTGCACAGCTCGGCGAACACTTCGGTCAGGGCGTGCAGCGCTTCAGCGACAGCAACCAGGCGCTGATGCACAGCCTGCAGGCCATTCAGAACGCGCTCGCGCAATCGATGGCGCGCAGTGACGAACAGCTCGCCTACTACGTGGCGCAGGCGCGCGAGGTGGTCGACCTCAGCATCAGCGCACAGCAAGGCATCGTCGAAGACCTGCGCCGCCTGCGCAGCCAGCCCGACACGCGCAAGGCCGCCTGATGCTGGGGCTGGACGACCGCCACGGCGACGACGCCGAACACGCCGAGCACCAGGCCCCCGTGTGGGCCGCCTTCGGCGACCTCATGGCCGGGCTGGTGGGCGCCTTCGTGCTCATCCTGGTCGGCGTGCTCGTGGTGCAGATGGACCTGGTGAACAGCCTGCAGGCCGAGGTGCGCAAGCGCGAGCAGGAGGAGCAGCGCCGCATGGCGCTCGAGAAGGCGCTCGCGATCCCGCTGCAGAGCGGGCGCGTCACGCTCAACAACGGCCGCATCGGCATCAGCGGCAGCGTGCTGTTCGCGCTCAACTCCGACGAGCTGCGCCCCGAGGGCCGGCAGATCCTCAAGAGCCTGGTGCCGCCGCTGCTGGTGTACCTGGGCGAGCGCGACGAGATGCTGATGGTGAGCGGCTTCACCGACGACCGCCCGGTGCACGCGAGCAACCAGCGCTTCGCCGACAACCTCGAACTCTCGGCGCAGCGCGCGCTCACGGTCACGCGCGCGCTGATCCAGGAAGGCATGCCGCCGCAGCGCGTGTTCAGCGCCGCCTTCGGCGCCGAGCAGCCCGTGGCCTCGAACGCCGACGAAAGCGGCCGCGCGCTCAACCGCCGCGTGGAAATGGCGCCCGTGCCGCGCACGCCCGCATCCTCGGCCGCGACCAAGCCCGCGAGCGGAGCCCCGCGTGAATAAGCCGCACGCCGCGCCGCTGGCCGAGCTCAACCGCCACATCGAGCGGGTCACGGGCCGCTCGGCCACCGCGCGCGGCGAACTGCGCAGCGCCGCGGCCTTTCACGAGGGCTGGGCCCGCCTGAGCGCGGTCGAGGCCGTGCACCAGGCGGTGCGGCGCGGCGCCGAGAACGCGGGCCCGCTCAATTCGCACATGCTGGTGCTGCGCACCCTGGGCCTGCTCACCGAGCTCTCGCCCGACTACCTGCGCCGCTTCATGGCGCACACCGAAGCCCTGCTGTGGCTCGATGACGCCAGCGCGCGGCTCAAGCCCGCGGCCAAGGCGAAGAAGGCGGCGCGCCCGTAGGGCGCCGCGTTCAGCGCGCCACGCCCGCGGCCGGCGCGTTGTTGCCGCCGCTGGGGCGCGGTGCGCGCGAGACTACGCGGTACTCGGTGTCGGCCCAGCACCACCAGAGGGTTTTGCCACCGCTGGTGTTCGGCCGGCACTGGGTCGGGCCGGTCTTGACCCACTCGTAGGACACCGCGTCGGGAATGAGGCCGCGCTGGATCTTCGTCGGCTCGGTTTCGCCGCGGCGCGCGCGCTCGGCCAGGCGCGCGACCTCGGCGCGCGCCTCGGCCTCGGACGCGTGCATGCTGTCCGAGCTCAGGCTGCCCGGCCAGTTGAAGGTGTAGAGCGGCGCTTCGGCCCGGGCGGGCGCGGCGGCCTGCGACGGTGCGGGTGCCTGGGCCTGCGACTGGCGTTCGCGCGCCAGCGCCGCCTGCTGCGCGCGGCGGGTCTGCTGCGCCTCTTCTTCGCGGGCCGTGGCGCGCCGCTGCTCGGCCTGGGTGTCCTGCAGGCGGTTCATGGCCTGGTTGTGGATGTTGTTCAGCCGCTGCGCCCCGTTCATGGCCGACGCGAAGCCTTCGCGCATGCCGTCGGCCAGGCTGGGCGTGGGGCTGCCGTCGGTGCAGTTGCCCACGTAGCGCTGGCCCGCCACGCACTGGCGGTACTGCGCGGGCACGGGGCAAAAGCGCGCGCATTCGTCTTCCAGCGCCAGGCGTTGCGCCTCGCGCTCGCGCCGCTTCTCTTCGCGCGCCTGCAGCTCGCGCTCTTCCTCGAGGAAGGCCTTCGATTTGGCCAGCCAGGCGCGGTCGCGCTGCTGGTGCGCGTACAGGCGCGCGCGGCGGTGGCGCGCCTCGGCGCAGGGGAAGTCGCGCGCCAGCGTGCAGCGATCGGCCTGGTCGAGCAGATCCAGCAGCTCGGCGCGGTCCATCGCGTCGAGCTGAGAGACCAGACCTTGCAGGTGGGCGGCGTCGGTCGCGGGCGGGGCGTTGGAGACCGCCCGTGCGGGCACGGCCAGGGCCGACAGCAGGGCGCTCAGCAGCGCGGCCAGCAACAGGGCCAGCGGGCGGCGCGCAAGGAATGGGGACGCGCGGGTCATGGTCAGGGTCTTTCGATAAGGGTGGCGCCCGCGGGCGCCCACTCGAAGTCGTCGCTCACAATCTGGTCGCGCAGCGCCGCGGCCTTGTAGGCCTGGCGCTGCTGAAAGGCCGACATCGCGTCGGGCAGGCAGACGATGTCGCCCTGCATGTCCTTGCGGCCGTGGCTCTCGAAGCGGGCCACGCATTTGCTCGACAGCCCGGATTTGCCTTGGCAGCTTCCATTGAGGGGGCCGCGCATCAGGGCAGGCCATCGCTCAGGGTCGCTGGTCTGAACCGCGCTGCTGAAGGTCACGAACGCGTTGAACAGCTGCCGTTCGGACAGCGTGGCCCCACCGGGCGCCCACACCCCGCTGCGCACCTGGTGCGCGCTGTCGCCCACACGCACGGCGGCGGTGCAGAACTGGCGGCCGGGCGCCAACGCCTGTGGGGGCGGCGCCGGCCGGCTGCCGGGGGGCACCACCGCCAGCGACGCCATGCCCCCGGCGTACCACTGGCGCGCCAGATGCGCCTGATCGGCCGTGCTGTAGCAATGCTGCGTCACGTCCTGCTCCTCGAGGCCGCGCCCGAACGAGAGCTGGCGTCCGTTCACGAGCACCACGGTCCGCGCGCCTTCGATGGCTGCGGTGTCTGTCGGGCGGTCCCAGCGCGGCACGGGCTCGGCGCCGCCCTGGCCGTAGGCGGGCCAGGCGAACCAGTCGTCGTCCGCGGCGTGCAGGGCTTCGACGAAGCCGCGCAGCGAGGCGAGTTGCGCCGTTCGGCTCTTGTCGCCCGCGGTGGGGGTTTCCCACACCGGCGACACCGCGCGCTTGTGGCGCCAGCTGGTTCGCTGCACCGCGAAGCAGAACAGGCCGTGCTGCGCGTCGTGGGCGGCCAGGGCCTCGTCGATGGGGCGTTCGATGGCCGCTCTTTCGCGCAGCGCTTTCTCGCGCGCCTGCTCCGCCAGGGCCTGCTGCTCGGCCTGGCGGCGCTGGGCGTCGGCGGTGGGCCGCGCGTTGCCGAGCAGCACCTCCTGGCGCGGCAAGGTGCCCGGCAGGATGCGCAGCTCTTTCTCGAACACGCGTTCCTGGTCCAGGCCGGCCGGCTTGGCCGCGCGCAAGCGGTAGGTGCCGGGCACCACGATCAGGTCGAGCGGGCCGTCGGCCGGGCATTCGCCGCGCGCTTCGCCATTGAGGGTCACCGCCGCGCCGGCGGCCGCTTCTTCGCACAACAGGCGCAATACCGTGGGGAGGGCCGCGGCCGTCTGCGGCGGGGTCTGCGCCGGTGCGGGCGTAGCCGCCGCAATGCCCAGCGCGACCGCCGCCAAGCCCGACCGCCCCCAGGCCCGCCCGGGCCGTGCCGTTTCGAACATGCCGAACATGCGTGGTTTCCTCCCTTGTTCAGGTGCGTCGACTCTAGCGCTCAACGCCCGCGAGCAATCGCTCGAAATACGGCACTTCGGCCTCGATCCACTGCCGCTCCCAGGGGCCGATGCCGCCTTCGCGCGCACGCAGGCGCTGTTCGCGCAGCGCGTCGTCCACCCCGAGCACGGCGCGAAGGTCGAGCAGGTCGGCCAGTTCGGCGCGCGCGCTGTACACGCCTTCGAGCACCACGAGCGGTGCCGGGGCCACGCGCGTTTCGGTGGCGCACAGCGAGCCGTCGAAGGCGTCCCAGTCGAAGCCGCGGTAGGTGGCGGGCCGGCCGGCGCGCAGGGCCGTGAGCACCTCGCGCTGTCGCCGCCAGTCGATGCACGCCGCTGCGCGTTCGGCGGGCGTGTCGTGGCGCAGATCGACACCGCCGCCGTAGAAGTCGTCGCCGTCGATCACGCGCGCGGGCGGCAGTGCATCGGCCAGTGCCTGTGCGAGCGTGGACTTGCCGCTGCCGCTGCGGCCGTCGATGGCCACCAGGCACACCGCGCGGCCCGTGCGTGGCAGCGCGCGGATGTGCGCAACGAGTTCGTCCAGCGGATGCGCGCCGAGCAGCCGCACGGGCACGGGGCGGCCTGTCACACCCTCACCTTTTTCCAGCCGCCGCGCGAGAACAGCCACAGCGTGAACAGCCCCACCGCGGTTTCCGACACGAACACGCCCCAGAACACGCCCGAGTGCGCCCAGCCCAGCGGCAGCGCGAGCGCCCAGGCCAGCGGCAGCTGGATCAGCCAGAAGAACACGAAGTTGATCCAGGTGGGCGTGAGCGTGTCGCCCGCGCCGTTGAAGGCCTGCACGGCCACCATCCACCAGCCGTACACGAAGTACGAGTACGCGAGGATGGACAGCCATTCGCCACCCACCGCGATCACCGCAGGATCGTCGGTGAACAGGCCGATGATGGCGTCGTGCGCGAAGAAGAAGGCCACCGACACCGCGAGCGTGAAGACCATGTTCATCCAGCCGATGCGCCACACCGCGGCCTCCGCGCGCACGGCGTCGCCCGCGCCCAGGTTCTGCCCCACCAGCGTGGCCGCGGCGTTCGACATGCCCCACGCGGGCATGAGGGTGAACATCATCACGCGCATGGCGATGGTGGCGCCCGCCACCGCCTCGGTCGACAGGCTGGCCAGGATGCGCATGAGGAACACCCAGGCCGTCATGGCGATGATCATCTGGCCGATGCCGCCGAGCGAGGTGCGCGCGATCTGCAGCAGCGTGGCGCCGTCCCAGCGCAGGCTCGCGGCCGTCAGGCGCAGGTGCTCGCTGCCGCGCGCGAGGATCCACAGCTGCATGAGCACGCCCACGCCGCGGCCGATGTTGGTGGCGATGGCCGCGCCCTCCACGCCCATGGCCGGTATGGGGCCGAGGCCGAAGATGAGCAGCGGGTCGAGCGCGATGTTGACCGCGTTGGCCACCCACAGCACGCGCATGGCGGCGGCCGCGTCGCCCGCGCCGCGAAACACCGCGTTGATCACGAACAGCAGCAGGATCACGAGGTTGCCGCCCAGCATCCACTGCGTGTAGCGGTAGCCGTGCTCGATGGCCCAGGCGTCGGCCCCCATGAGGCGCAGCAGGTCTTGCGCCCAGAAGATGCCCGCGAACGTGACCGGCAGCGAGACCAGCACCGCCAGCACGATGGCCTGCACCGCCGACAGCGCGGCCGCCTCGCCGCGCTGCTCGCCCACGCGCCGCGCCACGATGGCCGTGACCGCCGTGGCCAGGCCCATGGCCACCGAGTACAGCAGGAACAGGTAGGTCTCGGTGAGGCCCACCGTGGCCACGGCGGATGCGCCGAGCTGGGCGACGAAGAAGATGTCGACCACCGCGAAGGTGGACTCGAGCACGAGCTCGAGCATCATGGGAATGGCCAGCAGCAGCACCGCGCGCTTGAGCGGGATGCGCGTGTAGTCGGCCTGCGTGCCGCGCAGCGCGGCGCGCAGATCGGCCCAGAGCGAGGGCGGTGGGGCGGTGGTGTCGGTGCGTGTCATGAAGAAAACGGGTTCAGGCGGCGAGCCGCTGCACGATGTCGACACCGATGCCGTTCGGGTCGCGCAGCACGAAGTGGCGGTCGCCCCAGGGCTCGTCGCGCAGCGGCAGCACCACGGGCGCGCCCAGGGCCACGAGGCGGCGGTGCTCGGCCTCGGCGTCGTCCACGTCGAGGGCAAGCCACATGCCCTGGCCGCCGTACGCGCCCTGGAAGATCGGGGCCTGCGTGTCCAGGCCCGGCCGCATGAAGGCCAGCTCGCGCTCGCCCAGGCGCAGCAGCACGAACCACGCGCCTTCGCCTTCGTAGACCACGTCGGCGCCGAAGAGGCGGGTGTAGAAATCGCGCGAGGCGTTCACGTGTTCGGTAACGATGCCGGTCCACAGCGTCATGGTTTCACTCCTTCAGATCGGGCAGGGGTTGCGATGCCCGGCATGGTCGTGGGGCACGCGCTTGCCGTCTTGAAGAAATGCGACCTCGCCGCGCGCGTAGCGCGCGGGCGTGGTGGCCGCGTAGCGGCGGAAGGCCTGGTGCAGGTGGCTCTGGTCGGCGTAGCCGGCATCGAACGCGGCATGGGCCGGCGGCAGGCCCGCGCGCAGGCAGGCCGCCGCGTGGGTGAAGCGCTCGATGGACGCAAAGGCCTTGGGCGTGAGGCCCACGGCCTCCAGCACACAGCGCTCGACCTGGCGGCGACCGATGCCGAAGCGATCGGCCAACGACTCGATGCGCTCGGCGCCGCGCGTGGCCTCGATGCGCGCGACCAGCGCGTCGGCGCGCGAGGCCCGGGGCGGTGTGCGCCCCAGGTGCTGCAGCAGCGCGGCCTCGACCGCGCGCACGGCCGCCAGCGGGTCGCTGAGATCGAGCAGGCGTGGCAGCGCGGGCGCAAAGGCGTCCTCGCCCGGCAGCGCGCCGTCGGTGAGCAGCGGCGTGGGCACATGCAGAAAGTGCCGCGCCTGCCCGGCGCGGAACTGGATGCCGAGGTACAGCGCGTCGGCCTGCAAGGCCAGTTCGGTGCGCACCGTGACCGAGCCATGCACCGACAGCGCCGCGCCGCGCGCGCTGTGCGCGAGCACCGCGTCCACCCGGCCATCGGGCCGCAGCGTGGCCACGGCCGCGTCGCGGCCGCTGCCGAACCAGTAGTGGTCCACGAAGGGCGCGAGCGCGCGCGACGGGCGCAGGGCTTGCGCGCCGGGGCGGGCGTGGGCGTGCGGCGGGGTGGGCATGCGCGTGACAGCGAAGGGGCAACACCTTACACGGTCACGGCCCGGTTCAGTACGCCGTTTCGCGGGCCTCCAACACCAGCGACAACACCCGCACGCCCTGGCCGTTGGCCTTGGCGCGCACGCGGCAATCGGCATCGGCCTCGACGGTGAGGCGGCAGTGGTAGTCCAGGCCGTCGGTGTCGCCCGGGTTTTGCGCCGGCACGCGGCGCGCCCACCAGCGCTGCCCATCGACCTCCACGCTCAGCTCGAACCAGGGCTCGCCGGCCTGCGCCAGTACGCGCACCTGCAGCGTGGCGTCGAGGTCGAAGGTGCGGGCGCGACCCAGGGCCGCGGGGATCACCAGCGGGGCAACGGCGTCGGTGCCCGCGTCATACTTCCAGTACTCCAGCGTCATGCGAAAAGTCTAAGCGCATGCCCTTCCCCTTTGCCCGCGCATGAATACCTTCCGCATCCGCATCGATGGCCAGGCACTGGAAGCACAGACCGACAGCGAGACCAGCCTGTTCACCGCGCTTGCGCGCGCGGGCATCGCCTGGCCGGTGTCGTGCCGCAACGGCACCTGCCGCACGTGCATGGCGCGCTTGCTGCAGGGCCAGGTGCGCTACGACATTCCGTGGCCCGGCCTGAGCGCGGAAGAAAAGGCAGAGGGCTATTGCCTGCCGTGCGTGGCGCGGGCGGTGGGGGATGTGGTGATGGCGAAGGTTTGAGGGGCGATGTCGATTTCTCGCCCGGTCGACCGTCGTGGGGACGGGGGTGCTCTCTGGCGAGGGCGCGGACCCCGCAACCCAACCGGAGCGAAGAAATGTCCTACATCGATGGTTTCGTCATTGCCGTTCCCACGGCCAACAAGCAGAAGTTCATCGAGCACGCTCGCCAGCTCGACCCGATCTTCATCGAGCTGGGCGCCCTGCGCGTGATCGAAGGCTGGGGCGACGACGTGCCCGACGGCAAGCTCACCGATTTCCGCCGTGCCGTGCAGGCCACGGCCGACGAGACGGTGGCGTTCTCATGGGTGGAGTGGCCGGACAAGGCCACGCGCGACGCGGGCATGAAAAAGATGATGGAAGACCCGCGCATGGACCCGTCGGCACCGGGCAACCCGCCCATGCCCTTCGACGGCAAGCGCATGATCTTCGGCGGCTTCGAGCAGGTGGTGGAAGTGAAGGCTTGAACGCCGCAGCGGCACGCGAGCCGCGCGTGCCGCTCGGCGCGAGGTCAGACCGCTGGCGGAGCAACGGCTCGCGAGCTTCTACTTCGACGTGAAGGGGGTGGACGGGACCATTGCCAAGGGGGAGAAGAGGCGGTGGGTCGTTCGCGCTGGTGGGTCGCTGGAAATGCCTTGAGCTCGGGGGCGGCGAGATGGAGTGGCGTTTGTCCGCTTGAGACTGGGTGCGGTCGTCCGATACTGACGGGTCTATAGCCGCAATCACCGCCTACGGACATTCGACCGACTTATTTGGGCTCTCCAACTTGGAGGCCGATGGTCGCATCAACCTCGCCGTACCGGCTTGCGCATTTTGGCTCGCGACCTACGCCGCACTGGCGCACGAGGGCTACTGCCGACCGGTGTGCGCTTGTCCAAATCCAGCGTCATTTCCTTGGCTTGCGGCATGTTGAACTCCAACATGCGCTCGAAGAGTACCAATCCGGCTGCGCGCTCAGAGGCACCCATGTCTTGTAGCTGCAGCGCTATGTCCAGCAACCATTCGGTGCTCAGGTACCAGGATGTCGCGATGTTACCCATCTGGTCGCCAGCCGTGTCGAGTAGTGCATGGACTACTTGGCAGACTCGCGTCGGTTCGGACACTACCAGCTTGACCAGCATTTCAGGCAGGCGCTCTGCTCGTCCGTTCTTCAACACGCTTGGGTAGACCACTAAGGCATCCAACAACTCTCTGGTCTCGGCATCCGCAGCGAACCCATCATTCATAAATATCGCCGACAACGCGGTCAGCACTCGCTCGTCGTTGCTACGCAGGAGGAGAAGCAAAATCGGATGAACCACTGGCCTAGTCATCGGCTCATGCCATAAGTTGGCAACGGTGTGCGCTACGCCTAGCGCTGCGTCTGAAGCAGCATCACCACTCAGCGTTTCAACCAGTTCACGGGACCAGTCTTCCGCGGGGAATAGGGCATGTCGTAAACAAGCCAATTCCCCCGCCCCTTGCTGCCCCACACTTGCCTTCTCAACAATACCCATTACCCATCGCCGTACCGCTGCAACCGAAGCCCAGCGAAACGCATGCGCGACGAATTGAGCCCAACCCTGCCCCACAAGGGTAGATGGCGCAGCCGCAATCACTTGATCTACAAGTGCCTCCACCCTAGAACGATCTGCCATCCTCAGATACGTAAGCTCGCGCTGCATCAATGCCTCCCAAACTCGAGATGACTCTGCGCGCGCGGCATGTCGCTCGAGAATGGAGAGCCAGCGATCAAGTCGCGGAGGTTCCACAGACAGACAGGCAGACGTTAGCGCCCTCAGCGTCGGGTAGTTCCCGTTCGGAAGCGTGGCAAGCGACCCATGTCCCCAAAGAACCGGTGAAGTGGAAGTCGTGTCCTTTGTATCCGCCTCGATCTCCGCAGCGTCCTCAGTCGCGCAGGGAATCAGCCAGCGCTCCATCCGATCGATGAGTTCGTTCGGGACAGGCGTCTCCTTGCTGGCCGCATTCGCGATTGCGTATGCGGCATCACACCGAAAGCCAGCGCCGACAAAACCCTTATCTTCCAGTTCGGCAATCAAGGAGTAGAACTCAGGTGCGGTAAGACCAGCCGGAATGAGTTCGCGAAGGGTACAAGAGACTGGAATCTCGTTGCGGCCGGGATCAAGCGAACGAAGGATGCGGAGGACTTTGGTTAGGTCGCGCTTGGCCAACTCGGCCAACTCACGACCTGCCTGTATGGCCCCGCCTTTCATTCGGTGCCGCGGATGATCCCAAGCTGCGTCATCGGTAAGCTCGCTGAAGACATTTAGGATGTCCGCGTCGGTGGCTCGATTCATCTGCTGAGCACTCACCGGACTCCCGATCCACTGGAAACCACCGAAATGCACATCCTTGTCGGTCAGACCGGGAAAGGCGCGCTCCTCTTCATCTACAAGCCGTTGAAGCGCAGCGCTTCTCCGCTCCTCGGGCAATGCCCTGAGCAATCGGAGTCGGTGCTGGCGCGCCCATTGCTGTCGTTGCTGCCTAGTGCCTGCATCATCTTGCTGCGCTACCTCGTTGTAGTAGCGCCAATCACGAAGGATGGTTTCTAGCTCCGCGTAGCTGGGGTCATCGAGCAGCGAACCGACCCCAGCAATCATTGCAATGCTCTCCTTGTGTACATCGGCGTACGACCCGAGAACAAGGCGCCGAGAATCTCCGCGCAAGTAGTCGAACACGCGCTGCGGTGCGTGAGCGGCGGCTCGTACAAGGCCTAGCGCCAAGAATCGGTGCACGAGAAGCAGCTCGGATTGGGCATTTGCAGTGACGAACTCCAGAAAACCATCTGGGTCAGAATCTGCCCAGCCTTGAATTCCGAGCTGAAATGAGCGAAGTAGGGGGCGCTCGTATCGAGCGTCTTCATCATCCAACTCTTGAAACATCAGCCCACTGTTTCTCCGATAGCCGATCACGACGCTCGGGGACTCAGAGGCAAAGTGCTGCAGCCCCTCAAGAAGCAGTGGCCACATGGCCATAACAAAGGCTCTAGGAGCAGCTTCGGCAATTACCTCCATCTCATGAAACTGGCGCTCCTCGAACGCGGCCTGAACGTTCTTGGTCATGACGACATAAGCCGTTTCATCGTCCTCAGGTGCGTTGGCTAGAGGCGCAGTAGCGGCGTCAATTCGGCGCCTGAGCCAAGCCGCAATTAACCTTGGCGCCTCCTCTGGCTGAGCTGCACTCACCACACCAGCTACATGCCCGATTGCCCACTCAGCAATCGGACTGCGACCGGCAATCAGGACAAAGCTGTCCAACCAAAGGCCGGCCTGCGGCGCGACGTCTCCGCCCCCCAGGGCCTGCCAGCTTAGGACGTCTCTATCTGCGTCGTCCAACCAATGCCGCCGAACAAGATCGACAACAGCCTCTGGGCTAAAGTGCAAAGCCTGTCGGAACATTGGCAACAGCGCCTGAGCTTGGTCCACCGGCAATGCCATCAATCTAGGAAGATGCGCTGGCAACAATGCGGCAAACCATCCGGGGCTTCCAACCGCGGCCCCGATGAAGCGGGGTAAGAACCACTGATCACTCATGGCCCGTTCTACGAGCTGACGTTCGGCAGACGTCGGCGTAGTCTGCAAGCCCAAGAACTCGATCAACAACATCTTCAGATGTGGGCGCAGGTCCGCCGCCCACAGCCGCCCGATTTCGACGCCGTACTCCTCCGGACTCGCCCCGCGAAAGTACCCCAGCGCATGCCACATCTGAGGACGAATGCGTAGACTCCCTTGCTGTGCTCGCACCGTTTCCGTGAGACTTCCGCTTTCCTCCAAGAAGCTGCGCGCACGCACAAATTCATACAGCGTTTGGTGTCGAAACTCCACTCGACCTGGCCCCTGGTCCAATCGGAGCAGCCCCGCAGCCGCTAGAGCCTGAATGTCCGTGTAGTGATCTTCCACTTGAACAAGAGGCAGCCCCAACACCTCACGGTCGGCCATCAACTTCGCCAAATGGCGCAGAGTTGCGCGGCGCCGGCCGGTTGCGTCACTTAGTACTTGAGTTTCCCATTGCTTTTCCAGCAACCCCTGAAAGCTTCTCAAGACTTCTGGCTCAGTAGCCCCACCGAGAAGAGATAGGAAGATTTCCAGGGCATGTGGCGACCGCAAAACTTGCTGAATATCCTGATTCCACACGTCGACCTGAAGGCCCCGTGCCGCTAGGACTGGCTGGACTGTCGACCACTCTGGTAGCTCCAACCGGATGACGGTCGCGTCAAGATTGCGAAGTGCGGGATCATGCTTTTGCTCAAAGGTGCGGCACGAGATGACGGTGTGCACCCCTTCTGCTTCGGATAGGTCTTGAACTAAGTCCAGCAGTACACGCAAGCGCGCTGAGTGCTGGACAACCAGGTCAGCCAATGCATCCACCTGATCAATGAGCACCAGCACAGGCACAGTTCTAGCGAGGCCGCGCAGAATGGTGGCAGTGTCGGCCTCCAGATTCAGATGCTTTGAGAGTGCCTGCCGATCTAACACGTCCGACGGGAGTCGGTCAGCCTTGATGGCAAGCACGCACCAGTCTGCCGCCTGCCTCTCCTGAGCCAGTCGTACCAGTAAAGAGGACTTCCCGCATCCTGGATCTCCTAGCAAAAAATGCGTGCTCGACGACTCGGCAGCAAGACTCTCAATCAATGAGCTCAGCTCTGGGCGATGAAGCCACGTCCCATCCGACAACGTGCTAGGCCAGCTCAGCAATGGAGCCGACGCACTTCGCAACGTCGTCGGAACGTCAGATGAACTCGCCCAGGGCGTCGAGCGTCGCCTATCAGCCGCCGGAGGGGGCCCCTCCGGGCCCCTAGCCATACCCTTCAGAAACTCGACCAATGCCTTGTGGATGAGAGCTTGGCGCGACTTCGGCTTAGCTATCTCGATGTGGTCCCCGTCGATGGCAGTAGGGTTGACTCCTGCAATTCCCGGGTCGCTGCTATTCCTATCAACGATCAGCTGCCGCCCGCCAAGCGCAAGGCCAAATACTCGGCGTCCAATGAAAACGCCCTTGGATTCAAAGAAGACTCGCACTCTGAAGCTGCGTTGCACTTGCAGGTATCGAAACTGCCCATTCAACAACTTCAGCCAGGCGTCATCGCTGACCATGTTGGTAACCTGAGCGTTCGTCCTCAGCAGGAGGCGCAACTTGTCCGCGACGGTAGCAAGACTTGACCCCTGGTGCGGAGTGCCCACGAATACAACGCCAGCAATTCGCTCCAGTAACGTTACCCGAAGTGGATCCCCGAGAGCCTGTGCTTGCGTCATGCCAGACTTGATAACCAGGCCACCTAGGCTATGGCCCACCAAGACGATCCTGTGGTCTTGCAAGTCTCGCTCGACCTGCAAGGCAGCAAACAGCGCTTCGCCTAGATCGGAAAGATGCATGGCGGCATCTGTCCAGCCGGACAGTGCAGCACCGTATCCTGCGACCCAGACATTGCATCCGACTTCTTCGCCGATCCAACCTGGCCAGAGAGTCGCGCGGTCCTTCGGGTTGTGCATCCACGTAGACCATGCATCTCCACCGAGACCGTGTACGAAGACAACGTGCAGTGCATCCGGCACCGAAGCCATATGTACACGTGTCAAGGTTGTCATTCGCAGCCTCCCAGTTTCAACTTAGGCACCATTGTGTCTGACCAAATAGTGCGATCAGGACGGCTAGAAGCGGGTTTCTCGATACGTGTCGCGTGTACCAGTTTGAGACGGAAACTGCAGGCGCCCCCTTCACCTGCAGGGATAGTGTGAACGGCAGCACTCAACCGAAACCGCCAGTTCACCTGAAATGTGCGACCGACCGCAGCTGCTGCAAAGCAGCCCCCTCCCCCTCACGGCAACCCCGCAATCCACCCCTTCACCTGCTCCACCGCCACATCCGGCGTATTCACATGCCCAGCCTCCACCACCAGGTAGCGGCTCGCGGGGTGCGGTGGGGCCTTGGCGTAGGCGAAGGCTTCGCCCGCGGGATACAGCGGGTCTTGCGTGCCGATCACCCACAGAAACGGCACAGCCTTCTTGAAGCGCTCGGCCGTGCCGGGCATGTGGCCCAGGCCCTCGGGGTCGAAATAGCTCAGCAGCACGTCGGCGCGCATGCGCACGTTGCGGGTCTGGCCCTGGTTGAGGTCGGCCATGGTGAGCATGGCCGCGCCCTCGCCCGCGGCCACCTTGGCGCGCGCTTCGTCCACCGCCTCGCGGCCAATGCCGCGGCGGTAGGTGAACGCGGGTGAATGCCCGGGCGCCAGCGCGATCACGCCATCGGCATCGCCGTGTTGCGCCATGTAGGCCAGGGCCGCGTTGGCGCCAAAGCTGTGGCCGGCCAGCAGCACGCGCTGGAAGCCCTGGGCGCGAAACTGGCGCACCTCGTCGGCGATCTGTTCGAGCGCCTGCGGGTAGGGCACGTCGTAGCCGCGCCGCGCCGACCACGGCATGTCGATGGACTTCACCGTGCATGCCGGCTCGAGCCGGCGGCCGAAGAAGCCGATGGCCTGCGGGTTGCCCCACTTGCCGTGCATGAGCACCACGGCACAGGCCTTGTCGGCGGTCTGGGCGCGCGCCGGTGAAGCCGCGCAGAGCCACAACAGCGCGGCGGCCACCAGCGCTGTCGCCTGCCACAGAAAACGGCGGTTGATGCGGTCAAAGATCATGTTCAGCTCCCCCTGTGAAACGAGGGGCCACGATACACCGCGCCTTCACCGCGCGGGGCGCGCAGCGGCGATGGCATGCGTGAAGGCATGTGCAGCGCAGCGGGCTTGATCTGCAGGCGCGCCGCGGACCATACTGGTCAGAACCCCAAAGGAGGCCTCGCCTTGAAGATCCTCGTCGCCGTGGACGGCAGTCCCTACACCCAGCGCGTGCTGGCCTTCATCGCCAGCCAGCCCCAATGGCTGGGGCCGCAACACCGCTACACGGTGCTGCATTGCGTGCTGCCCCTGCCCCACCGCGCCGCCGCCTTCGTCGACCGGCCGCAGGTGCAGGCCTTGTACCGCGACGACGCCGAGACGGTGTTGCGCCCGGTGCGCGCGTTCTTCGCCGAACACCAGCTGAAAGCGCGCTTCGTCCACCGCATGGGCAGCGCCGCATCGGCCATCGCCCGCATGGCCGATCGCGAGGGCTTCGACATGGTCATCCTGGGCTCGCACGGGCACGGCGCGCTGGCCGGCCTGGTCATGGGCTCGGTGGCCACCAAGGTGCTGGCCTCATGCCGCACACCGGTGTTGCTGGTGCGCTGAGCGCCGCCGGCGCAGATCGCGCGGATGGCGCTGACATCGCACAGGGCCTCACCACGGCGCAGGCCCAGGAGGCCCTGCGCAGCCACGGCTTCAACGACATCGTGGCGCCCACCGCGAGCGGCTGGAAGGTGGTGGCGCGCGACACCGCGCGCGACCCCATGCTGTGGTTTCTGGCGTTCTCCTCGGGCCTGTTCGCTCTGCTGGGCCAGCACACCGAATCGCTGACGCTGCTGCTGGCCCTGGCGCCCCTGCTCGGCATGGACGCGTGGCTGCACCGGCGCACGTCCGCGTCGTCGGCGGCCCTGGCGGGCCGGCTGGCCAGTTCGGCGCGCGTGCTGCGCGATGGGCAGTGGCAAGACATCGCGGCCCGCGAGCTCGTGCCCGGCGACCTGGTTGAGGTGGCGCCGGGCGGCTACTTTCCCGCCGATGGCCTGCTGGTCGGCGGGCACGGGCTGCAGGTGGACGAGTCGACGCTGACCGGCGAATCGCTGCCGGTGCCCAAACGCGCCTTGGACGCCGAAGCACCGGCCACGGAGCACCAGGTGCCCGAGTTGCAGCGCGGCCGCGCGGGCACGCGGCTGCTGACCGGCCAGGCGCGGCTGCGCATCGTGGACACCGGGGGCGACACGCGTTACGGCGCGATCGCGCGCTCGGCCACCGAGGGCAGCCACGCCGCCACCCCGCTGCAGCGCGCGATCGGCCAGCTGGTGCTGGTGCTGCTCGGCGTGGCCCTGCTCATGTGCGCCGCCCTCGCCGCCATACGGCTGTGGCACGGGCACGGCTGGATCGATGCGCTGCTGAGCGCGGTGACCCTGGCCGTGGCGGCGATCCCCGAGGAGTTTCCCGTGGTGTACACCGGCTTCCTCGGCGTGGGGGTGTTCCGGCTCGCGCGCAAGAAGGCGCTGGTGCGGCGCGCGGTCGCGGTGGAGAACATCGGCCGCGTGAGCTGCATCGTGTCCGACAAGACCGGCACCATCACCGCCGGCACGCTGGTGCTGGCCCACCGCGCGCCGGCCGAGGGCCTTGACGAAGACACCGTGCTGCAGAGCGCCACCTTCGCTGCCCGCCCCGACAGCGGTGACCCGCTCGATCAGGCCCTGCACGCGGCCGCCGGTCCCCTGCCGCCCGCCACGCGGCTGGCCGAATTCCCGTTCACCGAAGCGCGGCGCCGCGAGACCGCCGTGCTGCGGCTGGCCGACGGCACCACCACGGCCTTCACCAAGGGCGCGCCCGAAACCGTGATGGCCTTGTGCGCGCTGACCGAAGCCGAACACGCTGCATGGACCGAGCGCATCGAGGCCTACGCCCGCTCGGGGCACAAGGTGATCGCCTGCGCGCGGCGCGCGCTGCCCGCGGGCGCGGCGCCCGACACCGAAGCCGCCGAGGGCTTCAGCCTCGTCGGCCTGCTGGCTTTTGAAGACCCGGTGCGCGACGGCGTGCGCGAGGCCATTGCCGACTGCGTGGCCGCGGGCATGCGCGTGATCATGGTCACCGGCGACCACCCGAGCACCGCCGAGGCCATTGCGCGCGAGATCGGGCTCGGGGGCGGCCAGCCCCGGGTGATCGTGCTGGCCCCGGGCGACGACGCCGCGGCCGCGCTGCGCGCGCACGGCGGCGTTCACGTGGTGGCCCGCGCCACGCCCGCGCAGAAGCTTGCGCTGGTGCAGGCGCTGCAGGCCGACGGCGAGCTGGTGGCCGTCACCGGCGACGGCGTGAACGACGTGCCCGCGCTGCGCCTGGCCGACATCGGCGTGGCCATGGGCGAACGCGGCACGCGCAGCGCGCGCGAGGTGGCGCCGGTGGTGCTGCTCGACGACAACTTCCGCACCATCGTGCACGCGGTGGGCGAAGGCCGCCAGCTGTTCCAGAACCTGCGGCTGGCGTTCGCCTACCTGCTGCTCGTGCACCTGCCGCTCGTGGCCGCCGCCGCCGCGGTGCCGCTCATGGGCCTGCCGCTGCTGCTGCTGCCGATCCACATCGTGTGGCTGGAGTTGGTGATCCACCCCACCGCCCTGCTGGCCTTCCAGGGCCTGCCGGCGGCGGGCCCACTCGCCCCGGTGCAGCACCACCACCGGCGCGCGCGTTTCTTCTCGGCCGGCGCCTGGGGCGCGATCGTGCTGATCGGCGGGCTGGTGAGCGTGGCCGTGGTGGGGAGCTACCTGCACGCGCTGGGCGCCGACCGCCAGGTGGAGCACGCGCGCGCGATGGCGCTGGGCGTGCTGCTGGCAGCCAGCGCCGGCTTCACCGCCGGCCTCGCGGGCCTGCGCCGGGCGAGCCCGCGCTGGCTGGTGGCGGGCACGCTGCTGTCGCTGGGCCTGCTGGTGCAGGTGCCGGCGGCCAGCGCGTGGCTGGGGCTGCGGCCGCTGCACCCGGCCGATTGGGGCCTGGTGGGGCTGGCGTTCGTGCTCACGGCGGTGGCGGGCCGGGCGCAGGCCGCGAGCATGCGCGGGCCATGATCGCCGCCTTGCCCGCGCCCGCGCGCCTCAAAGCCCGCCGCTGGCCATGAGCACGTGGCCCGACACGTAGTCGCTCTCGGGGTAGCAGAGCAGCGCGATCGCGCCCGCGGCCTCTTCGGTGCTCGCGCCGCGGCCCAGCGGAATCTGCGCTTCGAGCGCGCGCACCTGCTCGGCCGGGATGCCGGCGGGAATGGCGCGGCCTTCGATGTCGACCTGCGTGGCGCTGCCCTTGTCCACCGCCTGCGTCATGCGCGTGACCACGTAGCCGAAGGCCACCGCGTTCACGTTCACGTGGTAGCGGCCCCACTCGCGCGCGAGCGTGCGCGTGATGCCCACGATGCCGGCCTTGCCCGCGGCGTAGTTGGTCTGGCCCGCGCTGCCCAGGATGCCCGCGATGGACGACACGTTGACCACCTTGCGCTGCACGCGCCGGCCTTCGGCGTTCTCGCGCTTGGCGGCCTCGCGCAGGTGGCCGGCCGCGGCGCGCAGGATGCGGAACGGCGCCTTGAGGTGGATGTCCAGCATGGCGTCGAACTGCTCGTCGCTCATCTTCTGGATCACGCCGTCCCAGGCGTAGCCCGCGTTGTTGACGATGATGTCGAGCCCGCCGTGGTTGTCGAGCGCGGCCTGCACGAAGCGCTCGCCGAAGCCGGGGTCGGTGACGCTGCCGGGGCAGGCCGAGGCCTGGCCACCGGCGGCGCGGATCTCGGCCACCACCTGCTCGCACAGCGCGGCGTCGAGGTCGTTCACAACCACGGTGGCGCCTTCGGCGGCGAGCTTGAGCGCGGTGGCGCGGCCGATGCCGCGGCCCGAGCCGCTGACGATGGCGATCTTGTTCTGGAGCTTCATGGGGTTCTCGCCCGGTAGGTGGAGGTTCATTGCCCGCGGTAGACGGGTTCGCGCTTTTCCATGAAGGCGCGCGGGCCTTCGCGGGCGTCGGCGCTGGCCATCACCCGCGCCTTGGCCTCGTCTTCGAGGCGGTAGGCCTGATCGAGCGGCAGGCCGCTGGCGGCCACCACGGTGCGCTTGACGGCCTGCACGGCCACGGGGCCGTTGCGCGCGATCTTCTCGGCCAGGGCCAGGGCCTGCGGCATCAGCTCGGTCGCGGGCAGCACGCGGTTCACCAGGCCCAGGCGCTGCGCCTCGGCGGCGCTGATGGCATCGCCCGTGAGCATGAGCTCCATGGCCACGGCCTGCGGGATCTGGCGCGGCAGCCGCGCGAGCGAGCCCGCGAAGGGGATCAGCGCGCGCTTGACCTCGGGCAGCGCAAAGGTGGCGTGCTCGGCGCACAGGCGGATGTCGGTGCCGAGCAGGATCTCGAAGCCCGCGGCCATGCAGGCACCGTTCACCGCGGCGATCACCGGCTTGTCAAGCGGGTAGTCGCGCAGGCCCGAGGCGGCCATGACCAGCGGCTCGTTGAGCACGCGGTGGTCCCAGGCGTCCTGCGGCTGGCGGTCGCCGCTCATGAGCGGCAGCGTGCGCGCAAGGTCACCGCCCGCGCAGAAGGCCTTGTCGCCACTGCCGGTGAGGATGGCCACGCGCAGCGACGGGCTCTGCGCGAAGGCCACCACGTGGTCGGCAAGCTGGCACAGCATGCGCGGCGTGAGCGCGTTGCGCGACGCGGGCGCGTCGAGCGTGAACACGGCGATGTCGCCCTGCGTCTCGAAACGGACCTGGCCTTCGCTCATGACTCTTCTCCTTGCACCGCCACGCGGTAGGCCAGCGGGAACGGCGCCATGATGGCCCGAACCGCTTCGGCGTGCTGCGCGGCCGCCTCGGCGTTGCGCGCGGCGAACAGCACCTGCAGGCCGCTGCTGGCATCGGCCACGCGGATCTCGAACGCGTCGGCCAGCCCGGCCCTGGCCAGGCGCTCGCCGAGCGCGGTTTCGCAGGCCATGGCGCGCAGGCGCGGCTTGAACACCTTGCCCACCGCGGTGAGCGGCACGCTGGGCACGATCTGCACGCGCTTGGGGTAGGCCGGCCGCTCGGGGATGCGGGCGTTCGCGAAGGCCGAGAGTTCTTCGGGCGTGACCGATGCGCCCGGGCGCACCGACACGTAGACCACCGCGACCTCGCCCGCGTACTCGTCGGGCTCGCCCACGGCCGCGGCCACCATCACATCGGGGTGCTGCAGCAGCGCTTCTTCGATCTGCTGCGGATCGATGTTGTGGCCGCTGCGGATGATCACGTCCTTGGCGCGGCCGGTGATGAACACGCGGCCTTCGGCGTCGATGTGGCCGATGTCGCCGGTGATGAGCCAGCCCTGGTCGTCGAAGGTGCCGGTGTTGCGGCGCGCGTCGGTGTAGCCCGGGCCCACGTTGGGGCCGCGCAGGCGCACGATGCCGCTCTCGCCGGGCGCGCAGCGCTGGCCCTCGGCGTTCACCGCCACCACCTCGGTGTAGGGCAGCGGCAGGCCGCACGAGCCCGGCGTGCGCGGGCCCAGGAAGGGCTCGATGCTCACCACGCCCGCGCACTCGGTCATGCCCAGGATGTTGCGCACCGCGATGCCGTAGCGGCGCTCGAAGGCCTGCGCGAGTTCGTTGGGCAGCGGCGAGCCGCCCGTGAGCAGCGCGCGCACCGAGCCGCGCGAGGCCTGGCCCGGTTCGAGCTTGAGCAGCGTGCCCATCACCGTGGGCACGGCCGCGAGCAGGCTCACGCGGTGCTGTTCGACGAAGTCCCAGTAGCGCTGCATGAAGGTGGTGTTGCGCAGGCCGAGCAGCGTGGGCAGCACGATCTGCGCGCCACTGAGCAGCACCGACAGGCCGTACACGAAGGCCCCGGCCACATGGAACAGCGGAAAGCCGTTGAGCAGCGTGTCGCGCTCGTCCATGGCGTAGAACTGGGCCGCGCACCACGAGGAATGCAGCTGGTTGCTGTGGCGGTGCTGCGCGAGCTTGGGCGCGCCCGTGGTGCCGCCGGTGTGGAACAGCGCGGCCACGCGGTCCGCGCCGGTGGTGATGGCGGGCGCGAGCGCGTCGCCGGGCATGGCGTCCACTGCGGTCATGAAGTCGCGCGCGCCGGGCGCGCCGCCCACGGCGAACACGTGCTGCAGGCCCGGGCATTCGCGCGCCACGGCGCTGGCCTTGCTCCAGATGTCGAGCTCGGGGTGCGGGCCCAGCGCCACCAGGATCTGGCAGCCCGACGTCTGCACGAGCTCGGCGATGTGCGCGGGCTCGAGCAGGTAGTTGATGGGACACACCACGCCCGCGGTCTCGCCACCCCAGAGCGTGAGGTGCGCCTCGGGGATGTTGGGCAGCAGCATGGCCACGCGCGGGCCCCGGCCCTCGGCATCGGGCGGCACCAGCGCGGCGAACAGGTTGGCGGTGCGGTGGATGCGCGCCAGCAGTTCGGCGTAGGTCCAGGTCTGCACCGGCTGCGCCGGGTCGGGCTCGCGCACGTAGGTGATGGCCGGGCGATCGGCGTGCCGAAGCGCCGCGGCGCGCAGCGCGTCGTACACGTGCGTGTGCGGCATGAACTGCGCGTACGGCAGTTCGCCGAGGGCCGCCACGTCGGCCTGGGTCTGGATGCGATGTGGCGCCATCTCAGTCGCCGCGGAAGCCCGATGCCTTCACGATCCCTGCCCAGCGCGGGTACTCGGCACGCAGCATGCGGTCGGTATCGGCGCGCGAGAGCCCGGTGACGCTGAAGCCCGCCTCGACGATCTTGGCCTTGGTGTCGGGCGACTGCACCGCCGCGGCCGCTTCGCGCGCCAGCAGGTCGAGCACGGCGGGCGGCGTGGCCGCGGGCGCCATCAGCGCGAACCAGGCCGACACGTCCATCTTGGGGTAGCCCGCCTCGATCATGGTCGGCACCTGCGGCAGCAGCGGCGAGCGCACGGGCGCGCTGGTGGCCAGCGCGCGCATCTTGCCGCCCTTGATCTGTGCCGCGCCCAGCGCGGTCGACACGAAGGCGCCGGCCACGTCGCCATTGATGATGCCGGTCACGGCATCGCCGGTGTTGCGGTAGTGCACCGGCTCGATCTTGAAGCCCGCGGCCTCGGCGAAGACCTCGGCGCCGAAGTGGCCCGGGCTGCCCGCGCCGAAGGTGCCGAAGTTGATCTTGTCGCCGCGCGCCTTGGCGGCCTTCACGAAGTCGGCCACGGTCTGGTGCGGCGAGTTCGCGGGCACGGCCAGCAGCAGGTCGACCTTGCCCACCTCGCTCACGCCGGTGAGTTCGCGGGCCGGGTCGTATTGCAGCTTGCTGAACGCGGGCGGTGCGATGGCGATCGAGCCGACCTCGCCGAGCAGCAGGGTGTAGCCGTCGGGCTGGGCCTTGGCCACGGTCTGCGCCGCGATCTGGCCGCCCGCGCCGGGCTTGTTGTCCACCACCACCTGCTGCTTGAGCAGCTCGGCCATGCGCTGCGCGAGGAAACGCGCGAGCACGTCGGGCGCGGTGGCCGGCGGGTAGCCCACCACGATGCGGATCGGGTACGCGGGGTAGGTCTGGGCCAGGGCGGTGACGGGCAGTTGGGCGGCGGCCAGCAGGGCCGTGCCGGCCACGAAGTGGCGGCGCGAAAGGGTCATGGTCTTGTCTCCGGAGAATGGTTCGGGAGCCCCAGTGTGGCCACGGCCGCGGCCGCAGGCTGTCTACCGAGAGGGAGACAAAACGCGCGCTGCGCCCCGCCGCGTTTCAGGGAAAACCCGGGGAAACCCCGGGGCCGCGCTGCGCGCGAGCGCGCGTAGAGTTCCATACAGTACTGTCTGGAAGCGCATGCAGCTCATTCCCCTGCCCCTTGCCCCGTCGCGGCCCGCCCCGCGCGCGGCGCTGGACACGCTCACCGGCTTCATCGGCACCGTGGGCGCCGACGACTTCGGCCAGCGCGCGCTCGCGCAACTCAACCAGTTGCTGCTGGTGTCCTCGTGGTCGGTGTTCCGGCTGCACGACGACCGGCCGCCGTCCATGCCCGCCTCGGGCACCTACGGCCTGCCCGACCACACGGGCGACTCGTGGAAGACCTACCGCGAATCGCTGTACCAGCGCGACCAGACCTTCGTGGCCGCGCGCGACCAGGCGCGCCACACGCCCGAGATGCTGGTGCACTGGAACGCGCGCGAGATCCCGCGGCCGCACCGCGAGCGCATCTACACCCGCGCGGGCCTGCGCGAGCGCCTGTCGCTGATCGGGCGCGACAGCGAGCCCGGCCTGCTCTCGGTGAACCTCTACCGCCACGAAGGCCAGCGGCCCTTCAGCGACGACGAGATCGATGCCGTGGGCAGCGCGACCTCGCTGCTGCTCGCCTGCGTGAAGCGCCACATCGCGCTGTCGTCGGTGGCCACGCAGACGCGCAGCGCGCTCGATGCGCTCACGCGGCGCGAGCGCGAGGTCTGCGAGCGGCTGCTCAAGGGCCTCACCTACGACGGCATCGCGGCCGACATGGGTGTGTCGGCCGGCACCGTGAAGACCTACCGCAACCGCGCCTTCGAGCGGCTGGGCATCCACCACCGCAACCAGTTGTTCGCGCTGGTGAGCCGGCCGGGGGCGGTTTAGGCGGCCGTGGGAGCATCAGGCCGCCGCGTCCGCGGCGGCCCCTGACTCAGTTCGCCTTGCGGCTCTCCAGCTCGCGCTTGAGCTCGCCCAGGATCTGATCCGCGTTGCCGCCGGCGCGTTGCACGTCTTGCGCCCAGCGCTGGTACAGCGGCTCGGCCGCCTTGTGCCAGGCTTCCTGCTGTGCGGGCGTGAGCTTCACGATGGTGTGGCCCGCGGCTTTTTCGAGCTTGGCCTGGCCCGAGTCCTCGAAGTCGCCCCAGGCCGCGCCGACCTTGGCGGCCCACTCGTTGCTGCAGTGGTCGTCGATGACCTTCTTCTGCGCCGCGCTGAGCTTGCCGTACCACGCCGGGTTCATCACCCAGACGAAGTTGGCGCTGTACAGGCGCATGTCGTTGTGGAACTTCACCGCCTTGTCCACGCCGAAGCTCAGCGTGGAATCCCAGGGGAAGGTGATGGCGTCGGCAATGCCTTTTTCGAGCGCGTCGCGCGACTCGGGCGCCGACACGCTCACGTTGGTGCCGCCCAGCAGCGTCACGAACGAGGCCACGGTGCCGTTGGCGGGGCGGATCTTCATGCCGCGGATCTGCGCCGGGTCGGTAATGGGCTTCTTGGAGTGCAGCGTGCCGATGTGCTGGTGCGCGAAGCAGTACTTCACGTCCTTCATTT
Organism: Hydrogenophaga crocea; assembly: GCF_011388215.1. NCBI lineage: Bacteria > Pseudomonadati > Pseudomonadota > Betaproteobacteria > Burkholderiales > Comamonadaceae > Hydrogenophaga > Hydrogenophaga crocea. Next base: position 2,302,152 of record NZ_CP049989.1, read on the forward strand.
CCTTCTCGGCGTACTTGCGGTACCAGGCGTCGAGCGCGGCCGAGCCCGGGCCGGGGCGCGCGCTCATGAAGGGCAGCTCGGAGGCCGCGAAGATGGGGAAGCGGTTGGCCTGGTAGCCCGGGCTCACCCAGGTCATGGCGGCAATGCCGTCGCGCGCCATGTCGTAGTGGTCGGGCGCCTTGCCGAGCTGCTGCGCAGGGAACAGCATGACCTTGATGCTGCCTTTGGACGCGGCCTCGACCGACTTGGCCCAGGGCTCGAAGCCGGTCTTGGACAGCGAATGCGTGCCCGGCAGCCAATGGCCGAAGTTGAGTTCGACGGCCTTGTCCTGGGCCTGTGCGGCACCGGCAGCGAGGCCGAGCGCGAGCGCGGCGGCCGTGAAGAGGGTGGTCTTGAACACGTTGTCTCCTGTTGTGGTGGGGTGAAAAAACTCAGGGGCGCACCGGGCGGCGCACGATGCGGATGGGTTGCACGAGCGGGCGGCCGAGCACGCCCGAGAGCTGCCGGCCTTCCGGGTCGGCGAGCGCGGCCTGGCGCAACGCCTTCAGGCGTTCGGCCGGCGCGCCCTGCGCGGCTTCGTCCAGCAGCGCGCCGAGGTTGCGGTGGCCGCGCTTGTGCGTGTCGCCGTAGCCCTTGACGAGGTTGCCCGCGAGCGCGATCTCCAGCGCCGCGGCCTCGTGCATGCGGGCCTCGATGGCCGCGAGCCAGCGCGCGATGGCCGCGTGTTCCTCGGCAAAGCGCGCGGTGCGACGGCGCAGGCCTTTGAGCGAACGCAGCGCGCACAGCATGAGAAAGCCGCGCAGCGTGTCTGTACGCACGTGCAGGCCCCGGTTCCAGGTCCGGCCCTCGGTGGCGCGACGGAACCAGCGCGACAGCGCGGGCGGCAGCAGGGAGGCGATCTCGTCGAGGCCGGGCTTGAGGTATTCGGTGGTGAGCAAGGGTTCGCCGGGCTTGGCGCCCACCTCGCGGCGCACGCGGTCGAGGCGCTCCTTGCGCGTCTTGAGCTGGGCCACGCGGATCACGTCTTCGTAGGCCATCCACAGCGCCAGGTGGCGCGCGGTCTCGCGCGTCACGTCCAGGCGCTCATGCCCGTCGCGGCCCGAGGCCTGCTCGGCCGCGAGCACGCGCTGCACGGTGTCGAGGTATTGCCCGGCGTAGCGCGCGTCCTGGTACTCGGTGGTGAGGGCCACGCCCGCGGCCACCACCGCGTGCAGCGGCTCGGGCAGCGCGCGCACGCGCGCAGGCAGTTCGTGCAGGCCCTTCACGCCCTCGGCCAGTTGCTGCGTGGCCTGCACGCGGCCCTGGGCCGCGTCGAAGCCGGCGGCAAAACCGCGCAGGCTGGCCTTCACCGCCTTGCCCGAACGCTCGATGGCGCGTTCGCAGGCCTCGCGCGCAAACGGCAGCACGCCCGAGCCGGCCATGGCGCCGAACAGCACGGTGTTGATCACGGTGCCGTGCTGCTGCGCGAGCGCGCGCATGTCGAGCAGCACGCTCGCGCGCGCCTGGCGCTGCGCGGCGTCGAGCACGCGGCCGCTGTCGAAGCGGCCGTCGCCCATGGCCGCCTTCTCCGACACCGCGTACTCGCGGTGGGTCGAGGCCACGAGCAGCGTGCGCTCGGGGTGCACGTAGCCGTTCTGGATCGCGCGGCCGGCCTCCATGAGCTCGGACGCGGCCACCAGGTCGACCTGGCCCACGGTGGGCGTGAGCGAAAGCACCGGCTCACGCCCGCCCAGCGCGGCGCGGCTCTCGGGGTAGATCTCGACGTAGTAGGTGGTGGCACCGGTGCGCTGGGCCACGCCGGGCACCGAGGTGCTCTGTACCGGGAAGCCCGCTTCCATGGCGGCGTCGATGAGCCAGTCGGCCAGCACGCCGCCGCCCTCGCCGCCCATGGCGCCGATGAGGATGCACAGGGGTTGCGTCATGCCGCGAGCCTTTCGATGAGGGCGCCGCGCACGCGCGCCATGAAACGTTCGAAGGCGCCGGGGTTCTGCACCACCTCGGCCTTGTAGAAGGAGGGGCAGAGCACGGCCGCGTGCGCGTTCTCGCCGCACAGGCCGCAGCCCACGCAGCCGGTGTTCACCGCGGCCACGGGGTCGGTGCGCAGCGGGCTGGGGTTGGGCTTGATGGTGAGCGAGGGACAGCCCGAGAGGCGGATGCACGAGTGGTCGCCGGTGCACACGTCGTCGTCGATGCCGAATCGCGTGCGCACCACGCGCTCGCCGCGCTGCAGCTGCTCGGCCAGCTTCGGCTTGATGCGGCGCTGGCGTTCGAGCTGGCATTCGCCGTCGGCGATGATGACCTTGAGCCCGCCTTCTTCGGTGGACATGGCCTCTTCGAGCACCTTCACCATGTCTTCCACCTGGTAGCTGCCCACCTTGCGGATCCATTGCACGCCCACGCCGCGCAGCGCCTTCTCGATGTCCAGCGTGAGCGGCTTGGCCGCGGGCTGCGACGGCGAGGACGGAATGGCCTGCGTGCCGGTGGCCGAGGTGTAGCCGTTCTGCAGGATCACGAGCACCGAGTCCTGGCCGTTGTAGACCGCATTGACCACGCCGCTGGTGAAGCCGTTGTGCCAGAAGCCGCCGTCGCCCATGATGCTCACGGTGCGGTTGGCCATGAGCGGACCCACGCCCGACGAGCTCGCCAGACCCAGGCCGTAGCCCAGCACCGTGCTGCCCACGTTGAAGGGCGGCAGCGAGCCGAAGGTGTGGCAGCCGATGTCGGCGTTCACGTGCACCTGGCCGAGCTTTTGCTGCATCTGCTTGATGGCCGAGAACACCGGCCGCTCGGGGCAGCCGATGCAAAAGCCCGGCGGCCGGGTGGGCACGGGCGCGCCGATGGCGCTGCCCGCCTGCGCCTTGTGTTCGCGCAGCGCGCGCGCCCGCGCCGTGACCGGCGTGAGCGCCAGACCGGCGGGCGTTTCGAGTTCCAGGAAACGCGCCAGGCCTTCGAGCACCACGTCGCCGGTGTATTCGCCCGCCATGGGGAACACGTTCTTGCCGTGCACGCGCGTGGCCACGCCGGCCTTGCGCAGCACCGCGTGGATCGCGTCTTCGATGTAGTTGGGCTGGCCCTCTTCCACCAGCAGCACGGCCTGCTTGTCGCGGCAGAAATCGAGCAGCTCGTCGGGCACCAGCGGGTACACCACGTTGAGCACGTAGATCGGCAGCCTGGACTGGCCGAAGGCATCGGCCAGGCCGAGCTGCTGCAGGCCGCGGATCAGGCCGTTGTAGAGGCCGCCGGGCACGATCAGGCCCACGTCGCCGAGCTCACCCTCGAAGCGCTCGTTGAGGCCCGCTTCGCGGATGAAGCGCAGCGCGGCCGGCCAGCGCTGTTCGACCTTCTGGCGTTCGTGCTGGTAGATGGAGGGCGGCAGGTTGATGCGGCCGTAGTCGAAGGCGGCCTGCTCGATGGGCTGGCGCAGCGAGACCGCGGGCGCGCGGTTGTCCTTGCATTCGAAGTGGCCGTGCACGTGGCAGGCGCGGATGCGCAGCTGCAGCATCACCGGCGTGCTGCTCGCTTCCGAGAGTTCGAAGCTGCGCTCCACCGCGTCCACGATGGAGCCGAGGTTGGGCCGCGGGTCCATGAGCCAGATCTGCGACTTCATGGCGAAGGCGTGGGTGCGCTCCTGGATGATGGACGAGCCCTCGCCGTAGTCCTCGCCGAGGATGATCAGCGCGCCGCCCGTGACGCCGGCCGACGCGAGGTTGGACAGCGCGTCGGACGCGACGTTGGTGCCCACCGTGCTTTTCCAGGTGACCGCGCCGCGCACCGGGTAGTGGATGGACGCGGCCAGCATGGCGGCGGCGCCGGCCTCGGAGGCATTGGCCTCGAAGTACACGCCCAGCTCCTGCAGCAGCTCGCGCGCGTCGCCGAGCACGTCGATGAGGTGCGAGACCGGCGCGCCCTGGTAGCCGCCGATGTAGCTCACGCCCGACTGCAGCAGGGCTTTGGTGACGGCGAGGATGCCCTCGCCGTGAAAGGTCTGGCCGCCGGCCAGCCGCAGCGACCGGACCTCGGCAGCGAACGATCGCTCCATGCGTGAATGTCTCCGTGGAATGCGCCGGGGGCGCTGGTGTTGTCCGCGGATGCTAGGGAGCGAGCCGCATAAATCCTATCGATAGAATCCTTGTTACACATCGAACAACAAGATGGCGAAGACCCCGGCAGACGACATCCCCACCCGCTTCGACCTGAACCTCGTGCGCGCCTTCGTCTCGATTTACGAGACCCGCAGCGTCACCCAGGCCGCGGAGCGGCTCAACCTCACGCAGCCCACCATCAGCCACGCGCTGGCGCGGCTGCGCGTGCTCTACAACGACCGCCTGTTTTCACGCGGCAGCGCGGGCCTGGTGCCCACCGCGGTGGCCGAACGGCTGCACGAGCAACTGAGCGTGGCGCTCATGGCCATCGAGGGCACGCTCGACTCGCGCGCGAGCTTCCAGCCGCTGCACTCCACGCGGCGCTTTCGCATCGCGCTGTCCGACATCGGATCGCTGTTCTTCACGCCGCCGCTGCTCAAGCGCTTCCAGGTGGAGGCGCCCAGCATCCAGGCCGAATTCGTGCAGCTCAACGACACGCTGCTCGACGAGCTCGCGCGCGGCACGCTCGACCTCGCGATCGGCAACCTGCCCAGCCTGCACACGCACACGCGCAACGAGCTGCTGTTTCGCGAGCGCTACGTGTGCCTGCTCGCGCACGACCACTCCTGCACCGACGCGGTGATCGACCTCGACACCTTCAGCCGCGCGCGGCATGTGATGGTCACCTCGCCCTCGTCGGGCCATGCGCTGATCGACGGCGCGCTGGCCGAGCGCGGCGTGCAGCGCCGCGTGGTGGCGCTGGTGCCGCAGTTCTCGGTGCTGCCCAGCCTGGTGGAAGACAGCGACCTGGTGGTGGTGCTGCCCAGCCGCGTGGCCGAGCTGTTCGTGAGCCAGCGCCGCCTGCGCATGGCCGAACTGCCGGTGCCCATCCCCGATTTCGAGGTGCGCATGCACTGGCACGCGCGGCAGGAAAACGCCTCGGCGCACAAGTGGCTGCGCGACGAGGTGCGCCGCTCGCTCAGCGGGCTGTGAGCCGGGCCGTGAACGCCTCGGCGAAGGCCGGCGCGAGCTGACCGCGCCCGAGTTCGCGCAGCGAGGCCGCGCCCATCAGCGTCATCGTGCGTTCGATCTCGCTGCCGATCAGCGCAAGCGCCTCGCGCGCGCCGGCCTCGCCGCCCGCGGCCAGGCCCCACACCGCGTGGCGGCCCAGGAACACGCCACGGGCGCCCAGGGCCACCGCCTTGAGCACGTCGCTGCCGCGGCGAAAGCCGCTGTCGGCGAACACCGGCACGCGGCCCTCGACCGCGTCCAGGATGCCGCCGAGCACCGAGATGCTCGAGGGCGCGGCGTCGAGCTGGCGGCCGCCGTGGTTGGACACGATCAGCCCGTCCACGCCGGCCTGCAGCGCGCGCCGCGCGTCGCCGTGGTGCAGCACGCCCTTGAGCAGCAGCGGCCCGCTCCAGAGGCCGCGCAGCCAGGCCAGGCTGTCCCACACCAGGCTGCGGTCCATGGCGCGCGCGAGCAGCGCAGCCTGCACCTGGGCCGAGGCCGCGCCATCGGCGTGTTCCGAGAGGTTCACGAAAACGGGCGCGCCCTGGCGCGCCATGCCCAGCGACCACGCCGGGTGGCTGGCCAGGTCCCAGAGCATGCGCGGGCCGGGGCGGAACGGCAGCCGGAAGCCGTTGCGCACGTCGCGCTCGCGCAAGCCGCTCACGGGCACGTCCACCGTGAGCACCAGGGCCTCGAAGCGCGCGGCCTTGGCGCGGCGCACGATCTGCTCGGCGATGGCGCGTTCCCCCATCACGTAGAGCTGCATCCACAGCACGGCCTCGGGCGCGGCCGCGCGCACCGCCTCCAGGCGCGCGTTCGATGCCGTGGACAGCACGAAGGGCAGGCCCTGCGCGGCCGCCGCGCGCGCGAGCAGCACGTCGCCCTGCGGGCGCACCAGGCCGTTGAAGCCCACGGGCGCCACGCCCACCGGATGCGCCCAGCGCCGGCCGAACACCTCGACCGCGGTGTCGATGGTGCTGGTGTCGCGCAGGCAGTTCGGCACCAGGCGCAGCGCGTCGAGGTCGTCGCGGTTGCGGCGCAGGCAGCGCTCGTCCTCGGCGCCGCCGTCCACGTAGTCGAACACAAAGCGCGGCAGGTAGCGCCGCGCGCGGGCGCGGAAATCGTCGGTGCGCAGCGTCATGCAATGAGGCCGGGCAGCCAGAGCGAGAGCGAGGGGAAGGCGCAGAGCACCAGCAGGCGCAGCACGTCGGCCGCGATGAAGGGCATGGTGCCGCGGTAGATGCGGCCCAGCGACAGGTCGCGCGCGATCGAATTGATCACGAACACGTTCATGCCCACGGGCGGGCAGATCATGCCGAAGGTCACGGCCATGACCACGATCACGCCGAACCACACCGGGTCGAAGCCCAGCTGCACCATGGCCGGGAACACGATGGGCACGGTGAGCAGGATCATCGCCAGCTCGTCCATCACCGCGCCCAGGATCAGGTAGCCCACCATGATGAGCGCGAGCACGCCGTAGGGGCCGATGGGCAGGTGCACGAGAAAGGCCACCGCGTTCTGCGTGAACTGCGTGATGGTGAGGAAGTAGCCGAACAGGTAGGCGCCGACCACGATGGTCATGATGGCCGAGGACACGCGCAGCGCGCCGATCAGCGCGCCCTTGATCTGCGGCCAGCGCAGCCGGCCGCGCGCGATGCCGATCAGCAGCGTGCCCGCCGCGCCCACGCCCGCGGCTTCCTGCACGGTGAACAGGCCGCCGTAGATGCCGCCGAGCACGAACACGAACAGCAGCACCACGGCCCACAGCGGCTTGAGCGAGGCCAGGCGCTCGCCCCAGCCGTGGCGCTCGCCGCGCGGCATCCACTCGGGGCGCACGCGCGCGATGATGGCCACGGTGATGGCGTAGAACGCGATCGCCATGAGGCCCGGCACCACGCCGGCCGCAAACAGCTGGGTGATGTCGACCTCGGTCATGAGGCCGTAGAGCACCAGGATCACCGAGGGCGGGATCATGATGCCCAGCGTGCCGCCCGCGGCGATCAGGCCCGCGGACACGCCGGGCTCGTAGCCCGCGCGGCGCATCTCGGGCAGGGCCACCTGGGTCATGGTGGCGGCCGTGGCCACCGACGAGCCGTTGATGGCCGAGAAGCCGCCGCAGGCCGCGATGGACGCGAGCGCGAGACCGCCGCGCCGGTGGTGCAGCCAGGCCCTGCCGGCCGCGAACAGCTCGGCGCTCATGCCCGAGTGCGAGGCGAAGGCCCCCATGAGGATGAACATGGGAATGACGATGAGGTTGTAGTCGGTGAGCACCGACAGCGGCACGTTGGCCAGCAGGTTCAGGCCGGGCGTGAAGCCCGCGAGCGCGCCGAAGCCCGCCACGCCCGCGATGCCCATGGCCACGCCGATGGGCACGCGCAGCGCCATGAGCGCGAACATGCCGACGAAGCCCAGCAGGGCGACGAGATCACGATCCATGGACGGCCTCCGCGTTCGCGCCCTCGGCGTCGTCCAGGCGGGCCTCGCGGCCCAGCGGCAGCTGCAGCAGGCGCACCAGCGCCAGCCCCGCGGCCACCGTGGCGCCGACCGCACCGGCGCTGTAGAACCACACCAGCGGCAGGCGCAGGTCCATGGTGCTCTGGCTGCCGGTGCCGCCCACCTTCACCCACACCATCCAGGCCAGCGGCACGAGGAAGGCCAGCGTGATCGCGGTGGCGAGCAGGTCGATCCACAGGCGGCCGCGGCGGCCCAGCGCTTCCCACAGCAGGTCGACCGCGATGTGGTTGCCGTAGTAGGTGGCGATGGCGATGCCCCAGAACATGGCCACACCGAGCAGCATCTGCGTGCCGTCGAACCAGTCGGGGATCTGCCAGTCGAAGCAGTAGCGCACGAACACGTTGGCCGCGGTGAGCAGCGCGATCAGCAGCAGCGCGAGCGCGGCCAGGGTTTCGACGAGGGAGAGCAAACGCTTCACGGCGCCCCCTTCGTCGTGTCGTTGTTGGAAGGGTTCAGGCCCATCGTCGTGTCTCCGTTGTTGTGTGACCGGCCTGCGCTGGCCGGCCTTCTTGGCGGGACCGGACTGTATGGGCGAGGCTGCGCGCTGTCGAATAGACCGCAACGATGCGGCGCATGGATGGCGTCGATGTGCGCGGCGGCGCAAGGCGGTACAAGGCGATGGCGATCGCCGTGCGATCGCGGTCCGATCGCCGTCTATGTGCAACAGCGACCGGATCGATGGGCGAAGGCGCTCAGCCCAGGTGCAGCTTGGCCGAGCTCTTCACCTCTTCCATCACCGCGTAGGTGCGCGTCTCGCGCACGCCGGGCAGCTGCCACAGCACCGTGCCGGCGAAGCGGCGGTAGGCCTCCATGTCGGCCACGCGCGTCTTCACGAGGTAGTCGAAGCCGCCCGCGACCATGTGGCATTCGAGGATCTCGGGGCGCACCTGCACCGCGGCGCGGAACTGTTCGAACACGTTGGTGGTGGTGCGGTCGAGCAGCACCTCGACGAACACCAGCAGGCCCGCGCCCAGCAGGGCCGGGTTCAGCCGCGCCTCGTAGCCCAGGATGTAGCCCTCACGCGTGAGCCGCTGCACGCGCGCCAGCACCGCCGTGGGCGACAAGGCCACCGCTTCGGCGAGCTTGAGGTTGGAGATGCGGCCATCGTCCTGCAGGGTCTGCAGGATGCGGCGGTCGATACGGTCGAGTTCGCTCGCCTCGCTCATGGTAGTGAATCCTTCGGTGAAATCGACAAACTTTCGAACAATATGCCATGAAATATGCACGAGACTGCGTTCATCGCACATCCTCTCGCACCCTCATGGACACCCTGCTCACCCCGCCCTCCCCCCTGGCCGACACCCCGCTGCGCCGCGCGATCACCGCGGCCTGGCGCACGCCCGAACCCGAGTTGTTGCCGGCCCTGGTGGCCGCTGCGCGCTTGCCCGCCACGGCGGCGCAGGCCACGCAGGCGCTGGCGCGCCGGCTCGCGCAAGGCCTGCGCGAACGCAAGGCCTCGGCGGGCCGCGCGGGCCTGGTGCAGAACCTGCTGCAGGAATACGCGCTGTCGTCGCAGGAGGGCGTGGCGCTCATGTGCCTGGCCGAGGCGCTGCTGCGCATTCCCGACACCGCCACGCGCGACGCGCTGATCCGCGACAAGATCGCGCAGGGCCGCTGGCACGCACACCTGGGCCAGAGCCCATCGCTGTTCGTGAACGCGGCCACCTGGGGCCTGCTCATCACCGGCAAGCTGGTGGCCACGCACAGCGAGTCCGGCCTGTCGAGTGCGCTCGCACGCCTTGTGGGCCTCGGGGGCGAGCCGCTGATCCGCCGCGGCGTGGACATGGCGCTGCGCCTGATGGGCGAGCAGTTCGTCACCGGCGAGACCATCGCCGAGGCCCTGCGCAAGGCCCGTGTGCGCGAGGCCGAGGGCTTCCGCTACTCGTTCGACATGCTCGGCGAGGCCGCGCTGACCGCGCACGACGCGGCGCGCTACCGCCTCGCCTACGAAGACGCGATCGACGCGATCGGCCGCGCCTCGGCGGGCCGCGGCGTGTACCAGGGCCCGGGCATCTCGATCAAGCTCTCGGCACTGCACCCGCGCTACAGCCGCGCGCAGCAAGACCGCGTGATGGACGAGCTCTACCCGGTGCTGCTGCGGCTGTGCACGCTCGCGCGGCAGCACGGCATCGGGCTCAACATCGACGCCGAAGAGGCCGACCGGCTCGAGCTCTCGCTCGACCTGCTCGAGCGGCTCTGCTTCGAGCCGACGCTGCGCGGCTGGAACGGCCTGGGCTTCGTGGTGCAGGCCTACCAGAAGCGCTGCCCCGCGGTGATCGAACACCTCATCGACCTCGGCACGCGCAGCCAGCGCCGGCTCATGGTGCGGCTGGTCAAGGGCGCGTACTGGGACAGCGAGATCAAGCGCGCGCAACTCGACGGCCTGCCCGGCTACCCGGTGTACACGCGCAAGCCCTACACCGACGCGGCCTACATCGCCTGCGCGCGCCGCCTGCTCGCGGCGCCGCAAGCCGTCTACCCGCAGTTCGCCACGCACAACGCGCACACGCTCGCGGCCATCCACGAACTCGCCGAACCGGGCGCGTGGCACCCGGAGCAGTACGAATTCCAGTGCCTGCACGGCATGGGCGAGCCGCTGTACGAGCAGGTGGTGCGCAGCCCCGAACAGGGCGGCCTGGGCCGGCCCTGCCGCATCTACGCGCCCGTGGGCACGCACGAAACGCTGCTGGCCTACCTGGTGCGCCGGCTGCTCGAGAACGGGGCCAACACCTCGTTCGTGCACCGCATCGCCGACCCGGGCGTGCCGCTCGACGAACTCGTGCGCGACCCGGTGGAAGCCATCGAGGCCATGGCGCGCGACGAGGGCGCGCTGGGGCTGCCGCACCCGGCCATCCCGCTGCCGGTCGACCTGTATGGTGCGGCGCGGCGCAATTCGACGGGCCTGGACCTGGCCAACGAAGCGCAGCTGCGCGAGCTGGCCCACGAACTGGCCGAGGCCGCGCAGCGGCCGCCGCTGCAGCCACGACAGCGTGTGCCCGATGCCAGCGCCACCGAGATCGCCGCCGCGCTGCAGCGCGCCGCCGACCACGCGAGCGCCTGGGCCGCCGTGCCCGCGTCCGAGCGCGCGCAGCGGCTCGAGGCCACGGCCGACCGGCTGCAGCGCGACATGCCCGCGCTCATGGCGCTGCTGATCCACGAAGCGGGCAAGACCGCGGCCAACGCCGTGGGCGAGGTGCGCGAGGCGGTGGACTTCCTGCGCTACTACGCGGCCCAGGTGCGCGAGCAGTTTCACAACGCCACGCACCGCCCGCTCGGGCCCGTGGTCTGCATCAGCCCCTGGAACTTCCCGCTCGCGATCTTCATGGGCCAGGTGGCGGCCGCGCTCGCGGCGGGCAACGTGGTGCTGGCCAAGCCCGCCGAGCAGACGCCGCTGGTTGCGCAGGCCGCGGTGCAGGCACTGTGGGACGCGGGCGTGCCGCGCGAAGCGATGCAGCTGCTGCCCGGCGACGGCGCCACCGTCGGCGCCCCGCTGGTGGCCGACCCGCGCGTGATGGGCGTGCTCTTCACCGGCTCCACCGAGGTCGCGCGGCTGCTGCAGCGCGCGCTCGTGGGCCGCGTCGACGCGCTGGGCCGGCCGGTGCCGCTGATCGCCGAGACCGGCGGCCAGAACGCGATGATCGTGGACGCCTCGGCCCTGGCCGAGCAGGTGGTGGCCGACGCCATCGCCTCGGCCTTCGACAGCGCGGGCCAGCGCTGCTCGGCGCTGCGCGTGCTGTGCGTGCAGGACGACGTGGCCGATCGCGTGACCGGGATGCTGCTGGGCGCGATGGCCGAGCTGCGCGTGGGCGACCCGGCGCGGCTGGCCACCGACCTGGGCCCGGTGATCGACGCCGAAGCGCACGCGGGCATCCAGCGCCACATCGACGCCATGCGCGCGCGCGGCCACCGCGTGCACCAGGCGTGGCACGGCGCGGGCGAAGCGCTGCCGCCGGGCCACTTCGTGCCGCCCACGCTGATCGAGATCGCTCACCTCGGCGAGCTCGGGCGCGAGGTGTTCGGCCCGGTGCTGCACCTGCTGCGCTACCGCCGCGACGAGCTCGACGCCCTGCTCGCGCAGATCAACGCCACCGGCTACGGCCTCACGCTGGGCCTGCACACGCGCATCGACGAAACCGTGGCGCGCGTGCTGGCTGCGGCGCGCGTGGGCAACGTCTACGTGAACCGCAACATGGTGGGCGCGGTGGTGGGCGTGCAGCCCTTCGGTGGCGAAGGCCTGTCGGGCACGGGGCCCAAGGCCGGCGGCCCGCTCTACCTGTACCGCCTGCTGTCGCAGCGGCCCGCCGATGGCGCGCAACGCGCCATCGCGCCGGCCACCAGCGGCGAAGGCCAGTGCCTCGCGGGCCCCACGGGCGAGCGCAACCTGTACCGGCTGGTGCCGCGCGAGCGCGTGCTGTGCCTGGCCGGCAGCGAGGCCGACCGCCTCACGCAAACGCGCGCCGTGCTCGCGGCGGGCGGCCATGCGCTGTGGCCGGCCGAGGCCGAGGCGACGTGGCGCGCACTGCCGGCCGACACGCGCGCCCGCGTCACGCTCGCGCGCGACTGGACCGCGCCCGGTGTGGCCTTCGACCTCGTGCTGCTGCACGGCGATCTCGACGCGCTGCGCCGCGTGCAACAGGCCCTGGCCGCGCGCGAAGGCCCGGTGGTGCCGGTGGAGCGCTTCGCGCCCGGCGACACGCAGGTGCCTGCGGAGCGCCTGGTGGTGGAGCGCGCGCTGAGCGTGAACACGGCGGCGGCCGGGGGCAACGCCACGCTCATGAGCATCGGCTGAAAGCGCGGCCGGTCAGCGTGGCGCGGCGCCCCAGTTGCTGCGCCACGTGGCCCAGGCCAGCGTCAGGCCCATGAGCGCCAGGCTCGCGGCCACCACGCCGTACAGCGCCTGCGGCCCCGCGCCCAGCGCGTGCAGCGCGAGCCAGCCGCCCAGGCCCACCACCAGCAGCCGCAGCGCGCTCGCCACCAGCGGCCACAGCAGCCGGCCCGCGCCCTGCGAGGCGAAGAACAGCGCCAGGCCGAGGCCGAAGAAGCCATACGCGCCGCCCACCACGCGCAGGTAGCCCGCGCCCGCGGCCTGCACTGCGGGGTCGGCGCTGAACGCGGCCATCCACAGCTGCGGCCACAGCGCGGCCACGAGGCCGATCGTGCCGGTGAGGGCCCACACCAGGGCCGCGCCGGTCCAGGCCACGCGCTTGGCCCGCGGCGCCTGGCCCGCGCCCAGGTTGGTCGCGACCATGGCGGTGAGCGCGCTGCCCACGCCGAAGGCCACGGGCACCAGGATGTATTCGAGCCGCGCCGCGATGCCGTAGCCCGCGATCGCCAGGCTGCCGAAGCCGGCCACGTAGGCGGTGGCGAAAGCGATCGAGCCGTTGCTGAGCAAGGGGTTGAGCGCCGACGGCAAGGCGATGCGCAGGATCGGCCGGAAACCCTCGCGGCCCAGCGACCACGGCACGCCGAGCAGGCGCACGCGCCGCCCCGGCCGCGAGAGCCAGGCGAGCAGCGCGAGCGCGGCCACGGCGTTGGTCGTGACAGTGCTGGCCGCCGCGCCCGCCACGCCCAGCGCCGGCACCGGCCCGGCGCCGAACACCAGCAGCGGGCACAGCAGCAGGTGCAGCGCCGTGGTGCCCAACAGCGCGAGCGCGGCCGCGCCCATGTGGCCAGCGCCACGCGCCACGCCCGCGAGCACGTTCACGCCCCAGATCGCCGCGGCCCCCGCGAACAGCACGCCGGCGTAGCGGCCCGCCTCGTGCAGCACCGCCCCCTGCGCGCCCATGGCGCGGTAGACCAGGGGCGTGGCGAACAGCGCCGTGAACAGCAGCGAGGCGATCAGCCCGAGCACCAGCGCGTGCTGCGCCAGGCGCGTGGCCAGCGCGGTGTCGCCTGCGCCGAGCGCGCGCGCCACCACCGCGGTGGTGCTGCCGCCCAGACCGCCGGCCGACATGTGCAGCATGAGCATGGCCAACGGCAGCACCACCGCCACGCCGGCCAGCGCGTCGGCGCCGAGCCGGCCCACGATGAAGCCGTCGAAGCCGATCACCACGGTGGCGGCGAACAGACCGAGCACGTTGGGTGCGGCCAGCCGCAGCAGCGTGGGCAGCACCGGGCCGCCGAGCATGAGGCGTGTGGCGTCCATGCTCAGGCTGCGGCGAGGTAGGCCGGCGTGGCGCTCGAGAGCGAGGCCTTGACCTGCTGCGTGAGCGCGTCGGCCAGCACCTCGTCGGCGCCGGCTTCGAGGCCGTCGAAGGCCCGGGCCACGATGGCCTCGGGCGTGGACTTGGGTGCGTCTATGCCGTGCGTGAGCGCCGTGTCCACAAAGCCCATGTGCAGCGCGGTGACCTGCGTGCCCTGCGCGCGCAGCTCGTGCCGCAGGCCGTTGGTGAGCGCCCAGGCGGCGGACTTGGTGGCGCCGTAAGTGCCGAGCAGCGGGCGGTTGATCCAGCTCGCGATGGACAGCACATTGAGCAGCGCCCCGCCGCCGTGGGCCGCGAGCACGGGCGCGAAGGCCTGGCTCATGCGCAGCATGCCGAAGAAATTGACCTCGAGCTGGCGCCGCGTGGCGTCGAGCGTCGTGTCCGCCAGGAAACCGCCGGTCTCGGCCACGCCCGCGTTGTTGATCAGCAGCGTCACGTCGCCGGCCTCGCGCACGGCGCGCGCCACCTGCTCGGGGTCGGTCACGTCGAGTGGCAGCGGCGTGACGCCGGGCAGCGTGACCGCGCCGGGCTGGCGGCTCGCGGCGTACACGCGGCGCGCGCCGCGCGCGAGTGCTTCGCGCGCAAAAGCCAGGCCGATGCCGCGGTTGGCGCCGGTGATGAGGACGGTGGCGTTCTGGATCTGCATGAGGGACTCCTGGGTGGATTCAATATGACGATCGTCATATTGAAGGTTTGAAAAAAAGCGCTGGGGGCGCGTGCGGGGATGGACGGGTCAGTGGGCGCCGAAGCGCTCGAGCAGGAAGGCGCGGCTGGCGGCCAGGTGGCGGCGCCCTTTGGCGTTGTCGCCGAGCAGCCGCGCGGTCTGCAGCGCGCCGACGAGTTGCGAGGTGACGATGGCCGCGTCGTCGCGGCCACGCGAGGGGCCGAGCGTGGCCGCGACCGCGTCGGTCAGGCCCGCGATGCGGCGCGCGGCCACGGCGCGCACGGCCTCGGACTGGCGCGGCATCTCGGAGGCCAGCGCGGCCACCGGGCAGCCGCTGTCGGGCGACTTGAGGTGGCGCTCGGACAGGTAGGCCTCGACCAGCGCACGGAAGCGCTCGCCCGGCGCGTCGCCGGCCTTGTCGATCGCGCGCTGCAGTCGGCTGCGGCTGTCGTGGCCGGCGCGCTCCAGCGCCTCGGCGAGCAGCGCGTCGCGCGAGGCGAAGTGCGCATAGAAGCCGCCGTGCGTGAGGCCCGCGCGCTTCATGATGTCGGCCACGCCCACGCCGTCGAAGCCGTGCGCGCGCATCACGCCCGCGGCCACATCGAGGATGCGGTCGTGGGTCTGTTCCTTGCGGCTGAGGGGCGTGTCCATGGCGGGGTGGGCTTGGGCAGACCGCGATTCTGCGCCTTTATGATGACCATCATATTCCGAGGGCCATTCGGCCTAGGCGGGCGCGAGGCCCGATCAGGCGGCTTCGGCGAGGCGGCGGCGCGCCTCGCGCACGCCCATTTTCTTGAGGCCGGCGATCTTCGCGAGCTGTGCGGCGCGCGGCATCACCTGGCCCGATTCCCACTTGTAGATCGACAGCGGCGAGACCCCGAGCAGCTGCGCCATCTGGGCCTGCGTGAGGCCCAGGCGCCGGCGCGTGGCGGCGAAGGCCTCGGCGCTGTAGGGCGCGGGCTGGCGGCCCCGCCGGCGCGGCGCCGCGTCGGCCGGGGCCGGCTGAGGGGCCGCGGCGGGCGCCTGCTGCAGGCGCCGACCCAATTGCCGGCCGTTGGACTGCAGCGCCTTGATCTCGCGCTTGAGGGCCGCGATCTCGCTGCGGTGGTGGGCCACGGCCTTGCGCAGGAACTGGACCTCGCCCTTGAGTTCTTTGCGCGCCACGCGGGCGATTTCGGCTTTGAGGGTGTCGGCGAGGTTGGGCATGGCGCGCATCCTACTCTTGCGTCCTGCGCGCCACACTCAAGTTGTCGCCCGCGCTGCCGAAACCCCTTGGGTCCCCCTCAATGCGCGCTCGTGTGCGACCATGCGGCCTTTGCCGTCACTACCAGGAGTTTGCCGATGACCACCCCCGCGGCGCCCCAACGCCACAAGGTGCTGATCGTCGATGACGATCCCGGCATGGTGCACCTGCTGGCCCGCACCCTGCTCGACTTCGCCCAGCTGCATTTCGCCGTGCGCGGCGACGACGCCCTGGCCAAGCTGGCCCAGCACAAGCCCGACCTGCTGGTGGTCGACGCCGAACTGCCCGACCTCGACGGCTACGCCGTGATCGAGCGCATGCGCGAAAACCGCGATCTCGACCACACCTCGGTGGTCATGGTGACCTCGCACAACGACGCCAGCCACCGCCAACGCGCCTTCGCCGCCGGTGTGCTCGACTTCTTCACCAAGCCCATCGACCGCGACCTGATCCGCATGCGCGTGCAGCAGATCCTCAGCGGCGAGGGCATGGAGCTGATCGAACTCGACGAGCGCCCGCTGCCCGAACGCCGGGCCGCGGCACCGGCGGTGGCACCGCGGACGGCCCCGCCCGCGGCCGCCCGCGGCGAGCAGCCCGATTTCGAACCCACCATGATCAACTGGCCGACCGAGTCGCCCACGGCGCGCGCGCAGGCGGCGGCCGAAGCGGCCCAGGCCGAGCCTGCCGCGCTGGCCGCAGCCGCGCCCGCTGCGGCCGCCGACGCGGCCCCGCCGATCGACGTGCACGCCGTGACCTCCGAGCTGTTCGAGCGCATGTCGGCCATCCTGTCGCAGGCCGAGGTGCTGCGCGAGCGCCTGCCCGCCGACGCGGGCGCGGACGAGGTCTACCCGATCCAGCGCATCCAGGAAGAGTGCGCCGAGGTGATCCAGTTGCTGGTCACCATCAGCGGCGAGGGCTGAGCGCTCAGGCCTCGGCCGGCGCGGAGGTCTGCGGCGGCCGCGCCGCCGGGGGTTCCGGGTCGAGCGTGAACTCGGCCACCGTGCCCACCCCCACCTGGCTGCGCAGGTGCACCTGACCGCCGTGGTGGCGCACGATGCGCTGCACCATGCTCAGGCCCACGCCGCTGCCCTCGAACTGCGACGAGGGGTGCATGCGCCGGAACGGCTGGAACAGGTGCTGGGCGCGCGCCATGTCGAAGCCCACGCCGTTGTCGGTCACGCGGTACCAGGTGCGCAGGCCTTCGCTGTGGCTGTCGATGCGCACGCGCGCCTCGGGGTTGCGGCGGCTGTACTTCCAGGCGTTGTGCAAGAGGTTCTGCCACACCTGCGCCACCAGGTCGGGGTCGCCCTGCGCCGGCGGCAGTGCGTCGATGCGCACATCGACCGCCCGCTGCGGATCGGCCGCCTGCACCAGCCGCCAGGTGTCTTCGCACAAGGCGCGCATGTCGATGGTCTGCCGCACCTGCTCGCGCTGCTCCACCTGGGCCAGGTGGCTCAGGGCCTCGATCATGGCGTTCATGCGGCGCGTGGCCTTCTCGACCTGCTCGCTGTACTCCAGCGCCTCGTCGGTGTAGCCGAGCGCCAGGCGCTCGCGCAGCAGGCTCACGAAGCCCTGGATGGCCAGCAGCGGCGCGCGCAGGTCGTGGGCGACAGCGCGCGTGAACTCGCGCGCGCGTTCCTCGCCGGGCAGGGGCTCGGGCGTCTCCGGGGCCTGGGGCGCCTCGCGCGCGGCCTCGTCGCGCAATTGCTCGTAGGCGAGGCGAAAGCCCGCGTCGCTCGCGAGGCGGCCGCTCACGTCGCGCACGATGCACAGCACCGCGCTCGCCTCGCCCACGTGCAGCCGTTCGGCGTGCACCAGGCAGGCGCGGCGCGTGCCGTCGCGGTGGGTCACGGTGAGCGGCAGGCCGTCGAACAGGCCGTCGGTGTTGATGGCGTTCACCATGCCCTGCAGCGCGAGGCGGTCGGCGTGGTGGGCGAGCCCGCGCAGGGTCTGGCCCACGAGGTCTTCGACGGGAACGCCGAGCAGCGCGGCCAGGGCGGCGTTGGCGTCGCGCACCACGCCGCTGCGGTGGTCGATCAGCAGCATGGGCTCGGGGTTGCGCTGGAAGGTGCGGTCGAGCAGTTCCTGCGCGTGGCGCAGGGCCTGCTCGGCGGCCTGGCGCTGCCGGCGCTCGCGCGCCACCGCGCGGCCGCGGCGCGCGAGCGCCCAGGCCGATCCGAGCAGCAGCACCGAAGCGCCCGCGGCCAGGCCCCAGGTCCAGCGCTGCTGCACGCGCAGGTCGCGCGCCATGGCCGCCCGCTCGGCGTGCGCAAAGGCCGACTCGCCCGGCAGCCAGCGTTCGCGCAGCGCCGGCAGCGTGCCGTTGGCTTCGAGACGGTCGATCGCGGCCTGCAGTTCGGTGCGCAGCGCCTCGCGGCCCGGCGGCACGGCGAAGGCATAGGTCTGCAGACTGAAGCTGCGCTCACCGGCAACCAGACCGGGCATGGCGGCCAGCAGGGGATCGCCGTACGAGCGCGGCAGCAGGGCCATGTCGGCGTCGCCGCGCTGCACGGCGTCGAGCGCGGCCTGCGGAGAGGCCACACGCAGCGGGTCGCGCACGCCCGAGAGCCAACGCGCCAGGCTCTCGCGCATGGGCTCGGTGTCGAGCACGGCCAGGCGCACGCCCTGCAGGTCCTGCAGCGCGCGCGGCGCCGTGGCGCCGGCGGGCAGGTACACCGCGTGCAGCGGCGCGGCGTGGCTGCGCAGGAAGCGCGCGAAGGCGCGGCGGTTGGTGGTTTCGACCATGGCCACCAGGTCGACCCGGCCGGCCCGGAAGGCCTCGATGGTGGCCGGCCAGGGCTGCAGCGACACCTCGATGGTGGCGTTCAGCTCGCGCCCGAGGGCCGCCAGCAGGTCGACGTGGAACCCCACGGGGCGGCCCTGGGCGTCGAGCGATTCGAAAGGGGGAAAGGCCTCATCGCCACCGTAGCGCAGGACGCGCACGGCAGGTGCGGGCGACGAAGTTGGCGTGGGTTGGGGCACAGGGGCTCCGACACCCATGGGGGTGTCTCGACCGCGGACATTGCCACATTACCGGCCCGGTACGCCACCGCTGAAGCGCATGCACCGGCGCATCCGTCGGAAATGCGCCACGGCGCCTCACCGGGCCTTGAGCGAGAACCCGGCCACCTGCTTGTAATGCTCCGAAATGGCGCGCAGTTCGTCCTGGCTGATGAGGTCGTCGATGCGGCCAAAGGGCTGGCCGCCACTGAGTTCGTCGGCCTTCATGATGATGAAGTCGGGCGGCAGGGTGCGGTTGGTCTGCACCACGCGCGCCGTGGCCTCCAGGCGCGCCGCCTCGTAGCGCTCCAGCGCGGCCTCGGGGTCGGCGGGGGTGTCGGCGAGCGCGTCGGCCAGGGTTCGGGCGTCGATCAGCGCCTGGGCCGAGCCGTTGGAGCCGCGCGGGTACATCGGGTGGGCGGCGTCGCCCATGAGGGTCACGCGGCCGTGGCGCCAGCGCGGCAGCGGGTCTTTGTCGACCATGGGGTACTCGAAGATCTGCTGCGCGCCGGTGATGAGCGCGGGCACGTCGAGCCAGTCGTAGCGCCAGGCGGCGAAGGTGGGCAGGAAGTCGTCGAGCCGGCCGGGCTGGTTCCAGTCGTTCATGCGCGCGGCGGGGTCGCGGATCTCGGCCACCCAGTTGATGAGCTGGTTGCCCTGGCCGTCGACGTTGTCCACGATGGGGTAGATCACCATCTTGCCGGTGTCGATGCTGCCGATGCGCAGGTAGCTCTGGCCCGTGAGGATGGGCTTGTGCACCGTGACGCCGCGCCAGGTGTTGATGCCCGCGTAGCGCACGCGGTCCTCGGGAAAGAAGTGCCGGCGCACGGCCGAGTTCACGCCGTCGCAGGCCACCACCAGATCGGCCTGCACCTGGCTGCCGTCGTGAAAGCGCAGCGTGGCGTCGCGCCCGCCCAGCGACAGACCCTGCAGCCGCCGGCCGGTGTGCAGCCGCCCGGCGCCCAGGCGCTGCAGCGCCGCGCGCCAGAGCACGCCGTGCAGGCGGCCGCGATGGATGCCCAGCTCGGGCAACGCATAACCCGCGTGCCGCCCGCGCGGCTCGCTGTAGACGAACTGGCCCCAGCGGTTGAAGAACACGCTTTCGCGGTTGGCGATGGCGATGGCCTCGAGCTCGCCGAGCAGGCCCAGGGCGTCGAGCTCCTGCACGGCATGCGGCAGCAGCGTGATGCCCACGCCCAGCTCCTTCATCTCGGGCGCTGCCTCGTACACCTCGCAGGCCAGGCCGCGCCGGTGCAGCGCGAGCGCGAACGCCAGGCCCGCAATGCCGCCCCCGACGACGGCGATCTTCAGCGCGCTCATTCGGCTTTGATGCTCTGGGCCTTGATCAGCGCGGCCCAGCGGTCCGCGTCCTGCGCCACCAGGCGGCCGAAGGCCTCGGGCGTATCGGTGGCCGGGTCCATGCCCTGCCCTTCGAAGGCCTTCTTCACCTCGTCACTGCGCAGGATGTCGTTGATCTCGCGGTTAAGCATGGCGACCTGGGACGCGGGCATGCCCTTGGGCGCGAACACGCCGTACCACATGTCCACGTTCACGTTGCCCGCGCGCGCTTCGGCCAGCGTGGGCAGATCGGGCAGCAGCGGGTGGCGCTTGTCGCTGCCGATGCCCAGCGCCACCAGGCGGCCGCTGCGCACCTGCGGCAGCGCCACGTGGATCGGCAGGAACATGGCGTCGACCTGGCCGCCGATGAGGTCGCTCACCGCGGGGCCGGTGCCGCGGTAGGGAATGTGCGTGAGGAAGACCCGGGCCGTGTTCTTGAACAGCTCCATGGACAGGTGGTGCGGCGTGCCCACGCCCGGCGAGGCGTAGTTGAGCCTGCCCGGTGCCTGGCGGGCGGCGGCGACGAGGTCGGCCGCGCTCTTGTAGCCGGTGCGCGGGTGCGTGACCAGGATCAGCTGGCCCCAGCTCGTGAGGCCGATGGGCTGCAGGTCGCGCACCGGGTCGAAGCCCAGTTGCGGGTAGAGGCTGCGGTTCATCACCAGTGTGTTCACGCTCACCAGCAGCGTGCTGCCGTCGGGCGCGGCGCGCACCACCGCCTCGGTGCCGATGTTGCCCGACGCGCCCGCGCGGTTTTCCACCACCACCGGCCGCTTGAGCCGCTCGGACAGGCGCGGCCCCAGCGTGCGCGCGATCAGGTCGATGCCCGTGCCCGGGGTGAAGGGCACGATCAGCCGCAGCGGTGCGTCGGCACTTTGGGCGGCCGCCACGCCGGCCGAAGCCAACAATGCCGCACCCAGGAGGCGGCGGCGAGCAGGGGAGTTCAGCAAGGCCATGGACACACTCCAAACGTAAGCATGCTTCCTACTATCCGCCGAATCACGAGCCGCATCATCCGTAGAATCCCGCGTCCCTCCACACCACCACCATGACGCTGAGCGACCTTTACCAACGGCCGGGCTTCCTGTTGCGCCGCACGCACCAGATCTCGGCCGCCGTGTTCGAAAGCGCGTGCGCCGAGGTCGGCCTCACGCCGGCCCAGTACGGCGTGCTCACGGTGCTGGCGGCCGAGCCTGGGCTGGACCAGACGCGCCTGGCGCGCGCCCTGGCCTTCGACAAGGTCACGGTGATGCGGGTGCTCAAGGGCCTGGAAGAACGCGGCCTGGTGCAGCGCGAGCGCTCGCGCGTGAGCCGGCGTCAGATGACGGTGAGCCTGACACCGCAGGGGCGCGATCTGCACGCGGCCGCGCGCGAACCCGCGGAGCGCGCCTACCAGCGGCTGTTGTCGCCGCTGTCGCCCCAGCAGCGCCGCCAGCTGATCGAGCTGCTGCAGACCCTCACCGACGGACTGGCCGACGAGGCGCGCGCTCCCTTCGTGCCGCTGCAAGCTCCCAAGGCCTGAGAGCGGGGTTGGCCCGCTGATTGCTAAGCCTGCGTGGGGGCGAAGCCGGTGCGGCCAAGCCCGCACCGATTCGGACAACCGACACCCGCAGGAGGCAGCACCGTGCACATCAGGGAGAACCGCGAGACCGCCATGGCGGGCATGGGCGCGCCGCCGCTGGCCCCGTCGCGCGTGCCGCCTGCCTACCAGGGCGTGTGGGCGCGCACCCTGCTGGAGACACCGGCCGGCCGCGACACCGGCACCTGGGTGCGCTGGGTGCAGACCGCGGGCCACCACGGTTCGCTGGGCCGCAGCGCCGAAGCCGCCTCGGTGTGCGACGAAGGGCCGGGCGCGCCGCACAACGTGTTCCAGACGCCCGACCGCATCGTGCAGACGGGTCTGCACGACCGCCACCTCGCGGTCTGGGAGCGTCTGCCGGCATCGCAGGGGCCGCGCATCGCGCTCGCGCGGCGCGACGACGCGGGCCAGCCCACCGATGAACGCCTGCTGCTGTGCGGCCAGTACCTGCTGCACGTGGCGCCGCGCGCGGGCGCGGCACCGGCGCTGAGCTTCGGCCGCGTCGACAGCGCGCGCGCCACCTGGACGGTGGAGCGCGCCAGCGACACGGCGCTGGACGGCTGCGAGCACCCCTGGCAGTTGCAGCGCCTGGGGCTGGACCTGGCACGCGTGCTCGGCGCGCCGCTGCTCGAGGGCGCCTGGGAGGTGCTCGAGTGGAGCGACGCCTGAGCCGCAAACGGCAACGGGCCCGAAGGCCCGTTGCAGCAGGAAGGCGCCGGATCAGCGGCCGCGGCGCGGGCGGTCGTTGAACGCCGGGCGGTCACCGAAGCCGCTCGGACGTGCACCGGGGCGCGCCGGGGCGCGGTTGTCGAAGCGCGGATCGAAGCGCTTGTCCTGGCGCGGCGCGGCGCGCTCGCCACGGGCGTCGACGCGCTCGCCGCCACGGGGCTCGAAACGCGGCGCGGCGTCGCGCTGCTCGAAGCGCGGCGCGCGGTCGCGCGGGTCGAAGCGCTGTTCGAAACGCGGCGCGGCATCGCGGTCGAAACGCGGGGCGCTGTCACGGTCGAAGCGGGGAGCGCTGTCGCGGCCTTCAAAACGCGGCGCGCTGTCGCGGCCTTCGAAGCGCGGGCCGCGCGCGGGCGCACCGCGGCGGTCGCCGCCGAAGCGGTCATTGCCGCCACGGGCGTTGAAGCGGCCGGCGCCGCCACCGCCGTTGGGGCGGCCGCGGCCACCGGCGCGCTCGGGCTGGGGTGCGCGCTCGCGCGGCTCCAGGCCGGGCACGACCTCGGGCTTGAAGCGCTGCTGGGTGTAGGCCTCGATGTCGAACACGCGGCGGCGGTCGCGGAATTCCGCGAAGGTCACGGCGATGCCGTCGCGGCCCGCGCGGCCCGTGCGGCCGATGCGGTGCGTGTAGTCCTCGGCTTTCATGGGCAGGCCGAAGTTGAAGACGTGGGTGATGGTGGGCACGTCGATGCCGCGCGCGGCGACGTCGGTGGCCACGAGGATCTGCACCTGGCCATTGCGCAGCGCCATCAGGCGGCGGTTGCGCAAACCCTGGCTCAGCGCGCCGTGCAGCGCCACGGCCGCGAAGCCGGCCTGCTGCAGTTCACCGGCGAGGCCGTCGCACTCGATCTGCGTGCTCGCGAACACGATGGCCTGGTCGATCGAGGCATCGCGCAGCCAGTGGTCGAGCAGCTTGCGCTTGTGTTCGGCGTTGTCGGCCCAGAACAGCACCTGCTTGATGTTGGCGTGCTTTTCCTGCGGCGAGTCGATCTGCACCTTTTGCACGTGGGCGCCGTCGTCGTGCATCACGCGCATGGCGAGCTGCTGGATGCGCGGCGCGAAGGTGGCGCTGAACATCATGGTCTGGCGGCGCTGCGCGGTGAGCGCGTTGATCTCGGCGAGGTCGTCGGAGAAGCCGAGGTCGAGCATGCGGTCGGCTTCGTCGACCACCAGGAACTGCACCTGGTCGAGCTTGAGCTGCATGGAGCGCTGCAGGTCGAGCAGGCGGCCCGGCGTGGCGACCACCAGATCGGCGTTCTGCAGGCGCTGGATCTGCAGCTGGTAGGGCATGCCGCCCACCACGCTCGCGATGCGCAGGCCGCGGCAGTGGCGCACCAGGTCGATGGCGTCGTGCGCCACCTGCTGCGCGAGTTCGCGCGTGGGGCACAACACCAGCGCGCCGGGCGTGGCGGCCTTGAAGTTGCGCGCCAGCAGCGGGTTCTGGCGCTTGGGCGCCTTGGGCGGCGCTTCGCCGCGGGCCAGGGCCTCGGCCACCAGGCGTTCGCGCTCGGCGCGCTCGGCTTCGGCGCGCGCGGCCTGTTGCTGGATCAGGGTGTGCAGCACGGGCAGCAGGAAGGCCGCGGTCTTGCCGCTGCCGGTCTGGCTCGACACCATCAGGTCGGCGTAGCGCTCGGCGCCTTCGGCCTTGATGGCCAGGGGCATCACGCGGGCCTGCACGGCCGTGGGCTGCGAGTAGCCGAGGTCGGCCACCGCGGCGACCAGTTCGGGCGCCAGGCCCAGCTCGGCGAACGCGCTCGCGTCCACCGGCGTCGCGGCCATCTCGGGCGCTTCGGGGGCTTGTTGTTCAGGGGAGGTCGCGGGCGATGCGTCGCCGCGCGCTTCGAAAGCGTCGCTCATGTTCGTTCCTGCGCCCGGAAAAAATGGGCGCCAATGACCGAATGCCGCGCGAAGGGGAGATTCAAGCCCCGGGGCGTCGGATCCGTTCGTGGTTACAAAACATCAACCACAAACGGTCCGCCCGGAAGCGGTGGCCCCTGCTCGCGCACGCGGAATCGGTGGCGGTGTTCAGGGGCCGGGTGTGTGAGGCCAATGCACAAGTTTCTTCGCCGTTGCCAGCGAAGCCCGCGATTGTCGCACAGATCGCGGGAAAACCCTAGCCTTCGGTCAGCCGAGCACCGCGGCCACCAGGTGGAACAGCAGGGCCGCGAGCACCGCGGTGGCCGGCACGGTGACGATCCAGGCCGCCACGATGCGCATCACCACCGAGCGCTTGACGATCTCTTTCTTGTAGGCCTTCTTGAAGGCCTTGCGCTCGTCTTTCGCGAACACCGCGCCATCGAGGCCGCGCACCTTGGCGCGCTGCTTCATCTCGGCCAGCATGCGCTTTTTCTCCTGCACCTCGGCGGCCTCGAAGCGCTGCATGTAGGCCTCGACCTCCTCACGGTCGGCGCCCTGGTGGCCGGCGCGCACCGTGGCCTCCATCTTGGCGTAGTTGACCTTGAGCAGCTCGCGCAGAAAGCCCACGCCGAACACCGCGCCGATCGAGATGTGGGTGGTGGACACCGGCATGCCGAGCTGCGAGGCGACGATGACCGTGACGGTGGCGGCCATGGCGATGGAGTAGGCGCGCATCTGGTCGAGCTCGGTGATCTCCTTGCCCACGGTGCGGATCAGCTTGGCACCGTACAGCGCCAGACCGACCGACAGGCCCAGCGCGCCCAGCACCATGATCCACATCGGCGTGCCGGCCTTGGTGGCGATGGCGCCGGCTTTCACGGCCTCGTAGATGGCGGCCAGCGGGCCGACGGCGTTGGCCACGTCGTTGGCGCCGTGCGCGAAGCTCAGCAAGGCGGCCGAGCAGACCAGCGGCCACATGAACAGCTGGTTCACGCCGTCCTTGCTGTTGTCCTGGCGCAGGGCCGCGCGCGCAATGGGCCCGCGCACCAGGGCCCAGACCAGCACCGAGAACAGCAGGCCGGCGATTACCGCCACCACGAAGTCGATCTTCACCACCTGGTTGACGCCCTTGAGCAGCATGTACGTGGTGTACGACCAGACCATGAGCGCGATCAGGATGGGCACCACGCGCGCGGCGGCCTCGGTCTTCTCGGTGCGGTAGGTCACGCTGCGTTTGATCACGTAGAGGAAGGCCGCAGCCATCAGCGCACCCGCCAGCGGCGAGATCACCCAGCTCGCCACGATGGCGCCGATGGTGGACCAGTTCACCAGCCCCCAGCCGCCCGCGGCAATGCCTGCGCCCATTACCGCACCGATGATGGAGTGCGTGGTCGACACCGGCGCGCCCAGCGCGGTGGCCAGGTTCAGCCACAGGGCGCCCGCGAGCAGGGCCGCGAACATCACCCAGGCGAACAAGGTCGGGTCGGCGATGTCGGCCGGATCGATGA
This sequence comes from Hydrogenophaga crocea, assembly GCF_011388215.1. Lineage (NCBI taxonomy): Bacteria > Pseudomonadati > Pseudomonadota > Betaproteobacteria > Burkholderiales > Comamonadaceae > Hydrogenophaga > Hydrogenophaga crocea. The sequence goes on from NZ_CP049989.1 coordinate 2,327,874, forward strand.
TGCCGCCCTTGATGGTGCCCACCACGTCACCGCCGGCCACGATGGCGCCCAGGGCCTCGAAGACCGCGGCCACCACGATGGCCCAGCCCATGGTCATGGCGCCCGAGCCCACGGCCGGGCCCATGTTGTTGGCCACGTCGTTGGCGCCGATGTTCATGGCCATGTAGGCCCCCACGGCGGCCGCGACGATCAGCAGCCAGACGGCGCCCTGGCCGAGCCCGGTGCCCGACGCACCGGTGAGCGAGGCGTAGAGCCCCACGAGCAGAAGAAAGGCCACCGCGGTGGCCAGTTGCAGCGCCTCGAAGTGGCGATCCAGGAAGGTACGGGACTTCTTCTTCATGTGAACACGGTATGAATGTCACCGTATTGTCATGTATTCGCCGGGGGCACCCCGGCGCCGGGTCAGCGCAGGAAGTGCGCGCGGTAGTGCTCGAGCTCGTCGATGGACTCGTGCACGTCGGCCAGTGCGGTGTGCAGCTGGCGCTTCTTGAACGCATCGACCACGGCCGGATTCCAGCGTTTGGCCAGCTCCTTGAGCGTGCTCACGTCCACGTTGCGGTAGTGCAGGTAGCCCTCGAGCCGGGGCATGTACTTCACGAGGAAGCGGCGGTCCTGGCCGATGGTGTTGCCGCACAGCGGCGAGGCCTGCTTGGGCACGTAGCGCGCAATGAAGTCGATCAGCTGCTGCTCGGCCTCGGCCTCGCTCACGGTGCTCGCGCGCACCTTGTCGATCAGGCCGCTGCGGCCATGGGTGCCCTTGTTCCAGGCGTCCATGGCGTCGAGCACGGCCTCGCTCTGGTGGATCACGATCACCGGGCCTTCGATGCGCGGCGTGAGCTGCGGGCCGGTGATGACCACCGCGATCTCGAGCAGGCGCTCTTTTTCGGGGTCGAGGCCGCTCATCTCGCAGTCGATCCAGACCAGGTTCTGGTCGCTCTTGGCCAGGGTGGCGGGCGGGGGGATGTCCGTGGCGGGATTCGAAGTCATCGGGCGATTGTCTCTGATCGTCCCCGCTAGACTTGGCACCCTCATGGACACCGCCGCCCTCGCCTTCACCGCCGTCTTCTGCGCCCTGCTCGCCCTGGGGCTGCTCACGCGCACCGTGCTGGCCAGCCGCCAGATTCGCCACGTGGCGCGCCACCGGCACAGCGTGCCCGCCCCCTTCGACGCCACCATCCCGCTCGAAGCGCACCGCAAGGCGGCCGACTACACCATCGCCAAGACCCGATTCGGCCTGCTCACCACGGCCTTCGAGGCCGCGGTGCTCGTGGGCTGGACCCTGCTTGGCGGCCTCGACCTGCTCAACCAGGCGCTGCTCGCGCTGCTGGGTCCGGGCCTGTGGCAGCAGCTCGCCCTGATCGGCGCCTTCGCACTCATCGGCGGGCTGATCGGCCTGCCGCTGTCGTGGTACGCCACCTTCCGGCTCGAAGCGCGCTTCGGCTTCAACAAGATGGGCCTGGGCCTGTGGATCGCCGACGGCCTCAAAGGCCTGCTGGTGGGCGTGCTCGTGGGCGGCCCGGTGGTGGCGCTGGTGCTCTGGCTCATGGGCGCGGCCGGCCCCACCTGGTGGCTCTGGGCCTGGGGCGTGTGGATGGCCTTCAACCTGCTGGCCCTGGTGCTCTACCCCACGCTGATCGCCCCGCTCTTCAACAAGTTCGAGCCGCTCACCGACGCCGCGGTGAAGGACCGTGTGAACGCCCTGATGGCGCGCTGCGGCTTCTCGGCGCAAGGCCTGTACGTGATGGACGGCAGCAAGCGCAGCGCCCACGCGAACGCCTACTTCACCGGCTTCGGTGCGGCCAAGCGCGTGGTGTTCTTCGACACGCTGCTGCAGCAGCTCAATGCCGACGAGATCGACGCCGTGCTCGCGCACGAGCTGGGCCACTACCAGCGCCGCCACATCCACAAGCGCATCGCGCTGCTGTTCGCGCTCAGCCTGCTGGGCTTCGCGGCACTGGGCTGGGCCGCGTCGCAGGCCTGGTTCTACAACGGCCTGGGCGTCGAGCCCTCGATGCAGGCGCCCAACGATGCGCTCGCGCTGATCCTGTTCCTGCTCGTGGTGCCGCTGTTCAGCTACTTCCTGTCGCCGCTGATGGCGCAGCTCTCGCGCCGCCACGAGTTCGAGGCCGATGCCTTCGCGATGGAAAAGACCCGCGGCAGCGACCTCGCGAGCGCGCTGCTCAAGCTCTACAAGGACAACGCCAGCACGCTCACGCCCGACCCGGTGTACGCGCGCTTCTATTACTCCCACCCGCCCGCCAGCGAACGCCTGGCGCGCCTGTCGGCCGCCTGAGCGGCCCGTTTCCCGCACCGCCATGAATCCGATCCACCAGAACCGCCGCGCGCTCAATGCCACCGAGATCGTCACGCAGCTGAGCCAGCTCAACGGCGACACCGCCGACGGCTGGAAACTCATCGACGGCGCGATCGAGCGCCAATTCGGCTTCGCCAATTTCCACGAGACCATGGCCTTCGTGAACGCCGTGGCCTGGATCGCGCACCGCGAGGACCACCACCCCGACGTGGCCTTCGGCTACAGCCGAGTCACGGTGCGCTTCAACACCCACGACGTCAACGGCATCTCGGTCAGCGACATGTTCTGCGCCGCGGCCGTCAACGCGCTGCTCAAGGGCTGATGGGCAGCACGTTCGCCGGGCGGGTGGTGGCGGCGCACGGCCGCCATTGCCTCGTCGAAGGCGACGATGGCCAGCGCATCCTCTGCCACCCGCGGGGCAAGAAAAACAGCGTGGTGGTGGGTGACCGCGTGCGCTGGTCGCACAGCGGCGACGAGGGCCTGATCGAGCAGGTGCTCGAGCGCGACAACCTGCTCTACCGGCAGGACGAGATGCGCACCAAGTCGTTTGCGGCCAACCTCGACCAGGTGCTGGTGCTGCTCGCGGCCGATCCGGTGTTCTCCGACATGCAGCTCGCGCGCGCGCTGATCGCGGCCGAGGCCGCGGGCATCGAAGCGCTGATCGTGCTCAACAAGCACGACCTCGGGGCGCCCTTCGAACAGGCCTGGGCCCGGCTCGAACCGCACCGGCGCATGGGCACGCCGGTGCTGCCGCTGGGCCTCAAGACCGACCACGGCCTGGACGCGCTGCATGCGCGGCTGCGCGGCCGCAGCACGCTGGTGCTCGGGCCCTCGGGTGTGGGCAAGAGCACGCTGGTGAACCGGCTGGTGCCCGAGGCGGGCGCGCAGACCGGCGAGATCTCGCGCGCGCTCAATTCGGGCCGCCACACCACCACCACCACCACCTGGTACTGGATGGACGCCGAGCGCCAGAGCGCGCTCATCGACTCGCCGGGCTTCCAGGCCTTCGGCCTGTACCACCTGGAAGCGCCCGAACTCGCGCGCCTCATGCCCGACCTGCGCGCCACGCTGGGCGATTGCCGCTTCCACAACTGCACCCACCGGCACGAGCCGGGCTGCGGCCTGCGGCCGCACGTGGGCACCGACCCGGCGAGCGATCCGCTCGCGATCGACGAAACCCGCTACCGCCTGTACGGCGAGTTGTTCGACGAGCTCGCGGCCAAACCCACCTACTGAGGCCGCGGGCTCAGACGCGCGCGAGCGTGAGCAGCGCGAGCAGCAGCATCCACAGCACCACCGCGCGCCACACCAGGCCCACCACGCTGCCCAGGTGGGCCAGTTGCGGCTCGGGCCGCGCGCCGGGGTCGGTCTCGTCGGGCTCGACCACCGTGGGGTCTTGCGGCGTGAGGCGCACGTTCATCGCGCCCGAGGTGGCGGCCAGCACCACGCCGTCGCTGCCCGGGGCGAAGCGCTCGGCATCGGCGCGCCAGCTGCCCACCGCTTCCTCGAAGTTGCCCACCACCGCAAACCCCAGCGCCGTGATGCGCGCGGGGATGTGGTCGAGCCAGCGCCACGCGGTGGTGGCGGCCTCGCGCAGCGGCAGGCTGGGCGTGCCGTCGGGGCGCGCGCGCCAGTTGCGCGAGAGGTATTCGGCGAGCCGGTAGACCACCGCGCCCGCGGGGCCCAGGCCCGCGATCCAGAAGACGATGAAGCACACGAAAACGCCGAACACGTGGCGGTGCGCGGCCAGCACCGAATGCTCGATCACCTGGCGCAGCAACTCGGCGCGCGGCAGGCTGCTCGCGTCCACGCGCAACCAGGACGCGAGCTGTTCGCGTGCGGTGCGCTCGTCGCCCTCCTCCAGGCTGCGCCGGATCTCGCTGAAGTGGTGGCTGAACTGGCGGAAACCCAGGGTCACGTAGAGCACGGCCACGGTCCAGGCGAACGCAAGGAAGCCGCTGATCTGCCACAGGCCGTGGTACACGAGCGCCGCGACCAGACCCGGGACGCCCACCGCGAGCAGCCAGGCGATCCAGCCGTGCGAGCGCTCGCCCGCGTCAAGGTTGCGGCGCACGCTGCGGCTCCAGCCGCGCAGGCCCGCATGAACGGGGTTGTCGAAAGACAAGGGGCGCGCTTGTTCGATCAGCAGCGCCAACAGAATGGCCAGGAATCCCATGCCCTGCATGATAGTGGGGCACCGTATCGGTGCGCCGCACGGGCCACGAACTAGGCCGACAGGAACCGGTAGAGGTTGCGCAGCATGCCCGCGGTCGCGCCCCAGATGAAGCGCTCCTGGCGGCCGTCGTGCCAGGGCATGGAGTACCACTCGCGCACCGCCCCCTCGAAAGCGAAGGCGTGCCGGCGGTGGTGGCGCGGGTCCATCAGAAAGGGCAGCGGCACCTCGAAGACGTCGTCGACCTCGTGCGGATTGGGCCGCAGATCGAAGCCGGGCCGCACCAGTGCCACCACGGGCGTGATGTGAAAGGCCGTGCCGGTGATGTACTCGGGCAGCGTGCCCACGACCTCGATGTGGTCGGCGCTCAGGCCGATCTCTTCATGGGCCTCGCGCAGCGCAGCGGCCACGGCATCGGCGTCCTCGGGGTCGACTTTGCCGCCCGGGAACGCGATCTGACCCGAGTGCGTGGACAGGTGGGCCGTGCGCTGCGTGAGCAGCAGGCTCAGGTGCTCGCGCTGCACCAGGGGCAGCAGCACCGCGGCGTCGGCCGGTTCGCGGTCGGCAAAGCGGCGCTCGCGCACGAGTTCGGGCGTCCACGCAGGCGGCACCTGGAACTGGCTGCGCAACCCATCGGGCGTAAGCCGGTGCGCGGGGGCGGGCAGCAGGCCCTCGCTCGCGCCGGTGGCGACCACGGGCACGGTGCGGGGATCAAAAGGCGGCAGGCGCGTGCTGGACATGGTGGAACAGAGTGTGGCGCGCACAAAAAAGCCGCTCCGGAGAGCGGCTTTCGGGGACATGCGGCGATCAGGCGCCCAGCTTTTCCTTGATGCGGGCCGACTTGCCGCTGCGGTCGCGCAGGTAGTACAGCTTGGCGCGGCGCACGGCACCGCGGCGCTTGACTTCGATCTTGGCGATCAGCGGGCTGTACAGCGGGAAGGTGCGCTCCACGCCTTCGCCGCTGGAGATCTTGCGCACGATGAAGCTGGAGTTGAGGCCGCGGTTGCGCTTGGCGATCACCACGCCTTCATAGGCTTGCAGGCGCTTGCGGGTGCCTTCGATCACGTTCACGCTGACGATCACGGTGTCGCCAGGGGCGAAGGCCGGGATGGTCTTGCCCAGACGGGCGATTTCTTCCTGCTCGAGGGTCTGGATGAGGTTCATGGTTCCTGTTCCACGATCGTGGCCGCGCTGCACTAAAGGCCGCGAATCCGGTGCGCCAGCGCCTGAACGGCGGGCGCGATCCCGGTCGCGGCGGCCGGCCAGAGGATCGAAAAGCCGATCATTATAGCCAGACTGGCCAACCCCGGGAAAGCCCGGCGCCCGGCTCAGCCCAGGCCGCGCAGGAAACGCTCGTCGTCGGGCCCCAGGCGCCCCTCGGCGCGGGCCTGGGCGATGAGCTCGGGGCGCAGGCGCGCGGTGAGCGCCAGGCTTTGCTCGCGCCGGTGGCGCTGGATGCGCTCGTGGTGGCCGCCCAGCAGTACCTCGGGCACGGCCATGGGGCCGGCCGGGCCCTGCCAGACCTCGGGCCGCGTGTGGTGCGGGCTGTCGAGCAGGCCGTCGAGCGCGGGGTTGAAGCTGTCCTGCTGGTGGCTGCCCTGGTCACCCAGCACGCCGGGCTGCAACCGGGCCACGGCGTCGAGCAGCGCCATGGCCGGGATCTCGCCGCCCGAGAGCACGAAGTCGCCCAGGCTGATCTGGCGGTCGACGCAGGCGTCGATGAAGCGCTGGTCGATGCCTTCGTAGCGGCCGCAGACCAGCACCGCGCCGGCGCTGGCGGACCAGGCCTCCACGCCCGCGTGGGCCAGGCGCTCGCCGATGGGCGAGAACAGCACCACGGGCGCGCGCGCCGCCTCGGGCTCGGCGCGCTCGGCGCGGATCGCCTGCAGGCAGCGCCACAGCGGCTCGGCCATCATGACCATGCCCGGACCGCCACCGAAGGGGCGGTCGTCCACGCGGCGGTAATTGCCATCGGCGAAATCGCGCGGGTTCCAAAGACGCACATCGACCTGCTTCGATTCGAACGCACGGCGGTTGATGCCGTGCGCGAGGAAGGGCTCGAAGAGCTCGGGGAACAGGGTGATGACGTCGAAGCGCATGGACGGTGATTGTGCGGTTCGCGAGAGACGATCCGCCGCCGGGCCGCCCCAAGGCGGATCAGCCCCCTCGGGGGGCAGCGACCCGCGCAGCGGCGGAGCGTGGGGGTCAGTAGTCAGTTTGCCAGTCGGCGGTGATGCGGCGCTGCGCTTTGTCGACCGCGTCGATGTACGCATCGACGAAGGGGATCATGCGCTCGGCGGAGCGCTCGGCGCCGTCCACGGTCTCGGTGTATTCGAGCACCAGCACCGAGGTGGGCCCGGTGTTCATGAGGTCGCGCACCACGCCCAGGTGCACGCCCTCGCGGTTGACCACCTCGAGGCCGATCAGGTCGACCCAGTAGTACTCGCCCTCGGTGGGCTCGGGGAAGGCGCTGCGCGGCAGGCTGATGCGGCAGCCCTTGAGCGCCTCGGCCGTGTTGCGGTCGGCCACGCCGTCGAAGCGCGCCACCAGACCATCGGCGTGCGCCTTGAGTTCGGCCACGCGCACGGCCACGCAGCCCGTGAAAGCAGAAAAGCCGCGCGCGAAGCGGGCTTCGGGCGGCTGCAGGAACCAGTCGGTGCTGGCGAACAGCGCCTCGGTGTCGGCGCTGTGGGGCTGGATGCGGACCCAGCCCTTGATGCCCCAGGCATCGAGAATCCGCCCCAGTTCGACGGCGTCGGCCGGCAGGGCCGACGCGACCAGGGCGTCGCTCATGGCCGCGATCAGGCCGCGGCTTTGGCGGCGGCCTGCTTGACCAGGCGGGCCACGGTGTCGGACGGGGTGGCGCCGACGCCGATCCAGTGGGTCAGGCGGTCCTGGGCGATGCGCAGGGTTTCTTCGCCGCCCTTGGCCAGGGGGTTGTAGAAGCCGATGCGTTCGATGAACTTGCCATCGCGGCGGGCGCGCTTGTCGGCCACGACGATGTTGTAGAACGGACGGGCCTTGGCGCCGCCGCGGGAGAGTCGAATGACGACCATGATTTATCCTTCGGGTGGTTGCTCACCGGGGGTTTGGCTTGTGCACACACCCCGGTTGATTCCTGCAGCGCTTGAGACACACGACTGACCACCCGGCCAGCGAAACGCTGCAAAGCCCGCGATTATAGCCCGGTGCCCGCGCGCACCCCAGATTCCCACGCCGCATGCCGCTCATCCGACCCAGCCGCGACGAAGACCTCGCCGCCATCACCCGCATCTACGCCCACCACGTGCTGCACGGCACCGGCACCTTCGAAACCACCCCGCCCACCGAGGCCGAAATGTCGCAGCGCCGCGCCGACGTGCTCGGCAAGCAGCTGCCCTGGCTGGTGCTCGAAGACGACAACGGCACGGTGATCGGCTACGCCTATGGCAACTGGTTCAAGCCGCGCCCGGCCTACCGTTTCTCGGTCGAAGACTCGATCTACCTCGCGCCCGAAGCCGCGGGCCGCGGCCTGGGCCGGCTGCTGCTGGCCGAACTCATCGCGGTGCTCGAACGCTCGGGCATCCGCAAGGTGATGGCCGTGATCGGCGATTCCGCGAACGCGGGCTCGGTGGGCGTGCACCGCGCGCTGGGCTTCAGCGAGATCGGCGTGGTCAGGGCCTGCGGCTGGAAGTTCGGCCGCTGGCTGGACATCGTGCTGATGGAAAAGGCCATCGGCGCGGCCGACACCACGCCGCCGCAGGAGGGCTGATGGCGCGCGCGAAGAACAAGACCGTGGCGGTCTGGCTGGCCCTGGTCGGCGGCTCGCTGGGTCTGCACCGCTTCTACCTGCGCGGCCTGGGCGACTGGATCGGCTGGCTGCACCCGCTGCCCACGGCGCTGGGCTGGTACGGCGTGGAGCGCGTGCTGGCCTACGGCCAGGACGACAAGCTCTCGTGGGTGCTGATCCCCTTCCTGGGCCTGAGCATCGCGGCCGCCTGCCTCACGGGCATCGTCTACGCGCTCAGCGACGCCGAAAAATGGGACCGCTGGTTCAACCCCGAGGCGCCCGGTCAGGCCGCGGCGCGCACCAACTGGCTCACCATCGGCGCGCTCGTGATGGCGCTGCTCGTGGGCACCATTGCCTTCATGGGCAGCCTGGCCTTCGGCATCCAGCGCTACTTCGAGTACCAGGTCGAAGAGGCGCGCAAGATCAGCCAGTGACGCACCCCGGTCTCAGTTGAGCCAGGCCATGAGCCCCATGACCAGGCTCAGCGTGAGCGGCGCCGCGAGCGTCGACAGGCCCATGGTCGCGGTGGTGAGTTCCTGCGCAGTCTGGTAGCGCTGCGCGAACAGGAACACGTTGGCGCCCACGGGCAGCGCCGCGGTGACCACCACCACCGTGAGCGGCAGGCCCGTAACCCCCACCGACCACGCGCCCACCGCCACCATCAGCGGCAGCAGAAGGTTCTTGGCCGCCACCACCTCGAGCGCGGCGCGCCAGTGGCCCTTGAGCGGCGTGGCCGCCAGGCTCACGCCCACGAGCACCAGCGCGATCGGGCCGAAGGCGCTGCCCAACAGCTGCAGCGGCTTGTCCACCACCCCGGGCAGTGACCAGCCCGTCTGCGCGAACAGCAGGCCGCTGATGATGGGCAGCGGGATCGGGTGGATCAGCGTGCCCCGCGCCACCGAGCCCACCGTGGCCCAGAGGCGGCGCGCCTCCCCGCCCTGGGCGCGCGCTTCGCGCGCGACGATGAGCTCGAGCACGATGGAGCCCACGCTCAACTGGATCAGCGCGTGCACCGACACCAGCGTGAGCAGCGTGACCAGGCCCTGCTTGCCGTAGGCCAGTTCGATCAGCGTGATGCCGATCATGACCATGTTCGAGAAGGTGGCGGCCAGGCCCAGCACCACGCTGCGCGTGGTGGCGCCGTGGCGCCACACGCACAGGCCCAGCAGCAGCAGCGTCGACGGGAAGTACGCCAGCATGGGCCGCAGATCGAGCTGCTCGAAGCGCACCGCGCTCATGGTGCGAAACAGCAGCGCCGGGATCAGCACCATGAAGACCAGGTTGGACAGGTCCTTCAGCGCGGCCTCGCGGATCCATTGCAGGCGACCGGCCATGAAGCCCAGGCCGACCAGCAGGAACACGGGGGTGAGAGAAACGAAGACGGGGTGCGAGGCGAGGTTCACCCGGCGATGGTATCGCCGCGGTGCCCACCGGCCGCTGGCTCAGTGCATCGGCTCAGTGCGCATGGCGCATGCCGCAGGTCTTGCCGATGGCCAGGCCTTTGCAGGCGATCGCGAGCTCGGCGTGGCAGACCTTCTCGCCCTTGCCCGCTTCGAGGCACTTGGCCGCAGCTTCGTGCGCCCGGGCCATCGCGCGGTGGCGCTGCACGTCTTCCTGCGTTTCCTGCTGCGAATGCTGGGCGTGGGCGCTGCCCAGGGTCAGCAGCGGGATCAGGGCACAGAGAACAAGGGTCTTGGTCATGGTCATGGGTTCCGGAAAAAAAGGGATCAGGCGCCGCCGCCGGCGCTGCACGGCGCGCACACGCCACGCAGTGCAAGCTCCACGCGCTCCACGCTGTCGCCCTGCTGGGCGAGGCCGCGCTGCAACTCGCGCAGCCAGCCGCGGCCCGCGGCCGGCAGTGCACCGAGCGCGCGGTCCTGGCCGCAGCGGCGGCACTCGAAGCGCGGCAACAGCGGCGCCGCGCGCGCACCGGCCTCGGCGCCCTGCAGCGTGAAGCGCCAGGTGCGGCGGTCGTCGCTGTGGCGCGCGAGCACCTGGCAGGCGGCCAGGCGGTCGAGCAGGCGGTAGAGCGTGACGCGGTTGGGCTCGTGCCCGCGCTGGTGCAGCGCCTGCAGCACCTGGGCGTGGGTGAGCCCCTGGCCCGGCCGCGCAAGGAACACGCCCAGCACAGCGCGCGTGGCCAGCGTGCGGCGCAGGCCGGCGGCTTCGAGCCGGGCCTGCACGTGCTCGGGAACGGCGTCGGTTTCGGCGGACGGGCGGGGCATGGGCAGCTCTCTTAATGCAATCGAGTTGCGAATAATAACCGCATGTCCCGGGCCGGACCGCGGACCCTCGGGCCACTGACTACACTGCCCGCTCACCCACCGCCGGTCCCGCCCTTGCCCACCTCGCACCTGCTGCTCGCCCTCGCCGTCGTCGCGGTCTGGGGCACCAACTTCGTCGTCATCCGCTGGGGCCTGGACGGTCTGCCGCCTTTCCTGTTCGCGACCCTGCGCTTCGCTTTCTCGGCCCTGCCCTGGCTGCTGTTCGTGCCGCGGCCCGCAGCGCCCTGGCGCTCGGTGGCGGCCTTCGGCGTGCTGCTGGGCGCGGGCCAGTTCGGCCTGCTGTTCCTGGGCATCAACGGGCACATTGCACCCGGGCTCGCGTCGCTGGTGGTGCAGATGCAGGTGTTCTTCACCATCGGCCTGTCGCTGTGGCTCATGCGCGAGCGCGTGCGCGGCTTCCAGCTGGCCGGGCTGGCGCTCGCGCTGCTGGGGCTGGGCGTGATCGTCGCCAACCTCGACGCCACCGTGACCCTGCTCGGCCTGGGGCTGATCCTGGGTGCGGCCTTCTTCTGGGCCTGCGCCAACCTGGTCATCAAGTCGCTCGGGCCGGTGAACATGCTGCACTTCATGGTCTGGAGCAGCGTGTTCGCGGTGCCGCCCCTGCTGCTGCTGTCGCTGCTCACCGAAGGCCCCGCGACCATCGCGCAGTCGCTGCGCGCGGCCGATGGCGTGGTGTGGGCCAGCGTGGCCTGGCAGGCCGTGGGCAACACGCTGTTCGGCTACGGCGCGTGGAACTGGCTGCTCGCACGCCACCCCGCGGCCACGGTCACCCCCATGGCGCTGCTGGTGCCGGTGTTCGGCATGAGCGCCTCGGCCCTGAGCCTGGGCGAGGCCATGCCGGCCTGGAAACTGGGCGCCTGCGCGCTGGTGCTGGGCGGCCTGGCGGTGATCGTGTTCTGGCCGCGGTGGCGGAAGGGACACTGAGCGAGCAGGCCCACGCGGCGGGCCGGGGGCCATTCGCGCAGGGCGAACCCGGCGATCGCGGGGGTGCGCGAGGTGCCACGCGCGAAACGCCACGAGCACCGACACCTCAGCGATGCACCTCCCCCTCGCCCGCAGCCGCCAGCATCGCCATCAGCTGCCGCCGGATCAGGATGCCCGGCCGGTCGGAGTCCATCGAAAACTCCACCCCGCGCCGCCGCAGGTCCACCACCGCGTCCGGGTCGGTCGACTCCAGGATCTCCTTGTCCTCGCGCGTGATCTCGGCGTCGAAGTCGATCAGCATCTGCGCCGGGCAATCGGCCTCGGTGTCGTTGCGGAACAGCCATTGGCACAGCTGGATGCGGCCATCGTCGATCGGCGTGAAGCAATTGATGATCACGTGCCGCACCCCGCTCGGGTACTCGATGTCGAGCCGGCGCGAGAACGGCTGCATGTAGGCGTTGCGCATGTGGCGCTGCGTGATCGGGTCCTTCACGCCGCTGATGCGCTGGAAGCGCGCCGGATTGGCCGCGTCGATCACGGTCTCGGCGTGAAAGCCCTGCCCGTTCTCGACGATGTCGTACTTGCTCGGCTTGGGCTGCGCCGCCACGCCGAAGGTGGCGCGGTGCACAAAGCTGAAGTGCGAGTTGTCGAACGAATTTTCCAGCGCGCGCACCGGGCTGGTGTTCCAGGTTTCGTAGAACTGGAAGATGGTGCGCCAGCCCGGTGCACCGAACTCGGGCATCTCGGGAATGTCGGCCTCGGGCGTCTCCAGCGCCACCCAGGCATAGCCATAGCGGGCGGTGCAGGCATAGGCGGGCGTGCCGTAGTCCTTGGGAATTTCACGGTCCGCGCCGTACTGCGGAATCTCGATCACGCGCCCGCTGCGGTTGTAGACCCAGCCGTGGTATCCGCACTGCAGCTTGCCGTTCTTGCACCAGCCCTTGCTGAGCTTGGCGGTGCGGTGGCAGCAGCGGTCCTTGAGGGCGGCGGGCTCACCGTGCTCGTCGAGAAAGAGCACGATGTTCTCGCCCAGCAGCGTGAAGGGTTTGGGGCCGTCCTGCAGGTCCGCGAGCGGCATCACGGCGTGCCAGTGGCGGCGGAAGACGGGTTGTTGGGTGACGAGCATGGAAGCACTCCTGCGGAAATGGCTTGAACGGGGGGCTCAAGAGCAATTTCCTGCTCGCGCGGGCCGTGGGCACGGGGCGGGCTGAACGCTTCTACTCTCAGCCCGCACTGTAGCAAGACGCAGACCACCGCGGCCCCACACGGCTGTGCACCGCGCGCACCGGTGCGGTGCAATGCGGGCTGGCACGGCTCGTGCAAACACCAGCCTCAAGAGTAGAAGCGTTCAGCGGACCGCCCCATCAGGCACCGCCCGGAAATTGCTCTGTTGCCCCGGCGCCTGCGCGCGCCGGATCGCTCACAGCCCGCCGGAGAACCGCATGCAGCGCCGCCGCTTTCTCGCCCAGTCCCTCGCCTCCTCTGCCGCCCTGGCCCTGCCCAGCGTGTGGGCCCAGGGAGCGCCCAAGCCCACCCCGATCAAGTTCACGCTCGACTTCCGCGTCACGGGCCAGACCGCGCCCTTCTTTCTTGCGCAGCAGCGCGGCCACTACGCGGCCGAGGGCCTGGACGTGAGCATCGACGTGGGCTCGGGCTCGGTCGCGTCCATCACACGCATCGTGAGTGGCGCCTACCAGATGGGCCTGGGCGACATCAGCTCGCTGATCGAATTCCAGGCCGCCAACGGCGGCACGCCCGCGGTGCAGGCGGTGTACCAGTACTACAACCGCGCGCCCTTCGCCATCATCGGCCGCAAGGACCGCGGCATCACCGGCGACTTCAAGAGCCTGCAGGGCAAGAAGGTCGCGGCCGCGGCGGTCGAGTCCACCCGCCGCGCCTGGCCCATGGTGGCGCGCCGGCTGCGCGTGAACGAAGACTTCTTCACCTGGACCACCACCGACTTCTCGCAGCGCGACAACGTGATGGTGCGCGGCGACGTGGACGCTGCCACCTATTTCCACGACTCGGCCGTCTCGCTCTTCTCGCGCATGAAGCTCGACGAGCTCTCGGTGCTCAAGTACACCGACGCCGGCGTGAACCTCTACGGCAACGCCATCCTCGCGGGCAACGCGCTGATCACGCAGAACCCGGGCGCGGTCGCGGCTTTCCTGCGGGCCACCAACCGCGGCATCCAGGAAGCCTTCAACGACCCGGCCGCGGCCATCGCCGCCACCAAGGCGCGCGAGCCCATCCTCGTGGAAGCCGTGGAGCTCGAACGCTGGCGCATCACACGCGAGTACATCGCCGCGCCCGACACGCGCAGCCACGGCCTGGGCGACGTGCTCAAGCGCACGCTGGAGCAGCAGGTGGACGAGGTGAGCGAGGTCTACAAGCTCAAGACCCGCCCCGGCGCGGAGGGCATCTTCCACCGCGGCTTCCTGCCCTCGCTCAACGAGCGGACGCTGAAAGCATGAGCGCTGATCTGCCCGACGAAGTCGCGGTCGACGAGCGCGACGGCCGCTATCTGCGCCAGGCCATCGCCTGGTCGCTGACCGCGCGCGAGCGCGGCAACCGCCCCTTCGGCGCGGTGGTGATCGGCGAAGACGGCACGGTGCTCACCGAGGCCTATTGCAACACCGGCGAAACCGGCGACTGCACCGGCCACGCCGAAACCAACGCGGTGCGCCAGCTCGGCAACCGCTACCCGCGCGAGGTGCTCGCGCGCGCCACGCTGTACTCGTCGGCCGAGCCCTGCGTGATGTGCGCGGGCGCGATCTTCTGGAGCGCGATCGGCCGCGTGGTGTACGGCATCGACGCGGTGCGCCTGCGCGTGTTCCGCGGCGAACGCGCCGAACAGCGCGACGCCGAGCTCTCGTGCCGCGACGTGTTCGCGGCCTCGCCCCACCCCATCGCCTGCATCGGTCCCGCGCTGATCGGCGAGGCCAGCGAAGCGCACCGCGGCTTCTGGAAGACCTGAGCCACCCACCCCGGGGCGGTGCGCCGCCTACACTCCCTGCATGCCCTGGCACGCCTCCCTCGACCTGCACTACCAGAGCGCCAGCGGGCGCACCACGCTGCAGCACCGCCACAGCGGCCCGCTGCGCATCCTCAAGAGCCTCTACCCCGAAGGCCAGGGCATCTGCCACAACGTGGTGGTGCACCCGCCGGGCGGGCTCGTGGGCGGCGACACGCTGGACATCGGCGTGCGCGTGGACAGCGGCGCGCACGGCCTCATCGCCACCCCGGGCGCGACGCGCTTCTACCGCAGCAACGGCCCCGAAGCCGCGCAGCGCGTGCGGCTGCAGCTGGCCGCGGGCGCGCGGCTCGAATGGCTGCCGCTCGAAACCATCGCCTACCCCGACTGCATGGCGCGCAACACGCTGAGCCTGCAGCTCGAGGCCGGCGCCGAATGCCTGGGCTGGGACGTGTGCGCGCTCGGCCTGCCGGCCGCGGGCGAGCCCTTCGTGCGCGGTGTGCTGCACCAGCAGATCGAGTGGCCCGGCGTGTGGCTGGAACGCGCGCGCATCGCCGCCGACGACACGCGATTGCTCGACGGCCCCGTGGGCCTGGCGGGCCAGCGCGCGCTCGGCACGCTGTGGCTGGCCAGCGGCACGCCGCGCGAGAGCGAGGCGCGCGAGGCCCTGCTCGAGGCCGCGCGCGAGGCCCTGGGCAGCGCCGACGCCAGCGTGTTCGCGGGCGCCACCAGCCCCGATGCGCGCCTGATCGTGGTGCGCGCGCTGGCGCCGCAGGTCGAACCGCTGATGGCGGCCTTTCAAGCCGCCTGGGCGCGGCTGCGCCGCCTCGCCTGGAACACGGGCGCCGAGCCGCCGCGCATCTGGCGCGTGTGAAGCGCCGAACTGGCCGGCCCTTGCCCGCCAGTTCCCGCGATCAACCGCCGGTCGCCGCCGGAGAATCCGAGCACGGCCCGGTGGGCCGAGGTATCCGCATGCGCTTTCTCGACAATCCCCTGCACGAATCGCAGGCCCTCGTGATCGAGGGCAACGCGCAATCGCGATCCATCATCGTGGCGCAACTGCGCGAGCTCGGCGTGGGCCACGTGTCGCAATGCGCGCGCGTCAACGACGCCCGCCGCAAGCTCGAGGCCCAGCGCTTCGACGTGGTCGTGTGCGAACAGCGCTTCGACAAGGAAAGCGGCTCGGGCCAGGAACTGCTCGACGACCTGCGCCGCCAGCAGATCCTGCCCTTCTACACGGTGTTCATCATGCTCACCGCCGAGGCCAGCTACAGCAAGGTGGCCGAAGCCGCCGAGTCGGCGCTCGACGCCTACCTGCTCAAGCCGCACACCGGCGCGCGCCTGGGCGAGAGCATCCTGAGCGCACGCGCCCGCAAGCGCGCGCTGCAGGCGATCTTCAGCGCCATCGACGAACAGGACTTCGAGCGCGCCGCCACGCTGTGCCTCGAACGCTTCCACGCGCGCCAGGACTACTGGCTCTATGCCGCGCGCATCGGCGCCGAGCTGCTGCTGCGCGGCGCCCGACTGGACGAAGCGCGCCAGCTCTACGAAGCCGTGATCGCGGCCAAGACACTGCCCTGGGCGCGCCTGGGCGTGGCCCGGGCCCAGCTCGAGGCGGGTCAGCCCGCCAAGGCCGTGACCACGCTCGAAGCCCTGCTCGCCGACGACGACGGCTACGCCGACGCCTACGACGTGATGGGCCGCGCGCACTTCGAACTCGGCAACTTCGAGCAGGCCCTGTCCACCTACGCCATGGCCACGCGGCTCACGCCCTCGGCCGTGAGCCGGCTGCTCAAGCACGGCATGCTGGCCTTCTACGGCGGCGACCGCGCCGAGGGCGTGGAACTGCTCGACCGCGCCGCGCGGCTGGGCGTCGATTCCAAGCTGTTCGACCCGCAGGCCCTGGTGCTGCTCGCGCTCGCGCGGCTCGACAACAACGACACGCGCGGCCTGCAGCGCTGCGTGGAACAGCTCGCGCGCAATGCCGACCGCAGTTTCGAACCCGAGCGCCCGCGCCGGCTGCACCGCTTCGCCACCGCCATCAACGCGCTGCACCACAAGAACAACGCCGAGGTGCAGGCCATCGCCACCGAGTTCATGAAGCAGGTGCGCGATCCGGCCTTCGACGTCGAGACCGCGTGCAACCTGCTCACGCTCATGACGCGCATGGTCGATCGCGGCGCCGCGCCGCCCGATGCCGAGGGCGTGGTCAACGCGATCGCCCTGCGCTTTGGCACCAGCCGCGCCATGAGCGAGCTGCTGGGCTGCGCCGCCAAGGGCCAGGCCGCCTGGACCAAGGCCCTGGCCAGCGGCCACGCGCAGGTGCTCAAGATCTCCGAAGAAGCCATGCGCCTGAGCCTCAAGGGCGACCCGGGCGGCACCGTGGAGCAGTTGCTGAGCGAGGCCGAGCGCCTGTGCAACGCCAAGCTCATCGAATCGGCGCACCAGGTGCTGCAGCGTTATGGCGAACGCATCGTCGCGCGCGGGCCGCTGCAGCAGCGCGTGGACACGCTGCGCGGCCTCTACCGCATGGCCTCGCTGCGCCTGGGCGAACAGACCGGCCACAGCACCGGCGCGGTGCCGCTGTCCAGCGGCTTCAAAAAGCCCGAGCGCGCCGGCCTGCTCGACGCGGCCCCCGCGGCCTGAGACCGCGCGCGGCGCTCAAGCCTGGGCGAACAGCCCGACCACGCCTTCGCGGAACCAGCGGTGCGCGGGGTTGGCCTCGAAGCGGTGGCTCCAGTGCAGCGACACGGTGAAGGCCGCACCCTCGAAGGCCGGCTCCACCACCGCACAGCCGCCGGCCTGCACGAAGCCGCGCGCGATGTTGCGCGGCATCACGCCGCACAGGTCGGTGGCCTGCACGATGCTGGGCAGCACCATGAAGTGTTCGGTGGTCAGGCGCAGGCGCTCCTGCAGGCCGGTGCGCTGCAGGATGCGCAGCGTGTCGGCGTGCGCGCGCACGGCCACGAAATCGAGCTGTTGCAGCGCCCGCAGCTGCGCCGCCCCGCGCAGGCCCTGCAGCCGCGCGCGCTGCGGGTGGCCGCTGCGCAGCAGCACCACGTAGCGGTCGCGCAGCAGCTCGGCGCGCCGCGTCTCGCGCACCTGCGGCAGGAAGCCGAAGGCGAAGTCGATCGCGCCCGCGTCGAGCGACTCGGCCAGCGCCGCGTGCGGCACCGGCAGCGTGGCCACACGCACGCCCGGCGCCTGCACGTGCAGCCAGGCCATGAGCTCGGGCAGGAAGCGGCCTTCGCCGATGTCGCTCATGTGGATGCGGAACAGGTGGCGCGAGGTGGCGGGGTCGAACACGCTGGTGCGGCCCAGCGCGCCTTCGAGCGCGTCGAGCGCGTCCTGCACCGCGTCGGCCAGCGCCACCGCGCGCGGCGTGGGGCGCACCCCGCCGGGCGCGCGCATGAACAGCGGGTCCTTCACGAGCAGGCGCAGCCGCGTGAGGCCGTGGCTCACGGCCGGCTGCGTCAGGCCCAGGCGCTCGGCCGCGCGGCTCACGCTGCCGGCGCGGTAGACCTCGGCGAACAACCGCAGCAGGTTCAGGTCGAGGTCTTTGACATGCATGGCGCTCATATCCGATAGTCGCCTCATTGTATGGATGGATGGCGCGTCAGCGCCCATACTCGTCCGGCTCAACACCCCACGGAGACAGGCGCTTGGAAGTTTCATTCGGCGAGGAGATCCAGTCCCTCCAGCTCGGCGCGGGCCATACCTTCCACGGCGAAGGCATCCTCGCGATCACCAAAGGCCTGCTGCAGTCGGGCGTGTCCTACGTGGGCGGCTACCAGGGCGCACCGGTCTCGCACCTGCTCGACGTGATGGTGCAGGCCAAGCCCTACCTCGACCGGCTCGGGGTGCACGTGGAGGCCTGCTCCAACGAGGCCTCGGCCGCGGCCATGCTGGGCGCGTCCATCCACTACCCGATCCGCGGCGCGGTCACCTGGAAGTCCATCGTGGGCACCAACGTGGCGGCCGACGCGCTGTCCAACCTGGCCTCGCCGGGCGTCACGGGCGGCGTGCTGATCGTGGTGGGCGAAGACTACGGCGAGGGCGCGAGCGTGATCCAGGAACGCACGCACGCCTACGCGCTCAAGAGCGGCATGCTGCTGCTCGACCCGCGGCCCGACCTCGCGCAGATGGTGCACATGGTCGAGCACGGCTTCCGGCTCTCCGAAGCGAGCAACATGCCGGCCATCATGGAGCTGCGCATCCGCGCCTGCCACGTGCGCGGCAGCTTCGAGGCCAAGGACAACGTCGCGCCCGCGATCTCCACCCAGCGCCTGATGCAGGAGCCTGCGGGCTTCGACTACATGCGCCTGGCCCACCCGCCCGTGACCTTCCGCCACGAGAAGCTCAAGGGCGAGCAGCGCATCCCCGCGGCGCGCCGCTACATCGCCGAGCACGGCCTCAACGAGCTGTTCGACGGCGAGCACAAGGACCTGGGTCTGATCGTGCAGGGCGGCCTCTACAACACGCTGATCCGCGCGCTGCAGCAGTTCGGCCTGGCCGACGCCTTCGGCCAGAGCCGCATCCCGCTGCTGGTCCTCAACGTGACCAGCCCGCTGGTGCCCGAGCAGCTCGAACGCTTCTGCGACGACAAGCGCGCCGTGCTGCTGCTCGAAGAAGGCCAGCCCGAGTACATCGAGCAGGAGCTCGCCACGCTGCTGCGCCGCGCCGGCATCGCGACCCCGCTGCACGGCAAAGACCTTCTGCCCAGCGCGGGCGAATACACGGCCGAGGTCATGGCCCAGGGCCTGGCCGGCTTCGTCGAGCGCTACCTGGCCGACGACACGAACGCGCTGGCCTCGGCGCGCGCCTGGCTGCAGGGCAATGCGCAGCGCCGCGCCGATGTGGCCAAGGCCCTGGGCACGCCGCTGCCCGCGCGGCCGCCGGGCATGTGCATCGGCTGCCCCGAGCGCCCGGTGTTCTCGGCGCTCAAGCTCGCGCAGCAGGACGTGGGCCCGGTGCACGTGGCCGGCGACATCGGCTGCCACGCGCTCGCCACCTTCGAGCCCTTCTCGTTCGGCCACTCCATCCTCGGCTACGGCATGAGCCTGGCCAGCCGCGCGGGCGTGTCGCCGCTGATGCGCCGGCGCGTGCTCTCGGTGATGGGCGACGGCGGCTTCTGGCACAACGGCCTGCTCACCGGCGTGCAGAGCGCGCTCTTCAACGGCGACGACGCGGTGCTGCTGATCTTCAAGAACGGCTACACCTCGGCCACCGGCACGCAGGACATCATCTCCACGCCGGCCGACGAGGCCAAGGAGCAGGCCGAGAACAAGGCGCAGAGCCTGGCGCACGTCAACCAGACCATCGAGACCACCCTGAAGGGCCTGGGCGTGAAGTGGCTGCGCACGGTGCACACCTACGAGGTCGACACGGTGCGCGCCACGCTCACCGAGGCCTTCACCACCGACTTCCAGGGCCTCAAGGTCATCGTCGCCGAAGGCGAATGCCAGCTCGAACGCCAGCGCCGCATCAAGCCCTGGATCGCGGGCCTGCTCAAGCGCGGCGAGCGCGTGGTGCGCGTGAAGTACGGCGTGGACGAAGACGTCTGCAACGGCGACCACGCCTGCATCCGCCTATCGGGCTGCCCCACGCTCACGCTCAAGGACAACCCCGACCCGCTCAAGGTCGACCCCGTGGCCACGGTGATCGACGGCTGCGTGGGCTGCGGCCTGTGCGGCGCCAACGCGCACGCCGCCACGCTGTGCCCCTCGTTCTACCGCGCCGAGGTGGTGCAGAACCCGCGCTGGCACGAGCGCCTGCTCGACGCCCTGCGCGCCCCCTTCGTCCGCATGCTCCAGGCCTGACGCCATGACCCACCCCATCTCCCTCCTGCTCTGCGCCCTCGGCGGTGAAGGCGGCGGCACGCTGACCGACTGGCTCGTGGACACCGCGCGCCACGCGGGCTACGCGGCCCAGGCCACCAGCATCCCCGGCGTGGCCCAGCGCACCGGCGCCACCACCTACTACCTCGAGGTCTTTCCGGTGCCGCTCGCGCAGCTCGGCGGCCGCCGCCCGGTGTTCGGCCTGAACCCCTTGCCGGGCCGCCTCGACGCGCTGGTGTCGTCCGAACTGCTCGAAACCGGCCGCCAGATCGCCAACGGCCTGGCCTCGGCCGGGCACACGCTGGTGATCAGCTCGTCCTCGCGCGCGCTCACCACCGCCGAGAAGATGGTGATGGGCGACGGCCGGCGCGACGAAGCCCCGCTGTTGGCCCTCATCCGCGACCACAGCCGCGCCCAGCACGTGCTCGACATGGCCGCGCTCACGCGCGAGGCCGGCACCGTGGTGAGCGCCGTGATGCTCGGCGCCATCGCGGCCAGCGGCCTGCTGCCCTTCGCGCGCACCGACTACGAGGCCGTGGTGGGCCAGGGCGGCCACGCCAAGGCCAGCCTGCGCGGCTTCGCGCTCGCCTTCGATGCCGTGACGCGGCAACGCGAACAGGCGCGCTGGGTCGAGCAGGTCATGGCCGAGAGCGACGACGACGCGCCGCTGGCGGCACCCGCCACGCCAGCGGCCCTGCTCGCGCCCTTTCCCACCGCGCTGCACGACATCGTGGCCCTGGGCCACGCGCGCGCCGTGGAGTACCAGAACGCGGCCTACGGCCAGCGCTACCTCGATCGGCTGCAGCGCGTGCTCGAGGCCGAGCGCGCGGGCGACCCCGCTGCGGCCCAGGGCTTCGCCACCACGCGCGAGACCGCGCGCTGGCTCGCGCTGTGGATGGCCTTCGACGACATCGTGCGCGTGGCCGAACTCAAGGCGCGCGCCAGCCGCGCCGCGCGCGTGCGCCGCGAGGTCAAGGCCGGCGAGGCCGAGCTGCTGCGCGTGTACGACCACTTCAAGCCCGGCGCGCCCGAGTTCGCCGCGCTGCTGCCCGAGCCGCTGGCGCGCCGCGTGCTCGCCTGGGACCAGCGCCGCGTGCAGGCCGGCCAGGCGCCCTGGGCCTTGCCGCTCAAGGTCTCGAGCCACGGCGTGTTCGGCCTGCTCGCGCTGCGCACGCTCGCGGCCTGCAAGGGCCTGCGCGCGCGCGGCAGCCGCTTCGCCACCGAGCAGGCGCTGATCGAGCGCTGGCTCGCGGCCATCGAGCGCGGCGCGCGCGCCGACGCGCGCCTGGGCCACGAGCTCGCGCAATGCGGCCGCCTCATCAAAGGCTACGGCAGCACCAACGAACGCGGCAAGGACAACCTGCTGCACATCGTCGACCACCTCGCCGACCCCGCGCGCCCCGACGCGGCCAGCGCCGTGGCGCAGGCGCGCACGGCCGCGCTCGCCGACGAGGCCGGCACCGCGCTCGACCGCACGCTGCAACAGCACGGCGCGCCGGTGCGGCCGATCAAGCCGCAACCGATCCGCTGGCACCACAACCCGCGCCTGAAGAAACAGCGCGTCTGAGTTTTCCTTTCCCACAACAGCACCGGAGACACGACATGAAGACCTTGCTGACCGCCACCGCCCTCGCCGCCGCCGCGCTGCTGGCCGCGCCCGCCGCGCTCGCGCAGGCCTGGCCCGACAAACCCGTGAAGGTGGTGGTGGGCTTTGCGCCCGGCGGCGCGGCCGACCAGATCGCGCGCCTCGTGGCCACGCCGCTCGGCGAAGCCCTGGGCCACAGCGTGGTGGTGGAAAACCGCGCGGGCGCCAACGGCAACGTGGCCGGCGAGGCGGTGGCCAAGGCGGCGCCCGATGGCTACACGCTGCTGCTGTCCTCCGGCGGCATGGTGTCGGTGAACCCGCACCTCTACCCGCGCATGGCCTTCGACCCGACCAAGGACCTCGTGCCCGTGGCCTCGGCCGCGCGCGTGGCCGTGTACCTGATGGCGCGCAATGGTCTGGAGGTGAACAACATCAAGGACTTCATGGCCTACGTGAAGGCGCGCCCGGGCAAGCTCAGCTACGGCTCGCCGGGCAACGGCAGCTCGCCGCACCTGGCCGGCGAGATGTTCAAGAGCCAGGCCGGCCTGTACGCGGTGCACGTGCCCTACCGCGGCGCAGCGCCTGCGCTCAACGACCTGCTGGGCAACCAGATCGACTACACCTTCGACCCCGGCATCGGCCTGCAGCACGCCAAGAGCGGCCGCCTCAAGCTGCTCGCGGTGGGCAGCAGCAAACGCTCGCCGCTGTTCCCCGACGTGCCCACGCTCGACGAGGCCGGCCTCAAGGGCTTCGACGCCGACACCGTGTTCGGCTTCTACGCGCCCGCGGGCACGCCGGCGGCCGTGATCACGCGCCTGAACACCGAGATCAACAAGATCCTGGCCACGCCCGCGGTGCGCGAGCGCCTGGTGAACCTGGGCGGCGAAGCCCTGCCGCTGTCGCCGGCCGAGTTCGGCCGCCGCGGCATGGACGACTCGAAACGCTTCGGCGCGATCATCAAGGAACGCAAGATCACCGCGGATTGAGAGGGCTCTCGCGCCTTCAAGCCAGGTACACGGCCACGAAGGCGAACATGAAGATCTGCAGCACCCCCATCGCCGGGATCACGAACGGCATGAGGGGCATGACCTCTTCGAGCAGGTCGGTGGCGATCTCGTCGGTGTAGGCCTTGAGCTCGGGGTCGGAATAGTCGGCCGGGTGCTCGGCCAGGGCCTGGTCCGGCGGTGGGTGCTGGTGGGCGTGCGACATGGCGGCCTCCTGGTCTGGGGCCCGTCGCCGGCAAACCCCATGCCCGGTCCCGCCACAATGGCGGGCTCGCACAACAGGAGTCCTGCATGGCAGAACACAAAGTCGCCATCGTCACCGCGGGTGGCAGTGGCATGGGCGCGGCGGCCGCACGCCGCCTCGCGGCCGATGGGTACCACGTCGCCATCCTGTCCTCGTCGGGCAAGGGCGAGGCGCTCGCGCGCGAGCTCGGCGGCCTGGGCGTGACCGGCTCCAACCAATCGAACGACGACCTGCAGCGCCTGGTCGACCAGACCCTGCAGCGCTGGGGCCGCATCGACGTGCTCGTGAACAGCGCGGGCCACGGCCCCAAGGGCCCGCTGCTCGACATCACCGACGAGCAATGGCACCTGGGCATGGACGTGTACCTGCTCAACGTGATCCGGCCCACGCGGCTGGTGACGCCGCACATGGTGAAGCAAGGCGGCGGCGCCATCGTCAACATCTCCACCGCCTGGGTCGGCGAGCCCAGCCCCATGTTCCCCACCTCGGCCGTGGCGCGTTCGGGCCTGGCGGCCTTCACCAAGCTGTTCGCCGACCAGTACGCGGCGCAGAACGTGCGCATGAACAACGTGCTGCCAGGCTGGATCGACAGCCTGCCGCAAACCGATGCGCGCCGCGACAGCGTGCCCATGCAGCGCTACGGCACGGCCGACGAGATCGCCGCCACCGTGGCCTTTCTCGCGGGCGAGGGCGCGGCCTACATCACGGGCCAGAGCCTGCGCGTGGACGGGGGTTTGATGCGCTCGGTGTGAGCGCGCACCGGAACCCACCCCGGTAGGGCGTTTCTCAGCGGGCTCACCAGCCCAGGGAGACGCCCATGAACCGCACCACCACCGCTTCGCCCCCCACCCAGGCCCTGCTGCTCGGGCACCTCATGCACCGGCCGGGCTCGCCCAGACTGCAGGCCCTGGTGGAGGACGTGACGCTCGACCTCGACCACCAATCGAGCGCCACCCAGGTCCAGGTCCACGCCGACCTGTGCGCCCAGCTCGTGGCCGATCGCGATCCGGCCTCCAGAACCGAGGGCCTGCTGCTCGACCTCATGATCGCCCTCGATCCCGGGCTCGCACGCCACGCCCGGTGCAGCGCCATGTTCGGTCAGCTGCAGCAGGCCCTCGCCCAATACGAGGCCAGTTCGTGGATCGAGGCCGGGCCCGCGCTGGCCGCGCTGCCCGCCGCAGGACAGCCCTGGTCCCTCTCGGAATGGCACCTGCTCAACGGCCTGTGCGAAATGCGGCGGCGCGAGCGGCTCACGCCCGCGCAGGCCAGCACCGTGATCGACCGCGTGGCCGACCTGTTGCGGCACCTGCTCGCCATCGCGCCACCCAATGCCGCCGTGCACCCCGTGAGCGTGGTCCATGAACGCGCGGGCGACGCGGTGCTCGAGGCCTTCACGCGCCTCGCGGTCGCCGACCAGATCCGGCTGCTGCGCACGCAGCCCCACGCCGCGGCCTGTGCCTTCATCGCGCATCTCGCCCAGCACGGCGGGCAAACGCGCCTTGACCCGCACCGCCCTCTGGAAGCCTTGATCGAGGCCGGCAAGGGCGAACTCGACGAAGCCACCCTGGCCGTGCTGCGCAGCTGGTTGAACATCCTCGGCTGAGACCTGGGCGGCCATGAAGAGAACCACCGCGCGCCTCACGCCAGCCTCCCCATCCTCATTCCGCTGCGCCTCATCGCCCGCCGACACACCCCCCTCGCCGCCGCAGAACCACCCGGCCGCGCTGGCCGCGCTGCTGACGGAGCGGCCGGCCGATGGCCTGCATGCGGTGGACCAGCACCTGCGCCGCATCGGCAGCCTCGGCGACTGGCTCGCGGCCCTCGACATGCTCGACCAACCGGCGCTGTGCGCGGTCGCGGGGCTGCACGGCTGGCTGCTGGCGCTGGGCCTGCAATGGGCGCAGGACGAACCCGAGGCCCTGGCCCACGGCGTGTCGCGCCTGATGGCCAGCGCCGACACCGAAGCGCAACAGCGCTCGCTGAACGAGGTGCTGCTCTCGAACCTGCCCAGCGTCAGCGAGGCCTTGCGCCACCACCTGCTGAACGAACTCGGCGCGCGCGCCGACGGCGAAGGCGCGCTGCCGCCGCCATGGGCCACGCTGAAGTCCCTGCTGCAGCCGCCGCCCATCGAGGACCTGCCGGTGGGGCGGCCCGAGTCCGCGCCGTTGCCCTGGTCCCTGCCCTGGCTGCTCCAGCAGGACGCGGGCGGGCATCTGCTACGGCGTCATCTGCTGCGATGGCCCGACGACACCACACCCACGCCCCACACGGCAGGCGAACTGCAGTGCCTCGCGCAGCGTGCGGTGCTCGTGGCGGTGAACCGATCGCTCTACCACAACGAACACCTCAAACCGCCCGCGGGCGAACCCCGGCTGCGCTGGTCCTTGGGACTGAACCGCTTCACCGCCGCGCTGCGGCCGCTGGGGCATGAGCCGTTCCTGAGCGAGCGTGCCCTCGCCAGCATCGGTACCGCCCTGGCCCCGCTGATCGATGGCGCGCCGGCCGGGCAGGCCCCGTGGTGCCACGAGCTGGTGGCCCAGCGCCTGGTCCAGCCGTTGCCCGCGGCCTTCCTGGTCGAGGTGATGCAGCAACTTCCCGAGTGGCTGGTGCCGCGCGTGCATGGGGAACTGCTGCGCCGCGTCCTGTGCGTCGCGCCCCGGCACGCCATGCTCGCGCCCCAGGGCGATCTGCTGACGCTGCTCATGGCGGTGTGGCCGCAATTGGGCCGGCTGCCCGCCGAGGCCCAGGCGGCCTGCCTGTTCGAGGCGCTGGTGCTGCTGCGCGACACCGAGGCCGCGGCCGGCGCGCGCGCCACCTTCGACAACCTGGTGGAGGCAGAGCCCGGGCTGCATCCGCTGCAACACACCCTCGACACGGTGCTGGCCTATCTGCAAGCGCCTGCACAGGCCTCGCCCGAACAGCTCGAAGCGCTGCTCGCGCACCTCGAGCGCGAACCGGCCGTGTGGGGCGCGGCCGACCTCGTGCTGCTGCAGGTCCTGGCGGCGCTGCGGGTGCCACCCACCGCGGTGCCCATCACCCCGCAGACGGATGTACACGCCCGGCGGGTCGTCGCGCTGCTGAGCCGCTTCCTGCGCCACCTGTGCGCGCTGCACCGCGGCGAGGCCGCCATCACCGAGCACCGCGCGCTCGCCCCTTTCCCCGGGCACGTGCTGCAGGCCGCGCTCGCCACGCTCGATCCCGACGAGCAGGCGCAGATCGAGCGCGCCGCGTGAAGCGCGCATCTATCCACCCGGGCCACCCCACCATGAACCGCCTCACCCCCTCCACATCGCGACAAGCCAGCGCCCACCCAGGCCCCGATGAGCCCCTTGCGACAGTGCACAGCGAGCCGCCCGCGGCAGAGGCCGCGCCGCACGCGCTCGACGGGCTGCTCGGGTTCGACCCGGGCGTGCACATCCTCGCGCACTTGCGGCCCACCGACCTCACGCCTCCCCTGCCCGAGGAATACATCCGGCGCTGGGCCCGCGACCTGCGCAACCTGGCGCTCACGAACCAGGCGATTGCGCAGCGGGTGCGCGCGGTGGCCGGCGACGACCTGAAGCAGCTGTGCTGGGCCCTGCGCTTCACACGCTGCGAAGACGCGGCCGACGCAGTGGCCTGGCGCAGCGTCGGCGATGCCTCGCAGGGCGAGCCAGGGGCCGATGGCCGGCTTCTTCTGCAGAAGATCACGTCCCTGCTCGATCCGGCGCTCGCCACCCCCGGCGTGCCCGACGCGGCCCGCGACGCCCGCTGGCGCCTGAGCCTGCTGGTGCGTCCGCTGATGCGCGTCGACCACCGGCCCGTGCTCGAGACGATCGTCGGCGCGCTCATGGAACACGCCCGCGCACAGGCGGCCACGCCCAGCGCCCAGCCGGTCGACCTCGCGCCGCTCGCGCACCGCCTGATCGTTGCCGCGGCCAACCGCCACGGCACGGTCATGGTGCCGGCGACTGCCGCCGCCCTGCAGCCCCTGAACGCCCACTTCGCCTCGCTGACACCCCAGCTGCAGGCCGCCTGCCTCATCGAACTGGCCGTTCTGAATCGGGCCCATGCGTCCTGGCTCGAAAAACGGGTGTCGGAACTCGACAAGCTGCGCGACGGCAGCCCCGATGCCGCCACCCGCGCCCTGTTCGACCACGCCCGGGACGAGCTCCAAGACATCGTGGGCTTTCTGCAGGCCCCCAACGCCGCCTCCAACGAAGCGGTGGCGCGCCGGCTCGAACGCCTCCCGACCGACGACATCCCCTGGGGACCGGCCGACGTGACCGTGCTGGCGGCCCTGAGCCACCTCGCACAGCCGCCCAAGGGCGCACCGTGCGGGCTGCCCGTGGACTTGCGGCTCGACACGGCCCGCGCGGTGCGCCGCTGGCTCAGGCACCTGTGCGCGCTCAACAAGGGCCATGCGCACGTGCACGAGCAGTTCCTGTTGTCGTCGGTGCAGCCCACGGTGCTGTGGCACGCGCTGCGCGGGCTGGGGCCGGCGCAGATGTGCTGGCTGCTGCGCCGCAACCCCGGCACGCCGGCACACGCCACGCTGGCCAGCCTCGTGCATGCCTTGTCGCTCGACGCCTCGGTGCCGCTCGATGCGCGCATCGACGTGCTCAGGCCCTGGCTGGCCGCACCGGCGCCGGGACAGCGCGACAGCCTGAGCGAGCCAGCACGGGCCGCCTTGCAGGCCGACCTCGATCAACTGCTGGCCGAGCGCAACCCAGGCCCCGGTTGACCGGGCGCTTTTGCACCGGCGGGTCGCCCCCCCTTTCCCTGGAATCCCCCATGCACAAGAGCACCACCGCCTGGGCCCGCGCGCGAAACCCCGTCGCGGGGCTCCCCGTTGCCCCGCTCGAGCCGTCCGAACCAGCCACGCTTTCGCTGGGCGGTCTGCTCGGCCGGGACCTGGCCCTGATCACGCCGGTGCCGGCCCATGCGGGGCCGCTGTTGCGGCGGCGGCTGGAACTGCTGCTCGTGCGCCTGATCTCCAGCGGCCCGGCCGAGGCCATCGCCCCGGTCGTGGCATCGCTGTTTGCGCACGCGCAGACCACGAACCCCGTGGATGTCACGCACCTCGGACCTTGCGTGCTCGCGGTGGCCGCCCGACAGCACCGCCTGCAGCCCATCAGGCCGCAGCCCTTCGTGCGGCTGGTGAACACGCACTTTTGCTTGCTGCCCCCACCCGCGCAGGCGGTCTGTTTCCTCGAAACCGGCGTTCTGGTGCGCCGTGAACCCGACCTGCTCGCGCCCCTGCTCGAGACACTCGCGCAGAAGGCCTCGGCGCATCCGTCGGACTTCGGGCCCACGCAGGCGGTCTTGCTGGCCGCGCTGGATTTTCTGACCCGGCCCGGCATGCCCACCCAACCGACGATGACCGCGATGGTCGATCACCTGCTGCGCGAAGACGCGCTGTGGGGCGCGTCGGATCTCGCCGTGCTGATGAGGCTGGCGGGCCTGGCCGCACCGCCCCAAGGCGTGCCCACGGTGGTGGATGCGCCGCTGCGTTCGCGCATCGTCGAGGCCACGGCGCGCTTCCTCGGGCACCTGAGCCAGCTGCACCGGCGCGAGCCGCACATCCTTGAACAGGAGCTCGTGAGCATGCTGGCGCCCGGCGTGCTGTGGGCCGCGATCGAGACATTGAATCCCGAGGACCGGCGCCGCGTCCTGAACCGCCCGCCGGGCGGACCCTCGCTGGCCGAACAGGTCCCGCTGATCCGCGACCGGCTCCGGCAGGAGCGCGGCGACTGAAGCCGCTGCACCCGTCCCGCGTTCCTCAGATCGCCACCAGTTGCCGGATGCCCTTTTCCTGCATCTCGCTGCCCGGCCCGCTGGCGATCACCTCGCCGCGCTCCATCACGAGGTAGCGGTCGGCCAGGGCCTCGGCGAAGTCGTAGTACTGCTCCACCAGCAGGATCGCCATCGGCTCGCCATCCAGGCCCTGGTCGGCGAGCTGGCGCAGCACGCGGCCGATGTCCTTGATGATGTTGGGCTGTATGCCCTCGGTGGGCTCGTCGAGGATCAGCACCTTGGGCTTGCTCGCGAGCGCGCGCGCGATCGCCAGCTGTTGCTGCTGCCCGCCCGACAGATCGCCGCCGCGGCGGCCCAGCATCTGCTGCAGCACCGGGAACAGCTCGAACAGCTGCGGCGGCACCGGCGTGCCCGCGGGCCGCGTGGCCAGGCCCATCTGCAGGTTTTCCTGCACCGTCAGCCGCGCGAAGATCTCGCGCCCCTGCGGCACGTAGCCCATGCCCAGGTGCGCGCGCACGTAGGGTGCGGCCGTGTGCACCGCCTGCCCGTTGAACACGATGCCGCCGCTCTTGATGGGCACCAGGCCCATGAGCGACTTGAGCAGCGTGGTCTTGCCCACGCCGTTGCGGCCCAGCACCACCGTCACTTCACCTGCGCGCGCCTGCAGGCTCACGCCGCGCAGGATGTGGCTGCCGCCGTAGTACTGGTGAACGTCTTTGACTTCAAGCATGGTCATCGCCCAAGGTAGACCTCGATCACGCGCTCGTCGGCCTGCACCTCGTCGAGCGTGCCCTCGGCCAGCACCGCGCCATCGCACAGCACCGTGACCTTCTCCGAGATGGTGCGGATGAAGGCCATGTCGTGCTCGACCACCATCAGCGAGTGCTTGCCCTTGAGCGTGAGGAAGAGCTGCGCGGTGCGCTCGGTTTCTTCATCGGTCATGCCGGCCACGGGCTCGTCGAGCAGCAGCAGCTTGGGCTCCTGCATGAGCAGCATGCCGATTTCCAGCCACTGCTTCTGGCCGTGGCTCAGTTCGCCCGCGCGGCGCGTGACGTGCCCGGCGAGGTGGATGGTGGTGATCACCTCGGCCAGGCGGTCGCGCTGTTCGCCATTGGGGCGAAAGTGCATCGAAGGCCACACGCGCTTGTTGGTCGCGAGCGCGAGTTCGAGGTTCTCGTACACGCTGAGCTGCTCGAACACCGTGGGCTTCTGGAACTTGCGGCCAATGCCCAGCGTGGCGATCTCGGCCTCGCGGTGGCGCAGCAGGTCGATGGTGGAGCCGAAGAACACCGTGCCCTTGTCGGGGCGGGTCTTGCCGGTGATGATGTCCATCATCGTGGTCTTGCCCGCGCCGTTGGGCCCGATGATGCAGCGCAGCTCGCCGGGCGCGATGTCCAGCGACAGACCGTTGATGGCCTTGAAGCCGTCGAAGGCCACGTGCACGTCTTCGAGGTAGAGGATGCGGCCGTGCGTGACATCGACCTCGCCCGGCGTCACCACGCGCGAGAAGCCCGCCTTGCGGCCGCCCGATTCGGTGTTGCCCGCGGGCCGCAGGCCCGCGGCCTTCTGCAGGCGCTCGGCGCCCGATTGCATGAGGTCGGGCGTCATGCGGCGCCTCCCTTCTTCAGCTTCTTCAACAGGCCCACCACCCCCTGTGGCATGAACAGCGTGACCGCGATGAACAGCGCGCCGAGCACATAAAGCCAGAACTCGGGGAAGGTCACGGTGAGCCAGCTCTTGGCGCCGTTGACCAGGAAGGCCCCCACGATGGGGCCGATCAGCGTGCCGCGCCCGCCCACCGCGGCCCAGATCGCGATCTCGATGCTGTTGGCCGGGCTCATCTCGCTCGGGTTGATGATGCCCACCTGCGGCACGTAGAGCGCGCCGGCCACGCCGCACATCACGGCCGAGATGGTCCAGATGGCGAGCTTGTAGGGCAGCGGGTCGTAGCCGCAGAACATGGTGCGGTTCTCGGCGTCGCGGATGGCCTGCAGCACACGGCCGAACTTGCTGCGCACCAGCCAGCGCGCCAGCAGGAAGCAGCCCAGCAGCGTGAGGCCCGTGAGCACGAACAGCACCATGCGCATCTGCGGCGTGGCAATGGCGATGCCCAGGATGCGCTTGAAGTCGGTGAAGCCGTTGTTGCCGCCGAAGCCGGTCTCGTTGCGGAAGAACAGCAGCAGCGCGGCGTAGGTGAGCGCCTGCGTGATGATGGAGAAGTACACGCCCTTGATGCGCGAGCGGAAGGCGAAGTAGCCGAACACGAAGGCCACGCCGCCGGGCACGAGCACGATCAGGCACAGGGTGGCGAGGAAGCTGTCGGACAGCGCCCAGTGCCAGGGCAGTTCCTTCCAGTCGAGGAACACCATGAAGTCGGGCAGGTCGCTCTGGTACTGGCCGTCGCGGCCGATCTGGCGCATGAGGTACATGCCCATCATGTAGCCGCCGAGCGCGAAGAACAGGCCGTGGCCCAGCGACAGGATGCCGCTGTAGCCCCAGATCAGGTCCATCGCGAGCGCGCAGATCGCGTAGCACATGATCTTGCCGATCAGGCTCACGAGGTAGTCGCTCAGGTGCAGCGGACTGTCGGGCGGCACCACGAGGTTGAGCACCGGCGCCAGCGCGCCCACCACGAGAAGCGCCACCAGGAAGGCGCTCCAGCCGGCGCGCGTGAGCAGGGGCGCGCGCTGCGGCAGCACCACGCCGGGGGTTTGGGGCAGGCCGCTCATGCTTCCACGCTCCGGCCCTTGAGGGCAAAGATGCCTTGCGGGCGTTTCTGGATGAACACGATGATGAACACCAGCACCGCGATCTTGGCGAGCACGGCACCGGCCCAGCCTTCGATGAACTTGTTGAGCAGGCCCAGGCCGAGCGCGGCGTACACCGTGCCCGCGAGCTGGCCCACGCCGCCCAGCACCACCACCATGAACGAGTCCACGATGTAGGCCTGGCCGAGGTCGGGGCCCACGTTGCCGATCTGCGAAAGCGCACAACCCGCCAGGCCCGCGATGCCCGAGCCGAGCGCGAAGGCCCAGGTGTCGATGCGTGCGGTGTTCACGCCCATGCAGGCGGCGATCGGGCGGTTCTGCGTGACGCCGCGCACGAACAGGCCGAGCCGGGTGCGCGCGATCAGCAGCGACACGCCGATCAGCACCGCGGCCGCGAAGGCCAGGATGACGAGCCGGTTGTAGGGCAGGTTCAGGCTGCCGAGCAGCGTGATACCGCCGCTCATCCAGCTCGGGTTCTCCACCGCCACGTTCTGCGCGCCGAACAGGCTGCGCACGAGCTGCATGAGCACCAGCGAAATGCCCCAGGTGGCGAGCAGCGTCTCCAGCGGGCGGCCGTAGAGGAAGCGGATCACCGTGCGCTCCATCACCGCACCCACCAGGGCCGAGGCGGTGAAGGCCACGGGCAGGGCCACCAGCAGGTAGGCGTCGAACCAGCCGGGCAGGTGCTGGCGGAAGAAGGCCTGCACGAGCCAGGTGGCGTACGCGCCGATCATGATCAGCTCGCCGTGCGCCATGTTGATCACGCCCATGAGGCCGTAGGTGATGGCCAGGCCCAGCGCCGCGAGCAGCAGGATGCTGCCCAGGCTGATGCCGGTGAAGGCCTGGCCCAGGCCGCTGGCGAGCGCCACGCGGCGGTCGATGGCGGTCAGCGATTGGCCCAGCGCGGCCTTGACCTTGGCGCTGCTCTCCTGCTTCAGGCGGTCTTCGATCAGCGGCCGCACGATGGGCTGGCGCGCTTCGCCGAGCTTGGTGGCCGCGGCCAGGCGCACGGCCTCGTCCTCGCTGGCGAGCTGCAGCGCGGCCTGCGCGAGCTCGAGCGACTGGCGCGTGGCGGCGTCGAGCGTGTCGAGCGCGAGCGCCTTTTCAATCAGGGGCAGGCCTTCGGGATCGGGGTCGCTGAAGGCGCTGCGTTGCAGGCTGCGCGCGGCCTCGCGCTGGCGCGCGGGGCCGGCGGTGAACAGCTCGATGCCGGCCAGCGCGGTGTCGAGCACGCCGCGCAGCCGGTTGTTGACCATGGCGTCGCCGGCCGCCTCGGGCAGGGCCGCGGGCTGGCCGGTCACGGCGTCGACCGCCGTGGCGCCGCTGACGATGAAGACGCGGTCGTCCGTGTGCTTCAAGGCCTCGTCGGCCAGCGCGCGGATCAGCGCGTGGCCGCGCTCATCGCTCGCGGCCGCGAGGCGGTTGATGGCATCGATGCGCTCGTCGGTCGCACCCTGGGCCACGGCCAGGGCGTCTTCCACGGTGAGCGCCCGGGCCGGCGCGCCGGCCAGGAGCCCGAAGGCCCCCAGCCACACGCTCCACAGAACGAACAGTCGTCGCATCGTCATCGGTCCGATTGCGCCTTACTTCGCCATCTTGGCGGGCACGTTCTTCTTGCCCTTGTTCTCGGGGATGTAGTCGCTCCAGGGGTCGGCGACCACCGGGCCCGGCGTCTTCCACACCACGTTGAACTGGCCGTCGGCGCGCACCTCGCCGATGAACACCGGCTTGTGCAGGTGGTGGTTTTCCTTGTCCATGGTGGAGATGAAGCCACCCGGGGCCTGGAAGGTCTGGCCGTACATGGCGGTGCGCACCTTGTCCACGTCGGTGCTCTTGGCCTTGGTGACCGCCTGCGCCCACATGTTGATGCCGATGTAGGTGGCCTCCATCGGGTCGTTGGTGATGGGCTTGTCCTTGTGGCCCGGGATGTTCTTGGCCTTGGCGTAGTCGCTCCACTTCTTCACGAACGCGGTGTTGGCCGGGCTCTTGATGCTCATGAAGTAGTTCCATGCGGCCAGGTGGCCCACGAGCGGCTTGGTGTCCACACCGCGCAGCTCCTCCTCACCCACCGAGAACGCGACCACGGGCACGTCCTTGGCCGACAGGCCGGCGTTGCCCAGTTCCTTGTAGAAGGGCACGTTGGAGTCGCCGTTGATGGTGGACACCACGGCGGTCTTCTTGCCTTCGCTGGCGAACTTCTTGACCTTGGCGATGATGGTCTGGTAGTCGCTGTGGCCGAAGGGGGTGTACTCCTCCATGATGTCGGCATCGGCCACGCCCTTGCTCTTGAGGAAGGCGCGCAGGATCTTGTTGGTGGTGCGCGGGTACACGTAGTCGGTGCCCAGCAGCACGAAGCGCTTGGCCGAGCCGCCGTCCTTGCTCATCAGGTACTCCACCGCCGGAATGGCCTGCTGGTTGGGTGCGGCGCCGGTGTAGAACACGTTGGGGCTGAGCTCTTCGCCTTCGTATTGCACGGGGTAGAACAGCAGGCCGTTGTTTTCCTCGACCACCGGCAGCACCGACTTGCGGCTCACCGAGGTCCAGCAGCCGAAGATCACGGCGACCTTGTCCTGCGTGAGCAGCTGCTTGGTCTTCTCGGCGAACAGCGGCCAGTTCGAGGCCGGGTCCACCACCACGGGCTCGAGCTTCTTGCCCAGCAGGCCGCCCTTGGCGTTGATCTCGTCGATCGCCATCAGCACCGTGTCCTTGAGCACGGTCTCCGAAATGGCCATGGTGCCCGAGAGGCTGTGCAGCACGCCGACCTTGATGGTCTCTTGCGCGTGGGCGCTCAGGCCGGTGAAGCCGAGCGAGGCGACGGTGGCGGCGGCCGCCAGGGTCTTGAGCGTCAGGCGACGCGGTTGGGAGGTGTTCGACGGCATGGCGCTTCTCCTGTGATCCGTTGAGGGACTGATGGGCATTTGGGGGCCGCCCCGGGGCGTGGGCCTTCGGCAGCGGTCGAGGGGGAATTTAGGGAGAAGGGCCGCCGGCGTATGTACGCCGGGTGGCGTACGGCGGGGCCCGCCACGGCCCATGACGATGGCCTGAACCCCGGAACCGGGGTGGCGGGCCCGTGTCCACGGGCGGACAGGAGCCGCCCCATGCACCGATCACAACGCTACTCCCTCACGCCCCCGCGCGTGGTGCCTCAGCCGGGCGCGCGCACCGCGGCGCCCGACCCGCACGCGCCCGCGGACCTGGTGGTGGTGTCGCTGGCCGAGGCGCCGGCCCCCGATCTGCAGAGCTGGCAGCGCCTGCTGCGGGCCCACCAGCGCACGCTGGCCACGCTGCAACTCGGCGACGGCACCGACGCCTTCGACACGCTGTGCGAGCAACTGGGCCGCTGCGTGGGCCCGCTCACGCGCGTGGTGCTGGTCGACCCCGGCCAGGGCGAGGGCATCGACGGCCTCGCGCACCTGCTCGACGCCTGGCTGCGCGAATGGCGCCACGACGCCGGCCACGACACGCCAGGCCTCGTGTCCACCCTGCAGACCATCGGGCCCCACGAGCTCGATGCCGGCGGGCTGGCCCGCGTCGTGTCGCGCGCCTGGAGCCCAAGCCCTGCAGGGACGCGGGCGAGCACGCCTGTGCCCGCCCGCGTCGTGGGCAGCCTTGCGCACGGCGTGCCGGTGGCGCTGCTGGTGACCAAGGTGGGCGGGTGGAGCGAAGGCGATCGCCTGTTGCTCGCGCAGCTGCAGCAAGCGCTCGCCCCGGCGCCGCTGCTGGCCATCGCCGTGGACCAGCCCGCCCGCGATCTCGCGCCCCTGGAGGCGCCCTTGCTGGCCCTGGTGTCGCCCTGCACGTCCGCCCTGGTGCTGGCGCACAACGCCAGCGACCCGCAGGCGCGGCTGCTGGCGGCCGAGCTGGGCGTGCTGGCGGCGAACCTCAACGACGGGCTCGCGTTCGTCGCCGGCTGCCTGGGCCGTCCCGCCCGGCGGACCGGCGGCAGCGCCGCCGACGCAGGCCCCTGGGCGAGCAGCCTGCACAGCGCCCTCAGCAACTGGCCGAAGGCGATCGCCTGGCACGACCGGCGCTACCTGCGGCGGCTCGACGCCTGGTTGCACGAGGCCCTGCCGGGCGGACGGGACAACCCGCTGCACCGGCGCCTGATGGATCACATGACCCGCCAGCTCGGGGCCCACCTGCGCGGCAACGGCCCGTCAAGCCCGGCCGCCCCGCTGGACCTGGTGCTGCCCATGGCCGACCTGCAGCAACTCCCTCCGCTGCCGCCGCGCCGCCTCGCCTCGCTCACGCTCGACCTCCAGGGCTGCCCGGCGGTCACCCTCGCGCTCGGCCGCCTGCCCCCCGATCTGCAGTGCCTGAGCGCCTGCCACGGCCAGCTCAGCTACCTCACGCTCGACACGCAGCAGCTGCACCCGTCGATCCGCATCGAGCTCGACCACAACAAACTGGCCTGCATTCCCCTGTCGTTCTGGGCCCTGCCCGCCACGGCCACCGTGAGCCTGCGCGGCAACCCCCTGGCCGAGCGCACGCGGCGGCAGATCGAAGCCACGCGCCCGGGTGCCGCGCGCGAATGTCCGCTGTTCGAGACCGATCCCCCGAGCCTGCGCGAGGCGCTGCGCGGCTGGATCGACCTGCCGCCCGCCGAAGCCCGCAGCGCGCACTGGCAGCGCATCGAAGAAGGCCTGGGCACACCCGACTTCGTCGCCTGGGTGGGGCGGCTGGCGCGCCTGACGCCGCGCCAGCGCCGCACCATCCGGCCGCAGCTCGTGGCCCTGATCGACCGCTGCACCCAGGACCCGGCCTTGTGCGGCACGGTGCTGGCGAACGTGGACGGCGCGGACGCGCGCTGCGACGACCGCGTGGTGCTGGTGTGGGAACGCGTGCGCCTGGGGCTCGTGTGCGCGCTCGCCTGCCGCGACGCCACCGCGGCCGGCACCCTGGCCGCCGCGCTGCTGCCACACGCCCGGCGCGCGTTCCGCACGGAAAAGCTGCTGGCGATCGCGGGCGAGAAGACGCGCGCGGTGGAAGCGGTCTGCGTGGCCCGGGGGGCTCGGCTGGAAGACGTCGAGGAGGTGGAGATCCACCTCGCCTACCTGTCGCAGCTCGACAGCCTGCTCGACCTGGGCAGCGGCATGGGCTTTGCCCTCCACATCGATGAGGGCATCTCCAAGGTCTCGCTGCGCGAGGTGCAGCAGGCCGCACGTTGCGTGAAGGCCGCCGAGAACGCGCACTTCAACGGCTTTCTGATCCAGTGGGAGCCCTGGCGCCTTGTGCTCCAACACCGCCGGCCCGAGGCCTTCGAAGCGATCCGCGAGCAGCGCCAGGACCTCGACCGCATCGCGGCCTGGACGGCCGAGGTGCAGGACGGCATCGACCGCATGGCGCGCCAGCACCCCGAGCGGCAAGCCCTCACCGCGCGCGAGCAGCAGGAAGCGCTGACCCGGGGCCTCGCCGAGTGCGAACGCAGGTGGGTGGCCGAACAGCTGCTCGCGCTCACGCACGCGGTGCTCAAGGACGAAGGGGCCGAGCAGGCGCTCGACCCCTTCTGGTCCCTGGTGTGAACGCGGGCGCCGGCCTCAGCAGCAGCGCCCCATGCGCGCGCCGTAGCGCGCCGCCTGGCGCTCGCGGAAGAAGGCCTCGTAGCTCATGGGCGCCTGGTCGGGGTGCGTGGCCTTCATGTGGGCCACGTAGCTGCCGTAGTCGGGCACGCCCACCATGAGCCGGAAACTCTGCGTGAGGTAGCGGCCGGCGCGCCCGATCTCGTCGAGCAGGCCGCCGCCGCTGGTGGCCTCAGCCATGGGCCGCAGCGCCGGCGGGCAGCGCCTCGTAGGGGGTTTCGGTCACGGTGGCGTGGCGCTCGGCGCGCGCCTTGAGCACGCTCTTGACGCTGTAGAACAGCACGCTCACCACCACGAACATGAAGAGCGCGCACAGCACCGCGTCGAGGCGGTTGTTGAACACGATGCGCGACATGGCCTCGCTGGTCTTGGCCGGTGCCAGCAGCACGCCCTGCTGGATCGCGTCGGCGTAGCGGTTGGCGTTGGACAGGAAGCCCACCTTGGGGTCGCTCGAGAAGATCTTGAGCCAACCCGCCGTCAGCGTGCACACCAGCAGCCAGGCCGCGGGCACCACGGTGACCCAGGCGTAGCGGTCTTTCTTCATCTTGTAGAGCACCACGGTGCCGAGCATGAGCGCCACGGCCGCGAGCATCTGGTTGGCGATGCCGAACAGCGGCCACAGCGTGTTGATGCCGCCCAGCGGATCGACCACGCCCTGGTACAGGAAGTAGCCCCAGGCCGCCACGCACAGGCCGGTGGCGATCAGGTTGGCGGGCAGCGAATCGGTGCGCTTGAGCGAGGGCACGAAGCTGCCCATGAGGTCCTGCAGCATGAAGCGGCCGGCGCGCGTGCCCGCGTCCACCGCGGTGAGGATGAACAGCGCCTCGAACAGGATCGCGAAGTGGTACCAGAAGGCCATCATGGCCTTGCCGCCCACCACCTGGTGCAGGATGTGGGCCATGCCCACGGCCAGCGTGGGCGCGCCGCCGGCGCGCGCGAGGATGGTGTTCTCGCCCACGTCCTTGGCGGTCTGCACGAGCATCTCGGGCGTGATCACGAAGCCCCAGGTGGACAGCTTGGCCGCCACGAGCTCGGGCGTGTTGCCCACCAGCGCGGCCGGGCTGTTCATGGCGAAGTACACGCCCGGGTCGATGCAGGCCGCGGCCACCAGCGCCATCACGGCCACGAAGGACTCGGCCAGCATGCCGCCGTAGCCGATGAAGCGCGCATTGACCTCGTTGTCGAGCATCTTGGGCGTGGTGCCCGAGGAGATCAGCGCGTGAAAGCCCGACACCGCGCCGCAGGCGATGGTGATGAACAGGAAGGGGAACAGGTTGCCCGACCACACCGGGCCGTTGCCGCCCGCGAACTGCGTGAGCGCGGGCATCTGCAGCGGCGGCGCCACCACCACGATGCCGATGGCCAGCGCCACGATGGTGCCGATCTTGAGGAAGGTGGAGAGGTAGTCGCGCGGCGCGAGCAGCAGCCACACGGGAATGGACGCGGCCACGAAGCCGTAGCCGATGAGCATCCAGGTCAGGGCCTTGCCGTCGTAGGTGAACAGCGGCGCCCATTCGGGGCTTTCGTGCACCCATTGGCCGGCCACGATGGCCAGCATGAGCAGCGCGAAGCCGATCACCGACACCTCGCCGATGCGGCCCGGGCGGATGAAGCGCAGGTACACGCCCATGAACAGCGCCACCGGGATGGTGGCCGCCACGGTGAAGGTGCCCCAGGGCGATTCGGCGAGCGCCTTGACCACGATCAGCGCGAGCACCGCGAGGATGATGATCATGATCATGAAGGCGCCGAACAGCGCGATGATGCCGGGCACCGTGCCCATCTCCTGCTTGATCAGGTCGCCCAGCGAGCGGCCGTCGCGGCGCGTGGAGATGAACAGCACGATGAAGTCCTGCACCGCGCCGGCGAACACCACGCCGGCCAGGATCCACAGCAGGCCGGGCAGGTAG
Source organism: Hydrogenophaga crocea (assembly GCF_011388215.1). Taxonomy (NCBI): domain Bacteria; kingdom Pseudomonadati; phylum Pseudomonadota; class Betaproteobacteria; order Burkholderiales; family Comamonadaceae; genus Hydrogenophaga; species Hydrogenophaga crocea. The sequence continues at coordinate 2,366,976 of NZ_CP049989.1, forward strand.
CCCATCTGCGCCGCGAGCACCGGGCCCACCAGCGGGCCGGCGCCCGCGATGGCCGCGAAGTGGTGGCCGTAGAGCACGTACTTGTGCGTGGGCACGTAGTCGAGGCCGTCGTTGTGGCGCCAGGCCGGCGTCATGCGCGAGCCGTCCAGGCCGAACACCTTCGTGGCCAGGAACAGGCTGTAGTAGCGGTAGGCGATCAGGTAGACGCAGACGGCGGCGACCACCACCCACAGGGCGCTGACCGCCTCACCGCGCCCCAGCGCCACGGCCGCGAGCGCGAAGGCGCCCAACAAGGCCACGAAAAACCACCCCAGGTGGCGACCCAGTCCAGACATGCGTGTCTCCTCGTGTGCGGCGACCGCACCGATCCGGGTCGCCAGGCGCCGGGCAGTATCGGCAGCGCACCCCTTTGGCGCATCCGTTGCACCGCGCGATGCACCACGCGGTCCCACCTAAGTAAAAACCCGTATCAGGGTCGCGTCACGGGGCTTCGCGCGCGTGTTCGACCGCGTACTTGATGAGTTCGGCCTGCCCTTCGAGCCCGAGCTTGCGCTTGATGCTCTGGCGGTGCGCCTCGACGGTGCGCACGCTCAGCGCCAGCGCCTTGGCGATCTGCTTGCTCGACTCGCCACGCCCGAGCGCACTCAGGATCTGGCTCTCGCGCGGCGTGAGCATGGGCCGCACGGTCTGCGAGCGGAACAGCCGGCGCGAGACCGCCGGGCTCAGGAAGGTGCCGCCCGCCACCACCGCCTCGATCGCGGCCACCACCTCGCTGGCCGGCGTCTCCTTGAGCACGTAGCCGCGCGCGCCGGCCTGCAGCGCGCGGTGCACGTACTCGGGGTTGTCGTACATGCTGAACATCAGCACGCACAGCGCGGGGCGGCGCGCGAGCATGGCCTGCACCAGGTCGATGCCGTTGCTGTCCTTCAGGCCCACGTCCTGCAGCACCACGTGCGGGTCGGTCTCGTCGAGGCGGCGCAGCGCCTCGGCGGCGTCGCCGGCCTCGCCCACCACCTCGAGCCGAGGCACACCCGACAGGCGCGCGCGCAGGCCCTCGCGCACCATGGGGTGGTCGTCGACCAGCAGGATGCGGATCGGCTCGTTCATATCAGGGCCTCGATCTGCGTGCCGTGCCCCGGCTCGCTGTGGATGGAGAGGCGCCCGCCGATGGTGGCCAGGCGCTCGCGCATGTTGCGCAGGCCGATGCCGCGCTCGGGATCCAGGTGCACGGCCTGCGGGTCGAAGCCGCGCCCGTCGTCGGTGACGGTCATGCGCAGGCCCCGGGGCTCGAAGGCCAGCACCAGCTCGACGCGCTGCGCCTGCGCGTGCTTGACCACGTTGGTGAGGCTTTCCTGCGCGATGCGAAACAGCGCGGTCTTGGCCTCTGCCGCCACCTCGCGCTCGGCGCCTTCGATGCGCACCGCCACCGGGACGGCGCTCGCGTCTTCGACCTCCTGCGCCAGGTGCTGCAGCGCCGCGGGCAGGCCCAGGGTGTCGAGCAGCGCAGGCCGCAGGCGGTGAGAAATGCGCCGCACCTCGACCAGGCTGTCTTCGAGCAGCCGCAGCGCCTGCGCGAGCGCGCCCGGCTTGCCGCCCTCGGCGCTGGCCTCCATCAGCAGCTTGGTCGACACCAGGCCCTGGCTGATGCCGTCGTGCAGCTCGCGCGCGAGCCGCGCGCGCTCGTCTTCCTGCGACTGCTGCACCTGGCGCGCGAGCAGGCGCAGCTTGTTCTCGGCCACGCGCTGCTCGCTGAGGTTGAGCGCGAGCCCGCACACGCTGATGAGCGCGATGCCGAAGGCCGCGATGCCCGCGATCCACAGCAGCGTGGTGGCGATGTTGCGGTTGGCCTCGCGCTCGAGCTGCTGCAGCGTGGCCTGCATGCCATCGAGGTAGAGGCCGGTGCCCATCATCCAGCCCCAGCGCTCGAAGGCCACCACGTAGCCGAGCTTGGCCGCCATCTTGCCCGCCGAGGGCTGCTGCCAGAGGTAATCGACGAAGCCGCCGCCCGCGCGCGCCTGCGCGATCAGGCGCTGGATGGTGGGCCGGCCCTCGGGGTCGCGCAGCTCCCACAGGTTCTGGCCCACCAGCTCGGGCTGGCGCGAGTGCATGAGCACGCGGCCCTGCAGGTCGTAGACGAAGAAGTAGCCGTCGGGGCCGTAGTCGAGCGAGGCCAGCAGGCGCAGCGCCTGCTCGCGGTCGGCGGCGTCGTCGCCCTGGCCCGGGGCGCGGCGGCGCTCGTAGAGCGGCATCACGGTGCTGGCGGCCAGCACCACGTAGTTGTGCAGTTCGCTGCGCCGCGCGTCCATGTAGGCGCGCTCGACCATGGCGAACTCGCGCTGCGCGAGCGCGCGTTCCTGCTGCAGCACCGCGAGCGCGATCAGCGCGAGCGAGGCCAGCAGCGGCAGGATGGCCAGCAGGAGGATCTTGGAGCGCAGGCGCATGGCGGGCGAAAACGGGCGAAGGCGGGATTTTCCGCCATCGCGCCGCGCTCAGCCCGCGGGCGCATCGAGCAGCCGCACCCGGTTGATGGCCATGGCCGCGGCCGCGGTGCGGGTCTCCACGCCCATCTTCATGTGGATGCGTTCGAGGTGCTTCTTCACCGTGGCCGGGCTGGCGCCCAGGATGTCGGCGATGTCGCGGTTGATCTTGCCCTTGACGACCCAGTACAGCACCTCGGCCTCGCGCGCGGTGAGGCCGAAGGCGCTCGCGAGCGCGGCGTACACCGATTCGTTCGAGGTTTCCTGCATCACGATCAGCCAGTCGCCCTCGCCCTGCGGATCGCTGTCTTCGTCGCCCACGCGCTGGTGCAGCCGGAAGGTGAGGCGGCGCGGGCCGTTCTCCAGCGTGAGGCGCGGCGGCTCACGCTGCGCCTGCGCCTCGGGCAGGTGGCGGCGCAGCCACTGCAGCACCACGGGCGGCGTGGTCGGCGCCTCGGTGCCGCAGTGCTGGCGCAGCAGCTCGCGCGCGAGCGAGGTCTGCCACAGCAGGCGGCCGTCGCTGGCGCGCACGGTGATGGTGGCGTAGCCGAAGGCGTCGAGCGCGTGGCGCGCCTGGCTGCGTTCGAGCGCGCCCTCGCGCTGCTCGCGCGCCTGCTTGAGGTGCACGCCCATGCGCGCCATCACCTCGCGCGGCTTGATGGGCTTGGTCACGTAGTCCACGCCGCCGGCGGCGAAGGCGTTCTCCAGGTGCTCGGTCTCGGTCAGGCCGGTCATGAAGATCACCGGGATGCCCGCGGTCGCGGGGTCGGCCTTGAGGCGGCGCGCCACCTCGAAGCCGTCGATGCCGGGCATGAGCGCGTCGAGCAGCACCATGTCGGGCAGGGCCTGGCGCGCGCGGCGGATCGCGCTTTCGCCGTCGAGCGCCACGAGCACGGTGTAGCCGGCGTCGTCGAGCGCGTCGTGCAGCGGCGCCACGTTGTCGGGCACGTCGTCGACGATCAGCACCACGCGGTGCTCGCCGCGCGGCAGGCGCGGGTTGTCCAGGGAGGTGTCGGGCTCAGGCATCGCCATGGGTCAAGCGTTCTTCGATGGCTTCGAAGCGGAACTCGCGCGCCAGCGCGGCCAGCGTCGCGGCCAGCCCCGCGTGTTCGGGCCGGCGGCGCACCCAGTCGTCGAGCCACTGCAGGATGCCGCGCGTGTAGCCCAGCCGCACGAGTTCGAGCAGCGGCTCGATCTCCTCGCGCGCGGGCGCTTCGGGGCGCGCGGGCGCGGGCGCGGCGGCGGCTTCGGCGGGCGCCTCCAGCCACTGCAGGCCCAGGGCCTGCGCGAGCCAGGCGAGCAGCTCGCTGCGGCGCACCGGCTTGACGATGAAGTCCTGCGCGGCCACGCCGTCTTCGCCGTCGAGTTCCACGTGCAGGCCCTTGTCGAAGGCGTTGGCCGAGACGATGGCCAGCGGCACCGCGCCCCAGCCCAGCGCGCGCAGGCGCCGGCGCGTCTCCCAGCCGTCGATGCCGGGCATGGCCAGGTCGAGAAAGATCGCGTGCGGCGCGCCGGCGTCGCCCGGCGCCAGGCCCGCGAGCCGCTCCAGCGCGTGCAGGCCGCTGTGCGCCTGCTGCACCTCGAAGCCCAGCGGTTCGAGCCAGCGCTGCAGCAGCTCGCGGTCGGCCTCTTCGTTGTCTACCACCAGCACGCGCCGGCGCTCGCCCACGTAGCCCACGGGCCGTGCCAGCAGCGGCGCCACGGGCAGCGCGCCGCGCAACTCGGGCAGGAACAGGCGCACGGTGAACACACAGCCCTGCCCGGGCGCGCTGCGCACGGCCATCTCGCCGCCCATGAGGTCGGTGAGCATCTTGGCGATGGTCAGGCCCAGGCCGGTGCCGGTGGCGTTCACGCTCTCGCCCTGGCCGCGCGCGAAGGGCTCGAACACGCGCTCGATCTCGGCCGCGCTCATGCCGGGGCCGGTGTCGTGCACCTCGAACAGCGCCATCTCGCGCGCATGGCTCACACGCAGCCGCACCTGGCCCGCGCGCGTGAATTTCACCGCGTTGCCCAGCAGGTTGATGAGGATCTGGCGCAGCCGGCGTTCGTCGGCGCGCACCATCTCGGGCAGGCGGCCGTGCGGCTCGTACACGAAGCGCAGGCCCTTGGCCGCGGCCTGCAGCTCGAACATGCCGGCCACCTCGGCCAGCGTGGCCGCGAAGGGCACGGGCTTGACGTCGAGCGCGAGCTTGCCGGCCTCGATGCGCGCGATGTCCAGCGTGCCGTCGATCAGCGAGAGCAGGTGCTCGCCGCCGCGCTGGATCACGCGCAGCGCCTGCGCGCGGTGCGGCGGCAGGCCGCTGTCTTCCTGCAGCAGTTGCGCGTAGCCCAGGATGCTGTTGAGCGGCGTGCGCAGCTCGTGGCTGATGGTGCTGATGTAGCGCGTCTTGGCCTGGTTGGCCTGTTCGGCCGCGCGCCGCGCCTGCTGCAGCGCGAGGTCGGTGCGCTTGTGCGATTCGATCTCCTGCATCAGCAGCCGCGTCTGGCGGTTCGATTCCTCCTGCGCCACCACGCGGCTCTTGTGCGCGAGCACCAGCCACCAGGCCACGGTGGCCGCGATCAGCAGCAGCACCGCGTACACGCGCAGAAAGCCCGATCGCAGCGCGGCGTCGAGCAGCGAGGCGTTGCCGCCCAGGTCCATCGCGAGGCTTTGCACCTCCTGCCGGTACAACAGGCCCAGCACCGCGGCGAGCACGGGTGCAATCACCACCATGATCAGCAGGTAGTGCGCCAGGCCCGCGTCGAGGTAGGGCCACACGCGCAGCGGCAGCAGGCGGCGCAGGCTGCCGGTCCACTGCTCGGACAGGCGCGCGTGCGGCTTGCACAGGTCGCCGCAGCGCGCGTCCAGCGTGCAGCACAGCGAGCAGATCGGCCCCTGGTACGCCGGGCAGTGCGCCATGTCAGGGCCTTCGTACTCGCGCTCGCAAATGACGCAGCGCTGGGTGCGCAGGCGGGCATAAGGCCCGGCCTCGCCCTCGCTGCGGCGCGCGATGTAGTAACGCCCCTTCGTGGCCCAGGCGATCAGGGGCGCAGTCACGAAGGCGGTGACCATGGCGATCACGGCCGAAAAGGCCTCGGCCGTGGGCCCCATGAGGCCCAGGTGCGCGGCGATGGACAGCAGCGAGGCCAGCGCCATCGCGCCCACGCCCACGGGGTTCACGTCGTAGAGGTGGGCGCGCTTGAACTCGATGCCGCGCGGGCTCCAGCCCAGCGGCTTGTTCACCACCAGATCGGCCACCACGGCCATGATCCAGGCGATGGCGATGTTGGAGTACACGCCCAGCACCTGGCCCAGGGCCTGGAACACGTTCATCTCCATCAGCATGAAGGCGATGAAGGTGTTGAACACCACCCACACCACGCGCCCCGGGTGGCTGTGCGTGAGGCGCGAGAAGAAGTTGCTCCAGGCGAGCGAGCCCGCGTAGGCGTTGGTGACGTTGATCTTGAGCTGCGACACCACCACGAACAGCGCCGTGGCCGCCACCGCCCAGCCGTAGTCGCTGAACACGTACTCGTAGGCCGCGAGGTACATCTGGTTCGGGTCGACCGCGCGCTCGGGCGGCACCATGTGGCCGATGGCGAGGTAGGCCAGCACCGCGCCGCCCAGCATCTTGAGCACCCCCAGCACCACCCAGCCCGGCCCGCCCGCGAGCACCCCGGCCCACCAGCGCCAGGCCCGGCCGGGCTGCGGCGCGGGCATGAAGCGCAGGTAGTCGGCCTGCTCGCCCATCTGCGTGATGAGCGCAATGCCCACGGTCAGTGCGGCACCAAAGAGGTGCCAACTGAAAGATGCACCAAGATCGCTCGCACCGCCGTAGTGCACGACGTTGCGGAAGGTCTCGGGCGCCATCAGGCCCACGGCCACGAAGGGCACCACCATCATCACCAGCCACAGCGGCTGGGTCCACACCTGGAAGCGGCTGATCATCGAGATGCCGTGCGTGACCAGCGGAATGACCACCAGCGCGCAGAGCAGATAGCCCCATTCGGGCGGGATGCCCAGCGCGAGTTCGAGCGCGTAGGCCATGACCGCGGCCTCGAGCGCGAAGAAGATGAAGGTGAACGAGGCGTAGATCAGCGAGGTGATGGTCGAGCCGATGTAGCCGAAGCCCGCGCCGCGCGTGAGCAGATCCATGTCCACGCCGTGGCGTGCCGCGTACACGCTGATGGGCAGGCCCGCGAGGAAGATGATCAGCCCGGTGGCCAGGATGGCCAGCGCCGCGTTGACGAAGCCGTACTGCACCAGCAGCGTCGCGCCCACGGCCTCGAGGATCAGGAACGAGGCCGCGCCGAAGGCGGTGTTGGCCACCCGCCATTCGCTCCACTTGCGAAAGCGCTGCGGCGTGAAGCGCAGCGCGTAGTCCTCCATGGTCTCGCTGCCGACCCAGCTGTTGTAGTCGCGGCGCACCTTGATGATGCGCTGCGGGGCGTCGGCAGGGAGGGCGCTGGGCGGGTTCACGGGCCTTGCGGGTGCAGCTTTCGTGCCATTACCCTTTGGCCGGTACGGCTCTTGCTGCTGGCCCCGACGAGGAGAACCGCCCGAATGGACCTGACCCCGCGCGAAAAAGACAAGCTGCTGATCTTCACCGCCGCCCTGCTGGCCGAACGCCGCCGCGCCCGCGGCCTCAAGCTCAACCACCCCGAAGCCATCGCCCTGATCACCGCCGCCGTGATGGAGGGCGCGCGCGACGGCAAGACCGTGGCCCAGCTCATGAGCGAGGGCCGCAGCGTGCTCACGCGCGCCGACGTGATGGACGGCGTGGCCGAGATGATCCCCGACATCCAGGTGGAAGCCACCTTCCCCGACGGCACGAAGCTCGTGACCGTGCACCAACCGATCGCCTGAACCCGGAGGAGAACCCATGAAGCACACGCCGTCCCCCCTGAAGACCCTGGTCACCCTGACCCTGCTGGGCACCGGTTCGCTGGCCCTGGCCCACGTGGGCGCCGACCAGGGCGACCACCACGGCCTGCTCGCCGGCTTTCTGCACCCGGTGACCGGCCTGGACCACCTGGCCGCGATGGTGGCCGTGGGCCTCTGGAGCGCCACCACGACGCGCCGTTTCTGGCTGGCGCCGCTGGCCTTCGCCCTCACGCTGCTGGTTGGCGCGCTGCTGGCCCAGGGCGGTCTGTCGCTGCCCGCGATCGAACCCATGATCGCTGCGTCCATGCTGGTGGTGGGCCTGCTGCTGGCCGCGCGCGCCCGGCTGCCCGAGGCCCTGGGCGCGGCGCTGGTGGGCGGGTTCGCTCTGTTCCACGGCGCCGCGCACGGCCAGGAACTGGCGGGCATGACGGCCCTGGCCGGCATGGTGGCCGGCACCGCCGCGCTGCACCTGGCGGGCATGGGCCTGGGCCGCCTGCTGCTGCGCCACAGCGTGTGGTGGGGCCGCGTGGCCGGCGCCGCTGTCACCCTGATGGGCCTGAACATGGCCTGGGGCCTGGTGGCGGGTTGAATTGATGACGCCCGGCGAATTCCTCATTGACGGCGGCGAGCACACGCTCAACCCCGGCCGCCGCACCACCACGCTGGTGGTGAAGAACACCGCCAGCCGGCCGATCCAGGTTGGCTCGCACTACCACTTCGCCGAAACCAACGGCGCACTCGACTTCGACCGCGCCGCCGCACGCGGCATGCGGCTGAACATCGCCAGCGGCACCGCGGTGCGCTTCGAGCCCGGCCAGCAACGCACCGTCGAGCTCGTGGACTACGCGGGCGACCGCGTGGTCTTCGGTTTCCGCGGCCTCATTCAAGGAAAGCTGTGATGGCCACCATCGGACGACGCGCCTATGCCGACATGTTCGGCCCCACCACGGGCGACCGCGTGCGCCTGGCCGACACCGGGCTGGTGATCGAGGTCGAGAAGGACTTCACCCTGGCCGCGGGCGGCTATGGCGAAGAGGTGAAGTTCGGCGGCGGCAAGACCATCCGCGACGGCATGGCGCAGAGCCAGCGCTCGCGCGCCCAGGGCGCGGTGGACACGGTGATGACCAACGCGCTCATCATCGACCACTGGGGCATCGTCAAGGCCGACATCGGCCTCAAAGACGGCCGCATCGCCGCCATCGGCAAGGCCGGCAACCCCGACACGCAGCCCGGCGTCTCGATCGTGATCGGCCCCGGCACCGAGGTGATCGCCTGCGAAGGCCTGATCGTCACGGCCGGCGGCATCGACAGCCACATCCACTTCATCTGCCCGCAGCAGGTCGACGAGGCCCTGGCCTCGGGCATCACCACCATGCTCGGCGGCGGCACCGGCCCGGCCACCGGTACCTTCGCCACCACCTGCACGCCCGGCCCCTGGCACATCGAGCGCATGCTGCAGGCCGCCGACGGCCTGCCCATGAACATCGGCTTCCTGGGCAAAGGCAACGCCAGCCGGCCCGACGCGCTGCGCGAGCAGATCGAGGCCGGCGTGATCGGCCTCAAGCTGCACGAAGACTGGGGCACCACGCCCTCGGCCATCGACCAGTGCCTGGCCGTGGCCGACGAAACCGACACGCAGGTGGCGATCCACAGCGACACGCTCAACGAATCGGGTTTCGTGGAAGACACCATCGCGGCCACCAAGGGCCGCACGCTCTGCGCCTTTCACACCGAGGGCGCGGGCGGCGGTCACGCGCCCGACATCCTGCGCGTGGTGGGCGAGAAAAACTTCCTGCCCTCCTCCACCAACCCCACCATGCCCTACACCGTGAACACGCTCGACGAACACGTCGACATGCTCATGGTGTGCCACCACCTCGACGCGGCCATTCCCGAAGACCTGGCCTTCGCCGAAAGCCGCATCCGCAAGGAAACCATCGCGGCCGAAGACATCCTGCACGACCTCGGCGCCATCAGCATGATGAGCAGCGACAGCCAGGCCATGGGCCGCGTGGGCGAGGTGATCCTGCGCACCTGGCAGACCGCGCACAAGATGAAGCTGCAGCGTGGCACCCTGCCCGAAGACAGCGCGCGCAACGACAACTTCCGCGTCAAGCGCTACATCGCCAAGTACACGATCAACCCCGCCATCGCGCACGGCATTGCGCACATCGTGGGCTCGCTCGAAGTCGGCAAGTGGGCCGACCTGGTGCTGTGGAAGCCGGCCTTCTTCGGCGTGAAGCCCTTTGCCGTGCTCAAGGGCGGCAGCATCGCGCTGGCCGCCATGGGCGACCCCAACGCCTCCATTCCCACGCCGCAACCGGTGCACTTCCGGCCGCAGTTCGGCTCGCTGGGCGGCGCGCTCGCGCGCAGCAGCCTGAGCTTCGTCTCGCAGGCCGCGCTGGCCGCGGGCGTGGGCCAGCGCTACGGCCTGCAGAAGTCGCTCGCCGCCGTGCAGGGCTGCCGCCGCGCCACCAAGCACGACATGGTGCACAACGCCTGGCTGCCGACGATGGAGATCGACGCCCAGACCTACACCGTGCGCGCCGACGGCCAGCTGCTCACCTGCGAGCCCGCCACCGTGCTGCCCATGGCGCAACGCTACTTCCTGTTCTGATGCTGCAAGCCTCCAAACGCATCGCCCGCGGCCAGGGCCTGGCGCGCGTGCTGGTCCAGCGCGCGCCCACGGTCGAGCTCGACTGGGACATCCGCCAGAAAAGCCGCTTCGACGCGCGCCTGAGCGACGGCCGCGGCCTCGCGGTGTTCCTGCCGCGCGGCAGCGTGGTGCGCGGTGGCGACGTGCTGGTGAGCAGCGAGGGCGAGCTCGTGCGCGTGGTGGCCGCGCCGCAGGCGGTGCTGCGCATCAGCGCCTGCCCCGACCACCCGGCCAGCGAACAGGCCTTCGACCTCATGCGCGCGGCCTACCACCTGGGCAACCGCCACGTGCCCATCGAGCTGCAGCCCGACCACCTCAAGATCGAGCCCGACCACGTGCTGGCCGACATGCTGCGCGCCATGCACCTCACGGTGGAGGCGGTGTGCGAGCCCTTCGAGCCCGAGGGCGGGGCCTACGGCGGGCATGGGCATTCGCATGGCCATGGCCATGGCCACGCGCACGACCACGACCACGACCACGACCACGGTCATTCCCATGGCCACTGACGCCGCGCTGCTGCGCACGCTCTGGCTCGCCTCGCCCGCGCTGCCCGTGGGCGGCTTCTCGTACTCCGAAGGCCTGGAGGCCGCGGTCGACGCCGGCCGGGTGCACGACGAAGCGAGCGCCGGCCCCTGGCTGGTCGACCAGCTCCTGCTGGGCCCGGCGCGCAGCGACCTCGCGGTGGCGGCGCAAGCGATAACGGCCTGGCGCGTCCACGACCTGGACCGCGTGCGCGAACTCAACGCCTGGGTGCTGCACACGCGCGAGACCAGCGAGCTGCGCCTGCAGGCCGAGCAGATGGGCAAGTCGCTGCAGGCCTGGGCGCAGTCGCTGGGCGCGTTCGGTGCGCCCGTGCTGCAGGCCCTGCAGGCCGCGCGGCTCGAGCCGCCCACCTGGCCCGTGGCCAGCGCCTGCGCCGCCGCGCACGGCGACGCCCCCGTGCGCGAGGCGCTCGTGGGCCTGGCCTTCGGCTGGGCCGAGAACATGGTGCAGGCCGCGATCAAGGCCGTGCCGCTCGGCCAGGGCACGGGCCAGCGCCTGCTCGCGCAACTCGCGCAGGCCATACCCGCCGCGATGGACGAAGCGCTCGCGCTCGGCGACGATCAGCGCCAGGCCTTCACCCCCATGCTCGCCATCCTCTCGGCGCGCCACGAAACCCAGTACTCACGCCTGTTCCGCTCATGAACGCCACCGCGCTGCACCACATCCCCAACCGCACCAAAGCCCTGCCCCCGCTGCGCGTGGGCATCGGCGGGCCCGTGGGTTCGGGCAAGACCACCCTGCTGGAGATGCTCTGCAAGGCCATGCGCGAGCGCTACGACCTGATCGCCATCACCAACGACATCTACACCAAGGAAGACCAGCGCCTGCTCACCATCAGCGGCGCGCTGCCGGCCGAGCGCATCCTGGGCGTGGAGACCGGCGGCTGCCCGCACACCGCGATCCGCGAAGACGCCTCCATCAACCTCGAGGCCATCGACCGCATGCTCGAACGCTTCCCCGACGCCGACGTGGTGTTCGTGGAAAGCGGCGGCGACAACCTGGCCGCCACCTTCAGCCCCGAGCTCAGCGACCTCACCATCTACGTGATCGACGTGGCCGCGGGCGAGAAGATCCCGCGCAAGGGCGGCCCCGGCATCACCAAGAGCGACCTGTTCGTCATCAACAAGACCGACCTCGCGCCGCACGTGGGCGCCGACCTCGAGGTGATGAAGGCCGACACCGCGCGCATGCGCCCCGACGCCGAGCGCCGCCCCTGGGTGATGACCAACCTCAAGACCCTGCAGGGTGTGGACGAGGTGGTGCGTTTCATCGAAAAGCGCGGCCTGCTGCAAACACAAGCGGCGCACTAGAATCCGCGGTCTGCGGAGACGTGGGTGAGTGGTTTAAACCAGCAGTCTTGAAAACTGCCGACCCGCAAGGGTCCGTGAGTTCGAATCTCACCGTCTCCGCCAGATGCGAGGGGCCATCGTCCGCCTGACACCATGCTTGGGCTCCGTCAACTGCACCGCAGCTCTCCTCGCTACACCGGCCTGGCCGTGCTGCTGGCCATTGCGGCCCTGCCCGTCGCCATCGCGCTCGCCATCGACACCCGCCTGTACCAGGGCATTCCGGTGTGGATCAAGCCGCTGAAGTTCCTGCTGTCGTTCGTGCTGTACCTGCTCACGCTGGCCTGGGCGTCGCGCCATGCCGCGGCGGCCGTCACGTCGCGGCCCTGGTGGCGCTGGCACGAACGCGCCGTCGTGCTGGCGGTGCTGGCCGAAGTGGCCTGGATCGCGGGCGCTGCGGCGCTGGGCACCGGCTCGCACTTCAACGTCACCAGCCTGCCCACCGGGGTGCTGTACGGCACCATGGGCTTCGCGGCGGTGGTGCTCACGTCGGCCACCGCGACCATGGCCTTTGCGGTCGCGCGGGCGCGCGGGCCCGGTCTTTCACCCGCGCTGCGCGACGGCGTGGTGTGGGGCCTGGGCCTCACCCTGCCGCTGACGCTGCTGACCGCCGGCACGCTGGCGGCGCAAGCCAACCATTGGGTCGGCGGCACACCCAGCGACGCGGCGGGCCTGTGGCTGATGGGCTGGTCGCGCGATGGGGGCGACCTGCGCGTGCCGCACTTCTTCGCGACGCACGCGATGCAGGGCGTACCGGCCCTGGCCTGGCTGATCGCGCGCTGGCGCGGCCCTGCCGCGGTGGGCTGGGTGCGGGCCGCCGCCGGGCTGTACACCGCGTTCGTGCTGTTCACCTTTGCGCAGGCCCTGCGCGGCATGCCCTTCGCGCCCTGGCTCGCGGCGGCCTGAGCGCGGTCCCTACAATCCGCCGCCATGCGTCCCGCCCGCTGGCACACCCGACTGACCTGGACCCTGGCCCTGATGGCTTGGCTGGCCCAGTTGTGCCTGCCGGTGGCGCACGCCACCATGGTCGGCGGGCAAGACGGCGCCATGGCGGCCTGGTGCGGCAGCGCGAGCAACGCGGCCGAGGCCAATGCCTCGCTGCCGCCCGAGATCCGCGCCGCGCTGGCCAAGGAGTCGGTCGGCGTGGACCAGCTCGCGCAGTGCGCCAAGGCCTGCACCGCCGCGGCCACGCCCGCGCCCTGGCCCACAGTGGCGGTGGCCTCGCTGCCGCCGGTCGAGGGCGCACGCTGGTCGCCCGCGGCCAGCCGGCCCGCCGCGCTCGCGCGGCACGCGCTCAAGCCGCCGTCGCAAGGCCCACCCGCGCGCGCCTGAGCCCGGCTCCGCGCGGGCCCGGCCTTTTTCTCTGCCCTTGTCCACCGGCCTGGCCCCGTCGCCAGTGCGCCGGTGCCGTTTGTTCGCGCCACCGCCCGCCTTGAAAGGCCGGGGCAGGCGCACGCACTCCTTTTGCGATCCATGAAACACCCTTCCCGTGCCGCGCTGCTCGCCGCCACCCTGGCGCCCTGCGCCAGCCTGCCTGCCCTGGCCCAAGGCCAGCCCACTGTGGCCCTGCCCGCGGTGACCATCCGCGCCAGCGAGGCCGCCGACCCGGCGCGCCGCGCCAATGAAGCCGAACAGGCGCTCACGCCCGGCGGCGTCACGCTGATCGACGGCGAGGCCTTGCGCGAGCGCAAGGTCGTGAGCCTGACCGACCTGCTGCGCTACGTGCCCGGCATCTGGGTGGCCGACGGCCTCACCGGCGACAGCAGCTTTGTCTCCAGCCGCGGCTCCAACCTCGACGCCACCAACTACGACGGCAATGGCGTGAAGCTGTTGCAGGACGGCCTGCCGGTGACCGCGGCCGACGGCAACAACCACAACCGCCAGATCGACCCGCTGGCCGCCAGCCAGGTGGCGGTGGCGCGCGGGGCCAACGCGCTCACCTACGGCGCCAGCACGCTGGGCGGGGCGATCGACTTCACCTCGCCCACCGCGCGCAACGGCGCTCCCAACGAGCTGCTGTTCGGCGCCGGCAGCTTCGGCCAGTGGCACCTGCGGGGCACCGCGGGCGTGGTGTCGGGCACGTTCGACGGGCTGGTGTCGGCCGAGACGCGGCAGTCCGACGGCTTCCAGCAGCACCAGAAGCAGGACCGCAAGAGCCTGTACGCCAACGCCGGCTGGCAACTCAATAACCAGCTCCAGACGCGCTTCTTCCTCACCAGCATCGACAACCGGCAGCAACTGCCCGGCGCCCTCACGCGCGCGCAGTGGCTGGCTGACCCGACCCAGGCCGAAGCGGCCGCGGTGAGCGGCAACTACCGCCTCAATGTGCAGACCCAGCGCGTGGCCAACACAACCACCTGGACCATCGACGCCGACAGCTCGCTCACGCTGGGCCTGTCGCACGAACGCCAGCAGCTCTACCACCCCATCGTCTACGCGCCGCCGTTCTTCTCCTTGCTGATCGACACCGAGCAGCGCACCACCGGCGCCACGCTGCGCTACCAGCGCCGCCTCGGTGACCACCAGCTGCTGGTGGGCCTGAACAGCGCGCAAACCCGGGTGGACGGCGGCAACTACAGCTACGTGCCGGGCGGCGCGCAGACGCTGTCGACCGCGGTGCGCAACCGCGCCGACAGCACCGAGCTGTTCGTGATGGACCGCTGGCATTTCGCCCCCCGGTGGACGGCGGTGTACGGCGCGCAGGCGGTGTCCACCGGCCGCGAGATCACGGCCAGCCAGCTCAAGGGCCGCTACAACGCGGTCAACCCGCGCGCCGGCGTGATCCACCAATGGACCGAGGACACGCAGCTGTTCGCCAACCTGAGCCGCGTGTACGAAGCCCCCACGCTGTACGAGCTGCAGGACGAGTCGCCCGGCGCCCCGCCCCGCACCCTGCTCGACGCCATGCGCGGCGCGGTGGTGGAGGTGGGCTCGCGCGGCACGTACCGCCTCGACGGCGGCGACCGCTGGCACTGGGACCTGGCCCTGTACCACACCGAGTTGCGCAACGAGATCCTCTCGCGCGACAGCCCGACCGCGCCGGGCACCAGCCTGTCGATCAACGCCGACCGCACGGTGCACGCCGGCGTGGAAGCGCTGGTGGGCGGCAGCTTCGCGATCGGCGCCGGTCGCCAGCACCGCATCGAGCCGCGGGTGAACCTCACGCTCAACCACTTCCGCTTCCGCAACGACAGCACCTACGGCAACAACCGCCTGCCGGCCGCGCCGCGCGCTGTGCTCAAGGGCGAGCTGCTGTACCGCCACGCGAGCGGCTTCTACGCCGGCCCCACCGTCGACCTGGTGAGCAGCCGCCAGGCCGACTTCAGCAACACCTACCGGGTCAGCGGCTACGCGCTGTGGGGCCTGCGCGCGGGCTACACCGCCGCGCGCTGGGAGGTGTTCGCCGAGGCCCGCAACCTCGCGGACCGCGCTTACGTGTCGTACTTCAGCGTGCGCGACCAGGCGGCCGCCAACGACGCCATCCTCACGTCGGGCGAACCGCGCTCGCTGTACGTGGGCGCGCGCCTGAAGTTCTGACACGCAAAACCCGCCCTCGGGCGGCCCGAAAAAAAAAGGGCTGCCCTCGGGTGCTCAAAAAAAAGGGCCACCCGAGGGCAGCCCTTCAAATCCATACCTTGGAGGAGACAACACAACAGCCGGGCACGCCCGGCCGATGCTCAGTTGACGCTGGTGGCGGCGGGGGCCTGCACCACGGCGTTGCCTTGCACGGCGCGTTGGCCGGCCAGGCGGATCTGTTCGTTCTGCGCGGCGGTCGGCACCGGCAGGATTTCGCCTTGTGCCACCAGGCCCAGGCGGTAGGCTTCGGCGGCCTCGGCCTGCACTTGCGCGCGGCTCAGGCCGCTGGCCACCACGGTGGCTTGGGCTTGAGAGGGGCTGGCTTCGCCGCGGGCGATCACGTCGGCCTTGTAGGCGGGGGCCACCTGGGCCTGCACCTCGGCGCGGGTCAGTTGCGACTGGAAGTTGAAGACTTCGTTGCCTTGCAGCGGGCCTTCGGCGAAGGCGGCACCGGCGGTCAGGGCGAAGGCGATGGGCAGAAGAGCGGCTTTCATGGGAATTCCTTTGGAGACGACAGTTGGAGGGGAGGAGACACCAGATGCCGTTTGTTTCCCGGCATGGACAGAACTTTAAAAACCGGGTCTGTCATCTTCCGAACGCCAGAATTACGGATCGGTAACCCAGCGCCCGCGCACTTTCCGTGACAATTTCGCATGGCGCGAAGTGCGCGCCGCCCCACGCTGCTGCCACCCTGACATGCGCATCCTGGTCATCGAAGACGAAGCCAAACTGGCCGATTACGTCAAACGGGGTCTGACGGAAGACGGCTACACCGTCGACGTCGCGCGCGACGGCATCGAAGGCCGCTACCTGGCCACCGAGGGCGACTACCAGCTCATCGTGCTCGACATCATGCTGCCCGGCGTCGACGGCTTCGGCGTGCTCGCGGCACTGCGCGAGAAGCGCAACACCCCCGTGCTCATGCTCACCGCGCGCGACCTGGTGGAAGACCGCGTGCGCGGCCTGCAGGCCGGCGCCGACGACTACCTGGTCAAGCCCTTCGCGTTCTCCGAACTGCTGGCCCGCGTGGCCGCGCTGCTGCGCCGCGGCCCGGCCAGCAGCGAGGGCAGCAACACCAAGCTCACCATCAGCAACCTCGAGATGGACCTGATCGGCCGCAAAGCCTGGCGCGACGGCCAGCGGCTCGAGCTCACGGCCAAGGAGTTCTCGCTGCTGGCGCTGCTGGCGCGGCGCAAGGGCCAGATCCTCTCGCGCACCACGCTCGCCGAGCAGGTGTGGGACATGAATTTCGACTCCGACACCAACGTGGTCGAGGTGGCGATCCGCCGCCTGCGCGCCAAGATGGACGATCCCTTCCGGCCCAAGCTGCTGCACAACGTGCGCGGCATGGGCTACGTGCTGGAGGACCGCACGGCATGAACACCCAAACCCTGAACACGCCGCTGCCCGCGGCCGCGCCCGCGGCAGAAGGCAGCGGCGCCGCCGCCCCCACGGCCTGCGTCTACTCGATCGGCAAGCGGCTGTCGCTGCTGCTCGCGCTGCAGACCATCATCGGCCTGGGCGTGCTGCTGGCCAGCATCTACTTCGCCACCTTCATGCTCTTCAAGAGCAAGCAGGAAGAGCACCTGCGCGGCTACGCGGCGGTGCTGGTGGACGTGCTCAAGACCGCCGACGCCGAGGGCGGCGAGCGCGCGATGGCGAACAAGCTCGCCTGGCTCGGCGAGCGCCAGCCCGGCACTTTCGTGCAGATGCTGCGCGCCGACGGCACCGAGCTCTACCGCGACCCTTCGCCCACCTTCGACCCGCAGCGCGCGCCTTCGCGCGAGCTGCGCTTCGCGGTGCCGCGCGCCGGCGGCGGCGAGCCGCTGCAGGGCCGCGTGGTGCTCGATTGCACCAGCGACGCGCAACACGGCCGGCGCATGGCGCTGCTGCTGATCGGCGCCACGCTGGCCGGCGGCGCCTTCGTGGCCTGGGCCACCTTCTGGCGCGTGCGTTGCAGCCTGCGCCCGCTGGCCGACCTCGCCGCACAAACGCGCGCCATCGACGCGAGCCGTCCCAACCAGCGCCTGTCGCTGCCCGTGCCCATCGAAGAGCTGCAGCCGCTGATCGAGCAGTTCAACGGCCTCATGCAGCGCGTGGAGCGCACCTACGTGCAGCTCGAAGGCTTCAACGCAGACGTCGCGCACGAGCTGCGCACGCCGCTGGCGAACCTCATCGGCCACACCGAGGTGGCGCTGAGCCGCGAGCGCAGCGTGGCCGAGCTCGAAGAGGTGCTGCTGTCCAACCTCGAAGAGCTGCAGCGCATGGCGGGCATCGTCAACGACATGTTGTTCCTGGCCCAGGCCGACCGCGGCGTGAAGGCGCGGCGCGGTGCGCCCGTGAGCCTGGCCGAGCTGGTGCGCCAGGTGGTGGAGTTTCACGAGGCGCCCATGGAAGAGGCCGGGCTGGGCATGGACATCGAGGGCGATGCCATGCTCTCGGTGGACGAGCCCCTGCTCAAGCGCGCGCTGTCCAACCTGCTGGGCAATGCCATCCGCTACGCCGACCCGGGCTCGCGCCTGTGCGTGCGCATCCTGCGCGAGGGCGACCACGGCGCGCGGCTGTGGGTGGAAAACACCGGCCCCGAGATCGAGGCCGCGCACCTGCCGCGCCTGTTCGACCGCTTCTTCCGCAGCGACGCCTCGCGCTGCGAACTCGAAAAGCCGCACCACGGCCTGGGTCTGTCCATCGTGGCCGCCATCGCGCGCATGCACGACGGCGCGGCTGCGGCCGAATCGGGCGGCGGCCGCACGCGCGTGGGCTTCAGCGTCACCGCGCCGGCCTGAGGCCGCGCCCGGGCGCCCGGCGTGATCCTGTTCACGCCGCGGCGGCCCGCCCGTCGGACGGGCCTCAATGGCGCCGGCCGGCGGCCGATGCGCCAGACACAAGGACGTGTCGGCGCTTGTGCCGCCGACGCACAAGACCATGCCGACCGCCACCGCCGCTCCGCCAGGCCATCCGCTGCTGCTGCTGCTGGACCTGGTGGGCGCGCCTTTGCTGCTGTTCCACGCCGACGGCCAGGTGGCGTTCGCCAACCAGGCGGCCAAGGCCTTGTCGAGCCGGCCCGCGCTGGCGCTGCCCGGTGACCCGCAGGTGAAGGCGCTGGTGCGCGACATCGGCCAGGGCCAGGCGCGCAGCGACACCCGCCTCACGGTCGAGGTGCATGCCGACCAGGGCGCCCAGACCCTGGTCTGCGAATGCGCGCCGCGCCCCATCGCCGGCCTGGTGGCCATGCACATCGTGGCCCAGCCGCTGCCCGGGGCAGCGCCCGCCCCGGCCCCCACGGACCCCGCCCGAACCGACCTGCCGCGCGTGATGGCGCTGCTGCGCGACGAACTGCGCCCCGCCATGCAGGCGGTGCTGGACACGCCCGCTGGCGAACCGCGCGATGCCGCGGTGCGCGCGCTCGACGACAAGCTGCAGCGCCTGGGTGACCTGGTCGACGTGTTCGGCGACGAGGTGATGGTGGACGAGGAGCGCGTGCTGATGCCGCAGTTGCTCGACGAGGCCGCGCGCGAGATCGCGCCCGCGCTCGAGGCCGCGCACGTGGTGCTGCAGCCCGAAGGCGCGCGCGACGACCTGCCCCCGGTGTACGGCAGCCGCCGCCTGCTGCGGCGCGCGCTGACCGAATGCCTGCGCAACGCGGCCGACCACGCACGCGGCCAGGTGCCACTGAGCCAGCCGGTGGCGGTGCGCGTGAGCTTCCAGGCCAACGGCGCGCACCTGCAGGTGGCCTTGCGCAACGCCGGCGGCGTGGCCGCCCCGGCCCTGAAACAGCAGGCGCAGCGCCCGCTGCAGGCCGTGGCAGGCGTGCCCGATGCGCAGCGCATCGGATTGCCGCTGGTGCAGCGCATCGTGGAGCGCCACGGCGGACGGCTGCGCATCGACGAAGAAGGCGGCGAGCTGCTGGTGCGGGTCGACCTGCCCACGGGCGCGCCGCTGCGCAACCACCACCAGCTGGACCTGCTGCAGGCCCAGATCTACGCCGAAGACCTCTCGCGCCTGCTGGCGCGGCAACGCCCACGCCCCAAGGCCCCCGCATGACGCACCGCATCCTCATCGTCGACGACCAGCCCGACATCCGCAAACTGGTCAACCTGACGCTGCAGCACCTCGAAGACGCCGAGCTGCACGAGGCCGACAACGGCATGGACGGCTGGCAGATGGCGCGCCGCCTGCGGCCCGACCTGGTGCTGCTCGACGTGATGATGCCCGGCGAGCTCGACGGCTTCCAGGTGTGCGAGAAGATCAAGAAGGACCCGGAGCTCGGCCCGGGCACCCGCATCATCCTGCTCACGGCGCGCGCGCAGAAGGAAGACCTCGAGCTCGGCGAGCGCGTGGCCTGCGATGCCTACCTCACCAAGGCGTTCAGCCCGCTCAAGCTGCTCGACCTGGTGGACGACCTGCTGAGTCGCCATGGCTGAAGCGACGCAGGCCAGCCTGCGGGCCATTCTCGACACGGCGGCCGACGCCATCATCGGCGCGTCGGACGAGGCCCGCGTGGTCAGCGTCAATCCCGCGGCCGAGCGCATGTTCGGCCGGCCTTCGGTCGAGTTGCTGGGCCTGGCCCTGGGCGAGCTGCTGCCCGGCCTGGACACCGAGCGGCTGCGCGCCACCATGGCCGACAGCATGCTGATGCACAGCACGCAAAGCCGCGTCGGCCAGCTCGAGCTGCAGGCCCTGCGCCACGGCGGCACCGCGTTCCCGGTGGAGCTGCTGCTGGGCGAGATCGCCAACGACGCGCACGTGCGCTACACCTGCATCGTGCGCGACCTCACCGAGGCCAAGTTCACCGAGGAGTACCTCGCGCTATACAGCCGCGCGGTCGACTGCGCGTTGAACGGCATCTGCATCAGCGATGCGCGCAACTACCCGCAGCCGCTGGTGCACGTGAACCCCGCGTTCAGCCGCATCACCGGCTATGCGCCGCACGAGGTGCTGGGCCGCGACACCAGCCTGCTCAACGGCGCGCTCACCGATCCGGACGACCTCGCGCTGCTCGCGCGCACGCTACAGTCGGGCGGTGAGCTGGGCATCACGCTGCTCAACTACCGCAAGGATGGCAGCCCCTTCCACAACAAGCTCTCGGTCTCGCCGGTGCGCGATTCGCAGGGCCGCATCACGCACTACATCCACGTGATCGAGGACGTGTCGGCGCAGATCGAGGTGAAGCAAAAGCTCATCGAGCGCACGGCACGCCTCAACGCCACCTTCGACCTCAGCCCCGACGGCTTCGTGGTGTTCGACGCCAGCGACACCCTGGTGTCGACCAACCCGGCCTTCCAGGCCATGGCCGGTCCGCTGCCGCCCGAGGTGCGCACGCTCGCGGCTTTCGAGCGCTGGTTCGGCGCGCTGTGCGGCGGGGAAACGCCCGCACTCACGGCCGCCGCCACGGGCGCGGCGGCGCCGCGCGTGTTCCAGCTGCAGCAGCCCGCGCTGCGCGTGCTCGAGTGCGAGGTGCGGCGCACCAAGGGGCTGGTGGCGGAGACCT
Organism: Hydrogenophaga crocea; assembly: GCF_011388215.1. Classification (NCBI taxonomy): domain Bacteria; kingdom Pseudomonadati; phylum Pseudomonadota; class Betaproteobacteria; order Burkholderiales; family Comamonadaceae; genus Hydrogenophaga; species Hydrogenophaga crocea. The sequence goes on from NZ_CP049989.1 coordinate 2,387,929, forward strand.
TCCTGTACTTCCGCGACGTGACCCAGCAGCGCGAGGTTGACCGGCTCAAGAGCGAGTTCCTGGCCACCGCCGCGCACGAACTGCGCACGCCGCTGGCGAGCATCCTGGGCTTCACCGAGCTCATGATCCACCGCCGCTACAGCGACGAGAAACGGCTCGACCTGCTGCAGACGGTGCACCGCCAGGGCAAGCTGCTGGCCAACCTGATCCAGGAGCTGCTCGACCTCTCGCGCATCGAAGCGCGCCAGGGCAAGGACTTCCACATCGTGCCCGCACCGCTCACGGACATCGTGCAGGCCGCGATCCAGGACGCGGCGGGCACCGACCTCGCGCGCAGCGTCACCGTGGGCGAGATCCCTGAGGTGCGGGTGCTGGCCGACGCCGCCAAGATCCAGCAGGCGCTGACCAACCTGCTGAGCAACGCCTTCAAGTACTCGCCCGCGGGCGGGCCGGTGGCGCTCACGGCACGCGTGGAAGCCGGCGCCGACGGCGCGGGTGTCGTGGCCATCGCGGTGCGCGACGAAGGCCTGGGCATGACACCGGTGCAACTGCAGCGCGCCTTCGAGCGCTTCTACCGCGCCGACACCTCGGGCAACATCCCGGGCACCGGGCTGGGGCTGAACCTGGTGAAAGAGATCGTGGAGCTGCACGGCGGCACGGTGTCGCTGGACAGCACCTTCGGCCAGGGCACCACGGCCACGCTGCGCCTGCCGCTGGTGGCGCAGCCCGCAGCGGCTTCGCTGTCGGCGGCCTGAGGGCCTGGGCTCAGTCGGGCAAAAAGAGCGACTGCAGGTCGCTCAGGAAATCGAAGCCGCGCTCGCTCGGGCGCACCCAGCCGGCCTCGCGTTCGAGCCAGCCCTTGGCCTGGGCCTCGTCGAGCGCGCGCTGCACGCTCGACAGCGGCAGGCCGGTGTGGGCCATGAAGTCGGCCAGCGCGAAACCCTCGCGCAGGCGCAGCGCGTTGAGCATGTACTCGAAGGGCAGTTGGGCGCGCGGCACCTCGTCCATGGCCGCGAGCGCGTCGCCCGCGAGCGCGCGCTCCATGTACAGCCGCGGCTCGCGGATGCGCACCGTGCGCGCCACGCGGTGCGCGAAGCTGAGCTTGCCGTGCGCGCCCGCGCCGATGCCGATGTAATCGCCGAAGCGCCAGTAGTTGAGGTTGTGGCGGCAGGCGTGACCGGGCCTGGCATAGGCCGACACCTCGTAGCGCTGCAGGCCGCTCTCGCCGGTGAGCGCGGTGATGCGGTCGAGCATGTCGTAGGCGGTGTCCTCGTCGGGCAGCGCGGGCGGGAACTTGGCGAAGTAGGTGTTGGGTTCGAGCGTGAGGTGGTAGACGGACAGGTGCAGCGGCGCGTACGACAGCGCGGTGCGCAGGTCGGTCTCGAGCTGGGCGAGCGTCTGGCCCGGCAGCGCGTACATCAGGTCGAGGTTGAAGGTGTCGAACACCTGCGCGGCCTCGTCGAGCGCGGCGCGCGCCTGGCGGCCGTCGTGCACGCGGCCCAGGGCCTTGAGGTGTTCGTCGTTGAAGCTCTGCACGCCCACCGACAGGCGCGTGACGCCGGCCTGGCGGAAGGCGCGGAAGCGGTCCTTCTCGAAGGTGCCGGGGTTGGCTTCGAGCGTGATCTCGGCGTCGGCCTCGAGCGGCAGGCGCGCGCGCACCTCACCGAGCAGGCGGTCGATCGCCTCGGGCGAGAACAGGCTGGGCGTGCCGCCGCCGATGAACACACTCACCACCGGCCGGCCCCACACCAGCGGCAGCGTGGCCTCGAGGTCGGCGCGCAGCGCGTCGAGGTAGCGCGCCTCGGGCATGGGCTCGCCAGGCGCGGCGGTGGCGCTCCACTCGTGCGAATTGAAGTCGCAGTAGGGGCACTTCTTCAGGCACCAGGGCAGGTGGATGTAGAGCGACAGCGGCGGCAGCGCGGTGAGCTGCAGCGTGCCCGGGCGCATCCAGTGGCGCGGGTCGTGCCGCGCGTGGACCTCGCTCATGCCGCGGGCGCGAACCAGCGCTCGCGCATCAGGGCCAGCATGGCGCGTGCGGCCTGGCCACGGTGGCTGTGGTGGTTCTTCACCGCGGGGTCGAGCTGTGCAAAGGTCTGACCCAGCGCGGGGATGAACATCACCGGGTCGAAGCCGAAGCCGTGCTCGCCGATGCGCTCGCGCGTGATCAGGCCGGGCGCTCGGCCCGTGGCCACGAGCGGCTCGGGGTCGTCGGCATGGCGCAGCGCCACCAGCGTGCTCACGAGTGCGGCGCGGCGGTCGTCCACGCCGCGCATCTGCTCGAGCAGCGCGGTCACGTTGTGGTCGTCGCCCTTGGGCAGGCCGTGCTGCGTGGCGTAGTAGGCGGTGTCCACGCCGGGCAGGCCGCCGAAGGCCTCCACGCACAGGCCGGCGTCGTCGGCCAGCGCGGGCAGGCCGCTCAGGCGCGACGCGTGGCGCGCCTTGGCGAGCGCGTTTTCCACGAAGGTGCGGTGCGGCTCGGGCGCTTCGGGAATGCCGAGTTCGGACTGCCGCACGAGCTGCACGCCCAGCGGCGCGAACAGGGCCTGCAGTTCGGCGAGCTTGCCCGCATTGTTCGACGCCAGGACCAGCTTCATGCGGCCAGCGCGGCCTTCTGCAGGGCCACGAGTTCGGCGATGCCCTTGTCGGCCAGGGCGAGCAGCGCGTCCATCTCGCGGCGCGTGAAGGCCGCGCCTTCGGCCGTGCCCTGCACCTCCACGTAGTGGCCGGCGCCGGTCATCACCACGTTCATGTCGGTGTCGCAGGCCGAGTCTTCCACGTATTCCAGATCGAGCAGCGGCACGCCGCCCAGGATGCCCACGGAGATCGCGGCCACGTGGTCGCGGATGGGCGAGGCGCCGAGCTTGCTGTCGGCGATCAGGCGGTTCACCGCGTCCTGCGCGGCCACGAAGGCGCCCGTGATGGCCGCGGTGCGCGTGCCGCCGTCGGCCTGCAGCACGTCGCAGTCGAGCGAGATGGTGCGCTCGCCCAGCGCCTTCAGGTCGAACACGGCGCGCAGCGAGCGGCCGATCAGGCGCTGGATCTCCTGCGTGCGCCCGCTCTGCTTGCCCTTGGCGGCCTCGCGGTCGCTGCGGGTGTGGGTGGCGCGCGGCAGCATGCCGTATTCGGCCGTGACCCAGCCTTCGCCGCTGCCGCGCTTGTGCGGCGGCACTTTTTCTTCGACCGATGCGGTGCACAGCACCTTGGTGTTGCCGAACTCGATGAGCACCGAGCCTTCGGCGTGCATGGTGTAGCCGCGGGTGATGCGCACCGGGCGCAGGGCATCGGCGGCCCGTTGGCCGGGTCGGGAAGCAACCGTCATGGGAAAAACCTCGAAAGAGGAAGCCGAAGGCTCAGGAGTTGCGCGCCGCTGCGGTGCGCTGGATGGCCGCGTTGATCTCGGCGATCGAGCGCTCGATGGCGGCGTCGTCCAGGTCTTCGATGGTGGGGTCGGGCACGCCCGACTGGATGGTGGAGGCGAACACGCCGTCTTCGATGTCGTCGGTGGAGACGCGCGTGCTCTGGTATTCGTCGGCCGTTTCCCACTCCATGGCGAGCACGGTCACGTTGTCGCAGCGCGCGCCGCCGCGGCGCAGCGCGGTCTCGACGAGTTCGGGGATCGCCTGTTCGAGCGGGTGCGCGGCCAGCTCCTTGACGATCTCGTCGTCTTCGACCGTGCCCCACAGGCCATCGGAGCACAGCAGCACGCGGTCGCCCTGCATCAGTTGCACGGGGCCCGAGAGGTCGTACACGGGTTTGGCCGGCGAGCCCAGGCAGGTGAACAGGATGTTGCGGTTGATGTGCTCGGTGGCACGGCCCAGGTGCTGCTGCTGCTCCATGTAGGAATGGTCGCGCGTGCGCGTGAGCAGCTCGCCGTCGCGCACGATGTACAGGCGCGAGTCGCCGCAATGCACCCAGTGGATGTGGCCACGCTCCATCACCGCGGCCACGAGCGTGGTGCGTGGCGTGTCGAGCATGCCCTTCTCGGCGGCGTAGCGGATGATCTGGTGGTGCGCGGCCATGAGCGCGCTCGAGAGGAACTCGGGCACCTCGCGCACCGTGGGGTTGGCGGCCTTCTGGAAGTACGCCGACAGCGTCTGCAGCGCGAGCTGCGCGGCCATGGCGCCTTCGGGGTGGCCCCCCATGCCGTCGGCCAGCACGAACAGGCCGGACTCGCGCGTGTACGCGTAGCCCATGCGGTCTTCATTGCGTTCGCGGCCGCCCTGGCGGCTGATCTGGTAGACGGAAAACTTCATCGAAACTTGGTGCCCACGTCGGTGGATTTGCGCAGCAGCGACTTCTGCTTGTCCGAGACGATGTTGTCGAACTGCAGGCGCATTTTTTCGGCGACGGTGAGCTTGGTGTAGCTGCGCTCGGTTTCGCGGCTGAGCTCCTTCTGCAGCGCGAACACCGATTGCGGGCGCGACAGCGGATCGAGCGACATGCACCACTCGACGACCTCGATGAGGTTGTCGGAGTACACCCCGCGCAGGCGCGACAGCGCGAGCGAGAGACGGTCTTTTTCGAGGCGCTGCGGCGCGTCGTTGGGCGGGTAGCCCTGCATGCTCGCGTAGATGCAGGCGCCGATGGCGTAGATGTCGGTCCACGGGCCCATGGACGAATCGCGGCGGTACATCTCGGGCGCGGCGAAGCCGGGCGTGTACATGGGGCGGATGAAATTGCCCTCTTTGCTCAGCACCTCGCGCGCGGCGCCGAAGTCGATCAGCACGGCGCGGTTGTCGTCGGTGACGAAGATGTTGGCCGGCTTGATGTCGAGGTGCAGCATCTTGTGCTGGTGCACGATGCGCAGGCCGCGCAGCACCTCGTCGTAGAGCGAGCGGATGGTCGATTCGCGGAAGACCTTCTGCTTTTTGAGCTCGCGCGCGGTGATGATGAACTCCTGCAGGGACGAGCCCTCGAGGTAGTTCATGACCATGTAGACGGTTTCGTTCTCGCGGAAGAAGTTGAGCACGCTCACCACCGACTGGTGCGAGATCTGCGCGAGCGCGCGGCCTTCTTCGAAAAAGCTCTTGAGGCCCAGGCGGTAGAGCGAGAGCTTTTCGGGCTGCACCTGCGGCAGCAGCTCGCCGGGCGCGCGCGAGGCCAGCGACGACGGCAGGTATTCCTTGACAGCGACCTGCTGGCCTTCGGTGTCGACCGCGAGGTAGACCACGCCAAAACCGCCGGCGGCGAGTTTGCGAACGATGCGATAGCCGCCGATCACCGTGTCGGGCGGCAAGGGTGCGGGTTTGACCTTTGACATAATTCGATCGGTTTCCGAAACGCCCCGTTTTGGACCTCCAACACCGACCGGCCCAGAGCGATGGCAGTTTACAGCATGACCGGATACGCCACCGCCCAGCAAGGCGGCGCATCCCCACCGGCCGCCCACGATGCGGGACCATCCGTCGGTGTCGAAATCCGCTCGGTCAACAGCCGCTTCCTCGACCTCACCTTCAAGCTGCCCGAAGAGCTTCGCGGCGCCGAGCCCGTGCTGCGCGAACAGCTCACGCAGGCGCTCAAGCGCGGCAAGGTCGAACTGCGCGCCTGGTTCGAGCAGCGGGGCGACGCGGGCCACCGCGCGCCGTCGAGCGCCGAACTGCAGCGCCTGGTGAGCGCCCAGGACGCGATCCGCGCCTGGCTGCCCCAGGCCGCCCCGCTCTCGGTGGCCGAGGTGATCGGCCTGAGCGCGCGCGGCACGGCACTGCCGGCCGACGCGCAAGACCGCGTGGCCGCCGTCGCGGCGAGCGCCATCGCCCAGCTGATCGAGGCCCGGGCCCGCGAAGGCGCGCGCCTGGCGGGCATGCTGCACGACCGCACGGCCCAGCTGCGCACGCTCGCCCGGGCCGCCGAACCCCTGATCCCCCAGCTCGTGGCGCAGCAGCGCCAGCGCTTCCTCGACCGCTGGAACGAGGCCCTGGGCGCCGACGCCAGCGGGGCCGTGGCCAACAGCGAGGTCGCGCGCGACCGGGCCCTGGCCGAGGCCACGGCCTTCGCGATCCGCATCGACGTGGCCGAAGAGCTCACCCGGCTCGCCTCGCACCTCGACGAGATCGACCGCCTGATCCAGCGCGGCGGCGACATCGGCAAGCGGCTCGATTTCCTGATCCAGGAACTGCACCGCGAAGCCAACACCCTGGGCTCGAAGTCCTCGAGCCTGGAGCTCACGCGCATTTCGGTCGACATGAAAGTGCTCATCGAACAGATGCGCGAGCAGGTGCAGAACCTTGAGTGAATCCCCGATGGAATACCCCGGCAACCTGTTCGTCGTCGCCGCGCCCAGCGGCGCCGGCAAGTCCAGCCTCGTGAAGGCCCTGATGGAGCTCGACTCGCGCGTGCAGCCCTCGGTCTCGCACACCACCCGTGCCCCGCGCGGCCAGGAGGTGCACGGCCGCGAGTACTACTTCGTGAGCCAGGACACCTTCGACCAGATGGTGCTGCAGGGCGGCTTCGTGGAATGGGCGCAGGTGCACGGCAACCGCTACGGCACCTCCAAGCAGGCGCTCGAGCAGCGCATCAAGCAGGGCGCCGACGTGATCCTGGAGATCGACTACCAGGGCGCGATCCAGGTCAAGCGCATCTTCCCGAATGCGGTGCTGGTCTTCATCCTGCCGCCGAGCTGGGAAGAGCTGCGCTCGCGCCTGGAGCGCCGCGCCGAAGACAGCGCCGACGTGATCGAGGTGCGGCTGCAGAACGCCGCCAACGAGATGGCCCATGCCAAGGAATTCGACTTCGTTATAATCAACGAGCTTTTCGAACGGGCCTTGTTCGACCTCAAAGCCATCGTTCACGCGCAGCGCCTCAAATACGCGGCCCAGCGCAACGCCCGCAGCGACACCTTCCGGGCCCTCAACATCACCTGAATTTCCGGAGCCCCGCCATGGCACGCATCACCGTTGAAGACTGTCTGGAAAAGATCCCCAACCGTTTCCAGCTCGTGCTGGCCGCGACCTACCGCGCCCGCATGCTGAGCCAGGGCCACTCGCCCAAGATCGAGAGCAAGAACAAGCCGGGCGTGACCGCCCTGCGCGAGATCGCCGAAGGCAAGGTCGGCCTCGAAATGCTCAAGAAAGTGCCGGTCTGAGCGACCCGCGCTCCCGCTGAAAGGCACCGCGACGCGGTGCCTTTTTGTTTGGGTCTCCGGGCCCATCGCGGTGGCGCGCTACAGTTACAGGATGATGTCTCCTGCCGACGGCACCCTAGCCTCCCCGCCCCACGACGCCGCCAGCGCGGCGGCGAGCGCCGCGGCGGCCAGCTTCGCCGCCTTGCTGGGCAAGCTCGACTACCTCGGCGCACACGACATCGAGAGCATCCGCCAGGCCTACCGCTTCGCCGACGAGGCCCACCTGGGCCAGCTGCGCAAGAACGGCGACCCCTACATCACCCACCCGATCGCGGTCGCGGCGCAGTGCGCCGAATGGAAGCTCGACGCCCAGGCCCTGATGGCCGCGCTGATGCACGACGCGATCGAAGACTGCGGCGTGACCAAGCAAGAGCTCGTGGAGCGCTTCGGCGCACCGGTGGCCGAGCTGGTGGACGGACTCACCAAGCTCGAGCGGCTCGAGTTCTCGTCGCGCGAGCAGAACCAGGCCGAGTCCTTCCGCAAGATGCTGCTGGCCATGGCCAAGGACGTGCGGGTCATCCTGATCAAGCTCGCCGACCGCACCCACAACATGCGCACCATGGGCGACATGCCGCGCAGCAAGTGGCAGCGCATCAGCACCGAAACGCTCGAGATCTACGCGCCCATCGCCCACCGCCTGGGCCTGAACTTCACCTACCGCGAGCTGCAGGACCTCTCGTTCCGCTTTCTGCACCCCTGGCGCTACGAGGTGCTGGCCAAGGCGCTGGAGCGCGCCCGCAGCCGCCGCAAAGACCTGATCGCGCGCGTGCAGCGCGAGCTCGAAGACGCTTTCGCCGCGCACGGCATGCCGGTGCGCATCCTGGGCCGCGAGAAGACGCTCTACTCCGTCTACCGCAAGATGGACAGCAAGCACCTGTCGTTCGCGCAGGTGACCGACATCTACGGCTTTCGCATCGTCGTGCCCGAGCTCACCGACTGCTACACCGGCCTGGGCCTGCTGCACCAGCTCTACAAGCCCCTGCCCGGCAAGTTCCGCGACTACGTCGCCATCCCCAAGCTCAACGGCTACCAGTCGCTGCACACCACGCTGGTGGGGCCGTTCGGCACCAACATCGAGTTCCAGCTGCGCACCCACAGCATGGACGTGGTGGCCGAATCGGGCGTGGCCGCGCACTGGCTCTACAAGGCCAACGAACCGGGCAGCGACACCTCGCAGCGCCTGGGCACGCAGTGGCTGCAGTCGTTGCTCGACATCCAGCAGGAAACGCACGACGCGAGCGAGTTCTGGGACCACATCAAGATCGACCTCTTCCCCGACGCGGTCTACGTGTTCACGCCCAAGAGCAAGATCCTCGCGCTGCCGCGCGGCGCCACGCTGGTCGACTTCGCCTATGCCATCCACAGCGACGTGGGCCACCACGCCGTGGGCGGCCGCATCAACGGCGAGCAGCGCCCGCTGCGCGCCGAGCTCTCCAACGGCGACGTGGTCGAGGTGATCACCGACGACAAGGCGGAACCCAATCCGGCCTGGCTCTCGTTCGTGAAGACCGGCCGCGCGCGCTCCAAGATCCGCCACCACCTCAAGGCGATCGCGCAGGAGAAATCGCTCGAGCTCGGCGAACGCATGCTGGGCCAGGCGCTGCGCTCCGAAGGCATCGCGCAACTGCCGGCCGAAGACGGCGAACACGCCGCGGTGTGGGACAAGCTGCTGCGCTTCACCGGCAGCAAGAACCGCGCGGAGCTGCTGTCCGACATCGGCATGGGCCGGCGCATCGCGAGCATGGTGGGCAAGAAGCTCGCGGTGCTGCTGGCCGAGACCGGCCTCAAGCCCGACGCAGTGCTGATCAGCCGCGAGCGCTACGACACCGGCCGCGAAGAAACCCTTTCGCAAGGCGTGGTCACGCTCGACGGCAGTGAAGGCATGTCGGTGCAGTACGCGCCCTGTTGCCGCCCCATTCCGGGCGATCGCATCGTGGGCTACCTGGGCCGCGGCGAAGGCCTGGTGGTGCACGCCGAAGACTGCCCCACGGCCCGGCGGCTGCGCGGGCGCGATGCCGAGCGCTTCATCGAGGTGGAATGGGCCGACGAGCCCGTGCGCTCGTTCGACACCACGGTGGTGGTGACCGTCACCAACGGCAAGGGTGTGCTCGCGCGCGTGGCCTCTGCGATCGCCACGGCCGAGGCCGACATCACGCACGTGGACATGGGCGAAGACCCCGCGCAAACGGCCACCGACATCCGCTTCTCGGTGGCGGTGCGCGACCGCCAGCACCTGGCCGACGTGCTGCGCAGCCTCAAGCGCACGCCCTCGGTGATCAAGGCGCAGCGCTACAAGGCCACCCCCAAGCCCTGAGCGATCAGGCGCCGGGCGCGGGGTAGCGCACCTCGAGCACCTCGAGCTCCTGCAGGCCGCCGGGCACCGCAAGCTTCACCACGTCGCCCACGCGCGCCTTGAGCAGCGCGCGCGCCACCGGCGAGACCCAGCTCACCTGGCCCTGGGTGTTGTCGGCCTCGTCGGTGCCCATGATGGTCACGGTGGTCTCGCGGCCGGCCTCGTCGGCATAGGTCACGGTGGCGCCGAAGAAGACCTGGTCGTTGCCGTGGTGCAGCGACGGATCGACCACCTCGGCGATCTCCAGCCGCTTGGTGAGGAAGCGGATGCGCCGGTCGATCTCGCGCAGGCGCTTCTTGCCGTAGAGGTAGTCGCCGTTTTCCGAGCGGTCGCCGTTCTTGGCGGCCCAGTGCACGGCCTCGACCACCTTGGGCCGCTCCTCGTCCATCAGCGTGAGCAGTTCGCGGCGCAGGCGTTCGTAGCCCTGGCGCGTGACGTAGTTCTTGCCACCGGGCGTGGCGATGGCGGCCGCGCCATCGGCGTCATCGTCGTCGTGCTCGGATTCGCGGGTGAAGGCCTTGCTCACGGATGAACCCAACAGGTGAAGCGAGGGGGCAAAGAAAAAGCCCTGCAGCTTGTGGCTGCAGGGCTTCTATGGTGGCGCGGCTGGCAGGAATCGAACCCACGACCCCTTGGTTCGTAGCCAAGTACTCTATCCAGCTGAGCTACAGCCGCGAAGCCTTGAAGTATAGCAGCATTTTTTCGCGTTTCTTTTGCTGCACCCCTTTTTGGTAGGCCGTGTTGGGCTTGAACCAACGACCAAAGGATTATGAGTCCTCTGCTCTGACCAACTGAGCTAACGGCCCGGGAGGCGCGCATTGTAGGTGCGCGCCCACGCGCAACGGCTCACTTGGTGTGGCTCAGTGCGTTGCTCACGAGCTTGGCCGTCACGTCCACGATCTGGATCATGCGGTCGTAGGGCATGCGCTGCGGGCCGATCACGCCCAGGGTGCCCACCACCTGGCCGTCGACCTCGTAGGGCGCGGTCACGATGGACAGGTCTTCGAAGGGCACGACCTGGCTTTCGCCGCCGATGTAGATGCGCACGCCGTCGGCCTGGGTGGACACGTCGAGCAGGCGCACGAGTTGGGTCTTCTGCTCGAAGAGGTCGAACAGGCGGCGCAGGTTGCCCAGGTCGCTGCTGAACTCGCTCACCGACAGCAGGTTGCGCTCGCCGGCCACCACCACCTCGTCCTGCTCGGCGGGTTGGGCCCCGATGTCCACGGCCTGCTTCATGAGGTCGGCGATCTCACCGCGCAGCGCTTCGAGTTCGGTCTTGAGGCGCTCGCGCACGGCCTCGATGGTCAGGCCCGCGTAGTGCGAGTTGAGGAAGTTCGAGGCCTCTACCAGTTGCGACTGGCTGAAGTTGGCCTGCGTCTGGATGATGCGGTTCTGCACCTCGCCCTCGGGCGAGACGATGATGACCAGCACACGCCGCTCGGACAGGCTCAGGAATTCGATGTGGCGGAACACCGAGGCGCGCCGCGGCGCCATCACCACACCCACGAACTGCGACAGGCTCGACAGCAGGTGCGCGGCCTGGCTGATCACGCGCTGGGGCGACTCGATGCCCGGCGCGGCAATGGCCGAGACGGTGGGAATCTCGTCGCGCCGCACGGTGAGCATGGTGTCCACGAACAGCCGGTAGCCGCGCGCGGTGGGAATGCGCCCGGCCGAGGTGTGCGGGCTGGCGATGAGGCCGAGCTCCTCGAGGTCGCTCATCACGTTGCGCACGGTGGCGGGCGAGAGCTCGAGCCCCGCGGCCTTGGCCAGCGTGCGCGAGCCCACGGGTTGGCCGTCGGCGATGTAGCGTTCCACCAGCGCCTTGAGCAGCAGCTTCGAGCGATCGTCCAGCATGCCGAAGATTCTACGGAAGGCCTCTCCCGCCGCGTTCATGGCAGGGGAATGCACAGGGCATATTGCCATGGGCCTATGTTGTAATTTGCGCATGAATGCCCCCCACCTGCCGCGCGCCCTTGCGCCCAAGGCCCTTCGCCCGCTGCGCTTCGAGCAGGTGGTGATCGTGGGCAAGTACCAGGCGCCCGGCGCACGCAACGCGGTCGAGGAGATCGCGCAGTTCCTCATGGCCGAGGGCTGCGATGTCTCGCTGGAGCTGCAGACCGCGCTCAACACCGGCATCACCGACCACCCCACGATCGACGTGGCCGGCATCGACTGCCACACGCAGCTCGCGCTGGTGGTGGGCGGCGACGGCACCTTGCTGGGCATCGGCCGCCAGATGGCGCGCCACGGCGTGCCGCTGGTGGGCATCAACCAGGGCCGCCTGGGTTTCATCACCGACATCCCCTTCGACAGCTACCGCGAGGTGCTGCGCCCCATCCTGCGCGGCGAATACCAGGAAGAGGCGCGCAGCCTGATGGCCGCCAGCGTGTGGCGCGACGGCCGCTGCGTGTTCGAGGCCACGGCGCTCAACGACGTGGTGGTCAACCGCGGCGCGGTCGCCAGCATGATTGAACTGCGCGTGGAAATCGACGGCCACTTCGTGGCCAACCAGCGCGCCGACGGCCTGATCATCGCGTCGCCCACGGGCTCCACCGCCTATGCCCTGTCGGCCGGCGGCCCGCTCATGCACCCCGAC